>NZ_OCNH01000002.1:249843-1150412 GCF_900230225.1 Spirosoma fluviale
CATTCCAGAGGCTAATCCACGAGAAGAAGGATTGAAACTGATACTCGTCGCCGGTAATGTTGATCTGCGCGGCTATTCCAGAGGCTAATCCACGAGAAGAAGGATTGAAACAATACATCGGCCGGGATAAGGTGACGCAAAGCCTGGATTCCAGAGGCTAATCCACGAGAAGAAGGATTGAAACGGGATTATGGGTTGTGGGTGCATACGTTACGCTGCTATTCCAGAGGCTAATCCACGAGAAGAAGGATTGAAACACAATTCCTTATAATTATGGCAATCAATCCGAAAGTATTCCAGAGGCTAATCCACGAGAAGAAGGATTGAAACGTTCCTTCAGCTTCTCAAATAGAGTCTTGATCATGAATTCCAGAGGCTAATCCACGAGAAGAAGGATTGAAACTCATTCACAATTCCATAATGCCTATTTCCCCAAGTCAAATTCCAGAGGCTAATCCACGAGAAGAAGGATTGAAACAATGGCAGAAGGCCGACGTTAGAGCGTCGGCCTTCTATTCCAGAGGCTAATCCACGAGAAGAAGGATTGAAACGTCGCTGAATTTGGTGTAACTGAATGGATTGGTTGTATTCCAGAGGCTAATCCACGAGAAGAAGGATTGAAACAGTGTACCAGCACCACCCACAATAATAGCTGCACCAGAATTCCAGAGGCTAATCCACGAGAAGAAGGATTGAAACTCTGCTGGACTCTACCACGCTACAGGCGTAACCGATATTCCAGAGGCTAATCCACGAGAAGAAGGATTGAAACTACGAATCTTTCCAAAGGGACTTGGTGAGTATAGTCATTCCAGAGGCTAATCCACGAGAAGAAGGATTGAAACATAATCAACATTCCCCCAGGCACGACAAAAAGCACGAATTCCAGAGGCTAATCCACGAGAAGAAGGATTGAAACGGTAGTTACGGGCGACAGGATAGCCGCCCCAGTGGAAATTCCAGAGGCTAATCCACGAGAAGAAGGATTGAAACAGGATTTCAGTCTCGCTGAGCTGAAGACGATTTTCAGCAAATTCCAGAGGCTAATCCACGAGAAGAAGGATTGAAACTGATACTCGTCGCCGGTAATGTTGATCTGCGCGGCTATTCCAGAGGCTAATCCACGAGAAGAAGGATTGAAACAACCTATCAAGTGGAAAAATTATACTATCTGCCACCATTCCAGAGGCTAATCCACGAGAAGAAGGATTGAAACTCGACTTGGCCCGAGCGGTACCGTGAATGGGAACAAATTCCAGAGGCTAATCCACGAGAAGAAGGATTGAAACATTAAAAGACTATGATTTCTACACTAAAAGAGTTGGATTCCAGAGGCTAATCCACGAGAAGAAGGATTGAAACCATTGATTGCCTGTATATCAGCCGCCATTGGGTTGCATTCCAGAGGCTAATCCACGAGAAGAAGGATTGAAACACGGTACCGAGTTCAACGAAGGCGACCTGTTGACGATATTCCAGAGGCTAATCCACGAGAAGAAGGATTGAAACACTGATATGTTCTGCGGATGCGGTGGTTCTTCTGAGATTCCAGAGGCTAATCCACGAGAAGAAGGATTGAAACAAGGACTGCTCCAGTCAGCCTATGATGATAATGGCTACATATTCCAGAGGCTAATCCACGAGAAGAAGGATTGAAACGATACAGTAGGAAAGTCAACGATAGTTGACGCAACAATTCCAGAGGCTAATCCACGAGAAGAAGGATTGAAACAGTCTTACCGGGCCTTTGTGGATAAATGGAATGCCTATTCCAGAGGCTAATCCACGAGAAGAAGGATTGAAACCGAAAACTTCACCACTACCTACCCTGTTAATAATGGATTCCAGAGGCTAATCCACGAGAAGAAGGATTGAAACAAGACCTAAAACCAAAAACAATATTAATCCGTCCTGATTCCAGAGGCTAATCCACGAGAAGAAGGATTGAAACTAAAGGCTGTTCTATACGTTGCTGGAACTGAATTTTATTCCAGAGGCTAATCCACGAGAAGAAGGATTGAAACAGAAAATAGCCCTTTCATTTCTGTACCTGCTTTTACATTCCAGAGGCTAATCCACGAGAAGAAGGATTGAAACATGAATCAGGGGCAATATTCCCACCATATACATAAAAATTCCAGAGGCTAATCCACGAGAAGAAGGATTGAAACTGAAACCCCAGGACGATCATGCCGCATCGATGGTGGCATTCCAGAGGCTAATCCACGAGAAGAAGGATTGAAACAGGGAACGGTACGGCACAATCAAAATGCCGCTGCCATTCCAGAGGCTAATCCACGAGAAGAAGGATTGAAACTGGTTTCCGGTTGCATGGTATAAAGTTAGTGATTAGATTCCAGAGGCTAATCCACGAGAAGAAGGATTGAAACCGGGTTACCCTGGCAGCTAGTCCCTTTGCCCAGCATAATTCCAGAGGCTAATCCACGAGAAGAAGGATTGAAACAATACAACTCCCATCGATAGGTGCTGTTCATCGGATATTCCAGAGGCTAATCCACGAGAAGAAGGATTGAAACACTTACCATAGTCCGTTTTAACCAACCCCGCCGGTATTCCAGAGACTAATCCACGAGAAGGATTGAAACCAGATTGATGTACCAGCTTTGCTGTAGAATGCCCAACTTCCTGAAGCCATCCGTCGTTTATTCTGATACGCATTAATCTTTCTATTACGTTTGCTATCTAATGATCAAACGCATCGAAAATCATAATGAAATCATTCCTGAGTTGGTTTTATACCGCCACCCTGATGTTAACAGTCACGCTGTCGGTTAGGGCGCAAAACCCAAAAGGGTATAATCTGGGCGATGCCGTAGCCGATTTTCGACTTAAGAATGTGGATAGCCGCCAAATCACCCTGGCCGATTATAAAGACCAGCGGGGCGTAATTGTTGTTTTTATGAGCAATCATTGCCCATTTGCAAAGGCCTACGAAGACCGTCTGATTGGGCTTGACCGGAAATTTGCGACGCAGGGATATCCGGTGCTCGCCATCATGCCCAACGACCCCAAAGCGTATACGGACGACTCATTTCAGAACATGCAAACTCGCTCGCGCGAAAAGAACTACCCATTTGCCTACGGAATGGACGAAACGCAGGCAACCGCTAAAGCCTTTGGCGCCACCCGTACACCCGAAGTGTTTGTGCTAAAGCAAACGGGGGGACAGTTCATTGTTGAGTATGTAGGAACGATTGATGATAGCCCCCAGGATGGAAGCAGCGTACAACGGCGATACATCGACGAAGCCGTCAGTAGTCTCCTGGCTGGTCGGCCGGTGCAGTCGCCCATTACCAAGCCTATCGGCTGTGCCATTAAGTGGAAAAATTAGGAAATTCGGTTCTGTAGTACCGACCGGGAAGGTTCGACGCATCGACGGTTCGACGTATCGACGGTTGGTACTACACAAACCGAATTTCTGGCACATCATTTGCCAAACTATCTGTGAGAATCAACTTACTCAACACGATTATGATCAAACATCCATTAACACTAACACGAATTAAGCACACTGCCGGCACCCTTATGCTGGTGGCTTCACTGGCATTGTTGCAGGCCTGTGGTTCAGACAACAAGAACGAGTCACGTACCGAAGATGCCCTCGAAAAAACAGGCGATGCTGTCTCCGCCGATACCAAAGAGGCAACGGCTGAAGCCCGCGAAGATCTAAACGAAACGGGTGATAAAGTAGAAGCTAAATCCGATGAAGCAGCGGCCGATTTCCGGCGCGAACGGGATGAGGCAGTGGCCAAAATGAACGTTCAAAAGGACAAACTGGATGCTAAAATCGATGAATTGAAGGCAAAAGCCGACAGACAAAGCGATAAAGCAAAAGCTGAAACAGACCGGCAGCGCGCAAAGCTGGAAGAGCAGCGGAAAGAGCTGGGCGAAGACATCGATCACGCCAAAAATGCAACGGCCGATGCTTGGCAGGATGTGAAATCCGGATTCAAACAGGCGGGCCGCGAAATAGGCGATGCGTTTGATAAAGCAGGCGATAAACTGAAGCGGGATAACGACTAGGTAAAGCGTCTTTGTTACTAAAATTGATAAGGTGCTGGCTTTCATGAAAAAGTCGGCACCTTATTTGTTTAGAAGAGTGTAGAGCCTTTTCCTCAGATTTGAGGATAGATATACAGTTATCACTTGTATTCCAGCGGGGAAAATTGTTATTTTGCGGGCTAAATTGACTGTTAAAAGCGAAATGTCTGTCATTAATAAGATCAGAGAACGTTCGGGACTGGCTGTTGGTATTATTGCCGTCAGTTTGATTCTGTTCATTGTGGGTGGTGATTTGCTCGGAGGCCGTAGTCTGCTCTTCGGCGGGAACCAGCAGGAAGTTGGTGAGATTGCTGGTCAATCCATTGATTACCAGGATTTCAACGCCAAAGTAGACGAGCTTAGGGCGCAGTTTGAACAACAAAGCGGCCGGGCTCCTGCCGAGCAGGATCTTGTGCAGATCCGGGAACAGGCCTGGAATCAGCTTCTGTTCGAAATTGCCTATCAGCAAGAGTTCGACAAACTGGGCCTCAAAGTCACGAGTGAGGAGCTGGTCGACATGGTGCAGGGAAACAACATCAGCCCGGCCGTTCGTCAGGCGTTCACGAACCCTCAAACCGGTGTATTCGACAAAAGCTCCATCATCAGTTACCTGAAAGGCCTGAAGAATTTACCGGCTCAGCAGCAGGCTGCCTGGGCTAGTTTCGAGAAAAACCTGGCTTCTGATCGCCTGCGGGAAAAATACGAAGGCCTGATGCGTCTATCGGTTTTTGCCACTACCGCCGAAGCACAGAAAGAATACCAGGCGCAGAATTCAAAAGCGAATGTGAAATTCCTGTTTGTACCGTACTACACCATCAACGACACGACGGTGAAAGTGACGGACTCGCAGCTGGAGAGTTATCTTTCGAAGCACAAAGATGAGTATCCCGGTGTAGATAGCCGGTCGGTTCAGTATGTGACGTTCTCGGTTGCTCCGTCTAAAGAAGATAGCTCAGCCCTGTATACACAAATCAAATCGCTGGCTCGTGGCCTCGGTGCTGCTACCAACGATTCGACCTTTGCCCAGCAAAACAGCGACGTTCGGGTGCCGCTTTACCTAACGGCTGGCGAAATGCCTGAACAACTCCGGGCTGCCATCCCAACCTTTGCCCCCGGTGGTATTTACGGTCCCTTCCGCGAAGGCAACACGTATTTTATTTATAAATACGGCGGTACCAAGCGCGATACCAATTATACGGCCCGCGCCAGCCACATCCTGATTCAAACAAAAGGTCTGGCCGATTCGGCCAAAGCCGATGCACGTCGCCGGGCAGAAGGCATCCTGAAGCAGATTCAGGGTGGTGCCAGCTTCGAAGCACTGGCTCAGACCAACAGCGACGACGGTTCCCGCTCTGTAGGTGGCGACCTCGGTTATTTCAAAAACAATGGACAGATGGTGAAGCCGTTCGAAACGGCTGTATTCGGGGCTGCGTCGGCTGGTTTAATTCCCCGCCTGGTCGAGACGGAGTTCGGTTACCACATCATCAATGTTACGCAACCCAAAACGAACGTACTTTATCGCATAGCGGCTATTGGTAAGGCAATTACGCCAAGCCAGACCACCCGAGATGAAGCGCTGCGCAAAGCGGACCAGTTTGCTTCTGATGTGCATAGCAAAGAAGAGTTTGACGCCAAAGTGAAAGAGGATAAATCGCTGGTAGTAGCTACAGCAGATCGTATTCCCGAAGGCGCTAACCAGATCAACGCATTAACGGGATCGGAAGTGCGGCAGATCGTTCGGTGGGCATTTAACGACAAGACGGACGTAAACGCAGTTTCGGAGCCGTTTGAAGTAGGTGACCAGTATGTTATTGCGGTCCTGACCAACAAGACATCGAAAGACAAAGTGAGCATCAACGATTTCCGGAATGAACTGACCGCTAAAGTTCGCAACGAACTGAAAGGCGAGCAGATCATCAGCAAGCTCGGCAACGCCAGCGGCTCGCTGGAATCCATTTCGCAGAAATATGGTGCCGGTGCCCTGGTCGAAACTGTTGAGGATGTTAACCTGGCAACGGGTTTCCTTCGCAGCGCGGGCGTTGACCCTTTTGCTCTCGGAAAAGCGTTTGGCTTGAAGCCCGGTACCCGCACGAAGCCATTTGCTGGCGAAGGTGGCGTCCTGATCATGGAAACGGTATCACTGACTCCTGCTCCTTCAATCGCCGATTACGCACTGTATAAAACGCAAATTCAGCAAAACAACACCCAGCGTGTTGGGTTCTACATCAACGAAGCCATTAAGGATGCGGCCAAAGTTGAAGACCGCCGGGCTAAATTTTATTAGTCTCTAGTTGATAGTATATAAAAAATCCCTCGTCTGGTTCCAGACGAGGGATTTTTTTGTGCCTGGGATTATTGGTTATTAGTTAATGGTTATTGAGTTATTAGTCAACTCACGCGGATAACTCATTAATCACTAACTCCATAACTATTAACCAACAACCAATAACCATTACTTGATCTGCTCCTGCAAATACGTTATCATTTTAGTCAATGCCTGTGACCGGTGGCTTATGAGCCCCTTTTCGTCAATTGTCATCTCGGCGAAGGTGCGGTCATACCCATCAGGTTGAAAGACGGGGTCGTAACCAAAGCCGCCGGAGCCGCGTGGTTCCGTCAGGATCTGACCGGCAATGGTACCCTGAAATTGATGCTCTACGCCATGCAGGACCAACGTAAATACGGTTATAAACCGGGCCGCACGAGTAGGCTTATCGGCCAAGTTGGACAAAAGCTTCTGAATGTTCCTTTCACTATCCCGGCTGCCGGAATAAAAGGCCGAATCAACGCCCGGTTCGCCATTCAGCGCATCAACTTCCAGACCGGAGTCATCAGCAAAACAGGAAACGCCGAAGTGCGTCCAGACATAATCGGCTTTCTGGCGCGAGTTACCCGGAATCGTCCCGGAGGTTTCGGGTAACTCCTCCGTACAACCGATATCCTGAAGGGTTTTAAGAATGAACGAGTCGCCGAGCTTGGCGGCTACTTCGGCAAGTTTATGTTGATTGTTTGTGGCAAAGCAGAGTTCCATAGTGAACAAAAAAAGCCGTTTGCAGCGATAACTGCAAACGGCTTTCGTAGAATAACGGAATACTTACCGGCCGGGCTGTGGCATACCGCCGGGCTGGCCAGGCTGACCTTTCTGAATATCGATCAGTTCGATGTCGAATAACAGAACGGAGTTTGGAGCAATGCCCTGGTTGCCACGGGGGCCATACGCCAGCGTCGAGGGAATAATCAGCGTAGCAGATTCACCTTTGTGGAGCTTACTTACGCCTTCTTCCCAACCGGGAATTACCATGCCAACCCCAATCTGGAATTGGGCAGGCTTGCCACCGGCCTGCGGGTTTGTGCGTGAGCTATCGAATACTTTGCCATCCAGCAGTTTACCCGTGTAGTGAACCTGCACCACATCGCCTTTATTCGGCGTTGGGCCAGTGCCCGGTTTTGTCACTACGTAATAGACCCCCGATTCTGTTTTTTGGGCTTTACCCGCCAGGCCGTTTTTAGCGATGTAGTTTTCGATAATTTTCGCATCAACACCCTTCTGCTTGTCGAAATCAGCGGCCTGGGCTTTCTTGTATTCGTCTTCGGTCTGCACATTCAGGATCTTCACCGCAATACCAATATCGGTTCCTTTCTGCACACCCGGAGGCAGGGGTTGCATGGCTTTGGTAAACAGCGAATCGGCACTTACGTAGAACGTAGCACTATCACCTTTTCCCAGCATGGTTAACCCTTCTTCGTATGATCCTTTAAAGGGCGGTACCTGCAACAACATCTGGAACGGCGTACCTTCTTTGTGAGTATCGCGCAGAACAGAATCCTTGTTGTTCATCAGGGTCAGGTGAAGGGTCAGAATATCGCCAACTTTACCCTTACGGTTCCCTTCGGTTTGTTCGTGAATTGTGTACTTCAGGCCGTTTTCCGTCACCTGTTGGCGGTTTTTACCGCAGGCCGCTACAACAGCGACGAGTAGGGCGGCTTTCCCGAAATTTTTAAGAGACATGTGAGATTACTTGGTTTATACGTAAGATGTTTACGGTACTGGGTTCATCGTTTACGGGAATACTCGCATTGCATCGGCTTACTACCGTAAACTGTAAACCGATTACCGTAAATTTTTCTATACTGTTTCCAGCAGCAATTGCTGGTACTCGGGTAATATGGTCAAGAGTTTCTGCTCGGTATCGGCAAGGGATAACTTGGTTCGTCCACCGGCCGCGTTCCGATGGCCTCCACCACTAAAATGCTTGCTGGCCAGATCCCGAACGGAGAAATTACCTATAGAGCGAAACGACATACGAATTTCATCATTCCGATCAATTAAAATAGCCGCCATGACCACGCCATCAACCGCCAGCGCATAATTCACCATTCCTTCCGTATCGCCGGTTTTCGAGCGGTACCGCTTCAGTTCAGCGTCGGTCAGGGTAATGTAGGCAAACTTATACTCGGGCAACACCTTGAGTTTTTCGTTCAGAACATACCCCAGGAGTCGGAATTTATCGAGGGTTACGTTATCGAAAATGCGCCGGTGGATGCTACTGACGTCGATTTTTAAATCGACCAGCTCAGCCGCCATGCGGTGAACGTTGCCTGTGGTGTTTGGATGCCGGAAAGATCCCGTATCGGTCATCAAGCCCGAATAGAGGCATTCCGCAATGGGTACATCGATCAGGTGTTTATCGCCCAGGGCTACAATAAGCTGGAAAACCAGTTCGGCGGTTGCCGCTGCCGTTGGGTCCCAGAGTGCCAGGTCGGCGAATGATTCCGGTTCGAGGTGGTGATCGATCAGGATTTTACGAGCCCGTGACAGCCGCACCATAGGTGCCAGTTCGCGGATACGTTCGAGCGCCGAGAAGTCGAGGCAAAAGATAACATCTGCCTGCTCGAACAACTCACTGACCGACACGCGTACTTTCTCGTCAAACGCAATAACGTTTTCGTTGCCGGACATCCAGTGTAAATTCTGGGAGTAGTCGGTCGGTGTAACAACCGTTACCAGATGACCTTTCTTACGAAGGTAGCCCGCCAGCCCCAGCGATGATCCCATGGCATCGGCATCGGGGTTTTGGTGAGTGGTAATCAGCACGTTCTGGGCGGCTCCGCCGGGCGGTAGTCCGATAATCGCGCCAATTGCGTCAATATCTTGCATATACAAATGGCCGCAGCCACAATCGAAACTCAAAAGTACGAATAATACTAATTCCGACAGACGATTTACTCCGATGCCCGGCAAGTTTGTCGTGTTGGCTATCTTTTGGTACTGAATGAGCCGCTACTAACTGGCTTACGTACACATTAGCCGGTAAAATCCTACCTTTGCCTAAATTCTCGCAGAATAGTCGTGTAGATTTACCTGCGTAGACCTGGGTGCGATTTCCGAACACTAAAGAAACTCACGCAGAAAAATAAATCTCGAATAGAAAAACTTAGAATGGCAACGAACCGAACGTTCACGATGATTAAGCCCGATGCCGTAGCAGACGGGCATACGGGTGCAATTATCAAGATGATTGAAGAAGCGGGCTTCCGCATTGTCGCAATTAAAAAAACGCTGCTCACCGGCGAACGGGCTGGACAGTTTTATGCTGTACACAGCGAACGGCCATTTTATCAGGGCCTTTGTGACTACATGTCGTCCGGTGCTATTGTGCCGATGATTCTGGAAAAAGAAAATGCTGTTGCTGATTTCCGCAAACTCATTGGCGCTACCAATCCAGCGCAGGCCGAAGAGGGCACCATCCGGAAGCTGTACGCCAAGTCAATAGAATCCAACGCCATTCACGGTTCCGATTCAGACGAAAACGCAGCCATTGAAGGCAGTTTCTTCTTTGCTGCAACGGAGGAATACTAGTATTAGGAGTTAGGAGCGAGGAGTTAGGAGTTAGGAGTTGCTGACGCGAGAACACTGCTGGCGTCAGCAACTCCTCACTCCTCACTCCTCGCTCCTAATACTTTCTCATAATACTTACAAAACTCCTTCAGTGCGCAGATGTCGCATTTGGGAGCGCGGGCCAGGCAAACGTAGCGGCCGTGCAAGATTAGCCAGTGGTGCGCTTTAGGGACGTGTTGCTTTGGAATATGTGCCATCAGGGCTTTCTCTACAGCCAGCGGTGTATTGGCCGTTAACGGGGCCAGTCCAAGCCGGTGCGATACGCGAAAGACGTGCGTATCGACGGCCATTGTCGGTTCATTATAAACAATGGACAGGATTACGTGGGCTGTCTTGCGCCCAACACCCGGTAGTGTTTGCAACTCGTCTACCGTAGCCGGAATTTCCCCCCCAAACCGATTCATTAAGGCATTGGCCATTCCAACCAGGTGTTTTGCCTTGTTGTTGGGGTACGAAACACTCCGTATGTAAGAGAATACTTCGTCTACCGAGGCCGCAGCCAGCGACTCCGCTTCCGGAAACCGGGCAAAGAGAGCCGGTGAGATTTGATTGATTCGTTTGTCGGTACACTGAGCCGATAGAATCACCGCCACTAGTAATTCGTATGGATTGCTGAAGTGAAGCTCCGTTTTTGGGTCGGGGTAGTGCTCTGTGAAGTATTCGATAAAACGCCGAAACCGTTCTTTTTTCTGCATAGTTATGTTGTAGCCTAGCCGGAAAGTCGCGTAGCCGAAGGTTAAGCTGCAGACTAACTAAAATAGCTACAGCTTAGCCTTCGGCTGCGCGGCCTTCCGACCACGTTACATAGTAAACCCGTCTGCCAGTTACGTATGTCGTAATTTAGCAGGCGGGTTTGCCGGGTGGTTTTTTGAATAATTAAGAATTGATTGAACCGTGTTGGCACGTGGCTGACGTTCAATTCTATTCATCAAAGCCCGTAGTTCGAGGGCTTCGAGGAAAAACGTCATCAGGTCCGGTTCGGACATTAGGGCGTCTTCAATGAGCAGGCTTTCCTCGGGTGAGGTCTCCTCATAGACATACCGGACTACATCATCTTGGGTAAATGTTTTTATCATAACTCGGCGAACGTTTGCTCAGTTGTTTGCGCAAATTAATTAACGCATAACGCATACGTCCCAAAGCCGTGTTGATGCTGACGCCGGTCGCATCGGCAATCTCCTGGAAACTCATTTCCTCGTAGTGCCGCATTATAAGCACCTGACGCTGTTGTTCTGGCAATCGCTGTATCAACTCGCGCAAATGCTCGTGTGTTTCCTGTCGAATCTGGAGTGATTCAACAGAATCCTCCGCAAACTCAAGCGTATTGAAAACACTGCTTCCGTCTTCAAACACCACACTGGGGTAGCGTTTATCTTTTCGGAAATAGTCAATGGCCAAGTTGTGAGCAATTCGAATGATCCAGGGTAGAAATTTTCCCTCCTCGTTATATTTACCCGACTTAATGGTATCCACGGCCTTGATGAACGTGTCTTGCATTAAGTCTTCCGCAATGTACTGATCTTTGACAATCAGGTATATAGTGGTGTAAATTTTCGATTTGTGCCGTTGCACTAATTTAGCAAAGGCTTTTTCATTACCACGGATGTACAGGGAAATCAACTCACTGTCGTTTACCTGGGCTTTTTCCATTTTCAGTAAGACAATTAGGTAACGTAGAGCAGTGTTCCGATAGTGTATGGGGGAGTTATGTTTTTTGAAAAATTTCCGTGTTCCAGCCTTAAAAGTACTAAAAAAAGGCATTTAACTGCAAGTAAATACTACAAAAAATCTGCCAAACGGTACTTTTTCCAACAAAAAAAATCTCTTTACCAAATGGTGGAAGAAAGTAACCATTTTTCTTATGAACCTAGCTTATTCTTGGAAATTATTGTACTTACGTCTGATTCTATAGTATAGATTCCAAAATCAGGCGATTAGTTTAAAATAAGTTAAACTTTTTTTTTGCGATAATCTTTCCGAAAGGTCTGCGTTAAGCGTTGCTTGCAATTTCGTGCGTTTACGGTCCTTTTTTCTAAGACAAACTAATGTTGCCAATACATGGGTAGTGGTTTTAATAAGGTGGAAAGTTTATGCAAACTATTGATTTACTGTACTAAATGACTACTTTAGAGTTTCTTATAAGCTAGTGGGTAAGCTGATAAGTGCCCTATGAAATCACATTGGCTTGTTATCCTGTTGCTGGGGTGGGGCGCTACCTGCTTTGGGCAACTGCATCCAAAACTGCCGGAATTAAATTTCGATCGGCGGGGGGATACCGTATACATGGATAGTTTGTTGACCCTTGGCCGTACATACCGGCAAATGGCCGCTACATTACCCCATAGCCTAAGCGCAGATACCGTACGTCTGGAAGGGCTCCGGTTTATGGCCCTTGTGTTTAAGCAAACACGTGGCGAGCAGCAGGATAGTAGTTTTATATATGCGTCTCAATTAGTCGATCAGGCCTTACGCTACCACAATACGTTATATGCTGTGCGGGGGCTGATGTTACAGGAATACTACCTTCGAACAGTTAAGGGAGATTATCCTCAGGCGCTACGAATCAACCAGCGGGCATCGGAATTGTGCGTAAAACTGCCCCGCGAAAGTTCACCACGCTGGCAGGTGCAGATGAACATGGGCGACATTTATCTGCTGATGAAAGAATATGATAATGCCCTTCGAAGCTATCGCCTTTCTCAAACTCTGTTGGGACTTAACACGTCCTTAACTCCAAAAAATCGCAAATTGCTGATTAGCCAGGCTGTTACGCAGATTGGTGAGGTGTATGAAATAAGAGGCCAGTATGAGCAGGCTCGCCAGCAATATGAAGCCAGCCGACAGATGGCGATCGAGGCCCGCTCCCAAATAAATGTCGCGTATACGAACGAACGGTTAGGCGATTTCTTTATCAGCCGTCATCAACCCGAACAGGCAATCAAATTTTTCGACGATGCCCTTGCCGTCTGGACCCTGCTACATGACCGCGCCGGACAGGCAGCCGTTTGGGCGAGGCTATCTGAAGGGTACACCTTGATTAATAAACCGGACCTGGCCATTGAATTTGGCGAAAAGTCCGTTGCTATAGCGCGGGAGTCGGGGTTTATACGCATTCGCCAGCTCGCTACGCAGTCCCTCTACCAGGCGTATAGGTTGGCAAATCAATCTGCAAAAGCCCTGGCTATGTATGAAGAGTATAGTGTACTGCGCGATAGTCTGACAAATCTTAAACGGGTTGAAGAACTGTCGGCGGTACAAAAAAAATACGACATCAATCAGGTGCGTCTTGCGGCCGATAAAGAGCGGGTTATTCAGCAACAGCAATTGATCAACCTGCGTCGGCAGGCAGAAATTGCCCGTTTACGTGCCGAAGCCGAACGTGATCAACTGGCCGGCGAAACCCGGATGACGCAACTTCAGCAGCGCATCGAAACCGAACGGCTCAGGGCCGGAGCCCAGAAAGCCCAACTAGAGCAACGGGCTCATATCGACAAACTAAGTCACGATATTGAAGAGGCTAATCTAATGCGGGTAATTCTGGTAGGTGGCCTGGCCATGTTGCTGGGTTTTGTTGTTCTCTACTACCGCAAAAACCGTCTGATCAATCGTCAGAAACGAGAAATAGAAAGCTTGAACTGGGAGTTGGAGGATAAAGTGTTTGCCCGAACGGTTGAACTAAAACTGGCTAATGATCAATTGCGGGCTAAAAACCGTGAGATTGAAGAAGCGCTCCTGCGCGGGCAAACGCTCGAACGGAAGCGAATGGCCGCCGATTTGCACGACAGCCTTGGGGGATTACTGGCCGCTATCAAAACCAGCATGTCGGCGCTCAGTCCGTCGCACATGACGGATCGGGAACAACAGATTTATTATAATCTGCTCAACATGACCAAAGAGGCCTTCGCCGAAATTCGCTACCTGTCGCATAATTTACAGCCCGACGAACTGGAGAAGCAGGGGCTGTCTGAAGCCCTGATGCGCCTTGTCAACAAGCTCAACGTCACACAGAAGATCGTTTTTCGGCTGGATAATGCTGAGTTGCCTCGTCTGGACAAGACCGCCGAGTTTAACCTGTATTCAATTTGCATTGAACTGTGTAGCAATATTCTACGGCACTCCGAAGCCACCGAAGCGGATATTCTGTTCCGGCGGTTCAACAATGAACTGAATATGATCGTGAAAGATAACGGTTGCGGCATGAATCCGGCCAACGCAACCGGCATGGGACTTCATAATATTCAGGCTCGCATGGACCTGATTCGGGGCCGGTATGAAATTCATTCCGAAGCGGGTGAGGGAACGACGTTTATTTTTATTCTGCCCGTCTCACCCAATCTGACAACGGCTTAAGGTTGTACTTTCCCGTTTACAAAAAACTCGTTTTTATCGAAAAGGGGTAATTTCTGGAAACCCGAAACGGTGTATTCCTGTAGTCCCCATTGTTTACCAGCCGTTGGGCCGCTGTTCAGAATAAGATGCCGCTCTGATGCGTACAATGGATTCTTTGTCTGTAAAACAGCTTCAATGCGGCCAGGCTTGCGAGTGGTTGAGTCCAGCCGCACCAGGAGTGACCGCACCGTTAGCCGCTCTTCCGAATTTTTCAGTGTGTATTGGTAGGTTAGCGAATCGGGGCGTGTTATCTGGTAACTGCTGCGGAGGGCGGGCTTATTGATATCGACCTGTGTAAACAGTTCCAGCTCACGGCTCCAGTTGATTTCGTTGGTAGTTTGCTGGTTACGTTTTTCGTTAATAGCAACCGTCTTGCGGGTAAGGGGCTTCCGGGCCGACAAGTCAGTAATTTGTCCTTTTACGTACGTCAGCACATCGTAATAAACATTCGGTTGATTTTGCTGAGCGGGGTTAGTACAACCACTGATTAACAGTACGGATAGCAGAAAGACGGGATAAACAAAACGCATAAAACAGATCAAAATGGCCTCAAAAGAGATAGGCCCTCCGGTACCACCAACACGAATTTTTACAAATCGGTTTGGGCAATCAAATTCTGAACCAAATTTGCAGTCAGAACGCTTTCTAAGTAAACAGTTTGTGGTTTGTTGTTTGGTGATTACAGTTGCCTGTCGGGTGGGTAAATTTACCACTGGCAAGTAAACAAACGTCAACTAAGAAGCCACAAAAAAACAACCTTATTCATGGAATACGATGTTATTGTGATTGGTTCGGGGCCGGGGGGCTATACAGGTGCAATCCGTTGCGCTCAACTCGGACTGAAAACGGCCATTATCGAGAAATACCCATCCCTGGGCGGCACCTGCCTGAACGTAGGCTGCATTCCATCCAAGGCGCTGCTCGACTCGTCTGAGCATTATTACAATGCTGCGCACACCTTTGCCGAACATGGCATTAAACTGGCCGACCTACAGGTCGATCTGGCGCAGATGATTGCCCGCAAAGCCAGCGTAGTTGAGCAGACGACGAAGGGGATTACCTTTCTGATGAAGAAAAATAAAATCGACGAACTGCACGGTGTTGGTTCGTTTGTTGACCCGCACACCATCAAAATTACCAAAGATGATGGGTCTGAGCAGGTCATCAAGGGGAAGAATATAATTATTGCCACGGGGTCGAAACCGATGTCGTTCCCGTCTATGCCAATTGACAAAAAACGGGTAATCACTTCGACCGAAGCGCTCACACTTCAGGAAATACCCAAGCACATGATCGTGATCGGTGCGGGCGTAATTGGGGCTGAATTAGGCTCGGTCTATGCCCGGTTGGGTTCGAAAGTGTCGTTTGTGGAGTTTGCCGATTCGATGATCCCGACGATGGATAAAACGATGGGTAAAGAGCTTCAGAAGTCAATCAAAAAACTCGGCGCCGATTTCTACTTCAGCCATAAAGTTACCAAAGTCGAAAACACCGGCGATGAAGTTATTGTGAACGTCGACACGCCCAAAGGCGAGCAGATCACGCTTACCGGCGATTATTGCCTGGTTTCGGTGGGTCGTCGTCCCTATACGGACGGGTTGAATCTGGAAGCGGCTGGTCTGAAAACCGACGATCGGGGCAAACTCGAAGTGGACAATCACCTCCGCACCAGCGTTCCGCATATATACGCACTGGGCGACGTGATTCGGGGTGCCATGCTGGCCCACAAAGCCGAAGAAGAAGGTACGTTCATTGCCGAAACTATTGTTGGTCAAAAGCCACACATTCATTACCGGCTCATTCCGGGTGTGGTGTACACCTGGCCGGAAGTGGCCTCGGTTGGCTACACCGAAGAAGAAGTGAAAAAGGAAGGGATTCCTTATAAAGTTGGGTCCTTCCCGTTCAAAGCGCTGGGCCGTGCCCGGGCGAGTATGGACGTTGACGGACTGGTGAAAGTGCTGGCGCACAAGGAGACCGACGAGATTCTGGGCGTTCACATGATTGGGGCCCGTACGGCCGACATGATTGCCGAAGCCGTTGTGGCGATGGAGTTCCGGGCCTCGGCCGAAGATGTGTCGCGCATGTCGCACGCCCACCCGACCTATACCGAAGCCTTCAAAGAAGCCTGTCTGGCCGCTACGGACAACCGGGCGATCAATATGTAAGGCGTATAGTTTAAAACGTGAACAAGCCCGGTTGCTGGAAAGCGGCCGGGCTTTTCTGTATATTGCCCTCTTAACCAATACAACCGCCTGACATGAAAAAAACGATTACACTTCTCTTTACCCTACTGGTTGGCTACGCACAGGCTCAAACGGCCGATTCCGTAACCATCCGAAAGATTTATAACGAAGCACTGGCCAATGGAAAATCCTACAATTGGTTGCGTTACCTGACCAAGCAGATTGGTCCGCGCCTGAGCGGTTCGGATGGGGCACAGAAAGCCGTCGACTGGACGAAGCAGGTGATGGAGAAAGAAGGTTTCGACCGGGTGTTTTTGCAGGATGTCATGGTGCCGCATTGGGTGCGCGGGGCTAAAGAGGTCGCCTATATCCAGAATGGAAAACAAAAGGTTTCGGTACCAATTGCCGCTCTGGGTGGTTCCGTCGCCACCGGCCCGAAAGGCGTTGAAGCGGGCGTTATTGAAGTGAAAAGCTTTCCGGAATTGCGGGCCTTAGGGGCTGACAAAGTGAAGGGCAAGATTGTCTTTTACAACCGTCCGATGGACCCCACGAAAATCAACACCTTCGAAGCCTATGGCGGGGCCGTTGATCAGCGGGCCAATGGGGCTACCGAAGCGGCCAAACTAGGCGCCGTTGGGGCCATTGTCCGATCGATGACCAACGTTCGCGACGATAACCCGCACGTGGGCGGTATGCGCTACGGAACGGGCGTTCCCCTAATTCCAACAGCGGCCATCAGCACCAACGCGGCCGATTTGCTGAGTAAATCATTAGCTGAAAACCCAAATCTGACTTTCTACTTCAAACAGAACTGCGAGACACTGCCCGACGCCAAATCATACAACGTAGTTGGAGAAATCAAAGGCAGCGAGAAACCGGATGAGATCATCGTTGTCGGCGGTCACCTCGATTCGTGGGATCTGGCCGAAGGGGCTCACGACGATGGCGCGGGTTGTGTGCAATCCATTGAAGTACTGCGGATTATGAAGGCGCTGGGGATCAAACCCAAACGTACCATTCGCGCGGTGATGTTCATGAACGAAGAAAACGGCCTTCGGGGTGGTGTTGCCTACGCCGATCTGGCTAAAAAAAATAACGAGAAACACATTGCCGCCGTCGAATCGGATAATGGTGGATTTACACCGCGTGGCTTCGGTATCGTGGGTACGCCCGACCAGCGGGCCAAAGTGATGCCCTGGAAACCACTACTGGCTCCTTACGGCTTGCTGGAGATCGGTGCCGGTGGGGGAGGAGCTGACATTGGTCCGCTCGCCCAGCTTGGAACCGTTCTCTTTGGCTTCAAACCTGATTCGCAGCGGTACTTCGATTACCACCATACGACAGTCGATACATTTGAAACGGTGAGCCAGCGAGAGCTTGAACTCGGTGCGGCTTCTATGGCAGCTCTGGTGTATCTGTTGGACCAATATGGATTGTAGTAGAAAACCTAATCATCGAAGTTGATGATAATCTTTCTTTTGTCTGATATTTTCCGTTAATTTTGTAAATTCTAAGCAATTAATTTTGCGGTTGCTTAATACGCCAACTTGTTATTTAATCGTATGAACTTTTCGCTTCGCTTTGGTTATCTGCTGGCAGTTTTGCTGGTTGGGTTGACCGCTTGTCAGAAGCCCGCCACCCCGGCTGAGTACAACGCAAAGGCTGCCAATCCCGAATACTACAATTCGGCGTTGAACAAATTAACGGAGGTCGTTATTCACGACATTTTTTCTCCTCCTGTTGCCAGTCGTATTTATTCATACGCCAACCTGGCGGGGTACGAAGCACTGGTACCCTTCGATACGCAGTATGAGTCGCTAGCGGGTAAGTTGAAACGGTTCCAGAGTGGGCCAAAGCCAGAACCGGGTAAAGAATACTGCTTCCCGCTAGCCAGTGCCCGCGCTTTCCTGACCGTAGCCCGTGCGCTCACTTTCTCCGTTGATTTTTACGATACCTTCGAGAAACCCTTTTACGAACAGTACAAGAAAGATGGCGTTCCCGATGAGGTTTATGAGCGCTCCCTGGCGTACGGAGAAGCAGTTGCCAAGCATGTTCTGGATTATGCGGCTAAAGATAGCTACAAGCAAACCCGAGGGTTCAAGCATACGGTTACGAACGAAGAAGGGTCTTGGGTACCTACTCCGCCGGCTTATATGGACGCGGCCGAGCCGCAGTGGAACAAACTGCGCTGCTGGGGTATGGATACCTGCAACCAGTTTATGCCCCCCCGCCCGTTTCCCTACAGCCTCGCCAAGGGTAGCCCGTACGCCAAAGAGCTGGATGAGGTTTATCAGATCGGCAAAAATCTGGATAAGCAAAAGCAGGATATCGCTTACTTCTGGGACGATAACGCGTTTGTCATGAATGTAGCCGGGCATGTTATGTATGCCAGCAAAAAAATGACGCCCGGCGGACACTGGCTGGCCATTGCTCAAACCGTTGCCCGAAAGAAGAAACTGGGTTTGATGCAAACGGTCGAAGCCTACGCGCTCACTTCCTTTGCGCTGAGCGATGGCTTTATTTCGTGCTGGGACGAAAAGTACCGCAGCAAAACCGTTCGACCCGAAACAGTCATTAATAAGTCGATGGACCCAAAATGGACGCCTTTCCTGCAAACACCGCCTTTTCCTGAGTATCCAAGCGGACATAGCGTTATCTCGACGGCTGCCGCCACCGTACTAACAAACCTTATGGGGGATAACGTTGCTTTCACCGATTCGACCGAGTTTCCGTACGGGCATGGTGTACGCTCATTCTCATCCATCCGGGCTGCTGCCGACGAAGCGTCGATCAGCCGGTTGTATGGTGGCATTCACTATCGGTCAGCGCTGGTGAATGGTCAGGTAGAAGGCGAAAAAGTAGGCAAATGGATTGTTGAGAAAATTCATACCCGTAAGTCGGCAGTGGCACAACGCTAGTTCATCGGTTTACAACGCAAAAAGGCCCCTACCGATCGTTTCGGTAGGGGCCTTTCTTCATTCATAGAACTTACAGGATGAAAAAAATAGTACAACTCAGCTTGTGTATCAGGATGGGTATCTGCTGCAGTGCAGAACCAGCCCGATAATGCGGCCTGACAGATCATTGACCAGACTATCAATCCGGCCAATTATTACGGGGTCACCGTTGCCAATGGCAATAAAAGGAGTTGGAACACAACTAAAGACATTCGACTGAAGTAAAAATAAGCCGTTTACAAACAGGTTCAAGATTGATCACAACGGCTGAATTCCTTTTGTAAACGGCTATATTTTTTATTACCATTGAGCTACCGGGAAATGAGAAGACTGAAGTTCAAGTTCTACATCTTTGGTGTGGATCGCCATCTTATTTAATGAGATATAGATGGATTTTACCGCGTTCTCTATACGGTGCCAGCCCGCTTCGCTCCGTAAGTCAATACTAACCATGGTACGATCGTTTTGCGCCATGATGGTCAGATACGTCATAGCGCCAAGGATGATAGCCGAAATCGCCTGCGTGTCTGCCCCCTTTACGAAAGAAAGCTGGCTAACAAGTCGAGTCATTTCCTCATCCTGAGCACGGGCTGTTGTTTCGGCAATAGGGTCGTTCTCAATAACGCTTGCTTTGAGTACCTCACGAGCGGCTTTGAACGTACGGAAATACCGATAGGTTTGAATTACCTGCCGATACCAGATTCGGGCAATATCCGATTCGTGTAACGGGCGAATCTGATCTAAGACGGAAGGAGTAAATATTGGGAATAATTTTCCCATCTTCACGTAGTATTCGAATAGGCCTTCCATACCACCAAAATACCTGTATATAAGTACTTTACTGACATTTGCCTTTTCTGCAACTCGGTTCACGCCTACGCCTTCGATACCACGTTCGGCTATGACTTCTTCCAGAGCTTCAACAATACGCTGGGTAGTCTTTGCGCGATTCCGCCTAATTTTTTCATCTTTGTCCATGATGGTTGCATGCATAATAAGTCAGTAATTCAAGTAGATGTCACCCCTTTGACTAATGGTGTTAAGAAAAGTCACTTTAGGTCACTGTTTATTCCAGATTAAGCTTTATATAAGTATCAATACGTCTATCGAATAGCTCTTTGTAGGAAGTTATAAAAGGCTCTTTTGACCTAAGAAGCTTGTAGTCTGTTCCCTATTAATATTTATTATATACTTTCGATTAGTTCTCTTTGTATAAATTATCGCTCCTGTTTAGTAGACGTATACATTAGTAAATAAAAACTAGTCTATATCCTTGCCTGTAAATACTATCAAGCAACTATAGATTAGTGTCAGCATCAGTAGTAACCTTCACTACTTTGTAAATTTTTTGTCTACATACGGTACTTTTTTATAAATTATAAGTAATTAGATGAATGTTGATTATCTCCCGGAGAAAGAGGATGATAAAGCTGTAGAATGACTAGGCTTTTACTTTTTAGATCGCATAAAAATCCATACGTAGTTAGAAATTGACGAATGAGTTAATATAAAAAGAAGACAAATGAGTAAAATGGAGATATAAACAGCTCCTCATTATGAAATGCCTGGGCATTATTAACTATGTATTTATTAGTACAACTTCCCTTTACAAAACGAATGCGAGTTTACTTAGTATTACTATTTCTGTTGGGCACCGAACTTGCCGGTGGTCAATCTTTAACTACCAATATTCGACTCAATCAAGTAGGATTTTATCCACAGGCGACCAAAATAGCCGTTGTGGTAAATGAGGCAGGTGCATCTACGCCATATACAACGTTTCAACTGATGTCGCCTGACCAGAAAAAAGTTGTATTTACAGGTACGTTGAGCGAACCTAAGAAAAATCAGATTTCGGGCAAAACAAGCCAGTTTGCTGATTTCTCGGCTTTTAAGCAGAAAGGGACTTATGTTATCGTCGTACCGGGTTTAGGGCACTCCTATCCAGTCGAGATTCGCCCGGATGTACACCGGGCTGCAGCCATCGGTGCTCTTAAAGGGTTTTACTACCAGCGGGTGTCCGCTGAATTACCCGCCAAATACGCCGGGAAATGGGCACGTCCTGCCGGGCATCCGGATACCCGAGTGCTGATTCATCCATCGGCGGCATCGCCGGGGCGTCCGGCAGGTACGGTTATTTCGTCGCCTAGGGGGTGGTACGACGCGGGGGATTACAACAAGTACATTGTGAATTCGGGCATTACGGTGGGCACGCTGCTCTCCCTGTACGAAGATTTTCCTGGTTACTTTAAATCATTCGATACAAACATTCCTGAAACGGGTAACGCCGTTCCTGACCTGCTGGACGAAGCTTTGTGGAATCTTCGCTGGATGCTAACCATGCAGGACCCGGCCGATGGGGGCGTGTACCATAAATTGACGAACCCAAGTTTCGATGGCATGGTCATGCCGGATAAAGCCGTTAAAGATCGCTACGTTATCCAGAAAAGTATAACCGCCACGCTCGATTTTGCCGCCGTACTGGCACAGGCCAGCCGGGTGTTCAAAAAATACGACAAAGCATTGCCCGGCCTGTCGGATTCTTGTCGGACGGCCGCCGTGAAGGCCTGGAAATGGGCTGAACAAAACCCCACCACCATCTATCGGCAGAACGAAATGAATACGCAGTTCGACCCCGATGTGGTAACGGGCAGTTACGAAGACCGCGATGCCAGCGATGAGTGGGTTTGGGCCGCGTTAGAATTGTATGCGACGACAAAAGACGATGCGTATTTTACCGCAGCGAAACTGAAACCGGATGAGAAACTGAGCCTGCCCTCCTGGAACCAGGTTCGTCTGTTGGGATACTACACGCTTGCCCGCTTTGCGAACGAGCTTACGCCCCTCGGCAAACAGGGAAACGAATCGGTGAAGAAGCAACTGGTTGCTTTTGCGGATGATCTGATTCAGGGAACAGCCCAGCAGGCCTACGGTACGGTAATGGGCAAATCGGCGCGGGATTATATTTGGGGAAGTAGTTCCGTAGCCGCTAACCAGGGCATCGCGCTCATTCAGGCCTATAACCTTACAAAAGACGGCCGCTATCTGCGATTTGCTTTAACCAACATAGACTATTTACTGGGTCGCAACGCAACGGGCTATTCGTTGCTAACCGGATTTGGTGATAAATCGGTGATGAGCCCACACCACCGGCCCTCCGTAGCCGATGGAATTGCCGAACCCGTACCAGGACTGTTGTCGGGCGGACCGAATGGCAATGCTCCGAAGCAGGACAAATGCCCCGGCTATACCGCCACCTCGGCCGATGAAATGCTTCTGGATGATTCCTGTTCCTATGCGTCCAACGAGATTGCCATTAACTGGAATGCTCCGCTCGTGTATCTGGCAGCAGCTATCGAAGCGTTGCAAACAAAGTTGTAGTCCTTACGTATACTGGTACGCCCACCAGATTAGCAAACCCTGAAGTGGCAACCGGCCCCAACGGAGCCAGGCGGGGAGTTTGGCAAATCGACTGGAAGTGGCCATGTGAACGTTCGCCGGGAATACCGCAATCAGGAGCAGAATAAGCCCCCAGGCGGATAGCGAACGGGTAGCAGGAAACAGTAAGCCAACCCCCAGTAAAACTTCAGCAATACCGCTCAAAACAACCATCAGGTTATGCGCCGGAATGTAGGGCGGCATGATAGCCAGATAGGTTTTGGGACTGATAAAATGATTCAGCCCGGCAGCAATATACACAACGGCCTGTATGTAAAGGCTTAGATTCGACATGCGTGTTTAAATAACGGCTCTGGCAACCTTGCCAGAGCCGTACTAAACTAGTTGATAAACTTCACTTTGACGCATTACTCGACAACATGTCCCACAAAACCAGCCGTATTATCCAGAATCAGGCCCCCGCGACGGAAGCCTAAACCGCAGCCTTCACCCGCATAAAAAACACCGGCCTGATACGAGTTTCCGGCCGAATCCTTCGGGAAATCGACGTATTCCTGGTAAATTTTGGGATAATCACCATAGTCGCCTTCGGTGGTTTGGCGTTCGCTGCCATCCGGGTTTAAGATACGGGTGTTGGCTCCTTCTCGCCCAAACAGCACCTTTTCAACGCAGGGCTTTCCGGGTAGTGGTTTCGTATCCGTTTCGAGAAGAAGCGGGTGATTTGGGTAAAGCTCCCATAACACTTTTAGAATGTATTTCGACTGAAATAGCAATGTATAGGCCGGATTCAGCACAACCGCCAGACGCTTGCGTACGATCTCGGTCAAAATCTGAATCAGTTCCGGCTCATCTTCGGCGATGGACTCCCAGGGCACCAGCTTAAACCAGAAGTCCAGCTTTTCGAACTCGCCGTTTTTGGGGTTTTGCCAGAAGATGCCCTCTTCAGCCGAAAAATCGACGTTATCGACAAAGTCAAATTCGATATCGTAACCCGCTTCCCGGGCCGCTTCGCCCAGTAAGGCTACGTTGGCATCGTCTTCGGGAAAGCCCCGCATGGCCGAGAGTAGCAGCGTTGGCTGTAAGTCGGGGTTCACGGCGAGGAGTTCCTCAAACTGGCCCGTCAAGGTTTCGAAGACCGCGTTGAACTGCTGGCTATCGTCGAGGCCGTTGGCGCGCAGGTGTGCGTATTGAACAACGGCCGTTTCGGGTAAGCAGGTGGCCGTATCGGCGTTGAACTCGATTAGTTTAATGGGCTGTTCATCAACGCCCCCGGCCAGGTCAAAGCGGCCGTAGAGGTGAATATGCCGGTCGTCGTCCCACGATAATTTTATCAGCGCAATCAGGTTGGCGGGTATGCCTGCTTCGGCAAATCGGTTCTCGTCGATGATCTGCTGCCCGGCGGCTATAAACATCTCGAATAATTCATTGGCCGCTTCATAGTAGGCATCCGCTTCGGTAGACTTTACCGTTACAACCTCGTTAGCCAGATAAGGCAGTGTATCCTGGCCGAGCATCCAGTCCCAGCCGAGATTTCGTAACTGGGCATCCGGTGATGTAGGTAGTGATTTAAGAGAAATCATAGCAAGAGTCCTTTAACTGGTGAATTACGACACGTATCAATCTATTTGTAACTCCACAGGCCGGAAGTTGGTCACGAACCGGCCCGTAAATCTCGTTTAACCTGATGATTCGTCCCTATTTATTTTTCACCAGTGTGTTGCTGGCTCTGACAGCCGGTCTGTCGCATGGACAGTCGGCCCAAAAAAATCAACCTGTTCCGGTTATTTTCGATACCGACATGGGGCCGGATTACGACGATGTGGGTGCTATTGCCATGCTCCACGCCTTTGCCGATGCAGGTCAGACGCGTATTCTGGCCACTATTGCTAGCACCAATTACCCAAAGGTAACCTCGGTCCTGAGCGTATTGAACACCTATTTCAACCGCCCGAACATTCCTATTGGCGTCCCGAAAGGAGAAGCCGTGAGCGATAAAGACACGCAACACTGGTCCGACACGCTGGTAGCACGGTATCCGCACAAGATCAGGTCGAACAGCGAGGTGCCGGACGCCGTGGCGCTCTATCGCCAGATTCTGGCCAAACAACCCGACCAGAGTGTAACCATTATTACCGTCGGCTTTCTGACAAATCTGGCCAACCTGCTCAACTCCCCGCCCGACCAGTATTCTAAGCTATCGGGTAAAGAACTTGTGACGAAAAAAGTAAAGAAGCTGGTGAGCATGGCAGGCAAATTTCCGAGTGGCCGGGAGTACAACGTTCATAGAGACGTGGCTTCGTCGAAAATCGTTTTCGCTAAATGGCCCACGCCAATTCTCATGAGTGGGTTCGAAATAGGGGAGAAAATTCATTCCGGCTTACCCCTTACTCAGAATACTCGTATCCAGAATAGCCCGGTAAAAGATGTGTTCCGGATTTCGTTGCCGAAAGCGGCCGAGGACAAAAACGGCCGGATGAGCTGGGACCAGACCGCCGTATTGGTGGGTGTAAAAGGCTACGCACCGTATTATACCGTTAAATCGGGTCGGCTGACGATGAACGCCGACGGCTCCAATGGCTGGGATGACGCCGGGAAAGGGCATGAATACCTGGTTGTGAGTAGGTCCGTTGCCGAGGTCGAAACCCTGATCAATGAATTAATGCAGCATCAGCCGGTAAAACACTGACGTAAAAAACAGGCGAGCGAATGGGTTAGCGTGAGCAATTTCGGCGCTGTGCGTGTTATCTTTTTATATGACAGAATCAGTAAAGGATGCGCTTCGCAAGGCAGCCATGTTTTGCGCGTATCAGGAACGTACGCAGCAGGAAGTACGCGACCGGTTGAAGGAGTGGAGCATCTGGGGCGACGATGCCGAAGAAGTGATTGCCGAGTTGATCCAACAGAACTACCTGAATGAGGAACGTTTCGCGAAGTCATTTGCGGGCGGGAAATTTCGGGTGAAAGGCTGGGGAAAGCGGAAAATAAAGCAGCACCTGCAGCAGCGCGGCATCACGGGCTACAACCTCGACCAGGCCATGAAGGAAATCGCCCCCGACGATTACCGGGGCACGCTCTCGGATTTACTGGCGAAAAAACGGCAAAGTTTGCGGGATGATAACCCGCTGGTTGTCAAACAGAAGCTGGTACGCTATGCGCTTAGCAAAGGATACGAATCGGAGTTGATCTTTTCGGTGCTAGGGGAAGAGTAGCGCGGCCGGGAAGCCACGATTAATTAGATTTACAATCGCGTGTTCTCAACCGTGCTACTTTTGCCAAATGACCCCTCGTAAAGTCTCCATTATCCTGCTCAATTACAACTCGCATCAGTTCACCTATGACTGCGTCGATTCGATTCTCGGAAAGACCGCATCCGTAGCCAGCGGTGGTGTTGATTATGAGATTGTCATTGTTGATAATAACTCAAGCGCAGCAGATTATGAAGCACTGAAACCCATTGTCGGGCGCGGCCCAACCATTCAGCTCATTCGCAGTAGAATAAATCTTGGCTTTTCGGGCGGCAATATGCTGGGTGTTCAACGGGCCGACCCAGCGGCCGATTATTACTATTTTCTGAATAACGACTGCGTGTTACGAACCGACGTATGCACGCAGTTGGCCGCCTTTATGGACAGTACGCCCGATGCGGGTCTGTGTGGCGCGCAGATGTTTTCCGGCGACGGCTCCCGGCAGGTGACCTTTGGCTATTTGCCCACGCTGGGTAGTAAAATTCTCGGCCACGGGTTTGTTCGGTCGCTCAATCCCACGCTGTACCCGTCCGTCCGGCAGGTGTATACCGAACCGTTGCAAGTGCCGTTTGTGATGGGTAGTACGCTCTTCGTCCGGGCGTCGGCTTTCAATCTGATTGGCGGCTTCGACGTGGCCCATTTTCTGTACGTTGAAGAAGAGGACCTCGCTAAGCGGCTGCTGCTGAAAGGCTATAAGTCGTATCTGGTCCCTCAGGCCGAGTATGTGCATTTTACCGGACAAAGCACAACCCGAAACTACGACATTGAGAAAGAATATTATATCTCGCTCTTTCATTACTTCCGGAAGTACCACACCTGGCTCGAACGGGCTTTGTTTAGGGCGTATTACTTCATTAAAAACGGCCGTAAGTTTCGCCGGGACCCTATTTATGGCCGTTTGGCCTGGTTTATCGGGCGGGGCAGCCCCATGCGGGAAAGTTTGCGATACCGTCAGGTAATCAATTAGAAAAGGAAATGGGTTTTGGTATAAAACAAACGCCACATCTTAGAGACATGGCGTTTGTTTTATACGGAAAAGTCAGTAAAAAATTAAAAGTCAGCGTCGAACGTAATGCCTTTGGGCTCTTCCGCAACAGCAACAGGGGCTGGGTTTTCGGCGTCCTGTGACTGCGAAGCGGCTTTCATTGCTTTGAACTTCGACATCACTTCGCCCCGCTGGTACTCGCCCACGCGCTTCTCGAAGAAGTTGGTTTTTCCCTGTAGCGAAATCATGTCCATGAAATCGAAGGGGTTGTTCACGTTGTATATTTTCCGCAGACCAAGCGTGACCAGCAGGTGGTCGGCTACGAAGGCAATGTACTGCTTCATCAATTCGGCGTTCATACCAATGAGCGACACGGGCAGCGCATCGGCCACGAACTCCTGCTCAATTTCGACCGCGTTCCGAATAATGTCGTAAATCTCCGACTCGGGTAATTTGTTGACAATGTGGTCGGTGTAGAGCATACAGGCGAAATCGCGGTGCAGGCCTTCATCGCGGGAGATCAGTTCGTTGGAGAACGTCAGGCCGGGCATCATGCCCCGCTTCTTGAGCCAGTAGATGGAGCAGAACGAACCCGAGAAGAAAATTCCTTCGACCACGGCAAAGGCAATGAGCCGCTCGGCAAACGAGCCGTTGTCGATCCAGCGCAGGGCCCACTCGGCTTTTTTCTGCACGCAGGGAATGGTGTCGATAGCGTTCAGGAGCCGGTCTTTCTCGACAGGGTCTTTAATGTAGGTGTCGATCAACAGGGAGTAAGTCTCGGAGTGGATGTTCTCCATCATCACCTGAAAGCCGTAGAAGCATTTCGCTTCGGCGTACTGCACCTCCGAGAGGAAGTTGACAGCCAGGTTTTCGTTCACAATACCATCCGATGCGGCAAAGAACGCCAGCACGTGCGAGATGAAGTGGCGTTCGCCGTCGTTGAGGCTGTTCCAGTCTTTCATGTCCTGGCCGAGGTCGATCTCTTCGGCAGTCCAGAACGATGCTTCGTGGGTTTTATAGTATTCCCAAATGTCCCAGTGTTTAATGGGGAACAGTACAAAGCGGCCTTTGTCTTCTTCTAAAATCGGTTCAATTACGTCAGTCTGTACCATGTATCTGGAATGCGTTGTTTTATGGAAATGTTCAACCGGGCGAATGGGCTGAACGTATGTCTAAGCTATGAAAATCAGATTAACAAAATTAACCGTTCTGACCGCTTCTGCAAGCCGAACAAGCTATAGAATCAGGATGATATAAATGATGGAAGGAGGTATCGTATTGTAAATCAGAAACTTACCGTTCTAAGTTAGGAGGAAGTTCTTGAAATAGTTCAGTGTTTATATAAATACAGGACTTGAGAGGAAGTACATGGTAAATGCTAACATTTATAGAGGATTCTAAAGCTCAAATTGCTTTAGTCGATATTCTAAAAACTCTTTTCTGGGTTGATACGACTTTGGTAGTAGAATAAGGTGACGCTCGAAGCGTCCAAAGAACTGCTGATAGAATTCCTTCGTTGTATGCCCTTTCAATTGCTTTGATAGCAGTAGCTTGTAGTCGGTATCAATACAAATAAGACCTTTCTCGTAGGCGCGGTCATATAAGTTCGATAAGCAAATTCCATTTTCGGGATTGAGCCGTTCATGCTCATTTTCAGCCCAAGGAACTATATGCCCGGCAACCAGTAACTCAGGCAAATCAATGCCTGAAATGGCACACCGACTTTCGTACGTTTTCAAAATCATTTGCCTGAAAACGTTTTGGTTAACCCGGGTTTTTACCAATCGCGTCTTCATCTCGCCTTTCAGATCTTTAAGGTCGAACTCGATTTCCGGATAGGCTTCTTCTAGGGTTTCATGTTTGTATTCAGCCAGAATCCGTTCGCTTTCAAAAATTAACTCTTCCTGGTTGTTGATGAATTCGTCCCAGATGGGTTTTACCTGACTGTAGCCTCCGCTCATTCCTTTTACACCACGATTCTGATGATAGGGATCAACACTGGCAAAATTAGTAAGTCGCATCGCCACTGAATCTGGTGTACGACGGCCCAAAATGGCTGCTAACTCTTTCACCTTGGCATTACTCTTATGCATCTGCCCAAAAGGTAATTTCAGATACAGGTTAAACGCTACTATGAGTTCTTCACGAGTCCAATTAGGAGATTTTGCCATGCACGAAAGTAAGCGTTTTGTTTTGATCGCCATGAGTACTTTGTCTCAAAGCCAGCGTTTCACCCCGCCGTGATGTGAGCAGGTGCCCTGCCCACCCTTGTAGAGACCGCACCGGAATGCCGGACCACGGTGGACCGGCATTCCCTCGCGTCTTCTGTGCGTCAGCAACACGTATGCGTCAGTTGCATGTGATATATTGAAATTTTAACGGCATACCCAAAACCATCCGGTCAGGAGACGCAAGGGATTGCGTCTCTACATGTATAACCCCTCTGGGTTTTCTAAATCCTGTAACCATTGGGCAGGGTTGTTCTCGATGTAGTGGCGGATTCTATTTAGTTCGTTATCGTTACGGATAACACGGTCGTAATACTTTGTCTGCCAACAAAAAAGGATATTATTAGTGGTGGCGTGTGCTTTTACGCCTGATTTAAAACCTCGTAAAATAGACGCCAGATTTTGACTTTGCGGGCCAAATGTGTTTGGCTCCCAGTTGTCGTATTCAGGTTTATTGATGAAAAGAACGCCATGAAGGTGGTTAGGCATAAGTTGGAACGCATCCAGCTTAACAAAAGGCGAAAATGTAGGAATAGAAAGCCAGCCGTCAATGGTTCGCTGGCCAATGATTGTAGGTTGGATAACAGGTTCGCCGTTAATTAGAGCAATATCGCCAAAATAGGGTGCTTTATCCTTCGTACAAATGGTAACGAAATAGGCACCATTTGCTCCGTAGTCATAGGTTGCCAATCGGGAAGAGGCAATCCTGTATTTATTCTGAAATTTGAATTCACCCATCGTTTTATTTTTTTGTCTTGTAGAGACGCAATCCCTTGCGTCTCCTATGCGCCAGCCCTACACAAGCGTCAGCCCATAAGACGAGAAAAAAACCAGCTGGTCAGATTGCTGACGCATAAGGAGACGCGAAGGGTCGCGTCTCTACATTTCCCGGAAACTAGCCCCGCTCGTTTTACGTTGTTGTTTAGAATGAGCCAACCGAACGTGACAGAAGAAAAAACGACCGAGCGCCAGGCCGGTCTGACTGATATTGATCTGACAGGCTACGACCAGATTGAAGTGCTGGGAGCCCGTGAACATAATCTCAAAAACATCGACGTCGTTATTCCCCGCAACAAGCTGGTGGTCGTGACGGGTATCAGCGGAAGCGGCAAATCGTCGTTGGCCTTCGATACGATTTATGCCGAGGGGCAACGCCGATACATGGAGAGCTTTTCGGCTTACGCCCGCTCGTTTATCGGCGATATGGAGCGGCCCGATGTGGATAAGATCAACGGTCTGAGTCCGGTGATTTCCATCGAGCAGAAAACGACCTCCAAAAACCCCCGCTCTACGGTAGGCACGACCACCGAAATCTATGACTTTCTGCGTCTGCTCTATGCCAGGGCGGGCGAAGCGTATTCGTACGTAACGGGTCGGAAGATGGAACGGCAGTCGCAGGACCAGATTATCGATACGATTCTGGAGCAATATGAGGGAAAAAAGATCACCCTGCTGGCTCCTATTATCCGAAGCCGAAAAGGGCACTACCGCGAATTGTTCGTGCAGATCGCCAAAACGGGCTATACTAAGGTCCGGGTAGATGGCGTGGTGCAGGACATCGTGCCGAAGATGCAGCTTGACCGCTACAAAATCCACGACATCGAAATCGTTATTGACCGACTCGTTCCAAAAACGGAAGACCGCTACCGGCTCAGCCAGTCGATACAAACGGCGATGAAGCAGGGTAAAGGTGCCATGCAGATGCTGGACGCCGACGGAAAACTGGTGTATTTCTCGCAGAACCTGATGGACCCCGAATCGGGCATCAGTTACGACGAGCCCTCGCCCAACTCGTTTTCGTTCAACTCGCCCTACGGGGCCTGTCCGGTTTGTAATGGCCTGGGCGTCATTGAAGAGATAACGGAAGAATCGGTCATTCCTGATAAGTCGCTGAGTATTAGTCGGGGAGCCATTGCGCCCCTGGGCGAATACCGTGAACTGTGGATATTTAAGGAGATCGAAGCAATTCTGAAAAAATATAAGCTGAACCTGACCTCGCCCGTGAACAAGTTTCCCGACGATCTGATGCATGCCCTCATGTACGGAACGGAAGAGGAAGCTACGGTGCCCTCCAAAAAGTACGTTGGCGAGGACTATTATAGCTTTAAGTTCGAAGGCATTGTCAATTTCCTGAAACGGCAGCAGGAAAACAGCACCGATAAAATTCAGGAATGGCTCAAGGACTTTATGGTGATAAAGTCCTGCCCGGAATGTCACGGTGCCCGATTGAAGAAAGAATCACTTTTCTTCAAGATCGACGAGAAAAACATCTCTGAACTGGCCCGGATGGACATTTCTGAACTGACGGCCTGGTTCGAGGGGGTTGAAGACCGTATGACCAACCGGCAGAATGTGATCGGCAAGGAAATCCTGAAAGAGATTCGTAAACGGATTGGCTTCCTGCTCGATATTGGTTTGGATTACTTAACACTTGACCGCCCGTTGCGGACGCTATCGGGTGGTGAAGCACAACGTATCCGGCTGGCGACCCAGATCGGGACGCAGTTGGTGGGTGTGCTCTACATCATGGACGAGCCGAGTATTGGTCTACACCAGCGCGACAACGTGAAACTGATCGACTCGCTGAAGAACCTGCGTGACCTCGGCAACACCGTTCTGGTAGTGGAGCACGACAAAGACATGATGCTCGAATCGGACTTTATCCTCGATATTGGCCCTGGTGCCGGGCGGCATGGCGGGCAGGTGGTTAACCAGGGAACGCCCGCCGAATTTCTGCAAAACAAGTATGTCGGCGTAGCGGGCAGCAGCACCACCGCCGATTACCTGAGCGGCCGACGCGCCATTGAAGTGCCAAAAGAACGCCGGAAAGGAAATGGTAAATTCCTCGTCATCAAGAACGCAACGGGTCATAACCTCAAGAACGTTACCCTCCGCTTGCCGCTTGGCCGGATGGTGACTATTACGGGCGTGTCGGGCAGTGGCAAGTCGTCGTTGATTCACGAAACCTTGTTTCCAATTCTGAATCGCCACTTTTTCCGGTCGAAGCGCGAGCCGTTGGCATTTAAAACGGTGGAAGGACTGGAACATCTGGACAAAGTAATCGAGGTCGATCAGTCGCCCATTGGCCGGACACCCCGCTCAAATCCGGCGACCTACACTGGTATGTTCTCGGAGATCAGAACCCTGTTTGCCGAACTGCCCGAAGCGAAGATCCGGGGGTACAAACCTGGTCGGTTCTCGTTCAACGTGAAAGGGGGGCGGTGTGAGGGTTGCGAGGGGGCGGGTATGAAGAAGATCGAAATGGAGTTTCTGCCCGATGTTCACGTCATGTGCGAAACCTGCAAAGGCAAGCGTTTCAACCGCGAAACGCTGGAAGTGCGCTTTAAAGGCAAATCCATTGCCGATGTGCTCGACATGACCGTTGAACAGGCGCTGGATTTCTTTGCCAGCCAGCCCAAAATTCTCCGCAAAGTAACGACGCTGAACGATGTGGGTCTGGGCTACATTACGCTCGGCCAACACGCCACGACGTTGTCGGGTGGAGAAGCCCAGCGCGTTAAACTCGCCGAAGAATTGTCTAAAAAAGATACCGGCAAGACACTTTATATTCTTGATGAACCGACGACCGGTCTGCATTTTCAGGACATCTCCCATCTCCTCGACGTGCTCAATAAACTGGCTAACAAAGGAAATACCGTGTTGATCATCGAGCACAACCTAGACGTCATCAAAGTATCGGATCACCTCATCGACCTCGGTCCTGAGGGGGGTAACAAAGGCGGGTATATTATTGCCGAAGGCAGCCCGGAAAAGGTGGCTGAGGTTAAAGGAAGTTACACCGGTAAGTTTTTGAAGATGGAATTGACCGGAGAAAAGGTGTAAAAGCTGTTATCTTCGCTGGTCTAATACAGCCTGAGAAAACAGTTTTATGCGTAACCCTTTTTTTTACATCTTACTTTTGGTGCTGGTCGTTCTGGACGGCTGGCTATTGTCGCACCCCAACCTTATTGGTAAGGCTGGGGTGTTCTTTTTTGAGTACTCGTACCTCGAAACGTTCCCCAAAGCATTGGGAACGGTATCGGTAGTTGTGGGACTGTGTCTGCTCATCGTCTGGGCGGTTGGGCAGTTAAGCAAGCCGGTGGCACTGGGCATCACGGTAGCCCTCCTGGCGGCATCGGCCTATTATTTATTCCAGAGTTTCACACAGTACAACACAGGTATCTACAAGCTAACGGGTGCAGGCTTCCGGGCCGGGGCCATTCTGCTACCAGGGTTGATTGTACTGATATTTGGGGAGGGTTTGCTCCGGCGGGTAAGGTAAGAGGGTACCCGACAGCATCTTGCTGTCGGTGTGTAGGTTATTTTGTGTACTTTACACACCGACAGCAAGATGCTGTCGGGTACAAGTGTAAAAACATGAACGAACCTTTTCGTGACTTTTACCGAACTAAACTGCCCCACATTCAGCCGCTAGGTGGAACGTTCTTCGTGACATTTCGACTGGCTGACTCATTGCCGCAGTCAATACGAAAGGTGTTACAGGAAGAGTTTAATTGGCTACACAAACAGCTTCTGATGCAGTCTGATTACACACCTGATAAGTTAGACAGACTCCATCGTCAGTTTTTTGGACGGTACGATGCCCTTCTCGATAAATTAGATAATGGTGCTGATTATTTAAGGCTTGACGCAATCGCACGTGTTGTTGCCGATGCGTTACATTTTTTTGATGAAAAGAAGTACGATCTGATTGCCTTCACGATTATGTCGAATCATGTGCATGTTGTGTTTGCGCTTCATCCTGTTCCTGAAGCCAGACCAGCCATCACCCTTGACAAAGTAATGCATAGCCTGAAGAGCTTTACAGCTACTAAGTGTAACGAATTACTTGATAAATCAGGCCGTTTCTGGGAGCACGAAAGCTACGACCGCTTGGTGCGCGACCGCAACGAACTCCACCGCATCGTACAATATACCCTGCAAAACCCCGTGAAAGCGGGACTCTGCCAGCACTGGCAGGATTGGAAATGGACTTACATAAAACCTGAATACAATGACTTTGAGTAAATGGCTACTAATGTTCCTGCTTGTACCCGACAGCATCTTGCTGTCGGTGGGAAAAACGAATTATAATGTACCTCGCCGTCAGCAAGATGCTGTCGGGTACCTCCTCCGACCCGACCGCGTTTTCGATGGCGAAACCATGCACGAAGGCTGGGTGGTGCGGGTAAAAGACGATAAAATTGAAGCCGCCGGTCCGGCCGGCAGCGTTTCGGCAACGGGTGCTACGGTGGTTGATCTGAAAGGCACGACACTAACGCCCGGTTTGATTGAAGGTCATTCGCATTTGCTGCTGCACCCGTATAACGAAACGCCCTGGGATGATCAGGTGCTGAAAGAAGCCCGGTCACTGCGGGTGGCGCGAGCCACCGTTCACGCCCAGAAAACGCTGATGGCGGGCTTTACCACCGTGCGGGACTTGGGTACCGAAGGGGCCGATTATGACGATGTAGGTCTGAAACAGGCGATTAACAAAGGCATTATTCCCGGTCCGCGTATGATGATCGTGACGCGGGCGCTCATTGCCACGGGCAGTTACGCGCCTAAAGGATTCAGCCCGGATATCGACGTGCCGCAGGGTGCCGAAGAAGCCGATGGGCACGACGCGTTGATTCAGGCTGTTCGGCGGCAGATTGGCAAAGGGGCCGATGCCATAAAAATCTACGCCGATTACCGCTGGGGCCTCATGGCCGAAGCCCGGCCAACCTACACGCTGGAGGAGATTAAGCTCATCGTCGAAACCGCCAGAAGCAGTGGTCGGGGCGTGGTGGCCCATGCCAGTACGGCAGAAGGCATGCGTCGGGCCATTCTGGGGGGCTGCGAAACGGTTGAGCATGGCGATGCCGGAACCCCCGAAATCTTTGCCCTCATGAAACAGCATGGTACTGCTCTTTGCCCTACGCTGGCCGCTGGCGATGCCGTTAGCCAATATCGTGGCTGGAAAAAAGGGCAGGACCCCGAACCCGAGCGGCTTAAACAAAAGCGGGAGATATTCAAACAGGCACTGGCAGCGGGCGTTACCATTTGCGCCGGGGGCGATGTGGGCGTTTTCAGTCATGGCGACAATGCCCGCGAACTCATCATGATGGTGGACTATGGAATGAAGCCCCTCGATGTGATGCGCTCGGCCACGTCCATCAATGCCGACGTTTTCAAATTGACAGATCGTGGGCGAATTCGGCCGGGTTTATTGGCTGATCTGGTGGCGGTGCAGGGCGATCCAACAAAAACGATTACGGATGTGCAACGCGTTCAGATGGTTATGAAGGGGGGCGTTTTTTCGAAGCGTTGACCGGTAAACTTATGGGAAAAAGTTTCGGTTATAGCTTAATACAAACGTAACACGGCTTTTTTTAGACAATTTCATCTGTCGTTTGGGTTTTTGGACTAATTTCGCCCGACGTGGTCTTACCTCACCGAGCCTTTGGTTCGGTGGATTCGTTTCGTTGGTTCTGTGCCTGTTTTAGGAAAGGTGCAAATGTTCCGGTAAAACGGGTTCATCCCATAAAGGGGTAGCCAAATGCTTAAAAAAAAGCCTAACTCATTATCTCTAGATTCTCTACCCTGTTTTTGTATGGCAAACTCCGCTGAATTAACCGTCGATGGTAAAACGTATTCATTTCCAACCTTAGAGGGAACCGAACATGAAAAAGCCTTCGACATCTCGAACCTTCGTGATCAGACCGGCTACGTTACCTTAGATCGTGGTTATAAAAACACCGGTGCCACCAAAAGTGCCATCACATTTCTGGATGGTGAACTGGGCATTCTGCAATACCGAGGGTATTCTATTGAAGATCTAGCCGCTAAGGCCTCATTTCTGGAAGTTGCCTATCTGTTAATTTATGGTGAGCTGCCAACACAGGAGGAGTTCACCACTTTCGAAACGGCCATTCGGCGGCACACGCTGGTGAATGAGGACATGCGGAAAATTTTTGATGGTTTTCCGGTTAAAGCGCACCCAATGGGCGTTCTGGCATCGCTGGTAAGCGCCATGAGTGCTTTCTATCCCGATCTGGAAAGTGGTAAGGAAGAAGACAAAACCGACTTACACATCATCCGGTTGCTGGCTAAACTGCCAACCATTGCGACCTGGTCATACAAACGGGCGCTGGGTCACCCAACCAACTACCCCAAGAATACCCTCGACTACATCCCGAACTTCCTGAATATGATGTTCTCGCTGCCGGTCGAAGACTACAAAGTTGATCCGGTCGTTGCCGAAGCGCTGAATGTTCTCCTTATCCTTCACGCCGACCACGAGCAAAACTGCTCCACATCGACGGTTCGTCTGGTAGGTTCATCGCAGGCGAATATCTATTCGTCTATTTCGGCCGGTATCAGTGCGTTGTGGGGGCCGTTGCACGGCGGTGCCAACCAGGAAGTAATTGAAATGCTCGAAAACATCAAAGCCGACGGTGGCGATGTGTCGAAGTATGTGGAAATGGCCAAAAATGCAAAAACAACGGGCTTCCGTTTGTTCGGATTTGGCCACCGCGTTTATAAAAACTTCGATCCTCGCGCCAAGATCATCAAAAAAGCTGCCGACGATGTACTGGCTAAGCTAGGCGTAAACGACCCCGTGCTCGAAATCGCGAAAGGCCTGGAAGAAGCTGCCCTGAACGACGAGTACTTCGTATCGCGCAAGCTGTACCCCAACGTCGATTTCTACTCGGGGATCATTTACCGGGCGCTGGGCATTCCAACGAACATGTTTACGGTGATGTTTGCCATCGGTCGCTTGCCGGGCTGGATTGCTCAGTGGAAAGAAATGCGCGAAACGAAAGAGCCCATTGGCCGTCCGCGTCAAATATATACCGGCTCTACCCTGAGGGAGTTTGTCCCCCTGGAGAAGCGGTAAAGTTTTTTTAGTATTGTAGTACCGACCGTCCCGGTCGGGTGTGAATGTAGCTGACTAATTTCGGCTACGTCACTCCCGACCGGGACGGTCGGTACTACACACTTACGAAAATTCATCATACTCCGGCTTCAGGTACGTCCATTTCCAGCTTTTCCAATCACTACATAAATTAGCTTTGACTGGATTGCTCAATATGTATTTTACGATACGACGTAACTCGTCATTATCACGCACCAGACGGTCATAAGTTTCTTCTTCCCAGAATTCACCATTTAGTTTTAATGCCTTATTTGCTTCATGTGCTGAAAAGCTCTTGATTGAGTGCATCAACTTTTTTAAGGTGTTACCCTTTCCAGCATCTGTACTTTCAGAAATGAGCGTAAAAACCGCATGAACATGATTAGGCATTATGCAATAGGCAATCAGGTCAATTCTATTGCCGTCCCAGAAATGTAAAGAATCTGCTATTATCTGGGCTACGGCTGTGTTTGATAAGTAATCAGGACAGTAAGTACACAAATCCAGTAGTGCATCGAATTGGCCAAAGTACCTTCGATTCAGTTCATCATTAACTGTGATTGAATACGCATCAGATTTTTGTAGGCGTTGTTTTTCAATTGAATACTCTTCCCGAAGTTGTTGCTTAATTAATACCGGAAGTGAGTTATGAAGCCAGTAAGTAACGAAGAACGTTCCAAATAGCGGCTGGATGTGAGGGAGTTTACGACGGTACACTTCGGAGTCCATATGTGTAGGACAGCCATCTTATGTTACTGTCACACTCTTGTAAAACCGACCGTCCCGGTCGAGTGTGAATGTAGCTGACTAGTTTCGGCTACCTCACACCCGACCGGGACGGTCGGTACTACACCAAAAAACTATTAATCGTCAATCTCACCTTCGTCGTTATCGGCGGTGGCGGCAAGGATAGGATCGAGGAGAGCATCCTGATCGTCGGCGATCTTCGCGCGGATCTTGCCTTCAATTTCGCCCATCAGTTCGGGGTTGTCGAGGAGCAGTTCCTTCACGGCATCGCGGCCCTGTGCCAGACGGCTGGTGCCGTACGAGAACCAGGAACCCGATTTCTTCACGATTTCCATTTCAACGGCCAGATCGAGAATCTCACCGACTTTAGAAATGCCCTGCCCGTACATAATGTCGAATTCGACCACTTTGAAAGGAGCGGCCAGTTTATTCTTGACGACCTTAACTTTGGTGCGGTTACCCACAACATTGTCTGCACCTTCTTTGATCTGCCCGATACGACGGATGTCCAGACGAACCGATGCATAGAATTTCAGGGCGTTACCACCGGTGGTCGTTTCGGGGTTACCGAACATCACACCGATTTTTTCACGTAGCTGGTTGATAAAAATACAGCAGCAACCGGTTTTGTTGATGGTACCGGTCAATTTCCGTAATGCCTGCGACATCAGACGGGCCTGAAGCCCCATTTTGCTTTCGCCCATTTCGCCTTCGATCTCGGCTTTCGGTACAAGAGCAGCTACGGAGTCAATAACGATAATATCAATAGCACCGGAGCTGATGAGGTGTTCGGCGATCTCAAGCGCTTGCTCACCATTGTCAGGTTGCGAGATAAGCAGGTTTTTAACGTCGATACCCAGCTTTTCAGCGTAGGTGCGATCAAAAGCGTGTTCGGCATCAATGAACGCTGCCAGCCCACCGGCTTTCTGTGCTTCGGCAATCGCGTGTAATGTCAGCGTTGTTTTACCTGATGATTCCGGTCCGTAGATTTCAACAACACGGCCACGGGGTAATCCGCCAATGCCGAGGGCTAAATCCAGGCCCAGGGAGCCCGTTGAGATAACCGGAACGTCAACGACTTTGCTTTCGCTCAGGCGCATAACAGTGCCTTTACCAAAGGCTTTATCCAGTTTCTCGATGGTTGTTTGAAGGGCTTTTAGTTTACTGTCATTAGCAGATGCTGTGGCTTGCGCCGTATCTGATTTTGCCATGTTAGGATGGTTGTTTAAACAGATAAAATTACCCAAAAACGGGCAGATTACCAAATGACTTTTGAAAATAGTTAAGGGGTTTTCAGGCTTCGTTTGTGCAAAATAATATAGCCTAAAAAAGCCTGTCAACTAACTCATTTTCAAGATAGTCGACAGGCTTATGGTAGTCAGTGTCTTTACCGTAGGGTGTCTGCCATAACGGGTGGCTGGGCCGTTGCCGGCTGCTGATTCTGCGGCTGTGCCGGCTGGGGCTGAGCCGTCTGTGGCTGGCCTTGCTGATAGCCCGGATAAGCAGAGCCATCACCGTATGGACGCGCCGGTGGACCAACGATTTCTACGTCAGTAATGTAGTATTTCGTTTCGCCATTCCAGGGGAATTTCAGGATCTTCTCTTCGTAATGCAGCGTTACCCGCTGTCCCGTTTTGACGGCCTGGGTAACCTCAGCGGCTACCGCATCATCTTTTACCGAGAAATCAAAATACTGGGGAGTTAAGGAGCCCGTTTCGCCCGAGAAGCCGCCTACGTTCAACACGCCTTCATAGGTTTTAAACAGAAAACCCCGACGACTGAACTTAGAAACCGTTCCGGCACGTTCGCCATCACTATAACTCCAGCCGGTGAGCGCATAAAGCACACCGAAAATGACTAATAAGAACAATAGAAAATATAATAGACCTCGCATGGGTATGGTTTGTTTAGTGGCGAATGATCAGCTCACAAATAGACAACATTTTCTGGTAACTTCTGTTTCAGGACTCTATTGACCATGAATTATTGATTAAGTAACACAGCAATCGCTATCCTTTTTCTAAAGTTTTGCCCTGTATTTCGTTACTTTGTGGCTGGTTAGTCAACCAGCCTAATAGCTTGGTAGTCAAACCCGATAAACCGGTACGCCGGAACGATAGAAAATTTTCGTTGTTAACACCTCTTATTATTTTGCAATGAGTACCATCCAAAGCATTCATGCCCGGCAGATCCTGGATTCACGTGGTAACCCGACTGTCGAAGTGGACGTCCGTACCGAAAACGGTTTTCTGGGACGGGCTGCCGTACCATCGGGCGCATCGACCGGCACACACGAAGCTGTCGAACTTCGCGACGACGATTCTAAAGTATATGTGGGGAAAGGCGTTCTGAAAGCCGTTTCAAACGTCAACGAACTGATTTATCCTGAACTGGTCGGCATTTCGGTCTTTGAACAAAGCATGATTGATAAAATTATGCTTGAGCTGGACGGTACTCCCAACAAAGGCCGTTTAGGCGCCAATGCCATTCTGGGCGTGTCGCTGGCCGCTTCCAAAGCCGCTGCACAGGAAGCCAACCTCCCGCTTTATCGCTACATTGGTGGCGTAAATGCCAACACGCTGCCCGTACCCATGATGAACATCCTGAACGGAGGTTCGCATGCCGACAATTCAATTGACTTCCAGGAGTTTATGGTTATGCCCGCCAACGCGGCTACTTTCTCCGAAGCACTGCGTATGGGTACCGAAATCTTCCATACCCTGAAAGGTGTATTGAAGAAAATGGGCCTGGCTACCAACGTAGGTGACGAAGGCGGATTTGCCCCAAACATCAAGTCGAACGAAGAAGCTATCCAAACCATCATGCAGGCAATCGAGAAAGCTGGCTACCGGCCGGGCGAAGATGTCTGGATTGCGATGGATGCCGCTACATCGGAGTTCTACGACGCTGAAACAGGCATGTATCACTTCAAAAAATCGACCGGCGACAAACTGACGTCTTCAGAAATGGCGGGCTTCTGGAAAGACTGGGCTACCAAATACCCAATTCTCTCCATCGAAGATGGTATGGCCGAAGACGACTGGGCGGGCTGGAAAGCCCATACCGATGCGCTGAAAGGTACGGACGTACAATTGGTTGGCGACGACCTGTTCGTAACGAACGTAACTCGTTTACAGGAAGGTATCGATAAAGGTATTGCCAACGCCATTCTGGTGAAAGTAAACCAGATCGGCTCGCTCACCGAAACGATCGATACTGTTAACCTGGCGAAACGGAATTCGTACAAAAACATCATGTCGCACCGTTCGGGCGAAACCGAAGATGCTACCATCGCCGACCTGGCTGTGGCGCTCAACACGGGTCAGATCAAAACGGGTTCGGCCTCGCGTTCTGACCGGATGGCGAAATACAACCAGTTGCTTCGTATCGAAGAGGAGTTGGGCGAAACCGCTTATTTCCCGGGACTCAAGTTTTAGCAGAGGGCATGAGGTAGAGGGTTCGGGGCAAAGGTTAAATTATCCCTTGCCCCGAGCTCTCTGCCCCAAACCCTCTGCCCCAAACCCTCTGCCCCAAACCCTTTGCCTCATGCTCAATCGTCTTCTCCGCTTCGTTCGCAATTTTTACGTCGCTACCGGCCTGGGGTTGTTGGTGTGGATGACTTTTTTCGACGCGAACGACTTGCAAACACAGATTCGCAACTGGTGGCAACTTCAAAAGCTCGACGGTGATGCCGCTTATTATCAGGATAAAATCAAAGCCGTACAAACCGAACGGCGGGAGGTGCTCGGCAATGACCGTCTCCGCGAGAAGTTTGCCCGCGAAAAATACCTGATGAAAAAGCCGGGCGAAGATGTATTCGTCATTGTCGACGAACAGAATGAACAGTTGGAAAAATAGCATAGGGCTTGGGGCGCGGGGCAAAGGATTAACGATTGCTCCATGCCCTTCACCCCATGCTCCATGCCCTTAGCCCTATGCTAAACGTTCTCTTCGTTTGTTACGGCAACATCTGCCGGTCGCCGGTGGCGGAGGGGGTGTTTCGGATGCTGGTTGCCGAGGCCGGGCTGGCTGAACAGATTCAGACCGATTCGGCCGGAACCGCTTCGTTTCATATTGGTCAGTTACCCGACCGCCGTACCCGCGAAAACGCCCTCGAACACGGCCTGACGCTCACCCACCGCGCCCGACGGCTGATTGGCGAAGATCTGGCCTTATTCGATTACTTCGTGGCCATGGATGAAATGAACCTGGAAGCCATCGAAAAGCTGAATTACCGGAGCACAGGCCTTCATACGGCCGATACCATTTTCTTACTCCGCGAGTTCGACCCGGACGTAAACGACCAGCCGAATGTGCCAGACCCCTATTACGAAGGGCCGGAGGTATTTGAAGAGGTCTACCAGATTACCCTCCGATGCTGTCGTCAGCTACTTACATACCTTATCAATGAGCGAATGAGTGAATTAAAAATGAGTGAATAAGCACCCTGGCTCTTTCGTTCATTCTTAATTCACTCATTCGCTCATTCACTAATTGAACTTATGGACAAAAAAGTAATTCTCATCATTCTCGACGGTTGGGGTATTCCGCTAAAACCCGAAGTATCGGCTATTGAAGCCGCCAATACGCCGTTTATGAAGTCGCTTTACCCAATCTATCCTCATAGTACGCTGGAAGCATCCGGATTAGCGGTTGGGCTTCCCCCCGGTCAGATGGGCAACTCCGAAGTGGGGCACATGAATCTGGGCGCGGGCCGGGTCGTTTATCAGGATCTGGTAAAAGTCAATAAAGCCGTTGAAGAACATACGCTCGATACCGAGCCCGTGCTGGTCAATGCGCTGAACTATGCCAAAACCAACGGTAAAAAAGTACATTTCATCGGTCTGGTGTCCGATGGGGGCGTTCATGCCCATATCGAACATGTAAAAGGGTTACTTTCCATTGCGCAGAGCCACGGTCTGACCGACGTATTTGTTCATGCCTTTACCGATGGCCGCGATACCGATCCGAAAGGTGGCATTGGTTATCTGACCGATTTACAGGCGCATATGGCCGTATCGACCGGACAGATTGCAACGGTCATTGGACGCTATTACGCCATGGACCGCGACAATCGCTGGGAGCGGGTAAAGATCGCTTACGACGGTATGGTGAAAGGTGAGGGCACAAAAGTGGCCGCTAATGACATCGCAGCATCGTTGCAGGCGTCGTACGATGCGGGCGTGACGGATGAGTTTATCAAGCCGCTTATTGTGTCTAATGCCGATGGCTCGCCGGTGGCTTTGATTCAAGATGGCGATGTGGTGCTGTGCTTCAACTTCCGCACCGACCGGGGCCGCGAAATCACACAGGCCTTGACGCAGAAGGATTTTCCGGAACAGGACATGAAAAAACTGTCGCTGGAATACATTACGATGACGAATTACGACAGCGAGTTCGAGAACGTAAGCGTCATTTTCGATAAAGACAACCTGCAAAACACAATCGGTGAAGTCATTGCCGGAGCTGGTCGGAAGCAGATTCGTATTGCCGAAACCGAGAAGTACCCGCACGTTACGTTCTTCTTCTCCGGTGGTCGCGAAGAGCCGTTTGCCGGAGAGAAACGTTTGCTGTGCCCTTCGCCGAAAGAAATGGTGGTGCGCGATGCAAACGGCGTAGAAACAACGATTCCGGTGAAGACGTACGATCAAAAGCCGGAAATGGCCGCTTACGATATTCGTGACGCCATTATTCCCGAGTTGGAAAGCGAAGAGCCGGACTTCATCTGCCTGAACTTCGCTAATACCGACATGGTAGGCCACACGGGCGTATTTGAAGCGGTGAAAATCGCTGCCGAAACTGCCGATGCCTGTGCCCAGGCCGTAACCGAAGCGGCTCTTGCCCACGGCTATACGACAATCATCATCGCTGACCACGGTAATGCCGAGTTCATGACAAATGATGACGGCACACCCAATACAGCTCACACAACGAACCTGGTGCCGTGTATTCTGATCGACAAAGACTACCACCCGTCGCTAAAGAATGGCAAACTAGCCGATATTGCCCCGACAATTCTGGAACTAATGGGCATCCCGCAACCCGCCGAAATGGGTGGTGTGAGCTTGATTTCAAAGTAGTACCGACCGGGATGGTCGGTACTACAAAAAAGGCCGCTCCGAATGTCGGGGCGGCCTTTTTTGTAAGAAACCTTATTGATTACATATCGAATAAAATCCGGGTTGGGTCTTCCAGAATTTGTTTTACACGAACCAGGAAGCTAACCGATTCTTTACCGTCGATGATCCGGTGGTCGTACGAAAGGGCTACGTACATGATCGGCCGGATAACAATCTCACCGTTGACGACTACGGCACGCTCAACGATGTTGTGCATACCCAGAATAGCCGACTGTGGTGCGTTGATAATGGGTGTCGACAGCATCGACCCGAACGTGCCACCATTAGTAATGGTGAACGTACCACCGGTCATTTGCTCGATGGTCAGTTTGTTTTCACGCGCCAGACCCGCCAAACGAACGACTTCTTTCTCGATTTGAGCGAAACTCAACTGATCGGCATTCCGGATAACGGGAACAACCAGACCCCGATCTGACGAAACCGCGATTGAAATATCACAGAAATCGTTGAATACCATCTGATCACCGTCGATCTGGGCGTTTACTGCCGGGAAATCCTTCAGGGCGATACAAACGGCTTTGGTGAAGAACGACATGAAGCCAAGACCCACGCCGTTTTTCTCCTTGAATTTATCTTTGAATTTATTCCGCAGATCCATGATCGGCTTCATGTCCACCTCGTTGAAGGTAGTCAGCATAGCCGTTTCATTCTTGACAGCCACTAACCGGCGGGCAATTGTCCGACGGAGGGAAGTCATTTTTTCGCGACGCTGGTTACGGCTACCCGGTACACTTGGAGCCGCCGGAGCGGGTGCCGGAGCCGCTGGTTTAGCCGCTGCTGGCTGAGGAGCGGGTGCTGGAGTTGGTGCCGGAGCGGGTGATGCTTTCATGGCATCGTCTTTTGTAATACGTCCGCCAACGCCGGTACCCTGAACCTGTTGAGCGTTAACGCCTTTCTCGTCCAGAATTTTAGCAGCTGCGGGCGATGGATAATTCGCGGCATAGCTGGTGCCATTCTGACCGTTACCCGATGTGTCGGCAGCGGGGGCACTAGCAGCAGGTTGTGGCGCAGGGGCAGCGGCCGGAGCAGCAGACGCACCTACTTCTATTTTGGCGATCAACGCACCAATGGGCAGCGTTTCTCCAGCTTGAGCAACGATGCGGAGTATACCGGCCGCTTCGGCGGGGAGTTCAAACGTTGCCTTGTCTGATTCGAGTTCGCACAGAACTTCATCAAGGGCCACCTGATCACCGTCTTTTTTGCTCCAGGAGGCAATGGTCACTTCCGTAACGGATTCGCCCACGGCCGGAACTTTCATTTCGATGACGCTCGCTGCAGCCGCCGGAGTGGCTACGGCCGCTTGTGCCGGTTCCGCTACCGATTGCATAGCCGGAGCAGGCTGGGGGGCGGGTGCTGATGGCGCTGGAGCTGGAGTTTCAGCTTTTGCGGGCTCCGCAGCGGGTGCGGGTGCCGGAGCACTGCCATCACCGTCAATGGTACAAATGCTGGCTCCAATGGGCAATACATCGCCTTCCTGCGCCAGAATATGCAGAACACCGTCGGCTTCGGCAGTGAGTTCAAACGTGGCCTTGTCGGAGTCGAGTCCGCAAAGTACATCGTCCATTTTTACGTGGTCACCTTCTTTTTTGTACCAGGTACCAACAGTTACTTCGGTAATGGATTCCCCCACGGGTGGGATTTTCATGTCAACGGCCATATACTTAGTTGTAAGTGAGCAAGTTGTACGTGCTAAGTTTATAAGGGTTATGCGATAGCAATACTTACAAACTTAGCACGTACAACTTACAACTGTTTTTATTCAAACGCTCTTCGAACAATGTCGGCTTGTTCCTGAGAATGTATTTTTGGGTAACCTGTGGCGGGTGAAGCCGACGCTTTCCGCGAAATGACCGGGTAGGTCAACCCAATGCGTAACAGGTACGTCCAGTAGCCCATGTTTTCCGGCTCTTCCTGTACCCAGAAGATCTCGGCTTTCTTGTATTTCTCCAATACCGCGTTCAACTGGGTTTTGGAAAGGGGAGCTAACTGTTCAATGCGTACAATGGCTACATCATCACGCTGATCGGCCTGTTGTTTGTCGAGCAGGTCATAATAGACTTTACCGGTGCAAAGCAGCACACGCTTCACCTTTTTCGCCTGTGCGTAACTATCGTCGATGATTTCCTGGAAGGCTCCTTTGGTAAGGTCTTCCAATGGAGAAACGCATTTCGGATGGCGCAGCAACGACTTGGGCGACATGATCACCAGCGGCTTCCGGAACGTCCAGGCCAACTGCCGACGCATAGCATGGAACAGGTTGGCCGGGGTGGTAATGTTAGCCACCACCATGTTGTATTCGGCGTAGAGTTGCAGGTAACGCTCAGGACGGGCATTGGAGTGCTCCGGTCCCTGGCCTTCGTAGCCGTGAGGAAGCAGCATCGTTACCCCGTTTTGAATACCCCATTTCGACTCGCCAGCAGCAATAAACTGGTCGATGATAAGCTGGGCACCGTTCGAGAAATCACCGAACTGCGCTTCCCAGATCACCAGCGCGTGGGGGTTCGCCATGGCATAGCCATATTCAAAGCCCAGTACGCCGTACTCCGACAGCAACGAGTTGAATATCTGAAATTTCTGCTGATCCTCCTTAATGTAATCAAGCGACGAGTACGACGCATTTGTCTCGGAATCGTGCAGCACGGCATGACGGTGCGAGAACGTACCCCGCTGAACATCCTGGCCGCTTAAACGAACAGGTCGGCCATCGAGCAGCAACGAACCATACGCCAGCAACTCGGCTGTTCCCCAGTTCACCGTTTTGGTATCGGTGAGCATGGTTTGCCGGTCTTTCAGCAATTTGTCGATTTGCTTCAGCGGCTTGAATCCTTCCGGCAGTTTCACCAGTGCTTTACCGATGGTCTCCAGCGTTTCGACCGGTACACCCGTTTCGGGCGATTTTTCAAAGTCCGATGGTTCGCTGAAACGAAGTTCAGCCCAGTCGAGGTCCAGACGGAGTGGTTTGTAGGGAATTTCGGCTTTTTGCTTCACACGGTCGAGCCGGTCCTGCAATTGCTTCTTGAATTCCGTATCCATGCGTTGCGCCAGTTCGGCGTCTACATCGCCCCGCTTGATGAGCAGTTCCTTATAGATTTCGCGTGGGTTCTGGTGTTTTTCGATGATGTTGTACATCGTCGGCTGCGTGAACTTCGGTTCATCGGCTTCGTTGTGACCGTAGCGACGGTAGCAAACCATGTCGATGAACACATCCCGGTTGAACTTCTCCCGGAATTCTACCGCCAGTTTGGCGCAGAAAATAACCGCTTCAGGATCGTCGCCGTTGACGTGGAATATAGGCGCGTCGATGATTTTGGCAACGTCTGAGCAATAGATCGACGAGCGCGCATCTTCAAAATCGGTGGTGAAACCAATCTGGTTGTTAATCACAAAGTGAACGGTACCGCCGGTTGTGTAGCCCGCCAGTTTCGCCATTTGTGTCACTTCGTATACAATACCCTGACCGGCAACGGCTGCATCGCCGTGGATCAGGATTGGCATGATCTTCGTGAAATTACCCTGGTATTCTTCATCGGCCTGCGCCCGCACAAAGCCTTCCACAACGGGGTTGACCGCTTCAAGGTGCGATGGGTTAGGAGCCAGCTTCACGCTGATTTGCTTGCCCGATTTGGTTTCGGTGAGGCTGGAGTAGCCCAGGTGGTATTTTACGTCACCGTCTCCGTGTACCTGCTCGGGTACGTTGCCTTCAAAGCCGTCGAAGATCGACTCGTACGACTTGCCCAGAATATTAGCAAGTACGTTGAGTCGTCCGCGGTGCGCCATACCAATCATCACTTCTTCAACGCCCATGTCGGCTGCCTGGCTGATGATGGTGTCGAGTGCAGGAATGGTTACTTCACCGCCTTCCAGCGAAAAACGCTTCTGACCGAGGTATTTTGTGGCAAGGAAGTTTTCGAAAACGGTAGCTTCGTTCAGTTTTTCGAGAATACGCTTTTTCTCATCCAGTGTGGGCATGAAAACGAGCGCTTCTTTCTCGATTTTGTTCCGAAGCCAGTTTTTGACATCCAGTTCACGGATGTACATGTACTCAAAGCCGATCTCACCCGCATAAATCTTCCGCAGCGAATCCATGATAACCCGCAACGTGGCTGGTCCGATTCCGAGCAGTTTGCCTGATTCGAAAACGGTGTCCAAATCGGCTTCGGACAGCGCGTAATCGGGCAGATCAACGCGGGGTTGCCGGTCTTTGCGCTCTCTGAGCGGATTGGTTTTCGCCAGCAGGTGACCACGTGACCGGTATGCCTTAATTAAACTGGCAACCGAGACTTCCTTTTCGGCGTGGGAGGCATCTACTGGTTTGGCGGTGGTTTGTCCGTTGCCGGATGAGCCGTTTAGCGCGGCACCGTTGCTTTTGCCAGGCTCGCCCTGACTGCCGGTGCCGTTTCCATTGGCTTTTTCACCATAGGTGAGTGAAAACTCGAACCCTTTAAAAAATTGCTGCCAGCTTTCGTCAACTGTCTGTGGGTCTTGTTTATAAGACTGATAAAGTTGATCTACGTAAGCCGCGTCGGAATTGGCGATATATGAGTACTGATCCATGACGGGGGCGCGTCGTTGTTTTGACCCGCAAAGGTAGCGTATCAGCTACAGAGTTAGCCAAAATTTGTTGATTTTATCCTACTGACTGCTGATTGGCGTCCGTTTGCGTGAACAACGACCTGAAAAGTTAAAATTTTTGCAAAAATAAGTCCTGAAAAGAGAACTATAAATGAAACTATATAGTGCGTTATAGGTTCGCCACAATAGTAAGAAAACTATTTCTCATGTAAACAAAAAGCCATCCCCGAGGAGATGGCTTTACGTAATGAACAACAAACGATTAGACAGCCATTCTCTTCCGACGGGCCGCCAGCGGGTGAGCTGACATGGGTTGGTGCTCATCGAGGTTAATAACGTGAAACTCGCCACCAGCCAATTGGAAATCGCGCTCGTAATTGTGCAGATTTTCCATAACGGTATGGTCTACGTAACGGGCGTGGTGCAAGTCGACCGTTACATGCTGACCAGCTCCCTGCGGGATGGTGTCCAGTTGTTTTTTGATCGACAGGTAGTTCGTAAAGACAGCCGCACCGGTAATAGTAAGGGTGTGTTCATTGCCAATCGAGATGAGCTTTTGTTCAGGTCTGAACAGGTATTTGACCGGTAAGCCAAGTGCAAGCTGGATAATGAATTCGGCAGCAATCCCCACGGCGATACCAATCAGCAAGTCCGTTGCCAGGGTAGCAATGATGGTCACGACAAAGACAATCAGCTGCTCTGGTCCAATGTGGTACATGTGGCGAAACTCTTTGGGAGCGGCTAACCGGAAGCCAACGGCAATCAGGATAGCGGCCAGCGCGGCTACCGGAACCAGTTTGATGAGCGGAACAAGGGCTACTACAAAAAGCAGCAGAAATCCGCCCTGGAAGAAGTTAGCCCAGCGGGTTTTGCCGCCGTTTGTCAGGTTGGCGGACGAACGGGCCACTTCCGAAATCATGGGCAGACCACCCAGTGCTGCCGATACCATGTTGCCAATGCCAACCGCCGTTAAATCTTTACTCAGATTCGATTTACGCTTGTAGGGGTCAAGCAGATCAATGGCTTTTCCCGTTAATAACGACTCCAGCGAGCCAATTAGGGTAAACATAGCCAGGTATTTCAGGGCGATGGGCAGTAAATCGCCCGACCAGGCGCCGAAATTTGCATTGTATGACAGCTTAAACTCGCCGGGGTTCACCAGCGGCTTAATATCGCTGTATAGTTTTGTGTCAGACAGGTGGAAGTATAAGCCCATGGCTACGGCTACAACGAGTACAACCAGCGCGGGGGGAATTTTCTTGATGGCTTTGCTTTTAATGTTCGGCCAGCTGAACAGAATAATCAGGCTCACGATACCAATGAGCGCCACGTGCCACTCCATGTGAGAAAGGCTGTGAGGTACCATCGCAATCAGTTCTAAGGGTTCTTTGCCTTTTAATTCAGAAGGAGCGATACCAACGGCCAGGTGAATCTGCTTTGACATGATGATAATCCCGATAGCCGCCAGCATTCCGTGTACCGCTGATAAGGGAAAAAAGTCGGCCAGTTTGGCTACTTTCAGCACGCCCATAACCACTTGCAGCACGCCGGCTACTATAATAACACCCAGAGCCAGCTTCCAGCCCAGGTCAAGATCACCCCTGCCCAGTTCGTCAACGCACCCGGCTACAATCACAATTAATCCAGCCGCCGGACCTTTTATGGTTGGCTCCGAGCCCGCAAAAAATGCAACGATCAACCCACCGACAATGGCTGTTAACACGCCCATGATTGGCGGAAAATTACTAGCCGACGCTATACCAAGGCTGAGTGGCAAAGCAATCAGTGAAACCAGAAACCCTGATAATAGATCGGACTGCCAATTTTCTTTCAACCCGGCAAGGCCTTTCGCCGGAACAACGTGGATAATAGGTTTAACTTGTGCTTCCATTTAGGTTATCAGTTGCGTTCTTGGCTTAAGACTGGACAAGATTCAGCAACTGATATTAACCTGCTATTAAGTACAGATTAAAAAATAATTAATATGTATAAAATCGGTACAAATGCATGATTTTATTCTTAGAAATCGCATTTTGTGAAATATTATTCGTATTATGATGTTTTTAGTCTAAGTCTATAGGTTGTGTAATTTTCTTGCGTATAGTCATTAAATCGCTTTTTCATTAATTTTTGCTTAAAGGATTTTAAGCTGATTTTGTGACTCAAATTAACGCAGCGCTTACCCGCTTCTGATTCACTGGTGCGTATATTTGACGGTAAATTGCGTTGTAAATCCCGCTTATGATTGTTGGTGCAGATTCTACTTCTCAACCTGTTTCTCCTCCTCAGCGATGGCATCGTGCGTTGGGCATTCGGCCGGAGGAAAGCCGCACGGTGGGGTTATTTTTTATTCATAACTTTCTGCTTGGCATTGGTACCATTCTCATTTATGTAGCAGCCAATGCCATTCTGCTCGAAAACCAGCCTGAAGCAAGTCTCCCCCTTGCATACATAGCCTCGGCAGCCGCCATGATTGGCGTTGGTCGGATCTATGCGTATTTTGAGCACCATCTGGCCCTGCGCAGTCTGGCCGTTCGGGTGTTGATTGCGGCCGTTGTGATGACAATCGTGGTGGGTATCCTGGTGGTTGTTGGTCATTCCGTTATGGCGGCTGTCGCCATTATGACGGGCTATCGGATTATTTACCTGCTCACGAATCTTGAATTCTGGGGCGTTTCGGCCGTTGTGTTCGATACCCGCCAGAGCAAGCGGCTATTTGGCGTGATTAGCTCCGGCGATATGCCAGCCAAAGCCATGGGCGCCATTCTGGCTGCTCTGGTACATGCGCATGCCGACGTGCTGCGGTTGCTCCTGGTTGCTTTCGGAGCCTTTCTGGCGGCACTTTATATTCTTCAGCTAACCATCCAGTCGCATGAAATTCACGCGCCACAGGGAGCCGATCGGGTTGCCCGCCGGGAGCCGTCCCGATTAATTGGCAAGCGGTTTGGCGGTAGTGAATTGATTTTTTACATGTGCCTGAGTCTGGCGGTGATGGCCGCTGTGGCAACCGAAATCGAGTATAATTTCTTTATCAACGTAAAGCACCGCTTTCACGACCAGACGGATGTGATTCGCTACGTGAGTTACGTACTGGCGCTGACATACGGAGTCGCTATGCTGGTCAAACTATTGATGTCGCGGCAGGTTCTCGATCGATTTGGCATCCAGCGTTCGCTATTGGTATTGCCCTGGCTGGCCTTAACGGGCTTAGTTGGCCTGATTGTACTGCGCTATTTTACCACGAGTGAAACCGTTTCGCTGATTTACTTTTGTGGCCTTTACCTGGTCTTTGAAGTAGCCCGCCGGGCCTTGTTTGACCCTGTATTTCTGGTTTTATTTCAGCCATTACTGCCGCCCCAGCGGCTCAAAGGGCACACTCTGGCGAAAGGATTGTACGAGCCAATTGGCCTGGGCGTTGCCGGTCTGCTGATTTATGTGTTGCACACAACCCTCGAAGCAGGTGGTGCCCTGGTGTGGATTACGGTGCTGGCCGGAGCAGTCTGGCTGTTACGCCATACCTACAAGCGGTATCTGCACGAGTTGACGGATGCCATCGGTCGGCGGTTTCTGGAGCGGGATCAACTGGCCATGCCAACGGTAGCGCAGGCCAGTCTGCTCCGGCAATTGCAAAGTAACCTGCCCGACGATGTACTAACGGCAATCAGCTGGCTGGATGTTCACAATCCCGAAGAGCTTAGCCGACAGATTCCGGCGCTTCTTGCGCATACCAGCCCCAGTATCCGCCGGAGAACACTGGCGGCAGCAACCCGAATGAAGCAGGCCCTGCCCGTTCGTCAGGTGACGCACATTGCCCTGACGGATGACGACCCTGCCTTACGTCAGCAGGCGGCTTACCTGCTGGGACGGCGCATCAATGTAGAAGCGGCCGAACTGGCTCCGCTCATTAATCATACCGACCTCTCCATCCGGCAGGGCGCTATTAATGGGGTGCTGGAGTTAAACCCACACGATCCGGCGGCTCTTGCGGCTTTGACTAAACTGGCCACCGATACGGACCCTGCACTTCAGCAAATAGCCCTGGCTCTCATTGCTAACCTAAGGCTAAATAGCTTTGCCAACCTGGTGAGTGAACGACTCGAAAGCTCAAACGCCGATGTACGAAAGGCCGCTATCAACGCGGCCGGGCATTTGCCCAATGCTGGTCTGACGCGATATTTGCTGGATAATCTTATACACAAGAGCATTGGTCGAACCGTAACCCAGGCCCTCAAAGCCCGTGGAGCCGAAACTGTCTCGGCCCTGCGTCAGGTACGGCAGTCGACTACCGATCGGCTGGTGCTGGAACGTATTGCGGCTGTCTGCGGAGCCATTACGACGCCAGAGAGTCGACACCTGCTGAATGGGCTGGCGCAGCAACCCGATGTATTTGTGCGAAGTGCCGCCCTCCGGGCCTTGCGCCGGTTCCCGAACGAACCTGAAGATGATGCGCTCTTTCGTGCTATTATGCACGAAGAGGTATTACTAGCCCAGCGGCTCCTGCACGGGAGTTTGACAGATGCCACCCTGACAAAAACACTGGATTATGAACTGTCTGTACTGCTGCAGCGGCTGTTCGATGTGTTGATGCAACTCTATGACTCCGAAACCATTGCCGGGGCTCGCCTGGGAATTGGACACCCCACCCGCGAGCGTCGGGCCAATTCGCTCGAAATGCTGGATAACCTGATTCCACGGGCTACCTACCAAACACTTCAGGTACTGGTGGATGACCTGCCCCGCGCCGAAAAAAATCGCATTCTCGATGCTGAACTGGGGCCATTCGATGATCCTGAGCCCATTCGGGCGTTTGTGTTGCGGATGGGTGAAACCGTTTTTTCGCCCTGGACGGTCGATGTTGTTCTGCGTACACTACCACCGGCTGAGGCCCTACAGGCCCGGCAGTCTCTGGAATCCCGTTTTAGTACTTTATCCCCCTTACTTATGTCGCACGCTACCCATTCTACCGAGCAGATTTCCGCTTACGACCGGGTATTGCTATTGTCTCAAGCCAGTCTTTTTGCCCAAACGCCCGAAAACGTACTGGCCAGTATCACGCCAATTATGAAAGAAGAGGAACACAAGGCGGGGGTATCTATTTTCCGGAAGGGTGATCTGGGCACTGGAATGTACGTCATCTACACGGGCGAAGTAGCTATTCTGGATGGTGATACGGAACTGGCCCGTTTTGGCCGGGGTGACTTTTTTGGCGAGTTGGCACTGCTGGATACCGAATCTCGTTCGGCTACGGCAGAGGCCATTACCGATGTCCGTTTGCTGCGTATCGATCAGGATGATTTCTATGATTTAATGGAAGAGCGGAGTGAAGTGCTGCGGAGCATAGTGAAAAGTTTGTCAGGTCGAATTCGGCGGCAGAATGAAGTGCTGGCCAAACGTGTAACAGCCTCGTAAGACGTGTAACCTCTTGATTAGAAATGTAGTCCATAAGGTTTATCGGCCTATTGTTCGGTTACGGTTTGGTTTCTATCTTGCATGGGCCACACAGCCAAACTTAAACCAGACTCAATGAATCAGGATGAAATCTTCTCGTCGTTTATTACCCTTGCTATCATCTGGCAGGTACGGCGATTTTTGGACACGAGAAACCGCATACCGCAGTGGGACAGGATGCTCCAGCGTTTCTGGATCGTCAATGTCTCCTTTGTGATTCTGAGTACGGCTATTGATGAAGATTTTCCCCTACGGCTTATCTGGCTTTTTGCTCTGGCTGCCATTACCTATACCGTCTGGCTTATTAAAGACAATCAGTCCGCCCGGACTCTTTTAATTGCCCTTGCGCCTTTTATGTTCTTTATGGCGATCTCCAAGATCATACAGGACGTATTTCCCCATTTTGCCAAGGCACATGACGACTTCTTCGAAAGCATAAACGGGTTTGCCCTATTCTGGCTGATTGGCTTCTTTATCGTAGCCAACCGGCAGAAAAAAGCACAGGTAAAAATTGATGAAGAGCGCGCTCTGGAAGCTGAGCAACGGCGTGTTATTGAAGCGAAAAAGCAGGAACTTGAGTATTTAGTTGCCGAACGAACCGCCGAAATCACCCGGCAAAAAGAGGAGTTGGAGTTAGCCCTGGTCGAACTTAAATCGACGCAGACACAACTTATACAGAGTGAAAAAATGGCCTCACTGGGCGAGTTAACGGCGGGGATTGCCCATGAAATTCAAAATCCGCTCAACTTTGTCAATAACTTCTCCGAAGTTAGCATTGAGCTAATCGACGAGTTGGTGGATGAACAGGTTAAGCCCCACCGAGACACCGAGCTTGAGGCTGAGCTATTGACCGATCTGAAACAGAATCTTCAGAAAATAAATTATCACGGCGGACGGGCATCGTCCATTGTGAAAGGCATGCTTCAGCACTCGCGGACCAGTACCGGGCAGCGTGAACCTACTGATATAAACTCCCTGTGTGAGGAGTATCTCCGCCTGGCTTATCATGGCTTACGGGCAAAGGATAAAAGCTTCAACGCGCTCTTTAGCACCGATCTGGACTCGTCGCTGGGGTTAGTCAGCCTGATACCGCAGGACATCAGCCGGGTACTGCTCAATTTATTTACAAACGCTTTTTACGCCGTTCAGCAACGCCAGAAGCAGGGAGGGCCATTAGGCTATCATCCAACGGTTATTGTGAGCACCCGCTGTGTCAATAAGGAAGCGGTGATCACCGTAGCGGATAATGGGACGGGGATTGCCGACGACGTGAAGCAGAAAATTTTCCAGCCATTCTTTACCACCAAGCCCACGGGTGAGGGCACCGGGCTGGGATTGTCACTAGCTTATGAGATCATTACAAAAGGACATAACGGTACGCTGGAGGTCGAAAGTAAAGTGGGTGAGGGGTCTAAATTTATTGTTACACTGCCTGGCTGAGGATTCCCGGTGCAGTTTATTCGTATATTACCTTCTTAATTAAAAATGAATACATCCTTCTGAGCTGAAATAAAGTAACCATTCATCAACCCATGCGTAACGTTTACATAGCCTTTATCTCGTTGTTCATCCAGTGCACTGCTTACGCGCAGAGTGCACCCCAGGCTACCGCTCCGCCCTCACCCGCCGACCTTGCCGAGCGGGTTCGAATGTTGGAAGAAAACCTCCGCTTTGCCAATCAGGGAGTAACCAAAACCATTGATGATCTACTTTGGTACCAGAAGCTGGGCGATGTCGCTGTTATTGACAAAATCCGGTATGGCAGTAAACCACCCCATGTTATCAAAAACCCAACGGGACAGGGAGCCAGTAATCCGGTTGTTATTCCGGCCTACACATTTGCACCAAAGAAGTTTGCATCGGTAAAAAAACTACCTCTGCTCGTTTTCGTGCATGACGGCATTCACGGGGATTTTAGCACCTTATACGCCCACGTTGTCCGGGAACTGCTCGATCAGGGCTACTTGATCATCGCGCCCGAGTATAGAGGCAGTGCCGGGTACGGCAGTGAATTTTACAAGCAGATTGACTACGGCGACTACGAAAATGATGATGTGCTGGCTGGAAAACGCTGGGCTGTCGAAAATATGGCGCAGGTCGACCCAGACCGTGTGGGAATTATTGGCTGGAGTCATGGCGGTATGATTTCACTGATGAATATTTTTGACCATCCCGACGACTACAAAGTAGCGTATGCCGGTGTACCCGTAACCGATATTATTGCCCGGCTTGGCTATAAGTCTCAAACCTACCGGACCATATTCTCGGAAGCAACGCACATTGGTAAAGACCCATCGGAGAATGTGGCCGAATACCGTCGGCGGTCTCCGGTCTGGAATGCGCAGAAGCTCAAAACACCACTGCTCATTCATACCAACACGAATGACGAAGACGTAAACGTGCTGGAGGTCGAATCGCTGATTAATGCCTTGAAAGCACACGATAAGAAATTTGAGTACAAAATCTATCAGGATGCTCCGGGCGGGCACAGTTTCAACCGGCTCGATACTCGACTGGCGCGCGATTCGCGTGGGGAAATCTATCGGTTTCTGGCGCGCTACCTAACTCCTCCCTCAGCCACCCGTTAAACATGAACCTGAGTAAACCTACAAAGGCGTAGGCTAAATCATTTATCTTTGACTGGAACCCTACCCTTCCTTATGATGAAAATTTTAGTAGTTGACGATGAGCTAGACGTAAAAGACCTTTTTCTACAGCGTTTCCGGCGCGAAATTCGCAGTGCCCAGTTTCAACTGGACTTCGCAAACTCTGGCGAAGAAGCGCTTGCCTACCTGGAGGGTCATAAATCGGAAGTTATTCTGATTTTATCGGACATTAATATGCCTGGAATGAGCGGTTTTGAGCTGTTGCGCCATATTCGGGCTGATTTTAAGACTCCTCCGTCGCCGGTAGTCATGATGATTACGGCCTACGGTGATCCCGATTCGCAAAAACAGGCCGTTGAACTGGGAGCTAATGATTTTCTGACAAAGCCACTCGATTTTACAGTCCTCAAACAAAAACTTCACGATTTAGCATGAAGGCTAAAATATTGGTGGTTGACGACGAGACAGATCTTGAGTTATTGATAAAACAAAAGTTTCGACGACAGATTAGAGAAAAACAGTACGAATTCGTGTTCGCCCACGATGGCGTAGAGGCATTGGAAATGCTGGCGCAGCAACCCGATGTAGACATGGTGCTGACCGACATCAACATGCCCGGTATGGATGGCCTGACGCTGTTGATTAAGCTCCATGAAAGCAATCCGATGCTTAAGGCGGTCATTGTATCGGCTTATGGCGATATGGATAATATTCGGACAGCCATGAACCGGGGGGCGTTTGATTTCGTGACGAAACCGGTCAATTTCGAAGATCTGGAATTAACCATGCAAAAGACTATGGAGTACGTAGCTCAGTTGCGACAGACGCTCCAGGCAATTAAAGAAAACAATATTCTGCGGATGTACGTCGATGAGTCGGTGCTGACGTTCATGAGCCGGTCCGAGTTCGAGACTGCTATATCGGCCAGTGAAACCGTTGTAGCTACCGTCCTGTTCATTGACATCTGCGGCTTTACCGCCATTTCGGAGCGTGAATCGGCCGATACGGTTGTGCGGCTTGTCAATCGGTACTTTGATGTGATGGTCAAAGAAATAATTGCCCAGGGCGGACACGTCGATAAGTTTATGGGCGATGCCGTCATGGCCGTTTTCAGGGGCGAGTACCACTTCGACCGGGCTGTCGAAGCGGCATTGGCGGTTCGGACGCAGATTGCGGCTTTGGAAGACAATCTGCCCAATCATCCTAATTACCATCCTCAGGTATCCATCGGGATCAACACCGGCGAAATGGTATCGGGGAACATCGGGTCTGCTACCCTCCGGCGGTTAGATTACACCGTTATAGGCGATGCCGTCAACATGGCCCAGCGCCTGCAAACCATTGCTCAGGCAGGGCAAATTGTGATTGTCGAGTCGGCCCAGCAGGAAATCGCAGAATCGTTTACCTGCGAGCGCATCGGCGAAGTAACCCTCAAGAACAAGTCGGCCCCGGTTGTGGTGTATAACGTACTTGGATGATGTAGGATGTATTGCTTTCGCAGTTACATACATCCTATATCATACATCTCTCTATTCTTCGGCCAGTGTCCTTGAGATGTTCATGCGGTAGACGCCCAGGGCGGGTAGGGCAGCCGCCAGAAGGCCAATGAGAATGGCAACGCCGAGTAAAGCCCACTCTTCGGGCAAAATGCCGAATGCAGCCAGATTATAGTGGTATTCCGACGAAACGCTGCTGGAGAATAACCACAATCCTACACGGCTGAGGAGGATACCCAGGATAAAGCCGATCAGGGCCAGTACCAGACCTTCGAGGAGTAACATGCCAAAAAGTTGCGCACGGGTAGCACCCATAGAGAGCATCAGGGCCATTTCGTAGCGTCGCTCTTTCAGGGAGTTGTACAACGAAACGAAAACACTGATTCCGGAGATCAGCATAATAACAATAGCCAGCCCACGCAGGGTTTCAACACCCACACCAAGGAGTGAAAACAGCCGATTTATCTCAATGTTGGGTAGTGCTGCCTGAAGTTTAGAGTTGCTGTTGATACCCCGCGCCAGCATCATGCCCAGCGGATTCCGAAATTTGATAAGCATACTCGTAATCTCGCGGGGTTCCCCAAGTTCTTCATCGTGATGGTTCTCATGACCACCTTCTGCTTCATGATCGGCAGTCCCGGTGGTTGGCTCGGCGTGTTCCTCATGATGCTCATGAATCGCCCAAACGCTGGAAAGGGGCGTTATAATGAGTTGGTCGGCAACGGTGTTGGTGGGGCTTAGAATCCCGACAACTTTATACTTCGTGTCGGCGTGTACGTCGCCGTCTTTGTCAAGGCCGTGTGAGCCGGAGAATGTATCGCCGATTTTTAAGCCCGTAACGGCCGCTACGCGCGGGCCAATCACCGTTTCCAGCGCCTTGTCAAACAGCTTTCCCTGAGCTACGGTGGCCCCAAAATGATCGAGGTATTTTTTGTTGGTGCCAACAATTCGAAACGACTGGTAATTATCGCCCATTGACAGGGGAATAGCCGTTTTGATCATTGGATTACGGGTTAGCCGTTCGGCTTCATCGAGCGGAATGTTGCCCGTTGGTGAGTCAATCTGGTAAATACTGGCCAGAATAAGCTGGAGTGGGCTTCCTTTGGCTCCGAGTACCATGTCAATTCCTTTTATGTTTTTGCGAAACTGATCATCCAACTGCTTGTTGAGCAACAGCAGCAACGAAATAATCGTGATACCGAATGTCATGAGCAGCCCGCTTAAAAAACTGCTCAGGGGTTTGTCTTTCAGGTTACTCCAACTAATTCGGAACAGATTCATTGGCTATATCAGGATTTAACCGTAAAGGTCGCAAAGAAAGGCTTTTTTGGTGTGTTTTATAGCGTGGCTGTGACGCCCGGCGCGCTACAAATCTAGTTTGAAGTGATGGCTGGTGATGTTGAATCCTTTATTCAGATAGAGCCGATGAGCATCGTAGCGAGCCGGATTCTGGCCCGAGTCGAGTGATACGCACTGGCAACCCAGCTCACGAGCCTGCTCTACAACAAAATCGACCAGGGCACTGGCATACCCCTTTCCCCGTGCATCCGGTAGGGTGGAGAGGTCGTCAATGTAGATCGTTTTGCCGCAGTACAGAAAATTCATTGTCCGATAGCCTACTACGGCTGGTGCTGGATCGGCGGGGTCTTCGGCTGGAACAAACGCCAGCACAAATCGCTCATTGGCTTGCTGGAAGCGGATTTGTTCAAAGGCCTGTTCGGGGCTTAAATGACTGCGCAGGGCCAGCATGGCGGGCAGACAGCGTCGGATGTCGTCATCCGACCGGGCAATCAAAGGGGTCATAGTTGTGCGCGAATTTCTAGTAACAAAGTGTCGCCCCCGCGTGCCAGAATGGCTTCGGCCAGTGAATGCCCCACCAATGGAGACTCTTCGGCGGAGCCGGAAAAGGTTTCGCGCAATAGCTGACTGCCATCCAGACTCACGAGTCCGCCCGTCAGGCCAATGGTTTCACTGTCCGTCCACTGGGCGAGTGCAAAGGACGGAATGCTGCAACCACCCTCCAGCCGGGCCAGAAAGGCGCGTTCGGCCCGCAGGCAGGCCTCCGTAGGCGCGTGGTTGACCAGGCGCGTAATGGCTTCGGCTACCTCGCTTTTGAGGGCATCTTTCGCTACTTCTATGGCAATACTGCCTTGTGCAACGGCGGGCGTAAACTCGTCCAGGGGCAGGCGTTCCACAATCAGGTCGTCGTACCCCATGCGGTGTACACCGGCATAGGCCAGCAGCAAAGCATCGCAATGGCCTTCGTCGAGTTTACGGATTCGGGTTTGCAGGTTGCCCCGCATATCGACTGTAGCTAGGTGCGGGCAGTAATGTTTGAGCATGGCCACCCGACGTGTTGACGAGGTTCCGATGCGAAACGATTCGCCCCCTTGTAAAGAAAGGGACTTGTTACGGCTAACGAGAACATCGTTGGCGGGCTCACGCTCGGTAAAGGCAATAATATGTAAGTCGGCCGGAAGGTTGGAAGGCAAATCTTTAGCGCTGTGAACCGCAATGTCGATGGCGCCGGTGCGTAGTTGATCTTCCAGTTCCTGGGTAAAAACGCCTTTGCTGCCAATCTTGGACAACGAACGGTCGAGTACTAAATCGCCTTTGGTTTCAATCAGGACTAATTCTGAGGTAAGACCTCCTTTTTCGAGTAATGCCTGTATATGTTCGGCCTGCCATACGGCAAGGCGGCTGCTTCTTGTACCAATTCGAATATGCATGATAGAACAAAGATACGCCATGAAAACCAGCTTTCAGACAGGAAGCCGAATTGTGGTAAGGTGTAGAAAGACAACCACATACAGACCACAATAGCAACACTATTCTTCTACACACAAAAAAACGGCAAAAAGGACGAAATACGTCTGTATTGTGCCAAAACGGCATTAAATGGGTGGATTAGGGCAGATTTTGCTGACAACCTGACTGAAAATAATGGGATTAATCCATTAGGCACGGCGTTTGTTTATTAAGTAGATACTTGAACAGTAAACAGCATCCACTATGAAAGCGATAGAAAATGTGTTTAAGGGAACAGGCGGTCAGATAGACTTGCTAAACACGCTCTACGGTGGTTCCACTCAAACAACCATGAATGTTGAGCGTGAGGATGAGCGTCTGGTGATTACCCTGACTGCTCCCGGCGTTAGTGCCAATTCATTTAATGTGCTTGTCGAGGGCAACAAACTCGTTCTCTATACTCTGCTGGTCAGCACATCCCGACAAACGCTGGACAACGAAAATAATCAGCGTTTAGCGGTACCTATGTTTTTACGCGTACTTGATATACCATCCTTTGTTGATGCCGATCAGATTGAGGCTATACACGAGCATGGTCAGGTCATGGTTATGCTACCCTTTAAAGACAAAGAACACATGCACCGCCGAATCGACATCAAGAATCTTTTTTAGTCTATACCCTGCATTTCCATCCGGGACACCTACATTGGTCCTGTAGCCTATAGATGAGTTCAAAGCCGCTTCTACGGAAGCGGCTTTTTGATTTTACAGAAGTTTTGTTTTGACAAGGCTTGTGTATATTGAGTCATTTACCGCTCAACGTACTGTTTATGCTTCGCCACACGCCTACACAACTCCTGATGGGTCTGGGAGTTTTCATTGCCTCAGCCACTCAGGCTCAAACCCTTACGGCCGATACCGGCTGGCTTAAAGAAAAGCTCAATAGTCTGGTGATCGATAAGGACGATTCCGTGACTCCTCAGTTCGACTTCAATGACTGTCAGATGAGCATGAAGGTCGATGCAAAAGAGGAGGGTATTGCGGTTAAGCTGGATTAGGCAATACTGCTGAACAAGTGTCGGCCTACCTTCCTAAGCAGGCGTAACGGCCAGCAGAATACCCGAAAGCATCAATAAGCCATCCAGGCCAATATAATACAGATAATCAGAAACCTTACGTAAAACCCGTTGGGCCAGCAGGACCAGTATGCCCATGGGTAGCCCTATACAAATGACGCCCCAAACCGTAAAGCCATGCCGGTACAACGCAAGTAGTGTCAGTCCGAAAAAGAAAACAAGACTGCAAAAGAATCGATATAACTGGGCATCGGTTAGCCGGGAGGCAAGAGTTAACCACCTCGACTGGCGGTCAACATCCCGGTCGCGGTAGTCGAACCAGAGCGCAATGCTGTAGATGAGCAGAAATCGATTGAGAATCCAAATTGCCATCAATAACCCGTTGGGCCGTTGAAGCGGAGAAACGACAAGAAAAGGCAGTACGACCGTAACATACGTCCAGACGAAGGTAAGATACAGGCTTTTCAGAACCGCAACTCGGCGCAGAGCCCGGAAGGGTGGGCTGTCGATTTTAGGGGCCGAGTACAGGAACGTAATCAGCACCACGGGCAACAGTTCGACCAGATACAGCCGCAGGAACCACAGCATCCACAGGCCCGTCAGCACAGCACCTACAAACAAACCCGCCAGAACGGGTTTATACTGATAATTCCAGCGGCCTCGTCTGGAGTAGTCAGCGGACGAATCCGTCAAAAACCAGTGCAGCGAATAACTGCCTAACGTGCCCACAAAGGTGAACAGCAGAAGCGATTCAGGTAAGGTTAGCCGAAACAACCGAGCTGTGGTTTGGCACATCACGACCGCACAAATGGCTATATAGACATTGCTGAAAAGGAGAAACTCCAGAATGATGGTGGAAACCCTGGCAATCCGCCTTATTATCCCCAACATATAAGCCGTTGTCGTTATCATCAATTGGGGTCCCGCAGGTGTTAGGGGAAATTCCTTTTACTAACAGAACTGGTAGGAAATGGTTTATACGGGGAAAGGCCATTGACGGAATCCGGTCCTACTGGCAAACAGTATATTATGAAATTACCCCTTATGAATAGAGTACTCTTTCTGTTTTTTCTGTTTTGTCTGACACCCGGCTGGAGTCAGCAAGTTCTTGAAAAACCTAATTCAACCATACTGAATCTGGCTGGTCCGGACGAACAGTTCGGGCCGCTGTTTGAGGCTGTTCAGTTAAAAGCCGTTTTTCCGGATTCGAAAACATTTGCCGATTGCACACCTAAATTCACGGTAGCTACCATCCTGGCCAGCTACGAAAGTGCACGGCAACGTAGCGACTTCGACCTGAAAGCGTTTGTTCTCCAAAATTTCGCCCTACCCATTAAACCGGCCTCTGGCTATACGAGCAAAGCAGGACAAACCGCTCAGGAGCACCTTACCGATTTATGGCCCGTACTTACCCGGCCTGCATCGCCCGCTGCCAAAACAGGTACACTTGCCGGTTCGCTGATTTCATTACCCAAACCTTACGTGGTTCCGGGTGGGCGATTTGGTGAGATCTACTATTGGGATAGCTATTTTACGATGCTCGGCCTGAAGGCATCCGGTCAGACAGCCCTGATCCGGAACATGATCGACAATTTTGCCTATCTAATCCGAACGTTCGGCTTTATTCCAAATGGCAACCGGACTTACTTTTTGGGTCGTTCGCAGCCGCCGTTTTTTTCCTTAATGGTCAACCTGCTCAGCGAAGTGCAGGGCCGCCGGGTGCTGGTTACCTACCTGCCTGAATTACAAAAGGAGTATGACTTCTGGATGGATGGCAAAGAACAACTGACCGCCGAACACCCGGCTCACCGGCGGGTGGTCCGGCTGGAGGAAGGTGTTTACCTGAATCGTTATTATGATGACAAGATGACACCCCGGCCGGAGTCGTACCGGGAAGACGTTCAACTGGCTAAACGGAATAAAACTCCGGCCATACTTTACAAGCATATCCGCGCCGGGGCCGAATCGGGTTGGGATTTCAGTAGTCGATGGTTTCGCGATGGAAAGAACCTGAAAACAATTCATACAACGGATTTCATTCCGGTCGATTTGAATGCGCTCCTCGTTAATCTGGAACAGACACTGGCCGAGGGCTACCGGCTGAAGGGCGATAAAGTCCTGTCGAAAAAATATACAGTTCTGGCACAGCAACGACGTGACGCTGTTCAACGCTACTGCTGGAACACCAAAAGTGAATTCTTTTTTGACTACGATTTCGTTGCCAGGAAACTATCGACGGTTTACTCACTGGCGGCTGTTTATCCGCTTTTTGTGCGAATTGCGACACCTTTGCAAGCGCAGGCAGTGGCTCGCACGCTGGAAAAGTCGTTTCTAAAGCCGGGTGGTTTGACTACGACTCTTGTCCGTACCGGCGAGCAGTGGGATGCGCCCAATGGATGGGCACCCTTGCAGTGGGTAGCCATTCAGGGCCTTCGAAATTACAAACAGGTTCCGCTGGCTACCAAGATTAAAACGAATTGGGTCAACGAGAACCTGCGGGTGTACAAAGCTGCTGGAAAAATGGTGGAGAAGTATGATGTTATCAGCACAGCAGGAGCAAAGGGCGGAGAGTACCCTAATCAGGACGGTTTCGGCTGGACAAACGGGGTGCTTTTAAAGCTGCTCACCGAGAAATAGTCAACTTTAGATTGTAATGCCGACCGTCCGGCAGTGATTAATAGCTCATCTTACCCGACCGGGACGGTCGGCACTACAGCCTAAAACAATTAAAGCCGCCTGACCTAAATCGAGCGGCTTTTTCTTGTAGTCCGAGAAGGACTGTAGTAACATCCTCATAACTAACAGTTTAAGGTAAAAGGTGGTAACTAGGTAGCAAACTTGTAGCAAAATATAAATGAGCGAAGTAAATTCACTCTCCTGAAAATGTGCAAGAAGGTCAGTATTACAAATAAAAATACATCTTGATAGTTAAATATGATGGATGAAAAAATTTTTGAACGCTTGAGCGAAGAAGAATTAATAAAAGGTTGTAATTCCTGCGCGATTAATGCAAACGCTCATTATGAAAGTGCGCTCAGGGTCGCAGAAATTGAACATTATGGAATAGCATCATCGCTGTTAATTTTATCGGTTGAAGAAGCAATTAAAGGATTAATATTTATGAGTAAACTTATGGGCATGGATACACCTGATAAAGTAGAGCGATTCTTCTCTAAACACGAATCTAGGCACCAGGCAGCAAGAGACCTTTATGAGTTCATTAAAAATATTATGGATTCCGTTGATGAAGTTAAAGATTGTATTAAGGAAAATGGGCGATTATTAATGATTCAACATGCGGTTAAAGGTATGCCGGATGATATTGAAGCATGGAAAATAGATTTTCTTTCTAATCTGACTAAAAATACTCAGGATGAAATTAGTAGGATAATAATGTCAAAGTCGAATGATAGAGACCAACAACAGGAACGTGCTGACAAAAAATGGTGGAATAAGGCCAACCAATTGAAAAATAGTGGGTTTTATGTTGATTATAAAGGTGAATGGCTTCTTCCTCAAAATATTACAAAAGAAGATTTTGATGTGAGTCAAACTAAAGTTTATAATGTACTTAGCTTGCTGCAAAAAATTTGTAGCATAGATATAGTAGATTATAATTTTATGAAGCAAATATTATCAACGACACAAGTAAAATGATATTATAAATCTGATAATTAGTCTAACATCTAAGATCAAACTAGATGTAGGGGTTATATCTAATTTGATCACAAATGTGAAAGCTAATTTATTAAATATTTATATCACTCACCAAATTAGGGCGCTTGCCTTTTATTCGCTTTGAATTTTTAATCCTTGCCATTTCTTATGTAGACTTCTTATGAAAATTATTTGGAAGTTATGTCTCACATATGAAGACGCGCGTAATTATACCGGAATCATTTATTTGCATGAATGGAACGATAAGCCTTTCTATTGGGGTAAAGCTGATAAAAGTTACTTTGGTGGTCATAAACGCATCTGCAATGAAAATAAGATTAGCGGGCGTTATAACGTTGGTTACCGGCATTGGATAGAAGGCTGTCTAAAACATGGTGCAAAACTTTACATCGGCATACTTGATGAGGAAGCGCTTAAGTCTATCAGTATGATTGAGAATTATATGATTGACAAGTATCCTAGTGAGATGAACAAGAAGAAATTACAGCCAGTACAACTAGCCATTGTACATGCTGGAGACGTACCAGCTAGCATCATTTTAGACAAGTAGCAGAAAAATTGGCCTCAGTCAGCGAAATTTGCACTTTGCCCGCAAGAGAACGAACAGCCTCTTTAGGTTATGTGTCAATAGAATTACAGAAATCAGCATGAATTCTGTTTACTATAGATACAAGTACTAATTATCTACAAGTAAGGTTGGAAGCACTAATTACCTTAACTACTCTCGTGAAGCTGCTGTCAGTAGCTTACTTAGTCCTTGAAGAATGGGGCTAATTGACCAATGACCAGTTGATTGGGTTGTTACAGAGTATCGCTGTGACAAAAGTGTATTATTTAGATTGATGATTGTATAGAGTAGTATTTTTTAGTCTCATACGTACTTTAGCAGTTATATTCAATAACAGGGTGTTTTGTAACATGTGGATATTCTAAGAAAAAGAATATTTGTTGCAAATATGAATCATTCCCGTATTTAGGTCGGATTGTCTTTCTAATGAGTTGATAATGAGCAAATTAAATGTCTTAGGATTCGTGATTTTTCTCTTGCTAGATTGAGGTTGATTTCGTAAATTTATTCAAAAAAGAGAAGTCAAGGAAATTTAAACTCACTTTGAATTTCCTTGACTTCTCGACTGTATTGTGAAATACGAACAACAAATTCTGTCATGAATAATTCTGAAATGGCCGCGGGGGAACAGATAAAGGCTTTAATCAAGTCTCATTTTGATGAGGAAAAAGAAAGGTTCATCACTCTTTCCCTTCAAATTGCTGCTAATCGTGCTCGTATGGGGCATACAGTACTAGCTGAAGATATAAAAAAAATAGTTGATAAGCATAAAGTCTCATTGCCAAGGTTAAAAGCCTTTGCTTCAGATCTTCAAGGGCTGATAATCGAAAAAGAACCTGATAATAGACTGAGTGATCTTATTCTTTCTGTTGAACTAAAAGGAAGAATAGACCGAATCTTATTAGAATATAGACAAAAGAATAAGCTGCATAAATATGGTTTATTTAACCGTAGAAAGCTTTTACTGTCTGGGCCACCGGGCACAGGGAAGACCATGACTGCTTCTGTTATTGCTCAGGAAACAGGGTTACCATTTTATGTTATATTAACTGATAAAATGGTTACAAGGTTCATGGGCGAAACTAGCGCGAAGTTGCGTCAGGTATTTGAAAGTATTGCTGAGAAGCCGGGTGTTTATCTATTTGATGAGTTTGATGCTATAGGCTCGGAAAGAGGAAAAGATAATGATGTTGGGGAAATGAGAAGGGTTTTAAGTTCTTTTCTTCAATTTATTGAAATGGATGAGTCTGATAGTATAATAATTTCGGCAACTAACAATTTGAACATACTTGATCAAGCTTTATTCAGAAGATTTGATGATGTGCTTCACTATCATTACCCATCAGAGAGAGAAGTAATTGAGCTTTTAAGAAATAAATTAACTTCTTTTAAAGGAAATTATAAACTAGATTCTATCGCAAAAGTAGCTTCTAATTTAAGTCATGCAGAAATAACGCAGGCGTGTCTTGACGCAATAAAAGAAGCCGTTTTAAATGATCAAGATGAAGTCAGTAAAATTGACTTGGTTAAAACAATAAAACAAAGAATTTCCGCTTATCCACTAAAATTGTAATAAAATGAGTATAAATTTTAAGCACATTTATTTGAATGAAAACTTTCAATCAATTAGTTATACTACTAAACCACAGCTAGGGCAGACGTTAAAAATACCTAAAAGAGATAGAGATGTACATGCAAATAAATTAAATGGTCAATTAGCGGCAATATGGAGTAAAATAAAGAAGAATAATGATGAGCGTTTGGCAATAGCTTTACCAACTAAAAATGGAGCTTATATAGAATTCCACAGCCAAGCAGGTAAAGACCTTATTACAAAAAGCCTTGAAGATACTAGGAAAGGAATAAGATTACTAAATGTGAGGTACCTAGGGGAAAATAAGGAATCTATATTAGCAACGGTTTATGTTCCTAAAGGTAAAGAAGCAGCACTTATTAAGAAGATAAGAGACTATAAAGAGAAAGAGACAGTAAAAGGTAATTTTAAAAATAAAAATTTAGTAGAAAGTATTGAGGATATTAGGTTAGCCTTAGCTGAGTCTTTATGGACTGATAGTTTAAATAATATGCCTAATGATACGAAGAAGTGGTGCGAAGCTTGGCTAAGAACTGAAGTAGATAGCAAAAGCGGGCAGCTTGAGTATGAGGTGCTATCTAAATTTAGGTCACTTTTAGATGGCTTACAAATTCAGTACAAACAAAATATTATATCCTTTCCAGAAAGAGTGATTATGCTTATATATGTAAGTAAAAAAGATCTGGAAGAGATAATTGAACAAAGTGATAGTATAGCTGAATTTAGAGCAGGACAAGAGACTGCTGGTTTCTGGGTCAATGAAAGAAATGCTGACCAAGTTGATTGGGTAAAAGAACTATTGGGGCGACTTAATATTATAAATTCAAATGTAAAAGTATGTATTCTTGATACTGGAATCTCAAATGGGCACCCATTATTATCCCCTATACTTAAACACGATGACTGTTTAACAGTAAATACTACGTGGGGAATTAAAGATCATGATACAGGAAGCGGACATGGAACACCTATGGCAGGTATTGTTGCTTATGGGAATTTAGAAGCTATCTTAGGAAGTCCAGAATCAGTAGAGATTACGCACACTCTGTGTTCTGTTAAAGTGTTACCTCCATTGAATCAGCCTAATACAAAAATGGAATTGTGGGGGGATATTACTGAGCAAGCAGTTAGCCGTGCAGAAATACAGTCACCGACTCACAACATGATTTTCTGCATGGCAGTGACTGCGTTTGAGGATGAATGTCATGGTAGGCCTTCTTCGTGGTCAGGAGCAATTGACAAACTAGCATATGGTATAGATGATAATAAACGTTTGGTAATTGTTAGTGGAGGAAATGTTAGGGAAGAGATATTTTGGTTAGCTTATCCTGATAGTAATTTAGTGCATTCAATTCGTGATCCCGCCCAGTCATGGAACGCACTTACGGTTGGTGCATATACTGACAAAGTATTAGTAAATGAAACGTCTTATGCAAATCATGCACCCTTAGCACCTTCAGGGTGCCTATCTCCTTTTAGTTCTACATCTCGCATTTGGGAAACAAAGTGGCCTAATAAGCCAGATGTTGTATTTGAAGGAGGAAATATACTTGTTTCTCCTGATAATCAGTTAATTTCAAATTATGAGGATTATGGTTTGTTAACTACATCGAAGCAATTTAATATTAGCCGTCATTTCGATACAATTAATGCTACAAGTGCAGCCACAGCAAAAGCGTCATGGATGGCAGCTAAATTAATGTATCAGTATCCGGAAGCTTGGCCTGAAACTATTAGAGGATTAATAGTTCATTCAGCTGATTGGAGTAATCAAATGATCTCACAATTTAATACTGATATTACGAGAAAATCGGATGTGAGTGAGTTGATTAGAATATTTGGATATGGTAAACCTGATTTGGAAAAAGCACTTTACACAACGAAAAGCAGTTTAACATACATTAGTCAACAAACTATTCAACCATTTGTTAAAGACGGAAATAGTTATAAAACTAATGATATGCATTTTTATGAGATACCATGGCCTAAAGATGAGCTATTAGCTATGGAAAATGCTATTGTTGAATTACAGATTACTTTATCCTATTTTATAGAGCCAGGGCCAGGGCAAATAGGTTGGAAAGATAAATATCGTTATCAATCTTATGCTTTTAAATTCGACCTTAACTCACCCACCGAAAGTGCTTTGGATTTTAAAAGAAGAATAAACTCAGAAGCGATGTCTGAAGCATTAGAGGAAGAAGAGATAGTAATAGCTACTGATAGTGGAAGCGGTAGATGGCAAATTGGTAAAAATGCTAGAAGTAAAGGTTCTATTCATAGTGATAGATGGATTGGAACAGCTTCTGAAATAGCTTCTTGTAATTTGTTGGCTATATACCCAATGATTGGATGGTGGCGTGAAAGACATAACTTAAAAAAATACGATTTTTCAACCCGCTATTCATTATTACTTTCATTGAGAACTCCATCTACTGATATTGATCTATATACTGAAGTGATTAATAAAATAAAAATACCTATTGAAATAGAAGTTAAAACTGGGAGTAATAAATAAAAATTTACAAAGTCCATACAGTATTACGACAACTAAATAATATTTTTTGTCTAGTCTCAGCAAGTGTATGAGCAAAATATTTTTTTAGATAAATGTTTATATAAGTAAAAGCCTGCTATAGAGAAGTAGCAGGCTTTTAAGATTTGATGAGTTAAATATCGAGATCTTTCATTAGTATAGGGTACTTACTTTTTAAGCGGTTTATATTTTCAATCCGAGCTATTTCTTGTTCACTTAATTTTTCATAAGGGTCAACTTTTTGTCTGAATAAAGTGACTTTGGTATTGCCGACTAGCCTATTACTAGTAGATGCCTCATCGGTATTATCTTCCTTATTTTCAATCTTACCAACTTTCTCTTCTACCATTTTAACCAGGTCTACAAAGTAGTTATGACCAGTTAGGTCAATGATTTTTGTGCCAGGATTACCATTTACTTCAATTACGAAGGTTTTACCTTTATCATCTTTCATAATATCTACTCCTGCAAACTCCAGACCAACTGCTTTTGCCGACCTTATACAAATGTCCTTATCTTCTTCTGATAGTTCAACTTTCCGACCTGAACCGTTCTTGCTAATATTCGCTCGAAAGTCTCCTTTGTTAGCTGTTCTTTCCATTGCTACTGCAACTTTATCACCAACTACGATAGCTCGAATATCTTTACCATTTGCTTTTATAAATTTCTGAATTTTCAAATCAATATTTGATTTCGAAAAGCTTTCTAGCATTGTGTTAGTAGCTAGTGGGGTTTCTAAGATGTTCACGCCGACACCTTGAGACCCTTGTAATAGCTTTGCTATAGCTGGTAAACCATCGACTTTTTTCAATAGAAAGTCAACGTGAACGGGATTCTTTGCATAAATGGTCTTAGGGACTCTCAAACCCCTGTAGCTTAACTTCTGGGTTGTTTTAAGCTTGTTACTGGCTGTAAGTAATCCGTCTGCGTCTTGAGTCGAGTAAATGCCCAAGTTCTCATTTATGTGCCTTAGAATGCATGTTCCATGATTCAAGCTATCGCCAATACGAGAAATAACAGCATCATAAGCGTTTGCCTTTAATCGCTTTGGCTCTGTTAGCTCTTGATTGCCATCGTAAACGCAATCATATCCATTCTCGGACGACGAAACGTATAAATACACATCATTTGGGTTGTAAATCTCGTACGTGTGTCCGCGTTGCTCTATAACGTTAATTAGCTTGTCTTGTTGACCTGTTGCCAATACCAAAAAGTGAAGTTTACTCATGATAAATAATTGATTTGATTGTGAAAAAAACTGTTTAAGAATTTGATGTAAACATCGCTTTATGCGAGACCAAGCGATAGGACATAACTTGTTGACATTTTGCGATAAACCTGACGACACATATTCTTTTTTTATTTTGGCGGTCGCCAATTTTGCTAAAGTGCGGGCAGTCATTCTTGACTTTACCGGAAAATAAAGGGGTGCTTTAAGAGTTAAGGTCTTGTGGAGCAGATTTTTAGCCAATGTGTAGACCGGAAAAGACCAAAAAACAGAAGTATTTTTACTGGAAAACTTATTCAGAAGTACTTGTAGTAGCTAATATTCGCCAAAAATTACGCTTATGGTAGGAGTTACTTGTTGGGTTCTGTAGCAGAATAAAACGTTCCTACTGTTTTAGGTCTCTATAGGCGTTTGCAATCGTTATGTTAAAATAACGCTCTGATCGGTTGCCTTTTCGCTCTAGGATGCTTGGCATTATGTAGTCGCTTATTTCACTACGGCTTTTGCCTTCTCTAATAAGTTGGCAGATTTTACCGTACTCCTTTGCGCTCTGACTGTCATCATATTTAGGTGCTTGCCTATTCGACCGGGGGGGACTGATAACAGGAGATTGCACCACCCCCCCCAAAGGGGGTAAAAAGGTCGTTTGTCGGTGTTCCCATCGCCAAAGTTTTACGATAGGGTACTCTCTGTAAAGTTCAAAATACTTCTGCTTTTGATTGCGAAATTCAGGGACACGCCCAACGTGATCTGGCTCGGCACTTGCAAGGTCAGCCCCAAACCGAACGGCCAATTCTTTACAAATCGCTTTGGCTGTGTCTCTGTCGGCGGGGGTTTCAGGCAGTATTAACCATGCCTGAAAATTACCGGGGCTGGTCTCAATCAGCATACAGGGTTTCAAGCTTGCTACGTCTGTTAAAACTTCTCGTGTCAGGTCGTCAAGTAGCACATATTGCCAACCAATAGGACGTGCATAGATATTAAACCCTTGTTGGTTCATCGCATAAAAGAACTTTCCTGATTTTATAAACTCTTCTTTGTTGTATTTCCCAAATTTGACTTTGCCAGTAATCGGATGTACCAACCGATAGTGGTACTTTGCCGCGTTGAACGCTGCTACGTAGTTCTTAATTACTGGTGTTATTGTGTCCATAGTCATTTTGTTTTCTACCCCCTTTGGGGGGGGGGTGGTGCTCTAGCACCTTTCTATACATGACTGTAATTTGGCCCTACTAATATGGCCAACTACACTACCTGTTTAATAGAATGGAACACTTTGGAACACCATACTATAGCTGTTCCAAAGTGTTCCATTCTATGATTCTGATAGAGTAATGGAGTCCTTTTCACGTTCTAATACTCTGCCTACTCTCATGTGATTTGTTTTAAGTTTGTCAGCTATTGACCGATTAGACAATTCAGGGTTGGTTTGCTTTATCTCGATAATTTGTTGATCTAATTCATTTAGTGCTTTTCCTGTCCATTCTCGTAAGTGCTCACGTTCCTCACTATAGCCTGTTAGCTCAAACTCTAAGAAATTAGAATGCTTGACAATATTGCAAACACAAACGTTATCATCTCCGTAGACTTTTTCCGTACTGCGTTCTTTGATTTGCTTGATATACCTTATTGTACTGTTGAGCGTACTTCTACCAATGGCAAAAGCACTATCGCAAAAATTCATTAACATTTTACTGCCACTTACATCATTACCGTTTAACGGTTTGCTCATGTCTCTTTTAGGAGTATGAGCTAAAACCATAACTGATAAATCGTATTTCTTTTTTAAGGCTTTTAATTGCTTCATTAGAGATAAAGCGTCCCTACCTTTCTCGTTATCACTACCTAAATAAGTTAGATTGTCAATAATCAATATTTTAGCTTTGACCTCTACAACTGCAATTTCTAATTGATGCAGTAAATAGGCTTCATAATTGTTTTTATATACATCTGGTATTCCGGCTTCGGGGTCTATCTCTACTCGTAGTAGCTTATCACTAAATGGGTAATGATTACTGAAATTTTGAGAATAACGAGTTTCAAACTGTTTATCAGATAATTCAAAATCAAAGTATAAAATTTGTTGTGGTAAATGAGATTCTAAGCGAAAACCGGCAATGCTTTTGCCTTTACTGATTGAATTGGCAATTTGAACGGCCAAAATAGATTTACCTACGTTGGAATCTGCGAATAGAATACACAGTTCACCCTCATGCCAGAACACATCAAAAAGCATCTGAGGAATAGGCCGGTTTTTGGCTTCTTCTATCCATTGACTTGCCTTTTTGATCTTAAACAGATTGGTATGACTGGTTTGTATTTCAGATTGCTTAGTGCTCTGATAATCCATATCTTTGCTTCGTTCAGGAGCCTGTTGCGAAGGGGCTTCTAATGATTGTTATTAGCCGGTCGGGAGCACACGACCGGCTTTTGCTTTTTAAGCCTTTTGGGGCTGTGTTCCGTGTTTGTCAGTGAATTGTTTAGCCGTTACTATCAAGCCGCTTAACATATCAGTCATAGCAGTTTGCACATTGCGAAATGGATCGGTTTTATGCATTAGTTAGTTAGGCGGCTTTGGGGTAGCCTCTTTCGAAAAACTTTTCTACATCACTCTTACGAACGAATACAGCCCTACCCTTTGGGTCTGGCTTTGATACTGGGAAAGCCCCATCTCTGACGAATTGATAGTACTTATTATGTCCTATCTTGAATATTCGTTGTATGTCTTTAGGCTTTAGCCACTCGTCGGGAGAGGTTATTTTTGATTGTGCCATACTTTAAAGGATTAAATAAAATGTTATGGGACAAATGTATATAGAAAATCGTGTTAATTTTTTAACACGAAAAAATAAACATAAAAAAAGACCATTACCCTTTATAGTGGTCTTTCAGAAGTTGATCTATTACCTTAACTGTTCGGCTATTGGTAATATCCTTTTTAAAGGTGCCGGTGTGCCAGTCGCTTAACGTTGGCTTGACTTGGTATCTGTGTACAGCATACAAACCATTATAAAGAGAATCGAAGCCAAAAGCAGGGCCATACTTTTTTTCAAGGTCGTTAAGTGGTTCAAAAAGCCGGGGTACTGCTTCCTGCAACAGAGTTAGTATAAGGTGAGCAGGTTTCTGCCAGTCAATGAGTGACACAAGACTGTTCTGTTGCAATAGAGTGACTATGGACACTCTGTTGTCTAAAGTAACATCTTGTGGTGTACTGGGATCATTAACAACAATACAGTAGCGTAGTTCATCCTTTAAACAATCTTCAATGATTATAGTAAAGGGGGTAGTTGATTGGCTATATGAGGAAGTTACAGCTTGAATTAAGAAATCCTGTTTGTTGAATGGATTCAACCCCTTTATGATAGTGGTTATATCTTTTATTTCTTGCTCCAAAAATAGCCTGTACTCATTTTTGAACCAGTCATAATGTTCTGGTTGAATTAATCCTGTTAGGCGGCTCTTGATATCTGACTGTTGCCCTTTAACCATTATCCGAACGTACAGAGGATAAGCATTACTGCCATCGGCTTGCTGTTTACCTTTTAGACGAGTGTTTAGGAAGTGCTTTACTGTAATCTTTCCTTCTCTACTAAGCTTTGTAGTTTCCATAGAGTTTATATGTTTTCCCAATTAGGTACATTGGTTAGAGCTTTACTCGTATCCTGTTGGTCTAAGTGAGTATAACCCATAGTAGTTTGAATACTTTCGTGTTGGGCTATGTACTGAATTATTGCCGGGGCTATACCAAGCTTGTGCATATTAGTTATGCCTGAATGTCGCGAAGTATGAAAACTAACAGGTTTTGTTATGCCTGCTATTTCAATTACCCGTTTGAGATACTTATTAATTTTTACGTGCGACCTAGCAAACAATGGGCGGTTGTCCGTACGAGAATATTTTTGTACTAAACGTTCTGGTTTACTTGGGCCATCTTGTGTTGGGTAAAGTAAGAATAGAGATAGCCTGTTAAGCTTACCCGTTTTCTTTGCTTTTAGCTCAAGCGCAACTCCTTCAATTGTATTTAGTAGATGACTTTGGCGTAACTGAGTTACATCGCTAATTCGTAATAGAGTGTAATAACCAAACAGAAAAGCATCTCTGTAAAATGCAAGGTGCTGTTCTTCAGGGTTGAATGTTAGTTGTTCAATACAGGCTATCTCTTCGGGCCTTAGAACGATTTTATTAACCTTTGCCAACTTAGGTCGGAACGTATTGTAAGGGTTCTTCACGCTTTCAAATAGACCTTTCTGAATGGCATTCGTTAAGTACCTCTGAATAATCTGGTGTTCTTTATGGATAGTATTAGTGCTTAATTTTTGAGAGGTTCTCAAGTACACAGTATACCGTTCTACAAAGTCAAGAGTAAACGCATCAAATTCAATGTGTGGTTGTTTGTGGAAAGCCGTTAGACGTTTCAATACTAACTGTCTACGTAAGATAGTGAATCTACCCAAAGCCGGTTTATCTCGCTCAAGTTGTTGTGCAAAGTGAGTAGTAAAGGTCAATTTTTCACGGGTAGGGGTTACGGCTTGCCTCATGGTTTTGAGGTCAGCTAGTGTACACGGGCGGTTATGTTTGGCGGAAAAATTGAAGATAAAGTTTTCCATCTCAAGTATGCTTTCCCGAATAACCCTGTTCAATTGTGGGTTTCCTTTTACCTCATTCTTCTTACTATCCCATTGAGCCGGGGTTAGCCTTATGCCGGTGCTTTCGTACTGACGCTTTCCATTGTGATAGGCTTCAATGCTGATAGGTGCTTTACCATTTTTATCTAATTCGTCTCGCCGGTTATAGATTACCCGAATGCTAATTACTTTGCTCATTGTGCCTTTTGCTATAATTGATTGGCACAAACGTATTTAAGCAATCAGACTAAACTTCCTGTATCAATCTGGTAGCAAATGAGAAGGATAAACGGGTACACTAACGGACTTAAACGTATTAAGGTGAAATGATCTAAAAAGCCTTAAAAGATTAAATCCCCTGCAAATTCTTAGTTTACAGGGGATTTAAAGACTATTTTTAACTATACTCTTGTAGTCCGAGAAGGATTCGAACCTCCACAAACAGAACCAAAATCTGTCGTACTACCCTTATACTATCGGACTGTTTTGTAATTGCGAGTGCAAAGGTACTTTATTTGAGGGGTTAAAAGCAAGTACTGGCATAAAAAAAATACCTTTTTTGTACCAGTACATAGCCTTTTGCTTGATTTTCAGGAATCTATCAATTCTCAAATACCGGCAACGGGCGTGGCAGAACTGATCTTTTTTATCAATCCCTGCAATACTTTACCTGGTCCGCACTCATAAAACTCCGTAGCGCCGTCGGCTACCATGCGTTCAACGGACTGCGTCCACCGCACCGGCGACGTTAACTGCGCAATTAGATTTGCTTTAATTTGTGCGGGTTCGGTGGTGGGTTCGGCGTTGACGTTCTGATAAACCGGGCAGCGGGGCGCACTGAAGGGCATATTTTGAACAGCTTCGGCGAATTCGGTCTGTGCTGGTTCCATAAACGGTGAGTGGAAAGCACCGCCTACCGCTAATAGAACAACGCGTTTGGCACCGGCAGCTTTCAGCCGCTCCTCGGCGAGCTGAATACCCGCTACACTTCCTGATATAACCACCTGGCCGGGGCAGTTGTAATTGGCGGGTACTACAATCTCTTCCGTAATTTCGGCGCACACCCGCTCAATAGTCTCATCGGCCAGACCCAGCACGGCGGCCATAGTGGACGGAACCAGTTCGCAGGCACGCTGCATGGCCGTTGCCCGAACGGAGGCCAGCCGCAGACCATCTTCAAAGGAGAGTACACCAGCCGCTGTCAGGGCGGATAGCTCACCCAGCGAGTGACCGGCCACCATCGTCGGGGCGAAGGAGTCATGGGTGAGCGCCATAACCACACCATGCAGGAAAACGGCGGGCTGGGTATAAATCGTCTGTTTGAGGTCCTCGTCGGTTCCTTCAAACATAATATGGGTCAGATCATAGCCCAACACCTCATTGGCCTGGTCGAATAACCGGTGGGCGGCTTCGGACTGTTGGTAGAGGTCTCGACCCATACCCCGAAACTGGGAGCCCTGACCGGGAAACACGTATGCTTTCATAGTAAAGATGAACTAACTGATGGTGCAAAATAGCCGGATAATTATCGTTGTTCAAAAGGTAAATCGATTTATCCCGTCTAAGGTGCTGTTTATCATTTGGTTGCCTTTTTTACTTATCGTAAACAAGGAAAATGAATAATCATTCTGGTAGCTATCTAATTAAAACCTTATCAAATCGAACAAACATTTATGACACACTGTTGAGAAAGTAGAGCAATAAAGCAATTTATACCGACTGTAAATAAAGTTATAAAACGGTTGATAATACCGCTTAACCTTGTTTCCATCGGGATTGTGCTTTAGCTTTGATGCGCCGTTTAAAGCGGCTTTTCTTCAATAGTTTACCACTAAATTTTTCGTGTCGTTCACCGTATGGCTTGGGTAACACAAACTCTGTCCAGCTCCCTCGGCCGCAAGGTCATTATGTCGCTGACGGGACTGTTTTTAAGTACTTTTCTGATTGTACATATGGCTGGTAATCTCCAGCTGTTCAAGGGTGATGGCGGGAGGGCCTTCAATGAGTATACGTACTTCATGACCCACAATCCGGTTATTATGACCGTTTCTTACCTGCTTTACACCTCGATTCTGGTACACGCGCTGATGGCCTTCGTGCTCACGCGCCACAACCAGGCATCGCGGCCAGTAAAGTATGCGTACAGTAAGCCGGAAGCGAATAGCGACTGGTCGTCGCGGAACATGGGTATCCTGGGTACCATTCTCCTGCTGTTCATCATTATCCACATGCGTACATTCTGGTACGAAATGCACTTCGGTTCGGTCCCTATGGCCGAGTATGACGGCAAGCAGTATAAGGATTTATACGCTGTAGTGCAGGTAGCATTTGGCGAGTGGTGGTATGTACTGCTGTACGTTATCTGTATGGGTGCTCTTGGCTATCACCTGGCACATGGTTTCCAGAGTGGTTTTCAATCACTTGGTGTTCGGCATAAGAAATATACGCCCCTCATTGAAGCACTGGGCAAATACTTCTTTGCCATTATTATCCCGCTGGCTTTTGCGGCAATGCCAATTTATGTGTTTTTACAGGTTCACCATATTATTTAATGAGTGAATGTGTGAATGAAGGAATGAGTGAATAACTCATCTCCCTTATTATTCACTCATTCGCTCAGTCACTCATTGACAATTGGACAAATGAAACTGGAGTCAAAAATCCCCGCAGGTCCTTTGGCCGAGAAATGGTCTCGGCATAAGTTTTCGCTGAAGCTGGTTAACCCGGCTAACAAGCGGAAATATGAAATTATTGTAGTGGGTACGGGGCTGGCCGGTGCATCGGCGGCTGCGTCACTGGCTGAGTTGGGCTACAACGTGAAAGCGTTCTGTTTCCAGGATAGCCCTCGTCGGGCGCACTCCATTGCAGCACAGGGTGGTATCAACGCTGCCAAGAACTACCAGAACGATGGCGACAGCGTGTTCCGGCTGTTCTACGACACTATTAAAGGCGGTGACTACCGGGCACGCGAAGGCAACGTACATCGCCTGGCCGAGGTTAGCGTTAACATTATTGATCAGTGCGTAGCGCAGGGGGTTCCTTTTGCGCGTGAGTACGGCGGTACGCTGGCAAACCGTTCGTTCGGTGGTGCCCAGGTGTCGCGTACGTTCTACGCACGGGGTCAAACGGGTCAGCAACTGCTGTTGGGTGCTTATTCGGCCCTGAGCCGTCAGGTAGCTAACGGGAAAGTGAAGCTGTACCCACGTACCGAAATGCTCGACCTCGTGGTTGAGGGCGGTAAGGCTCGGGGTATCATCACCCGGAACCTGATTACCGGTAAAATCGAATCACATTCCGCCCATGCTGTTCTGCTTTGCACGGGTGGCTATGGCAACGTATTCTACCTGTCGACAAACGCGATGGGCAGTAACGTAACGGCCGCCTGGCGGGCACACAAAAAAGGTGCTTTCTTTGGTAACCCCTGCTTTACGCAGATTCACCCAACCTGTATTCCCGTATCGGGCCACTACCAGTCGAAGCTGACGCTGATGTCGGAGTCGCTGCGGAACGATGGCCGGGTGTGGGCACCGAAGTCGAAAGAAGACGCGGTACGGATTCAGAAGGGCGAAATAAAGCCAACGGATCTGGCTGAAGACGCTCGCGATTACTTCCTGGAGCGCCGTTATCCGGCCTTCGGAAACCTGGTTCCCCGCGACGTAGCTTCGCGTAACGCGAAATATGTTTGCGACGAAGGACGCGGTGTGAGTAAAACCGGTCTGGCCGTTTATCTGGATTTCGCTGATGCCATCAAACGCGACGGTCGAAAAACGATTGAAGCCAAATACGGTAACCTCTTCGAGATGTACGAAAAGATCACCGGCGAAAACCCGTATGAGCTGCCAATGATGATTTACCCGGCCGTTCACTACACGATGGGTGGCCTGTGGGTCGATTATAACCTGATGACAACCATTCCCGGTTTGTACGCGCTCGGCGAAGCTAACTTCTCCGACCACGGTGCCAACCGCCTTGGTGCTTCGGCTCTGATGCAGGGTCTGGCCGATGGGTACTTCGTTATTCCGTACACCGTGGGTGACTACCTGGCTACAATTGGCCCGGCTGATAAAATCCCGGTTGATTCGCCAGCTTTCAGAGAAGCCGAACAGAAGATACAGGATCAGGTGAACAAGCTGCTGTCCATCAAAGGGGAGCGGCCTGTCGATGAACTGCATAAGGAACTCGGCCACATCATGTGGGAATACTGCGGTATGTCACGCACGGCCGAAGGACTGAAGCTGGCCAAGCAGAAGATTCAGGCCCTGAAGAAAGAGTTCTGGACGAATGTGAAAGTGCTGGGCGATGCAGAAGAGATGAACCAGGCACTGGAGCAGGCTGCTCGGGTAGCCGACTTCATTGAGCTTGGCGAACTGATGGTCGACGATGCGCTGAATCGCGAAGAATCCTGCGGTGGTCACTTCCGGGAGGAACACCAGACACCCGATGGCGAAGCCCTGCGTGACGATGAAAACTTCGCCTACGTAGCAGCCTGGGAGTTTAAGGGTGAAAATCAGCCCGAAGAGCTTAACAAAGAGATTCTCGAATTCGAGAACGTGAAACTGACACAGCGGAGTTATAAATAATAGTTGGTAACCACTGACTGTAATTATGAAAATTAACCTAAAAGTCTGGAGACAGAAAAATAATAATACCCCTGGTAAACTGGTTGAATACCATCTGGATAATGTATCGGAAGATATGTCTTTCCTGGAGATGTTCGACGTTTTGAACGACTCACTTACCCGGAAAGGTGAAGACCCCGTTACGTTTGACCACGACTGCCGCGAGGGCATCTGCGGTATGTGTTCGATGTACATCAACGGTCGGGCGCACGGCCCACAAACCGGCGCTACAACCTGTCAGTTGCATATGCGGTCGTTCAACGATGGCGATACCATTGTGGTTGAACCCTGGCGGGCGCGGTCGTTCCCGGTCATTAAAGACCTGATGGTAGACCGGTCGGCGTTTGACCGGATCATTCAGTCGGGTGGTTATGTGTCGGTAAACACGGGCTCGGCGCGTGATGCCAACGAAATCCTCGTTCCCCGCACGATTGCTGATGAAGCCATGGATGCTGCCGCCTGTATTGGCTGTGGTGCCTGTGTAGCTGCCTGCAAAAATGCTTCGGCTATGCTTTTCGTTTCGGCGAAAGTGTCGCAGCTGGCAATCCTGCCACAAGGGCATTCGGAACATAAAGAACGGGCTGAACGAATGGTTGCACAAATGGATGCTGAAGGCTTCGGTGCCTGCTCATTCACGGGTGCCTGCTCGGTTGAGTGTCCAAAGTCGATATCACTCGATCACATTGCCCGTATGAACCGCGAGTATCTGGGAGCTAAATTGTCTTCGGATAACGTTCAAGGCTAAACCAAGCTCTTTTGAATTAAGTAAGTCCGATGTTCAGTTGAGAACATCGGACTTTTTTTGTGGTTGTCAGCCGTCTATTTCAGGTATATGGCTACTGGCTAAACCAGGCATAAGATCAGTCGGTAAGCTTGTCCGAACTTGCGGTTGATAAGGGGTTTTGACAAACTCCGCTATTGTATTTCTAAAATTAGTAATCGACTACTTAGGCTATTTAAGAAAAGGACGTGTAGCTTTGCCCTCTTATTAGTGAATTATGACGAGTGGGCTTTTTAACCGCAGGGACATCCTTGCTTATTTTATTGTTGCCGCAATTGGCGCTTCCTTACAGCTTGTAGCGGGCAGCTTATTTCAGGAATGGTTTCAGTTTAGTTACGAACAGGCCTTGCTGGCAGGTTATGTCATTGCCTTTGTGGTAGGCTTCTTTCTGACAAAGCTTTTCGCCTTCAATGCCAAGAACTCAACCAAAACCCAGCGGGAAGCCATCAAATTTACATTGGTCTCTATCGTCTCGTGTCTGATTACGGTCTACGGCTCTTCATTCCTGTACGACTACTCGGTTGGTGAATTCGAGGTTCTGACCCTCGTTGTTCCATTCTCGGTAAAGCTTGTCAATGTTAACAAGCTGGTGGCTCACACGACGGGTATGGGTGTGAGCTTCCTGAGTAATTATGTATTACACAAGACATTTACCTTCCACAATACCGGTTTTTATGAACGTCTGAAACGGCTGTTGAATCTATAGCGAACACTAAGATAACAGCAGCGTAATCCCCTATTCCGGCTATCGACAGCCGGTTTTTTTATTTTTAATCCAAGCGGTTGGCGTTACTTCACGCTGGTACTACAGTTCGGATATACTTACGACCCTGCCTGTTTTTCAACGGTAGACGGTCGTTTACACTGCCGCCCCAACGACGTCATCCAGATGACAATACGTCAATCATTAAGGTAGACGTGAGATAAAAGAACCAACGATAAAATATTATTCGTAACGATGTGGGGTAAAATAGTAAAACTTTGTCTTAGAATTAGAACATTTTGTAGTAGCCTTTATCCCTTATCATGCTTCTCAGGGTTGATAGTTATCTACTACACATGTCATAAACTCAGCGACTTCGTGAAAATTTGATCTCAACGGCCTACAGCTAGCTCATGGCTAACTGTATTCTGGGGTTTATCATAACATCAGTATAGTATCAGCATTTGCATTAATGATACCTAAAGAGAAGGAGCAGGAAGAGAATCCACTTGGTAAGGAAACGTGTAGAGTCGCTACGGATTCGTCGGAAACCAGAGTGTTTTCTGACGAATACTTCATTGAGAAATGTTTTAGTAAATCGCCGAAAGAGGGCTTCGATTTACTCTTCAGGAAGTATTACACAAACCTATGTAATCACGCAATTCGGTACGTGTATTCGAAGGAAATAGCGGAAGATATTGTGGCCGAAGTATTTGCTAATTTCTGGAACAGCAAAGCGCACGAGCATATCACGACTTCCTACCGTTCCTATTTATATACAGCTGTAAAAAACAGAGTACATAATTTTATTAAAAGTGAACTGAATCGAAACACAAGTTTTGATTCGTGTACGATTGATTTTCAAAATTATAATACGATTACCGTATTACGACCCGATGAAATAACACACTTCCACGAGTTAAGTCAGAAGTTGGAAATAGCGATTCAGCATCTTCCCAAACAATCGCAGAAAGCGTTTCAGCTAAATCGCCTTGAAGGTAAGAAATATAGCGAAGTCGCTCTTGAAATGAAATTAACAGTTAGCGCCGTTGAGCGGCTGATTAGTCGGGCGTTAGCTCGAATTCGGGAGGAGCTTAAGCTTGAATATTTATTAACTATTTTCTTAGCCTATCTAATTTCCTGATACATAAACTATCAACGTGAATAAACGTAGTTATTATGGACTCATACTTAATGAAAAAAATCATATTCGATTATTTTAACGGGAATAATACTACGATTCAATGCAAACTGATTGAGGAATGGCTTGCTGAGCCAAAAAATATAGATCTTTTTTATGTGTATCTGGATGAGTGGGAAGCCCAGCATCCTCAATACCGGTTTGATCTGGACACGGGGCTGAAAAAAGTATATACGCACATAAATACACCAGCAGAAAAACGCCCTGTTGTTTCTGATGAACCCAGCGTTATAAGCCTTTATCCGTATCTAAAGTGGGCGGCTGCGGCCTCGATTTTACTGGTAGCTGGCTGGTTGAGCTGGTCGGTAGTCAACAAACCATCAGCGGTTTCGTATAAGAGTCTCGTTCGCTATACGAAGAATCAGACCGGCGAAATTTATGAGAAAGAAAACGTTACCAACCAGCCTCTACTCATCAATTTGCCCGACAACAGTTCAATAATTCTACAGCCTCACAGTAAAATCTGCTATTCGCCAAAACAATACAATAGGACAAAACGAGAAGTGATTCTGGCTGGCGAAGCATTTTTTGAAGTACAGAAAGACGCTAAAAGACCTTTCTTCGTCTATGCGAATGAGTTGATTACCAAAGTTTTAGGTACTAGTTTTTCCGTCAAAACGCAGCCCGAAACATCGGAGATAGAAGTGATCGTCAAAACAGGTCGGGTATCGGTGTTTTTGCAGCATGACCGCAACAGAAACAAAAAAATGACCGATAACCTTCTGGAAGGGCTTGTTCTGACGGCGAACGAAAAAGTAAGAGTTAGCGAAGACGACTTTCGCATTTATGCACCAACTGTTGTTGAACAAAAATCTCTTCAGCTACCCATTCAAAAAATTGCTTTCGATTTTGACGAGACTCCGCTCATTGAGGTGCTGAACGATTTGCAGAAAGCGTATTCAATTCAACTCGTTTATAATCCTGAAAAACTGGCCGATTGTAAACTGACCGCCCATTTGTCGGACGAACCTTTGCTGGAAAAACTAAAACTGATTTGTGCGGCTATTGACGCTACATACGAAGAGGTTAACGATAAACTAATAATACACACCAACGGCTGTAAATAAGCTTTCGGCTTCAATCATCTGCCCCCTGCCTTTTCACTATTCCTAACTAAACCACAAGCATGTACATCAATGAAACACACTCTACGAAGTAGTAAGACATTCGGTAGGATATTGCGAGTCACGTTCTTGCAACTCATACTGTCGGTATTCTTTTTTGGCATTTCGGCTGCGCATGATGGATACGCGCAGGATTTACTAAATAAGCGAATTAGCCTGAAGGTAGATAATCAGCCCATTAAAAAAGTGTTGACTGAAATCGAGAAATCGGCTGAGATTCGATTCGTTTATAATTCGAGCCTGATTAAATCAGAAAAGAAAATTTCACTGAATCTGGCCAATTCAACCTTGGGCGAAGCACTTGATAATCTGCTCACACCGCTTCAGTTAGATTACAGGATTTTAGGTAAACAGATTGTTTTGAACAGGACCGAACCAAAAACGGGACTTATTCAAAAGCAAACCCCCGAGCAAACCGAAATCAGTGCGTTGGTTATACCCATCAAAGGCGTTGTAACGAGTGAATCGGGCGAGCGTCTGCCGGGCGTTAGTATCGTCATTAAAGGCACGCAGCGGGGCACCACTACCGATCAGGATGGGGCATTTAGACTGGACGCTCAGGATGCGAAAACCATACTAATTTTTAGCTTTATCGGCTACGTCAGGCAGGAAGTTACGGTTGGCAATCAAACCGATATGACGGTTTCGCTTAAAGCCGATGATTTGTCGTTGAATGAGGTGGTCGTGGTTGGCTATGGCGAGCAGAAAAAGAGCGACCTGACCGGTGCGGTATCCTCCATACAACCTAAAGATATTGTACGGGCAAATCCGGTGCTGGCCTCCAAAGCTCTACAGGGGCAGGTGGCCGGGGCAACAGTCACCAAATCGGACAACCGGCCGGGCAGTACCTACAATATTACCATTCGGGGCGAAAATACCATCAACAACTCAACGGCTCCGCTGGTCGTAATCGACGGCCTGATGGGGGGCGACATCAATAACCTGAATCCGAATGATATTCAGTCGATGGATGTATTGAAAGATGCCTCGTCGACGGCTATCTATGGAGCCAGGGGCGCTAATGGGGTCATCATCATCACGACCAAAAAAGGAATTTCGGGTAAGCCGCGGGTAAGCTATGATGCGTATGTGGGTATAAAAACGCCCGCTCACGTTCCGCGCCTTCGCAGTACCGAAGAGTTTTATAAACTCACCTACACCGACCGGATCTTAGAGGGAGTTACCGGGACTACATTTACGGCGGCCGAACTGGATAATATCAAAAACAACCGGACAACGGACTGGGTTGCGCTGGTTACGAAACCGGGTATCCAAACGAGTCAGAATATCAGCGTATCGGGCGGTACTGAGAAAACGACCTATCGCTTTTCGGGTGGTTTTCTGAACGAAGACGGGAATGTGATCAGTACCAACTACAAACGCTATAATTTGAATGCGGGCCTCGATAGTAAGCTGGGGGAGCATTTTAAAGTTGGGTTTACCTCCTATGTAACGTACTCAAACCAGAATTTAGGCTCGCAGGAGTCGTTGCGTGGCGCGTTTAGAGCCCGGCCAACCGGTGTTCCTTATTACTCAGACCTGGCCAACCCAACGGAGAATCAGGACATCAATGTAAACAACACGGCTGTATGGATGGGTATCAACGACAAACAGGTCCCTAACCCGCTACTGGATACCGACCCTAAACAATCCAAGTTGCAAACGACAGTAGCCAACATTATGGGTAATGCCTATGTAGAGTATTCGCCCATAAAAGGGTTGAGCATTCGCTCGGCTCTGTCGGCAACGTATGGCTCGACCCGGATCGGTGATTTTAGAGGGACCTGGTCAAAATCGCAGATTGGAGCCAAACCACGGGCGCAGTTCGATAACCGGACGATCGGCAGCTACACGCTCGATAATATCATTACCTACAACATGGATTTGGGCAAGCACAGGCTAAATTTTACTGGTCTGCAAAGTGCGTTTTACCAGCGAAATGAAACCTATACCATTGCCGCCAAAGACCTGCCGTTTGATTCGGACTGGTACGCGCTCAACACGGGAACCATCACCAGCTTTGGCAGCTCGCTCGTAGAGCGTTCCCTATCGTCGTTCATGGGGCGGGTAAACTACTCGTTTAACGATAAATACCTGTTGACCGTTACGGGCCGTTCGGATGGGGCCTCCCAGTTGGCTCCCGGCAATAAATGGGCATTTTTCCCCTCGGTGGCCGTGGCCTGGAAGTTGATCGACGAGCCTATGATTCAAAACATAAAGGCCATTTCTAATTTGAAACTCCGGCTAAGCTATGGTCAGGTAGGCAACTCCACCGTCAATCCATACAGTACACAGGCCGGGTTGTTGAATACCGGTTACGACTTCGACGGAACAGCCGCTTATGGATTTGCGCCCGCCAACCTGGGCAACAAAGACCTGCGCTGGGAGCGTAGTAAAGAGCTTAATATGGGCGTCGATTTCGGTTTGTTCAATAACCGGGTATCAGGAACGGTTGAAGTGTACGACCGAAAAACGGAGGATTTGATCCTGAATCAGAAAATACCAACGGCTTCGGGCTTCTCGCAGGTGACTTCGAACATCGGTAAAATTCAGAACAAAGGCATCGAGATTTTGCTGAATACGGTCAACGTTGCCACCAGTAACTTTAGCTGGAACAGCACCTTCACTTTCACCAAAAACAATAACAAACTGCTTGAACTGTATGGCGATGGCCAAACGATCGACAAGGGAAACAAGCTGTTTGTGGGTTTGCCTATTAAAGCCAATTTCGACTATCAGTTTAACGGAATCTGGCAAACGGCCGACAAGGATTTAGCCACTTCTTACAAACAGGTACCCGGAGCGGTGCGGGTGGTTGACGTGAATAACGACGGCCAGATTTCATCGACCGAAGGCATCGACGACCGCGTTTATTTAGGGACTCAGCTGCCTAACTACCTGATTGGTATCACAAACCGGTTCAAATACAAGAACTTCGATTTTTCCTTCTTCACCTATTACCGCAACGGCACCCAGTACCGCAACAACACCCTGGCTGGTACATTTGGCGATATCGGAACGCGCTACAACAGCCTGGCTTCTCTGGATTACTGGCGCAGCGATAACCCGTCGAATACCTATTTCGGAGCCGTAGCGGCCAACCCTTACCGGAACGCCATTCTGTATCAGGATGCCAGCTTTCTGCGGATTTCCGACATTACGCTCGGCTATACGGTGCCAAAGGAGTTGATGAATAAATGGAAACTCAACACGGCTCGTGTGTATGCGCAGGTTATCAACCCCATTATACGATCGAAATTCACTGGATTTGACCCGGAGTTCAACTCATCGATCTATCAGGATGATCTTCCATCCATGACACTGAGTCTGGGCGTAAACCTTAGTTTTTAAATCCTCTGTCTGAAACAACATGAAAACCATATTTCGTAAAAAATATAGCGTGTGGCTGGGGCTTTCTCTGCTGCTTGTTTCGTCCAGTTGCAAAGAGCAGTTTCTGGATGAAACCCCCGTTAGTTCGTTAACCACCGATGTATATTACAAAACAGAAGCGGGTTTCGAAGATCTGGTGCGGTCGTGTTACCCACTCTTGAGAAACATTCATCAAAACCGGGTGCTGGTGCTGAATGGCACGGATATTTTTGCCAACAACAGCGGCTGGAATCCATCGGCCGTTACGGGCAAAGAGAACCAGCCAAGCCAGTACGATGTGTACGACTCCCGTTTCAATGCCACCCTGCCCGAAGCGCAGAGCCTTTGGACATTGTTGTACGCCGAAATTGCCCGCGCCAACACGGTACTTTCACGGGCGGATGCCATCACGACAATGGCTTCTGCGCTGAAAGATGCACGGGTGTCGGAAGCGAAGTTCCTGCGGGCATTATGCCTGTTTTATGCCGTACAGCAATGGGGCGACATACCCATGCCGCTTGCCGAAATCACGACGCCGGCCAAAGATTTTCCACGAGTAGCCTCGGCGGAGGTGTACAAACAGATCGTTAACGACTTACTCGACTGCGAAGCCAAACTTCCCGTTACGGCCTCTAACTATGGCCGAATCACGAAAGGGACCGCTCAGTTTTTACTGGCAAGGGTGTATCTGACAAGAGGGTGGAATTTCAATAATGCATTGGGCGGCACCAGTGCCGACTTTGATCTGGCACTACAATACGCCGACAAAGTCATTGACACGTATCCGCTGGCTGCCAATTACAAAGATCTTTTCCCGACTCGCTCAAATAATCCATTAACACAGTATACGGGGGCGCAGAATGACAAGAATGCAGAGATCGTTTTTGCCGTTCAGTATAATTCGGATGTGCTGACCAATAAAACCGATCCCGCTTTTACGCAGGATGCTGCGGGTGGAAACGACCTGCACTCCAAATTTGGTGCGAGCGGAGAGGGCTTTCCCGGAACCAAGGGGCGAACGACGGATTACAATCGTTGCTTAAATGTACACTGCCCAACAACCGCCGTTTACCGCTTTTTCGACCCCGAAAACGACACGCGGTATGCCCATAATTTTGTGACCGTTGGCTATGCGTTGCAGGCGGTGAAAAACTTTAAAGCGTTGCCCGTTAGTAACCCTACGTTGCTGGTTAATTATAACGCTGGCGATACGGTCATGCTGTGCCGCCCCTGGAACAACCCGGCTGTTAGCGCAACTGACCGGGGTGTAGATCTGGGTGGTAAGAAAAGCTATGCGGTGATAAACACCAATGAGTTTGGTGGCGGCTATCCGATAGATAACTCTGGTTTGGCGGTTACCATGCCCCTGATGTGGAAATTCTGGCAGCCGGGTATTCCGTATGGCGATGCGTTCGGGACGTTTAACGAGTGTATTTTCCGGTCGGCCGAAGCCTATCTGATTGCCGCCGAAGCCATCGTGAAAGGGGCCAAAGGTGGTAAGCTGGGAACGGCAGACGTGTACTATAACCGGATTCTCGACCGGGCACTGGGTACCAAAAAAGGTACAGACCCGAAATGCGCTGCCGCACCCGAAGATCAGAAATCACTCGCGGCCGTATCGTACCGGGCTACCCCCGCAAACATCGCCATCGACCTGATCCTGGACGAACGCGCGCGGGAGTTCATGGGTGAATATAACCGCTGGTTCGACTTGAAACGGACAGGAAAACTGGTTGAACGGGTGAAGAAGTACAACCCCTGGACAAAAGGCCAGTCTATTTCGGCCATACACAATCTTAGGCCTATTCCACAGGGTGAAATAGATTTGTCGTACCCCAAAATGACACAAAATCAGGGCTATTAAGGGAATTGGCTAGCTAGAAAAGGAGGGGGAGATTTTTACATCCTTCTCCTTTTTCATTTCAGCAAAAAAACTGGTTGTAATGCCGACTGTCCCGGTCGGTACTACAACCGTCCCGGCACCACATTTCATCAGTAGCAACTTGACCCGTAAAGCGTTTCCGATTTTTACAAAATCATCCTAATGAGAACATTAGTAACCGTTTGCCTGATAACCCTCGTCGCCGTTAACAGCCTGGCCCAGGTGCCGTGGAAGAATCTTTATAATGGGAAAGATCTGAAAGGGTGGGTAAAGCGAAATGGGAATGCGGACTATAAACTAACGAATACGGCCATCATTGGCGTTTCGCAACTCAATACACCCAACACCTTCCTATGCACCGAAGAAACCTACGGCGATTTCGTACTGGAAATGGACGTAAAAGTAGAGCCCGGACTCAACTCAGGCATTCAAATCAGAAGCCTGAGCGACCCCGCTTTTAATAATGGGCGTGTTCACGGCTACCAGATCGAGATCGACCCCGGCGACCGGGCGTGGAGCGGTGGTATTTACGACGAAGCCCGCAATGGCTGGCTCTATCCGCTATCCATCAATCCGAAAGGGCAGAAGGCGTTCAAAAACGGGCAATGGAACAAGTACCATATCGAAGCCATTGGCCCGCGTCTGAAAACCTGGATCAACGGCATCCCCTGTGCCAACGTGCTCGACCCGCAAACCGCCCGCGGCTTCATCGCCTTGCAGGTACACCAGATCAAGCGCGAAGATCAGAACGGCCTGACCGTTCAATGGCGCAACATCCGCATCGCTACGGAGAACCTGAAAGAGGCCGTTTGGTCGGGTGGCGAGGACATCGAAGAAGTGAATTACCTGCCTAACCAACTGTCTGACAATGAAAAACGGAAAGGCTGGCGGTTGCTGTGGGACGGTAAAACCCCGGCTGGCTGGCGAGTGGCCAATGGCGATAATTTTCCAACGGCAGGCTGGGCTATTCAGGATGGTGTATTGAAAGTGCTGGGGTCTAAAAAAGACAGCATTCGCAAAGGGGGCGATATTATAACCGATCAGTCGTTCGCGAATTTCGAACTGGAACTGGATTTCAAACTAACCACGGGTGGCAACAGTGGCGTAAAATACTTTGTGGTTGAAGACCGGAAGAAAAAGCCGGGTACCGGTGCAGGACCGGAATTTCAGATTCTGGACGATAAAGTCCACCCCGACGCCAAAGAAGGCGTTAACGGCAACCGGACAACCGGCTCACTCTACGACCTCATCACCGCCGAAAACCTCTCGGAAGGCAACACCGATAAGCGCATGAATCCGCCGGGGAAGTGGAATAAAATGCGGATTGTGTCGAAAGACGGTCATGTAGAGCACTGGCTCAATAACCTCAAACTGGTGGAATATGACCGCTATTCGCAGATTTTCCGCAATCTGGTAGCTAAGAGCAAATACAATACCTACCCCAATTTTGCGCAGGCATCATCCGGCCATATTCTGTTTCAGGATCACGGCGATGAAGTGCATTTCCGGAGCATCAAGATTCGGGAGTTGTAATCTTTTACCGGACAGCATCCCTGCTGTTCAGCCGTCAGGCTAAAATAACGAGTACATAACGCTTTCTTAGCCTTGCGGCTGGACAGCAGGGATGCTGTCCGATACATCTAAGCTACCCCAACCATGAACCGTCGACATTTCGTAACCCTGAGCGCTAGCTCCTTAACCCTGATACCAACGTTGGGCTTTAGCGAACTGGTTAACCGCGCTCCCCGCAAACCAGCCTGGCTGCTCGACTGGATCGCAATCAACGACCAGCAGTTGCCCAACTACGCACCCATAAAGGTTACGGATGCCAACAGCCGATACGCGGGTGGCTATATGAATGACGCCGACATGCCGAATCCGCACAGTACAAGTGGGTTTCTGATGAAAGCTAGCATGCTGTTTGCCACGCCTGAATCGAAGTACTACCAATCGAAGAGCCTGCTTGCCGAAATCGAAGCAGCAGCCCGTGCTATGCTCAAGTTTCAGCACAGCGACGGAACGATTGATCTGCTCGATACCAATTTCCATTCCACACCCGACACCGCTTTCGTGCTGGAAAACATCGTTCCGGCTTATAAATCTCTTAACGAGTCGAATGCCAAAGGCACCAGCACGGCCATTGGGTTGATAAAAGCCTTTCTGACCAACGCCGGTGAAGCGCTGATTGTGGGCGGCATTCACACGCCCAATCACCGCTGGGTGGTTTCGGCGGCCCTGACCAAGTTAAATGAGCTATTCCCGAATCCAAGGTATACCAAACGCATCGACCAGTGGCTGGCCGAACACATCGACCTTGATCCCGACGGGCAGTTCAACGAAAAGAGCACTAACAGCTATTCGCCCATCGTCGACCGGTCGCTGATCATCGTCGCTCGTGGCCTGAAAAAGCCTGAGCTTTTCGAGCCCGTCCGGCGGAATCTGATGATGACGCTCTACTACGTACATCCCAATGGCGAGGTGGTAACGGAGGGCTCGAACCGGCAGGATAAGGGCACCATCGGCAATATGGCGAAGTATTATTATTGCTACCGCTACATGGCGTTGCTCGACAAAAATGGTGAGATGGCGGCTATGTGTCGGCTTATCGAAAAGACCTGTCCGAAGGAACAACTGGCCGGGTACCTCGATTATTTTCTGGAAGACCCGACGCTCTGGAATGAACTGCCCGCCAGCAAACCGCTACCAACCAGTTACGTCAAAGCGTTTCCGTATTCGGGCGTGGTGCGTATCCGGCGGGAGGGGTGGGACGCTACATTGTTGTCGAATAACGCGGGCTGGCTCACCTTCCACAAAGGCAACGCCATTTTGCAGGGGATGCGGGTAGTCGCGTCGTTTTTCGGGAAAGGGCAGTTTCAGACCGAGAAAATTGAGCAGCAAGGTGCTTCCTGGGTGATGCGTAAGTCGCTGGAGGGGCCATACTATCAACCTATTGCGGCTGATAAAATTGATGCCAATGGCGACTGGGATAAAATGCCCAGAACCGACCGACCGCAAAGCGAAATCCAGAAAATGACGACCACTGTTACCGTTACGGAAGCCAATAACGGCCTGCGAATCGACATCGACCTATCGGGAACCGACAATGTTCCAGTGGCGTTGGAACTGATTTTCCGGCCGGGCGGAACGCTGGGGGGCGTTACCAAACACCCTAAAAAAGACAATGCCTTTCTCTTTTCGGACGAAGCGGGCACGTATGCCGTTGGTAACGACATAATTCGGTTCGGCCCAGGGAAGGTGGAACACAAAGGTGTGCAACTGCGGGGAGCGTTGCCCGCTATGGATGCGCCAACCGTTTATTTGACGGGCTATACACCGTTTAAACACAGTATTTTTCTGGGGTAAGGGATTCTGTTGTAAACTACCCCACCCCAACCCCTCCCCTTGAAAAAAGGGGAGGGGCTAGAGAATGAGTGACTTTTTATTGTTTTAATAGCTGGTCATGAAAAAACGCTCATTATCTGTGAGAAAGGTGGTCGTTGTAGCCCCTCCACTTTTTTTAGGGGAGGGGTTGGGGTGGGGTAGCTTGCTAGGAACCAGTTCTTATTGTTCCCTTACTACCATGAGTCGATTAATTCATTTACTGTTTTTCCTACTGCTTCCCGGCGTTCACTCGTTCGGGCAAAGCTCGTCGCAAACACTCTGGTACGACAAACCGGCCGCCGTTTGGTCGGAAGCATTGCCGCTGGGAAATGGCTATATGGGCGCCATGGTGTTTGGCGATCCGGCGAAAGAACACCTGCAACTGAACGAAGGCACGCTCTATTCGGGCGACCCGACCGGTACGTTCAAAACGGTTAATGTTCGAAAAGACTTTAAACAGGTCAGTGCGTTACTGGCCTCCGGCAACTATCAGGAAGCGCAGGCACTGATTGCCCGTGAATGGCTGGGTCGAAATCATCAGCTCTACCAGCCAATGGGCGATTTCTGGATCGACGTTGACCACAAAAATGCGCCTGTTTCGAACTACAAACGCCAACTCGATCTGGCAACGGCAACGGCTACCACCACCTATAAAGCGGACAACACAACCTACACCCGGACGTACTTTGCCAGCTATCCCGACCATGTGATTGTGGTGAAACTAACCGCCAATGGCCCCGGCAAAATCAATTGTTCGTTCCATTTCTCGACGCCCCATAAACCAACGGCCAGCTACGTTGCGCAGGGCAATACACTGACGATGCGGGGAAAAGTGCCCGGCTTTGGCCTGAGACGCACGTTCGAACAGGTTGAAAAACTCGGTGATCAATATAAATACCCCGAAGTCTACGAGAAGAACGGCCAGCGCAAGCCGGGCGTTGAGAATATGCTGTACGACCGGGAGATAAACGGTCTGGGTATGTCGTTCGAAACGCGGGTGAAGGCCATTAACACGGGTGGGCGAGTGAGCAGCGGCAACGGAACACTAACTGTTCAGGACGCTTCAGAAGTTGTTTTTGTACTTTCGGCCGCAACAAGCTTCAATGGGTTCGACAAAAGCCCGGCCTACGAAGGCGTCGCCCCGAAACCTATCCTCGACCAACGGTTCAACATCATTGAGAAGAAACCATATGCCGAGTTGTACAGAACGCATTTGGCCGATTATAAAAACCTGTTCGACCGGGTAGATCTCCAACTAGCCGCCGAAACGGAGCAATCGCAACTCCCGACCGATAAGCGGGTTGAGTCATTCTCGAATGGGAAAGACCCGGCTTTTGCCGCACTGTATTTCCAATATGGGCGTTATTTGATGATTGCCGGGTCGAGGCCGGGTGGTCAGCCGCTCAATTTGCAGGGCATCTGGAACGACCAGATGACACCGCCCTGGAATGGTGGCTACACCATCAACATCAACGCCCAGATGAACTACTGGCCCGCCGAACTGACCAACTTGTCAGAGTGTCAGGAACCGTTTTTCAAGGCGGTGAAGGAACTGGCCGTCAACGGGCGCGAAACGGCCCGGAACATGTACGGAAACGACGGTTGGGTAGCCCACCACAACATGGACATTTGGCGCCATGCTGAACCCATCGACAACTGCAACTGCGCCTTTTGGCCAATGGCAGCGGGTTGGCTAACGAGCCATTTCTGGGAGAAATACCTGTTCAACGGCGACAGGACCTTTCTCAAAAAAGACGTTTTCCCGTTGCTGAAAGGGGCGGTCCAGTTTTATCAGGGCTGGCTGGTGAAAAACGAGCAGGGCTATTTGGTAACCCCGGTGGGCCACTCGCCCGAGCAGAATTTCCTGTACGATGGAAAGAAACAAGCTACATTCAGCCCCGGCCCAACGATGGATATGGCCATCATTCGGGAATCGTTTTCTCGCTATGTCGAAGCCTGTAAAACGCTGGGTATTGATGATGCGTTTACCACCGGAGTAAAGCAGAATCTGGGTCAGTTGTTGCCGTACCAGATCGGTAAATACGGCCAATTGCAGGAGTGGCAGGACGATTTTGCCGATGCCGACGTACAGCACCGCCATTTCTCGCACCTCTACGCCATGCACCCCAGCAACCAGATCAATACCCGGTCTACGCCCGAGCTGGCGGCTGCGGCCAAACGCGTGATGGAGCGCCGGGGTGATGGCGCAACGGGTTGGTCGATGGGCTGGAAAGTGAACGTCTGGGCCCGACTGCACGACGGTGACCACGCCCTGAAACTGATCACCAATTTATTCAAGTTGATCCGGACCGATTCAACGCATATGTCGGGCGGGGGAACGTACCCCAACCTGTTTTGCGCGCACCCGCCGTTTCAAATTGACGGAAATTTCGGGGCCACAGCGGGCATTGCCGAAATGCTGGTGCAAAGTCACGCGGGCGAAATTCATTTGCTTCCGGCTCTGCCCAAAGCTTGGCACACGGGCCGGGTAAAAGGTCTGAAAGCGCGGGGGGGATACACCGTCGATATGGAATGGAAAGCCGGTAAGTTGACCAAAGCCGTCGTGCATTCGGCCCTGGGCGGCAACTGCCGAATCCGAACGAATGACCAAATGACGGTGCAGCCAACGGGTCGTAGCTCTGGTCAGGCTGTAAACCCGCTATTCAGCTTTGTCGATGCGGGGAAACCGATCATTAAGGATCAAACCAAATTAGGGGAAATGCCTGCGGTAAAAGGGTTCACGATTGGTTTGAAGACAGAGAAAGGAAAACAATACGAAATTCGATAAGAATGTGTTTTTGTGATCGCCTTTTTTGTCATCCCGACGCCAGGAGGGATCTTCGCTAGTAGCAGGCATTGTTAGCGTCTAGCGAAGATCCCTCTGACGTCGGGATGACAAAAAACATCGGAATGACACAGGTTTGTCGATAAGCCCACTGCCTTGAAAAGCTAAAACCCTCAGTAGAGTTGATTTATAACTATGAATAAACGCTTAACGTACCTACTAGCGCTCATCGCCATCCTGAACCTGGATCAAACCGCCATCGCCCAGAAACAACCCGTGGATCTGGTCAATCCGCTGGTCGATGCGGCTAATTCGCGGTGGTTCTTTTTTAACTCGGCGTCGCGTCCCTTTGGCATGGTCAACCTCAGCCCCGACAATGGCGTCAATTCCGACTGGGGCGCGGGCTATCGCTATCATTCCGACAGTATAAAGTGCTTTAGCCATGTACACGGCTGGCAGTTGTCGGGGGTGCCGGTGATGCCCACGACGGGTGAGTTCAAAGGGCATTTGGGCCCCGAAAAGTATGGCTCCCGGTTTTCGCATGAGAAAGAAATTGTAAAAGCGGGTTACCATAAAGTGGTGCTGGATGCCTACAATATCACCGCCGAATTGACGTCGACCACCCGCGTTGGCTTCCATAAATACACCTACCCAGCCTCGGCGCAAAGCTATATTCTGTTTGATTTTTCTACGTTTCTAGGGCCATCCGATACCCAGAAAGGCTACGTAAAGAAAATCAGCAATCAGGAGATTGAGGGCTATGCCATCATGGCCCCGACCATTCGTCGGCCAAAAGTGCTGCCCGTTTATTTCGTGGCCGTCTTCGACAAACCGTTTGACTCGTTCAGGGGTTGGCGAAACGGGAAACTGGAAACGATCGATGGCTTCATCGAAGGCGAACGCGTGGGAACGTACCTGAGCTTCAAAACTAAAGCGGGGGAGGTGCGGAAGATGAAAGTGGCCATTTCATACGTCAGCGAAGAACAGGCCCGAATCAACCTCAAGGCCGAACTGCCGCACTGGGATTTCGAGAAAACCGTGCAGGAGAGCCGCAGCGACTGGAACAACTGGCTGAGCCGGATTCAGGTCGAAGGCGGCAGCGATACCGTCCGAAGCCGCTTCTACACCGATCTCTGGCACGCCTTGCAGGGCCGGCGCATCATTTCGGACGTCAACGGCAAATACTCCGACATGACCGGTCCCGAACGGCGCATCAAACAGATTCCGCTGGATGCCAGTGGCAAACCCAAATTCAATCACCACAACTCCGATTCCTTCTGGGGGGCGCAGTGGACCATCAACACGCTCTGGCATCTGGTGTACCCGGAGGTCACCGAATCGTTTGTCAACTCGATGGTGATGATGTATCAGGATGGCGGGCTCATTCCCCGTGGACCGGCAGGCGGCAACTACACTCATGTGATGACCGGAGCCTCTACCACGCCCTTCATCGTGAGCGCGTTCCTGAAAGGCATCCGGGGCTTCGACATCGAAAAAGCCTACGAGGGTCTGCGCAAGAACCATTTCCCCGGTGGCATGATGAGCAAAGCCGGGTACGAACACAACACGTTCAAAGGGGGTGGTATCGAATTTTACCTGGACCGTGGGTATGTGCCTCACCCCATGAGCAAAACCCGCTACGGGTTCCATCAGGACGGGTCGACACAAACGCTGGAGTATGCCTATCAGGATTACACCCTGGCGCAGATGGCCAGAAAGCTAGGCAAAACCGACGATTATGCCCTGTTTATGAAGCGGGCGCAGAACTACAAAAACGTCTGGAATCCTGAACTGGGCTGGATGTGGAACCGCACCCTCGACGGCAAATGGGCTGAGCCGGTGGATATTCTGCGATACGATAACGGTTGGGAAGAGGGCAACGCAGCCCAGTACACCTGGTTTGTGCCGCACGATGTGCAGGGGCTAATTAATCTCATGGGCGGTCGCGAAGCTTTTACCAGTAAGCTGAACGGCTCGTTCGAGAAGGCGCAGAAACACGATTTTGTATCGGGTAAATCGCACGATAACGAGACGCTGGAAGAACTGCGCCGGGTATTTCTCAACTACGGCAATCAGCCGAGTATTCAAACGGCGCACTTATTCAATTACGCGGGTGCGCCCTGGCTCACCCAATACTGGACACGGCAGGTGATCGAGAAAGTATACAGCGGCATCTCACCCGATTACGGCTACAGTGGCGACGAAGATCAGGGACTGATGGGTAGCCTGTCGGTGTTGCTCAAAACGGGCTTGTTCTCGACCAACGGCGGCACCACGCCCGAGCCGTTCTACGAAATCAGCAGCCCGATTTTTAACAAGGTCACGATCAAGCTAAATCCGAAATATTACAAGGGCAAGCAGTTCGTGATCGACGCGAAGAACAACTCGGCCGCAAACCTGTACATCCAATCGGCGCAATTGAACGGCAAACCCCTCGATCGCCCCTGGATGTTGCACGAAACGGTGATTAACGGCGGTACCCTGACCCTGCAAATGGGTGCCCAACCGAACAAAGTGTGGGGTAGTAAACCTGAGCAGGCACCGGTGTCCATGTCGTCGGAGGCCACAAAACGATAAGATGAATACGCTACCCTGATTAGACTAAGTACTCTTCCAAAATAGAAACTTGAATAAAAGTTAGCGGTTGTGTCTGGGCCAAGCTCCAGCTTGGCCGTCGAACTGGGAAGTCAACGGCCAAGCTGGAGCTTGGACATAACCTAATCAGACGATTAAAGTGGAAGACTACTAAGTAGCTTGGTGAAAACAGCTTTGTCAGCATGACAAAAAACTTGATTAGGAAGACTTTAAAGTAAATTAGCCTTAGTCCTTATGAAGCGAAATGTGGTAGGCGGTTTAGTGGTGTTCGTGCTGGCTATTTTTGTGGCCGGGTTCGTTGCGGACCCGATTGAGGGGGCGTGGGAGTATACCATCAAGCTGGACGAAGAACTATCCGGCACCCTGACACTAAGCCGGAAAGAGGCAGCCTATACCGGCGCTTTACATTCATTCGAGCACGGAGCCATACGCATCCAGCCGCTAACGATTGACGCCAATACGCTGAATGGCCGTTTTACACTCCGAAAAGTAACCTACCAGCTAACCGGCGTGTTCACCGGCGATACGTTTACCGGTACCGTTTCGTCGGCCACGAAAACGTATCCGATAACCGCAAAACGGCCGCAGGAACCAACGGTTGCGTACAACCCTCCCGGGGTCTCCTACATCCTGTCGGATAACGAGCTGAACGCATTTGAGCGCGACATTGACCACGCGGGCCTGATCGCAGGTTTCGACCGGCAAGGATACACCCGTGGCGAGCGTATCTACAATGCCATCTGCATCAACTGCCACGGCAATCCCGAGATCGAAGGGTCTATTCCCCTGTCGCACAAGTTCTGGGCACAGCCGTTCAAGGCGGGTCACGACCCCCACGCGATGTATCGGACCATTACGAAAGGGTATGGCTCCATGCCGCCCCAGATGACGCTTACCCCGCAGGAGAAGTACGACGTGATCGGGTACATCCGGCAGAACTTTATCCGGGAAAGTAATCCCGGCCAATACTTCCGCGTCACGCCCGGCTATCTGGCCAAACTCCCAACAGGAACATCGACAGGACCGGCGGTGAAACCCTATCATCCGTGGTCGGATATGGACTACGGGAATTTCTTTATCAATACGTACGAACTGGCCGATTCGGCAACGGGGCCGAAACGCTTCCATTCGCCGGGACGCGCGCCCTATGCCGATGAGGACTATCGGAAGAACAATTTTGCGTACAAAGGCATTGCAGTGCGGGTCGATACCGGATCCGGTGGGGTATCGGCCGGGAAGGCCTGGATGATCTTCGACCATGACCTGATGCGCGTGGCCGGTGGGTGGACGGGCAAGGGATTTATTGACTGGGAAGGCATCCTACTCAACGATAACCACGAAACCTACCCCCGAACCATCGGGCAGTTGCACATCGAAACGCCCGTTGGCCCCGGCTGGGCAAATCCCCACACCGGTTCCTTCGATGACCCTCGATTTACCGCGCGGGATGGTCGCCAGTTTGGGCCGTTACCCAAACCGTGGGCTAACTACAAAGGGCTGTATCATTACGAAAACTCGGTTATCATTGCGTACAGCGTTGGTCAGGCGGCTATTCTGGAAAAGATGGGATTGGAAAAAATGGAAGGCCAGCCGGTCTTTACCCGAACCCTGACCATTAGTCCAGGTCAGCAACTGCTTAAAACCCGCGTGGCGCGGGCTGGCACCAACGTCGCGGCCATTGGCAAGGGGGCATCGCTGAAAGAGGAGGACGGATACGTTGTTTTACGGATTTCGGCCACGGCGAAAACGACCGTTAAGCTGTTTATGGCTCGGCCCGGCAGTAAACCCCTGACCTATTTTGCCGCGCGTTCTCCCAAACCCGAATCGCTCGACCAATATACCAAAGGCGGAAAGCCTCATTATCCGCAAACGCTCTACACGACCATCACGCGGGGGAACGACGACGGCTTGTTTGCGGTGGATCAACTGACGCCACCCTACGAAAACCCGTGGCGGTCGCGGATGAAACTCAGTGGTATTGACTTCATGAAAAATCCCAATGTCGCGGTTTTGTGCACCACCGACGGGGATGTCTGGCGGGTGACGGGCCTGACCAACCCCAGCGGGCGTCTGGGCTGGAAACGCATCGCATCGGGGCTTTTTCAGCCATTGGGTATCAAAGTATTAGCCGACAAAATATACGTGACCTGCCGAGATCAACTGGTCCTGCTCCGCGACTTAAACGGCGATGGCGAAACCGATTTTTACGAAAGCTTCAACCACGACCATCAGGTAACCGACCATTTTCATGAGTTCGCGATGGGCTTGCAGGCCGATAAGGAAGGGAACCTGTATTACGCCAAAAGTGGCCGCCACGCCCGCGAAGCCCTGATTCCGCAGCATGGAACCCTGTTGAAAGTCAGCAAGGATGGGGCCACCACGCAGGTTATTGCCACCGGCTTCCGGGCCGCCAATGGTGTGTGCATCAACCCCGATGGTAGTTTTATCGTGACCGACCAGCAGGGCTACTGGAATCCCATGAACCGCGTCAACTGGATTGATGGGAAGGGAAAATTCTACGGCAACATGTGGGGCTACAACCCGCCCAACGACTCGACCAAAGCGGCCATGGAGCAGCCGCTGGTGTGGATTGATATGGAGTTCGACCGGTCGCCATCGGAGTTGCTTTGGGTAGACAGTAAGAAATGGGGACCGCTGAACGGCGGTTTGCTCAGCTTTTCGTACGGATATGGGAAAATTCAACTGGTGCTGCCCGAAGATGTGAACGGACAGAAACAGGGCGGGGTGATCGACCTGCCGGGGGTTAAGTTCCGCACCGGCATCATGCGGGGCCGATTCAACCCCGCCGATGGGCAGTTATACGCCTGTGGCATGTCGGCCTGGGGAACGTCGCAAACGATTAAAGGGGGCGATTTCTACCGGCTTCGCTATACCGGAAAGCCCGTTTCGCTCCCCACCCGACTGAGCGCCGAAACGGATGGCGTTACGCTGACATTCGCCAGCGAGCTAGCCGACAAAAGCACCCGCAACCCCGCCAATTTCGAGGTAAAAAGCTGGGACATTCGGCGGAGTCGGAAGTACGGGTCAGATCGCTACAACACGCAGACGCTGATCATTGCCGACGTGAAACTGAGTAGGGACAAAAAGACCGTAAAACTCCTGCTCCCCGGCCTAAAACCCACCGATGTCATGACCATTGCCTATTCGGTTACGGATGCCAAAGGACACCCCTTGAAAGGGAAAGTACAGAACACCATCCACCAGCTGCGAAAAGCCAACAACCAGCTTTTTGCCGGGGGCAGGTAAGGCGTCGAAAAGGTCAAAAGAAAATGAAGACAGTCCACAACGAATAAATATGAAGTTTTCACTACGTCCAGCATCTGTTGCCTTTATTTGGTTTGTTCTGTTTATGGCGGCCAGCGAAGCCATTGCCCAGGTGCCCGTTTCCTGGAAAGTGACGGTTTCGGTGGCGCCTGAACTCCGCCCGTCGTTCCGAAAAGGGGGGCGGCTACTGCTTCACGTGACCAAACAGAACGAACGCGAACCCCGCAACCGGTCGGAGATAACGGTGGGCGTGACCCCGCAGCAGTGGAACGGGGTTAGTCCATTCGTGATCAATACGAAAGATAAGAACGTTCTGTCGGTTGGGCTGGATAAACTGCCCAGCAACCCGTCGGAGATGTATTATTTCCAGGTTGTTTACAAGCAAAACCCCGACGATGGGCAGGAGAACGTACCGGGTAATCTATACAGCATCGTCGACTCGGTGCCGTTCTCCAAAAAAGCAAACCTGAGCCTGACGCTCAAAACGCTGATTCCGCCCGCTACCATCGTTCAGCACAAATTTGTAAAATCGGTCGAGATCAACAGCCCGCTTTTGTCGGCGTTTTCGGGAAAGTCGCGCTCGTTGAAAGCGGCTATTCTGCTGCCGTCGGGTTATTTCGAGAATCCCGACAAAACCTACCCGATCTGTTACCGGGCTGCGGGCCTGAATGGTCGCTATACGGCGGTGAACGGGTTGATGGCCAACAAAGAATTCACCGACTGGTGGTTCACCAAAACCGCCCCGCAGATCATCTACGTGTTCCTGGATTCGCAGGGGCCCTACGGCGATACGTATCAGGTCGACTCAGAAAATAACGGCCCTTGCGGCAAGGCGCTGACCGAGGAACTGATCCCCGAAATCGAGCGGCAGGTTCGCTATAAACCCGACTCGAAACTGCGGTTCCTGACGGGTAATTCAACGGGTGGCTGGGTGTCGCTGGGACTACAGATCTTCTACCCCGATTTCTTCGACGGTACCTGGTCGTACAGCCCCGATCCCGTCGATTTCGAGCATTACGGTCTGATCAATATCTACGAAGATGAATCCATTTTCTACAACCGCTACGGCTACCTGCAACCCGGCCGCCGGACCATTTACGGCGAACCTACGTTCTCGATGAAAGACTGGATCGCGGGCGAAAATGTCAACAGCCGAACAGGTACGTACTTAATTTCGGGTGGTCAGTTTGGGGCGTACAATGCGGTGTTCGGCCCGAAAGGAAGTGATGGACTGCCGTCGCTCATGTTCGACCCGCTAACGGGAAAAATCGACCATGCTATTGCCAAACAGTGGGAGAAGTACGATTTGAAAAAGGTGCTGGCGAAAAACTGGTCGACCCTCGGCCCGAAATTACAGGGCAAAATCTGGGTGTGGATGGGCGATATGGATGGACTGTACTCGAACGTGGCGACCCGGTTTTTGCAGAAGTTTCTGGAGAAGACCGACAACCCGAAATCGGACGCTAAACTTTCCTTTACGGCTATGGCGGGTCACGGGCAGGAGTGGAGCGATAAAGCCGCGCTGACCCTGATTGCCGAACGAGTGGCTAAAAAACTGACACTGGTCCATGACTAATTTCTACCGACTGTTACTTGCCGGGTTTTGCTGCATTGTATCGGCCACCCACGCCCAGACAACGACCAAACTCTGGCTGGATGAAATCAATATCAAATCCTTCTCGGAAGGCATTCCGGCGGTATTAGGCAAAACCAACGCGGCCGGTGATTCCATGCTCATCGACGGGCAGTATTTCAGGCACGGCGTTGGGGTGAACGCTACCAGTATTCTGGCGCTTTCTCTGGACGGGAAAGCCACCGAATTTTCGGCGCTGGTAGGTGTAGACGACAAAGGGAATAAAGACTTACCCCACACCTTTTACGTGGTCGCCGACCGCAAAATCCTGTTCGACAGCGGAGAAATGCGGCTGGGCGACGTACCCAAACCCGTAAACGTAAACCTTAACGGTGTAAAGCGACTTGGTCTATTGGTTAAAGTCAACGACGAGGGGCGCACGAAAGTCTACGCGAACTGGGCCAACGCGCAGCTGACCATGCTGGACAATTACCGTCCCCAAAACATTCCCAATTCCGACGAGAAGTACATCCTGACGCCCCTGCCGCCACAAACGCCACGCATCAATTCGGCCAGCGTGTTCGGGGCCACACCCGGCAACCCGGTGTTGTACCTCATTGCCGCCACGGGCGAGCGACCCATGACTTTCTCCGCCAAAGGACTTCCGAAAGGCCTGTCGCTGGACGGGAAAACGGGCATCATTACCGGTAATGTAAAACAACGGGGAGCGTATCTGGCGACCCTGACGGCGACCAACGCGCTGGGTAAAGCCACCAAAAAACTGACCCTTAAAATCGGTGACACCATTGCCCTGACGCCCCCCATTGGCTGGAACGGCTGGAACTCCTGGGCCAGAAACATCGACCAGGGAAAAGTTATTGCCTCGGCCGATGCGCTGGTGAAAATGGGCCTGCGTGACCACGGCTGGACCTACATCAACATCGACGACGCCTGGCAGGGCAAACGGGGCGGTAAATTCAACGGCATTCAGCCCAACGAGAAGTTTCCGACTTTCCAGAAAATGGTCGATTACGTACATGGGCTGGGCCTAAAAGTCGGTGTGTATTCTACGCCCATGATTACGAGTTATGCGGGCTACATCGGCGGCTCGTCGGATTTCAAGGATGGTCATATTACCGACGCTATCATCACCAACAAACGCGCATTTCGATACGTTGGTAAGTACAGGTTTGAGACCAACGACGCTAACCAACTAGCCGCGTGGGGCATCGATTACCTCAAATACGACTGGCGCATCGAGGTGCCGTCGGCCGAGCGGATGTCGGTAGCACTCAAACAATCTGGTCGCGATATCCTGTACAGTATTTCCAATTCGGCACCCTTCGCCAACGTCAAAGACTGGGCTCGCCTGACCAACAGTTACCGTACCGGCCCTGATATTCGCGACAGTTGGAACAGCCTGTTTGTATCGGCCTTCACGCTCGACAAATGGGCTCCTTACGGCGGTCCCGGCCACTGGAACGACCCCGACATGATGATCGTGGGCAACGTAACCACAGGCACCCAACTGCACCCCACCCGCCTGACGCCCGACGAGCAATACAGCCATGTGAGTTTATTCAGCCTGTTGTCGGCCCCCATGCTCATCGGTTGCCCCATTGAACAACTCGACGCCTTTACGCTGAATCTGCTCACCAACGACGAAGTGATCGAGATCGATCAGGACCCGCTGGGCAAGTCGGCCAGGCTGGTCATGAACGAAAATGGTATGCAGGTCTGGCTGAAACCGCTGGCAGACGGGTCGTATGCCGTGGGCCTCTTCAACGTCGGTGATTTCGGGAAAACACCCGCGTCTTATTTTCGCTGGGGTGATGAGAAACCGAAATCATTCACATTTGATTTTATAAAAGTCGGTTTAACCGGAAAGTACCGGCTGCGCGATGTGTGGCGTCAGCAGAATTTAGGCAATTTTACACGCTCATTCAAAACCGAAATCCGTCATCACGGTGTTGTGATGCTACGAGTATTTTCGGAAAAGTAAACGGACGAATTCTCAATAAAGATGGCTAAGACAAAACGCTTTACGTTAGCAGTTGCCTCAGTAGTAGTGCTTTCAATTTTTATGCTGGGGTTTCAGCAAATCTCCGGTATCAAACCTGCCTTTTCACTCGACGATTACAAAATAGAGGAGGGATTTGAATTAAAATTAATTGCGTCGGAATCGTTGTTGAAAGCCCCCGTCAGCCTGGATTTCGACAACAAAGGCCGGATGTGGGTGGTCGAAATGATCGGCTACATGCCCAACCTGGAAGGCATCGGCGAGGAGGAACCCACCGGCCGAATTTCTATCCTCGAAGACCGGAATAAGGATGGCATAGCCGACCATGCGAAGGTATTTCTGGATAAGCTCGTGCTGCCTAGAGCGATGGCGCACGTATACGGCGGCCTGCTGTACGTGGATGGTCCCAAGCTTTGGTTTGTCGAGATCAACAACGACAAGCCCGGCAAAAAAACGCTGGTCGACCCGGTCTATGCCGAAGGCGGTAACGTGGAGCACTCGTCCAATGGGTTGATGATGAACATCGACAACTGGATTTATAACGCCAATTATAACTTTCGGTATCAGCTGAAAAACGGCAAATGGCTGAAAGAACCAACCACCGACCGGGGGCAGTGGGGCATCACGAGAGACAATTTCGGACGGCTGTACTACAACAACAACTCCACCAATTTGCAGGGCGATTTTGTGCTGCCCAACAAAGTAATCCGAAACAAGTATTTTAAGCCGACCGTCGCCGAACACCAGCGACTGGCCAGCAACCGCGTGTACCCCATTCATCAAACGTCGGTCAATCGGGGCTACCAGACAGGTGTTCTGGACGAAAAAGGCTTGTTAAAAGAGGTGACGGCTGCCTGCGGGCCACTGGTGTACCGGGGTGGCGCTTTCCCGGACGCGTACAATCAGAACGCGTTTGTCTGCGTGCCCGAAGCCAACCTGATCAAGCGAAATATCCTGAACTTTAAGGGCCTTCAAACAACGGCCAGTCAGGCTACGGAAGGCAGAGAATTTATTGCGTCGACGGACGAAGGGTTTCGGCCGGTGAATCTGTTTATGGGTCCCGACGGTGCCATGTACGTGGTCGATATGCACCGGGGCATCATTCAGCACAAGGCGTATATCTCGCAATACCTGACCGAACAACTTGCCAGTAAAAAGCTGGATACACTGCAAAATGCCGGGCGTATTTTGAAGATCACGAGCAAAACAAACAAGCTCAATCCAACCCCCGATTTCACCAAAGCGACGACTGGTCAACTGGTTGCGTTGCTGAGCAACTCAAACGGCTGGTTGAGAGATCGTGCGCAACAGGTGCTGATTCAAAGAAAAGATCTTTCGGTTGTTAATCAGTTGCTTACGCTGGCTAAATCTACCAATGAATTGGCAACGGCCATTCATGCGCTGTATGTACTGGACGGGTTAAACGCCCTTACATTTGACAATCTGAGTGCCCTGGTGAAGCAATCGAAACAGCCCGAAACCATTGCCCACGCGCTGGGCCTTCTGGAGCGCTTTGCCACACCCCAGCGGGTGGTCGGCATGAAGGCCATCAGTACCGAATTGCTGGCCCGGAACAACGAAACGATAGACCTCTATCTGTCGATGGCGTTGAACCCGTGGCTCAACCTGTCGGAGACCACCTTCCTGCCCATGCTGTCGGAGATAGAAAAAAAATACGCGACGCAGAAAGTAGTTCAGGAGGCTATTACCAGCGGCCTTGATGGGAAAGAGGCCGTGTATCTGGCGTCCATGAATCCGAGCGATTTTCTGAAAAATAACCTAACCCTGACCATCAGTAACCGGCAGAAAAAGCAACTGAACTCCATTTACGTAGCTGAGGTAAATGCCGTTGACGCCCGCACGAAAGGCCTGAAACTGTTCCGAACCATTTGTGCGACCTGCCACGGTGCCGATGGGAAAGGCATTCAGGATTTGGCCCCGCCCCTCAAAGGCTCCGAATACATTGACGGCTCCATGAAACGGCTGGCGGCTATCATTCTCCACGGCGTCAGCGGGCCGATTCACGTGAACGGGAAGCTCTACCAGTTGAACAACGAAATGCCCGCCCTACTCAACAACAAGGACATCAGCGATCAGGACATTGTCGATATTATCCGCTATACCCAGAATGCCCTTGCCAAAGAAGGGAAAGGCATTTCGACTGCTGACGTCAAAAAAATGAGAGACAAAAAGCCCTCGGGTAGTGGCGTTCTGACCGAAAAACAGCTGCTCGAAGAGGATTTTGAGAAGTGATGTTTTTTGTCATGGCACCGGCCACCCGGCCCGACGCAGGAGGGATCTTCGGCAGGCGGGCTATTTTTTACTCTTACCGAAGATCCCTCCTGACGTCGGGCCGGGTGGCCGGTGCCAGGACAAACAACCCACCGAACATGACTAAACTCTTTACCACTCTTTTACTTACGTTAACCCTCGGCGCGCAGGCCCAGAAAACCACCACCGTCTGGCTCGACGATCTGCCGATTCAAACGTTCTCGGAAGGACTCCGGCCGGTAAAGGCAAAACACAATTACAGCGACGACACGCTGCGCATCAACGGTACGCGCTATGTACGCGGGCTGGGTGCTCAATCGCCCTGTGTGCTGGCGTTTGACCTTGGCAAAAAAGCCACCCGTTTCTCGGCCCTGATCGCGGCCGATGATCTGGGCAACAAAGACATACCGCTGACCTTCTATGTGTTAGGCGATGGCAAGGTGCTTTTCGAGAGTAAGCCCATGCGCATCGGCGATGCGCCCGTTCCTATCAACGTCGACCTGACCGGGATCAGGCAGCTTGGGCTTCTGGTGACCGATAAAGTAGGCGGTGTTGGCAACAAGCGAACCTACTGCAACTGGGTCGATGCGCAGGTCGATATGCTTGGCAACGCCATGCCCGAACACATTCAGCACCCCGGCGAAACGTATAATTTAACGCCACCGCCGTCGAAAAAACCGAAAATCAATTCGGCAACGCTGTTTGGGGCCACACCCGGCAATCCGTTTCTGTATCTCATTGCGGCAACGGGTGATCGACCGATGACGTTCTCCGCGAAAGGGATTCCGCAGGGGCTGACGCTGGACCAGAAAACGGGCATCATCACCGGCCGCGTGGCCCAACGGGGAACGTACCGGGCAACACTCGGCGCGAAAAACAAGCTCGGGCAGGCTACCAAAGAACTGACCATCAAAATCGGCGATACCATTGCCCTGACGCCCCCCATTGGCTGGAACGGCTGGAACTCCTGGGAAGCGCACATCGACCGCGAAAAGGTCATTGCCTCAGCCGAGGCAATGGTAAAAATGGGCCTGCGCGACCACGGCTGGACGTATATCAACATCGACGATGCCTGGCAGGGCAAACGGGGCGGGCCGCTCAACGCCCTGCAACCCAACGCGAAATTTCCGCAGTTTAAGGAGATGGTCGATTACATTCACTCGCTTGGCTTGCGGGCGGGCCTGTATTCAACGCCCTATATTTCCAGTTACGGCGGTTACGCGGGCGCGTCGTCCAACTCGGCCTTTGGGGGCGAAACTCACGAGACGATCATGGTAGATCGGCGGGCGTTTAACCGGATTGCCAAATACCGGTTCGAGACGGAAGATGCCCGCCAAATGGCCGAATGGGGGTTCGATTTCCTGAAGTACGACTGGCGCATCGACGTTAACTCGACCGAACGGATGTCGACCGCCCTAAAAAAGTCGGGCCGGGACATTATTTTCAGTTTATCCAATAACGCCCCCTTCGAAAAAGTAGCCGATTGGGCGCGGTTGTCGAACATGTACCGCACCGGCCCCGACATCAAAGACAGTTGGACGAGCCTGTACCTAACCTCGTTTTCGCTCGACAAATGGGCTCCCTACACCGGCCCCGGCCACTGGGCCGACCCCGACATGATGATTCTGGGTAAAGTGTCCATTGGTCCCGTCCTGCACGACACCCGCCTGACGCCTGACGAGCAATACAGCCACGTCAGCATCTTCAGTCTGCTGGCTGCGCCCATGCTGATCGGCTGCCCCATTGAGCAACTCGATGCGTTTACCCTGAATCTGCTCACCAACGATGAGGTCATCGCCGTCAACCAGGACCCGCTGGGCAAACCCGCCCGACTGATCCGAAATGAAAACGGCGTCGAAATCTGGCTTAAACCGCTGGACGATGGTTCGTATGCCGTGGGCCTGTTCAATACGGGTGATTTTGGTAAAACACCCCAATCGTACTTCCAATGGGGCACCGAAACGCCGGAAGCCTTCACGTTCGATTTTGCCAGCATCGGCCTGAAAGGCAGCTATAAACTACGCGATCTATGGCAGCAGAAAGACTTGGGTACGTTCAGCGAGACGTTCAAGACGAGTATTCGGCATCATGGGGTAGTGATGCTTAAGATGGTTGCCCGTAAATAAGCGGAAGTTAGATATAAGCTTACAGATGAGGTTGCTAAATTGGTATTGGATAAACAGACAATTAGAAACGTGATCGTTTTTGATTGTCTGTTTTGAAGCCGTAGTTGGCGGACCCGTTAACTTTATCCAGTTGTTAGGATCAGAATACGTTAGTGATGACTTGGAAAATTATAATTTTTCAGCGCTTTTTCTCTTTAGTTATGCCATCCCAGACCATCTATAAACTCCTTATCCGCTCGTTTTTTCTGACGCTGGGTATGCTCGTTATCTGGTGGGGGCTGGATTCCTTTTTTAGCGGCTCGGTTTGGGCGGGCATGGTGGTCAGCAAATCGGCGCTGGTGGTGGAATACTGCGAATTCAATAACGTGGCCCGGTTCTTTCACCAGCCCATGAATACATACTCCAATCTGGCGTATTTCTTCTTCGGCGTGCTGATCCTGCAAATTGCTTACGACGACTATAAAAAGGAAGGCATCCGGCGACAGAACCGGCTGGAATCGTTCCCGATGCTTTCGGCCCTCATGGGCATCTGCTTCATTTATCTAAGCTTCGGCAGTGCCTTTTTCCATGCGTCGCTGACGTGGATAGGGCAGCGCGTCGACATGAACGGTACATACGGAATTACCCTCGTACTGGTCAGTATCGCGTTTTATCATGTGTTGCCTGAAATTAGATTTACGCAATTCGTTAAAAACGTCTGGGTCATTGCTTTAGTCATTGTGATTCTCCTGTTTTTGAAAATTGCCTTGTTGATTTCCAGTGGTGTTCTGTTGCCTTCGTTAATTCTGGCCCTGCTGGTAGGCATTGCAGTAAATTATCTCCAATTCAGGAAAAAACGCTCGATCCTGTTAGCCGTTGCCAGCCTGGTGCTTATGGTGGTTGCCGTCCGATTTCGCACGCTGGACGTGCAGAAAATAGGCTGCGACCCGCATTCAGTGATTCAGGGGCATTCCATCTGGCATTTACTAACGGCGCTGAGCAGCGTTTGCAGTTACTCATTCTTTCGATTTGCTAAACCCTAGACCAAAATACTCGCTAACATGAAGCGTAAACCATTGATTGTTTGCACGCTGGCTCTATCCGCATTGATCTACGCCTGTAAAGTGCAGATGGCGACGAACACCCCCGCCGGTAGCCCGGCTCCGATGACTGCCGCCGTCGATAAGGATACCGCGTTGCCATTGGCTCCGTTTGCCGTTACGCCCCTAACGCCCGAGCAAAGCCAGCAGGCCTTTGTGCTGCCCCCTGGTTATCATATGGAACTGGTGGCCAGCGAACCCATGATTACCGAACCCGTTGCCATTGCCTGGGACGGTAACGCCCGCATGTATGTGGCCCAGATGGAAACTTATACGCAGGACGCCGATGGTACCGGCACCAAGGACAAAAAAAGCCGGGTAATGCTCCTGGAAGATACCAACAACGACGGCAAAATGGACAAAAGCTCGGTGTTCATCAAAGACCTGATGCTGCCGCGTATGATCCTGTGTGTCAACCATGAACTTCTTGTCAATGAGACTGATACCTACGATATTTTCAGCTACAAAGACACCAATGGCGATGGCGTAGCGGATGAAAAACGAGCCGTATACACGGTTGGTAAAGTAGCGCCCGGTAACCTCGAACACCAGCGTAGTGGGCTGGTCTGGAACATCGATAATTACATCTACCAGACTGTTGACCCCATTCGTTTCCGGTACGTGGGCGGGATGCTCAAACCCGATTCCCTGCACAGCGGCTCCAATGGGCAATGGGGACTGACGCACGACAATTACGGCCGGTTGTTTTATAGCCGGGGTGGGGGCGAAAACGCCGGTTCGGGCTTTCAGATCAACCCGAAATACGGTGCCCTGGAGTTTGCCGACGCGTATAACGAAGAAACATTCAGCCCCGTCTGGTCGCGCATTTCCAATCCCGAAGTGCAGGGTGGTCCGCCCCGGTTACGTCCCGATAGTACCCTGAACCACTTTACGTCGGGCAATGGCCAGTCTATTTTCCGGGGCGACCGCCTGCCTGCCGATCTGGTGGGCGATTACCTGATCAACGAACCCGTAGCACGGATTATACGCCGGGCGAAAGTCGTTAATCGGGACGGCAAGACCTATCTGGAAAACGTGTACAAGCACAAGGAGTTTATTGCCAGCACTGACTTTTTCTTCCGACCCGTCAACACCTACACCGGCCCGGATGGCTTACTGTACATCATCGACATGAACCGGGGCATTATTCAGGAATCCAACTGGACGAAAAAAGGGACGTTCCTGCGGAATAAAATCGACCAGTACGGAATCGCCAAAGTGAACCAGCGCGGCCGCATCTGGCGGTTAGTACACGATGGCTATACACCCGGTCCGAAGCCTAACATGCTCGACGTTCCGGCGGTCGATTTAGTGAAACACCTGGATCATGCCAACGGCTGGTGGCGGGATAATGCCCAAAAACAGATCGTACTTCTCGGCGATAAGTCGGTTATTCCGACGCTGAAACAAATGGCTGGCGGTCAGAAAGGGGCTTCGGCGTTGGGACGTCTGCACGCGTTGTGGACGCTCGAAGGTCTGGAGGCCATCGACAAAGAGCTGTTGACGGCTACGCTTAAAGACACCGATGCGCAAATCCGGCGGGCATCGGTCTGGATCAGTGAGCGTTACCTCAAACAGAACGATGCCGACATGATTGCCCGCGTAGGTGGTCTGGTGAGTGATCCGAATTACGACGTAAAAACGCAGTTGGTTCTATCCTTAGGGGCTAATAAAAATGAGCGCGCCCGGCAAATCGTTCAGGATATTCTGGCCCAAAATCCGGAGAATCAAATGCTCGCCCGCGCCAAAAACAGCATCGACCGAAACGAAGATGCCAAGGTATACGGTATGAAGCTGGGTGGCTTCACGGCCTCGGAGCGGAAGCTGATCGTGAGTGGGGGAGAAATTTACAAAGGCATGTGTTCGCCCTGCCACGGGGGCGATGGCAATGGCTTACCCACCAATGCGGCACCGGCCTTGCGAGGAGCCAGACACGTTAATAACGACCGGGATTACGCCATCCGGATTTTGCTGCATGGCCTGAAAGGCCCGATTGAGGGGAAGACGTACCCCAGCGAAATGGCCTCAATGAAAGACAACACCGATGAGTGGATTGCTTCGGTGGTCAGCTACATCCGCTATGAATTTGCAGGTACGTCGGTGAGAGGGATAAAAGGTCGGCAATCGGCGGTAGTTCAGCCCGAGGAGATCAAAAAAGTACGGGAATCCTACCCATCCTCACGCGAAGCCTGGACAATAGACGAACTTGAAAAACAACTCCTGCCCACAACGACGTTGAAGTAATTGTTTTGTGTAGTACCGACCGTCCCGGTCGGGTGTGAAGTAAGTTGCCTTACACCCGACCGGGACGGTCGGTACTACACAAAACAAATCCAACCCCCTTTTACCAACATAAACATGAAAGAAGAACAAGGCATTAATCGCCGGGATTTCGTTGGGAAAGCCGCTACCGCTGTGGCCGGTTTTATGATCGTTCCCCGCTTCGTGCTGGGCGGCAAACGGCCAGACGGCACCAAATATCTGGCACCCAGCGATGTTATTTCCCTGGGCTTTATCGGTACCGGCAAGCAGGGAAAAGGGCTTATTAATTCGTTTTTAGGTACGAATGAAGCCCGGATCATTGCCATCAGCGAAGTCTACAAAGCCAAAGCACAACAGGGACTGGACCGGATAAAAGCCCATTACGAAAAGAACCCGCAGTCAGGCAAGTACGGTGACGTTCCGGTCTATACCGATTTTCGGGAGCTATTGGCCCGTAAAGACATTGACGCCGTAGTCATTGCCACCCCCGACCATTGGCACGCAGCTATGGCCGTTCGGGCGGCTCAGGCGGGCAAAGATATTTATTGCGAGAAACCACTGGCGCTTACCGTGAAAGAAGGTCGGGCCATGGTCGATGCCGCCCGCAAATACAACCGGGTGTTCCAGACGGGAAGTATGCAGCGGTCGTGGCCGGAGTTTCGGCAAACGGCCGAACTGATTCGCAATGGCTATATCGGCGAAGTAAAAACGATTAAAGTGAACGTCGGCCCACCGCCAACGCCTTACGATCTGCCTGCCGAACCTATTCCCGATGGGCTCGACTGGGGTAAATGGCTCGGCCCCAACGAGCCGGTGGCGTTCAATTCTGAACTGGCACCCCCGCTTTCGAAAGATGTGTTCCCCAATTGGCGCAACTACCGGGAGTTCGGCGGGGGCATGGTGACCGACTGGGGTGCCCATATGTTCGACATCGTGCAATGGTCGCTGGATATGGACAACAGCGGTCCCGTAGAGGTGATTGCGCCTGATGGCAAAGACCACCCGTTTCTGACCTATAAATACGACAACGGCATTGTGATGACCCATGAGAAATGGGACTGGAACAACGCCATACATTTCGTGGGGACGGAAGGTGAAATTAAAGTGCAGCGGAAAAAAATCGAAACGACACCGATTTCATTGGCCACCAAAGAAATTGGCGAGACCGAAAAGCATGTATACAGGAGCGACAACCATTACAAGGATTTTCTGGAGGCCATGCGCAAACGCAGCAAACCCATCTGCGACGTTGAGATCGGCCATCGCACCGCATCGGTCTGCAACATCGGTAACATTGCGTACCGACTGAATCGCCCCCTGCAATGGAATCCGAAGAAAGAACAGTTTAAGAACGATGCCGAAGCCAATGCCCTCCTCGGCCGCCCCATGAAAAATGAGTGGGGGATTAAGCTTTAAGTAATGCCGGTTTGTGTAGTGCCGAGCGTCGGCCCGGCGACCGTCCCGGTCGGCCGTGAAGTAAGTTGCCTTACACCCGACCGGGACGGTCGCCGGGCCGACGCTCGGCACTACACAAACCGTTTCTTTCAGCCGCTCGGCATTTTCGGCGATGCGGAGTTACTGTATCATTGGTCTTGTCCTCACAGACCGAAGATACGGTTGCGCGGCTTCCCTGCCGCGTTACGTATACAGAACCAATACCCCACCAATCAGAATGCTTAGATTTACTAAAGGGAGTGTCGTCATAGGCATCATCGGCTGTGTGCTGATTTGTATCAGCATGGCGATGAGACCCGCCCGGTCGCAACCGCCTAATATCGTTTACATTCTAGCCGATGACCTGGGCTACGGCGACGTGTCAGCGTATAACCCGGCGGGCAGGATTGCTACGCCCAACATTGACAAACTTGCCTCGCAGGGGATGCGCTTTACGGATGCTCATTCGCCGTCGGGTGTTTGCACACCTACGCGGTACTCCTTGCTGACGGGTCGTTATCCATGGCGCAGTCGCTTACCCGTGGGTGTTTTGCGCGGCTACAGCCGGACATTGATCGAAGCGGATCGTCCAACGGTGGCTTCGTTACTTAAACGTAATGGGTACCAAACGGCGGTCATTGGTAAATGGCATTTGGGCCTGGATTGGGTTCCGAAAAAAGGTAATGAGTCATTGTTAGCGTCGGCGAATTATGGCATCCAGGCAGAAATGGACCCGGAGGTGATCGATTTCTCACAGAATCCGGCGCAGGGACCTAATACCGTTGGGTTCGATTATTCGTATGTGCTGCCCGCTTCGCTCGATATGCCGCCCTATTGTTACCTGGAAAACCATAAACTGACCGAGTTACCCACAGACTACACCAAAGGCAATAAAATGGAGTCGGGCTATGCGGGGCCTTTCTGGCGCGAAGGCAGGATGTCGCCCTCGTTCGATTTTCATGGCGTGCTCCCTCGATTCGTTGAAAAAGCTACGAATTTCTTGAACCGTCAAACGGTGAAAAAACCGTTCTTTCTGTATTTGCCGCTGGCCGCACCGCACACACCCTGGATGCCAACCAAAGACTATACCGGTAAATCGAAAGCAGGAGAGTACGGCGATTTTGTGCAGCAGGTCGATGCGGCTGTAGGGGAAGTGCTGGCGGCACTCGAAAAAACAGGACTGGCTGGGAATACCCTCGTGGTTTTCACCAGTGACAACGGCCCCTATTGGCGGGAGGATTACGTAAAGCGGTTCGATCATAAAGCCGCCGGAGAATTTCGGGGCATGAAAGGCGATGCGTTTGAAGGGGGCCACCGTATTCCGTTTATCGTCCGCTGGCCCGGCACCGTGAAAGCCGGAACCGTGAGCAACGCCACAACGACCTTAGCAAACCTGACCGCTACCTGTAGAGAGATTCTGGGCAATACCAGCCCAAATGTGGAAGACAGCTATAGTATTTTGTCGGTGCTTTCCGGGAAAACCAACGACGTATCGAATCAACCGGCGGTTGTGCATAGCTCGTCGATCGGCTTTTTTGCCATTCGGAAAGGGGATTGGAAATTGATCGAAGGGTTGGGTTCGGGCGGTTTTACAGAACCTAAAGAAATCAAGCCTAAAGCGGGCGAGCCCATCGGGCAGTTATACAACCTCGCCACTGATCAACTGGAAACCACCAACGTGTATCAGCACCATCCCGAGAAAGTAAAGGAACTAACGGATTTGCTGGCAAAAATCAAGGAAGGGAAATCCAGGTAAAGCCAACTGCCGGAAACAACAGGCGCGACAAAATACTCTTTTGCCGCGCCTGTTATGTCTCGAAGGATGAGTGAACTACTGATACCGTCAAATAGATTGGCGTTTGGAAGCTTCGATTGCCAATACGTCTTCCAAGGTAAGATAAGGCCCCGAATGAGTAGCCCATCGCTCCCCCGATTCCGCTAATTCAGCCGAGGTATGCCCGTTTTTAATCACCTTAACCTTTGAGGCTTTAGTTACCTGGGTCTTCTTTCCTTTGTTGTTGGCTGATTTGAGCATAACGAATTCGTTCTTTTCGGCTGGCTGGTCGGCAACTTATCGGTCTAATTTGACCATTTCTAATTGAAAAGACAACGTATAGTAGTCGATTTTGGTTGCTAAGACCGACACTATGATACTGTTGCTCTCCACGGCTATCAATTCGGTCAGGTAATGGCTTAAAGTCACTATCAGCGAATAAGCTTTCTACTTCTTCTATAGTGTTTCCTCTTTCAGGGTAATCTTCTGTAACATGCTTTTTATTACCAGAATCCCATTGAAAGGGTAGAGACATTCGTCGGGAAATTAATAAAGAGTTATCTAAACCGTTGCGCCTTCTTTCAGCCGTTCGGCGTTTTCGGCGATGCGAAGTTGCTCGATGAATTCGCCGATGCCACCGTCCATCACAGCAGGCAGGTTATACACTGTTAGCCCGATGCGGTGATCCGTTACGCGGCTTTGGGGGTAATTGTAGGTCCGGATCTTGTCGGAACGGTCGCCACTGCCTACCATCGTTTTGCGCTGGGAAGCGATGGCGTCGTTGTGTTTCTGTAATTCGATTTCGTATATCCGCGACCGTAATACCGTCAGGGCTTTGTCGAAGTTTTTTAACTGCGACCGCTCATCCTGGCACTGAACAACGATACCGGATGGTATGTGAGTAAGCCGCACCGCCGAATAGGTAGTGTTTACCGATTGACCACCCGCCCCTGACGAACAGAAGGTATCCTTCCGAATGTCGTTCATGTTGAGCTCAACGTCCACTTCTTCGGCTTCGGGCAGCACGGCAACGCTGGCCGCCGAGGTATGAATACGGCCCTGGGTTTCGGTAGCCGGTACACGCTGCACCCGGTGAACGCCCGACTCGAATTTCAGTTTGCCGTATACATCTTCGCCTTCTACTTCGGTAATAATCTCTTTGTAACCACCAGACGTTCCTTCGGTAAAGTCGACCAGCGACATTTTCCAGCCCATTTTCTCGCAGAAACGTTGGTACATGCGGAAAATATCGCCCGCAAAAATGGCCGCTTCGTCGCCACCGGTGCCTCCCCGAATTTCCAGAATGACGTTTTTGCTGTCGTTCGGGTCTTTCGGCATCAGCATTTCCTTGAGGATTTCCTCCAGTGTATCCCGGCGAGGCAGCAGCTCGTCCAGTTCGCCTTTGGCCATTTCCCGAAAATCTTCGTCCTTTTCGGTCGCGATGATTTTCTTTGCATTGTCGATCTCTTCAAGCAGTTGCAGGTAGGCCTGGTACTGCACGACGATCTTTTCCAGATCCTTGTATTCTTTGCTCAACTTCATAAACCGCTTCTGGTCCGAAACTGCTTCGGGCTGCACGATTTGTTGAGCTACTTCGTTGAAGCGTTCGCGGATGGCTTCTAACTGGTCAAGCATATATGTATAACTTTTTCTGTTATTCCGGGGAATAAGAAGAGCGTGTATCTAATAAGAAAAACAAAATTACGAAAATTCTGTGGTTCACCTTTGTCTGATTGCCGATTGGCACCCGGCTAACACCTGAGTGCTTTTTAAAGCAGTATTTTTGTTGGTAAGGTTACAAATTTGGTGGTATGTTTGTCCATGCCTAAATTTTTTGAATTGTATGGCTGGCGTTTTTTTGCGGTCATGTTCGATCTATTAAACGAACCTTTTCATATTCACGTTACAGACAAAGGGAAAAAGGAATGCAAATATTGGGTAACGCCAGAGGGCGCTTTTCAGTTAGCCTTTAACCGAGGGTTTTCCCGACATGAACTTCGTAAAATAGAAAAAGCGATTACAATGCACGCAAGCCAGGTAATCGATCAATACCAAATATACTGTTATGAGAACGGCATCCAACCCGACTACAAAACGCTTACTCGCTAAACTGCCCACTAATCCTGCCTTGCGGATTGATCCACATCAGCTGCCGGATTTATCGACTGTCGAGGTGTCTGGTATGACAGTTGTCTGTGGTTTTGAGGATGGACGTATGATTAGCTTTCCGCTTAGCTGGTCTAGAAAGTTAACAGAGGCTACTGCTGAACAACGTCAGGCATTTGAATTTAACGCCCATTTTATTTTTTGGGACGATATTGACGAGATTATTGGCGTGAGAAATATTCTCTTTGGCAACCAATTGAAGTGGGAATAATTGATGAATAAAGGCTTAATCATGACACTGGAAACATTTTTTTGTACGCTTACATTTTCCGTTTTTTTAATTTCCTGCAATCCCGAACGGGTTCGCTACACCAATGAGTTGAAGCAGGAAATGGCCGACTCGAAGATCAAGCGGATTACGAATGCGGATCTGGTCGAAACGGTCGATGATTTGGGCGGAAAGGTAATCGCCGTGGTAGAAAAAGAACTCACCACACAGCTTCAGAAAACGACGGACCCCGCCGAGCGGGCAAAAATATGCCAGTTGCAGAACCTGCCCCGCACGAAAGCCATTGCCGAACGTTATGCGCTCGACATACGCCTGCTGGGTGAGGCCGATATTCAAAACAAAGCACTGACTGCCAAGGAGCGGGAAATTCTGGATGCTTATCTGTACAGTGCCAAACAGAAGCAGTCGCCGATCTCCAATATTCAAAAGCTTACGGATACCACCTACGTCTATAATAAGCCCGTACCACTCAGCAACCCCATTTGTGATGTTTGCTTTGGCAAGCAGGAAACGCCATTTGCGGTCTGGCATCTGGGTTTCAACAAACGCGAAGTGGTTCGGCGGATGAGTGCGTCGGTTAAGAAGAAGAAAGCGTAGGGTTGTGGTTGCTGGTGCGGGTATTGGTGTTGCTGGCGCGAGTATTCACTCGTGTCAGTTAATAAAGCCAGTATTCACTGGCGGTTAAATGCGTCAGCGAATGCTGACTTTATGAGAGGCACGGGTAAATACCCGCGCCAGACGCGCCAACCCGCGCCACCCACTCAATTAGCTGCTTTGCGGTTTCTTCCGGATTATCCTCGGCAGTGTTAATCGTTTGAATTGTAGCCGGGTCGCGGTGGGAAAGGCCGTGTAAGTAGGCTTTGTCGTAATAGTCCAGTGTCAAATCAGCGACGGTGGCGTAGTCGTGGTTGACTAGCGCGTTAAGGGCATCCTGTGTGACTTTGCCGCCCAGCCGTTTGCGTATTCGCTCGGTGGCTTCGACGAGTAGGCCGTGGTCTATGTTGGCGTATTCAGTCACCAGGCGGGTTACGCGTTTGGCTTTGGGTAAGTCGATGAACGCGACAGGAGCCGACCGCATCTGCTGCCAGAGGGCCATTGGAATAAAGCACGAACCGATGTTGCGACTTTCGTCTTCAAGCCAGATTCGGCGACTGGTGTCCAGGGTCAATAGTGTCTGGAAAATCAGGTTTTCAAACTGCTCCGAAGCCGGTTGCGGTCGTTGCCCGATGGCTCCGTACGACGATCCTTTATGGTTGGCAAGCCCTTCCAGATCAATGATCTGTTCGCCTTGGCGAGCCAGCTCTTTTAGAATGTCGGTTTTACCACTACCCGTTTTTCCCCCCAGAATGATAAGGTTCAGGGGTTGCGCGAAGGAGTCGAGCACGGCATTGCGGTAGGCTTTGTAGCCGCCCACCAGCGTCGACGCGGTCAGTCCGGCGGTGTCCAGCAGCCAGGCAAACGACCCGCTGCGCATACCGCCCCGCCAGCAATGGACCAGCACTTCCTTGTTTTGCGGGTTCAGCTTTTTCGACTGTTTTACAAAATCGGCCAGCTTCGGTCCAACCATACTGAGGCCTATTAGCACAGCCGCGTCTTTTCCCGCATTTTTGTATTTGGTGCCCACCTGTGCCCGCTCGTCGTTGTCGAAAAGCGGTATGCTCACCGCCCCCGGAATATGCGCATGGTCATACTCCCCCGGCGACCGGACATCAATGACCGGCAGGCTACGTGCCTTCTCTAAAAACTCTTCGACGGATAGTTTGTGGACCATATTTCTGAACCCGGATTTAGCTGATTTTTTTGATGGGCTATGATTTTGGTAATTAACGGGTTAGCCCATTTATCTGAGGGAAGTAAAAGTTACCTACTTTTAAATCATAGTCTGTCAAATTAATAAAATAAATCCTGCGGGGCCGCCCGGCGGTTCAGACACCGTAAATACATTTGTATCGTATTCTCCAGTCCGAAATAAAGCGCGTCGCAGATAAGCGCGTGGCCGATGGATACTTCTTCCAGACCGGGGACTTGCTCATCAAAGAAGCGCAGGTTTTCCAGACTCAGGTCGTGTCCTGCGTTCAGGCCCAGGCCCAACTCAATGGCGCGCTGAGCAGCCCGGACAAATGGTGCCACGGCGGCTTCCCGGTTCTCGGTGTAGTGGGCCGCGTAGGGTTCGGTGTATAACTCAATGCGGTCGGTGCCCACGGCTTTAGCTCCTTCGACCATGCGCTCATCGGCATCGACGAAAATAGATACGCGAATGCCATCGGCTTTGAACGTATCGACCAGATTCCGAAGGTGATCGGCATGGCGAATCGTATCCCAACCGGCATTGGACGTGATGGCATCGACCGCGTCGGGAACGAGCGTCACCTGCGCGGGCTTTACCCGTTTGACCAGCTCGATAAACCGCTCGTCGGGGTTACCTTCAATATTGAACTCCGTCGTAACGACCTCGTGCAGGTCCAGCACATCCTGATAGCGGATATGCCGTTCGTCGGGGCGGGGGTGAACGGTAATGCCCTGCGCACCGAAGCGTTCGCAGTCGAGGGCGACTTTTACGAGGTCGGGGTTGTTGCCACCCCGCGCATTGCGAATCGTGGCAATTTTGTTGATGTTAACGCTTAAACGGGTCATCGGGTAATGAATAATGACTAATGTACAACGAACAATGACTGGTTTCTTAACTTTGCTGAACCGTTGATGGTTCATGGGCGCTTACTGTTCTGCCTTATCCATCATTCATTTTACATTACTCATTATACCAATGTCTCTAAAACAACAAATTGACGCCGATATAAAGCAGGCTATGCTGGCCAAAAATCAGGATACACTGCGTGCGTTGCGGGCTGTAAAGTCCATGATCCTGCTTGAAGAAACCAAAGAAGGTCAATCCGGCGATCTGAAACCCGAAGACGAAACCAAAATCCTGACCAAAGCCGTCAAGCAGCGGAAAGATTCGGCGGACATTTACCGGCAGCAAAATCGGGCCGATCTGCTGGCCGTTGAAGAAGCCGAAATCGCCGTTATTGAGCAGTACCTGCCCAAGCAGCTTTCGGAAGACGAACTGAAGGCAAAACTACAGGCAATCATGACCCGTCTGGGGGCTTCGGTGCCATCTGATCTGGGCAAAGTAATGGGCGTTGCGTCCAAAGAACTCGCCGGACAAGCCGACGGGAAAGCCATCTCGGCGATGGTAAGACAACTTTTACAATAAGTTAAAGATGTACCTACGGACTTTAGTCCGTATTTACTTTATTAGAAATACGGACTAAAGTCCGTAGGTACGTTATTATGAACACACTCGACATACTTATGCTCATTCCCCTGGCCTGGGGGATTTTTAACGGATACCGCAAAGGTCTGCTCGTGGAGATCGTGGCGATTATCGCGTTCGTGGTGGCTATGATTGTCGGGTTTAAGTTTCTTGCGTTTGGGATTGACCTGCTCAGTCCCTACATCAGCCGCGAACTGGCCCGGAAAATACTGCCGTGGCTGGGTTTCTCGGTGATCTTTTTCCCGACAGTGGTCATGATCAATCAGATGGGCTTTGCTATTCGCCGGTCGTTAAAGTACTCCATATTAGGTACGTTCGATAGCGTGGCCGGGGCAACCGTTGGTCTTTTTACGTGGGTCTTTGGCATCAGTGTTATCCTCTGGTTGTTCAGTTATATGGGCGTGAAAATGCCCGCCCGCCAAACGGAAACTGCCTTTTTGTACCCCTATATCCGGCCCATTGCGCCCAAAGTGATGGACAAAGCCGCCGTTTGGGTACCCAAAGGCTTGGAAGAAGGGAAGAAATGGCGCAGTAGTGTCGACCGTCTCGGCCGGTTGAATTAACCAGCGGATTTGCTGTACTGCTCGTTCAAATGGGTACGCATTTTGTACAAATGAGTGTGTTCAGGTTCTCTCCTAAATACGCTCATTTGTGCAAAATGATGAAAAGCAGAATCTTCCAGCAAATTGGCCTTTCCAATGAATTTGAGGAATTGCAGGGACGCGTAAGAATCAATCAGGGCGACTGGAAAACGATGACGATGGGGTATGCCTCGCCCATGTTCAAGGTGAAAATTGATTTTTACGAAGATTGAGGAAGGAAACTTTGCCAGTTGTCAGTGCTGTTGTAGCAGTATAATGAAACAAGATATTCGTAAACTGACGGCTGTTCAGTTAAAAGACTGGTTTACTAAAAACGGCGAACAGGGTTTCCGGGCCAAACAGGTGCACGAATGGCTCTGGAAAAAATCGGCGTCGTCGTTTGAGCAGATGACCAATCTGTCGCTGTCGACGCGTGAGGTGCTGAACGCTAATTTCGAAATCCGTCCGCTAACCGTCGACCAGCAGCAGAAAAGCAACGATGGCACCATCAAGTCGTCGTTTAAGCTGTTTGACGGCAACCTGGTCGAAGGGGTTCTGATTCCGGCGTTACGAAACGACGACCTAGATCGAATGACAGCCTGCGTATCGAGTCAGGTGGGTTGCTCGCTGACGTGCAAGTTCTGCGCCACGGGCTACATGGATCGGAAGCGGAATCTCGACGCGGCCGAAATCTACGATCAGGTGGTGGCCATTGACCGGCAGGCCAAAGAAAACTACGATGCGCCCCTCACCAACATCGTGTACATGGGCATGGGTGAACCCCTGCTGAACTATAAAAACGTCCTCGAATCCGTCGACCGCATCACCTCGCCCGATGGGCTGGGCATGTCGCCGAAACGGATTACCGTGTCGACGGCGGGTATTGCCAAGATGATCCGGCAACTCGGCGACGATGCCGTGAAATTCAATTTGGCCCTGTCGCTGCATGCCGCCAACGACCAGAAGCGCGACCAGATCATGCCGATCAACGAAAGCAACACGCTAGAAGCTCTGGGCGATGCGTTGGCGTATTTTTACAAGAAAACGGGAACGCGTATTACGTTCGAGTACATTCTTTTCTACAACTTCAACGACACCCTGCAAGACGCGCAGGAGCTTTGGAAGTTCACCAAGCGCGTACCGGCCAAGGTGAACATCATCGAATACAATCCCATTGCCGAGGCCAATTTCAAAAACACTGATCCGCAAACACTGGACAAATTCGCCGGGTATCTGGAAAGTAAAGGTGTCATTGTCAACGTACGCCGAAGCCGTGGTAAAGATATTGATGCCGCCTGTGGGCAGTTAGCGGGGAAGAAGGTGTAGAGACCGGTCCGCCGGTGCGGCAATACCTTGCGTCTTAACGGCAATTGAGACTTAACAGCAACTAAGACGCAAGGTATTGCGTCTCTACTTAACAATTTGGTAATATAGCAATGCCTAGTTTACCGTACTTTTGTGGCAATCATTGGCTTACGGACCCACCGCTAGCTAAACCACAGACGATACATCACTTATGTTTGGATTAGAAACGGATGTTTTTATCCTCCTCTTTATCAGCCTTTTTGCTGCCTGCGCCTTCGAATTTGTAAACGGTTTTCATGATACCGCCAACGCCGTTGCCACCGTTATTTATACCAACTCCTTAAAGCCAACGGTTGCTGTTGTATGGTCGGGGATTTGCAACTTCACCGGCGTTTTGCTCGGCGGAATAGGAGTGGCCATGGGCATTGTCAATCTGCTTCCTGTTGAGTTACTGGTCGATCAGAACGTTTATCATAGCGTAGCCATGGTGCTGGCCTTGTTGCTCAGCGCCATAATCTGGAATCTGGGAACCTGGTATTTTGGTCTGCCCAGTTCAAGTTCACACACCCTTATTGGCTCTATTTTAGGCGTTGGCCTGGCGTTTGCTACCATGCCCGAAAACAAAACCGGAGCTGCCGTTAACTGGGACAAAGCGATTGAAACGGGTTACGCCCTGTTACTATCTCCGCTATTAGGTTTTAGTTTGGCCATTGTGCTGATGTTCATTTTACGTCGGTCTGTACCCGAAGAAGCTAAAGATCAGCTTTTTAAGGAGCCTAAAAAGAATACGGAACCACCTACCTGGGTGCGGGCTATACTGATTGCTACCTGTTCGCTGGTCAGTTTCTTCCACGGCAGTAATGATGGTCAGAAGGGCGTAGGCCTAATCATGCTAATCCTGATCGGTATCGTTCCCTACCACTTTGCGGTAAAAGCCGACCTTGACCCGCGCCTGATGCAGACGAACGTGACGGCCATTCAGCAAACCATAAGTGCGCTGGACTCCACCCATTTATCATTGACAAACCGCGTCCGACTGGCGCAAACGAATACTGAGTTGACCGAGTTGAGTGCGCTGGTAAATGGCCCACTCGTTGATGGTAAAATTCCGAACGAGAAACGGCTGGACGTACGGCGTGACTTACTCCTCATCAACAGCAACATCAAAAAAATTACGGCCGATGAAGGATCGAACCTCAGTGCGGCCCAGAATGCTCTATTAACGAAGAACTTAGGTGAAGAAGGCGGATTGCGTCGGTTTACGGACTACGCCCCGCTTTGGGTTATTCTGATGATCGCCTTATCGCTGGGTCTTGGTACTATGATTGGCTGGCGCCGGATTGTGGTGACAGTGGGCGAAAAGATCGGTAAACAACACTTAACCTACGCACAAGGAGCTTCCGCTGAACTGGTTGCTGCTATGATGATTGGGATGGCGTCCTGGCTGAAGTTGCCCGTTAGTACAACGCACGTACTTTCGTCGGGTATTGCCGGTAGCATGGTGGCCAACAAAGGGGTCAAAAATTTGCAGGCCGGAACGGTCAAAAATATTGCGCTGGCCTGGATACTAACGCTACCTGTTTCGGTACTGCTATCGTTCACGCTCTACATCTTCTTCCGCTGGGTATTGTAGTAGCAAAGCCATCACGAACAGCAGGTTATATTCTGTATAGTGCCGTGGTTTTGATTTAATTTTTATAGACAAGGCGCCGATTTATTCGAAGCCAGGACAAACAGCTCATAGTATTCATGCTTGATTAAAGCATGAATACTATGAGCTGTTTGCATTATAACATCCAAAAGCTGAAACCGTTGAGAGCCACAAGGCAGCGTAAACTGAGTTCATAATTGAGTTATTCATAGTATGGATTCACAGAAATAACAATACTTTTTTTAGTTATAAGTCTCTAACTAGTACATTCATATTATTACATTATAGCGTTATTTGGTCTGTCAGCACTCACTTCGCTGGCGAAGGAGCTAATCACCATATCCATGCCGGCTTATTTACGCCTGATCATCCTTGGGGCTATATTTATTTGTTTTGGCTCGGGGCTTTCTCGTGCTCAGTCCGTGTTGCTGAATGACCCCAACCAGTCTTATTTACTCTTCGAGCGTTTTTCTGTGCTTGAAGTAAAGTCCGGTACCGTCACCATCGACTCCCTGTTGCGCCACCCTCAGGCCTATGCCTTTCGTCCCGGTCAGAAACATACTTTCCGGCTGAATGACCAACCAAAAGCCTACTGGTTACGGTTGGATCTGACCAACCAAACTTCTCAACTTTTCACCCTGCGTATCTTCCTGTTAAGTTTTAACCGGATGGTTCTCTACGAAACCGACGGTGCGCGTGTCGTCAACCAGCGGGAGCTGACGTTGAAGGTTACAAATACAACGGACTTCTTCCAGCACAGTAAACGCATATGGCCTCTACACGTGAGTAGGGGGCAGACGCATACGATTTACCTGTACATCGACACAATCTTCGCGACCAGGCTACCCCTCTCTGCTCAATCCAGTGGGCTGCTACTCAGAGAAAGTCATCATGAGGATTTGTTCTATGGATTTTACTCCGGCTTCGTGCTGATTGTCATTCTGTACAGTCTGATTCTGTTTGTTCGTCTGGGTGATTGGGATAACCTACTTTATGCTATATGGGTCTTCCTGATCGGTTGTCAAATTGCCTATACATCCGGTCAGGGAGTTGAGTTATCAAACCAGCTGCATAATCTGTATTTTACATTTACCCCTCTCTTTATTACCTGCATTACTCTGGCCCATCTGTTATTTCTGCTGTCCTTCCTCCCGCTTCGCCAGCTTGCTCCGGGTTGGTACAGGGTAGGGCTGTATTTTGCTGGCTTCTTTGCTTTAACTATTACTGCTTTCATAGTCTTAATAATCCTAAGACAATTTACCAATACATTCATTGTCAGTTATTTCGGGATTTTACTTGGATTGCTTGAGTGGCTATTTAGTCTATCAGTGGGCATTGTGGCCTTCCGGCGAGGCTTCAGGCCAGCGCTTCTGTTTGTTATTGGCACGCTGGTTTACTACAGTTCCTTTATTGCTTATATACTGCTGCTGGTCGAAAGGCTTCCCTTTAGTTTCTGGACGCTGCACAGCGGAACTATTGGCTCAGGACTTGAAATTTTGATTTTTACTCTGGCGATGGGGAATAAAGTTAACCTGCTCAAAAAGAGGCAGGATGAAGCTATCCGTGAGCAATTACGGCTATCAGAGGAAAATCATCATTTGGTCGAACGCCAGAAACAGGAATTAGAGCAAAAGGTCGAGCAACGCACGGCCGAACTACAAGAGTCCCTTACAACCCTCCAATCAACACAAGCCCAGCTCATCCAGAAAGAAAAACTCGCCAGCCTGGGCGAACTGACGGCAGGTATCGCCCACGAAATCCAGAATCCACTCAACTTCGTCAATAATTTCTCGGAGGTTAGCACCGAACTGGTTGAAGAGCTAAAAAGCCCCCTAAACCCCGAAGGGGGAATACGGCCAGGCGAAAAAATGGATATGGCGTTGTTTGACGATCTAACCCAGAACTTAACCAAGATCACCCACCACGGCGGTCGTGCTTCGGCCATCGTCAAAGGGATGCTGGAGCATAGCCGCGCTTCTACCGGCGAGCGAACCCCCACCAACCTCAACGCTTTAGCCGATGAATATTTGCGGCTGGCTTATCATGGATTAAGAGCAAAGGACAAAAGCGCCAACTGCCAACTGATTACCGACTTTGGCGCTGAGTTACCCCCTGTGTCGGTAGTGCCGCAGGAGATTGGACGAGTGCTCCTAAATCTCTACAACAACGCCTTTTATGCGGTTGGTCAGCGGGTTTCAATCGCTGGCAAAGACGAAACGTATCTACCTACCGTTTGGGTCAGCACCCGTCAGGTCAATAGTCACGTCGAGATTGGAGTAAGCGATAACGGCATGGGCATTCCCGACAGCATTCGAGACAAGATTTTCCAGCCTTTTTTCACCACCAAGCCCACGGGTGAGGGCACGGGGTTAGGGCTGAGTTTAAGTTATGACATTATCACTAAGGGGCACGGAGGAATCATGGTGGTGAAGAGCTTGGAAGGGGAGGGTGCCCAGTTTATCATCCAGTTACTTTGTTCATAATTAAAAGATATCCCACCGTTTCTGATGAAGCTATTACTACTTGTCTTGCTGCTAAGCCTGTTGAATTTGGTTGCTATTGCCCAGCCGGTTGTGCTGAATGACCCGGCCAAGGTCTATCACATATTTCAAAACTGCGAGGTTCTGGCGCTTGAGCCAGGGCGTACTACCATCGACTCGCTCCTGGTACATCCCGAGAAGTACCTCTTTGCATCAGTCAACCAGAAGCCGGTTGTTTCGCTGAGCAATCAAGTCTATTGGTTCCGGGTGGAACTCACCAATCAAACCCAAACCGACCTGCTGTTACACTTCATTTACTTTACATTTCAACGGGTGACTGTCTACGAGGTGACCGGTAAGCAGGTATTAGCCAGCCAGGACTTTACCTACGGCCTCAGCAGAGGAAACGATAACTACTATCAAACCCGACGCATCTTTCCGCTTAAGGTAGCCAACGGGCAGACCCATACGCTGTACTTCTATGTCGAAGGAATGTATCAGCACTCGCTCCATGTTACGGCTCAGTCTGGTATGATTTTGCAGTCTCATTTGTTTGCCAAGGATTTGACAGCGGGTCTCTTCATCGGGTTTATCCTGATGATTATTCTCTATAGTGTGCTTTTATATATCCGGCTGGGCGACCGGGATAACCTGTTTTATGTCTTATGGGTATTCATAACTGGTTTTTTGTACTTAGCATCCTATAATCAGATCGCGCCTGTTTCAACGAGTTTACACAATTTTTATAGCTGGAACGGCAATTTTATTCAGTATGCCTCCTCTATGGCGCACCTGCTTTTTGCGCTATCCTTCTTACCTGTACGGCAACAGGCTAAAGGATTATTTCGGCTAAGCTTGTTAGTGGCTGCATTTTACATGGTCGCCATACTGCTTTTCCTGACGAATAAGGCACCGGATATCTTGTATAACCTCCCTTATCTGATAGATGGTATAATTTGTCTACTGCTGGGTGTAACTATGTATAGAAAGGGCTTTAAACCGGCACTGTATTTTATCATCGGTAATATTGTCTTTTTTGTTTTCTTTTATATTTCTCTCTTCACGCTTCTTGGCCTGGACCCGCCAGCCTTCTGGAGGTATAATGGCTCTTATTTGGGCGTATGTGGTGAGATTTTATTCTTTACCCTTGGCCTAACCTATAAGGTCAACCTGCTCAAAAAGCACCAGGATGAAGCCATTCAGGAACAACTTCGGTTGACGAAAGAGAATCAGCAACTCGTTGAGAACCAGAAACAAGCCCTTGAAGAGAAGGTCGAGCAACGAACCGCTGAGTTGCGAGCCTCCCAAGCCCAACTCATCCAGAAAGAGAAACTCGCCAGCCTGGGCGAACTGACGGCAGGTATCGCCCACGAGATTCAGAACCCACTGAACTTCGTCAACAACTTCTCCGAAGTGAGTGCCGAGTTAGTCGAGGAACAGAAAGAAGCCTTAACCAAAGGCGACTTAGAAGAAGCGGGCTTTATCGCCGACGACCTGGCCCAAAACCTGCAAAAGATTCATCATCACGGCAGCAGGGCTTCGGCCATCGTCAAAGGCATGCTGGAGCATAGCCGTAGCAGTACGGGCGAGAAAGCACCTACTGAACTCAACGCCCTCGCCAATGAATATCTGCGCTTAGCTTACCAAGGCTTGCGAGCCAAGGATAAAAGCTTTAACTGCGAATTGATGACGGACTTTACTTCCGACTTGAGCAAAGTTGAAGTAGTACCTCAAGAGATTGGCCGGGTGCTGCTGAACCTCTACAACAACGCGTTTTACGCTGTTCACGAAAAGCAGAAAACGGCTCCTGCGGATTATCAACCCACCGTCACTGTCAGTACTCGGTTCGTGTCTGCCAGTAGCCCTGAAAGGGCGACATCAATAACCAATCCCAACGGGCTTGGCGGAGTGGTCGAAATTCGGGTCCGCGACAACGGCGCAGGTATTCCCGAATCAATCAAAGCCAAAATCTTCCAGCCTTTTTTCACCACCAAGCCTACAGGCGAGGGTACGGGGCTGGGACTGAGTCTGAGCTACGACATCATTACCAAGGGGCACGGGGGAATTATGGCGGTGGAGAGCCGGGAGGGGCAAGGTGCCGAGTTTATCATTGAACTGCCGTCGAGCCAACTGTGAATGGAATCAGCTGTATTCCGTAGCTCTGTAGTTAAAAACGTCGCGTTACTGAACCCACTCCGGCGCATCCTGCTCGATGGCGTGCCGAACTTTGGCAACGATCTCGTCAACGGTATCATCGGGGCTAAAGTGCATTGGTTCCTTAAACTGAACCGTGAGCAGCGTATTCCGTTTCTTAAAACGTAGTCCTTTCTTGTCGAAGGCGCGTCGGAAGCCATTGATCACGACCGGCACCACAATGGGCTCGTTGTTCTTGATGAGGTATCCCGTTCCTTTTCGTACCGGCGCAAACGGCGTTGTGGTGCCTTGCGGAAAGCTTACTACCCAGCCGTGGGCGAGTGCTTTGGCAATCTTCTCATTGGCCGAATTATCGACCGCCCGTTGCACTTCACGCCCTTCGGCCCGCCACGACCGCTCGATGGTTAACGCGCCACCCGCGGCAAAAACGCGGGGAACAATTCCTTTTTTCATGGTTTCAGAAGCGGCCACATAATACTGTCGTGCCCGCGGACCGAACAAATAAACGGGGGGCAACAATGTATTCTGAAACCCCCATTTCACGGCGCAAAAGATGTGAAAAAAGGCAATCACATCGGCAAAATACGTCTGGTGATTGGACAAAAACAGGACGTTATTGATGGGTAAATTCTCCAGATTCTCGGTCCCTTCGATCTGAATTCGGTTCACTACCGTATAGCGGGCGTATGTCAGCCAGCCAACAAAGCCAATTATTATCCGTCTGAATAACAGCGAGTTGCCGAAAGGGTCGCACTCGAACAGGCCGAGAATATCCAGCGGCATCAGGAACTTGGGCAAATAACTGAATTTAGTTGGCTTTATGTACTTCATTTTCTGGGTAGGAATCGCAGCTAATGGGTAAAGTTACAAGTATGCTACAATGTTTTAAAGAAAAAGTGCAAATGCTTGATTTACACATGAAATATTTATCAATAACAACAGGCTTACACAATCACCAAAAAAGAATAATAAACTTTTTTTAAACCAGATTAATCCTTTGACCGGCTACGCCCTCTAACCATCAAATTCGCAACAATAAACAACTTCGCCTATTGCCGACAGTGTACACAACTAAGTTCAGGTTTCCCTTTTTTCTAATCTATTTTCCCTTTACAACCATGAAACGAATTGTGCTTGCCGGTGTCATTGCTTTGTTTGGTTTATTCGCTGCTCAAAGCACTTTTGCTCAGGTTCAGGTCGGCATCCGGGGTGGTGCCAACTTCGGCTTTGCGTCGAAACCCGAATACCTCGGCAGTCTAACGCCCGACTTCCATTCCTCCATCGGGCCAACCGGTGCCCTTTTTCTCGACATTCCCCTGAGTGACCGCGTATCGTTTCGCCCGGAGGTGTCGTACGTCCGAAAAGGCGTTGCGATAAAAGAAGGTTTTGATATTAATCTGGGCGGGTTTTCGCTGCCAATTGGGGCTTCTATCGCTTACCAGTCTCAGCAAATTGAGGTGCCCTTGTTGTTTAAATTCAACCTCAGCGATGGACCTGTACAGCCTTACTTTATCGCTGGTCCGGCTGTGAGTTATGCGTTCGACGGCCGTATCCGCACCCGTGGATCTGCTCTGTTCACGACCCGGCCGTTTGATGTAGATGTTAACTACGGCGGTATGCTAACCCCCTGGGATGTTAGTGCCGTTGGTGGGTTAGGTCTGGCTATGGATGCCGGTGCCGGTAAGTTATTTATCGAAGGTCGCTATACACACGGGTTCACCCGCCAGGTGCAGGTACCGGTTGTCAATGTCAATGTCCGCAACCGGGGTGTGGCCGTATCGCTGGGTTATTCATTCCCGATTGGTTATTAGTTCACTCATTCCACCACTTCACTCATTTTTCTATTGAATCAACCTGAATTAGCAAAGGCGGAGTCTCTCGACTTCGCCTTTCTTGTTTAATGTAAGAATGGAGTTAAAATCAGGGAACTTTGGTTGACTAAGTGGGATTTCACACTTGAATTGTATTAATTTTACTTCTCGTTAATTACCAAACCACACGGGCGTTCCCCGTTGCACTTGCGACACTTAACTTATGGCAATGGTATCTGATTTTGTTCATTCAACTGCTCCCGAACCCCACCGTATTCGGACCCGGCAAATTCTGAAATCGCACCCCGAAATTAAAAAGTTGATTGGGCAAAAGAACCCGACTACGATTTGGGTAGCGCTGGGATGTGTTATTCTGATGACCGGCATGGCGTACCTGGTTCGCGATCAATCGTGGTGGGTTATCGTGGCAGCCGCCTGGTTCATTGGTGCTTTCCCGGCTCACACGCTGTTCGTTTGTATTCACGAAGCGGCTCACAACCTGATTTTCCGCAAACCGTCGGCCAACGCATGGGCGGCTATTTTTGCGAACCTGCCAACGGTTTTTCCAACGGCATTGACTTTTAAGAACTTCCACATCAAGCACCACGCTTTTCAGGGTGTTCATGAGCTGGACGCCGATTTGCCGGACTGGTACGAAGCGAAATTGATCAAAAACTACGCCATTGGTAAGGCCATCTGGTTGTTGTTCTATCCTATTTTTCAGGGTATTCGCACCCTGCGTATGAAAGAGCTGGCCGTTTTTGATAAGTGGGTCATTGCCAACTTTATCATTCAGATCACCTTTGATGTGCTGATCGTAACGTTCTTTGGCTGGAAGGCACTGGCGTTTATGGTGCTTTGTCTGTTCTTCTCGGTTGGCCTGCACCCGCTGGGCGCTCGCTGGGCGCAGGAGCACTTCCTGACCCTCGACCCACAGCAGGAGACATACAGCTACTATGGCCCGCTGAACGGCCCGAACCTGAACGTTGGTTTCCACAACGAGCACCACGATTTCCCGTCTATTCCCTGGAATAAATTACCGGAAATCAAGAAGTCGGCGCCCGAATATTACGAGTCGCTCAAATACCATACATCCTTTATAAAGCTATTTTTCCTCTTCCTGTTCGATCAGGAGATTTCGCTTTACTCCCGTATTGTTCGCAAAGAGCGGGGTCGCGTTCCCGTTTCGGATCAATCGAAACCGGATATGGATCTGGTGCAAGCACAAGCTGTGTCTGTGGAAGCGGCCGCTTAACGACCTGGATCAGTTATCAGGGAAAACATACAATTATTAATAAAAAGCCCCATTGCGCAAGTGATGGGGCTTTCTGTTGTTCAATGATTGGGGCTTAAGGTTGCTGAAAGAGTAGAAATAACTACGTATGTTCCTTAGACTAAGTGTTCTTTCCAGAATTCACAGAAACTTAATTTATGTTTGGTTGCCGAGTGAACTGTCTATGTCAACTTTGTGGCTATGTCTGAGCAAGAGCTAACCGATACCGAATTAGTAGCCCTGCTTCGTGAAGATAGCGAGGAGGCATTTCGCGCGTTGTACGAACGCCACTGGTACGACCTTTTTGTGCTGGCAAAGCGCAAACTCCGCGACGAAGCGATGGCTTCCGACATGGCTCAGGAACTGTTTCTGCGGCTATGGCAAAAACGTAAAACGTTACTCATCAACAATGTTGGTGCTTACTTGACCACTTCCCTAAAGCACCTTATTGTCGACCATATACGCACGCAGTTGCAGGGGGAGAAATATGCCAGTCACTTCGTTTATACTCCGCCAACGGATACCCTTAACACGCTCCATTCGGTTCAGTTTAGCCAACTGACCGAATCGCTCAACCAGGCCTTGGAGCAACTGCCCGACAAAACCCGCGAGGTATTTGTTCTCAACCGATTCGAGCAACTAACCATCCGCGAAATCTCCACCCGGCTTGGCCTCTCCGAAAAAGCCATCGAATACCACCTGTCCCGTTCGGTTGCCTTCCTCCGCGCCAACCTGCACGACTATGCTACGGCTGTGGTGCTGACTACGTTATTCACCGCTTAACAAATTCGTAACATATGGGTCTTAGGGTATTTTTCGAGTTGTTCGTCTTACCTTCTGAATACGGCATAAACTGATACGTTGCCGTCGCCAGATGATATGGACCCCAAAGCGCTACAAGCCTTACTGACCAAGTACCAGAACGGTGATGCAACCGACGAGGAACGGGCGCAGGTCGAAGCATGGTACGATGCGCTGGATGGCGAAGCTGAACCCCCTTTGTCGGCGTCTGAAAAGCAGGCATTCGTAAATCAGCACTGGCAGGAGGTAGCGGCACAGATCAGACAGACACCAACCCGTAGCTGGCAATTGACGCTGTTTTACCAACTGACTGCTGCCGCTGTGCTTGTATTAAGTATCGGGCTGGGCTGGTATTTTTTGATGAACCGTTCGCCGGAACCGGTTTCCGATCAGGTAGCGGCTCAAACGGGTCAGTCGAAGCTGGTTGCTAAAACAAACGAGTCGCGAAAGCCGCTTCGGATTGCGTTATCGGATGGAAGCGTTATTACTCTCAAGCCGGGGAGTCAGGTGCAGTATCCCGAACAATTTGCCGAAAACCGGCGGGAGGTTCGGCTGGTGGGCGAGGGATTCTTCGAGGTCACTAAAAATCCGAAGCGCCCCTTTCTGGTCTATGCCAACGGACTGGTTACGAAAGTGCTGGGCACCAGCTTCACCATTGTGGCTCATGCGGGTAAGCCCACCGCCGAGGTCGTCGTTCGGACGGGGCGGGTAGCGGTCTACCGGCAGGCAGATCAGCCAGCAACCACGTCCGACATGGTATTGACACCTAACGAGAAAGCCACTTTTTATCGGGCGGAGAGCCGGATTGTCAAATCGCTGGCCGATCATCCGGTGGTTATTCGGCCTCAGGCCATCAAAACCCACTTTGTGTTCGACAATACCCCCGTAGCCCGCGTGTTTAAGGAGTTGGACGAAGTGTATGGCGTAACCATCTCCTTCGACGCCGACGCCCTCGTAAACTGTACACTCACGGCTAATCTGGCCCACCAGTCATTACCCGACCAATTGAACATGATTTGCCTGTCCATTGGGGCTACCTATCAAACCAGCGGCACGAATATTCAGATCAGCGGTCGGGGCTGTCCTTAAAAATCAAACCAGCTTACTTACAACTACTTACACTTTATGAAACGTTTTCTTTCGCTATTGGTCAGCGTCCTGCTGAGCAGTAGTCTAGTCCAGGCTGTGCCCTTATCAGCACAGGAACTGATGAATCGCCCCGTTTCCATAACGGTAGAAGGCGAGACGGTACGAACGGTGTTGCAGCAACTGGAAAAGGCTGTCGATGTGCGATTTGTGTATAGCCCTCGGGTGATTGGTGCCGAAAAACGAATTTCGATCAGTGCCCGCAACGAACGATTGTCGAGTGTGCTCCAGCGGTTGTTTACGCCCCAGAACATTGCGTGGGAAGTGATCAACGGACAGATCATTCTGAAAAAAGTGGATGGACAAAGCAGCCTGCTGTCCGTCCCGGCTTTTCAGATCAGCCGGGCTGTAACGTTCGACCAGCCCCGGCGTATACTGTCGGGTGTGGTGCGCGATAACACCAGTAACCAGCCGTTACCCGGTGTGAGCATTGTGGTGAAAGGCACCACACGCGGCACGTCGACCAATGCTGATGGCGGCTTTTCGCTGAATATTCCGGATGCCGGTGGCAATTTGGTTCTGTCTTTTTCCTTCATTGGCTACGAAACGCTGGAAGTACCGGTAAATGGCGGCCAGTCTACCCTCAACGTGAGCCTGAAAGAAACGCAGAACGCGCTGAGCGAAGTGGTGGTGGTCGGTTACGGTACCCAGAAGAAAGTGAACCTGACGGGAGCCGTGTCTCAGGTGCTGGCCAAAGAACTCGAAAACCGGCCGTTGAACAACATGTCGCAGATTCTTCAGGGCATGGTTCCCAACCTGAACATCACCTTCAGTACGGGCCAGCCGGGGCAGGGGGGCAACCTGAACGTACGTGGCGAAACATCGATTAACGGGGGAGGGCCGCTGGTGTTGATCGACGGTATCCCCGGCGACATCAACCGGATCAATCCGGCCGACGTGGAGTCGGTATCGGTGCTGAAAGATGCGGCCGCTTCAGCGATCTACGGAGCGCGGGGTGCGTTCGGGGTTATTCTGGTGACGACCAAAACGGCCAAAAATGGCAAGACAACCATATCATACAGCAATAACTTCGGCTGGTCGGCCCCAACGGTCAGCACCAAGTTTCTGACCAATGGCTACGAGTATGTGCGGATGAATGATGAAGCCTTTACGCGGGCTACGGGAAATAGCTATACCCGGTATTCGGAGGAAGATTACAAGGAACTGGAGGCCCGCCGGTACGATAAAGTGGAGAATCCGGCCCGCCCCTGGACAATCATCAAAAACGTAAACGGAAAAGATATTTACAACTATTACGGGAATTACGACTGGTGGAACGCGCTCTTCAACACGACCGAACCTTCCAAACAGCACAACATCAACCTGTCTGGCGGGACTGACAAGGTAAATTATTTTCTGTCGGGGTCGATTTTTGAGAAGGACGGGATCATGAAGATCAACACCGATAAATTCACGTCGTACACCCTCCGCAGCAAAATCAACGCCCAGCTAACGCCCTGGCTCAAAGTGGGCAGCAACATCCAGTACTTTGATTCGAAGTATAAATACCCCGGTCTGGAAGGGGGTGCCAACGCGAACTTTGTCGGGATTACGGTTCATGCCTTACCCGCCTACGCGCCCACGAACCCTGATGGGACAGCTACCTATAACACCCTGAAAAACAATTACTCCATTGGCGATGGGCTCTACGCGAACCTGCTGAAAGGCGTTGCCGGGGGCGAAAAACGGGTGCATGAATTAACGGCGATCAACTCGGTTACCATCGACTTCACCAAAACCTGGAATCTGGTCGCCAACTACTCCTATTCATTCTACATTGCTGATGACTGGTACCGGTCGGCCGTGGCGCAGTACTCCATTCAGCCGGGAATTCTGACTACCGTGCCCAACTACAATACCGATCAGTACCGCAAAACATTCTGGTTCGACCCGATGAACGTGACCAACGTGTATTCGTCCTACAACCATACGTTCGGGAAACACTATATGGCGGCCACGGCGGGGATCAATTACGAGTCTAAAAAGCACCAGCGGCTGTTTGGGGCGCGCAAGAACCTGCTCTCCGAAAGTCTCAATGACCTCAACCTGGGCACGGGCGAACAGCTTTCGGCGGGTGACTCGTATCAGTATTCACTGTTCGGGGCATTTTATCGCCTGAACTATGACTATGCCGGCAAGTACCTGCTGGAAGTGAACGGCCGCTACGACGGAACCTCACGATTTGGCGAAGGTCGGCGGTACGGTTTCTTTCCGTCGGTTTCGGCGGGCTGGCGGCTGAGTGAAGAACGTTTCTTCGATCCGCTGAAGGGGATTGTCGATAATTTCAAAATCAGGGCTTCGTACGGTACGCTGGGCAATCAGTTGCCGTCCAACACCAACTCGGCCAGCTTTTACCCGTATATCTCTATCATGCCAACGGCGCAGTCGAGCTGGATAACCAACGGGCAAAAGCTGTCGTACGTGAACAGCCCGAACCCGATTTCGCCGGACCTTACCTGGGAAAAAGCCACCACCTCCAACCTGGGTCTGGATGCAGGTTTGTTTAAGAACCGACTCAATCTATCCGCTGATGTCTACGTCCGAAACACAACGGGTATGCTGGTTCCGGGACAGGTGCTGCCAGCGGTTTACGGGGCCGGTGTGCCGACCCAAAACGCCGGAGATTTGCAGACGAAGGGTTTCGAACTGTCCATCGGCTGGCGCGATCAGGTTAAAATGGGCGGCAAGCCATTCGTCTATAATGCGTCGTTTGTCCTGTCCGATTCCAAATCGACCATTACCAAATACGACAATCCAAACAAGATTCTGTCGAGTCGCTACGAGGGGCAGACCATTGGCGACATCTGGGGTTATTCCATCGACGGGTATTTCAAAACCAACGAAGAAGCACAAGCGTATGCCGTCGATCAAACGCTGGTCAACAAGCAACGCCTGAGCGCCCCCGGCGACTGGAGCAAACTACAGGCCGGTGACCTCAAATTCATCGATACCGACGGGAACGGGAAGATCGACCAGGGTGCCAATACGCTGGCGAATCATGGCGATTTGAAGATTATTGGCAACGACCGGGCACGCTACCGGTACGGTGTCAACCTTGGTGCCAGCTGGAACGGCTTCGACATGTCGGTGCTGGCGCAGGGTATCCTTCGGAAAAACTGGTATCCGGGCAACAACGCCGATAAATTCTGGGGGCCTTATTCGCGGCCGTATTATTCGTTTATTCCCGAGAACTTCGAGGCCGACGTCTGGACGCCGACCAATACCGACGCGTACTTTCCGGTGCTGAGAGGCTACACGGCGCTGAACGGCGGTGGTGACCTGAACGCTGCCAACGATCGCTACATTCAGAACATCGGCTACCTCCGCCTGAAAAATGTGGTGATTGGCTACACATTGCCCGAAAGTCTCAGCAAAAAGATCAGCATAGCCCGCGCCCGGATTTATGTAAGCGGTGAAAATCTGCTCACTTACACGCCCTTGCGTTCCAAATACATTGACCCCGAGCAACTCGACGGCGACGCCACAAACGGCAGAACCTACCCGCTGTCCAAGACAATTTCTGCCGGTCTGAATCTCACGTTCTAGGTCCATCCAACTCTTCGTACTCCGATGAAAAAAATACTAAGTATCCTGGCTGTAACCCTTGGTTTGTCGGCCTGCGACCTGAACATGCTGCCTCAGGACGCCATCTCACCCAATACCTTTTTCAATACCGAAAACGACCTGCTGCTCTACACGAACTCGTTTTATAACGCGCTGCCATCGGCCGAGGATGTGTATAATGAAGACGTCGACAATGTCGTTAAAAATAGCCTGCGCGATGAATTGCAGGGTACGCGGGTAGTGCCCACCAGCGGGGGCGGCTGGAGCTGGGGAACCCTGCGCAACATCAACTATTTTCTGGCTAATTCAGGCAAATGCCCGGACCCCAAAGCCGTAGCCAAATACAACGGACTGGCCCGCTTTTTCCGCGCTTACTTTTATTTCGGCATGGTGAAGCGCTTCGGCGATGTCCCCTGGTATTCGAAACCAATTGAAATAATGGATCAGGAAATGTTGACCAAAGCACGCGACCCCAGAGCGATGGTCATGGATTCAGTCATGGCCGATATCAATTATGCCATTGCCAACCTCGACGCGTCGCGGCAGGTGAGTACGGTCACGAAATGGACAGCGCTGGCACTGAAATCAAGAATAGGGCTGTACGAAGGTACCTTCCGAAAATACCATACCGAATTTGGGCTGCCCGGTGCCGATAAATTTCTGGATGAGAGTATCATAGCCTCTGAGGATTTAATGAAGAATAGTGGGTACACGATCTACAAAGCTACCCCCGCTACGGCCTATGGTAAGTTGTTTTCGTCGGATAACGCCATTCCCGATGAGGTGATCCTGGCCCGCGATTTCAGCGATGAGTTGCAGGTATACCACAACCTGAACTATTACACCATGACGGCCTCCTACGGAAAGCCCGGTCTGGAGAAGAAGCTGGTGAACAGCTATCTGATGGCCGATGGCACCCGTTTTACCGACGTCAAAGGCTACGAAACCATGCAGTTTGCGGACGAGGTACAAAACCGGGACCCCCGTCTGGCGCAAACCATCCGGACGCCGGGCTACACTCGTATCGGCGAAACGACGCCACTGGCGCCGGAGTTTGGCGCAACAGTTACCGGCTACCAACTAATCAAGTTTGTTTCGGCACCCAAATGGGATACGTTTACCAAAGACATTACCGACATGCCCATTTTCCGGTATGCTGAAGTACTGCTGAATTTCGCCGAAGCCAAAGCTGAGCGGGGCACGCTCACCCAGGCCGACCTGGATCTGTCGACCAAACTTACCCGCGACCGCGTGGGCATGCCGAACATCAATCTGGCCGCTGCCAACGCCAATCCCGACCCCTATCAGGCGCAGCAATACACGCAGCTAAAAGGCCCCAACACGGGTGTCATTCTGGAAATACGGCGAGAACGGCGCGTGGAGCTGGTGATGGAAAACTTCTTCCGCTGGGACGACATCATTCGTTGGAAAGAGGGGCAACTGCTTACCAAAACATTCAAGGGGATGTATTTTCCGGGGCCGGGCAGTTATGATCTGGACAAGAACGGGAAAGTGGACCTGGTTATCTACGAGGGCACCAAACCATCCGTGCCAGGGGCTCAACTCCTCAAGCTGGGCAGCGAAATTCTACTGGAGAATGGTAATAAAGGCGGCAACATTGTCGTGAACGGGCACATCAACAAAAAATTCAACGAATCCCGCGATTACCTGTACCCCATTCCTACACAGGAGCGACTGCTGAATACTAAGCTGATGCAGAACCCTAATTGGGAGTAAGGGGAAGCGGAGCTGGTTTAGTGTCAATGTTTTGGTAAGTGTATCAGACAGCATCCTTGCTGTCTGGCCGTCAGGCTAAAATTGCCGTAACTAGCCAAGTTGAAATGGGTAAGTAACTTATCTTTAGCCTGACGGCCAGACAGCAAGATGCTGTCTGATACAACTGCCCAAACCTCTACAAGATTAGTTTTAAACCGTAAGATGCTTCTGCAAAATTCGTAATCACCCACCCCTAACCCCTTAACCCTACACACCACTATGCTTTCTGACAGACGATCGTTTCTTGAAAAAATGGCTCAGGTCGGGGCGCTGGGTTTGCTGCCCACGGCTCCGGCGCTGGCTGCGGCCGCGTCTCCCGTTTCGGCAGAAGAAAAGAATCATTTTGTGGCCGGACCGTACCTGCAAAATATGAGTACCCGCAACGTGACAATTATGTGGATTACGCACAAAAACTGTTTCAGTTGGGTCGAGTACGGAGCCGGAACCTACACCAGCAAACGGGAATTTGGCTATAGTAACGGGTTGATCGAAGCCAATAACCGGATCAACAAAATAACCCTGTCAGGGCTGGCACCGGGGGCCGACCATAAGTACCGGATCGTTTCGACCGAAATATTGGGCTACAAAGGCTCGAAGGTGGAGTTCGGCGAAACCATTACCAGCCCGATGTACGGCTTTAAAACCCCGGCCGAAAACGAGGAAGAGTTTAAACTGGTTATCTTCAACGACATCCATGACCGCCCTCAGATCATTCCTCAGTTGCTGTACCGCCACGGCTACACGGGCAATAAACGGGATTATGATTTTGTCGTCTTCAACGGTGACTGCTTCGACTGGGTTACTGAAGAAACCCAGATGGTAGAGCATCTGATCAAGCCGTCGGTTGATATTTTTGCGTCGGAAATGCCGTTCATTCTGACGCAGGGCAATCACGAATGCCGGGGTAGTTTTTCCCGCCATATTCCTGCCTACTATGCTTATCCCGATGCTAAGTACTACTATGCGTTCACGCGTGGCCCGGTGCGGTTCGTCATTCTGGATTCGGGTGAAGACAAGACCGACGACAGCGTTGAATACGGCGGACTATCGGCGTTTGATCGCTATCGGGAAACACAGGCAAAGTGGCTGGAAAAGGAAATAGAAAGTAATGAGTTCAAAAAAGCGGCTTTTCGGGTCGTGCTGATTCATATTTCACCCTACCATTCCGGCGATTGGCATGGCACGATGCATTGCCGACAGGTTTTTGGCCCGTTGTTAAATAAGGCAAAAGTCGATCTTCAAATTTCGGGGCACACGCACCGGTACGGCACTCATGATGCCAATGCCGATCACAATTATCCCATCGTAATTGGCGGAGGGCCGCTGGAAGGAAACCGAACGTTGATAAAGCTGCATGCTACCAGCAAAGAACTGAATCTGAAAATGATTCGGGATGATGGCGAAGTGGTTGGGAAGTATACCCTTTCCAAAAAGAATCGTTCGTAAAACCAATGGAACTCTACCCTAGTCAATCACTTATGAAACTAATTAACAGCCTGCTGTTCTTACTCCTGTCCTTCGTTGTTTATGCCCACGAAGGCCCATCTGACGTAGCGAAGAAAGCAAAAAGTCTAAAGGTGATGACATATAATATTCATCACTGCAATCCACCCTCTGCCGGGAGCAAGATTGACGTGGAAGCCATTGCGCGCGTCATTACGGCCGAAAAGCCTGATTTTGTGGCCTTACAGGAGGTCGACGTGAATACCGAACGGTCGGGGAAAGGACTGAATCAGGCGAAAGAACTGGCCCGGTTGACGGGTATGCATTTCTTCTTTTCCAAGGCCATCGACCACCAGGGGGGCGACTATGGCGTTGCGGTTCTGTCCCGGTTTCCCATCCTCGACTCCACGCGCTTTATTCTGCCCATAGACCCCGCCATTGGGGGCGAAACCCGTACCATAGCTGCCGTGACGGTGGAGCCCACAAAAGGGAAGCGGATCATCTTCGCCAGTACGCACCTGGATTTGAAAGAACCCAACCGACTTACGCAGGCTGAACTAATTATTAGGCATTTCAACGGACAGCGTCTGCCCGTCATTCTGGGGGGCGATTTCAATGCTCAGGCCGACAGTAAAGTTATCCAGCTTTTTGACCAGACGTTCGTCCGGAGCTGTCAGCCCTGCGCCCCCACCATTCCGGTCAAAAACCCCAACCGCGCAATTGACTTTGTCATGTATAAACAGGACAGCTCTCTGAGAAGTGTGTCAACCAACGTTATTGACGAGCAGTACGCGTCCGACCATCTGCCCGTAGTAGTTGAATTGAAACTGAACTAACTGTGATAAATAAGTCGTAGAACGTGGGGTTTTAATGAGTTGACAAACTAGAAAAACCGAGCACTTGCAGACTTAAATTGCCCATTGGAGTTGCCTGGGCCACCAATAGATAGATATACCGCTATTGGCGGGTTGTATGCCCTTACTTTGTGGTCTGTGTGATTTGTTCACAACAGCCAACGTTTTAACGCATACCAACCCATGAATTTTCGATACTTCCTCAAAGCAAGCCGCTCGTTTAGCGTAGCACTTTTTGTTGCGCTGTACCTAGTCGGGTGTACGTCAACACCCAACGATCCGCAACCCGCTGCGGATCAGTATCTGGTTAGCAGCAGCAACGTAGCTACCGTTTCCAAAGACCAGTTAACGGCTCAGGCATCAGCCATTAGTCCCTTATATGCGCTGTTATTGAAGCAGGGCATTTCGGTGATTAAACTCGTTTATAAAACCAAGAACTGGGATGGTACGGCCATCCAGGCATCGGGCCTGCTGATTGTACCCAATACAACCACTGCCGTTCCCATGATTAGTCAGCAGCACGGGACTATTTTCGATGATGCCGATGCGCCTTCTAATTTCGGTCCGGCCAGTGAAGCGTATCAATTCGCCACGATTTTTGCCTCTATCGGCTACATCATGGTCTGTCCGGATTACATCGGCTTTGGTGCGTCTAAAAATCTGCCGCATACCTACGAAAACCGAACGAGTCTCGCCCAGGCCAGTCTGGACATGCTGCGAGCCGCCCGGGAGTACATAGGTAGCCATTCGGAGATCAAATGGGATTCCCGGCTCTACATGGCGGGCTATTCGGAAGGGGGGTACGCTACCATGGCGCTGTACAAAAAGATGCAGGATGAGGTGCCCACGGAGTTCAATCTGCGGGCGGTTTCCTGTGGCGCGGGGGCTTACGATAAAACCAGTTTCATGAAGGCCTTGCTGACGCAGAAATCGGCGGGGGTGGCGCAGTGGAACCGGGCGTTTCTGTGGGTATTGCTGACCTACGATCAGATATATAAACTCAACCGGCCGCTGTCGTTCTACTTCAAAGAGCCTTATCTGGCAGATATTCAGAAAAGCCGCCAACTGGCCACGTTGGATGTAAGCTTCGATCAGGTACTGACCGACTCGTTCAAAGCGGGCATTTTAAACGGAACGGACACTGCCTTTCTCAACGCCGTGGCCGATAATAATATTTATGACTGGAAGCCGCTGACTACCCTTCATCTTTACCACGGGGATGCCGATCCGCAGGTGTATTACCTGAACTCCAAAAATGCTTATGATGCCATGCAGGTGCGGGGAGCGGGCAAAACGGTTCAACTCTTCACCAGCGTTGGTAAAACGCACGTTCAAACGATTCCGGATTGGCTGGCAGGCACGTACACGCTGTTTACCACGGTGCAGTAAGCGTTGATAACCACAGAGCCGCAAAGCGCACAGAGGTTGATGGAGGTCCTTTCTTCCCCAATCAACCTCTGTGCGTTTTGCGGCTCTGTGGTTAAACTACTCTGTATTGCAAAAGTGTTGCGGTCTTACGTTCACCTGATTTCAACCTGCATAGCCCATTAGATGGTAGAAGGAACTGTACTGTTCTACAGCACCAGCGTATTTTTTCGGTTTTGAGTACATGGGTTTTCCCCTTCCAGGCAAAGTTGCCGGTAGTTTTTGGCGGAAGGGTTACGTCAGCCCGCAGCGCGCCTTTTTGAACGACATAATTGACGGCAACTGTCCCGTTAGGGTGAGGAATCTCACCGCTGATCGTATTTATGGAACCCAGGTGGGGCTTGGCCTGAGCTACTTTCTTGAAGTGGCGACTCATGTTCAATCGAACGAGTTTTAAGCGTGCATTATAACTTTCCGACGGCTCGCCATACGGCCAGTTCGTGACTAAATCGGTCATCAATAACCTCGCAGGTGGTATCAATCCGCATGGTGGGTCGGGTTTTAAGGTTGTAAGCTGGCCACTTGGGTACGTCTTTGGCGGCCGGTTTGCCGGTTCGGGCGAACGTAGTCCATAATTCAGCGAAGTGACGCGAGGCCGTGAAGCGCTCAGGCCGGTTACCGCCGAAGAAGCTTTCTTTGGGCGCAGAACCGTCGCGGGGTGGAATTTCGTTGTTGAACTTAAACGAAATGTCCATCGCGTGGGGCGTACCCATTGGGTAATCGGTACCCGGAATTTTCTTCTCCGACTTGTACCCGAAATTGTACAGATAGACCGGTGCCCCGCCCTGTTTCACCTTTTTCTCGGCAATATCGACCGAACCTAAACCCATCATGGTAATGGAGGATATGGCCATGAAAATCTGTGGTGCCGTGGCATCAGGATTTGCTTTTCGGTAGGTATCAACAATTTTAGCCGTGTCCTCGCCGTATTGGGGCTCCAGTTTTTTCGATAGGCTGTCGAAGTCCAGTTTGGCAAACTCGGTGTCTTTACGTTCCCAGGCGAAGAAGGCGTATTCGTCCTCATTCCAGCCAACCAGCAGCGGTTTATTACGCGAAATGGCCGGGGCCGTTGGATCGAACGGATGATGAGGCAGCACAACACCATCGACTACCGGGCCAAAGCCCCCGTAGTTTCGGCGCATCATGCCCAGATTCTTGTTCTTTTCAATAAAGGGCGGTACAAACGGCAACTTGGCCTGCATAGCGAGCAAGTCCGCAGCCGGTATATCCAGCAACTTCCGCCAGTCTTTGGGAGCAATATTCAGTTCTTTCAATAGCATGGCCGTTGTTTCGGCGGCTATTTCTTTGGTCGTCATCCGAACGCCCGGCCCGCTTTCGATGGAGGCCTTGTTAAAGTAGGGGGCCGCTTCGGGCATGGCGTACAGACAGGAGGTTTTGGCCCCACCGCCCGATTCGCCCCAGATCATGACGTTGTTCGGATCGCCCCCAAACTGCGCAATGTTGTCGTATACCCATTTCAGGCCAGCCGCAATATCCAGCATGCCCATGTTGCCCGACCCGGCATAGTCGGCACCGCCAAGTTCATCCAGGTACAGAAACCCAAGCAACCCTAAGCGGTGATTGGTTTCGACGACTACCACATCGAAATTTCGGGCCAGGTTCGACCCGTCCTGTCCTCCTGCGGCTCCCGAACCACCTACAAAGCCCCCACCGTGACTGTAGAACATAACCGGCCGTTTCTTATTGTCATTGGCCGGGGTCCAGACGTTCAGAAACAGGCAATCTTCCGACGGGGCTGGCTCATTCCGGCGGGGTGGCTGAATAGCGGGCGCACCAAACTGCAACGCATCCCGCACGCCAGTCCAGGGTTCGAGCGGGGCCGGTCGTCGGAACCGTCGGTCGCCGGAAATGCGTCCTCCGTAAGGTATGCCTTTGAATAGATTTACCCCTTCGTTTTGCATTCCTTTTATCCGGCCATAGGTTGTTTCTACCTCAACAAACGCGTCAGCTTTGCTATGGAACGAAAACGCATGTTTGGGTACAGAGACCGCAACCGTTGCGAGTGATAATTGAGCTAAAAAATCCCGGCGGTGTAGTTTTTCCATCAGAAAGCGTATTCGGTTATTTATACGTGCTTTATTACAATAGTATAGTTTATTCTTTTATTAATTTAATATAGTTTTCTTATATACTGATAGGTAAAGCTGATCGAGGCATGTTCTTCGTCTATCCGCCAGATAAACTATGAAATTAGTGATCGAATAGTTTCGGGAAACACTTATTGGGCAGTTCGAGTATTCGCTACTTCAGGAACTGATGCGGGTGTGGCCATTCAGGCGCGTTTCTATCGGCTCTTCGGCTACATTTTTTACTTCCTTACCCTATGGTTCTCCAACAAGAATACAGGCACTTTCGTCTAGTTCTTGTTGGCTATAGAAAGAGGTAAAGGTAATTTAATGGAAATATATAGATTCCAATATCTGGAATATATATACAAAATATGGAATATTAGTTACTGAAATCTAATAAGGGTTACTTTATAGGGTAAAGGAAAAAATAAAAAAAATGTGTTAATAATCAGTAGACTAGCTCTCTTTCCTATCGGGATTGCTACTGATTAATACGCTTTATGGAAATTCTGGCCCTGAAATTGTTAGGCCGTTTCATGCTATTGTTCTCCCGTATATAGGTAGATAAACTCTAGCTATGGAAACGCATTCCCTTTACGCTATGAAACGTGCTCTGCTTTCCTTAACAATGCTATTTTCGTTGGGCATCTTCACTGCCATTACACCGAGTTGTAGGCAGGTTGTTCTATATCCGCTTGACCCCGTTGTGTCGGCTATTGTCTGTCAAACTGACGAATCAAACCTTTGTAGTTTTGATTACGCCACATCAGCCGATTCGCTGTTGGCAAAGGACGGCTGGGGTAAGGCTTTTGATGATAACTTCGATAAGAGTCCGGCTGATCCGACAAATCCTAACTGGAGGCTTTGGATAGGCGGGAGTTTTAACAATGAACTACAACTCTACACCAATAACCCGGAGAACATAGCGGTTACTAAAGATTTCGAAAAAACGGCCAATAACTTGTTGGTAATCAAAGCGAAAAAAAGGAAAGTAAAGGGTTATAAATACCGTCAGGACATCGATGAGACTTGGAAGGAATTTGATTTTACTTCGGCCCGGATCGAATCGAAGGCCCTGTTTATGCTCAATGATATCACTAGTCAGCTGCGGGTAGCTGCCCGTATCAAATTGCCCACCGGCTATGGCATGGGAGCGTCTTTCTGGTCTTATGGGGATAACTGGCCGACCAACGGGGGCATTGCCATCATACAGGCCCGTGGTCATGACCCTTATAATTTCCAAAACGCTTACTTCTATGATGATGTGCTGTACCGGGAACTCATCCCTCAGGAGGGAAGAACGATAACCAGCACCACCAACCTGACAGATCGCTGGCATGTATATGAAATGATCTGGCAAAAAGATACCCTGACATTCTTACTGGATGGCCAGGTGATTGACACCAAACAGGGTGACTATGTAGCAAATCTGTTTGAGAAACCGCAGCGAATTACGTTGAACCAGGTAGTTGGGGGCGACTTATTCTTACGCGAAAACACCCTGCCCACCGCCGATCAGATAGTACTCAATGGCAACGAAGGCATCATGCAGGTCGATTGGGTAAAAGTGTACGCAAAAAACTAGGTAACCCACCCGGTAAATCCGGTAATGATGAACGGTTATTTACTGGGGTTGGCGTACCCTGCGAGGCTCCTGCTTACGTAGTGCTCCCCGTACTCTTCAAAATAAAAGCCAGAAAATCCTCGCTGACTTCCTTCTGGTTTAGTGGCCGCTCCAGGCCGCTCTTCAGCCTCATTTCCTTAATTTTCATCACTTTTACACGGCATTTTTACCATTCACTGATTTTGTCAGTTTCTTACTTGTACATTTTGTTTTGATTCGTATATTTGAAATCTTTGACAACTGTAAATATCAGTTAATTGATTCATTATGAGTGAGTTCGCTGGTTTTATTGTGCAGATGTCGGCGCGCCATCCACGCTAGTCTTTAACCGCTATTGTTCACCCTCTTCCCGACGTTCAGGCTGGTCTTCCAAAGGCTGGGTTGAATGCTATTGAACCATGAAAGTCTCGCCGTTGCAACCGTTTCAAATCGTGTATTCGCTGCTGGATCACGAGTTTCTGGGCTACCTCATTGAAGCATTTGTTGTGCAACGTAATAGTAAAGGAGAACTGACGCTGCAAAACCAGACGCTGTCGACCCAAAATGTTGGGGAATTTGCCAAAGGATTGGATGAGCGGGATTTTGAGTTGGTTAAACTCATCGATAGTATTCAGCAGGATACCATTGTTAAAAAGTTCAACACCCGAAAGCTGCCCGCCGTTGATTTCTTGCTGAAAATATACGATTCCCAGAAAGGTGATAAACTGGTTCAGGAGGCTATTGGAGGCTATCTGGAAACCATTAAAGCCCAAATTATGGCCCTGCTGCCCGGCAAGCCTTTTTACATTATGGGTAATGATGGCAACCCCGCCTGGGAGTCCATTATCTGGATGCCCGAACCAGCACGGGTGCATTTTCACTTCGTCCGGAACGCCGACTCTACCCACTATTTCCCAATTATCCGCTATCCGGTTGGCCCACGAGAGGGCGGCCCACGAGAGGGCGGCCCAAAAGATGGTAAGGATAGTGGACCGGTGGATACGGAGCGGGTTGAGTTTCAGTACAAAGATGCCCTCATGATTTGTGATGAACCGGCTTATCTGCTGGTTAACAACCGGCTCTATCATTTCAGTAAGAATGTCGATGGTAAAAAGCTCCGGCCCTTCTTTACGAAAAATCATATCGTTATTCCCCGCAACATTGAACAACAGTATTACGAGCGGTTCGTTACACCCCTGATTGCCTCGTATGACGTGTATGCAAAAGGATTCGAGATTCGAACCGAAGCCATGGAGCCGGTGCCCGTTCTGACCGTGGCCGAAATGGTGCATTCGAGTAAAGCGGTTCCGGTGGCCTTGTTTCAGGATGGGTCGGAAGCTACTGACAATGAGGATGTCGCTAGCCAGCGAATTATGTTCGATCTGTCGTTTCAATACGGCGATTTCACCTTTCGCTACGACAACTTCGGAGCATCGGCCAACGTGAGTCTGGAAAAGAAAAACGACGAGTATATTTTTCATAAAATTCGTCGGGATCAGCGGCTGGAACGCCTGAAACTTACGTTTTTACGGGAATCGGGTCTGGATCTACGGCATGGTCGGCTGGCGCTGTCAAAAGCCGAGGCCTTCAGCTGGCTGGCCAATAACAATAGTCAACTGCAGGAAGCCGGGTTTTTACTTCGGCAAGATGCGCAGGATACCAAACGGTACTTTCTTGGCTATTCGAGCATTAACGTGTCCATTAAAGAGGGTCGCGACTGGTTCGATATTTACGCCAACGTTCGATTTGGCGAGTTCGAAATTCCGTTTCTAAAATTACGGACGCTCATTCTTAACAAGAAGCATGAGTTTACCCTGCCCAACGGCGAAATAGCGGTCATTCCCGAAGCCTGGTTTACCAAGTATTCCGAACTTTTCGGCTTTCTGGAACATCCCAATGGGATTGATGAAGATGAGCGACTGGTCCTGCATAAGCACCACCTGGCGCTGGTACAGGAACTGGAACGCGAAAACCTGGCCACGACCATCATCAGCCGAAAGCTCGAACGGCTGCGCGATTTTGAAGAAATTGAGTCGTTCCCGCTACCCACTCGCTTTATGGGCAGCCTCCGGCCCTACCAGCAGGCGGGGTACGACTGGATGAATTTTCTGCGGCAGTACCGGTTTGGCGGGTGTCTGGCCGATGATATGGGTCTGGGTAAAACTGTCATGACACTGGCTATGCTACAAGGCCAGAAAGAAGCAGGTGTAACGGAGCCAAGCCTGCTGGTTATGCCCACATCGCTGCTCTATAATTGGGAACTCGAAGCCCGGAAGTTCACCCCCGACCTGCGCGTGATGGTCTATACCGGAACCTATCGCGAGAAGAATACCGCCCAGTTCGACGGCTATGACCTCATTCTAACCTCGTACGGAATTGTCCGGATCGATATTGATCTGTTGAGCGATTACCGGTTCAACTACGTCATTCTCGATGAGTCGCAGGCCATTAAAAACCCGTCGTCGCACATCACCAAGGCCGTTATGCAGCTTAATAATGCGTACCGGCTTATACTGACGGGTACGCCGATCGAGAACAGTACAATGGACCTGTGGTCGCAGATGACCTTCATCAATCCCGGCTTGCTGGGTAGTCAGTCATTCTTCCGGAATGAGTTTCAGATACCCATTGAAAAGCGGCACGACGAGGCCAAAACCGGCAAGCTGTACGGGCTCATCAAGCCGTTTATGCTTCGGCGTAACAAGGCGCAGGTGGCTACCGATTTGCCGCCTAAAGTAGAAAGTGTACTCTACTCCGACATGACTCCCGATCAGGCCGCTCAGTACGAAGAAGCTAAATCGTACTACCGTAATCTGATTCTGGAACGGATTGAAGAGGAGGGAATTGCCAAGTCACAAATGATTGTGCTGCAGGGCCTGACCAAACTTCGGCAGATTGCCAATCACCCCCGCATGGTCGATGCCGAGTACGAAGGTGACTCAGGCAAGCTGGATGATATGCTGATGCGGCTGGAAAGCGCCATGACGGAAAATCATAAAGTGCTGGTGTTTAGTCAGTTTATTAAGCACCTCACGGTGGTAAGGCAGTATCTGAAAGAAAAGAACATCAAATACGCGTATTTGGATGGGTCGACAGTTGATCGCCAAAGCCAGGTGGAACTGTTTCAAACCGACGATTCGGTGAAGTTATTCCTGATCTCGCTGAAGGCGGGTGGTCTGGGACACAACCTGACGGCGGCCGACTATGTGTTTATTCTGGACCCCTGGTGGAACCCCGCCATCGAAGCGCAGGCCGTTGACCGGGCGCACCGAATTGGTCAGCAGAAAACCGTCTTCACGTACAAATTCATTGCCAAGAACACGGTAGAGGAAAAAATCCTGTCGTTGCAGCGGGCCAAACAGCAGCTGGCGGGTAGCCTGATTACCACGGAGGAGAATTTTATGAAAGCCCTTACAAAAGAGGATATTATGGTGCTTCTGGAGTAGCCTGATAAAAGAATGAACTATTTCAGGGAGGATTTTAGCTGAGAGTAGTTATTAACCCGGTTATGAACCGTTCACGCTAAAAAACTCAACGTATGAATGCGAAAAGCATCTTAGGCATTATCCTGACTCTGGCCGGTTTGATCGGCCTTATTTACGGTGGCATCGATTTTACCAAAGGGGGTGTTTCTCAGGCATCCTTTGTGTATGTTATTCTCGGCGGCATTTTCTTCTTTGCCGGTATCGGTCTGGTGAGAAGTACGAGAGTGTAATTGGTTATTAAGTTAATAGTTATTGGTTAATCGTCATGGGCAATCGTTAACCAATAACTATTAACTCAATAACCATTAATTTAATAACCATTAACCAACCAACTACGTCAAATAAACGCCCATCCGCTCCTTGTCACTTAACACAACATCGACGTGCTCGGTCAGGGTGGTGCTGAGCTCGTAGCCTTTGTAGTCGGCGGCTACCGGGTAACGCGGGTGATTGCGGTCGACCAGAACCGCAACCTGTAATTTTCGGACGGGTTGGCTTAGAAAGGGCTGTAAGCTGAACGCCAACGTTCGGCCGGTATACAAAACGTCATCGACAACAATAACGACGGCATCCGTATAACTGGTAACGGGCGGGTCAACCGTCACTGTCGGTTGTGCTTCCTGTGTTTTGTCGAAATTTAGCTGAAGCAGACTTACTGAAAAGGGAGCTATGGCCTGCAACTCCTGCGCCAATGCCTGCGCCAGCACGTAGCCCTCTCCGGCAATACCCGCCAACAGCAGCGTGGACTCTTCAAAATTATTTTCATAAATCTGAAAGGCAATTCGTCTGATTTTTTGCTGGATCTGTTCGGCGTTCAGGATAAGCGTCGGCTGCGCGGTATTCATAAGCGAATTGTAAAATAAAATGACCCCGCAAAGATGGGGAAAAAGGCGTTAAGCAATGAAATATAGCACTGGGGTATTTAGTTGGCATAGTTTTCGCCTTTTGTGCTGAAAAGAGAATTATGCTCTCGACAGCTATGAGCCTATTATTTAGTTTTATGTTTAGTTTATTGCTGGGGCTACACCCCGCAATACGACCGGCCGAAGCCGACATCACCCAAACTGTGGGCACCTCCCTGCGTAGTGGCGATGCAGGGCAGTTATCGGCTCGTTTCGCCAAAACAATTGAATTGGTGATCGACACCGAAAAAATTGACTTTAAGGCTCTCCAGGCCACCCACGCCGAACTCATTTTGCGATCCTTTTTTCGTAAATACCCGCCACATAGTTTTCAATTCGTGTACCGGGGCTCGTCTGATCACCTGCAATACAGCACCGGCACGTACGAAACCAATGGGCAGGTGTATTCTGTGTATGTGCTGATACGCCAGACCACCAACCATCAATACGCCATTAATGCCCTGCACTTCCGAAGGGAGAAGAAAGACGTGTGATGTAGGATGTAGGATGTATGATGTAGGATATATGATATAGCTGGCTGACCGCGAAAGCAATACATCCTACATCATACATCCTACATCATACATCTTTCTCTTATCTTTGCACTTTCATGTAGAGGTGCTATGATTGTTAAGACAAAAAAATACGCGTTAGACCAAAAAACGTATATTAACATTGCCCTGCGCCAGTGGGTAAAAGATAACTGGAAATGGGGATTTGTGCCGCTGGCGCTCATTTTACTGAACGTCGTGCTGAGCCTGACGAACATCTATCCGAATTACTGGATTTACATTGTTGTTGTGCTGCTTACCATCCTGTATGTACTGTTTTGGGCCGTTCAGATTACGGGTATTGCCCAGATGGAGCAGAGTAAGGCATTATTTCAGAAATACGTCTACGAAATTGATAGCCGCCAGATTTTAATGCGGATCAATGCCAAAGAAGGCGGTATTCTGAAATGGAACCAGATTAATGGCGTTTTCAAAGACAAGGATGCTTACATTCTGTTTCTGGACAATGCCGAAGCCATGTCGAACGTAAAAGCCAGCTGGATTGCCAAAACTGTGACCAAAGGCCTGGCCAAAGCGCAATTCCTGTACTTACCCTATAGTATCTTCACCAGCGAAAATGACCTGCGCTTTACGGATGCCCTCCTGAAACGCAAAGGGCTGTTGCCGGGCAGCGTCCCTGCCGAACCGGTGAAATAAGGTATCTTCCCAATAGAACGGTTCGCCGTTGCGACGGTTCGCTGTTGCAACAGCGAACCGTTTTGTTTTGTACATCCTAAAAAAACGCTCATGACTGCCCGCCAATTTCTAATTCGGATTCTCTTTTTTCTTGTTGCCTTCCCAGCCATTGGTCAAACCCGAAAGAATATATCACTCGATGATATCTGGGGGCGAAATCAGGGCGTTTTTAGCCAGCGTACCGTCGAAGCCGTTAACTGGATGAAGGCCGGTGGCTTTTATACCACCCTCGACGGCGGGAAAATCGTTAAGTTTTCCATTACTACCGGCGCGCCCGTAGAAACCCTCTTCGACGCGCAAAACGCAACCGTGTCGGGTACGGCAAAACGGGTTAGCGTAGAGGGTTACCAACTGTCGGCCGATGAGCGGAAGATGCTGATCACTACTCAGGAAGAACCCATTTACCGCCGGTCGAGTAAGGCGGATTTTTACGTCTATGACCTCAATTCGGCCCGGCTGACGCAGCTAAGCAAAGGCGGTAAGCAACAGTACGCTACCTTCTCGCCCGATGGCAAACGCGTAGCATTCATGCGGGACAACAACCTGTTTGTGGTCGACCTGGCCACCAAACAGGAAACTAAACTCACCACCGACGGTAAGCTGAATGCCATCATCAACGGTGGTGCCGACTGGGTGTATGAAGAAGAATTTAGTATGGCGCGGGCGTTCGAATGGTCGCCGGACAGCAAGCGACTGGCCTGGATTCGGTTCGACGAAAGCCGCGTTCCCGAATACGACATGCAACTCTGGGGAGGTCTCTATCCGGTAGAATACCGCTTCAAATACCCGAAAGCGGGTGAAGCAAATTCCCGCGTGTCGGTTTGGGTGGCCGATGTGCTTACCGGCAAAAAAGTACAGGCGCAAACGGGTGCTGAAACCGATATTTATCTGCCCCGCATTCAATGGACCAAAAATCCGGATCTGCTGTCGATTCGGCGAATGAACCGGTTTCAGAACAAGCTCGACCTGCTGCACGTAAACGCGGCAACCGGCCAGGCAACAACGGTCCTCACCGAGACAAGCCCCACGTACGTCGACCTGGAATTTACCGACGACCTGACGTACCTGAACGATGGAAAGTCGTTCCTATGGAGTAGCGAACGCAGCGGCTACAGGCACCTGTATCTGTACGGTATGAACGGCCAGCTTATTAGGTCCATTACGACGGGCAACTTTGAGGTGTCCAGCGTATCGGGCGTCGATGAGACGAGTGGCACAATCTTTTTCACCTCTACGGAAACGTCTCCGCTCGAACGGCACCTGTACCGAGTTGGCGTGAACGGCCAGAACAAACAGAAACTGACGACGCTGCCGGGTACGTACACCGCCAATTTTAGCCCCGATTTTACGTACTATTTGCTGTATCATACGTCGGCCAGCGCGCCGGTTCGTGTTAGCCTGCGGGATACCAAAACAACCAGCGACCTGCGGGTATTGGAAGCCAACGATGCCCTGAAAGGCCGTTTGGCAACCTATACCATCACGCCAAAACAGTTTTTCCAAACCAAAGCAGCCGATGGTTCCCCGCTCAACGCCTGGATGATTCGTCCCACGAACTTCGACAGCACGGGTGCCAAAAAATACCCGGTGCTTATGTTCGTATATGGTGGTCCGGGCTCGCAGACGGTGAAAAACGATTGGGATAGCCGCGATTTTTTCTGGTATCAGACCCTGGCGCAGAAAGGCTACATCATTGTGTCGGTCGATGGGCGGGGTACGGGTGCCCGTGGAGCCGCCTTCCGAACGGCTACTTACGCCCAGCTTGGCAAACTCGAAACCGAAGATCAGATTGCCGCTGCCCGAAATTTAAAGACCCTGCCTTATGTTGACCCGGCCCGCGTTGGTATATGGGGTTGGAGTTATGGTGGCTACATGAGTGCGCTGTGCATGACCCTGGGGGCCGATGTGTTCAAAGCGGGGGTTTCGGTGGCACCCGTTACAAACTGGCGGTTCTACGACACCATTTATACCGAACGTTACCTCAAACGCCCACAGGATAACGCAGCGGGTTACGACGATAATTCGCCCGTTACGCACGCGGCCAAACTGCGCGGCCCGTTCCTGCTCGTACACGGCACCGGCGACGACAACGTGCATTTTCAGAATTCCATTGCCTTCGAAGACGCCCTTATTGCCGCTGGCAAGCAATTCCAGTCCTTTTATTACCCCAACCGGAACCACGGCATCTACGGCGGCAACACTCGGCTGCACTTGTATCAGATGCTGACGGATTTTGTGGAGAAGAATCTGTAAGTAGTAATGATGTGTGATTGTTTTATTGAAAAATAGCCCTTCATCCTCGGTCTGTGTCCTTACAGAACGCTGTTACTATAGCTTTTATGAGCGTTCTGCAAGGATACAGACCGAGGAGGGGTTAGGGCGGTCGGTACTACAGCTGTGGGGCAATCACCCACTTATTTGGGTCTACCACCGGCAAGGGGTAATCCTGCCCGAGCACTACGCCATACTGTTCCTGTTGCTGAGCGGTTAAATTCGAGACGAGATGTACCTGATCGTTGGGCACTTTAGCCAGTTCGGGGAGCCAGTGTTTTACGTAATCACCCCGCTCGTCGTAGCGGAGAGCCTGGCTGAGTATGTTGAAGTAGCGCGGTTGCCCGTTGCTGAACTGGCGCGGGTCGTTGCCGACGCCCGCCACATAATTCCAGTTGCCCCAGTTGCTGCACGGGTCGTAATCAATGAGTTTGCTTTCAAAATAAGCGGCTCCCCAGGTCCAGTCGAGGCCGAGATCGCTCACCAGAAAGCTGGCTACATTTTGCCGCCCCCGGTTGCTCATGAAGCCCGTTGCATTCATCTCGCGCATATTGGCATCAATAAACGGAATTCCCGTCTGGCCTTCAGTCCATTTCCGAAACAGGCCCTCGTCTCGCCCGAACGTTTTATGGAGGTCATGTTTAATGCCACTCCGTTTAAAAATGCGAGAGCCAAACTTAAGCGCTACAAACCGAAAAAAGTCGCGCCAGAGAAGTTCGAAAATCAGCCAGTAGGTCGAATCGTTGCGAACGCGATCGGATTCGTATCGCCTTATCTCTTTGAAGACCTGCCGGGGCGACAGGCATCCATTTGCCAGCCAGGCTGAAAATTTACTCGAATAATCGTCGCCTAACAGGCCGTTGCGAGTTTCTTTATAGGTCGCAATCAGGTCGGTTTGCCACAGGTATCGGTTGAGTCGGGCGAGCGCCACCGTTTCGCCCCCTTTAAAGGGTACTGCGCCACGAGCATCGGGTTCAGAGATCAATTTTACATCTGCATCATTAAATCCAAGAGTTGATAAGGATGGTATTTCGCCTGGGTCTATAGCGGGTACGAGGTCGACGCGGGTCGGGGTGGCGAAAGCGGACCGAATGGTGACCTGTTTTTCCAGTTGCTGCCGGAATTTGCTGAACACATCGGGCAGTTGCGAAATGGTAAACGGCAAGTCCCGTACGTGGTAGAGCGTACTCATCCAGAACAGCTCGAAGTCGATGTTGAGGGGTTTCAGCTTCGTACTTAGCCTTGTTTCCTGGGTGGTTTCTTCCTGCGTGACCTCTTTGCTGGCGTACACGGCTGTGGCCCCCATTTCTTTGGCCAGTTCGGAAAGAACATCAGCGGGTTTACCAACGCGAACAATCAGGTCGGCTCCCCGGCTCCGGAGCGACTGGCGCAGATCGGCTACACTTTCGAGCAGGAAATTGGCCCGAAAAGCCGACATCCGGTGAAACCCCAGCTGAGAATGCCCGGCAAACCAGCGCGGGTCAAACACAAATATGGGGAGTACCTCATCAGCGACTTCAAGCGCCCGGACAAACCCTTCGTTGTCGTGCAGGCGGAGGTCATTACGAAACCAGTACAGAATGCGATTCATTAGTAACAGAGAGCGGTTGTCTGTTACTAATGAATCAGCAGCCAATCTTGTTCATTACACCCTAAAATATGCCGCAAATTAACTAACCCCGCAGGGGTTGACTACGGATATCCGGGGGCGCAGCCCTCGGAGTGGCAGTGGTCTGACCACCTGCCCCAACCCCGCAGGAGTTGACTGTGGATAACCGGGGGTGTAGCCCCCGGCTTTTACCTGCGAGACTATACTAACCCCGATAGGGGTTGACCACGGGTGACCTCCAGGCTCCGTCTGATCCGAGGGCTGCGCCCCCGGTTATCCGTAGTCAACCCCTTCGGGGTTGGAGGTAGGTGGTGCTGTCTCCGGGGCGATCCGAGGGCTGCGCCCCCGGTTATCCGTAGTCAACCCCTTCAGGGTTGGAGGTAGGTGGTGCTGTCTCCGGGGCGATCCGAGGGCTGCGCCCCCGGTTATCCGTAGTCAACCCCTTCAGGGTTGGGTGGTCTGCTATTTGGTGATGATGGAGACTGTTTTGTTGGGTTTATCTACATCCATCCGGGCAATTTTGGCGGGTGAAACAGCCGTAAACTCCTTTTGGGTGACGGGTTTACCATCAACGAGGAATATGGCTATATCCTTGAAGGCTGATTCATTTGAGGATGGTGCTTCAGCATCTAGTTGAAAATTAATGGGCAGATTATACTTTACATTTACCACCTCGCCATTCTGTCTGGCTGGTGTCCAGTTGGGCATATTTTTTACCACCCGTACCGCTTCGGCATCGGCACCGTAGCCAATACCTTTCAGGATTTGCACATCGGAGATCTCGCCGGTTTTTGTGACAATAAAACTAACAAACACCCGGCCATGAACATTCGCCTTTAGGGCGGCTTCTGGGTATTTCATGTTTTTCTCAAGATAAGCACCTAATTGTGCCATGCCTCCCGGAAATTCGGGCTGTTGTTCAACCACGGTAAAGATTTCACCGTCTACTTTCACGGACTTGCGAGCGGAGGTTTCGGCAGTGGTGAGAGCGGTCTGGTCCTGCTCCGATTGGGTACACATGGTCAGTAGGGCGGCCAGGGGCAGGGCGAGGACGTAGCCGAGGAGCGCCCGGCGATGGGTTTGCGGTTTTTGTAACATAACGATACGTTGTTTGAGGGTTGATTTAGAAACGAAGGGGGTTGTCAGGGCGGTCATGGGCACATCGAGCGCGTAAGCCACTAGTTGTTGGGCATACGTGGGCTGAGCAGCAATGTAATGAGTAGGTATTGTACTGGCAGACAACTGGCGGACAGCGGCCTGGTCGGCCAGAAACTCGTGGATCTCCTGAAGGGCGCGCTTGTACAGCCAAAGCACCGGATTGAACCAGAAAAAGGCCTGTGTAACTTCCAGAAGCAGCACATCGGCGGTGTGGCGCTGGCGGATATGGGCCTCTTCATGGCGCATCAGGGCTTCGGGCTGGGTACGGGCATCGGTTTGATTCAGCACCAGATAGCGGCCGAACGAAAACGACGGGGCTTCGTTGGTTGGGAGCTGCACGAGCGTATAAGCGGGGGTGCGCTTAGCCGTGCCACGCCGGATCAGGCGAAATACGGACCACAGATTGACGCCCATTCGTACCAGCGTGGCAAATACGCCCAGGCCGTAGATCAGACACAGCCAGTCCGATGCGGTCAGGCTATCGGATTGCGGTTGCGGGCTGCCAATAACAAACGTCGGTAAGATAATCGTACCCACCGGTAGTGAATCGCCCGTTCCGGTGGGTAGTTCGACCAGCGGGAGCAATAACGAAAGCCCCACCGATACGAGCAGATACGCCCGGTTCATGCCGAAAAACGTGTTTCGGCGCAGCAACAGCGCGTAACAGCCGTAAAACAACAGCAGATACAGGCTGGCGGTTAAGAGATAGGGGAGCGTGTTCATTTCTTTTTTGTGGTTACGAGTATGACTCCATTTTTACCTTTTTCACCGTAAACCGTTGCCGATTCGCCTTTCAGGACCGTGACATTGTCGATGTCATCTGGGTTGAGGTGGCTGATACCGCTTTTAGCTTCGACACCATCAATGATGATAAGTGGCTCGCCGGTCATGAATCTATTACTTCGTATCGTAAAGCTTGTGCCCGGCTTTCGTAGGGAATCGGGTAAGGGCATCGCATACCGATTTTTACTGCCGCCCGACATGCCTTTATCTAATTCAAAGCTTCCAGGCTTATTCGTATTGACAATATTGTCCAGGGTTTGCACCGAACCAGCTTTTGAATCAGGCGTAACCTGCCCCGTTCGCTTATCCTCGGTCTTCTTTTCGAGCGAAAACTGAATGGGGAGATTGTACATGACAGACACGGCCTTACCCTGTTGCTTACCGGGAATCCAGTTTGGCATTTGACTAACCACTCGTATCGCTTCTTCATCACAGCCACCGCCAATGCCCTTCAGAACCCTCAATTCCCGGATATCACCGGTTTTGTCGACAATAAACTTTACGTACACTCGGCCTTGTATTTTATTTTGGCGAGCTTCGGTCGGGTAGCGTAAGTTGCGGGCCAGGTATTGATATAGAGCACGTATACCACCGGGAAATTCTGGTACTTTTTCAACAACGGTGAAGATTTCATCGCCGGTCTGGGATATCTGTTTCTGGGGTGTTGGCGTCGATGCTGGTTCGTATCCAATTACATGTACATCGTTCAGTTGATTGCCTGAAACCTGCCCGGTTCGTTTATCATCGGTTTTCTTTTCGAGCGCGAACTGAATGGGGAGAACATACTGGGTAGCTACGGTCTTTCCATTTTGTTGGCCCGGAATCCAGCGCGGCATTTGCTTCACAACGCGCAGAGCTTCTTCATCACAGCCACTGCCAATACCTTTTTTAATGCTGGCAGAACCGATGGCACCGGTTGGCAGCACCACAAACTGAACCAGAACGTTGCCCTCAACACCAGCCGCTTTGGCTTTAGCCGGATACCGTAGCGCATGTGCCACATATTGCATCAATCCCGGAATACCCGTTGGAAAAACAGCTGGTTCTTCAACCGCCCGGTACACCTTACCATTAATGGTTTCTGAAGAAGGCGGTGTGCGTACCGGCATAGACGGATTAGGCTTAATCGCCTTGTAAGCCGCCGTTGCGCCCATGGTAGGTAACTCATTTGGGTCAGTTGGAGATAGGGCGATGTTTAACGTTGTTCGCCCCTTTTCCCCAACTTGAGGAACATTTGTTGTCGAAAAACCGACAAAACTGAAACTGATCGTTGCTGTTTTAGGGACGTTCTTAAGAGTGAACTGCCCCTGTGTGTCGGTAGGTATACCTTTGCCGGTTTCGGCAACGACAACTATCGCCCCCGGCAGCGGCTTCCCATCCACTGAACTCGTCACTTTTCCGGTTACCGTAATTCCCTCATCCTGAAGCGAGTCCACGACAGCCGTAATTTCTTCCCGTGCCGTGGTCATGGCCAGCAACCCAAATGCCAATGGAAGAACCAGCACGTATTTGCCCAGCGCCCAGCGGGTCGTGGCTTTTTGTTGCAGCATGATAATGCGTTGCTTAAGGAGCGACGGGTTGAAGAAACTGTTCGTTAGCGGGTCGGGACTGCTTACGCTGAGTTGTGTACCAAAGGAGTAAGCCACCAGAAAGCGGGCGTATTCCGTGGGTTGGGTGGCGGGCTGATCGGCCAGAAATTCGTGTACCTGGCGTAGCAGACGGGCAATCAGCAGCAGTGCCGGACAAGCCCAGAATACAGCCTGGACAATGCCCAGGCCGAGCACATCGGCGCTATGCCATTGCCGAACGTGTACCAACTCATGCCGCAAAATCAGGGTGTTGTCGGTATCGGCGGGGTTCAGGATAATGTAGTTGAAAAACGAGAAGGTTGGGAGCGTCGGGTCGTTTGGCTGCACCAGTATATACCCATCCTGCGTCTGCCGGGGCGACCAGTGAATTAGCCGCAACAGACGCCCGGTTCGGATGCCTAACCGGGTGAGTAAGGCCAAAGCAATGAGTCCATACCCCCACAGCGCGAGTTGCTCCCAATCGGGGCTGGGCTCGGCTTGAGGGGCTTCGAGCGTAGCTACCTGGATAGTAGTTACGGGCAGCGCTATAACGCCCACCGGCATTGGGAGTGTTTCCACGGTTTCGGCGGGTAGCCTAACCAGCGGCAGAGTCAGTGAGAGCACCAACGAGGCCAGCAGATACGCCCGGTTCAGCCCGAAAAACGTATGCCGACGCAGCAGCAGCCAATAACAACTGGCAAACAGCAGACCGTAGAGGTTCGCTTTGAGGAGGTAATCGAGGGCGTTCATTGGTCTTTCTGTTTGTTTAGGAGCTTGATGATTTCGTCGGCTTCACCTAGACTGATGTTTTTATCCTGCACGAAGAACGACACCAGTTTTTTGAGCGAATTATCGAAGTAGTTCGCCATGAGTTGCTCGGTCTGAAAACGCCGGTATTCTTCCTCCGAAATGAGGGGATAATACTCGTGCGTTTTCCCATAAGCCCGGTAGCCAACCAGTTCTTTCTTTTCCAGAATGCGGATAATGGTCGAGACGGTATTGTAGGCGGGTTTGGGCTCGGGCAGTTCGGCCAGAACATCCTTGACAAAGCCTTTCTGAAGTTGCCAAAGCACCCGCATGATTTCTTCTTCGGCTTTGGTAAGGTCGCGTATCGGCATGACGTACAGTGATTTATTGATAGTGAACGAAATGTATGACTAATGGTTTAGTTTTACAACTAATTTATTAGTTATATTTTTTGAGGAAACTAAAAAAGCCCTTTCTGGTGGCAGAAAGGGCTTTGTGTTGGGGTTGTACCCGACAGCATCTTGCTGTCGAGCCGTCAGGCTAAAAAACAGTCGTCTAAAATACGTTTCACTAAAAAAGGGCGGTCACTATTTATCGCCTAACGGTTCGACAGCAAGATGCTATCGGGTACAAGTGACTACTTAAACAAGGGCGCGTGAATCTTCTTCAGCGTTTCAATGGGAATTTTAATGACTTCGCGGTCGTAGGTGAGCAGGCCATTTACTTCGCCTTCTACATCCGTCGTTTGCGTATACACAGCTGCCGAAAGGGCCTGTTTCTGATAATACTCCACGATTTTAGCGTATTTCTTTTGGTAAGCTTTCAGCACTTCATCGGCCGATTGATAGGTCTGGTAACCCCAGTTGCGCATTTCAGGATTCCACAGATGCCCCTGCACCGGCCAGCCGATGCCGCCAAATTCACCAATAACCACTACGCGGTCGGTTTTTGGGGCGGGTGCGTTGGGTTCTGGCTCGTAGGTATGAATATCGTAGAAATCGCCCGCGCCGAGGTCGTTCCAGCCGCTGCTGGCGTTAACGGTCCGGCTGGGGTCGAGGGCTTTCACCCAATCGGCCAGGCGCTTGTTGTCGTACTGGCCCCAGCCTTCGTTATGCACCACCCAGGTAACAATGCTGGGGTGGTTATGCAGGCGGTTCATCATCCGGCGCAGTTCCAGTTCAAACTGTTCTTTGCCCTTCGACCGGCGAATCGGCTCCGACTGGTCGCCGGGGGCTTCGTTCTGGCCTTCCAGAAAGCCCGACGGCATGTCCTGCCAAACCAGCATACCCATCTTATCGCAGAGGTAGTAATAACGGTCGGGCTCGACTTTAATATGCTTGCGGAGCATGTTGAAGCCGGACTTTTTCAGGAAATCAATTTCAAACGCCATCGCTTCGTCGGAGGGGGGCGTTAGTAAACTACCGGGCCACCAGCCCTGATCGAGCGGGCCGTTCTGAAAGACGAATTTGTTGTTCAGCAACAATACCGGCTGGTTCGCCACCGACGTAGCGACGCCCGGCCCCCGACCCATCGCGATTTTCCGCATGGCAAAATAGCCGGTTACCACATCGAGCGAATTGCCCGTTACGGTGGCGCTGGCAAACGCTTTGTTCAGAGCCTCATCCTGACGCGGGCGTTTGTTGCGGGGTGTATCGCCGAAGGGGTCGGTCACGGTAACCAGTTCCGCTTTGAGGTCGTACAGAAACGGGCTGTCGGGCGACCAGAGTTTGGGGTTTTTCAGCGAAAGGTAGCCCGTTCGTCCGGCCCGGACCAGCGTTGTCGCCACGGTTCGGTTACCATCCAGTGCCGTTAACCGAATAGCGGTGGTGTAATTATTGGCTGGCTTATCGAGCAGCACATCCACCCGGACGCGCCCTGAATCCAGTTCCGGGGTTAGTTTGACCTCTTCAATGTAAGCCTGTTTGGGTACGGGTTCCATCCAGACCGTTTGCCAAATGCCCGACACGGGTGTGTACCAGATGCCGTTTGGATTCAGCAACTGTTTGCCGCGTGGCTGCTCCCCCGTCGACGTTGGATCGGTTACGCCCAGCAGCAGTTGATTCTGACCGTCTTTCAAATAATCCGTGACGTCGAAGCTAAAGGCGTCGGAGCCGCCCGTATGCGATCCGGCCAGCCCCCCATTGACCCACAGACTGCACTCGTAATCCACCGCGCCGAAGTGCAGCAGCACCCGTTGCCCGGCCCAGTCGGCGGGCAGGCTAACTGTCCGGCGATACCACAGGCGCTGGTCGGCGGTGAGGGGTTTGTTTACTTTCGACACTGTCGATTCAAGGCAGAACGGCACCAGAATCTGGCCCGAAAACTCCGTTGGCTGGGGAGCGATTTTGGGCGTAATGGCATAGTCCCAAAGGCCGTTCAGGTTCTGCCATTGTTTCCGAACCATCTGCGGGCGCGGGTAGTCGCGCCAGGCATTTTCCGGCGTTAGCTGTTTCTCCCACCGGCTCATGATGGGTGCCGCACGGGGTAGATTCTGGGCGGGTGCAGGCGTTTGGGAGTGGGCAAGTCCTGAAGTCAGTAGGAGGCCCAGTAGGGGAAAGAAGGGTAGGGACGTTTTCATTTCTTTTAGGTTTAGGCTTTGCCCGTCAACTAACCACCCCCAACCGAAGCGTCGGTTGGGGGTGGTTAGTTGACGGGCAACCTGATTTACTTACTCAGTTTCCCTTCCAGCATTTTGATATAATACCCACCTACAACCGAGCGGGCCTGAAAGCCGACCTGCTTGGCGTTGGTAGTCTCGTGCCAGTCGGAGAGGGGCACCCGCGTCGGGGTTTCGTTGACGTACTTCCAGACGGGCTTGATGAACGCTTCGAAGTCGCGGTCCGATTTGGCGAGGGTAGCGGTCCACACAATCCAGTCGGATTTTGTATAGGTTTTGCGGCTGTCGAGCGGAAGGCCGTACGTACGCTGTTTGGTCAGGTAATAGGCAATTTCCGTTTGCGTAACCTCTTTCGGGAAGATATTCAGGTTTAGTAATTTATCCCAAACGAGGTTGTATTTCTGGCTCCAGGTGTCGTTCTGATTCTCGAAGGTCAGGTCGTAGTGGGCTTTCTGGTTGAGGGTTTTATCGAGCGAAAGCTGCTGCCATTTGACGGCCATATCCCGCGCCGTTTGCAGGTAGCTCTGTCCGGTGGCCTTGTCGCCTAGTTGAGTGGCCATCTTTCCGTAAGCCGCAATGCCCAGAATCGCCTTAACAGACAGGTTGGCGTTGCGGGCAATATGACCGGCGAAATCATCCGTACAAAGCTGATTGTCGGGGTCGAAACCGTCTTTTTTGAGGTATTCAACCCAGGTCGTCAGGGTTTTCCAGTGTTGTTTGGCGTAGTCTGCGTTTCCTTCGGCTCCGGCAATGGCACCGGCCAGGATCAGCATGTTGCCGCACTCTTCCACGGGCATATCCTCGCCGTAGGTTTGGCCGTTGGCCTGTGGGTACGTCCCGACATCATGCGCGGCAAAGGGCTTTTTCCAGCGCCCACTCTCCGAATACTGGAAAATAGGCTCCATCATACCCTTTAGCAGCGTTGGGTTATACAGCAGGAAGAGCGGAGCCGAAGGATAGGTAACATCTACCGTGCCGATAGAGCCATTGGAAAAATTCTCTTTCGATAGAAAGAAGGTTTCGCCTTTGGGACCGGCCACAATTTTATGGGCAGAAATGGCCTGTCGGTATGCCAGCGCGCACAGGTCCGCGTACTCTTTACCACCGGCCTTTTTCGCGTCGGAATAAAGCCGGTTGTCGAACTTCTCGCATTTATCCCGAAGTCGGCCGTAGTCTTTTTCGGCTGTCTGCAAGAGCGAAACCATGGTCGTTTTCTCATCCCGACGCCACCACGGGCGCAGGTTCTGCTTGAAATACTGTACCGAATACAGATCATCGTACCCAAGCATCAGGTGTTTTTCGGCGGATTTCGATACGTTGCCAAAGTCGAGTACGCTGGCAATGGCAACATCTACGGCGGCTCTTGGCTTGTTGCCCGGCACGGCGGCTTTGTTATCGGTGGGGAGCTGACCATTCGTCAGGAATGCCTGTTTGAGGCCCGGTGCCATTCCGTTGGCGGTCTGATTGCCCGTTTCCTGCGGGACGGCCAGATAGGCGTACCCCCAGTCGATGCGTATATTATCGCCTTTCTTCGCCAGCACGGGCTGGGCCTCGGTGCCAACGGTTTGAAAGATCAGCCCCGGTGCCTGGCCCGCTTTCAGGACAACCTCCTGGCCAATCGTATTCGTTGCCATCGTGCCGGATTCACTCAGGTAAACCTGCACCGAATGCGGCTTGCGGTCCTGCGAACGAACCTCGAAAGTAACATACGTAATCGGGCGGGCGGCAACGTCCAGATCATCCAGCAACAGGGGCGACATGAAATTAACCACCAGGCCCACCGGTCCGGCAGTAAACAGGTAATCGGTTTGGGTGGCTGATACATTCACGCCCGTTTGGGTCGCTGCGGTGATTGTCTGGGTGGTGATGGGATTCAGGATGCCTACGTCGATAAACGAACCGCCCCGGGGGCTTACGCAATGCACAGCCAGCACATTTTTGCCTTTACGCAGGGCTTTCTGCCCCGCCGGAGATAACGGCAGGTTAACATATTCACTCACATAGTCGGGCTTGTCGAGGATTTTCGTGCCGTTCAGATAAACGATTACGTCATCGTCGTGATTGATGGATAATAGCAGTTTTGTAGGATCGGCTTTCCCATCGTAGGTGAATTCCCGGCGGTAATAAATGCCGTCTTTATCGGTAGTGACCCATTTGGTTTTGGCTTCGGGCGTATCGCCAAAAGGACCCTGACCCGATTGCCAGCCGGTGGCTGAGAAGTCGGCCTTTTCCCAGCCAGTAACGGGCTTTTTCGTTGTGTACTGAGCTGTATATGATTGGGTTTCACCGGTGGGTAGAATGGCTTCGTAATTTGGCGGGACGGCCCCTAAAAACTGATATGCTTTGCCGTCGACCCGGATAAGGCCCTCCAGCGATTGGGGTTTACCAGTCCAGTGCCGCGTGGGCGAATCGGTTAGTTTGTCCGTCATGCTCCAGACGCTGAAGTAAGGGTCATGCGTAATAAGCGGGTAAGCGGGTGGGCGAAGATTCTGGGCCGAAAGCTGCCCGCAAACGAGAAAGAAAAGAAGCGTAATGAAGAGTGCCGAGTTTTTTTGCATTGGAACTAGCTGGTTGGTATACGAAAATCATCCACAACATAAACCATATGTCGGCATGCCTTTACTTATAGAATGGGAATAATTTGGCACCGCCCGGATAGTCTGTCTACTTTACTGCTGACGATGATGCTCCTTAAACAAAAAAGACTGGAGCAGACAGTATAAAAAGGGAGTTACGCAGGGCTATTAGCCATTTTCTGCAACCGATTGTAATTTACATATGGTGTTGTTTGGGACGTGTACCGAAACTAGCTGGCCTTAACCGATCGATCATTCATGTATTTTGTATTTAATAGTATATAAATTATTTATTATTAAATTATTCTTTCAGTAGTAATTTGCAATCGGTTGCAAATATGAAAATTATGAAAGACTTTTATCTTCCTGGTGCGCAGCTGTTCCTCTTCCAAGTTTACAAAGGGTAGATGAATTGGTTATCTGCCTTATTCGCCCTAAATCCTAAACGTTTAATTTTCACTATTTTCAATGAAACAGATATTCGTAATGACCGCTGTGTTGTTACTGACCGGCCTGGCGTCGGTATCGGTTGCACAGCAGATCTCGAAGGAGGAACTGATCTTCCTGACGCCCGAATGGAAGGGGGAGCGATTCCCCGATGGTCGCCCGAAAGTGCCGGATGCGATTATCAAACGCATGAAGCTGGTGACCCATGAAGAAGCCTGGTCGGTGATGAAAGGTGAAAAGTACCGCTATCAGTACGCAGGCGACTGGCAAACCATCAACCCTGATAGTGTTTTGGTGGGACGCGCCCTAACGGCAACGTTTATGCCCGGCCGTCCGGATGTACATCGGGTAACGGACGACAAAGGACACACGAAAGATGGCCGGGTGAAATCGCAGAATGCCTGGCCAATTGACATGCTTGTGAAAGGCGATGTGTATGTGGTAGACCAATACGGTATGCACGAAGATGGGCCAACGATTGGCGATAACCTGGGCAACTCGATCTACGCCAAAACGGGTAACGGAATTGTCTACGAAGGGGCTCTTCGGGATGTAGCCGGATTGAAAGAAATTGGCGGGTTTACGTCGTATTTTCGGAGCTATCACCCCTCACACCATAACCCGGAAGGCGATTTGAACACCACGCTGGTGGGGATTAATCGCCCAACGCGCATTGGGAAAGTGATGGTGATGCCGGGCGATATCGTATTGGGCCGCGATGGTGGGGTAGCGTTTATTCCGCCCCATCTGGCCGAGAAAGTGGTGAAAACGTCGGAGATTATCCGGTTGCGGGATATGTTCGGACACCTGCGGTTGCGGGAGCAGAAATACACACCGGGGCAGATCGACTCACGCTGGTCGGATGTGATCGAGAAGGATTTTTCGCAGTGGCTCAATGCCCACGTCAGCGAACTGCCCGTACCCAAAGAGCAGATTCAGGAATACCTCAAAACCCGTACCTGGTAGTTGAGTGTACCAAACAGCATCTTGCTGTTTGTGGGTACTGAATTTACATCACACAAACAGCTGGAAGCTGTTTGGTACATATTAATACCTTTTCCTTTCCCAAATCATGACAACATCCCGTCGTTCTTTCTTAACCAAAGGTGCCATTGCCAGTGCCTTAGCAGCTACCACATTATCGACATTCGGGGAGGGGCTGGAAACGGCCGTTCACAATGCTCCCCTGTCTTCGGCACCTTCCGATCTGAAAATCACCGATATCAAGTGCGGTTACATCCGGAATGGGCATAGCTTATTTGTGAAAATCCATACCAACCAGGGCATCTGGGGCTGTGGCGAAGGCGTTGATGCCACGCCCGGAACCTATCACCTGGTGAAGATGATGGGCGAACGCATCAAAGGCAAAAGTCCGCTCAACGTCAATCGCCTGTTCGAAGATGTTCGAAAAGCCGGTTTCTTTGAAGGTGCCCAGGCGGGTATGTATATCTCCGTACTCTCGGCGATTGAAACGGCCCTTTGGGATTTGACCGGTAAAGCGCTGGGTATGCCCGTGTATCAGCTGCTGGGTGGGAAATTCCGTGATAAGATCCGGGTTTATTGCGACACCGGGGCGTACCGGGAAACCGACACCAGTGCCGAAGCCTTCGGCAAAAGTGCCAAAAAAGCCGTCGATATGGGCTTTACAGCGGTGAAATACGACATTGATGAGCGCAACGACCCGAATAAATACGATGCCTACAACTGGACCGCCAGCCAGGGTGAATTGGAGCGGATGTACAACCAGATTGCCGGTGTTCGCAAAGCCGTTGGGCCGAAGATCGACATCTGCGTAGACATGCACGGGAAGTACGACGTAACTACCGGTCGGCGGGTGGCCAAGATGATGGAGCCGCTGAACCTGCTGTTTCTCGAAGAACCGATCCCAGCCGAAAACCCCGAAGCGTACAAGCAAATCCGGGAGGCTTCGAATACGCCGATCTGCGCGGGGGAGAACCATTATCTGGCGCACGGATTCCGTAAACTGCTCGAAATTGGTGCCGTCGACATCGTCATGCCCGATTTGCAGAAAGCAGGTGGCCTGAGTGAAGGGCAGCGAATTGCCAATTTGGCTAACTTGTATTACGTGCCCTTTGCCCCGCACATGGTGGCGTCGTACCTGGGCGCGATGGCATCGAGCCACGTATGCGCATCCGTGCCCAACTTCCTGATTCTGGAATGGCAGATCTACTTCCACGAGGAGCCGATGTTCAAAGAGATCGTCACCTTCGACGGGCCGATGATCGAGAAAGGATTCATTCCGTTATCCAACAAACCGGGTATCGGCGTTGAGATCAACGAGGAAGGTATGCGTAAATACGCACCGAAGGACGTTCCGTTCTTTGTATAAACATCGTAACGCGGCTGGCGTTCCACCGCGCTGGCGTTCCAGCCTCGTTACGATGTTTATACAAAGGAGTTGGCTGTTGGGAATAGTCTGTGACTATGTCCTGGCGTTATCCGGTCTCTGACCGGTGTATCAATCTTTGCAAGCCGCCGTTGCGGGGCCTCTGTGGCTAAATAAATTTTCTTAAGTATTTCGTGTGGATAAGTCGGTGTTTATGCCCTGAAAGCTGTGGATAACTTTTATGAATGTGGATAAGCCTGAATGCATGTACTCATGTAGAAAGACCCGTACACAAGGGCAACCGATGTCAACAATCTAGCCGGTACAGTAATTAAACGGGCTAACCGTGTTTTAGCGTAGTCTGACCGACGCTCATCTTAATCGAACTTGTTCCATTGACAACAAAACCCACTCCCATTGCTGCCGATGCGCTGAGGCAAACCGGTGGTACGTTGCCCGCTTCCAGTAACTACCGCTGGGTCATCGTTGCGCTCCTCTTTTTCGCCACAACGATCAACTACCTCGACCGCCAGGTCATTAGCCTGCTGAAACCAATTCTCGAAAAAGAGTTCAGCTGGACCGAGTCTGATTACGGCAACATCGTTACGGTCTTCACCTTTTTTTACGGAGCCACCACCTTGCTGGCGGGCTACCTTATCGACCGGGTGGGTACCAAGCTGGGCTATATCGGGGCCATTCTGGTCTGGAGCTTAGCGGCAATGGGCCATGCGCTGGCTGGTAGTACGTTTGGGTTCATGATTGCCCGTGGTCTGCTGGGTATTGGCGAAGCGGGTAACTTCCCGGCGTCGATCAAGACCGTAGCCGAATGGTTTCCCAAAAAAGAGCGGGCGCTGGCCGTTGGTATCTTCAATGCCGGTGCCAACATTGGCGCGGTAGCAGCACCCGCCGTTGTGCCCTGGCTGGCCCTTATGGCCGGCTGGCAAACGGCCTTCATCGTAACGGGCGCGCTGGGCTTTGCCTGGATTGTCGCCTGGTGGTTCATGTACGAAATACCAAGCCGCCACCGGAAGGTTAACGAAGCCGAACTGGCCCACATCACGCAGGAAACGGCGGCTGAATTTGCCACCGCTGGCGATGCAGCTACCGTAACAACGGTAGATGGTGAAGCCGTGAAGTACCCCATTTTTGCCAATAAAGCCATCTGGGGCTTCATGAGTGGCAAACTACTGACCGATCCCATCTGGTGGTTCTTCCTGTTCTGGTTGCCGTCTTATCTGGCTAATATTTACCACCTCGATCTGAAAAAACTGGGCGCTCCGCTCATCGTTATTTATCTGGCCGCAACCATTGGAAGCGTTGGTGGGGGCTGGCTCTCGTCCATGCTGATCCGTAAAGGCTGGCACCCGACAAGAGCGCGACAGTGGTCGATGGCTCTATTCGCCATATGCGTGATGCCGGTTATGCTCATCAGCCAGATGAACAGCATGTGGCCGGTAATCGGTATTCTATCGCTGGCGGTAGCGGCTCACCAGGCGTGGTCGGCCAATATTTTCACGGTAGCGGCCGATCAGTTTCCCAAGCAGGTCATTAGCCGGGTAGTCGGTTTAGGCACTATGGCCGGAACATTGGGCGGTGCTGTCTTTCCCCTGATCGTTGGTCGGATTCTGGATCATTATAAGCTACTGGGTAGCCTGTCAGAAGGGTATTACATCATTTTTTACATCGCCGGTTTCGCGTATCTGGTGGCCTGGACGATGTTGTACATTTTTGTTTTCAGTCGGGTGAAGAGTAAGTAGGTTTAGCTTATTTCTAATTCCGGTATTCATGGGCCAGGTTGATTCGCTCGACTGGCCCATTTTTCTGAAATTTGCAGGAACGTACCCATGGGTACGTAGGCTACTCACCAACCAGTCTAAATAATCAAGCAATAGCATACGAATGGGAATGTTACAAACAATGCGCTGGTTCGGGCCGAATGATCCGGTTTCTCTGATGGACATTCGGCAGGCCGGTTGCGCGGGCGTGGTCACCGCCTTACATCAGATTCCGGTGGGCGACCTGTGGTCAATCGACGCCATCAACGAACGGAAACAACTGGTCGAAGCCGATAATGACCGGTATTCGCCCTTGCAGTGGGCCATAGTGGAAAGCCTGCCGGTACACGAAGACATCAAAAAGGGACGACCCACCCGCGACGAATACATCGAGAATTATAAAGAGTCGATTCGGAATCTGGCCACTTGCGGCATCAAAACGGTCTGTTACAACTTCATGCCGGTGCTGGACTGGTCGCGCACGAACCTCAATTACGAAATGCCCGACGGCTCGCGGGCGCTCCGATTCGTGTGGGAAGACTTTGCCATCTTCGACCTGTGCATCCTCAAACGCCCCGGTGCCGAGGTCGACTACGAACCCGAAATCATCGAATCGGCTCACCAGAAGTTCAGCGAAATGACGCCCGAGCGTATTGCTGAGTTATCCAACATTGTGCTGCTCGGTTTACCCGGCTCCGAAGAGGCTTTCACCCTCGATACCTTTCAGGGACTGTTGAAGGAATACGCCACCATCGGTGATGCCGAGCTGCGGCAAAACCTCTATTACTTTATCCAGCAGGTAGCTCCCGTGGCGCAGGACGCAGGTGTAAACCTGTGCATTCACCCCGATGATCCGCCACGGCCGCTGTTGGGCCTGCCGCGCGTGGTCAGCACCGAAGCCGATCTGGCGCAGTTGATGGACGCCAGCAATGTGACGGCCAATGGCATTACGTTCTGTACCGGTTCGCTGGGCATCCGGCCCGATAATGACTTACCCGCCATGATTCGGCGGTTTGGCGAGCGTATTCATTTCATTCACCTGCGAACAACGAAACGCGAAGAAGACCCGCGTAACTTCCACGAAGCCGACCACCTGGCGGGCGATGTGGATATGTATGCGGTGGTAAAAGAAATCGTGCTGGAACAGAAACGGCGCGCGCAGCAGGGTATCGGCGAAACGTCCATTCCGATGCGCCCCGACCACGGCCACCAGATGCTCGACGATCTGCACAAAAAGACCTATCCCGGCTATTCTGCTATCGGTCGGTTGCGCGGGCTGGCTGAGTTGAGGGGGCTGGAAATGGGTATTGAACGGAGTTTATGAAGGATTTTGCCACAGAGAGCCACGGAGAAGGCACAGAGATACACAGAGGCTGATGCTGGCGCGGGCATTTGCCCGTGCCTTTTATGAAGTCAGTATTCACTGACGCAAGCGAATGCTTGCTCTATAAACAGGCACGGGTTCAAACCCGCGCCAGAAAACTGAAAAAATGAAACGAATACTAGTTTGCTTATTACTGATCAGCCACCTGGCCTTCCCCGACGATGGCTACCGCCTTTGGCTGAAATACGATCTGATTAAAGACGCGCCGAAACGGGAAGCGTATGCCCGGTCGGCGCAGTTTATTGCCCTGAATGGCACCAGTCCGATTCTAAAATCAGCCGCCGACGAACTCCAGATGGGCTTGCAGGGCTTACTCGGCAGAACGGTGCCCATCATTGCCAATGCCGGAAGCCGGACGGGGGGCATTGTGCTGTCGGTGGCGAGTGCGCCCAATGTCGGGGCACAGTCACTTGCTGCGGATGGATACCAGATCGTCGCCCGTAAGGCGGGCAATATTACTATTTTCGGTAAGAACGATTCGGGCGTATTGTACGGCGCATTTGCCTTACTCCGGCAACTGCAAACCGGGCAGCAGGTAGAGAACCTATCGCTGACCAGCAACCCGAAAATCCAGTATCGGATGCTGAACCACTGGGATAATACCAACGGCACCATTGAGCGGGGCTATGCCGGTGAGTCGCTCTGGAAATGGTACGAACTACCCAACACCGTCGACCCGCGCTACCGCGATTATGCCCGTGCCAATGCCTCGCTGGGAATCAACGGAACGGTTGTTAATAACGTCAATGCCAGTGCCCGTTTCATGACGGCCGAGTACATTGAAAAAGTGGCGGCTCTGGCCAACGTGTTTCGGCCCTATGGCATCCGAATTTATCTGTCGATCTATTTCCCAGCTCCCAAAACCATTGGTGGCCTGAAAACCGCCGACCCGCTCGACCCCGAGGTGCGGAAATGGTGGGCCGATAAAACCAAAGAGATTTACAAGGTCATCCCCGATTTCGGCGGCTTTTTGGTTAAAGCCAACTCCGAAGGTGAACCCGGTCCGCAGGATTACGGTCGTACCCATGCCGACGGTGCCAACATGCTGGCCGATGCCCTCAGACCCTATGACGGAATCGTGATGTGGCGGGCATTCGTCTACAAAGCCGACCCTAAAGCGGATCGCTTTAAAGCCGCTCACGAAGAGTTTACGCCCCTGGACGGTAAATTCGACAAGAAGGTAATTGTACAGGTAAAGAACGGCCCTATTGATTTTCAGCCGCGCGAACCGTTCTCGCCCCTGTTCGGAAACATGCCCAAAACGCCCTTGTCCGTGGAGTTTCAGATCACGCAGGAATACCTTGGCTTTGCTACCCACTGGGTGTACGAAGCCCCGCTTTTCAAGGAGTGTCTGGATACCGATACGTATGTAAAAGGCAAAGGCTCACCGTCCGGTGGAGCAACGGTGGCTAAGGTGATTGACGGCAGCGTACATCAGTACGCCATGACGGCCATTGCGGGTGTCGCTAACACGGGCTCTGACCGCAACTGGACCGGCAACCCGATGGCACAAGCCAATTGGTACGCCTATGGTCGGCTGGCGTGGGATCACTCCCTGTCGTCGGAAGGTATTGCGGATGAATGGGTGAAGATGACGCTCACCCACGAGCCGAAAGCCGTGAAAACCATTACCGACTTGATGCTCAAGTCGCGGGAAATTTACGTCGATTACAACACACCCTTGGGCCTGTCGCGTCCGTGGTCGGGCGTTCACTTCGCCCCCGAGCCATGGCAGGAGAAAAGCGTTCGTCCCGACTGGACCGCCATTTATTATCACCGGGCGGATTCCATCGGGTTGGGCTTCGACCGGACCGCCACGGGCAGCAATGCGCTGGCGCAGTACCGGCCCGAAGTGCAGCAGCAATGGAGTAACCCCGAAACCTGTCCGCTGCCGTATCTGCTCTGGTTTCATCATGTACCCTGGACAAAGAAACTGAGCACGGGCCGTACGCTCTGGGATGAACTCTGTACCCGTTTTTATACCGGTGCCGACTCGGTCGTGTGGATGCAGAAACAATGGGCGCAGGTGAAACCCGCCGTTGACCCCGCTATCTTTGCCGATGTAACAGGTCGATTGATAACCCAACGGAAGGAGGCCATCTGGTGGCGCGATTCGTGGGTGTTGTATCTGCAGACCTATTCGAAACAACCCATTCCGGCTTCACTCCCCAAACCCGAACGGACGCTGGAGGATGTCAAAGCCTTATCCGAAATTTATAAATTACGCTAGTGGAACAAGAACAACGTACGCAGACCAACAGCCAATCGGCTACTTTATCCCCTTTTTCGCTCGATGGTAAACTCGCCCTGATTACGGGTGGCGGCAGTGGTATCGGCTTCGATATTGCCCGCTGCATGGTGCAGGCCGGTGGCACCGTTGTCATTACTGGTCGGCGGGAGCAGCCGTTGCAGGAAGCTGTTGCTACCCTGGGCGACCGGGCGCATTATATGGTCAATGACGTGACCGACCGGCCCTTGCTGGATGATCTTGTCGAACGCATCGAAGCTATATACGGCCCCATTGATACGCTGGTCAACAACGCCGGTATCAATATGAAAAAACCAGCGCTGGAAGTCACCGACGAAGATTTTGACCGGATTGTTCATACAAACCTGAACTCCGTTTTCAGCCTCACGCGAGCCTGTGCGAAGCGTATGATGGCGCGTCAGAGCGGGTCGATCATCATGATTTCGTCCATGGCCGCTTACTATGGTATCGACCGGGTGGCGGCTTATGCCGCGTCTAAATCGGGCGTGGAAGGCATGGTAAAAGTTCTGGCGTCGGAGTTTTCGGGTAATGGCGTTCGGGTCAATGCCATTGCGCCTGGCTTCATCGAAACGGCCATGAGCAAAACCGCGATGGGGGGCGACCCCGACCGTTTCGCCCGCGCCATGCGCCGGACCCCGATGGGCAAGTTCGGCCAGCCCGAAGACATTGGCTGGGCCGCCGTTTTCCTCGCGTCCGAAGCGGCCAAGTATATTACGGGTGCCTCGCTGCCCGTCGATGGTGGTAATTCGATTGGGTTTTGACCCGGGCTGCGGACCCCTGCCCCCTGCCCCCGGATTGCATCCGGGGTTAATCATAGTCAAGTCCTTCGGACTTGTTGGAGTCAATGTAGAGAGTTAGTGTGGTTAACGATTACGGCTATGTTTATTGACTGTGGTGTGTGCATCATTCGTTCCTGGCAGCGTGGAGATGAAGAAACCCTGCCGCTATATGCTAATGACAGAGACATCTGGCTTAACCTGCGGGACCGCTTTCCGTATCCTTATACGAAAGAAGATGCTAAACAGTGGGTTGAGTTTATGATAAACGCTCGCCCGGAAACCGGCTTTGCTATAACGGTTGACGGTGAAGCCGTAGGGACAATTGGTTTTCTGCTTCACGACGATATTGAACGCTGTTCCGCCGAGGTAGGGTATTGGTTAGGTCGCCAGTACTGGGGGCGAGGCATCATTACCGCTGCTTTAAAAGCCATCACCCGCTATGCCTTTAGCGAGTTTGAACTCACCCGACTGTATGCCGTTCCTTTTGTGCGGAACCCGGCGTCGATGAAAGTGCTTGAAAATGCGGGCTACCAGCGCGAAGGAATCATGCAACGCAGCGCGATCAAAGATGGTCAGGTGCTGGATCAGGCTTTGTATGCGTATACGGTAGATAAGGAATAAGGACGGCGCTGTTGTTAAATTGTAAAGTTTCGGCGGGTTGTTTCACTAACCCTTCGGTTGCACTTACTTTGGGGTATATTCTGCCTTCATTGTATGAAACTGATGTTGAAATACCTATTAGCGTTGGGTTGTGGCTTGTGGCTGTCTGCTGTGTGTCAGGCGCAGAGCAAAGCCCGAAAAGCCCTGTTCGTTATTGTCGATGGGATTCCGTCAGATGTGATCGAAAAGCAGCCCACGCCTAATCTGGACGCCATTGCTAAGGTTGGCGGCTATGCACGAGCGTATGTAGGCGGGCAAAAGGGCACGTATTCGCAAACGCCGACGATCTCGGCGGTGGGGTATAATAGCCTGCTTACCAGCACCTGGGTCAACAAGCACAACGTCTGGGATAACGGCATCAAAGCCCCAAACTACCAGTACTGGAGCATCTTCCGCTTCTTCGAAAGCCAGTATCCGCAGAAGAAGACGGCTATTTTTTCCACCTGGCTCGACAACCGGACTAAGCTTGTTGGCGAGAACCTGCCGCAAACCGGAAACCTCCGGCTTGATTATTCCTTCGATGGGTTCGAACTCGACACGCTCCATTTTCGGCACGATAAACAGTCGGAATACATTCACCAGATCGACGAGAAAGTGGTTGACGAAGCCAGCCGCTACATCCGCGATGAAAGTCCCGATCTGTCGTGGGTTTATCTGGAATATACCGACGATATGGGGCACAAATACGGGGATAGCGAGCAGTTCTACAAAGCCGTCAGTATCATGGATGATCAGATGGGCCGACTCTGGAAAGCCATTCAGTACCGCCAGAAAACATTTGGCGAAGACTGGCAACTCTTTATCACCACCGACCACGGGCGCAGTGCCGACACGGGCAAAAATCACGGTGGGCAGTCGGATCGGGAGCGGGCTACCTGGATCGTTACAAACGCCAAAGGCCTGAACGTTCAGTTTAAGAAGAACACACCCGCTATTGTGGACATTATGCCGACCATGGCCCGTCATCTGCAACTCACGATTCCGAAAGAACAGGCTTTTGAACTGGACGGTGTTCCCCTCACCGGGAAACTGTCTGTGACGGAGCCGACGGCCAAAAAAGAAGGCGGTACCATTACGCTGACGTGGAAAGCCGTTGAACTGGAAGAAACCCTGAAAGTCTGGCTCGCCACAACGAATCATTTCGAAGAAGGCAAACGGGATAATTACCTGCTGATGGCCGAAGTACCAGCCAAAGCCGAAACGACCACCATTGATGTGTCGGCACTACCCAAAGGGTTTTATAAGATCGTACTGGAAGGGCGGTATAACACTCTGTCGAGGTGGATTGTGAAGTAGCACCGACCGTGTAGCGCCGACCGTCCCGGTCGGGTGTGAATATGATATTTTGTCTGCTACACATCCGACCGGGACGGTTGGCGCTACACTTACTTCACCCGCGTCCAGATCTTTGATTTCCCCAAGAAGCTGAGACCCATTACGTAGCCGCGCAGGTCAATGGAATTGGGGTCTTTGAGGGTTACTTCGCAGTTGTACGTTTTGCCATCTTCGGGGTTGTAAATCTCCCCATCGCCCCAAACGTTGTTGCCTTTGTAAGTCAGATTTGTGACTAAGACCATGTGCATGAGCGGGCGGCTTCGCAGTTTCTCGTCGGGATTTGCCTTGTCGACTTTAGGTTTGCCGGTGCCCGGTTCAGTAGGTTCGAGCATCCATACGAGTTTGCCGAAATATTTGTTGCCTTGTCTATAAATCTGAACCTGATTCCGCTTCTTCGAACTGAGCCACCGACCAACCAGCGCATCCGGGTCATCAGCAAACGACGGAAGTGAGAGGCAGACGAGCAGGAAGAGTAAAGTCAGGCGTGATGCATTCATACGTGAAGGTTTTGCTACATAAACGCAGGAGAACGTGTTTTGTCGATTCAACTACGATTAAATTTATAGTAAGCAGGCTATTTCCAAGGTAAAGCAGCGTGTTTGTTATTCTTTGATAGGATTAATGGACCATTGTTTAATCCGAGTTGAAAAATAATGTAGTGCCGAGCGTCGGCCCGGCGACCCAACTCACTTCATCTCTTTAATCGAGAGCCAATAGAGCCCGGCGAAGATTATGCTGAAAAAAGCACCGAAGGAGGTGTTCAACGCCCCAACGCCCGCCAGTGCAATGGGCAGTACCAGACCAACGACAATCCCGGCTACATAAATCCAGAAGCCGAGTTTACGCAACCGAAACATCAGGATAGCCCCAATGAGCGTCAGCAGGGAGTATGCAAACTGAGCAATGGCGAGCGACTTGATCTCGTCCGGGTCGCCGGGGGCGGGGGCGTCCGAGGAGCGGTCTTCAAAATATTGTTTGGGCCCTTCTTTCTTTCCCGGGTCTGGCTTGGATTCGACGTATTTTGTTTCGGCTACGGCATCGGCTTGTACAAACGAGACAGTCGAATCGATCAGTCCCCAGCCGCAGCTAAGGAAGGTGAGAATGCACAGGAGGGTTAACAGTTGGGAACGCATGGGTAGGGGAGAATACGGTACCGTAATGGATACCACTTTAGGTTGGTGAAAAAGACGAGGTGCTCCCGCGCTGTAAAAAACCTTATTTTCGCGGCTGAGTTTCCTAATGACAACAAAATCCAAATCAGATGACTCTGCAAGAACTAACCGAGCAAATTCGGTCCAAAGTTACACATGCCGACAACATTAACGCTACGGTTAAGATTGTCACTGATCAGGGTCCCATCTTTATCGATGCGACTAAGTCACCCGCTACGGTGTCTAATGAAGACAAGCCCGCCGATTGCGATTTGCAGGTAAGCATCGACAACCTCGTTAAAATGGGTACTGGTGATCTTAATCCCATGATGGCGGTAATGTCCGGTAAACTCAAAATAAAAGGTGACATGGGCATTGCCATGAAAATGGGCCAGGTGATGGGGTAAGTTAAATGATGAATGAGTGAGTGATTCAATGAGTGAATAAACGTGGTTAATGGTGCAGTAAATCAGTAGTACAGGTAGCATGAAGACTTACTACAATTTATGACACTATTCCCTTGATTATTCACTCATTCGCTCATTCATAATTCACTCATTGACTATGCCTTCTCGTCGTAAGTTTCTGGAAAACAGTGCACTGGCTGCGGCTGGTTTTTATATAGTGCCCCGGCATGTGCTGGGTGGAAAAGCATCGGATGGTGCCCGGATCATTGCGCCTTCCGACAAACTCAATATTGCCGCCGTAGGCTGTGGCGGTAAGGCCGATGTTAACGTTCGGTTAGCGTACAACAGCGGCTCCGATAATTTTGTGGCCCTCTGCGATGTCGACGACCGGCAGGCAAAGAAATTCCGTGGTCAGTTTCCCAACGCACCTTACTTTCAGGATTACCGGGAGATGTTCGATAAGGCAGGTAAAACCTTCGACGCCGTTATTGTGAGCACTCCCGACCATATGCACGCGCCCATCGCTATGGCCGCTATGCAGATGGGTAAACACGTGTACGTCGAGAAACCGCTGACGCATGACATTTACGAAGCCCGGATGCTGACCCAGGCGGCTGCGAAATATAAAGTCGTGACCCAGATGGGCAATCAGGGGAGTTCGGGCGATGCCACGCGCATCATCGAGACGGCTATCCAGAAAAACATCATCGGCCACGTTCATACCGTGTATTGCTGGACCAACCGCCCGGTCTGGCCGCAGGGCGTTAAGTCGCCGAAGGAGCGAGGGGAGTCGCAGCCGGTGCCCTCGGAGGTAAACTGGCCGCTCTGGCTGGGTACTGCCCCCATGCGGCCGTATCACGAAGCCTACATGCCCACCCGCTGGCGGGGTTATTGGGATTTTGGCACGGGAGCCCTCGGCGATATGGGCTGCCACTTCATGGACGTTCCTTTCCGCGCCCTCAAGCTTAAATACCCTACGTCCGTTGAGTGTAGCGTGGGTTCGGTTTATGCCGACTTCTTCGAAGAAGCATTTTACGACGACAGTTGTCCGCTCTCGTCGGCCATTCACCTCACGTTCCCATCCAACGATAAGAAAATAAAAGAGATCAAGTTTTCGTGGTTCGATGGCGGTATTCGGCCCCAGCTGCCCGAAGGCGTAGACTACAATGATGTATTTCGGGACATCGACGGCGGGATGCTGTTTATCGGCACCAAAGGCATGCTGACGGGCGGTCTGTTCGGCAATGACCCTAAATTATTACCAGCGGATAAATTTAGCGGGAAAGAGCTGCCTGCTCCCGAAAAGCCGTTGGTCGAAGGCAAAACGGAAGGCCACCAGCAGCAATGGGTGAAAGCCTGCAAGCAGGGCTATGGTGCGTATACATCCTCATCGTTCGACCAGTCCGGCCCCCTCACCGAAACGGTGTTGATGGGTAATCTGGCCACGCGCTCTTACCTGGCCCGCGAAGACGGGAAGTTTACGGGCCGCAAAAAACTCTTCTGGGACGGCGACAATATGAAAATCACCAACTACGATTACGCCAACCAGTTTGTGAAACGGCAGTATAATGGGGGGTATACATTGTAGGTGTTTAGTACCAGACAGCATCCTGCTGTCTGGTACTAAACCCTAACTGCTTGCTTATTAGCTAGTCTCCATTTACATTAGTGGTGACTTCATTCGCTAATGATACGATTGCGCCCACTTGTCCTTTTACTTTTCATTGGTTCGTTACTGGTGCTGAGGGTATCGGCGCAATCGCTGGGCAATCAGCCTGTGGTGGTGCTGCCGCCCGATCGCGATAGCCAGTCGTTAGAGGGCAACATGGCGTTTTTGGAGGACTCGTCGCGTAACAGAACGATTGATGATGTTATTCGGCTGGGGAATACCCCCGCCTTTCAACCGATCACCTCTCCTGTACCTAATTTTGGGATCATCACGGGTTTAAAAACCGCGACTCCCCACTGGCTTCGATTTCGGTTAAAAAATTCGGATGCCAGGCCGCAGTCATGGCTGGCTGAAATAGATTTCTGGTGCTTCGACGAACTTCAGCTATTTGTGGTCGATGCGCAAAACAGGGTTTTGTCAACCTCGCCGACCATTGGCTGGAAAACGCCCGCTCCCCAGCGCATAAAGAACAATCGCCATTTCTGGTTTCCCTTTACAGCACCTGTCGGTCAGGTCATAACCGTGTATTTGCGGGTGGTTAAACACCGGGGCACCCAGATCGTTCCAGTCGAACTCGTTCGCGCTTCGGCCTATGAATCGGTGGTGCAGGAAAGTTACCTGTTTTGGGGCGGGGTGCTGTTTACGCTGCTGTTCATGGCCGTGATGAGCCTGATTTTTTTCCTGACCACCCTCGATCACATCTATTCACGCTATGTTTTCTGCCTCCTGGGTCTTGTCGGTTTTTTCGTCATCAACGATGGGTTTTTGAACCAGTTTGGCTTTGCGGCCCAGTTCTGGATGCCCCGGCAAAACGTTTACTTTTTGTTCCCGCTGGTGTTGTTCTATTCGCAGCTAACCTTTGTCCGGCGGTTTCTTAGTTTATGGCGTACGCCTTCACATCACTGGCATGCCATTGGTACGGGGGTTCTCTGGAGCGGTTTTTTATGCCTTGTTGCCCTAACGGCCGAGTGGTTTACGCCCCTCACACCCACAATGGAGCTGGTGCTGATCCGGCTGTTTGCGGCACTTTACTGGTTACCGTTGCCGGTTATTATCGCCTATATTATCGTCAGCATCCGACGCCGATACCATGTGCAGGAAGCCTGGCTGTATCTGGTGGGTATCCTGCCTTTCTATACCCTTAACCTTGGGCTGGTTTTTGCTAATTTTGGGCTTCTGCCAACGTACAGGCCCGTATCCTGTTTTGCCTATTATGCACCGGCGGCTTTGTTTGAAGTGCTGGCGTTGATGGTCGGTTTGGCCTATCGCTATAAAATTGACCGCGATAAAACGGAACGGCTCATAAAGGAGCATACGGTCAATCAACAGCGAATGTATGAAGCCGACGTGCAGACACTGGCTCTTCAAAATAGCCTGCTGGTTGAAAAAGAGCGAATAGCCCGCGACCTGCACGATAATGTAGGTGCGCACCTGGCCTTCGTTGTGACTAACCTGACGCACATCAGCGCTCAGGCGGAGAAGAAACCCATTACGGACGGACAGCGTCTGGCGAGTCAGCTTCGTACGATCGTGACCCACACCCGCGAGGCCGTCAAACTCCTGCGCGAAACCATCTGGGCGATTCATCAGGAAAGTTTTACGGTCGAGGAGTTTGCCGAGCGACTCAATCAATACATCAATCGGTACGTGCACGAAACCGACGGTCTCCACGTCGATGTGCAGGTGTCTGGCTCACAGTCGTATAAGCTGAGTTCATCGCAGGTGCTCAATCTGTTCCGGATTGTGCAGGAAGCGCTCAACAATGTGATCAAACATGCCCAGGCTACCCAGGCCATCGTCCAGTTGTTTGTTGAGGACGATGGGCATATAAACTTACGCATCCACGACAACGGCCAGGGCTTTAGCTGGACCGACGAAGCGTTGGCTCCACATCACTACGGCCTGCGAAATATGGAAACGCGCGCTCAGGAGCTAGGCGGTACGTTCCGGATTTTTGAAGAGGAAGGAACAACCGTAGAAGTGGCGGTATAGTCGTGTTTTTTCAGCGCCTATCGCGCCATGATTTGTCATTCAGCCTGTTTTTGCCAACACATACCGGAGTTAGCGGGTTGTTTACGTAACCGCTTACTAAAAAGTAACTCAACGTATGAATCAGGCATTACTCAACCACCGACTGCTGGGCGTTACCTTCGGTCCCGATGGTGCCACCGTTCGTGTCTGGGCTCCCTTTGCGCAAAATGTCGTGCTTCGCCGATGCAACCGGCCGCTCGACATTCCGCTTCAAAACGATGGCGCTTACTGGTATACGACAACGGCCCAACTGCAACCCGGCGATACCTACAAGCTCATTCTCAACGACAGCTTCGAACGGCCCGACCCCGCTTCGCTGGCTCAGCCCGAAGGGGTTCATGGGCCGTCGGGCGCGGTAGATACCCGAACGTTTGTCTGGACCGATGCCGACTGGCCTAACTTCCCACTCGACGATTACCTGATCTATGAGCTTCACACGGGCACGTTCTCGCCCGAAGGCACGTTTGCGGGTATCGAAAACCGGCTGGATTATCTGGTTGAACTGGGCATCAACGCCATTGAAATTATGCCCGTTGCGCAGTTTCCCGGCTCCCGAAACTGGGGGTACGACGGGGTGCTGCCTTTTGCTGTACAAAACTCCTATGGCGGGGCCGAGGGCTTGCAGAAACTGGTCGATGCCTGCCACAAACGGGGGCTGGCTGTGGTGCTCGATGTGGTGTATAACCACATTGGACCGGAAGGAAATTACCTCGAAGATTTTGGGCCGTATTTTACGTCCAAACACCTCACGCCCTGGGGTAACGCCATCAACTTCGACGATGATTACAGCGATAGCGTTCGGCGGTATTTTATTGAAAACGTGCTGATGTGGTTCCGCGATTTTCACATTGACGCCCTTCGGCTGGATGCCGTTCATGCTATCTGCGATGCAGGCGAGACGCATATCCTGCGCGAAATCAAACAGTATGTCGACGTCCTGATGGCACAAACTGGTCGGCAGCACTACCTCATTGTTGAGCTGGACCAAAACGAAACGCAGTTTATTCAGCCGCTGGCCGTCAATGGGTATGGTATGGACGCCCAGTGGAACGATGAATTCCACCACGCCCTGCGCGTAACGGCCGGTGGCGAACGCAACGGCTACTACGCCGACTACGATGGCATTCATCACCTGGCCAAATCTTACAAGGATGCCTACGTGTACGACGGCACGTACATGCCCCGACGCGCCCGGATTGTAGGAAAGTCGACGGCGGGTCATGCAGGGCGGCAGTTTGTGGTGTTTTCGCAGAATCACGACCAGATTGGTAACCGGATGCTGGGCGAGCGACCCAGCCAGTTGGTCAGTCTGGAAATGCAGAAACTCATGGCTGGGGCCGTCATGAGTAGTCCGTATCTGCCTATGCTGTTCATGGGTGAGGAGTGGGGCGAGCTGAATCCCTTTCTGTATTTCGTAAGCCATTCGGACCCCAATCTGGTAGAGGCTGTTCGGCAGGGGCGCAAGAAAGAATTCGCTGATTTTCAGTCGGATTTCGAAGCGCCCGACCCGCAGGACGAGCGTACCTTCGAGCGGTCTAAACTTCAGTGGGGACGACTCACGCAGGAGCCACACCGAACCCTCTTTCGGTATTACCAGACGTTGCTGGCCTTGCGAAAATCATCGTCGTTACGTCACCCGGATCGTGAATCGGTAGCCGTTGTCGTGGACGAAGTTCGCCAGACGCTAACCCTCTTTCGCCAGCATAAAAAGGAAGAAGGCAGCACTTCGGATACATCGGAAACGGTCGTTTGCCTGATGAATTTCTCCAAAGAGGGTACATCGCTGACGGTGCCGGCCCATGAGGGGCAGTGGCGCAAGCTGCTCGACTCCGCCGACCCCCAATGGCACGGCCCGATGGTGGCTCCGGTTCATGTGGCGGGCAATGCGGCTGTTGTTCTTCAGCCCGAGTCTATTCTGATTTATACAAATTGTGAGTAAGTGGAATTTCAGTGGTGGCTTCAGTATTTGCGGGCCACCACTCGGCTTTGGACATACTGAGGCACGCGTAAAAAGCCATACAGTCGGCAACTAAGGTCAAATACTGCCCGGCCGAGTTTGGCAAATAGCTTATAGAAGGGAGGCCATCGGTGAATTAATGCTTTTGCTGTAATTACTTCAAATCCAGATTGTTGGAATAGATTTCCTAAACACATGGGACTCCATGTGTAGAGGTGATGATCTGGGTTTTTGGGGTTATATGGATTGAAGGCTCCTTCGGACGGAACGATAAACACAATTAGCCCACCGGGGCGAAGCTTTTCTTTGAGCAACATAACCTCATCTAGGGGGCGTGATGTATGCTCAAGAGCATGGCTGGAAATGATTACGTCGGCCCAATTGTCAGCAATATCATTGGTAGATAGAACCGTTTTAATGCCGTTGTTAGTGGCAACCCGGCGCGCCTGTTCATTTATTTCAATCCCGATTTTCTCTTTGCAGTGTATCTGTTTTAGAAGATACCCTCCTCCGCAACCGAAGTCGATCACCTTGTCAGAGGGTTTTATATACGGCTGGAAGAATGGGCTGTTTGCCCAACCACCGAACTCTCCCATTTCACGTTGGTAGTCAAAGTAAACTTTATCGTACAGCGTAACTGCGGCTATTTCATCATTCATGCTAGTGTTGGCTCTTTCAGAGCTGGAGATAGAGTGTAGCTACGTTCATAATATGCTCTAAATCATGACTGGCTGGAGCACTGGTAACTTTCTGGACTTTGACTGTTTTTTTTTGCGGAAGTAACCCGGCTGTCAACTTTGCTTCTTTATTCTGCCCGAGTCTTGTCTGATTTATACGAATTGTGCGTAGGCTGATTCACGCTTAACAACTGAAAAATAGCTACTCCGTGGCTAAAGAGTACCGAGGGAACAATGAAGCCGGGCAACCAGATGTAAGGCAGTTTCAGCACACCTACGTTGGGTTGCTCGAAGGCGAGTTGCTGAAACGGCAGGGGTGCCGACAATACGGCTAGGATGACGATGTTCAGCACCAGCCCCAGGGCCACTACATTCCAGACGAGCAGCCAGCGCGGAGCTATCTGCCGTTTTCGGAAGGTATAATACGCAACAATGGGTGCCGTCAGTCCCGAAAGTATGTCATAGTTACCTCCTTCGAACGTCATTAACTGTGGTACTTGATGATACAAATAAAGGCCGTACAACGTCAGTTCGACCGGGATGCGGACGATGTGCAAATAGGTCAGATTGGACAGAGGTAACCGGCTGAGCCAGCTCCGGCTTTTCGCCGTGCTGAACAAGCCGATAATGACCAGTAAAGGCGGGCCAATGGCTACAATGAAATGAGGAGGTGTTGTGTCGAGCCGCTGGAAAAAATTGGTAAATGCCAGTAGGCCCAAACCTGCCAGCCATACGCTGATAAGACCGACAAGAGACGAGACCGCCTGTGTGGGCAAAGTCCGCCGAACCGCCAGGATTAGCATGACGAACGTCGCCAGGGTCGTAGCGGCAAAAAAGAGATCAAGCCAGACGGGCGTGGGCGTGTAGAGGTAGCGTAAATCGTACTGCATAATCGTGTGTATAGATGGGTGTCCTGGTCTGTAGCGTTGAAAATACACCAGCCAAAACATATTCGATAAAATAAAGTAGCGTTTGGTCGAAAATGGCTTTCAACTATTGGCTGGAACACTGAATTTTACTATCATTCTACCCCACCCCAACCCCTCCCCTTGAAAAAAGGTGAGGGGCTAAAAAAGAGTAGCCCGTTACTGAGCCCCTCACCTTTTTTCAAGGGGAGGGGTTGGGGTGGGGTAATTTCTCACGAATCAGCCTTACATGTATTATACTCCTGATTTATAATGAAAAAAAGCAACGTTAGCCCGACCGGTAAAAAGCTCCTCTGGCTCGGGGCGCTGGTCCCCACACTTTGTTTGCTGGGCTACCAGGTTGAAAAAGACCCGATCGATCGCCGGATCAAGCGGATGGACCCGGCCAAAGCGGCTCAATTAGCCAAATCCATCGAAGCCACCGTAACTCCCGAACTGGCCCAGGGCCTTAGCCTGAGCTTATGGGGCGTCGATTCGCTGGTGGCCGATCCCATCGGTATCGACATTGACGACAACGGACGGCTATTTTACAACCGAACCAACCGGCAGAAAAACTCCGAGTTCGATATTCGGGGGCACCAGGACTGGGAAATTGAATCCAACCGCCTGCAAACTGTTGAGGACAAACGGGCCTTTCTGCACCGGGTATTATCGCCCGAAAACAGCAAGAAAAACGAATGGCTGAAAGATGTTAACGGCGATGGGTCCCACGACTGGCGCGACATGACGGTGGAGAAAGAAAACATCTTCCGGATTGAAGATACAGATGGCGATGGCGTGGCCGATATGACACAACTGGTCGTCGATGATTTCCACGACGAAGTGACCGACGTTGCCGGGGGCGTAATGGCCCATGGCAATGACTTATACGTGGCTGTGGCTCCCGATCTGTGGCGGATGCAGGACAAAGACGGTGACGGTATTGCCGAAACAAAAACCTCGATCTCGCACGGCTATGGCGTTCACGTGGGCTTTAGCGGTCACGGTATGTCGGGTATCGAGATGGGACCCGATGGAAAAATATACTGGCAGATTGGCGACATTGGCTTCAATGGCAAAGGGCCGGACGGCAAGAAATGGGAGCACCCGAACAGTGGCGTGGTGGTGCGTTCCAATCCCGATGGCAGCGACTTTGAAGTGTTCGCTCATGGCGTTCGGAACATCCACGAGTTTGTTTTCGATGAGTACGGCAACCTAATCAGCGAAGATAACGACGGCGACCATCCCGGCGAAAAAGAGCGTCTGGTCTACATCGTGAACGGGTCTGATACGGGCTGGCGCAGCAACTGGCAGTACGGTAAATACCGCGACCCCAGAAACAATACCTACAAAGTGTGGATGGACGAGCAGATGTATAAACCCCGCTTCGAAGGGCAGGCAGCTTACATTACGCCAACCATCACCAACTACGTAAGCGGCCCCGCCGGTATGAAATACAACCCCGGCACGGCGCTGAGTCCGGCTTACAGAAACATGTTCTTCGTCGCCGAATTCGTTGGCAACCCGGCTAAATCGGGTATTCATGCGTTCAAGCTGAAGCCAAAAGGTGCTTCGTTTGAACTGGGCGAAGAGAAGCGGGTGCTGGGCAACGTGCTGGCTACCGGCATCGACTTCGGTCCCGACGGTGCTCTGTACGTTGCCGACTGGATCAACGGCTGGGATACCAAAGATTACGGCCGCATCTGGAAACTGGACGATAAAGCCGGTGCCGGTTCCGCCGAGCGGAAGCTAACGAAAACGTTGCTGGCCGAAAAATTCGCGGGTCGTTCGGAAGCGTCATTGGGCGAACTGCTGAAGAACCTAGATATGCGTGTTCGGCAGAAAGCCCAGTTCGAACTGGTGAAACGCGGTGCCAAAGGTGTCGAGATATTGACCGCATCGACCAAACAAATGGGCAATCAACTGGCGCGTGTGCATGGCATTTGGGGCATTAGCCAACTGGCCCGTCAGGATAAACAGTATGGTCAGTTGCTGATGCCGCTGCTTCAGGACAGCGACGCCGAAATTCGGGCGCAGGCCGCTAAATGGCTGGGCGATGTTCGCTACAAAGAAGCCGGTGCGGCCCTGATTCCGCTACTAAAAGACAGCAACAGCCGGGCGCGGTTCTTTGCCGCCGAAGCTCTGGGGCGTATCGCCTACGAACCGGCCATTCAGCCCATCATCAAACTGCTGGAGGCCAACAACGACGAAGACGCCTACATCCGCCACGCGGGTAGCCTCGCGCTGGCCCGAATCGGAAAGGCCGAACCGGTTATTGCGCTGGCAAGCAGTCCATCGCGGGCCGTACGCATTGCTGCGGTGGTGGCGCTGCGCCGGATGGCAAATCCGGGCATTGCCAGCTTCCTGGCTGATAAAGACGAGTTTATCGTAACCGAAGCCGCTCGGGGTATTAACGACGACCTGTCTATTCCGGCCGCTTTGCCCGCGCTGGGTAAAGTGCTGCAAACGACGAGTTTTACCAACGAACCCCTCATTCGCCGGGTCATCAATGCCAACCTGCGGGTAGGTACGCCAGAGGCTATGCAAACGCTGATGACGTATGCACAGAAAGAAGGTAGCCCGGTAGCCATGCGGGCCGAAGCAATGGACGCGCTCAGCACCTGGGCCTCGCCATCGGTGCTGGATCGGGTCGATGGTCGGTACCGGGGCGTAGTTAATCGCGACGCGGCCGCTTTGAAAGCCAAAACGGGCGATGCTTTTATCAAGCTGGTGTCAAGCGCTGACCAAACCCTGCGGCTCAGCGCGATCAAATCCATTGAGCGAATGGGCCTGAAAGAAGCCGGTACGGCCTTGTTTAGCCGGTTGACGGAGGATAAAGACGCGGCCATCCGCATTGCCGCTTTGCGGGCACTGGCTTCGTTAAATGACGCCCAACAAAGCAAAGCCATTGAGGTGGCGATGGCCGATAAGGAGAAAAGTGTGCGGGTGGCAGGTCTGGACTTGTTGAGCAAAACCAACATGGACAAAGACCGGATGGTAACGCTCCTCTCCGACGTGATCGCCAACCGGACGACCGAAGAAAAACAAGCGGCTCTGCTCACACTGGGTAAGTTGCCGATCAAAAATTCGCAGAAAGCATTCGATCCGTTGCTGACCAAACTACAGGCTGGGGCGCTACCCGCTGAACTGCAACTGGAGTTGGGTGAGGCCATTGAGAGTAGCAAATCGCCCCAGTTGGCGGCCCGCTACAAAGCGATCAACGACAAAATGTCGCCCGATGCGCTGGCCGCTTCGTTCAAGGGTAGTTTGATGGGGGGCGAGCCGGATTTAGGCCGTCGGATTTTCTTCCGTCATCAGACGGCGCAGTGTATCCGGTGTCATTCCTACGATGATCTGGGTGGAAACGCCGGTCCGCGCCTGAACGGTGTTGCCAGTCGACTTACCCGCGAGCAGTTGCTGGAAGCCCTCATTAACCCAAGTGCCCGACTGGCACCCGGTTTTGGAACCGTCACGCTGAAGCTTAAGAACGGCAAAACCGTCAGCGGTATCCTCCAGGGCGAAACTAATACCGACGTGTCGGTAAAGGTGGGCGACCAGCCGGACGTTGCCATTAAGAAAGATCAGATTGCCAAGCGCACCAACTCGCCGTCGAGTATGCCCGAAATGAAATACCTGCTCACGAAACGCGAAATCCGAGACGTGGTGAGCTTTCTGGCAACGCTGAAGGAGAACAACTAATCCGTATACGTGGCATTAGGGTTGAACACAAAGGCACGGAGGATATGGAGATCAATAGCTCTGTGTTCTCCGTGCTTTTGTGTTCAACCCTATTTTTTGAAAATACCCGCAAACGTTATACGGTTTTAAACGATTTAGCTGTTGACGTATAAACGTAACTTTCCGCTCAACGTATGGCCTTTCGCTTTGTTCTTCTTGCCGCTTTTAGTCTCTGTGTTCACGCAACTTTTGCTCAGGTAACGGATCGTTTTGCCATTATTCCCAAACCCGCTCAGCTTGAAGCGGGTACCGGTCAATTTACTCTTGACAACGCCACAACGATTACCGTACCCGCCGGGCAACCCGACCTGAAAGCCATTGCCGATACGCTCGCGAATAAGCTGAATCGTACTTCCGGGCTGGGTATCCTCGTTCAGACGGCCCCCGGTTCAACGACAACCGGAAAGACAATTCAATTCCTGCCCACGACCGATGCGACACTGGGCAACGAAGGTTACCGCATCAATGTAACCGAAAAACGAGTAACGCTCGAATCAGGTACGCCACGCGGCTTTTTCTACGCTGTTCAGACACTATACCAACTTCTTCCGCCTTCGGTGATGGGCATTGGGCATTGGGCGCGGGGCATAGGGAAAGACAAAAGCGCCCCATCTCCTTTGCCCCCTGCCCCATCCCCTCTGCCCTCTGCCCTAACCCTGCCCGTTTGCCGGATTCAGGATCGGCCGCGCTACCCGTATCGCGGGATGAATCTGGATGTGAGTCGGCATTTCTTTTCGGTGGAGTACATCAAAAGATACCTCGACTTGATGGCCCTCCATAAATTCAATAACTTTCACTGGCACCTGACCGACGATCAGGGGTGGCGAATTGAGATCAAAAAATACCCCAAACTGACGGAGGTTGGTGCCCAACGGCGCGAAACCATTGTTGGACACTACGACGACGCCGACCCGCAGGTGTTCGATGGAAAACCCTATGGCGGTTATTACACCCAGGACGACATTCGGGAAGTGGTGCGCTATGCGGCTACCAAATACATTAACATCGTGCCCGAAATTGAACTGCCTGGCCATGCACTGGCCGCACTGGCATCGTATCCCGAACTGGGCTGCTCGCCAATCGGGCTCGATGGACGACCGTATCAGGTAGCCACCAAATGGGGCGTATTTGAGGATGTGTTCTGCCCGACGGAGAAGACGTTCTCGTTTCTCGAAGACGTGCTGACGGAAGTGATGAGCCTGTTTCCGGGTAAATACATTCACATCGGCGGGGACGAGTGCCCGAAGGCCGCCTGGCGAAAAAGCGCGTTTTGTCAGCAGTTGATTCGGCAGAAAGGGCTGAAAAACGAGTTTGGGTTACAGCGGTATTTCGTGAACCGGATTGATAAGTTCGTCACATCGAAGGGCCGACGAATCATTGGCTGGGACGAGATTCTGGAAGGTAACGGAACATCGCTCCGGCTGTCGCCCAACGCGACCGTCATGAGCTGGCGCGGAACGAAATACGGTCTCGAAGCGGCTCGCAAGCAGCACGACGTGATCATGACGCCCGGTCAGTTCTGTTATCTCGACCATTTTCAGGGCGATCCGGCGACCCAGCCAACGGGCTTTGGCGGGTCGTTGCCGCTGTCGATGGTGTATTCGTACAACCCGACGCCCACGAGTTTGTCACCCGCCGAAGCGTCGCATATTCTGGGCGTTCAGGGCAACCTCTGGACCGAGTACATCGACACCCCCGATCAGGTCGAGTACATGCTCTGGCCCCGCGCTGCCGCCCTGGCCGAAATAGCCTGGAGCCCGTTGGAGCAGAAAAAATACGAAGACTTCACCCGCCGACTGATAACCCACTTCGACCGGCTCACGGCGCTGAACGTCAACTTCGCCCGGACGTTTTTCGATGCCAAACCATTGGCCAGACCAACCAGCGATGGAAAGGTCGTCGTAATGGTATCGCCGAGTAAGGAGTCGATGGTTGTTACGGCCACTGTCGTTCGGTACACGCTGGATGGCAGCCTTCCATCGGGCGAATCGCCCCGGTATGCGCAGCCGCTGGTCCTCGATAAATCGGCTACGGTTCGGGTGGCAACGTTTTCGGGTACCCGGCCGCTGAGCCAGTTGGCGAACGTACAGGCTGAGTACATTGTGTCGAAGGCAACGGGTAAATCGTACACGCTTTTGTATGCCCCAACCACCGGCCGCCCCGACCGAAACTTCAGCCTCACCGATGGCACCACCGGCAGCATGGGCGGTTACGAAGTGGCGGGTGTGGTTTCGTTTGTCAGTGATTTTGGTGCTGTGCTCGACCTCGGACAGTCGCAGTCGGTGAATAGCGTTCGGGTGGGGTTCCTGAAATACACCGCCCGGAATATCTGTCTGCCAAAAGAGGTTGAGATTGCCGTTTCTGAAGACGGGACGACGTTTACACCGGTGCTGACGGCGAAAACGAACGCGGCTGAAAACGGGAAACGGGGCATTGCCCGGCTTCCGTTCGACTTTGCGCCAACGACGACTCGCTATGTTCGAATCATTGCCCGGAATGTTAGGCAGGTTCCGGCGGGGCTTCGCAATCCCGGCAAAACAGCGCAACTGGCCGTGGACGAGATTGAGGTATTCTGACCGTGTAAATCGACCGTCTGCTACTGGTCGTTCAGATGAAAACACGCCTGTAAATCAGCTTTAGCCGACGATTATTAAGCTAAATGGTTGTTTTTCCGACAAAACGCTTGCTTCTTGTAGCTATATCTTACGTTTCATGTCAGAAAACCTACCCAACTCCCTTTCCCCGGCCGATGTGTCCAACGAGCCGACAGAATTTAAACGCTCGCTAAGCCTGCTCGACTCCACGCTGATCGTTTCCGGTTCCATGATTGGTTCCGGCGTTTTCATCGTTACCGCCGATATGGCCCGCAACCTGGGGTCGTCGGGCTGGTTGCTGATGCTCTGGGTGCTGACGGGCGTACTGACCGTGGCGGCTGCGCTGAGCTACGGCGAACTCGCGGGCATGATGCCCAAAGCGGGGGGGCAGTACATTTACATTCAACGGGCCTACGGCCACCTGACGGGATTCGTCTATGGCTGGACGGTCTTCACCGTTATCCAGACGGGCACCATCGCGGCCGTTGCCGTTGCCTTTACCAAATATACGGCGGTCTTCATCCCGGCCCTCGGCCCCGACAACGTCCTGCTCGCCCTCGGGCCGATAAAGGTCACGCTGGGGTCACTCTTTGCTATCTCAAGTTTAGTGCTGCTCACCTGGCTCAATAGCCGGGGCGTACAGAGTGGTAAACTCATTCAGAATGTGTTCACCTCGGCCAAGCTAATCGCGCTACTAGGGCTGATCATCGTGGGTATCACCATCGGCCTGAGTACGGGCCTGCTGTCGACCAACCTGACCAATGCCTGGGCGGCCAGTACGGTTACGACCACGGGCGAGGTGTTGCCGCTGGCGGGTATTGCGCTGGTGCTGGCCTTCGGTACGTCGATGATCGGATCGCTGTTTTCCGCCGATGCGTGGAATAACGTCACCTTCATTGCGGGCGAAATCAAGAATCCCCGCCGGAACATCCCGCTGGCGCTTTTCTTCGGAACGCTCATCGTCACGACGATCTACTTTCTGGCCAACGTCTCGTACTTATCGCTGCTGCCGCTGAAAGGCCTACCAACGGCTACGGATATTATGGGGCGTGGTATTCAGTTTGCCGATGCCGACCGGGTGGCCACTGCCGCCGTCGAAACGGTATTCGGGAATGTGGCCGTGACCATTATGGCGATTCTGATCATGGTATCGACGTTTGGCTGTAACAATGGCCTGATTCTGGCCGGGGCGCGTTTGTATTACGCCATGGCCAAAGACGGTCTGTTCATCAAACAGGCATCGCACCTGAACAAAAATGCGGTGCCGGGCCGGGCGTTGTGGCTGCAATGCATCTGGGCCTCGCTGCTGTGCCTGTCGGGTAAATACGGCGACCTGCTCGATTACTGCACCTTTGCCTCGCTGCTGTTCTACATTGTTACCATCACGGGGCTGTTCCGACTGCGCCGGACGGAACCGGATGCAGAGCGGCCTTACCGGGCCTTCGGGTATCCGCTCGTACCGGCCCTGTACATCGTTGCGGGCCTGACCATCTGCGGGATTCTGCTGTACACCAAAACCTTCAATACCGGCATGGGCCTGCTCATTGCTGGTCTGGGCATCCCGGTTTATTTCTTCACCACGCGTAACCAAAGCGCGGAAGCTTAATGCATTGGTTACGTTAGGTTGCGGTTTACAGAGCCGAACAAATCGGTCATGCGTAGATAAGCATGACCGGTAAAACCACGTAGCAAACCAGCAAACGGCGAAGGGGTAGGGGATGTGGGCTCGCAAGAGAACCAGAACAGGATAAAATAGAGAAGCGTTATATTAGCGTTGAATCAAGCTCTGACAAACAGTACAAAGATCACGGATGGAAAGGGCATACAGGAAGTTGATATGACACATACAATCACTATAGAAACTACAAATCCAACTGATTTTGAGCTGATAAAGGGGCTCGCTCAAAGGCTTGGACTTCCTATAGTTGAAAAACATGAAGACACCGGCACTAGCCATGCTGCTCAGGAGTTCATGGAGTTGCAAAAGAAATACCCGCCCAGGAAAATTTCTAAAGAGGTAGACCTTAACGCTATCATTGACGAAGTTAATCTGTAGAAAATTGTGCTTTCCAAGTATGGTTCAACGTTTGGGGAGCGTCATAGGAAGTCCACCTGCCAGATACTGCGGTTATTGAACAGGCTGCTAGCCGAATGCGAAGACCGCTGATCAAGCGATTCAGAACTTGGAGAAGACGGCGCAGCGGATTCCGCGTCGTGTACAGGTCACAGGTGACATCTACGGGTTTACTATCTGGAATGCCGCTTTAATATCTAGAGTCGTTTTGATATTGGTAGTTTTTGGTGTCTGGTCACTGTGTGATTATTACCGGGAGCAGGTCCAAGAAACCGTTATTTATAAGCAAGCTCAAGCGGTGATTCGGGAACATGATAATTACTATAACCAAATTCAGAATTACAAACGTAACAACCCCAAATACACTCGACCATTCCCAGCCTATGACGACACAAAGGGTTTTGGGATCAGTTCAATAAATGATAGAATAACGATAAGCTCAAGAGTTGTATTACAAGAGCCGATATGAACGAAGCTAACAAAGGAGTTCTCCGCCTATTTTTCTAGTGAAAAGTCTTTTGTCTCTAATCACAAAGCCAGTATTTTTCCTACGAACAAATAGAATTTGGTCTATAGCCTGTATTTGTAAAATACCCAAGTGTTCTAAGAGTTAGAATACTTGGGTATTTAATTAATTATACAATTATTGATACGTGCATTAGTCTGTAATAAAGGCAATCTCCTTTTTGCTAAAGAAGGCCTGCACTAGCTTTGGATTGCTTTCTAAACGTTTGACTTGATTAAGAACCGCTACGGTTAGCTCTTCTAGGTTCGTAAAAACTTGGTTCTTTAAACAACGTTTCAACTGGCTCCAGACTAGCTCGACGGGGTTGAGTTGGGGGCTGTATGCCGGTAAACGTTCCAGATGAATCCGTCCTGGACGCTCTTTCAAAAAGGCTTTTACCACCTCACTGCGATGGATGGCTGCTCCATCCGCACAGGCGGCCCTGCCAGATAATAAGCATGTTCCGTTTGCGATAACGACCACACAACTTGGTAAGAAACCACACGATGGCCTCACTAGTAAAGGAATGGTCTTGCCCCGCTACATAAATCTGGCCGTTAGGAGCAATGGCGGCAATCAAGCTCAAGTGAGTACGCCCCGCTTGCTCAATGAGTACTGGTGTCTGTCCACAAGGCGCCCAAGTGTGGGCTAATAAGGGTAATAAATAACACGCCGACTCATCGACATATAAAATAACCCGACCTTCATCTTTGGCTTTTTTTGAGTTCGGGTATGCGCTCTTCTCGCCATTGAGTCATAGCCTGAGGGTCCTGCTGGCGGGCTTTCCGCTGTGGCTTCTGTCGATCGCTCCGGCGCCCCGGTCCAGCCGACCTTTTTTAGAATACGACCTATTTGAGAAGGATCATAACTAACGCCAAAGAGCCTTTTAACCACCTCATTGACCCGGGGGCGTGTCCAGACGGTCCCACTAAAACCATGATGTTCAGCACCTTTATGGAGTTCACTTACTAGTTGGTTGAGCTGTTCAACCGATAAACGGGTTGGTGCTCCTGTTCGTTTACCTTCCTGTAGGGCTGTCACTCCTTGCTGGCGGTATTTCTTTAAGGTTCGGCTTACCCAGGGTTGGGTTAAGCCAAACGCCTGAGCAATTGCTAACTGCTGCCAACCGGCCTGACTAAGTTCAACGCAGCGTCGTCTTAGCGCTTCGTAATCGGATTGCTTGTAGGTCGCCATACTAGAAAAAGCATCCCACATGACAGACTTACTCACACGTCAATAATTAAAAGTTACACATTTGGCATAAATCAATTAACCGGTAGATAATGGATTGCGAAAAATTAAGCATGGCAATTATTATCCCCCATTTTATTTTTTATCCTGTTGGTCTTTTTTATCTAAGAAGTATACTGCCATTACTCATCTCAATAAGTTTCCTATTAAATAATTCTACTCCTTTTTGATTAAGATGATGACCGTCATAAAAGTGTAAAGAGTCATCCAGAAATATTATATTGTTAAAGTTATAGTATGGTAGTCGAGTTGAACGCATCAGGTTGTCGAATTCGAGATTATTTTTATATGAGTTATATAAGTCCCGCGTAATGGGCGCCTGTACTAAGACAACGGACACTCCTTTATTTTGTATGTAAGCTAAGGTTTCGGTAAAATATTTTACCTGTTCCTTTTTAATCAACCATCGCTGAGAATTATACGTTTTGTGGTGAAAATAGGACATTTTTCGCTCAACAAATCCCCCTTTAATATAGGTGTTTACACCTCTATAAGGCTTCTGAACGGAATTAAGGTGGAAAGCTTGCCTGAGCCAACTGTTAAAAAGAGTATTATATGCTTTAAGGTTAAAAAGCCCAGCTACCATAAATACGATTGATGGAGTAATCGTATCATTAGCAGTCAATTCCATTGCAGATTCGACACCATCTAAAGAAAATATTAGTGGATTTACTTCGAAGATAACTTTCTTAGGATTCAGTTGTGTTAAATACCTATTTACTAAAATCTGAGTTTGCATAGGAGTCTGGGCACTAGATCCTAGGTTAATACTGGATATACCAGCTGACTTAAATATTCTTGGATCGAAACTACGATAAGTATGTGATGATCCTAAGAACAGCAAATCTATACCTTGGGTTAATTTAGCCTCTTTTAATGTAAAATAGAAATGGCTATTTCCACTCTGGTGCACATTCCGTTTTAAGAATGAAGGAAAAGCTAGTAAACCAACTGCATAAAAAGCAAGCGCAAACAAGACGAACAGAGTCAACTCAGTGAGAAAGGCCTTCATCAGTTAGAATTGGAAATAAATAAAAGGAGATTCTGTAGTTTTCATGAACATCCCTATGAAAAAAATTATACTAGAATAAATCAGCCACCTCACAGGTTTGTATTGAAAAACGCCTACCTTTTCGATTGCATATTTATTCTCACGTCCTATCCATTCGATTGCCATAAAAATCAGAATATTTGCTAAAAGATACTTATCCAAAGTACCTTTATTGGGAAGTTTAAAAATAGACGAGGAGAAAATGCCTGATATGTAGGTAAAGGCCTTTGACAGGCTCTCGGACCGAAAGAAGATCCAAGCAAAGCTAACCAAGCCAAACGTAAATAGGATTTGAGAAAATTCCCAAACTGTTGGCATCCACCTACCCGCAGCCACAATACTTAAATTCCTCCGGTTAGTGTTAAAGATGATGGATGGAACAATAAACAAGGCATGTAAAAGCCCCCAAATGATAAATGTCCAGTTAGCTCCGTGCCAAAAACCGCTAACTAGAAAAATAATAAACGTATTACGGATTCGCGTCCAAGTACCCCCCTTACTACCACCAAGTGGTATATATAAATAATCTTTAAACCAAGAGGACAGCGAAATATGCCAACGTCGCCAGAATTCGGCAACGTCTCTGGAAAAATAGGGAAACTTAAAATTCTGCAACAACTCGAAGCCAAATAGTCGCGCAACACCCAAAGCAATATCAGAATAGCCTGAAAAGTCCCCGTATATCTGAAAGGAAAAGAGAACCGCCCCTAATATCAAGCTACTGCTTGTGTATTCTGAAGAATTATCAAAGATCTTGTTAACCGCCATAGCACACCCATCTGCAATGACAACTTTTTTAAAGAGCCCCCACAGGATCTGTCGCAAACCGTCAGCCGCCTTGTTGGCATCAAACTTACGAGGGACTTGCACTTGAGGCAGCAGATGTGTAGCCCGTTCAATGGGTCCGGCTACTAGTAGAGGAAAGAAACTAACGAATAAACTGTAGTCAACGTAATTAGTTGTGGGCCTAACTCGGCCATAATAGATATCAATGACGTAAGAAAGCCCATGAAATGTATAAAAGGAAATACCAATCGGTAGAATAATTGTGAGAGGTATGTATGAGTAACCGAGGCCAAACTGGTGTAACAGATTAGCAAAGGATTCAATAAAAAAATTATAGTATTTAAAGTAACCTAAAAAGCCTAAGTTAATCCCGATACTTGTAAATAACCAAATCTTCCGGTGCTTTTTTGAGTCTGACTGAAAAATCCTTAAACCAGTGTAATAATCTAAGAACGTAGAGAAAATCAGTAGGAACAAGAACCGCCAATCCCAAAAACTGTAAAATAGATAACTAACGAGAATTAAGAATAGGTTTTGTTGTTTTAACTTTTTGTTAAAAACAAACCAATATAGTAAAAAAACAGTAGGAAGAAAAAGAGCAAACTCTAACGAATTAAAAAGCATACATGTATGTATTATATATAATAAATAGTCGATATATGAAAAACGTTGACTTATTTAATGAGGTAAAGGTTCAAAGATCATTCGTTTCTTAAAAAACAACTTATAAAGTCGTTTTTTAAGAAACGAATGATCTGTTAGGCATATATGGACAAATAGGAGCGAACTTTCAATGGCATTCTGCAAAGAACCCGTACATCATCATTGACTAAGATAAAAGTGGGTATATGGCTGACTATCATCCTATCGAATTGATGGGTAATAAATTTCGAGTACAAATTCGACTATTTACGTATAGCATGGGAAGAATAAGCTTATAGTGAAAGAAAAAGACCTCTAAACAAATAAATGAAGTGAGATGGACAAGTATTAAAATGAGCAAAAAACAAGAAGCGAATAGCTTTTTTGACCTAATTTAGATGAGTTCGGAAAGAGAGTATCAAAACTGGAAAAGTACAATGCCTGGCTACATTTTAAAATGTAGCCAGGCATTGTACTTTTCCAGTTTTGATATACAGTGATTGTTATCTTGTGTGATTATAGTTAGAAAGCGGTCACTACTAAAGAGTGCTCGCTTTCTTTGAATAATATAACGGATCGTCACTATGCTGCTTTTACGGAAATTTCTGACATAGTAGTAAGGATGCAGAAAGGCGCTGCTGAAAGTTTGATCAGGGTCGGTTGTCTATCACGGCTGAAACATCACCGCGAAATAGTCGTTTAATTCAGTAGGATAACTATGAAATTAAACGACTTACTCCGTTCGCTTCAGGTTGGGTTTCTGGTTGGGGCCGTCAGCGCCTGTACCGGAATTGGCCCAACGGCCAGTATTTTCCGCCCAACGTCGCCCCACGACCAGTACGGGCAGTCACTTAAACAGGCCAAACTCGATCAGACGGCCCTCGGCACCGACTGGCTCTCAGCAGGAGAACGTGCCCTTCAGGACTCGCTCAAAATCACGATTCCGTACCGCGAAAGTGGCTATTTCTCCGCCAACAAAGCCTTTGCGGTGGGCTACCGGCTCGATGCTCAGCGGGGCGACCGGCTACTGGTAAAGGTCGAAACGCAGGGCCAGAAAGAAGCGCAGGTATTCATTGATGTATTCGCGCTGGAAGACCGGGTCAAAACCAGTCTGGTGGCGGCCTCTAAAGCCGATACCAACGTGCTCGCCTGGGAACCCCGCCGAACACAAACGTACCTCATTCGTATTCAACCCGAACTATTGCGGACGGGTAGTTACACGATCTCCATCACCCGTGAGCCCGTCCTGAGCTTTCCCGTGAAAGGGCGCGACAGCCGTCAGATCAGCAGTTTCTTCGGCGTGGCGCGGGACGGAGGGCGTCGGCGGCACGAAGGCGTCGATATTTTTGCGCCCAGAGGTACACCCGCACTGGCTTCGGTCGATGGCGTTATTTCGGGTGTTGGCACCAGTCCATTGGGCGGCAACGTGGCCTTTCTGACGGATAACGACCGAAACATCCGCCTGTATTACGCTCACCTCGACCGCTGGAACGTCACCAACGGCCAGCGGGTGTCCATTGGCGATACGGTTGGGTTTGTTGGCAATACCGGCAACGCCCGTACCACGGGGCCGCACCTGCATTTTGGTATTTATGGTTTTACGGATGGAGCCACCGATCCCCTGCCGTTCATTCGGCTTGGGCGCGGTCCGGCAAAGCAATCGTTGCTGTCGGCTAACCGGCTGGGCGACTCCGTGCGGGTATCAGCGGCCCGGTCTGTCGTTCGGCTGTCGCCCGGTAGTGAGGGGGTTGCGCTTCGCGAAGTGCTCAAATCAACGGCGCTGACGATCATTGGCGGTACAGAATCCTGGCTCCGGGTCGAGTTGCCGGATGGCCTGACGGGCTATGTGGCGAGCAGCGCTACCGAAGCCGAAAAGCGCCCGCTCCGGCGTTTGGTATTGCCCGCGTCGAGGCCACTTCTTGACGCTGCCAATGCACAGGCCGCCACCATCACCACCTTACCGACGGGTGCCGCCGTTGAGGTGCTGGCCACGGCCAACGCCTTTCAACTGGTGCGTAGTCCGGATGGGCAAACGGGCTGGGTGATGGTGGGGCCGTGAGGTTTTTACCACCCCCAACCCCCTCCTTGAAAAAAGGAGGGGGCTAAAAAAAGCACCCTTCGGCAGAGCCTCCGTTACGGCCCCCCGTTGGGCATAGTCACAGACTATGCTCTGGCGTTATCCGGTCTCTGACCGGCGTTTCATTCCTTGCCAGCCCACCGGTCAGAGACCGGATAACACTCGGACCTAGTCTGTGACTATGCCCAACGGCTCAGCCTGAAATTCGCGGTAATGACGGGGCCGTAACGGGGTACCCTTTTTAGCCCCTCCCCTTTTTTTAGGGGAGGGGTTGGGGTGGGGTCAGCCGCTGCTGTGGGGTAGAATGTTGCAAAACAAACAAGAGCCCGTCCAATTTCTTGAACGGGCTCTTGCCATAGGTAGTTAACTCCTTAGGCCGCTTGCTTCAAACCCTGTACCTTGGTCAGCGCTTCTTGCAGTTGGGTAAGCTGCTTTTGCAGGTCTTCTTTGATATAAGCCGGAATGTGATCTTTCTCGATAGCGTCTTTGTATGACTCGACAGCCGCGCTCTCGCCAAACTCCACCGAACTCAATACCGTTTCTTTATCTTTTCCCGTGATGGCGGCTTTAATGTCGATCCAGGCACGGTGAATTTTGCTTGATATATCGGTAGAGGTTGCGTCAGATACTGCCGTTCCGTCGATACGAACGATGTGTTCAGCCAGTTGGCTGCGGAAATTCTGGCTCTGGATAACGTAGTGCCGGAACAGGTCGTCTAACTGCGCGTCCTGTGTGTCTTCAATCGCTTTTTCGTACCCCTGAATGCGGTCATTATTGATTTTGACCAACTCATTGAGATCGTCAACAATTTCTTTATTCGTAATCATAACAGTCGTTTTCTATAGTTGTGAACTTCATCTACAACTACAACCGCGACTGATTGTTTATACGGTAATACCGCTTTCATGGAAAGATAATCAGCGGACGCCGTATCGGACAAATGGACTACACACCAGTATTCACGTTGTTCCATCACCAGCTCCGTTCCCCACGAGCGACTGCCGAAATTCGGCGGGTGTCTGGCCGGTTTGTTTTTTGAAAAAGCGAACGAAATACGACGGGTCGTTGAATCCCAGTTGAAAGCCTATTTCCTTAACCGATTGAGCCGTGTGGGTCAGTAACCGCTGCGTCTCGATCAGCAATCGTTCCTGCCAGAGTTGGCTGGCTGTTTTACCAACCACGAGCCGACAGATGTGATTGAGGTAGTTGGGCGTCAGGTTCATCTGGTCGGCGTAGGCGCTTACTTCCCGAACCGTCAAAAACTGCTTTTCGAGCAGCTCTTCGTACTGCCGAACGCGGTCGTACAAATGGGTGTCCGGGCCGATCTGCTGTTCGTGATAGAGTCGGCTGGCGGTTTCCAGCACGATATGGACGAATGACAGAAACACGTCCGACCGATTGAGCTGATGGTCTTCGTATTCCTGATATGCATACGCCAGCAGATCGGCGAACAACGCCGGTTGCGGAATAGCCGACAGTAGCGGCTGGTGCTGGTGCGAATGAAAAAAAGGATACTGGTAGAGCCGGTTGCCAAACCGCCCTTTGAAAAAGTTAGCGTCGAAAAATAAATTGAATCCCTGCGTATCGGCCGACAGCGACCAGCTATGCACTTGCCCCGGTGTTAGAAAATAAAGCTGATTGGGTTCAATAGCGTACGTTTTGAAGTCGATGGTGTGCGTGCCGCTGCCCCGGCTGATCCACATAGCCAGATAAAAGGTGTGCGTGTGTGACTTATCGATTCCCCGGAACTCCTGCACCAGCTGCTCCAGCCGGATCATGTAAAATGGCTTGTCGGGTTCATGTCGGGGAAATGACTGAAGTTGATAAACCGGGACGGACGAATCGGACGCGGGTTGTTTATTTTTCATAGATCCCGGTTGCCCGGCAGGTTCACCGATTTTCGCCTTATAGTTGTTTGGTGGATGTAACACTGCGGATACGCACCCTGGCCCCCTGCTCCCGGTTACTCTGGCTGGCGGAGTTGGTCAGCGATATTTGCGAAATAACCCCTTTCCAGCCCGGAAGCTGGCTTGTGTTGATTTCATACGTTCGAAACTGCCCATCGCCCACAATCGGGAAATCGGTGTACCGATCCTGAAAGGGCATAAAGTCATATTCATCCGGCTTACGCCAGGAGAGCCGCGCTGTTGAGCCCTGCGTTTGGAAAGCTGCCTGAATATAAATTTTAGAGACATTCTCCGCGTACCAGAACGTTAGGGGTGCGCAAATTCGGAAATCTTCCGGGTTGGTCTCGTTGCGGGACCACTTCACGTTCAACTCATTCTGAATCGGCCAGCCTTTATCCGTTGTATTCACATAATACCACCCCTGCCGGTCTTTTACAAAGGTATAATCCGGACCCGAAGGCGGGCGGGGCTGGCTGTACACATACTGCCGGATATCGGTCAGCGTACCCACAATAAGCGTGTATTCGAAGTCATAAACGCCGTTATGATCGACTACCAGAAAATCTTCGCTATTGATGTAACCCGCCGACACATCGAACTCACCGCCAACGTGCGGAATACCAAACCCGGCCGTTCTGAACCGCACCTCGCGGGCTTTGAACAGACCGACCCCCCGGCCTTTTTCGTTGAGCAGTGCCGCCCAGTGTTCAGTGCCGTAGCGGTTGATCACGTTCCGATCCGTGAATTCGGAGACGGCATCGTTGGTGAAGGGTTTCAGGCCCGTGTAACAAAACATGCGGTCGTAAGGGCCATTCAGGTAAACGCAGGGCGTTTCCTGGGTGCGGGCGTCATACTGCGTAGTATCGGCCCGGCTGACCGTTACCCGGCAGCGCACATTCACCCGGTTTTCTTTAATGTCGTACCAATGCTCAAATGTACATTCGGCGGGTTCGTTGAATAACGGCCAGATATGCGGTATCGTCTTGACATAGATCAGGTTATCCGTCTGCTGGTAGCTAACGATACGGGCCGGGTGGAGGAAGTAATCACCCGCCTGTACGGGGTTCCAGCCGAGCAATTTCCAGGCTTCCACGGGGTCTTTGCCGTTCTGGCTGTATGGATACGGACCGGCATAAATGGCCGTCTGTATCTGGCGACCCAAATCGGGGTTGTTGACCATGTTTTCGCTGCTGCCCGCTTCGGCCAGGTACGTAATGGCCCCACCCATGTTAAGGTCGATGCCAAACCTGATTTTATCATTAGTCAGAAAAAGCCGTTTCTGGGCTGATGGTTGTTGCTGACCCGGCAAACCGCCCGGCGGGGGAGTGGCTACCGGCGGGGCATACGGTGCAGTGGACGGGTAATCACGAACACAGGTAACGGCCAGGCAACTGATCAGTACATAAAGAAACAGAACGTAAGGTCGTACCATAAGTAGTGAAGTGAGAAAGTCGAGTTACCAAAATTAAAATACGACTCCCCCTTTTGCAACAATGGCTATCCAGTGGTACCACCGAGTCAGGTTATGGATTACTTTTTCGTTAAAAGCGTAAAAAAATGCTGAATAGTCTGTTCCTTTCCCCGGTATGCGCTACTTTTGCAGGATTTTTGGGTATCCGCCAGCGGTCCACCAACAATCGTTGTCTTGTTCACTAAAGAATAAAAAGCCAGTGTTCCTGTAGGATCGCCCGAGTACCGGGTAACCGGAATGTCGACGTGGTCCATTCTCCCACTGAAAAATGCCAAAAAATTCCAACATTCGTTCCGTTCTGATCATTGGCTCAGGTCCCATTGTGATCGGCCAGGCTTGTGAATTTGATTACGCCGGTTCGCAGGCTGCCCGTTCCATCCGCGACGAAGGCATCGAAGTATCGCTGATCAACTCCAATCCGGCCACGATCATGACCGATCCGATCAACGCCGATTACGTGTACCTGCTGCCGCTGGAGAAAAAGTCCATTGTCGACATCCTGAAAAAACACCAGGAGATGGGCAAACCCATTGATGCGGTATTACCAACAATGGGTGGACAAACGGCATTGAACCTGGCCATCGACTGCGATAAGGCGGGCATCTGGAAAAAATACGATGTTCAGATTATCGGGGTTGACATCAAAGCCATTGAAACGACCGAAGACCGGGAGAAATTCCGGTTGCTGATGCTGCAACTGGGCGCGGGTGTTTGCAAAGGCCGTACGGCCCGTTCCTTCCTCGAAGGGAAAGAAATTGCGCAGGAAATTGGCTTCCCGCTCGTGATCCGGCCATCGTTTACGCTCGGCGGAACGGGGGGCGGCTTCGTCAATCGTCCCGAAGATTTCGATAAGGCACTCACCGCCGGTTTGCACGCATCGCCCGTTCATGAGGTGCTGGTCGAACAAAGCGTGATGGGCTGGAAAGAATATGAGCTGGAGCTGCTGCGCGATAACAACGGCAACTTTATTATCATCTGCTCCATCGAGAACTTCGACCCGATGGGTATTCATACCGGCGACAGTATTACGGTGGCCCCGGCCATGACCCTGCCCGACACACTGTACCAGAAAATGCGCGATCTGGCTATTACGGTTATGAGCGGCATCGGGCAGTTTGCCGGCGGCTGTAACATCCAGTTCTCGGTCAATCCGCAAACGGACGATATCATCGTTATTGAAGTAAACCCACGGGTGAGCCGGTCGTCGGCGCTGGCGTCTAAAGCAACGGGGTATCCGATTGCGAAGATTGCCGCCAAAATGGCCATCGGCTACAACCTCGATGAGCTGATGAACCCCATCACGGGAACGACATCGGCCTTTTTCGAGCCCGCCATCGACTACGTGATCGTGAAGGTGCCACGCTGGAACTTCGATAAGTTTCCGGGTGCCGACCGCTCGCTGGGCCTGCAAATGAAATCCGTTGGCGAAGCGATGGGCATTGGCCGGAACTTCCAGGAAGCCTTGCAAAAAGCCTGTCAGTCGCTCGAAATCCGGCGCAACGGGCTTGGTGCCGACGGCCACGAACTCACCGACCGCAACGCCCTGACCGAAAGTCTGCAACATCCAAGCTGGAACCGGCTCTTCCATATCTACGATGCCTTTAAGGCGGGTATGTCGTTCCGGACCATCCAGCAACTGACCAAAATTGACCCCTGGTTCCTACACCAGATCGAGGAGTTGATCGAGCTGGAGCGCGAAATCCAGCAGTACGATCTGGACGATATCCCGCCCGAACTGCTGCGCATCGCCAAGCAGAAAGGGTATGCCGACCGTCAGCTGGCGCACCTGTTGCAGGTGAAAGAAAGTAAAATCTATCAATACCGCCAGGCGCACAACATTCGCCGGGTATATAAATGCGTGGACACCTGCGCGGCCGAGTTCGAGGCCAAAACGCCGTACTATTACTCGACGTTTAACAACCAGGTGCCCATCACGACGGATCATGCCGAACCGGTTTCCGACCTGCCCGGTAACGAATCAATCCGGAGCAATCGTAAAAAAATCGTTGTGCTGGGTTCCGGTCCCAACCGTATTGGGCAGGGCATCGAATTCGACTACTCCTGCGTACACGGCGTATTGGCGGCCAAAGAGGCCGGTTACGAAACCATCATGATTAACTGTAATCCTGAAACCGTTTCGACCGACCCCGATATTGCCGATAAACTATATTTCGAACCCGTCTTCTGGGAGCACGTTCACGCCATCATCATGCACGAGCAGCCGGAGGGCGTAATTGTGCAGCTGGGTGGTCAGACGGCCCTTAAAATGGCCGAGAAACTGACGCGCTACGGCATTAAAATCATTGGTACCAGTTGGGAGGCCCTCGACCTAGCCGAAGACCGGGGTCAGTTTTCGAGTCTGCTGCGCGACCTTGAGATTCCTTACCCGAAATTTGGAACGGTACGGGAAGCGGAAGGGGCGCTGGAACTCTCCCGCGAGTTAGGTTTCCCGCTGCTGGTTCGCCCAAGCTACGTGCTGGGTGGTCAGAACATGAAGATCGTGATCAATGAGAACGAACTGGAGCAGCATGTCATGAAGATCCTTCAGGATATTCCGGACAACAACATCCTGCTCGATCACTTTCTCGAAAACGCCATCGAAGCCGAAGCCGACGCCATCTGCGATGGAGAAGATGTGTACATCATCGGGATCATGGAGCACATCGAACCGGCGGGTATCCACTCCGGTGATTCGTATGCCGTGCTGCCTACGTTCGACCTGAGCGAGAACGTAATCCGGCAGATTGAAGAGCACACGAAGAAGATTGCTATTGCGCTCAGGACGGTCGGACTGATCAACATTCAGTTTGCCATCAAGAACGAGGTGGTCTACATTATTGAAGCCAACCCTCGCGCCAGCCGCACGGTGCCGTTCATCTGCAAAGCCTACCAGGAGCCGTACGTGAACTATGCCACCAAGGTGATGCTGGGTGATAAAAAGGTAAAAGATTTCGATTTCAAACCCGTTAAAAAGGGTTACGCCATCAAGATTCCCGTGTTCTCGTTCAGCAAGTTCCCGAACGTAAACAAGGAACTCGGCCCCGAAATGAAATCCACGGGAGAAGGTATCTATTTCATCGACGACCTAACGGACGATTACTTCCAGAAGGTCTACTCCGAGCGGAACCTGTACCTGAGCCGGTAGAAGGGTCGTTTAAGGTGTTCTCGTTCAGCAAGTTCCCGAACGTAAACAAGGAACTCGGTCGCAACGGCGCACCGCCCGAAATGTAATCCACGGGAGAAGGTATCTACTGGTGCGCTAGCCCGGTTCATCGACGACCTAACGGACGATTACTTTCAGAAGGTCTACTCCGAGCGGAATCTGTACCTGAGCCGGTAGGGGATAAAACCTATTTATAGGAATATTAATTGAGCCATATCTACGCAGATGTGGCTCAACTGCTTCAGAGACTTCCGGTTTTGTTGTGATTCGCGTTTATAAAACGGATATTTACGATGTACTCTTAGAGCGGATAAGTTATGACAGTTGTATCTGTTGAGTTAGATGATAAATTGGCTGGTGAGTTGAAGCAGATATCTGAGTCACTACAGACCAGTGAAGTTGACCTAATAAAAAAAGCGGTTGATAATTTTCTGCGTCAGCAGCGAATGGATCGGATTCGGGCAGAAATAAAGCCCTATGCTGAAGCGGCTGGCTTTTTAACGGAAGAAGATATTTATAGAGAAATCTCGTAATCTTCAATTAGTTTATGCGTTTCCTGAATTTATTAATGAAGTACAGAAAGGTGAAGGTTGCCCTAGCTGCTTGAAATTATGGCGACTAGTTTACGATCTTCTACTAAAGTACTATTCGATACAAACGTTCTTCTTTCCGCTTTTATATTCAAGAAGACTCCCGCCGAGGTATACCAATATTGTGCTGAGCGATATACGCTGTACACATCCGAATGGCTCCTGAATGAGTTAGCAGAAATACTAAAAAGAGAAAAATTCAAACTGCCATTATCGTTGCAGGTCGCTATTCTACAGCAGGTCAGAATAGACGCACAACTTGTTAATCCAACTAACAACTTGCCAACAGACTCTCGTGACCCCGATGACAACAACGTATTGCAAGTAGCACTGTTTGTGAAAGCAGACTTTATCATAACAGGAGATCGTGATTTGCTGGATTTAAAGCAAGTCATCGATACAGTCATGATCAGTCCCGCCACTTTTTATGAGCGCTACATTGGCTAACGGACGATTACTTTCAGAAGGTCTACTCCGAGCGGGACCTGTACCTGAGTCGGTAGGAGAGAAGTATAAAAACGAATAAGGGTCGCTCATAAAGCGACCCTTATTCGTTTCTAACGTAGGTGATCGGAAGAGACGTTTAAAACGGCTTTTTACCGATTAGCTTTTTCACCAGTTCCTTGGCGAGTACAGGTAAGGTGAAGTTGTGGCTCACGGCGTATCGGAAGTTGCCGGTATTGATCGTTTCGATGGGTTTACCGTTTTCGCTGTGCTGGACCACTTTTCCGGTAGCAATATTGATCACGTGCCGCAGGTTGAAGTTCTTGGAGAACATATCCGAGAAGCGGGGCGAGTAATACATGCAACCCTCAAAATAATAATGCGTCACCTGCGACCAGCGCGTTACGTTGCCCCCCGTAATGGGCATCCCGCCATGAATCAAGTTCGACGACCAGATCAGAACATCGCCTTTCTTCATGTGTATTTCCTGACGCTCATAGCCCTTGGCGGCCATAAACTCTTCTACGAAATCCTCATAGTTGGGATACTCCTCGTAATTGCCGCGGGCTTCTATGCCCAGATCGAAATAGTTGAACTCCTCCTGCCGGTGCGAGCGGGGATAGTAGAACAAAGGGCCATTTGTAGCCGATGTTTCTTCCAGCGCAACCCAAACGCCACACATGAAGCGGGCGGGGGTACAACTAAAGTGAATGCTGTCCGAGTGTGCGCGTTGCTGGGTGCCAAATTTGAAGTTGAGCGTTTGAAAGGGAATGGGCTCGCGGTCGTAAAGCATACGCAACACGTCGAAAATGGCTGGCTGAGAGGCCAACTCGCGAACCGTGCCGTACTTCTTCCAGATATCCTGGTGTCGGGAAGGCTCTTCACCAACATTGTCCGGGTACTCCCCTTTAATCTCCTGGAGTGTCCGGTCGATCAGTTCATGGCTCACTTGCTGAGACAATACGACAAATCCTTCCCGGTTGTAATGCGTAGCCAGTTCACGTTGTTCGGGAGTGAGCTCGTGCTTTTGGAGAAGATCGTTAAAAAACGGCGATTCAACCCAGGGCAGGTTCATTCGCTGGGCGACGGAAATGTTTTTCATTGTTTTTAGTGAGGGATTAATAGATAGCGTATATCAAACTGCCAAACGGTTTAGACAAGTCAGGGTGCATCTGTACACTTCATGCATAACCCAGTATTGTGCCAGCCGATCTTGGTTTAACGGTATGGTTAACCGTATACCTGTTGATAGTGAGCAGTTATCGGGATGAATCTATCGAAAATATTTATAAACTGTCATGAATTAGCTCCGATACTTATTATTCGTATCATTCATAGATAGATTCATCTATTTAACGATAATTATGCTCAATTGCAAAATTAGTACACTAACGCGCATGTATATAGGTTTCGACTGTTTATTTCCGGCTATTTCGTTGTTGACGGGTGCTAATTAGCCTGACTATTCTGTGTGAGTAGTCGTTTGGACTGGTAAAAGAGGAGATAAATTGCTCATAGCCCGACGGCTGAACGGCAGGATGCCGTTTGGTGCATACACCCGCTCAACAATCCATAAACAGCATCGTCAATAAGCCGGTCAGGAGGTAATCGCGAAGGTAGACGCGGAGGGATTTAAGGGCTTGACTGATGTGGTACTCGACCGTTCGTTCGGGGACTTTAAGATGGGTCGAAATTTCTTTTACGGATTGATACTCCAGTCGGTTCAGGCGGAAGATCTGGCGGGTTTTCTCGGGGAGGTCGTTCAGTTGCTGCTCTACGGCGCCCATCAACTCGTCCAGATCAAGTTGTTCATCGGTGGTATACGACGCGTCGTTGTAGTGGGCGTAGGCGTAATCGACGTACTTCTCCCGGACTAGGGTTGACTTGAGGTGGTTGATGCAGGCATAACGGACGGCGGTGAAAAGATAGGCGTCTAACCGATCAATTTGTAAGGAGTCCCGGCGTTCCCAAAGGCGGAGAAAGATGTCCTGAACCAATTCTTCGACGGCATCCAGCGCTTGTATTTTTTGCCGGGCAACGCTAAATAATTTCTTCCAGTATCGCAGATAAATTTCCCGGAAAGCATTTTCATCTCCAGTCCGTAGATACAACAGCAATAGTTCGTCTGGAAGTGATTTGTAATTCACGGTATCAATAGAGAAGTATAGGCTCAAACTTATTGTGTGGTTTGGCTAAGAGAGATAGAACGAAATTTGTACTTTTCTGCTAAAAGCTGAAGTAGGTGCCTACTTGTCTCTTTTTCTTTCTTCTATTAATCTCCTTTCATTTATTAATTATTGCAACTATTTACTAGATTATTTCTATGCAATCGTTGCCGGGAACGATGCCAATAAGAGATACTACAGTCTTTTCGGGGAAGAAAATACGGAGGCCCGTCCGGATGGGCGTTGAGAAGACTATTTTTTGCCGCAGAGTAGTTTTGAATTTTTCCGTTGTTGAAGCATAACCAACAAACGCCCGTTCTTAATCTGGGATGATAAATACACCTTGCGTTGTACTTCTGGCTCGGCATAGTCTGTGACTATGCCCAACGACCACGGCATGCTCTATTACACCTTCGAGGGAGCCACGCCGTACGTTTTCTTGAAGGCGAACAAAAAGTGCGACAAGTCTTCAAAACTTAGGTCCGATACACCTCCGACGGAGCTTTGCCTTTCTCTTTGATCAGGTAATACGCTTCGTCGTGGTCGGTGGAGACCGTGATGGGGAGCCACTTATCGAACTCGGCTTTTCGGGCAATCCACTTAACCCAAATTTAGCCGCCTGATAGACGGAAACACTCGCCCGGCCAACGCGTCCGCCTATCGAACTGATCTGTAGAATCCGCCCCGACCGTTGCTGCCGCATATAGGGCAACACGGCGCGGGTTATTTCAATAGACGCATACAGGTTCGTTTCCAGCTGACTGCGTACCTGCTCGTCTGTGAAGGCTTCTGCCGCGCCGGTTATGCCAAACCCGGCGTTATTGACTAGCACATCGATGCGCCCGAAGTAGGCTATTGTCTGTTCTACCGCAGCGTTGATCTGCGCCTTATCCGTCACGTTGAGCTGAATAGGATAAAGCTGATCCGGGTATCGGGCCGCTAAATCGGCCAGCTGGTTCGGGTTGCGGGCGGTGGCGGCTACAGCATCGCCTTTTGCCAGAAGCGCTTCAGTAAGATTCCGTCCCAGACCTCTGGAACTGCCGGTGATAAACCAAATTTTGTTCATTGTCGTTGATTTTTTGTTCGACAAAATTCGGTGTTATCTAACCGGCTCACTTTGTTGAGCCGCTCAAAGTTGCTTTGTTGAAAGGCTCATCATTCCCCTGATTCTATCAACGGGGAATGATGAGCCTTCGGCTGTACGGGCTAAAGACCCGTGCTACATTGGTTACCGTCCCATTACCAGTCGTGTCTGGGCGGGGGTATTCTCCGCATCCACCAACTGAACCCTGAGCGGGCCATCTTTATAAACGCTTCGGTCAATGGCCAGCGTGATCGTGTGCATCCCCTGCGAGAGATCGGTAAGCAGGCCCCGGTCGGTTAGTTTGCCGGGTTTCTGGTCTACCCAGGCGGTGATACCGGCGGTGTTGTTCAGGGCCAGATTCACGTTCCCTTTGCTCACGACTTCCAGATCGAACCGGACGAGGCTGTAGGGCTTGTTGCCATTTGTGATGATGGGTAATTCCTCAATCGGCAACTCCCCGGATACTTTACTATACGCCGATTGCAGGGCCAGTTTGGCACTTTCCTTCACTACATAGCCTAGACCGTCCTCCCGGAGTTTTTTGGCGAGATCCTTACTGCTGGAAACGGCGTTCCAGCGACGCACAAACCGCTCCGTAGGCACCCGGAACTTGCCCGATTCGCCCATCTTCGAGAGGAAACCCACCAGATCAATAAACTCCTGCTTATCCAGACTAGCCGTCAGACCGGCGGGCATCAGCGAGCCCGGCACTTTCTCGATCACGCTCACCTGACTTTTAGGAACCGACACTTCCTGCCCCGATACGTCGCGGATGACCAGCTCGGCGGTGCCGTTACTGACCAGATAGCCCATGAGTTCGCTGCCGTCTTTTTTGGCGATGCGCTGTAGTTCGTACCCTTCCTTGATGGACTGGTTCGGGTAGAGGATAGACCGGGTGATGGTTTCGATGGGCGAACTGGTGCCCAGACTGCTCAGATCCGGCCCAATGCGGCCCCCGGCTCCACCAATGGCATGGCAGGTCTGGCACGACAGATTGCTTTTGCGGAAAATCATTTCACCCTTTACCGGGTCGGCGGTTTCTTTGACAACGCTCGCCAGACTGGTGATTTCCTGTGCCGACAGTTCCTGCGGCATCTTCTCGGCGGGCAAAACCCCACCAGATGCTTCAAATGCCTTTGCGAGTAGCTTGACGTCCTCGTCGCTGCGCCGGTTATAGGGAACGCCCCGCTGCATGAGCTGCCGACCAATCATGGCACGCTTCTGCGGTATTTTGTGGGCGGTCAATTCATCGGATAGGGCTTTGGTGCCTGGTTTGCTGCGTAAAAACGCCTGAAATAGGTCGTCTACGTCGGTTTGCTCGGGGAGTGTGCGTAAGAGATCGGCGCTAATCCGGGCGGCTTCGCTGGCATTGACCGACACAAGTTGAGCGGCTGCGGCCAGTCGCAGATCGGCCGGGCTTTTGGCGCTAGTCAGGTCGATCAGCGATTTCCAGGCGTTGTTTTTATCCGTAACAGCCAGCGCACCGAGGGCGGCTTTCCGTTGGTTTTTGTCGCTCTTCCGGGCAATATTGACCAGCGTTCCGTTCAGTTCGGTTAGCTGCCAAAGGCCAATCAGCCGGATCGCACTGGTCGCAATCGCGTCGTCGTCACTGTCGATAAAGTCGGTGATCCGGTCCAGGTTCACGGCTGGTTTAACGCCCCGACTGGCAGCTTCTTCCAGTGTACCGAGCACCATAGCAACTTCGCTGGCCGGACTACCTTTAACCTGTATCTCTTTTTCGAACAGACCGGTCAGGTCGGCCGCACTGCCAAACTTCGCAATCGACCCGAGTACGTCTTTCCGGTACTCTTCCGGCACTTTACCCTGCTGGTACAGCTGCCTTAACTGCGTAACGGCCTCCGCACTACTGGCCGATTTCAGGGCAAAAACAGTTTTCCGGGCATCGCCCAGAAAAGTGGGGTCTTTCTTCAGGCGGGGTGCCCAGAGGGGTTCTGCTTCGCGAACGGTTTGCCAGAGGGCATAATCCAGAAATTCATCCATCGGATTGTCCAGTACGGACAGGGCCGTGCGGGCGGCTTCGGGCGTTTTTACGTTTCGGAGAGCAATGACGGCTTCCATGCGGACCTGCGGATGTTTGTCGGCCACCGCTTTCGTGAGCAGGGCGGGCACATTGGCCACTTTCGTGTGCCACAGTTCCATAGCCCGCAGGGCAGCCGCCCGCGCTTTGTGGTTTTGGGCATTCAGCAAACGCAGCAGAAGCGGCTCGTTGACCACCTCAAGGGTTTGGTAGGTCCAGAGGGCTTCGAGCAGATAGTGTTCGTATTCGGTATCCGTTTTGTCCAGATTCTGCACCCATTTTTCAAGAGCCGGTATCACTTCAGCGGCACCACGCGCTTTCAGCTGCTGTTTGGCCTGCGAGCGGGTCCAGTCTTCGGGTAATTTCAGAGCCTCCAGCAGTTCGCTTACGGAGGCTTTCGACAATTGCGGACGTTTGACCAGCGGCCGGTTCTTCGCGACAATGCGCCAGATACGACCGTGTTGCTGATCCCGGCGCGGATCGTGGAAATCGACCTCGCCATGCTGAATGATGGGGTTATACCAGTCGGCTACGTAAATCGCCCCGTCCGGTCCAACAGAAATATCGACGGGCCGGAAGGCGACATTATCGGTCCATAGCAAATCTTCAACCTGTTTGGAAGCATAGCCGCTGCCCTGTTCCTCCAGCCGGAACCGGTTGATGCGGTTGGCCCGGAAGTCGTTGGTAATAACGCTGCCCTGCCACGATTCGGGCAGGTGCCGCCCCGAAATCACTTCCAGTCCGCTGTGTTTGGGCTGCCCCGGATTGAGTCCGCGCAGGATGCGGGCGGCTCCCGGTGAGGTGAGAAACGTAGCCCCCGGAAAAGCGTAGTTGATGCCTTCGCCCCCGGCACCGTCGGTTAGGAAGGACTGCCCCCAGCGGTCGAACTGCAACCCCCAGGGGTTTACCAGCCCTTTGGCATACACATCCAGTTCGAGGTGTTTGGGGTTAAGCTGCCAGACACCACCGCCCTCCAGCCGTTTGATACCCGAGGGAGTTTCGACGTGGCTGTAGATGTAAATGGACTGGTTGAAGTACAACAGCCCCTCGGGACCCCAGCGAAAAGTATGGATGAGGTGGTGCGTATCGGCGGTGCCGAATCCGTTCAGAATCCGGCGCTTTTTATCCGCTTTGCCATCGCCGTCCGTATCCATAAAATGCAGGATTTCGGTGGAGTTGGCGACGTACACACCGCCATCGCCGGGGAGAATGCCGGTGGGCGTGAGCAGCCCTTCGGCAAAAATGGTCGATTTGTCGGCTTTGCCATCGCCGTCGGTATCTTCTACGACAAAGATCTTGTCGTTGGCCTGTTCGCCTGTTTTCAGGTGCGGGTAAGCTGTGCTGCTAACTATCCACAGGCGTCCGTCGGCGTCCCAGTTCATCTGAATGGGTTTGGCCACCAGCGGTTCGGCGGCAAACAGCGTTACTTCAAATCCGTCGGCAACTTTGAACGATTCCAGTTCGCGTTTGGGGTCGGGGTCCGGATTGTCGCTGTGGTTATCCGGGTTGACGGCCGAGGTGATCAGCAGCACCGCCGAGACCGTGAAGAATGTATAGAGAAAGCGCAGAGGGCGGGCAGTTTTCATGACGTTCATTACTTTAACGGGCTAAGTTGGTACACGCTGGCAGCGGGTTTGCGGCTCAGGGCAATCTGTCCTTCCAGCCATTTGATGAGAATACTTTGCTCTCCGAGCCCCTTCACATGCCGTCCCTGTTCGTAGGAGCGAAAACCCAGGATATAGGTGGTGTTGAGCGGTCGGTACTGGAAGAAAAACAGATCGTTTTTCTTTAAAATCATCTGTCTCAGTTCGCGAACCTGTTCATACGAGTGTCCCTGCCGGAGTTCGATGCCGTTGGCCCAGTCGCTGGCCGAGGCCGTTATCAACGTTTCCTTATCGGCCGTGAGGGTATAAAAACCTTTCTTTAACCCCGTTATTTTCAGCACCGGGCCGTTGTTGGTGATGCCCCGGTCGATGGCGGGGAGGGGGAGCGGCAATCGTGTTTCGTCGAGGGAGAAGGTCAGGGTAGCGGGGCTGTTTTCCGCGTTCAGGAGTTTGGCCGTTCCGGTCGTTACTGCTGCATTTTTGCCGGCCGCAATTGTAACGGAGGTAAAGCGGGGCGGCAAGCCCAGGCTTTTTTCGAGAGCTGTAGCCAGGTAGTAATAGCCGGTTTCGTTGAGGTGGATGCCGTTGTCGGTAATGGTCGTTTGCTGGCCAATTGCCTGAACGGGTTTGAACAGGTCGAGGTACCGTTTGCCGCGTTGGGAAGCCAGCCGGGCAATGGCAGCCGCGTAGGTTTCGAGCATGGCATTCCGACCGGCCACGTTTTGGGTCAGATCGGTGGTCAGCACCGGAATTGGGGAGAGGAGAATGGCGTTGGCCCCCAACTGGTCGACCTTATCGAGCAATTTGGTCAGCCCTTCGATGAATGTTGCTAAACCGGCCTCCCCGTCCTGCGCTTCGACCCCGCCATAGCCCAGAAAAACCAGCGTGGGTTTGGCTTTGGTGAGGCTTTCCATCAGCAGATCGTAGCCTGTGGGCGGGTTGGTGATCGTGCTTCGGGCAATGCCGTAGACGTTGTCGCCGGTCCAGCCGAGGTTGCGGAAGGTAATGTCGCGGTCGGGCCAGCGCGTGCTCAGCGCCAGTTCCAGGTAGCCGTACTGAAAATCATTTTCGAAGAGTGAATTTCCCAGGAAAACCACTCGTTCGCCGTTCTTCAGTTCGAAGGGCGAATTGGGCGATTGGGAGGCATTCTGCGCAATGGCCAGTCTACAGGTGAAAAAAAGGAGCATTACCAGCGCAAACCCTGGTATAGCCGACACCTTACATGTTCTCATGCATTTTCTGATTAACGTGAATAAGCCCGTGTCCTGATGCTTCGTAGGCTCGGATGAGCGTCCGGCAAATGACCATTGATCACCGGATGGGTATACCTACGAAAGTTTCAACAAAACCTGATTTACTCAACGAAAAGAAATGCAGATGGTCTTACTTAAGCGTCATCAGACTTTTCCTGATAATAACCGCCCAGCGCTTGTAGCCCGCTTCGTTCAAATGAAGCGTGTCGGCGTCGTACAGCGACGGGATGGGCTTGCCGTCGGCACCGAGGAAGGTGAAGTCCGTTTCGATGTAATGCAGGTTGGGCGTTTGCGCACAATACTGCTCAATGAGCCGGTTAGCCTCACTTGTCTGGTCCCAAACCGCCCATCGTTTGGGGTTTGGCGACACCTGAATCCAGAAAATCGGCAGGTCAGGGTGTTTGGTCCGAATTTGCTGAGTCACGTTTTTGACCAGATTCAGCACCTGCAACGGAGTCTTGTCGATCGGTAGGCCAACGATGTCATTACCGACATAAAAAACGGCCGCTCGGGGCCGGTGAGCGGCCATGATCTGATTGATGAAGTAGGCAAAATCGTTGAGTTTCGCCCCGCCATACCCCCGATGAATGATCGGGAAAGGAGCCAGATCACGCCCGATGGTGGTCCAGCGCCGGATGTAGGAACTCCCCGAAAACAGGATGGCGTTTTGGGGGTCTTTCGTCGTGGAATCGAGGTGGCGTAACTGCGCTATATCCGTTGTCCACTTAAATACTTCCGGTCCGGTTTTGGGTTCGTGCTGCACCAACTGCGTAACGAGCCAGTGACTGATCTCCTCCAGTGCCGCCCGTTGTTTTTCCTTGTCATTATCGAGCGTGTGTCCGGTTTTCTCAAAAAGCTGCAAGCCGGTCGGGATGCCCAGTTTCAGGGCGTGGTCGTACAGAATGGTGCTGCCGTGCCGAAACCCGTGGTAGCTGAACGACGAATCAAAGGCCACTGTCACGTCGGCCATGCCGTGAACATTGAAAATAGGCGCATCGCTCGCTTGTATCCAGCGGTAGTTGATCATGGCACCCCAGCAGTTAATGACGCCCCGCACTTTTGATGAATAGCCGGGGTTACCACTGCTGCCTTCCAGGGTGCCCAGCCGTTTGGTGTTGACCCAGGCGGGTACTTCGACCTGATCCAGGTAGGCCAGGTGCATGGCCGTTTTCGCCCCCGCCGAACTGCCCATCACAAAAATCTGGTCGGGGTCGATGCCGTAGGTTTGAGCGTTTTTCCGGAAGAACCGCACGGCGGCTTTGGCGTCCTGCACGGCGCGGTACATAGCCTCGAAATAGGTCGTGTCGCTTTTGGACTTGTCGATGCCGAGTCGGTAGTTGATGGAGCTGGCCACGTAGCCACGCCGGGCCATACTGCCGCAGACCATCGTGCTGAACGCACCGACCTTATCGTTGTTCTGGAAACCGCCCCCGTGAATGAAAATCAGCAGGGGGCGCTTGCGGAGGGTATCGCTTTTTTCTGGCAGAAAAATATCCAGTTTCAGCGTTTCCAGCTCGCCTTTCAGGTTGACAGCCTGCCCGTAGGTCAGGTTGTTCAGCGTATCGAAGCGGGGGAAAACCTCATCCGAAAACCGGCGGAGCGAACCCGTGGACTGCGCCGTTACTGTTATGGTCAGACCCAGTTCGGCTATAAGGCATACCAAGTAAAGAAGATACCTGTTCATGTAAGTTTATGGTCGAAAAGTTAATGGGCTTGTGGAATTGTTTTGTGGCAAAGTACCCCACGGCCGCTGCTGTGGGGTAGATCACTATGAAATCCACTCCCCTAATACCCCGGATTCTGCGCCATTTTCCGGGTCAGGTTTGCGTCGATGACCGATTGGGGGATGGGCAGCAACTGGTCGCGTTCGGTGATTTTATTGCCTGCCAGGGCGTTGTATTTTTTCGTACGCTCCAGCCATTTGCCCGTTCGGATCAGGGTGTACCGCCGATGTTCTTCCGTAATTAGCTCCCTGGATCGTTCATCGAGAATGAAATCCAGCGACAAGTCCGCGGCTGTAATGAGTTTGGCTTTGGCGCGTGTTCGTAAAGTATTTATAGTCACTGCGGCATTGTCTGTTTCGCCTAACTTTAACTGTGCTTCGGCCAGCAGCAGGTATGTTTCGCCTAAACGCAAATACATCTGATCGTTGTAGGTAGACGATTGCTGCACATCTTCGGCTACGGCCGGTGCCCAGTCCCACTTGCGGGTGTTGGGCCAGTTCTGGTTATTCAGCGATTCCAGACCGGTTTGCGCCGTCCGGACGGTGTCGCCCAGCTTGGCTCCGGTGGGTAGCGAAGCCGCGTTGTTCATGAGCCAGAATAACCGAAGGGCATGGTACGAACCCCGTTCATCGCCCGTACCATACAGACTCAGGCCGAAGCGGGTAATCCCGAATCGGCCAATGCCCCGGCCGCCGTTATCAACCGAAAAGGTAACGGGCGTTTTGCCCCCCACCGAAATACGGTCGTAGCGGTTCACCCACCAGCGACGCAGGATGTTGTTTTCCCCACCCGCCGACAGATACTCGTTCTGGACCACCCAGAGTGCTTCGGTATTGCCCTGGCTTCGGTTGGTGTTTCCGTCGATAAACATATCGGTGAAAGCCGTACCGGGTAACGCTTTGCGGACACCGTAACGCGCCGTGACCAGTTTATACAGGGGATTGCTGATGAGCGATTGCGCTTTTGCTTTGGCGCTGGCGTTGTCGCCGGTCGTCAGGTACAGTTCGGCCAAATAGTGCGTCGCTACGGCGCGGGGCATACGGCCTTCGAGCGGGGCCAGTTCGGCCATGTTTGTTTCGGCAAACAGCAGGTCGGCCTCCATCTGTTTGCGAACATCGGCAACCGGCGTCCGCTCCCAGTCGGTACGGATGGTAGCCCCGGTCGATTCCCTGATGTTCAGCGGCACATCGCCGTACAGAAACGTCAGGTGGCGGTAGGCCCAGGCACGAATCAGCCGGGCTTCGCCCACGATCTGGGCTTTTTCGGTGGCCGACCAGTTGATGGCGGGATTCCCGGACCGGTCGATGATGGTGTTGGCGGCATTGATAACCTGATACAGCCACTCCCAAACACTCCGCACGTAGGGATTCGTAGAGTTGAGTAAAATCCCGAACTCATTAAACACCTGTTCGGGCGCTCCACTGGCCGGAAACAGGCTAAATGCATTATCAACGCCCACCATTGCTGCCGTACTGGCAAGGTCGTTGGAGAGGTCGATCGAACCCGACGAGGTGCTGCCGATACCCGCCCGTTCGCGCCGGACCAGGCCATAGAGACCGTACAGACCCGCTTCAAAGCCTGCCTTGTTGACGTACAGATTGTCGGGCGCAATGATGTTCAGGGGTTGCTCGGTCAGGTAACTGTCTTTGCAACTGCTCGTCGTCAGACCAGCGAAAAGCAGGGTAAGTAAATAAAGTTTATATCGTTTCATGGTAGTTGCTACAGGAATGAAGGGTTATAAGCCGATGTTGACACCAAACAGCAGTTCGTGCTGCAACGGAATGTCCAGCTGATTGACAATCTCGGGGTCCAGCCCTTTGTACTTCGTGAAGGTGGCCAGATTCCGGCCCGATACGTAGAACTTCAGATTGGTCATGTTCAGCCGTTTCAGGAGCGTAGACGGTACCTGATACGCCAGCGATACGTCTTTCAATCGGGCAAAGCTGGTGCTCTCGTAGACGCTGATGTTCAGCAGGTTGGCGTTGGCATCGTTGGCCCAGTGGGTGGCATTGGGGTTCTGCGGTGTCCACCAGTCCTTGCGGGTGGTATTCCGCCGAACATCGATAAAGACGCCGTCCTGCACCAGCGGATTTTCTTTCGTGGAACCGGCCACACCCTGAATGAACACCATCAGCGAAAACCCTTTGTAACTAACCATATTGGTTAAGCCATAGAGGTAATACGGGTCCTGGTTGCCCAGAAACGTACGGTCTGCCGCGTCGATCTTGCCATCGCCATTCACGTCTTTTATTCGAACATACCCCGCCTGAGCTGTCTTTTGTGGCGAAGCCGCTACTTCATCCGTCGACCGGAAAATACCGTCGTACTGGTAGTCGTAAATTGTGCGAACCGCGCGGTTCAGGAACCAGCCATTCGCCAGATCGTCATTTCCATCGCCGTACAGATCAACGATCTTGTTGACGTTATACGACCCATTGGCGCTGGTCGTCCACATAAACCCATTGTGATTGACGTTGGTGGACGTGATGCCGATCTCGATGCCTTTATTAGCCGTCTTGCCAATATTCTGAATCACTTTATTGAAGCCCTGCACCGACGAAATGATCCGGTTCAGCAGCAGGTCTTTCGTTTGTTTCGAATACACATCGATGCTGCCCTGTATGCGGTTGCCGAACAGCCCAAAATCAAGGCCAATGTTGGTCGATTTGGTCGATTCCCAGCCCAGTTGTTCATTGGCCAGCCGCGAGGGGACGTAGCCGGGCAGTACCGTTGTGCCGCTCAGATACGAGCGGGTTGTGAGCGTTGCCAGCGATTGATAGGGCGATACGGCCTGGTTGCCGTTGAGCCCGTAAGAGGCCCGCAGCTTGAGGGTTGTGAGGGCATTAACCCCGCTCATGAATCCTTCGCGGGCAATATTCCAGCCCACCGCTACGGATGGGAACGTGCCGTACTTCCGGTCGAAGCCAAAGCCCGAGTAGCCATCCCGACGAGTGGTCAGGGTCAGCAAATAACGGCTGTCGTAGTTGTAATTGACCCGGATCATCTGCGACACCAGATTCTGCTTCGAGTAATTCGAAGTAGGCGTGAGCAGCGTAGCCGTGTTCATCTGGTAGTTGGTCAGCACATCGTTGGGGAAGCCGACGCCCGTAATTTGCTGCTCTTCGAGGTCGGCGCTCTGACTGCTGTAGAGCCCTGTCAGATTCACACTATGTTTGCCAAAACTGCGGCCGTAGGTCAGTATATTTTCGACCGTGTAGTTGCGCTGCTGCCCGTTGACATTGGTAGCCTGCCCTTTGTTTTCGTAGCCCGTTCGGGTATCCCGTCCGTAATAGGTCCGGCGTACATCGGTCTGGTATTCAACCCCCGTGTTGATTTTATAGGACAGGCCCGGCACAAACGGCAGGTCGACTTTCAGCGAGTTGGTTGTAAAAATCCGGTACACATTATTCACACTTCGCGCCAGCGTCGCCCCCAGCGGATTAGCCGCCAGATTGTATTCCGGCCAGGCATAGACCGTCAGGGTACCGTCGGTATTGTAAGGCGTGGTGAGCGGGTTCATGAAATTGGCACCCTGCTGCCCCGAAAAGTCGGCCGACAGGCCGCTTCGGTCCTGAAACGATAATTGCGAGGCTGAGGAGAAGGTAAGCCAGGGCGTCACTTTTACATCCAGGTTGGGACGGAGGGTATACCGTTTATACTGATCGTTGATGGCCACGCCACCCACGTTGAGGTAGGTTGCCCCGATATAGAATGCGGCTTTGTCTGAGCCACCCGACACGTTCAGGCTGTGCTGCGACCGCCAGCCCTGCCGGGTTGCCAGCGAATACCAGTCGGCAAATTGCCCGGACTGATACACGGCTTCTTCGGAGGGTGTCATGGACGTGCTGGGCGTATTGGCGCGGCTCTTCTTGAAGGCGTAAAACTCCGCTCCCGACAACAAATTGGGTTTGTTGGCAATTTGCTGAATGCCGTAAAAACCATCGTACGAAATGGACAGCTTGCCTTTCTGACCCTGTTTGCTCGTTACCAGAATAACGCCGTTCGAGCCGCGTGAGCCGTAGATGGCCGCTGCCGACGCATCTTTCAGCACGTCGATAGCGGCAATGTCGGAGGGGTTGATGTCGGAAATGCCGCCCGTGTAGGGAATTCCGTCGAGAATGATCAGGGGCGCATTACTGGCGCTGATGGAGCTACGGCCCCGCACCACAATGGAGACGTCGTTTTGTTCGGCTCCGCCCCCGTTGGTGTTGATCTGGATACCCGGAATGGACCCCTGCAAGGCCTGGGCAATGTTGGTGTTAGGCAGTTGGGTTAGTCGTTCTTTACTGATGGCTACCACAGATCCGGTCAAATCGCTTTTTTTCTGGGTGCCGTAACCCACCACAATCACCTCATCGAGGGACCTCTTGTCGACCTCCATCGTCAGGTTCAGTACGGTCAAATTTCCAATGGCTTTATCCTGGGATATATAGCCGACATAGCTGAAAACCAGTACAGCATTGCGCTCATCCGGGATACTCAGTCGAAAATCACCTTTGGCATCGGTCGTTGTGCCTTTCTGCGTGCCTTTGAGGGTTACGCTTACGCCGGGCAGCGTTTCGCCTTTTTCATCCCTAACGGTTCCGGTGATGATCTGATCGGTGCTTTCGGCCGATGGAGATGTGAATGACTTTGTAACGGCAGCATCATCACCGGGAGTAAAAGAAGTACGAACAAGGGCCACTTGATTGCCGGTAACGACATAACCAATCTGCAAAGGCCTCAGAAACTGGTCGAGCAGTGCGCCCAGCCGCTCGTTAGTTGCCGAGACCGTTATCTTCTGGTCGGCTTTAACCACTTCGCGACTGTAAACAAATTTGATGTGCGCTGTTTTTTCCAGCGTCGAAAGCACTTGTCGAACGGTGGTATTTTCCTGCCGGATCGTTACCCGCTGCTCCAGTAGTTCCTGGGCATGAGACGCCAATGCTGTATTCATCAGCAAGCCGGTTAGTATAAGCTGCATGAGCGAAACCTTCATGAGAAAAACCGCGGTTTCGTGGTTTAAAATTTTAAACATACTTTTAACTGGGTTTACTTGTTTCTGGACACAGGAATAGTACCCCGATCAGTTTAGGTCCCAAGCTGTACCTGATCGGTCATTATGTCCCGGCCTGTTCGCAGCAGGTCGGGATTTTCCTTTTTTACGACAAACAGCCCTTCCCGCTGACCACAATGTGCGTATCGACCACTTCGTAAGTAGCACCAATCGATGCGCAAATAAGCTTGAGCTGGTCATGCAGCGGAACCCCCGCCAGCGACGCCGTAACGGTACAGGGACGAAAAACGGATGCATCGTAGGTTATCGAAATGCCATAGCTTTTTTCGAGCCGACTGAAAACATCCGCTACCGGGCTATCCTGAAAATCAAATTGTTCGGCGGGTTCAGACGGGTTGATCAGACTTGGTTTGGTAACTAGTTCTTTCTGATAAGCACCCTGTTCGGCCCGATAAACAACCTGCTGATTGGCCGTCAGAACAACGCCCGGCACATCCGGCACATGCCGACGGTGGGCATTGGCCAGATCCCGCTGGCTATAGACCGATACCTTGCCACTTTGTACGCTCACCGTAATCTGTGGGTCGTCGGGCATGGCCCGCACCCGAAAACGAGTCCCGAGCACGCGGGTAATTAAGGGGCCGCTGACAACCAGAAATGGGCGGCTACTATCATGAACAACGGCAAAGACGGCTTCGCCCCGGAGCTGCACCTGTCGCTGGGTCTGGCTAAACGTTCGCGGATAACTAGCCTGACTATGCGGAGCCAGCGTCAGGCGGCTTCCGTCGGGCAACTGGATGGCTACAGGCTGAGATGTTTCATTCAACTGGTTTACCCAATCTGCGCCCGGACCTGGGCGTGATTGTCGGGCCGTGAACAGCTTGTTTGGCGCGGTCGTACCCGAAAATTTCCAGAACACCCAGCTACCGGCAACGAGGATAACGACCGTTGCCGCGATCGGCCAGAACGAACGGGTACGAATAAACGAAAAAGGCCTCCTGACTTCAAGGGTTGGCAACCGGCGGGTCAGCCGGGTGATTTGGGTAACCTCCAGCTGAACTTGCTCGTCCGTCAGGCTGATTGGCCGATTCTTCAACGCTTCGGCCATGTCCTTGGCTAATAGCAACGTAGCCCGCTGAGCCGGGTATTGCTGTTGCCAGTTTTCCCAAAACTGCCGGGCTTCCGGCTGGCCGTGCTTCACCCAGGCCAGAAACCAGGAATCGAGCAGGAAGTCTTCGGTCGTGTAGGTTTCGTAGTTATTCATAGTTGCAACAAGGAGAGCAGCCGATGGATACACCAAATACCGATAACCGACAAGAGCGAAGGCCAGTCATCGCGCAGGCGGCTCAATCCCCTATGCAGAAGATTGGCCACCGATTGTTTATTGACACTCAGGATGTCGGCAATTTCTTCGTTACTCAACTCAGCGTAGAATTTTAAGTGAATGGCTTCCCGCTGCCGGGCCGACAGGCGTTCGAGTAATTTATTCAGCCGGGTCGACTGGTATTCAGATAGTTCGGTCTGAATCAGCGTGTGTTCGGCGGTGGGGTCGCTGGTGCTCACTTCGTCGAACGGCAGGGTGTCGTCCGAGATATGATTGGCCTGGCGGGTAACCTCGCGGTAAATTTTCCGGCGAAGCGATTTATACAGATACGGCCTAATGTAATCCGTGTCCATCACCTTGTGTCGGTAGACCCATAAATCGACAAAAAGGTCCTGTAGACAGTCCTTCAACAAATCGGTATCGGGCGTGAACCGACTTCCGTAGAAATGAAGATCACGGTAGAAGTAGTTTGTCAATTTCTCAAAAGCCAACTCACTGCCCTGCCTGAACTGTTGCCAAAGTTGGGTTTCAGCTTCGTGATGCGCATACACTTTCTGAGTAGTGCCAACCTGTGGGCTCAACATAATGCGGTAAACGTAGAGACTGAAGTGTACAGAACGCTGTGATCGATTTCGTTCTTTAGCACCAATAGACGATGAAATGGATATGATACTCACATATATTCAATTTTTTCACGATTTATTTAAAGATTGCCGAATTCACTTTAACAAATCAGGCTCATCCAGCCGAAAACCGTGTGCCCTGTTTTTGTGAGAGGTGGGGCATAACTGCCCTTTTTCCGCTATTTTTAAGCCTTACACTAAATCAGGCAACTATGAAACGCTTTTTCGTGACTGCACTGCTTCTGAGTCCGTCGATGCTTTGGGCACAGATTGGAACCTATACACTCAATGGAAAGCTGGCCGGTGTCAAAGCCCCTGCCAAAGCCTATCTGCGCTATATGGAGAGCGGTACGGCCAGGATGGACTCCGCCCAGATTCAGAATGGGACGTTTTCTTTCAACGGAAAAGTCGCTACGCCCATGCAGGCAACGCTTTTTGTCGATAAACTCGGAACGGGTTTTAGCCGAAACCGCCCCATTACCGCTGCGGCCGTTTACCTCGAACCGGGTACCATTGCCGTAACCAGCCCCGACTCATTGGAAAACGCAGTCATCAGCGGTACACCCCTGAACGCCGATAACCAGAAGCTGATGGCCCTGCTTAAACCGGCTTCGACCAAAATGGCGCAGTTGATGAAAGAATACCGGTCGGCCAGCCCGGAGCAGAAGAAGTCCAGGGAGTTTGAAGAAACCTTGGATAAACGCTACGAAGCCATCGAAGCCGAACAGAAGAAGGCCAAAAAGCAGTTTATTCTCGCAAATCCGAATTCGCTGGTGAGCCTGAATACGTTACAGCAGTACGATTACATACCGGACTATACCGAAGTTGGACCGATGTTCGATGGCCTGACTGAGTCACTCAAGACGAGTGAGACCGGGAAAGCATACGCCAAAACCCTCGCCATTGCTAAAGCTACGTCGGTGGGGGCGATGGCCCCCGAATTTACGCAGGCTGATACGTTGGGAAAAGCCGTGTCGTTGAGCAGTTTCCAGGGCAAATATGTGCTGGTCGATTTCTGGGCGAGCTGGTGCGGCCCCTGTCGGCAGGAGAACCCGAACGTGGTAAAGAACTTTCATCAGTATAAAGACAAAAACTTCACCGTGCTGGGCGTTTCCCTCGACCGGCCAACGGCGAAAGAGGCCTGGCTGAAAGCCATTCATAAAGATGGGCTGGATTGGACGCAGGTGTCGGACCTCAAATTCTGGGATAATGAAGTCGCCAAACAGTACGGCGTGCGGTCTATTCCGCAAAACTTTCTGATTGGCCCTGACGGTCGAATTGTCGCTAAAAATGTTCGGGGCGAAGCGTTGGGGAAGAAGCTGGAAGAAATTCTGGTCGCAAAACCTTAGAGGCTGATTAAGTTAGCGTTGTCCTTTATCAATTCCTTACATTACCCGCACTGGTTGACACACCCGGCGGGTAACTTTTTTATACCCCATGATTTCACCGATCGAAACCACCATTAAACCGGCCATTCAGGAGAAATTTGAACACCTCTGGCACCTGGTTGGCAACACGCCGATGCTGGAGTTGTTTTATACCTACCAGAGCCAGCCCCGGTCGCTCTACGTCAAGTGCGAACATTACAACCTGACGGGCAGCATGAAAGACCGGATGGCGCTGCACGTGCTTCATCAGGCGTATCGGGAGGGTAATATCAAACCCGGCGATCGGATTGTGGAAGCCACCAGCGGCAGTTCAGGCATTGCGTTTTCGGCAGTAGGGCGGGCGCTGGGTCATCCCGTTACCATTATCATGCCCGCCGGTATCAGTCAGGAACGGATCGACATCATCCGGAGCCTTGGTGCCGACATTGTGCTGTTTACCAAAGAAGAGGGCGGGTTTATGGGAGCCATTCGCCGGTCGGAGGAGTTGGCCGCCAGCGATCCGAACGTTTTTTTACCACGGCAATTCGCCAATAAATACAATGCCGACGCCCACCGACTGACGACGGGTAAGGAGATCTGGCTGCAACTCCAGAGCGTAGACATTACGCCCGATGCCTTTGTGGCTGGGGTAGGCACCGGCGGCACGGTAATGGGCGTAGGGCGTTACCTCAAATCTCGCAAACCCGACATCCGTATCCACCCACTCGAACCCGCCGAGTCACCAACGTTGTCGGTGGGGCATAAGACCGGAACACACCGGATTCAGGGCTTTTTCGACGAGTTTATTCCTGATATTCTGAAACTGAACGAACTGGACCATATCGTACAGGCCAACGACGGCGATTCTATTCTGGTGGCGCAGAAACTAGCGGTGCAGCTTGGTGTGGCGGTGGGCATTTCGTCCGGGGCCAACCTGATCGGGGCCATCAACCTGCAAAATGAAATGGGTCCCGATGCCCGCGTGGTCACGATCCTCTGCGACAGTAACAAGAAATACCTGAGTACGGATCTGGTTCGGGAAGAACCCATCAAGCCGGGTTACGTTGCTCCCCACATTGAGTTCACCGACTATCGGCCCATCAGCCGTTTATTGGTTGGACGGCCGGGTGTTTTTTGATTAGGGTGAGAGGTAGTCGTTGGGTATGGTCATAGACTTACTGTGATGTCAGGTTGAAGAACCCGCCACCACGGCAGAGAACCGTCATCACCACAAGAAATATATATCGCCAAAACAAAACCTCGCCCGTTCAGCACAGGCGAGGTTTTTAGATTTAAGAGGAAGGTTTGTTGTTTACTTGACGGCAATCTGGCGAGCCGGTGCCTGGGGTTGTTGCGTGGAGATGGTGATGTTTTGTGATTTCGTTTCAACACCGTTCGTGATTTCGACCTGATAAACGCCATCGGGCAATTCGCTCAGGTTCAGCCGTGTCCGGAACTTGCTTTCATTTTTGCCGACGCGCTGAGTGAACAATACTTTACCATCAGCGCCTTTCAGGTTAATATTAACGGTACCGCCGGTTTGTTTGTCGAGAGCAATGTTCAGTTTGCCATCTACCGACGTATACATGGCCGACTGATAAGAAGCAACGTGCGATGGACGGCCAATTGGTTTAGCTTCGCTAAAGGTGGCAGCAGAAGTAACAACAGCTAAAGAAAGAGCTAAGGCGAAAGATTTGATGAGCGTTTTCATGATTTTATGTTTTAGTGTTTTGAGTTAAAAGCGAGTCGGGTTATTCCCGATTGGTGAAACAAAGATATAGGCTACAGCTGGTACTATGTAATGCAAACTACTGGAGCGGTTGTTCTACTGGATGAGTGGACGAAATATTATTTGCCTGAGGGAATGGTGTAATATCAACCGTCGATGCGTCGAACCGTCCCTGTCGGTTTTGGTAAGCCGTACAGGCAGGTATATCCGGTGGTATTACAAAAAAATAAGGGCCCTCACGAGCCCTTATCTGTCTAAATTGTTTCGAAGCCAATTAAGGCTTTGGTGCGCCGGGCGATTCGCTGCCGCTGCTGGCCGACAGGGAGTTGATCCAGGCGGCAATTTTCAGCGCGTCGTTTTTAGGGACCTGCGGCATAGGCGGCATTTCGGTAGCGTATTCGGGCCAGTGCTGGGGCTTGGGGTTGTAGATCAAGTCCACAATCTGGTCGTTGGTGTATTTACGTTTGGCAACATCGGCGAAAGCCGGACCAACCTGCCGCTTGTTGGCCTGATGGCAGGCCGAACAGGTGTGGCGGGTAAGCAAGCCTTTTACCTGGTCGTAAGTAGGTGCTTTGGCCATCGTTACCGCCTGGCCCTCTACGAGCTTTGGTTTGGCTCCTGTGGTGGTTTTGGCACCTTTCGCGGGCATGGCTTTTTTGTCCGTTGCGGCTGGTGCTGCTGGTGCGGTAGCTGGTACAGCGGCTGAGTTTTTCGTACTCACCTCGCTCATAGCCAGTTTCTCGCCCGTTGGAATGTTGTTCAGTGTATAATACGCAATCGGGTGAACGAGTGAATATGACCCTTCGACCCCGCGAACACCGTCCAGTGTTAACTGGTGGATGTAGAATTTCCGCATGTCGCCAACGATCAAACGGGCTTTCATACCATCGGCCGATACCTTCACGCCTTTGAGGGGCAGGGCTTCTTTGTTGATGGTTGGGCTACCGTAAACGGCATGGTATTTATACAGGAAACTCTCGACCCGGTACGACGCCAGATCTTCGGCCGATTTCCGATCGACGGGTTTTGTGAACTCGATCTCGAACCCATCGGGCATGGCTTTCACGGTACGCATCTCGAAGGGCATGGCACCATTCCAGGCTACACGCTGTAACCCATCATTCGCTTCCCCGGCCGAACCCCAGCCCCGGTTGGTTTCGCCAACGAACAGCGAGCCATCTTTAGCAAACGCCATCCGCAGCACACCCGAACGGAATCCGTTCCGGAATTCAATGGCACCACCCTGGTACTCGCCGTTCACTTTTTCCATAAATACGCGCGAGATTTTGCTCATACCCTGATCGCCCACCAGCAGTTGTCCCGAAAACGGGCCAAATGCACCGTCCGGGATTTGCAGAATTTCGGAGTTCGAGATACCCAGAATGCCGTGAGGTAACCAAACGGCAGGCGTCTGAACGTCTACGCTCGGGAACATGTCTTTCAGGCCATACAGCAGGGTAGGCGTTTCATTGACTACGTTTTCGGGTTTGATAGCCCGGCCGTTTTCATCCCGCCGACGCCGTTCGTCAATCTTGGCGACGAACTGTTCGGTGGTGAGTTTAACGGGCGAGTTGGCCATGCCGGTCCAGCGCAAACCCGCCGGGTGCCCCGTAAACGAGCCATTCTTAACGTGGAAAATACCGCCGGAGCCCATCCATTCGCCCTGATTGTCGCTGTAGAAGAGTTCACCTTCGTAGATGCCCAGTCCGCAGGGCGAGCGCATGCCGGTAGCCCAGGGCTGCATTGTGCCGTCTTCACCGATTTTCATTGTCCAGCCGCGCCAAGGGACACGACTTTCACCCCGCCACCACTCTTCGTCGCCGAAGGCCACGTTGCCCGTTACGAAGAACTTGCCATCGGGTGCAATCTTCGGCCCGAAGCTGTATTCGTGGTAGTGCCCCGACAAAGGCCAAGCGTAAACCGTCTCGAAAATATCGGCTTTCCCGTTTTTATCTGAGTCGATCAGTTTGGTAAGCTCTCCGCGCTGTGCGCAAAAAAGAGCACCGTCCTTGTAGGTCAGGCCGAGAATTTCGTGCAATCCCGAGGCAAACTTGCGGAAAAAGGGTTTGCGGCTGGTTGGGTTTTCAATGATCCAGACATCACCCCGACGGGTGGCAACGCCCACACTACCATCGGGCAGCGTCGTTAAGCCGCCCACTTCGAGGAGTGTACCCTCTGGGGCGGTTACTTTCAGAATCTTGAAGAAATCCTCTTCCTTCGGCGATTCCTGGGCCATGGCTACCGTGAAGGAAGCCGCAGCGAGCAGAGATATAAATAGCTTTTTCATCAGCGTTCCTATCGATTAGAACAAGATTGAGTAAATGACTTTGCCTTTGACTGGTACGATCAACTCCTGCCGACCGTTGGCATCGCGAATGGTTGGTTTGGCACCGGCTGCGTCGTCGATGCGGAGGTACTCCTGCCCGTCAATGAGATACATGCCGTTTTCGACGGGCGTAATACTGGCCCCGCTGATCAGCCGTGCGTAAAGGTCGCCCGCCGGGTTCGTGATAGTCACTTCTCGCTGAACGCCTTTCCCGCCGGCCAACACCCGGATTTTGTCATCGACCGACGAACCGTAGCTTTGGTAGCGGAACGTGGGCCGATCGCTTTCATCCAGCACATACCCTTTGGGGCGGTAGCCGGAGCCGGTTGTATCGGCCGTCCAGGCGGCTTGTGGGGAAGCCAGTTTGCTCAGGAAAAGTACGGGGGCACCCAGCCGCTGTACCATACCCATTGGCCGGGAGGAGCCATCGCCCCGGTCGTGCCACATGGGCGTAGCGTCCAGAAACATACCCCGCCAAACCTGTACCAGTGCGCCTTTATCCAGATCGTAGGTATAATGTACCTGCTCAGGGCTGCCCACCGAAATAGCATGCACGACACGGAGCGTGCGTCCTTGTGTGTTTCTCTCACCGGGCATATCCATAAAGCTACGGAGAACGGTGTTGTTGGGCGCGTCGATAATAATCGGGTCGACCTCCTCGCCGTTGCTGCCCGCACCTTCGCTGATCACGAATTCACGAACACCCGGCCCGGCTACGGTTAGACCAAGCGCAGGCTGGGCCCAATCCATGAATTTAGAGTAGAACAGTTCGAAAGGAAGGTCGCCTTTAGCCAGTGTTACTTTTCCGTTACCATTTCGGCCACCGGGCGCAACTACCACCTGGTTGTTGATCTTAAGCATGCCACCGCCCCCCGGAGCACCCAGGTTGAAGCGGTACTCGCCGGGTTCCGATACGCGCAGGGTACCGGTATAGCGAATCAAAAATTCGTTCGGAATACGGTTTACCGAGGCCGTAAGTACTTTAGTGGCCCCTTCCGATTCGGGTGCTGTTTTATCGTAGTCAGGTTCTTTTTCGTATTTCCCTTTATAGACGGCGTACTTTAAATTCAGCAGTTCGGGCCGGGGTTTGTCGTAGGATACGTACCGGATGTTACGGAGGGCCACCGCGCCATGATCGCCCTGGATGCGGAGCGGACCGAGGGGTTTTTCATCGGCAAAGAGCGAACCGCGCGTTGGGCCGGTCAACTCAACGTCGTCCTGAATGGGAACACCGTTCAGCTCGATCCGAATCACACGGCCATTTTCGGTCTTCTGCCCGTTAGCGTTAAAGCGGGGGGCCTGGAACGAGATCTTCATGTGCTGCCATAAGCCGGGGGCACGGCTGGCATTCTGACGAGCGGCATGGCCTTCGTAGCCTTTCTGCCCTTCGGGGCGTTTGTCGTCCCAACGTTCGTAAACGCCCCCGTTGTCATGCACGTTGGGGGTACGAATGTCCCAGCTATCGCGTAGCTGAATCTCGTAGCGACCCTGTAAATACACGCCTGAGTTGGACTGCGACGCCATCATGTAATCGAATTCCAAATCTATATCCCCATGTTGCAGGGTCGTGAGCAGATCGTATTTGTACGGTACCTTAGGGTCGTCGGGCATCTTTGCCAGCGGAATATTGGCCAGAACACCCGTGCCTTTGTCGGTTGTCAGGGTATTGGGTTTATTAAGGTCGGCACGAACGGTGCCAACGATACGCCAGTTGGGTGCTGGCGACGAAAAGGCACTCAAATCGTTGAGCGGAAGCGAGATGCCGGGAGCAGGTGCGGGTTGGGCCATTGCCAATCCGAGACCAAAGGCCCAGCCAGCGCTCAGCAGCCAGGTAAAGCGGGCTGTAAGAGGTGGGGTTACCATGAGACTAAGAAAAGAAGTTTTGAAGGTCGAAATTACATTTTTTCCGTGTAAAAGACTGCTAATTGACATTTACCCTATCTTTGAACGTTTATTATGCAAAGGCATTAACCCGAAACATTTTCCATGAAAAACGTACATTTATCGCTGGCGGTCTGCGTCGGTATCGTTAGTCTTGCTTTGTCAAATCAAGCTCAGGCTCAGCCTGAACCTTCCAAACAAACACCACAGTCTACCGAAATATGGGAGCCCGTACCTCCCGTTGTTACACCCGGTACAGTTACCGCCAACACCAGCGGCATTACGCCCCCATCCGACGCGATTGTGCTGTTCGATGGCAAAAACGCCGACGAGTGGGTAGCTATCAAAGGCTATGCACCGTCTAGCTGGGAAAAAACCAATGAAGGCCCGCTGAAATGGCCGGTTACCGACGGTGTCCTGTACTCGACCAAAGGGTTCTCGGCCCGCTCGAAAAAGGAATTCAATGATTTCCAGCTTCACCTGGAGTTTAAAACTCCCGAAAAAGTTGAAGGAAATGGGCAGGGCCGGGGCAACAGCGGTATCTTTTTGCAGGGCCGGTATGAGTTGCAGGTGCTTGACAACTACAACAACCCAACCTACGTAGATGGTATGGTGGGCTCAATCTACAAGCAGACGATTCCTCTGGCTAACCCGAGCCGTAAACCGGGCGAATGGCAGTCTTATGATATCATTTATCAGGCTCCCCGCTTCAACAAAGCCGGTTTGATGACCGATTATGCTTACGTAACCGTATTGCTCAATGGCATTCTGGTACAGAACCATGCGGCCATTCGCGGTACGACCGAGTACATCGGTTATCCTAAAGTGCAGCCACACGGAGCCGGTCCAATTCTGTTGCAGGACCACGGCAACCCGGTTGGTTTCCGTAACATCTGGATTCGCGAATTGTAAGCGAAAACACCCAAATTGACTGACCAGTCAGTAAGAGCCCCCGGTAATGCCGGGGGCTTTTTTGTATTATTGTTTGTCGTACCTACGGGCTTTAACCCGTATTAAGGTGACTATTAGGCTAAAAATCTCTATTATTTACCTCATAATACGGGTTGAAACCCGTAGGTACGTTTTATAAATAAACACACACTATGCGCTTACTTACGCTTTTTATTTTTCTGATTATCATCTCAACAGCCTGTTCAACCACAACGGTTTACATCGTTCGTCATGCCGAAAAGGTGAACGAGACGGATACCACCGACCTTACGCCCGCCGGTTATGTACGAGCGGCTGCACTGGCTGAGACGTTGGGCAAGGCGGGCATCGACTCCATCTTTTCCACACCCTATTACCGTACGCGTCAAACGGCTCAGGCGCTTGCCAAACACATTGGTGTTCCCGTTGTCGATTACGCACCTAAACCAACCGAAGCCATCGTTAACCGGGTCAAAACGATACGCGGAAAAAAAGTACTGGTTGTTGGGCACAGCAACACCATTCTGGAAATTGCCCGTGGCCTCGGCGCAAAACCGACACTTGCCAAAATTGAGTCGGGAGATTTTGATAACCTCTTTCGGGTAACCAGGCACCACGGGCCGTTCCGCAGGTCGGTCACGTTCGTGGCCACAACCTACGGCCAGCAGACGGCACCGTAAGGTAATAGAAACCAGACAGCAGAATGCTGTTTGGTACAAGGTAGAATCTTACTTCGCCTGATCCGTAAAATCAACTACGGTCACATCGGCTAGCCAAGCACCAACGATGCCGCCAAACGCTTTGTGAGCGGGGTGGGGCAGGTAGGCATCCCGGTCTTTCTCGTTATCGAAAGTCAGGATGAACGCGTGCGTCAAGCCTTTGTTGAGGTTCTCGGGGCTGTTGTTTGTACCCCATTTGAATCCTTTGATTTCCTTGATCTGCGACGGCAACGCTTCGAAAGCGGCTACGATCTCTTTCACTTTAGCCGCTGTTGTTTCGGGCTTGAACTTAAAGAGCACAATGTGCTGAACAGAAGAGCTTTTCATTTTTTTGACAGGAGGTTCCTCGGTTGGCGTATGCGCGTACGTTGTCAGCGTGAACAACGACAGCATGGCGATAGTCAGAATGTATTTCATAAAGTGATTACAGGTTTAGAGGCAAAAGGTAAAAAAAGTGCCGCCCTACTATGGGGCGGCACGTATCTGAACCGGGATTTATTTGATTTTTCTGATTGCCATGATTTTTTAGATGCTTCGCATCTGCGTTACCAAATCTCTTGTTTGGTTATCAGAATCATGGCAATCAGAAAAATCAAATAAATCCCGGTTCGGATTAAGCTAGTTTCGCCTGCAGGTTCGTGTCCAGCGCGTCGAGGAAATCTTCGGTGTTCATGTAATGCTCACCAGCCGTTAGCTTCGTGCCTACGGGATAGGCCGACAGGGCCAGATCTTTCGTCATTTTGCCGCTTTCAACGGTTTCTACGCAAACAGCTTCGAGCGCGTTAGCGAAGTCGATCAGGGGCTGGTTACCGTCTAGTTGACCACGGAAGGCAAGACCACGCGTCCAGGCGTAGATCGACGCGATTGGGTTGGTCGAGGTTTTGTTGCCTTTCTGGTATTCGCGATAGTGACGCGTAACCGTACCGTGAGCGGCTTCGGCTTCCATCGTCTTGCCATCGGGCGTAACCAGTACCGAGGTCATCAGCCCCAGCGAACCAAAGCCCTGCGCTACGGTATCCGACTGAACGTCGCCATCGTAGTTTTTGCAGGCCCATACGAAGTTACCTTCCCATTTCAGGGCCGAGGCAACCATGTCGTCGATCAGGCGGTGTTCGTAATGCACTTTACCGGTAAATTCGGCGTCGTAGATTTCCTGGAAAATATCCTTGAAACGACCGTCGTATTTTTTCAGGATCGTGTTTTTGGTCGAGAGGTACAGTGGCCAGTTTTTTTGCATAGCCATGTTGAAACAGGCTTTGGCAAAACCCCGGATCGAGTCGTCCAGATTGTACATACCCATAGCAACACCCGCGCCGGGGAAGTTGAATACGTCGTATTCGAGTACGGTACCGTCTTCACCTTCGAATTTCATGGTCAGCTTTCCTTTGCCGGGTACTAAGAAATCCGTTGCCCGATACTGATCACCAAAGGCATGCCGACCCACAATGATGGGGTATTTCCAGTTGGTTACCAGACGGGGTACGTTGTTCATCACGATAGGCTCACGGAACACCGTACCGTCCAGAATATTGCGGATTGTACCGTTAGGCGACTTCCACATCTGCTTGAGGTTGAACTCTTTAACGCGATCTTCGTCGGGAGTGATGGTAGCACATTTGATACCAACACCGTATTCTTTAATGGCATTAGCCGCATCAATCGTTACCTGGTCATTGGTTTCGTCGCGGTACTCGATACCCAGATCATAGTACTTGATGTCAAGGTCAAGGTAGGGCAGAATCAGCTTGTCTTTAATGAATTTCCAGATGATACGGGTCATTTCGTCGCCATCCAGTTCGACAACCGGATTTGCCACTTTAATTTTTTCCATTTGACTTGATTATAAACGATTGAAAACGATACAAAACTTCCCGCAAAAGTAGTGAATCTAGCCTAAACATGGGTACTTCCTATCCACTGGCTTTGTGAATGGCCTTGCTTGCCAGATTAAAAAACACGTAGTTAGAAGCAATTACGTTACGCACCCGAAAGGGCAACCTGCTCCTCTACCGCCAGGCTTTAATTTCCACGACACCCGCACCGGTCTCCGTGACCGTTTTTATCGAGATAGCTTTGGGCGAAATGGTCCCCAGCTTCACCCTATTCTCATAGAGAAAAAAGGACATACCGTGGCCGGGTCTTAGTTCTACCGTTTGTGGGTCCGATGTTTCGTCTATGGTCTTGCCGTTGCCATGTGCTTTAATCGAAAAGGTCATGTCGAGGTGGGTATTATCTCGTTTGGTCATCCGAACAGAGCCCGAAAAGCCGGGTTCCGGCATACGGGCTATATCGCCGTTCCAATTCATATAGGTCATGGTATACACCCCCGTAAGGGTTTCGGTGTAATCCGGCGAGTGCTGAACCCAACCGGTAAAAGCCATAAATGCCAACAGAGGAAGACAGGGAAAAGGAATAGATTTCATGGGTGTGTAAAAATAGGTGTGGATAGAAATCGCTATTGGGGCGGGTTTTCAGGATAAAGCTAGTTAGGAAAAGTAGCTGTGAGCCGGTCAGTTCACGAACGGTAAGTCTAAGTTTACATGCGGTATCTTTTTCGCTTACCTGTAGACATTCATGATGGAAGCTAAGTCAAGTTGGTTGCTGTCCATATTTATGCTGTACGTTGGGCTAATGTTAAAAAAATAGAGGTTTGAAATTGAAAATTGATGTTCGTAGAAATAGATGCATTTCCTTATTTTTATAAAATAATACCCTTTAATACCTCATAAAATTTTGTGTTATCTATGAAATACTGTACAAATCTTCTATTCGCCGTGTTGCTGCTGCCGACGCTGGTCTTCGGGCAGGGAAAAAAAGCAACAAAGGGCGTAGATAAAATAGACAAACTTAAAGCCGAAGCGGTGGCCGCTGTAGAGGCCAACGCCGTACAGGCTCAGCAAATCAACGACATGCTCTTCAGCTTTGCTGAACTGGGTTTTCAGGAAGAAGAGTCGTTCAAGTACCTGACAACCCTACTGGAAAAAGAAGGCTTCACTGTCAAGAAAGGCATTGCCGGTATTCCTACCGCCTGGATCGCTACCTGGGGATCGGGCAAACCCCTGATTGCGGTGGGCTCCGATATTGACTGTATTCCGAAAGCCAGCCAGAAACCCGGCGTGGCTTACAAAGAACCCATTGTAGAAGGGGCACCGGGCCACGGCGAAGGCCACAACTCGGGACAGGCCTTGAACATCGTGGCCGTTCTGGCGGTGAAGAAGCTGATGGAGCGGGAGAAGATTCCCGGTACGCTCATGCTCTGGCCGGGGGTTGCCGAAGAACTCGTTGGCACCAAAGCATTCTATGTGCGGGATGGATATTTTAAAGATGTAGACGCCTGTATCTTCACCCACGTGGGTAATAACCTCGCCGTTTCCTGGGGCGATAATGGCAACAACGGACTCGTTTCTGTACGCTTCAACTTCGAAGGGCAGGCGGCCCACGCGGCTGGTGCCCCCTGGCGCGGTCGTTCCGCTCTGGATGCCGTCGAGTTGATGAACATCGGCTGGAACTTCCGGCGCGAGCACCTGGAGCTAACCCAACGCTCACACTACGTCATTTCGGATGGGGGCGATCAGCCCAACGTGGTGCCGTCCAAAGCCGCCGTCTGGTACTACTTTCGCGAGCGGACTTATCCGAAAATTAAGAAGCTGTTCGAAACGGGGGTGAAAATTGCCGAAGGGGCAGCCCTGATGACCGATACCAAGTTCACGTACGAAATTCTTGGGTCGGCCTGGCCGGTGCATACTAACCGGGTTATTGCAGCTGCGGCCTATGACAACATCAAAAAGGTAGGCTTACCCACCTGGTCGGAGGAGGATCAACTGTTGGCCCGCGCTTCCCAGCTTGAACTACAGGCCCCGAAGATGGAAGGTCTGGCTACGAATCTGGACTCAATGGGGATGCCTACTTCGTCGGCCCCGGTGGTCATGATGGGTGGTCAGGCGATGACGCCAATGGGGGGCGGTTCCGATGATATTGCCGACATTTCCTGGTCGCTGCCGACCATTGTACTGCGTTACCCCAGCAATATTCCCGGTCTGCCGGGCCACCACTGGGCCAATGCTATTTCGATGGCCACGCCCATTGCGCACAAAGGAATCGTGTATGGTGCCAAAGCGGAGGCCATGACCTTACTGGATCTGTTACTGAAGCCAGAGGTCCTGAAAGAGGCATGGGCGTATTACAAAGACGAGCAGACAAAAGATATAAAGTACGAACCGCTGATTTCGCCCAAGGAGCAACCGGCCATTTATCTCAACAAAAAGATTATGGCCGAGTTTAAGCCCAAACTGGAACCGTTCTACTACAATCCGGCCAAATTCAAGACGTACCTGGAGCAGTTGGGCATCAAGTATCCAACCGTGCGGGACGACCAACGCGAAGCCGTGAAGAAAGCCATTGAAAAGTCAAATGCGGCTAAGGCAGGTTCATCAAGGTCGGAGTAGGTTATTGGCCATTACAACAAAAAAGCGACGAGCTGACTCGGCGCTTTTTTGTTATGTGTTGGTGGTGTCGTTACGGCTTGCTCAATAATTAAACAAAACTCAATTTTGTCATCCCGACGCAGGAGGGATCTTCGGTCGAGAGTGATCATTCTATCTTACCGAAGATCCCTCCTGCGTCGGGATAACAAAAATTGATCCAACTAATTAATTGATATTCAGACATTTGCTTCTGGGGCTGGCCATTGTTTACTAAAATTTACTTCAACATAACTTTCGCCACTACCGGCTGGTGATCGGAGGGGTAGCGTTGTTCTTTGGCGTCGGTCAGAACACCGTATTTCAGGACATCGAATTGCTTACTGACGAAGATGTAGTCGATGCGATTGTCCATTGGCGCATCGAACTTGAAGCTGTTAAAGGTGCCTTCTGGACCATAGGGGGGCATTTTTGTTACATTATGCGTATCGTTCAGTAAAGTTTGAATGGTTTTCACCTGCTCGGTTTCCGGCGTTGAATTTAAGTCGCCCACAAGAATGACCGGCGTGTTCTTTGCAATCTCCTTAATCTTCTCAACCATCAGTTTACCCGACTGCTGACGGGCTTCGACACCCTGGTGATCGAAATGAACGCTAAAAAAGTAGAAGTCTTTCTTCGTTTTCAAGTCGTTCAGTTTCGCCCATGAGCAAATTCGGTTGCAGCAGGTGGCGTCCCAGCCCTTACCGGGCTTGTCGGGTGTTTCGCTGAGCCAGAAGTTGCCGGACTGCAAAGGCTTGAACCGATCTTTTCTGTAGAAGATAGCGGAGTGTTCACCCGCTTCTTTACCATCATCCCGACCGGCTCCCAAAAAAGCGAATTCAGTGAGTTCGGCTACATCATTTAACTGATCACGCAGGGCTTCCTGCGTGCCGAACAGATCGAACTCATGAAATCGGATAAGAGCTTTCACATTTTCCTTTCGATTTGGCCAGGCGTTAATGCCGTCGCCTTTATTGTTGTAGCGGAGGTTATAGGTCGCCACGTTGATAGGTGTGTCTTTTTGAGCAAAGGTGGTCTGTGTAAGCAAAAAGCTACACAGGAAGGAAAAAATCAGTACGCGCATTTCAGTCGAGTTTAAACAGATTGGTAATCTTGATAGATGAGGTAAAGAGTACTGGTAAGGGAACGCCTTACCCTATAAATCAAAAATGAATTTAATTCTACCAGTCGGGCGATCTTCAGAATACCTGTCATAAAGCGAAAATGCCCCTCAGACGGTTCAGACTGAGGGGCATTCTGGTGTTAATGGACGGATGTTATTTTTTGCTGTTCGTATGGGCGTGTCGTATTTCGCGAGCCATATTCATCAGCCGTTTCCAGCACCGACTGATCGTCTTTTTTTCTTCGGTCTTTTTGGGTGCCGTTGCGGGGGCTACGGGTTCAGCTTTATTCGGGACATTGCGCACCAGCACAGCGTCTTTCTCCAGCTTAGCGGGTCGAGCCTGGGTATCAATCAAGGGTGCATTCGCGTTTATTGACGCAGCAGTAAATGCGTTTCGAGACGGCATTGCTGTAGTTTGTGATGAAATAAACGGGCAGGCTGCAACTAGAAAGAGAGCTAAAACGCCTGATTTTATTGTCGTTAAGTAAGTTTTCATGAGGCAATAGGTTAGGAATTAGTAGAGTACCTTATTCGTAATCCCTGCAAATGATAATGCATTCATTACAAATATATAGAATAGTATTATTGCATCATATAGTTGTATTCAATGGTTTTAAAATAAGTGCTCTTTTTTAGTTTGTTCGAATCAGATTCCAACTTTTTGAAACCTTATCCGCTAGTTGGCCAACTATTATTTTGTCGATTGAATAAACAGGTTGATCTTCTACACTACTGACCCTTTTTCATGCTTACATGAACACTATAACAAATTGGCTTCCAGAAAATAACGCATAAGTAGGGCTTGCTAGTATTTCTCTGTAAAAACGCCCACCAGAAACTGTTATCTTTGTATCGTTGTTTGTCATAGACTATGTTTGAGAATCTTCAGGATAAGCTAAATAAGGCTATCAAAACCCTCAAAGGGCAGGGCCGCATTACAGAAATTAACGTTGCTGCGACGATTAAAGAAGTGCGTCGCGCCCTCACCGATGCCGACGTTAACTACAAAGTAGCAAAAGAGATCACGGATCGTATCCGAGATAAAGCCCTTGATCGGAAGGTGCTTATTTCAGTTGAGCCCGGCCAGCTGTTTGTCAAGATCGTTCAGGAAGAACTGACGGAACTGATGGGGGGCGAAGCGCAGGGAATCAACATCAAAGGCGACCCGGCCGTTATGCTGATTGCTGGCTTGCAAGGGTCCGGTAAAACGACGTTCTCAGGCAAATTGGCTGCCTATTTGAAAAAGCAGGGCCGAAGTGTGTTGCTGGTTGCTGCCGACATTTATCGTCCGGCCGCTATCGACCAGTTGAAAGTGCTGGGTGAGCAGGTTGGGGTAGAGGTATACGCCGAGCCGGAAAATAAAAACGCTGTCGAGATTGCCCAGAACGGGATTGCTCTGGCGCGTAAGACCGGTAAAAAAATCGTTATCGTGGACACCGCCGGACGTTTGGCTGTCGACGAAGCGATGATGCAGGAAATTGAAGCCCTCAAACGCGCTATTGCACCAACGGAAACGCTGTTTGTGGTCGATTCCATGACCGGGCAGGATGCGGTCAATACGGCGAAGACGTTCAACGAGCGCCTGAATTTCGACGGTGTTGTCTTGACCAAACTGGATGGCGACGCCCGCGGTGGAGCGGCTCTTTCCATCAAAACGGTGGTTAACAAGCCGATCAAGTTTATCAGTACGGGCGAAAAGATGGAAGCACTCGACGTGTTCTATCCCGACCGTATGGCCAGCCGTATTTTAGGCATGGGCGATGTGATTTCCTTGGTTGAACGGGCGCAGCAAGCCTTTGACGAAGACGAATCCAAGCGCATTAATGCCAAGATGCGCAAGAATCAGTTCGACTTCGACGATTTCCTGTCGCAGTTGCAGCAGATCAAGAAGATGGGTAACGTTAAAGACCTGCTGGGAATGATTCCCGGTATGGGCAAGATGATTAAAGACCTGGATATTGATAACGATTCGTTCAAGCCAATCGAAGCGATAATCAGCTCCATGACGCCCAAAGAACGCAGCCGTCCCGACATCATTGACGGCAGCCGTAAAAAGCGTATTGCCAACGGTAGTGGTACCAGCATCACGCAGGTGAACAATTTGCTAAAGCAGTTTGACGAAATGCGCAAGATGATGAAGAAAATGAACACCATGCAGTCGTCAGGTAAGCTAAATAAAATGATGCGGTAAGGAATTAGCCGGTCAGTAAAAGAGTCAGGTATTGTCACGAGTAATCAGGTTGTTTGCAACCCGCTCGTGACAATACCTGACTCTTTGTTTTTACAAGTTCAGGTAATAACGCCGTCGTGCCGGGTCAAATCGTTCGATGGCGTAGCGGAGGGTGGTTCGAGGTAGTTGCCGGACGTGGTCGTGCAGGAACTCTTCCAGCGCATTCGGGCTACGCTTCCCTACTTCCCGGAGCATCCAGCCAATGGCTTTATGAATAAGGTCATGTTTGTGCGCTAAAAGTAGCTCAGCAATGGCGAAAGTGTCGGCAAATTGCCCCCGTCTAATGAGCGATAAGGTCGACACAATGGCTATCCGCTGGCTCCACAAATGGTCTTCATTGGCCAGATCATACAAAAGGGAGCGGTCACCTTGCATCAGATGCGGCCCAAGAATATGCGGGCAGGTCACATCGACCAGATCCCAATTGTTAACATAGCGTCGGTTGGCCAGATACCGTTCCAGTATAATTTCCTGCTGTACCAATGTCGCCCTACGATTCTGGTTAACCCAGATTAGCAGCCCAACCATTCGACACTCATGAAACGAATCGTGTACCAATAGCTCTGTTTCGGTAAAAGACAGATGCAGATATTGCCTGGCAATGGTATGTTGCTGCGGCATTGACAGACCCATAAACTGATCGCCCTCGCCGTATTGTCCCGGTCCGGTTTTAAAAAAACGAGCAACCTGCACGGCGCGTTCGGGGTTGGCAAGGGAGAGAAGTTCGTTTTTTACGTCGGTACAGGTCGACTCCATAGGCGTAAAAGAAAAGGCAGAGACTCCGTTGAGCCTCTGCCGTGTTACTATACTTCGCTAAATAATAGTCAACTAATCATTCAGTTTCGATCGTACAAACTCCTGCTCCGATAACATGGGTAAGGTGTATAGCATGGTCTTATTACGTTCGAAGGTAGGTCGGTCAAGATCAGCGGCCAGGTACTGCCCCTTCACGAACGCGTCAACCATTCGCTTAATCATGTCGGCGTCATTTGGTCGTTCTTCATCATCGAGCAGCAGTACATCCGAATCGCCCTGAGGAAGCGGACGAATGATGCCTGAAGTTTCAGGACGAATAATCGTAGTTCCGTTGTAGCCAGTCGGTGTTTGTTTGTCGTCGGTTTTAGCACTTAAGCTGACGGGATTAGGGTCGATTTCCTCGCCATCGTCGGCAACCAGGACTAATTCATTAACGGGCTCCACCAGGGCAACCGGCTCTTCAATCGCAGGTTCCGGTTCGGGGTCAGGCGCAACCGGCGTGTTCTGAACCGACGTATCCTTAAGCTGTTCCATTAACGTGGTTGTTCCGTCAAAACCAGCGGCAATGATGGTAACCCGCAGACTTTCGCCCAGAGCATCGTCTGTAATGGCGCCAAACTTAAACATTTTGGCTTCGTTCTGAATCTTCTTCGCCACGTGTTCCGAAATAGCCATTTGCTCTTTCAGGCGCATGGCATGTTCTTTACTCGACGAAATAGTAAGCAGAATTCGTTTCGCACCCCGAATATCGTGGTCGTTCAGCAAAGGGGAGTTAAGAGCCGCTTCGATAGCCCGTATTGCCCGATCTTCGCCCGATACTTCTGCCGAGCCCATAACCGACTGACCCGCCTGTTCGAGTACCTTCTTTACGTCGGCAAAGTCAGCGTTGATATCTCCCTGGGTGGTAATGATTTCAGCAATACTTTTCACGGCATTGGCCAGTACATCATCCGCATGTGCATAGGCCTCTGTCCAGGTCAGTTCACTGTATAGCTCAGCCAGTTTATCGTTGAGAACGACGAGAACGGTGTCGCAGCTCTTTTTTAATTTTTCGATACCTTCGCGAGCCTGCTCTTTCTTATCGGTACCTTCATACCAGTAAGGAGCAGTCACCACGGCCACGGTTAGTAAGCCCATTTCTCTGGCTACTTCCGCTACGACCGGCGCGGCTCCGGTACCGGTACCACCACCCATACCCGCCGTAATGAAGACCATTTTGGTGGGAGGAGCCAGCAGGTTACGAATTTCTTCGAGACTGGCACGGGCCGCATCTTCACCTGCTTTAGCCTCAGTACCTGCTCCCAGACCATCGCCTAACTGCAATTTTGTGGGCACAGGATTACTCATAAGAGCCTGACGATCCGTATTGCATACCGCAAAACTCACATCCTGCATCTTCAGTTTGTGCATGTGCTTGACGGCATTTCCGCCCATGCCGCCCACGCCGACAACCTTAATTATGATTGGGTTGTCATCTGGGAGTTCGAATCTATAGCCCTGACTATTCATCGTGTCGGTCTGTGGTGTCTGTTCGTTGTAAAATAGTCCCTTTTTGCGATCAAACCGGCATAAGGCCGGTTCGTTACGGTCATCAGTACGTATCGGTCTCGTTTCCTCGCGTTGGCTGAAGTGCCTCCTTAAGTTTATCGAACCAGCTTTTCTTAGGCTCCGGTTCGGGTTGCTTAACACCCACCGGCGGTTTGCTTGTACTGCTTCCGGATGAATACGCTGGACGAGTTGGCCCCATAGGCTGATCCTCTTCCTTGTATGCCCGGTTAGGGTCGCTGATGAACGAGATTCGGTTATCAATGGTTTTGTACCCTGCCCATACCAGGCCAACGGCTGTTGCATACGCTGGGTCGCCAACGAGGTCGGCGCGACCATTGGGTTCTAAATGTTCGGGATAACCCACCCGAACTTCTTCGACGCCGGTTACCCGCCCAAAAATAAGCTCAACACCCGGAATGAGGGCTGAACCACCCGTCAAAACAATGCCGCCCAATAGTTTGCCATCGTACCCCGAGCGAATGATTTCAGCCTGTACAAGGGCCGCAATTTCACGGAGTCGATCTTCGATAATAACCGCTACATTTTTCAGGAGTACATCTTTCGGCTTACGATTGCTCAATCCCGGCACGGCTACTACCTCATTGAGGTTGTATTCGTTCGGGTTTGCGCTGCCAAATTTTTTCTTGAGTAATTCTGCCTGATTCGGAAGGATTTTGCAGCCTGCCTGAATATCCGAGGTCAGGCTGTTACCAGCCCAGGGGAAAACAGCCACATGACGCAGGACATTTCGGTAATAAATGGCCATTTCTGTAGTGCCTCCACCAATATCCACAAGGGCAACGCCCGCATATTTCTCTTCATCCGTCAGTACTGCCAGCCCCGATGCCAGTGCCGACAGCATCATTGTATCCTGAGCCAGATTGTTGCGCACGATACACTTACGAATATTGCGGGCAGCATTGGCTTGAGCTGTGATAAGTTGAAAATCAGCGCCCAGTTTTACGCCATTTCGGCCAACGGGTTGGTTAACACTGGTTTCGTTATCGACCACAAAATCCATTGGCAGCACGTGGATAATTTCCTTATCGGCTGGTATGGAGGTGCGGTACATATCATTGAGCAGGTGATCAATGTCTTCCGTTTGTACTTCATCGCCCGACGACGAGCGGGTAATACTACCACTCGACTTGATCGACGTGACATGGGAGCCACTGAAACTGACGTTCACCAGGTGAATGTTCAGATTCGATTGGTTCGATGCGTCAGATACAGCACGCCTGATGGCATTCACTGTATTGTTGACATTAACGACAGAACCTTTCGCTACACCATCGGTCAAATTCGTTTCGCCCACACCCAGCACTTCGAGTGTTTCCTGATCTTTATTATTCCGAATTAATCGGCCGGCTACGGCGCAAACTTTGGTACTGCCAATGTCCAGACCAACTACTATTTTCTCGTCCATGCCCGTTGATGTCATTCGCAAACTATTTGATTTCGATACTGAACGCTCACCCGGTTGTAGCGATTCCAGCCTTTGGCCGGTAAAACGTCCGTATACACTAACTTTAACTTCTTAAACTTTGCATCCAGTTCTGTAGGCGGACCAAACTCGATCCGATGACTACCCAGTTGTGGCCACATCGTTACTTCACCTCGCTCGTCTACCGATATTTCGGTGATTTGTGCCCGCCAAAACGGATCATCGTGTACGCGCTTTAACAATTCCAACAGTGGTTGGTTTCGTTTGTTCACTAACGAACGGTTGTGAGCGAAAAAACTCCCCGTCAAAACCGGTACCCGCGCCGAGTAATTCATCGAAATCGGAAAAAAATGGCCCTCTTCGCTTACGTACTGTCCCGATACACTCCTAATTCCATCGCCAATGGGCATTAGCCGCGCCAGAGGGTGAGGTTGCTCTATGTTGACGAGTAAATCACCATTTAAGTCACGGGAAACCTGACAACTTTTTATTAAACCGTGTTGCCGTAGCCTCACTTCCAACCGTCGGAGGTCAACCGCATCGTAATGTTCCCCGACTACAGGGTCCGCTCCTTCGTTGGTAAGATAGCCAATTACATCCCGACGAGTCAGAAAACGATGACCATCAACCTCATCCAGTCTGACAACAACCGATTTAACGCGTTTTTGTCCATGCCGAACTTCCGTAAAAGCAATAAGCCCAAACAGGGTAAAAATACCTCCTGCTGAGAGAAACCACTTTTTGGATGATTTAAAGGTAGAAAACATCTGTAAATAAGCTGGGTTGTTTTTTAGATATATTTATCTATTGGTCTTGTAGGAGGTTTTTTATTGTTTCTAACTGTTGATCGATATCCCCCGCACCGATGGTGACAAGTAATGTAGGCTTCATTTCCCGCAGAACGTTAACTAATTCGGCTTTGGTGCATTTTCTTTTCGTTTTCGAGTGTACGTTCCGAAAAATCAACTCAGAAGTGACGCCTTCCATCGGCAACTCACGCGCCGGGTAAATATCTAGTAAAATAACGTGATCCGCCAGGGAAAGGCTTTCGGCAAAACCATCGGCAAAGTCACGCGTGCGGCTGAACAAATGAGGCTGGAAAATAGCCGTCACTTCGCGGTCGGGATAAAGTGCTTTTACCGACGACAAAAAGGCCTCTACCTCTGCCGGATGGTGTGCGTAATCATCAATGAAGACGGTCGATTCGGTCTTTAAAATATACTCGAAACGACGGCGAACCCCCCGGTAACTTATCAGCGCCGATCGAATGGCCTCCGGCGATACGCCAACTTCCAGCGCCACCGCCCCCGCTGCCACTGCATTTTCTACATTGTGAAAACCGGGAACCAGTAACTCAATATCAGTAATGACACCACCCGGATAAACCAGATCAAAGACGAAGGTGGCATTCTCAATTCGTAGGTTCTGGCCGTAATAGTCGCCCTCTTTCAACGAATAAGGGCGAACAGTGGCCTGGGTCTTATCCGTCAATGAGAGCCCTTGCTTCATAAACAACACACCATCGGGCTCAATCTGGCTGACAAACTTGCCAAACGATTCGAGTACGGCGTCGTGCGCCCCGTAAATATCCAGGTGATCGGCATCCGTGGAGGTGACGATGGCGTATTTCGGAAAGAGCGTCAGGAAAGAACGGTCAAACTCATCCGCTTCAACCACGCAAACCACCGATTTGAGGTCGTCGGCGGGTTCGTTGAGCAGGAAGTTCGTGCCGTAATTATTAGTAATGCCGCCCAGGAAAGCCGCGCAGTTAACCCCCGAATCCCGCAGGATATGCGCAACCATCGACGAGGTCGTGGTTTTCCCATGCGTACCCGCTACGCCAATGGTTGTCATCTGGCCGGCCAACAATCCCAAAACCTGCGACCGTTTCTGAAGCGTAAAGCCCTGTTCGGTCAGGTACATGTATTCGGCATGTGTTTTTGGAACAGCGGGCGTGTAAATAACCAGCGTTTCAGTTGGGTTAGCTCGAAATTCGGCCGGAATCTGATCGACGTCTTCCGTAAAGTGAATGACCATCCCTTCCGACTCAAGCACATTCGTCAGGGCGGTGGGCGTTTTATCGTATCCGGCTACGGCGTAGCCGTTTACCTGAAACCAGCGGGCCAGAGCACTCATACCGATGCCGCCGATTCCGAGAAAATAAATGTATTTGAATTGATCTAGTGTCATTGTTGATTTTTGGCCGTAACAGGCTCCGGCTGTTACGGCCTTGTTAGTTTAATTACTTCATTGGCAATATCGCGGGCGGCATTGGGTTTGCCCAGCGTTTTTATCTGCTGACTTAACTGCTGCTGTTGAGCGGGGTTAGCCAGTAAATTCAGGGCCGCCGTAACCAGTTCTTCACGGGCGGTCCGGTCGTTGACGAGCAGGGCTGCGTTATGTTCTACCAGACTCATCGCATTTTTGGTCTGGTGATCTTCGGCCGCTGTGGGCAGGGGAACCAGAATTGCCGGACGACCTACTAAACACAACTCCGACACCGATAACGCCCCCGCCCGCGACACAACCGAGTCGGCAACGGCATAGGCTTTGTCCATGTCATAAATAAAGTCATATGCTTTGATGAGCGACGAGCCGGTTGCCGCCACGGCAGCTTTAGCCCGCTCGATGAAAGCTGGCCCTGTCTGCCAGATGACCTGAATGCCGGTGTCGACAAACCGTTGCAGTCCGCCTTCAATGCTTTCATTGATGGTACGAGCCCCCTGGCTGCCCCCAATAATCAGCAACGTTGGGTGATTTCCATCAAGACCAAATAATGTTCGCCCTGCCTCAACTTGCTGGCTGGCAAACTGGATATCACTACGAACGGGGTTTCCCGTCAGTTTAATCTTGTCGGCCGCAAAAAACGCGTCCATGCCGGGATAGGCTACACAAATACGCTTTGCCCACCGAGCCAAGACTTTATTGGTTAAGCCGGCATAGGAGTTCTGCTCCTGGATAAGCGTAGGTATACCTTTTAGGGAGGCCGCCAAAAGTAATGGTCCGCTGGCATAGCCACCTACCCCCACGGCAGCATCGGGTTTGAACTCGCGTACAATCTGTTGCGCTCGTAGTAAACTTCGACCCAGCTTAACTGGAAAGGCCAGATTTGACAGGGTCAGCTCCCGTTTGATTCCTACAACGGGTAAACCCACGATGGTATAACCAGCGCGGGGCACCTTTTCCATCTCCATCTTTCCCTCAGCGCCCACAAACAGAATTTCCGTTGTGGAGTCTATGGCCTTGAGTTCATTGGCAATGGCGATAGCGGGGTAAATATGCCCTCCCGTACCGCCACCGCTGATAATTATCTTCATTCAGATTATGGTTTAGAAGCTGGTTGAGTCAAATTTTACTCTCGTCGGCTTCGTCACGACTTACGCTTAATACAATGCCAATGGCTAAGCCAGTAAATATCAGCGATGTACCACCCATACTTAGTAACGGCAGCGGCTGACCGGTTACGGGAGCCAGACCAATGGCTACGCAAATACTGGCAAATGCCTGAAAAACAATGCTGAACGTTAAACCCGCCGATAACAGTCCTCCAAAAGGGCGGGTGGCCTTTTGGAGGGTTTTCATGCCTCGCCACAAAAACCAAAGATAGGCCAGTATAACCGGAATGCCACCCAGCAATAAACCGTACTCTTCGACGATGATGGCGTAGATAAAGTCGGAGAATGGGTTTGGTAGGGTATTCCGCTGGTGACTGTTGCCCGGCCCCTGTCCCGTCAGCCCCCCATTTGCCAGCGCGATGTACGACTGCTCGACCTGATAGAAGATGGTGTCTGAACTCATGAAGTTCTTCACCCGGTTGGAGGCTGTTCCAAAGCGTTGTCCGGCTGCTAAAGCTATGCCGCCAAATACTACACAAACGGCAATCATGTAGCCCAGATAGCGAACCGGCACCCGACCAATGTACATCAGCAAGAAGCAGGTGGCTCCCAACAGCAGTGCTGTTGAGGTATTGGACAGGATAATGAGCGAGCAAATGACACCAATCCAGAGAATCAGGTTGAACAGAACGATGGGGTCGCTCATGAAGCGCTGTCGTTTCGCCAGCATGGCCGCCAGGTTGGAAATGAGTGCCAGCTTGGCCAGATCGGAGGGTTGAAACGTCTGGTTGATAATGGGAATTGTTACCCAGCGTGAGGCATCGTTCAGGGTCGAGCCTTTAAAAAAGGCCCAAAGCAAGAGCGGAATGGAAAGCCACAAGCCAAATTTCGACAGCCGGGCGTAATACACGTAATTGATCTTATGGGCAAAATAGGTGCAGGCCAGCCCGATCAGCAGCAGGGAGCCGTGCTTGAGCAAGAAGATTTCGGTGTTCCCGTCGAGCTCACGAAAGGCCTTCGTGCCCGTCGCGCTGTACACGACCAGAACGCTCATAATGGACAGATAAAGGACAATCCACCAAATCTGGCGATCTCCTTTAAGGTGTGTACGAATCCAGTCGCGAAGGAACATGTCTTTTGATGTATGATGTATGATGTAGGATATATGGTGTAGGATGTATGATGTAGCTGGCCGCAAAAGCAATACATCCTACATCATACATCATACATCTTTCTTACGGCTGCTTTAAATTGATTGCCGCGGTCTTCGTAGTTTTTAAACAGGTCGAAGCTGGCGCAGGCAGGGGATAGCAGGACAACATCGCCGGGTTGCCCCAACTCAAGGCTTTTAGCAATGGCATCCGTTATATCCTGTGTTTCGTAAATCAATGGAATTTTGCTGCCGAAATAATCGACCAGTTTATGGTTATCGACACCGAGGCAAATCAGGGCTTTCACCTTTTGGCTCACCAGTTCGTCTAACTGGCTGTAATCATTGCCTTTGTCCTGACCACCAGCTATCCAGATTGTGGGCGCATCCATGCTGGACAGCGCGTAAAACACAGAATCGACGTTGGTGGCTTTCGAGTCGTTAATAAACTGTATCCCGTTGATCGTACCCGCAGGTTCGAGTCGGTGAGCGGCATTCTCAAACGTTTTTAAGCCAGCTTCAATGGCCTCACTGGTAGCCCCTAGAGACTGAGCCGCCAAGATAGCCGCGAGCATGTTGAGGGCGTTGTGAGGGCCACGCAATGGTGTTTCGCTCTGCGGGATGGAAAAAGAGTTCGTTTGAGTCTTCGCCGTTAACTGACCGTTGGCCAGGTATCCTCCCGGCGATGGAGTGGACTGGAGGGAAATCGGCAGCTTCTGCACATCAGGCTGACGCTTTTCCAATTCGTTCAAAATGGGCGCGCTTTCCGCGAAATAGACGAAATGGTCGGAAGGGCGGGCGTTCTGTAAAATACGGAACTTTGACGCTACGTAGTTCTGGAACTCGTAGTTGTAGCGGTCCAAATGGTCGGGCGTAATGTTCAGCAGCACCATTACATCGAGCTGCGTTTGGTACATGTCATCGAGCTGAAAACTGCTCAACTCCAGTACATAATAGTCGTAGGTATCGGCAATGACCTGTTCGGCAAAACTATCACCGATATTTCCAGCCAGGCCAACGTTAAACCCGGCGGTTTTAAGCAGGTGGTAGGTAAGCAGTGTGGTCGTCGTTTTGCCATTACTGCCAGTTATGCCAATAAGCCTGGCTTTTGTATACCGGGCCGCGAACTCAATTTCAGAAATAACGGGCGTACCCTGTGCAATGAGCTTTTGTACCAGCGGAACGGTTGATGGAATACCGGGGCTTTTAACGACTTCCGTAGCGGATAAAATCTCGTTTTCGCTGTGCTGGCCCTCTTCAAACGGGATACCGGCTGTTTGGAGTGTGGTTCGGTAACTTTCTTTGAGGGTGCCTCTATCGGACAGGAAAACGGTAAACCCTTTGGCCTGCGCCAGTAGGGCAGCACCTACGCCACTTTCACCCCCGCCAAGAATAACTATCTTTTCAACTGCCATAAGTAAACAATACAACTAGCAAAATAACGCATAAAAAAAGAGCCCCGACCATAGGTCAGGGCTCTTTGCGTAAATTTTTCGGGTAAAGGGCTACTCTTTAGGAGCCAAAGAGCTGGATAAGCGAGCACGGTTGGCCACTTTAACGATCATAAAAATGACCCAGGCAATAAGCAGGAATTGAATGAAGGTGTTTAAAAAGTTACCATATCGAATAGCGACTTCCGGAACCTCACCGACCGCTTCTTTCAAAACAATTTTTAATTGGCTGAAATCAGTGCCGCCCATTACCAACCCCAGTATTGGATTGATAATGTCTTCCACGAATGAGTTTACGATTTTACCAAAAGCAGCGCCAATGATGACACCAACGGCCAGGTCTACTACATTTCCCTGCGCAATGAACGTACGGAACTCACTTAACATAAGCGTAAATTAGTTTAGGGTAGAAAATGAATTTGGGCTGAGATTACGGGGTTGAGCAATATGTATATCTCCCTACTTCTTGCGGAAAGAACTCAGGTTATAGGAGAGGCCAATGGCCAGCGTTTGCTGAATCTGTAGTTCACTACTAAAATCTTTGTTATAGAGTGCAATCAGACCAAACGTGGTATTCAGGTACCGGCTTATTTTAGCCGTTAGAATAAGATCGAGCCGGTGATTGATATTGTCTAGCCGTGCATATTCCGTGAAAAGCTGATACCGGGCGTTTATCGATACGTTTTCGCTGAGGGGTTTAGTCAGAGCGGCTTGCAACTGAAAGGCCAGCCATTCGGTACGACTGCTTTTTCCGGGTTCAACGCCATACGCCTTTTGGCTGGGGTCTCTAACATACAGGCCTGTTGTGGCATCTTGCCGTACACGAACACTCTGGTCGGCCAGGAAGGTGAATCGGGGAGCTAACGGGCTAATCCGCAAGGCAAACCAGTCGTTGGGCTTGTAGGCTAAACCGGTAGAAAATGTCAGCTGAGCCGGGGCAAAAAAATTGGATACCTTCAGGCTGGTTTGATCGGTAGGGAGTTTATCGTAGCGATAACCGGCTGTGAAAAATGTATTGAAGGTTCCAGAGACAAACAAATCCCACTTAGGCGCTATCTTATGACCCAGTACCGAGATGATAATGATCTGATCGGCTGCTTTGCGGGTATTTCCTAACTGTGTCACGTACCCTAACTGAAGATCAGCGGTGTTGTCCCACGATGTTTTGCCTTTTTCGTAGAAAGCCCGGGCCGCTACGACGCCACCAACGGCAATGGAGTTGACCCCACCCCCTGACCAGTTACTGAACGAAGCCTGGTTAAAGTTAACTCCACCACTAAAGGAGCGCTGCCAATAGGAGGTGTCTGGTTTAACGGCTACCGTATCCTTGAAATTTGTTGTGACCCGGCTGGAATCTTGTGCTTTTGCCGACTGTATCCAGATCGTGGCGGTCAAACAAAGTAAAATTTGCTTCATTGATTGTATAAGTTGAATTTAAGCAGATTAGTGAAGGGTATTGGTCACTAGGTTACTGGTTATTGGTTGATAGTCAATAACTAATAACTCAATAACCATTAACCAGGTCCCGGTTTAATCGAATACCTCTACATTTTTAGACTGGAGCGTCTGGAGCGGTACAATGGTTGTTGTATCGCCGGTACGCAGTGTGATCGACAACGTATCAATTTTTACTATTTCTCCCTTCACATCGTCGATCTGAACCAGTTGCCCTTCCTTGTATTTGTTTTTCGTATAGAAGGACGACAGCACATTCGCCATTATGTCGCGCGAGGCAATGCCGTACCCGATGGCAAAGGCGAAAATGACCCCGCCTATGATGAGATTAAAACTCGATTCGAGTAGCTCTGTGTTGATACCTGCCTGACCCAGTGCGCTGATGATGGTGACAATCAGAAAAAAGACAAAAACAATCATACTCAGCAACCGACCGGCGGCAATATTGAACGACTGGCATAAGTTTACCACTGCTCCGCGCAACGTATCGGCCAGTAACACGCCCACCTGCAGCATGATGGCGGCAGCCAGGAGCTTGGGGATGAAGTTCACCAGCGAGGATACCATCTCGGTAATAGCCGCTACGCCCAAGGTCTCGGTCGCGGCCATAATAAACACCAGAAGAATGAAGTAATAAAGAACCTTAGCGATGATTTCGCTGAGCTTAATTTCGGTATTCAGCTGTTTAATGACGCTGATTTGATTAAGCCGGTCGCCAATTTTGTCGAACCCCACCCGGCCTAAAACCCGCTGAACAACAAAAGCTGCCAGTCGGGCAACGCCAATACCGATCAGGAGAATGACAAATGCGCCTATAATTCGTGGAACAAAGTCAATAAATTGGTCGATAAGTGTTTGAAAGGTGTTGCGTAAAATTTCAGCCAAATTTGGGAGCTTCTTCATTCTAGTGGATCGGATGTATCGTTGGTAGTCAGATGAGGTGGGTTTACCAGTACGGAAGCCAGGCTAAATAAATCGCCGATATAGATCTCTATAACCGTAATCGTATTTCGAATAAGGTCAATTTCAGTAACCAGTTCGTTTTGCAGATGAGGTGGGCAGATGCCATCCGGTTCAAGTTCTTTAAAGGGATTTGTTGTTTCCATAACGTGTTAGTAACGAAAGGGCCAGCGGATGTAGAGTGCCAGTTTAGCCGCTACCAGTAGCCAGAAGACAGCCCCTTCAAGGTAATATTTACGTAGTTTATCACGCGATCGCTTAAGCCGCATTTTCACGGCACTCTCTGTGATGCCCGCGAAGTTGGCAATCTCCCGGATGCTGATGTCATCCTGATACTTCATCAGAAGCATGGTTTGTTCTTCGGGCGGGAGCTGATGCAAAGCCTTTTCCAACTGCTGGGCTTCCATTTCTGCGATTTCGCCAAGTCCATCATCCATATCGGTCTCCAGCCGATCCCAACTATCATCTATGTATACTTCTTTTCGAAGATTATGGGCTCTCAACTGGTCTGTGCAATAATTGTATGTTATTGAGTACAGCCAGGTGGAGAACTTTGCCTGCTCGCGAAAGCTGCTGAGTTTAACGACTAATTTTAAAAAAACGTCGTGGGTCAGATCTTCTGCGCGAACCGGGTCTTTCGTGAATGACAGACATTTTCGGTACACCTTATTAGAATAGCGTTCATATAGACGCTCAAAATAGATGTTCCGCTGTGTTGTAATATACAGGCGAACCAACTCCTCATCAGAAATATGTTCCATTTTGTACAGTGGTGGTTAATGAGACATAAATCCGGGCTAAAAGTAACGCTGCCAACAGGCTTCCGGCTGCTGTATGGGGTAATAGAAGGTTACGTTGAGGTGATTTTTGAGCCAGTTGGTTACGAGCCGATTTGCCAAAAAAAAATACCCGGCTTCTCAGCCGGGTATTTTTAACTAAAATATATTCGTTGCAATTAGCCGATAGCTACCCGCTTGAACGCCGATACCGTCAGGCCTTTGCTGGTTTTTTCCAGTAATTGGCTAATCGTTAAAGAAGTATCTTTCACAAATTCCTGGTTCAACAACGTGTTGTCTTTGTAGAATTTGTTCAGTTTACCCATCGCGATTTTTTCGAGCATCGCTTCGGGCTTGCCTTCCTGGCGAGCCTGCTCTTTCCCGATTTCGATTTCGCGCTGAACAATGGTTGCGTCAACACCATCTTTATCGAGTGCCACCGGTTTCATAGCAGCAATCTGCATGGCGATGTCTTTACCCACCTCGGTTACGTCGGTACCGTTAGTGTTGTTCAGACCTACCAGTACGCCCAATTTGCCATTCGAGTGAATGTAGGATACAACTTTATCGGCTGATACCGTTTCAAACGAAGCTACGTCGAGTTTTTCACCGATTTTACCCATCAGGTCCGTAATGTGTTCCTGAAGAGCCCGGCCGTCCGCTTGTGGCGTAGCCAGTAAAGTTGCTTTGTCCGTAGCGTCTGAAGTAACAGCGGTGCTCATGATGGCCATTGCCAGATTCTGGAAATCAGCAACTTTCGATACAGGCTCCGTTTCACAGGCCAGAGCGATTACTTTACCCGTTGTGCCATCCGGGCTAACGTGTGCCAGTACAATACCTTCGGCAGTTGCGTTATCAGCCCGTTTGTCGGCTATTTTCTGACCCTGCTTGCGCAGGATCTCTTTTGCTTTTTCAAAATCGCCATCGGCTTCGGTGAGGGCTTTTTTACAGTCCATCATGCCAGCTCCAGTCTCTTGCCGAAGTTTGTTTACGTCAGCAGCGGTAATTGCCATAGTAATAGGTGATTATCGATTTAAATTGCCAAAAAATGTTTGGTACTCAATAAGTTGTATCCTGAAATGGAATAGCCCATAGCGGCTGGCTACGGGCTATTTCTACGAAGTTATAAAGTTGATAAGTTACAAGATTAGTTGGTCATCCAGGATAGAAGGACTCTACAGCCTGTCAAACGCAATAAGGTAATAACTTACTAACTATATTAGGCTTCCTGCTCGTCTTCAGCAACAGCGGCTGGGGCAGAAGCGGCTTCCGGCATCGACTCGCCTTCGGCTTTGGCCTGGGCAAGATCTTCAGAACGCTTGGCTTCTTCTTCTTCCTGAACACGCTGATCGTCTTTATCCTGTTTCCGCTCCATCAGACCTTCTTCGATGGCCTTACCGATGGCGAGCGTAATCAGCGAAATCGACTTATAGGCATCATCATTGGCCGGGATAGCGAAGTCTACCTCTTCGGGGTTCGAGTTCGTATCGCACATGGCAAATACGGGGATACCCAGACGGTGAGCTTCAGCAACGGCAATGTGCTCACGCTTTACGTCAACAACGAACAGAGCAGCTGGCAGGCGAGTCAGGTCGGCAATACCGCCTAATACGCGCTCCAGTTTTTCTTTATCGCGGCTGCGGGTCAAACGCTCACGCTTGGCAATACTCTTGACGGTCTCCTCGTCTTTCAGCATTTTGTCCAGCGTTTGCATTTTCTTCAGCGATTTCCGGATCGTAGCGAAGTTCGTTAACATACCGCCCTGCCAGCGATCGGTAACGTACGGCATTTTCAGGCGACGCGCTTCTTCCGAAACGATTTCCTGAGCCTGCTTCTTCGTAGCGACGAACATCACTTTCCGGCCCGAGCGTACAATCCCTTTGATGGCATTGCAGGCTTCGTCCAGTGCCGCAACCGTTTTGTTTAAGTCAATAATGTGGATGCCGTTTTTCTCCATGAAGATATACGGAGCCATCCGGGGGTCCCACTTACGCGTAAGGTGGCCAAAGTGCACACCAGCGTCGAGGAGGTCTTTATATTCAATTTGTGCCATTTCAGACTTTGAAAATGAATGTTGTTAAAAAATACGCAGCACCACCCGTCGGCATCATCTAAGGGTAGTCTGGACTTTAGATTGAATGAATAATGATTAATGCAAAATGTACAATGAAAACACGTTCATTATCCATTTTTCATTGTGCATTATACACTGATTATTAACGTTTCGAGAACTGGAACCGACGACGAGCTTTCCGACGACCGTATTTTTTCCGTTCTACCATACGCGAATCCCGTGTCAGGAATCCTTCTTTTTTCAGGGCCGGACGGAACTCAGCGTTCATCTCGACCAGTGCCCGGGCAATAGCCATACGCGTAGCTTCGGCTTGTCCAGCCACACCACCACCGCGAACGTTCACTTTTACGTCGTAGCCACCAACACCGTTAACGGTTGCAAAGGGTTGGTTCAGAATGATTTGCAGTACTTCGGTAGGAAAATATTGTTTGTAATCTTTTCCGTTCACCGAGATGGCTCCGCTGCCCGCCGACATGTAGATGCGGGAGATGGCAGTTTTACGGCGGCCAATGGTATTAATACGATCCATTATGACTTAAAATTTAACTGCGGTTGGTTGCTGAGCCTCGTGCGGGTGTTGACCACCGGCGTAAACGTACAGGTTGGTATACAACCGCCGACCGAGCCGGTTTTTCGGCAACATACCTTTTACGGCGTGCTCGATGATGCGCTCTGGGTGCTTCTCAAGCAGCAACCGGGGCGATGCGAACCGTTGACCGCCGGGGTAACCCGTATGGCGGACGTAGACTTTATCGGTCATCTTGGCACCGGTCAGGCGAACCTTATCGGCATTGATGACAATCACGTTGTCTCCGCAGTCAACGTGTGGCGTGAAGTTGGTTTTGTGTTTGCCGCGAATCAGACGTGCGATGTTGCTGGCCAGCCGACCAAGCACCTCACCCTGAGCGTCAACCACAATCCATTCCTTCTGCACCGTTTCTTTGTTGGCAGAGATGGTTTTGTAACTGAGCGTATTCACTATTAAGGAGACTAATTGTTTGATTTATAAACACTTACCTGCGTAAAAAACAGGCCCGTCCTGAAACGGGAGTGCAAATATAGGAGATAGTAGGCTGAAAAACAAGGGGATAATGAGAAATCATACCTACCGCAACTTCAGCGTAGCCAAGGCCAGCACCGCCAGGATAATACCAACGATCCAGAAGCGGGTTACCAGCTTGGCTTCGTGGTAACCTTTCTTCTGAAAATGGTGGTGCAGGGGCGACATCAGAAAGATTCGCCTGCCCTCCCCGTACTTTCGTTTGGTGTACTTAAAGTAGCTGACCTGCATAATTACCGAGACCAGCTCGACCAGAAAAATACCGCAGATGATCGGAATCATCAGTTCCTTTCGAATGGCCAGAAACAGTACGGCAATGACTCCGCCTAGCATCAAACTGCCCGTATCGCCCATGAATACCTGCGCCGGGTACGAATTGTACCAGAGAAATCCGACGCAGGCTCCCACAAAAGCTGCACAGAAAATCACCAGCTCTCCGGCGTTGGGGATGTACATGATGTTCAGGTACTGCGAGAAAACCTTGTTACCTGATAAGTAAGCCAGTACCCCAATGGTGAGTCCGATAATGACAGATGTTCCGGCTGCCAGTCCGTCGATACCATCGGTAATGTTGGCCCCGTTGGAAACGGCGGTTATGATGAAAATGCAGATCAGCACATACACAATCCAGGTATAACTGTCTGGCAAAAAGCCGAAGAGCAGTGAACTGTAATCGAATTCGTTGTTCTTGACGAAAGGAACCGTAGTAAGCGTCGATTTTATATCGGTATACACGTCAGGCACATTCGATGTGCTAAACAAACGGGGGGCGTACTTCCTGATTTTTACGTAGTCGTTGAAAGACAGTGTCAGCCCAACAATCAGACCCAGGCCAACCTGGCCAACTACTTTAAATTTGCCTTCCAGTCCCTCTTTGTTCTTCTTGAATACTTTGATGTAATCGTCCAGAAAACCAATCATGCCCGTCCAGACGGTAGATACCAGGGCCAGTACAACGTATACGTTCGTTAGTTTGGCAAAGAGCAGCGCCGGAATCAGCAGGGAGGCCAGAATAATAAAGCCGCCCATAGTGGGGGTTCCTCGTTTCTGCATTTGCCCTTCCAGCCCTAAATCACGGATCGACTCGCCAATCTGAAGATTACGCAGGGTGTCGATAATGCGTCGGCCAAAAATGGCTGCGATGAGTAATGACGTGATTACGGCACCCAACGCCCGGAAGGAAATGTACTGAAAAACCCCCGCGCCGGGAAAGTTGTAGCGTTCGTCAAGAAACTGGAAGAGGTAATAGAGCATAATAGCGAATGATAGAATGAGTGAATGATAGAATGAGTGAATAAATCAGGGCAGTTATTCACTCATTCTATCATTCACTCATTCAAAATTGTATATGGTTCAAAGTTACTGATTTCAACGGTTTGCGAAAGCGTCACGCAGGACGACCCTATCGTCGAAGTCGTATTTGATTCCTTTTATCTCCTGATAGGTCTCGTGTCCTTTGCCCGCTACCAGAATTATGTCGTGTGGCCGGGCGAGTTCAACGGCTTTGCGGATGGCTTCGTGCCGGTCTTCGATGGTGATCGTTTTTTTGAAATCAACCGGCGAAACACCCGCCTGCATCTGTTCCAGAATGTCCATCGGGTCCTCGTTCCGGGGGTTATCGGAGGTCAGAATAACCCGGTTGCTCAGTCGGCAGGCTATATCGGCCATAATAGGGCGTTTAGACGTGTCGCGGTTGCCGCCACAGCCCACAATCGTAATGATTTGGGGCATGTAATCCTGCTCATCCGTATTGCGGAGTTCGTTGATGGTTTCCAGTACGTTTTGCAGCGCATCGGGCGTGTGGGCATAGTCGACAATTCCCACAATCTTATCGTCGGAAACTACCTGCTCGAACCGGCCGGGTGGGGGCGTAATGCCCGACAGCATCGTCAGGGTTTCGGTTGGGTCTTCGCCCAGCAGAATAGCTGTACCGTACACGCTCAGAAGGTTATAGGCGTTGAAGCGGCCTATGAGTTTGAACCACACCTCGCGCTCGTCGATGAGCATGTTCAGACCAAACAGGCTGTCGGCCAGGAGTTTTCCTTTAAAAGAGGCCAGCGTCTGGAGCGAGTAGGTTTCCTTACGGGCGGCTGTATTCTGAAGCATCACCAGCCCTCGTTTGTCGTCGACATTCGTCAGGGCAAAGGCCGATGCCGGGAGCTGATCGAAGAATCCCTTTTTTGCCCGAATATAGTTATCGAACGTACCGTGGAAGTCGAGGTGGTCGTGAGTGATGTTCGTAAAAATGCCGCCCACGAACGTTAATCCCGCAATCCGTTCCTGCACCACTGCGTGCGAACTGACCTCCATGAACACGTGCGTACAGCCGTGCGCCAGCATTTTGGTCAGCAACTGATTGGTCGTAATCACGTCGGGCGTGGTGTGAGTGGCGGGAATCACGTCATCGTCGATCTGATTCTGAACGGTCGACAGTAATCCGCAGCGGTAACCCAGAGCGCGGAACAATCGAAAGAGCAAAGTGGCTACCGATGTCTTGCCGTTGGTGCCCGTTACACCAACGAGTTTGAGCTTTTTGGAAGGCTGCTCGTAGAAGTTAGCCGCCACCAGCCCCATTGTCCGGGCCGAATTCAGGACCCGGATATAGGCTACGGCGGGGTTGGTTTCGGTCGGAATTTCTTCGCACAGAATGGCGGTCGCCCCCTGCCGAATGGCCGTTTCGATGTACGAATGGCCGTCCGTAAGGGTGCCGCGAACGGCGATGAACAGGCTACCCGGACCCGCTTTGCGCGAGTCCATCGTCAGGCTTGTAACATCGGTATTCATGCTGCCGGAAGTAGCCAGCAGCGGAATTTTATAGAAAAGATCTTTTAGTTGCATCCGTAAGCGCAGTGAACATAGCGTTCGATTGTCGGCTGCAAAAAAAAGGATTAGGGGCGGCTTTCGCTAATTATACGGAAGAAGTTTGTCGTTTACAGTAAATCAATTACGCCCCGTCGCTGCAGTAGCTCCTGTAAGCTAAAATGGCAATCAGGAGCAAACTCGACAACAGATTCCCAGGTAGTTACCCGCCAGTCCTGGCCTGCTTTGGCAATCAGAATTTTGCGAGGGCCTTCAGTGGTTACCCAGATTACAGTACCAACACCAAAGTCGAGCATCGTCTGAGTTTTATGAAAAATATAGTCTTCCGGGTTGCTGTAGTCGGTCAAATCAATGTCGATCTTAACATCAACTTCAACTACATACTCGGGAGGTGTTGAGAAGTATTTTTTTGTAAATCGTTCAATCTGACTAAGCTGGAAAATGGCAATATCATTCGCTACGTTTGAGTTATGAGCGAGGTGTAAACCTGGTTCACTAATAAAGGTTATGTATTTTTCCTGTAGTAGCTTACTGAGTTCACCATAAATCATAGAAACCAACAAGGCTTGCAACGAACTACTACCTATAATTTCTTTTATCGTTTTGGCACCCGTCAGTACGTCATGATAGCCTTTCCGGTACAGAAATTTACCGTCCAGTTCCTCGTAACGCAGAGCAGCAGGTATATCAGCAGTTACCGTTGTCATTGCGTGCTGGTTTTTTGCTCAATCTACAAAAGTTTGAGATGAATCTCAACCCAAAGGTTACCCCAGCGTGAGCGTAATGACTTTGCCCGGCGCTTTTTCAATTCCGGTTCCCGGTTCAACGGACTGCTCTTTTACTTTGCCACGTCCTTCGACCATAACCCGAAAGCCCCGGTTTTCGAGTAGGTAAAGTGCATCGCGGAGGGTCAGACCGCGTACATTGGGAACACGGTCACTGCGGGTAGGGCGGGCTTTCCAGCTTCCACGTGGTGTGGCTTCCACCCAGCCTTCGGTCGAAGGTTCGTTTCGCATATTCAGCGTGGACCCAATAACGTGTAGATCATCTGCATAACCGGCCACTACATCCGTTGTCGATTCAGGGCGGGAAGCCTTGACCCGTATGGGTGCGTGCATCTGGTAATCATAGGCCACGATGCGGTCGGCTACCGCCTTGAACACGGGAGCCGCTACGGCACCGGCATACAGCATATCAATATTGTCGCCCTCGGGGTTGTCAACAACCGTAATCATGCTGTACTTAGGGTTGTTGGCCGGGAAATACCCGATAAACGACGTGTAATAGCGACCGACCTGGTATTTGCCGTTGATCACTTTCTGGGCGGTTCCGGTTTTCCCCGCAATCGCATAGAACGGGTTATTGATGTGTTTGGCCGTTCCGTGCTCCACTACCCCCCGCAGCAACTCCTGGGCTTTACGGGCGGTTTCTTTCGAACAGATAGGTTCCGGGGCTACATACGGTTTATTGTCTTCAATAAGCTCGTCGGCCAGTTTGATCTGCTTCACGAGTACCGGGCGTACCCATCGTCCGCCATTGGCGACGGCGTTATAAAAGGCCAGCATCTGGAGGGGCGTGATCTGCATTTCGTACCCGTATGACATGGATGTCAGCGATACTTTGCTCCAGCCCTTCATGTCGGGATTGCGCACCACGGGAATGGCTTCGCCTTTCATGTGAATGCCCGTTGGCTGAGTCAGGTGAAATTTGCGCAGGTACTGGCAGTACAGGTCGGGACGCCTATAGAAATAACTGCGCATCAGCATGTGGATACCCACATTGGACGATTTCTCGAAAACCTGCCGGGCCGTAATTGTTCCTTTGCCCGTTCGGCTGGCGTCGCGAATATCAATTCCGTTATAACGGGTCGAGCCATCGCCCGTTGCCACAAGTTGATTGAGCGATATGGCTTTTTCTTCCATCAGGGCCATCATGGTGGCCAGCTTGAAGGTCGAACCGGGGTCGGTGCGGCCGGCCAGGGCGTGGTTGAAGTTCTCGACGTACCGGTTTGGGCCTGTGGGACTGCTAACGCGGGAGAGGTTGGCCATCGCGCGAATTTCGCCGGTGGCTACTTCCATCACGACGACGCACCCTTTAGCAGCATTGTATTTTTCGAGCGTCGAACGCAGCGCCGACTCGGCCATGTCCTGGTAGTTGACATCAATGGTCGTATACAGATCCATGCCCGGCTCCGGCTTCATCTCGGGGCCATCATCGACGGGTTTACGCACCCCGCCCGACAGCACCTCAACCAGACCAACGGCGTTTTTACCCGCCAGTGCGGGCTGGAAACTTGCTTCGAGACCAATGAGTCCCCGGCCGGTCTTTGCGTCCAGGTTCCCAATCGTTCGTTCGGCCATCTGGCCATAGGGGTGATAGCGTTCGTAGTAGGGGCGAAGCACACCGCCCCGGGCGGCCACTTTGGGCGATGACCGGAAAAAGGGCCAGGTAAGCATTTTCTGCCGCTCCTGAAACGTCACCCGGCGTCGGTTGAGCAACACATACCGGCGTTTCCGTTTGCGGGCATCAACAATCATATCCGTATAATCCTGCCGCGAGCGATCCCGGTAAAGCTGAGAGAGCAGCAGCCCGAGCGAGTCTACTTTCCTGTTAAAATACTCTGGTTTGGCCATAGTGGGGTCCAAACCAACGACATAGGTGGGCAGCGAGGTCGCCAGCAGGTAACCGTCGTGGGCGTAAATATTTCCCCGCATGGCCCGGATGGTGTCCCGCTGGATGAGCGTTGCCGCTACGCGCTCCCGCCAGAATCGACCTTTTAGATCTTTCTTGAAATACTGCACCGACACAAGCCGAACCACGACGCAGACTGCCAGGAAGATGACAACGTAAAAGACGTGATTAGCCCGCTGAATGATGTCCTGCTTAATGTTCATCGGTCTTGACAACGATTTTATGAGGTGGGGTTTGGCTATCGGCGAGGCCCAAAGCCGCTACCCGTTTGCTGATTTCGGATTGTTTGCCGCTTTTGTTGAAGTCGGCCTGAAGAACGGTAAACTGCGACCGAAGTTCATCGACCTGTGCTTTGGCCCGCTGTGTCCGCCGGACCAGTCGTTCGGCGTTGTGATTCAGTCCAATGTACAGGATGAGGAGAAACGTAACCCAAAGAATGCGGTCGATGTGCTGAATGGGCCAGGCATTATCTTCGCCAAACAGACGATCCAGGCCAATAAAGTCGTTGAGCCAGGACGCCAGCCGAAGCTTACGGCGTTGTTTGTTCTGTTTGGCTATACGCTCGGGTTGCCGGAAGGTATTTTTAGCCATGATGGGTTAGGCGATGATCGTTCTACAAAGAAACAAAATCCTCGTCACGGGTTTTGCCCGATAGCTGCTAATTTTCGAAAAACCGAGTTTGTCTCATTCTTTCCAGCGCCATTCGTTGGCAATCTGCAAAGGGGTGCGCAATCCCTGCGCCGTCAGATAATCGCGGGTTTGGTTGTCGGTCTGGCGCTGGGTCGGAATGGCATCGGCATCGGCGAGGGCATACAGCAGCATAGTCGAATAACGGACGGTGTTTTTCAACTGACCGGCATCCACCAGGTTCATGCGGTCGCAGTTGGCGTGGTAGCAGTCAAGCACCTCGCGGGCGAGGTGACCATTCATACCCGCCACCGGAACACCTTCCAGCATAAACGGCTGATGGTCTGAGTGGAGACCGGCCTGATTCTCCATCTGGTTGGCAAAAGCCGGTTCAACTTCTTTCATCGTCTCGCCAACCATGTTCAGGAAAGGAACCATGTCGCTGCGGCCAAAGGCATTCAGGCCGGATGGGTCGTTGGTCATGTCGAGGTTTACCATGTACCGAACCTTGTCCAATTCGCCCGCTTTTCTGAGCTTGTCGACCATAGCTTTTGACCCCAGCAATCCCTGTTCTTCGCCCATAAAGAGAACAAACTCGATGGTTCGTTTGGGTTTCAGCTTCAGGGCTTTGAACGTGCGGGCAATGTCCATGACGGCAAATGAGCCAATGCCATTGTCGATAGCGCCGGTGGCCAGATCCCAGGAATCCAGGTGGCCACCCACAATGATTTTTTCGTCGGGAAACTGGGAGCCTTTCAGCGTGGCAACCACATTGCGAGCTTTTATTTTTCGGCTCGTATTGGTCATGTTGATCTGGGCGTAGAGTTTTTCGTGCTCGTCCTGCATCCAGGCCCGCAATGCCTGACCACTTTCCAGTGAAATACATACCGACGGAATGGGGATTAACTTACCCGTTACCGAAGCCGTACCCGTGAGCAGCACATTGCCCGGCACGAGGTTGACCATAATGACGCCTTTAGCCCCGTATTGAATGGCCAGCGCCGTTTTTTCGGAGCGGTGGAGATTGCGGGCGCCTTTGGTAGGCGCGGCCAAACCGATGTTGACGAGGGCTACTTTGCCTTTCAGCTTGTCTTTGAACGCTGCAAAATCACCTTCCAGACCGTTCCCCACGTCCACGATTTCGCCGTTTACGTGGGCTTCAACGGGCGAGTGAGCCAGTGCTACCACCGGCACATCCCGGAAATTGTCGCTTTTATGGGGGACAATGGCGAGTGTAACCGTGTCACGCATCCAGGCTTCTACTTCGAATGGCTCGAAGCGAACGTCTTTATAGCCATAAGACGACAGTAAATTGAAGGCATAGGTTTCGGCATGAGCACCGTTTGGGCTGCCCGTCAGGCGGTGTCCTACCCGTTGCGATGCGTCGGCAAGTGTTTCGTAAGCGCGGCTGTGGGCACTTACCTCGTTATTGATACGGGCAAATGCCTTTCGAAAAGAAAGTTTGTCGGGGTAAAAAGCAGTTAACGTACCGGCTGTACCGATACAGAACAGCACGAGCCGAAAACGAGGCACGTAAAATGTGCGGGCCATGAGAAAATGGATGGTAGAATTCTTGGATAAAGATACGAAAATAACTGCTGATTTCAGGCGCTGAATGATTAGACGCAAACGGCTGGCAAAGCGTTCGCCTAAATTGGCCACGTATTGAATTATTTATTTAAAGTATCGTCTTTTGTGATTTATTTATCAATAAAGTTCAATTTTCCGCTCTCAGAACCGGGGGCTGATTTCGTTAACTGGCGGGCTGATGCTTCATTGGTTTTAACTGAACCGTCAGCCTGTTGGCCAGCCAGTCGGGATCAATGCCAACAACCCCTAAAACACGATCCCAACTGCGCTCAAAACAGTGAGCTGCGTCGGGAAAAGAAGTCGATACTTCGAGCGCATGGGTGTAAAAAGATAAGGGCCGTTGATGCAAAATGTTTCGATGAACGGCAAATTGAGCGCCCAGGACGAATGTATACAGGTCTGGTCCATCGGTGTTGAACAAAGCGCGGTGGAAACCCCGCAGATCGAGGCCGCGCCCATCCTCGTTTTTGCTCCAGGGTCGGAAAAGCCGATTCCCCTGATCATCATCGGTATCGATCAGGTGCCCCAACCATTGAAATCCGGTCGGGCTAAAGGTAGTGGTCGGTTCATTCACAAAACGGAGCAACGTCTTCTTAAAATCAAAGGCATGGTCGAAGGGTTTTCCCTGGCAGAAAACCGTCCACTCGGCCAGTGAATCGTATCGGCTTACAATATGGTGCAAATACGTGTGCGCTTCCCGACCGACGTTAGGCAGGGGAATGGCGGGCTGCTCGGTTACAGGTTCAAAACCTTTGGTATACACCGTTTTTTGTATGCCAGCGGGGACATTTCGCAACCAGTTCAGGTTTTCGGTATAATGAGCAACAACGAGTTCGGGCATTTCATTTTAAACGCAAAGGCGCAGGGGAAAGCGCAAAGGTCGCGAAGAATTAAATGACCTCTTTACCACCTTTGCGCTTTCCCCCGCGTCTTTTCGTTTAGATAACCATTAATTTTACGAATATTCTTCTGAAACAAACTGAATCAATGTCCTCTTATGAAACGGACTTGTCAACTGTTCATTTTTTCTTTCACGCTCTACAGCATGACCCAGGCACAACCGATAACCCCGCCCAAAGCGGCTATCAAACCCAAAGAATTAATTACCAACGGTCATAAACGGATCGACAAGTACTACTACCTAAACGAACGCGAAAACCCGGAGGTGATCAAGTATCTGACCGAAGAAAATGCGTATGTCGATCAGGTGCTGGCTCCCGTGAAAGACCTTCAGACCAAGTTGTTTGAGGAGATGAAAGGGCGCATCAAGCAGCAGGACGAATCGGTGCCCTACAAAGAAGGTAACTATTACTATTACACCCGGTACATTACCGGGGGCGAATACCCGATCTACTGCCGTAAAAAAGGCTCGCTGCAAGGTGCCGAGGAGATCATGTTTGATGGCAATACCATGGCAAAAGGCCATAACTACTACCAACTCGGTGGTTTTGAAGTATCAGACAATGACGAACTGGCCATTTTTGCCGAAGATACCGTCAGCCGTCGGCTCTATACCCTCCGGGTGAAAAACCTGAAAACGGGCAAGCTCTACACCGAAGCCATCCCCAACACAGAAGGAGGCAGCTTTGCGTGGGCAACGGATAATAAGACGCTGTTCTACATCAAAAAAGACCCTCAGACCTTACTTGGCTATCAGGTCTACCGGCACGCACTGGGTGCCGATCCGAAGACCGATGTGCTGGTTTATGAGGAGAAAGACAACCAGTTTTACATGGGGCTGGGCCGGTCGAAATCAAAGAAATACATCACCATCGGCTCCGACCACAACGGCGTTGCCACCGAATACCGGTTACTGGAAGCCAGCAAACCACTGGGCGAGTTCGTTACCTTTCTGCCGCGCCAGAAAGGACATGAGTACGACATCGTACATTACAAAGACAAATTCTACGTTCGCACGAACTGGAAAGCCGAGAACTTCCGCCTGATGGAAGTACCGGATAATTACCCCACCTCCGACTCTTCCCCTAAAACAAAGGTAGGAGTGTCAATGACCGATCGTGCTGCCTGGAAAGAGGTGATTCCCCATCGGTCGGATGTGTACCTGGAGAACATGGACATCTTTGCCAATCACCTCGTACTGGGCGAACGCAAAGCCGGGCTGACCAACATCCGGGTTATCAATCAAATAACAAAGGCCGACGAGTACTTGGACTTCGGCGAACCGGCTTACGTAGCGGGCATCGGCTACAATCCAGATTTCAATACCAATGTGCTGCGGTATGGCTACTCATCGCTGACAACACCTGGCTCTACCTTCGACTACAACATGGATACGAAGGCGAAAACACTCATGAAGCAACAGGAAGTGCTGGGCGGATTCGATAAAAACGACTACGTATCGGAGCGGTTTTTTGCCACCGCCCGCGATGGCGTGAAGGTGCCCGTTTCGCTGGTGTACCGCAAGGGCACGAAGAAAGATGGCTCGGCACCGCTGCTTCAGTATTCCTATGGTTCGTACGGTTATTCCACCGATCCCGGCTTTAGCTCGACCCGCCTGAGCCTGCTCGACCGGGGCTTTATCTTCGCCATTGCCCACATTCGGGGCGGGCAGGAAATGGGGCGGCACTGGTACGAAGACGGTAAGATGCTCAAGAAGAAAAACACCTTCAATGACTTCGTCGACGTGTCGGAACACCTCGTTAAAAACAAATACACCAGTCCGGATAAGCTTTTCGCCATGGGCGGCAGTGCGGGCGGGTTGCTGATGGGTGCTGTAATTAACCAGGCTCCGCAACTGTACCGGGGCGTTGTGGCGGCCGTGCCCTTTGTGGATGTGGTAACGACTATGCTCGACGAAAGCATTCCGCTCACCACGGGTGAGTTCGAAGAGTGGGGCAACCCGAAAAACAAAGAGTATTACGACTACATGCTGTCATACTCGCCCTACGACAACGTAGAGAAGAAAGCATATCCAAATTTACTGGTCACTACGGGCTTGCATGATTCGCAGGTGCAGTACTGGGAGCCTGCCAAATGGGTGGCTAAACTTCGGGAAATGAAGACGGACAAAAATCAACTCCTGTTGCATACGAATATGGAAGCGGGTCACGGCGGTGCCTCGGGCCGGTTCCAGGCGTTGAAAGAAATCGCACTGGAGTACGCGTTTATGCTGAATTTAGTTGGGGAGCGGCAGTAAGTTTCGTATGGGCCAATCTCCAGATTGGCCCTATCAGTAACAAAAGCGGGCCAATCTGGAGATTGGCCCATACCGTGAGTGCACGCACGTATAATGACTTCCCTTTCTCACTACTACACCTCATTTCTGGCCATTTCCGCTCTTGCTCTACTCATTGGCAGTTGCCAGTCAGGGCAAGAAAACGACCCGCTCATTGCGGAGGGGAAACGACTGGCGGAGCAACATTGCGGCAGTTGCCACCTCGTGCCCGCGCCTGAGTTGCTGGATAAAGAGAGCTGGACGAAGCACGTGTTGCCCGCAATGGCGTCAAATCTGGGGCTGGAAGTGTATCCGGATGGACTATATTATGCCGGTCCGAAAGCCGCTATTTCGTTCGATAACTGGCAGAAACTGATAGCCTATTACCAGACGCTGGCACCGGAAACGCTTAAGCCTGCCAATAAGCCGGAACCCATTGTGGATAACTGGGCTATGTTTTCGCTCGAAAAGCCACAGCCGGATACGACGAAAACGGCCATGACGACGCTGGTGGTAATGGATACAATCGGTCACCAGCTTTACACCAGCGATGCCCTCCGGAGTGACGTCACCCGCTGGAACGAACACCTCAAACCAACCTTGTTTCGGCAGTTTAACTCGGCGGCTGTCGATGCGCAGTTTTTTCGCGACAACACCGGAAAGGAGCGGAGCCTGTTCACAACGCTGGGCACGATGCAGGCGGCCGATATTGCCAGGGGAGAACTGGTTTCACTGTCCATGAGTGGAACGAGCGGAATGGATTCATCGACGGTCGCAAAGCAACTGCCCCGTCCGCTGAAGTCATTGCCTGTTGATGTGAATAAAGATGGGCTGGCGGACTGGGTCGTTTGTGGGTTCGGGCACACAACGGGCGGTCTGTACTGGATGAAACAGCAGCCGAACCATCAATTTGCCAAACAACCGATCAAAGAAGTCCCCGGCGCGAGTCAGGCCGTCGCGGGTGATTTTAACAGCGATGGCTGGCCGGATTTGATGGTTTTATTCGCCCACGCTGACGAAGGAATCTGGTTGTTTCTGAATGATAAAAAGGGTGGGTTTACGGAGAGAAATCTGCTCCGGTTTCCGTCGGTGTACGGCTCCACGAGTTTCCAACTGGTCGATTTTAACAACGATGGGCGGCTGGATATTCTGTACACCTGTGGCGACAACAGCGACTATTCCAAAGTACTAAAGCCCTACCACGGGCTGTATATTTACCTGAACCAGGGCAACTTTGCCTACAAGCAGGCCTATTTTTATCCCATCAACGGCTGCACCAAAGCCATCGCCACCGACTTCGACAAAGACGGCGATCTGGACATTGTCACCATCGCGTTCTTCGCTGATTTCAAAAGCAATTCCGCTGAAGAATTCCTGTTTTTCGAGCAGCAGAAACCCCTGCAATTCCACCCCCATGCCGTACCCGTCAGTGCCTATGGTCGCTGGATCTGCATGGATGTGAACGACATTGACCACGACGGCGATTCGGATATTGTGCTGGGCAATTTCGCAAAAACGTTTATCATTCAGGAAGGGCTAAAACCCACCTGGGATATGCACCTGCCGTTTGTTGTGCTGAAGAACAAGACGCGGTAATAGAAATGAAGAAAACGGTCGAAACCGTTTGCGAAATTGATTGACAAATAGCAGCCCACGGTTTAAACCGTGGGCTAAATTTTCCCTGTTGCTTACCACATCATACCAAATCCCACTCCTTCCGATACTCCCTCGATAACATGGCATTGGCATCGGCGTTGTGGCGGAATTTCTCTTTTTTTGCGTTCCATTCCAGCGGCTGGCCGAGTCGATAGGAGATCAGGCCGAGGTGCATGGGCATGGTCATCATGCGGGCGTAGGCCAGATTTGATTCCGGTTGCTGGCGCGATTTGACTGCATCAACAAAGTTCTGCTGATGCCCCGGCGACCGTTGTAACGTAATGGGAATCTCGGGAATATCATTCATGAACACGCCGTTGATGGTTAGCTCGCGGGTGCTGTAGTCGCAGAGTAGCGTCCCCTTGTCGCCTTCGAAATACGCGCCGATGCCCCGTTTTTCGGCACCGGGCACGTTGGGCGGGGTGCTGGTCCAGTGGAGGTTCAGCCCCTCAAATTCGTAGTCGATGTCGATCCATTTGGGCGCATCGCCGATGCCTTCGGGAGCTTCCCCTTTTGCACTCACGCGTTTTAGTCCGGTTGGGTTGATGGCCCACCAAACCACATCGGCAATGTGGCACCAGAAATCCTGGAATACGCCCCCCGAATAATCCAGGAAATAGCGGTAGGTAAAATGGCATCGCTCGGGCGTATACAGCGAAACCGGCGCGGGTCCCTGCCACATGTCCCAGTTGAGCGTCGATGGGGGTGTTTGGTACTGAGCGGGACCAAGAACTGGTGGAAAGCCGGTTTTCCAAAGCCGCACGGTATGTACCTTGCCGATAGCCCCCGACTTAATCAGTTCGACAACCCGGTGGTAATTGTCGCCCGCGTGAATCTGGGTGCCGAGTTGAAAGATACGGTCGTAGCGTTTCTGGGCTTTCAGCATTTGCTGCCCTTCCCGCACGTTGTACGACAGCGGTTTTTCGCCGTATACATCCTTTCCTGCCTGAAACGCCATGATGGCTACCTGCGCATGCCAGTGGTCGGGGGTGGCGCAGGTGATGGCGTCGATGTCCTTGCGGTCTAGGAGGTAGCGAAAATCGGAGTAGGTTTTCGCGGTGGTAGTAGGGTGAATCTTTTGTAGTGTGTTTTGTGCTTTGTCGAGGTGGGTCTGGTCCAGGTCGCAGAGGCCCACCACGTCGACTTCGGGCAGGTTGGCAAACCAGTTGAGGTGGTTGGTGCCCATGCCGTTCACGCCAATGTGAGCTACCCGGAGCTTGTCGCTGGGGGCTACTCTGCGTTTGAAACTCGGAAACAGGGCTAAACTTAAGGCAGCCGCGCTACCTTGTTTGATAAAATCACGGCGGTTCGAGTGGAGCGTCATGGCAGTAAAAGCAGAATGGTTAACAGGCTTGTATCCTCTAATGCCAAGAGGGTGCTTTATCTACTCTGTATGAGTGCTTTAATTCTGATGGGCTTCTGTCTGATTATTGATACTGTCTCTCCAGCGTTTAGAAGGTAGATTTATTTGTTGTTTTTGTATGGTAAGTTCCTTGCAGGAAAGTGAAACCAGGTGGTGCACTCTCATTCAATCCGACTTCCTGAATCGTAATGGCAAGGTGGCCCTTATTTGAATGACCCACGTAACTAAATCGAGAAGGTCCCAGATCATTCTCAAAAAAATAAGTTTTGGCGATTCCTTTGTGGATGAGCCTCTTCGAGGAAGTACTAGTTGTTTTTACTTTTTTGGTATTGAAAAAAGTAAATGATTGGCTGCTCGTATTGTCGAACGTTATGTAGCCAGAAGCGTCTAAATTAGACTCTAGGGTAACTAGGAGCTTCGCTTCAGATTTAAGTGGATTAAAGTATGACGGGTATAACCATGAAGTATCTTTCGAGACATCTATGACTAAGGTTTTTGGTGTTTCATTAATACAGCCCGTCAATAAGGCGAGCATCCATACAAATAAATTTAGCTGATAGGTGTGTTTCATAAAGTACGATTCTTTAGCTGTTTTTGGCCAATCTACGGTTTTCCAACCCGGACATACTAATTGTCGCTCTACGGCTATTCAAGTTGATGACAACCGCTTTACCTCAATTTTATGCCACATCAGGTAGGCGGCCAACACAAGAATGTAGAAAGCCAACATGCTGTAGCTATTGCTCACTTTGCCAATGTAGTGCAGCACCGTTGGTAGCAAAACGGCCTGGGTTCGTAGTACTACATCGCTGGCTAATTTCGAGAACAACGTCAGCAAGCCTACGAATACAGGGACGCCGATATAAAAAGGGAGAGGCTGCCCGTTCAGCATGGTTGTTGGGTCAGGTAAGATGGCATAATGCCAGAAAAACCATATCGTCCCGATTATTAACGCCTGCTGCCATTTGTTAAATGTTGCTACGGCGTTTTGCAAATAATGCCGCCAGCCAAACTCCTCACCCAGCGTATACGTAAATTGAGCTAACACAAGACCTATGGCAGCTAACGGATTCGGCTGCTTGCTTAGTAAAACAGGCACCAATAGGCTCAAAAAAGTAATGCCATAGACAACAATCGGTTTGCTGCCCGCTAAAGATAGTTTGAACGTGTTAGGCGTCTTAAAAAGCCTGTAACAAAGTAAGCCCGACAGCGCAGGACCGCAACCCGTCAGCACTTCTTTACCGTCAATGGTAAGCCATGTAAGCGCTGGTAAATACTGGTTTATGGCCCATGAAAATGCAAAGGCCAAACCGGCAAATACGATGATTGGTAGAACAATCCGGGTTACCATAACGAATAAAGTATACATCCAATGATGAATGGCCCCCACCAAACCAGTAAACTTAGGCTTGCCCAGACAAAATAGCTACGGTTTACGGTGTCGGCTTGAGTTCGGTAAAGGTGACTGGTCAACTGGTCAACCTGTAAAGAGTACATGGCTTGTTTGGATAACCCACTGGTAAACGCACTCCGCATTCTCAAGCCAGCCTGAAAGGCGTTATAACTGTGCGTGGGGTAGAACATCACGCCTACCGCCATGCCCCAAAGGGTTAGCCACCAGGCAAAATATATGTTGCCCCAACCACCCGTGGCTATCTCCCAACTGGTGACCGAACTTTCGCCTTTCCAGCTTGTATCATACCCTGTTACAAGGTGGTTGATGTCGTGTAAAAAGATGTTTCTTCGTCGGGATTCCAGGTTGGGCAATGGAAGCGCAATGGGACCAAACTTAATCATGTCCCATTTTTTGTTGATACCACCTTCCTCACCGTAGCCGTGCTGACGGTAAAAGTCGTTTAAAGCGTGTTCAACGTTCATTTGATAAAACAGTAGGGTATGAATTATCAGACCGTTTGCTTTGCCGCAGGTAACGATGAATTGAGCTAAAAATATACCTCACAAGCCTTTATTCCGGGGGTATCTTGCCCTAATAGACCGGTTAGCCAGTGTAAGCATCATTCGATCAACAGACAATAACTATTGCCAGTAAGGCATTTCACCCACTGAAAACAAAACGGTTCGGCCTGTTCCGTCTAATGCCATCGTCATAATCGAACTGGTCCCCTGGTCGGTATTCTCGCTGTTGATAAAAATGATTTTGCCTCCCGTCGGCGAATATCGGGGGTCGAGATCATTCGTACCCGTTGGCTTATTCGTGTTAAGCAGATTACCAGAATCAAGTGACAGATCGCTTACGACGCCCGTAGCAACATTAAGCCGATGAATTCTGGAGTCCAGCTGACGGCCTTTGGCATTCTGAAAAATACTGGCATCCATCGCAAAAAGCGCCTGCGTTCCGTCAAGCGAGAAGACAGGGTTGCCTATCCGGTTGGCGGGCCTGGCAAGCAGGAGTTTCTGGGTAGTACCCGACGCCGAAATCAGGATCAACTCATTGTTGTACAGATTGCCACTAGTGGTGCGGGCAATGAGTTGATTGCTCTGGCTGCTCCAGTCACATCCTGCAAAAAGCCGCCCGTTGGGTGCCTTAGCTATAGTTCGTAACCCGGTGCCGTCTGTCCGAACGGCGTACAGGTGCTCGTAAGACGGATACACCAGTTCGGTGCCGTCTGGCGACCAGCAAAATGATAAATCAGTTCCAGAGAGCCCCCCAATAGGTACATCGGTTACTTGCCGGACATGGCTTCCATCCTGGTCCATAAGGTAGAGGTGAGGTTCAGAATCGCGGTTCGATATAAAGGCAATCTGTTGGCGGTTGGGGCTTACAATAGGACGCCAGTTGCTGCCTTCCGTTGTGAGTTGCTGAACCGGCTGTTTGTTGCCATTGCCGGAAAACAATTGGTACATACCCGACACCCGTCGGCAAAAGACATAGCTATACGCAGAGAAAGGCATTGTTCTAAATGACCAGACCGGGCCATTGGTCGTACTAACTCCATCACTGACGGTAATATGCCAATAGTAGGTTGTGTTGTAAGCCAGACTGGATAGCGCCAGCGAGTCGGCGGTGAGTCCTGTAAAGGACAGCACATTGGTAATGTCGCCGGCTTTGTACAGCTTGACCTGATACGTTAATGTATCCCGGTTAGGGTCGGTAGCGGCCCATTTGAGCGTAACGGTTGTCGTGACCGTAGTGCTACCAGGGGCTGGACTCACGACCGTTGGAGCAGTGGGGGGGCTATTCTGCGATTTATCATCCCGCATCAGTATCGTGAGCACAGACACGTAACTGACGGTAGCATCGACGGTTGCTAACTCAGTAGCATACCGTTCTTTCGTCACTGTAACGGTATACCGGGTGGGAGGTAAGCTATCGAAACGAAATCGGCCATCTGCATCGGTTTCTATTAGCTGGCCGGATGGGCTTAGTCGGACCAACGCCTTTTGTACTGGCTGACGGGTTGTACCAAGCAATACCTGACCGCGTACCGAACCAAATGTCTGGACGTCGACAAAAGTCGTTTCTGTGCAACTCCCAAGTAAAGAAACAATTGCTAGCAGATTCAGCCAGCCTACTAGACGGCGTACAAAAAAATAAGGGTTATTCATGGCTTACTTACTCTTTACTCGTTTTGTTAGAGCTGTTGGCTGGCCCTGGCGTAAGCGTCCAAATGAAAGGGTTACCCCAAAAGATGCCTGCAGAACAAAATCGTTGAATTGCCCCGCCCGCAGTCCGTCAACCTGATCGTTTAACGACTGTTGGTAGTTGAGCATAGACCGGAACCCCCAGATGCCGTTGGGCGAATATTGGCATCCGATACCGGCATTGATGGTCGCATGTAGCAGGCCTGAAACTCGAAATACCTCATTGGCGCTGCGGTTGGACAGGATCCCTCCTCCTAAAGTGAAAATGGGCGATAAACGTTGGGTGGGTAAACTGCGCCAGACAAGGCTGCCGTTCAGCATAGTGAAGTTCCCCGAAAACCTCTGGCCGCAGGCCAGCGTACCGTTTCCGGCATTTACCTGAAGCCCCCAGGCTGGTTTCAGGTACAGATCAGCGGTCACGCCATACGCAGGCCGGATCATGCTACCAGCATAATCGCCGGAAAAGCGCCACAAAGATGCATATGGCTGAATCGTGAATCGGGGCGTTTTAATTTGGGGTAATTGCATGCCATACACGTCCGTCTGGCTCATAGTTACCTTTTCGGCATCGTAGCGCTCCAGCTCACTTTTCGCCTGTATAACGTCCTGATCGGACACTGCCCAAAGTCCATCATGGATACCTTCCAGTACTAAGGCCTGAACGGCTTTTTCAATCGCTTCCGTAACGGCCATCTGCGAGGGCTCGTTTGTCGAAAAGCCAGTTTCAGCTTCCAGGAGTTTTTTGAAGGTTACGTACCGAAAAATACCGGCATCGACCGACTGGGAAAGAATCGTTTTGGAGGTATAAACCGTTTTCAGGATTTTGCCCGACCGGGTGGCTACCGCCCGTAAGTAGACCGTTACCCGGTCCTGACGGTATTGGGTCGACCCACCCGTGGCAAAATACCGTAAACCGGCCCCGCCCGTAATGATATTGGCATCGTAAGACACAATTCCCCCTTCCAGAATAACCCCGGCAAAAAGCAGAGGTGGAAGGTTCTCCCCCTCTTTGTACTGAGCAACACTGGAGCGGATAATTTTCCGTTCATTCAACAGGTTACTGACGTTCTCCCGCTCGATGGTGGTGAACCAGCCGCTCTCTTCAAGGGCCTTGAGCAAGATGTTGGTGGTGCCCTGCGATACCACGGTTGAGAAGGTGGAGCCCGTTTCCGATAACTTATATTGGCCCGTCTGATCTCGGAACTTATAGACGGCAACGACTACTTTCTCTTTGGCCTTGGGTAGGTTTCGCAAGGCGGCTGTGGTGGTGGTTTCCTCACCCAGCCGCGCTCGTTGTAAACCCGTGGGCTGGTGGAGGTAGGCAGCACAGCCTGATAAAACCCACAGGTAACTAAGGGTTGCAATTCGGGAATAGGTAAGTACTGATCGGTAGAATTTCATGCATCGATGGAATGATCGCTGGTAGGGCGCAGGTTGTTTGGCGGCCATCAGAAATAAGGAACCTGAATAGACGTTTCCCCTCCCTGATTGTCGACAATACGGATGTAGATACCGTCATACTCATTCTGAATCGTTACGGTAAAATCGCCGTATTTGTAGGTTCCCTGCTTAAGCGAGCTGTTCTCGCCAAACTGGTTTTTTAGCAAGTCGCTGGTAATCCGGCTGAGCAGCTGGCGTTGAATACTGGTGGATAAGTCGCTGAGCTGGTTGTTGGTTTTGGTCGTGGTAGTCGTCGTTTTTTTTAAGGTTGGATCGGTGAGTCGGTCTTGGGCCTGGGCCGAACTAAGCATCCACTGGTAGTTAAAGGTATTTCCGCCAAAAGCCGGATTATTGGGGTGGTACACTAAGGCCTGGGCCTGAGTACTGCCAACTGAAATAAGCAGCAGCCCCATGAGTCTAATTACTGTTGCCATGGTCGGTTAATGAATTCCTGTGCCTTTCTGATCTTCCGTCTGGAGTTGTTGTTGCGTTTGCTCATACGAGATAATGTACTGGCGAAGCGTTTCAACGGCATTGAGCGCATATTCTTCGATCAAGTCTATTCGAGCCTGCACAAATTGCTGCCATATTAACTCGTCGTTGATCGATACTGAAATGATATTGCTGGTGGCCGATGTGGAGGGTAGTTCTTCAATGGTGATGACCCAACTGTCTGTTTCCAAATCCTGTGGTTTTTTACTCAACTGGCTGGAGTCGGCTGGCATGGTGGGTGCCGGAAGGACAAATGCCCGAAAGAAGCTGTCGTAAAATTCACGGCCAATTTTGGTTCGGGAGTTATCCAGAATCAGGGTTTGGGGGCCTTGTTCAGAGAGTCGTTCTTCAACCGCTAGGCTCTCCGCATCTTCCTCCGAAGCCGGATCCTGGGCAAAGGCCAGGCAGCCGCAGAGAAGCATCAACACGACAGTGAACAAATAGTGGGTAGGGTTAAGCCAATAGCGCATGGCTGTGAATTGCTGGTTCAATTGGGCGGAAGCAGTTGTATTTTCATGCCACCGGTCTGGTGAATGATCACATGGGACGACGTTGTGATCAGGTTGGCCAGACTACTGATGTGATTGCCATTGCCTTCCTGGATTACCTCTAGTTGTGCATTGCTGGTGGTTGCGTTAGGCAGTTGAAACACGTTATTACTACCGTCCTGAGTTAGTTGATAGCTGTTATTATCACCCGTTAGCTGTAGCTCTATTTGATTATCACTTCCGGTAGCATTTTTTTGCAGAGCCTGAAGCTGGTTGCCCATGCCGGTGCTCTGCATGACTACGGTGTTGTTGTTTCCTGCCTGTTGACTGATCAGCTCGTTACCTCCGCTCGCATTGAATGAAGCCGACAAGGCCGTGCCCGTTAGCGAATGATAAGCCGGGTTTAAATTATTCGTACCGGTTGAAATGAGGTTTGTTAACTGGGTAACAAAGGCTTCTGAAGTCGTTTGGCAGGCCGCGGCCTGCGCAATAAGAAACAGGCCGAAAAGTAGGAGAATGCACGGGCGCATGAGCAGTAGGATGGCAGGAGAAGAGTAGAGATGGGAATAGGTCAGCCTTCGTGTTTTCCTCATTCACTAGTACGGGAAGATGAGGAAAATACGAAGGCTACCGAATAGATTGGGGATTAGCGGCTACTATCTGACTACCTGTGTAATTGTAGCTGTATTACCCGTACCAACCTGACTAACCATGGCTAGGTTGCCAGAGTACCACTCAGGCCAGTAATTGCCCCAGAAGCCCCAGGCTTCGTTGGATTGGGATAAGGTTAGGGTATTCCCGGTACCGGATTGAGTAGCGAAGGAATCTGATATACCATCAAGCCCCGACAACCTATTTTCAGGACCGTTTTGTGAAATGGTAGCCGCCTGATTTATGCCGGTTTGTTTTAAGCCTGCATAGTTATGAAAGCCGTTTTGGGTCACGATGGCTACCGAGTTAGCAACCGCATTATCCTCCGTACCTTGTGTAACCTTTGTATAATTGGCATAGCCATTTTGGGTAACGTCGACTGAACTGCCACTTTCTTCCGAATTAAACTGTTTGATCTGTGCATTATTCCAACTACCTACCTGTGTAACGCCAGCAGTGAGATTGTCACCTGTTTGACTAATGCTAATAGTCCCAATCCCATTATACCCATTATCGGTAGACGTAGCCGTAGCTAAGTTGTTATTTCCTGTTTGGGAGATGGTAATAAAGTTTTTAGCATAATTTACTTGTGATACCTTAACATCGTTACTATTCCCCGTCTGCATTACATCTAAAGTGCCCTCAGAGCTTTGCGTTTGTGTTAAGGTGGAGCTGTTATTATCACCCACCTGCGTTAAGTTCACTATGTTACTACTTACATTGGTTTGTGTAATAACTCCCGTGTTGTCAGAGCCCGTCTGTGCAACAGAAACTTTGTTGCCACCACTCTCGTTGCCCGATTGCTCAACGGTGATGGCATTGCTTTGTCCTGACTGAACGACATCAACGGCCATTCCCCCTATACTTACGGCATCAGATGCATTGGTAGGGGTAGCAGCGGTCGAGTTGGAATAACCAACACCTGATTGAGTCACCGTCGCTGTGTTGCCGAAAATATTATCCGAAGATGTAGTTGACGATTGATTGATGTTAATGAAGCTGTTTTTAGTACCCTCTGTTTGATTAAGGGTGGCCGATTGTTGGCCGGATGACTGCGTTATGCCACCGTAGTTATTCGCATTTGCGGTACCTGTTTGAATTAATTTGGCATTTTGGCCAAATCCATTCTGATTAATAACTGCTTCCTGACCTACTCCTATCTGGTTCAGGGTGGATACATTCGATTGAGCGTATGACATAACGCTCAGGGAAACCAGCAAACTGCTGGTCATAAGTACTGTTTTCATGTGTGAAACAAAAGTGGATATATGAATAATGAATCGGGAAATGCCTGTAACGGCTACCTTTGGCCTATGGGGCGGCTCCGGCCTCTGGCCTTATTACCTACTGCCGCAGGTGTGTGATGAATATCGATCACCTGTGGCCCCGGACCCTGCTGGCTGATTGCGGTTTAAGGAACAGGCCGAAAAGGAGGGCAATGCACGGGCGCATGAGCAGTAGGGTGACAGCAAAGGAGTAGAGATGTGAATTGGTTAGCCTTCGTGTTTTTCTTAGTTGCTTTATCAAAAACCAAGAAAAACACGAAGGCGGCCGGACATTTAGGGGATACTATTGAGCTCTTTGAGTAATTGTAGCAGCGTTGGCATCGCCCTGTTGATTAACAAAAGCCTGATTGCCAATGCCGCTCGTTTCGCTGTTTTGCGTAAGCGTTAAGGTATTGTAGGTACCCGATTGAGACGCGAAAGACGTTTCACCTTCTACACCCAATAAGCGGTTCCCATTACCGGTTTGAGAGATTTTAGCACCTTGTCTGTAACCTGTCTGGGACAACTTGATCGAGTTGTCATCGCCGGTTTGGGTCACATTGGCCACTGCGTTATCAACTGAGCGCTCATCCGTACCTTGTATAACATTTGTCAAGTTGCGGTTACCATTCTGCAACACGACGACTGAACTGCCCTCTACGCCCGAATTTCGCTGATCGATCACAGCGACATTATCACTATTTTGGGTAACAGTAGCACTCAAACGGTCGCCTGTCTGCGTAATGGAGGTAGTTGCCCCGTCTGCTGGAGTTTGATTGACCGTGGCCGAATTATCATTCCCCGTCTGCGTAATTGTTGCGCTGAGCCTCTCACCAGATTGACTAACCGTACCACTGTTGTTATTCCCAACCTGCGTTACGTATATATTGTCTCCCCCGCCCACTACTTGAGTTAAGGCAGCGGTATTATTATCTCCAGTTTGCCCTAGATACACGCTGTTATTTCCTCTACCATAAAAATGATCCGCTATACTGGTCTGGGTAATATCGCCCACATTTCCGTTGCCGATCTGCTCAACAGTAATCGGTGAAGTAACAGTTTCTCTTCCGAACTGCGAAATAGTGATCGAATTGCTCTTTCCTGACTGAACTACATCAACCACTCCCCCAGGCCCCCTGAGCGCTTCTTCTTTAGTGCGATAGGGCTCATGAACCCAAGTATTAGACCAAATATCCCAGGCCGTCGCCAAACCAGACTGGGTTACCGTAGCCGTATTGGCTGAACTTTGATCGGAAGCGGCTTCGCCTGCCTGACGAATACTAACGTAGCTGTTTATGGTACCCCCTATTTGATTGATCGTGGCGGTTTGAGGGCCGCCCGACTGCGTAACAACACCATAGTTGTGGGCATTCCGGTCGCCCGTTTGGTTGATGGCGGCATTCAGCCCCGATCCCTTCTGGTTGATGGCTGCTTCCTGACCTACTCCTATCTGATTCAGGGTGGATACATTTGACTGAGCGTATGACATAACGCTCAGGGAAACCAGCAAACAGCTGGTCATAAGTACTGTTCTCATGTGTGAAAAAGTGGATATATGAATAACGAATTGGGGAATGCTTGTGAGGTCTACTTGTGGCCTACGGGGCGACTCCGGCGTCTGGCCTTACTGCCTACTGCCGCAGGTGTGTGGTGAATATCGATCACCTGTGGCCCCGGACCCTGCTGGCTGATTGCGGTTTAAGGAACAGGCTGAAAAGGAGGGCAATGCACGGGCGCGTGAGCAGTAGGGTGACAGGAAAGGCGTAGAGATGTGAATAGGGCAGCCTTCGCGTTTTTCTTATTGGCTTTACCAACAACGAAGAAAAACACGAAGGCTGCCGATACTATTGAGCTCTTTGCGTAATTGTAGCAGCGTTGGCAATGCCCTGTTGATTAACAAAAGCCTGATTGCCAGGGCCACCAATTTCATTCGTTTGCGTAAGCGTTAGTGTATTACCGTCACCTGATTGAGACGCGAAAGATGTTTCACCTTCTACACCTAATAAGCGGTTCCCATTGCCGGTTTGAGAAATGGTAGCTGCCTGATTCATACCGGTCTGGCTCAATTTGATCGAGTTGTCATCGCCCGTTTGGGTCACGTTGGCAACTGCTCGATCAACGAAGAGTTCGTCTGTGCCTTGTATGATATTTGTTACGTTGCGGTTACCATCCTGCAACACGTCGACGGAATTGCTATTCCATGCCGAATGTCGCTGGTCGATCACCGCGGTATTATCACTGTTTTGAGTGACAGTAGCACTGAAGGAGTCGCCTGTCTGCGTAATGGAGGTAGTTGCTCCGTCTGCTGGAGTTTGATTGACCGTGGCTGAATTGAAAGACCCCGTCTGTATAACAGTTGCGCTGAGCCTCTCACCAGATTGACTAACCGTACTACTGTTGTTATTCCCCGTCTGCGTTACGTAGATATTATTGTCTCCGCCCACTACTTGAGTTAACGTAGCGGTATTATTATCTCCAGTTTGCCCTAGATTCACGCTGTTATTTCCTCTACCATAAAAATGATCCGCTATACTGGTTTGAGTGATATTCCCCTGATTCCCATTACCGATCTGATTAACTTTAACTAGCTCACCAATGGTTTGAACACCGGACTGCGAAACGGTGATGGAATTACTTTTTCCTGACTGAACTACATCAACCGCTCCGCCATGGTTCCAGAGCACAGCCTCAACAGTGCGACGTGCCTCATGAACCCAGTAGTCAGACCAAGTTTCCCAGGCCGTTGCCAAACCTGATTGGGTTACCGTAGCCGTATTGGCTGAACTTTGATCGGAAGCGGCTTCGCCTGCCTGACGAATACTAACGTAGCTGTTTATGGTACCCCCTATTTGATTGATCGTGGCGGTTTGAGGGCCGCCCGACTGCGTAACAACACCATAGTTGTGGGCATTCCGGTCGCCCGTTTGGTTGATGGCGGCATTCAGCCCCGATCCCTTCTGGTTGATGGCTGCTTCCTGACCTACTCCTATCTGGTTCAGGGTGGATACATTTGACTGAGCGTATGACATAACGCTCAGGGAAACCAGCAAACAGCTGGTCATAAGTACTGTTCTCATGTGTGAAAAAGTGGACATATGAATAACGAATTGGGGAATGCTTGTGAGGTCTACTTGTGGCCTACGGGGCGACTCCGGCGTCTGGCCTTACTGCCTACTGCCGCAGGTGTGTGGTGAATATCGATCACCTGCGGCCCCGGACCCTGCTGGCTGATTGCGGTTTGGGTGCCTGCCTCAACGGTCAGGCTAATTTGATTGCCGGGCATCCCGATCTGTTGTGCCCCTGTTGCAGGGTCACTTTGCTGGTGGATCTCGATGAAGCCCATGCCCTGCTGTAGAATGACAACCCGATTGTTGCTTCCCTGCTGGCTGATGTGAACCGATGATGAGTTAGCTAGTGTGGATTGACCCACGGGCAGCGAATCGGTAGCCGTACTGGAGGGGGGCTGCTGGGCGACTGCTTGTAGCGTAAGAAAAAGTAAACCAAAAAACATAAAAACTTGCATGGTGGGTATAGCTGGCAGAAGCCGGTTTGAGGGGATCAAGTCCATTCACGTTCTCTACAGGTGATGTGTTTTCTTAGAACACACGAGCAATAGAAATCGCGATAGTCATTGAACGTCAGTCAAAAAGCTTGTTTTAAATGCCAGTAGAGGTAGACAAATATGCTTGTAAGAGAATATTGATTGTAAGTATTGAGCTAACAATGCAAACTATTGAACCTATACGCTTACGTAATACGCTGAACTAGCCGTTACTAACCAGGTACACTGCCCAAAATTCCCCCAAAAAAGACGGTAGGTTTTGCCGCAAAACTGCTTCAAGTCTATGATCGGGCTACAGGTTGGTTTACCTTCATTTGCCTGGGATCTAGTTGGTTTAGTAGTCAATTGTTCATCTTGCATACTGCCTGATGTGGGTGGTACGCAAGATGAAAGTCTGAACCAGGTAAGCCGCATTTCTCCCATCCCGCTACCTTATCTCTTATGACAAAACGAACGGTTTATGCGCTGGTATTAAGTCTGTTAGCCGCCGTTGCCAGCGCGCAGGATTATCCCATTGTTCCGGTTCCGTTTACCAGCGTTGCTATCAATGGCGGCTTCTGGCAATCCCGGCTCGCTACCAACCGCACCGTTACCATTCCCTTCGATTTCAGGAAGTGCGAGGAGACGGGGCGCATCGCCAACTTCGCCGTGGCCGGTGGACTGGCCAAAGGAACGTTTAAAGGAAAACGGTACGATGATTCCGATGTGTTTAAAGTCGTGGAAGGAGCGTCCTATTCGCTCCAGACCCACTATGACCCCAAACTGGATCACTACCTGGATAGCCTCATTACCCTCTTTGCGGCAGCTCAGGAACCGGACGGATATCTCTATACGATACGGTCTATTCTGAAAGACAGCGCCAACATCAAAGACGATCAGGCGGGGCCGACGCGGTTTTCGTACGTGGCGGGTAGCCACGAATTGTACAACGTCGGACATATGTACGAGGCCGCCGTGGCTCATTTTCAGGCTACCGGCAAACGGTCTTTCCTGAACGTAGCCTTGAAAAACGCCGATTACCTGATGCGAACCATTGGCCCCGATAAGCTGATCGTGGTGCCGGGGCATCAGGAAATTGAAATCGGTCTGGTAAAGCTGTACCGCGTCACAAAGGATAAACGCTACCTCGATTTTGCCCGTTTCCTGCTCGACATGCGCGGCCGCGCCGATAAACGCCCACTCTTTCCGGACCCCGCCAAAACGGGTCAGGGGGCGAGTTACTTGCAGGATCATATTCCCGTGACGCAGCAGAAAACGGCCGTTGGGCATTCGGTTCGGGCGGGGTATATGTATGCCGCCATGAGCGATATTGCCGCTATTCAGAACGATAAAGCGTACATGGATGCGTTGCTGGCGATCTGGAACGATGTGGTGGAGCGGAAGCAGTACCTCACCGGTGGGCTGGGTGCGCGTGGGCACGGGGAAGCCTTCGGCGAAGCTTACGAACTGCCCAACGATGTAGCTTATGCCGAAACCTGCGCGGCTGTCGCCAATATGCTCTGGAATCACCGGATGTTTTTGCTGACGGGCGATGCCAAATACATGGACGTGTTTGAGCGGGTGCTGTATAACGGATTCCTCGCCGGTGTCTCGCTCGAAGGCGACTCGTTCTTCTACGTCAATCCGCTGGCTTCCGATGGAAAGCGCAAATTTAACGTGGGGCAGGCGGCCACACGGGCACCCTGGTTCGGAACCTCCTGCTGCCCAACCAATGTCGTGCGTTTTCTGCCGTCGCTGCCCGGTTATGTATACGCCACAAAGGGCAATGATGTGTTCATCAACCTGTTCCTGACCAATCAGTCGACGGTATCGGTAAACGGAAAACCAGTGCAGATCAGGCAGGAAACAAATTACCCGTGGGATGGAAAGGTATCCGTAACAGTACAGCCGAAGCAACCGCAGGCGTTTACCATGCAACTTCGATTGCCCGGTTGGGCGTCGGGCAAACCCATGCCGGGATATTTGTATGAATACGTGAATACAACGGCCAAAGCACCTGTCTTACTGGTAAACGGGAAGTCGGTGTCGTACGAGACGGAGAACGGATACGCCCGCGTCAGCCGTACCTGGAGACCCGGCGACCGGCTGGAGTGGACGCTCGATATGCCCGTGCGGGAGGTCAAAGCCAACGAACAGGTGACCGACGACCGCCATAAGGTGGCCATTGAACGGGGTCCGGTTGTGTACTGTGCCGAAGGTGTTGATAATGGCGGACAGGCGCTGTCGCTGGTCGTTCCGGCGGGTACCGCGTTCCGACCACAGATGCAGCCCGACAAATTGGGCGGTATTCTGTCGCTGTCGGCTCAGGAGGCCGGTAAGAACGTGACGCTGATTCCGTACTATGCCTGGTCGCACCGGGGGCCAAACGAAATGTCGGTCTGGTTCGGGCAGGTAAAACCGACGAAGTAATACACGTCACCCAACTGTAACCTGTAGTACCGACCGTCGACGCGTCGAACCGTCCCGGTCGGGTGTTAATGCAAATAGTTAACACCCGACCGGGACGGTTGGTATTACACCAGCGCCACTTCCTCCAACTGCTCATTGATGAACTCGATCTCATCGGCAGTTAGTTGGATATCAATAGCCTTCGCATTTTGTATAGCCTGTTCGGCGTTGCGGGCACCTACCAGTGCGACCGTAATGCCCGGCCGCTCAATGGTCCAGCGAATGACCAGTTGGCTCAGGCTGGCGTTTTTGCTGTCGGCCAGAGGTTTGATCTTCTGGAGAAGATCATCTGTTTTTTTGATATTCTCTTCCTTGAAAAACCGATAACCTGCCCGGTGATCGCCGGGGGCGAATTGATGGCCGGGCTTAATTTTACCCGTCAACAGGCCGCGTTCCATGGGGCTGTAAGCCAGAATGGCTTTTTTGTTTTCGAGGCAATACGGCACGACTTCCCCCTCAATGCCCCGGTTAATCATGCTGAACGGTACCTGATTGGACGCCAGTTTCAGCACCGTTTCGGCCCGTTTCATCTGCTCGACGTTGTAGTTGCTGACACCTGCCTGACGAACCTTTCCCTGCTCGATCAACCGCAGAACGGCCTCCATGCTTTCTTCGATGGGCGTCGTTACGTCGGGCCAGTGCATCTGGTAAAGGTCGATGTAATCCGTTCCAAGTCGTTTCAGGCTGTCTTCGCACTCTTTGATAATGCTCTCCTTGCCCGAGTATTTATAAACGTCGATGGGGTTGCCATCGTTATCCTGACTTTTGAAGCCAAAGTCGCCCTTCTTTAAGTCCCAGCGCATACCGTACTTAGTGAGGATCTGGACTTTTTCGCGGGAGATTCCTTTGATAGCTTCGCCCACGATTTCTTCACTGGTGCCCTGTCCGTAAACGGGCGCCGTGTCGATAGACGTGACGCCCAGATCGTAGGAGGCTCGGATGGCCTCAATGGCCCCCTTTCGTTCGGTACCGCCCCACATCCAGCCGCCAGCGGCCCATGCGCCAAAGGTGATAACTGATACGCTTAAATCTGATTCGCCAAGTGTTCTGTATTCCATGTGTATATCTCCGGATGTTGTTACATCCCCGGATGTCATCCGGGGTTATCTATAGTCAACCCCTTCGGGGTTGGTGTTGTTACATCCCCCGGATGACATCCGGGGATATCCACAATCAACCCCTTCAGGGTTGGGTTATGTTGATTGCAAAGTCGAACCAACTTGTGTATCATCAATGCTGTATAACCCCGAAGGGGTTGACTGTGGATATCCCCGGACGTCAGTCCGGGGTTGGTCCGGACGTCAGTTCGGGGTCAGTCCGGGGTCAGTCCGGGGTTGGTCCAGACGTCAGTTCGGGGTTGGTCCAGACGTTAGTCCGGGGTTGGTCAAACGACGGGTAGTTTCCAGCCGTTGTGGTAGTGGGCGGCTATGAGGGCGTTGGCTTGCGGGTCGTTTTTGAAGCCTTTGGCGGCTGTATCCCAGTACACTTTGCGGCCGGTTTTATAGGCAATGTTGCCCATATGCGCGTTGATGGCCGCAATACTGCCCGTTTCAATGCCGCATTTGAGCAGTTTCGGATTATTGGCTTTCACGGCCTGCACGAAATTTTTCGTGTGTTCGTTCAGGTATTCGCCATTGCGGGTCTGGTCCGGTATATCCTCTACTTTGTAGACCTTGATTCCGTTCTTCGTTTCCGTTTCGGGCAGGATGGACCAGCCGTCGCGGTTGAGGACCAGCGTGGCGTTGTTGCCGATAAATGCGATCCCTTCCGTCCGGCCGTAGTTGCCGCCGTCGATCCCCGTAGCGTGTTCCCAGAGCATGTTAAAGCCATCGTATTCATAAACTGCCTGCAAGGTATCGGGTGTTTCGGAGGCATCATCCGGGTAGGCCAGCTTGCCACCCGACGCCATGACGGATTTGGGCGCTTTGGCGTTCATGGCATAGAGCGCAATGTCGATTTCGTGAACACCCCAGTCGGTCATGAGCCCACCGGCATAATCCCAGAACCACCGAAAATTAAAGTGAAAACGGTTCGGGTTGAACGGGCGTTTGGGCGCAGGACCCAGCCACATGTCATAATCGACGCCCGCCGGGGGCGCACTGTCGGGCCGGACGGGAACGGGGTTCATCCAGCCCTGATACGCCCAGACTTTCACCAGCCGGATGTTGCCCAGCTTGCCCGACCGGATGTACTCGATGGCTTTTTCGTAATGCGAGCCGCTGCGCTGCCATTGGCCCACCTGCACGATCTTGTTGTATTTTTTGGCCGCAGCCAGCATCAGATTACATTCTTCAATGCTGTTGGCGAGGGGTTTCTCCACGTAAACATGCTTCCCGGCAGCTACCGAGTCGATCATGGCCATGCAGTGCCAGTGGTCGGGCGTGCCGATGATGACGGCGTCGATGTCCTTATTTTCGAGCAGCTTGCGGTAGTCTTTGTAAAGCTGTGGTTTGGTGTGCTGCATGGCTTCGACATCGGCCGAACGTTTGTCGAGCACGCTCTGATCCACATCGGCCAGCGCCACACACTGCACATCGCTTTGTAACAGATGCGAACGGAGGTCCGACCAGCCCATGCCATTGCAGCCAATCAGGCCAACCTGTAGTTTGTCGTTGGGAGAAATGCGTTTCCGCTGACTGGCAATGGCCTCCAGAGTGGGCAAACTAATCAGGCCCGCTCCCGTAGCGGCCAGGGCCGACTGGCGTAAGAAATGTCTGCGTGTTGGTTTCATAGGTGTTTAGAGTTTAAGTTGTAGTACCGACCGGGACGGTTCGACGCATCGACGGTCGGTACTACACGCTTTTCGGGTAGATTTTCGCTGTCGTGCTGTTACGTATGTACTGCCAATTGTCTTTGTCGTATTGTCGCTTATGAAAGAACGTCTGCTCCTTGTATTACTCATAATCAGTGCCCTGACGTATGGGCAAACACCCGTCGATCTGTCTGGTTTTCAGAAGTCAAGCGGAGCAACGGCCGTTAGTCAAGGCAATACGCTTATTGTTAGCTGGCCCGCCAATCTGAAGGAAACGGGTAAGCTGGTTATCGACCTCGCCAGTGGCAAACCGCTGTTCAGTAATATGCAGTTGTCCCAAAAGGGGACTTTTAAAGAAATTGCCAAAGCTCTCGACCCGGCCTTTGTGCTGACGGTCGGCAAGCGGGATCTGGTGTCGCAGAACGGCTGGAACATCTTTTTCGACAAGACCAACAAAATGCCCCACAAATCCTACGCCGTTGAACTCGATAAACGAACGGCCAGTGTACGTAGCGAGGGTTCCCGAACCATTGTCCGGGTGTCGGATGTGCGGGCGGCTACCTTCACCGGCGCTATCGAAATCACGGTGTACAGCGGTAGTCCGCTGATCAATATAGCCGCTGTCATGGCGACCGAAGTCGATTCGACGGCCATTCTCTACGATGCGGGTCTGACGAGCAAACTCCCGGTCTGGAACACCATTGCCTGGTCGGACACCGATGGGAAGATGCAGCACGTACCGGCGGAGTTAAAACAACCGAACAAAGCGCAGGGCGTAAAATACCGGACCATCATTGGCTCAGGGGCTACCGGTAGTCTTGCCGTTTTTCCGGCACCACACCAGTATTTTTATCCGCTGGACGAAGCCTTTAATCTGGACTTTACCTGGTATGGCCGTGGTTACCGAAGTCTGGTGCCGGACTTTGGTATCGGTATCCGGCAGGATCTGATGGGCGACAAACGCTGGGTGCCCTGGGTCAATGCCCCTCCGAAAACCCAGCAGCGACTTAACTTTTTCTGTCTGCTCAGTACCGACACGCCCGATAAAGCGCTGGACGAGGTGAAGAAATTCACCCATAACGACAAATACCCGGCGTTGCCCGGCTACAAGACCATGTCGAGCCACTTTCATAATGAATATGTGATGAAAGTCCTGCTTGCGGGGAAACCGGTCGCCGAGAAGTCGGTCGCCGAGAAGTCGGTCGCCGTGAATTCGGTCGCCGTGAATTCGGTCGCCGTGAATTCGGTTCCGGAGGTGCCGAACTTCGTCAGGGTGTTCAAGAACACGGGCGTCGACATTGTGCATCTGGCCGAGTTTCACTACACGGCTCACCCCAAAGGGCCCGACGACCAGCGGCTGCTGGAACTGAAAACGCTGCACGACATGTGCAAACGCTGGTCGGATAAGGAATTGTTGTTGCTACCCGGCGAAGAACCCAATGAATTTTTTGGCGGGCACTGGCTGGATTTCTTTCCGAAGCCGGTGTACTGGATCATGTCGCGCAAACCGGATATGCCGTTTGTGACGAACGACCCAATCTATGGTAAGGTCTACCGCATTGCCGATAAAACAGACATGCTCAAGCTGTTAAAAGCAGAAAACGGGCTGGCCTGGACCGCCCACGCCCGTACAAAAGGCTCGACCGGCTTTCCGGATAAGTATAAAGATGAAGAGTTTTATAAATCAGACCGTTTTTTTGGTGCGGCCTGGAAGAATATCCCCGCCGATCTATCCGAGCCGCGTCTGAGCCGACGGGTGCTGGATTTGATGGATGATATGGCCAACTGGGGCCTCAAAAAGCACGTCATTGCCGAAGCCGATCTGTTTACCATTGAGCCGGAAAATGAAATGTACGCCCACCTCAATGTGAACTACCTTCAACTCGACAAACTGCCCGACTACAAGCAGGGCTGGCAACCGGTTCTGGACGCCATGCAGCAGGGTAAGTTCTTCGTCTCGACCGGCGAGGTGCTGTTGCCCACCTTTACCGTAAATGGCAAAGGCGCGGGCGATTCGCTCGCGTTGAAACCGGATGGTAAAGCCAGACTTGCGGTCGAGATGGACTGGACGTTCCCGTTAACCTTTGCCGAAATCATCTCCGGCGATGGCAAACAGGTGTTCCGCGAGCGCATCGATCTGACGAATACGCGGCCCTTCGGCAAACAGAAATTTACGTTCAACACCAACCTGAAAGGCCGGAAATGGGTGCGGCTGGAAGTGTGGGATGCCGCCGTCAACGGTGCGTTTACCCAACAGGTGTGGCTTACTAACTCCCGGCCGGGGACTATCCAATTATCAAAATGATAAAAAGAATAACTTCGGTATGGCTGGTTGTTCTGTTGACGCCGTTTGCAGGATGGGTGAACGGACAGACGGATAAAGCCGCCGTCAGGAAGGCCGTGAATCAGACGTTACGCCCGCAGGTGCTCAGGCAGGCCGACTGGGCCATGATGCAGGAACCCATTACCGTAACGACCCAGACTAGCCCACGGTCGGCGGGGAACAGGCACGACTTTTTCTCGGAGGGTGATTACTGGTGGCCCGACACCACTAATCCGCAGGGGCCCTATGTCCAGCGCGACGGCCTGACCAATCCGGATAATTTTGTGGCGCACCGGCAGGCCATGATTCGCTTCAGCCGGATTGTTGGGGCGTTGGCATCGGCCTATAAACTTACCGGCAATGAAGCCTATGTACGGCAGGCGTTCCGGCATGTAAACGCCTGGTTTGTGGATAGCACGTCCCGCATGAATCCGTCGCTGCACTATGCACAGGCTATTTGGGGACGGTCTACCGGGCGGGGTATCGGCATCATCGACACGGTTCATTTTATGGAAGTGGCGCAGGGAATCCGGGTGATGGAACGGGCCAAATCGGCCGATAAACAAGTGCTGGCGGGGGCTAGAATGTGGTTCGCGCAGTATCTTAACTGGATGCTCACCCATCCGTACAGCAACGACGAAAAAGAAGCCAAAAATAATCACGGCACCTGCTGGGTGATGCAGGTAGCTTCTTTTGCCCGGCTAACCGGTAATGAGGAAATCCTGAACGCCTGCCGGGAGCGTTACAAAACGGTTTTGCTGCCCGGCCAGATGGCCGCAGACGGGAGTTTTCCGCTGGAGTTACGCCGGACAAAACCCTACGGTTACTCGATCTTCAACCTCGATGCGATGGTGATGATTTGCCAGATACTCTCCGACAAAGACCATGATTTGTGGACGTATCAAACCCCCGACGGGCGTAGCATTGAGAAGGGCATCACTTACCTGTATCCTTACGTTGCGGATAAATCCAAATGGCCGCTAGAGCCCGATGTGATGTACTGGAACGACTGGCCGATTGCACAGCCATTTCTGGTGTTCGGCGCGGCTGCTTTCGACAAGGCCAACTGGCTGGCCACCTGGAAAACCCTCGATCACAATCCGCAAGTGGAAGAAGTACTCCGTAACCTGCCCGTCCGAAATCCGCTGATATGGCTGGATTAATCACTGACAACCAAAATGACCGAAATTCGTAGAGCCACTGCCGATGATCAGGAAGCGATCTGGCAAATCATCAGAACTGTAATTGCCACAGGCGACACCTATTGCTTTGCACCGGATTCGTCGAGAGAGAAGATGCTTGAGTATTGGTGCCATGCCGATAAGCATACGTACGTCGCTACAGTTGAGGGAAAGGTTGCTGGCACATTCATCATTAAGGATAATCAGATCGACCTTGGCTCACATATCGCCAACGCGTCGTATATGGTTTCTGCCGGGTATGAGGGGCAGGGAATAGGTAAGCTAATGGGTGAGTGTTCTATTGAGGAAGCCAGGGGGTTAGGCTACAGAGCAATGCAATTCAACATCGTCGTAAAGAGCAACGAGCGGGCGGTTCGACTCTGGCAGAAACTCGGCTTTACTATCATTGGCGAAATTCCCGATGCGTTTAACCATATGCAGAATGGCTATACGAATGCCTATATTATGTATCGGAAGCTTTAGCCTACCGCTGACGATTATGTACTACAAGTCACAGATACCGGTGACGTTGTTAAAATCATAGCAAAAGACGAAACCTCTCCAACCATTTTTGTGTCTTCGGAGTCATCATAAGTAATCGACTATTGATATGAGATATAGCTTCCTGGCAATTGTATTGATTATGTTTAGTAGTTCACAGCTACGAGCCCAAAAAGAGAACTCATTCACTATTCGAGCGGGCTATTTACATTCAAGTACACACGTTGAGATAGCCAATTCTCTGCTTATTGGTATTGCACTGGTAAAGGCAAAGCCAGGATTCTACATAGGGTTGGCGTATGAACATCTGCTGTCTACTCTATTGACCAGCCAGATTGAGCTAAACTTCCAGCAAAAAGGCCAGCGACTTGGGAATTATGCGGGAGACATGCCCATTAACCTCAACTACAATTACATCGGTTTGACGCCTACCATTGGTATTCAGCCTATGTCAAACCTGAGTTTTTGGGTTGGTCCCGAGGTAAACTTGCTGGTTGGTAAGTCAAGTTCCTGGCCGCATAGTAATTCCATTGAAGTAGGTTTAGTAGGCCGTGTTCGTTATCAGTTCAGGCGAATGGGTATAACCGGTGGTTATTTTAAGGGACTAACCGTTCATGATCGCTCTACGACTAAAACGTACGCTTTTACCAATAGAAATTGGCAGGTAGGTTTGTCCTATTTGATTAGTAAACTGTAAAGCCCTGCGAACGCGGAGATGACATTTCGAAAGCCCTACCTGATTAGCTGGCTGGCTATGCCCGTACTTATTTTGATGGGCCTTGTGTTTCGTCAGCACACGGTAGATGTACAGCTTTACGATACGTATTTCGTAATTGCCAATAGCCACGTTGCCCTGATGGGATCAGCTTTCTTACTGGTCGTTGGACTTGGGTACTGGCTCATTTGTTTGACCGGCAAAACCCCGAATATCGCCCTGACGACCATTCATCTCTTGCCAACAATAATCGTGTTGATGCTGCTGGTGATGCCTTTGTTCAGGAATGGCCCGTTCGCTAATGCCGAATGGCTTTCCCTGGGCATACTCGCTTTTCTGCTAGGCCAGTGTGCGTATGTTATCGTTATTATGCTGACGCTGTTGCGGAAGTAAGTTAAGGTTGATTTCTGTCATTCCGACGCAAGGAGGAATCTTCGGGTGATACTGTTTTTTTGGTTTGCCGAAGATCCTTCCTTGCGTCGGAATGACAAAAATGGCCTACGCTGTCAGCTGACTATCAGGTATTTATTCCTAATATTGCCCAGTATTTAAATTAAATCCAGAGTTTAAACCACTAAGAAAATGGCAACAGCATGGTTTTTATGGAGTATTGTATTAGCCTGGTATGTCTTCAGGGCTGTTCGAGTTAATCCTGATAAGCCCAATTGGAACAAAGCGATTGCGGCCGCTGCTTTATGGCCGTTTTCGCTGTTCATGAATCGGTACAAATAGCCTGTTTAGTAGTAGGCCGGTACTGTGAAAATGCAAACAGGGTTGATCGTCAACTTAACTGTAACACTTAAGCAGCTCTGTCACAAACTGGAAAGAGGCATTAGGGCAATGCGGAACCGGGTGGCACCCGTTGAATCGTCGAGAGTCGTTGCGCCAAATAAATAGGCTGTTTTACCGTCGGTATAACCTAATGAATAAAGGCTGGACTGGCTCTTTAACGATGGTAAAACCCGGTAGGAGGCTTGCGCACGGGTTTTGATGCCCAGGTAAGTATCGCGGTCATACGTAGCGAACCAGATCGTCCGGCTACGATTGCCATCGTTGATTAGTTCTGGCAGGCTCACTCGCTGTGCCTCGTTGGCATAGTCAATCACTCGCCGGCACCGGTGGTATACAATTGAATTATCCGATTTGGCTAAAGGCAGGGCAAACCCTTCTGCAAAAATGCGGTTTGGCCTGTTGGAGGCCTTGTAAACTTGTTTAAGCGCGGCCAGGGTCAGTGGTTGGCAATCCTGAGCGGAAGCACTTCCCGCAATCATCAAGGCGATTTGAATGAGAAGGGCGCGTATCATAGTGAAGTCCGCTGAAGAGTTTACCCTAAGTTAAGCTAATCGTATTCATATTGTCAAGTGTCACAGGTACTTATGTGCTCTAAAGGGTTGGTCAAATGCTAAGATATGGTTTACTGGCAACCGCCTTGCTCCTGTTTGCCTGCTCATGGGTATGCGCTCAGCAGAAGAACTGGGTGGGAGATTTACAGTCAACTCAGCAAGACAGCCTGTCAATACAATTCAAAAGCAAGTCAAATTTCTACTACGTCAGACCGTTGCTGGGTTTACACTGGTCTTACTCAAGATATAATGGGAATTCCCATGTTCGCGATTCACATCCTCATAGTTTGCAGAACCCATCTTATGGGTTGATCATCGGCTATCAAACCGCACGATTCAGTGTAGAAACAGGCATGGTAAGGTTTCCTGTTTACACGGGTTTTCGTTTTATAAATGACGATCAGTCTATAGTTGGATTAGCCTTACGGGTTAATTATTGGCAGTTTCCCATAACGGGTCAGTATATTTTTTGGGAACCAGTCAAACACTTAACGCTGGGCGTATTGGCCGGGGTAGCTATCAACGCTGACTTCGATGAGAATTTAATGGCATCCCGGTCAACCTTGACTTTCGTAAGTAGCAGGCCAGATGGAACGACAAGTATAACTAAAGCCATTAAAGAAACGAATTCCACAAGTCCCTTTCTATCAGCCACGCTTGGCCTCAGGCTGGGCTATCAACTGCTAAAAGACGTCGATATAAGCGTACAACTAAATCGACTCGTTAGTAATCATTGTGTTGTTACGCAGGCCGTCCAGTTACAGCAAAACAGCGATCCGACGGTATATCAGGTCAATACGCAGGCCGGAGCGGGTGGCCTAAGTTTATTAATAGGGCTATCTTACCGATTCCGTCAGATGAAAACCTACAACCTTATTGACGAGGTAAGCTTTTAATCGGAAATAGCCTAAGCCTGAATTCAATCGCTGCCGGAAAGCCATTTTTCGTCTACACTGGATTTCAACGTGCTGTCAATTAAGCTTAGGCACTTCAGAAACGCCGTTTACCGCTGATTGCTCCGCGAACTCCGCTTTACCTTACGAGTGGCTCGTTCCTGACTTTTGACAGACGATGCCTGCGCCGTTGTGCTGGATGGAATGGCCATCGGTCGGCCGCTTTGTCCACTGGCTCCGTCGTTGGTGGCACCGGCATTGGATGCACTGTCAATGACGACTGTGGTGGACGTGGTACCTCTGGCAGATTTTGGTTTACTCGTTTTTGTGCTTCCTGACTGGGCCTGAGCGGTAAAGGTCAAGGTCGCCAACACCAGTATATGTACGATTAGTTGCTTGTTCATTTCTGTAGTTGATCAATTGTTATGATAGTAACTACATATAACAGCGATGAGCTATCAAAAGCTGGGATATTTAGTGTGCGGGTGTAGTGCCGACCGCCGACACGTCGGACCGCCCTACAACTTGCTCTCCTGAGCCGCTTTGATGTACATTTCGGCATCTTCTGCCAGTAAAAACCGTTGTTCGATCAGCTTCCGCACCGACTGTCGAACGGCTTCTACGTAACCCTCGTGCGTTCGATAACGCTCTTGTACCGACAAACGAGGGTCATTGGCGGCTAGGCGTTCGGCTTTGGTGGCTTTAAACGGGATGTTTTGCCCCGCGCCCTCACAACCGTCATTTTCGCCGTATTCTGTCCGGCGCAAGGCCCAGCCGGTTGTCGTAGCAATGGGTACGGCCACCGGCGGCAACCGAATCCCCGCTACTTCGTTGCCGTCCTGATCGACTTTCGATACGAAACTCGCATAGGATGGTCGGCCCGATACCGTTGTTGGAAAAGTGGATACAATGCCCTGATTAAACGACGGACCGAAGTCGAGCAGGTAGCGGGTGGTAATAAGCCCCGTGTAGGTTACGCCCGGAATCGTGGGCCAGCCGAGGGCGGCTTGAGGGACTAGTCCGGTTTGAGAGCCGGGCTGCGGGATGGCAACAACCGCCGTTCCATCTGATTTTTTTGGGATTTTGCTAGCCGGTGGGGCAACGCCCTTGGTTACCCAGGCATCAAGCGCCATGAAGAGCGCCCGTAGGGTTGGTTCGCCGTTGGTTGGGTTCTGAAATTGCTGACAAGTGCCCCGACTAGTCTCATTCCCGGTACCATGTTGCGCCCCGGATACCAGATAAAACCGGACGTTAGCGGGGGCGGGGAGGTCATTGCCCCGGCTGTCGGTATGCAGCAGCGACGCGGCTTTCACCCAATACTCGTTGGCGGAGTTGATCTCGAAGACCTTCGGGCAGGTGTTGCTCGCGGTGCATCGGGCCAGCCGTCCGGCGGTTTTCCCCGTCAGCGGGTCGGTCAGGACGGGATAGGCAAAGGGGAAAATACCTTCGGGATACAAGTGATTCTGGCGGTTGCGCTCCGTGCGTGACGGTTGGGCGAAGCGGTAGTTGAGGGCAATGCCACTGGCCCCGCCGAGCCAGTTTTCGATACCGTCCAGCACCCGCCGGTTCTGTTCATCGGCATTGAAACCCAGCGTCTGGAAATCATTGACGTAGCGGGCGGGCTGCGAAAGCGAATACGAAAACGTGTACTGGATGTCGTTTGCCAGCGGGTTCAGATTACCGAAGTCATCGGCGGTGGCATAGCGCAAAAACGAAACAAAATCGCGCGTAGCCGCAAAGCCGATACCGGCCACAACGGGGTCTTTGGCTGTATAGTTGAACTCATAAATGGCACTTTGCCGGAAGGGTGTCCCGGCGGGCAACAGCCGGATGGTTTTATCGCTGGCGTACTCCCAGCCATCGGCCGGAATAACAGTGAGGGGGTCGCCAAGATGATCGCGTACGGTGAGTGTCGCCTTTGCTTTTTCCAGCGTGGCGACCGGATAAGCAAGCGCATACGTCAACGAAGTTGCATTGTCGAACGAGATGTATTCGTAGGACGGCCCCGTAATGGATGAGCCATCGGCATTATGGGCAATGGGTACGCTGATGGTCAGATTGTTATTGGTTGGTGGGGCCGAGCAGTCCCAGCCATTCCAGGCCAGCGTATAGCCCATATTCATCAGAAAGCCATCGCCAGCCTGAGCGGCCGTGGTCGGGTCATTGCCATTACTGCTTTTGTTGAACCCACCGAAGAGCTTTCCACCCCGGTTGTTGATTTCCAAAAAGAGCTTGTGGTTACCTCGGCTGAGGTCGATGGGTTTAAGAATATAAATATCTATGACGTATTCCACCATGCCTTTTGCATTACGGGGAGCCAGGATAATGTCCGTAATCAGCGCATTTTGCGGGCTATTCGGGTCGAGTTCGCCATAGGCTTTACCCCGCAGTTTCTCGTAAGTACCCACCCGCCCGAATGCTTTCCCTTCGAAGGTAGGCGATTGAACGCTGGTGATCTCGATGCGGATGATGCGCGCCTGCGCCGTGAAGGCGATCAGTAGACTTAGCAAAAAGAGCAAACGAGCAAGCATATGGCTGTGTCTGGGCCAAGCTCCAGCTTGGCCGTTGAAATTAGACTACAACGGCCAAGCTGGAGCTTGGCCCAGACATGCTACTTAATTCACCACATTTACCGGCTTGCCGTTTAGGAACGCGGCCAGATTCTCAACGGTGATAGCCATCAGCCGGGCGCGGGCTTCGGTGGTGGCCCAGGCGATGTGGGGCGTAATCAGGCAGTTTTTGGCGGTAAATAACGGGTTGTCGGGCAGGGGCGGTTCTTTGGACAATACGTCGATACCCGCACCGGCAATGACGCCATTGTTCAGCGCATCGGCCAGGTCTTGATCCACGATGATCGGCCCGCGCGAGGTGTTGAGCAGAAAGGCCGAGGGCTTCATGAGCGTCAGATTTTCTTTGTTGATCAGTCCCTGTGTTTCGGGCACCAACGGCGTGTGGATGCTCACCACATCCGACTCGGCCAGCAGTTCGGGCGTCTCCGCCCACTTGAAGTTAGTCCGGTGCGACTGGTCGGTGCGGTTCCGTTTGGAGCCAATGATGTTCATGCCGAAAGCCGTGGCGACATCGGCCACTTTTTCGCCAATACTTCCGAACCCAAGGATGCCCATCGTTTTGCCCGCCAGCTCGATCAACGGGTAATCCCAGAAGCAGAAATCCACCGACCGCGCCCACTTGCCATCCCGTACCGAATCGCTGTGTCGTTGCACATGGAGGGTTAATTCGAGCAACAATGCAAAGGTCAACTGAACAACGGAGGGCGTACCATAGCCGGGGACATTACTCACCACAACGCCGTTCTTTTTGGCGGTGGCGATGTCGACAATGTTGAATCCCGTAGCGAGTACGCTGATGAATTTCAGGTTGGGTAATTGGTTGAGCGTTGCCTCGTCGAGGGGCGTTTTGTTGGTGAAAATAATGTCGGCGTCCTGCGCCCGTTCCACGATTTTGTCAGCGGGCGTCCGGTCATAGACCGTTACGTCGGCCAGTTTTTCAACGCCTTCCCAGGATAAATCACCCGGATTCAGGGTGTAACCATCTAATACGACAATCTTCATTATAGGTTGTTTCTTGGTTGTATTGTTGATAAACGGTCCATTAATAGACCGAATTTTGTATCAGCCCACGGCTTCAGCCGTGGGTTTTGTGGGTGCGGTGGGTTATCAAATTGAAACCCGATAATATTGAACCGTTTCAACGGTTTTTATAGACGCCAAACCGTTGAAACGGTTAGATTGAATGGTAGATTTTCGTTGGAACCCCACGGAACCCACGGCTAAAGCCATGGGCTGAAAAAGATCAATTAACCAATTTTGGTATCTGTTTATTTTTTCTCGTCACGGCCATAATTGCAGTCACAATTACCGCCAAAACCACGGTCAATATACCCAGATACAAATACCCTTTTGTCAGATCTGGCAGAACGGCGGCTTTTTTGCCGTCGAGCATTTCGTAGACCGGAATCATCCATTTCAGTACGTAAGCCTGCGCCAGCGTCAGAAAACAGATGAAGATCAGCATGAAAAAACTGTGCTTGACCGTAAAACGGAACAACTGCGACTCCTGGCCGACCAGATTACCGGCTGCGGCCGCTACGGCAATGGACTGGGGCGAAATCATCTTGCCCACCACGCCCCCCGACACATTGGCCGCCACCGTCACCACCGGGTCTACACCGATAGACTGGGCCGTAGCGTACTGAAGTTTGCTGAACAACGCATTGGCCGATGTATCGGAACCCGTAATGAAAACACCCAGCCAGCCCAGCACGGGGGCGAAAAAGGGAAACAAAAGACCCGTACTCGCAAGCACAGCGGCCAGCGTTAGCGTAATGCCGGAGTCGTTTAGAATGTACGCGAACGCCAGTACCGAGGCCACCGACAGAATCGGGAACCGCAATTGCTTCAGTGTCTCCCCAAACACAGTCAACCCCGTTCTGTACGTCAGCCCCACCAGCGGAATGGCGATGAGCGCTGCCAATAAAATAGCGGTTCCGGCCGCCGAGAGGTAGTTGACCTTAAAGAGCTTGGGTATTGGGTTGCCATCGTTGCCCAGAATGGCGTTGTGCAGACCGGGAAACTCGAATTGTGTCAGTCCCTTCGCATTCAAAACGTCTTTGATGGGTTGCACACCCCAGGATATAATGATAATTGTCAGGACAATAAACGGCGACCACGCCCGAATCACCTGCCCGGCGGTGTAGCTGATACTGGTATCGACCGTGGCGGCTGGTTCGTTATCAAAACGCCAGATGGTTTTCGGCTTCCAGACTCGCAGAAAGGCCATCAGGCAGATGATTGACCCCAGTCCGGCGATAACATCGGGCAACGCAGGCCCTAAAAAATTGGATGAGAGATACTGCAGTAACGCAAACGAAACCCCCGATACCAACACCGCTGGCCAAATCTCCTGCGCTTTTCGGAACCCGGCAATGATGCTCACCAGATAAAACGGAAGCATGACAGAGAGAATCGGCAGTGTCCGGCCTACCATCTGCGAGATGGGCAGCTCCGGAATCCCCGACACCTGCGAGGCCACCGTAATGGGAATACCGATGGAGCCAAACGCCACTGGGGCGGTGTTGGCAATCAGGCAAATGCCCGACGCATAAAGCGGATTGAACCCCAGCCCCACCAGCATTGCTGCCGTAATGGCCACCGGAGCGCCAAACCCAGCAGTACCCTCCAGAAAGGAGCCAAAGGAGAAGGCGATCAGCAAAGCCTGCAATCGCCGGTCGGCGGTGATGCCCCCCATCACGTGTTTAATGATTTCGAACTGCCCACTTTTGACGGTGAGGTTGAACAGAAAAACGGCCATGATCACCAGCCAGCAAATGGGAAACAAGCCATACAAGGCCCCATGTGCCGCCGACAGCAGAGCCAACCCAACGGGCATCCCATACACCAGCGTGGCGATCAGCATAGCCAGACCCGTAGCGATCAAACTGGCCTGATAGCCTTTCATCTTCCGAATAATCAGCGCCCAGAAAATGAATAGGATGGGTATCAGCGCGACCAGAACGGATAACGCGATGTTGTTGAATGGGTCAATAACTTGTTTCCAGGCCATAGGGGGTGGGTGGTTATTGGGTAAGACGTATTTTAATAATTTACTGTGATGTTGTGAGCTGGCTGAATGTACAACGGAGTGGTACTCCGTTGAAGCCGTCAGGCTAACCGCTAACTGATAAATTAGCCGCTACGCGGCTTCAACGGAGTACCACTCCGTTGTACACTCAGCCAGTTCACGCCAGATCCAGCGCCACAATCTCGTGATCAAGAACCTTTGGCACATTGACCATTACCTGACCATTTTTGACCTCAAATTTTGGCGTTTGGCCGCTCATGAGCAGTTTTACGCCCGTCACCTTGGCCCCCGCCGGAACCTGAACGGATACCTGGGCGTCGACCGGAATTAGCTCCCGGAACGGGCCTTTCATCATCATGGGATTCGTCAGGTTGACCAGGTGGACGGTCATGGAGCTGGCCTGCCGCCAGACGTTCACGTCAATCACGCCCGGCCCCGTTACGGTAGTAATGGGTTGTTCATCGAGCGCCCAGTGAATGACGTTGCTGAGTAACTGGCCGTGGTCCACATTCAGCAGTTGCCAGAACGAGCGGTCCAGATCGCCGGGGATGTACGCGACGCGGCCTTTGCCCACTTGCCGCAGGTAGATTTCCCGCGTATCGGTTTCGGCCACGCGCGGGTACACATCTTCCATCGGCAAATCGGGATAGGTCGGGATGAGCGTAACCGGGCTGGGGAAGGTTGCCGTGGGTTTCACGTCGACTTTATAAATGGCGTTGATGATGCGGGGCGTACCGTCAAGGCCTTTCAAAATAGTCTGGCTTTGGCTGTTTTTGGCATCGTGGCGGAGGTGCAGGTAACTGTTTCGCATCGGCCCTTCTACCTTCTGATTGTACGACACCCCCAGCAAACTGGCCAGACCGAAATCCGGGCGCTGGTTGCCTTCCTCGTCGTAAAGCGACGTTTCGAAGGTCGCCACCAGACTGCCTCCCCCGTTGACAAACGCCTGTAATTGCTGGCACTGGCTGTCGGAAAGGGCGGCAATGTTGGGGAGAATCAGTAGCTTGAACCGCTTCAGATTGTCGGGGGTGAGCAGGCGGTCGTTCACCATATCAAACGGAACCCGGCTCTCGACCAGCGTTTGGTAGATGCCGTCGAGGTGGTCGCTGCTTTTCTGCTGCCAGGGTTTGCCGCCGTAATTGCGGTCCGTCTGCTCGGAATACACCACACCCACGCGGGCCATCGACGCGGTATTGCGGAGGTATTTTTCGTTTTTGTGGTAGCCTTCGTAGACCTTCGCTACGGCCTCCATCCAGCGTTTGTCGTAGATGTCGCCCCCGAATTTGACGAAGCACGGGCGCATTCCATTGGCGGTTCCTTCGGCTACCCAGATTCGGATTTCGGCGTCGCTCTGCACGGAGTCTTTCCAGCGGTATTCTTCTTCGATGCCCACGCTGAAAATCCCGATCAGGGGTTTCATGCCCAGTGTCGAGCGCAGTTCTTTGGCCCCTTTCCCATTCGACCACGGAGCCATGAGCCCACGCCGGGCCTGCTGGTCGGCGAAGAAAAGATCGGCTTCTTTACCCGTTACAATTTTGTCGGGAAAGCCGTTGGGAATAAACCGGGAGGCTGGTCGTTGCTGCCGAATGCCCGCATCCCATAAGGCCCAGACTTCCCGCAGGCGTTTCATTCGCCAGTCGGCCCATTTGCGGTAGGTCGGGTCGAGTCGTTCTATTTTTTTCGGCAGTTCGAGACCCGTTGCCGTTTTGAAATTTCGGGTACAGTGTTCGCAGTAGCAAACGTCGTGACCGGCCCAGCGGTTAGAGAAAATGCCTTCGGGCTGAAATCGCTCCATGATCTCTTTATTCACCTGGGGCATAAATTCGAAGTTGTACGGCCCGAGCGAGCAGGTGACCCATAACTCCGGGTTAGCCCAGTGCCGGCGTTTGCTGCCGTCGACGTTGACCGCAATCCAGTCGGGGTGAGCGTCGTACACGTTTTGACGGGCGGCATGGGGATCGGTCCTGAGCATGATCTTTATGCCCTGCTTCTTACAGCCTTCTACCAGATAGCCCAGCGTGTCGGAGTTGCCCAGGTAATCGCTTCGGTGGTGGAGGGGAATGTTGGTCGGGTAAAAAGCCACCACGCCACCGGCACTGAGTAACGCCCCATCGGCATGAATCCGTTTGAAGTAACTGAGCCAAAAATCGGGGTCGTAATGGCCGGGGTCGCGTTCCACAAACGCCAGTTGCGCCCACCGCATCGGCCCGTCGAGCCAGCGTGTTTCCGTCGGCGACACGACATTGGCAACCAGCGGATGACTAGCCAGTGCGTAGGCACCACCGATCAGACCGGTGGTCTTAATAAACTCTCTTCGTTCCATGAGGTAAGGGCCGGGGTGAACACGACAGGTTCTTCAAAAAGCAGAGTTTATTTTGGTCGTATTCTACTCTGATTACGTACCGCGGCTCTTTAGTCCGCGTAGCCATCAGACTAAAAATTCCAGGTCTTATTTTAGCCTGACGGCTGCACGGACTAAAGAGCCGTGGTACGACCAGCCATCTGAAAGCCCGACGTAAATGCTCCTTCCACGTTGCCATCGCCGAAGCCATCGCCACCGAAAAGCAGTGGGAGCGGGGCTTCTACAGCCAAAAACGGGGCCGGGTGCCGCTGGTCGGCCAGGCTGTAGCGCCAGCGGTGTACCTGAATCGTGCTGATGCTGTCAGATGGAATCAGGTTCGCTAGCTGATCGGCAAGTTGACGACCAATTGCGTTGAGGTCATCGTCGAAATGAGTTTGGCTGAAGTCGGCGCTGGCGTGTATGGTGACCGACGGTTGAGCAGGAGAGATGCCTTTTTGCCCGTTGTCCACAACCCAGGCAATATCGCCGGTTTCGTAGCGAATGGCACCGGGGGCGGGGAGTCGGCTGGGCTTGTTTAGCGCTACCATCACCGCAATGCAGGGTTGGTAAGAAATAGTCGAGAGGGCTGATTTATCCGCCGTTGTTATTGGAAATCCGCTTTTCTCAACCAGTGCCAAGGCCTGCGGAGCCGGGATGGTGATCAGCAACGCATCGGCCCGGTAGTGCCCGCCCGATTCCGTTTCCACGAGCCATTGGCTACCGTCAACGCGAAAGGAAATGACCGTTTCGGTCGTGTGTACGATCAGGTCTTGGGCCAGGGCTTTCGCTACGGCGTTCATGCCATCCACCCCAACGTAATGCGGTTTTTCAATGGCATGATCAGCCGGGCTGTCTGCTTCGGGTTCCCATTGGGTAATGACCTTTTCGGTCAATAAATCCTGAACGACTCGTTGAAATTCGGGCGTCGTGGCCGAGAAGTACTGGGCACCATGATCGGCGCGGGCCTGTTCGATGCGCCGGGTCGCCATGCGTCCGCCAATGCCCCGGCCTTTATCCAGAACGACAACGTCCCAACCTTGTAAACGTAATTCGCGGGCAGCGGTCAGACCGGCCATACCCGCACCAATAATTAAAGAAGATGGCATTTAGTTGAAATTTGTATCAGACAGCATCTTGCTGTCTGGCCGTAAGGCAAAAAACGTTTCTTCCTGCGGCCCAGAGCCGTAAACTGCGTTGATCGCCCGCTTACTTAACCTAAGTAAGTAAACTTGGTTTGGTGACTTTATTGCCTGACGGCCAGACAGCAGGCCGGGTGGCCGGAGCCATGCTGTCTGATACTCACAAACTCTTCGCTTTCAGCTGCGCTACGGCATAGCTGGCGGCTCGGGCGGTGAGGGCCATGTAGGTCAGCGAGGGGTTGACGTTTGAAGCCGACGCCATGGCCGAGCCATCCGTGACAAATACGTTTTTGCAGGTGTGTACCTGGTTGTACTTGTTGAGCACCGACGTTTTGGGGTCTTTGCCCATGCGGGCGGTTCCCATTTCGTGAATGCCCAGGCCCATGTGTGCCGCCGGGTTATCGTACGGAACCACGTTTTTGAAACCGGCGGCTTCCAGCATTTCGGCTCCGTCGTTCATAATGTCTTTCCGCATGGCCCGGTCGTTGGCGCTGAAATCGGCGTCGAAAACGACCTGTGGCAGACCCCATTTGTCGGTTTTGTCGGGGCTGAGGTAGAACCGGTTATTCGGGTCGGGCAGCACTTCGCCAAAGCCGGTCAGGCTCATTTTCCAGGGACCGGGCTGCGTCATTTTCTTCTTGAAATCGGCCCCGAAACCCGGTTCTGTACCACCCCTCGACCAGTCGGCGCGGGCGGCTCCGCCCTGATACCCGAACCCACGCAGGTAATCGCGTTTATCCTTGCCCCAGTTCCGGAAACGCGGGATGTACAGACTGCCCGGACGCGCCCCGAAATAGTGATCGTCTTCAAAACCGGGAATGTCGGCTCTGGCACCAACGGCCAGGTGGTGGTCCATCAGGTTGCGGCCCAACTGATCGCTGTCGTTGCCGAGTCCGTTGGGGAAGCGGGCTGATTTTGAGTTCATCAGGATCGATGTGGAGCCAATGGTTCCCGCATTCAGGAACAGCACTTTGGCGTAGAAATCCCGCACCTCCATCGTATTCTGGTCAATGACCCGCACGCCTTTGGCTTTCTGGGCGTGATCGTCCAGAATAATCTCCTGCACGATGGCATTGTGAATGATCGTCAGCCGGTTGGTGCTCCGGGCGGCTGGCAGCGTGGCCGCCAGTGAGCTGAAATATGCCCCGAACGGACAGCCCCGCGTGCAGCGGTTCCGAAACTGACAACTCGCCCGCCCCACCGCCGTATGCCAGGGCTGCGGCTTGGTGAGGTGCGCTACCCGACCCATCGTTATGGGGCGATTTAATTTCTGCGCGACGGATTTTTTGAAATGTGCTTCCGGGGCGGTCATCGCCATAGGCGGTAGAAAGGTGCTGTCCGGCAAAACGGCCAACCCTTCGGCCTGACCGCTGATGCCCACGAATTTTTCGACGTAGGTGTACCAGGGCACCAAGTCTTCGTAGCGAATGGGCCAGTCGATACCGAGTCCCTCTTTGGCATTCGCCATGAAATCTTCCCGATTCCAGCGGTAGGTATGTTTGCCCCAGATCAGCGATTTACCGCCCGTATGGTAGCCCCGAATCCAGTTGAACGGCCGCTTCTGGATGTACGGATGCTCTTTATCGTTGGTGAAATTAAGCTGGCTACCCTCTTTGGCCGAGAAGAACATGCTGGCATAATGCTCTTCGGCGGCTACCGTCGTGATCTTGCCCCGGTGCTCGAACTCCCAGGGGTCCAGCATGGCCGTTTTGTAATCTTCAACGTGCTTGATTTCGTAGCCGCGCTCCAGCACGAGCACGTTCAACCCTTTTTCGGTCAGTTCTTTGGCGGCCCAGCCCCCCGTCATGCCGGAACCCACCACGATGGCGTCGAAGGTTTGGGCTTTTTGTGCGTTTATATTCAGGTTCATAGAATGAATGATCGACGTAGTGAATGAGGTTAAACCTGGTTGCCGTACATGAAATCTTTCTGACCCGGCTTGATCTTGATGGCCTCGAATTTCCCCGGATTCGGCTGGTAGTCGAACGATGCCTTAACACCCGCTTCCGATGTAAAATACCCCCAGACGGTCAGTTCTTTGATCAATTGCCAGAACGACACCGAACCGGCTTTGGCGTTGGCTATCGCCTGGGCTTCGACCTGTTTCAGGAGCGTTGTTTGCTGATCGGCCGAGCCTGTCAGGAAACGGTTGCCCGCCAGATCGCTGAGCCCTGCCAGAAATACATCCTGCGCGGGTTTGGCGTAGCAGTCGCGCAGCATGATCTCAATAAAATCCGGTACGCCCGCATCGACGGCACCGGGCGTATCTGTCTTCGGAATGATAAGTTCGGTTACCCGCGCCATAATTTCACGCTGCTCTTCGGTCAGCATCGACGCGCCGTTTATCCGGTTTTGTGGGGCCGTCTGGTTCCAGCGGTCGAAGGCCAGCAATGTCGGGGCCGAGAGGGTTCCGCCCAGCATCAGGCTAACCCGTGATAATGCTTCCCGTCTGTTCATCCGTTGTAGTGAAGTAAAGTGTATTAAGTAAAGGCGATTGAGGGTAAATAATACCGCGTTGGGGGGTGAATTTTAGTATAGGAAGATGGAGGGTAATAGGGTATTGTTACCAACGAGCCGTCCCGTAGGGACATGATAGCGTAGCGTCGGTAGAAAAAGCACCATGCGTAAGATACGTTTGCCGTAGGTACACAACCCTTCTGTTGCGTACCTACGGCACGCCGAGAACGTGGATAATCCCTGAATTTCTACCGACGCTGCGCTGTTAGGGCCCTATGGGCCATCCCATAGGAAATTACCATCAACCCTAAAATAAATTCACCGGGTAACTTTTTGTCAGTTAATGACTTTGGGTATTAGGATAGAATTCGTCTAAAGAGAGACATCGTGAATCGGATTGCAAGCCGTATATTTCTGCATTTTTTGCAACCTTCTGTTTGCGCTAAGTCTATATTATCAATTAATAGTTTTACTTTCGTCAAGCCCACCATCGTTATGTCGCTCAAACTCCCATTTATAGAAGCCGAAATTACAGACCAGTATCTCTACGACGAAAACCCTCGTCCGTGGATTATTGGGTTTAGTGGTGGTAAAGACTCTACCATGCTGTTGCAAGTGGTTTGGCGAGCCCTGATGAAGATTCCGGCCGAGCTACGGAAACGCGATATTTACGTTGTTTGTAATGATACGTTGGTCGAGAATCCCAAAATCGTCTCGTTCATAAATCGGACACTGAAGTTGCTACAGAAATCGGCAACGCAGCAGGGATTACCCATCAGCGTACACCGCACGACACCCCGGCTTGAAGATACGTTTTGGGTCAACCTGATTGGTAAAGGCTATCCGGCTCCCACTAACTCGTTCCGGTGGTGTACCGAACGGCTCAAAATAAACCCGACTACGCGCTTTATTCAGGAAAAAATCAGCGAAGCGGGGGAGGCCATTATCCTGCTGGGTACACGCTCCGACGAAAGCCAAAGCCGCGCCCGATCCATGAAACGGCACGAACTGAAAGGGCAACGGTTGCGTAAACACATACTCCCTAATGCGTTTGTGTATGCGCCCATCCGGGATATTGAAACCGGCGAACTCTGGCAATACATGATGCAGGTGTCGCCACCCTGGGGCGGTACGCACAAGGAATTGGTGACGCTGTATCGAAACGCCAACTCTGGCGACTGCCCGCTCGTGATTGACGAAACAACGCCCTCTTGCGGCAATAGCCGGTTCGGTTGCTGGGTTTGTACGGTGGTGAGCCGCGATAAAAGCATGGAAGGGCTCATTGGCAACGGCGACGACTGGATGGAGCCGCTCATGGAACTGCGTAACAAGATTCTGGTGGAGCGCTCAAACCGCGATTCCCGCGAAAAACGCCGACGTACCGAAAGTGCCTACAAAGAAGACGATGATAATACCTGGGGACCGTATACGCCCAAAATCCGGGCTGAGTTTCTGACTATGCTACTGGAAGCCCAAAAAGAAATTCAGGACTCGCAAGGCGATATGATGGAACTGATTACCCATCAGGAACTAGTTGCCATTCAGTTAACCTGGTTCCGTGATAGTGTATTTACGCCCAAAGTAGCCGATATTTATAACCGCATCTATAACACCAACCTTGCTATGCCACGGCATGTTGAGAAGCTTTACCGCGAAGAGGAATTACTACGTGAAGCCTGCGCCGACCAACCCGAACACGTTGAACTGATTCAAGAGATGCTACTTCTTCAAAGGAATAGAACTTTGCTACGGAATAAGCGTGGCCTTCAACAAGACCTGGAAAAGCACTTGGAGAGTTTTTTGGTCAGACGTATAAAGGGTACCGTTCATGCCTGATAAAATACTTGATTACTATATTTATGCATTCACCAACCTGAATACTGGCGGAGGGAAGATTAAAGAAAGTGCGCCCCACAAGCCACTTATATTGCTTTCTGTTATTCAAGGGTACGGAAGCAACCTACTAACGGACAATACTATTCCCATCACCCCTGAACTCACAAGTATTTTCAAGTCAAACTGGAATAATCTAGTCACTACGGGTCACACGTTGAGCTTTGCCATGCCGTTTTTTCGATTGAAAAATGAAGACGGAAACTGGTGGCAGTTAGCGGCTAATCCGGGTTGTGAGCTTTGGGTACAAACAGGAGATCTGTCCAACTTCTCCAGTTTAAGTAATGCCGTTTCCTACGCCGAAATTGACCCTAATCTAGCCCAACTCCTTCTGAATGATAATACCCGGACAATTCTGCGTCAAGCACTATTAGATAAGTACTTTCCAGGTAAATCAATTACAATAGCTTCTGATGGTAATGCAACGCTGAACGAAATCAAACGCGAAATGCTTGAAGAAACGCCGATAGAATATAGTGACCGGATAAAGCGTTTGAAGAAACGGCTAAATGCTGAAACGTATGAGATTGAAATACATTCCAGAGAGACATTCTTTCGTCGTGAAGTTGTAAAGCTTTACGATGACAGGTGTTGCATCACCGGCGTTCGTGTATCGGCCCCTTATTCTTTCTCAATGGTCGACGCTTGCCATATTGTACCATTTTATAAAACATTCAACAATCATCCGACTAACGGTATTGCGCTTTGCCCAAACCTGCACCGGGCGTTCGATAAAGGAGTAATTTCGATTGACGACGATTACAGCGTTATAGTTTCTCCTACGTTCGTGGAAAATGACGCCAGCATTTATTCGTTGAAAGCGCTAGCTGGACAGAAAATTGAACTGCCTAGAAGTAAGGATTATCTTCCTGATGTAGAGGCATTGGAATGGCATCGGAAGAATACGTTTAAGCGTTAAAAGCTTCTTTGCTTCAGAACGACTTTCGGGATTCATTCGAAAAGATTCCGTTCGCCATTGCTGGGGGGCGTATGTTGGAGGTTGTACAACAGGTAGAAGACGAAACCAGCTATAAAACTACACTAAGCACACAGGAAAATGTTAGTCAGCGGTCTGACCTACTGCTAACCGATTTACTATCGGAAGAACGCAAGTTAAAGGAGGTTGTACCCGCTTCGGTGCATCGTTTTTATCACGACACCGTAAAAAATCTAATCAAAAAACATTTCTTCGCTGATACGCCTGATTTACCCAGCGACTTTCAGTTGCTACATGATTTCTCAACATCCGAAACGCAGCTACTCAATAGCTTTCTGACTGATCTTAAACAGGATTTTCGTGTCTCGTTTCGGCGGCTCAATGAGCGTCGGACGCAGTTGCAGAACCAATTAACCCATGCCCGCAAACGGTTGGCTGCTGCTGACTCGAATCAGGAAGACCCAATTCTTGCCGCCGACCGCCGACGCCGTGACGAGCTAAACCTCAAGGTCGTTAAAAATGACGAACAGATTGGCGAACACTACAAAACCATTGGTAAATGCGAAGATCGTAAAGCCAACGCTGAAAAGCAGATCAGCGAGATTACGCGGAAACTCACCGTGTCGGAACAATACCGGGCAAAAGATGAGGAAACCGAGATACTGATTGCAGGGTTACAACGCTTTATCGTTCAATTCAAACAGGACAAGAAACAATCGCTCGAAACGCAGATTTTGTATGGCCTGACTCAGTTGATGCACAAAAAAGAGTTCATCAAACGAGTTGAAGTCAATATTTACGGCGAAGACATTGAGATTGATCTCTACAACAAAGAAGGTTTAAAAATTCGGAAAGATTCGCTCTCGAAGGGCGAACAGCAGATGTACGCTACCGCTTTGCTGCGTGGTTTGGTCGAGGAATCGCAGATTGAGTTCCCGGTATTTATCGACTCGCCTATGCAGAAGTTCGATGAAGAACACGCGGAAAACATCATCAAATTCTTTTACCCAAACATTGCCGATCAGGTTATTCTGTTCCCGCTCATCAACAAGGAAATGACCAAACGGGAATACAAAATGTTGCTGCCCCGTGTGGCACAGACCTTCCTGATTCATAACCTGAACCCCGACCGTCCGGAGTTCCGCGCCTGTGCTCCCAACGCACTCATCGACACCTATACGCAACTCTACGCCAGCAATGCAGATTAATATTAAAACGTCGGAGGCCAACCGGCAACGCGTTACCGACCTAACCGGTCGAATTGGCGGTTCTACGCGTTTAAGTGAGAACGTGGTAGCCCGCATTGCTCTTGCCTACTCGTTGTCGCGCGGGAACCGGCTCAACATCGAGACCGATGTGCAGGACAGCAAAGGCAAAGAATATACCGATCAGATTTTATTGGGTAAAAACCGGTCGCTTTATATTGCGTTGGTATGCCAGCACTACCAGATACCGAATACGGATGGGAATCTGGCCAAGTACATCAAAATGCATTTGGACGATGGCCTGGAACTGATGGCCAAACTGTTTGAGCAGAACAAAACGTACACCGGGCTGGATTTTCTGTTCGAGGAAGTTGAGCGGGGAATTGAAGCCCTCGAAGATGCCGATGTGCCGTTAACACCGGTTACCAACCACAACCAGACCATCCGGAAAGGGTATTTTGCCGGCCCATTGCGGGTCAACATTGGCTACGATATAGAGTCGGGCGAACAGCAAACGGCCATGCTCAACTACATCGACCTGCACAGCAACGCCCACATTGCGGTAGCGGGTGAGTCAGGCAGCGGCAAAACGCAGTTTGCATTGAGTTTTCTGGAACAGGTCACGGCGGTATCTGGCGGGGCAATCAACTTCATCTACCTGGATTTTAAGGGTATGCAACCCGGCGACCTTCCCCGGCGGCAACCGTTTTTCGATGCTACCGGCGCTAAGTATCTGGATGTGCCGCAAACGCCTTTCCCGTTCAATCCTCTGTCATTTATTGACAATATCAACGAGAAGAACAAGATACAGGGCATCAATAAGTTTGTAGACATTATTATGAAGTATGCGGCCCGGATGGGACCGGTACAGCAGCAGCAACTTAAAGAAGCCACCCGAGCTGCTTTCGACGCCAAAAAGAATGGCGCGTATCCATCACTGGTCGATGTGAATGAGGAGTTGAAAACCATAACGGGCGGCAAACCCGGCACCCTCTCGCAGATTATGGATAGCCTGAGCGAGCTGGAACTGTTTGCCCCCGCTACCGACGTAAAAGACAGCTTCCTGAACCGCAATTATTATGTCAGTTTGGGGGCTCATCTGGAAACGTCGGTTCGGTTTACGGCTACGTTCCTGATGATTAATTACATCTACAACACCTTTGCCATGATGGACGATGCCCCGGTCGAAACCGACAGTATGGGCAACCCCATGCAGGCGATCCGTTACGTATTCCTGATTGACGAAGCGCACAACATATTTAAAGAACCCAAATCCCGCGCCCTGCTGGATACCATGTTGCGCGAACTCCGCTCGAAGGGTGTCATAATTGCGTTAGTGTCGCAGCAAATCGAAGAGTTCATTCAGTCCGACATGGATTTCTCGGCCAACTGCGCCAACGTTTTCCTGCTCAACATCAAGAACCGAAACCTGAAACTCATGAGCCGTTTCCTGGGCTACAGCGAGAAAGAAGGTTTAGTATTAGCCCGCAGCATGGAGAAAATCGAAAACGGACAAGCCGTAACGAGTTTGAAGGAATTTAAACGAGGGGAGTTGGTGAAATTGGAACGGTTTAATAAGTAACAAAGCCTCCACTTTAATTTATATATTTTAGTAAGAAAATTTAAAAATCATTAATTGAGTGTTCAATAATATGATACCATTTCTTTTTGATGATAAAGAAAATAAATTGCTCTCTAAAATAGAGAAAGCGAATAGCTCTGAATTAATGTACTGGAAATTGCCAAACATCGTTTATCCAATGTTTGTCATATTTTTATCTTTAGTATGCTATTTTGTTTTTAAGCCGAATGACAAGTTTACATGGATAGCATGGGTAAATATTATATTTAATGGGAGTTTGCCAATGATAGCTTTGAACAGAATTGGATCAATGGGTATCAATCTTTTTAAATACGACAAATCAAAAGAAAAGGTATTTGAAACTGATACTGGACTTTTGAGAGTTAAAATAGATGAATATTCTAAAATACTACTTATTGTCATAGCTTTGTTTTATATTTTTCAAGTTATTAAAGGCCCTTTTGAGTTTTCCTGGTATCTTATTGTACAGATAATAATATCTGTACTACTTATAAAATTTGCATTAAAATTTTCAAAATGTGCATATTTATTGCAAGATCGTTTGTTAGAAAGGTCATTAGGAGATGAGATTAGAGATGATGCAAAAGAGGTTAAAAAAGGTTTGTCTCAAAAATACGGCGAATAGAAATGATTAAGGATAATATAATCACAGCCCAAAGGGTTAAGCAAAATAATCAAGAATTTTTGATTAGTATTTTCACTATTGGTCAAATCTTAACTTTTACTCGCTATACAGAAAGACTTATCGTATATTATGACGAAAATAATATACCTGAATATAATCCGCAGATTCAAAGAAAAGTTGAAAACATACGCGTAGAAAAGATTGCAGACTTTCTAATAGAGGATTCAGATGCTCTTTTCCCCACAAATATTGTGTTGTCTATACCTAGTCCGGTTATAGAGTCAATTGAAAACATAGATGAGTCTACTGTAAAGGTTATTTTAGATAGATCTGTTTTTTCTGAAGTTAAAAAAGTAAATGGAGATATATATCTTACGATAATTGATGGACAACATAGGATAAGAGGAATTGAGCGAGCCATAGAGAGAATTAGTCAAGAGATTGCTGAATTACAAAAAAAATATGAAGTATCACTTAAAATAGATATTGAAAAAGCACTAGAAAGAAAGAAATTGCAATTGATGAATCTTTTAAATATTAATTTGTTGGTTTCTTTTTTTATTGATCCTACCCTAGAGTTTCAAGCAATGATTTTTTCAACTATTAACAGAACTCAAAAAACTGTTCCTGCTGGATTAGTATCAAGCCTTTTTGGATTAACAGACAAGGACACTCCTCAAAAAACATCACTTGAAATTGTATTGGCCTTAAATAGTTTTAAAAGTTCTCCCTTTTATAATAGAATAAAACTTTATGGAGGAAGATATGAGAGGAATCAAAGTCCTCCATTGACTCAAGCAGCAATGGTAAAATCCTTAATTGAACTAATATGTACAAGTATCCGAGAATCAGAACGAGATAGGTTTAGAGATAGAAAAGAGCTTTCTATTAATGTTAATCCTAGCTTACCCTTTCGCTTTTATTACGCAACAAATAATGACCAATTTATTACTGATATTTTATTTTCTTTTTTCTCAGCAGTGAGAAATACGTTTCTGCGAAATGGGGTTATATTGTGGAATTTTGAAGATAATACTAAACCGCAAAATATATTGCAAACAACTGTTGGTTATCAAGCATTACTAAGTTTGCTAGTAGATATTTTAGCTGTTGAAAAATTAGATAATAGAAGAGATAAAATTAGTACATACGAAGAGTATCTTGGAAAATGTGTAAGTGTAGATTTTGCTGATCAACAGCGTTATCCTTTTACGAGTAGATCTGCTAAAGTTTTTTACTATGACTTGAGTTTGTTAATATGGCCGCCTAAAAGTAGTTCTGATGACAGAGTGAAAAGATTAAGAGAACTGTTGGATAAAAACTAAAGGTTGATCACAAGTAAGTCGATCGTTTATAACACTCGCTTTTTCTCTTGAGTTTTATGAATCTGTGATCAAAATTGAGCTGTACCTATTATTCTGGTTGATGGCCCAATGCCTGTTTATTTCAGTGCTATGCATCGAGTTTTGACGGAGGATATTTAGTAATTCAATACATCGCATGCCCCACATACCCCTGATGCAATTGCGCCACGGGGAAAATCAAGTCCCAGTGGCTGTCTCAGGCTACGTTGCCACGCTCGATGCGAAAGTGCTTGACGTTATGTCCCTACGGGACAGCAGATTTGAGGAAAATGGCTTCTGTCTCTTCCGTAACGACGGCCCGGTGACGCTACGCTGTTTTGCCCCTACGGGGCAATGGCTTTGTGGGGGAATGACGGTGTTTCTACCTACGCCTTTGGCTGTTGTGTCCCTACGGGACAGCGAATTTGAGGGTAATTGTTTCTATTTCTACCGACGCTGGCGCTGTTATGTCCCTATGGGACGGGTGTTAAATGGGGTACGTGTGTTTGTTTCTACCGATGCTATGCTTTTAGTGGCCTATTTGCCAGCACTTTTATGTAAACATGTCGTCCCGTAGGGACATAATAGCCAAGGGCGTCGGTAGCCAAGGAAAAAAGCCTCTGCTAGCCTTCGTCCCGTAGGGACGAGACATTATTCCAGCGGTTTGAATAGATATTGCTCGTCGTACTCAATGCCGAAAACATCTAAAAACCGGCGGTATTCGTCTAAAAATGTGCGCGTTCGGTGATGCTCTTCCTGATTCTCAATGTAGTTGATAACGGCTTGTAATTGGCTTTTACCATACGAAAAGGCACCGTATCCCTCTTGCCAGGAAAATCGGCTGCCAGTCAGTTTTTTGTCATTAATCCATTTGGATGAGTCTTGTTTAAGTTGTTGCATCAGATCGGAAAGTGATTGGGTAGGGCGCATACCGATCAGGATATGCACGTGGTCTGGCATACCATTAATAGCGATCAGTTTATGGTTATGATTATGTATAATGCCTGTTATATAGTTGTAGAGATCATATTTCCAGGTGGAAGAAATGACGGCAGTGCGGTGTTTGACGGCAAACACGAGTTGGAGATGAATTTGGGTGTAGGTGTTTGGCATTTTAGTGAGTCAGGAAATGAAGCAATTTGACGTAAGTGTTTTCGCTACGTCAACTCGATTTCTGACTATCTTTTTAGAAGAGGTTACACCAGCGCCCTCAACTCCTCCCCGCTGTACAGGCCGAACCATTGGAAACGGCAATGCCCTTTACCTTTTTTAACCAAAGTCATTAGCGATCTGAGTGGACTACTGGGTGGTGTTAATAGGGTAGACTTCATCCCCATTCAATACACTGCCGGAGCCACATACCCCTGATACAATTGCGCAACTGGGAAAATAAAATCCCAATCTTTCCCCCAAACGACGTTGCCGCGTTCAATCTTAAATCGTTTAAAGTTGGCTAATCGACGGTATTTATTGTGCTGTGGATGTGGGTAATTTAGCAAAAATGGTCCGAAGTCAACCACTTGCGATGTGCCATCTGAAAAGTGTATTCGTAAGCGATGTTCACCAACATATTCAGCTTCTGTCACGGTTAACGTTCTCATTGATTTTTAGTTAGATAGTTCATCCTACCAACGCCCTCAATTCCTCCACAACACCTTTAATCGCGGCAACTGTCGCCACTACGTCAGCTTCGGTGTTGAACCGGCCCAGGCTGAAGCGCAGGCAGCAAAAGGCTTCGGTTTCGCTCAGGCCCATCGCCAGCAGTACGTGCGAGGGGTCAATGGAAGCCGCTGTACAGGCCGAGCCATTGGAAACGGCGATGCCTTCCAAACCCATAATCAGCGCGTCGGAGTCGCAGTTTTCGAAATAGATGTTGGTGGTATTGTAAAGCCGGTGTTCTCGATTACCATTTACCCGTGTACCCGGAATAGTAAGTAGAGCCGTTTCAAGTAGAGATGCAATACGTTGCGTCTCATATGCGCCAGCCCGTTTCGATTGCGTCTCTTTCGCGCCAGCCATTTCCAGCCTTGCCAATTCAGCGGCTTTTCCCATCCCGACTATTCCCGGCACATTAAGCGTACCGCTACGTAACCCACGTTCATGACCGCCACCGTGCAACAAAGCTTCCAATTTTACTTTACTCGGCAATCCAGCCCGGTATCCTCCACCCTGTAGCCGTCGCTGCCGGACAAACAGACCACCCACACCTTTAGGGCCGTAGAACTTATGCCCGGAAAAAGCTAGTAAATCAATCAAAGAGGTATCCACATTGATCGGCAGTTTACCCACCGCCTGGGTGGCGTCGGTCATAAATAAGGCACCGGCTTCGTGGGCGATCCGGGCAATTTCCTCAATGGGTTGAATAACGCCCGTTTCGTTATTCACCAGCATGACCGATACCAGAATGGTGTCGGGCCGGAGCGCATCTTTTAATACGGACAAATCCAATAACCCCGCGCCGGCGCTCCGGGCTGGCTGAACTGGCAAATACGTGACGTCATGACCCCGTTTTTCCAGATAGGCGCACACATCCAGCACGGCTTTGTGCTCGGTCTGAACCGTGATGATGTGTCCGGGACCCCGGCTGGCCCCCTGATTCCGATATGTTTCGGCAACACCCTTAATGGCCAGATTGATGGCTTCCGTAGCGCCCGATGTAAAAACCAGCTCGTGCGTTTCGCAAACCAGCAGCTCGGCAAGTTGCTGGCGAGCCTGCTTGACTGCTTCACTCGCGCCAACGCCAAACGGGTGCGTACTGGCCGCATTGGCAAAATTGTCGGTCAGAAACGGCATCATGGCGTCCAGCGCACGCGGGTCCAGCCTGGTGGTGGCGTTGTTGTCGAGGTAAATCATACGTAAAGATACACAGCCCTGAGAAAGAAGGGAAGACGACTAGCTTGCTACTGCCTGATCCCTCCCAACATACCGTTAGATATTATTTAACTCTATCGATATAATCTTCTTGTGCTATTTTGAGCTAATGTATAACTTGGCGAAGTATGCTTATTTCTTCACATATTAGTTTCACTTTTCTAATCTCCAGTCAGTATGTTCAATCATTCCCTGAGAAAAGCCCTATGGTCGGCAATTGTGCCAGCCTTGCTAACGGCCTGCCAGCCTGCAGACAACTTCCAGCGTCAGCCGGATGATGTGGTTCGTTACGGTAGCCAGGCATCGTCGGCACGGGCCGCTGCCGATGTACAGAAATACATTATCACCTTTAAGGCCGATCCACTCATTACCCGTTCGTTGCCCGACAATGCCGGTACGTATGATGCACGGGTGCAACAGATGCAAGGGCTGATTGCCCGATTGGTGGGGACCGATATTGCCGGGAAGACCCAGGAAGTCTACACAACGGCCATCCGTGGATTTGCCGCCGAACTGACTACCGCCGAGCTAGCCCGCTTGCAACGGCTGCCTTTCATTGCCAGCATTGTACCCGATCAGGTCGTTTCACTGGCCGTACCAACAGGTATCGACATAACGATAGGCGCTCAGACTGTACCCTGGGGTATCGAACGGGTGGGGGGTAGTCGGCTCTATACGGGACCTAACAAGGCCTGGATTCTGGATACGGGAATTGATTTCGATCACCCCGACCTGAACGTTGATCTGCCGTTGTGTCGTAATTTCAATAACCCACGGCGCAACGCCGATGACGACAACGGACACGGTTCGCACGTGGCCGGTACCATTGGGGCTAAAGACAACAACTTTGGTGTAGTGGGTGTTGCAGCGGGTGTGAAGGTAATTGCCGTGAAAGTACTGGCTGCGTCGGGGAGTGGTTCCTACGCCGGCGTGATTGCCGGTATCGACTACGTAGCCACGGCGGGTGCACCGGGCGATGTAGCGAACATGAGCCTGGGAGGGGGCATTTACGCGCCGGTTGATGAAGCAGTAAAAGGGGCCGCCAATAAAGGAATCCTGTTTGCGCTGGCGGCAGGCAACGAGTCGCAGAATGCAAATAACTCATCTCCAGGCCGTACCAACCACCCAAACGTCTATACCGTTTCGGCGCATGACTACGACGATAAATTTGCGTCGTTCTCCAACTTCGGAAATCCACCCATCGACTGGTGTGCGCCCGGTGTTAGTGTTTTGTCGACCTGGCGTTCGGGCGGGTACCGAACCATTAGCGGCACCTCAATGGCAACCCCCCACGTAGCGGGTATCCTGCTGTATGGCACGCCTGCTTCACGCGGACCTGTAATCGGCGACCGGGACAGCAACCCGGATCAGATGGCCAAACTGCCGTCTGTAACTCCATAAGTCAGGGAAGCCTGATACCAATGCAAAAGGCCGGAAGAGATTCCGGCCTTTTGCATTTTAAAGAAACACCTGACTTACGGAGTTACAACTCCTGATGTTTGGTTAATGATGCTGGTGTTTCCATTGCCCATTTGCTGAATCTGCAACAGGTTGCCAACACCGGTCTGGGTAACTATGAGGGAGTTGTTGTCACCCTGCTGCATGACAAAATCCGTTGATGTCGGATTAAGGATAGCGTTACCTGTGCCGATCTGCTGAAAAACAGCCTGGTTTCCATTACCAGTCTGAATAACGCCCGATACGTTAAAATCGCCTGATTGGGTAATCTGCGCACTATTGGAGTAGCTTATAGTTTGTCCGGCCTTACCCTGACCAATATAAGCCCGGTTTTCATCCCCGGTTTGGGTGATGCTAGCCTGTCCGCCGATAGCTGCAAATTGCTCAATAGTGGCCTCGTTGAAAAGGCCAATCTGCGCCGTACTAGCCGTGCTGCTGATTGTCGCGAAGTCAGACTGGTCAATGTAACTGACGTTGCCATAACCCGACTGGAACGTAGTCGCATTATTGTCCGGTCCAGCTCCGTTTTCCTGATAGATTTCGGCCAGGTTCTGATCGCCTTCCTGGGTGATTTGGGCGGTTTGTGCAAACGTACTGGTCTGATTAATGTAGGCTTCGTTACCACCAATTAAGTAAATGGTCCCATTCTGATTAATCGTAGCCGTTTGGTTTTCGCCATTCTGCCGAATTTCGGCGGCATCGAGGTAGCTCAGGTTGGTTTGTGTAATGGTAGCGGTGTTGCCGGAGCCGGCTCCGGTTTGCTCAATACCTGCCGAACTACCAACGGCGGCAAGCTGATTGACCGTTGCTCTTTGGTTGATACCGGATTGATTTATTGACACTTCGCTGCCGTAGGTGAAAAAGTCTGACTGATTGGCCAGGGCCTCGTTGTTGGTGCCATTCTGTAAAATCTGGATAAACGTGCCGGGGCCGGAGCCATCATCCTGGGTAGCAACGGCTTTGTTGCCTGTGCCAGTTTGCGTAATGTTAATTTCCTGGGCGTAGGTGCTGGTTTGGGAAGTTGTTAGTTGGTTGTTGGTTCCGTTCTGTACCGCAAGCACTTCCTGACCCTGCCCCTCCTGGGCAAGCGTGGCTTTGTTGTCGATACCGGTCTGGCTCAGTGTGGTAACGTTTGATTGGGCATATGCAGTAGCCATGGTCAGTAGCATAGACCATGTAAGTAATAGGTTTTTCATAATTTAAAGGGTAGATTGAAAAATAAAAGAAACTGTTGAGTCACGAATAAATCATCTTCCGTAAAGTCTGGATGAATCAGGCAAATAGCCCGGCCGACCCTATTACGAAGCTCACGGTAACACCCATCATGCGATCAGTGTATTACGGGCAGAGGTGTGGATAAACGTCTCAAAATGAACCGGCAGGATAGTAATTGAATGGAAATGATTGCATGGGTTTTCTTCGTCCTTTTCAGGAATTTCATCCGGGGGGCCGTTTCCCTTTCACGAAATACAGGGGCAGTTACTGTTCAGTCTATATAAACCATGTGCTAAATGTATGTTGTTAGCACGTAAGACTAGCGCCGTTAACTAAGTTAAGCCGGTTAGTTGCTAAAAATCCGCAAAGTTTTAGGTCTGTATTTGCATAGGCTGCTGGCGTATGTGGCCGGGAGTTTGATCGTGGTATGTACTAGCGGGTACATACTGCGTTGATTGTCAGTAGACTTTTGTCTCCAATACGCCTAATCCTATTTCGTTCGCTAAGTTTCTGTTGGTGACAGCCGGGTTTTGAGTATGTTTGAGTCATATTCATTAATTATGTTCAGTCGTAAAATTATTTCGTTTGCTACGGCCATTGGCCTGTATGTTTTACTAACCAACGGCTTATCGAGCTGCCAGTCGAAGGGTTCAGCAACGGCCGAAACCACCACCAATTCTGTAGCGGTCCCATCCGGTAACTCATCAACCGCGGAGAAATCAGCTGACAAAAGTGCTACAGTTCCCAGCGTAACTGCTCCCGATCCGTCGAGCATTCCAGCCAGTAAAATCGCCGATGCCGCTACCATTCTGGCCCGTCCGCAGGTGCCTGTTTTGTGCTATCATCAGATTCGCGACTGGCGGGCCAGCGACTCCAAATCGGCGAAGGATTACATCATTCCCGTTGCTGCTTTCCGCGAACAGATGAAAATGCTGGCCGATAGCGGTTACCATACCATCCTGCCCGATCAACTCTACGCTTACCTGGCAACGGGCGCACCGCTGCCGCCCAAACCCATTATGCTGACCTTCGATGATGGTGACCTCGACCAATACACCGTGGCTGCTCCCGAACTCGAAAAACACGGTTTCAAAGGTGCGTTCTTTATTATGACCGTGGCCATTGGCCGTCATGGCAAGCAGCCCTATATGGATAAGGCGCAGATTAAGGACCTGTCGGATCGGGGGCATGCCATTGGCGCCCACACCTGGGATCACCATAATGTGAAGAAATACCAGGGTGATGATTGGAAAATTCAACTGGAAGAACCGAAAGCCAAACTGGAAACGATCATTGGAAAGCCTATTCATTATTTTGCCTATCCATTCGGTTTGTGGAACAAACAGGCGCTGCCCGAATTACAGAAACGGGGCTATGTAGCTGCGTTCACTCTGGCCGACAAGCGGGACGACAGTATGCCGCTCTATACCGTTCGCCGGATCATTGCCGGGGGGCAGTGGAAAGCCACGACCATGTACCGGAACATGATCCAAAGCTTCGACTGAGTCGGCATGTAGCCTGGACGGCCACGTCCGGGCAAAGAAGGTCTATACCCGGACGTGGCCGTTCAGGCTACATCCGACAGATTTCTCTCCAAAGTGAAATCCTAAACAGATTTTTAGTAATAAAAGCGGCAAGAGCCGCTTTTATTGTGTAGTGCCGACGGTCGGCACTACAAACCTACCCTCACATGAAAACCAGCATTTTCCTCGCTTTAGTTGGTTTATTTTCTGTATTACATTCGGTCACGGCACAACCGAAACCGCCCCGACTGCTTGTCCGGGGCGATGACATGGGCTATTCACATGCCGGCAACGAAGCCATTGTAAAATGCTACACAGATGGGATTGAGAAGTCGATCGAAGTGCTGGTGCCCTCGCCCTGGTTTCCCGAAGCGGTTGAAATGCTGAAGCAGATCCCAACGGCCGATGTCGGTATTCACCTGACCCTAACCAGCGAATGGGATAACGTGAAATGGCGCCCTCTCTCGGATTGTCCGAGTTTGCGGGATGCCGATGGCTATTTCTTCCCGATGGTTCGCCCGAACAAGGATTACCCTAAACGTTCGGTAGTCGAAAACGACTGGAAACTAGCCGACATTGAAAAGGAATTCAGGGCTCAGATTGAACTGGCGATGCGAAAGATTCCCCGCATAAGCCACATTTCCGGCCATATGGGTTGTACGACTCTTACCGACGAGGTGCAGGCACTCATTAACAAGCTGGCGCAGGAGTATCATCTCCTCAATCCCGGCAACTCCGACCTTGGCCGGGCGGGTTATGTTGGTCCGCATACCACCTCCGCAGAAAAACTTCAGGGCTTCATGAAAATGCTCGAAAGCCTTGAAGCCGGAAAAACGTATTTATTCGTCGATCACCCCGGACTCGACACGCCCGAAATACAGGCTATTCACCATATTGGCTATGAGAACGTTGCCACCGACCGGCAGGGGGTAACGGATGTCTGGACGAACGTACAGGTGAAGGAGTTGATCAAAAAGAAAGGCATTCAGCTGATCGGATACAGTGATTTGGGTTTAAGTAAATAGTCAATTGAGGTAATTAAGTAACGGAAGGATTTCTACCTTAATCACGAGTTATCACCTTAATTGACCATTTGCCTCAATTAACTATTTACTAGTTTTTAAAACCGTCCGGCCCATTCAATACCGGCTACAATATGCGGCATAGCATTTTTGTCCGTAAAGGTTTCATTAGTATGGCCCATGCCGGTATAAAACACGCGCCCTTTCCCGATCACGTTCGTCCATGAAATTGGGTGGTCGCCCCCCATCGCTTTGGGAAAGGTTGCTTTGTAGGTAGCTTCATTTAAGGTTAGCAACACCTGAATGCTGTCTTTTCCCCGAACGCTCTGTTTGAAATTATACCACTCGTCGGCCTTGTGCCATTTGGCCGGAAGATGCTGGGTTGTGGGGTGATTAGGCGTATCGGTAATGATCTCGGCATCGGGCGTATGCTCAGGGTAAAGCGGGTGGTCGCGGAAGTGGGTCCCTAATGCATGATCGTACCAGTCCCAGTCGTATTCGGTGTCCGATGCGGCATGGATGCCCACGTAGCCACCGCCGTTCTCAATAAATTTCTCAAAGGCTCTTTCCTGTTCCGGGGTCAGTACATCGCCCGTGGTCGACAGGAAGACCACCGTTTTAAACCGGCGGAGGAAATCGTCGTTAAAAAAGGCCCCGTTTTCGGTTGTTCTGACGTCCCAGCCTTTTTGGGTACCCACTTTTTTGAGGGCCTCGATCCCCGGCTCAATGGACTCGTGACGGAAGCCGTTGGTTTTGGAAAATATCAACACGCCTTTCGGCCCAACCTGTCCGGGGTCGGCGGGGCGGGTAGTGTCAAAAACCGGCTTCTGCCAGGGTAGTTTGCGCGTTACATACATACCAAACGTAACAAAGCCGCCAATCAATAGGGCAAAAACAAGGACAAGGCCGAGAAGAATTTTTAGAAGTTTACGGAGCATGGAGAAATTGGGGTTTAGGGGGTTTAATTAATTTTAAAGGGTTGAATGGGTAAGACAAACGCCATACGTTGAAAATATGGCGTTTGTCTTACCCATTCAACCCTTTAAGATCAGGCCAGTTCGGCGCGTACCCGTTCGAGCAGGGTCTTGGTGGCCTTAATCCCGTCGTTGGCCGGTAGGTAACCACCCGTTGGGTTGTACATGCTCATGATACCGCCTTCGTATTCGACACCGACGTATCCGTTGAAGCCCGCATCTTTAATGATCTTGAACATTTTCCGGAAATCGGTTTCGGTCTCGTTGCCTTTCGCGTCGAACTTGTGGGTCTTGGCACTAATCCCTTTAGCATACGGCATCATTTTCTTTACGCCCTCATACCGGTCATATTCCTTAATACATTTGGTGCCCATAATGCCTTTGATGTCGTTAGTTTCGGGCTTGCTGCGCTGCCGACAGAAGTTGCCAAAGTCGGGCAGCAAACCCGCGTTGGGCATGTTTACTTGTTTGATAACGCCCACCAGCCAGTCGATGTCCGTCGAGTTGCCGAAGTGGTTTTCCACGATCACGTTCATCTTCGATTTGGCGGCATACTCCAGCAGCTTGTGGTACCCGTCGGCGGCTGTTTTGGCGGCTTCGTTGGCCGGGTCGTCTGCAGCACCCGATATGGCGCGGGAGGTGTCGCCGAGGTTTACCCGGATGGCAGTACACCCCAGAAACTTGGCTGCATCGACCCAGGCATGGTGCGACTCGACGGCCTGCTGACGTTTGGTCTTATCCAGATCGGCAATGTTGGCTCCATCAACCATAATGAGGTTGTTCTTCATGCCCAGGTCGTCGCAGCGCTGTTTGAGTTCCTTCAAATACGCCGGATCGGTATGCTTGTTATTGAAAAACATGGATACGTATTCGAGTACGTTGATACCGAAATCGTTTTTGGCTTTGGCCGGAAACTCCATGTTGGTCATCTTGCCCGACATAAGCTCACCCGCAAAGGAGAACTCGGCCAGCGAGATGTCGAATCCAAACTTTGGGGCACTTATTTCGGCAAACAGTTGATTGGGTAGGGCGGATGCCAGGCCGACGCCAGCGGTTGTCAGACCGAGTTGATGGAGGAAATTACGACGGGATTGTGTCATGGCAGGGTTTGGATCAGATTAGTTAGAAAATTGAACAGTAGCCGGTACGAACAAGGGAGCTTTTCCCGCTTTTTCGTTTTTGAAAACGAAGTACAGATCGTGCTGGCCGGTTATTGGGATAATGGCCGCTTTAACCATATTGGGGGTGAACATAGCGGCCGGGTCTTTACTTTCATTGACCGGAATATCGCCGGTTTGCCCCAGCAGCTGACCCGTTGGCGAGTCGATTCGAACCTCAATGCGGCCACCCATAGCGTTCAACTGCGCTTTAGGCGCGGCTACGGCAAACTCCATGGAGCGAATGCCCGTCAGGTCGAGCTGGTCGAATTTAACGTAGGTGTCGGAACCCATCACAATCACAAGCGGGTAGGGCTGCGTGCCCATTTTGAAGAGCGTGATGCCTTTAGACTGGCTGTTGGACTGGCCCAGCGCAACCAGCGGATTCCGCAAAACAATAGCCTGCTCGGTCAGTTGAGCGGGCAGACCGTTGGCTCCTCTATCTTTATAAGACGCCTGTAAAACCAGATTGCCTTTGTCGTCCTTACCCGGCGTATACGTGCCTTTCGTCGGGAGCAACGGGGCCGTCACTTTCTTATCGGCCAGGGTGAGAATATACTTGACAATTTCGCTCGCGTCGGGTTGGGTGATTTGCGGGTGAGCGGTCATGATAGCATCGCCCCAAACGCCACCACCGCCTTTGATGATCTTGTTCGACAAACTTGCTACGGCGTTGGCGTCGCTTTTGTACCGTTTTGCCACCTCGATGAAGGCCGGACCCACCGATTTTTTGTCGGTAAAATGACAGGCTTTGCAGTCACTTTTTTCCATAAGCGTTTGCCCGGCACCCAGGTAAGCAGCCTCGGAGAATTTATGGCCGGTGCCGCTTACACTTGCCGCCTGTGCGTTGGCGTCATCCTGATACGTAGCCCGAACCATCACCTGTTTAGGCAGAATGCGCCCGCTGGCCAGACTGCCATCTTCTTTATCGGTCACGTTTACCTGATAAGCAATCGACTGGCCGGGGAAATAAAAGCTCTTATTCCCGTTGGTCACGTTTAGGGCCACCTGCGGAGGCTGGTTACCCGCTACAATATCGACCTCGCGGGTGTCTTTCAGGCCCTTCGCATCGGTCACGGTCAATATCGCTTTGTACTGGCCCGGTTTTTGAAACGTGAACGTTGGGTTCGGCTCGTTCAGAATCATTGGCTGGGCACCCGTCCGGTTTACGATCTTCCATTGATACGTCAGTACATCGCCGTCAAAATCTTTGGTACCTTCGGAGGATAAGGCCACTTTCAGCGGAACAGCCCCTGCTTTGGTACTGGCCGCTACCTGCACACTGGGCTTGCGGTTACCGGCGTTGAACTCAATCCGTACCAGCCGTGAATCGTCATTTTTGAGGAACCAGCTGGTGCCGTATTCCAGCACGTATAAATCACCATTTGGCCCGAACGCCATATCGATGGGATGACTGAATCCCATGTTCGGCAGAAAACGCTCCATGCTGGTCATGCCGCCTTTATCGTCGCAACTAACGGCCATAATCATGTCGCGCATCCACTCATAGAGGAATACCTTGCCGTTATAATAGTCCGGGAAAGGTCGTTTGGCGTTTTTAAAGTCGTCTTTGTAATAGGTGGGACCGGCCATGGCACTACGACCACCACTCCCCATAATCGGGAACTTTTTGCTCTCGGCGGCCGGATAGGAAATCAGCGCAGGTTGAGCAGGAGGGAGGTCGCGCAGGCCCGTGTTATTGGGCGATTCGTTGATTGGGTGCGCCGGATCGAATTTGGTACCTCCTTTCCCGGTGGTAAAATCTTTGTCGTAATACGCTTTGTTATCGCCCACAAAATACGGCCAGCCAAAATTGCCCGGCTTCCGCGCCTGGTTGTATTCATCTTCGGCCGTGGGGCCAACGCCAACCGAATCTTCGCCCGCGTCGGGCCCAACATCGCCCCAGTAAACAGCGCCCGTATGCCTGTCGACCGAAATACGGTAGGGATTGCGGTGGCCCATCGTATAAATTTCGGGGCGTGTTCTTTCGGTTCCTTTCGGAAACAGGTTGCCTTCGGGAATGGTGTAGGTACCGTCGGCTTCGGGGTGGATACGCAGAATTTTGCCGCGCAGGTCGTTGGTATTTCCCGACGATTTCTGCGCATCCCAGGGACCCCGACCGGGTCGTTCGTCAATGGGTGCGTAAAGTGTGGCGCGGGGGCTGGTATTGTCGCCGGTCGAGAGGTAGAGATTGCCGTCGCGGTCCCAATCAATGGAGCCGCCGGTATGGCAGCATTGCTCGCGCTGCACGGGCACATCCAGCAACACTTTTTTAGAGGAAAGTACCAGTTCGTCGCCCCGCAGTTCGTAGCGGGTCAGGCTATTTTTGGATTCGCTGCCTGCTGGCGAGTAGTATAGGTAGACCCAGTGGTTTTTCTCGAAGTTGGGATCGATGTTAATGCCCAGCAAACCATCTTCAGCTTCGGTTTCGTGTCCCTCAACGTCTTTGTATTTCGTGCTGACCGGAATGGTCGCAATCGTTTTTACCTGTTTTGTAACCGGCGAATACAATTGAACCTGGCCATGCCGTTCGATAAACAGCACGCGTTCATCGGGTAGAATGGCCATCTCGAGCGGCTCATTTAGTTTTTCGGCCAGTACTACCTTTGTGAACCGATTTTCGTCGGGTTTGTCGCCGGGTGCGGTGAACGACCTCGTTGAGTAGGCCCACAACCCAATGGCACCTGCACCGAGCAGCGCCATTGTTCGGAATGATTGACGAGTATAACGTTTATATGTCATTTTTAATGCGTAGTTTCAACACAATGATACGGATATTTCTTTCATTGTGTATGAAAAACACACTATAAATAATTGAAGTTTTTCAGGATGGAGTACAAAAAGCAGATTGAGCAGCTAATCGTCGACTTCAGAACCAATTACCTTTCTTCCGTATCCATTGACTTTGTCATATTTGGGTTTCATGACGGACAGTTAAAAGTGCTTTTGTTGCGCTGGAAAGAGACCGACAAGTGGTGCCTGCCGGGTGGTCGGGTTCGGCATGAAGAAAATCTGGAAACCGCTGCTTATCGAAGTTTACAGGAGCGGACGGGTTTGAGTGAAATTTTCCTTGAACAGTTTCACACCTTTGGCGATGTGCTGCGGTACACGCATTTTAGTAAAGAGGAAACCATGGGCACACTGGGGTTACCACAGGATGTACTGGATGGTTTTCCAGGCCGTGATGTGTCGGTAGGTTATTATGCGCTGGTCGAATTTGCCAGGGTGACGCCCACCCCCGATCTGTTTACGGACGAATGCCAGTGGTGGGACATCGACCAAATCCCGCTTTTACTCTTCGATCATAATGCCATGATCACGCTGGCCCTGAAAACCCTGCGTCGGCAGTTAAGCTACCAGCCCATAGGCTATAATTTGTTGCCAGAGAAGTTTACCATGCCCGATTTGCAGCAGTTGTATGAAACAATTTTGGGGCAAACGCTCGACCGGCGTAATTTTCAGAAGCGAATTTTAGGGTACGATATATTGGATCGGCTGGACGAACGCAAGACCGGAGGGGCGCACAAAGCGCCGTACTTATACCGTTTTAATAAGGAGAAATACGAGAAAGCGCTGAAAGGTGAGGTTCTTTTTGTCGGATAGTAGCATTTACTTGGACATTTCTTACTTGTTTGCCGGTCAATCACATCTGCTAAAACCTTAATTGACCTTAATTGTTAAGTATTGGCGCTACCGTAAGTCGCAGCCATTCAGCACAATTAAAGTTGTTGGTAGTTGATTAACGCCTTTATTAACAGTTAATTAGCGTACTATTTGAACAACCTGAACTGAAATTAATAGTCGATCTGTCTCGTTAGAGGCCGTAATAGTATCGTACAGTATGAGCACTCGTATTCGTTTAGCCCTCGATCGGACGCCAAACACCAACCACACAGGATTTTATGTTGCTCTGGCCAAAGGGGCTTATGCACAGGCCGATCTCGATGTTGAACTCATTGCTCCTGACCAGGACGATTACCAGACAATGCCCGCCCGTCGTGTTTCGCAAGGGAATGCCGAACTAGCCATCACACCTTCCGAAAGTGTTATAAGTTATCAAACCAATGGGGTTCCCCTGATTGCCGTAGCCGCCGTTCTGGCCCGCGACATCAGTGCGATCGTAACGCTGAAAGAGAGCGGTATCAGTCGCCCCAGAGAACTGGATGGAAAAGTATATGGCTCGTATGGAGCTCGGTATGAAGATGATATGATCCGGCAACTGATTCAGAATGACGATGGCCGTGGTCAGTTTATTTCGCATAAAATGGGGTGGTCGGGTATCTGGCGGGCTCTGTTAACCCGAGAAATCGATGCCGCCTGGTGTTGGTTAACCTGGGAGGGCGTGCAGGCCGATATTCAGGGCGTTGATCTGAACCAGTTTTTGTTCGACGAATACGAAATTCCTTACGGGTACAACCCTGTTCTGACGGCCCAAAGCGAATGGACAGAACAGAATGGCGATGCGTTGCGTCGGTTTTTGGAAGCGACAGCCGCTGGCTACCGGTTTGCCATCAAAAACCCGGATGAGGCCGTGCGGCTTATGATGAAAACGGCCAATCACCCAACCCTAACCAAACGCAATTTTCTGGAGCAGAGCCAGCAACTGGTGTCAGGTTATTACCTGGATGGCGAAGGCCACTGGGGCTTTATGCACCGGAATGTTTGGGTATCGTTCACGAACTGGATGATCCGCAACCACCTGCTCACCGATAAAAACGGCGAACTGATTCAACGGATGGACGTCGAAACCTTATTTACCAACAAATTTCTGGAAGGTGTTCCCGCCATGATGCGGTAAAAGGGGCTGGTCCGCGCCAGCTTACCCACCAATAGTCGACATGGATTCGGTAACCGTGTCGCGTTGCTGTTCGGCTTCGAAGCCGTTGGCGGGGCGATGGGAAAAGGCTTTCAGGAAAGCGGTTGTGAGTTCATCATCGGAGGCACCACTGCGGAGCAAGGCCCGAACATCCAACACACCGTTATCGTACAGGCAGGTTTTAAGTGTGCCCTGCGCGGTCATACGAATGCGGTTGCAAGTGCCGCAGAACGTCCGGCTGAAGGCGGCAATGACACCAATCGTTCCGGCATGACCCGGAATCTGGTAGTTGGCCGAGGTCGAGAACGGCGGATCGGGAAGCTTTTGTAAGTCGGGGAAGTGCGACCGGATTTCGTCGATGATACGGCGGTGCGTCCAGTGCAGAACAGGGTAGTGGCTCCCTTCGCCGTTAAACGGCATTTCTTCAATAAACCGCACATCGACGGGCATGGTGCGTGTCATCTCCGTAAGCGGCACCAGGTCCTGGGTATTTTGTCCGTCCATGACAACGGCGTTGATCTTGGTTTGAATACCCGCTTCCAGCAGCGCATTGAGGGTTTTCAAGACGGCGGGTAGCTCATCGCGCCGGGTAATTTTATGGAATCGATCCCGGTCCAGCGTATCCAAACTTAAATTGACAGACTTGACGCCCAATGCCGCCAGTGCCGGTATGTGCGGTGCTGTCAGCACGCCGTTTGTGGTCAGCGAAATATCGTTGAGTCCGTCAATTTCGGCCAATCGGTGCAGAAAATCCATCAGCCCCGCCCGAACGAACGGCTCTCCGCCTGTGATTCGCACTTTCTGTACACCCAGCCGGGCCAACACCCGTACCAGCCGCTCCATCTCTTCATACGTCAGCACCTGATGTTTGGGCAGGTACTTGATCCCTTCTTCGGGCATGCAGTAAAAACACCGCAAATTACAGCGGTCCGTTACGGCCAGCCGAAGGTAGGTGATGGGGCGATTGTGGTTGTCGTAAATCATGCAGTACCCTATTAACACAAATCTACGGGTTTTGATTGCAGTGGCCAACCCAAATTCTGCCTGTATCTATTGTACGAAACGGGTCTGCTACCCCTCACTAGTCGAGCCAAAATTGAGTTTTGACTGAAAAATAAGTTGGCATACTATTTGGTAAACGTCCAATGTACCCCCTTTCTCCTCATATTCTGTTCCTCAATGAGATACCTATACATGTTATGCCTGCTGGTAAGCAGTTCAGCTGGCTTTGCCCAGGACTGGACGTTTTACGGTTTTTTCCCGACCATCTCCCAGTCGGGAAATCTGAGCAAAAAACTCCAGTATAATCTGTTTCTGTCGTCGACCATTGATGCATTTCACCAAACTGTCGAAACGAAAGAGTTTCCCGCAACGGCGCTTCAGTATTATCTACAACCGAGTATAGCGTATAAAATTTCACCAAATGTTCAGGCTGGCATAGGGTATGCGTATGTCAAGCATAATCTGTTTGGCCTGCACGTCAACGAAAATCGGCTTTGGGCGCAGGTAGTGGCCAGTCATAATGTGCCTCTACTGGGCCGTACAAGGCTAGCGCATCGGTTGCGGTACGAAGAACGATACCCGCTCAATGTGAAAACAGACCAATGGTCGTATGCTACCTTATTTCGGTATCAGTTGGGGGCTACCATTCCGTTGTATGATCCAAAAGTCAAATCGAAAGGGTTTTATGCATCGGCTTCCAATGAGGTATTTCTTTGTATGTCGGGGGCCATAAATAGCCCTATCAGCGCAAAGAATGCCTTTTATGGCGAAAACTGGCTCTATGGCGGCATTGGTTATAATACCGGAAAAATGGGTAAGATTGAACTAGGTTTTATGCATCAGAACCTAATTCGAAACCCGCAGCAGGACCGCCGTTACTTAAATCTGTTACAGGTCACCTGGGCTACTAATTTTGATCTGTCGAATGTGGGTGTCTGGTTTTATACACCAACAAACTAATACTAAGCACCGATTGGCCTGATTCTTGTTTAAGAAGTAGTGTTTGATTGACAGTTTGTAGCTGTAATAGCAAAGTACAAAGTAGGGTGGCACACATTGAGCTTAAGCGTTTGGTATCTCACAGGCATAACCTGATTAAAAAATAGTGGATAACTAGACTGTCTTGATTTTGTTGAGAAATTAGTATTATTTTTGAGAAAACTTTCACTGATCATACCTCGTGAAGAAAGCAGTTTCCATCGGTCTCTTTGGCTTGTTCCTCTACCACACGCTGGCGTATGTGCTGGTGTTTGTGGGTACGTGGTGGCAGGCAGAGCACGACCTGACGGAACGGCTTCAGGTATACCGATCGGTGGATAGCATTGTTGAGTTTCAGATTCCGTTAAAAGATTCTCCCGATGCCAGTGCCATTACCCGTACAACATCGGACGGGTTCAGCTACCGCGGGCAGTATTACAGCGTGGTCAGTCTGGAAATCAAAGGCGACACCCTGAACATTGCCGGGTTGCAGTCGGAGAGCCACTCGTTCTGGCAAAGCGATCTGCTGTCGTTTTTGAACGACCATATCAGCGGTGCCACCGATTCCCACAAAAAGGCGAATCAACTGCTGAAATTTCTGTTGAAAGAATACTCGCCCAATCCGCGGGCTGTGTTTGATTTTCTCTCGCCCAACTGGCGCGAATCTGTCCGAATTCCAAACGTTTTGTTTGTAGTTGCGGCCCGCGCCCTGCCCGTTCATTCGCCCCCTCCCGAAGTCTAAGGTGAATTCCTGATCGCGTTTCCGGATCAAGTTGACGTAGCATTTTGCTGGTTGTTTGCCTATACGTTTTTGTATAGACAACGGTATTCATTCGATACCTCATGGGATCGTTAGAACGAATACGTACGTGATTGCTATCAATTGACCATTCCATTCTGTAGCCTGAAGCTCCGGCGTTTTGGCTCCGCGATCATACGGATGTTGATCATGCTGATGGACTGATCAGACCTGTTGGTTTGTGTTTACACAACTCATGGGCTGAATCGGCTTCTGTCATCGTGAGTCATTCCGTGGCTATTCATTTTTCCATCTCAGACATTTTTTTTCCATGAAGTCGATTTATACGATCGTTCTGGCTTTTGCCTATATAGTACTTTTTAACGTATCCGCGTCGGCACAGGGGTGCGTGGCCGTTCGTCACATGAGTTGCGCGGCTCCGGCGGGTTCGGCCGATTATTTCAAACAACGCAACGGCCACTGGCAGGTGTCGGCAGGGTATCGGTTCTTCCGTTCCTACAAGCATTTCGTGGGCGCTGAAGAACAGACGCAGCGTGTTGAGCAGGGCACGAATGTGATCAACGTATCGCACGCACTCGATTTAGGACTTACGTATCTGGTCAACCAGCGCCTTTCGTTCTCGGTCAATCTGCCGCTTCAGAACAATGACCGCTCGTCGCTTTACGAACATTACGGCAACGCTGTCGCGCAAAATCCGCAGCAGAAACGCTTCCATACGGGCTCGCAGGGTATTGGCGATCTGCGTCTTTCGGGAAGCTACTGGCTCGTGAACCCCGTTAAGCTTCCCAAAGCCAATCTGGCCGTAGGGCTGGGTGTAAAACTGCCAACGGGCAACTATCAAGCAACGGATGATTTTCATAAACTGACCAAAGAAGGGGTGGATTACACCATTAATAAGCCGGTCGATCAGTCGATTCAGCTAGGCGATGGTGGCGTTGGCGTTAGCGTTGAACTCCAGGGGTATGTGTCTCTTACCAAAACGTTAACGGCCTACGCCAATGGTTTTTATCTCTTCAACCCCCGCGAAACCAATGGCGTTATCCGTAGCCCGGAAGCGACGACTATCGACCTCGTAACCGGCTCGTTCTCCGTTGCCGATCAGTTTGCCGCTCGTGTTGGTCTGAGCCAGTCGATCAAGGCTGTTCCGGGGCTGGCCATTATGCTGGGTGGTCGGGTAGAAGGTGTTCCGGCTATCGACGCCTTTGGCGGTAGCTCAGGTTTCCGCCGTCCGGGATACATCGTGTCTGTAGAGCCGGGCGTGTCGTACATGCGTCACAAAACATCCATCGCGGCTACTGTGCCGGTTGCTGTGTACCGAAACCGCATCACCAGCTACGCCGACCGGCTCGACCCACTGGGCCTGAAACATGGTGATGCCGCCTTCGCTGATTATCTGGTATCGATCAACGTATCGCGCTGGTTTTAAGTAATAGTTATTGGTTAATGGTTATTGGCTATTGCTTGACAGTCACTCTGTTAATCAATAACTAATAACTACTACCTAATACTTGCCATTTTCCCCAGATTAATCCTGCAATCTGATTATGAAAAGCAAGATGTCACAGCTATGGGTGGCCGTTCTGAGTGCGTGCTTATCCGGCAGCGCGTCAGCCCAGTTGGTCAGTCAACGAGTGGCTTCTCAGCCCCAAATGACGGATTCGCTGCCCACCCGAACCCTGAACCAGGTGACGGTAAAAGGGAATCGTTCGACATTTGTGGAGTCGTTGCCTAATATACAGGGTACGTATTTGATGGGTGGGAAGAAAAGTGAGGTAATTCGGTTATCGGAAATCGACGCGAACGTAGCCGAAAAAACGCCCCGTCAGCTCTTTGCCCGGATTCCCGGTGTATTTGTCTATGATATGGATGGTACGGGGAATCAGATCAACATTGCCACCCGAGGTCTTGATCCGCACCGTTCCTGGGAGAATAATATTCGTCAGAATGGTGTCATTACCAACTCCGACATGTACGGTTATCCAGCCAGTCATTACTCACCACCGATGGAAAGTATCAACCGGATCGAACTCGTTCGCGGTACGGCTTCGCTTCAATACGGGGCACAGTTTGGGGGTATGCTCAATTACGTAACCAAAGGGGCCGATACGACCCGCCGGTTCGGATTTGAAACCGTCAATTCGCTGGGTACTTACGGCTTGCGGAGTTCATATAACGCCATTGGCGGTCGGGTGGGTAAATGGACGTATTACGCTTATTACTACCGCCGTCATTCGGATGGGTATCGGCAGAACAGCCAGTCCAATGCCGAAGCCCAGTTCGGGCGGGTGCAGTTTCAGGCAAGCCGGACATTGAGCCTGACGGCGGAGTTTGGCCGGTCGACGTACACCTACCAGATTCCCGGTCCGCTGACGGATGCCATGTTTGCCCAGGACCCGCGCCAGTCGACCCGGAGCCGCAACTATTTTAACCCGGACATCTACATCCCGTCGGTAAAAGCCGACTGGCAATTGTCGGACCGAACGCGGCTTTCGTGGACCGTTTCGGCAGTGTTGGGTGCCCGGAATAGCGTTCAACTGAATGCGTTTGCGACCGTTCCCGACACGATTAGTCGGGTGACGGGGCAATACAGACCCCGGCAGGTAGATGTCGACAACTTCAATAGCTACACCTCCGAAACGCGGTTGCTGCATCGCTACAAACTCGGTGGGATTGGCGCTACACTGGCGACGGGTGTCCAGTTGATTAGCACGGATCTGCACCGGCGACAACTGGGCGTTGGCACAACCGCCAGCGATTTCGACCTGACGCTAACCAGCCCGTTCAAACGTGATTTACACTTTCGAACCAACAACATCGCCATGTTTGCCGAAAATCAGTTTTACCTCACCAACCGACTAACGGTCTCGCCGGGTATTCGTATCGAACAGGGCAAAACGGAGATGCGGGGCTCTATTACGTATTACGATCCGGGTAATCTGCCCACCGATATCTGCCACAAATTTGCCTTGCTGGGCGTCAATGGGGAGTACCGGATCAACGATATCGTGAAAGTGTACGGAGGCTGGTCGCAGGCGTATCGCCCGGTTATTTTTAAGGACATTATCCCCACGTCGGTTTACGAACGCATCGACAAGAGTCTGAAAGATGCCTACGGGTATAACGCTGAAATCGGGGTCGATGGCCGCTGGCAGGGGCTGCATATGAATATCACGGTTTTTGATCTGCTCTACCGGAATCGCCTGGGTACCCTGCTGTTGACCAATACCGATGGCTCGAACTATGTGTTTCGCACCAACATTGGCGACAGCCGGAGCACGGGTTTCGAAGCGCTGATCGAAGGGCAACTTGTTCAGGCGGGCAAGGTAACGATCAATGGGTTCACCTCGACAGCCTTCAACAACGCCCGCTACCTCAACGGTCGGGTTGCGGCCGGTGGTGAGAATCGGACGATAGCGGGTAATGAGGTGGAATCGGCTCCGCGCTGGACCAGCCGCAATGGATTGTCGGCCCGATACGGAACCGCCAGTTTGACGCTGCAATACAGCTACGTCAGCCAGACCTTCTCCGACGCGCTCAATACGGCTGTTCCTTCGGCCAATGGCGCGGTGGGACCAGTGCCTGCCTACAGCCTGTGGGACCTGAATGGTACCTGGCACATCCGGCCTTCGCTCACCGTGCGGGGCAGTGTCAGTAACCTGCTAAACAAACAATATTTCACCAAACGCCCAACTTTCTATCCAGGGCCGGGCGTCTGGTCGTCGGATGGCCGCAGTGCAGTACTAACCGTTGGCCTCACGATTTAGATAGTGGTTAATGGTTACTGAGTTACTTGTTAATGTGCTGACTGTTAACCAATAATCAATAACTAATAACTATTAATCAACAACTGGATAATCCATCGTATTCTAAAATAGAACCAACCAATGAAAAGAAATTTAAAATGCCTGATCCTTGCTGCGCTACTGACGCCCTTCGCGGCTCAGGCTCAGATGCCGCAGGATGCGATTTACATGAACAAACGGCAAATCTGCGTAGCGGGTATGTACGGCTACAGCTCCTGGAACCAGTACTGGGAAAATACCCTCAAACGTGAGAATTTCAACATCGGCACGCACACTACCCAGAGCTTTATGCTGATGCCTGTTATCGGGATTACCAAGCGGGTCAATGTTATCCTGAGTCTGCCGTATGTCTGGACGAGCACCAGTGCGGGCAACCTGATGGGTCAGCGGGGCATTCAGGACGCGTCGGCCTGGCTGAAAGTGAAAGCCGTACAGGTCGGAGGGTTTTCGGTCAATGCGGTTGTTGGCGGCTCCATTCCGCTGGGTAGTTATGTGCCGAGTTTCCTGCCCATGTCCATTGGTCTGCAATGCCGGACGTTCACGGGACGCCTGTTGCTGAACTACAAGGAACCCAAAACGGGCCTTTATCTGACAGCGCACGGCAGCTATGGCTGGCGGAGTAACATGCGTATCGACCAGGATGCTTATCAGGCCAACGAACGGGTGTACAATACCAACGAGGTGCAGGTGCCCAATACCTATGATGCAGCTGTTCGGCTCGGTGTACAGCGGAAGGGCTGGCAAACGGAATTCTGGGCGGAGCGCTCGGCCTGCCTCAACGGAGACAACATCCGCCGGAACGACATGCCGTTTCCGACCAACAACATGCAGGCGACATCGGTGGGCTGGTATGCTAAAGTACAGCCGCATAACATCGGGGTCAACGCCCGTGTGGGGTATGTGGTCGACGGGTTAAATGTAGGCCAGAGCACCAGCTACATGCTGGGGCTATTGTATCAGATCAATTTTAAGAAATAATTCGACTCCTGAAGCGTCTGTAACGCCATGAAAAAATATAGTAAACTACTGACAATAAGCTGCGTACTGGTCGGTCTGTCGGCCGCCGTTATCTCTTGTGATAAAAGCATTACCGAGCCATTGCGGGTAGGGTATACGCCCACCAGTGTCGACGACAAGGCCGGTACCTGGAAAACCTACGTGCTCACCGCACCTACCGATGTAACGGTGGCTACGCCAACAGCGGTAACCTCGTCTGAATACTTAGCTGAAGTCGCAGACCTTAAAAGCAAATCGGCGAGTTTAACCCAGGAACAACAGGAAGCGGTTGTCTATTGGGGAGCCGGAGCGGTTTATCGCTGGAATGAAATTGCCCGCGAACTGGCTGCGAGATACAACGTGCCACCAGCCTCCACCCCCGACGGGAAGTACCCCGTTCCGGATGCGGCTAACCCGCTGGCCGATCCCCGGTTCCCGTTTGCCAACCCACCCTATACGGCCCGGGCGTTTGCCTATCTGAGCGTAGCGCAATACGATGCACTGGTGGCTGCCTGGAACTTTAAGTACAAATTCAAACGGTCGGCTCCTTCGAAAGCGGATGCCAGCGTTCGGGTTGCGTTACCAAGTTCGGCCTTGCCTTCGTATCCATCGGAAGATGCGGTGGTGGCAGCGGCTTCGTACACGGTGCTGAAAGCGATGTTTCCGGGCGAAGTGCCCTTTCTGGATGCCAAGCTGGCCGAACACCGCAACAGCCGCCTGTGGGCCGGTATGAACGTCATGAGTGACCTGAACGCTGGGGGTAATTTAGGCAGTCAGGTAGCGGCTAAAGTGATGGCTCGCGCCAGAGCCGATGGTATGAGTGCCGCCAACAACCAGACGCTCACGGCAGCTATGATCACCGATGCCAAAGCCCGGGGGTTGAGTGAGGTTTGGGTCAGCCAGGAGACACCAGCCCGTCCGCCAATGCTGCCCAACTACGGAGCGGTGATGAACTGGAATTTCGACGCGGCTACCAAAGTGAAACTGCGCCCCGGTCCACCGCCAGCCCTTGGTAGTGCGGAGTTTACAACGGCGCTGAATGAGCTGAAGGCGATCAACAAAAACCAGACCCGCGAACAGGCCCGGATTGCCAACTATTGGGCCGATGGAGCGGGAACGTACACGCCCCCCGGCCACTGGATGCGAACAGCAGCCAATGCAGCCCACGACGCGAAGTACAGCGAAGTGCGCATGGCCCGTACGCTGGCGCTGGTGGCTACCGCTCTGATGGACGCCGGCGTTTGCTGCTGGGATACTAAAATGTTCTATTACTACCCCCGTCCGCAGCAGTTTGGCGTGAAAACGTCCGTGGGTCTTCCAAATTTTCCGTCCTACACGTCGGGGCATTCGACCTTCTCGGCGGCTGCGGCTGTCGTGCTGGCCAGCATCTTTCCCGATCAGGCCGACGACTTCTGGAAGAAAGCGCAGGAAGCTTCTGATTCACGGGTGTATGGCATGATCCATTACCGGTTCGACTGTACGGCTGGATTAGCCTGTGGTAAGAACATTGGCGCTTATGCCGTAGAACGCGGTAAAGCAGACGGGTCTGGACTGTAAAGAATACTTATTTACCACCCCCAACCGAAGCGTCGGCCCGGCCCCCTCCTAAAACAGGAGGGGGCTTAAACAAGGATAACCTTCTGCATAGCCCCCTCCTGTTTTAGGAGGGGGCCGGGCCGACGCTTCGGTTGGGGGTGTTAACATTAACCATCATCACAAATTTCTCCCTCCATCACTCATGAAGTCAAGTAAATACATACTGGTCGCCATTCTCTTACTGGCTGGTTCGATTGCGGTTCAGGCGCAATATATCGCGATGAATACGGGCGTAGCCCAGAAGAACGAGGCTCTAATTAAGAAAAACAACGCACTAACGGTAAGTACTGCCAATGGTAGAACCGTTGTCGCTTTCTTTAATGCACTACTGAATGCCCGCGACGTAGCATTCCTGAAAACCGTCATTACGCCGGATATTCATTTTCGGAATTCGCTGGGCGCAACCGTGGAAGGCATTGATGGTCTGGTCCAGATGATGGGTAAAATGGATAACAACTTTGCCGGTTTTCGAATCGACATAACCGAGGTGGTCAGCGAGGGTGATGCCGTATTCCTGAAAGCTAACTTTTCGGGCACGCACAGCAGTGCGTTTCTGGCTCCTGCTGCAACGGGTAAACCGTTTACGGTACCCGGTTTCGCACGTTTTACGCTGCGGGATGGTAAAGTGGCGGAGGGGTTCGCGGTGGCTGACTTTTACCAGATCACGAAACAAATTCAATAACTCAACGTATGCCTCATATACCACTGCCTGAGCAACTCCCCGGCATTACGGGACTGCTCGAATATCGTTTGGACACGGCTCAGCCCATTCGTGAGCTCACGCAGATTTTACTGCGGGGTGAATCAACGTTGTCGCCGGGGGAGCGTGAGCTGATTGCCGCGCTGGTCTCGTCGCGAAACTGCACGAATTTCTGTGAAGCAGCCCATACCAAAGCCGCCGACCTGCTGCTGGGCGACGATGAAACGGCCCTGGCCGTGAAACAGGATATCGAAACGGCACCTGTCAGCGGGAAAATGAAAGCCTTGCTTCAGATCGCGGCCCTCGCTCAAAGGAGTGGTAAAGCCGTCACGGCCGAAGCCGTAGCCCGCGCCCGCGAAGCCGGTGCCACCGACCGCGAGATTCACGATACGGTGCTGATTACAGCCCTGTTCTCGTTGTACAACAAGTACGTGGATGGCATGGCCACAGTCGCCCCGGCCGACCCCGCGTATTACCAGATGCTTGGTGAGCGGATCACCAGCCGGGGCTATGTTCGGCCACCGGGGGGGTATCCTGTACAAACACACTAACTGGTTGGTAGGGCGCTTGCCCATATGTCGTGCGGTATAGATAACCGCACGGCGAACCTGAAAACAAACCGATTTTCTCATTTACTGGACGTTCATTCACCGACCGGAAACTACCCGTTTCTGGTCGGCATACCCCCTCATTTGCTTTTTTTACTCAAATAGACATGAAAACGAGAATATTTATTGCCGTGCTGGCAATGCTCTATATTTTTTCCTCAACCGCCTGGGCGCAGTCGCGCCGGGTGTCGGGTACGGTACTGGATGCCGATAATAACCAGCCCATGGCGGGTGCCAGTGTGGCTGTCAGAGGGCAGCAAACCGGTGCCGTTGCCGATGCCGCCGGACATTTTGCGCTGACGGTCAATCAACGTGGCCCGTTAACGCTAAAGATTTCGATGGTTGGCTACCAAAGCCGGACGGTTGCCGTGGCCGATGGAGAGCAGGCTGTTTCGGTAACGCTTCAACCCGCTACGAATGCGTTGCAGGATGTGGTAGTGGCCGCGTCTCGGGTAGAAGAGAGTTTATTGCTGGCCCCCGTAACGGTCGAGAAAATGGACGTTCGGGCCATTCGGGAAACGCCTTCGGCTACCTTTTACGAAGGCATCAACAACCTGAAAGGGGTCGATATGGTCACGAGTGGGCTGACCTATAAGCAAATCAACACGCGCGGGTTTGCCAGCACCGGAAACAGCCGGTTTCTGCAACTCATCGACGGGGTCGATAACCAACCGGCTGGTTTTGGTTTCTCGGTTGGCAACATGTTCGGGTTGAGCGATCTGGATGCCGAGAGTGTTGAACTGGTGCCGGGAGCGGCTTCGGCTTTGTACGGCCCGGCGGCTTTTAATGGGGCGTTGCTCATGACCAGCAAGAACCCATTCAAATACCAGGGATTGAGCGTGCAGACGAAAGTTGGCGTCAACCACATCAATGATCCCAATACAGGTGCCGCTATCTATCAGGACTACGGCCTTCGCTATGCCAAAGCCTTTAACAACCGGCTGGCCATAAAGCTGGTGGGTTCGTACATGAAGGGCCTCGACTGGTTTGCTACCGATTATACCGATGTGGATGCTACTACATCGCCCGAAAAACGGGGGCTCAGCAACCCGGCTTACAACGGACTGAATGTGTATGGCGACGAGGTGAACCGCACCATTACGGGCATCGGCAAAGTAGCCCGCACGGGTTATCTGGAAAAAAACCTGACCGATTACCATGTCTATAGCCTGAAATTGAATGGGGCGGTTCACTACCGCATTACCCCAAAGCTGGAGGCCATTTATTCGTTCAACTACGCAAAAGGAACGGCTAATTATACGGGTAGTAATCGCTTTTCGGTGAATGGCTTTTCGCTGCTTCAGCACCGGATTGAGTTGCGGGGAGCGAATTTCCTGGTGCGCGGCTACACCAATCAGGAAGATTCGCACGATTCGTATAACACGCGTTCGCTGGGGCAACAGATTGACCGGACGTGGGTGCGCGACCTCAACGGTAACGTGGTGGCCCCGAACGTGGCGGACCAAACCTGGTTTGACCGCTATACGGCTGCGTACCAGGGAAAAGTTCAGGGCGTAACGGGTAACGACAATACGAGTGCCCGTTCGTTTGCCGATCAGGGGCGTTTGCTTCCCGGTTCTGCCGAGTTTGAACAACAAAAGGCGCGGCTCATTGGTATTCAGGGACTGGCCGGAGCGGGCATCCTGAGCCAGACGAACATGTACCATGCCGATGCACAGTACAACTTCACGCCTGTTCTGAAATCGGCGGGGCTAATAGGGACGGATTTTCTGGTTGGTGGTAATTTCCGGCAGTTCAGCCTGTTCACGAACGGAACGCTGTTTGACGATAAAGGCGGTCGGATTTTGTATAGTGAGGTCGGCGCGTTTGCCCAATTGAGCAAGTCGATGCTGGCCGATAAGCTGAAACTGACGCTATCGGGTCGGTACGACAAAAACCAGAACTTCGCAGGTTACTTTACACCCCGTGCCTCGGCGGTATTCTCCCCCAGCGACCGGCACCATTTCCGGGCATCGTTCCAGACGGGCTATCGCAATCCAACCCCCAGCGATCAGTTCATCAAACTCAATGTTGGCCCCATCACGATTCTGGGCGGGGCACCGAGCAACAGTTCGGGCATGAACGTGTACGAAAACTCGTTCAACTCAACCAGCATCGGCGGCTTTGTGAACGGTTTTCTGGGTCAGGTCAATAGCGTTGGCGCGCAACAGGCAGTGCTGAACAACAAAAACAAGCTGGTCAAGTCGAATGTGCCATACATTGCTCCTGAGCGGGTGCAGAGTTTCGAAGTGGGCTATCGGGCCTTGCTAACGAGCCGGATATCGCTCGACGCGAATTACTACTTCGGGGCCTATCGGAATTTCATTCTGAACACTGTTGTCATTCGGCCCAACAGTCCCGTGCTGGCGGCTGATGGCAGCATCAATCCGGCGGCAGCGCAGGACATTCTGAATTCTGCCTATCAGGCGTTTCAGTTGTATACCAACGCGCCCGACCGCGTAACGGCACAGGGAGCCACCCTTGGTTTGAACTACGCCACCGCCAGCGGTTACACCCTGACGGGCAACGGCACCTGGTCGGCTTTTAACCTGCAAAACGCCGACCCGAACAACATTCCGGCGTTCAACACGCCCCGCTACAAAACCAATGTAACATTCGGGCATCGGAACATTTTGCCTAATGTAGGATTCAATGTAGCCTGGCACTGGCAGGATGCGTTCGATTGGGTGGGTTCGTTCAACGACCTGCGCCCCGGCCGGATTCAGGCCTACAACCTGATCGATGCGCAGGTGACGCTCAAACTGCCGAGCTACAAGGCATTGCTCAAAATCGGCGCGTCGAACCTGACCAACCAGTACGTCGTGCAGGCCTATGGTTCTCCGGCCGTGGGTGGTTTGTATTACCTGTCATTGACGTTCGATCAGGGTATGTTGCGGTAGGTATTGAAATCATCAGACTTCTAAAATCAACTTATGGAAACAATTCAACTACCTGTTAATCAAGAACAACGCGTCAAATTGCCCTGGGGTAGTTTCGCCCTCTGTCTGGTAGCCTACCTGTTCGGGGGCACGGCCAGTACACTGATGGCCACGTATTTGCCGGTAGCCCTGCCGCAACTCCTCGACCCGTCCACATCGGCGGAGCAACTAGCGGAGGTGGGTGCCTGGGTTAGTGCGGCTTTTTTGTACGGCTGGATGACGGGTGGGCTGCTCTTTGGTCCATTGGCCGATCGGCTGGGGCGTGTTCGGGCGTTAGCACTGGCAACGGGGCTATGCGGTGGCGCGATGCTGGCAACGGTTTTTGTGCCGAATGAATATGTCCTGTTTCTACTCCGCGCCTTAACGGGGGCCGGTGTGGGAGGTATTTTACTGATCTCGACCGTCTATCTGTCGGAGGTTTGGCCGGTGCAGTCTCGACCCATTGCGCTGGGCGTGCTGGCAACGGCTTTTCCGGTGGGTATTGTGGCAACGGGTGGTCTGGTAAGCGGGTTCAGCGACTGGCGACTGGCTTTTTGCATTGGTATCCTGCCGCTCACGGTCGCGTTTCTGGTTTGGATATTCCTGCCCGAATCGGCCCTCTGGCAGCAGGGACGCAGCGAACTGTCTAGCAACAAACCCAATCTGTTTAGTGCCGAAAATAAGCCCAACCTGATCAGCGGAGCCATTATTTTCGGCTCAGTCCTGATTGGCCTTTGGGGTATTTTCTCATGGATACCGACTTGGGTGCAGTCGTTGTTGCCTGCGGGCCAGACCGGCCAGACCGAGCGTGGCATTACCATGATGCTGCTGGGAATGGGCGGTATTCTGGGTGGTGTGGCATCGGGGTTTCTGGTTGCCCGGCTTGGACCGCGTCCTACGCTGCTTCTGACATTTTCGGGCTGTATACTGGCCTGCGGACTGCTCTTCCTCACCAACCATGTCTTCTCGACCGTAGTTTATGGTGAAGTGGCCCTGCTGTCGCTGTTCTTCGGGATCAGTCAGGGTTCCTTGTCGAGTTACGTGCCAACCTTGTTTTCGCCGTCGATACGGGCCACAGCTACGGGTTTCTGTTTCAACGTGGGTCGGTTGTTTACAGCCACGGCGGTGCTGTTTGTCGGTAGTCTGACCACGGCATTAGGCGGTATTGGCAATGCGCTGGTCGTCTTCTCAGCCGCCTTCCTGATCGCCTTCGGCGCCATCTGGATACGAAAATAAACGAACCGTTGTCATTCAAACATTCTCTTAGTCAAAATTCTACATTGATCATGCCCCATATTCCACTTCCAGACGGCGTTCCGGGTATCCGGAGTCTTGTCATGTACCGGCCCGATACGGGTCAACACCTGTATGCACTGGCGCAGGCACTGTTGCGGGCCGGTTCGCCCGATAGCACCCTGACGAGTGCGGAACGCGAACTGATTGCGGCCTTCGTGTCGAAGCAGAACCAGACCGATTTCTGCATGAAGAGTCATGCTGCGGCATCGCGTCACCTCTACGCCGACCAGCGCGACCTGGTCGACCAGACGTTGGCTGACACGGAAACAGCGCCAATCTCGGCCAAATTGAAAGCGCTCCTGGCCATTGCCGACCACGTTCAGGCCGATGCGCGTACTGTTTCCGATGAACTGGTTGCTGCGGCTCGCGAAGAAGGAGCCACCGATGGCGATATTCATGACACGGTGCTGATTGCCGCTTCCTTCTGCATGTACAATCGGTACGTTGATGGTCTTGCTACCCTAACCCCCACTGACCCGGCCGCGTATGAGGCCATGGGTGAGCGGATGGGAACCGTGGGCTACCAATTGCCAGCACCGCAGGCCAGTCCTGCTACTCATTTATCATAGGTTAGGTTAATAGTCCCCGGCTGCTCTGTGGCCGGGGCACTTTTGTGCATGCGCTTTCCGCTACTCATCCACAAGGACATACTCAATTGATTGATAACGTATACAATTATGCCTCATATCGAACTACCCGCCGGATTGCCCGGCATTCGTGGACCCATGGCATTTAGTCCTGAAACCGCCCGTCCGCTCAACGATCTGGTCAATGTGTTACTACGAGCAAACGCGCACCGGCCGGAATCAGGCCTTAGTGAAGGCGAGCGCGAACTGATCGCAACCTATGTTTCGTCGCTGAACGACTGTTTTTTCTGCCAGACGATTCACGGAGCGGTGGCCAGTCAGCACCTCGGCGATGACGACTGGTCGCTGGTGAAGTCCGTCAAAGGTGATTATCAGCGGGCGGCCATCTCCCCCAAAATGAAAGCGTTACTGACCATTGCCGGGAGTGTGCAACAGGGTGGTAAATCGGTAAGCCCGGCGCAGGTCGAAGCGGCCCGCGCCGAGGGCGCTACTGACCACGATGTTCACGACACCGTGTTAATTGCGGCTGCTTTTTGTATGTTTAACCGATATGTCGACGGGCTGGCTACCTGGGCACCCCAAGACCCGACCCTGTATAGATACCGGGCTCAGAAAGTAGCTGAATATGGTTACACGCACGAAGATCACTACATGCCGACCACCGACTCACCAACTTAGCCTTTTCGATGAAGCGTTCCTTTCTGTTTTTTCTGGTACTGATTTTTCTGCTGATTATCCTTGAGGTGTTGAGTGTCTATTTCATCATGCCTTTTCCCGGCAGTCAGCTTGGTCTCGGCGAATCCGATTCGGCCAATACGTCATTGGGTCGGGTTGAACTAGCTTACTGGCTACACCGGAATATTGGCTGGTTACGGGCCGTTGGGTGGCTGCTGCTGGCCTACCCGGCGTTTCGGGTCATGGCGAAACCGCGCCGGGCGTGGCACCGATATGTGGCGGGTGCCCTGGTGTTGCTCTATGGCATCGTGTTTTATGAAGTGAATCAGGAAATGATGGCCGACCAGATGTTCAAGCAGCCCACCAATAAGCGGGTGGTGCCCATAAGTCAGAACAAAATTCCGCTCAACAAACTGGTGCTGGGGTTTACGGCTATGGGTCAGGCAACAGCCTACCCGATTCAACTGATTGGTTACCATCATCAGGTACGCGACACGGTGGGCGGCCAGCCGGTTATGGTTACGTATTGTACCGTTTGCCGGACCGGACGCGTGTTTAGCCCGATCATTAAAGGCCAGGCGGATGAATTTCGGCTGGTGGGTATGGATCATTTTAATGCCATGTTTGAGGACAAACGGACGGGTTCCTGGTGGCGGCAAGCCACGGGAGAGGCTATTCTGGGACCACTTAAAGGAACCAGCCTGTCTGAGCTGGCGGGCCAGCACATGACCCTGGGCGAGTGGGCCGCCGACCACCCCAACACGCGCGTGTTGCAGGCTGATTCGGCTTTTACCGAGGAGTTTGATGGTATGAAAAACTACGAAAGGGGCCTGTCGAAAGGGAAGCTCACCCGGCGAGACTCGGCTTCGTGGCAACCCAAGTCTTGGGTGATCGGTGTGGAAAAGGCTGATTTTTCGAAGGCGTACGACTGGAATAAACTGGTAAAGAAACGTATTCTGAGCGATGTAGTGGGGGGCGAACCCGTGCTGCTGGCTATGGCCCCCGACAGTGTATCGTTCGGAGCCTGGAGTCGGCGGGTAGGGGTCCAGACGCTTACTTTCCACTACGCCAACCGGCGGCTCACCGATCAGGAAACGCAGTCCGTCTGGACCTGGCGGGGGCATTGCGTGGCCGGGCCGATGCTTGGCAAACGACTCGATGCCATCCCGAACGCGTATCAGGAGTTCTGGCATTCGTGGCGCAGTTTCCATCCCGATACGGAGCGGGATAATGCGCGCTGACACCAGAGAGCCGGGCCGAACGTCCGGCTTTTTTGTTTGAACAACCGGGTTGTCTACCCGCCTGAGAACATCTTCTATTTACTGGTATACGATTGCCGGGCGTGTGTAGAGCTATAGTTGCAAAGCACAGAATGGGGATAATTCCTTACCTCACCAGCGGCAGTATGTTCATGAAGCCTGCTTAATTTTGCGGCTCATTTTACTGTTTTATGGCTTTCCAACGATTTCTGCAGTATTGGACCTTACCCCGTTTACTGCGATTATACATAGGCCTTTTCTGTTTTGCCGCTGTTAATCAATACCTTTTTCTGCATCAGTATAATAATTACCTGATGTTTGCGCGGCCCTTTCACAACCTTTTGCTGGATGAAAGTATATACGGCCTGCACCCTGAACTGTACGACGATAACTATAAATACAGCCCAACCTTCGCCTGGTTGATGGGCCCCTTTTATTATACGCCCGACTGGCTGGGAACGCTCCTCTGGAACTTACTAAATACTGTGGTGCTGCTGCTGGGCGTTTGGCTATATCTGTCCAACGAAAAAGACCCTACCCGGCAACGGCGGGTGGCGTTGCTCATTATTGTTCTGGAGGCTTTGATCACGGCGCAGAATTTACAGAGTAATAACCTCATTGTAGGATCTATGCTGCTGGGACTGTATTTCTTGCGAAACGAGCGGGTTTGGCAGGCCGCTTTTTTCTTTGTGCTGTGTGGCTTTATTAAGTTCTATGGTATGGCCGCTGCGGGCTTCTTTTTATTCTATCCCAAAAAGCCCCAGTTTATTCTGGCGATGATCGGCTGGATTGTGCTGCTGGGTATAGCGCCCGCCACCATTATCCCCTTCGATCATCTCATTGCCGAGTACCAGGAGTGGTTTCGGGTAGTTGTCGTCAGTAAATTGGGTTTACAGGTATCCACCATGGGTATTGCCGAGTCGTGGTTTGGTATGGCTAAAACGGATGCCAACTATCGGATTATTGAGATGGCTGGCGCCACCCTGTTTCTGCTGCCGTTTCTGCGGTTTAGTCTTTGGAAGAACGAACTGTTTCAACGGCGGATGATCGCCTATTTCTTTCTGTTTATCATTGTATTCAACAAGATGGCGGAGTCGCCCACGTACGTAATGGCGGTAACGGGCGTAGCACTCTGGTGGCTAACCCTCTCCGAACCAACCCGGCTGGATAAAATCTTGCTGGCACTGGTAATCATCTTTACGTCATTGTCGCCAACGGATATTTTTCCGCAGGTGGTGCAGAAACAGTTCTTTCAGCCTTACAACATCAAAGCCGTGGGTTGTTTGCTGGTGTGGGCGAGGGTCCAATACCAACTCTGGACCCAGCCAACAGAGGAAGATCTGCGGGTAGTGACTGCGTTCTGATACTACATTAATGAAGTCGAACCGGCTTTTTTTGTAACATTGCCCAAGCGTTTACGATTAATAAATCAAACGATTGAGTGATGAGTCTACCTAATTCTCTTGCTGGTCAGCCAGACTTTGGCCAATCCCGCGTAGTTATCGAACGTGTAAGCCCCGAACTAGACGGTGGGCAGTTTCCTATAAAAGCTATTCCCGGCGATGTGATCGCGGTTGAAGCCGACATTTTTGCCGATGGACACGATTACCTGACGGCCGTTCTGCTGTATAAGCACATCGCCGATGCCACCTGGACGGAACTGGGTATGGCTCCCTCCTGGAATGATCGCTGGGGGGCTTCATTTGTTGTCGAGAAGCAGGGGCGTTACCTGTACACCTTCGAAGGGTGGGTTAACCATCCGGCTTCCTGGCAGCACGAGGTACACCTGAAAGTAGCCGATGGCCAGCGAATTACAAGTGAGTTACTGGCCGGTGCCAAGTACATCGATGGCATGTTAGCGCGGGCGGGTGGTCAGCCCATCTCCATTCCTGCAAAGGGGAAAAAGAAAACTGAGCCAGTCGAAGAGTCGGCCGATGTGCGGGCACTGCGCGAAATGGCCGCCCTCTTCCGCGATGAAAGCCGGTACGACGAAGCTGTGTCCGTTGCCGAAAGCGATCAGTTTACGTTCTACGCAAACCGCTATCCCGAACGCCAGTATCCAACCCGTTATGCTCACGAACTCGGCGTTGAGGTCGACCGGGCGCGGGCGGGTTTCAGCACCTGGTATTGTCTCTTTCCACGGTCGGCTTCCCGTGAGCTGGCGGGTGGCGCACCCGTTCATGGCACCTTCAGGGATGTAGAGGCCCTGCTGCCGCGTATCTCGAACATGGGTTTCGACGTGCTGTATCTGCCGCCTATTCACCCCATTGGCACAGCGCATCGCAAGGGGAAAAATAATTCCGTCATCTGCCAGCCGGGCGAGCCGGGTGTTCCCTACGGCATCGGCTCCGAAGAAGGCGGCCACGATGCCATTCACGCCGAGCTGGGCACGGTGGAGGACTTCAAACACCTGATTGCCATTGCCAAAAACTACGGCATGGAAGTCGCCATGGACCTGGCCATTCAGTGTTCGCCCGACCATCCGTGGGCTAAAGAACACCCGGAGTGGTTCAAAAAACGGCCCGACGGTACCATTCAGTACGCCGAAAATCCGCCCAAAAAGTACCAGGACATTTACCCCGTTTATTTCGAAACGGAAGATTGGCAAAACCTCTGGGAAGAGCTAAAACGGGTGCTGCTGGTCTGGTGTTCGTGGGGTGTTCGCATCATTCGGGTCGATAATCCGCACACCAAACCGTTCGTTTTCTGGGAGTGGATCATTGCGGAGGTCAAGAAGGAATATCCGGATATGATTTTCCTGTCGGAAGCGTTCACGAAGCCTCGGGTTATGCAGGAGTTAGCCAAACGCGGGTTTGCCCATTCGTACACCTACTACACCTGGCGCAACACCAAAGCCGAGCTGGAGGAGTACATGACCGAACTGACGCAGGGCGAAATGAAGCATTATTTCCGTCCCAATTTCTGGCCCACCACGCACGATATCAATCCGTATAGCCTACAGTCGGGTCACGAGCCTCAGTTTCTGATTCGCTATTTCATGGCGGCTACGCTGTCGAGCAATTATGGTATTTATGGACCGTCGTTTGAGTTGATGGAACACGTTCCGTTCCCGAACAAAGAAGAGTATCTGAACTCCGAGAAGTACGAGATTCGGCATTGGGACTGGGATAAGACGAACAAGCTAACGTATCTGATCACGCTCGTCAACCGCATCCGGCACGAAAACGCGGCTCTGCAAAAGACCAACAACATCACCTTCTGCGCCGTTAGTGACGACGCCATCATGGCTTACCTGAAAGTGTCGGGTACGAACCGTCTGCTTATTGTGGTCAATACCGATGCTTACCAGCGCCGGGCGGGTATGGTACAGGTACCCATCTGGCAACTGGGTATCGGGCCTGATCAGCCCTACAAAGTTCGCGATTTGCTTACCGAAGCTTATTATACCTGGAAGGGCGAATCCAATTACGTAGAACTTGACCCCTACGTGCTGCCCATGCACCTGTTTAAGATTGAGGTGTAGGGTTAGGTATTGGTCAGGAGATGGTTAGGTAATTGTCAGGAAATAGTCAGGAGGTGGTCAGGAAATAGTCAAAAAGTAGTCAAAAAGTGGTCAGGAAATGGCTAAGGCGTTGTATAGTTTCGTTAGCCGCTCGCTACTTCCTGACCACCTCTTGACTATTTCCTGACCACCCTTGACCACTACATGACCATCTCTTGACCTCTAAAGAACCTCTAGTGTATTCTCGTACGAAAAAGTTGTTTCGTTGACGTCTGTGGTGCCCGTTACGGGGGCGGCATCATCGGGGTCGGGGGTGCAGGCGAGTGGAATATGCCCTTCGGTGGCCAACATGCCTGAGGTAGGGTCAAGGCCAATCCAGCCAGCACCCGGTATGAACACTTCAGCCCAGGCGTGCAAGGCTAGTGAATGCTCTTTGGTAGGGTCGTTTTGTTTGGTCTCCGCCGTTATGACCTGTGCCAGATAACCTGAAACAAAGCGGGCCGCCAGACCAACGTGCCGAAGCGCCTGCACGAGCAACCAACCCGAATCGCGGCAGGAGCCAATGGCGAGCTCAAGCGTTTCGTCGGGCGTTTGGACGCCGGGCTCCATACGGGTGGTGTAGGCAATATCCTGAACTACCTTTTGATTCAGTTTGATCAGAAAATCGATCGTTCCCTGCGTGCTGCGGTCAATGCTTTGTAGCCACTGACTAAACTGAGTGCCGGGTTCGCCGACATCCATATACGGCAAAAGCCCCTTTCTTAGCTGCGCATCGTAGGTAAACGGGAATGACTGGGCGTAGGTATCCAGGAAAAAATCGAACGGATTAACGGGTTCCAGCCGGGCCGTAATGTCCACATCAATCGACATCATCGACATGGGCTCCCAAAAATCGACCCGGGCTATGAAGTTCCCAAACGGGTCCTGCTGCCAGTGAATAACATGATTGGCCGGTTGGATGGTTAACGTATAGGATTCAATGATGGCCTTGCTGTGTGCCACCGGCCGTAGCCTAATCAGGTGGGGCGACAAAAAAACTACCCGATCGTAATCATATCGGGTATGGTGGTGAATGGCGACACGGACAGACATGGCTGATGATGAGGTGGATGCTTCCTGAACTATACTTTTTCAAAGACCAACCGGTAATGCTCCATGGTTTCCCGCTGAAAGCACACCCGGTTCGGGCTTTTCCGGAATACGGCAATCAAATCCTGAAAGGGTTTATTCGTCAGCAGTTTGGGAAGCAGAGAAGCATAAAGTGCATACTTTTTCAGGTTAAAGGCCCGGAATCGTTTACGCCACTGACCAATGGTTTCGATATAGTCGAGCCGACCGCTACTTTGAGAAATGAGTTTGAACCGCGGCTGTGCATTGCGGATCACCTGCTCCGGTCCGTACGGAAGCCACGAACCCGGAAACTGGGCAATCATCAGCGCCAGCATGTACGAATCCGAATCTTTGGGCGCGTCGAGGCTAATTTCCTCATAAGGAATCATGTTTTTCCCGAACACCATAGTCTGCATATAAAACCGGCCGCCTACGGGCAGTAGCTCGTACAGATTCTTAAAGAAATCGGCGTAAACTTTGTCCTGATCGCCGGCCAGATACTGCTCAATGGAACAGAAATGCTCCATGCCGCCAATGCAGCTAACGGCATCGAAAGTGCCATAATCTTTGGGAGTGATCAGGCGGCAGTCCTTAATATCAACATCTAATCCGTTAGCCCGGCAGGCTTCTGCCTGACCTTTGGATAGCGTAACCCCTTTACCAATTGCTCCCCGTTTTTTGGTGGCGTACGTCAGATACGGCCCCCAGCCGCAGCCCATATCGAGTATTTTAGACCCGGCCTTTACGTTCAGGCTGTCGGCAATAAACTTGTGCTTCTGTTCCTGCGCCTGTTCCAGCGTCAGGGAGAAATCACCATTGTACATGGCACCGCTGTAGTCGCCGGTTTCACCCATACTCAGGCGGAAAACTTTGTCAATCGTTGTGTACGTGAAATCAAGATCCTGCTGCGAAGCCATGAGTTATCGGGAAAGTTTAGGGTGAGTTACGTACGCAGTGTTGAACAGCTTTCTCTACACGAAAGGGACCGGCTCCTGTTGATTGGCCAAAATGGGGGAAGGCATTACCAGTTTGACCGGTTGGGTACGACCCAAAGTCCGTAAGAGTCTGAAGTGGGACAAAAGTGCCGAGCCAAAAGTCCGATTTTCGAGGTATGGTAATCCGAACTCATGGGCGGTATCTTTCACAATCTTGGAAATCGCCGGATAGTGAATGTGGCACACTTTCGGAAATAAATGGTGCTCGATCTGCCGGTTCAGGCCACCGCAGAAAAACGCGGCTGTTGCCGAATCGGGCGCAAAGTTCGCCGTGGTACGCAACTGGTGAACGGCCCAGGCCTCCTGTATGTCGCCCCGCTCGTCGGGCATCGGGAAATCGGTGCCTTCTACGGCGTGCGCCAGTTGAAAAACGAGTCCCAGTACCAGTCCTTCGGCAACGTGCATCATGAGGAAGCCCACCGCCAGCTGCCACCACGTCAGGTCCAGCACGATAACGGGCAGAATCAGGAAGAAGAAGTAATAAATGGCTTTAGAGACAAACAGCTTTACGTATTCCTCCCGGGGGTGCGACGAGTTGTCATGATGACCAATTTGATTTTTGAAGAATTTCACAAAGTCTTTACGGAATACCCACGACAGGGAAGCCAGTGCATAGAGCGGAAAAGTGTACCATTGCTGAAAACGGTGCCAGGGCTTGAGGTCCTCCTGGGGGTCCAGCCGCACCAGGCCCGGAGCCAGTTCGATGTCTTCGTCGTGCCCCGGTATGTTGGTGTACGTATGGTGAACGATGTTGTGTGTCACTTTCCAGATATACGGATTGGCCCCCAGCAGGTAAAAGCTGTTGCCCATAAGCTGGTTTACCCAGCCCTTCGACGAAAAAGAGCCGTGCAGACCATCGTGCGAGACGTTGAAGCCAATGAAGGCGGCAAACATACCCAGCACAATGGCCATGCCGAACATGGCCCATAAGCTAAACTGGTTCGATAGAATCAGGCCGTAAAGCGTTGCGTAACCGATCAGGAAAAAACTGGATTTGCGCCACATAGCCGCGTTAGCATTAGACGAAATCCCCTTCTCAACGAAGTAAGCATCGACTCGTTTGCGGACCGTTGAAAAGAATTGTGAGCGGGTTTTGTCTTTGAATTTTAATTGCGTTGACATCAAGGAATTAGTTAAAAATTTGGCCGATCTCCTGTATCTGCCGTAAAATGGGTAGGGTTAACCGACCTCGTTCGGTAAGTGTATACTCGACTCGTGGTGGAATTTCTGCGTAAGCTTCCCGACTAAGGACGCCCAGGGCAACTAATGCTTTTAATTCGCTGGCCAGTATTTTTTGACTGATTTCTGGTAACCTGTCGCTTAACTGGCTATAGCGGAGTGTTTGCTCACTCAGGGTCAAAATAATATAAATACGCCATTTTCCGGAAATGATGACCAGAGAATTATTGATTAGTAGTAAATCAGGTTTAAACGGCAACTCGGTTTGGTTACTTCCTGTCATTAGTGGTTAACGATTAGTCGAACCGAAACAAGGGCATAACCCAGGTTGAGGCTACCGTATATTGAGTTCTATTCAGTATACCCGAATCGATCTGCTGAGCCGGGGGTAAGGGTGGATAGGTAGTGTTGAAATACGAAAGAACTCAGGTTTACCTTAAAAATGTTGAATAAAATTTTCAGTAAAGAGTGATGAACGCAACAATCAGAATAAGGAGTATACTAATTGAATAGAGCGTTTGCTGAGTAGAAAAGCACTGAAAAGAAAAGCAAGAATAAGAAGAAATCAGCAAACAATTGGCAAGCGTATGTGATGCGACTAGTAAATAAGTGGAAGGTAGGTAATCAGATACTTGCTTTCGTATAGGTAACTTAATTACAAAGGAGTAAGTTTCTTACTTATTCAGAAAGATAAACAAACAGTAAAGGCGCTGTAGTCACTAAAAGAACTACAGCGCCTTTAATTTACTGGTATAGATACGTATTCAGGATGAGTCCGGACTTCTCTGAGCTGGACATTCAAGTAAAATTATTTCGCCCGGATGGCAATAACGGGGTCGAGACGGGCGGCTGAGAATGCCGGAACGATACCGGATATAATCCCGATGGCACTCGAAACCCCCAGGCCAAGGGCAACGTTACTGGCCGAGAGAACCAGCTCCAGGCTGCCTAAACTCATGAACGACAACAAGTAAACGAGAAAAATACCGGCCAGCCCACCAACAAGGCTCAGCAGAACGGCCTCGAAAAGAAACTGGAACAGAATAACGTAATTCTTCGCGCCCAGTGACTTCTGGATACCAATAATATTAGTGCGCTCTTTTACACTGACGAACATAATGTTGGCAATACCGAAGCCACCAATTAAAATCGAAAAACCACCGATTACCCAGCCAGCGACTGTCAATACCGCAAAAATTCCCCCGATGGCCTGAGCAGCCGCTTCGGGTCGGTTGATGGCAAAATTGTCGTCCTGTGCAGGCCGCAAGCCCCGTCGGGTACGCATTAGCCCCCGAATTTCGCTCTCCAGTTCAAGAAGTCCTTCGTCCGTATCGTACCCTTTAACGGTGATGGTGAGGTTGGGGTTGATGGAGTTAAACATTTTGGCGAAGGCACCGTAAGGAATCAGGCATTTGATGTCGGGGTTTCCTCCGACGTTGAGCAGGCTTTCGCCCTTTTTGCGCTGTACACCAATGACCGTAAAGTTGAGGCCGCTGATCTTGAAGGTTTTTCCGACGGGGTCTTCGCCGGGGAACAGGTTTTCGGCTACGTCGGAGCCAACGATGGCCACGTTTCGGGCTACATCAATTTCCTGCTGCGTAAAATAACGGCCATTATCGATCGGCACATCCGAGATAATGTTATAATCCAGCGTTGTTCCCTGAATCAGGGATGACATGCTGTTGTTTTCCCGTTTGACCGTAACGCGCCCTTTGAAACTCATGGCCACTACGGCCTGGGCATTTTCCAGCCGTTCACTCATGAATTTATATTCGGAATATTTTGGCTCAGGCCGCTGAAAGAATTTCCACCATTGGTATTCTCCTCCAAAAGACCAGGGCATCTTCTGCACATAGACCACCTTGTCGCCAATGAACGACAGGCTGGTACGGATGCTTCCTTCCAGCGAATCGACCAGGGTGAAAACAGCAATAATGGCAAAAATGCCAATGGTTACGCCCAGCAGCGAAAGCAGCGTACGCAGCAGATTCGACCGCAGCGCCTGCCATGCGAACCGAAAACTTTCAAAAGTCTGACGAAGGAACTTCACCTGATGTAAAGAGCGAAAGAGTGAACGAGTAACGGGCGTTTTACCGAACTGATTTTTTGCCAGTACAACTCCAGCTATGAAAGTACGATAATGATGCAGCTTCCCCAAACCATTTTGGACAAGTGTGAGGTTCGGGCGGATAAGTGGTGGATTTGGGTATCGTTGGGATAACGTTATTTTTGTAAATTAACACGATACAACCGCAATAGAATCCCTATGAGTATACGTCTCGTTCCTTATTACTGCCTGCTTGGTTTTGCCCTGGCGGTCGCTTCCTGCAAGACCCAGTCGCCCACAACCACAACCGCCGATACGAAAGTTAAGCAGAGCCAGGGTGTTTATCAATACCGCGATGAAGACCCAACGATCAAGCCCTTCTTCTCCGATCGGGTTGGCGTAACCGGGCGAAACGGTATGGTGGCATCGGCGCATCCGGAGGCTTCGCAGGTGGGACTGGCTATTCTGAAAGCGGGTGGCAATGCGGTCGATGCGGCTGTAGCGGTTCAGTTTGCGCTGGCAGTGGTGTATCCGGGCGCGGGGAATATTGGCGGTGGCGGATTCATGGTGTATCGGGATAATGCCGGGAAAGCCTACTCACTCGATTACCGGGAAAAAGCCCCCGGACGCGCGACTCAGAATATGTACCTCGATTCGCTGGGGAATGTCCGGCCGGGCCTGAGCATCAGCGGGCATCTGGCCAGTGGCGTACCCGGTTCGGTCGATGGGATGGTCGAAGCCCACAAACGGTTCGGCAAGCTGACCTGGGCGCAGGTCCTGCAACCCGCCATCGACCTCGCCAGCAAAGGTTTTCCGCTAACGGAACGGGATGCCCTTGGGCTCAGCCGGATCAAAACGGACCTGAACACGATTAACCCCGGCAAAGTGTATTTTCTGAAAAGTGCGGTACCGACCGATACCGTATCCTGGCACAAAGGTGATCTGCTGATACAGACCGATCTGGCTAAAACGCTTCAGCGCATTCAGGCGCAGGGGCGGGCAGGCTTTTATGAGGGAGAAACGGCGCGTTTGCTGGCCGAAGAAATGGTACGCGGCAAAGGACTGATTACCGAAGAAGACCTGAAAAATTACCACTCCATCTGGCGCGATCCCATTCTGGCAGCTTATAAAAACTACAACGTCATTACCATGCCGCCCACCTCAAGCGGGGGCATCGCGCTGGTGCAGATGATGCGTTTTACAGAGCCCTATCCATTGCGCAAGTGGGGCTGGAATCGGGACAGTACCGTGCAGGTTATGATCGAAGCTGAACGCCGGGTCTATGCCGACCGGGCCAAGTTTCTGGGCGACCCCGATTTCGTGAAAGTGCCCGCCACGCAGCTGATGAGCCCTGAGTACCTGCGTACCCGCTGGACTGATTTCTCCTGGGCCAAAGCAACCGATAGCCGGGCCGTTCGGGGCGGCACCATTCCGGGTTACGAGAGTTTGGAAACGACCCACTTTTCGGTAGTGGACAAAGAAGGCAATGCCGTGAGTATTACCACCACCCTCAACGGGGGGTACGGCAGCCGGGTCGTAATTGGTGGTGCCGGATTCTTCATGAATAACGAAATGGACGATTTTAGCATAAAGCCCGGATCGCCCAACATGTACGGACTGATTGGCAACCAGGCAAACGCCATTGCGCCCCACAAACGTATGTTGTCGTCCATGACACCCACAATCCTCGAAAAAGACGGGAAATTGTTCATGGTAGTGGGTACGCCGGGCGGATCGACGATCATGACATCGGTTTACCAGACGATTCTGAACGTTATTGAACATGGCATGACCATGCAGCAGTCGGTCAACGCGCTGAAGTTTCACCACCAGTGGCTGCCCGACAAAACGATTTTCGAAAACGGGGCCTTCTCCAGCACCACCATCGAAACCTTGAAAAGCCGTGGCTATATTTTGGAACAGCTCAGCAACACCCTCGGCCGTATGGACTGCGTGCTGGTTCGCCCCGATGGTTCCTACGAAGGCGCATCCGATCCCCGAGCGGACAATACCGCACGGGGTTATTGATGGTTGCACATCGGCTAAATGCCGATCCAGTCAACTCATTGTTCATGGTAAGCAAAAAGGCCCTACTCTGATTAACAGAGTAGGGCCTTTTCATTTTAAGCGTACGTTTACAATTCCCGAATCTTTACATTCCGGTACCATACCCGCTCTTTGGGGCTGTGGTTTTGCAGGGCTATTTTGCCTTTTGCGTGGGGCGTTGCATACGGCCAGCTGGCGAATTTGCTCTTGGCGACCAGCGCTTTCCACTCGTCGGAACCATATTGGTAATCGACCAGCTTTTTGCCGTTCAGGAAATGCTCTACGTGGTTACTGTTGACCACAATGCGGCCCTTGTTCCACTCGCCGGGGGCTTTGGTAACCGTGAAATCCGAGGGAGGGATCATGTCGTAGTTAGCCCCGGTCATCTGGGTATCTTTCAGCTTGTAGGGCTTGCCATCGCCATCCAGATAGCCTTTGTCGTCGATTACCTGGTATTCCGGTCCCGACATGTACGTTGACTTAATATCCGGGCTATCGATGATTTTGTAGACAACACCGCTGTTGCTGCCTGCGGGAATTTTGAACTCGAACTCCAGCTCGAAGTTCTCGTATTCTTTGTCGGTTACGAGGTCGCCACCGGTACCGTCGGGCGTTAGGGCGCCGTCTTCGATCGACCAGCCGACTACGCCATCTTTATGATAGCTATGCCATCCTTTAATGGTCTTGCCGTCGAACAACATTGTCCACTTTGGAGGTGCTGTAAACGCGAAGGCACCGAGCAAAAGGCAGGGAATAAGTAGCTTTTTCATGTAGTTTGGAATTTTAGGCTAAATGTATAAAAAAGTAACGCGGCTGGGAAGCCGCGCCTGAAATGATTATGACACCATGCTCAGGCGCGGCTTCCCAGCCGCGTTACGTTCATTTTATTCACTAACTCGCCATGTCGCGGGCGGCTTGTGGGTCGTTGTATTTGCGGTCCAGCCCTTCCGTCGATTTTTGGTCGGAGCGGTCCGGGCCGGAGATCATATCCTGAGCCGTAACACTGCTTTCGTCGGCCAGTTCGCGGGGTAGGTTCTGGGCTTCCTTCGCTTCCTCAGGGCGTTCGGCCGGCTGATTTTGGTGCGTGTCTTTTGCATTGACATCGTACGGACGGGCCGATTCACCCGTGTCGGGTTTGTCTTCCATACCCGTATCGTCCGGGCCGGCGGCATTACCCTGGTAAGCCGTTCCGGCAACGGGTTCGCTGGTTTCCAGGTCATCCGGTGGCATTACGCTTGGTAAGCCCGACGTAAACGTGCTCAACGTTCCCGCATTAATTTCGTGCGAGCGGTCGGGTTGATCGGGTTCCTGAATCTCGGGCCTGGTTGGGTTTGGCGAACCGGGTAAGTCTGGAATTTCCGGACCCGGAACCGGTGGAGCCGGTGGTGTCTCGGGAATGCCCGGAACGGGTTGCATGGGGTCGGGGGTGCCGGGCGTTGGCGGAATCATATCGGCAGAAGGGTAATTGCCACCGATGAAATTCCAGCCGTTGAATGAATTTGTTTTGGTTTCGTTCGTATCCGGTGCGTCCTCAGACGGCAAGCCTGTGTTGACAGTCGAACCGGCGTCCGGATTGCCGGTAATGTCGCCAACGGCAATAGGGTCGTCCGGCATTACGGAAGGGTCGAATAGGGTGCCTGCACGCAGGGCCGCATCCGAGTTCTCGTATTTCTTTTTATCGTCGCCGATCAGGGCTCGCTCTTCGTCGCTGCCTAAGCGGATCCGAGGCATATCATCCGAGACATCATCTTCCGTATCGCCCATCGAGACCAGTTTGCCATCAACCAGCTTTACCATATTGGTTTCGGCCTGATCGGCACTGAACATCGTTTCGGCGTGTTCGCTGGAGACTGTGTCGGCCTGCCTGGCTCCATCGGAGAGATTTGCGTTGTTTTCCATGACAATGTGAATGTTTAAGGTCTATGGAGAACCGCTGGAAAGGCAAAAGGTTTATTTGCGGGACTGTATCCCGGGCGTCACGTCTGGGTAGCCGAAGGCTAAACGAGTATATAACAATTAGCCTTCGACTACCCCCGGTTAGCTGGGATACAGTTACACCAATGCATCGAACAGAATTTCGGCGGGGTGTTGAGCTTTGCGACCGGTACCGTCTTTAATCTGGTGCCGACAACTGGTGCCTGCCGCCGAAATAATAGCCGTTTCTGCCTGCCGCACAGCCGGGAAAAGCACCATCTCGCCAATCTGCATCGACAGTTCATAATGTTCGGCTTCGTACCCGAACGAGCCCGCCATGCCGCAGCAACCCGACGGAATTAACTGAACCGTGTAGTTTTTGGGCAGCGAAAGCACCTTCTTGACCGGAATCATGGATGACAGGGCTTTCTGATGACAATGTCCGTGCACCTTCACCAGTTGGGTATCCGTCGTGAACAGATTCCGGTCTACGCGTCCGGCGTCGGCTTCGCGGGCGAGCCACTCTTCGAACAGAAAAACGTTTTTGGCGATGCGTTCGGCGTCTTCTTTGAGTTCGGACGGAACGAGGAGCGGGTATTCGTCGCGGAAGGTGAGAATGGCGGAAGGTTCGAGGCCGACCAGTGGTTTATCATCCGTAACGAGGTCTTTGAGCAAGGTCACGTTACGAATGGCAATGGCCTTGGCGTCGTCCACCAATCCCTTCGACAAATACGTGCGGCCACTTTCCACATGCTCGGGAATGGTGACGGAATAACCCAGACGCTGCATTAACAGAATGGCTTTCTGCCCGACTTCTACATCGTTGTAATTCGTGAATTCATCGATGAAAAGCAGGAGCGAGGAGTTAGGTGTGATGGGCGAGGAGGGTTTGGCATGCAGCGATGGCCAGTAATTCTTCCGGGTTTCTCGGCCGATCCGTTCGTTTTCCTCTTTTTTCTGTTCCCACCACCATTTAGTTAAGGTCGTCTTCGCCAACTCCGGCATGGTGCGGTCGGGATGAAAACCGACGGCACGGTTGGCTGCCTTCCGGAGTGTTGGGTTGCTATAAATGGCGTTGTACGTCCAGGGGACTTTGCTGGCTATTGACATGAGCCTGGTGAAGTTGCCAACCAGCCGCGCCCGTAGCGGGATGCCTTTTTCGCGGTAGTGCTGCTGAGTGAACTCGGCCTTCATCCGGGTCATGTCCACACTCGACGGACATTCGGCTTTGCAGGCTTTGCACGAGAGGCATAAGTCGAGTACGTCTTTAACGGCTTCGTAGTCGCTCTCAACGGGTTTTTCGGTACTACTGTAAAAATGCCGCAGGATGTTGGCCCGTGCGCGGGTGGTGTCGTGTTCGCGCCGGGTAGCCATGTAACTGGGGCACATCGTTCCGCCGGAGATTTCAGTTTTGCGGCAGTCGCCGGAGCCGGAGCATTTCTCGGCCAGTTCCAGCAAGCCGCCGTCTTTCGAGAAATCGAACACGGTTTTGGGTTGCGGAATCACTACATCCGCTTCCGAACGCAGCGACTCGTTCATGGGGGGCGTGTTGACAACCTTGCCGGGGTTGAAGGTATTCTGCGGGTCCCAGAGTTCTTTGACGTCCTTGCATAATTGAAAGTTTTCCGGACCGAGCATAAACGCGATGCACTCGCCCCGTAGTCGCCCGTCGCCATGCTCACCGGAGAGTGAGCCGCCGTATTTTTTGACCAGTTGCGCCGTATCCATCAGCAACGCCCGAAATTTGGCGCGTCCTTCCGACGATTTGAGGTTGATGAGCGGCAACACGTGAATCTCACCCGCTCCGGCATGGGCCGAATATTCGAGTTTCAGGCCGTGATTTTCCCAGGCCATTCTATCCAGTTCGTCGATGTAGTCCGGTAAGTCGTGAACATCGACGGCCGTGTCTTCAATAACATTCGCCGGTTTATCGTCGCCGGGAATGTTGTACATAATGCTCAGTCCGGCTTTGCGTAACGCCCAGGGCTTTTGGGTGTCGGTATCGAATAGGATCGGATAGGTATATCCCAACCCTTTCTCCTGTAGCGCATCCACAAAATTCTGCGCTTTCTGGCCTACACCCGCTACGGTTTCGTCAAAAAACTCGACCATTAGAATGGCCTTCGGGTCGCCTTGAACAAACGTCCGGTTTTTGGCCTGATCGATGTTAGTTTTGGTAAGTTGCAGGATGTAATCATCCACCAGCTCCGAAGCCGAACAGTTGTGCGCCAGGGCCACCAGATTAGCTTCCAGCGATTGACGAATGGTATCGAAATGCGCACACACCAGCGCCGACTCTTTAGGCGGCAACGGCAGTAAATTCAGCTTGGCTTCCGTAATGAAACAAAGCGTCCCCTCCGAACCGGCAATGAGGTGAGCGAAGTTGAAGGTGGGGGCAGGGGGCAGAGGGGTCGGGGCATGGGGTAGAGGGGTAAGCCCGGATTTGGCTTCTTCTCCCTTACCCTCTGCCCTTACCCCCATGCCCTCTGCCCAAAATGTTGCCATCGCATCCAGCGCGTAGCCCGTGTTTCTTCGTTTGACGGTAGGCTTTGGAAACCCTTCGCGAATGTGTTTCTGAACGTCAGGTTTTGACAGCCAGTCGCGGAATTGAACGTACAGCCGCTGTTCGAGCGGACTGACCACGTTTTCGCCCCGGCATTTGGCATCGAACTGCTCCTGATTGAGTGGGCCGAAGGTCACTTCCGCTCCGTCGCTGAGTACAGCTTTGACTTCGAGGAGATGGTCGCGGGTGGTGCCCCAGATGATGGAGTGCAGACCGCAGGAATTATTGCCAATCATCCCGCCAATCATGGCGCGACTGGCGGTGGAGGTTTCGGGGCCGAAAAGCAGCTCGTGTGGTTTCAGGAAGGCGTTTAGATCATCGCGGATAACGCCCGGCTGGACCCGCACCCACCGTTCGGCCGCGTTGATGCCCACAATGCTGCCAAAGTGTTTCGAGATGTCGACAACGATGCCGCTGCCCACCACTTGCCCGGCCAGCGATGTACCGGCTGCTCGTGGAATCAACCCCAATTTATGCTGCTGAGCGAAACGAAGGAGTTTCTTTATATCGGCAACGGATTTCGGCAGGGCTACCGCAATCGGCATTTCCTGATACACGGAGGCATCGGTGGCGTACAGAATCCGTTGGGCGGTATGCTCGGGCGATTCATCGAAATAGAGTTCACCTTCGAACGAAGGCAACAGGCTGGCAAAAGCGGGGTTTTGGGAAAGGCGAAACATAGCGGCAAAAGCGTCAAACGTCCTGTAAAGATACTAAAACGACGGGCGTTTGTGGAAAATGTTGCTTCTGGACATCCACTGGCTAAAGTCCCCATCTACCATGAAAACGCGCCAAACATATACCCCGATTCGAATTGATATGACACCCTTTGTGTCGATTGCGCTGTTGCTGATTGTCTTTTTTGTTTGGCAAAAAGCATTGAAAAGACCCGCCATTCTGGGCGTTACCATTCCTGCGGATTGCCATAAATACGAGTCACCCGAGTATCCCCGTAAAGTAATATGTCTGTATTTGCTCGATAAAGATCAGGTGGGTATCATGCAGTACTGGCCTCGCGCCATCTGCCCTCATTGCGTTTCCATAAATTTTTTCACTTCCGCCATGACGTCTACAGGCTCGTTACGATCGAGCGCATTGGCAATACGGACGATGTCGTCGTAAGGAAGTGCGTAATCGGGTTCGGTAACTTCGTCCTGAGCGACCTTGTCGGCTACTACCTCTTCCGCTTTTACAATGATCTGCACCCGACGGTTACCAAAATACGCTTTGATACTATCGACGAGGTCCTGACCGGCTTTGTCGGCATCGATATGAAAGACAATAGAATCCATAGGCTGCTTTTTAGGTAAGATAACCAAATCAGGTCGTCAAAGTTTTCTTACCCCCGGTCCAGCGCCCGTTTCAGGAGGCCGCCGATAAAACTGCCGATGAAGGTCAGGATCATGGACCCGTACAGCCCGAAGTTCTCAATATCCCGGTCGGCGGGGCCGTCGGGGGTGGGTACGATGAGCATGTATCCCAGCCAGATAATGATCACCTGCACCACTGCCAGAAACCAGCCCCTGCGCGATTCCAGAAATCCGAGCCCGGTAGCCAGCGCCGTAGCCACGAAATACGGGAGGTGGATAGAGGGTGTTAGTTTAATACAAACCAGAATGATGCTGCTGCTTAGCAGGGTAAGGCCAAGATTTAAAAACAGCCGACGGTCGAAGAATGAGGATGTAGTCATACTAAAACAAGACCCGCCGGTTAGCTGGGCGGGTCTTGTTTGGTAAACAAAAATGACGTGAAAAGGTGCTGATCAATTGATAGAAACACTGCCGGCACTGGCCGCAATCTCAACCGGGATACCACCGCCGTTGAGTTTTCCACGAACGCGATCCTTTTCGATGTCGCCTTCAAACCGCGACAGGTTTTCGGGCAGGCTAACCCGGTTGCCGCGCAGATTCAGGTCCATGCCCTTGTTGAGGGGCATTCGTACGTGAATGCTTCCGGCGCTGGTGTTCAGTCGGACATAATCGCCCACTTTCGTCAGGCTCACATCCACACTACCGGCGCTGGTGCTGGCGTCCAGACTACCGGCTACGTTGGCGAGCCGAACACCTCCGCCCGATGTACCGGCTTTGATGTCGCCCTCAATACCCTCGCCCTGAATGCTGCCTCCGCTGGTGCGGGCGTCAATATCGCCTTTGAGGTCGTTGAGCCGGATGCTGCCGCCCGACGTTACCAGACGCATGCGGCCCGTCGACGATCGGGCTTCGATCGAACCACCCGATGTCTGGAGGTCGATGTTCGTGTTGGTCGAGCTGTTGCGGCAACGGTCCATGTGGATAGAGCCGCCCGATGTTTGTCCGTTTATATCACCCTGTACATCGCTCACGTTGAGGCTTCCTCCGCTGGTGCGGAATTTCTGAGAGCCATTAAGCGCTGTAAGCTGAATACTACCGCCCGAGGTGCGCAGATCGGTAGTGACGTTGCGGGGCGTGAAGAATTTGAAACTGATGCTCAGGGAGTTTTTCCAGTTCATGCCGGAGCCCCTGCGTTTGGCCGTTGCTACGATCGTGCTGCCTTCCTGCGCAATGGTGATGTCGTAATCGCGGAGCCGCTCTTCGATTTCGGATTTGTCGAGCCGGTCGTTCCAGTTGTTGGCCCGCACGTACATCTCGACCTTGGCATTCATGTCGGTGCCGCCTTCGATAGTCAGGCTACCGCCCGATGTTTCGGCCCGTACAGCTTTGATATTTCCGGAAAAAGCTTTGGTCTGGTACGGAGTGTCGTTGTTGCGATTCTGAGCCAGAGAGGTTAGCGATAGTGCGCTTACGCTAAGCAGGGTTAGTAGAAACTGGGTGCGTTTCATGGAGTTAGTCTGTTTATAGGGTAAAGATGTTATTTTGTAAAAGAAGGTTGCACGGGGTTGCAAATTTGTATCAGGTCAAACGCCATATCTCAAAGAGACGTTGTTGCAACACCCAGACCGACCCATCGTTGCCCACAAACGAATCGACCGGGTGGGTACCGTTGTAGAAGTGCCAGCCGATGCGTTCGCCCCCGTTGACGCTGCCTTCCGCCTTCGAGCGGTCGTAAAGTTCGCTCTCCGACATACTGGACAGCAGGGTGGCCTGGGCCTGGTTATCCGGCCCGCTGCGGGTGATGGCCCAGCTCTCGTAAACGGGTTTGAGTAGTTTCTGCCCGTTCAGACTGTGCAGCAGCAGGCGGTTCTGCTGTCGCAGGGCGTAGATCGGGACAAGCGCCCGGGGGCTGCTGCCTCCGGCCGTCAGCTCTATCTGGCTCCAGATGCCGCCCTGCTCGTCGGTGATGACGACCGAAAAGCGATTTTCCTGCGGGTCGCGGGCGTCTTTTTTGCCCGGCCCGTCGGTGAACACACTGAGGCTCCCCACCACGTGCCCCGCTTCATCGCAGACCGGGATACGCATGGAAAGCTGCCGGTTGTAGGCGAACGGCACGGGCTGGTCGCGCAGGAGTGTGCCATCGGCCGCGAAGGTGAGCAGATTCACCTGCCGGGCCGATGCGTTCTTGTCGCCCTCCACAAAGCGGGTGGCCAACCCCTCGTAGCGACCGGGGTTGGTGGCCGTAGGCGATAAGGCAATAACCCGGCCCGATTCCTCGGGTAGGCTGCCCGCCACGGCCAGGTATGCCCCGGTTTTGGCTTCGGTAGCCGCCTGTTGGGGAGCCTGCACATCGGCCCGGCTGCGGAGCTGGCCGCTTTGGGGATCCGTTTCGCGGGTAACGACCCGGAAGCGGGGGGAGAGCCGGTAGGTGGCGAAGTTCTGGCCCTGACCGCTGCTCACCAGCCATACTTTTTGAATGGTGGGCTCGGTTTGGGTAAGCTTCGGGTAGTCGCGGCTCATCTCCCGGGGCGTTCCCCCCAGGGGCAGGCGCATCGGGCCATCGGCGGCCTGGGTGCCGAAGACGGCAAAGTCGGCGGGGCTGGCCGAAGGCAGTGCCTGCGCAAAGACCTTACCACTGACCGGGGCGGTGGGTTGCCCCTGGGTATTCAGGGTCTGCTGGCAGACGTAGACCGCCGAGGGGTCAAAGATGGCTCCTCTGGGTTTAGGCGTTTCGCTGATGGGCAGGGGCCGCCCGGCAATGGGCATCCGGGTGAGCAGGCTAAGCTGCCCCGCCTGAACCTCCAGCCGGACTACCTCGACGGGAAAAGGGGGCACGGCAAACTCCGTCAGGTTTACGGGAGTGCTTGTCTCGGTTTTTTGGGCGAGTGCTTTTTGGGTGAATGTGGCAAGCAAAACACTCAATAGTACGAAGTGAATGGTGGGTTGTTTCATCGGTAAACGCATATGGATGGTGGGCTGATGTTCAACAGGTTGTCTTATGTGTAGCTGGTTTTAACGAGTGTGTAACCAGGTCAGTAGGTCATGGTATGCCATCATCTGAGCGGCTTAATCACCGGTCTTACCGTCAGCAGGTGGCATTACCGAGGGGGAAGTAGCCCCTGTCAGTAATGCTTTCCGACCAACTAGTAGCCAGGCAAACACCCCCGCCCGGCGACGACGGGGCCGTTGGGTGAGGTGGGGGCGGTATGAGGGGGTACAGGAGAACATGGTTAGTATTAGTCTAGTAGTGTTCAGTAGAAAATTGCCCGGAGCCTGGCATCTGCTTTCACGGTAGATACTTTGTAAATAAGGCCGGTCATTGGCGTTCGGCCTTTATCGCCCGTGTAACTGTAACAGACCAACAGATCGGTGTCGGTCATAAAGTCCTCTAAGAGGTAAGCGCTTGCTCCATAGTTAATATTCTCAAAGTTAAAATCGTGAGCAAAGCCGATATTATCAGGTATTTCCCATCGCCGAAGATCCCAATGGGTAGCAAGTGCCAAGACAACATTTTTTTTAAATTCGTCTGCCGGGTAGAGTATCACTAAAGCCAACCGCTTCCCATGATCAACTGAAAGGACATTCCTTTTGGGGCTTCCGGGTTCGCTAAAGGAGAGGGTGTACGCTGCTTCCAAGTCGAAAAGTAGTGGTAAGTTAACCTTGACATCGTTTAGCCAGATGTCTGGTGCGTAGGTGCTAAGTGCTTCCATTATTGAAACGGTCTGAGTGGTTGAAAATCAAATATCTCAATGTCGCCATTTTCGATAAGTTTATTAATTCCTATGGCTTTGTTGGTGGCTGGATCGATGAACTTGTACTGGATTCCTTTACCTTGCTTTCCGAACCAGGGTGTTATTGGGCTTTCTTCAACCACAATGCTACGACCCGGTTTTACTCTAAGCTTATAGTAGGCATACGAACCTGGCGGAAGTGCCCGCTCATCAAATGTAAACGGATTACCTGCCAACGGCGACACGAATTCACTCTTTGAAAGATACACATCTTCCAATTGGTTAGCACCAAAATGGAACCGATCCATAACGGCCCCTTCCCGTATCACCTTTCTGACAATTGGCCCAATCGCCCCGTCCAAGGGTGGCCAAACAATCCCCGTCTTGATGTGTTGCGTCATCAACTGATACAAGGCTTCCCACCGCTCGGCTGACCACAATTTGAACGCCTGCTGACTGACTTCTATGGGGGCGTTTTTTATCAGGGTAGGTGTTCGCTTCATGAACTCATCGAAGCTAACGCCCCTCGCCGACGGTAAGACAGAGTTACCTAGAAACTCCCAGAAAACATTACCCGAGCCGTCTTTGCTGAGCTGAATGATGCCTCGTTTGACGCTACCCGTTTCAGTAGCAACAGGGGCATCCAGTATCCGATAGATCGCAACCGTGTTGACCAGACCTCTTTTATAAGACGTGTTCAGGCGGAACAGTCTTGCATTAACCGAATACCGGAATATCTCCTTGTTCAGGTTGGTCAGCAAAGCCCATTCTGCTGGTGTTGCTTTAATTAACCGAAGGCCATAACGACCAACCACCTTAGTCAGGCCCTTGAGCGCACCACCCGTAGACGGCGACAGATCGGGCGAATACGTCATCCAGAACGTAGCCAGCGTTCGGTTGCGTCGGTGACCACCGGCTGCAACGTCCGAGACGGCTTCAGCTAGGCCGGTACTCACCATCCTGGCAATAAAACCGGGAATACTGCCGCCAGTCTCGGCATACTGACCATAACTGGCTTTGAGTTTTGACCAGCCGCTACCTACCGACAGGTCGATGACTGGCGCGACACTTGCTATGCCAAAATTCAGCAGGTCGTAATACCAGGGGAAGTCGAAGTCCCGGTTTTGTTTGTCAACATAATTTTTCTTCTCCTCGCTCCAAATATAAATGTTGTTACTTCCCCGGTCGGAAAACTGAACGCATATCAACCCATCCTTCACCTGTTGGTCGCCCGTATAGAGTAACACGGCATCCTTCCCTCTCAGAGGTACCCATTCTCCTAATGGGCTGACTGCATCAACTTCGGGATAATCAGTGACAAACAAAAAGTCGCCAGGCTCGATGTACTTTGGCAGGAGTATCTCAGGTCTGGCGAGTGTGCTTTCCAGCCTGTTTAGGCCCTTCTCAAATTCGCTGATACTACAATCGCCAGCAGTGGAGCTAAGGCGAGCACCTGCTCTGGCCGAATTACAACTTTTGAGCGTATTCCAGGCGGTCAACAAACTATCATACTGAACGGATGCTTTTGCTCTTAGGTCGTTACTCAGATAGGTCATCTGATCGAGCGCACCTTTCAGACTCGTTAAGTTATCATCTATCTTCCGTGTAGCGTTTTTGTAATCGGCCAGTATGCTCTTAATATCGGAGAAAATAACATCAAGCTGTTTCAGACCTGTATTGGTCTGCACCACCCCTCCCCAACTCGGATCATATGCCGACTGTACCGTGCCCCCCCCCGTGTACTCGTAGCAGTCGTTGACGCTGGCTTGCTTGAACTCGACGGCAATGCGGTCGTTCTGCATATAGGGAATGACCGTATAGCCCACCCCCGTCCAGACGCCGTTACTGCCACCCTGCACCTCCGTTACCACCAGGTCAAAGTCGCCCGTGCGGATGGTGTCGCCGGGAGCCAGGCTACTCAGTCCCAACCCGCCTGTGTCCGAGACGGGTATGGCGGGCCTTGTGCCGCACTGGTAGGTCTGGGCTATGGTGCGGCAGGGTTTGGCCCGCAGGGTGGTGTAAGCCACCAGCGTGTCGGTGCCGCTCACCAGCGTTACTTTGTAGTTGCCAATGCGTCGGCTGGTCAGGGTGGTGGAGGTGGCCGTCGTAGCTACGGCACTCGTGCTGGTGGGCTCACTCCAGCGGTAGGTGTAGCCCGCTAAGCTTTGCCCGTCCAACTCCTCCACCGACAGGTTCAGCGACCCCAGCCCACCGCCCAGGCGGGGGATCAGGTCGGTCTCAGTCTGCGAATTCACCGATTTGATGCGGATATTGAGCGGAGACTGGTTGCAGCGCAGGGTGGCCGTCAGGCTGGTTTGGCCGCCCAGGCTGGCCCAGCAGGTGTCCGCGCCGGTGAGCACATAGGCCCGCAGGCGGTAGGTGCCATCGGCCAGCCCCGTGAAGCGGACCGAGGTGCCGGTAGCGGTCGCACTCAGGGCAAAGCTCGCTACGCCGTTCACGACGGTCGTCTGGCGGAACAGACTCAGCCGGGGGATGGTACCCGGGGGCACGCTAGCCAGTTGCACCGTCAGCCCCCCCGTGATCGTGGTGCTGACCACCGTACCGCTGAGGTACGTGGTCGAGATGCAGGTTGTAGCCATCGGCCCACTGAAGACCAGCGTACAGAGGTGCGGCTCTCCGACTGGTGAAAGCGAAACACTGGTCTGCGCCGTAGCCGTACAGCCGCCCGGGGTGGTCACCCGAACCGTGTAAGTGCCGCTGCTGGCCGTGGTGGTTGTCGGTAGCGTGGGGTTAGCCACCGTACTGCTAAAATTAGCGGGGCCGGTCCACAGGTACGTCGCTCCGGTCAGGTTCTGCCCGTTGACACTCAGACTCACCGCACCGCCCACCGCCGTTTGGCCCGATGGGCTGCTGTTGGTCGCGGTTAGGGACGGCGCACTGGAAACGGTCAGCGAGGTGGGACTTTGTACACCAATGGTCAGCGGGTTGCTGGCCACCACCCGCAGCCGATACTCGCCCGCCGACAGGCTGGCGGGCAGCGTCACCGACAGCGCACCGCCCGCAGGGCTGGCCGTCAGGGCAGTGACGCCCGCCGTAAAACTGCCCCCCGGTGCCGAAAGCTGCACCGAAAAGACGTTGCCGATTCCGAAGTTACCCGACGCGCTGAAAGGTACGCTCAGTGCCCCACCGAGGCAGGCCACCGACCGCTCCGGACTACCGGTCAGGATACCCGTCACCGACACCGGGGCCGACTGCGTTACCGAGCAGGTGGGGCTGATGCGGGCCGTTACGGTATAGATACCGCTTTGCCCCAGATTCGCCCCCAGCCGCTGCAGCACGGCACCCGTGCTGCTGTAGCTGTCCGGCCCGCTCCATGTATAGGTCACGCTGCCCGCCGGGGTGACCGTGGCCGTCAGGGAGATGGTTTGGCCGAGGGTATAACTGGTCGCGCCCGCAATACTGACCGCACCCGCTACCCAGATGTCGATGGCCAGCGAGGGTTCACTGACCACTTCTCCGCTCACGCAGAAAGCCCGGTACGTGGTTGGCACCGTGGGCGAGACCACCAGCACCGCCCCGGTTTGCCCGGTCGACCAGCGCACGGTCTGTTCGGCTCCGCAGCCGTTGGTGACCAGCGTCGTCGATTGACCAGCGCAGAGACTACCCGGTCCCTGCCGTAAAACCTGGGGCGTATTTGGGCTGAGAAACGTAGCCGTAGTGGCCGCCGGGAAACTCTGACACCCGGCCGGCGACTGACAGCGGGCTTCGTAGGTTCCCGTTTGGGTAAAGGCGTTGATCAACCAGGTGGCGCCCGTAGCACTGGTACTGGTCGGGCCGCTCCAGCGCACCGTATGGCCCGCATCACAGCCAGTGGCCGTCAGCGTCAGACTCTGGGTCGTCGCCGTGCCCGCCACCCGCGCCGAAACGGTGGGCTGGGCAGGCTGCGGCAACTGCCCGACCGTAACGCTGGTTAACGCAGAACAGCCCGTCGCATGGGTCACCACGACCGTGTAGGTACCAACTGTTGTGACCGTCAGCGCGGCCGTATTAGCCGTCAGTGATCCTGGTCCGCTCCAGCGATAGGCCGCAGCACCGGCGGGTGTAGCCGTCAGCACCGTGCTGGTGCTGGCGCAGTAACTCAGACTGCCCGTAATTGCCACCGTGGGCAGGGCATTGACCGTCACGGCGGTGGTGCTGGTGGCCGAACAGCCACTGGTGTTGGCGACGACGACCGTGTAGGTGCCCCCCTGCGTAGGATTGATGGTAGCCGTGCTGGCTGCAAACCCTCCTTAAGATATGGCGTTTGACCTGATGTAAATTTTACCGAATTGTAATTTCGACGCGCCGGTTTTTCGCTCGTTCGCCTTCGGTGGTATTATCACCGATGGGGCGGGTGCCGCCGTAGCCGGTGGTGGTGATGCGGTCTTCGGCAATACCCCGGCGTTTCAGGTAACTCGCCACCACTTTCGCGCGGTTTTCGGACAGGGCCAGGTTCAGGCGCGGGTCGCCAACGTTGTCGGTATGACCGGAAACTTCAATAGCCCGAGCCGGATTTTCCTTCATCGCTCGCACCAGTTTGTCCAGCTCGGCCGACGATTCGGGTACTAAGATGTAGCTGCTCTGCTCGAACTGTACATGGTGTAAAGTGAACGTTGTACCCGCGTTAAAGTCAGGTTTGTTAACAGGGGGGCTGGTTGCTGCGACCTGCGGTGTATCCAATGCAATTGTAGGAAGAACAACCGCCTTTTGGGGTGCTGGTGGCTTGATGACCGGTTTCCTCACTACAACTTTGGCCTCTTTCGGGGGAATGGTTTTGGGCGCAGTCGACGCGATGACCGGGGGCGTTGGCGCCGGCTTCTCGGGTGTTTTGGCCAGCGTTACCCGATTGGGGACGGCTTTTTGAAAAAAATGCTGTCCTGTGATCAACGTGCCGGATTCCGAGAATGGGTTGAGTGTATGTTGAGCATCGGGCCGTTGCCAGAAGAGTTGAATTTCGCCCTCCAGCATATCGTTGAAAAAATCGACCCGCAGATCATAGTATTTCCCGGCTTCCAGGATCACACGGCCGCCAAAACTTTCCGAGTCGTTGAGCTGCCAGGAATCCATCACTTTCTTGTTGCCCACCCACACCCGAATCCCGTCATCTACCTTAGCGTAAAACCGGTATTCGCCCGATGCCGGTGCCAGTAGTTTACCCGTCCAGCGGATAGAATAGTAGGATTCGGGCATACCCGGACCAGGGCTTCGGCCCCGCCAGTTGAAGTTAAGTTGCGGGTCGATCCGGGTGAAAACTTTCCGCTCGAAATTCGTCCCTTCATAATAATCTCCTTTCAGGCCCTGCTGGGCCAGTGCCTGGCTTGCCACAAGCCAGGATATGATTCCGTTGAGTAGTCCGATCGCCTTCATTGCTGCGCCATCTTCTGGTAAACATGACTAGTTTAGTCATCAATTCCGATCTGATAACCAGGAAAATGATGTATGGTCAATCACTCATTTTGAAGGCTTTTTGCCGGGTTCATGCGGGCGGCTTTCAGCGACTCGTACCCAACTGTCAGGGCTGTGATCAAACTAGCTACAAGGAGCGTTCCGGCCAGTATCCATCCGCTGAAATTGATGCGGTAGGCATACCCCTGCAACCAGCCGTTCATCAGAAACCAGCCCAGCGGAGCCGCCAGCGCAAAGCCGATCAGAAGGAGTCGGCTGAACTCACGGCCAAATAACCACAACAGTTGAGCGGCTGTAGCACCCAGCACTTTCCGAACGCCAATTTCTTTCGTCTTCGCTTCGGCCATGAACGCCACCAGACCGTACAGACCCAGGCAACCGATCAATACAGCAATGAGCGAGAATACTTCCGCCAGCCCCAGCAGGATTTGCTCCGTCATGTAAAAATTGCTCAGCAGGTCGTCCACAAAATCGGCTTTGAACACATGCTCCGGATATAGCTCATTCCAGGTTTGTTCAACGGCCTTCAGCGTTGCCGGAATGGATGCCGGGTCGAGTTTGAGGGAAGCCAGTTGATTCTCGCGGTAGTAGTTCAGCAGGGTGGCGGGTGGAATGTGCTGGGGTAGTCCGCTCAGGTGAAAATCACGTACGACGCCAACAATGGTTTTGTCGCCACCCCATAGATTGATGCGTTTACCGATTACGTTACCAGGTGAGCGCAGACCTAATTCCCGCACCATCGTTTCGTTCACGAGCGCTTCGTTGTTCGTTGTATCGTTGTTGCGGAAGTTGCGCCCGGCTACCAGTTTGATGCCGTAAACCGATACGTAGTTCTTATCGCCAACTTTAACCACCATGGGGAATTTCTCGGGCTGCGTATGGGTGTCATACGTGAACGGCACGGGCAGTCGCCGGTAAGCTGCGGGCGGGTCAGCACCCAGCGACACGGCTTCGACGCCCGCTATCTGTCCCATCCGGGCACGAACCACATCCTGCTTTAGTACATTGCCAGCGGGCACGGGCACCATCAAAATTGCTTCTTTCCGAAAACCCAAATCGGCTTTTTGCATGTGCCGCACCTGCGCCAGCATAACTAGTACGCCAATGATGAACAGTTGCGTGATGAAAAACTGCGTGACGATCAGCCCCCGCCGAACGAACACCCCGCCAACCTGCTGCGTCGTAAGTCGGCCGCGTAAAGCCGCCACCGGATTAAAGCGAGCCAGCACCAGCGACGGGTACAGACCCGCCAGCAGAATAACGCCGACAATCAGAGCGACAAACCAGCGGAGCGAATCGGGCTGAAACAACCTCCCGATGGAAATGTCGGTGTTCATGATAGACAGGGCGCTGTTGAGCATAGGCAGGCAGAAGTAAGCCAGTGGTATTGCCAGTGCAACAGCCGCCAGCGTCACCAGCGTTGTCTCGACCATGAACTGCCCGATGAGTTGCCAGCGGGAACTGCCCACCGCTTTGCGGACCCCCACTTCTTTGGCCCGTTTGAGGGCGTGGGCGGTGGCAATATTGATAAAATTGATACAGGCCGCCAGCACCAGAAACAGCCCGACAATAACGAGGGCGTACAAAATCAACTTCGGTGTCCGGCCGCCGTATTGGGGCATATGATCCAGATCCGGGAGAGGGATGGCATGAAAGTCCAGTTTCTTCGCTTCGGGCGTGGTCAGGTATTTCTTCCGAAGAATTGGAAATGCATCGAGCAGTCGTGCTACGGGCGTGCCTTCGCGGAGGGTAACGAAGCAAACGGTAAACACGTGAGTCCAGTCCTGCATGGCCTGTTTGCTCCCTTCGCCCATGAGCGTGGGCAGGGTCGCGTAGGAAATAAAAGCGTCGTACCGAAGCTTGGTATTGGACGGCAGGTTTTTAATAAGGCCCGTAACGGTCAGGTTCGTCTGGTTATCGAAGCGTAGTACCTTTCCCATCGGATTGGCCGCACCAAAGTATTTCTGAGCATACCGTTCAGAGAGGACAACCGTGTTTGGTGCGGCCAACGCGGTTTTCGGATTGCCGCTTATCCATTTCGTATCAAAAATGTCGAAGTACTGTGGTTCAGTGAAACACAGGTTGCGTGATTCGTCAAACTTGGTCAAAAAACCGCCTTTACCATCGGGCACAGCCATTATGCGCCGGGAGACGTTTTCGAGCCGGGCCGCCGTTTCCACAAAGGGGAGTTCCTGCCGCAGCACATCACCCATTGGTCGGGGCGTGGCATCTGTTGGGACAATGTTTTCCTGCCGAATGTCGGTAACTACCCAAAACGTTCGGTCAGCTTTGGCGTGGTACCGGTCGAAGCTGAACATGTAGCTGACCAGCAGAAACAGTACAAGGCCGCAGGCCAGCCCTATGGAAAGACCGACGATACTAATTGTGCTCACCTTCCGGTTTCGCCAGAGGTTGCGCAGGGAGATTTTGAGGTAGTTGCGAAGCATGAGGATTGAGAGTTGATTGAGCATTGGGCTTAGATTGGCGCAGGTATCTATAGCTGGCGCGAGCATATAGAAACAAATATATATAATTTTCTTATATATGAAAGGCCAAATAAAGCGTGATACGTACGTCTGTGTATCACGCTTTAATCAGGGGTTGAAAAATCAGTTTCGCGACGATCTCAATAACGTCCGTTGTTTGACCAGGTCTTCTTTTCTAACAAAGGTGATGGGCACAAATTCGTCGGTGGGGGAGCCGATGTAGTAGAGTGTCCAGTCCTGGTCGTACTCGGCCAGGAGCTGCCGGATGCACTCGACCCGGTCGAAGGTGGGTACGCGGCAGTCGCCCCAGTAAAATAACTCGACCCGATAGTGCAGAGCCTGCTTTTGCCCGTTGATGGTTACGTCGATTTCGATGTCCTGCTTACCGGGCAGCGAAGAGATGGGTATAGCGATGTACGACATAGTTTTAGGGGAAGGATTTAATGGACTTTATTCATTTCGAAGACTAGTCACCGGGTTTGTCAGCGCCGTACGGTACGTTCGCCAGCCAATGGTGAGGCCACCCAGCAGGAGCATCGTTCCAAAGCAACCACTTAACAGGCCAATGCCGACGGTGATGTGATGCGCAAACGTCATCAGGAAAAAGCTACTCGCCAGATACCCCAGCGGGAGAGCGATGGCTCCGGCAATGAGCAGCAACCGCATAAAATCCCACGACAGCAGCCACACAACCTGGCCCACGTTAGCACCCATCACTTTACGGACGCCCACCTCTTTGATGCGCAGGGCGGTGGTGTAAGTAACCATACCCAATAGGCCCAGGCAGGCAATCGACACGGCCAGGCCAAGGAGTAGGCCCATGAAATTCAGATCGTCGGTATGGCTGTGCCGATTATACAGAAAGTCGTCGTACCACTGCCCGGCGAAGGGTTCGTAGGGATTGAGTCGTTTCCAGATGCGGGCAATGTCGGCTTTGACGGCCTCGGGGTTTCCACCCGTAACTTTCACCGTCAGGTACCGGAAGTCGTTGGGTTGATAGCGGAGAATGAGCGGATGAATTTTCCAGACCAGCGTAGTAGACTGAAAGTCTTTCACAACACCGGCCACCTGAACATCCGTGCTATCGTTGAGCCAGAGCGTTTGTCCAACGGCCGCTTTTGGTTCGCCCAGTTTGAAGGCCCGCACCGCTTCTTCATTGATCAACACCAGCCGCGAGGCCGAATCCGACACGGATACCGGCAGGTTCTGACCCGCCAGCAGCGTTAACCCCGTTGTTGCAATCAGATTGGCATCGGCCGCGAAAACATCCGTGGCTGAGGAGTCGCCCCCGGCTTTCTGCCGATAGACCATCTGCCCGTTACCGCCATGATCACCAAACAGGGCTACCGTTGCCGATACGCGCTCTACACCCGCCAGTTGGCTAATGTCGGCCGAAAGCCGGGCCGGAGGGAAGCCGTTCAGGGGAATGGTCAGCAAACCGTCCCGCTTAAATCCGTAATCGGTCGTGGCCATAAAGTGTTGCTGCCGGGCCATGGCCAGCAGGGAGATCATGGCCAGCAGGGAAATGGAAAACTGGGCCACGATCAGTGATTTACGCAGGGTTATTCCCCTAAATACGTTTAGTCCCGTCTGGCTCCGAAGTACCTGTGCCGGTTGAAAGCCCGACAGGACGCGGGCCGGAAGTAGTCCCGCCAGTAAGCCCGTTACGACGCTGAACGCCACAAAAACCATCCATAACGTGCCGTTATTTTCCCATTGAACATCACCAATAAGCCATTGCTGCACAAAGGGCATGGGTTTTACCAGTTGCAGCATTCCGTACGCCAGCCCAAGCCCCAGCACCGACAGAATGACGGATTCGGCCATGAATTGTCCCATCAATTGCCAGCGCAATGCCCCCGCAACTTTCCGGATGCCCACTTCGCGGGCGCGGCTCAACGACCGGGCCAGCGTGAGGTTGATGTAATTGAAAGCGGCCAGGAGTAGCGTCAGCAGGCCGACGCCCAGTTCGGCTTCCAGTTTTCCGATGGTGGGTTCATACGTGGAATGCATCAGGTCTTCACGCGAGGGCGACAGTTTGGTCAGCGCCTGGCTTCGGAAGGTGTAGCCCTTCTCGGCGGCAAACCGGATGCCCTTTGTTACCCGACTGGCTAGTCCGGGTAATGAAGCCTCCAGCGTTTCTATGGGTATACCCGCCTTGAGTCGGATATACGTATACCCCTGGGCGTACTGCTTCCAGTCGGTGAGTGCCCGTTGCCAGGCGGGAGTCGATAAGGTTGTCGTAGATACCACCATATCGAAATTAAGATGCGTTCGGGCCGGATGTTTAGTGAAAACACCCGAAATCGTCAGGGGACCGAATTCGGAATGGTCCATGACTTTGCCAACCGGGTTAGCGGTGCCGAAAAAGCGTTCAGCGGTCTGTTGCGTCAGGACAACCGTTTTGGGGGCAATGGCCGCCTGACCGGCTGCCAGTTTGAACCCAAAGATGTCGAAGAATCCCGAATCTACGGCGCTACACACTACCGGCAGTTGTTTCCGGTTGGCGGTGACTTCGCCATAAATTCGAACAACCCGCGTTACGGTCTCGACAAACGGGTAGTTACGAGCCAGGTCCTGGGCAAGGGGTAGGGGCGTGGTGGCGAATCCCTGCTCATCGTTTGTTTTATCGGTTACATCCGTTAGAATACGGTACGTCCGGTCGCGGTTGGGATGAAACGAATCATAGTCGAAGGCTCCTTTAATGTCGATCATGGCCAGCAGACAAACCAGCATACCCGATGCCAGACCAAAGACATTGATGAAGGAAAACAGCTTGTGTTTCCATAATGTACGCAGGGCCGTTTTGAGGTAGTTTCGCAGCATGGGCGTTTGTGTAGAGACGCAACACTTTGCGTCTTTTTCCATCGAATAGCAAAAAGACGCAAAGTGTTGCGTCTCTACAGAAGCCCAAATGTTGTACCAGTATTGTAAGTTATTGTGCGTCAATGGTATACGTGTAATTTTGAACGTCCGCTGTCCGGTATCGGACAGCGGACGTTCAGGAACGGACAGGGGAGTTTACAGTTGGCCCGGCCATCGCGCTATAACAAAACAGGCCACCCAGTAGGTGGCCTGTGTACAAAGAGGAAGATATAAACGGTGAAAAGAAACCAGAGTGAACAGGTAATCAGCCTCATTTACTGATTTCCGGTTTTAATGCCGAAACTCCGTTCGGTGTCTTTGATGATGGCCTGTTTTTCGCGCTCGGTTTTACCAACCACATTGGCCGTCCGCTCGATGACCAACTCTTCGCCATCTTTCTGAAACGTGTACTGCATCCAGAGTCGTCCGTTTTCCTTGTCTTCTTTGACTAATACCGACGAGGGTGCTATATCACTCGGCGACAAGCTCGACGATGCGTGGGCTTCCATGCGAGCCGCCCGGTTGTCTGAATCAGACGTGTAAATAATTGTATTCTCTTCTTTTTTCGTGCTCCGGCTACCACGCCTGGGTTCCGTTGCCACCACCAGAGAGCCCTCCGAGGAAACCCGGTCGAGGGAGTCGATGATGTGATTTTCGAGGGCTTTTACGGCTTTATCGTCCATATCCGTTACGTCGAACGAGCGACGGTAATGGATGGAGCGATCAGGCTGCTCTATGTCAATGCGGATACGAAGTTGCCGACCATCGGTCGTGACGTGTTTGCTGGACGACCGTTGTGCGAACGCGCTGAAACCAACCGTAAGCAGTAACAGGGTAAATAGCGTTTTCATAAAATCGGCAAAAATAGAGAGAAGATTAGGTAAGCATTTATATATTATCCATGATCATGCCAGCTATATATCTTGTTGATTTATAGTCTGTTATTGGTTGTTATGTATGTTCTGTGTCCGCTATCGGACAAATTTTGTACGACAGCGGACAGGCCCGTTTCTATTCCGATCGTAACGATTTTACCGGGTTCATCAGGGCGGCTTTTACGCTCGCGGCAGAACTCGGTTACTTCCGGAAATTCCCTTTTGGTGAGTGTGCCTATTGCCGGAGCCATGTCCGACCAGATGTCGCCCTCTTTGGTTTGCGTGAGCATTCGGTAGAGGGTTGGCAGGTTTTTGTGGAATGTATTTACCGACCGCTCGTAGGCAACATATTCCAGAATGAAAGCAAAGGTGGCAATACCCAACGCCAGCCCGGCCATGTTAATGAGCGAGAAGACCCGGCTTTTCCGGAGTGTACGCAGAGCAATTTTCAGGTAGTTAAGAAACATAGGGCAGGTAGTTGGTGCGTAAACGGCTAAGTAAACGGGGCGGTTGATAACTGCTGTTCAACTCCTGTGCCACATCGTAAAATGACCGATTTCAGTCAACGAGGCCGCATTCGTGAGTAACCTATGTCCGTAAATGGACAAGAACTGTCCGTTAATGAAAGCACATCGGCCGTCTGCCTGATGCTGCCAGCGGATAGGTTATATTTTATTGATTACTACCCGGTTACTAAAATTAAGTAATATCAGGATTGGAGCTATGGTACCTTTAGAAAACAGCCACTTGCTGCTAAACTACACCGCATCGTTGCCGAACCGTAGCCAGCGAACGCCATAAAGTCGCACTCATTCGGGTAATAGTTTACTTCACCAGTCAAAAAAAGAAAGATGATGAATCCAAATCAAGCCTTGTGGGAGAAAGGAGACTTCACTCAAATTGCCGCAACCATGCGCGAAAGCGGGGCTGCATTGGTGGCCCAGCTAGGTATTACCGAGGGTCTTACCGTACTTGACCTCGGTTGCGGTGATGGTACCACGGCCATACCCGAAGCAAAACTTGGGGCTACCGTGTTGGGCGTCGACATTGCCCGGAATCTGGTTGAAGCAGGCAATAGGCGAGCCAATGCAGAAAGGCTGACAAACTGTACGTTTCAGGAAGGTGACGCCTGCAATTTATCCGATCTGAACGATCATTCATTTGATCTGGTCGTGAGCATCTTTGGGGCCATGTTCGCGCCAAAGCCCTTTGATGTCGCAAAAGAAATGGTTCGGGTTACGCGTCCGGGTGGACGAGTTGTGATGGGAAACTGGATTCCGGGCGATCCCACGTTGGTTGCCCAGGTACTAAAGATCAGCTCGGCTTATACACCGCCACCGCCGGAGGGTTTCCTGAGCCCTATGCTGTGGGGCATGGAAAACCATGTTATCGACCGGTTTAAACAAGCCGGTATCGCCAAAGAAAATATCACGTTCCTCCGCGATACGTTTACGTTCAACGCGCCTTATTCACCCTCTGAGTTCTTCAACACCTTCAAAAATTATTACGGGCCTACCATGAACGCGTTTGATGCCGCCGAAAAAAACGGCAAGGCAGCAGAACTGGATCAGGCGTTAGATGCCTTGTTCAACAGCCAGAACAAAAGCCCCGACACCACCACGACATCCATACCAGCCACGTTTTTACGCGTAACGGTTCAATGTTAATGAGATAAATCCAACGTAGAGACAACGCATGCGTTGTCTCTACACCCCGTATCCCTATTCCGACCGTAACGATTTCACAGGGTTCATCAGGGCGGCTCGTATACTCTGGAAACTCACCGTGAGCAGGGCGACACTCAGCACCGAGAGGCCAACCAGACCGAAGAGCCAGCCGGTCAACTCCATGCGATAGACGAAGGTATCGAGCCAGTGGCGGGCCGCGTACCAGCCGATGGGCGTGGCGATCAGAAAGGCGATCAATACTAACTTCAGGAAGTTGAGAGACAGCAACCGGGCTACCTCCAGCGTGCTGGCACCCAGTACTTTGCGAATGCCGATTTCTTTGGTGCGCTGTTCGATCATGAGCGATACCAGACCAAACAAACCCAGTCCCGCAATCAGCACAGCCAGCAGGGCGGCATCGGTAACGAGTTCCTTCCAGCGGGCATCGTCGGCGTAGCTTTCCAGTCGGTCGTCTTCCATAAAGTGATAGCTGAAAGGCTGGTACGGAATCAGTTTTCGGAACGTACCCTCGACGGTTTGCAGCCCCGCCGATGTCTGGTTCGGGTCGAGTTTGACGTACAACTGGTTCATCTGCTCGGGTTTGCCCAGTTGCAGCAGAACGGGTTCGGGCTTGTCGCGGAGGGAGCGATACTGGTAATCCCGCACCACACCCACCACCGTCAGGTTGTGCCGGGCGTTATTTTCCTCGCGCTGTACCACTTGCCCAAGGGCGGGCCGGTCGGCTGAAAGAAACTGCTTAACGAAGGTTTCGTTGACCAGAATGTTGGAAATGCTGTCTGTCGGGTTGACGTGGCTCAGGCCCCGCCCGGCCAGAACCGGCACATTGACGAAGGATAGGTACTGGTCATCAATATACTCATTGGCCGATTTGACGGGTTTGTTCTGAATGTAAAACGTGCCGGAGCGATGCCCGCCGGATTTTCGGGCCACAGCCTCGACGCCGGGTTGACCCCGCAGGGCTTGCTTCACGAGTTCGCCCTGTTTTTCCCGTCCCCACGGAACGTAAATTCTCGCCCGGTTGGCGCGTTCGTACCCCACATCGGCGGTTTGAATATACTTGAATTGCCCATGCAACACCGCCGTTCCGATCAGCAGCACAATGGCGATCACGAACTGTAGAATTAGCAATGATTTGCCGACGTTGTTGCGCCCGGCCAGTTGTACCCGACCATATAGTACCTGCGTTGGGTTAAAACCCGACAGGACAAGTGCCGGATAGAAACCCGCCAGCAGCGTAACGAGAATGACCAGGCCACCAAACAGGCCGAGAGTTTGTGGATTAAGCAGAAACGCTAGTTGCAGAGCCTTGTTGGCGAGAGTCGAGAACTGGGGTAGCAGCGCGTAAACAAGGGCTATTGCCGGTGCGAACGCCAGCAACGTTAGCAGAAAAGTTTCACCCACAAACTGCCCAACGAGTTGAGCGCGGGTGCTGCCCGTTGCCTTCCGGATGCCGATCTCTTTCGTTCGGCGTAAGGACCGGGCCAGCGTCAGGTTGATGAAGTTGATACAGGCCAGCAGCAGGATCAGTCCGGCAATACCACTCAATACATAAGAATACACCGATGAGGAGCCTCGCATCAGTCCGTTACCCAACTCGTAGCGGTCGTTGAGGTGCATGTCGGTGAACGGCTGCAGGTGATAGGTCGAGCTAAAGGAGCCGTATTCGCTTTTGAGTTTAGCCAGTTGCTCACTGGCGCGACGGGTAAATACATCGGCCATTTTACGGTCAACCGTAGCCGGGTTGGCCGATACGCCGTTCCGGTCGGCGCGCAACAGCACGAATGTATTCAGGAAGCCATCCGACCAGTCGTTCTCGTTCCAGTCTTTGCGATCTGGTGGCAACGACGCCACGAACGGGCGCAGCACATCGAAGCGGATACTCGAATTCATGGGGGGCGCTTTCACCACGCCCGTGATGCGGTAGTTTTCGAAACTGCCACCCGCGTCGATGGTCATGAACCGATTCAGAACATCGGTCGTACCGAAATACTTGCGGGCGATCTCATCCGTAACCACCACATTGCCCGGTTCATTCAGCAACGTGCGGGCATCTGGTCCGGCACTCCGGCCCGCCAATAACTCAAAACTAAATAATTGAAGAAACGATGGGTCTACGTACAGGACCTGCTGATAGATACCCTCGTCTTTGTGGCGAAACAGCATTTCGTACCCCTGCATCCGGCAAAAATCGGCCACTTCGGGCAGGTCGGCTTTGAACGCTGGCCCTTGTGGCAGGCCCGTTGCACCGGTCGAGACTTCAGCCCCGGCCGGGTTTGTCGTGTTCAGCACCACCCGGTACAGTTGGTCGCCCTGCTGGTGAAAGCGGTCGAACGAAAACTCGTCCTGTACGAACAGCATAATGAACATGACGGCCGCCAGCCCCGCACTCAGACCAACGATATTGATCGTGCTGAGCGACCAGTTGCGAACCAGATTCCGCCAGGCAATTTTGAGGTAGTTAAGGAGCATGCGTGTCTATTCTTTTTGGTTATCTTTGATTAGTAATTGCATACAAAATCAGGCAGGCAATGAATTACTCTATTCCGGTTCACCAAAAGTCCCTTTTCAATGACGATGGCGTAAATGCCCCACTTTACCATCAGCAAATTATTTCTCGTCTCCATGTTGAATTAGGAATTCTTTACTATAAACAGCACAGTATTCCCTACGAGCCACTCCCCGAAACTATGCTTACCGAAGGTTACGGCAATCCAGTTCCTGATATTTTGCTCTACGACCACGAAGCTGAAAAAACACGGGTCATCATCGAGGTTTGTCAGACGAGCGGAGAGAAAAGCGACCTTAGAAAGGTTATTCGATTGATTGAAGACGAAGACTATGGGATTCTGGAAGGCTTTGTCTTCAATTACAAAACCCAAACATGGGTACGGTATGGCAAAGGCGATGGAAATGTGGCGACAAATTCATCATTTTCAGAGGTGTTAAATCTTGACTTAAGTCCTTTTATCTGATACTCGATGGCGCTAGGCCAGAGCCAACGTGGCCCGGCCTCGCGCCATCGAGAGTTATTCCGATCGCAAACTCTTCACCGGGTTCATCAGCGCAGCTTTGATGCTTTGAAAACTCACCGTTGCGAGGGCGATAAAGATGGCCGATAGTCCAACGCCGATGAAGACCCATGGGCTGATGTCGATGCGGTAGGAATAATTATTCAGCCAGGTTTGCATGCCAAACCACGCCAACGGCACGGCGATGCAGAGCGCAATCAGCACCAGTTTGACAAAGCCACGCGAGAGCATCAGGACGATGCCGGGAATGCTGGCCCCCATTACTTTTCGGATGCCGATCTCCTTGGTGCGCTGTTCGACCATGAGCAGGGCGATGGCAAACAAACCGATACACGACAGCAAAATAGCTACGCTCGACGCCAGACTCAATATCTGCGAAAGCTGCTCCTCGTTCTGATACCAGGCGTCCACATTCTCATCCAGAAACGAACCCATGAACTCCGATTGAGGAGCGACTTCGGTCCACACCTTTTGAAGTTTCTCCATGGCTCCACCCAGACTTTGCGGGGATACCCGGACAAAAACGTAGTGAACAGGTTCGGTAGCCGACAGGTACATGGTGATTGGATTGGCGTTGTCGGCGACGGAATACAAGCGGAAATCGGGTACGACGCCGATGATCTGGGATTTGGTGCCGGTCGTGTCGTCGTCATCGCCAAGTAACATACCAACCGGGTTGGCCACGCCCATCATTTTGGCCATACTCTGCGTAACGATAACCCGATTGACCGAATCGCTGGCGTAGGCCCGGTTAAAATCACGCCCGGCCAACAGCTTTATTTTGAGTGTTTTGAGGTAGTCATAGTCGATCATCAAAATGTCGGTGGAGATTTTTCGCCCCTTATTCGTGTACCCGACCGTCGATCGCGAACTAACGCGGTCTTTGCCTTTGCCGAGGTTCGTACTGGTGCCTGCCAGGGCGAGTACGGTTGGGTCATTGGCCAGTTTATTCCGCAGCCGCTGCAACACCTGCCGACCATCGACCTGCGTACCCACCGGAATACTGATCACCTGCTCTTTGTCGAAACCAAGCGGGCTCTGGCGCAGATGCCCCACCTGCTGGAAAGCAATGACGGTACAGCAAACCAGCAAACAGGACAATGTAAACTGGGTAACGATAAGCGCATTGCGCAACACCCCCGGCCGTTTGGTCGTCACTTTGCCTTTTAGCACATCGACTGTATTGAACTTCGCCATTTGCCAGGCCGGATAGCCGCCCGCCACCAGCGTAACCAGCGCGATAACGAATCCGCACATGGCTATAAATCCGGGCTGGAGCGCATAGGCCAGTTGGAGTTTAGCGCCAAACTGGGCGTTGAAGGCGGGCATAAGCAGGTAAGCCAGCACGGCTCCGAACAGGAAACCCACGACGCAAATCAAGCCCGATTCGCTCCATATCTGGACGAACAAACTGCTTTTGAACGCCCCCAGCGACTTCCGAACGCCAATTTCCCGCGCCCGGGTGAACGACCGGGCAATGCTCAGGTTGATGAAATTGATACAGGCAATAGCCAGAATAAAAAAGGCCATGCCCATCAGCACGTAGATCACCGCTACGGGCGTGCCTTTGCTGTCGCTTAAGTCCCGGTTGAAATGGATGTTGGCGAGCTTTTGTAATCGTATGGCAAACAGATCACCGCGTGCATCGGGTTGGGCCTTTTTCTTTTTGAGTTCCTCGATAGTGCCTTGGTAATACTTTTGCGCAAAGGGTTTCAGCCGATCTTCAAACGCGGCCTGATCGACCTGTGCCGGTAATTTGACGAATACACTATGCGAATTAGCGTCCCATTTGTCTTTGCTGTCCTGATAATTCGGGGCGTTTTCAATACGCGCCAGGGCATCGAATCTAACGGATGAATTATCGGGTACATCGGCCACAATGCCCGTCACGACATAGTCTTTCTGACGGCCGTCATTTCCCATTCGCAGGCGCTTTCCCACAGCGTTTGTCGTGCCAAACAGGTCTTTCGCCATGTTCTCGCTAATTACGATGCTACTCAACTCGCGCAGGACCGTTGCCCGATTGCCGGCAAGGAGTGGAAAGGAGAAGATGTTCAGGAACGATGGGTCCGTGAAGTTGATCAGCTTGTCGAAATACTTGCCGTTGGCTTCGACCAGACTTTTCCGTCCGGTCATAATGCGGGTGGCTTCCAGTTCGGGGAAATCGGCGTGGAGGGCGGGGGCAAGGGGCAAAGGCATGTTTCCGCTTTTCGTCGGCTTTTCGGGGTCGTTGCTAAAGAGGTACGACTGGAAAATCCGGTCGCCATCCTGATGGAAGGAGTCAAACGTGAGATGCAGGTAGGCCGTCAGCAACAGAAAGGTGCAGATGCAGAAAGCCACACCCAGACCAACGACGTTGATAGCCGCATACCCCCGGTTTCTCCAGAGATTACGAAAAGCGATTTTGAGGTAGTTGGTTAGCATATGTTTGTCTTTTGTAGAGACGCGACCCTTCGCGTCTCAGCACCCGGATGGTTTTGTTGGCGCTAAAATTGCTGACGCACAGGAGACGCGAAGGGTCGCGTCTCTACATTATTCTGATCGCAATGACCTTACCGGATTCATCAGGGCAGCTTTTACACTCTGGAAACTCACGGTTAGCAAGGCAATGCCGATGGCCAGCAAACCGGCCAGCGCGAAGACCCACCAGGCCATGTCGACCTTGTAGGCGAAATCCTGTAGCCATCTGTCCATAGCATACCAGGCCAGCGGTGAGGCAATGACAATGGCGATAATCACCAGCTTTAGAAAGTCTTTGGAGAGTAGCGCAACAATACTCGTGACCGATGCCCCAAGTACTTTCCGGACGCCAATTTCTTTCGTGCGCTGCTCAGCCGTGAACGTCGCCAGCCCGAACAGACCCAGACAGGCGATAAAAATGGCCATGCTCGAAAAAGCCAGAAACAAGTTGCCTTTTCGCTCGTCGGCGCGGTACTGGTCGGCGAACGTCTGGTCCAGAAACGTGTAGTCAAAAGGCTGATTCGGGTTTATTGTTTTGTAAGTAGTCTCGACGGAAGCCAGTGCGGCCGCTACGTTCTGCGGCTTTACGCGAATTAGCAGTTTGTCGCCCCGATCTTCGTGTAGCACCAGAACTAAAGGCTCAATTTTATTCCGCAGAGAACGTAAATGAAAATCGCGGATGACGCCCGCAATGGGTATCCGCTTTTCGTTAAACTCCACCAAACCGGCCGTCCGATTTTTCCAGCCAAGCCGGTCAAGCATGGCTTCATTAACGAGCACTGCCCCTATCGAATCGCTCGCCAGATCGGGCGAGAAGTTGCGCCCCTCTTTTAGGCGGATCTGTAGGACGGCCAGAAAATCATGATCCACGGAGAAATACTCGGTACTGACGGACTGTTCTTTGCCGCTTGCCGTGTAAAAACTAAAGGTGGTTTTGTCATTCATGTCGCCACCAACCGACCCATTCGTCAGGCTAACCCGTTCAATGGCGGGGTTTTGTTGCAATTTCTCTTTCAGAACACCGACCGACCGCTGAACATCAGGAGATTTGAGCGATAGCGCAATAACCTGTTCCTGATTAAAGCCTAGCTGTGTATGCCGCATATACTGCAACTGCCGATAGACGACGAGTGTACCCACGATCATGATGATCGATATCGTGAACTGCAAAACAACCAGCGACTTTCGCAGTAAAAGCCCGCTACTGCTCGTAGAAAAGGCTCCTTTCAGCACCGTTACCGGATTGAATCGAGCTAGGAAAAAGGCGGGGTAAAGGCCACTAATCAGGCCGATCAGCAAACCGAAACCAAGGAGCAAACCAATAACTTGCGGCTGCCACAGGTCAATAGACAACGATTTGGCGGCCAGCGAATTGAAGAACGGCAGGATTGCCTGCATCAGTAGCAGACTAACGAGGAGAGCCAGCATCGTCAGCAGGGTCGATTCGGCGAGAAACTGTCCAATCAACTGCCAGCGTAATGAACCAACTGCTTTCCGAATGCCGATTTCCCGGGCTCGCCCCGCCGACCGGGCCGTTGCCAGATTTACGTAATTGACAATAGCGATCAGCAGAATAAACAGACCAATAACTGAGAACGTATACACGTAGGCGATGTTTCCGCCGTTTCCTGCGCCCACCCCCATTAAGTGCGACGAGTGCAAATGCATGGCTGACAGGGGTTGAAACGTCATCAGGAATGTAACCCCTTTACCCGTGTCATCACCGATGGCCCGGGCAATGTACTTTTTGTAGAAAGCGGGCATCTTGCCTTCTAACTGGCGGGCATTGCTGTTGGGATGAAGCTGGACGTAAGTAGCTGATCCAAAATTATCCCACTTATCGATGTTGATCCTGTTGAGCCGCGTATTGCTGTAGGGTAGAATAGCCTCGAAGCTCAGGTGATGATTGGCCGGTACGTCGTCGAGCACACCAGCCACCGTTAGGAATTGTTCGTCTTTTACGCGGACCGGTTTACCAAGCAGCCCTGTGGTTCGACCAAAAAGAGCCATTGCCAGTTTACGGGTTAGCACGACACTATTGGGTGTCAATGTCGTGGTATGTGGACTACCCTCGATGAATGAATAGTCAAAAAAGGAGAATAGGGTTGAATCGGCATAGATGACGCTATTGGCATACAGGGCTTTGTTGCCTGTACGCAAGAGTAATCCATTATCCGTTTTGACCCGTAGTACGTTCCTGATCTCGGGGTATTCCTGCCGAAGCGTCGGCCCCATTGGCGCTGAACCAATGGCCATATTCATGTCATTGCCTTCCCATTTGACATTCACATTTAACCGGTAAATGTTGGCCGCGTTGGCGTGGTATTGGTCGAACGTTAGCTCGTCATAGACATAAAGCCCCAGCAGTAAAGCACAGGTCATGCCACTAGCCAGCCCCAATAGGGTAAGGGCGCTGTAGGTCTTGTTGCGAATAATATTTCGCCAGGCGATTTTAATGTAACTGGTTAGCATATTTGCCTTTGTTGAGTTTTGGAAGCCTGCGAAAATTGGTTGCCGTTCTATACATCGGAGCTACATAAGCCTGTTTCTTCTATCGCAATGTGTCAAATGCTTTGCCAAACTATGAAAATAGCCCATCCGGTCTGGAATGGGCTATTTTTGAGAAAAGACGAATTTGCTTTGTCCAGAATCGGACAGGGTTTGTACGTTCGTGGACAGGGTTATCCGTCGTATTTTCTCCCTTACTCCGACCGCAAACTTTTCACAGGGTCCGTCAACGCGGCTCTTACACTCTGGAAACTGACCGTAAGCAACGTAAGCAATAACGTACCTGCACCCGTCAGGGCAAAGACCCACCACGCAATGGTGGTGCGATAGGTGTAATGCTGTAGCCAGTTGTTCAAAAGGTACCAGGCAATGGGCGTAGCAATGCCAATCGAAATCAGGACCAGCACGATAAAATCTCTGGAAAGCAGTCCCCATAGGTTCATCACCGAGGCTCCCAGCACTTTGCGGACACCGATCTCTTTGGTACGCTGCTCGGCTATAAAGGAAGCCAAACCGAAAATGCCAAGGCAGGAAATAAAGATAGCGAAGGCCGCAAAGATCATGGCCAGATTGCCGATACGGGTTTCTTTGCCAAATTTTTTGCCGTATTCATCATCCACAAACGTATACTCGAACGGAGCCGCCGGGTTGTATTGCTTGAACACCTCCGCCACTTTCTCAAGGGCCTGACTGGTTGCTACTTGTGGCGCTAGCTTAAGGGTGATGATGTTCACATTCCTGTAGTCTATTACGAAAAACGAAGGCTGTATCGCTTCAAACGGGTTGCCGTTGATAATGTCTTTCACGATGCCAATAACCCGGTATTCGCGGCCGCTTTGCTTGATCAACGTGCCGAGTGGCCGGGTCAGACCCATTAACTTCAGGGCCGATTCGTTCAGTATCATCGCCGATGAATCGGTGGTATACGCCCTTGAGAAATCGCGCCCGGCTGTCAGTTGCCAGTCTATGGTTTTGCCAAAATCGTGCGTAACCAGATTGGAAATAATCAAGGGGTGCATGTCGGGCGTTTTGCCCGGCCATGAAATATCGGTTGTGCCGCCGTAGTCCGCCGTTAACGACTTATCCGATTCCGACATGTTGGCAACGGCGCCCGTGTTTAGTAAATCGGTTCGCAACGGATTGTATCGGCCAACTAATTCGGGGGTATTTATCCTGACCTCAATGAGTCTGTTGCGGCTGTACCCAACCGGCCGATCTTTGGCAAACTCAATCTGGCGCAACACGATAATGGTGCCGATGATGAGTGTAATGGACACGGCAAACTGAAAAACGACCAGCACTTTACGGGGAATAGCCGCCAAACGCCCCATTCTGATGGTTCCTTTCAGGACTTTTATGGGCTGGAAAGACGACAGGTACAACGCCGGATAACTGGCCGCAATCAGCCCGGTGAGCAGCGTAAATCCCAGGCCGATCAACCAGAATATCGGGCTGAACCATAAAATCTGTACGTGTTTATCCGCAATGGTGTTAAACAGCGGCAGCGACAGCTGAACCAGCACCAGGGCCAGTACAAACGCTAGTCCCGTCACCAAAAGCGACTCGGCAAAAAACTGGCTGATGAGCTGTCCCCGTAGCGAACCAACGGCCTTGCGGATACCCACTTCTTTGGCGCGTTTCTCGCTTCGGGCCGTGCTCAGATTCATAAAGTTGATGCAGGCCAGCAGCAAGACGAACACCCCAATAATCCCAAACAGCCACACAAACTGAATGAGTCCACCCGTATTGACCCCGTTTTTGAAATCGGAGTACAAATGCCACTTCGCCATTGGGTGCAGAAAAAATTCGGGCTTGTAGGGCGGTGGATTTTCCCGTTTCATCCGAATATCCTTGATTCTGGCCGAAGCCTGATCGGCCGAAACCCCGTTCTTGAGTTGTACATAAATCGGGAACCCATTACTGTCCCATTGATCTTGCTGGCCTTTCGCATTCTCGTTAATCGCCATCAACAGACGCCAGGGAGCCAGAAAAAGCGTGGCTTTAAAGCTGCTGTTCTGCGGGAAATCTTCGTAGATTCCCGTTACCCGAACGTTTACCTTGTTGTCGAGTTTGATGAGCTTGTTGAGTGGATCAGCCGTACCGAATAAGGTTTTAGCGGTAGATGCCGATAGTAAAATGCTGTTGACATCCGTTAAGCCCCTGTAAGTACCGACCAGCATCTTCACCGACATCATCGGTAAGAAATCAGACTCCACATAGTTGCCCGTTTTAGTGAATCGGTTTTCGCCCGAAGCCAGCACCGCCGTACGATCGAATGAGGCCAGACTGACCAGGTCGAAATCGGGGTATTTGCTGCGAAGTTCCTGGGCTAGCGGGATGGGTAACGAATTGTATGATGTCTTCTCGACATCGAACGTCACAAACTGCCAAAGCTGGGCAATGCGGTCGTAGTGTTTGGTTTGTCGGTCAAAAGACAGTTCGTCGTAAACCCACAGGCCAATCATGATCGTTACGGCCATGCCCGTTGCCAGTCCGCTAATGTTGATGAAGGAATAAATTTTGTTCTTGGTGAGGTTTCGCCAGGCGATTTTGAGATAGTTGCGGATCATAGCGGGATGCAGGGGAGAATAGTGTTCGTATTGTTGTTTCGCTTGTTTTCGTCGTCGCACAAAAGGTGGTAGTACCGATACCACGTTGAGCACATACCGGAGCGTGGCCTGGGTCTTGCCCGCGCGGGTATGCCAGTGCGCATAGAGTTCGTCCAGATCGCCGGCCACTTCTTCGAGGGTATTCTCGGGGTGCAGTTGCCGGAGCAACCAGTGCACCCAGCGCGGTGGGGTAGGGTTGGATTTCATACCCCGCCGAGTTGGAGTGAGTGGGGTGGAACCAGCTGCCACAACTCCTGCCGAAGCTGCTGAATCTCCTGCAACGCCCGGCTACCCAAGGCCGTAACCCGGAACAGCCGCTTGCGCCGACCACCCCGTTCGGCGGTGGCTCCGCCCAGTTCAGAGTTCACAAAGCCTTTCTCTTCCAGCCTGATGAGGGTGTTGTGGACGGTCCCGAAAGTAACCACCCGGCCCGTGTGCTCTTCCAATGCCTGACTGACCGTAACGCCGTAGCCTTCGCCATCCAGAATGGCTACCATCAGCAGTACCACTTCTTCAAACTCGCCTAAATAGGTTCGACGCATTGCCTCATCTGATTAGTTTATATTTTATCGTACAAATCAGTTGCCAAAGCCAAAAAAGGGCTATTCCGTTGAGAAATAGCCCTTTTAGGTAGTAGCTGTTGTCCGTTTTTGGACAGTTTTTGTACGATCCTGGACAGACCATTTGTGTTGAGCAGGGCGTCAACGCGTGGTAGAGACAAGGCATGCCCTGTCTCTACGTATGCATGATCATTCCGACCGCAACGATTTCACCGGATTCATCAGAGCTGCTTTGATACTCTGGAAACTCACGGTCAATAACGCGATGCCCACGGCCAGCAAACCTGCCAGCGCGAACATCCACCATTCGATGTCAATTTTATAGGTGAATTTTTGCAGCCATTTATCCATGACGTACCAGGCCACCGGCGAACTGATCACGAGAGCAATCAGCACGAGCCGGACGAAATCGAGGGAAAATAGGCCGAAGATGTGGGCCGTTGAAGCACCCAGCACTTTGCGTACACCTACTTCTTTGGTTCGGGTTTCGGCCATGAATGCCACGACGCCGTACAGACCTAAACAGCCGATAAACAGGGCAATCCCCGCCAGCAGCTGGAACAACGAATACACCTGTTCTTCGCTTTTGTAAAAGTTTGCCAGCGTTTCGTCCAGAAATTCGTAGCTGAAAACAAATTCGGGGAAGGTGGCTGTCCAGGCGGTTTCGACCTGTTTCATGAGTTGACTGATAGCTGCTGTACCGCCCTGCCGGGTCGATAGCTTGAGGGCGATGGTGCGGTAGTTGCCAAGCTGGGTGGTCAGGACGCTTGGCTCGACCCGATCCCGCAACGAAAACATGTTGAAATCCTTCACCACACCCACAATAGGCTTTTTCACGTTCTCGCCCGCTACCGTCATCAGCTTGCCAATCACCTGTTCGGGTTTCTGAAAGCCCAGTCGTTTCATGAATGTCTCGTTGATGACCAGTTCGCGGATGGAGTCGGCGGGTTGGTACATGCGTCCGGCCAGGAGTTTCAGGCCATAGGTACGCACATAGGCGGTGTCGCCGGGGCGCATCAGTATGCCGAAGCCGGGGTCTTTGTCGTCGTTGCCGAAGCGGAATCCCGTAGTCCAGTTGCTAGTCGAGGAAGGGCTGGTCATGCCGAAGCTAATCGACTGTATGCCCGGCAAACCCGTAAGTTTGGCCCGTAAATTGGCGATCTTTCCCGCATCATTGTCGGGTAAGGGCATCGTCAGGACGGCGTCTTTGTCGTAGCCCAGATCTGCGGAGCGGAAATAGCTCATCTGATTATAGGCGATGATGGTGCCGATGATTAATAGCTGGGAAATAGCAAACTGGCCCACAATGAGTCCCCGTCGGAGCGTCAGGTACCGACCCGTTCCGGTTTCCCGAATTTTGCCTTTGAGGGCCAGAATGGGCTGATAGCCCGACAGCACCATCGCCGGATAAAAGCCCGCCAGTACGGTCGTCAGTACGCCTAACGCCAGCAAGAACCCAAGCACAGCCGGGCTGAATAAGGTCACGGAGCCCGGCTTGATGTTAAGGAGTTCACCGACATAAGGCAACGAAGCTTGGGCAACCAGCAACGCCAGAACAACCGCTACGCCGGTCAGTACGCTGGTTTCGCCCAGAAACTGCCGCACCAGTTGCTCCCGTGTGCTACCCAGCACTTTCCGAACGCCCACTTCCCGCGACCGGCGAATGGCCTGCGCCGTGGCCAGATTGATGAAGTTGATACAAGCCGTTCCCAAAATGAAGAGGCCGATGAGTACCATCGCCCAGATCATTTCGATACTAATGCTTCGCTGGGCATAATTCGAAATGTTGGTGGCGAAATGGATTTTCGTCAGCGGCTGTAACACGTACGCTAATGTTTTGGCATCCTCTGGATCGTGGTATTTGTTGACAAAACCCACCAACTGACGTTCCATCCGGGCCGCTGGTGTTTCTGTTCCAGCCTGGGCCGGGGGCAGCATCATGTAAATCTGAGCCCCGCCATAGCTCGATTTCCAATCGTCGGGGGGTGAGGTGCTGCCATAGGCCAACACGGACGCGTGCGATAGGAACACATCGAACGGCATGCTGCTCGTCGGGAGCGGGTCCTGAATAACGCCCGTTACCACAAAGTCCATCCGGTTCTCCATCCGAATGGTTTTGCCCATTGGGTTGGCATCCCCGAAGTATTTATGGGCGATTCGCTCCGAAAGAACCACCGTATTTGGGTTGATAAGCGCCGTTTGCGGGCTCCCTTTTCTCCAGGTGTAATCGAAAAGAGTAAAGTACTCCGGTTCGGCAAACGCGATCACGCCATCCGTTTCCTGAAATCGCTTTGTCTCGGTAGTCGCCTTGCCCGGTACCGCCACCACTGCGGCTTTGATCCGGGTAACTAGCGTGAGCTGGTGTTTCAACTCCGGAAAATCGTTGCGGAGCGCGGCCAGCGCCGGAAACGTGATGCCCGTATTCGGCTTGCCGTCGGGCTCCGTTTTGTTCGCGCCGAGCATACGGAAGATGCGGTCGGCGTTGGCATTGTGCTTGTCGAAGCTCAGTTCATAGCGAACGGCCACGAATAACAGCAGGCAACAGGCCAGACCCAGTGTCAGACCCAGCACATTGATGGTGGAGTAACTCCAGTTGCGCTTCAACGCGCGGATGGCGGTAGTGAGATAGCTTTTTATCATAAGTGTATGTAGAGCCGCAACCCTTTGCGGCTCCTGTGCGTCAGCAATTTTAGCGTCTACAAAGACCATCCGGTGTAAGAACCATCTGGATAGAACCATCTGGACAAAACCATCCGGTGTAAAAACCATCCGGTTGCCGAGACGCAAAGTATTGCGTCTCTACATACCTATTCGCTCCGTAACGATTTCACCGGGTTCATCAATGCGGCTTTTACACTCTGGAAACTCACGGTTAACAGTGCGATTGCCACTGCCAGCAGGCCTACCACCGCAAAGACCCACCACGACAGGTCGACGCGGTACGCAAAATCCTGCAGCCACTGGTGCATCACATACCAGGCAATGGGGCTGGCAATGAGAATGGCAATGCCTACCGGTTTCAGAAAATCGCCGGAGAGCAGGCTGACGATACTGCCCACCGAGGCTCCCAACACTTTCCGGACGCCAATTTCTTTGGTACGCTGCTGGGCCGAAAAAGAGGCCAGACCAAACAAACCCATACAGGCGATGAAAATGGCTAAACCGGCAAAAACACGCATGATCGTTTGCTGACGCAGATCTGCCTGGTACATCTGGTCGAACTTCTGGTCTAAAAAGTGGTACTCGAACGGATAGGCCGGTCGTGTTTGAGCGTATAATCGCTGGATGGTTTCGACCGTAGCGGGCAGGTTGCCGGGTTTCAGCCTGATCAGAGCCGCCCGTCGGTCGTCGTTGGGCGCAATCACCAATGGCTCGATGGCTTCTTTGAGAGAAAGAAAATTGAAATCCTCGACTACGCCAATGACCGTGCGGTTTGTGCTGTCACGTAAGGTGTTCTTCAGCCACTTGCCGATGGCGGCTTCCGGCGTCCAGCCTAGTCGGGCAGCCGCCGTTCGATTGATCAGGGCCGCCTGCGTCGTGTCGGAGGGGTACTGGGACGAGAAATCCCGGCCGGCAATGATTTTCAGCCCCAGGGTTTTTACATAATCGAAATCGGCAAACTCTGTCCGGGATTTCCATCGGTTAGGATGCGCTTCGACATCGAACATAAGCCCATCGAAAAAACCACCCGGCTCACCCGACATCATCGACACGGCCTCCACCCGGCTCTGGGCCAGCAGTTCCGGTTTGTGTGTTAAGAAGAAATTATAGATGTCGTCATTATCGATGGGGACAACCAGGGTTTGCTCTTTGTTGTAGCCAAGCTGTTTGCTTTTGAGGTAACTCATTTGCCGGGTGCCGATGGCTGTTCCGAGCATGAGTAATATCGAAATGCTGAACTGCACCACCACCAGCACCTGCCTTAACGACGTACCGCCTTTCCCCAGCCGTAATTTACTTTTCAAGGCCTGGATGGGCGAAAAAGCGGCCAGCACAAAGGCCGGATAACTCCCCGACAGGAAACCCACCACCCCGATAATTCCGATGAGGAACAGCACGATCGGCCCGGCATAGACGGACAGGTTCAGGGGGTAACCCAGCAACTGTTTGTAGAAGGGAAACACCAGGGCCAGCAAGCCCAGCGAGAGCACGCACGAGAGGGTTGTCAGCAGGAGCGATTCGCCAATGAACTGCCACACCAGGTGCGCTTTATAAGCCCCCAGCACTTTCCGGACACCAATTTCTTTCGACCGCTCCACCGCCCGAACCGTCGACAGATTCATAAAATTGATGCAGGCCACCAGTAGAATGAGGATGGCAATCGACAGAAAGATATAGACGACTTTTTTGTCGCCGTGCTTTACGCTGTCAAAGGCTGACTGTTCAAAATAAATTTCCCGCAATGGCGTGAGCGATAGCGTAAAATGGTAGCCAGCCTGCTTCATGAGTTGCCCCATGTGTTTATCCATGAAGCGGGGAAAACTTCGCTCAACCTGCTCTTCGCTGACCGTTGGGGCCAACTGCACATAGGTGTAGAGGCCGTTGTTGATCCAGACGTTCATCCAGCTCCGGTCTTTGTAGTTTTCCAGCGGTATCACCAGGTCAAAATCCAGGTGCGAATTGGCGGGCACATCCTGCGCAATACCCGTAACTTTTAGCGGCAGGTTTTTGTCGACTTTAACGATTTTACCCATCGCATCGTCGATGCTGCCGAAATACTTTTTGGCCGTCGATTCGGTGAGTACGACGCTTGCAGGCTCTGTCAGTACCGTTGCCGGATCACCTTTCAGTAGCGGAAAAGTGAAAAACGTGAAGAAAGCAGAGTCGGCATTGATGATTTTTCGTTCATGGAACGACTTGTCCTGAGTAGTTACCAGCGCATCGGTCGAGTTTACGCGGACAGCCTGGGTGATTTGCCCCTTGAAATCAGTCAGTAGCGCCGGTGCATACGGCCCCGACAGGTAGGAGACTGAAATCTCTTTGCCTTCATTCTCTATACCCCGCATAACGCGGTAGATGCTTTTTCCATTCTTGTGGAAATTGTCCACGCTGAACTCATTGCTGATAAACAGGAAGATCAGCAGGCATACGGTGATGCCGGTAGACAAGCCGAGCAGATTGATGACCGAAAAAACCTTATTTCGGGTCAGGTTGCGGAAGGCGATTTTGATGTAGTTGGTTAGCATATGTGTAGAGCCGCAATACCTTGCGGCTGTTTTTGGCGATACCTTGCGGCAATAAAAACCATCCGGATGCTGAGACGCAAGGTATTGCGTCTCTACTCGTCCCTATTCCGATTTCAACGATTTTACGGGGTTGACTAGCGCGGCTTTCACGCTTTGGAAACTGACCGTCAATAGGGCGATGCCGGTGGCCAGTACGCCCGCCAGGGCGAACATCCACCAGGCAATGTCAACTTTATAAGGGAAGTCGGCGAGCCACTGGCTCATCACATACCAGGCTATGGGCGAGGCAATGAGCAACGCGATAAAGACCAGCTTCACAAAATCCGCCGAAAACAGGCTCACGATATTACCGACCGACGCGCCCAGCACTTTGCGGATGCCCACCTCTTTGGTACGCGCTTCGGCCATAAACGCTACTACGCCGTAAAGCCCTAGACAGCCGATGAAAATGGCAATACCCGCCAGCAGCCGGAACAGCGCATACATACGCTCTTCGCTTCGGTAAAAATTGTCGAGCGTCTTGTCCAGAAACTCGTATTTGAATACGAAATCGGGGAAGGTGGCATTCCAGTTGCGCTCGACCTCGCCAATGAGTTGGCGGAGGGCTTCCGTGCCGCCCTGTTGGGTCGATAGTTTAATGCCGAGCGAATGATAGGCGTCCCGGCGCGTAGTGAGTACGCAGGGGTTGGTTTCCTGATGAAGCGAGAACGTATTGAAATCGCGGACGACGCCCACAATCTGCTTTTTAGGGCTATTCATGCCAATTTGGATGTGTTTGCCGAGAACCTGATTTGGATCGCGCAAGCCCATTTTCTTGACAAAGGACTCATTCACGACCATCTCCCGGGTGGTGTCGGACTGCTGATAAAGGCGTCCGGCAATCAGTTTCAGTCCGTAGGTGTTGATGTAGGCCGTATCGGCAAAGCGCATCACGATGCTGAAATCGGCGTCCTTGTCGGCATTTTCGTAGCGGAAGCCACTCCACCAGTTGCCATCCGACGACGGTACCGAAATACCGTAACTCAACGATTTTACCTTGGGCAGAGCCGCCAGATTCGCCTTGAGGGTTTCCAGTTGCCCCGGTTTCCGGTCGGGTATATTGACCGTCAGCACGGCCTCTTTGTCGTAGCCCAGATCGGCCGATCGGAAGTACTGCATCTGGCTGTAAGCGATAATGGTGCCGATCACGAGCATCTGCGAAATAGCAAACTGAAAAACGATCAGGCCCCGGCGGAGGGTTAGCTGATTACTGCCTGTCATGCGTATGTTGCCCCGCAACGCCAGCACCGGCTGATAACCCGACAATACTAGCGCCGGATAAAAACCCGCCAGCACCGTTGTCAGCAGGGCTAATCCGAGCAGAAACCCGATCACGACCGGATCGAGCAGCACCAGCGAACGAGGGTTGATGTCGAGCAATTGCGACACGTAGGGCAGGGATGAATTGGCCACAACGAACGCCAACACAATAGCTATACCCGTTAGCAAGCCGGTTTCGCTCAGAAACTGCCGGACCAGCTGCGCCCGCGAACTGCCGAGTACTTTCCGAACGCCTACTTCTTTGGCCCGCCGAATGGCCTGCGCCGTAGCCAGGTTGATGAAGTTGACACAGGCGGTTACCAGAATGAACAACCCGATCAGGGCCATCGCCCAGATCATCTGTTTGCTAACGGTGCGGTTGGCCGAGTTGCCCGTACGGGTGTCGAAATGGATATTGGTTAGTGGCTGTAACTCGTATTGGCGGTTTTTGGCATCTTCCGGACGAATGTATTTCTGAACGAAGGGCACGAGCTTTCGCTCCATCTGTGCCGATGTCACGTTTGCCGGTAAAGCCATGTAAATCTGTGCACCGCTATAGTCCGATCCCCAGTCGTCCCAATCGCCATTGGCTCCGTATTGTTTAAGCGACGCAAACGACAGCATGACCTCAAATGGCAGACTACTGGTGGTGGGTGGATTCTGAACGACGCCTGTCACGACAAAATCCATTTTGTTCTCAATGCGAATGGTTTTGCCCAGTGGGTTAACCTCGCCAAAGTACTTACGCGCCATCTGCTCCGACAGTACTGCCGTTTGCGGGTTAGTTACTGCCGTTTTGGGGTTGCCGCTGGTCCATTTGTAATCGAACAGCCGAAAATAGTCCGGCTCTACAAAAGCAATGACGCCACTCTCTTCCTGAAACTTGCTGGCTTTCCGGTCACGCACGCGCACCAGCCCGCCGTAAAGTTCATAGGCCATCGTTACCTGCGGCAACTCCGGGAAGTCGTTCCGCAGGGCCGCCAGTGCCGGTAAGGAAATGCCCGTATTGCGGCCGTCGCCCCCCGAGTTCCGATTGTAGGTGATGATTCGGTACGTTCGGTCGGCGTTGGCGTGGTGCCGGTCGTAACTCAGCTCGTAGCGGATCGCCAGAAACAGGACAAGACAGCACGCCAGGCCAAACGTCAGCCCGACAACGTTGATAACGGTATAATTCCAGTTGCGCTTCAGCGTGCGCAGGGCGGTGGTGAAATAGTTTTTTAACATGTGTTTATGTAGAGCCGCAATACCTTGCGGCTCCTGTGCGTCAGCAATTTTAGCGTCTACAAAAACCATCCGGTTGCCAAGACGCAAAGTATTGCGTCTCTACATACCTATTCCGATTTCAACGATTTTACGGGGTTCACCAGCGCGGCTTTTACGCTTTGGTAACTGACTGTCAGCAGGGTAATGGCAATGGCCAGCACGCCCGCTAAGGCGAACATCCACCAGGCTATGTCAATTTTATACGCGAAACCCTGTAGCCATTGGGTCATGACCCACCAGGATACGGGCACCGCCAGCAGCAGGGCAATACCCACGAGTTTCAGAAAATCTCTCGACAGTAACGACACAATACCAGCTACGGATGCGCCGAGGACTTTGCGCACGCCAATCTCTTTGGTGCGTTGCTCCGCCGTGAACATGGCCAGCCCAAACAGGCCCAGACAGGCGACAAAAATCGTCAGACCGGCAAAAATGCCCAGGATAAGCCCCGTTTTCTGTTCGGCGCGGTAGGTGGTGTTGAAGCGTTCGTCGAGGAAAGCATAATTGAACGGGGCATCGGTGGTGAACTGATTCCACTGGGTTTTCAACGAGGCCAGTAACCCGGAAATATCCTTGGCCTTGACCTTTATGATCACCGTGCCCCCCGTGTGGCCCAGCGTCATCACCAGCGGAGAGATGCGCTCATGCAGCGATTTGAAGTGGAAGTCTTTCACCACGCCAATGACCCGGTAGGTCATGACCTTGCCGTCCTGATTTGCCCGGCTTACAGTATGCCCCAGTGCATTTTTCGCCCAGCCCAACGTTCGGGCCGCCGTTTCGTTCAGAATGATCCCCGACGAGTCGGTACCGTATGTTTTGGCGAAATTACGCCCGGCCGCCAGTTGAATGCCCAGCGTTGGGATGTAGTCGTAATCGACATCGTACCGAAGTGTTTTGACGATCTGGGTTGTATTGGATTCCGGGTAAACGAAGAAATTGTTGTTATTGCCGGGACCAGCGGGCAGGTAACCCGACGTGCTGACGTTCACCACCCGCGAATCCTGCATGAGTTGATTCCGGAATGCCTCTTCGTTCTTACCCAGCAGCCAGGTTTCGGGCAGTACCAGCACCTGATCTTTGTCGTAGCCCAGTTTCTTGTTCTGGATGTAGCCAAGCTGCCGGTACACCACCGTCGTGCTGACCATGAGCGTGATGGAGATAAAAAACTGAACCACCACTAGCCCGCTCCGTAAGCTGAGGCTGTTGCGGCCACCCGTAAATCGGGTGCCTTTGAGTACCGATATGGGTTTGAACGACGAGAGGAAGAACGCCGGATAACTGCCCGCCAGCAGCCCAACCAGCAAGCCAAAGAGCAATAGACCCGGCACCAGCCAGGGCGACGCCGTAAAGTTCAGCGTCAGGTTTTTCTCCGCCAGTTCATTGAAGGCGGGGAGCGCCAGATAGACCAGACCAATAGCGAGCAGCAGCGAAATGGCCGTCAGCAAGAGGGATTCGACCAGGAATTGGACTGTCAGCGCTTGTTTTACCGACCCCAGCACTTTCCGGATACCCACCTCTTTGGCGCGTTTGGAAGCACCGGCCGTAGACAGGTTCATGAAATTGATGCACGCAATGAGCAGGATAAACAGCGCGATAGCGCCGGAAATGTAAACGTACTGGATATTCCCGCTCGGGCTCAGGTCGTAGGCAAAATCGGAACGCAGGTGAATATCCGTCAGCGGTTGCAGATACAAGCCAATATCATTGCCCTTCTGCCGGAACTGCGCCAGCGTCATGCCCATTGACTTCTGGAGTTGCGGCCCCATGTATTTCTCGACAACCTGCGGTAGTTTGGCTTCGAGTTGCTTGTAGTCGTAGCCTTTGGGTAATACCAGATAGGTGAAAAATTCCGATGTCATCCAGGAAGTGCTTTTGGCTTCCGGCAAGCTGGTCATAGACAGAAACAGGTCGAAATGAAAGTGCGAATTGGTGGGAACCTGATCGATGACCCCCGTTATCTGATACGTAGCATTCCAGCTTTTCAGGGTAATCACCTTCCCGATGGGGTCCTGATTGCCGAAATACTTGCTGGCCATTGCCTGCGTAATAACCGCCGTGTTGGGTCGGGTCAAAGCCGTTTTGGCGTTCGATCCGGCATCCTGACCCCTGAGCAGGGGTACCGTGAACACCTGGAAAAAGTTGGAGTCGACAAATGCCGTAGCCGCATCCCTGAACGTCCGGTTATTCACCGTTATGACCGGATTGCCCGCCAAACGCAGCCGGGTAGCTTCCTCTACTTCGGGGTAATCGGCTTTGAGGGTCTGGGCCGTGGGCGGCATCACGTGCGCTTCGTTCATCTTGCCCCCCGCCGACGAGCCCCGGAAAACCACCCGCACAATCCGGTCGGCCTTTTCGTTGAAGCGGTCGTAGCTCAGTTCGTCGAGCACGAACAGGCTGATGAGCAGGCACGTCGCCAGCCCAATGGCCAACCCCGCGATGTTGATCGCCGAGAAGGCTTTGTTGCGGATCAGATTCCGCCAGGCGATTTTGATGTAGTTTGTGAGCATATGTGTAGAGCCGCAATATCTTGCGGCTGTTTCTGGTCTATTGTCTGGTAAAAACCATCCGGGTGCTGAGACGCAAAGTATTGCGTCTCTACATGCCTATTCCGACCGTAACGATTTGACCGGATTCATCAGGGCTGCTTTCACGCTTTGAAAACTTACGGTTAATAAGGCTATAAAAATTGTCAGGCTACCGGCCAGCAGGAACACCCACCAATGGATATCGGTGCGGTAGGCGAAGTCGCTGAGCCAGGTATGCATGGCGTACCAGGCAACGGGCGAGGCAATGACCAGCGCTATCAAGACCAGTTTCATAAAATCCTGGGAGAACAGCGCTACCAGACTCGCTTCCGATGCGCCGAGTACTTTCCGAATCCCGATCTCCTTGGTGCGCTGCTCCGCCATGAACATCGACAGGCCAAACAAACCGAGGCACGAAATTAAGATAGCCACCCCTGCGAAGATGCTGAATAGCGTTTGCTGCGTTTGCTCGCGGGCGTAGAGCCGGTCGAAACGGGTATCCAGAAACTGGTAATCGAACGGACGTTGTGGGAAATAGCTTTTCCAGACCGATTCGACCTGTTGAATACCCGCTGTAACATTTCCTTTGAGCGGGATGGAAATCCAATTAAGTTGACGGGGCGTCAGAATCATAGCCAGTGCGGCTACCTGCTGGTGCAAAGACTCGAAGTGATAATCTTTCGTGACGCCGATGATCTGGCCTTTGGCGGGGCCATACTGAAACGGCTTGCCGATGGCCTGTTCGGGTGTCCAGCCCAACTGACGCGCGGCCGTCTCGTTCAGCACCACCATCGAGGTATCGGTGGAGTAATCGCGGGAGAAGTTGCGCCCGGCGGCCATGCCGATCTGATAGGCGGGAATAAAGTCGTAATCGACGCGTAGTCCCCGCAGGTTGATTTTCACCGGGGCCATGCTGTCCCCTTTCATGGCCATTGCACCGTACGAATCGAGCAGCCGACCCGACGGTACCCGCGACGAGCGGCCCATGTCGCGCACGGCACCCGTTCGCAGGAGTTGCTGTTTGAGGGTTTCGTAATTCGTTGTCGAATCGCCAATGTCGGGCATGAGCAGCACCTGATCTTTCGCGTAGCCTAGGCGGTAATTCTGAATGTACTTCATCTGGTTATAAACAACCGCCGTGCTGATAATGAGCGCGATGGCAATGGCGAACTGCGTGACGACCAGCACCTGACGCAGTTTACCCGTCCGCATGGTCGACGCAATCTGCCCTTTCAGTACGCCCAACGGCCGGAAGGAGGTGAGGAAGAAAGCGGGGTAACTACCGGCCACCAAGCCTGTCAGCAACGTAATGCCAACCAGAACACTTAAGAAGACGGGGTCGAGCAGTTGCTGAAACGACAGTTGTTTCTGGGTGAAGGCGTTCAGGGCCGGGAGGCACAGGATCAACAATAGGATGGCAATGCCTAAGGCAAACGTGACGAGGAGAATGGATTCGCTCAAAAACTGCCCAATGAGTTGGGAACGCAAAGCCCCTACAACCTTGCGCATCCCAACCTCTTTGGCCCGCCCCGCCGACCGGGCTGTTGCCAGATTCATGTAGTTGATGCAGGCAATGAGCAGAATGAATAAACCAATGGCCGAAAATAAATAGATATAACTCATGTCGCCGGTCGGTTCTATCTCCGAATCGGTATGCGACTTCAGGTGAATATCCGTGAGTTTTTGCAGGTTCAGCACCGAAAAAGCGGAGGCCTTGCGCCCTTCTTCGGCCGGAACATACTTGTCCTGAAAGCTCGGAAACGCAGCTTCCATTCGCTGTGGATTAGCATTGGGCTTCAGGAGCACGTAGGTATTAAATGAGTTGTTGCTCCAACTGGTCCGAAGCTGTTCAGCGCCGTAAACGCGGTTGTCGTTGAAGGTCGAAAACGACAGTAAAAAGCTGGGGTGAAAATGCGATTGCGCGGGCAAGGGTTCAAACACGCCCGTTACGGTCAGGTCGAACTGGTCATTCAGCCGAACGGTTTTACCGACTGGATTTTCGTTACCAAAATACTTCTCCGCCATGGGCCGCGAGAACATAATTGAAAACGGATTTACCAGGGCCTGATCCGGGTTGCCGCTAATCAGGTCAAAATCGAACACCTTGAACAGATTCGCTTCGGCAAAGAACATATCGTCCTCATTGAACGAGTGTTCGCCGTATTTGACCAGCCCCCCATTGTCAATCGTTCGTACAACCTGTTCGGCTTCGGGAAAGTCCTGTTTTATAAGCGGGCCAAAAGGTGGTGCCGCCTGCGCCAGCCGCAGGGAAGCCGTACCTTCCGATGACAGGAACGTTCGCGTAAGGCGGTACGTCCGGTCGGCATGTGTGTTGTAGCGGTCGTAACTGAGTGCGTCCTGCACATACAGCGCAATGAGCAGGAAACACGCCAGCCCTACCGCAACGCCCGTAATGTTGATGAAGCTGAATGATTTATGTTTCCGCAAATTGCGAAAGGCGATGAGGAAATAGTTTCGCAGCATAATCAGGCAGAGTTGAGCAGGGTACGCTGTACCCTATGCCAAATGCCGTACCAGAAATATAAGTAATTGGTAAATAGTGGATTAGGTGTAGTGGGTTGGGGCGGTGTGTCCGCAAACGGACGCTGGACGTACAGTTGCGGACAATGTAGTGCCGACCGTCCCGGTCAGATTTGACTAGTCTTTTATCCCCTAATGGACTAGTAGAAACTACCCTGGCCTCAACGACTTTGGGGGAATAATCAAGTTCGCTTTCAACGTCTGAAAACGCTCTTTCCTTATCTAATTTCTTACGCTTCTGGTTATAAAAAATTCACTACAATTTTTTAGTACTTTAGTTTTTAGAAATATACATTCTATGTCCACCCTAGCACTGAATCAAATCCAGCAAGCCAAACAAAGCCGCGCTACGTTTCTTGACTTAGGTAACTGCGGCCTTACAGAACTACCAGATAGCCTGTTGGATCTGACTTTTCTTGAGGGGTTAAACTTGGGTACTTTTTATCGCGATAAAGAGACTAAGGGGTGGATCGAGTCAGGTAATAAGGGCAATAGTAATGAGTTAGAGCCAACTGCCTTAATAAAGCTGTCGCGTCTCCCCCGGCTTCAGTCCCTGTCTCTGATGCGCACGGGCATTACCGACATTGGCGTGCTGGCCCAACTTCCCCGGCTTCAGTCCTTGGATCTGAGCGGCAATAGTAACCTGAGCGACATTGGCGTGCTGGCCCAACTCCCCCGGCTTCAGTCCCTGGATCTGAGACTCACGGGCATTACCGACATTGGCGTGCTGGCCCATCTCCCCCAGCTTCAGTCCCTAGAACTGAGCGGCAATAGTAACCTGAGCGATATTGGCGTGCTGGCCCAACTCCCCCGGCTTCAGTCCTTGGATCTGAGCTTCACGGGCATTACCGACATTGGCGTGCTGGTCCAACTGCCCCAGCTTCAGTCCCTGGATCTGAGCGGCAATAGTGACCTGAGCGACATTGGCGTGCTGGCCCAACTCCCCCAGCTTCGGTCCCTGTATCTGATGCGCACGGGCGTTACCGACCTTGGCGTGCTGGCCCAACTGCCCCAGCTTCAGTCCCTGAATCTGAGCTACAATAGTGACCTGAGCGACCTTGGCGTGCTGGCCCAACTCCCTCAGCTTCAGTCCTTGGATTTGAGCCACACGGGCATTATCGATATTGTTGTGCTGGCCCAACTCTCCCAGCTTCAATTCCTGGATCTGAGCGACACGCGCATTACCGACATTTCTCCTTTACGTTCTTTGTTTCAGGCAGGTCTTGACGTGAAATGGAGTGATTACTATTGGAAAGAAAATGGTATCTATGTTAAAGATTGTCCGTTGCTAATTCCCCCTGTTGCTATTGTACAGGAAGGTAATGCGGCCATTCTTAACTTTTTTCGGCAGATCGACGAGCAGGGCGGCACTGTTCCCTTATATGAAGCGAAACTCATTATGGTGGGTGAGCCGGGAGCCGGCAAAACATCGCTTACGGAGAAACTGATCGATGAGACGCATCAGGTACTTGTCGATGACCCTAAAAAGAAATCGACTTTGGGTATCAACGTTCGTGAAAACTGGCGGTTTACGGATTGCCTGCGGCCTAATGAGACCTTCACCGCCCACATTTGGGACTTTGGCGGGCAGGAAATTCAATACATGACGCACCAGTTTTTCTTGACGCCCGAGTCGCTCTATGTGCTGGTCGCCGATGACCGTAAACAGCATACACTTTTCCCATACTGGTTTGAAGTTATCCAGTTGTTAGGGAAAGATGAGTCAGGTACTAATAGCCCGGTGCTGGTTGTCCTGAACGAGCGGAACCATAAATCCATTTCCAATTTCGACCTGAATGAGTACCGGCGTAAATATCCGGGCATTCAGATTGATGTACTGGAAGTTGATTTGTCAGAGCCTAATCTCAATCGGTTTAAACTGGTCAGAGACAAAATTCAGCACTTGTTATGCACACTTACGCATGTTGGCCGTCAGTTGCCAAAAAAGTGGCCCATCATACGTAAAGCCATTATTGAACGTAGCGCTACACAAAACCACATCAGCGAGAAGGAATTTGCCGAAATTTGCGCTCAGTCTACCATCACGCGGCCAGAGGACCAGCAATTGATCAGTAAATACCTGCATCAGTTGGGCGTCATTCTGCATTTTCAGCATGATCGTCAATTGCGCGATTTTATCATCATCAACCCAACCTGGGCGCTCAAAGCCGTCTATGCGGTTCTGGAAGATAAAGACGTGCTGAAACGACATGGTCGATTTACCGACGCAGACCTCGATCGGTATTGGGAAAGCCTGACGGCTGAGGAGCGAATTAAAATTCTGAGCCTGATGGCGAAAGATAGCTTCGAGATTTGCTATCCCGTTGACAAACAGACGTACATTGATAAACAGACGTACATTGCTCCCCAGCTACTGTCAGACAAACGACCTGATTTTGTCTGGAACAATCGCGAGAGCTTGAAATGTCATTTTTTTTATCGCTTCATGCCGAAGGGTATTATGACCCGGCTGATTGTCCGCAAACATGAGGACCTGAAAAATGAAGAACTGGTTTGGGCGCGTGGCGCTGTTTTTCATCGCTTCGAATGCGATATGCTGGTAACCGAAGACGAAACAGAGCGCAATGGATTAATTGCCATTGAAATAAGTGGCCCGGCCAGCAGTCGAATTCGCGCCCTGAATTTTATCCGGGACGAAATAGAGGATATCCACCGAGCCTGGTTTCCCAATATCGAGTACGAGGAGCGAGCCCCCTGCAATTGTAAAGACTGTTTCCAGTCGCCAACGCCTACGTTTTTTAGCTGGACTAGTTTGAGTAAGTATGTCGAACAGAACATAAAAACAATAAACTGCGAAAATGGACTTATTAAGGGCGTGCCCGTTATCCCTTTACTCGAAGGTATTTATGACAAAGAGCGAATCAATAGTATTCAACGAGCCAGAAAGGAGCGGATGAGTCTGGGTGATGTCTATCCGTTTTCTGGTGATGTACCTGATCGTTCGCCAAAAAATGAGCGTATTGCTGGTCCATCTGTTAAGGAGGAGACTATAAAAGAAGACGCCAAAATTCCTGATCAACAAGTCGATAACCTACCAACACCAACCCTATTTGAGAAAATGAAAACGAACAGTTGGCAGGTTGCTGTCATTGCCGCCATTGTAGCCGCCCTTTTCTTTGTGTTTGCCAAGTCAAACAGTGAAGTTGACTTTTTGGGATTATTTCACGCCAAACAGGGGCAGGACACGGCCACACAAAAGCCCGAAGCAGTTCTAAAACCTGAAGCACCTACAACGGCTACGATCGTAGGACGTATAAAAATTAATAATCGGAATGCACGCGCCGAAGATGTCGAACAGGTGTATATCGTGGAGCAAGCGGCAGGGCAACCGGCATCGTTAGCTAATAATTCATTCAAACTTGACCGAGTAAAGATTCCTAAAACCCGACTCGTTACAATTGCTATAAATTTATCTGGAGGGCGGAGTTCGTCGCAGCTTCATGATTTACCTCAGGCCGATGAGAATAACGTGATTGATTTGGGTGAGGTACTATTATTCACCAGAGCTGATCGGGCACCTGCAACGACCGGAAAGCGTAACGGCCCATCCATCATTATCAACAACCTGAATAGTCAGCAGACCCAATAAGGCAGAAATCAGGATTTGCACCACGCTATTCATTTTGCAACGACTTGGCCGGATTCATCAGGGCGGCTTTCACACTCTGGAAACTCACCGTCAACAGGGCGATACTAACCGCCAGCAGCCCCGCCAGCGCAAAGACCCACCAGTCGATACTGATTTTATAGGCGAAATCCTGTAGCCATTGGGTCATGAGCCACCAGGAAACAGGCACGGCCAGGACAATGGCAATGCACACGGGTTTTAGAAAATCTCTCGATAGCAACGACACAATGCTTGTTGCCGAGGCCCCCAGCACTTTGCGAACGCCAATCTCTTTGGTGCGACTTTCGGCAATAAAGGTAGCCAGCCCAAACAAACCCAGACACGAAATCAGCACGGCCAGGGCTGCAAACAGACCAAACACCTGCCCCGTACGGACGTCGGTGCGGTAGGTGCGGGTGAAAAAATCATCAATAAACTCATAATCGAAGGGCCAGTCGGGAAACGATTGCTTCCAAAGTCCTTCGATTTGCCGGACGGTAGCGGGCACAGCCCCCGGCCGTACTTTCACGGAGAGCATCCCCGCTGCACCGTCGGCTAATGAAAACGTCAGTGGCTCAATGGTATTCCTGAGGTTTTTCTGGTGGTAATCGGCCACCACGCCCACTACCGGGCCACGCTGCGGCACTTCGCGGTAATTGCCGGTCTGGTCGTATTCAAAGGTGTAGTAGCCGAGCATCTTTCCCTTCAGGTTTTTCCAGCCGAAATACGCCATGGCTGCTTCGTTCACCAGAAATGCTTTTCGGTCGGCGGGGCGGCTGGCGTCCAGATTACGGCCCTGTTTCAGTTTAATATCGAATGTATTCAGGAAATCGTCGTCGATCATCTGGCGGCTCATGCTTAAATCCGTAACCCCCGCCGGTGCGTAGTCGCTGACCAGTTTATCACCGATCAATGCGCCACTACCCGGTACACTATAACTCCGGGATGCCACGACAACGCCTGCTAATCGGTTTACCTGTTCCTTGAAACGCAGCTTGACCGGCTCTGCCGCATCGCGCAAGTCCATCACCAATACCTGTTCGCGGTTGTACCCCAACTGCTTATGCTGAATGTAGTCCAGTTGGGTATACACGACCAGCGTAGCCACAATCATGACAATCGACACGGCAAACTGCCCGATTACCAGCGACTGCCGGAGTAAGGGCGTTTTGCGGCTCGTTGCCTGCCCTACGGCTCCTTTGAGAACCGAAGCGGGTCGGAATGACGAGAGCACAAAGGCGGGATACCCCCCCGCCATCAGGCACAGCAGGCCGATACCTACCAGCAGCCAAAGTCCGTACGTGGGTGTAAACAGCGTCGACAGGACCAGATTTTTTTCGGCCAGTTGATTGAATGCGGGCACTAACGCTGGAACAATCAGCGCGGTAAGGGACAGCGCGAGCAGGATAAAGAGCAGCGTTTCGCCCATGAACTGGCGGGTCAGTTGCCCGAATGTAGAGCCGAGAACTTTCCGAACCCCCACTTCCTTCGCTCGTCCGGTAGCACGGGCCGTAGCCAGGTTTACGTAATTAAACGCGGCCAACAGCAAAACCAGCAGGGCCACTATTGAAAAAATGGTGACGTAGGTTAGCCGGTTTGGGGCAATCAGATCGGTTTTGAGGTAGAGGTCGGTTAGCGGAATGAGGTGTAGTTTCCAAACGCCCACATTGGGGTCGTTAAGTTGTTTGAGATAGGCTGGAAACTGCGCTTCAACGGCTTCGGGTTTCGTGCCGGGGGCCAGCAGCAGGTACGTCCAGGCACTCCCGCCCCATAGATTGGTGGTTACGTCGTAGCCAACCAATTCATTGGCGTTGGCATAATTGGCCAGAAAGTCGATGTGGTGATGCGAATTGCCCGGCAGGTTGCGCATAACCCCCGTTACGTGCAGGGTGTGTTTGGCGTCGTAGCGGATTCGCTGGCCGAGCGGGTTCTGACCCGGAAAGTATTTCTGCGCCATGGCTTCGGAGATCACGACACCATACTGTTCCGTTAGCGCCGTGCGTGAATTTCCCTGGACAAGCGGCAATGTAAACACATCAAAGGCGGTGCTATCGGCAAAAAAGAAGTTGTCTTCGTAGGCGGATGTTGTTTGATGGGTAAGTAACGGACGTACTTTTTTGAGACGTACCACCTGCTCTACCTGGGCAAAACGTTGTTTGATGTCAGTGCCTAATTTCCCTCCGGATGTGGCATTGTTCTCGAATTGCTGGAGCAAAACAATCCGGTCGGCGTTCTGGTGGAATCGGTCGTAGGTAAGCTCATCGAATACATAAGCCGTAATCAGTAGGCCGCAGGTTAGTCCCAGCGTCAGGCCAATCAAATTGATAACGGTATACAGCTTATACCGGTACAGGCTCCGCAGCGTGATTTTGATATAGTTTGTAAACATCGTAATGCCGACCGTTCCGGTTGGGTGTAAGTGGAACACATAGGAACAACGCAACGATACCCCTATGCCAAATGCCGTACCAGTTTAATAACTAATTGGTTAGTAGTGGATTAGGTGTGGTAGGCTAGGGCGGATTGTCCGCAAACGGACGCTGGACGTACAGTTGCGGACAGTGTGGGGTGTAGTGCCGACCGCCGATACGTCGGACCGCTCGGTCAGGTGAGACAGGGTAATGAGTGGGTGACACGACTGGCGAGTTTAGCCTAGTTTTTGCTCAGTAAACAAACCTGCTTCGAACGTCTATAGTCGGTTGTAAGATTTACCTATCCGCAATACTAATTCATTGATCATAGCCGTACAATTAATCATTTTGCAGACTTTTGTTGCCATAAATTTCTGTCAATGAAAATACTGTCTACGCTATTACTTCTGATTTCCCTTCGTTCGTTTGCCCAGGATGCGACCATTTTTAAGCCCGATTCGGTTCGGCGGGTGATTGAAGCGGTACAAATTACATCGTCTCTGAAAGTTGAGGGACTATTGAACGACGCGGAGTGGAAGAAAACCAAACCGTCGCCCGGCTTTATCCAGATTGAACCGTATCAGGGTAAAAGCCCCAATCACCAAACGGACGTGCGGGTGCTTTATAACAAGCAGTTTCTTTATTTCGGAATCTTCATGCGGGATTCGCTGGGCAAAAAAGCCATTCGGGCCACCGATTTCAAGCGCGATTTCAACTACATGCAGCACGATCTGGTCAACCTCTCGTTCGATGGGTTCAACGACCGGCGCAATGCCATGGCCTTTGCCACCAACCCCTATGGCGTGCAGCGCGATTTCCTGTCCTTCGATGATATCTATTACGATTTCGACTGGGATGGTCTGTGGCGGGTGCGTACCACGCGGAGTGATTCGGGTTGGGTGGCCGAAATAGCCATTCCGTGGCAAACACTGCGCTACCCGAAAACGACCGAAGCGGTTCAGAACTGGGGATTCAATATGTACCGCAATCGGCGCTTAACGAACGAAATCTCGGCGTTTTCGCCTTATCCGCGCTCGTTTTCGTCGTTTCGGATGGATTACGCGGGTATGCTGGCTAACCTACAGCCGCCACCGCCGAAACCGAACATCCGCATTCAGCCGTATGTCCTGACGTCTTACGACCGATATACTGGTTTCGATGCGGCTGTAAAACCCGAAGAAACGCAGGTTAAATTCGGGGGCGAACTCAAATGGGCCATTAACCCCAATACCGTGCTGGACCTGACCGCCAACACGGATTTTGCCCAGGCGGACGCCGACCGGCAGGTGAACAACGTAAGCCGGTTTTCGGTGTTTTTCCCCGAACGGCGCCAGTTCTTTCTGGAAAATGCCTCGCTCTTTGGCGTAGGTATCAGCCGGAACTTGGATGAGTCGGGCGGGAATATGCGCATCCAGCCGTTCTTTAGCCGCCGGATTGGGCTGGACGATAGCGGTAATCCCATTCCGATTGATGTGGGTGGGCGGTTTGTGTATCGGTCCCTGAAACGAAACATCGGCGCTATTTTGATGCGGCAGCGGGGTGTTGGCGATACGCCCGCGACCAATTTTTTTGTCGGGCGTTTCTCGGAGAATTTCGGCAAACAGCACCATATCGGGGGCTTGCTGACGGTGAAAGATCGGCCCGATGGCTCGAATATCGTTGGTACAGTAGATGGCTTTTTCCGACTGGGCGAATCGCACTCGCTCAATACGCTGGCGTCTTACTCAACCTCGGCCCGAACGGGCAAACAGGGTTTCTCGGCTTATGCGCAGTATTTTTATGTCAGCAATCAGTTCAAAATCTGGTGGACCCAGTCCATTGTTACCAAAGATTATGATCCTGAACTGGGGTTTGTCTCGCGTAACGATGTCATCGCCACCACGCCCGGTGTCTTCTGGTGGTATCGCGGTCGGCGTCTGCCGTTCAAGAAGTGGCTGCGGGCCTGGGAGCCGAGCGTTTTCCCGGAGTTTTATCACCAGGCATCAACCGGCAAACTCATCGAACGCACTTGGACGGTTTACCCGGTCTGGCTGAATCTCCAGAGTGGGGCCTATGTTGGGTACAGTGTCACGCCCACTTACCAGCAACTAACGGAGGTGTTTGAGCCGCTGGGCGTCAAAATCGAAACGGGTCAGTTCAATTATGTGCGTCACCAGATCTACGCCAGCACCGACCCTTCCCGCATCCTCAACCTACAAACGATTTACAACTGGGGGACTTATTTTGGCGGAAAACTCAACTCGGGCGACTGGACGTTGCAGTTTGCGCCTATTCCGCATTTCTCGCTGTCGGGGCGTTTTAACCGGAACCGCTTCGTTGAGGTGGGCGAGGATAAAACCAGCACAACCGTCGATTTGTATTCCATCGAAGGGCGATTTGCCTTGAACCCGCGCCTTCAGTTGATCGGGTTTTACCAGCGCAATTCCGAAAACCAGTTGCAGAATTACAACATCCGTCTGTCGTGGGAGTACCAGCCGTTGTCATACATCTATCTGGTTTTCAACCACCGGGGTTTCCAGAATCTACAACAGCGAGCCCAGACCGAAGACCACGCCATTGCCAAGATCAGCTATCTGAAACAGTTTTGAGGGTTATCCATGTTATGTAGAGCCGCAACCCTTTGCGGCTCCTGTGCGTCAGCAACCTCTTGCGGCTCAGCACCCGGATGATTTTTGCTGACGTAAGGGATTGCTGACGCTAAAATTGCTGACGCACAGGAGACGCGAGGGGTCGCGTCTCTACTCGCTACGCAACGACTTCACCGGATTCGCCAGCGCGGCTTTCACGCTCTGGAAACTGACCGTCAACAGGGCAATACTCTCTGCCAGCAGCCCCGCCAGCGCAAACACCCACCAGGCAATGTCGGTTTTGTAGGCGAAATCCTGTAGCCATTGGGTCATCACCCACCACGCCAGCGGACTGGCAATGCCAATGGCCACCAGCACCAGTTTCAAAAACTCGGTGGAGAGTAAGCCTACAATGCTGGCGACACTCGCGCCCAGTACTTTCCGGATGCCGATTTCTTTGGTACGTTGCCCAACGCTGTGTAGTACCAGGCCATACAGACCCAGACAACAGATCAGGATGGCAACACCGGTGAAGGCGTTGATGAGCCGGGCAGTCAGGTCTTCTGTCTGGTAAAACCGCGCTACCTGTTCGTCCATAAACTGGTATTCAAATACTTCATCGGGGAACAACTGCTGCCAGGTTTGTCGGATGTGCTGGAGCGTTTGTGCTGGATGATGGCCCGCAATCCGGATACCCGCCCGGGCGTACCAATCGGCTTTGCTGGCAATCAGGCAGGGGCTTATCGCTTCCCGGAGCGATTTCTGATGGAAGTCTTTTACAACCCCTACAATGGGCAACTGCACCGGCGAGTGATAATACTGTAGTTTTTTGCCCAATATCTGCTGTGGATTGCTGAACCCAAGCTGATGGACGAGGGATTCATTAATGAGGTATTCGCGGATGGTATCGCTGGGGGCTATGTTCCGGCCGGCCATCAATGTCAACCCATAGGTGCGGACAAAGTCGGCATCGGCCAGCCGGTCACGAACGGGGAACACCGACCAGTCGTTGCTGCCGTTGAATTTAATGGAGCCGCCAAATAGCTGGTCGCTGGCGGGTGGGCGGTGACTAAGACTCACCGACAGCACATCGGCATACTGCGAAAGCTGCTTCTTGAAGGCTTCCTGCCGGGCTTGCTGTTTGGCGGGTACGGTAACTAGCACGACATTGTCTTTCGTAAAGCCAAGGTCGGCCTGCTGGATGTACCGAATCTGACTGGCTACCACCAGCGACCCAATGATCAGTGCCTGACAAACCGCAAACTGCGTCACGACTAGTGCCCGCTGAACCGTAAAGCCTCGCCCGGAAGCACCCGTAAGGGTACCTTTCAGAGCCGCCCAAGGCGAAACGCCGGACAATACCAACGCTGGATACCCACCCGCAATCAGGATGATGCCTGCCAGCAGCGAGCCAATGAATAAGATCGTTGGCCCATCGAGCCGGAAGGTTAATGCCAATTGGACCCAATCGGAGAACAAGGGAAGCAGAATCGTAACCAGTAACAGGGCCAGCGCGGATGATGTGAAAACGATCAGGCTTGTTTCCAGCATAAACTGGCTAATCAACTGCCCGCGCGAACTGCCCAGTGTTTTACGAACACCCACCTCTTTTCCCCGCCGGAGGGCCTGCGCCGTGGCCAGGTTGATAAAGTTGATACAGGCTGCCACAATCAGCAACACACCAATGATCCCCAGCGACCAGAGTAACGAAGCCCGAATCGTTTCGCCACCCCGCTTTATATCCGTGTGGATGTCGCATAGGGGTTGGGCGTGAAACTGAAAAACCTTCGCGTCGACGCCGTAATGCTTTTTGGCCAGTGCCGGAAACGACTGTTCGAGGCTTAGGGCCGCTTCCGGATTTTTGAGTGCCACATACACCCGGTTAGTACTGTTGAGGAACCACCAGTTGTCAACTTCATTCGCCGGGTCGAGTTGCTTTAGCGTGGCCATCGACACAAACAGACCAAGGTTAGTGTCGGTCATGGGCGGTGGGTCGGCCAGAATGCCCGTGATGGTTACGCCGGTTTTGTTATTGAGGGTTAGCGTTTGCCCGATTGGGTTGACATCGCCGAAATACTTTTTCGCCCATGATTGAAGCAAAACAGCGCTGTTGGGCTGACGCAGCGCTGTTTTTGGATTGCCCTGTAACCAGGTGTAATCGACTATATTAAACCATTCCGGCTCTACCAGCCCCGTGCCTTTATGCTCCAGAAATCGCCGGGGCGCAGTTTGCCCCGATTGCCTGATGCTAACGGTCAGTTCGCGGTTCATCATCAGAAAAGCCGCCTGTTCTACCTGAGAGTAGTCGTTGCGCAGGGCTTCGGCCAGGGGCAGGGGCGACTCCGGATTGTACTCAATGGAGCCATCGTCGAGGTGCATATCCGTGTTAATGCGGAAGATGCGGTCGAGTTTGGCGTGGTGCCGGTCGATGCTGAGGTGGTGGCGCAGAAACAGGAAAATGAGCAAGGCTCCCGCCATGCCAACGGACAGGCCAATGACGTTTAGCAGGGTGTAACTGCGTTGCGAACGGAGGTTCCGGAGGGCGATTTTGAGGTAGGAGCGAAGCATCACTTTTTTCGTTAGATTTGTTTACATCTTTCTGGCACTATGTATAACCCAGGCACCTTCGAATTTGCTCTTGTTCATGACGACATGAGCGTTTATGGCCCTAAAGCGCATCAACGGGTCATTTCTAAACTAAATTCAGGGCTTGGCCCTCTATTCTACCGCGAACAGACTATTCAACTGGAACCACTACCCGAAACCATGCTCGATGATGGGCAGGCAAGCCCTGTCCCCGATTTGATCCTGTATGATAACGAGGCTCGTTTAACACCCATTATTATTGAGATTTGTCATTCTGAAGGTCTTCGTAAAGACCTCAAGAAAGTGATTACGCTGCTTGAATCGGATGATTACGGCATTCGGGAAGGATTTGTGTACGATTATGTGGCCAGCCTCTGGTTTCGTTACACCAAAGGCGATGGCGGATTAACTCAGTCAACGTCCTTCTCCGAAATCCTGCAACTGGACCTGAATCAGTTTTTGTAGAGACGCAATACCTTGCGTCTCAGCACCCGGATGGTTTTGCTGACGCACAGGAGACGCGAAGTATCGCGTCTCTACATCATTCACTCCGTAACGACTTCACCGGATTCGCCAAGGCTGCTTTAATCGTTTGCGTACTGACCACCGCTCCCGTTAACAAAGCCAGCACGAACGCTACCAGCGCAAAAGGCCACCACGATAAATCGGTTCGATAGGCGAAGCGCGTGAGCCAGTCGCTGAGCAGGTAATACGCTGCGGGCCAGGCAATGACATTGGCGATGACGAGAATCAGCACAAATTCCTTCATAAACAGGTTGACAATGCCGAGCGTCGAGGAACCCAGTACCTTTCGGATGCCGATCTCTTTTGTCCGGTGGGTCACGTTCAGCGACACCAGTCCCAACACCCCTAAAAAGACGATAATCAGCGCCAGTGAGGTGGCCAGCCGGGATGCCTTCTGCAATTGAATCTCGGTCTTGTAGAGTTTCTGGAGCGTATCGTCCATGAATGAGTAGTCGAAGGGTGCATCGGGAAACAGCCGCGCCCATTCGTTGCCAATGGCGGCTACCGTTTCGGGCAAACTGGCCCCTGCCTGCCTGCCGGGCGCGATTTTAATGGATAAATAGCGATAGATAGGATCTTTCCGAACGGGAATGAACACCAGCGGCCGGATGGTTTCGCGGAGTGAGCCGAAGTGAAAATCGGTCAGGACACCACGAATGCGGAAGGTGCCGCCACGAAACACAACCTGCTGTCCCAGCGCCTTCTCCGGACGGGTCCAGCCCAGCGCTTTCGTCGCCGATTCGTTCATGACCACCGAAAGGGAGTCATACCCCCCGCCGTCAGCATTGAAAAACCGGCCCGCTTTCAGTGTCAAGCCATAGGTTTGCGCGTACCATTCGTCGGTTGTGATCGAATTGGCCGTAATGGCCTGTGTGCTATCCTGCCCCTGCGCAACCATACTGACACTCCCGCTACTGGCACCATCGGGAATCTCGAACGAGAGGCTTACACCGGCCACCCCCGGAACGCGGGCCAGTTGATTTCGGATACCTGCCATGCGCTGCACACCGGCCGTCGACCAATCACGCGGGACGGACTTGATCGCCAGAATCTGGTCTTTCTGATAGCCTAAATTCTTGCTGAAAAAGAAGGAAACCTGACGGTTAATAACGATAGCTCCCACAAAAACCAGAATGGCCACCGTAAACTGAAAGACAATCAGCGCCCGCCGAAAGCCAACGCCTTTCTGCACGGATGCTACCAGTTTCCCTTTAAGTGAATCGACCGACGGCAACCCCGACAGGACAAAGGCGGGGTAACTGCCCGCCAGTAGGCCAATCACAAATACAAGTACTGCCAAACCCAGAAATGCATAGGGCGACCAACTCAGCAGCGACGGTATTGGTTTTTCCAGCACTGTAGCGAACGTTGACCGGAAGAGTTCGTAACACCCCAATGCCAGCAAGGCAGCGCCAGCCGTTAACAGCACCGCTTCGACCAGAAACTGGGCAATGACCTGTTGCTTGAGACCCCCCAGCACTTTCCGGACACCAATTTCCCGCAACCGCGTTGCCGACATGCCGATGGTGATATTAACAAAATTCACCACCGCCATCAGCAGGATAAACAACGCGACAACCGTCAGGGTGAGGAGCATCTTCCCGACCAGCTCATTGTCCGCTTTCAGGTGAAAACTACGGAGCGGGCTTAGGAAAGGCTGTAAATTGCCCCGAATATCGGGGGGCGCGTGTGTCTTTAGCAACTGGGCGAAGGGTTGCGTCAGTTGTTCGGCTGAGGTGCCCGGCTGTAGCTCCAGATACGTAACAATGCTCCGGTTTTCCCAGGCGTTCAGGCCCTTTGCGTCGGAGAAATACCCAAAGTTGCGCAAGGAGATGAACAACTGCTCCGGCTGGTCGAACAGGTGCGTGACACTGTTGTCGGGTTGATTACTCAGCACCCCCGTAATGGTAAACACCTGTTTGCCAGCCCCCGGCGTCTGGATGGTCAGTTGCCGCCGGAGGACATTGGTTTGCTGGAAATATTTTTGGGCCAATGCCGCCGTAACTACCACCGTATTGGGTTCGCTGAGGGCCGTTTTCGGATCGCCATAGGCCAGCGGAAAACCAAACATAGACAGCAGCGTAGAGTCGCCCACCTGCATCGGCTCTCGAAAGTGTTTCTCACCGCTGGACACGATGGCATTTACGCCGTAGGTGCGGTAGTAATTAGCCACCAGATTAGGATAGGATTGCCTGAGTGCCGGTCCCATAGGTGCCAGCGAGCCGATCTCACTGCCCATGTCCGTTACCCTCCAGCGGCTTTGCAACAGGTACTGCCGGTCTACATGCCGAAGGGTTGTGTTCACGGCCAGTTCGCCCTGAATGTAACTGCCGATCAGCAGCAGAAACGTAATGCCTACCGTTAGTCCGAATAAGGTTACCAGCGCGTAGAATCGCCTTCGGGCGAGGTTGCGCAGGGCGATCTTGAGGTAATTTTGTAGCATATATGTAGAGCCACAAGGGATTGCGGCTTTGTTCGCATTACAGACAAGTTGTGGCTGAAACGAGCCGTTTACAGTTCTGAGATGCCGTAGACAATGGAGAAGAATTTGCTGCCGTGAAGGTATTCAGGAATGCGGTTTGTTCTCGCTTTGGGCTGGTTAGCAGGTCGTTAAAAAATGTTAAGCTTTTTACTGGTTACCTCACCTGCTCCCGGAATATCCAGATAGTTCGACTGCGTAGTAATTCGATCGCCCAAAATGACTCACGGGTTCTTGGTCAAAGTAGGATAAAAACAAGATGAGTGGTTTGTCCGCCAGTCTGAATTATAGGAAAGCATCTGTTTATTTGGCTACCTGACAGATGAGACGCCCAGAGGGGAAAAACTATTAAAATAGCGATTAAGTATACTATTGAATACCAGACTGTTTAGTTGTAAATAAATAGTTACACATATAAAGCTTTGCGGTTTGTATTATTGATGCTATTAATATATTTATGCATTTCACCGTAAATGTACTTAATATATGTCGATGATCTATTTATGTTTATTTAGAATTAAAAATAGTCTGATTCTGTTAACTAAGCAAGCGCTAAGGTTAAACTATGTATGTAAGTTTGCGCTATCCCTTCTGTTAGCTTTTACTCTGATGCTAACTAGTCAGTCTCTGGTAGCTCAAACATGTAATTGTAACATCACTATCTCGAAAGCAGCCATGTACGATGGCAAGGCGCTGGGCTACAAACCAGGCCAGACAATTTGCATTGCAGCCGGTAACTATTCGTACCTCTACTTCAAAAATATTGTTGGTTCTGCTACCCAGCCCATTAAGATCATTAACTGCGGTGGGCTGGTTACGATTGGCACCTCGACCGGTACAAATGGTATCCAGTTTTATGACAGCAAATTTGTCAAACTGACCGGCTCGGGCGATAGCCGCTATAAATATGGCATTAACCTGAATAAGACTCCCAGTGGAGCATCGGGCATCAATGTAACGGGCTTCAGCTCCGATTTCGAGATTGAGCGGGTTGAGGTCTCGGGCACGGGCTTCGCCGGAATCATGATCAAGATGGACCCTACCTGCAACCCGGCCACCTGGCGGGGTAATTTCAGCATGTACAACATCAAAGTCCACGACAACTACGTGCATGATACTTACGGGGAGGGCATGTACATTGGGAACTCCTTCTGGAACAGCGGCATCACCAAAACCTGCGATGGCGTAAGCAAAGTGGTGTATCCGCACAACATTTATGGTCTGGCCATTTACAACAACCTGGTCGAACGCACCGGTGCCGAAGGTATTCAGTATGCCTGTGCACCGGACTATCAGGTGTATAACAATGTGATCAACTATGCCGGTATCTCGCCATTTCAGCAGTATCAGAACAATGGCATTCAGGCCTCGGGGGGCTCTTCGGGTCAACTGTACAACAACATTGTGCGTAATGTGGGTGGAAATGGAATCATCTTCGTTGGCCACTCCGGTAAAAATACAATTTACAATAACCTGGTTACGGATGTAGGAGGGTACGGTTTATTCTGCGACAACCGGGCCGGAACACCCAGCGGTAATCCCCTGATCGTGACCAATAATACCTTTATCAAGTCGGCTCAGGATGGTTTATGTTTCTATAACAAGCTGGATAAAACCACCGTCACTAACAATGCGGTAATTCAGGCAGGAACGGGTAAGATAATTAAGCTCATAACCGGTTACCAGATAACGCAGTCTACCAATTATTACGGGTCTTCGCTAAGTACAGCGCTGACAACAAATGTTTTTGATATAAACTACCGGCCACAGAAAGGCTCTCCGCTGGTCGATAAAGGAGTTCTGAATACATCCTGCACCTTGACCACTGATCTTGCCGGTAACGGGCGCCCCAAAGGAATGGCTATCGACATTGGGGCGTATGAGTTTCAACCGGTGGCTGGCGCACGGGAAGGCGCTGAACTACGGGGGCTAACCGAAGGGCTGGAAACAACGGTGCGGGAAATTTCCTCATCGCCCTCGCCTTGTGTCGACGAAATAGTTCTTCGCCTGACAAACCCGGATCTGACCATGTCGGAAGTAAGTATCTATTCGATCGACGGCCAGCGAGTCAACCACATAATACCAGCTACACCCGCCAACGAAGTTCGTGTAGAAACGGCGATGTTACCGACTGGCCTTTACGTGTATCAGGTCATCACCCCCGATCTTAAGCTGCTGAAAGGTCGGTTTATTAAAAAGTAAGTAGTAAGGCAAATTAAGATTGAACACATCGAACCGCAGCCGTAGACGGTCCTATGTGTTCAATCTTGTTTGTTCCGTTACCTAAGAAACTCGTTGAAGATGCTGGTTGAACCAAAGCCCTCTACGCTTTTGCCAGGATAGCAAAGTCTTTGGGTGTAATTTGGTAAAGCTCCTTGAAACACTGACCAAAATACGAAGGCGTATCGAAGCCGACCATGTAAGCCGTTTCGGATACACCGTGTCCAGCTCGCAGCAGATCGACGGCTTTGCGTAACCGGTACCGGCGAACCAGATCGTTGGTCGACAGTTGCGTGAGCGCCTGCACTTTGCGGAGCAACGTTTTACTACTCAGCGCCATGCATTCGGCCAGTCGCTCAACGCTGAACGACGAGTCGTCGAGGTGCTCATCCAACACGGTAAACAGCGTTCTTAACCACCCATCCTGAACGGTTTCTATGGGTTGGGGAAGTTCCGGCCGGGCTAGTTGTTGCTGGTAAAGTGTCCGCAACCGTTGCTGACGAGCCAGCAGGTTTCGGAGTCGCAGCACTAGTTCCTCAATGACAAAAGGCTTGGTCAGGTAATCGTCGGCACCGTGTTGCAGGCCGGTAAGCCGACTATCGTCGGCCGCTTTGGCGGTGAGTAAAATAACCGCAATATGATCGGTAGCCGGTGTGGTTTTAATGCGGTGCGTTAAGGCATATCCGTCCATTCCCGGCATCATGATGTCGGAAATGACAACGTCGGGTAATTCGGTTTGAATGATTGTCCAGCCCTGTTCGCCCGAAGCCGCCGTAAGTACCCGGTACTGATGAGCCAGTTCTTCGGCTAAAAACGTGCGTAATTCATCATTATCTTCAACAACCACAACGAGTGGAGCATCGTTTGGAGGAACTACGGCCGCCAGTTCCGTATTTAATTCGGTTACCCGCAACGGAAACCAGTCCTGTAAAGGAAAACTGTCGTCGACTACGCCCTCATCGGTCACTAGAGGACTAATCGGTAACTCCACAACGAAGGTGCTGCCAGATGGTGTTGTGGCAGTGCCCGTATGGCTGCTGACTGATACGGTACCGCCCATGAGTTCGGTAAGTTCCTTAACCATCGACAAGCCAATGCCCGTGCCGGGTTCCAGCGGCCGTGCCAGCGAATCGACCTGATAAAAACGATCAAAAATATGAGGTAAATGAGCGGGTGCAATTCCGATGCCTGTATCTGAAACCAACAACCGAACGGGTGAGCCGTTTGTCAATTGAATTGTAACCTGCCCGGAGCCAGCTTTCTGAGTTGCCAATCCGGTTGTGAACTTAATGGCGTTCGCCAGCAGATTATACCCGATCTGGCCAATTTTTTCCGAATCGAACAGCCACATTCCCGACACATCGGTATGGTAGGTGAGGGTAATCCCGCGTTGCTCAGCCACGGGGATAAAAGCCTGTACCAATTGCTCAATAAACTCACCCAGGTAACCCGGCTGTTCGTTTACCTGAAGGTGGCCTACCTCCAGTTTGGCCAGGTCGAGAAGCTGGTTGACGAGCCGGAGTAACTGGCGGGCGTTTCGGTCAATGGCCACCAGGTCCCGGTGCGTACCCTGGTTTTCGCTCCCCTGGCGCAGTAGCCGCTCAACAGGGGCCAGAATAAGGGTTAACGGCGTTCGGAACTCGTGCGTTATGTTATCGAAGAAGTGGGTTTTTAAGTCGGCAATTAGTTTCGTTCTGGCCGATTCACGCAATTGGCGAACGTGACGCGCGGTTTTCTCAACGGTTAATTCCAGATCTTTGAAGTCGATTGGTTTACAGACGAAGTCAAACGCCCCCCGATTCATAGCCGTCCGTATGTTATCCATATCGCCATAGGCGGATACCATCACCGCCCGCCCATTAGGTAACAGATCGGGTAGATAGCCGAGCAGGGTCAGCCCGTCCATGTCCCGCATGTTGATGTCGACTAACAATACGTCGTAGTCCGGTTCGGCCTCAATCAGGGAGAGGGCTTCATAGCCTCCTCTGGCGAACCGGAACTGGTAGGTACCTTCTCTGATGGTAAGCCAAAACCGCTGCAGGAGCAGCGGTTCAATGTCGGGTTCATCATCAATGACCAGGATCTTGGTGCTCATGCGCCGTCAGGTCTTTGAGTTTGGTTTTGAGTAGCTTGAAATCCAGCGGTTTGGTTAGAAAGTCATCGGCACCGGCACGCATGGCCTGCTGGTAGTTTTCATCATCACCATAGGCCGTTACCATCATGATGGCTGGTGGCTGTTTTGGGTACTTTTGCCGGATTCGGCGCAGTAACTCCAGCCCATCCATGCCCGGCATGTTAATGTCTGACAGAATCAGCCCAACTTCCGAGTTTGCCAATCCTCCCAGCGCTTCTTCGCCCGAATGGGCAAAACTAAGATCTACCTGCTGGCTTAAAATTTCACGGGCAAACCGTTGTTCGTATAAGGGCTTGATGTCCAGTTCGTCATCGACAATTAAAATTTTTAGCATATGTTGATGTTTAGTATAGGGTAAGAGGGTTTTCCGTCTGGTGAACAATGCCAACCACCAGGTTGTCTGGTGTGCAACTAAATGTAGGCATTGTCCAGCCCTTAATCAGCAATATCCTTAAATGGAATAATTTAATTGGCCGGATACTACCTGCTTGTGTATCGACAGGCGGGTATCCGTATTTTATATGTTGAGTTAGTGAACAGTCGTTGCCTTGTTAAAAAGCATCATTTATAGTCTGGCCGACTGTAGAGCGGGTAAAGGTGCTGACGAAGTTGAACGCTGGTTTTGGATAAGGTGCTTTTGGTGAAACGTTATCTCGTTTTATGCGGATGGTCGAATTTTGACTCCGATAAACTAAATAAGCAAAACAAAATAAATGGTTAAGTAAACGTTGCCAAAAGGGATATTTTATTAATAAAAACGCTTAATAATTGCGTAATATGACTGTTTTTGTTTAAAATTCAAAGTATATTAATTTTCAGGCATGGGTACTGTCGTGTCTTGTTTTGAATCGAAATCATCTCGCTGTTTGCCAACGGCCGTGTGAGAATAGCTAGCCTCTCTGGAAGCTTGCGTACTAGACTTTAAAAGATGTTGATCTATCGGGAGGGGGATTGTTTTTGAACCAGACCAGGATATGCTGGTCAGATCAGGTTAGCACAGATGCGGGGAGACCTGAAAAGCAAAAGGCGACCGTTTCGGGTCGCCACAACTTTCCTCTTGCTAGTTTTTTCTGCCTGAATTCGCGGGGGCGTGAATGAGTTCGTAGGCTCCTGGCCCTATTACATTGACGATGTTTTGGCGAAAGGAATGATGAGGTGTTTGTAGACCATATGCTCGGTTGACGATCTGTCGGTAAACTGATCGATGTACTGCAGGAGCGTATCGGAGTTGGAGTGGCTGTCGGCGGCACAGTCGTACAGAAACCATTGAGATGCTTTGCCATCCGGTTCGTGCGCCGAAGTGTTCGGTATAACGCTTGGTCTGTTATTGGTCAGGTTCCTGCCTTTGAGAATTTCGTTATGACAGGATGTGCAGTTGGGGCCCATCGACCTGTAACTGATGGGCCATTCGGCCGGCCCCACTGGCAGCTTGTGCCCTTCTTTGAAAACAGGTTCCGGCGAGCGGTAGCCTTCTTCGCCATTGCCGGGTAGTTTTTCTGTTAAAAGGGTGGGTAGTACGTCGAAAATATGAATCAGCCCGTCGGGAGCGGGGATAGCGAAACCCAGATTCAGGACAATACCCAGCCAAACCGTACGGCAATACCCAACAAGTAGCGTGTTCATGACAAGTTTACGGGAAAGAAGAGAGTTAGGATCTCTTGATCGATTTGCTCCAGCCCACTACAGTGTAGTGGGCTTTCATCGCATCAGGAGAGTTGGATAAAGTTTTCACGGTTGGAGTTAGGAATAAGTCGTACCTGAGCCGGGTGCTCGACCCAGGTACGGCGATTAAAAAGAAGAAATCGGGTGTGGTTAAAGGTTAATTTTTAATGGTATGCGTTTAAGCTGGTGTGGTAAGAAGCAGCAACGTATTGGTTCTGGCTGTGTGTCATTGACAGTAGCAAAGTTGGGGCATCTGTCCAGCAGGCGCGCTCACATTTCGGACAAACACACTCACATTTCGGACATCCGTTTAGGAGACTTACTTCTTTAAGCATTCTCCCGAAAAATTAAAGTACACCCCATAAAAAATCCGCCGATCGATGAAGTCATCAATCAGCGGACATCCGTTTGGTTTGAGTCCGGGTCAACCTCATGGCGAACCGGTTATCCCTTATCTAGTTTGGGATCATTCCGTGGGGATCGATGACGAATTTCTTGGCGGCTCCTTTGTCGAAATCCTGATAGCCTTTTGGGGCTTTGTCCAGGCTGATCACTTCCACATTGACGGCTTTGGCAATCTGTATTTTGTCGTACAGAATGGCGTTCATCAACTGCCGGTGGTATTTCATGACCGGACACTGACCCGTGTAGAACGAGTGCGACTTTGCCCAGCCCAGGCCGATGCGTATGTTCAGGTTTCCTTCTTTAGCGGCTTCTGTCGATGCACCGGGATCGCCCGTTACGTACAGGCCGGGAATACCAATGGCCCCGCCCGCGCGGGTAATGGTCATGGCGGCATTCAATACGGTGGCCGGTTGCTCGGTAGCGGCATCGGCACCGTGGCCGCGTGCCTCAAAGCCCACGCAGTCGACGGCCGAATCTACTTCGGGTACGCCAATGATTTCGGCGATCTGATCGGCCAGAGAGGCTTCGTTGCGGAGGTCGATCGTTTCGCAGCCGAAGCTTCTGGCCTGCTCCAGCCGCTCGGGAATCATGTCGCCAACAATAACGACGGCGGCTCCGAGCAAATGGCAGGAGGCCGCACAGGCCAGCCCAACGGGTCCGGCTCCGGCAACGTACACAATTGACCCCGGCCCTACCCCGGCCATAACAGCTCCGTGGTAGCCCGTCGGGAAAATGTCGGACAGGAGCGTCAGGTCGCGTATTTTGGCCATCGCCTGGTCTTTATCCGGAAACTTCAGCAGGTTAAAATCGGCGTAGGGTATCATCACGTATTCGGCCTGTCCGCCAACCCAGCCGCCCATATCGACATAGCCATAGGCCGCACCGGGCCGGGCGGGATTAACATTCAGGCAAATACCCGTTTGGCCTACTTTGCAGTTGCGACAACGTCCACAGGCGATATTGAATGGCACCGATACCAGATCACCTTCCTTAATAAACTCCACATCGCGACCGGCCTCAATGACCAGCCCCGTTATCTCGTGTCCCAGCACCAGTCCGGCGGGTGCCGTTGTCCGACCCCGAACCATGTGTTGATCGCTGCCGCAGATGTTGGTTGAAACGATTTGCAGAATTACCCCATGGTGGCATTTCCGGTCGCCCAGGGCCAGCTTTGGGTACTCAATAGATTGTACTTCAACCACACCGGGTTTAATGTACGCAACACCGTGATTTTGACACATAGGGTTAGGGGTTAGGAGTTAGTAGTTAGTAGTTAGTAGTTAAGAGGTGGCTGACGCGAGTACATTGTTCTCGTGTCAGCCACGTATTGACTTAATTGACTTACTTCACTTTTTTTAACCAAATGCATCGACGCCTGCCTGGGCAACGATGTGGTCATTTTCGACGGTGCTACCGGAGACGCCGATGGCACCAATGATCTCACCTTCAGTATTTTTGATCGGTATGCCGCCGGGAAAGGTGATAAGCCCGCCATTGGAGTGCTCTATGTTATAGAGTGATCCGCCCGGCTGCGATAGTTTACCAATTTCGCCCGTTGGCATATCGAAGTAGCGGGCGGTTCTGGCTTTCTTCTGCGAAATGTCAATCGACCCCAGCCAGGCACCGTCCATGTGGGCAAAGGCAGTGAGGTTTGCTCCTGCATCGACGATGGCAATGTTCATTAGGGTTCCTAATTCGGTTGCTTTGGCTTTGGCTGCCTGTACTGCTGTTTCGGCTTGTGCTAACGTAATGTTCATAATCTGGTTTTAAATAACGACGAGTAAATTGGGCAGTTTGCCCTGATTTAAGCAAAACTAGAGAATAAGTAGGAGATGTGCCAGCACAATAATACCAATAAATAATACAATTATTTTAAGGGAGCCAGATTCTTTAGCAATTGGTTAACCGTATGGTAAGAATTGTGAAAGGGCGGCTTTGGTCCGTACCTCTACACTAACCAACTAATGTCTACCCCGCTCCACCTCGTAGTTGGTATGCCCAGTTCCGGGCTTTTATATTTTACGATCACCTTCGAACCGGTTATTAAGAGCCTTATAGATTATCTCTAATCGTATAAACGGCCCGGCGAGTGTCATGTGGCACTTTCGCTTTATGGCTGATGAGTGCGCTGAGTCTACGGGCTCAAACGGTGTATGTTACCCCCGATGGAGCGGGCCTAGGGCTGTTGCAGGTTAGCTCACCTACCCGCCACCAGACCGTTGAGGTACTCAAATCGAATTAAACTTGCAGGCAATTGTGCGAGCGAGCCTCCTCTTCTTAACTGAAGAAGAGGAGGCTCGCTCGCACAATTGCCTCAATTATTTTCAGGACCTGATTCAATTATAACGTAAATTCGGGGTTGTAAATGGCCCTGACGGGCCAACTAAACTTAAGTAAATAATGAATTCATTTAGTAGACCGACGACAAAACAAGACCTTTTTCCTTCACTTCTCAAGTGTATTTACTGTTGATGTTCAGCACCTTAAACGACCATTGAAACCGATACAACTAATTGCAAGGACCTAATAGCTACTAAAAAGAAACTTGTTCGTACTGGATTCTCTGTTTAAACAATTATGTCTATTCATATGTTAGTTAATTGTATACTTGAGGGTAGCCAAGCCGAGTAGTTAAAAGAGCCGGTGCCTGTTTGCAAAACAATGATGAAGATTAAGACTCCGCTTATCTACATGGTGGATGATGACGAACACCAACTCGACTTGGTTAAACACATTTTTGGCCGCTATCATGCGGATTGCCGCTTTCGTAGTTTTCGCGATGGGGCAGATTTAATCATCCACCTAACTCACCGGCTGGATAAGCAGTTACCCGATTTGATTATTCTGGACTGGAGTATGCCGATTCTGTCAGGAAAGCATATTCTGGAATTATTGAATATGGATCAGGAGTGGCGCCACATCCCGGTTGTGGTGCTGAGTGCCTCCGAACTGGACGAACACCGGACGCTGAGTTACAAACTGGGCAGTAAAGCCTTCATTGCAAAAGCCGAAACATTACAGGAATTGACTGATACTATCGCTCTGATTCGTGAGCTGTGGCTCGACTAACCTAAAAACCTCCGATCAAGGAGGTTTTTTTTAGCCTATTCAGCTTTGCTAAGTCGGTAACGCACACGAGTGCCGGAACGCCTTACTCACGAACCCATCAGTTAAAAACTACTTCTTAGTTGGGTCATGGCCCCAGTTCTTGAGCGAATACATCCAGTTAGAGTCCTCTACCTGAGCAGGGCGCTGGGCCAGATGACGCTTAATGTAGCTAACCACCCGCTTCATCTGGCTAATGTCTGCCTCCGACATAGCCTTGCCTTTCTTGCCCAAAATCTCGACGATCTCTTCACCCGATTGGTGGCCCGTTGATTCCCTGGCACCATCTTTTTTTTGACCTACCGATTTTGACTCTTCCGTAGTTAACCACTTCTTTAATTCAGAAGCTGACATATTGACGAGTTTATCGAACTCCTCTTGTGTTGTTTGCTCTTCCGGGTGATCTGTCTTGGTTGCCATACTGGTATATGTTAGTTTTTGTCTGCTTCACTAGCTGTGCATTTGCCCTGTTTTCATCAACGTTTCATTCAACATCATAGCCTTCACGATAAGAAGGGGACAACTCGTTGATTTCTTCAATAAAGCAGTGTTTGGAATAAGTGTTTCAAAAAAATAGATTTACAAACCAGAAGTTTCAATCATTTTCTGAATGGCGTGATTCTCGAAACGACGAATCTTCGGCTTGGAAAACAACGTTTGTCTGTGGTATGTTTATAACAACCGGCAACGGGACGGTATAATCAATAATCCGCTTTATGTTACCGGTTTGGATTCAATAAGCCGTATTATTTTCTCGTATTTCCAAAAAAAAGAAATAGGTAACACCAACTCTCTGCCGATAGTAGAAGTTGGGATTGGGAATAGGCAGGTTCTGTTTTAACTGAAGGCTGATTAGGCGTTAATAAGGCTAGCTTGTCGATTCAAAAAGTGGGTTATAATTAGTTACATTTGTTTACAATAAGGCCACAATAATGTATTTGTGCCTAACTCCGTAACTGACGATTTTACCCCAGTGTTATGATACCAGTATCTGCTTCCTCTAACGCACTGCATAAACCGGACCTAAGCTCCTCCTTCAACAGTACAGTACTATACCATGCCCGGCGTGGTGCCGATGGAAAGATTACGGATTTCAGCCTGGTTATGCTCAACTCCTCCGCCCAGGAGATGTGGGGATATTCACAGCATGAACTGGCGGGGCGTTCGATCAGTCAACTTTTTGCGGAAACAGACTGGCAGTTCTTACTACACCAATTCAGCCTTGTGGTGGAGTATGGGCGCTCTGTCCGGTTCGAGATGGAGCATAGCTGGCAACGGGACCCGTCAGTACATCGGTACGATATGCTGGTAACGAAGCTGGAAGACGGTGTACTGGTGTGCTACAGCGCAATTGTCCTCCCTGCCCAAACGGAACCGGTACAGCAACAGACAGATTTGCTCCGGAAACTCTTCGACGACTCCTCCTGCCTGATGCAAATGCTGGAAGCGGTGCGTGATGAGGCTGGTGAAATTGTGGACTTCGTTTGCCGAATGGTTAATCAGCCCTGTCTGGATCAGATGAGACTTGCTGAAAGCCAAGTGGTTGGCCAGCGGATGTTGCCCCTCTTTCCCGGCCTGTTGCCGTCAGGCGCGTTTGCCAATTGGGTAGCCGTAATGGAAACGGGCGAGACCCGGCAGCAGGAACTTTATTGCAACGCTAATGGCTACGAAGTCTGGGTCGATGCCAGGTACATCCGGCATAACGATGGTGTGATTGCTACGGGGTTTGATCTGACAGCTACCCGTCTTGCCGAACGGAAGCATCAACAGCAGGCCGAACTTTATAAAACTATTCTGGATACAGCGTTGACATCCATCACCGTACTGGAAGCTGTGCGGAATACTGATGGCAAAATTATTGACCTGCGCTACACCCTGATCAATCAGGAGCGGTTGCGGTTGGCCGGTAAGTCCGAATCCTTTTTTATGGGCAAACGCCTGACGGAGGTCTACCCCGGAATGGTGGAGTCGGGCGTGTTTGACCGGTGGGTCGAAGTGATCGAAACCCGGCAACCCCAAAAATTCGAAGTAAACTACCACTACGATGGGTTCGACGACTGGAGCCTCTGTCTGGGGTCGCCTTTTGGGGATGGGATAGTTGTTTCGTATACGGATATCACCAAACAAAAGGAGGATGAGTTGCAGGCCCGCCAGCAGGCTGACTTGCTGAACAGCATTCAGAATACGTCGCAGATAGGCATTTCGGCCTGCAAATCCATTCGCGATGCGGCTGGTACAATTATTGACTTTCAGCCTGTATTCCGGAATGCGACGGCCTCCCATTTGCATCGTCATCCACCGAACGAGCCAATTAAAGCTACCCTGCTTGAAGATATGCCCAGCCTGAAACCGTCAGGCGTGTTTGATCGCTATGTACGGGTGGTCGAAAGTGGCCAGCCCGATCAATTTGAACAGCACTTTAGTAGTGGTGGTCTTGATGGCTGGTTTGAGTTTTCGGTGCAGCCCTGGGAGGATGGATTCGTTCTGAATATACTCGATACAACCAGTTTGCGGCAAGCCGAACGGGAAAAAGTAAAACAGAGTACCATACTTCAGCAGGTTGTTGACAATTCCCAGGCGGGCCTGGTGCTGGCGCGGCCCCTGCGCAACGAATTGGGTACGATCATCGACTTTCGCTATGTATTGACAAACGAGTACAACGCCCGCATAACGGGCTGGACGGTAGCGGCAATGGCAGATGCCCTGGTGAGCGACCTGTTTCCCGGCTGGCAGAGTTCGGACCTGTTCCGTCGGTACGCCGAGGTAGTTGAGAGTGGTCAGCCGCAACGGCTAACCTTTCCGTACGAAGCTTATGGGATGGAAGGCTGGTTCGATGGGTCGTTTAGCTGCGTAGATGGCTGTTTGCTTTATACGTATACGGACGTAACCCCCCTGAAAGAAGCCGAGCTGGCTCAGCAACAATATGCCAGCTTACTGGAACAGGTCATGAACATGACGCCTGCTGCCATTGTACTGAACGAAAGTATCCGAAATGAAGCCGGAGAAATTGTTGATCTGCGCATGACGAAGTTGAACCAGATGGCGGTCGACCTGCTTAGGAATCCGATTGAAAAAGTCCAGTTTCGGCGTGTCTCCAACTACATTCCCGGTTCGCTGGACACGCCCCTGTTCGCGCAGTGTAAAGGGGTTATTGAAACAGGTAACCCTGCCCGCCTGGAAGTTCCCTGGGGCGACCGTTGGTATGATTTCTCCCTGGCCCGTTTTGGCGATGGCGTTGTGCTCACCGTACATGACATTACCCCCATGCGCGAATACCGGCAGAAACTGGAACTGGCCAATCTCGAACTGAAGCGGTCCAATGAAAATCTTCAATCATTTGCCTTCGTTTCCTCGCACGATTTGCAGGAGCCACTTCGGAAAATAATTTCCTTTGCCGATATACTGACTACCCAGTATGCCGGGCAGTTCGATGCACCGGCTACCGATATTGTGAAGCGAATCAACACGTCGGCCAACCGGATGCGGCTGCTTATTCAGGATTTGCTGGCCTACTCGCAGGTAGACACGCGTCAGGATTCGTTCGAGCCGGTCAATCTTACCCGGTTGATTGGGGAGTTACAGGAACATGAACTCTGGATGACGATTCAGCAAAGTAACGCCGAAATCCACCTCGGTGAGTTGCCAACCCTCATGGCCGACCGCCTGCAAATGCGGCAACTGTTCCAGAATTTACTGTCTAATGCCATTAAATTTTGCCCGAAAGGTGATACACCCAGTATCACCGTGAGCAGTCGACTGGTCAAACGCTCCGACCTATCAGTGCAGTTGATGTCGTCCAAACTGGAAAAGGATCAGGCAACGGAAACGTTGTTTGCTGAAATTTCGGTAGCCGACAATGGCATTGGCTTCGATGAAAAGTACCTGGACCGCATCTTTCAGGTCTTCCAGCGGCTACACGGCCGAAGTCAGTACAGCGGGTCGGGTATTGGGCTGGCTATTTGTTACAAGATCGCTGAGCGACACAACGGAGCCATTACTGCCAGCAGCCAACCCGGACAGGGCAGTACATTCCGGGTATATCTGCCCGTCAGGAAGGGTTGATGAGGCCGGAAGTGGATAAACGTCTTATCAATGATTCACCCTGGGTACCCCCACCTGGTCGGCCAGGCGGTTGATCTCATCGTAAATCAGGTTGGGTACAGAAGCGGCCCAGGGACTTGGCAGGCCATAGACCATTTGGGAAGATGCGCCTTCGTAACCGCCTTCCAGCAAAATGGTGGCCGAGGGAATGTATCCCATCACATCGTTGGCATAGCCCATCACGAAAATATCCGGACCAAAACGTTTTTTGCAGACGAGGGCGTATTCGATAACGAGTTCTCCCCCGAAGCTCAGAATGGGTTGATTCCCCAGTTGCCAGACCTGCAACGGATACGGATAATGAGTCAGAAAGGGTTTGCCCTGCTTCATCTCAGTCAGCATCCGGTTTGCCCACCGCGTTATATGTGGCGGACCGTCGATGGTCAGTTTGGTTAAGTCAGCCGCCGTCGGTGGGGCCGATAGCGGCAGGTCGATCTCCGAATACGCCGTGCGGAGTTGGGCCGGTAAACTGCGCATGGGTTCGTCGAGCACCCGGTCGACGGCAGCGGCCAGCTCCCGCCCGTACTGACGCGCCAGCGAGATCGTCCGGCGGGGGAGTGGGTTCTGATCGCCTGCCGCTCCCTGAAAGAAAAGGGCCGTAACGCCGGGGTGCTCTTGCTCCAGAGCCAGTTGCGCAAAACCGGCGTAGTCGCCCGACCACTGGTACAGATCCAGCACGGTAGGGTGACAGGCATAGCCAAAGACAATGGCTTTCAATGTGCCAGTGGCCGTCAGCACTTTAATGACCGGCACGGCATAGTCGTTGGGGCCTTTCAGTTCGGTTTGTTCCAGCAGCGCACCTTCCTTGTTGTTGCGCCGGTTCACCTGAAAACGGGTGACGCCATTCTGCGCGAAAAGCGTCACCGGCTCCATCGTCCGCAAAGCCTCGCCCACCAACGAAATAATCTGCGCTTCGAACTGCCGGGAATACCGGTCAATGATCGCCTGCTGGGCAGCGTCGAGCGGGTACACATCCTGAAGGCTGCGGTCGAGCACCGGCCCCGAATGTGTGTGCGAACTGTTCAGAATGATCTGCGCTTTCGACAACCTGAATTGGCTGTTCAGCCGGTCGCGAATCCGATCCGACATCGCTTTGGGGAAACCCAGCATATCGGTGGTGACGAGGACGGCCTGTTTGCCGTTTTCATCTTCCAGCGCCACCGCTTTAGCCCATAAGTCGTGAAGTTTACCGTCCGAGGCATGCGTTCGGGAAGCATAACCAGCCAGCCACTGCGCCGTTGTCGGGGTAATGACCACGCGGGCGACACCGGCTTTCCAGCCTTTTGCCAGGGCGGAGCTACCCGGCAGCCCGATCAATACTATGAGCCAGATGAACCGGAGCTGTTGTTTCATTTCTGACTCAGCAGTTTATCGGCCTGTGTATAGATTTTCTCGATGGCATTGGCAATTTCATCCATATCGGCCTGCGTGCCCAGCAGCATATTTTGCGTGAACCACACGGCTTCTTCGTTGCAGAGCCGGTCGTTTTGCGGGCAGTGGTTCCGCTCGACGTACCCCTTGAAATTCAGCATGGCTTTGGGATACATTTTCTGGTAGTTTTTCGACCGAAAGGCGTCGTCCAGATATGGCATGTTATTCAGCGTGGCATACCCTTTTGAGCAGGGAATACCTTCGGCCGCCAGCGCTTTTAGGAACATCTCGCGGGGTAATCCCTTGAACGCTTCTTTCTGGTACCGGAAAGGGAAAAGGTGAAAAGCCGCCCGCGTTACATTGTCGTATAGTTTATAGGGTACGATACCCGGAATGGAACGGATCTTCGCTTTCAGGTAAGCTGCATTGGTATTGCGGGTGGTGGTTTCGGCATCGAGCCGTTTCAACTGTGCCAGACCAATCGCGGCTTGGTATTCTGTCAGCCGCATTTTTGTGCCCTGAATCAGCGTGCCCGCGCCAATCACGCCGGATACCATACCGTAGGGATTTCCGTAGTTGTGGTACGAAAAACAGCGATCCATAAACGCGTCGTCGTTGCTCACCACGGCTCCCCCTTCGCCAATGGCTAGGTTCTTCGAGTTCTGAAAGCTGAAGCAGCCCGCATCGCCAAAGGTGCCCACTTTCTGATGGTCAATCTCGGCCAGATGCGCCTGACAGGCATCTTCAATAACCACTAGATTATGCTTTTTGGCAATCGCAAGAATCTGGGGCATGTTGGCCGGTAGCCCCAGGATATGCACCGGAATAATGGCTTTAGTCCGCGACGTGATTTTAGCTTCGATGTTGGCCGGGTTCATCTGGAACGTTTCGGGATCGACATCGACGAAAACGGGCATGGCTCCCGTTGCCAATACGGGTGCCACCGTACCGATAAAGGTGTAGGGCGGCACCAGCACCTCGTCGCCCCCGCGAACGTCCAGCTGCGCCAGCGCGGCAATGAGGGCATTGGTTCCATTCACGACCGCCAGCGAGCGTTTCACCCCCAGCGTAGCGGCCCATTGAGCCTCAAACTCACTAACGACCGTTGCCCGCGACCAGATGCCGCTGCGAATCACCTCCAGTAATTGTTTCTCGTCCTGCTCCGGTTTCCAAATCGGCCAGACTGGCCATTGTTTACTTCGGATGGGTTTCCCGCCCAGCAGCGCCAGCGGCTCCGCCAGCGAGGAGGACGTTGGTAACGCCGGGCTGGATGAACCACTGGCTGACGTACCCGTGAGTACGGCAGGGGCCAGCACGGCACCGAGTCCCGTTAGCGAATTGCGCCGGATAAATTCACGTCTGGAAAACTTGTTGGTTGGCATGTGCGTATAGCCGTGCCCGGTAGCCCATCCGGGGAACGCTCACCCCGGCACGTTATGGAGGTAAGCCGCTTCAAAAAGCGGGGGTTAACCAAAAAATACCTGTTTCCTTGATGGCGCGATGGCGCGAGGCTGGAGCCTCGTGTCTCTTATTCCCCGGCCTCTGGCCGGTAAGTCACAACAGCTAGATATACTGGCCAGAGGCCGGAGAATAGTAGACACGAGGCTCCAGCCTCGCGCCATCGCGCCACTAGGTATACGTACTTCCTTTTTCACGCTGCTAAATCAAAAAAAGTCGGAACATAAGTTGTCCCGACTTGAGAAGTAAATGGTCGTTTTTATTATCCAATCACTCGTTTGTCTTTCGCTACGAATTTTGCAAAAGCCAATAAGGCACCTGTCACCATTACGTTTCTGAAAAAGTTTACCATTTCCAACTCCTGTTCTCTCGCCAAATCGGCCGTCATAGTCTCTGTGCCTAATTCGTGACCCATGGCGCGTGGTAAATGAACCAATACAGCCATTAAGAGTGTATATAAAGCCATTGCCGAATAAGCCAACTTATCGTATTTGCCAATGACAGCACTTACGATAAATAAAAGGATGCAAACCAACGTGAAGTAATTCCAGAAATAGGGGAAAGGGATGTAATCAGGCACGAAGGAAGCTCCAACGTCTGGTTTGCCCAAATGTAGGCCAACGTAAAGCAAAAACGAAAGTGGGAAAATGTATTTCCCAGAGTGTAGAATTTTGTCCATGGCTTTACTGTCTATCGGGTTGGAAAGGGGACGAGTGGTCTGATTCCTACCGAACTAGCTGGATATTTTGGTGAATGATGAGCAAAATTCACCAATTGAACTTCCGTGAACGATGACAAAAGTCTATGTTTTACAACTTGGCTTTGAGTCGGCTAAAAACATCTTTGTTGATGCCCAGATAGGAGGCTATGAGTTTGCTTGAGAGTCTTGTCAGGAGCATTGGCCGGTATTCCATTAGCCATTTTATTCTGTCCAATGCCGTCAAGGATACAAAGGCGTTGATGCGATACACGGAGTTTGCGTAAGAGGCTTCCAGAATTTGTTTATACACTTTATCAAACTGCGGACTGGTTTCCATCATTGTCTGAAAGGATGGTCGGTCAATAGCAAAAAGTTCGCAGGGTTCAACGGTCCGTATATTTTCTGTGGCAGGGTTGCCACTGCTAAAACTTAACAGTTCTGAGCACCAATTGTCTTCAATGACGATGTCGCGGGTCGTTTCGTTAAAATCCTTGTCGTAGACGTAAACCTGCAAACAGCCTTTGGCAATAAAGTAAACGTATTTGCACGGGTCGCCTTGCCGTAAAATTTGTTCGTTTCGTTTTGCCTTGATGTGTTTGAACGTAGCAAGCACCTTGTCCAAATTGTCAAGGTCGTTTCCGAGTCTGTTTGTAATATGATTGCGTAAAACGTCTATCATTTAGTATCGGATGGTGATGGTTGCCTGACACCTAAATATACGACGTTCCTGTAGAGACAGGGCATGCCCTGTCTCTACCTATGCCCTGTCTCTACGTATGCATGATTATTCTGACCGCAACGATTTCACCGGATTCATCAACGCAGCTCTAATACTCTGGAAACTGACTGTCAATAGCGCAATGCCTACGGCCAGCATACCCGCTAGGGCGAATACCCACCACTCGATGTCGATCTTGTAGGCGAAGTCGTTGAGCCATTGGTTCATGGCGTACCAGGCCAGGGGCGAGGCTATGACCAGGGCCACCAGAACGAGTTTTAAAAAGTCCTGCGAGAGTAGGCTGACAATGCTGAACACCGAAGCGCCGAGCACTTTCCGAACGCCAATCTCTTTAGTGCGCTGCGCCGTTGTGTAGGCCGATAAGCCGAACAGGCCCAAGCAGGCCAGAAAGATGGACAGGAACGCAAAAATGCTGAAAATGAGCCCGGTTCGCGTTTCGGCGGCATAGAGTTTGTTGAACTCCTCGTCCATAAATTCGTAGGAAAAGGGTCGGTCGGGGATGAGCGTCCGCCATTTGCTTTCCAGGAACCGGAGCGTGTTGGGCAACTGACTGCCCGATAGTTTGACCAGCAGGATCTCACCGCCATTCTGCGGAAAAAGAACCAGCGGGCTAATCTTCTGCTTCATCGACGCGAAGTGGAAATCGGCCACAACGCCTTTGATTTCGCCCAGTCGCCCATTCATATCCAGCCACTGGCCAATGGCTTGCTGGGGTGTCCAGCCCAGTTCTTTTACGGCGGCCTCGTTGAGAATGAACCGGCTTCGGGTGAGGCTGTCGTTATCCGTGCGCGAGATACGGTCCATATCGGCGGCATTCAGGTTGCTGCCCGCAATCAGTTGCAGGCTCATCGTTGGCACATAATCTTCGTCGATGGTCACTCCGGCGACCATCTTTCGCTGATCGGCCGCCATCTTGGCACTGCGCATCACGTACCCGCCTTCCACAAACACCGGCGACTCCGACGCCAGCGACACATGCTGAACGTCCGCATTTTGGCGGAACTCACTTTTTATGGCCGCTATCTTCTCATTGACCTGCTTATCGACGGGAAGCATCAGCACATGGTCTTTGCTGTAGCCTAATTTCTTTTGCTGCACAAAAGCGAGCTGGTTGCGAACCAGCAAGGTGCTGATGATGAGGAAGGCAGTAATGGCGAACTGAAAGACGATCAGCGCCCGCCGAAACTGGCCCGCTCCGGCGGTTTTCAGATGCCCTTTCAGCACGCGTACCGGCTCAAACCGCGCCAGTACCAGCGCCGGATAGCTGCCCGCGATCAGGCTGACGACCAACCCGATACCCACCAATAGCAGGAGGTTGCTGGGTTCGAACCAGCTGCTAATGGTAAACTGCCGGTCAGACAGCTCATTGAATATTGGTAACGTTAGTGCCGCCAGCAGCAATGCCAGCACTAGGGCAATGGACGTAACAATCACCGATTCGCCAATGAACTGCCCGAAGAGTTGACCGCGCATTGCACCCATCACTTTTCGTACACCCACTTCCTGCGCCCGTTCCACCGCCCGCGAGGTAGCCAAATTAACGTAGTTGACGCAGGCGATCAGTAGAATGAGCAGGGCTATCGACCCGAAAATATAGATGTAGGTCAGGTCGCCGTTGGGTTCGAAACTGCCCTCTACCTCGGAGTGCAAATGCACCCGGCGCAGCGGTTCGAGATTATACGTCAGGTAGCTCCCCGCCGACATTTCCTCTTTCCCGAACTGCGTTTTCATGAAGCCCGGAATCTTGGCCTGTAGCGGGGCCATGCCGTCCGGTTTACGAAGCAACAGATAGGTGGCGTAATTGGACGAAAACCACTCTTCGCTTTTCGCTGCGGGCAGCGTCAGGAACGACGTCAGCAGGTCGTATTTAATCTGCGAATTGGCCGGACTGTCTTTCACGACGCCCGTAACGGCATAATCCCGGAACGACCCGCCTGTGTTGATGCGAAGCGGTTTGCCCACTGGATTCTCGTCGCCGAAGTATTTGCGGGCCGTGCTTTCCGACAGCACCACCAGGTTCGGGGCCGCCAGTGCCGTTTGCGGATCGCCTTTCAGGAGCGGGAACGAAAACAGTGTAAAGAAGGCTGAATCGGCGAAGACGATCCGTTTTTCGCTGAACTGCTGGTCGCCGGTATTGACAACCCCGTCCCGGTTAATGAGCCGCACCCCCGATTCGATCTCGGGAAACTGCCGCCCAAATTCCTTCACGACTTTGGTGCCCGTTTGCGGAATTTTCGCGACTCGGCCCTCCATGCTGTACTCCATCGTTACCCGCACGATCCGGTCGGCTTTCTGCTGGAAATCGTCGTAGCTCAATTCATGCGTGATGTACATGAACAACAGCAGGCACGAGGCCAGCCCCACCGCCAGCCCAACAATGTTGATACCGGAGAAAACCTTATTTCTCCACAAGTTTCGAACCGCAATTCGGAGATAGTTCTGGATCATGATTTGTGTAGAGACGCAATACCTTGCGTCTGTTTTGCGTCAGCAATTGGTATCTATAAAAAACCGTCCGGGTGCTGAACCGTCCGGGTGCTGAACCATCCGGTCAGGAGACGCGAAGGGTCGCGTCTCTACTCGCTCCTTAAACTCTTCACCGGGTTCATCAACGCGGCTTTCACACTCTGAAAACTTACCGTCAATAGGGCAATGCCTACGGCCAAAATACCCGCCAGCGCGAACATCCACCACTCGATGTCGATTTTGTAGGCGAAGTCGGCGAGCCATTGGTGCATGGCGTACCAGGCCAGCGGGGAGGCAATGACGATGGCGATCAGGACCAGCTTCAGGAAGTCTTTGGAGAGCAGACCGATGAGGCTAGGGACGCTCGCGCCCAGTACTTTGCGAACACCGATTTCTTTAGTACGCTGTTCAGCCATGAACGCGGCCAGACCAAACAGACCCAGACACGCAATCAGGATGGCCAGAGCGGCAAACGTTAACGCAATGGTGCCGATCCGTTGTTCAGCCCGGTACATCTCGTCGAAACTATCGTCCATGAATTTGTAGGTAAATGGCAGGCCGGGAGCCAGTTGCTTCCATTTCGCTTCGATCTGCTGCATTAGTACCGGCAGGTTCGTACTGCTCACCCGGAACGAAGCTGCCCCCGAATTAGCGTCCAGCACCATCGACAACGCCCCAATGTTGCGCCGGAGCGATTCGAAGTGGAAGTTCTTCACCACCCCAATGACGGTGTACGTTTTGCGGATTTTCCCCTCAGGGTCATCGAAGCGCCAGACACGCTTGCCGATGGGGTCTTTGAGCCCCAGAATTTTGACGGCCGCTTCGTTCAGGAGCATACCCGAGGAGTCAGAACCAAAGGCCTGTGAAAAATCCCTCCCCCCAGCCATCTGAATACCCAGCGTCTTGACGTAATCGTAATCAACACCCCAGCTTTGCATGCTGGCCCCCTTGTTCAGGTTCGTCTGGCCTTCGGGAAAGAATACAGTGTCGTTTCGGTCGGAGGGGGTGGGGAGATAACCGGACAGGCTGCCGCTCACCACGCCCGGCAAGCGCAGCACCTCCTGCTTGAAGGTTTCGGCCTGTTTGCCTACCGAATACAGGTCGTTGATGGTCAGGACGTGATCGCGGTTGAAGCCCACGCTCGTCGTTTGAATGTAAGTAAGTTGCCTATACACGATGATGGTCCCGACAATGAGCACGACCGACATCATAAACTGAAACACCACCAGTCCGCTCCGCAGGCTGACGCTGCGGAAGCTCATGTTTACGCGGCCTTTCAACACTGCAATGGGCTGAAAGGAAGACAGGAAAAAGGCCGGATAACTGCCCGCCAGCAAGCCCACGACAATCGGCAGAATAAGAAGCACCGGTAATAGCATTGGCGATACCAGCTGAGACAGGCCGATTTCTTTAGCCGCAATGTTGTTGAAGCTTGGCAACGCAACGGCCACGATAACGATGGACAGCCCCATAGCCAATACTGTTGTCAGCACTGATTCGGTCATGAACTGACCCACCAGCTGCTGCCGTTCGGAGCCCATTACTTTCCGGACGCCAACCTCTTTGGCCCGGTTCGATGAGCGGGCGGTGGCCAGATTCATGAAGTTGATGCAGGCAATGATGAGAATGAACAGCGCTACGGCCGAGAAAATATAGACGTACTGAATGTCGCCGTTGGGCGCCAGTTCGACTTGCTGTTTGGAGTGAAGATGGATATCGGTGAGGGGAATGAGCCAGAATTTCATCTGGTTGTTACCCTTCCGAAACTGCTCCATCGTGGTGCCTGTCATTTGCAGCAATTGCGGCCCTACATATTTCTCGATAACGGCCTCGAAGTTTTGCGCAAACACGCTGGGATCCGCCGGAGCGCCGGACCGTCCTGCCTTTAGCCGGATATACGTATGGTGGTTATTGCTGAGCCATTGCCCCCAGGGGTACTTGTCGCTGAGCATCGTCACGAAGAAATCGGTGCGGAAGTGTGCGTTCCGGGGCATGTCGCGTATGATGCCCGTTACTTTGTAGTTTTCCTTGTTCGCAAAAATCAGCGTCTGCCCCAGGGCGTTCTGGTTCCCGAAGTGCCGTTTCGCAGCCGATTCGCTGATCACCACCGTGTTCGGTTCCGTCAGTGCCCGTTTGGGATCACCTGCCACGAAGGGCAGCGTAAACACATCGAACAGCGTAGAATCGGCAAACGTAATGTCGCTTTCCCGGATATTGGTCGTTTCGCCAGCCTTCTTCACCAGCCAGTTTCCGCGTTGATGCAGCCGGACAAACTGTTCCACCTGTGGGTAGTCTTTTTTCAGGGTTGCTCCCAGTGGGTCGGCCGTTGTGGCGAAGTGCATGTCGTTACCCCCAAACTTAATATCGGACTGCACCCGGTAGATACGCTCGGCGTTGGCATTGTAGCGGTCGAAGCTCAGTTCGTCCAGCACGTACAGCATGATGAGCAGGCAGCACGCCAGCCCAACGGCCAGCCCGAAGATGTTGATAAACGCGAATCCCTGCTGTTTCCGCAGGTTCCGCCAGGCGATTTTGAGGTAGTTTGTTAGCATGTTGTGTATGTGTAGAGCCGCAATCCCTTGCGGCTATTTTGCGTCAGCAATTAGTATCTACAATAAAGGCCATCCGGGTGCTGAGCCATCCGGGTGCTGAGACGCAAGGGATTGCGTCTCTACATTATTCGGACCGCAACGATTTCACCGGGTTCATCAACGCGGCTTTCACGCTTTGATAACTTACCGTCAATAGCGCAATCATAATGGCAAGCACCCCGGCCAGGGCGAAGACCCACCATTCGATGTCGATTTTGTAGGCAAAATCCTGAAGCCAGTTGTCCATAGCCCACCACGCCAGGGGCGAGGCAATGACGATAGCCGCCACAACAAGCTTGAGAAAGTCTTTAGAGAGTAACGCCACGATGCTGGAAATACTGGCCCCCAGTACTTTACGGACGCCGATTTCTTTGGTTCGCTGCTCGATGGTAAGCAGGGCAATCGAGAACAAACCCATGCACGAGAGCAAAATGGCGATGCCCGCAGCGGTGGAAAAAATGGTGGATAGTCGCTGTTCTTTCCGGTACCAGCGTTCGGTGTTCTCGTCCAGAAACGACCCGATGAATTCCTGTTTGGGGGCAATGGTTTTCCAGGCGCTCTTGATGGTTTCCATCGCGCCCGTCAGGTTTTGCGGATTTACCCGCACAAGGATGTATTGAATGGGTGCGCTGGATTCCATTTGCAGGGTAATCGATTTGGCTTCCTGATGCAAAGAATAGAGATTGAAATCCGACACGACGCCCACAATCTGGTACGATTTATTGTCGGGCTTGATGAATTTGCCAACAGGATTCGCTTCGCCCAGCGCCTTGGCCATACTCTCCGTAATCAGCACCGCCGAACTCGAATCGGTACTGAACGCCGGACTGAAATCGCGGCCCTTCAGGAGCTTGATACCCATTGTTTTGAGGTAATCGGTGTCGATGCGAAGCCAATCGCAGGTGATGTCGCGCTTTCCGTAGAGGAAGCCGAACATCATGCGCGACGAACTGCCGTCCAGCCCCGCGCCAATGTTCACCCCGGAACCGGACACGGCCGTGATATTTGGCTGGTTCGTCAGCCGGTCGCGCATAGCTTTCAGGGCTACGGTACCGTTCAGTTCGCCACCCACCGGAATACTGATTACCTGCTCTTTGTCCATGCCCATGGGTTTCTGTTGCAGGTAACTAATCTGCTGGCGGACAATAACCGTACAAACAATGAGCAGACAGGCAATCGTAAACTGCGTTACGATCAGGGAGTTGCGCAGGAATCCCGGTTTGCTCATTTTTACTTTCCCTTTCAGTACCTCAACGGCGTTGAAGCGCGTGACGAACCAGGAGGGATAGCCGCCGGCCACCAGCGTGATGAACAGGAAGCCAAGCGCCGTTACCAGCAGAACGGTTGGCGTCAGGAAATTATCCAGTGTCAGGTAGCTTCGGAACAGGCGGTTGAAGGTAGGCAGCACAACATAGGCCAGCCCTAGGCCAATGAGCAGGGCAGCAAAGCACAGCAGCAGGGTTTCGCCCCAGATTTGACTGAACAACTGTCCCCGTTGTGCCCCCAGCGATTTACGAACCCCGACTTCCCGCGCCCGCGAGAGCGATTGCGCAATGGTCAGGTTAATGAAGTTGATGCAGGCAATGGCTAGAATAAACAGGCCGATGAGCAGCAATGTGTACACATACGCCCGGCTGATACCTCCGCCATGCGTGGTAACGGTGTCGAAATGGACATCGCGCATCGGCTCTAAAAGCAGGCTACGCTGGTAGCCCAGTTCATTTTTCGGATAGCCCTGTTTCTGACGGTCTTTAATGTCGGAAGCGAAGTATTTATCCATGAAAGCCTGCGTCCGACGTTGCAGCGTTTGGGCATCGGTACCGGCTTTTATTTTCACATATACATCATGGTTCCCATGATCCCAGCGGGATTTAAACTCCTGATAGTCGCCTGCATTGTCGCTGCGGATGAGGGCGTCGAAGTCGATTGATGAGTTTTTCGGAGCATTGCTGATGACGCCCGTAACGGTAAATGCCTGCCAGGCATCGTTCATGCGGAGCTGGAGCGGCTTACCGACGGGATCTTCCTGCCCGAAAATATCCTTCGCCATGCGTTCGCTGATGACAATGTCGCTCAGACTGTTCATGGCTGTTTTTACGTTGCCCTTTTGAAGCGGGAAGCTGAACATGGTGAGGAAGTCGGCATCGGCCATGCGGACATCCTTGCTGTAGGTCTGACTCGAACGCCGGACAATGGCACTCCGGTCGAACCAGCGCGTAACGCCTTCAATTTCGGGAAATTCAGCTTTGAGGGCAGGTGAAATCGGATAAGGCATCGTGCTCCCTTTATCCGTAGTCCCATCGCGGTTGGTCGACAGGAAGTTCAGCCGGAAGATGCGGTCGGCATCGGTATGGAAGCTATCGTACGACAACTCAAAGGTGGCCGTCAGAAATAAAAGCACGCAGGTACCGAACGCCACCGACAGGCCAACGATGTTGATGAGCGTGTGCGTGCGGTGTTTCCAGAGCGTTCTAAGGGCGACTTTGAGGTAATTGCGGAACATGAATGTTTTCGTTAATTTTGTCTAAAACGCTGTCTATTATGTACTTTCCTTCTGTAAGTGGTCCTTCCGTTGTCGGCGAAGATTTGGGCGTCTGGGCTCCTGCCGATCATCAGCGGATTATCGCTAAACTAACTGTCGGACTGGGTGTCCTTTATTATCGGGAAAAGACGGTTCGCTTAGAACCACTACCTGAAACGATGCTTGACGATGCCAAAGCCAGTCTTGTTCCTGATCTGTCACTGGTCGACAACAGCGCTGACGAAACGCCAATTATTATCGAAGTGTGCAAGACAAAAGGTCAAAAGGACGATGTACAGAAAGTGATTCAACTAGTTGATAATAATCTGTATGGTATCCGCGAAGGCTTCGTCTACAATTACAAAACCCAGCAATGGCTTCGGTATCGTTTTGGCGATGGTGGCCTGACCACCGAATCGTCATTCTCTGAGCTACTCAACCTCGACCTGAACGATTTCCTGTAAACGTACCCATGGGCTTTAGCCCGTGTATGCATTGATACAAAACACGGGCTAAAGCCCGTGGGTACGTAGTATCACTCCGTTCTCAACGATTTCACCGGATTCATCATCGCGGCTTTGATGCTTTGATAACTTACGGTCAGGAACGCAATGAGAACGGCCAGTACACCCGCTATGCCGAAAATCCACCAGGTCAGGTCTTCCCGATACGCAAACGTTTCCAGCCATTTGCTCAATGCCCACCACGCCAGCGGAGTGGAGAGTACCAGCGCAATCAGCACCAGTTTTAGAAAATCTTTTGAGAGCAGGCCAACGATATTCGTTACCGACGCGCCTAATACCTTCCGCACGCCAATCTCTTTGGTACGCTGCTCGGCCGTGAAAGCTGCCAGCGCAAATAGTCCCAGGCAGGAGATCAGAATGGCCAGCATACCGAAATAGTTGACAAGGATGTGTACCTGCTGCTCGGCCCGGTACAGGCTTTCGAACTCTTCGTCCAGAAAATGATAGGTAAACGGATAATTCGGGTTGAATTGCTTGGACAACTTTTCGAGCTCGGCGATGGCGTTGGGTGCTTGCCCGGCGTGGGTCTTTACAAGTAGATAACTCGTGTTCCGGCTGTCGAAGCAAAGGATAAGCGGGGCTATTGTCTGATGCAGCGAGTTGAGGTGAAAGTCTTTCATCAACCCAATGATCTTGCCCTTACCCGGCCAGAACTGCACATTTTTTCCAACCGGATCTTTCATTGCCATCAACCGGGCAGCGGCTTCGTTGATGAGGTAATTGGTCGAATCGGCGGGACTGTCGGTGCGGAAGTCGCGCCCGTCGACCAGCTTGATATTCATGGTTTTGGTGAAGTCGCCCCCCACAAACATGCAGGATACGTTTGTTTGCAGGTTGGGGTCTTTGCCGTCCCATTTCAGGTCGCCGGAAGTGCTTTGGACATTCACCGGTAATGACATAGCCGTTGTAGCCGAGGCAATGGCTGGCTGCCGCATCACTTCCTGCCGGAATGCTTCTACTTTTTTAGGTTGGGCAATCTCACCTTCCAGTGGAAGATAAACGATGTTTTCGCGGTCGAGGCCAAGGTTCTTGGTACGAAGGTAGTTCATCTGCCGACCGATAGCCAGTATGCCGACAATCAGAAAAATCGACAGCGAAAACTGGAAGACAACCAGCACCCGCCGGAACAGAGCCGGGCTACTAAACGCCGAACCAGAGCTCAATTGAATTTTCCCCTTCATGATTTTTATCGGCTGCAAAGACGACAGGAACAGCGCCGGATAACTGCCTGATAAAAAACCCGTAATAAGGACCAGTCCGAGGATGGTGAGCCACAGAGCCGGTTCGGTCAGGTCGAGGGTTAGTTGTTTCTCAAATGTGGTGTTGAAAGTGGGTAGCACACACCAGACGAGACCTACCGCCAACACGATGGCCAGCAAGCTCATGAGCATCGACTCGCTCAAAAACTGCCCGATCAGCGACGACCTCAACGCGCCCACTACTTTCCGAACGCCCACTTCCTTCGCCCGCATCGCCGACTGGGCCGTGGCCAGGTTCATGAAGTTGATACAGGCAATGAGGAGCATGAACAGCGCGACGATGGAGAAGATCCGCACATACTCGATGCGCCCACCCACCGATACGCCGTTTTTGTAGTCTGAATACAGGTGCAGGTCGGTGATGGGTTGCAGAACGGGGCGCCCCGTTTCGAAGTTTTTACCGGCAGTACGGGGGTAAATCGTTGCCATAGCGGCTTCGGCCTGGGCCAGCGTCGTCGGTCCGCCGATGCGGTTGGGTTTCAGCCGGACAAAGGTTTGAAAGGAGTTGTTGCCCCAGGTTTTCATCCAGTCCTGCTCGTACGCTTTCCAGTTCACCAGCCAGTCGAACTGAAGCGTCGAGTTGGTCGGCAAATTTTCCAGTATCGCACCAACAACGTAAAACTTGTTGTTGTCGAGTTGCAGGGTTTTGCCAAGGGCTAATCCATTCGGGAAGAATTTCTCCGCCAGTTTTCGGGTAATAACGATCTGGTTGGGTTGCGCCAGCGCGGCTTTGGGATTTCCGTATAGAGCAGGCAGGTCGAAGACACCAAAAAAATCGGCGGTAGCATAATGCCCTTTTTCCTTGGCGGTTGTTTCGCCAACTTTTACCAGCACTTCATTACTGAAGTTGATCTTGGTGGTGGCCGCTACTTCCGGTACATCTTTCGCGATGGCTTCCTGCAAGGGGCCGGGTGTGACGGTGTTCGTGACCGTTTCGCCATTGTAGGGGAAGTTGACCCGCACATAATGAATGCTCTCGGCGTTGTTCAGAAAGCGGTTATAGCTCAGTTCATCCTTCACCCAGAGGCCAATCAGCAAGCTGCACGCCATGCCCAACGCCAGTCCAAAAACGTTGATGGATGAGTAGAGTTTGTTCTTCATCAAACTCCGAAACGCGATTTTGACGTAGTTGCGGAACATGGGTTGAGAGGAGATTTGTAGAGACGCAATCCCTTGCGTCTCCTAAGCGTCAGCAAAACCATCCGGGGTATGAGACGCAAGGGATTGCGTCTCTACGTTCCTATACGTGGAAATTCTCCGTGACCACTTTACCATCGAACAAATTCACGATGCGATGCGCGAAACCGGCATCGTAGGGTGAGTGCGTTACCATAATGATCGTGGTGCCTTCGTCGTTCAGTTCGCCCAGGAGCTTCATTACTTCCTCGCCATTCTTGGAGTCGAGGTTACCCGTCGGTTCATCGGCCAGGATCAGCTTGGGTTTGGCAACAACCGCCCGCGCAATGGCCGTCCGCTGCTGCTGACCACCCGATAACTGTTGCGGGAAGTGATTGCGCCGGTGCATGATGCTCATCCGCTCCAAGGCTTCTTCTACGCGCTTCTTCCGCTCGTCGGGGGGCGTTTTTAGATACAGCAGGGGTAGCTCGACGTTTTCATACACGGTCAGTTCGTCGATCAGGTTGAAGCTCTGGAACACGAAGCCGATGGAGCCTTTGCGGAGTTGCGCCCGTTGCCGTTCGGTCATTTTGGCTACTTCCGTGCCGTAGAAATTGTACTCGCCCTCGCTGGGGTTATCCAGCAGTCCCAAAATGTTGAGCAGCGTGGATTTGCCGCAGCCCGAAGGGCCCATGATGGCGACGAACTCGCCGTCTTTGACATCCATATTGATGCCATTAAGGGCGGTGGTTTCTACTTCTTCGGTCGAGAAGAGTTTCTGAAGGTTAATTGTCTGAATCATATGGAAAAGGGTTTGCCACAGAGATGCACGGAGGAGCACAGAGATACACAGAGGTTTAAAAGAGATTTTTCCTGTGTTTATCCGTGTTGCCTTATTCGCCAACAAGCACGACGGTGGGCTTTAAAAGAGAAACTTTCTCTGTGTATCTCCGTGTACCTCCGTGTATCTCTGTGGCATACATAATGTTAAAATTCTAAAACTTCATTATCTCCAAAATTCTCGTAACTGCTCGTGATCACCTGTTCGCCGGGTTGCAGGCCGTCAAGTACTTCGTAGAACTCGGGGTTTTTGCGGCCCAGCGTAATTTGCCGTTTCACCGCCCGTTTGCCCGACCGATCCACGACATACACCCAGTTGCCGCCCGTGTCGGAGAAGAAGCCGCCGACGGGGATGAGCGTTGCTTTAGCCGCTTTGCCCAACTCCAGCTGAATCGGCGACGACTGGCCACGCTTGATGCCTTCGGGAGCCCCTTTCGGGAAGATCATGTCGACCTCGAACCGGCCGCTTTTTACCTCCGGATAGACCCGGTTAATGCTCAGTTCGTGCATTTTTCCGTTGAACTCAAACGACCCTTTCAAACCGGCGAATACCCGGCTGATGTAGTGTTCATCGACGCCAACCCGCATTTTGAAGCCGTTCAGGTCGTCAATCTGCCCAATGTTCTGACCCCGGTTGATGTTCGAGCCAACTTCCACATCGATGCTGGACAACTGGCCCGAAACAGGCGCTTTTACGACCAGGTTATCGAGTGTCTGTTGCCAAAGAGCCACATTTTTCTGCGTACGTTGCAACGTACCTTCCAATTGTTTGATCTGGAACTTCGCGTTATCTTCCTGATATTTCTGCGTTTCAATTTCAATACTACGCTGGCTGGTTAGCCGTTCGTAGGCACGCTTGGCCTTTAGGTAATCCTCTTCCGAAATAACTTTGTCCTTATACAATTTGGCCTGACGGTCGTAGGAGTCTTTCGCCTGATCAATTTGTGCATCCAGATCGGCCAGGGTTTTTCGGAGCGTAAACCGTTCAACCTGTAGGCGCTGGCGGGTATTTTGCAGGTCGTTAACCAGTCGGTTGGCTTCGGTTTCAGATTGTAAGAAGCTCAGTTTGAGGCTTTGGTTCTCCAGCTTCAGCAGCACATCGCCCTGCTTTACGGTGCTGCCGCCTTCAACCAGTTTCTGGGTTACGTATCCACCTTCGATGGCATCGAGCCGGATGGTTTTCAGCGGCTGTACCACGCCCGTGACGGCGATAAAGTCTTCAAAAGGGCCAGTCGAAACGGCTGAAACGGTGATTTTGTCTTTTTCGACATTGAGTTTCGACCGGCGGTCGGCGAAGAAGAGAGTGTAAGCTAGCAAGCCTATAACCAGTGTTCCGCCCCCGAAAAGAGCCAGTCGCTGGGTTGTCCAAAATCGTTTAGGTAGTACGCGATCCATTGCAATTGTCTAGCGAAAGAGTGAAAAGTGAGAGATCGGGCCGGCGTTCCAGTGGTATGCTAGTGTAGTAAAAGCAGATCCAGGCTCAAAGCTCATTCGCTACCAAGTGTTGTGCCAATAGTCATGCCAACCAACCCCTAAGTCTGATTTTCAATAGTTTAGATTATGGCTCAGCATGTTCGGTGTCCGCTTTCGGACGAATCTTGTCCGTTTTTAGGCCTCCCGGTGAAACGCCCGTCCGGTCTTTTACTTTTTAGCCCCCACCTCTGCCAATACGTAAGGCGTTAGCGTTTGGGAGCGGGTGGCCGGGTTGAGGAATTCATACGTCAACTGACTGACATGGTAGTACGGAAACACGGCCAGGTGCTTCACCTGAAAGCCACGCAATTCCAGTGAGTCGGCGTACTCTCCGGTGGTGAATACCTGCTGAGAGCCAGCCTGTAACCGGGCTTTCAGCGATGAATCGGAGCGGGCGTAGGTGGTAGGTGATTTTACGTAAAATTCGTACGTCCAGAAACTGCCTCCGCCCACACCGGTGCCTGGTTCATACAGGATCGTTGGCCGTTTGGCCAGTTTTGGGTCATTGTTGACATACTGGGCCGTTGCCATACCGGCCTGATACCGCAGAAAAGTGGGATACAGAAACAGATTCAGTGTTCCCCCTAGCACCAGCATAGCCCCCACCATGCGTCCCGACAGAGACAAAAGGGTATTTTGCCGGAAGAGCGTATAAGTCGCCAGCGTCATGATAATGACTAACACCACCGAGCCAACCAAATTTTCGGGCTGAACGAATACCAGCAACGCAATAGACAGGCCCGCAATCGCTACTCCAATCGCGGTTTGGCCAACGGTCCACCGGCGCAGATTCTTGGGGGTGAGGCCAACGAGAAACTGCGCTGTGATAACCGCGAAAAAGGGAAACACAATGTTCATGTAGTGGGGCAACTGAAATCCCGAAAACGAGAACAACGCAAACGTGAGCAGGCTAGAACCTAATGATACGTATTCTGGAGAAGTCGCCGGGGATGGGTTGTTTTGCCGTTTGAACAGGTCGCGGATCATCTTCCCAATGCCGATGTAGAGCGGCAGCGACCAGGGCAAGAAAGCCCACAGCAGTGTATGGACGAAGAAAAATTTATCCCCTTCGCCTTTGATAGGGCCGGTATTGAAGAACCGCCCAAACTGGCTATCCCAGAAAAAGAAGCGAACCCCGGAAACCCCCTTTTCTCCGAAAACGACCTTCTCGGGATGGGCGTCGAACTGTTGATAGAGGCAGTAAATTTCGGGCAGGGTAAACGCAAACGATAGAGCTACGGCCACATACCAGCGTAGTTTGAGCAACTCCCGCCAGTGACCTGTTAATAGCCAGTGCAGCACCAGGCCGCCCCCAATGGGAATGAGCACAAAAACCCCTTTAGTCATCAGGGCGCAGCCGGTCAGCAAGGACCCAATGACGAGGTGAAGCCAGTCTTTACGAACGCCATAATTGCTACCCAGAAACACCCGATAAAAATGGTAAACAGCGCCAATAATAAGCGGCATCAGGAAGGGTTCAGCCCGCACATCACTATTGGATAGCACCCCGTGGAAAGCTGTCAGGAGTACCAATGCTGCCAGTTGCGCCACTATTTTGGGGTATGTCAGCCGGGCAAATTTATAGGTGTACACCACACTGCCGAGAAAAAACAACAAGGCCGGAAACTTATACCCAAACGTGTTGATCCCGAATAGTTTGTAACTCACTGCAATGACCCAGAACGGAAAGTGTGGCTTGTCGAGCCAGTCGCTGCCCACGGCATACAGGTTCACGAAATCGCCGGTTTGGGCCATTTGTTTGGCTATGCAGGCGTAGAGGGCGCCATCGAGTTCCATGATAGGGGGAAACAAACCCGTAGCATTCAGGAAGACACCAACCGCGACAAAGGCATAAAACCAGCGGTCATCAAAAGAAGGGTAATTGTCAGTCATTTGTTCTTCTTACAGAGTCACTAGCGGTCAGGTTATTTGTCGGCGTAAAGAGGGTAAAAGTACCTCTGAAAGACGATTTGCCACCGAATTAGATTACCAACCATCTACTGACCATACCGACCGCTTAACGACTTTTAACAGGTCAAAGTACGGAAGAAAACCGTAATTCGTTGTTGAATCGGTGCCCTGATGCAACAAATCGTTTCGACTTCTATCTTTGGTCTATGCAAGATGCTAAACTCTTACTCGTCGATGATGATCCCGACGTATTACTGGCGGCCCGGCTGTTGCTAAAAAGGCACGTTGGCGCGGTAGACATCGAGAAAAACCCTGAAAAACTGCCTTTTCTCCTCAATAACAACCGCTATGACGCCATCGTGCTCGATATGAATTTCCAGCGCGATGTGAGCAGTGGTCGGGAGGGGTTTGCGTGGCTCGACCGTATTCTGGACATCGACCCCAAAGCGCGGGTCGTGCTGTTTACGGCCTATGGCGATGTGGAAATGGCAGTGCGGGCTATCAAAGCCGGAGCCGTCGATTTTGTGCTGAAACCCTGGCAAAACGATAAGTTTCTGGACACCATTCGTGGCGCTGTGAATGGAAAAAAAGAAGAGACCGAAGAGCGGGAAGATGCGCAAAAAACGGGTCGGAAAAAGTCGGCTACGGGCGGTACCTCCATCATTGGCAGTGCCATGAGACCGGTTTTGGAGACCGTAGAGCAGGTGGCGCCTACGGATGCCAATGTCCTGATTCTGGGTGAGAACGGTACGGGTAAAGACCTGGTGGCGCGCGCTATTCACGAAAACTCCCACCGGAAAGATAAGCCCTTCGTGAGTGTGGATGTGGGGGCGTTGACCGAAAGCCTGTTCGAGAGTGAGTTGTTCGGTCACGTGAAAGGTGCCTTTACCGATGCCCGTGACGACCGCGCCGGACGATTTGAAGAAGCCAATGGCGGCACTATATTTCTGGACGAAATCGGGAATCTCACGCCTTCGCAGCAAGCCCGTTTGCTAACGGTGCTGCAACAGCGGCAGGTAACCCGCGTAGGTTCCAACAAAGCCCGTTCGCTGGATGTACGGCTCATTTGCGCGACCAACGCTGATTTGAACGAGCGGGTAGCCGAGCGCGGTTTCCGGCAGGATTTGCTCTATCGCATCAATACCATTGAACTACATTTGCCACCCCTGCGCGAGCGGCCTTCTGATATTGGCCCCTTAGCCGAGTTCTTCCTGAAAAAATACGCGAAACAGTATAATCGGTCGGTAACGGGCCTAAGTCCGGCGTTGCTGGCTGACATGAAGCAATACCGCTGGCCGGGGAATGTTCGGGAGTTGCAACATGCGGTGGAGCGGGCGGTTATTCTGGCACGGCCGGAATTGGCATCGGGCACGCTACTTGAGCCGGGAAATTTCGTGTTTCGGAAAGATGGTAATGCGGCTTCCCCCGTCAATGAAACCCTGCAACTGGAAGATATGGAGCGGCAACTGATTCAGCAGGCGATGCAAAAACACCGGGGCAGCATTACCGACGTGGCGCGGGAGTTGGGCGTATCGCGGCAGGCGCTGTACCGGCGGCTGGAGAAGTTTGGACTTTAGAGGTCGGATTCAAGATTACCTTTGTTTCGGCTGGTGTGGTATACATCCAGAAAAATAAGAGTAGTGCCATCAATTCGATAAATAACCGCATAGCTGCGTTTGAAAATGGCCCGTCTGTAAGAGCCGTCCGTAGTTTTCATTACATCGTATTCAACAAAAGCGTATGGATTAAGCGGAATCCGTTCGGCAACGAAATTCATTAACGCAGAGGTCAATTGGCGTCCCCGTTTGACCGAAAATTGACCAACGTATTCTTGAATAAGCGCAACTTGTTCCAAAAAGAAATCGGTAAAAATTAACTCCCAATCCGTTACGTTCATAAACCAAGTTTTGCTTTGGCTTCTTCAAATGAGTACCGTGTTCCTTGTTCTGATTTTTGAATACGGTTTACGAGTTCATGGTCAGTTAAATCTGGTCCCTCGGCAGAAAATGAGTCTGGACGATCAAATTCGATAATATGTTTTTGAGCCAATGCGGTTAAAATAGACATGACGAAATCCTGATCTTCATCCGCTAAAATATTCACTTCCACCGTAGTCATATCGCTGTTTTTTTATGAAATATACTACTTCAGCGCCTTGAATCCAAACGAGTATAGTCCTAAATAATGTGCTTTAACTCCTCCGTAATCGCTTCCTGCGCCAGTTTAACAACCTCGTCGGCGGTGCGGCCAGCGGGTTCAATGCCGGCTAATACCGTCCACGACATTTTAGAAAACGATCGGAGTGGAAACATGCCTTTGGGATTAAAATGACCCGTTCCGCGAATGGTAATGGGTACCACAAGGGCAGCCGGTGCCCGCTTCATCAGCGTCGCCACGCCACCCGTTACAAAGGGACGCATCTGGCCCGACGCCGAGCGGGTACCTTCGGGGAAAATCACTGCCGAAAGGTTCTGTTGCTGAATGAGCTTTCCTAAACGGGCAATTTCCACAATGGCCTGTTTGGGATCTTTGCGGTCAATGAGGGCCGCGCCACTTTTACGCAGGTTATACGAAACGCCGGGAATGCCGTGCGCTATCTCGATTTTAGAAACAAACGTGGGCGTATGTGGACGCAGGAACCAGATAATGGGTGAAATGTCGAACATGCTCTGGTGATTGGCAACAAAAATAATGGGCCGGTCGGTGGGGAGCGTGGTGAGCGGCCGAAAACGGATGGTGCTGCCGGTCAAGTACCAGCCGTAGGCAATGCAGGCATTCATCCAGTCGACCGTTTTTTTGTGGGCCGGGCGGCCAAAGAAGTTAAAGGCGGTTGCCTGAGCGACATGAAAAACACACAATACCAATCCGAAATAAAGGAGGTAAACGCAGCTTAATACGTAATCTAAAACTTTTTTCATAGGGCCTACAGGCGTGAGCAAAGCGGCTAGTATAGCCCAAAAATAACAAGGAGTCGTTTATAGTCGGGAAGAAAAACGAAAGCGAATCGAAAACATCGACTCTTTTCGCCGAACTTTGCCGAATGTTGGGATAATTTGCCCCCTTTCATTGTTACTTATTCATGATATTATCTGGCACACGTTTGGACGTAATGCGATTCGTTGGCGAAAAGATCGACGCATCGGTGGATGAATTTCTTAAACCAATCGAAACCAATTGGCAGCCCGCCGATTTGCTTCCTGATTCCACGAAAGAGTCATTCTTAGACGAAGTCAAATTACTCCGTGAAAGCACCCGCGAGCTCTCCTACGATTACGTAGCCGTGCTGGTGGGCGATACCATTACGGAAGAAGCTCTGCCAACGTACGAATCGTGGCTGATGGATATGGAAGGCATCGAACAGGGCAGCACGTCGGGCTGGACGCGCTGGATTCGTAGCTGGACGGCCGAAGAAAACCGTCACGGCGACCTGCTGAACAAATTTCTGTACCTGTCGGGTCGGGTTAATATGCGGGCTATGGAAGTATCGACGCAATACCTCATTGCCGATGGTTTCGACATTGGTACCGGCAAAGACCCCTACCGGAACTTCGTCTACACCTCCTTTCAGGAACTGGCTACCAACGTATCGCACCGCCGGACGGCCACGCTGGCCAAGCAGGCCGGCTGCAACCAGTTGTCGAAAATTTGCGGAGTCATTGCGTCCGACGAAATGCGCCATGCCAAAGCCTATAAAGATTTTGTGCGGCAGATTTTCGAAGTCGACCCTTCCGAAATGATGCTGGCTTTTGAAGACATGATGCGCAAGAAGATTGTGATGCCTGCTCACTTCCTCCGCGAAAGTGGGGTGAAAATTGGCGACACGTTCAGCCATTTTTCGGATGCCGCCCAGCGCCTGGGGGTTTACACCACCTATGATTACATCGAAATTGCCGAAGCCCTGCTGGTCGACTGGAAAATAGACGCCATGACGGATCTGAACGATGCCGGACAGCGTGCCCGCGATTATGTGATGGCCTTACCGGCCCGTTTGCGTCGGATTGCCGAACGGACCAAGGTGCCTACACTTGAGTATCCATTTAGTTGGATTGCCGGGTAGTATGAATCGATTCGCCCTCGGTATAGGCTGGCGTATCGTCGGCATTGTTGGCCTTACCGGGGCGATCACCTATTTTTATCTTCAGCAGGCGGCCGGGATATTGCTCTTTCCCTTTTTCATTGCCCACATCGTCTTATCGGTCAATCTGTACCGATATGTAACGAGTGTAAACCGCAAGCTGACGCGTTTCCTAGAGTCGGTTCGCTACTCCGATTTCGCCGTTGCTTTTCGCGCCGACAGCAACCTCGGGCCGTCTTTTCACGAATTGAACGACCAGTTCAACGAAGTGCTGGATGCCTTTCGGCAGGCGCGGGCCGAGAAAGAAGCCAACCTCCATTACGTCAACACCATTGTTCAGCACGTGAGTGTTGGCCTGCTCACCTTCGATGCCACGGGGCAGGTCGAACTGGTGAACCAAACGGCCCTGCGGCTGCTGGGTATTTACCGGCTTCGCACCCTAAACGACCTCAAGGCTACCCACCCTGATCTGGCCGATATGCTCCGGGCATCGACAGCTTCATCGACGCCCGTATCGTACCAGACCGGTACCGATGGCGAACTGTCGGTTCGTTGCACGGCGGTTCGGCTGCGGGGGCGGCTCGTAACGGTAGCATCCATGCAAAATATCCGCTCGGAGTTGCAGCAGCGCGAACTCGATGCCTGGCAAAACCTGACGAAGGTGCTGCGGCACGAGATCATGAACTCCATCACGCCGATTGTGTCGCTGGCGGGCACCATGCGCGATATTGTTGAAACGGACCTGGTGCCGCTCTCCCTGCCTGAATACAAAGGGCAGCAATCTGCGGCTGAATCGGCCTTTGTGGCCGAATCCGTCAACGACCTGCGCGACGCCCTGACCACGATTGAACAGCGAGGGGCGGGCATTATGCAGTTTGTGGATGCGTACCGGCATTTTACGACCATTCCACAACCCATTATGGCCGATGTACCGGTCGACCAGCTCGTTCGTAATGTAGCGCATTTGATGCAGGCCGACGCGCATAAGCACCAGGTAGCTATCTCGGTATCGTCGCCCAATCTGGCTATCCGGGCCGATGCTGCCCAGATCGAAATGGTGCTGCTGAACCTGATAAAGAATGCCGTTGAGAGCCTGGGAAAAACCCCTAATCCAACCATCCGGATCGAAGCCGAAGCCGTGGGGCCACGCGTTGTTATCCGCGTGACCGACAATGGTGCCGGTATTGAACCCGAAGCGCTGGAGCAGATTTTCATCCCCTTCTATACGACCAAGAAAACCGGCTCGGGCATCGGGCTGAGTCTTTCCCGCCAGATCATGCAGCTCCATAACGGCCAGCTCACCGCCCACTCCCAGCCCGGCGAGGGCAGCACGTTTAGTCTGGTGTTTTGAAGAAATTCGTTATACTTACAGACTAAAACTATTAATATGATTAATGCCGTCTTAGCGAATAAACTACCCGTAGTGACTCAAATTCTGCGGGAGAATGGCGTCAAAAGGGCGTATGCATTTGGATCGGTTTGCACTGACCAGTTCAACGAAGCCAGTGATATCGACTTATTGATTGCGTTCGACGATACCCTCGATCCTATACAGTATGGTGATAATTACTTTACGATTGCCCATGCCTTGGAGAGCGCGTTAAAGCGTTCGGTCGATTTGGTGACGGAGCGGTCGTTGAAAAATCCATACTTCATTGCCATGCTTGAGCGGACAAAAACAGCTATTTATGAATGAGGATGTACGAAAGTGGTTGGTAGATATTCTGGAAGCGATTGACCACATAGATGTTCATTTAGGCGGCCAACGGGACTTTACGATCTATCAGAACAGCATAACCATTCAACGTGCCGTTGAACGAGAAATTGAAATTATCGGAGAAGCGACAAATCGAATTTTAAAAGTAAACGATTCAATTGCTATCTCGAACGCTCGGCGAATCGTTGATTTGCGAAATCGTGTTATTCATGCGTATGATGCTGTGGATGAAGTAATCGTGTGGAGCGTTGTCATCAAAAGTCTTCCGTTATTGAAGCAAGAGATTGAACACCTTTTGGCCGAAAAATAAAGGTTTTCCTCTATAGATTATTAGAACTGGCAAGGAAACCGTTTCGAGCGTCGCGCTGAGCCTGTCGCGCCAGCTCACCGCCGACTCCAAACCCGGCGAGGGCAGCACGTTTAGTCTGGTATTTTGAGTTGTCTACTTTACATAGCTGCCACCAACAGCACATAGAGAATAAAATGTTGTAGCTTCGTTAAAACGTTTGTGTGACATGGAAAATCTACTTGCTCGCGTAACCCTGAATCCGGCTGTTAGTCAGGGTAAACCAACGCTTCGGAATATGCGATTCACGGTAGCGCAACTGTTAGAGCTGTTGGCCGCTGGCATGACGAACGAGGAAATTCTGTCCGACTATCCTTATCTGGAAGAAGCCGATATTCATGCGGCTTTGTTGTATGCTGCCCACATTGCCAATGCTCGAACGATTATTAATCTAACGATTGCCTCCTAACTGGTCGTGCTAAAGTTTATTGTTGATACACAATTGCCGCCGATGTTAGCCACCTATCTACGCTGGAAAGGATTTGACGCAATTCATACAACACACTTTCCGGAAGGTCATCTACTACAAGATGCCGAAATTGGTAGAATTGCTCTTGAAGAGAACCGAATTATCATCACCAAAGATTCAGATTTTCCTGATGCGTTTTTCCTGAAAGGAGCGCCACCCCGCATTGTTTATATTCGACTTGGTAACACACGAAACCGCGAATTGACTGCTTTTTTAGAAGCTCGATGGCAAATGATTGAAGAACTGTTGATTCAGGACTCAGGTATGATTGTATTAAGTCAGGAGCAAATTATCAGCTATTAGGCGGGTAGTACGTTTAGTCTGGTGTTTTGAAGAAATTCGTTATACTTACAGAAACGTTAAAACGCCAGAGTGACATGGAAGCGGTATCAAATGTGAACTACCCACGCTACCAGTCTTTTTTCAACGCAGATCGAACACCCGTTCCGATTAAAGTACTTCGTAGTCGCAACCCGGCTTTGGTGTTATGCTTCTTGCAGGAAGCCTTTAAAACGGAAAATTATTCGCCCGCACTGACCAACGAACGATTGGTGGGTAATCTGGCTGATTTTCTTGAAATCTGGGGCGACGCTGATGACGATAGCCTTACCAGCGTTGTGATGGGGTTCGATGAGAAAGCTACCAAGCTTATTAAGGATTGGGTTCGCGAAGGTTACCTGACGCTCTACACCAATGATCAGGGCGATGATTTGCACTCGCTCACACCCGACATAGAAACCGTGCTCGACTGGGTAGCATCGCTAATGCAGAAACGCAGTTTCGTCGGTACTGAATCCCGCTTTTTAGATATTATCAAAAAACTGCGTGAACTGGTACAGAACACGTCCGAAGACTGGCGGGTGAAAGTGGCCGAATTAGAGCAACAAAAACTAGCGATTGACGAGCAGATCCGGGTGCTGACGATGACTCAGACGGTACAGACGTTTGCTGATTATCAGGTGAAAGAGCGGTTTCAGGAAGTAAACGTCGTAGCGCGCAGCCTCATGCGCGACTTTCGGGAAGTGGAAGATCGGTTTCAGTTTATATATCGAGAAATTGTTCAGAAACAATCGGCTGTTGATCAGACTAAAGGCAGCTTGCTAGGATACGCGCTTGATGCGCTCGATGAACTCCGCCAAACCGACGAAGGTCGTAGTTTCGAGGGGTTCTATCACCACCTGACCGACCCAATGCAGAAGGCTGAATTAGACGAGCTCATTCGGAGAGTGTTCGATTTGCTAACCGAACGAGGTCTGCCGCCCGACGATACATTTATCCGAAAAATCAAATTCTATCTCCATACCGAAGGGCAGAAAGTGAATGACTCATTCCACCTGCTGGCGAAGAAACTGGAGAAGGTTATTTCGGAGAAAAATATCCGTGAACGCCGGAAATCGCTGACGCTCATCAATGAAATTCGCACGCTGGCCTTTACCGCAATGGATAACCCACCCAAAGACGATGCGTTCTTAACGGTCGATGGAAAGGCTGACTATCTGTCTAACGATTCGACCGTATCGTTGCAGGAGCGGGAAACCCGAATTGTGCCCCGTGCATTGGCTTTGGCCAATAACGACGAGGCCGACTCGGGAGTAGAAGCTTTGGTGAATCAGACAGTTATCGACAAATCGGTTTTGCTGGCTAATATCCGATTTCTGTTACGTACGCAACCGCAGGTGACGCTCCGGGAAGTAGTTGACGAGTTTGGATTGAAATACGGTCTGTCGGAGTTGATGGCGTATGGGAGTCTGGCCGCATCGTCGGCGAAACACGTGCTTAACGACACTCGGCGCGACACCTATGCCATTGCCAGCAATCGCCGGGTCGAATTCCCGGAAATTATTTTTTGCCGTTAACTATTCATCAGAAGGTTTGATTGGTGAAACTGGCAAGAGAGGGGAGGATGAACCTAAAAAAGCTGTAGTTTCGTTATATATCGGTGTCATATACAGAAGCAAGTAAACAATAAGGCCATGAATCCAGCAGCACTCCGTCAGGGTATCAGCTACGTAACGAATAGTAAAGGCGAAAAAACGGCTCTTCAATTGGACTTAACAAACAAGGCCGTTCAGGAAATTGTCGAGGATCTTATCGATACATTAGATGCTATGGAACGACGGGATGAACCCAAACGGTCTTTCGCAGACATTAAGCAGGAAATACTGTCTATTAAAGATTGATCATCGTAAAGATGTTTATGAATAGGTTGGTATATAGATATTTATCGTCGCTTGCTCCCTATGCATAAACCCTACGCATCAGTTATTGTCAAGCTCTTGCAGTCGCACGCCATTTATGACGACGACCGCACGTACTGGGTACTACTCGACCAATATGAAACGGCCGTTCGGGACTATTTTCAGGTTATCGGGATCAACCTCGACCTGAACCGACGCGAAGGATATGCCCGGTTGATTCAGAAAGAATTTGCTGAAGACGAAGGTAATCCACCCATCAAACTCATTCGCAAGGTGTCGTTGAATTATGAGCTGAGTTTGCTTTGCGTCTTGCTGCGCGAATGGCTCGAAGAGCATGAAGTTAGTAATCACCTGAGTAGCAGTCGGCTGTTTGTGACGCGGGAACAACTGCGTGACCGTATCGAGCTGTTCTTCAAGAATCAACCAAACCGAAAGGCATTGTTGAGCAAATTAGACGGTTTGATTGAGAAGTTAGTAGACAATGGTTTCCTGAAACAAACCCGCAAAGACGAAACCAACCCCGACAATACGCAATATGAGGTGAAGTCGCTCCTGAAAGCAAAGTTGACCAACGATAAACTGGACGAGTTTCGAACTAAGCTTTTAGCCTATGTGGAGTCTATTTGATACCTCAGGCCGACAGGACGCGCGGGCAGGCTACCGGCTCAAAACCCTTGAAATCTTCAACTGGGGTACCTTTCACGAAGGAGAGGATAACGAAGGCCGCAAGAAAGGAGAGATCTGGAAACTATCGCTTAATGGGCAGAATACGCTGCTGACTGGTGCCAACGGCTCGGGCAAAACGACCTTGGTGGATGGGTTACTGGCCTTACTGGTTAACCCGCAGAAACGGTTCTTTAACCAGTCGTCAGGTGCTAAAAGCAGTAAGGAACGTAGCGAAGAATCGTATGTGGAGGGCCATTACGGACGAACGCAAAACGAGGATCAACAAAATTCACGGGTCGAGAAATTACGTCCCAACCGTTTCGAGACGTATTCCATCATTCTTGGGGTATTTACGAATGAAGGAGCGGGTAGTGTACCCATTACGCTGGCGCAGGTCCGCTGGTTTACCGGCAGCGGATTACAGCGAAAGTATCTGGTAGCTAAACTCGAACTTAACATTGCCGAGCATATCCAGTTCAGCACCGATGGCAACTGGCTTCGAAAACTCAAACGCCAATCTGGCGACCGCATTGAAGATTTTGACACATTCCCTAAGTATGCCACGGCTTTTCAGCGGTTGTTTGGTATGCGCAGCGAAAAAGCACTGACCCTCTTCAATCAGACCGTGGGCATGAAAGTGCTGGGCGATCTGGACGAGTTTATTCGAACCAACATGCTCGAAGAAAGCGATGCCGAAGCCGCCTTCAAAAAGCTGATGGACAACTACCAAACGCTACTCACGGCCTATCAGGCTCTCGAAAAAGCCCGTACCCAGCTCAACCTGCTTGAGCCTGTTTACAAACTAAGCCACCAGTACCACACGCTGGCTCAGTCGATCACAGCCACGAACGCCCAGTGTCAACTACTGGAACCCTGGTTTGCCCGGCAGCAAGTCCGAATTTGGGGCGAAGAACTGAGCCGCCAGAACCGTGAGCTCGACCAGCTTGGTGATAAACTGACAATCCAGGAGCAGGCGTGGCAGAACGCTGATGATAAGCGGGTTAAACTGGAAATTAGTCTGGCTAACAATCAAACAGAGCAGGAAATCAAGGATTTAGACAAAGAGATTCGGGCGCTCGAAAAAGCCAAAAAAGAAAAGGAGGATAATGTAAAAGATTACAATCGGCTGGCTCGTCCGCTGAATTTTACGGAAAATCCCGATGAAGCTACGTTTCGTGAAAATATGGAACAAGCTGTGGCGTTGCAAACAACCCTGGCCGACGATAAGAAGCATCTTAACGAACAGCGATTTACGAGTCGTACGAAGGCGAATGACCTGAAAAAGACCTTCGAGACGCTCACCGAAGAGATTCGACAACTGCAAAACAGCACAGGTAAAGTAACAGGTCGTCCGGCAGCTATCCGGCAGGAAATTCTGGTTGCTGTGGGGGCTACCGAAGCGGAAATTCCGTTTATGGCCGAAGTCATACAGGTACAAGCTGATGAAAAGCTGCTTTGGAACGATGCCATCGAAAAAGTACTGCACAATACGGGTCTGGATTTGTTGGTGCCCGATGCGTATTACTCCGCCGTGAATGCTTACATCAATGCCCAGCGAGATCTGAAGGGTAAAGTGGTGTTTCACCGCGTAACGGGTAAGGTCTCGAGGCCGCTTTTCCCTGATCCGAGAGCGTTGGTGACGAAACTGGAATTTAATACGAAAAGTCAGTATGCGGCTTGGGTGGAAAACCATATTGCCAGACGCTTCAACTACCTATGTACGGAGAGCCAGACCGAGTTTGAACGGGCCGAAAAAGCGTTGCTACCCTCTGGCCTAAACCGGAACAAAGATCGGCATGAACGTGACGATTCGCCCGCCCGCAGCCACATTCTGGGCTGGGATAACCGCGAACTCCTGCGCGACAAACAACGTAACGCCCGCGAACTTCATGACAGCATAAGTAAACTCGAAAAGACGCTCAGTAGTCTTGAAACAGAGCTTACTAAGCTAGAAGACAACCAGAAACGGGTATCGCTTTTTCTGGCGATTAAGCAGTTTTCGAAACTTGACTGGCAAGCCGACGTGCTTAACATTGCTGACCTGTCGAAGCAAAAAGCATCGTTGGAAAACTCTAGTCAAGCCTTGAAAACCTTGCGGGAACAGCTCGACGGCCTAAAGAAGTCACTTACTACGCTGACCGAAGAGAAAAATCATACTCGTGATGAATTTAGGGATACGGAACAGCGTATTCGGGCGCTAACAAATGAGCAGCGAACGGCCGAACGACTGTTAGCTACGTTCGATTCCAATGATCTCGACGCCGACTTGACGAAACTAACCGACTTAACCCGTGACGTAACGCTTACGTATACTCAGTTTGGAACGCAGAAAGAGCAGTTCGAACGGAAAGTAACGGAAACCATTAACGGGCTGGCCGGTCAGAAAACGAGCCTTGAACGGAGTATTCGGATAGCGATGGTCGATTTTAAGTCGCCGGGCAAAGACGTTCGGGCCACGTTTACCGATTGGGATACCGACACCTACGATCTGAAAACCGAAATCGACCAATTGCCCGAATACATCGACCGCTATCAGCAAATTCGGGACGATAATTTGGTAGAATTGGAAAATCGTTTCCGAGACGAGTTCAAAAGCGGAGCCACCAAAGCCCTAACCGATTACTGCAACGCCTTAGAACTACAGCACGACCGGATCTGCGAAACCATTGACCAGATCAACGGCTCGCTGCGAAATATTGCTTTCAACTTAAATCCCGATACATACATTCAATTGGAGCGCACCGACACCCGGCGGCCTCGTATTCGCGATTTTCGGTTTAGCAAACTAACGAGCTGGCAACCCGACCGCACGCAAATTGCCTTGGCTGATAACCCTAAAGAAGCCGAAATCGACCATTTTGTCAACCGGATTCAACCCTTCATCCGCGAGTTACAGGCCGACGAGAGATGGCGTCAGGAAGTAACGGATGTGCGCAACTGGTCAGAGTTCAAGGCCCGCGAGTATTTTATGGCTGATAAAGCACCCAGGCCCGGCGGTAGTTACGAAAGTTCGGGGAGTTTGTCGGGTGGCGAAGCGGCTCAATTAGCCTATACGGTGCTTGGAGCCGCTATTGCGCATCAGTTTGGTATCCACCGCGGTGGCGGACCACGCAATGGCGGACCAAGCGATGGGCATAGTCACCGGTCGTTTCGGTTCATTGTCGTCGATGAAGCGTTCAGTAAATTAGATGAGGACAAGTCGAAGTACCTGCTGCAACTTTGCCAGGGGCTGGGCCTGCAACTGATGGTTGTAACGCCCCTAACCTCGATTCACTTGCTCGAAAACGACGTATCGGTGATTCACTGGGTAACGAAATCGCAGAAAGACCGGCGCAAATCGACCGTGCGCGACATTCCCATTCTGGAATACCGCGACAAAAAGGAAAGCCTGCTGGCTGAAGCGACGGAAACTCCATGATAACCCTCGCCGACCTGTACCAGAAAGCCCTTCGCCGGTACGAAGCGGTACTTCGTGCGCATATAATCGGCGAAGACCCGTTCCCGATTGTAATACCCACCAATAAAACGCTGGATCGCCAGCGCGGGGCCGATGCCATTTTTGACCAACAGCGCGAGTTACTGCTTCACTCAAAAAACAAAACCGGTCAGGGCTACACCCTCGATCTGAAACTAAACCCCAAGACGAGCCAGAGCGAAATCCGAAAAATCAGCTTTGAGACATGCACCGACTTTCTGTACTTCATTCGGAAAGAAGCCGCCTATCAGGTATTTGTACAAGACATAGAGCGGATTCGGGTTGCATCACCTGCGTTGCTTCCTCTGGTTGAGCGAATACCCCGACTTGTGACGGAGCAGGCTGGCAAATGGTCCGATTTGCTGAAGGTAACGGCTTATTTTTTACAGAATCCGAAACCTCAGCAGTACGTTCGTAGCCTGCCGATTGCGCTGCCCACTAAGTTCATTGAAAACAACCGGCCTGTGCTGCGCACCCTACTCGACCATCTGATCCCGGAGCATCTGAACGCCGACGAAACGGATTTCTACAAACGCTTTCACCTGCACGTAGAGGAGCCACTGGTTAAAGTTCGGTTTCTGGATGCGTCCTTGCGAGTCCACCCCATGCTCTCGCACATCAGCGTATGGTTGAGTGAGTTTCGTACGTTGTGCCTGAGCGGAAGCCGCATATTCATCATCGAAAACCTAACTACTTTTCTGACCTTCCCAAGCCAGCCCGACAGCATCGCCATCTGGGGCGGTGGCTTTGCCGTTACCTTGCTGGGCGGCACCGATTGGCTCTATAACAAACAGCTTTACTACTGGGGTGACTTAGATGCCCACGGCTTCCTGATTCTGGACCAGTTCCGCAAACACTTCCCCCAAACGCAATCCCTGCTGATGGACCGCGCCACATTCGACGCCCACAAACATTTGAAAGGCAAAGGTGAAACAACGTCCGTAACGGAATTGCCTTATCTGACGCAAGAGGAGCGGGATTTGTTCGATTTGCTCAACCGCAACGGCTGGCGCGTGGAGCAGGAACGGCTGGGGGCGGAGTGGGTGAAGAAGGCGTTAAACTTTATGTAAATTGCAGAATAAAATACGCTGATAAGCACATTATGGTGACTGAAATAAAGACTCGATCTGCTAAAATATATGCCCCCCTTAAAGGTAAAGATCTGGTAGCTACGCCCGAAGAGCAAGTGCGTCAGGAATATATTGTTCGTCTTATGGAGCAGTATGGGTATGCTAAAGAACAGATGGGGCAGGAAATTCAGGTCAATAACTCCCAGCGTGGTCAGGGCCAGGCACGGGCCGATATTGTTATCTGGAAATCTAAGGAAGATAAAGCGGAAGAGAATAGCCCAATTATAGTCGTTGAATGTAAGGCAGAATACATCACAGTACGGGAAGAGGATTATTTCCAGGGATATAACTATGCGTCTTGGGCTGGAGCCGACTTTTTTGTAACAACAAACCTGAAGGAAACTAGAATCTTTCAGGTAGTAAAAGGTAAAATACCCAAGCGACTTATTGAGATTATTGATATTCCAATGGCAAAGGATATCAATAATGAGCGCAAGTTAAAAGACTTACTGAGCCAGACAAAAGCATTTACCCGCGATGAGTTTTCAAAGCTGCTGTTCAAATGCCATAACATCATTCGCAATAACGATAAGCTCTCTCCTGAAGCCGCTTTTGATGAGATTTCTAAAATTCTATTCATAAAGATTCGCTATGAACGTACGAATAGTAAGGGGCAAATCTTTTCTGAAGAGCAATTCAAACAGGACAAAGAAGCGCATAATCGGTATATGTCGCCGGGTGAGCTGCCGTTCTATCAGCGACTTTTTGAAAGTACAAAAAATGACTTCAAAAACGATGACCTGTTTGATACCAACGAAACCATCCGGATTCGGGAGAGTAGTTTTGAAGCCATCGTAAAAGAGTTGCAGAAATACAACCTTTCTACAACGTCTGACGACGTAAAAGGTATTGCTTTTGAGCAGTTCCTGGGCCGAACCTTTCGGGGCGAATTAGGTCAGTTTTTTACCCCCCGCACGGTAGTTGATTTTATGGTCGATGTGCTCGACCCGCAGGAGGGCGAGGTACTTTGTGATCCGTGTTGTGGTAGTGGCGGCTTTCTGATAAAGGCCTTTGAATACGTACGTGCCAAGATTGAAGATGATATTCACCAGGCCAAAGACGAAATTAAAAAACGCTACTACAACGACGACTATGATAAAGCGTCTTCCACAGAAAAGCAGACAACAGATGAACTAGTCAACGACTTATTTGCCAAGCTGAATTATGAGTTAGATATCAATAATCCTAATAGCCGACTTCGTAAGCTGTCGTACGACTGTATTTATGGTACGGATGCTAATCCGCGTATGGCTCGTACGGCCAAAATGAACATGATTATGCATGGCGATGGGCATGGGGGCGTTCATCATAATGATGGTTTACTGAATGTTAACGGCATTTTTGAAGGACGTTTTGATGTTATCCTGACCAATCCGCCGTTTGGCGCTCGTGTTGAAAAGTCGCTCAAAATCACGGAAGCCGACAAATACACCAACCAGGAGCGTATTCAACAATATCGCGAACGGTACGGATTGGATTACGATAAGGCGCTTAGTCAAATTAATGACCACATTGGTGAATCCGTACTCGATCAGTTTACAACTGGTAAAATGTCTTCACTTACGGAAGTCTTGTTCATTGAACGTTGCCTTAATCTGTTACGGCCCGGTGGCCGGATTGGCATTGTATTGCCTGAGGGGGTACTAAACAATCCAATGTTGCAGCGAGTGCGCGACTATTTTGAGAGTCAGGCCAAAATTATCTTTATTACCTCTATTCCGCAGGATGTCTTCATTGCGTCGGGGGCGACCGTAAAGCCCAGTATCTTGTTCCTTCGCAAGTTTACCGACGAGGAAACGGAACGCTGGCAGCAGCTCAAAGCTGAAGCAAGCCAACAGGCGTATGATCGTTATGCGGTCGAATGGAATACCATTCAGGACAGCTTGAGCCGACGAGGTAAAGACGCTGTATCGGCTACCGAAAAGAAGACACTTCGCGCCCGGTTAAATGAAATTCAGCAGGCGATGGATACCGAAATTCGGGCACAGGTCAAGAAAGACTTCGATTACCAAATTCCCATTGCCGAAGTTGAAAAGGCCGGGATCAGCTCAACGGGGGCACCCTGCGAAAATGACCTTGAGCCTTTAGCCAAAGAGTTCGGTGAGTACCGAAGAAAGGAAAATCTCTGGAAAGAACAGTACCTGAAAATCAGCTACGAGCAGGGTAACGATAACTCACTCCTCCGCTGGATTGGTAGCGAATCCACTGTTTTGTACAATAAAGCAAGCGTATGACCACCGTAGCAACCCAAAAAATGGACTTTGTCGCGTTTAACGACTTAGTTAACTGGAGTGTTCGGTATCTGCAAGAAAACCGCTCCTACTATAAAAACACGTTCTCGCTGGTTCGCATTGGTGATTTTCTGAAGCGTAATCGAAATATCATCGAGATTCAGGATGACGTACTTTATACCCGCGTAACCATTCGTTTATATACCAAAGGCGTACTCAAACGCGATGAGGAATGGGGCCGTAGCATTGGCACTAAGCGTCAGTTTGTGGTCTCGCCGGGGCAATTCATTATGTCCAAAATCGACGCCCGCAATGGTGCGTTTGGCTTGGTGCCGCCCGAACTCGACGGCGCTGTAACGACGGCTGACTTTCTGAGCTACAACGTCGACACGGAGCGGATTAACCCGGAATTCCTAACGCTGGTTTCGTCTACAAAGGAGTTTCTGAAAATCTGCCAAAACAGCAGCAGTGGTACCACAGGTCGTCAGCGCGTGGACGAAACGCAGTTTTTGAATATTAAAATTCCGCTGCCCTCCCCGGCAGAGCAGGCCCGTATTGTAGATGCTTATAACGCTCGAATTGATGAAGCCCAGCAATTGGCTAAACAGGCTGAGGAATTGGAAAAGGGTATTGAAGACTATTTTGTTGAGAAACTTGGCATAGAGGGGCATGATATTATACAAAGTACTGGCCCTAGATTCTATACAATTTCATTAAAATCTCTAACTAGATGGGATGTTTGGAGCGGAAGGCAATTAGGTAGTAGTTCACTATATGATAATTTGACATTGCTGGATATCATTAAATCCAAACCGATGTACGGAGCAAATGTTAGTGGTATTGATAAAATATCAGATACAAGATATATACGTATTACTGATATAAGAGAGGATGGAGAGCTAAATGATCAGATAGTTTCGCCCGCTGAAGTTGACGAGAGATTTTTGTTAACCGAAGGAGATTTCTTAATTGCACGTTCTGGAAATACTGTTGGTAAAACTTACTTGTATAAGGAGTCACATGGACGAGCAATTTTTGCAGGATATTTAGTGAAATATATAATAGACAAAAGTAAAGCTTTACCAGAATACGTTCTATATTTTACTAAATCTTTCATTTTTAAAAGTTGGATAGATTCTAATCAAAAAGTATCTGGTCAGCCTAATATTAATGGACAGGAATTCTTAACTGCTCCCATAATTCTACCTCCTATTGAGGTGCAAAGAGAAATTGTTCTATACATGTCTAAGATTAGAACGCGCATCATCAATATTCAAGCCGACTTTTTATTCCACCGTCAGCAAGCAATCGAAGAATTTGAATCTGAACTATTTGCCTTATGAGATTGCAAGAGCTTTACATAAAAGATTATAAAGTCTTGCAGGACTTTACGCTACGATTCGATCAAGAGTCGGCGGTTTCTGTATTGATTGGGGAGAATGGTTCGGGGAAGACAACGGTTATTGAGTGCTTGACGCTGATCTTCTCGGGCTTACTTAAGCCAAATACTGTCAGTGATTTATACAAAGCCAAATTTCCATTTAGCTTCCGTCTACGTTATAACATGTCAACTGGGCCACAAGTAGGCTTCTCTTATGAACATGAAATTAGATCTGCTGAGCCTTATGTTTATGAAGGTAGTTTAGAGATTCAGTTTGAGTACGAAGAAAGCTTAAATGTATGGGTAAGAGTAGATGGAAGCGACATTTATGATACGCCTGAATTATTGAGCCATTTTTTACAGGGTGAAGGTTTTAATGCTCGGCAAGTGCGTTATCTACTTCCATCTAATATAGTGCTATATTATTCAGGTATTTCAACGATACTTGAGCAATTTTTTGATCAGTATCAACAGAGTATGATTACTGATACAGTTAAAAAGAATAAGAGAACTAAGAATTCTGGTTATAATTTGTCTAAGGTTAACCCTGATCTGTTTTATTTTAAACCTGAAAATTTTCCGGCTTTGTTGATTGGCCTACTCAGCTTTCGGAATGAGAAAGTAGCAAGACAACTAGAACGTGAATTTGATATTTATAAAGCCGATCCTTTTGATCGTATCGTTATAAAATTACACAAACCTTATTGGGCAAAACCCAAAATTAATTCTGATCAATTTTGGGGTGCTGAAGGTGAATTAGCTACTTTTCTGGGTGTTTTGCGTGACAGAATCTACAAATCTGATTTCATGTTCAATGACGATAGTGTTACGTTCACTATCCGTACTCCCTCTCAACTTGCAGATGTGTGGGGCTTTTATGGTACGGAAAAAAGCTTATTTGAGTATTTAGTTACGTTGCAAGCTAATGACCTCATTGATTATATAGATGTTGATTTGCGCAAAAATATTCAGTTAGTAGTTCCTTATCAGCGCTTGAGCGAAGGAGAGAAACAGTTTTTGATAATCATGGCTTTGCGTGAATTATTTGCTGCAGAAGATAGTTTATTTTTGCTTGATGAGCCTGATACCTATCTGCATCCAGAGTGGAAACGCAAATTCATCGCTAATTTCCAACCTGAAGAACCGTATACAGAAAGCTTCCTGGCTTATTACTTAATTACAACGCATTCTCCAGGCTTAGTATCTGGTATGCAAAAGAATCAATTGCATATTTTGAAAAAGGAGAATGGGCATAGTGTTTCTAAACTATTTTCTTTTAACCCATATGGCCAGCCTGAAGATCAAATCCTTTTCGATTTTTTTGGCATAACAGGATTGCGTTACAAACCAGTTGAAGAAAAATTGAATGAGCTACGATTACTTGTCAACGATGGGGATTATGAGTCTGACAAGTTTGAAAACTTATTTCAACAACTTGAAAATGAATTAAGTAAAAGTGATGAAGGTATAATTCGTTTAAAACTTGAAATTGCTCGCCGTAAACGTGCTGCTCAGTCCAAATGAGAAAATTGAATAAGGGTGAGCCTTTAGCTGAATTCGATCGGTATATAAAGCATCATGATCCACAAACTTGGAAAGAGTTTAGTGAGGGTTGTGGTGAGCTAAAACAAGAGATGAGACTTCAAATGCTTGATGAAGAGCAGGATTACTTGTGCGGCTATACTGAAATATTAATCGATGATTTAAAAGAGTGCCATATTGATCACTTCCGAAAAAGAGACCATTTCCCTACACCTAAGCAACTTTTTAATTGGGATAATTTTGTCGTAGCTGTAGAAAATGAAGATTTTGGTGCTAAGCATAAAGATGGGCAAAATGGTATAAAAGATTACGAATACGCTCTAATTTTGAATCCAGTATCCGATTATGCTGAGACTTACTTCGAATACTCTTTACTAGGTGATATTCTACCAGCGCATAATTTATCCGTAGATAAAAAGGCTATAGCTGAAAAAACTATCGAAATATTCAATCTTAAACACCCTTCTCTTGTGCGGAGGAGATTGGATCGAATTATTACGATAGAAGCATTAAAAAATGACCCAAGTAATACAGTTGGCGAAATTAGAGCCCAGCTTGAAGGATGTGGTTTTAAGAGCTTGATTGAGCAGTATACTCAACAGGAATAAGTTTAAAAGGCCTATTCCGTAACATATTCCTCCAACAATGACGCCAGTTGCAACGGCAAGGGGAGCATAGTTGTATCGTTAAACTGTAACGACAGCGACCGTAGCTCATGCGTAATGGCCGCCCAATGTGCAGGATTATCTTCAGGCTGTATAGCCGCTACCGTAATTTCGCAAACCCGGTGGTTCCAGACGTATTTAGTTGGGTTCGGTGGTTGAATTTTACCCGTGCTGTCCGTCCATGAATTAAGCTTAGAGGCATTTTTGACGGCTTTGGTTGCGGTGCCGGGTTTTTGGCCTACGCTGGCAAACACCCGGTCTGTCATGGCGAATACACCACTACTTAACCCCACTACATCTTCGTTTATGGCAAACACCTGAGGGGCTTCGTTGGCACCTTCTTCCCGGATGCGCACTAATCGTAAACCCGGATTCAGGCTGCCTAACTGCCCGCTTTCTCCTCCCATACGGGTATCGACTGTATCCAGCGTCAGCTTACTGTTGGCAATACTTTTCCAGATACCTCGTAGCTTCTGGGCGTGTGTAATGAGTAATGCGTTAGCGGGCAGCTTTGCGAGAAAGTCCCGTATATGGTTCATTTGAGTCGGGTGCTCCATAACGCAAGCATCCATACAGGCTAATTCACGTTGAGCCCGTGCATAAGAAACCCATTTGTTAGTCGAATTCGGCAGTTTAACACTAATCTTACCGGTGTCGGGGTGAATGTGCAGGAGAAGTGGGAACTCAGCTAGTCGCCCCAAAAACCGGCTATTCTGTCGCACAATCCACAGGCCGAATATGTGTAACGGTGTAGGTAACGAGTGGCCTTTTATTGCGAAGGCTGGTTTGCAGGAAAGAACACCTAACTGGCGCAAGAGGTCCAAAACGGCGCGTTGTGCCCGGTGCTCAAGCGTGTCTTCCAGTTTGGCTTCAGCACTGATAAATTGAGTTAAGTAGCCTACGCGTGCCATTCCCTGTCGTAACGCTTCTTTCGGGTCTTTATTTGTGTCGAAGTTATTCGCTAGCTCCATCAGTACTCCTACTGCTGGCTGATCATCGGAGAGGGTAGGTAAATGCTGACGTATTTCTTCCAGACGGGTAGCTTTGGCGGCAAAATAAGCATGGCGTTGCCGTAGGGTACTCTTGCTTGTCTCCTTGTTATCCAGCTCACTGGCTATTGCGCCGATTTGTTCAATATGAAGGCGTAAGGTACACTTGCCGATTTTGTATGTTTCCGTTTGGGGCTCGTACGAAAAGCCTAAACAGCTTTCTAAAGTGCGGATCAAGGCATTTCTTGTTGACTCTTTTTGGTATATAATGCGCAAGGACAGCGTTTGTTGGCCTACCGCATCCTCAATACGGGCCTGCCGTTGTGGTAATGTAGCTTCAGAAAATAAGGCTTTGACAGGTACGAACGGATTTTTCTGATTTAGCTTAGGCTGAGTATTGATGCGAGGGTAAGCACCAAGGGGTGTCCAGTTTGCTGACAGCCGTTGTTTGAGCGTGTCAATGATGGCCGTCTTATCAGTCGCTGATAGACCTACACTAATTGGATGCGCTGCACTAATACTGGTACTATGAATAAGTAATGCCTCCGTATGCTGAAACGAATAAGTAGGTAACTGATTTAAAAGCTCCTGAGCAGGGGGTAGCGGGTTCGATAAATTCAATTTGTTTATAATAGCCTCCAAGGTGTCATCCCATTGTAGTTCATATTCTTTCTTGCCATCCTTGTCTACCTTGCCATTCGCTCTGCTACGTACACGAGCGATTTGGACGCTATTTTCATATACCAGTCCCGGAAGCCAGGAAAGTGGTGTGTGGATGAAGGCTGACTTAATATCTCCTTTAAACGAAATATTCTGGCTAATATACCGACGAACGCCTACGTGAACATATATCAGCGGGTTGGTCTGAAACGCCACCGTCTGTAAGGTAATCCGTAGGGATATTGAATAATAATACGTCTGTTTTTTCTTGCCGTACACATACGCCATTGGTGGCCAGGAGACTAATTCGGCACCCGATGTGCCAATACCCATAGGGCAACGCTTAAATACCATCTTCCGGCCACCAATTACTAGTGGTTGCGTTGTAAGGTCGGCAGCTAGTTGATAAGGTAGTAAATTATAATACTCACCAGCGGGTTTGGCCGTACCATTCTCCTCCTGTTGCCACCCGCCCGAAAGGGTTCGATACACCCAGCGGAGTTCATTACTTTGAAAGCTGTCAAGCACAGTTTGTAAAGCATCCTGCTCCACATCGACTAAACAAGTGATTGCCCATGCTTTCACCATAACCAGCAGATAGTCTGTCTTTATAGGTGCGATGCTATACAGCCACACCTTGTCGGTAAAGGTGGGGTTTTTGACATATACCAGATCAGGGATCAACGCCAGTACACTTTCGTTTAGCGATTTAACCGGCAATGAAACATACGCCTGATTTTTGTTTTTGCGGGTTTCTTTCCAGCACTCCGTTAATTCCTTGTACCACCTTTCCGGAAAAGACAGTGTGTGATAGGATAGAGCTGGTACGGAATCGAAATTAATGGGCTGAAAGGCCAGCGGCTGCAGGTTTTGGTATTTCATGGTGTAGATCAGTAATGTTCAATAGTGCATGGAAAAATGGTTGATATAATGCCTGGGCTACGGCGCGGTCGCGGGCTGATACAGATGAGGTTTCGTCGAAATAAGGACGAAGTAATTCACGCATGCCAACCAGCAAACTCGAACGCACTGTATCAGGTTGGCCAAGGGGTGTATTAGGAGCAAAGGCGGCATCACAGAAATAAACCTGGGCTGATACACCACCTCGGATAAGCCTGCCTATAACTTGCCAGATGCTGACCAATTGGTCCCAGTAAAGCGCATTTCGTTCAGTCTCGGGCATAGTAGGGAATTGTACGCGCATCCGTATGTAGCGATTCCAATTTCGTATAGCTTTTTTTCTGAAGATGCGGTTCATTTCGCCAGCTTCGGGGAGCTGACCGTTATGCTGGCGTTCAAACCAGTAGCTATTGGTATGATGATTTAAGGCCCAATGGTTTAACATTTTTACGGCCATACCAATATCGCCAGGATGTGGATGTGGTCGTACCAGGAAATAAGCAGCTCCCAATGCCGCCTGGTTTAAGTCATTTAAAATATTGTGTCCTCGTTCAATGGCAAGCAGGGGAGCGATTAAAATAAATGCCCCGCTTTGAGCAAACTGCTGCACTTTACTACGGAGCAAAATTTCTTGTTGGCTACTCAGTCCGTCATTAAAAGATTGACCATCAGGGGCAAGAGCTACAACCCGGCCTTTCCAGTTGCTACGCACTTCAATTAATTTATCCCTGACAATCTGTGCTTCGTAATAGCTGCCCACGATCAATAAGGCGCGTCGGCGTTTCTCATCAATGGTTAACAGATGTGATTCCAGAAGACTTGTTTCACCGATCTCGTCGCGTTCAGCCAGGCGTTGCACAAGTTCCTCTAAAGCATGTTTCCGGTCGTTCATATCTGAGCGCCCTGATACACGAATCGGTTCATTTTTATCATTTCGTAAGGGATAGTAGTAAAACTGGCTTTCGGTAACGCCTGATAATTCTTTTTCAGGAGAGCGCAAAAGTGAATCAACCGGAATCTGGAGGTGATAACTGGGGCTAGTGCCTGCCCAACTGGTACCAGAAAGCAGTAATACATTTGGGCCTGAAGCTTGCCCTTCTGGTACATCACTGTCTGCCTGATATAGACGGTGTAAGTTGAGTAACGCATACCGACCTGTGCCCATATTTTTGAAAAAGGTCAGTTGACCAGGCTTGTCTGCAAGTGATTCATACCGGAAGGCTAATACGTTACCTGCTGCCGATATGGGAATGAGTGATAAGTATTCTTTAGGTGGTTCGTTGAACAAATTACTACCCCAATCAGCTAAATCGAATGTAGCCTCAGCTTGCTTCCAATGCCGAATTATATAGCTTAAGCGGTTTTCCAGTACAGAAAGCAGTAATACAAATTCGAGTTTTAAGGCTGTATCTTTTAATGCTTCTGGTGCTAATTCAGCCGTGAACGTTGGCTCATTGACTAACCAGACCATAATTTCACGGTGTAAGCGCGACCGATTTTGATCTTGCGCAATAACTTTCTGCGCAAACGTTGCAAGGGCACTGTCCGTGTTTTCACCCAGCGGGTCGTGATTTTTGACAAACTTGTCGAATACCTCAGGAAGCTCACTTTTACCACTTACATCTGATACAGGTCGCTCCGCAAGTAATGTATCCGCTAATTGGTCAAATAATAGCCAACCTGTGAAGTATTGCTGCTTGTGCACCCACTCTTTGATAGGTTTTCCTTCGGAACTTATCAGAAGATCATAAAGGCGTTCGCACGCATCATGGGCCGCTACGATCATACGCCTGAACGTAGATATTGTGGCATCGGACCGAATTCCACGGCCACTACGTTCCTGAACAGATCGAATATGATTGTTGAGTGAGTCAAGCCATCCTCGGCGCAGAGTGTCATCAACTAATACCTGTCCGGGGCTGAACGCAAGATCAAATTGCACTTGCACCCGATCTGCTTCGTCGATGATGATCAGGTCACTGGTTTTGCAGATCAATTCGGCTAACTGCGTTTTACTGGCTGTAAGTTGCTGATCAGCGCGTGTGTATAATAAGCTGGCAGGCGTACCGACCCAGATTTTGGCATCGACTAAATCCCGTTGAGCATTGTGGTAAGAACATTTGGCATAAAGCGGGCAAGCATGCGTTGTTGATTGACCCGGTAAGCGAAGAGACAGGCAAGGACGTTTATAATCATCTTCACGTAAAATAGGCTCTTCTTTCATCAATACGGGAATCATACAGGCTGTACTTAACCAACTGAATCCTCGGTGAATGTCAGCAGCGTCTGTTGAAAAAGGACTACGCTCTGCTGTTGCAGTATGTAGACGTGTTAAGTGCTGATCGCGGTTAGATTTTCCCAATAAGGGAGCTGCTGGTAAACCTAAGCGGGATAAATAATTGCATTGATTTAGAACATCGCTTACATCGCCCACAAGTAGCGTCACACGTAACCCCTTTTTCGCGGCCCAAACCGCTAAGGCCATCATTAGCGTTGATTTTCGCGAGCTTAACATACCTACCACATTGGTGGTGCCATTGATCGTGAGACGATCTGACGGTAGAAAAGACTGGCTACGTTCATCGTAATTTTCTAGCTGAATTTTTTCTATACGATCAGCCCAATTTTGTGATGGTAAGTTATTGAGTCGATCACCATCATCCATCCAGCGACCAATCTCAATTAATTCATCTTTAGTAGGTTGTATTGTTTGGATACTGCGGTTCGCGGAGGGTATTGAGTGAGACTTCGGTTTTTCGACAACTAGGTTGGACGGAAATACAACCTGCCCAATCAGATTATTAATGTCTACGTTATATTCTCTATCTATTTCGGCCCAGTTTACAGATTGTTTACGCCCTGGAATAGGTTGAGCCAACGTTTGTCGGAATGTATGCAGTCGATTAGGTAATATGCTAACCGACTTTGCTGCATACGAGGTGTAATTGTCATCGACAGTATAAACGCGAAGTAATTCAGGTACCTTAATGTATTTTTCAAGTAGATCCTGCCATAAGGTACGGTGTCGTAATTGACCGATCAACAAGCGGGCACGGGATAAAAATCGTTCCTGGTCTCCTGTCCAATACTGTCGTTCTAGGTAGGGGAATTCGAACCCGCTCAACATTCCTGGTAATGTAAGGGCAGGCGAGGTTGGGAGTAATTCACGGAGTAAAAATAGACCTAGCTCAACATCCAGCAACCTGTTGGCCGATAAATCAGTCAAGCCGTCATGTCGGCTAAGTTCTTTTGTTAACTCTGCCTGCCAATAGGTAATATCTTTCATGTCAGGCAGTATGTTTACGAATGAGAGAACTGAATTGTCGTTCAGAGAGCGCTTTTCCATCAGCCTGTAAATAAGGGCTATACGCTTCTAGTACCCGGACGTAATCATGGTTGTACTTAAGCCGGTGTTGAGGAATGACATAGTAAAATCGATCGTAATCAATAGGAAAGTCTGGTTTAAGTAGATGTTTGGCCAGAAGCCTCGGATTTGACCAATCCTTAACGTCAACAGCCCATACTTCACCACTTGGTAAGGTTAATCGTAAATCGTAGCGATCAAAATGAGGCCATAATTCAACCTGTATGTTAGATTTTTCAAGCTGTCTGGCTAAACGTACTTCTGCTAATCCAGGATGCGTAATGTAGCGTCGAAATGGCCTGCGAAGCCGGAGCCAGGAAGCAGAAGCAGGTATTTCTTTGGGGGATATTTTACTGGTTAGCTCTCGACAAGTATCACTTTCGCAATGTTCTTCATTATGGATTGTGCGTTGTAGTATCACTCCGCAGGATGGGCATAATCTAAATGAGCCATTGGAAGACATAATCAATGGGATAGGCTCATATACTGATCGTAATGGTTCTGCTAATAGGTTGAGAGGGGTTTTCATTAAATGAGTTGCTAGCTCAAATTCCTGAATAATAGGTCGCTCAATGAATAAGCGCCTAAATCCCACATAGCCCCGTTGGGAGTTATGCTCCTTGCAGAGTCTGCGTAAAGCCAGAAAAATCTGATTCTGCTCTAGTTCATCGGCAACATTTAAATTGTCACAACTCAGTTCTTCGCAGAAAGCGGTAGGCAATCCCCAGTTAATTAGCCGATCAGTTTCAGCCCAGGTGGCTTGTGAGACATTTGCAAACATGTACCATTCTGCCATGGGCTTTGTGCATAAGTACAATATGTCCATTAAACTTTGGGGCGAAGGCAATTTATGGCTAACAGTATATAAGATGAGCCGCTCAAAGCTTCGTTGTAGTGGAGCTGGATAGGCGTATAGTTGTCGCATCGTTTCATCCCGCGAATGAAGCGACATTAAACCTGTAGCTAACTCTCGTAAAATAAGTTCGGCGGTATCCATCAGCAATGACCAGTTTAGTCACTACAAAGCAAAGTATTGTAACCGTAACCTATTTACGTCCTTTAGTAAATCGCAAAAATTTTATTGGAATGACATTTATTAGTTCATTAACGGAGAAATTTGGACGTTTTTTATCCAGTAGAAACCGTACCCATGCAACCCCCATACGACTTTTCCTCCTGCCTCCTCATTGACGACTTCGATACGTTTGTTCGTTACCTCGAAAGCAACCCCAACCTGCCGCTGACGGGTGCGGGCGATCTGAAAGCAGCTGACTTATGGGCTATTAACGAACGGGTCAATTATAAGGCTCCGCATTACGTAACGGCCCGCAGCCGTCAGGCCGATTACCCGCTGCTGGGTTTTCTATTTCAGATTGCTACCGTCAGTCGGCTGTTTATCATTCAGTTCAGTAATGTCAATACGTTGATGCCGGATGTGGCTCGGATTGACGCGTATCGGAGCCTGACCTTAGAAGAGAAGTACGTTTTTCTACTCGAAACGGCCTGGTGCTATTTGGATTGGACCGTGCTCGATGGCGATGGGCGAAGTGGGCAGGGTGCCGACTGGTTTCGGACGGGTGTTCGGCAATTGCTTCGGCATCCCGTTGATGCGGCCGTTACGCTAACACAGGACTGGAGTTTGCGGAATCGAACGCTCACCGTTTTTGCCTCCTCCATGGCCAACATTTATGTGCGGGCTGGACACTGGTTTGGCTGGTACGATGTGCGGGAGATAACACGAGCCAAGCGGGACAAGTATAGCCTGGAAATTGATCAGCTCAAACTCTCACCATGGGGCGATCAATGCCTGACGACCTTGCTGCTTGAGCGGCCATTTCGGTACTGGAATAAAAACGCAGGTCAGTTTGTATTCTTCGACGGCGACAACGACATTGAGCCAGAAGCGTCAATTAACATCAATACGTTTGCCGAGCCACTCCGAACATTGTTAGGTGAGCCGGATTTGCTGAGCCTATACCCCATTAATTCGAAGCCGCCAACGGGGGAGTTCTGGCTTCGGGTCGAATTGCCTGAGCATGGTGTGTCGCGTACTCTGGCTGTACCGGCCACATCGACGCTCGACGGGCTTCATGGGCTAATTCAGAAATCCGTCAAATTTGACAACGATCACCTCTATAATTTCTACCTGAACTGGCGTAATCCTCTCAATGGCGAATGTTATAGCTCTCCCGAAGATGACTGGAGCGAAGATCCACCTGCGGATACCATTTGGCTCGCTCAGTTGAATTTATACGAAGGACAAGTATGGCTCTACGTCTTCGATTTATCCACCCGCTGGGAATTTTACATTACGGTCGTCCGGCATTTGCCCGATGCCGTTGAAACGAAAGCTCGCGTGGTAGAGAAAGTGGGGCGGTCGCCTAAGCAATATCCTGATTGGTGAGCAAACTGTGTCGTACTTTATGACTCCTCTTTACCAAATAACACTTTAGCTTCGGCGTCATAATCAATGATGAACCACTCGTGGTATAATGTCGTGAGATAAAAACCTTCGGGTTGGTAATCGCCGATGGCGACAAATCCGGCGCCGAACAGGCTATCATCGTAGGTAGTATCTTTGAGGTAGATGACCAGTTTGGCGTGGTCCTCACTTCGAAAGTAATGCAGAATAGTAATGTTCGGATGGTGGCTTCGGCCGACTGGCAATAGTATCCAAGAAGCACCTGCTTGAATGAACTGCGGGCGAGCGGTAACGGGGTTAAAATCAGGGTCCCACTGGAAAATCCTATCGTTTGGCTCGTACGTTTTAAATTTCCATTCCCACGTTTCAGGGCCTTCATGTTTCTCAATAATCCGGTCCCAGCGATTGTGCTTGATCCGGTCGATTGTCTGGGGAGATAAGTCTTCTATACGCATAGTTTTTAAGCAGTTTTATTTCCTCCCCTTAGTTGTTTCACCTATTGACGTTTATCAACCAGCACTTAGCGACCCACGAACCCCGGACGCTCCCGCTTTTTGGACGTCTGTTCATAGCATGGCTAGTAACGGGTCCATTATTCAGAAATGGTCTTCTTCAGGTCTTCATCCCAACAACCATCTTTCTCGGTAATAATGCTTTTGTACTTCCCCAAAGCCGCTTTTAAGTTTAATTTGGGCTTTTTATCTGACGAGGATTTGATGGGTTTAGTTGTAGTTTTCATCATGATATCTGTTCGATTCGCTAAGCTAACGTTTTGACATTATAGCTGATTGCGTTGTCTGGAAGGGTTTAACTATACAGACAGGCATAAGTATTTTGAGCATAAGCCACCCACCACAAAAAAAGCGGACGCCAAAACGCCCGCTAACTCTTTCATTGGATAATTCTCTTCTCTCATGCCACCGCCTTCGCAAACATACCCAGTCGCTCGCGGAGCAGGTACCCGCTGATGTCGGTGCGGAGGGTGCCTTGGGAGCTGTAGGCTTTTAATTCGGAAGGAAGACTGGCGTATTTGGCCAGGGCGTTGTACCAGGCGGTGCGGTCCATGTAGGGAGCCAGCAGGATACGCGCCTGGCTCAGTGCCCGGTGCTGCCGGGGCGACCAGATGGGCCGGTTCCGGTAAACAGCGCCGTGGCCGATCAGTAAATCGGGCAGCACCTGGGGCGGAGCCAGCGGCACCAGTTCGGCTAGTAAATAAAGTCCCAGCTCCACATTAAGCAGTCGGTTGGCTACCATGCCGGGTAGCGCATGCCGAAAGCGCAGCCGGGTTGCCAGCGGCTCCTGCCAGTGAAGAAGACTGGCAAGCGCCGGGCGGGTAACACGGGGGGTGGAGAGAAGAGTGTTCATCGTTTTAGTTGTTTACTGTTCCTGTTGTTGAATCAAATTTACTACTACAAGAACGTAACCTTTTTACGTTGTTCTCTTTTTCCTAAAAATAGTTGAAATTATTTTTAAGCTTCATTCTCTTACTCACCTTCCCCCAAAATAAAAGCAGATGCAGGCCGCACCGAATGGAACGCCTGCCTGCATCTGCCAGAAAAAGGAGGATAAACAGTGTCATCACTGCAAGGAGAATGCAGCCCTCGGAAAATGAAAAACGCGATACGTGCCGTTGTCGTCAATGGTCCAGTTCTCCCACAGACTGATCACAAACAGCCATTGCGATACGTCGGCCTGACGGGCTTCGTAGCCGCGTTGGCGAAGGGCGTTCTTCACGGCCAGGGTAGTTGTACTGCCTTCGGCCAGAATAAGCGCGGTGGCGGTGAACCGCACGACCAGCGGGTCCAGTTTTTTGCGTTGTAATTCCATCTTAAGCCTTGATTTTGACAATGTACCGAACCGTACACTGCGCCGGGTTGTAAACAATAAATTCGTTCTTTTGCAGGCTGACGCCCTGCCTGGCAAATACAGAATCATACTGCGGGCCAAGTTGCTTCAGGGCGTTGATATCCAGTTGCATGTGACCGGGTTCATGTTTCGTCAGTTCAAGCTGCTCGCCGACATGTACTTCATAAATAGCCAGATACCCTTCTGACTGCCGACCGTTGGCCCATACAGAGCCGTTCAGCGAGGTGTAGTTGATCGATTTGCTGAACTGGTCGGCGAAGTAGATGCCGTACCCGAACATCTTGCCCGTAATAACGGCATTGGCCGGACGTAGCAGAAGCCCCGTTTTCAGGATAGACAGCCAGTTCTCGCTGCGGCTTCCGTGCCAGAGCGCCATGGTTTTTCGATTCTTCTGTTGACCCACATACGCGTCGAAGGCGGCATCGGTGGCCGCATGGCGGACGCTGAACGCTGCGTCAAACTTGAGGGCGTCGGAACCCATCATGCGCTTGATTAGCTTAATGATGTGCGTATCGGTTACCGGCTCGATGGCCAGGTTCAGGCTGTCCAGCAGCGTTGGCTGGGGCAGATCATCGGAGGTTGATTCGGGGGCCAGTTCAACCTGACCGCGCATCACATCGAGGGTCGATTGCTCCTCGGCGAGGTGGTCGCGGAGGGGTTGTAGTTCCTCGGCCGACTGGGGTGATACACCCGCCAGATGCGCCCCCACTTTACTCATCCGACGGGGTATGACCTTGAACAGCTCAAGCAGTTTGACGTTATAGGCTGCCGTGTCCATGTTGACCGCCAGAAGGTCGGCTAGCTCGTCGAGTAGTTGCTGGGCGTTTTCGACCTGTTTGCGGGTCACCTCCTGAGCCGTAACGACATAGTTCTGAAAAATAGACTGTTTCGCTAATTCCAGGAGTCGTGCCATCAGGTTCCGAACGTCCGGATTGGCAATGGTACTGGCATCTGTTTCGAGCCGGGTGGCGGCAAACAGGTGGGTTTGGTCGGTGTAGCCCTTCGCTTTTTTCTCGCGCACTTTCCGTTCCCAATGCGCCATTGGATGCACCGATTTGCTCCGAAAACCGCCCACGCGGCCATAATGTGCTTCGAAGGTGCCATTTTCCTTCTCCCGCATTTCATAGTATTTGTTATTGTTCTCGGCCGTTACCATCATGAGTTTGATAGTCCGCAAATGCCGGATTGGCTGCGCAGGTAAAACGGGTTCGGCCGTAGATGTTGTGGGACGGGAGGTCTGAAGGAGGGCGGTTGGCGCAGACTGCCCCCACACCCGTTGTAACAACTGATTTAACATGGTCATCGTGGAAAGTGGTCAGGGTTGGTCAGGTGTTGTCAAGGTGCTGTCAAGGATGGTCAAGTGTTGTCAGGAAGTTGTCAAGTAGGGTCAGGGATGGTCAAGTGTGGTCAGATGTGGTCAACATTTGTTTTTTTAAGTAACCCTTGAGATTTTCTGACTATGCTTGACTACTTCCTGACCACTCCTGACTATACTTGACTACGCCTGACCACCTTTGACTATACATTATGCCAGCATCTTGCGTAAAACACCGAGCCGGTTGCGGGAGAAACCAACGGTTTTCTCGGAAAAATGGCTGCAATCGCGGCTAAGGTCGAAGGCCAGCCGATGATTCGGAGCAGCTGCGTAAGCGTCCAGGAGCGTTTGCCAGTGAAGACTGTTGGCAAAGTGAGCCAGTAGCAGCCGTCCTCTGTTGAGGTATTTTTTCTGTTTGGGCGACAGGCTGGGCCAGCGGGCATCGTCGGGCCGGAGCAAGGCCGGTAGCTCCGTGGGGGCCGCGCTGGGGTGAAGCTGCTGAAGCAGAAACAAACCCAGTTCGAGGTCAACTAATTGCCGGGTCGAGAGCGACGGGCGGGGCGTGTAAGCCGGGGTGTTTGAGTCGGGACGCTGTGTATGAGTCATGATATAGTCTATGTAATGTCCGGTTCAAAAGTATATCCCCCAAAACGTAATCTATTTACGGCCTTCTTTTTATTTGAAAAATATTTTTGCCATGTTTGTCTTGCGTAGAGACGCAATACCTTGCGTCTGATATGCGCCGGATGGTTTTTATACTGACACCAATGAGACGCAAGGTATTGCGTCTCTACACAAGACAAACATGCCCATAACCCGCTCCGCTTTCCAACGCTATCGGCTCATTGATGAGATCATCAGCCGGTACCCTCGTCGGTATTCCAAACAACGGCTGTTTGAACTGTGTCAGGATAAATGCGGCATCCGGTCGATTTCGTCGCTCGAAAAAGACATTCAGCGAATGCGCGAAGACCACGACGCGCCCATTGAATACGACAAACGGGCAAACGGCTATTACTACAGCAACCCGCAATTCCGGCTCCTGAACCTGATGCTCTCGCCGGACGATATGGAAGCCCTCGATTACGCCCGCGAGGTGCTGGCCGCTACCCAGGGAGCCACCGTTGCCGATGAACTGACCAATGCGCTTCAAAAAGTGCGGCAGAGTCTGGACATTATTCACGAGGTACGAAGCGACGACCGGGGTGCGCAGGCCACCTCGCGCCGGATTGTGTACGTGGAAGAGAAGATTCTCGGCGGTAACCGGCAGTTTGTTCCGATCCTGATTCGGGCGGTCAACCAAAGCCGACAGGTGGCGTTTCGGTATCTGAAGTACGAGGATGTTGTACAAGCTACGAACAGAAAGACGCCCCAGAAACGCAAGCAAGCCAGCGCACCGGCTGTTCCAACTGAGCGGCCCAAACTCCGAATTCTGCACCCGATCCTGTTGCGCGAGGTGGCCGATAGCTGGTATGTAATCGGGTACGATGCCGTGAGTGGTCGTGAGAAAACCTTCGCGCTTGACCGCATGAGCGAACTCGAACTGCTAGATGATCCCTGCGATGTACCACCCACCATTCTCGCCAACGTGAGTGAGTTGTTCGAGCACATTTACGGCATCACGGACAGCCACGGCCCGGTCGAAGATATTGTCCTTTCGTTTTCGCCTTTGTTTGGGCAATACGTGAAAGCTAAACCAATTCACCAGACGCAGGAAGTGTTGAGCGATACCGAGACGGAATGCGTCGTGCGGCTCCGTTTGGCACCCAACCGCGATCTGCTCATGCACCTGCGTAGCTACGGCGAACACCTGACTGTGCTGGAGCCCGCCAGTCTTGTTCAGGAGATAAAGACGTCGCTGGAAGCGACGCTATCACGATATTAAAGGGTTAATAACCCTTTATTTTAAAAATGCTTTTTTCCTAGAACTATGCCTTCTTTTACAACTACCCTCCAGAAATTCGACGAGAAAGGCGAAAAAACCGGCTGGACATATATCGACATTCCGCTCGATGTTACAGAGTCCCTAAAGCCCGGTCAGAAAACATCCTTCCGGGTAAAAGGTAGTCTGGACGATTATCCCATTGCCCTGGTTGCCCTGCTGCCCATGGGGAAATCGGGGGAGCAGGAGGGAGGGTTCATCATGCCTGTCAATGCTACCATGCGCCGGGGTATCCGCAAAGAAGCGGGTGCGTCGATACGGGTGAGTCTGGCATTTGACGATTCGCCCATGCCCCTCTCCGCCGATCTGCTGGCCTGCCTGGACGATGACCCGGCTGCACTAGCTTTTTTTCAGACGTTGGCCAAAGGTCATCAGGTGTATTTCAGCAACTGGATTGAAGAGGCAAAAACAATCGAAACCAAAACAAAACGGCTAACTCAGGCTGTCATGGGGCTGAGCATGGGCCTGGGTTTCGGGGAGATGATCCGGTATTTCAAGAAGTAAAGTTTAGTAAGCAACTGCCCCACAATCTCTTTATTTATGTTTATAAATCCATTCGGTACTTGTCTTCCGGGTGCAGATTCATAGTTATTGATAATATTTATTTACCATATAATAAAAGTAGTTAACTAGTAGTATAAAAAAATAGATATATTTACATATAATTTATTCTATCATATTAAACGATTAGCCAGAAAAAACCTGCTGATCCTCAGATCAATTACGCGCAACTCATTCTTCGATTTCAACTTTTAGGCGCTTGTTAATTAATGTGAGTTAGCTGGTGGCTATATACTCAACCATACAGCACGATATAACCAAACGCTTCCCAATCGATCCAATTCTTTCTATGAAACACCTCTTGTATTTGTTTATGCTGGCATTGCCAGTTGTTGCCACAGCTCAGAAAGATTCACTCGCTGGTGCTGTCCAGGCAACTCGTCCCTTACCACTTTATAGGCCCGGTTTTGCCTTAATGCTCTCAGCAGGGTCTACGGGAGGAGGGGTTGCTGTGGGTTATTCGGTCAGTCGATCAGTTGCCGTTCGGGTCGGGGCAAATCTATTCAATTACGATGGTACGTTGAAAAGCGGGAAAGACACGGACGACATACAGATTGGTTTCGATTATACGGTTAAGCTGAAGAATGCCGATTTGATGGTTGATCTGTATCCCTTCAAACGGTCGGGATTCCGGCTAACGGGCGGGGCCTATTACAATATCAATACGGTTACTTTTTTCGGGAAACCAACAAAAGACGTGAAGTTCAACGATACTGTCTTCACGATTGATGAGGTCGGTACGCTGGATGGCAAGGCAAATTTCAATAAGGTTGCGCCGTATGTTGGCCTGGGTTTTGGCAATCCCTACACCCGAAAACGACTCAAATTCATGGTTGATATCGGGTTCTTTTACCAGCAATCGCCCCTGGTAACGTTTAGAACGACCGGTATGCTCGAACCCTCGTCCGACCAGGGATCGGTGATTCAAAAAAACCTTGAGCCGCTGAAATACTACCCTGTTGTGAATCTGGGCCTTTCTTACAAGCTGTAAACACATTGTACATCACCAGTTTTCAAAAGAATACCATGAAAAAAGCTATATATCAGTCTGTACGTCCTTTCTCTAAAAGTTTACTGCTTCTGGCCACCCTTGGTATGGTTATGGGCTGCCAGGCCATAAAAGACATTGCCAACGTCAAGCCGTTCGATGGGATTGTTTACAAACTGAACTACCAGCCCGCCAAAACGCAGGTGCAGGGGTTAGTACTGGATGCGAAAACGAACGAGCCACTGCAAATTCCGGTTAAAGTGGCTATTCTGGGCAAAGATGCCGGTCGTACAATCACCTTTGCCGGCAAAGCGCAGACCGCTTATACGGCCCCGAAAGGCGATCTGTTTATTGGGTTAAAAGGGACAGAGCCAACCGTTTCCGCTCCGGCTGAACTACGGGTAGTTGTTAACGCTGATGGTTATGTAGCTTCCAGTATCAACCTGGCCCTGACCAAATCATTGAACAGCCCGTTTACCATTCGTTTGGTGAAGCTCAGTGCAACGCCAGCGGGCGTAGCCGCTCAGACTGCCACCGCCACCACTTCGACATCAGGTGCGTTAACGGCCAATAAGGTTATTGACGTAACTGTTCCGGCAACTGCAACGGCGTTGGCCCTTCCGATGAGTGTTTCGCTGTCGGCGAATACGGTAATGAAAGATGATAAAGGCCAGCCCGTGAAAGGGAATGTTACGGCTTCCGTAGTGGCCTATTCCGGTCAAAGTCAGGATGCTTTACAAACCTTTCCGGGTGGTTTGTCGGCACCCGTCGTTAAAAATGCCCAGGGAGCCAGTAATGTTACCGGCCGGTTTGCCCCGGTGAGCTTCGTATCGATCGAGATCAGGAACAGCAGCGGACAGATCGTATCGACCTTTAGTCAGCCCGTAACTGTGCAGATGAGTGTACCTTCGGGCGTTTATAACCCGCAAACCAAACAGGCGCTAAAAAATAGCGATAACCTGGAAGTGTACAGTTACAACGAGAATACCGGCGAATGGACGTACGAGCGTACTGTAAGCGTTCGTCAGCAAGGAAGCTCACTGGTAGCCGATGTGCCTATCACACATCTTTCCGGCTATGCCCTAACGACTGAACGCCCTGCCGATGCCTGTAGCTCAACGTTCAAGATTGCCAATCTGCCAGCTAATTATTCGTATATCGCGGATTTGATTGTCTATGAAGGCAGTAATCAGGATCAGGCACTGGTCCTTGAGCGGACAGGTTCTCTATCGGGCGACCAGTTTGCGCTGACACTCGATAACAGTCAGCGCTATGAGGTGGCTATTCTGGACCCGTTGAGCGGTAATGTAATTGGTCGTTCCGGAAAGTTCACAAATGCCTGTAGCGGAGGTGCCAGTGCCGCCGGCACGATCACCATTACGCCACCTGCGAATAAAATCAACGCCAACTTTACAGTAAGGGCCGTTTGTGAAAATGGAAAGAACATTGAAGTGTATCCAACTACAACCGTATATTACCAGGAGGCAGGGAGTAATTCGTCCGTCAAGGCGGGCGTAACGTTTGTCGATGGGAAAGGCACGCTGACAGGACTGACGCCGAATACGAATTACACGGCAAGTGTTTACTACGAAGGGGTTTTTACCGAAAACTTTAACTCCGGAGCCGCCGATTCTGACCGAACTCTGACGTACGTTTTGAAGAACAACGTTAGCGTCTGTAATCAGTAACTAACAAAAAACTCAACTTATTGCCTTAACGGGTGGGAAGTTGAGTTTTTTTATGCCGGTATGTCTACGTACCTGAAAGCGTTCTAATTAAACGGAATCACCAGCTTCAAACAGATATTCCGCCCCATGCCGTACATGCCCAGATAGCCGTTGGGCGATTGGGTGAAATACTCGAAATACTTCAACCGGCTGAGGTTCGACTGATACGCCACATCGAACAGGTTGTTGACCTGGAATATGACGTGCAGCGCGGGTTTGTCCTTGCCAACGTGTATCTGCGCATCCGCACCGGCATTTACAAGCGTGAAGCCCGGCGTGGCCGTTTCGGTATCGTTCAGCCCGAGGAAACGGTCCTGACGGGCGTTGTGCTCTATGTCGGCTTTCAGGGTAAGGTCCGACAGCCACGTGCCTTTCAGCGGCAGTGCCTGACTGATACCGGTGGTCACGCGCAGGGGCGGGATGAACGGCAGGTACTCGCCATTGGTGCCCGCGTCCGTGAAGCGGCTGCCCCGGTTGTAGCCGTACACCACCGCCAGTGTGTTATCAAAACTAAAGCCCCGCCAGGTGGTAGGATGCAGGCTTAGCTGCGTTTCGAAGCCGTATAGCTGGGCTGATGATTGCTGGTACTGGTACGTTTTATTGCCCGGTACGATTACGACCGGCTCGCCCTGCGCATCCACCAACTGCGTTAGAGAGATGTAATTCTGGATGAAGTTGTTAAAGACGCTCACGCCAAAATTGACATTGGGGAAGGTCGCGGTCAGGCCAATGTCCTGCTGTAAGCTGAATTCCGACTTGAAGTCGCGGTTACCGATGTAGACGATACGAGCGCCGGGGTCGAGGCCGTTGGAGGCTATTTCTGTAATGCTCGGAGCGCGGTACCCACGGGCAATGTTTGCTTTCAGGGCCAGTCTTTCCGAGAATTCATAGGTGACGCCCATGCTCATGGAAATACCCGTAAAGGTTTGTTTTAGCCGGGGAAACGGAAGCGTGGCTCCAGCGGTATCCGGCAAAAAGGCGCGTTGATCGAAGCCGGTTTTGGGGTCGATGCGAACGTAGAAATCATCGCCGGTCAGGTGTCGGTTGTCGTAGCGAAGGCCACCGCTCAGGGTCAGTTTGTCAGCCTGATATTTTAAGAACACGAACGTACCAACATCGAAGAGTTTGTAGTCTGGAATGGGGAAGGCGGTGCCATTCTTATTCTTGTTGGACTGCGCCATGCCGTTCACGCCCACCGTTGTTGCCAATCGACCCACGTTAGGCAAATTGTATCGGACACCGTAGTTCAGGGTGTTTAACCGGACATACAAACCCGGCTGGTCGGGTTTGGTAGGGTGGTTGAATTCCCGGCGGACATTCTGCTGAAAAGCCAGCAACACGTCTATTTCGCCGTTGCCAATCTGATAATGATTGTTGGTATGGAGTCGGTAATGCTGAATGTGCTGAATCAGCGGGCTAAGCCGATAGGACGTTAGCTCGCTGGCAGGCACGATGGGCCGATTTTTGATGTCGTCCCGGTTCGATTCGAACACCTGACGGGTGAACTGTCGGGTCAGCGAGTCGCGGCTTCCGTCGGGGATGCCCTGCAAATTGTCGTAGAGTGACGCGCCGAAGCGCGAATAGCCCCGCTGGCCGGTGTAGCCCAGCATGGAGGTGAGCGTTCGTTCCGAAAAGCCGGTGTTGTATACTCGCCCATCAACCTTGTTCTGGTAGTTGGTAGCCGCCCGTATCGACCCGCGCATGTTCCAGGCCCAGCGCGATCCGCCCGAGGCCAGACTGATCGACTCACCCAGCAACCGGTTGTTCGACTGGTATTCGGTCACGACACCGACTTTCAGCTTCCCCTCGGTGTCTTTTGGGTAGGTCGGCATCATGCTGACAACACCCGCCAGCGCGTCGGAACCATACATCAGGCTGGCTGGTCCTTTGATGACTTCGGCCCGGTCGATGTTGTAATTGTCGACTTCCACGCCGTGCTCGTCCCCCCATTGCTGGCCTTCCTGCCGAACACCGTCGTAGAGGGTTAGCACCCGGTTATAACCCAGCCCCCGAATGAACGGTTTGGAGATATTCGGGCCGGTCTTTACGGCTGTTAGTCCGGGTGCGTTTTTCACCAGCACGTCGATGATGTTGCTACTGGTGGTACTCTCAATGGCCCGGCGCGAGATGGCCAAAATAGCGACCGGGTTCTGTTTCATGAGCGTTCCCCGCGTAACGCCCGTTACAACTACCTCGTTTAGGGCGTTGATAATCGGTAGTAGCGTCACGTCATATACGTTGGTGCCGGGGTTGATCTGTACCGTATCTGACTTAAACCCGACGCAGGAAATGATCAGGTTGCGTAGCACTGAATCGGCTTTAATGGCCAGCGAATATTGACCACGGGCGTCGGTAATGGCCCCTTTGTTCTGGCCCACGAGGTTAATGGTGCCGAACGGGATGGGTTTTCGGCTGTCGGCATCGGTGACGGAGCCACGAATAATGCGACTGGGTACGGGTTGTGTATACGCCAGTTCGCCGGTTAGCGTAAGGCTAATCAGTAATAAAAATGATTTCATTCAGGGTGTTGCGTTTGGTTGAGTACTCCAATGGAATACAGCAAAAATCACCGACAGGAAATCGGTGTATGCTAATCAGGATGTTACCAAACGACGGGAGGGCCCCTATGCGAGAAGCAGGAGAAACGAAGACTGGATTGAAACGTCTGAAATCGGGACCCGAAAACTGACTCCTGCTGACTGCGCAACAGAAAAAGAAAGGCAAAAAACGCACTAACAACAACCGGCAGATGAGCCGCCAGATCGAGCAACAGAATCTCCTGCGCTGTGTGCGTATTGGGCAGAATCGGCCCCTTCCCGAAAGGCCAATAGGGGTGAGCGTGGACAATCAGCCGACCATCCGATAATCGGTGCGCATGGCGAAAAACCACGCCATTTACCCAGATGGTCAGGAACAGACCAAATAGCAAACGGGCTACGCGAAACCGATGAGCATGGAGCCACTCAATCATCTCTGTGCTGACGAGGTGTCGATCAGGATATTAAACTTTTGGTCAAATATACGCCCCAGACAGCCATCTGAATTTAGATTTTCCTAAAAAAAGCCGCCAATTGAGTTTGTGGCCGCTGGGGAAAATGTAAGAAATGAACGGTCTGCTTAGTTGGAGCCGGGTAATGATGCCGTCTGACCCCAGGATACCCGTTCGGCATCGGTCCATACCTCCGGGAAGAAGATGATTTGCTGTTGCTGGGGAGGTAAATACGATTGCCAGTTGGTGCCGCCCGTTGCCTGAATGTCCTGCGGCTCCTTATGCAAATACTGCACCGCCGAGCGCAGATGCGCCAGTTTCCAGCGGACATTGACCCGCCAGTCGTACTCGCGCAGGGCCGCCACCAGTTCCGGCGTATGTTCACCTGCACTGGCCAGCGATTGATAACGTTGATAAAGGTTGTGGGACTCATGCTCTTCAGCCAGTCGCACAAGTTGCGCCCGGTAATGTTTATCGAACTGGCGCAGGGTCAGCGTCTTTTTCTGCGTGGCCAGTTCAGTAGCGCCCCGTTTCCAGTAAATGAATTCATACAGATCGGAGATGTAGGCCGGATCGGTTGGGGCACCGGTGAGCAGGTTGCGGAAATCGGTCGATACGATTTCGATTTGCCGGAACTGTACCGACTGAAAGCCGCTCGACGGCAGCAATGCCATCCGGAATTTTAGAAACTGCTCGCGTTCCATCCCGGTAATCATGACGCTGAAGGACTCTTCCAGCAGCGCGAAGTACCGGTTAATGCGCTGCATACGTGCCAGAAAGAACCCGGCCGTCAAGGGTTCGGCATGGGCAATCTGGTCGATTTCGTGGAGAATCAGTTTGAAGTACAGCTCCGTAATCTGGTGGTAGGTGACGAAAATTAGCTCGTCGGGATAGGCCGTTTTCGGGTTCTGGAGCGACAGCAGGGTTTCGAGGTGAATGTAATCCCAATAGGTCAGGTAATCGGCCTGGAGCAGCCCTTCGAGGTAAGACGTCATGTCCTGCCCCATAGCGGCAAATTTTTGTTCCAGCTGGTTAAGCTTGTCGGTGAGTGATTCGTGCATAGGTCGGTTGGTAGGAATCTGGTGTAAATGTCGCACCGGGACGACTTCTTTACCAACTTTGCCCGAACCTTTGCGACCTTTGCAGGGGTCCGCCAAAACGGCTCAACTGAATCACGATGAATGTAGAAAATAAAACCATTATTATTTCGGGGGCGTCGCGCGGCATTGGCCGGGCAACGGCCTTACTACTGGCTCAACACGGGGCCAATGTAGTCGTTACCGCCCGCAACGCCGATGATTTGAAACAACTGGAGACAGACGCCACCGAAGGTCAGGTGCGGGGTAAAGTCGTTGCCGTTGCCGGTGACGTTGCCAGCGAATCGGATATGGCGGCTGTTGTGCAAACGGCTCTGGATCAGTTCGGCCGCATCGACGTAGTGATCAATAACGCAGGGTACGGCGTTTTCAAAAACGTCGATGAAATCACGGTAGACGAGTGGGATGCCTTAATGTCCACCAACGTGAAAGGCACATTTATACTAACCAAAGCCGCCCTGCCCACGCTGAAAGCACAGGGTTCGGGTCATATCGTTATTGTAGCCTCGGACGTTGCCAAGCGGACCTTTGCCGGTGGCTCGTTGTACACCGCCAGCAAGTATGCTCAGGAAGCCTTCATGGGCGCATTGCGGAAAGAAGTTCGGTCGTTCGGCATCAAAGTGACGGGTGTTTATTCCGGTCTGGTCGACTCCCATTTCCACGCCAAAGGCCACGGTCACGAAACCTCGAAAGGCTGGCTGCAAAGCGAAGACATGGCCGAGTCGATGCTATTCATCGTAAGCCGCCCCGCCCACGTGGTCATCGATGAGTTCATGGTGCATCCGCTGGTGCAGGAGTACTAGTAAGTACAGGATGATGTAGGCTGGCATCAGTCTACTGGTGGTTCCAGTAAACTGATGCCAGTTAAGTGAAAAATTATTTTCGGGAAATCAGGGCATACCGCTGGCCGTTGCTGGTAAAGTCCAAGGTAAAATCAGTGCCGTTAATGGAGCCGAGACGAGTGCTGGTAGTTGGATTTAGCACATCGTAATCCTTGCCGCTTGTCTTTCGAATCGCAAACGTCCCATAATCAGTGGGGTCGGTAGTTCCGTTTTCGATCACATTCACAATTACCTCAATTTCAGTATCACTCTTACGACTTATGACGGCATTTGCCGAGGCTCCCTGGAACGGAAAATTGTATCTGTCAGGGCCGATAACAAGTTGACTAATCTGGTACGTTCCCGCCAGATCTGGCTCAACATCCGATTTCTTTTCTGGTAAGCACGAACTTACCGTTAAAAAGAGGATAAGGGCAACCAATAGATTTTTCATAAATACGTTGGATTAGCTAAAGTCTAGAGTACATACACGTACAATAAGACGGCGGCTGCGGCCACAATACCAATAATCATACCCGCCATTGCCAACCCTTTGCCCTTGAACCGGTTGGGTTCTTTCCGAATTCGCGACAGGCTCAAGGCGCCAAATACCACGGCAGCCGCGCCTAATAAAAGCGAACCTAAACCCGTAAAAATGGCTAAACCGCCCGCCGATATCGCAACAATGGCAAAGGGGTCTGTACGGGGGCCATCGTTCTGTGGACTTGTAGGGCTGTCGTATGATGTGCGGTTTCCTCCGGAATTCGTGCTGGACGAGTTCGAGCCCGCTGTAAACCGTTCGACTTCGCCATTCGAGTACTTGATACTCAGAACATCGCGTTTAGAGATCGTGTAATCCGGCCCGTCCTGACGGTCGCATTTCTTATACCGAATCTCATTGACACCCACTTCTTTCACTTTTGCCTCAATCACATCACCATTGCGCAGGACGATCTGATCGCACTGGGGTGGAGCAGGTTTGCGGGGGAGCAGGTGTTTGATGCTACGCCAAAGGGTAGGGCGATGCACGTTAGTGGCAATGGCCAGATCGGCGGGGGCGGCTGCCGGTTCTTCCCAGATAGGCCTGGTGGATACGGCAGGTAGGCTGGTTAGTGAAGCGGTGGTCAATGAATCGGGAATTGGCCTGGTTGCCGGGGTACTTGTTGCCAGCCGCTGGGGAGCCGGGTGATAGGTAGGCGCAAAATAAGCGGTAGGGGCACGCTGGCAGGAAGTTAATCCGCCCATGGAGGCAATGGCAAGCAGGAAAACAGCAATCGCGCCCTGGAATATAGTTCTTTGGCCGGTCGATAAGGACCGCGTTCCGACTAGGAAAAGGTATCGTGTTTTCACAACAGGTAGAGTTTTGTGCGTGATTACCGTCAATCACGGGGCAAAACTACCGGCTGGTTCAAGGGTCAACAATACCGCATTTGTATGATTTTAACGAGCTGAAGGGCAAACGGGAAGCGATAAATAAATGGCGTCAGCCTGCTGGTTATTCACATTTTACTGCCGACCCAGGTATTTATTGACCGCTTCAATTTTAGAATGTACCTGTAACTTCTGATAAATATTGAAGATATGTTTGCGCACCGTAGTCGGGCTGACAAACAGTTCGTTGGCGACTTCCTTATGACTGTGTCCTTTCGATAACCGGTCGAGGATTTCGCGCTCGCGGGGCGTCAGGATGTCCAGTTCGTTGGGAGCCGCCGGACTGATATAGAACGAACCCGCGATCTTTCGGGCTATGGTGCTGCTCATGGGGGCACCGCCTTCGTGCAGTTCAGTAATCGCTTCGAGCAGTTTGTGGGGCGGGCTGCGTTTGAGGATATACGAGTTAGCACCGGCTTTGAGAGCATCAAAAACGGTTTCGTCTTCGTCGTACATGGTACACATCATGAATTGCGTTTGTGGGCAAAGTGCCTTTAGCTGCCGAACACAGTCGATACCGTTCATGCCAGGTAAGTCAATATCCATCAGAACCACATCCACACAGTGGCTCGGCAGATAGTCGAGCGCCGATTCGGCATTCTCGAACGTAGCCTGGCAGCTAAAGCCCTCGGCCCCATCGACTAAAATGGCCAGCGACTGCCGAATCGGCTCTTTATCCTCAACGATGGCTACGGTAATAGCGGTTTTCATCCGGCAATATTGACCCTTTTTTCATTTCCATGCCATACTACGTTTGTAGTATTTTGGCCGTTGACACGGACGGATACGGAAACGAAATTTTGACCCACGTACCCGCCGAAGACGATGCAATTTCGCAGCTACCTCCCGATTCGTTCATCCGGTGCTGCATATTTCCCAGGCCATTCCGTAACCGGGTTCGTTCATTCGGGCTAAAGCCCTGCCCATTGTCGCCCACCTCAATGAGCAACCGGCCGGTTTCGGGCCGAATCACGAGGGATACCTGTGTAGCCCGGGCGTGCTTGACCACATTATTGAGCGCTTCTTTCACGGTCAGAAATACATTTCGGCGATCCGTTCCCCGTATGGTAATCTCGCTGGGCGACTCATTGACCTCTGTCTGGAGCTGTAAGTCGGTGTTGTCGATAAATTCGCTGGCGTACGCCCGGGTGTACGCGATTAACCCATTGAGACTATCATTTTTGGTATTTAACGACCAGATGATTTCGTTCATGGTAGTGATCATATCGGCAGAAATGGCCGAAATCTTTTCAACTTCGGGCGTGGTTGCCGTTCCCATTCGCGTTTTAACCACTTCGCTCAACAGGCCAATGGCGGTCAACGAGGCTCCCAGGTCATCGTGCATTTCCTTCGCGATGCGTAGTCGTTCTTTCTGCTGCCCCTGTAACTCAGACTGCACAACGGCCAGCTCGTGCGTGCGTTCGGCAGCCAGTAAGGCGTTGTGGGAGGTACGCTGGCGCTGGCGCGAGTACAGATAAGCGAACAGCAACCCACTCACAATTACGAGTCCAGCCAGAGCCGCTACTAAACTCCATAAGTTCTGGCGTTGACGAGCCTGTTCCAGTCGGCTAATCTGCCGTTGTTTTTCGGCCAGTTTCTGCCCGGCTTCGGCTTGACGAAGTTTAAGCTCGAAGTCTTCCAGCAGCGTTTTTGCTTCCAGGCTGGAAAGTGAATCCTTGGTCTGCATGTATTTGTCATACCAGGGAATCGCCCCTTTATAATCACCTAAACCCAGGCTCGCATTGGCGTATTCGCGGTAAATATTCCGAAATTCGGATAACCCCACTTTGTTCTTTTGGGCCATGGCGTACGCCTGGTCGAGCAATGATTTGGCTAACCCGTAACGCTTCATTTCGTTATAGGTTTCGGCCAGTCCGGCCAACAGATGCAGTTCCTGAAGGGGATTTTTTACCAGCCGGTTAATTTGCCGGGCATTTTTGTAATAGTAAAGCGATGAATCAATCTGCCCCAGCTCTTTGTGCAGATTGGCGATGTTTCCGTATATGAGCGCTACAAGCTGAAGGTCCCGCGTTGAGTCGAGCATCAGCCGGGCTTTATGATAGTAGGCCAACGCCGGCTTTAATTGGTTTTGTTTGACATAAACGTTCGCTATACTAAAAAAATCCAGGGCCAGATCCTGCTGCGAACTGTTCGCCATTCGATCATACTTTAGTGCCCGATCGAAGTAGGTCAGTGCTTGCGGAAAGAGCCTTTCGGTTTCGTAGATAAGGCCCAGATTCTGATAAAGAACAGCGGCCTTTCGGCGATCTTTATGGGCCAGCCTGTAGGGAGCCGCTTTTTTGAAGTACTCAATGGCTTGCTTGTTTTTACCCTGCCACTTAGCCGATTGAGCCAGCGCAAAATAGCACATACTTTGGTACTGTTCCGACGTGTCCCGCAAAGCCTTTTGCAGCCCTTCACTAGCCAGTTTGTACGATTCCTCGTGGCGGCCGAGTAGATCAAGCAGGTAGGTTGTCAGCCGGATACTCTCGAAGTAGCCTTTGGTATAGCCAATTTTAGTGGAGAAGGCATAGGCCCTTTGATACTCCTTGAGGGCCGTTTCCGGCTGTTGCATTTCAATGGCTTCTGCTTTTTTGAGCAGCGTCATAATATAACTCGTATCGACTGGGGTGGATACCCCCTGACCGAAGCCACTCCTGTTTTGGAGAATCAGAAAAGAAAGTACAATCAGAAACCGTTTGACCTGCATACGTAGGGCATTACGCAAAACCGTTGATAGGCAAAGGTAAGAGGCTGGCGGGCTATAATTTTCCCCGTTAAATGGATTGGCGCGCCTTAAAACCCCGCGCCAGAACCAGCGTTACTGGACTTGCCTTTTTAAGATTTCACGCTCAAAAAACTCGCGTTGCTCTTTGGGTAATTCATAAAGGGCTTTCTCTTCCTTGCCAAACACCACCCGGCGATAGGTAGTAACGTAGGTCGAAATAATCTCAAATCCAGCGCGGCCTTGTAGCCAGATTTCCAGGTCGGTTAGTTCGGGTTCAGTGGCGGTTTGGGCTTGTAGGTGTTTTGTAACTGCCTTCTCTAAATTTGTAATGGAATCTTTATCGGTTCGTTCTATTGCAATTGTATTTTTAAAAGCATTAATAGCTTGAACGTAGTTGCCTTTCTTGCTATAGGTAACTCCTAGATTATACCAAATTTTTGCGTCATCAGGCTGTAAATCAATTGCCTTCAGTAAAGCCTCAATAGCTCTGTCTTGGTTATCTTGCATACCATAAGCGATTCCTAAGTTAGCCCAAGCTTTTATATAATCAGGTTGTAGTTCTATAGCTTTTTTGTATGCTCTAGTTGCATCATTATAGCTGATTTGAGCCTCATAAGTAACTCCAAGGTTGTACCAAGCCTTTATGTAGTCGGGTTTTAATTCGACCGCTTTTTCATAAGCTTCCATAGCTTGGAAATAGCTATTTTGCGCGCTATAAACAACTCCTAGATTGTACCAAGCCATTTCATCATCTGGCCTTATTTCAATAGCTTGTTTAAAAGCTTCAATAGCAAGGATATAATTGTCTTGGCTAGTATAAATTGCACCTAAGCCATTCCAAGCTGATTCTAAACTGGGCCTTATTTCAATAGCTTGTCTAAAAGCTTCAATAGCTTGATCATAGTTTGTTTGGTCAGTATACGCAATTCCTAAAAATAGCCAAGCCCATTCGGAATTGGCTTTTACATGAATAGCTTGCTGATAAGCATGGATTGCTTCGTTATAATGACCTTTTTTGTGATAATCTAGACCTAAGTTTATTTGTTTTTGGGCTATTGATACTAATCCTAGCTGTTCAACTTCTAAATCAATTTGCACCTTCAACGCCCGCTCGCGAGCTTCCACTTCCCAATAAAGTTTTTGCTTTTTTTGCGGCTCAACTTCACTTTGATACATACTTTCAAAGCGTGCCTTCTGGCTTTTAATCTCATCATGCGAATAATACAAGGCCAGAAAGTCAATGAACAAAGCCGTAACACCCTCTCGCTGTTCGCCAATTTCAATGGCAATGCGTAACAGCGGTTCCGATACATCGTATAGTTTGTTGCGTTTGTCCGTCGGGTCGGGGAGGGCGTCAATCAAGTGCTGGCGTTGGAGTTCGCTGAGCTGTTTGGTGAGCGATGTGGTGGCAATGAAGCAGTTTTTGCCAATGTCGGTACCTTTTTGCGGGATTTTTGCGAGTGCCAGATAGTACAGAATCTTTTGCTGCTGGGCAGGCAAAAACCGAATGAACGTCTCATAATACGGCTTGAGATCGTTCATAGTCTTCATGAAAATCACGGAGAGGTCGGCTAAGCTATCCGCTTTCAGAAACTCATAAAACGTAACCAGAAGCCTATGGTTTCCTTTCACCAACTCGTGAATGGCCCGCACCTGTGCTTGCCCTTTTCCGGCCAAATGCTCGATCATGGTCGGATTATTCTCAATCTGAGCAAGGCTTCTTAGTAGTTCCAGCGACTCCTCGTAGGTGAGTTTTTTGAGCGTGATCGTGGAGAAGAAACCGTAAAATGGGCGGTCTTCGCGGCCCAAATCAGGGCTGGTAGCCTGAGAGGTCGCCATGATGCTGATCCGGTTGTGCCGATAAAGCCAGGCACGTAGTTTCGACTGCCCATCTTTATTTAACGCTTCCAGAATGGAATCGAAATTCTCACTTAAAATCAGCAGGGGTTTGTCGCCAATATAATCGCTGATTATGGTTTCGGCTACGTACTCCTGGCGGCTTTCGGGGGTTTCGCGCAGGATGTTCAGTTGAGTTTCCAGTGCTGCCCGGTCGGCATCGTACCAGCGCATGAATGCGTTGATAACGCGAATCAGGAAATCGAGGTAGCCAGAAATGCCGTATTCTTCCTCGGCAAAGTAGGAGACAACAATGGCCCGTGATTGCACCAGCTCGTTTACCCGGTAATACAGCACCCGAAGCATATGTGTTTTGCCCGCACCGCGCGGCCCCACAATAAATACCTGATGGTTTACGCCGTTCTGCGCAATCTCCCAGACATATTGCTCCAGCAGACTGACCGTCTTCTGGCGGCCTATCAGCATTTTTTCCAGAATGTCGGGCTTAACGTTCTTCGCTCCAAAACTCAGAAACGTACTGATGCCTTTATTTCCTACGCTTTGTTGAGTTTCCACCACTGTTTAATGAGGTTATATTTGAATTGGTAGTGCCTTGCCCCGCTCTCAATCTTTCGAACCAGGTATTGCTCTTTCCATAGTGTTTCCAATGCATCCAGAAGTTGTGCCTTGTTTGCCGTCGTTATATGCTGTTGCAGGTCGTTTTCGGATGCAAAGCCATCCTGATTAGCTAACTGGTTTAGTATCTCAAGCATCCGGTCGGCCTTCTGTAATTCGTAATAAATGCCAATTCGCTGGTATAATTGGTTAAATACTTTTGCCTCATCCGGGTCGTTCAGCAAACTCTCCTGAGCTTTGTTGATCGTATCGTCGTTGATCTCCCCGTTATGGTGCGACTGAATAAGCTGGAAAATTGTGTTGATATAAAAAGGCAAGTTTTCGGCGAATCGGTGAATGCGCTGATGAAGTATGGTTATATCACCAGAGTGAGTAAACCCTGATAAAGCTAGACATCGACACAAAAACAGCGCGTCTGCGTCATTCATGGGTTCTAACCGAAACGATTTCGTATCGTTAAACGGTTCGCCTGTGTAATTATGCTTCCTACGTAATCGATCTAAAACAACCTGCATACCCACTGAGCCACAAACTACGAATCGGATATGTCCCTGCTCCTTCAGGTCAATGCGTAAATTCCGGAATAAGTCCAGCAGTTCGATGGCATCTTGTGATTTGTCATTTTCCAGCCAATCCCAGAGCATCACAGGGAATTCGTCAAGCACTAGTGTCAGAATTTCACCATCCTTTCGGGTGCGAGCTGCTAAATCTTTAATACAGGCGGTTAGCGCATCCTTCCACTTGGTTTTAAATTCTGGAAGCTTGAACGTAACTTCCTTAATTTTCACCTCCGCTGGTTTGAAGGTATTGTAGAGATTCTTTATACCATGCCACCCAACTTTAAGTATGCCCAACCTCTCTTGTTTTCGTAGCGTGTCAAGTAAAACATCCGTTAGTTCGGTAACATCTTTTACCCCTTGAAGCATAAAGTAAATGACCTTGTTAGGCTCATCCTGTTTTATACTGAGGTATTCCAATTTCTGCACCAGAAGCGTTTTGCCCATACGTCGAAATTCTTCTATGGTTACGCTTTGGGCCATAAGCAACGTTCTCAATTTCTTCAATTCTTCATCACGGCCAACTATTTTATCAGGTGGAATTGTACCGACTGTGGGGGTTAGTAAATAAGGGGTCATGAATCGCTCATTTATATTTATGTCAAACATAAGACAAAAATTAACTATAAGATAAAATCATCTCAAGATGATTTTATCTTATAGTTAATTTTTGTCTTTAAAAATGAGTAACAGTAATCTTTCCCGGCATCCTCCTTCCTGTTACTGAAACAAACCTCCGGGAAATGAAGGCTGCCGTTATCATACTACTCGTTGCGCTCTTCAATGGTCAACTATGTGCTCAACCGGGTAAGCTGGGGCCTGCCACCAAACGCTATTTTGGCCTTCACTTCGATTTTCACGCCGGTAGCAACGACTCCCTGATTGGCCGAAATCTGTCAGAAAGTGGCCTCGATTCTCTACTGACGGCCGTCAAACCCGATTTTATTCAGATCGACTGCAAAGGTCATCCGGGTGTGTCGAGTTATCCTTCCAAAGTGGGTACGGCAACCGTGGCTCCAAACATCGCGAAAGATCCGCTGGCGTTTTACCGGGCCGTTACCCGCAAACATGGCGTTGGGTTATACCTGCATTATTCGGGGGTGTTCGACGATGCGGCACTGGCTAAACACCCCGGCTGGGCGGCCGTGAAAGCCGACGGCACACTTAACACCTCGAAAACGTCCGTTCACGGCCCTTATGCCGACTCGCTCCTGATTCCGCAACTCAACGAACTGGCCGATTATGGTGCCGATGGCGTATGGGTCGATGGCGAGTGCTGGGCAACGGTGCCGGATTATTCACCCACTGCGCTGGCGAAGTTTCGGGCTGAAACGGGCATTCAGTCGGTGCCGCGCTTGACTAAAGATGCTGGTTACGGGGCGTTCAACGAATTTGCCCGGCAGTCGTTCACCCAATATATCGGGCATTATGTCGACGCGGTTCATCGCCACAAGCCCACCTTCCGGATTGCATCGAACTGGGCCTATTCGTCCATGATGCCGGAACCCATCACAACCAACGTCGATTTTCTGTCGGGCGATCTGACACCGGGGAATAGTGTCAATTCTGCCGCGCTGGAAGGGCGCGTTATGGCCGCGCAGGGCCAGCTTTATAGCAAACCCTGGGATTTGATGTCGTGGAGTTTCTGGTACGAATTCAGTCCGGTACAGCGGCAGGGCGATCAGAAGTCGGCGGTGCATCTGATGCAGGAAGCCGCCGAGATTATCGCGCTTGGCGGTGGGTTTCAGGCCTACTACCAGCAAAGCCGGGATGCCTCACTCCCCCGGCGCGAGCTGCCCGTTATGGCTGATTTGAGCCGGTTTGTGCGCGCCCGGCAACCCTTTTGCGAGGGCAGTACACCCGTGCCGCAGATTGCCGTGCTGTATGCAAACACAACGGTTCGGGCGTTCAATCAGTCACTGTTCGGGAATGGGCAAACGCACCGGGTTAGTGGCATATTGTCGGCCCTGCTGGATGCGCAATTACCCGTCGAAGTGCTGTCTGAACATCACCTTCGGGGACGGCTAAATCAGTATCCGGTCATTGTAGTGTCGCAACAGGATTCGCTTGATCCGGCGTTCCGGCAAGAACTGCTCAACTATGCCCGGCAGGGTGGTCATTTGATGCTGATCGGCGCGAGAACAACCCGCTCATTTGCCGCCGAACTGGGCGTTGCACCAATGGATGAGAAGGCCACTACGCCCAGGTCGGTGCTGCACAAGGGCGCGTCGATCGTGCTTACCGGCCCGTTTCAGCCCGTGCGGATTACCGGCCCGAACACAACCCCCATTGGTAACTTCCTGCAATCGGAAGCGGGTGGACCGGTGCCGGGCGTAATCGCTACGGAAACGCAGTTTGACAAGGGGAAATTGACGGCGATATACGCCGATCTGAGCCGTGATTACGAGAAACACCAATCGGCCAAACTGCGTGATTTCATCGCGTCGCTGGCCAAACCATTACTGACAAACCCTGTAGTTGAGGTAAGCGGCTCGCATCTGGTACACGTTGTCCTGAACCGGCAACGCGACCGGCTGGCGGTGAACCTGATCAACACCGGAGGTCGCCACGCCGACCCGCAGGTATTTACATACGATGAAGTGCCACCCCTAACCAACCTCACCGTTCGGATTCGTGTTGACAAGAAACCGAAGCGCATCATCCAGCAACCCGAGAACCGGAGCTTACCTGTTCGCTATGACAAAGGGGTAGCTACCGTGACCGTACCAGAGTTGGCGTTGCATTCGGTACTGGTTGTCGAATGAGGATGCTGGCACGAGTATTGACCGCACGGGCGGCCCCGTCGTGCCTTTTGATACAGTCAGTATTCACTGATGCAAGCGAATGCTTGCTATATCAAAAGGCACGACGGGGCCGCCCGTGCGGTCAATACTCGCGCCAGCATCACAACGTGTACTTCAACGCCAAATTCACGATTCGCCCTTCCAGCGGTGCCCACACCGGACGGAAGGTAGGTTGGGTGATGGGGCCACTCACAACGGTTTCGTAGTTAGCCTGTTTGATGTTGAAGAGGTTTTCGGCGTTCAGTACGAGCCGCCAGTGTTCGTTGTAATGATACTCGGCAACGGCGGCAAAGAACCAGTAATTCACTACTTTCTGGTTGTTGTAGAGGTATTGCGATCCTACATAAGCCGATTCAACACCGAGCCGAACGTGTTCACTTTCCCAGGCCAGGGTGGTCGAGAATTTGTCTTGTGGAGCCAGAGGGAGATAGGTGTTATCGGTTGGCCCCGGACTGGAGGGTCCCGGACTGGAGGGTCCGTCGCGTCGGGATAGGGTGTGATTGTAACCCAGATAAAGTTCATAATCCTTGTACTCCAGCCGAACATAGGTATCTGTACCGACGCTGAGCAGGTTGTACGGCGCGTTGATCAGTTGAGTATAAGCCCCCAGATTACTCGACGTACTGGCGAAAGCCGAAACGACCGGCGAGTTGACATAGGTGTAGTAAAACGCCTGATCGACCTGCACCGACAAACCACTCTCAAAAGTTTTAGAGTACGCAATGTCCATATTCGCCCCCATCGATTTCTCAGCTTTCACATTGGCCACGTCGATGGGCAGCAGGCGCGGGAAAATCAGACTGACGTTCAGCGCACCGGGTGTTTGGTTGACAAAAAGATTCGGGGTTTTATAACCCGTTCCAACGCTCAGTCGAACCGTCCACGGCTCCGCTGGTTTCAGCTTGACGGACAGGCGGGGCAGCAGAAAATTGCCGAACGTGTTATGATGATCCAGCCGAAGGCCCGCCTGTACCGCTACTTTGTCGCCCAACTGCCAGTCGTCCTGCACAAACCCGCCAATGGTCTGATAGGTATAATCGACCAGCCGGGTACTATCGGGGTTCTTGCGGAAAGCCTCAACGGTTAAGTTCACACCAACGATAAGCTGGTGTTTGCCAAATCGCTTTAGGTTGTTACCTTCCAGATAGAGCGACGACTGTTTTCCATCGGAAAGTTTCTGATAGTCAGTATTTTTCCGGTGGAACGTGCTCAGGGCCCCTTTGAGGGTGATGGCGTTAGTTTCGGAGGTGTTGTGGCTGGCGTCGAAATCGACGGTGTGCCGTTGCAGGTCGGTGCTGTTCCGGTACGCATTGGGCTCTGTGCCCTCCAGAGCTGGCAAGTAGCCACCTTCTCGATGCTCGTTGGTGAACGAATAACCGATGTTCATCCGGGTATGGTCGGTGGGATTGTAGAAGAACTTCGGATGAAAATTGACCTGTTTGATTTCCGGGCTGTCTGTGTAGCCATCGCCCGTTACGTCAACGGCTTGCTGGTTGGTGTAACCCGCAAACAACGTCAGTCCGGTTTTGCCGTAGCGTTGCGAATAATAGGCGTTGCTGTTGCTTTCTTTCAGGCCCGACCGATTGATCAGGGCCGTAAACGTGGGCTTATCGGACGTGGGCGATTTGGAGACGATGTTGATCATGCCGCCAATGGCCCCGCCACCGTAGAGCGTCGATACGGAGCCTTTGACAACCTCCACCTGTTTTAAATCCAGCGGGGGAATCTGCAAGACGCCGAGGTTGCCCGAAAAACCTTCGTAAAGCGGCAGGCCATCGCGCAGGATCTGGGTGTATTTCGGGTCGAGGCCCTGCATCCGAATGGCCTGGTTGCCGTTGACCGCCGATGTTCGCTGGATATGGATGATGGAAATATCGCCCAAAATACTGCTCACATTACCGGGCACGACGGCACTTTCTTCGTCCATATCCTCCTGCCCCAGCACCTCTACCTTAATGGGCAAGTCTTCAATTCGGGAGTTGGTGCGGGTAGCGGTTACGGTCACTTCATCGAGGGATGCATCCTGGCTATGCAGCCGAAAAATCAGCGTGTCGGATGTTGTGGTTACGGGAAATGATTCGGTTTCGTAACCAACGGCACTAACCGTCAGGGCTTTTGTTCCGGCTGGTAAATTGCTGAGCCGGGTCATGCCATTGGCATCGGTAACGTTGCCAATTACGGGTTTCGTGGTGGTGCGAACGGTGGCGGCAATGACGGGCTGGCGGGTCAGGCTGTCTTCAACCCGAATCAGGAGATTGGTTTGGCCAAATGAAGAAAGGGTACTAAAAAGAAGCAATCCAATTGAAAAGAGGTAGTTCATTGCTGTGAATTTGACAGCAAGTTTCGGTGGGAATTATGGAGAGAATTTGAAGAAAGCTTACCGAGCCGGTAATTCTATCCGGAAGGAATGTTCCCGCCTTTCTGTATCGTATGTATAGGTTAATGGCAGGCTATAGCGGTCGCAGATTTGTTTGACCAGTGCCAGCCCCAACCCCGTCGAGTCGGGCCGGGCGGGATTTTTGACGAACCGGTCGAATAACTGATGCTTGGGAAAAGGTAATGGCTCGCCTGTATTTGCAATGGTTAGCGCATTGGTCGTTAACGCTACATTGACAGATCCGCTCCCTTTTGCGTGGCTCCCATGCCGAGCCGCATTTTTTAGGAGATTGGTTAGCAGAACACGCGCCAGTTGCCGGTTCATACGCAGATGGATATGAGGGGTAATGGTTCGTTCAACCACCAATTGCCGGTGTTGGAAGAATGGTTCGTACTCATCTACAGATTGCGTCAGCAACTCGCTCATGTCAACAGATTCGTCGTTGGCAAATTGGTTATTTTCTACCTGGGTGAGTAACAGCAACGAACGATTGAGCTGGCTCAGTCGTGCCAGCGCATCGGTGGCGCGTTGCAAATGATCGTAGTCAGTTTCGATCAGGTGATCGGACTGAAGGAGGAAATCCAGTTCGGCCGATGCAACCGCCAATGGGGTCTGTAATTCGTGCGAAGCATTCTCGGCAAATTGTTTTTGCAGGGAAAACTGACGTTGTAGTTTCTGCGTCAGTTCCCTCAGCGAACGGTTGAGGAGACTGAATTCCCGAATGGTACTGTCGGGAAATACCGGTTCGTTGCTACTATCGAGCCGAACGGCACCAAGTTGGTTGATGGTGGCGTAAAACGGATGCCACAAGCGACTTGATAAGCCGATCCCGATTGTGACGGACAAACCCATCAGGAGTAAAAAGCCAACGATAACGCCTGCCGAGATTTCGCGCGATAGCTCATTAAATTCATAGTACGGTTGCTGAACTGTGATCAGATACAATTTCCCGTGTATCAGAACTGTTTGCTGGAGTTGCCGAATTGGAATTAGCTCATTATGATTCAGCGAGTCAGGAACGGTTATGTCTGCGAAGGTGGGCTTTACGGGGGTGTTTGACCGGTAAATGCGCGGGTTGTTATCCCAGTCGGTAAGTGTTGAAGTCGGCTGATGACGCAGCTTATGAATCGTCTGGCTAACCTGCGTCATTAGAATTTCATCGACTTCGTGCCGGATCGCATGGTGGATAAGCGCATAAAAGCCGACAGACCCCACCAGGGCAATCACAAACGCCGTACTAATTAAATAGCGGGCTGTTTGGCTAAGTAGGCTCATGGCAGTCGGGTCGAAAAAATGTAACCGGCTCCGTAGCGGGTTTGGATGTAATCCGGGCAGCCCGCCGTTATAAGCTTACGGCGGAGGTTTTTGACGTGCGTATAGAGGAATTCGTGCGAATCGGCCGCATCCATGGCATCTCCCCAGACATGCTCGGCAATGGCCGATTTCGATAACAGCCGGTCGGCATTGGTAACTAAAAATAGGAGCAGTTCGTATTCTTTTCCCGTTAGCTTAATGTCGGCTCCCTCAATTGTTACCCGTTGCTGATCGGGCCAGAGGGTGAGCGAACCGGCTGTTAGCTGTGCCTGCCCGTTAAACAGGCGTCTACGCAGCACCGATCGCAGCCGGGCGTTGAGTTCGGGCAGGTGAAAGGGTTTTGTCAGATAGTCGTCGGCTCCGGCATCCAGACCGGTAAGTTTGTCGGCCAGGGCATCTTTCGCCGTCACGACGATGATGCCCGTTGTCGACTGCCGCCGTTTAAGCGTTCTGACCAGGTCGAGGCCATTGCCGTCGGGCAGCATCAGGTCGACCACCACGCAATCGTAGTCATAGTCATTTGCTTTTTCGGCAGCCTGTAAGTACGTACCGGCCGTCGTGACGGTGTACCCTTCACTTTCCAGATAGTGCTGTACGGCCGTTTGTAAAGCAGGCTCGTCTTCGATCAGGAGGATTTTCATAAGATTGTACCAGACAGCCTCTGGCTGTCTGCAGGATGATACAGACAGCCAAAGGCTGTCTGGTACAAATTTACTGACTCCACTCGGTTGGTGTGCGATCCCAGCGGTGGCCTTTTAATTCCTGCGCTAACTCGGGCGACAGAGGTCCTTTGTCGCTCACGGCGGTATTGGCTTCTACATTGCGGATCTGGCGCATTCCCGGAATGGTGGTATGCACATCGGGATTGCTCAGAATAAACCGAAGGGCCATTTCGGGCATACTCATACCGTCTGAAAGGAGTGGCTTTAGGGCATCGGCATGATCGACACTGCTGTTCAGGTTTTCGGGTACGAAATACGTTGACCGCCAGTCGTTGGCCGGGAAGGTCGTTTCTTTGGTGAAGGTTCCCGTCAGCGTGCCTTCATCGAAAGGGACACGGGCAATGATGCCAACGTTCATTTCGCGGCAGAGCGGGAACAGATTGTCTTCCGGATTCTGATCGAAAATGTTGTAAATGACCTGCACGGCGTCGATGAGGCCGGTGCGGATAGTGTTGAGGCTGTTGTCCGGCTCCCAGCGGTTTACCGACAGTCCCCACGCCCGCACTTTACCCTGCTCACTCAGTTTGGTAATGGCTTCTTTCCATTCGTCCTGATCGGCCCAGCTGTCTTCCCAAACGTGAAACTGCTGCAGGTCGATGGTGTCGACGCCGAGGTTTTTCAGGCTTTTTTCGGTGTATTCAACGATGTAATCGGCCGGGAAAACGTCTTCGAGCTTAGACCCCGCTTTCGAGGGCCATTGCCGGTTCTTAGGTGGAATTTTGGTCGCGCCGTACAATCGCTTGTCGGGATTGTTTTTAAGCAGTTGGTTCAGGATTTCTTCACTGACACCATCGGCATAAGCCCAGGCAGTATCGAAAAAGTTACATCCCAATTCAACGGACCGTTGGAGGGCGCGTAGTACTTCTTCTTTGTCGGACCCGGTCCAGCCGGCCAGGCCCCACATGCCGTAACCAATTTCGGAGACGTTCCAGCCCGTACGGCCAAATGTGCGATACTTCATAATAAGGGTTTTGTTTAAACACAGGGCGTTACGCCATATCAACACGAAGAACAAGGCGTTTTGTCTGTTCTTTTACCGTTATAATCAACCCATTCTATTAATTTAAGTTGCCATTAATTTTCCGATGAATGCCATTGCGTAAAAGTTCAACGTTGAAATTAATGAGAAGGCCCAGTTTCATTTGGGCCATTCTGAGGTAAGTCATTGGTTGTACATGATTGAGCGGAATCAATTCCTGTACGGCCTTTAGCTCCAGGCCGATCAGTTCATCCACAATGATGTCCATGACAAAAGTTTTGTCTAATAGATGGCCTTTGTAGATGACAGGTAGCTCAACCTGCCGTTCAACACAAAGGCCGAGGCTCTATAATTCAAACGCAAGACATTCTTCATAGACAATTTCAAGTAGCCCTGGTCCAAGTTCGCGGTGTACTTCTATGCAGGCACCTATTATTTTGCGACTAAGGTCGTTATAGGTTTTCTCATTCATACTTGTTTCTGTTTGTTAAAAAATATGAATGATTTGTGTGTAGTAAGTAATAATATGAAAAAAAGTATATATAATGGCTGGTTGCCTAAAAACAAATGAAGCTTCTTAATAAGCTCTTTTCTGTGATCTCTGTGGTTGATAAAAAAGAAGAATTAATGAACCACAGAGAAAACCAGCGGAATAAAATAGTTCTTTGTCTAATAAAGTATAATTGCTCTTTATTCGATTGAATTTATGCTCGTTCGTATAGTTAGAATGACGTTTCAGGACGGTAAACTACCTGACTTTCATGCCATCTTTGACCGCTCCAAGCATCACATTCGCGCCTTTCCCGGTAACCATCACCTCGAACTCCTGCGCGATCCCGATCAGCCAAACGTTCGCATGACGTACAGCCTTTGGGAGTCTGCCGATGCGCTGGAGTCGTATCGGCAAAGTGATTTATTCCGGACGACCTGGGCCGCTACCAAAGTGCTCTTTGCCGAACGGGCAATTGCATTCTCGGGCGAAAAGCTGGAGGAGATAACCGGTTGATTTCGTGAGTAAAATCGTCTAAATTGTGCCTTCTGCACACGAACAGATCAATCCCTGAACATACATGAATCGTCAGCTTTCTATCGTTTGGTTGACTACCTGTCTGCTAACCTGGCTAGCCACGATCACGTATGCACAAACCACCGTACTCACGGGCTATGTAACGGATGCTACTACCGGTAAACCCATGCCCTTTGCCAATGTTTACCTCAATGGCAGCACCCGTGGTACAACCACCAACGAGCAGGGGTATTATTCACTAACGGGCGTGCCGCTTGGAACAGTCGAAGTAGTGGCCTCTTTTATTGGTTATCAGCCCAGTCGGCGGACATTTCGGCTGGATAACAGCCCGGATAACCGAGTCAGCTTCCGGCTCAAGCCCAGCGATCAGACACTGGCTACCGTTACGGTTCGGGGCAATCCTAAAAAATGGCAGCAGCACCTGCGGCAGTTTAAACGGCAATTACTGGGTGAACCCTTTGGCGGACAATGCCAGATTCTGAACGTCGACGCGCTGAGCTTTCACGAAGAAGACAGCCACCTGAAAGCAACCGCCAGCGAGCCACTCGTTATTGAAAACCAGGCGCTGGGGTATAAAATCTGGTACGACCTGCTTCATTTCGACGGGACATCAAAGAAGGTTTATTACGCCGGTGCCACCCGGTTTGAAGAAATAAAACCAACGGATGAACGACAGGCGAGCCGATTTCGGCGTAACCGGATGCGGGCTTATCTGGGATCGACCCGGCATCTGATGGCCAGCCTGATCGACAGTACGTACGAGAAAGAAGGGTTTCTGGTGTATCAGGAAGATTTAGTCGTCCCCATCGCCAAAACCAGCGACAATCGAACCACGTTGTACGGTTCATTAAATGGTCGTTTGAAACCATTACGCATAAAAGAGATAATTCAGCCGGGGCGATTACCTACCGAGCGACGCCTGGTGTCGGCCCAGCCGCTGGTTGTATTTTACACCAGTTCCCAGTCGAACTATTCGCCCTACTTCGATGCGCGCTATGCCTACACGCAAATCACATTACCCGGCGGACAGCTCGAAATGACGGTGGACGGAACGGTTACGCTGCCCTTTGGTGTCGAAATTCAGGGATCGCTGGCCGACGATCGCATATCGACCATGCTTCCTGCCGACTGGACTCCTAACCGCGCCGATGCCGAATCTGTAAACACCAACACACCTGTGGCTATTCAGGGAAAGCTGATGCCGCCCGACGCCCGGATGAATCGGATTGCAACCGCCTTCAATGAGCGGTTTCAGGCACTGGCACCAGTTCTGTTTATGCATACTGACAAACCTCTCTACGCTACCGGCGACCGTATTTGGCTAAGCGCGTATCTGCTCGATGCAGGAACCAGCCGGAGGCCACTCGGTGAGACGGCTATCCACGCCGATCTGCTGACAGCTTCGGGCAAACTTATTCAACACCAGTGGCTGAAGGTGGAGGATGGTCGGGCAGTGGGGAATTTCCGGTTGTCAGACACGCTGGCGTCGGGAACCTATCGACTCAGAGCCTACACAGATGAAGACGACGGCCAGCACCGACCCGCTTTTGACCGGGCGATTGCGGTCTATAATATTCTCCAGGGTACAGGTGTAACGCGCAAATCCAGCGCAGTCGATACATCGCTAAAATCAATTGACGTTCAGCTATTGCCCGAAGGTGGGCGCTGGCTGGTTGGGTTACCCGCCCGACTGGGAATCAAAATCGTTCAGCCAAATGGACATGGGCTATCCCTGCCGGGCCGAATCGTGAATGAAGAGGGGACGGAAATAGCTCAGTTCACGACAAACGCGCTGGGCATGGGCAGCGTAGTTATAACACCCCAGAAGGGCCGGAAATACTATGCTGATGTACAGCAGTTCGGTCAACAGCAATTGATACCACTACCCTCCGCCGAGTCGGAAGGGTTTATGTTGGCGGCCGATGTGGTCAGCGATACGACTCGGCTGGCACTTACCGTCATTGGCACCAGTCGCCCGGCGAAAGACTCGGTGTATGTGTTGATTCAGCAACAAGGCCGATTGGTGGAGCAACGGAAAATTTTGCTTGAAAACGGCGTAGCACGGGTAAGCCTGCCGAGTGCGTCGATGCCATCGGGCCTCAACCAGATTACGCTTTACGATGCTACCGCGCGCCCACAGGCCGAACGGCTGGTGTTTCTGCCTGAGCGTGTGCCGCCCATTAAGGTCATAATGGGTACAAACAAATCGCGCTACCAGCCTCGGGAGAAGGTTATCATGAGCGTTAATCTGAATGATGATGGCTTACCCGTTGTGGCTGGGTTATCGGCTTCCATCACCGATATTGAACAAGTGCCCGACGATACCGCAGAGGCCACTATTCGTACCCACCTGCTGCTCACCGGCGAATTACGCGGGCGGGTGGAGCAACCTAATCGGTATATTACTGATAACTCGCCCGCGACCCGCCGGGCGGTAGATGACCTGTTATTGACGCAGGGCTGGCGACGCGTGAGCGGTACCCCCTCCACCGAATTACTCGGGGGCGTTTCTGTGATGGGTCGGGTGCTTAACGCCAAAAACCAGCCCATGCCGGGCGCACAGGTCATTCTGGCCTCCACGGCCGCCGGGCAGTCGTTTGTGCGGTCGGCGGGGGCCGACGAGCGGGGTCGCTTTCGGCTGGCTGGTTTCTCCATTGCCGATACGCTTAAGCTGATGGCCCAGATTACCGATCGTCAGTTGAAAACGATTCCCGGTAAAGAGGCCCATCTGGTTCTGGAAGGCCCTGAAACGGGCTGGTTGCCGGATACCGCACGGGCGCTGCCAGATTGGCTAAGTCTGCGTGCGCAACTGGATGCGGCTCGTACCCGTCAGGAAGGCGACGCGGAGCTTTACCGGGATAAACGAGTGAAATTACTGAAAGAGGTGACGGTTCGGGGCCGACGAACCGATGATCGTCCGGAAGATATTCAACGGTCCAGTTTGCACAAAGAGGCCGATGCGGTACTTCTCTTCGATGATAAATCACCCCGTTTCTTCAACCTCTACGAAATGATACGAGGCCGGGTAGCGGGGGTTACGGTAGCCCAGTCAACGACGTCGCTGGTGGGTTCCTATCAGGTTATCATTCGAGGCATTGGCAGTTTTAAAAGCAGTACGCAACCGTTATTTCTGATGGATGGCATGCCCATTGATGATGCAGAAGGCACCGCTTTGCTCTCCTTCAATCCGGCCGATATCGAACGTATTGAAGTACTGAAAAATGGCGGCACGGCGGGTATTTATGGCGTTCGGGGCGGCAATGGGGTCATTGCTTTCTATTCTAAACGTTTCCGGCCGGGGCAGTCGGCCGCCGACGATGAAAAGGCAGGTATGAAACCGCTACAGGTAATTGGCTTCCCGTCCGTTCAGCGGGAGTTTTATGTGCCCCGTTACGAAACGGTTACTACAGATCGACCCGGCGAAGGGCAACCGGAATCTGCGGAGCGTATCGACCGGCGAGATGTGTTGTACTGGAAGCCTATCATGCAAACAGACAGCCAGGGGCATAGTCAACTGGTGTTTCCGTTGTCGGATGTAGTCCGAACACTGCGGGTGGTGGTGCAGGGTGTTACTGCCGATGGTCGGCCGGTAGTGGGTGTGCAGTTGATTCGCGTTCAGTGATCGTAGGCTAACTTTCAAGCTGGTGCGAGCTTTCAAACCTTCCGTTTCCACGCCAGCCACGCCACTACGGACAGACAGACGCCGAACCAGGCGAAGGGTAATCGTAGATCAATTAACGATAGAATCCCAAATACTACTGTGGTCACAAAACTGGCTACACCCTGCAAGGCCTGGTTGATGCCGAAGATTTCACCCCGGTCTTCGTCCGACGTTAGTTGGGCCATCAAGCCTTCAATCAACCCCTGAATAAGTGAAAACGTAAGACAGTCGATCGTGACGAGGATGTACAGCCATAGGACTGACGTGCCCACCAGGCCATAACCGCCAAGTATGGGTGCACCCAAAAGGGCGAGCCAGAAAATGCCCCGTCGCTGGTTAATCCGGTCGGCGATGTAGCCGTAAAAGACGTAGCTGATCACGACGCTTAGCCCACCGAAATACATGAAGAAATACGAAATGGCTTTGGCATCCATTTGCAACGCCCCAAAACTGGCGAAGGTGACGAAGTAAAAATAGTAGCCCGTGCTGAACGTTAGTGCCAGTTGCATCAACACCAATATCTTCAGGCCTTTATAGTGCCGGTCTTTGGCTAACAGCCTGGTCCATAGAGTGTGTACGTCGAGTGAGTTGGCTAGTTCCGTTTTTAGGGCAGCCGTTGTTATACCCGGCGGATTTGGGTGGGTTTCGCGCAGTGTCCAGCTCAGAATCATGTTTACGCTCGACAGCGTGACCGCCATAATAGCCACCACCCGCGCCTGATCGCCCTGAACAACGTCGAAGGTTGTTAGTAGCAAACCCGATACGGCCGGACCAATGACAAAGCCAAGGGATATGATGGCCCCTTCGATGCCAAGGTTTTTAAACAGACTCTCTTTGGGTGAGATATCCGTAATCGCCGAGCGGACGGTGGCGTACATGCCGTTTGTCGTGCCATCACTGACCCGATTGGCAAAATAATAACCAACCCGAACGGGTAGCAGCAGGCAGTCGGCCAGGAACGTGCCAATGGCTGAGATGATGAAAATGGGGCGACGGCCGTAGCCGTCGGAGAGCTTTCCTAACAGCGGTGCCGAAAACAACTGCATGCCCAGAAACAGGGCTGTGCCCACGGCAAGCCACAGTTGGGGGCGTTCCAGCCCTTTGACAAACTCCGGCAGAATAGGTCCAACCGCCGAGCCGACGATGACATCAATGAAAATGATGGCGTAAATATGAAGCAGTTGACGGTTGGCCACAGGATGTGTTTTCGGTAGACTGCAAAGTTACCCTACCATGCGTTCATAGTTGCTGACAAATTACCATCCCATACGGTCAATATGTGCGCCAGCGTCTAAAACGTCATGACGTAAAACTGACTGGTAAATGACTGTCCAAATTCGTGCATCTCGCGCCGGTACGTGGGTTGAAAACCATATCGTTCGTAAAACTGCATCAGTTTGGGGCGGGAAGCGTCGGTTTCGAGTTGCAGGGTTTTAATGCCACGTTTCAGGCACTCTTCCCGGCTGAAGTCGATGATAGCGGCAAATAAATTCTGCCCGTTAAATGGTCGACGGATGGCCAGTTTGTGGATAAAGCCCGAGGTGTTGGGCGGCACATCCGGCCAGTAGAGCGGGTCGACCCATTGCAGGATAAAGACTGCAGCCGGTTCGGGGCCAGCCCCTTCCTGACGGTCGGCGTAGAGCACAAAGAGGTTGCCGGTGGTGTGTTCATCCAGCAGATTTTCGGCGGTGAGCGTATCGACTTTCCAGAGTTCGCGGTCGTTATCGGCGAGCCATTGGCCTACTTCGCACAGGATGGTCAGAGCCAGATCGGGCTGGTCGTTTCGGAAGGTAAAGGTCATAGTGAGGTTGTATGGGTGAGCTGTGTGTCTGTGTCGGCTGGGCATCTGTGTCGGCTGGGCATCTCTGTCGGCTGCGTCAGCCCCGCACTACGTACGGGGTTATCCAGAGTCAACACCTTCGGCGTTGTTAGTTTAGTAAGTGCTTTTCGTCGTAATTAACGCCGTGTTCGTCTAGCAGGGCTTTGTATTCATCACTGAACGTTACTTTTTTGTGGTGTTCTTTCTGTCTCTTGATGTAATTGATGACCCGGTCGCGCTCTTTGATCGAATAAGTAAAGGCACCGTACCCTTCAGCCCAACCTTCGAAATCAGGGAACAGGCCGCTCGCCTTCATCCAGAGCGAGCTGGCTACTTTGATGTCTTTCACGAAATCGGCCAGGGCTATGGAAGGATGCAGATCACTGAGAATATGGATGTGGTCTTCCACGCCGTTTAGTCTGAATAGAGTCCCTTTCTTGTTTTTTATGACGCCCCAAATGTATCTATACAGCTCTTCGCAATGTGCATCTGTGATGGTTGGGTTTCTGTACTTTGTGCCAAAGACAATGTGGTACAGGATCTGGCGGTAGCTCATAGGCTGTAAGTTAGGCACAGATCAAGTACTAGTCAACACCTTTGGCTTTGTTGTATACAGGTTGCCTGGGTGTCGTATGCCAGGCATGCCATACGCTACGCGTGCCGTACGCTACGCATACGGTTATCCAAAGTCAACACCTTCGGCGTTGAGAGAGTCAGCTGTCCACAACGCCGAAGGTGTTGACTTTGGATAACCCCGTACGTAGTGCGGGGCTGACGCAGTGCGGGCAGTGCATGACTGACGTAGTGCGGGGCTGATGCAGTGTGGGCAGTGCGGGGCTGATGCAGTGCGGGCAGTGCGGGGCTGACGCAGTGCGGGTAGTGCAGATAGTGCAGGTATGCGAGCAGGGCGAGGCTGACGTGGTCCAGGGTCCCGGCTACGATCTACAGCCCTGATCCGTCACTGACCACCTTGCTTAATACCGACACGCCGTTTTCGTCAAACGCTTCGATGGCGAAGTAATAGGGAACGCCAACGTTTAAAGCCCGCAACTCGAAGGTATTGGGTCCGTCATTCCAGAACTGGTAATTCTGATACAGCTTGTCGGGTGCAATGCCCCAGCGGATGTTGTACCCCACGGCCCCCGGAACTTTGCTCCACGAGAGGTCGGCATTGCGCTGGTCTTTTTGTCGTTTAGCCGTGAGAGTAGCCGGAGTGACGGGCGCTTTTCCGAGGCCGTTACCAAATACCCGGAAGGCGTTAATGGCCAGATGCGAACCGGCAACATACACATGCTCATACCGAACATAGCGTGCGCGGGCGGGCTTGTCGAGCGGCACATACGCACAGGCGCGGTCGCGTTTGGGTTCTTTCGTCAAATCGGCTACGACAGTCCATTTCTTGTTATCCATTGATGTCAGGATTTTGAACTGCGTGTAGACTGTAGAATCGGAATCGTAAATAGTTTGCTTGTAGTCGATATAATCCACTTGCACCGCTCGTATATCGCGTTCTGCACCTAAGTCGAGGGTGAGTGTTTCGCCGGGTTTGTTCTGGCCCGCTACCCAGAACGTGCGCGGATTTTCATCGGTCGTTCTGTCCGCCGACAGGGTATCCGTTGGTGCCGCTCTTAACGTCGATGAAGCCACGGCGGGTTTGCGGTAGGAGAGGAGCATCCAGCCCGTAAACAGTTCATCGGCATTCATCCCGTTCTGGCTCGGAACGGCTTTGTCGGGCAGGTAATGCGGGAAATCGCCGAAACGAGTGTTGGCAAACATCTGGTCGTCTTTATCGAAACCCGCCGGGTTCATCACAATCCGACGTTCCATGCCCCAGTTGTAGCCAATCCAGGTGGTGCCGGTATTCCAGTAATTGCCAAAATTATCCTGAAAGGTGTTGCCGTGGCCGCAGCCCGTAGCAAATCCTCCCGGCTTGTACGCAACGGGGTTGTAAGGCGCGTACTCAAACGGACCAAGCGGATCTTTACCAACGTAGGTGCCATTGCCGTACACATTGTATTCGGTGCCGGGTGCGCCGTATTGCAGGTAATATTTGCCGTTATGTTTAGTCATCCAGGCTCCTTCCGTAAACGGCTTAAAGGGGTCGGAGTGGTTCGGGCCGAAGCGCTCCCAGCCGTGTTTATACGGGTCGAGCCAGAACATGGCTTTGTAAGAGGCCGATGGATTCGTACCCGCATAGGTTAGATTGCGGCTCTTGTCTAGCTCGGCACCAAAGAGAGGGTACACGTTCGAAGAACCCCAGTACATATACCACTTATCGGTATCATCGTCGTGAAACAGCGCCGGGTCCCAGGGGCCAATATCTTTCGGTAAACGGGGTAGCCATCGGTTGAAAAATTTCAGTTTTCCTTTCTCAGGTTCGGTCGAGTAAAAAATAGGGCGCTGCTCAAACGTCGACTGAAAGAGGTACAGCGTGTCGCGAACCGACAATGCTGCCGGAGCGCACATATCTTCCATCGGCCACTTATCGGGCACAACATATTTCCAGTTAACCATGTCTTTAGAATGCCACCAGCCCCCCTGAATCGTGACGAACAGGTAATACTCTTTCTTGTGGTTGATGATAACCGGGTCGGCACCGGACCGGTATGAGATCTTTTCGTTTAACTGCTCGAAGTTATACCGATAGCTGATGTCCATCGGATTGCAGTACGTTAGCTTCGGCTTTTGCTGGGCTATAGCTGGCGTATAACCGCCAAGTAACGAGCCGGTTATAAGTAGAAATAAGGTCAGGAGACGCACGACGTTGTCAGGTTTGATACCAGTATTTAACATTTAGATAGGCTCACAAGTTAAGCACCTATGACTGATATAAACAAGACTCTCCTGCAATCGCTGGGCAGCGGCCTGGCGGGTGCCTGTGCCCTGACAGCCCTCCACGAAACGGCCCGCCGGTTCATCCCCGACGCCCCCCGCGCCGATATTCTGGGTATGCGGGCCATTAAGAAAGTAATGAAAAGCGTTGATGAAGAGCCACCCGCCGACGACGAACTTCACGACTGGGCACTAGGTGGTGATATTGTTTCCAACGCCATATACTATAGTCTAATCGGGCTGGCCAAGCCAAAGAATGCCCTGCTTACTGGAGCGGCTTTGGGGGTAGCTGCGGGCGTTGGTGCGGTAGCTCTCCCCGGTCCTATGGGGTTAGGAACCGCGCCCAGCAGCCGTACCACCGCAACTGCCGCCATGACTGTGGGCTGGTATCTGGTGGGAGGGCTGGTCACGGCGGGGGCTTTTGCATTGCTGAAGCGTCGGTAAAAATCATCCGGTATTTGAAAAGTGATTATGCGCTCAATAGGAGAAAAGCATGGATTCCGTGCTTTTCTCCTATTGAGCGCAGAGTGTCGCTAGTTACCAGTGCAACCCCCAGCGGATAGCTTCGTTGCGAAGCGTTCTGGCGGCTTTGTAGTTCTTTTTGAGAAGAAGTTCGGTTTCGCGTTGATCGGCCATTTCCAGATCACGCTGGTATTGACCGATGAACGGCATCTCCCAGAAACCGTCTGGCCAGGCTTTGATGGGGTTGTCGCGTACGTTTAGACAGACCAGCGATTTAAGCCGACTGAACGTGGCAGGCAGCGTTGTTAATTTGTTGTTATGTACGTAAAGTCGTTTCAGATTTGGCAGTTCGCAAAGTGACTCCGGAAGTTCGGTTAGTTGCTGCCCCACAAGGTACAGCTCTTCCAGATTAGTTAACTCGCTGATGCGGTCGGGCAGATAACCGATGGTTTTTGCCGGGGTCATACAGCGACGGATTTCGGCGATTTCTTCCAGATAGGCAAATGAATCATTCGTTTCCTTTGCCCTTTTTCGGACGATGTTGATCAGGGAATTACCCGATTCCTGTGATAATGGGGCAAGGGTGCCCATGTAGAGGTGAGTAACCTGTGGATAGTTGAAAATCTCCTCCGGAAAGCCATCCAGATCAAGCTTGTTCAGGTTTATTTTCGTGGATAAACACGACCGAATATGGAATAAACGCTCTTCAACGGTCTCGGGTTGTTCGTTATCTTCGTCTTGAAAGAAGTACATGTTGCTGGCTGTTGTTTTTCTTCAAGATACGAAGAAAATAGCTTGAATGCCAGTTGAATAGCCTGAATAGTATCGTTCTGATACACGTCTGAGAAATCGGTTTCACACAAGCTTTTCTGACGTTATTGCCCCTTTTTTAACAGACTTCTGTCTGGCATTCGTCTTTGGTCGTGGTTTCGGTTTCCAGCGTAGCGTGGCTTATTTTTCGGTGTTCGAGCCGGTGCCGGGCATCGTGTTTAAGAGCCACGATCTGCGAATCCGAGAGGCCGGGTTGAATGACCAGGTGGGCGGTGAGTGCGTTTTCGGTTGTGCTCATCGCCCAGATGTGTACGTGATGTACATCACGTACGCCCGTTACGGCCCGAAGATCGGTGAGTACGTCGTTGAGGTTGATATCCGTCGGTACGCCGTCCATCGACAGCCGCAAACTGTCGTTCAGCAAGCGCCAGGTTGAGCCCAGGATCACAGCGGCTATAACCAATCCGATAACGGGGTCGAGCCAGACCCAGCCGGTATAACTGATAACGATACCGGCCACAACGACGCCGAGCGATACCAGTGCGTCGGCGGCCAGGTGCAGATACGCCCCTTTGATATTCAGGTCGTGGTCTTTATCGCGGAAAAACAGCAGTGCAGATCCGGCGTTTACCAAAATGCCGAACCCGGCAACCCATGCCACCGGGCCACCCGCCACCGGCTCGGGATGTTGAAAACGCTGGATGCTCTCCCATAAAATAGCCCCAATGGTGATTAACAGAATGACGGCGTTGGTGAGCGATGCTAGCACAGTACTCTTCCGGTAACCGTAGGTGAAACTTGGTGTCTGCCGAACGCGCGCCAATCGAAAGGCCAACAAAGACAGCAGGAGACCGGCAACGTCGCTGAGGTTATGGCCCGCATCGGCAATGAGACCCAGAGAGTTGTAATAAAACCCCAGGCCAAACTCGACCACCACATACAGCGTATTGAGAACGGCCCCGATAATTAATGCCCGGTTAACCGCAGTCAGCACGGTAGGCCCGTGGTGGTGCCCCGCATGGTCTTCATGATGGTGTTCGTGTGCCATTGGTTGGTGGTTGGTCGAAGTTAGTTCGGTGTGTCCATAAAGAACAACGGATTTAGGCGTAAGGTGGTTGCGTCGCTTATAGATGAGCGTTCGTTAAAAGCATGGAAAGAATATAGGTTGAGAATGTATTTATATAAAGTTTGATGTAGATTGTTGCCTTATAATAAGTAACAGATAAAAAAAAGGCTTATAACTATCCATAAGGGGCACGATTTAGTTGTAAAGTCTGTATGATTACCAATTGCCTTCTCAACTAAGCATAGAAGGTTTACTCTACCAACCACTATGGACTTTTGCGGACCTTATGATGAACAACTTGCTGCCCGTTATCGGCAGTCTTTACTAACGCCTTTGTTAGCAGGTTGGGAATTCAGGCAACGGCCCACATTGGAAGCAGGTCATACCGGGTGGCAACTGTTAGCAAAAAAGCAGGATTGGGTATTAACAGCCCCGATCCGACATGATTTACTGAGCAATGAATGGGCAATTGTCGTTACAAACGCCGAGCAGATCATCGAGTATGTGAACCCCCTGTTCGAAAAAATGACAGGCTATACCAATCCCGAAGCTATAGGCCGTCGCCCGAATTTTTTGCAGGGTGAAGGGACTTCACAACTGGCCCGGCAGCGTATGCGGAAAGCCATTCAAAAAAAACGGACGGTTAGTGAGCTACTCCTGAATTACCGGAAAGACCGAACGGCCTACTGGTGTAATGTGGTGATTCGCCCGATTACCAATCATCACAAAGAGATCGTCAACTTCATCGCCTTTGAGAAGGAAGTGCAACTGGAAGATGTGCCCGACAGCCTATAGCCTACCTGTTTAGTAGAAACTTTCCTGGCTGAAATGAACCACGCATGCCAATCCTGTTCTACTTTTGTGCAGGACATGAAAAATGCGCTGGTTTATATTCTCCTGCTTGCTACGCTGCTGCCAACCGTCAGTCAGTGGGGGACCATTGCGTATTACAATGTCAATAAAGCGTATATTGCCCGCGTCCTCTGCGAGAACCGCGACAAACCCCAGCTTCATTGCGATGGGCAGTGCTACCTAGCCAAACAGTTAAAAGCCCAGCAGGATCGGCAGGATAAAGAAACCACCGAGCGGGTTCAGAATACGCCGGTCATTCAGCTGTTTTTTCAGGACAGACTATCTTTCGAGTTTGGCCATTTTGCGCTTTGGCGGATTTCAGTTGCCTTTTTTGCTTACCGATTCCCTTCGTATACGGCACCTGTTATGGGTCTGTTACAACCTCCTCAGGTGTAGAGCCGCAGCCCTGCGGTTTGTGGATTACTGTTTGATCAATTGAAAACAGTACAGCGTAGACGCTTTCTGATGGAGCGTTTTCGCCTTGTTCATCCCATTTTTCTAACCTGACTATTCATAATGAACATGTATAAATTGTTCATGGCCTCTTTCGTATGGGCCATGACGTCAGTCTGTGCGTTGGCACAGCATAATTATTTTGGGCTTGTTTTCGACGCCCAGACGAAAGAACCATTACCCGGCGTAACACTGGGATTCCCTTCGGGAAAAGGCCTTATCACCGATGCCACCGGGCGATTTTCGCTGGTCGGTAACCCAACCCGCATAACGGTGTCGGCGGTTGGATACCGTCGGCAGGAGGTGGTTTTGATACCCAGTCGGCCCGTTCGTATTGCCCTCGAACCCGCCGTCGAGGACCTTCAAACCGTTGTCGTAACCGGTAATCGGGAAGCCGCCCTGCGTACCGAAACGCCCATTGCGATCTCGAAACTGTCGGCCAGACTCATCAACGAAACCAAACCGACGAGCATTTACGAGGTCATTAACAAGACGCCGGGGGTACTGATGGTCAACCTGAATAATGAGCAGCACATGATGGCTATTCGCCAGCCAATGACCACCAATGCGTATTTTCTGTACCTGGAAGATGGCGTGCCCGTTCGGCCAATGGGCGTGTTCAATCACAACGCTTTGCTGGAAATGAATCAGTTTACGGTAAGCTCCATTGAAGTGGTGAAAGGGCCGGTGTCGTCCATGTATGGCCCGGAAGCTGTGGGCGGGGCGGTAAACTTCATTACCCAACGCCCAACGGCGGTACCAACAGCCCGCGCAGGCATCCAGATTGACCAATGGGGGTATCAGCGCGTACAGGTTGGCGCGGGAGCCCGGCAGGGTAAGTTCGGGTTATACGTGGGCGGACTGCTGTCGCGGCAGCGTGATTCCTGGCTGGCCAGTTCCAACTACGATAAATCGTCTTATTTTGCCCGGCTCGAATACGCTTTTTCGCCGAATACGCGTCTAACCGGCACCGTTTCGTACAACGATTATAACTCGCAAACGAGCGGGAGTGTAGACAGTACGGCGTTTTTTGCCCGGCAATACGTGAGCACGACCGATTTCACTTACCGAAAAACGGTCTCATTCCGCAGCCGCCTGACGCTCGAACACACCTGGAAAAACGGCTCGGAATCGTTCGTAACGGGGTTTGCCCGAAAGAACAGCGTTGGGCAGAATCCGGCCTATTCGATTCGCTGGACAACGGGTTCGCCAACGGCAACGGGGCAAATTAACAGCAACGACTTCAGCAGTTACGGCGTCATTGCCCAACATACGCAGAAGCTGTCTTTTCTGAACAGCAAACTCATCGTGGGCACCACGCTCGATCTGTCGCCAAACACCTATTATGCGTACCAGACTGAGCTGACGACGGAGTTACGTGCCGACAAAAAGTCGGTGGTAAAGTACACCCAGGTCAGGGAACGGCCCGATAATCAACTGGCTAATTACTCGGCTCACATTCATAACGTAGCGGCTTACGGGCAGTATGATCTTGAGCCATTACCCAAACTACGGGTATCGGCCGGGCTGCGTTACGACCGGATGGCCTTTGATTATACCAATGCCCTGGACCGGAGTTCGGGCGGGAAAGCCTACGGCCAGGTTACGCCCAAACTGGGGGCGACTTATGATCTGGGAGGAGGTAAGGGCCTGTACGCCAACGTATCGAAAGGGTTTTCGCCCCCCGCCCTTACGTCGATTTTCCTCAAGCGAACGACGCCCACCGCTACCAGCGAACTTTTCTATTATAACCTGAATCCGGCCAGGTTCAATAATGTAGAAATAGGTGGCTGGGCTTCGCTGCTGGGTAATAAACTCTATATCGATGGTGCCTTGTACCAGATGACCGGTACCAACGAACTGCTGAACATCCGCCAGCCCGACAATTCGACGGACTACCAGTCGGCGGGGAGAACGCTGCACCGGGGCGTTGAGCTGGGCGTTACCTACCGACCGTCGAAGCAGGTGTTTTTTCGGTTCGGGGGCACTCATGCCGTGCATCGGTTTGTGGAGTTTACCCTGAGCCAGCGGGTGTCCGACGCCGTGCAGAACGTGAACGGGAACGACATGCCCTCGGCCCCGCGCACCCTCTGGAATACGGAAGTTAGCTACTATCCGGTCTGGCTGAAAAACTTCCGGACATCCGTAGAGTGGCAGCATGTGGCGGGCTGGTATCAGAACCAGATCAATACCGTCCGTTATGGGGGCTATGATGTTGCCAATGTTCGGGCGGGCTACGAGTGGAAAGGCATCGAATTGTTTACGAACGTGATGAACGTAACAAATGCCCTGTTCGCCACCAATGCCACACGCGGAAACAACGCCACCGACCGAACCACCTACACGCCAGCCGCCCCGCGCACGGTAGTGGTTGGCGTTCAGTATACATTTTCCGGTAAATGAATTTTCAACCTGTGTAGAGACGCGATACTTCGCGTCTCCTTTGCGTCAGCAATTTTTAATATCAGGCTGCAAGACGCGCGAAAAACCATCCGGTCAGGAGACGCGAGGGATCGCGTCTCTACAAAAAAACAAACTTATGGCACACTTATTTTCAATTCTACTTATGTTTCTCGTCAGTCTACCGACAACAGAAACAGCGATTTCCAATCCGCAATTTACCGGGGCTGTTCCCCACCTGACGACCGATGCAACCGGTAAGCCGTTGTTAAGCTGGGTGGAAAAAATCAGTGAGAAAGAGACGGCTTTTTATTTCGCCATCGCGGCCAATGGACAAACGTTCGGGGAAAAAATCAGGGTGAACGCGCCGGTTACTATCTCCACTCATGCCGAAGGAATGCCTAAACTGGCCGTAAAAGCGGATGGAACCCTGCTGGCTGTTTACGAAGTGCCGAGTCCAACACCCGAGTCGCGCTTTGCCGGTGATCTGCTGTACACGATGTCGGTAGATAATGGGCAGCACTGGACCGACCCGGTTCCCCTTTATCAGACGATAAAACCCGGCACGAGCCATTCTTACAGCGACATCACGCGCTTGCCCAACGGCGAAATCGGGGTTATGTATTTGGATGAGAAACTCCCCGGAAAGGAGGGACGCCCGGTAGTATTTGCCCAGACAACACAAGGAAAGGGCTTTGGTCCGGCGGTGCTGGTCGATGATAACGCCTGCCAGTGCTGCCGCACCAATGTGTTTGTCGACGCCAAAAAAGGGATTCATTTGACCTACCGCGACCTGATCCCATCCGGCAAAAGAGACGAACCCGCATCCCGCGACATCAGTACGGCTGTTTCGACCGATAATGGCAAAACCTTCGGCAAACCACAGCGTGTGTATGCCGACAATTGGCAGGTAAACGCCTGCCCCCACGCGGGACCTGCCGTAGCCGAGGTCGGTAATGAGTTGCTGATGACCTGGTTTTCGGGTAAGGAAGAGGCTGTTGGATTGCGGTTGGCCCGACTCGGTTCGGATAAGCTCGTATCGAGCGTGCTCTCGAACCGGGCGAAGCATCCGCAGGTGGCAACGCTCGGAAATCAACTGATCTGGGTCTGGGATGAGGCCGTTTCGAAAGACGGTTCCGGTGAAATGGGCTCGTTTGTCCAGCGAATTGGTATGCGAATCGTTGAGAAGGGCGTAGCCAGCCCGACAACGTACCTAACCGCCGAAACCACCAACGCGGCCTATCCGGCCGTACTGGCGACGAAAAACGGGCTGCTGGTCGCGTACGAACAAACCACCGGTAACCAAAAGCCGATCATTGTGGTGCGGTCGCTGCCATCGTTGTGAGGCCGGTACTGGCTATAGTTTCACCTGCAGGGTCACGTACAAACCGCGTCCATCGGAAGGCAGAATGCCGGGGCCGGGGTAACCCGTGGCCCGGCGGGTGAAATACGCCCGATTGGCGAGGTTGTTCAAACTACCCTCCAGTCGAAACCGGCTGAACTGATACGACAGGCTGGCGTCCATGATGGAATAGGCCGGAATAAGCCCGATCACTGCCGAAACGCCCCCTTCGCGCGAGTTGGTCGCGTCAGAAAACTGATCCGACAGATAGGTATACTGAAACGAAGCTTTCAGGTTTTTGTAGCCGACCCGTACGCCACTTTTCAGGTTTACATTCGGCACAAATTCAACCTGATTGCCAACGACTCCGGCAATCTCGCTGGCTCTATAATTAGAGTGGATCAGGGCGATGTTGGCGAACAAGACGCCACTCAGGTTTGTATTTGCCGGGTTGGCTAAACGAAGAAAATCGCCTTCGGCATAAGATTCCAGCCCCATGATAACAGCCTGCCCAATGTTACCCCGTCGGCGCAGAACCCGGTCGTTGGCGTCGTAGAACTGCACCTCACCGATGCGGTTGTTGTAGTTCAGATAGAACGCGCTGACGTCGAAGTTGTACAGCGTGGTTTGCGTGCTGCGAATGCCCAGATCGATGGAGTACCCTTTTTCGTCCTGCAAATTAGGGTCAATAACCGACGATGGGTTGGCAATCCGCATATCACTGAAGGTGATGGAGCGGTAATTCTGCGAAATGTTGCCGTATATGTCGAGCTGCGTAGTGGGTTTGTAGCTGATACCCAGCCCGCCCAACAGAAACTGGCGTCCGTTGGTTCGGACTTCGTTGGTGCGGGTGGCGTCGATGATATTCCCTGCCAGATCGCGGGTAACGGTGCCGTAGAAACCATCGGCTGTCGTATGAATGTATTCGAAGCGTACGCCGGGGGTAATGGACAATTTCTCCCCCACATACAGGATGTTTTCGGCAAAGAGCGACACATTCCGGTTAGGAAACTGGTAGTCTGACGCAATGCCCTGCTCGGTATCCGTAAAGGTGAAGTTTGCATCGTTGCCCGTGCTGCCCAAGCCCTGAATGCTGTGGTTATAGCCGTGATAATAACGTGTTCCAACCAGCAAAACGGCCTGTTGTTTAGCGAGCTGGTACCGTTTTAAGTACCGCGCTTCGGCCCCATAATTCTGAAAATCACCTTTTATCAGATCCCGCTCGCTGTTGTCATCGACGCTGGCCACGCGGTTTGGCCGGAACCCCAGCGAATACCGATAGGCATACAGGCCAAATACCCGCACATTGACTTCGTTGTTGGCGTTGAACTTATGGTCGAAATGCAGGGCGGGCATCGTCCAGTTTACCTTGAACCAGTTACGCTCACGGTTGCTTTGCCGGGGATCTTCCCGAAACATGGCGTCGGTCAGGCCGCCCGGCTGCTGGGCCAGGTAGCTCATCTGGGTGATGTCGACCCCTACCGACGTATTTTCCGAGAACCGGTAGTCGATGTCGGCGAAGGCCGTGTAGTTGGTGAAGTGGGAATTAGGCCGCCAGCCATCGCCTTTTTTGTATTGGAAAAACGTGTAATAGCTCAGTTTGCCAACCGTGCCACTGGCGCTCGTGAAGGCGTTGTAAAACCCGAAGGTACCCACGGTTTGCCGGGCTACCAGTTCAAATTTTCGGTCGGCAACGGGCTTTCGCATGACAAAGTTGAGCAACCCGCCAAACTGCGTACCGTACTGCAACGAAGCGGCCCCGCGAACAATCTGGATACGGCCAACGGCTTCGATGGGGGGCGTGTAGTAGCTTTCCGGATACCCCAGCGCGTCGGCACTGATGTCGTAGCCATTCTGCCGGACGTTGAAATTGGAGCTACGGTTCGGGTCGAGGCCACGCCCGCCGATACTGAGTTGCAGCCCGGCTCCTTCGTTCTCCCAGATATTTAATCCTGCTACCCGTGCGTAGATCTGCCGGGCGTTGTTGGTCGATAAATTCGCGACCAGCTGATCCGGAATGATCACTTCGGATTTCTTGCCCTCATAAATCCCCATGCCTTCAACCCCCCTCATACGCGTAAAGCCAAAGTCCGACTGCTTATCGGTCACGGTTACCTCGTTCAGCGTTTCGAGCCGACTAGCCAGGTAAATGCGTACCAGTTGATTCCGTTCAGCAAGTTTTACGGTCTGCGTGGCGGCTTTAAAATCGGGACTGCTGGTGTTCAGTACGTACGTGCCACTGGGCAGGTTGGCAAAGGTAAACTGACCCAGGCTATCTGTTTGGGTCGAGCGGTTGCCATTGTTCAGGTAGATCGTGCAACCCTTCACCGCCGAGCTGTCCTGCCGGGATTGTACCGTACCCGAGAGTTGATACTGGGCAAGGGCGGTTGTTGAGCAGAGAAGAAGGAGGGCGAAGCCCACCGATTTAAAAACCGTAAATGTTGTCATTGAAAGGAGTGATCCACGCTTTGTGGGTAAAGGAGTCCTGTTTGTCGGCCAGATTGGTCGCCGGGTTGATCAGGGGTTTTCCCAGACGGCCATTGAGGGCTACGTAGGAGTCTACATAGACGGCCGGATGTTGAAAACCACGTTTAGAATAATAATCCCGAAGCAGGTGCGCGTATTGCAACAACATATCGGGTTGGGTAGCCATCATTTTTTCCTGAAGGGGCGTCAGGAATTCGGTGTTGTTCACGATTGTCCGGTGGCCCAGTTGGTCTTTCACGGTAAACTGGGCGTACCCCGCTTTCTCCATCAGCATAACCCGCCAAGAAAACCGATAGCCCTGTTCGGTCCAGAACAACTCACCCGGATACAGGAGGTAGCGAAAGGGAAAGAGAAGTTGAAACACAAAGAAAATCACGAAGGTTACCTGAATAGCCGAGGTGATTAGTGGCGGGTACGTATATGTCCGCTGGCTGATCAGGAAGGTGGTTGGAATGGACAGCCTCTGGCTGATCGCCCGAAGTAACGCCAGATGAAATGGAGCTGAAAAGAAAATGAGCGCCGTTACAATCATGATGTACGGAAACATGCCGATGGGAAACAGCCATGCCGTTAATCCGTGAAATACCACAACGGCCGCATACGCCCAGGGCCGGGTTTTGCCGTTCCAGAGCAGAAACGGAATGCTTAGATCGTACAAACAGCCGAACCAGCTAAAGACCAGCGGCACCCATGGGTAATTGAACAGAAAACCAACCAGCGGCACATCGTTGTGGGCCGGTAACCAAATTCGTAGGGGTAACCCATGCAGGAGCCAGTCGCTGTTGACTTTAGCCAGACCGGCAAACACGTAGAGAATGGCTACCAGCAGTTTCAGGGAGTCGAGTTGCCAGGCTGGAATCTGACCGGCCCGCAGGTAGGGACGGCGGTAGGCATCCACTGAAAAGTACGCGTGAGCGGGCAGAAAGATCAGCAGCAGGCAAACCATACTTGTAAAATAGTAATGGTTGAGGTAGGTGCTTTTGTCAATCAGCTCGATGTACGTGAAGCTCAGGAACAGGAGCACACTGGCTGCCCGGTAAAATAATCCCACCGCAACAAGTAGGGCCGAGATACCACAAACCGCAAAAAGAAGGTATGTGTACTGACCCAGTGGCTCCACAAACTCGAAGCCATAAAACGGGAAAAAGAAGCGAGGCTGAATATATAATTCCGCAATCCACCCCTTGCCCCAGAAACGGACAATGCTCCCGAAGAGCATTAGTCCGAACAAGAGCCTGAAAACGGCCAGCGGTGCCGCCGAAGTGGTTTTACGAAAATAGTGTTGCATAAGTGGGGTAGACAGTAGCCTTTACTTAGTCCCCGTCGTTGTCCGTATACGTAATGGTGATACTCATGGCGGTAGTCATGTCGACCTTGAGCATGCGAACGGCCTTTTGCATCTGCGTATAAGCGAGGACAACGGCCGCATTGTTGGTCTTGACTTCATCGGCCAGATTAGGCTTCAGCGCATTGAGCTGCTGGTTTACAGCCTCGAACTGCTTGTTGATGATGTCGACCAGCGATGTGCCCGTGCTGCTGTCTTTCGCGCCGAGCGAGTTGAGGTATGTTTTCAGACCTGGCCCTTCCTGACCCGTTTTTACGCTTTTCCCGTTGAAGAAGTCAACGCTGGCCTGATGAGCCGTTTTGGCCAGGGTCAGCGACAGGTCTTTCTTGTAATAGGCTTCAATCTTATCGGTAGCTACCGTGCCGTTGGTCATGGCACCCGACGGGATACCCAGCTTTCCGGAACGGATATAGCGTTCATAATTGAGCACATAGCCGTTTACCAGTTTAGACGTCGAGCAGCCCGCGTTTAAGGCCGTGCAGTTGATGAATGTGTCCCGATAGCCACCCGTTGTCCAGGCAGTGTACACTGTTGTGAACTGCGTATTCATCTGGCTCGTCAGCCGCTTCAGGTAAGCAATTCGTTTGGCGGCATCGGCGGCTGTTGTGTAGCGGGCAACGATAGCGTCGTCTGTCGTGCCGAGCCCGTTGATGAGGTAATCCAGCGCTGGAAAGCCCTGTTTTGGGTAGGAGAGCGGTACATCGAACGTTCCCGAACCCGCCGAAATATACTCTTCGATACCGGTTACGTTGGCCGGGTAGATGTTGAAAAAATTACGAAGTGTGTACTGCTCCGCCGGACCTACATCGAACAGCTCAACTTTCTGCCAGTCGGTATAGGCGTCTACCCAGGCCTGCCGCAACGCCGTGAGCGATGCGTTGTCCGGTTTTGCTGCAAACGCGTCCGATTTGGCCAGCATTACATCAAACTTCGCTTTAAAATTCGTGTAGCTGGGTACAATGATATTATCGGCAAGGTTGGTCAGCATGGCTTTCCGGTCGCTGCCTGCCTGATCGGTGGGGGTAGTTGGCGTTGGCGTTGGTGTGTCCGAACTACTTCCCGAACAAGCCCATAATGCGCTGACAAATGCGCAGATGAATCCGATTTGTTTCCACTTACTGTTTATCATGAGTTAAAAATGGAGACAGAGCAGTGTTAGCGACACTGCTCTGTATTAAGTAAAAGATATAGTTTGTTGTCTAGACAGGGATGTTGAACTTTGTTCGGATAGCCGAAGAGGCCGCATCAATTTTGGCATTCGTCAAACCCCAGAATCCATTGGGTGCGGAGATAAGACCCGTCAGCACAGCGTCCGAAAAGGCAGCATCGGCCTTATTTAGTTTGGCGTACCGCAGAGAATAAATGAAGCCGAGACCTTCGCCAATGGCGTGGGCTGCAGCGGCTGTGTTGGTTCCGGCGGTTTTCCACTTGCCCAGATAGCCCAGGGCCGCATTGGCAATAGCCTTTTCCATAGCCAAGTGAATGAAAGAGGCTTGTTCCTTCAGCGTTTTGGTATCGTTATTGACAATAGCCGCCCGACCTTTCAATAAGGCTGCATGAATTTTCGGGAAGTCTTCTTTATTGTACTCCCACAGGTAAGAGCCGATAAAACTCTCTCCCGATGAGGTAGCCGTTGCTTTACCACCGTATACCGGGTTAGCCGTCAGGATGCCATACACTTCATCCCAGTTTTGCTCAAGCTGCGTGTATTTTTTTCCGGTTACCAGCGTCGTATTGTCCAGCGAAAGATTTTTGTCGCTCAGGAGTACGTTACCGATGTAATCGACCTGAAAAGCGCCAATCAGTCCTTTCTGGATGATCTGTCCCCATTCGATCCCCTGTTCGTCGACGAGATAAGTACCCAGTTTACCCGCTTTCCCTTCCGATGCGACTGCCGATACGGATTGGCTGGCAGTGGCAATTTTAGGGAAACCGGCTTCGATCGTTGCCCGTTCTTTCTCAGCATCCGTGGCCGACAAGGACGAAGCGGTTACGTTACGGAGTTGGATTCCCGAGCTGTTGAGAGCTGTATTGGCCGTACCCGAAAAGGGGCTGCCGGTGTTTGAGAACATGTTTTTGAGCACGTTGGCATCCAGTGCAGCTCCCGTGCCTACCGCCGTACCGTTGTAGGTATTGATCGCCCGGAACATGAGCAGGCGGGTCGCACCCGTGGTTAAATCGACTGTTTTTGCCCCATCGTTATCCACGAAGAATGTAGCGTAGGTGGTAGTATCGGTCAGTTTACCGTAATCAACCGTTTTACGGAGTTGGGGCGTAACGGTTGTCGGGTTGTCTTGGTCCGTACAGGCCGACAAACTGGCGGCAAAGAACAAGACTGGTACAACGTGAGCAAGTAGACGAGGCTTTAACATGGATTGGTTAACTAATGGAGAATTCGCCTGCAAAGGTATAGAGTATTTAGACTAATTATAATATACTATTTGGAATTATTTAAAATAGGCGATTAACTCACTGAATAAAAGGGTATTATTATATTCTTGTATGGCTTTCGATCTAACAAGGCTTACTGATTAGTATCGTTAAATAATAGTTAATAAATAGTTCATTCTGTGGTGTTTTAATTGTCATAATATTATATTTGACCTGTTATTCGCCTTTATTTGCTGTTATTAGCAAAGAAAAGTCACTTTAGTCGGAAAAAATGATTTCTTATCAAGGTGACATTGTATACCGTAATCAGTCGGTGAAGTCTACTCAACGCACGCAACCATCCAACGCTTTACTTCAATCTTTTTTGCGATGGCTTTCCATTTGCCTTCGGGTTTGGGCTATGCAGATGCGCCCGCCGTTTGGGTCGTTGATGATGATGAGGACGACCGACTTTTTATTAGTTCTGCTTTTGAAGATACAGAACGACCCATCAGCGTGATAACACTCACCGATGGCGACCAGTTGTTGCCTGAACTGGCCACTTGTGTGCGGTTACCTCAATTGATTTTGCTGGATATAAATATGAACCGGCAGAATGGATTCGATACCCTGACGCAACTCCGAAGCACGCCCACATTTGCTCATTTGCCCGTTGTGATGTTCTCCACCTCGTCGGATAACGTCGATCGTCAGCGAAGTCTGGCGTTGGGAGCTAACCAGTTTATGACCAAACCTGCCAATTATAATCAGCTGGTTAGTGTGTTGAAAGGGTTGGCCGATACATGGGCAATTGCCTGATTGCTTTTCTATACCCTAACTTTCCCGGCTCGTACTGAACCAACCCGGACCTATATCCGATTCTAAGCGTATGTCTTCATCACTACGTTTAGAATTGCGTACGCACAGCACAGATGACCGTCCGGTATTTGTGTCGGGTAACTTTTGCGACTGGTACCCCGATCTGGATCGTTTCCGGATGCAGCCTGTAGCACCAGGTCAATATGTGTACGAGTTTCCGGGAGAGGTCGATCTGCCTGACATTCTGGACTATAAATACACGCGGGGCGGCTGGGACCATGTGGAACTGGGCGCTTCGGGCGAGGGCGTCACTAACCGGCGGGTATCCGCTTCCGAATCGGTAAAGCAGGATTATGTGCCCCATTGGCGGTGGTTTGGCATGCCGTTCAACCCGGAGTTGTTGCCAAAAATAGAGCTGCTGGGCGATACCTTCGAGTCTCCTCAACTCGGTGCCACCCGCCGGGTGCATGTGCTTCTCCCGCACGATTACGAGACCTCGGGAAAAAACTATCCCGTTCTTTATTTACATGATGGCCAGAATCTGTTTGGCGGTGGGGCTGGCTTCGGAAGCTGGGAGGTTGATCAGAAAATGGCTTTGCTGGCTGGCCGTAACCACCATGAGGTAATTCTGGTTTCCATCGACCATGCCAACGATGAGCGCATTCGGGAGTTCACCTTCAACCGTACTCGCGCTGGTCAGGGGCGGGGCAGATACTACCTTGATTTTATTCTTCGAACCATTAAGCCCCTCGTCGACAAGCGATTCCGAACTTTGCCCGATGCGGCCCATACGGGCGTTGGTGGCAGTTCGCTGGGTGGTTTGATCAGTATTTATGCGGGACTTCTGCACCCCGACGTTTTTGGTCGGCTGATGGTTTTCTCGCCTTCACTCTGGATTTCGCCCAAAATCTATTTCGATGCCATTCGCTTTCAGGCTCCCGTACCTATGAAAATTTATGCCTATGGGGGTGAACAGGAGTCAGCATACATGGTGCCCAATATTCAGCGCTTCAATGAAGCACTGGTGCGTCAGAGCTACGGAGGACACTCCATTGACATTCATGTATCTGTCGACCCCACCGGTACCCACCAGGAAGCGCACTGGAGTCAGGAATTCCCAAAAGCCCTTGAATGGCTGTTTTATTGAGTTTCTGCCCGAAATAACGTATCATTAACTATGAATATCATTTTAACAACACCGTCACCAGCCTCCGGTGATTTGATCATTCCTGTTTTACAGACCAATTCGCTGGCCGACCAATTGGTGGGATTTGCCCCAACGCTGGGTGTATCTGCTGAGGTGCTGCAACGCGATTTTAAGGCAGATGCCAAAGAAGTGCTGACCGTATACAGCCAGAATGGCCAAAAGATATACCTGCTGGGGTTGGGAAAAGACCCTCAGGAAATGGATTGGCTGCGAACGTTCCGAAAATTCTTCTTCGATCAGAAAAGCAAACTTGCAACAACGCTGGCTATCGATCTTACCGCGTTTGACGGGAGCGTTGTCGCCGGTGTGGTGCTGGGCGTTCGTGGGGGCGGGTATGACCTCAAGCTGTACCAGACCGATAAACCCGAAACGCCCGTCTTCTACACCGACGCCGGGATGTTGACACTCCAGCTGAGCCCCGACCAGCAAGCGGTGGCTCAGGAAGCCCTGACCCGTGCCGAGGCCATTGCCCAAACCCAGCTTCAGATGCTGGACCTGATGAATGCCCCCGCCAACTACAAAAAACCGCAAACCCTGGCTGACTGGGCCGTTGCATCCGGCCATCAGTTTGGGTACGGGGTAACGGTGCTCGACAAAGCCGAACTCGAACGGCAAAAGCTGGGTGCGCTGCTGAGCGTGAGCCAGGGGAGCGATGTGCCGCCAGTGCTGATTATCGCCGAATACAAGCCGGAAGGCATCGAAAATCCCCGAAAAGTGGGCCTCGTGGGTAAGGGCGTTACCTTCGATACGGGCGGGGTGTCCATCAAGACGTCGTCCAATATGCACCTCATGAAAAGCGATATGGGCGGGGCTGCGGCTGTGCTCGGTGCGGTGGAGGTGGCCGCCAAATTGAAATTGCCCATTCATGTGATCGGCATTGTTCCATCTACGGAAAACTCCACGGACGGCCGCTCTACCAAACCCGGCGATGTGGTGACGGCCTACTCGGGCAAGACCATCGAAATCATTGATACCGATGCCGAAGGCCGCGTTATTCTGGCCGATGGGCTGGGCTACATGGTGCGCAACTACCAACCCGATGTGCTCATTGACCTCGCTACACTGACTGGTAGCGTTATTGCCACGCTGGGGTATCATGCCGCTGGCCTGTTTACGCCCAACGATGCATTAGCCGCCACGCTTACGCAGGCCGCCAACCAGACGGGTGAACACATCTGGCGATTGCCGGTGTGGGATGCCTATACCGAAGACATAAAATCGGATGTGGCCGATGTTAAAAATTACAGTGGTAAGCCAGTGGCTGGGGCCATCAGCGCGGCTAAGTTTCTGGAAGTGTTCTCGGAGAAACACCCCGCCTGGGCGCACCTGGACATTGCCGGTATGGCTTTTGCCGATACGGAATTTGGATCGCAAAAGAACGCGACTGGTTTCGGTATCCGGCTGTTAATCGCCTACTTACAGCTGCTTATCGAAGAAAAGCAGTAAGAAAATTCGTTGTTTGGCTATTTGGCTGTATCTTTTTTCGCCAAACCCAGTTTATTACTTCGTCTGGCTAGCCTGGATACTAAACCGATGATGTTTTGGTAAGTCTTATCGGTTTCAAACTAACCCTGAACTATAGACAGTATGAGTCAACTTTCTTTTCTGTGCATTGCCACGTTCTTCAAAGGACAGGATTTCATGAAAGCCTGTAAAGAGTTGGGAAACACGGTTTACCTGTTAACCGACCAGAAACTTGCCGACGAAGCATGGCCCCGTGAGTCCATCGACGAGTTTTTTTTCCTGCCATCGCCCAGCAACGCGCCCGACGTGCTGGACCAGATGATTATGGGACTGGCTCATGCAATGCGCTCCCGGCGAATTGACCGGGTAGTAGCCCTGGATGACTTCGATGTAGAGAAAGGAGCCCTTATTCGCGAGACCTTCCGAATTGACGGAATGGGGCAGACGACCGCCCGCTATTTCCGGGATAAACTGGCTATGCGAACACGGGCTTTTGCCGCCGGGATTCGCGTACCTACCTTCTGCTCGCTCTTTCATGACGAAACGGTCACGGCATTTTTACAGACTACCGAAGCGCCCTGGCTCATAAAACCCCGCTCGGAAGCGTCGGCTACGGGGATTCGGAAAGTTCACTCACTGGACGAAGCCTGGTCGGCCATTCATTTGCTGGGTGAGAACCGGCACAATTACCTGATCGAAGAGTTTAAGCCGGGGAAGGTCTACCACGTCGACTCGCTATCGGTAGATGGCAATGCGGTGTTTACGCGGGTTAGCCAATACCTGGCAACGCCCATGGAAGTGTCGCACGGGGGCGGGGTTTTCCGAACGGTAACCTTGCCCCTCGATACGCCCGAAACCGATGCGCTCCGGCAGATTAACGATCAGGTTCTGTCGGCTTTTGGTATGCGGTACAGTGCCTCGCATTCCGAGTACATTCGGGGCGACCACGACGGAGAACTGTATTTTCTGGAAACAGCCTCGCGCGTGGGTGGCGCTCACATTGCCGAAATGGTAGAGGCTGCTTCGGGCGTGAACCTATGGCGCGAATGGGCCAAACTCGAAACGGCCATTGCCCGTAAAGAACATTACGTTCCTCCGGTCGATACCGGTCGCCATTCCGGGTTGATCGTTTCGCTCGCCCGCCAGCAATGGCCCGACCTATCGGTGTTCAGCGATCCGGAAATTTTCTGGCGCATCAACCGTGAATACCACGTCGGGCTCATCACCCAATCCGACGACCGGGGCCGTATTCGAACCTTGCTGGACGACTACATGCACCGCATCTACGCCGAATTCCACGCATCGGCCCCCCTGCCCGATAAGCCCACGAGTTAAAGTGTATCCCGCTTCGCTTTGCCAACGGGTACCGATACGCCAAACGCCCTTGGATCGCTGGGGGGCAGGGTTTTTCGTTTTTTGTTATCCTGCACCGGGGGGAGCGGGTTGTTAGGTGTCTGGGCAGTCATGCCACCACCCGACAGGGGTGTATCGACCCCCGGAATAGCTACTTGCTTGGGTGAAGGACTCTGCTGAACGGGTGTTTGCTGTACGGCTTTGGACGTGTCGCTCTGGGCGAAAGCGACGGAACTGTAAAAGAGGCCTATAGCCAGAGAAAATAGGAGCGTACGCATAGAAAAAGTTCGTTTGTTGAGTAAACAGATGCCGCTTTTGTTAGCGCGCAATTGTATCAATATCAACACGCTTTCATGCGTAAGGTTTTGAGTTCTTTCTACAACACATCGGCCCGTACAAATTCATATTTTTTCTGAAGAAGCTCGGTCAGTAACTCGTCCAGACGATCGTACAGTTTATCCGTTCTATTAGGGGCAACGCCAATGTGCATAAGTAAGATAAAACCATTCAGACCAGCCGTTTTTTTCTGCTCATACGCCCGTATGGATTGCAGGATGGTGGCGCTGCTGCGGTAGTTTTTATCCTGTGGCGTGGTGTAATCGGCATGACTCAGCGTGCCGGGCGTGTAGTTGATGAGTTGAACGCCTTCTGTTTTGGCCCATGCGGCAATGCTGTCGTTGTACCATTCGTAGGGAGGTAAAAAGAGCTTTTTTGCCTTTTTGTCTTTGCCGAAATGGGCCAGTGCGGCATAGTTAGCCCGTAGGTCATCCACAAATTGCTGCCGGGTCACGAGCAGACTGTCGCGTTTGACCCAGTCGCAGTAGAGCAAGTGCTGGTCGGAGTGGGGGCCGAGGTAGTGTCCATCCTGTTGAAGTTGGTTTATGAGCGAGGCAAAAGTGGGATTGCGTAAAAAACGGCCGGTCAGAAAAAACGCAGCCCGAACCTGGTGCTTTCGCAGGGTTCGGGCTATAGTCGAGCCGCCATCAGCAAACTCATCGCCGGTAAAGACCAGCGCCAGGCGTCGGGTGGCGGTGTCACCTCTTATTTTTGCTCCTTTGAAATACGTTGACTTGGGGTCAATTTTTGTCGATGGTTTTAGCGGTTTAACTGGTTTCTGAAGATTCCGGGACGTGTTCGCCTTTGCTGGTTTATAGTTCTCGGCATGTTTAGCGGCCAGGAGATACACCAGCGAGGCCGTGCCATCCATGGTTGGTTCGTTGGTGCTGTAGTCGCCGTAGTCGTCGTGATACACGGCTACGTTGCTTTGGAACGGCGCGTATTCATCGGATTCGTGCAGCGTAATGCCGATCAGGTTTCTGTAAATACTGCCGCGAACGGGACCATCCACCAAACCACCATCGATGGGGTAGTTTTTTAAATGGGTAAATGACGAATGTGGGTCGGTAGGGGTATCGGCGTTGGCGGGAAGTCCATACACAAAGCTTGTTCCCCATGGATTACAGCCAAAGAGCCAATCGAAATTCGCCTGTTCCAGCGTGGCAAACTGTACATCGCCGGTGAGTTGCCGATACCAGAAACACTGGGTTGCAAAGGAGGTTGTGAGGTTGTTACTGCACCAGGTAAAGGGCACCCCCCGATAAAAGGCATTCTGGCCCGCCCGTTTCCAGATTACCTCAATACCCGCCTTGTAATAATCCGTAACGGTTTTTCGATCTCGGGCAGGCAGGCGTTTCGCCAGTTCCGCATGACCCACGTTCACAAACGGGTACCACTGGTAATGCCGGGCCGTATCGTTCAGTATCCAGGGCGTAACCGGCTCCATCCGGGCAAAGTCAAGTGCCGTAGTTTGTAATTTAGCCGCCTGTGTTCCGGTGGCACCCGCTGCATTGAGTTGCTCCACGGTGGCCAGTTCCATGTCGTCGGCGTAATTGTCTTCTTCATAAAAGTAAGGAGCCCGGCCCGGCGCAGTCTGGCAATTGCCCGGCTTTTCCAGTCCAAGTTTATAAGCCGATTGCGCCCGTTGCCAGAGTTTGCTGGCATAGGCGGGGTCTTTTTTATGGGTTAACTGATAGCCCAGTGCTAGTGCGCTGCTTACTTTTCCGGCGGTAGAGGCCACGCCCGTTGCCCGGTTTTTATACTTGAATAGCCCCTGTGGCTTTCCGGTTGCAAAATACACGGGCCGTTCCGCTCCCTTGCCATACATGCTGTCCAGTTTGGGAATCCGCATACTCGAATGGTCTCGGTCGTCGCCGAGCTGGTTGAAGAGCCACGTATCGGTCGGGTGCATTTTCAGGAGCCAGTCGAGACCCCAGCGCGCTTCGTCCAGTACATCGGGCAGGCCGTTGGCACCAGTCAGGCCATTCAACTGGTGCTGATCGCCAAAGGCCGTCGGGAAATCGCGCAGGGCGGCCAGCAGGTGGTACGTTGCATTGGCCGAGGTAGTCACGTATTGCAGGTAATCCGAGGCATCGTGCCACCCCCCCGATGCGTTGATATGCGTGCTGTCGGGCATGGGGCCGTACATGGTGTAGCCGTCGTGCGTGTGGCAGGAGTCTTTCAGGAACGGATTGAAGCCGCTGCGTTGCTGGCGCATGTAGCGAAGGCAGAAATCGGCGGCACCGGCATAGACACTATCATCAATCCGAAACCCCGGCGACCGGGTACCGTCTGCCGTACGCAGGTAATACCGGCCGGGCTTCCGAAACCCGGAGAAATCGAATCGGTACGACTGTTTGAACGGGCCGTATTCACCAAACGGCCGCCCCGCCGAAAGTTGTAGGTGAACTTCATTTGTTTGTTCATCGACCAGCTCGAATGTCTCGATGGTCTTATCCGTCAGGCTTCCCCAAACGGCCGTTTTTGGACTATCGGGCCGGTAACCAAGCAGGTTAATGCGAATAACGGCGGAGGGTTCGCTGGGTATGGTAACGGATACCAGACTGACCAAGACGGAAAGAAACAGAACGAAACGCATAGGTTTACGGGGTTGTCATTTTCAACAGCAACCCCATCATCATCTCCTCAAAATACGCACCATTGTACGGGCCGAACCAGTTCATGTCGCGGGTTTCGTAGGTAGTACGGTTATAGTATTTGTCGGGGGTTACATAGCCGATGTAGCCGCCGTCGAAACTGGTAATCATGAGGTTAACACCTTTCTTTGTAGCCAACGGTTTGAAATCAGCCACGAATTCGCCGGAGTAATCGCAGGGGGTGCCGAGCAGTACCGTTTGGCCAATGCGTAGGGCTTTCAGGTCGGACGGGTAATCACCGTAAATGGCGTAGAAGAGCCACGGCCGCACGCGCCAGTTGCCAATAACGCGCGGGTGCGGTTCGCGCAAACCAAGCGGAAGGGTCAGAATGCCCAGCGTGCTATCGGCTTTGGTCTGGATTTGTGGAACGGTTCGTTCGATACGCAGGGCCAGATCACCGGCGTAGTTTCGGATCTCCTGAAAGTCGGTTTTACCCCGCGCCTGCGGGCCGGTACTGCCAACAGCCCCCGCCATGAACACCGCAAAATCGGCCGATTTTTTCTCCAGCCGGTCGACCAACGAGCCGGGATAATCGCGGCTGAGGTAGTTCCACATGTCGTCTTCGTAGAGAGTCGCGTGGCCGGAGAAGGTGCAAAGCAGGGCCGATTCGCCCGTTTGTTTCTTTAATTTTAGTAAATGCACCATCCCGTCGAGCGGCCCCGTGGAGCCGGAGAAACCAATGCGGTTATAGATATGATCGCTGGCGTCTACCTGCCCAAAGCCAACCTGTACGGGGGCCATGTTTTGTTGGGCTGCCCGAATGGCGTTTATGATGCCGTCGGTAATACGAACCACCAGTTTCTCGTCATACTTGCCCGTAATCAACTGGCCTACCAGCCCCGGTGCCCAGCCGCCAATGCTATTGTGGGAGTGAATAGCCCCTGTGTATAGATCCTCCCACTGTAAGCCAACTTCGGGAAGCCGTTTTTTGAGCGCTTCGACGACCGTGGGGGGCGTAATAAGTAAGTCCAGACCAATCAGGGCGGCTTTGGTACCACCATTGTCAAGAACGATGGCACGGACAAAAATTGAATCGGCTACAATGTGCCATTGCTTGCCGCGTCGGGCACCGTAACCACCGGTGGGCGTTGGGTAGGGGGGCGTAATATTGGCTTTGGCCCAACCCGCCCGCAGAGGTGTTTTGGCGGCTAGAATGGCCGGGAGCTGAGCCAGCCGCGCTTTGGTCTGTGCGTAATAAGGCATCTGCCGGTACGGCGTCTCATCGACCGGGGCCAGGCTAACGGCCAGAAACAACAGAATAAAAACAACAAGACCCAGCAGGATTTTCAGGAGGATACGAACGAATTTCATACAGATTGCCGCCACCAAGGGCGAATTTATCTGCAAGCAACGAAAAAACGCACGGATGGAAAAGACATAAAAAAAAGGTATCAGGGAAACTCCCCGATACCTTTCCTCACCCTCGCCGGTTTCCCGGCCTCCCTATACTTAATGTAATACTATAAAAAAGCTGCTGCAATGGCCATAACCTGTTGTTTGGTTAGCGGCTCATCGAAAGCTCCACGCAAATTATCCTCGCTTATACCTGTCACGTTCGGCAGCGTTTTCAGGTTAACACCCCCCTGCGTAAACGTTGTTTGTGTCGGGTCAGAAACCCAGCCTTTCATATTCATCATCCGGCGAATTTCCGATGCGTGCCGGGCTTCGACGGAGTGAATCTGGAGGGCCACTTGTAAAATACCTTTGTCGTTGACCAGATTGCCGACCTGCCCTTTGTAGGCCTGTACGCCTGTGTCTTCCAGCGCCCGTGCGGTGGCCAGGAATGTGCCGTAGGCCGAGAAAGTACCGGCCGGAAATTTAAAGGTTGGTTTAGCAACGGCAGCCGCACCCAACGCACTTTTCAGCAAGGCTACGTGGGCTGTTTCGTGTTTACTAATTTGATTGATTACGGCCAGATCGCTGGCCGGAACGAGCCCCGCTGTAGCCAGACCGATGCGATAAAATTCGTCTTCCAGGTACTCCAGTGTGAGCGCGAAATTTGCGGTATCAATGGCGGCCTGCGAAGGAGCGGTAGTGGCCTGGGCAAAGGCCTGGTTCAGGCTGGTAGCTACCACGGTTGGGATACCGGCGGCCAGCAGGTTTGACCCAAATTTGAGCAGATTTCGGCGCGAATAGAAGCTGAAACGCTCGCTAATCTCGGGATCTGCTTTTTCGATATCGGATAATAACTTGACTAAGTTCATAGCGTTGTGTCTGGTTTACTTGGGTAGATTGGTGGCCGTAATCGGTGTTCTGACATACTTCTGGGCAATTGGCAACACCGCAGAAGGCGGGGTGGCCGCATCCAATCCGGTAGTGGGTGCCACCACATCGTCGCCAGCGAAATCAGCTGATTTTGGGTTCAGCAGATCCCGAATAGCCGCTGCGTGACGCGCTTCTACCGACACAATTTTACCCGCCAGTGCGAGGTAATTCACATCTGTTATCAATGTACCGGCACCATTATAAGCAGCTACGCCCAAGTCTTCAAACGCTTTGGCCGTGCCGAGAACGCTGGCCCGGTCGCTGAAATTAATGGTGCTGAAATTGGGTGTCAGGTCAGCAATGCGGCTGGCGGCTGGAATGGCGGCTTTGAAGAATTCGCGGTGAACAATTTCATGATCGCGAATGTCTGTCAGAACGGCTTTCTCGGCATCGGTCATGCCATTGTAGGGCGAGAGCAAAACCTGAGTGTAAAAAGCAGCTTCCATTTGCTCCAGCGCAAAGGCGTAGTTTAGAATACCAACATCGCCCGTTCCTAAATCGACCGGGGCCATTACGGTGGTGGGATTCTCTTCACCTTCTTTGCAGGATGCCAGAATTGCGCCCCCTGCGGCAAAAGCGCCTGCGTAGCGAAGAAACAACCGGCGGCCTACGCGTACTGGCTCTAATTGGCCTGGTAACATCGTAAGGCCAGATTCGTTCTGCTTATTCATAACGTGCTTGAGTAAATTAAGTGTAGTAACAACATAACCGCAGGTCTAACAGACGGTTCGAAAAGATTTACGGCATTCGGGTGTGCCCGGATTTAAAATAGACTTAAAAAAAGCTCATACCGAAACGAAAAGTCTTTCCCACGCGCTATCTGCCAGCATAAATGGGCAAAAATACCGTATTTGCCTACACCTGTTATGACGGTTAATGAGCTCTGGTGGGTTAGGATATTTACTATACGGGTGATTCATTAAGGGCTATGATCCTATAAGAAGACCGAATTCGGCTCTACTAACCATCGATAAAACCACTCGTTTAGTACGGCATCGTAATTGCTGAAAGCGTTTCTACCGATACCAGGCGCTCTTTATGGGGTTCCTTTTCTGGTAACGGAAGCCCGGAAATGAGCTTGTCGTCGTTATCTTTGCCTTTATAAGAGTACCATCATCAACAGCTTCCTGAATAATAAGTAACGAGTGTTTGTCGACTATAAGTCGCTCCAGGGCATCGGATCGCCGGTGACCTGGTCATTCACTCATTCACACAATCACTCATTCGCCATTACAAATGCAGGTTCTTAAATTTGGCGGTACCTCCGTTGGTTCCGTAGATAGTATCAAGCAGGTTATCCAGATCATTGAAAACCATCGGCAGAACGGCGACCAGATAACGGTTGTATTTTCGGCGATGGGTGGCATCACCAACCAGCTTATCGAGATTGGGCGGATGGCCACAACGGGTGAAACCGATTACATGGAACTGGTTCGCCGGATTGAAGACCGCCATTTTAATGTTATAAAAGCCCTGATCCCCGTCAAGGAACAGAGTAAAGTGTTTGCGCACGTTCGGGGAATTATCAACGAACTCGAAGACTTGCTGCGGGGCGTGTCGCTCATCCGCGAACTCACCCTCCGTACCCACGACCTCATCACCAGCTTCGGCGAACGGCTGTCCACCACAATCATCACCGAATGCGTGAAGAGCCGGGGTATTCCGGCACAGTTTTGCGACGCCCGGAAGATCATCAAAACAGACGCTCAGTTCGGTCAGGCAGAAGTAAATTACACACTGACGAACCAGCTTGTTCAGGAGCATTTCGCTAAAACGTCCGACCTCCAACTGGTGACGGGCTTCATTGGCTCGACGGAAAAAAACGAAACCACAACCCTGGGTCGGGGCGGTTCGGATTATACGGCCTCCATTTTGGGCGCGGCTCTGAATGCGGAGGTGATCGACATCTGGACGGACGTCGACGGTATGATGACGGCCGACCCGCGCAAGGTGCCCAACGCCTTTAACATTCCTACCATCACCTACGCCGAAGCCATGGAGCTATCCCACTTTGGCGCGAAGGTGATCTACCCGCCCAGTCTGCAACCGGCCTTTGCCCGGAACATTCCGGTGCGGGTGTTGAATACCTTTAACCCAACCCACGCGGGTACCGTCGTGAGCCGCACCGCCGAACGTCGGCAGTACACCATAACGGGTATTTCGAGTATCGACGACATTGCGCTGGTAAACGTGCAGGGTTCCGGTATGATCGGCGTGGCCGGGGTATCGGCCAAGCTGTTCGGTGTGCTGGCCGCTCACAAAATCAGCGTCATTCTGATCTCGCAGGCTTCGTCGGAACACTCCATCTGCTTCGCCATCGACCCGCGTGGGGCCGAGAATGTGAAGACTATTCTTGACGCCGAGTTCGCTACCGAAATTGCCCACGGGCATATTGATAACATCGCCATTGAGCGCGATTTGTCGGTGATTGCTACGGTGGGAGAGGGGATGAAGAAAAGCTCCGGTATTGCCGGGAAACTGTTTTCGGTACTCGGTAAAAACGGGGTCAACATTGTGGCCGTCGCGCAGGGGTCGTCGGAGATTAATATCTCCGTGGTTATCAACAAGAATAACCTCTCGAAGGCGCTTAACTCGCTGCATAACATCTTCTTCCAGTCCGAAGCCCGCGTGCTGAACCTGTATCTGGTGGGTACGGGCCTGATCGGGAAAACACTGCTGCAACAGATTTACAACCAGTCGGAATACCTGCGTTCGGAGAAACTGCTGAAGGTGTGTGTGGTAGGCATGACAAACACCAAAAAGATGGTGCTCGACACGAGAGGGATTTCGCTGGATGGCTGGCGCGAACGTCTGCTGACAGATGGAGTGACAACGTCCTTACCGGCTTTTGTCGAGAAGATCAAAGATTACAACCTGCCCAACTCGGTCTTCATCGACTGCACCTCCGACAAGGACATTGTGCAGTTTTACGAGTCGCTGCTGGACGCCAACATCTCGGTGGTAACGCCGAACAAAGTAGCCAATTCCGGTCCGTACAGCGAATACCGACGCTTGCAGCGCACGGCCCTGAACCGGGGCGTCAAGTTCCTCTACGAAACCAACGTGGGAGCGGGTCTGCCCATCATCAACACCGTGCAGGGGCTGATGACCGCGGGCGACCGTTTTCTGAAAATCGAAGCGATTCTGTCGGGAACGTTATCGTTTATCTTCAACACCTTTCGCCCCGGCATCTCCTTTGCCGACGTGGTGCGCGAAGCCAAAGAAAAGGGCTATACCGAACCCGACCCCCGCGACGACCTGAGTGGCTTAGACGTAGCCCGTAAAATCCTGATTCTGGCTCGTGAAGCCGGGTTTCCCCTCGAACCGGAAGACGTCACCATCGACACCCTGCTGCCCGAATCCTGTCTGGCAGCACCCACCATCCCGGCCTTTTTCGAGGAACTGGAACGTAACAACGACTACTTCGAAAACCTGCTGGCCGAAGCTGAAACGAAGGGCGAAAAGCTACGTTTTGTCGCCAGTTTCGAGAACAATAAAGCGACCATTGGTCTGCGGCCGGTTGGCGTGGAGCACCCGTTCTATCAGTTAACCGGTGCGGATAACATCGTTTCGTTCACCACGGAGCGTTACAAAGACCGGCCCTTAGTAATCAAAGGCCCCGGCGCAGGAGCGGAGGTAACGGCTTCGGGCGTGTTCGCCGACGTGGTCAGTATCGGGAGCTATTTAGCGTAAGTGTTAGCTAAGAACCAACTTTAAATCATGTCTGTTCATGAGGAAATCGAATCATCAGATGGAGGAGAACGTTACATACCTCAACGAGTACCATCGGCAGCAGAGCAAAAAAATGATCAGGAAAGTCTCCGAGCAGCCCTTGATGTCATTGCAGGAGTGCATCGAGCAAGCAAAGCGGCTCAAGGACCAGCCCCTCAAAACCGTGCCCAAAAAGTCGCGTTAGATAAAGCCCTTCGAGTCGGCGAGGAGAAACTACTTCGCAGATGGGCTATTTCTGAATCGAAAATGTTGCCCGCCGAGCCTTTTACGGATGCCTGGCAGGCTCAAGGTGGCGAAGGTGGAGCTGAGCACCAGGTGTATGTTCAATTAGGGGTTTATTATAAACGCAATAACCTCAACTATTACGGTACCTGGTTGAGTTATCTGCACAATCTGTTACTTCATAACTGGCTCTTCCCCGAGACGGGCTACACGTTTCTGGGCTTGATGGATGTCGATGGCTTTTTACATTCTGTTGTTAGTCAGAAAGCCTTACGCGGCATAAGAGGAGCAACGCCTGAGGAGGTAGCCGCTTACATGCTGCCCTTTGACTTTGTGCCTCTGCAAAACAGCGACTATATCAACGCGAATTTTGGGATCATTGTCAGTGATTTACATCATCGAAATGTACTTGTACGGGATGACGGAGAATTGCTGGTGTTTGATCCGGTTATTTACTTGCAGTGATTAGCATTTTTGCCGACGTCGCTGTAGTCAATATCGGGAGCTATTTGGCGTAGTACCGACCGTCCCGGTCGGGTGAGCTTCGGTCGCACACACACCCGACCGGGACGGTCGGTACTACCCTAAGTTGCCTTTACAATAAGGTGACTTAGAAGCGTTCAATCGTCTCACTGTAGATCTGGTCTATTCTTAATTTGCCTCTATGCGACCTCCTCTATTCCTGATATGCTTCCTGCTGACTTCCGCTTCTGTTTTCTCGCAACAGAACACGTCTTACAAAGACCCAACAACGGCCCTGGAAAACTTCGAGTTTAAGGCCATTGATTACAGCACGTTAGATTCTGTTGCCCGCGATTACATCAACGCTATCGAGCATAGTCTCTACCATCGTTTTGATCAGGCCGAGGTATTGATGACAAAGGTCGCTTTGCAGACGGCCGCTCCATTACATGTGGCAGCCCGTGATCATTTACTAAATGAACTTTACTTCTGGCGGGGGAAATATGGTGAGTATGTAAGATTTGCAGATCAGATTAAAGAAAAACCTCAATTCTATGAACTGGCTACACAACTAGCTGCTCAGCCAGCCATGCAAATCAGTTTTTTAACTGATAGCCTGCTAATTCCGGTAAGGGTTCGGAGGCATAGCTACGTCATTGCCAACGTCCTCCTTAACGGAAAGCCTGTACGGCTTGTGCTTGATTCGGGGGCTAATTTCTCAATTATATCTCAGAAGCTGAATGACGAATTGAAGATGGCACCTTTGGCCACGGTGAACGTTTTAAACTCCGTTGGTACACTGGTTAAATCATCTGTTGGCCTGCTTGATTCACTGTCGTTTGGCAATGTGCGGTTAACACATGTACCTGTAATCTACACGGCGAAAGATGGCGTTTTCAAAACGATGCATGCGGATGGCCTTTTGGGTTGGGATATTCTGCAAAAGCTCACTTATACAGCGGATTTCAAAGAGCAGACGCTTATGATTCGAAAGCCTGTTTTAGATACTACGGCTGAAAAGAATCTGTTTGGTATTGGGTATCCTATACTGGTTGTTCGTTCTGCATCTGGTAATCCGCTCAATATGTATTTTGACTCCGGGTCCAATAGTGTCGATCTGCGGGAGAAAGGAGCTGCTAAACTTGGGGAATATAAGACCAGAAAAAGGCCGGGGGCAGCCTTTGGAATTGGTAAAATGAAAATAGGCTTATTTCGTTATGTGAAGGACTTTACATTTCAGACAAACGGTCAATCATTCAGTCGGAAGTCTACGTATTTATCGCCCCTTAAAAAGGTTTTTCTAAATATTGACTGTGATGGCGTAATCAGTAATGCACCTTTTCAAAAAGGCCGTTTTACGATAGATTACCTCAATAACCATGTTGGCTATAGCGAGACGAAGGTCGTAAAACACTAAAAATTTCGTAGCTTCGTAAACGACAATTCCTCTTTCCTGTGTTACCTGATACCCAGCAGCAACCCCTCATTGAACGCATTCGTGACATTGGTCACCCTGAAGCTGTCCGGCGATTTTTTGGGTTGTTGAAGGAGCTGATCGACATCGTTAACCTGCCCAATGGCGATGCCCGGCTGGCATTTACGGTGCGTCAGGAGAAAGCCGCCATTACCGCCCACATCAACTATTTTCAGGCCCTGCGCATTCAGCGGCCTCGAAAGGGCGAAGTTGAATACCATCTTACCGTTAAGAAGTCCTATCAGGACCGGCTGAAAGTCCTGGAGGAACTGGTGTTTGAACCCATTACCGAAAAGTCGGAATACGTAGCGGCTATCATCGGGCAGTCGAACGTGCATCTGCTCTACCAGCCGGTGCTGCGTACCTGTTGGGAAGACTGCCTGCTCGAACTCGTTGAGAGTACAAAACGGGGCCCGCACTCCGCCCGCCATAATGCCGATGTGTACCGGGCTGCCGAAGATGAAGCCTTCCTGAGCGAAATAACCCGGCTCGCCGACGACCCAACGCTGGGCGACAGACGACCGAACGACTACACCGCTGAAGAACCGGAAGCCGAATACGAAACCGAGCCGGAGCGGCCTAGCCAACCGCATAACCTCATCTTGTTTGGACCGCCGGGAACGGGCAAAACCTTTGCGCTGCAGCCGTATCTGTGGGAAAAGAATGCCGCGTCTGGATTGTCGAGTTCTGTCCGGGCCAGTCTGATTACCTTTCACCCGGCTTATAGCTACGAAGAGTTTGTAGAAGGTATCCGCCCGGAAGTAATTAACGGGCAGATTAGTTACCGGATTCGGAAGGGGATTTTTTATAAAGCCTGTATGTCGGCCATTCAGCAGGCCGGTTATGCCACACTGGCCGATTGCCTGAACGACTCGGTGGAGACCCGCCAGCAGAAGTTGAAAAAGGCACCTCCGCACTACCTGCTCATCGACGAAATTAACCGGGCCAACGTGGCAAGTGTGTTTGGTGATTTGATTACGTTGCTTGAAAGCGATAAACGACTGGGTGCGGAAAATGAACTCTGGCTGACGCTGCCATATTCGCAGGAGCGTTTCGGGGTGCCGCTGAATCTATTCGTGGTTGCCACCATGAATACGACCGACAAGTCGATTGCGCTGCTGGATATTGCCCTCCGACGACGGTTCTCGTTTCGGGAAATTGCGCCCGATCCTTCTGTTTTAGGGACGATTGACGGCATTGACCTGGCGCAACTATTACGAACAATCAACGAACGCATCGAGTACCTGCTCGACCGCGATCATCAAATCGGGCATGCTTACTTGACCACTATCGAAACGCATGCTGACCTCTGTACGACCTTCCGCGACCGAATTATTCCGCTTTTGCAGGAGTATTTCTTTAACGACTGGGCAAAAATACAGTTAGTTCTGGGCGACAACATGGCCTGGGGAAAAGACCCCGATCTGCGGCTGGTTCGGTTGAAGAAGAAATATACATCGGCAGCGGCCAGCAAACTGTTTGGCGAACTGCCCGACTCCATCGACGAAGTCGTTACCTATGAAATCAATCCGCATTTGCAGCAGGGCGATTTCGACCAGATTCCGGTCGATGCCTTTGTGAAGATTTATCAAAAACAACAAGTATAGCGGGCAGAAGGCCGCTTTTTAGAATTGGTAAAACCAGTTTATATACCAACTGCGGGTTTTCACGGCAACAGCCGACCACCCGCTCTACAATTATGAAAGCACTCGTTCTTACGCAATACAATCAGCTCGATTTTCAGGAAGTTCCCAAGCCCGCAATCCGCCCCAACGAGGTGCTGGTTCGTGTACAGGCCGTCGGTATCTGCGGCTCCGACGTACACGGCATGGACGGCAGCAGCGGCCGGCGTATTCCGCCCATCGTAATGGGCCACGAAGCCAGCGGCATCATTGCCGAAGTAGGCAGCGACGTGAAAAACTGGGCCACCGGCGACCGCGTCACGTTCGATTCGACGGTGTATGTGCTCGACGACTGGTACAGCCGCCGGGGGCAGTACAACCTGAGCGATGGCCGCGAAGTAGTCGGCGTATCGACGCCCGATTTCAAGCGGAACGGTGCCTTTGCCGAGTACGTGGCCATACCCCAGCATATTCTGTATGCCGTTCCCGATAATGTCAGTTTCACCCAGGCTGCGCTGGTCGAGCCGGTTGCCGTGGCACTCCATGCCGTTAGCCTGACGCCCATTCAGGTCAACGATTCGGCGGTCGTGGTTGGGTCGGGCATGATTGGCCTGTTCGTAATTCAGGTACTGAAACTGGCGGGTTGCGGTATCATCATCGCCATCGACCTGGACGACGATCGACTTGCGTTAGCCCAAAAACTCGGCGCAACCCATAGCATTAACGCTAAAAGTGGCGACGTAGCCAAACAGGTACAGGACCTGACGCACGGCCGTGGGGCCGACGTTTCCTTTGAAGTGGTAGGCGCGGGGCCAACGGTCAAAACCGCCATCGACTGCGTTCGTAAAGGGGCTACGGTCACGCTGGTCGGAAATCTGGCGCCAACGGTTGAAGTGCCGTTACAGGCCATCGTCACCCGTCAGTTGCGGCTACAGGGTTCCTGCGCCATCAACGGCGAATACGAAGCGGCTCTGGCCCTGATCTCGTCCGGTCGGATGAATGTCGAAGCCATTCTGAGTGCCGAAGTGCCGCTGGAAGAAGGTGCCGACTGGTTCAAAAGGCTTTACGGAAAAGAGAAAGGATTGATAAAAGTGGTGTTAAAACCGTAGTTACTGCTTAGCGGCCCATGCTATAATAGCCGGGTACAGATCGGCAACGGTTTGACCCGGCTTTCTGGTTTTATACAGCCGAAGTAACTCCTGATCGAATTCGCGGAACCGACGGAAGCCTCGATTTTTTACCATATTTGATTGCCTGTTTTTGTTGAGAACGGCGAACGTTTTGGCATCGAAAAGGTCATTAAATAAGAGCGATACGAGTGCATAATTCATGTACTCTTCAAAGCACAAAAGAGCGTTGTCGTAATTGACAGAGGGCGTATTGGGCGTAATCCAATCGGCCATATTTTTATAGGCCGCTGCTACCGCTTTGTCGTACTTGTCTGCTTCAGGATTCAGGTAATTGTGATTCAGCTCTGTAAACGAAATCACCATTCGCTGGCCACGCAGCACATCGCCGGACTGACCGGTTTCGTCTTTGCTGATAAACGGATAATTAATGTGGCACTGGGCTTCGGTGAACCCGTTGTCATCAAATCGATTCGCTGACTGGTTGCTGCCGACCAGGGGCGTAAAAATCATTTTGACGGCGGAGTAGCGCGTTGTTGGAAACTGCTTTTCCAACCAGGTCTTCATCGTTGCCACATCTACATTCTTTTTGAAATCAGTAATCAGGCTGGTGTAGTATGGCTGATGCTTCTGAAAGAACGTGTGAAAGCCGGACTGGCTGGCAAATTGCTCCACGAGTGGAATATAAGGCGTTAACTGATTTACCTCTCCCCAGCTAATTCGGTCGTAGACGGGGCTTTTCTCCAGTTTGTTTGCCTGAAGGGTGTAGGCATAACTATCCATCTTAAGATTGTGGTAGTTATTCACGGATTTACGCAGCAGGGAGTCTATCGTACGCACTACCGGATGGTTTTTGTACGGTGAAAAATGACTCATTACCTGTGAGTAATAGGGTGTGTCTTTTTCAATCGCATCGGTTTTGCCGTAGTCGGTGAGGGCAAAAATCACATTGATCAATTCGTAGACTTCCGGAATTTCAACGATCGTTTTCCCCTCATTCGCTTTCTTGTAGGCGTCCGTAAATACGGCGGTTTTTATAGGCTTATGGCTGGTAAAATGCCCCTGTAAGGTATCGCCTTTGGCTTCCCGGATTATCTGGAAATGGGTGATAACACCGTAGTTGAGGGTCATTGCAATGGAGTCTTTTTCGGACACCAGCAAGAATGGAACGGATGGCTTATCAAGGGGGAAATCATGCGAAAAGTCCTTCGGAACATCGTTGACTCCAGTGAAAGGCCCCCGCTCGCCATCAACGTAGAGAATGACACTGTTTTGATTTGTTCGAATAGTAGGAAGAGAGGTCGTTTGCCCTAATGCGTTCAGTATCGTTAAGGTAATGAGCAGAAAAGTAACTATTCTTTTCATGTATATATGACGGTTGAGTTTCGTCTGCATGTTATGCAAAAAGGCGTAGCATTGCTATTGGTACTCGAAAAATTCTTATCATTAATAATTCAATCTTCGTTTGAGTAGAAGACCTACCGAAAACGCATTTCGTTGGAAGACGTTTTAGAAATTATCGGCTTTACTTTACAGGCGAAGTTTGAAAAAGAGCGAAGTGACGTTTGGCTATCTTGTATCAAAACATAAACTATATGAACGCCATCAACATCCAGAATCAATCCGATCGCTATGTGATTAGCATTGATAAAAAGGCAGTTAGCCAGGAGTTTATGCTGGAGCTTCTTGAACGATTACAACTGGAACAACTGGCACAGAAAGTTGACTTTGATGACTCAATTCTTGCGCTGGGGGAGGAGATAAATGCTGGCTGGTGGCAACAGAACAAACATCGGTTTATTAAGGAATAACCGTGAAGAAAGTTATTCTTGACCACAACATCTTATTCTCGGCTATCCATACCAAATCGTCTTATACACGACAGCGATTGTTGGATAGTCCATTCGCTGGATGAGAATGATACGGCTTACATTGCTTTGGCCCTTGAGTTAGATGCTGAATTATGGACACGAGATGAAGCCTTGAAAACAGGGCTTCGTTTACGTGGTTTTGACAAATTCTTTAGTGAATAAGTAAAATAAATTATGCCTGAACCCATACGCATTGCCATTATTGGCCCCGGTAAAGTGGCGCATCTGCACGCCAAAGCGGCTCTGGAAATACCCAATGCCGAACTAGTCGCCGTTTACGGCCGCACCTATCAAAAAGCGGAAGATTTTGCCAATCAATACGGCATTCGTGCTTACAGCGACATCTACGACATGGTCGACCGCGAAAACGTGGACCTCTGTCTGGTTTGTACCACGCACCCCGGTCACCGGGAGCCAACGGTAGCGGCCCTGAATGCGGGTTCGCACGTGCTGGTGGAGAAACCACTGGCGTCGTCGCTGGAAGATTGCGACGCCATGCTCGAAGCCGCCAAACGCAATAATCGCCACCTGGGGGTTATCAGCCAACGGCGGTTTTATGCACCCAGCCAGCGGATTCGGGAGGCTATTGATACCGGAAAGATAGGAGCGCCGGTTCTCGGAACGGTTCAGATGCTCGGCTGGCGGGATGAGAACTACTACAAAAGTGACGCCTGGCGCGGCACCTGGTCCGAAGAAGGCGGTGGTGTTTTGGTCAACCAGTCGCCCCACCAACTGGATTTACTGCTCTGGTACATGGGCGAAGTCGACGAGGTATTTGGCGTATGGCGTAACTTGAACCACCCCTATATTGAGGTAGATGATACGGCGCTGGCCATCGTCAAATTCAAGAATGGTGGGTTGGGTAATATCATCGTGAGTAACTCACAGAAGCCCGGTATTTTCGGGAAAGTCCACGTACACGGCCAGAATGGCGCTTCGGTTGGCGTTCAGACCGATGGCGGGGCCTTGTTTATTGCGGGCATGTCGAGCATTACCGACCCGCCGGTCAATGACCTCTGGACGGTGCCGGGAGAGGAAAATTTACTCGCTCAATTCATCGAAGAAGACACGGCTTTCTTCAAGACCATCGACGCTACGGTCTATTACTTTGGTCTGCAAATTGCCGAGTTCTGCGACGCTATCCGGGCCGGTCGTGCCCCTGCCGTAACAGGCGAAGAAGGCCGTAACGTAGTAGCCCTTTTTCAGGCTATTTATGAATCGACACGAACGGGCTTATCCGTAAAATTTTAAACGTAACAAAAAAGAGGAAAGGGAATCGGGAGACGGAAGGGGTATTAATTCCTTTCGTCTCCCGATTCCCTTTCCTCTTTTTGTCCTAATTTGGGTCGGTTGGTGGTGTACTTGTATTGTTATCGCGCTCGGTAAACGGATAAGGCAGGAAATTGCGCGTCCGCTCGGCGTTGGCTTGTGGGGTTGTATCTGGTCCGGGGCGGGCAAATCGGCGGCTATCTTCGAGACGGAATCCCTGGAATGCCAGTTCGATCTGCCGGTTGCGGTAGATTTGCGTCAGTACGTCCGCTGCTGTTTGTGAGCCGGCATAAGCCGCCAAACTCGCACCCACACCCCAGGCATCCTGCGCCGGTGTTTTGGTTAGTACCTTGTTCAATTCCGTTACGGCATTAACCAGATCGTTTTTGCGAGCATAGGCTTCCGCCCGAATCAGCAGCATTTCGCCCGGCAGATAAACCGGAATGGGTGCGCCATTGGCCGTGTAAAAACCCGTGCCGAGGTTCTGTGTAGCCGTCGCGCCCGTGCGGGTATAAAAAGTAATACGCCGGTCGGCTGCGTCGGGTACGAGCGCTCCTGTCAGACCTAAATTGGCGTTCGTCGGTGCGAATACGTTCACATTACTAAAGGCACTCTCGAACACCGGATTCCGCGTGTTGTCGTCGAAGGCAAATGACGAGCGGACGGTCAAATTTACCCGTCCGGCAGCGGCAATGGCCTTGTCATAATCACCAACGAAGAGCGCGTAGCGGGCAATCAGTGCCTGAATCGTATTTGGAATGTCGATGCCCGTTGGCACGCGGCCCAGAAATGCCGCCGAAGGGGGCGTTGTGCCTGCCAGTGTAGCAGCCGTTTCCAGCTGTTGAATGGCCGAGCGCAATAATTGTTCACGACTAACAAACGGCGCATTCGTGCCGGTAGTAACGGGAGCCTGCTGGAAAAACTGAGCAGTCGTTCCGAGCGACAGGGCTTTGAAAATTGACGCATAGGCCACGATGCCGCTACGAAGTCCGGGGTCGGCAACTACGCGGTCGGCGTTAGCCAGTACGATATCGGCGGTAGCGCGGGTCAGTTGCGCGCTGGTCCAGAGATTGCGAATTACGGCGTTGGAGCCTTGTACGCTCTGAAAACCCTGTTCCATAAACAGTTCGTCGGTGTTACCGGCGTTCAGCACGCGCAGTTCGCGGGTGGCCAGACCGCTGGCAGCAACGGCGTTATAAATGACGCCGGTCCGGCCAAAGGTGTACCGGTATTGGAGCCCGTTAACGAGCGTAACCAGCCCATCGGGCGAGTTGATGACCTGTTGTTCGCTGGCCGCGCTGGGGTTCAGATACTCCTGATTACAGGCGTTTTGCGTTACCGTCAGCGCGAGTAGTGAGATTACTATAAGAAGCTTTTTCATGTGTCTGATGTATGGTCTACATCCCTGCCTTTTGTGTTTCAACGGCTTTTCGTTATCGTGAAAAAGGCTGGGCGTATGTTAGAATGAAGCGGACAATTGAACCTGGTACGTGCGTGGAATCGGTACGTTGCCAAAGTCAACACCCCGAACCAAATCGGCATTTCCACCCGAGTTGGTTTCAGGATCGAAACCGTTGTATTTATCCCAGGAGATAAGATTGCGACCAATCAGGGCAATGTTAAGGCTGTTAAGTCCCTTTACAAAATTAGGAAGGCGGTAATTCAGCGCCACTTCGCGCAGTTTCACGAAGGAGCCATCATCGACCCGAAACTCGCCAATTGGCCCGATTGCGAAGATGTAGCCGCGTTTCAGCGTACCCCGCATTTCCTGTTCCGTGAGCGTTCCAATGCCTACGTTCTCACGAGTACGTTTATCAGCGTTGAAAACCTGATTACCCTGTACCGCATCGAGCAGGAAACGTAACGATAGTTGCTTGTATGATACATTCGACGCAAATGATCCGGTCCATTTTGGATTTGGATCGCCAATGATTTTGCGAATGAACGTACCGGTTGGTTGCCCTTCAGGCGTACGCTGAACGGTATAGTCGATACTGGCTGTCGATTGTGTGCCGCGTTCGCGCTGAGGCAGACCTTCAGACGTCAACAGCAACGAGCCGTCTGGATTGCGGGCATACGGGAACTCGAAGAACACGCTGGCGGGCTGTCCTTCAAGCAGAAACACGGGTGCGCCCGATACCGTCGAAATTTCGATGCGCGGGCTGCCAAGTTGCAGAATCTTGTTCCGGTTGCGGTTGAAGATCACCGTAAAGTCCCATGAGAAATCTTTCGTTTTTACCGGCGTGACGTCAAGCATAAGCTCAATACCCCGGTTTTCCATCGTGCCTACATTATTGATAATGCCGGTGCCGCCCGTTGATGGAGCCAGCGTCCGGTTTACCACTAAGTCGCTGATCTGCTGGTTATAAGCCGTTGCGGTCAGGTTGATTCGGTTGTTCAGGAACGACATATCAACGCCCCCTTCGAGTTCGGTCATCCGTTCGGGCCGAACCGCCGGGTTCGCCAGTGTAGACGATGGAATGATGGTATTACGGCCTAAGAACGGAATCGGCTGGAATTGCCAGAACCGGCTGTAGGAACCAATGCCCGACAGGTTGCCCGATGCACCGTAGCTGGCGCGTAATTTCAGATCGCTCCAGATGTTGTTGATCGCTGATTTCTTCCAGAAGTCAAGGTCTGACAGCACCAGCGACCCACTCAGTTTTGGATATGTCTGGTTGGTTTCGGAGGGCGAGAATTTCGAGGAAGCATCGCGCCGGAGCGCACCCGTCAGGAAGGCAAGGTTGCGATAGGCAAGGGTAGCCTGACCGAAGTAGCCACTCAAATTGAAGCGGTCAAGTCCGTAGCCCAACCCAAATGTTGTGCTGGAGGCACCGCTCACCGTTTCAATGAAAGGTGCGAGGTTCTGGCCTTCGTTTCGGCTGAAATCGGTCTGGCTAAACTGGTAATTGTAGCCTGCAATAACGTTCAGTTTAAAATTATCGGTCAGATATCGCTCGTAGCCAACCGTTACGTCGGAGTTGAGTAGCATTACGTTATTGGTAGCCGTGGCCGCGTAGCCGAACGGGAATCGTTCGAGAGGCAAACCAGCCACCGATTGATAGGGGTAAGGCCGGATGTAGTTTTTGCCGAACTGCCCATACGTATCAACGCCCACAATCCAGTCGACGCTCAGTCCTTTCAGTGGCGTCAGATTGAGTTGCAGATCGCTGATCGTGCGGTTCACCGACTGCGTAAACTTCATATCTTCGATGGTCGAGAGCGGGTTTACTCGGGTTGGTTCAACGGCCTGAAGGTTGCCCGCTGCGTCACGCTGGGTAATATCCCAGATGTTATTGGTGATGCTAACCGAGTTGATGGGGCTGTAGAATACGTTGCCGTTGGCTTTCTCGTTCGAGAAACTGTTGGAGTAACTCAATCCCGCCGAAAGTTTGGCCCAGGTGGTTAACCGCTGATCGAGCCGGGCGCGGAAGTTATAGCGTGCGAAATCGGTGCCTTTGATAATGCCCTGATTTTTCAGATAGCCAAACGATACGTAATAATTGGTGTTGTTGGCTCCACCCGAAACGGACAGGGAGTTGTCCGTGCCGTAGCCGGTGCGAAAAATCTGATCGAAATAATTGTACCGCTGTACATCCACCAGGTTCGTTGCCAGTTGGGTAGTAGCTCCATCGCGCACGGTGCCAATGGTTGTGGTGCCGGGATTGGCTGCAATTTGAGCCGCCGAGACACCACCAATGGGGTGCAGTCGCAGTCCGGCAAAACCAAACTGCTTGTTTAGGGTGCCAAGTGGTACGTTCTTGCGTAATTCGTTAACGTTGAAACTGGTTGTGAACGAAATACGGGGCGCGCCGGTCTGGCCGCGTTTGGTGGTAATCAAGACCACACCATTGGCGGCCCGCGAACCGTATTGGGCAGCCGCAGCCGCTCCGTTTACGACGTTCAGGCTGGCAATGTCGTTTGGGTTCAGATCGGCCAGACGGTTTTGCGCTGCATTCGCTCCGCCAATCTGACTGCCCGCTGCCAACTGCGATACGTTGTCGCTGGCGTTGCTCACGATCACGCCGTCGATAATATAAAGCGGGTCCGATGAGCCGGAGAGTGATTTTACGCCCCGCAGCCTGACCGAAATGCCGCCCGCCGGGTCGCCGGAGTTCTGGGTAATTTGCGCTCCCGGCACTTTGCCTTGCAGCGCGTTGATTAACCCGCCCGTGCCGGTCTGCGTCAACTCTTGCCCTTTGATGGTCGTAATCGCATTACCAAACTGCCGACGCGGTCCCGACAGGGTCGATGCGGCTACAATGACTTCATCAAGCGTCTGGTTTTCTTCGGCCAATGTTGCATTGACGACGACTGATTCCTGATTGCCTAAGTTGACAATTTGATCCTTAGATGTGTAGCCTATTGATGAAAAGGTTAGTGAGTAGGAGCCGGGAGCAACCGTAACGCCCAGCGTGTATGAGCCGTCGGCAATCGACGTAGTGCCGAGTTGTGTGCCGCGCAATAGAGCCGTCACACCGGGAATACCCTGGCCGTTGCTGTCCGTAACGCGTCCCTTGAGTGTATAGCGAGTGCTTTGCGCAAAAACATTCGTACAAAGCAACAGGATCAGCCAAAGCATCCATAAGGAATGCGTTCGTTGGCCACTGATAGAGTACCTGTTTAACATAGATGTCTAAGTTGGTAAGTAAGTGAGATTTATAAATTTTAATGGGAAATATACTCATAAATAAAATGTAGTAGGTACAAAGAGTCCATGCTTTTTACCTAAGAAATGAAATCCTAAATTTTAGTAGCTTTGACTCTTTGATAAGTTCTATATACTTCATGACTACTAAAATGATTGTCGGATGGCTGCTTGGCGCGGCTGTCCTGTCTACTCACCTGGCAACAGCTCAGTCGGCCAAACAACCGTATACAACGCTTCAGCAGGCTATTTCTTCCGGCGGGCAGCTCAACGGTTCATCGGGTCCGCGCTCGGTCAACTGGATTGAAGGCGGCACTAGATTTTCCTTCATCGACGGCCAGAACACCATCAAGACGCTATCCCCGAAGGATCAAAAAGAGGAAGTCATTTTCGACGGGAGTCAACTGAAGTTTCCGGGCACCGATAAGCCTTTCGCCTACGGTTCGTTCCAATGGTCGAAAGATTCGAAGAACATCCTGTTTCAATCGAACTTCCGGCCTGTCTATCGGCGGTCGGGTATTTCCGATTATTACGTGTACGCCGTAGCCGACAAAAGCCTGAAACTCGTGGCTAAAGACGCGCAAACGGCCGAACTCGCCCCCGACGGCAGCAAAGTGGGGTATGAACGGGGCGGCAATCTGTATGTTTTCGATTTCGCCACCCAGAAGGAAACCCAACTAACCGACGACGCCAAAGCAGCTTTCTACAACGGTCGTTTCGGTTGGGCGTATGAAGAAGAGTTCGGGTTGGCGCAAGCCTGGGACTGGTCGCCGGATAGCAGGTTTATTGCCTTCTGGCAGTCCGACGAGCGGCAGGTGCCCATCTATAAACTGACGGATTACAAAGGTTTCGACGAGAAATTTGATTCACTACCTTATCCGCGCGTTGGCGACAAAAACCCAACGGTTCGGATTGGCGTCATTGAAATCGCCAATAAGGCAAAGCAGTGGATGAAGGTGGAATTAGGGGACGGCTATATTCCCCGAATTTACTGGACGTCGCAGGAAGGGCAGTTAGCTCTGATGCACCTGAACCGGAAGCAGAATCACCTTCGTCTGTTTATGGCTAACGCCCGTACAGGTGAGGCCCGGCAAATAATGGAAGAGAAATCAACCACCTGGGTCGATGTGTTCGATTTCTTCGCGGGTATCAATCACCTGATCTATTTTCCGGCGGGTGTACAGGAGTTCTACTGGGTATCGGATCGCGACGGGTTTGCGCATCTGTACCGCTACGATTATACCGGCAAACTGCTCAACGCCGTAACGAGCGGGAAGTGGGAGGTAAGCTATGTACACCACATCGACCCCAAAACGAAGAAGGTCTATTTCACCTCGACCGAGGCATCGCCACTGGAGCGGCAGTTGTTTGTCGTTGACGTTGATGGCAAAAACAAGCGTCGGTTAACGACCGTAGCGGGCAAGCACACGGTCAACTTTTCGCCCAATGGTCAGTATTTCATCGACCGTTATTCAAACGTGTCGACGCCAACGCAGGTTGAATTGCGCGACACCAAAGGGCAGTTGATCAAAGCGCTGGAAACCAACAAAAAGGTGTCGGATTATATTGCCAGCCATGAGTACTCACCCAAGGAGTTGACCCATTTCACCACAACCGATGGCCAGCAAGTAGATATTTCAATCATCAAGCCCATTAATTTCGATCCAACCAAAAAGTACCCAATCGTGATGGACATTTACGGCGGACCGGGGGCGCAGTCGGTATATAACGAGTTTGCTACCACAGGCTGGCACCAGTGGCTGGCGCAAACGGGTTACATTGTCGTTGGTGTCAATAACCGGGGCAGTGGTGGCTACGGCCGCGAGTTTGAGAAAGTCGTCTACGAAAAGCTGGGCAAATACGAGAGTATGGACTTTGCCGAAGCAGCCGCTTATCTGGCTAAGCAGCCCTGGGTCGATGCCAACCGTATGGCGATTCGGGGGCATAGCTACGGTGGGTATATGAGCAGCTATACCATGCTGACCCATCCTGGTGTTTTCAAAGTGTCGCTGGTAGGCGCTCCCGTAACGGATTGGCGGCTGTACGACTCTATTTACACAGAACGCTACATGGGCCTGATCCCCGAAAACGAAGAGAAATACAAAGCCAGTGCCGTGACATCTTACGCCAAAAATCTGGCCGGGAAAATGTTTATAGCGCACTCGACGATGGACGAGAACGTACACGTTCGGAACACCTTCCAACTAATGAACGCGCTTGAAGATGCCGGTAAAGACGCCGACCTCCGCATTTACCCACCCGGTGCGCATGGGGTAGCTTACAGTTCAGGTACGCAATTGCTCTTATATCAGCAATACACAACTTATTTGGAAACGAATTTGAAAGGGAGTCCTGTAAATTAAAATAGGGTTAAAATAAAAAAGCCCGGCTACTAAATAGCCGGGCTTTTTTATTTACATAATTCGCTGATTACATTCTGTCTATCAGCAAATTATACTTATCTAGGTATTTTCTATGGTTTTTATGGGATAAATACTTATCTATTTGACTGATGAACATATCTGTTTGGTGCTAGTTTGACAGTACAGAATTGCTTTTGAGTTCGTAATCTTACTACACAACAATCAATTGTTATGAAAAAAATAATCATCGCTGCCTCTGCCTGCGCTCTGCTGGCAACAGCTCAACCCACCTATGCCCAAGCCGTTCAGGAAGGAAAGGCTGCCAAAAAAGAGATGAAGGCCGAGAAGAAAGTGGCTAAGGCGCAGGAGTACAAAATGGAAGCCAGAACTCACAAAGGTCTGGAAGTCAAAGGGATTTCGGATCCTAAAACCCGGATGGCCAAAGCGGATAAGAAAATGGAGAAGGCAGAGAAGAAAATGCTGAAAGGCGAAGCCAAGGAGTTGAAAGCCGTTGCCAAAGAAAAAACAAAACAGGCGGCTGGTGTAAACTAGAAGCCCTTTTAAAGTGCACAGAATACATTTTCATTTACCCATTCACTTACACACCAAAGCGGAGGAAAGCAGCAATGCCGTCCTCCGCTTTTTATGTTAGTTATACCTAGACATTTAAGGCTGGCGCAGCGCCCGCCGGATTACATCTTCAACGCTGAGAGTCGGCTCGGCTCGCAAGGCGTCGTCTACACTCTTTTCGGCTGTTGGTTTGGGGAAACCGAGGGCAACCAGCGCAGCCAGCGATTCCTCCCGAATAGGATTAGCCGCTGCTTGTTGGCGATAAGACGGCCCATCGGGTACAACACCAGCCCGTTTCATTTTATCTCGTAATTCGAGAATGATCCGTTGGGCCGTTTTTGCCCCGATGCCTTTAATCGCCTGTACGGCCCGGACATTTTCACCGAGAATGGCCAGCCGTAAATCACCCGGCTGCATGGCCGACAGCATACCCAAAGCTGTGTTTGGGCCAACGCCTGATACGCCAATCAAGTCCAGAAATAAGCTCTTCTCATCGGCATTGGCAAAGCCATATAACGCCTGAGAATCTTCCCGAAATAAGTGATGAATAAAGAGTTTAATCCGGTCGCCACCACCGGGCAACACTGCGTATGTCTGGAGTGATATATGTACTGAGTAGCCGACTCCATGTACGTCGATGATGACATGGGTAGCTTCTTTATAGGACAGAGTTCCGTCTAAATAAGCAATCATTCGTTAGCTGGAAAAGCTTGTTTTTAAGGTAGTTATGTTAAAGTAAAGATACGAAAAACCCACGACTTTCCGGGAGAAATGTCGTGGGTGTATGTTATTGTAGGATAGTTACTTACCCAACAATGAGTTTCTGGCCGGGTCGCAATGAATTGCTTCGAATGTGGTTCATTCGTTTAAGCTGGTCGATGGTCAGGTCGTACCGCTGAACGATGTTCCAGAGCGTATCGCCACTTTGTACACGATGGTACCGGGGCTTGTAGTGCTTCGACTTCGCCAGTACTTCGGCTTTTTTGCGGCTTTTTGCGGTTCCCTGATCGGCCAGTCGCTCGGCCCGGGTTTCGGCTACTTCTTTCAGGATAACCAGCTTTTGCCCCCGCCGGATGCTGGTAGACCGTAAATGATTCCAGCGTTTTAAATCATAAAGTTCGACGTTGTAACGGTCGGCAATTTGCAGTAGGTTATCACCTTTCTTAACAACGTATGTCTGTTTGCGGGGCTTGCGCAACACCACTGTTTCGATGTCCTCTTCGGGTTCATCGGCTGATGAAGCATCGGCGAGTCTTGTCTCATCCTTTACCCGGTCAGTCTGCGTTTCTTCCAGACTGATACGTGCCAGTGGGTTTCGGCCTAGTTCATTCCATGCGCCCACTGAATCGCTGCCATATCGAACATTTTCAGCACTTGCCAGCAGAATATGATCCATAACGTTTGGACGTCGGCTTGCCGAGTCTAAGATCGATCGTCTGCGACTGGCGAAATAGCTGTACTGTTCCCGAGGTACCCGGAGTGGGTAATGGTTTGTGTATTCTGGTAAAATGGTCGTTGTGATAGCCGGATTCATCTTTTGCAGATCAGCCAGCGGCATGTTGCTGTGCTTGGCAAACGTTTCGAGGTTGAAGTAGCCACTCACATGAACGGTATCATGCGGGATGGGGTATTCGTACTTTTCGGCCACAATACCGTGATCATTGGCGTAGTTCATCAGGTAGGTGAACGCTACAAACTGTGGTACGTATCCACGAGTTTCTTTCGGCAGAGCATCGTAAATAGTGTAGAAGGAATCACCCCCCGACCGGCGCATGGCGCGTTTAACCGCATTGGGGCCACAGTTATAGGCGGCCATAGCCAACTCCCAGTCGCCAAAGATGTTGTATAGATCGCGAAGGTATTTACAGGCCGCTTCCGTTGCTTTAACGGGGTCCATACGCTCATCGACAAAATCGTCCTGATACAGGCGTAAATCGCGCCCGGTACCGGGCATAATCTGCCATAAGCCTCCGGCACCAGCCCGAGAAATAGCCCGTGGATTCAGAGCCGACTCGACAATTGACAGGTATTTGAATTCGTCGGGGAGGCCATACTGCGCCAGTACGCGCTCATAAAGCGGGAAAAAAAGAGGCATTCGCTCCAGCATCGTTTTAGTGGTACTGGCTTTGCGGAACGTGAAATAATCCACATAAGCCTGTACGGCCTTGTGGTAGTTCAGGGGAATGGATTTTTGCAGCTTCGCCAATCGCTCACGTAACAGACTGTCGGGCACCGTTGGTACGGCAGCAATAGTATCTTTCTTTACGATCGTACTGTCCTGATGAATCGTCGTCTCAGTCTGGCCTGGCGCGGTTCGGCCTTTACTGGTCAACGCCGGATTGGCACGGGTTCCTATTGTCAGGCCAACCAGCACCGCACTTAACAGCCCCATCTTTTGGAGGCTACGGTTCAGATAGTTCATATAGGTTTCGTTCAGTTACGTTTGTTAGGGTTGATGATTGAGATAGGGTGTATGATGTATGATGTATGATATATGGTGTATGCGGGGGCTCTTGCTTAAATACATCATACATCCTACATCATATAGTGTACATATTTCTTGCTAACGCTACCAAAGCTCCCTCAGCAAAGGGCGGAGCCATCAGTTGTACCCCAATTGGCAGGCCGTTGGCATCCGTTCCGGCGGGAATGGATATGGCCGGATAACCAACTACGTTGGCCTGCACCGTAAAAATATCGGCGAGGTACATTTGCAGTGGGTCATCGCTGGCGCTTCCTCCGGTCTTTTCACCCAGGCGAAAGGCCGGTGTTGGTGTGGTTGGTGATAATAAAAAATCGTACTGCTCAAAAAGCTGTTCGGCTTCCTGACGAATCAGTCGGCGAACCTGCTGCGCTTTAGTATAGTACGCATCATAGTAGCTGGCACTTAACGCAAATGTGCCCAGCAGGATGCGTTTACGAACTTCAGCACCGAACCCTTCTGTGCGGCTTTTTTTGTACAACGACAAAAGGTCCATTGCTGGTGTGTCGTTGGATAGACTTCTGTAACCGTATCGCACGCCGTCAAAACGAGACAGGTTGGAGGAAGCCTCGGCCGTAGTTAGAATATAGTACGTTGGAAGCAGGTACTTAATAAGCGATATATCAACGGGTTCTACCGAATGACCTGCGGCCCGGAGGGTATCAATCTTCGCTTGGGTTGCCTCCCGAATGGATTGATCGACTCCTGTGCTTTCGATTCCATCCCGCAGGTAAGCAATACGAAGCGGTCGGTCAGGTAAAGTTGCCTGACTATACGCCGAAACGGGCTGGCTCGAAACGGTACTGTCGAACGCATCGGGTCCGGCCATAATTTCGAGCAAAAGAGCGGCATCCTCAACGGTATTGGCTATCGGACCGATGCAATCGAAGGAAGAAGCATAAGCGATCAGGCCCCACCGGCTGATGCGCCCGTACGTTGGTTTAAGGCCCACAACCCCACAAAACGCGGCTGGCTGACGAACCGAGCCGCCCGTATCGGAACCAATGCTGGCCAGACAAAGTCCCGCCTGCACCGCTACCGCCGACCCGCCACTCGACCCGCCCGGTACGCGGCTGGTATCCGCAGCGTTAAGGACAGGGCCAAAGGATGAATTTTCATTCGATGAGCCCATCGCGAACTCATCGCAGTTTTGCCGACCGATGATGATAACGTCTTCATCGAGCAGGCGTTGTATGGCGGTGGCTGTAAACTGGGCCGTAAAATTATCGAGAATCTTGCTGCCCGCCCGAACCCCGTGGCCGGTGTAGCTCAGAACATCTTTTATGCCGATGACCATACCAGCCAGTCGACCGGCTGTTCCGGCGGCTAGTTTCTGGTCTATAGCTTCAGCCTGTTGACGGGCTTCGCTGGTATATACTTCGGTGAATGCGTTGAGATGACTGTTCTCGTCGATGCGAGCGAGGTATTGCTCTACCAGTTGCTGGCAGGTAAGAGAGCCGTTAGCAAGGTCGGCCTGAACGGTGGAGAAGTTACGGTATAGTGTCAAAATAGAGGATACGAGTTGAAAACCCTATAAAGCAGAAACAGACAATTAAGCGGCTCCGGTTTGGGGCAGCTCAATTGTCTGTTTATAAATGAAGCGGATTATTTCTCCGACTCTTTCAGACCTTCTTCGATATTTTCGCGAACGTCTTTGGTAGCGTCTTTGAATTCTTTGATGCCTTTACCAAGTCCCCGTGCGAGTTCGGGAATCTTTTTAGCGCCAAACAACAGGAGCAATGCCAGGAAGATAAAAATCATTTCCTGACCGCCCAAACCCATAAATGCCAAAATGTTTGCCGAAATCATGTTTCCTGGGATTTGAATGTATGCAAAATTAACAAAACTCTCTCGTACAATCTATTAAAAGTCGGTGAAACTTACGCAGCAATCGTCCGTTTGGTTTCGTGACTACTGTTTAAAGTTGTATCCGGGAACCGGATAGTTGCCTTGTGAATGTTCCCGGTACCAGGCGAGTGCAACGCTGGTGTAAACCTTAAACGGGGAATTTGCCCCTTTTTACTCACCCAATCTTAATAGTTTTGACCGGCTGGGTTGTCATTTCCCCCGTACCGGCCGTCGTTTGTTCCCACTGGCGGAACTTCTCAATATCATCTTTTATACCGCTGAACAGCCACAGCATCAGCGCTATATCGTCCGTTAAGCCCACGATCGGCAGGAAGTCGGGCAGGATGTCAATGGGCGACACAAAATAAATAAGTACAGCAATGACACGGATCAGTGTTTTCCAGGGTAACTGGCGGTACTCGCCCGATGCATAGGCTTTTAACAGGCGCGTTACAATGCCCAGTTGCTCACGAAAGACGGCTATGTTACTGCCCGACAAGCCACCACTCTTGTTCAGGGCATCCCGAATTAACTGGTAGAGACTACGGGAGTTACGGGCGTAGCGAACCGCGCCTACATTGGCCCGTTTAAAGAAAATAGAGGTTAAAATCCGCGAAATAAGACTTTTGTTTGCCATTGTTATTCGTGTGGTTCGTGCCGGCAGCTAACCGGCAACGCAAATTATAGTGAATGTTTAACAAAAATAATTCACTGAATAATTAATAAACGTTGGAACGCATTATAAGTTTTAATTGGCGCATTGTGGTTTGTCTTGATGGTGAGACGTACTTTTGCGGACGTTTGTTAACCCTTTAATTCCGAATACTGTATGAAAGTTACCGTAGTAGGCGCCGGGGCCGTTGGAGCCACCTGCGCCGATAACATCGCCCGCCGGGAACTCGCCCATGAAGTCGTTTTATTAGATATTAAAGAAGGGATCAGCGAAGGTAAGTCGCTGGACATGCTTCAGGCGTCAACGCTGCTCGACTGCGATATAAAGCTGACAGGTTCTACCAATGATTATGAGAAAACGGCCGGTTCCGATGTTGTCGTGATCACCTCAGGGTTACCCCGTAAGCCGGGCATGACCCGCGAAGATCTGATCGGTATCAACGCAGGAATTGTAAAAGGCGTTACCGAGAACATTCTGAAATACTCGCCCGATGCGATTTTCATTATCATCTCTAACCCAATGGATACCATGACGTATCTGGCGCTGAAAGCATCGGGTTTGCCAAAGAACCGGGTTATTGGTTTGGGTGGTGCGCTGGATTCGGCTCGTTTCAAAACGTACCTGTCGCTGGCACTGGAGTGCTCGCCAAACGATTTGCAGGCGTCCGTTATCGGTGGTCATGGCGACACGACCATGATTCCGCTGACGCGTCTGGCCACGAAAGCCGGTGTTCCGGTAAGTCAGTTCCTGGATGAAGACACGCTGAAAAAAGTAGCCGCCGACACGATGGTAGGCGGTGCTACACTGACTGGTCTGATCGGTACATCGGCCTGGTACGCGCCGGGTGCCGCTGGTGCCTATATGGTGGAAGCCATCGTGCGCGACCAGAAGCGGATCATTCCCTCCTGCGTACTGCTGGAAGGTGAATACGGCCAGTCGGATATCTGCCTGGGTGTTCCGGTCGTATTGGGCCGTAATGGCTGGGAAGAAATCATTGATTACAAACTAACTGATGAAGAGCAGGCTGCCTTCAACAAATCGGCCGATGCCGTTCGGAATATGAATGGCGTACTGAGCACGCTGAATATTGGTGTGTAGTTGGTAATACCTTCTCGTAGAAAAAGCAAAAACCGGTCCTAACGATCGGTTTTTGCTTTTTGCCGTTAGGCATAGTCTGTGACTATGCCTAACGGCCAACTACCCTGTCAAATTCGTACACCCCACCCCCTAAGCTCAATACCTTAATAATTCAATAACCAATCAAATAAATACCTGGTATTGTAGCGTCAACTGGCCGCGTCGGCCACCGGCCGAGAGTTGTGAGGTGCCGGATGATGGTTCGTAATAAGGCCGGTTCTGGTAATCAAGGGTTAGTTTCCCGTTATGACCTTTGATGAGGTAGTTCAGTCCAATATTATACACGCCTAGCGTACTGGTAACGCGCTGGTAGTTGGCAATCTGAGCCTGTACATAAGGCATAAGCGTTCCGTTACCCGCCCCGAAGAGATCCCGTTTCATCAGATAGCCAAATTGGCCGTACACCACACTGCCCGTTCCGAACATCGGAAACGTGTTGCCCTGAGTGCCGCCTAAACCACCGGGGCGCTGGGCCGCAGCAATATCGCTGGCGGGGTTGAGCGCTCCGTTGAAACGCAGGTAGTTCTTACCGTAATCGGTATGGAAATAGCCGAGATAAGCATTGACGGCTGTTCCTTTCGCTTTGTTCAGGGGCATATCCAGGAACGACGCTACGGACCACAGGTTCATGTTTTTGTAAACCGTATCGCCTGGTGCGGCCAGATGTACCATGGCGTTTTTCTGCGTGATAAAACCGGCTTCGAGATTAAAAATACGTCTGGCACCTAAGTAAGTTCCTGTGTTATAACCCGGAACCTGATTCGTTTCCTTGTCGAGGAATTGCCACATGAACAAGCCCTGGAATTGCTTGTTGTGCCCTTTCAGGGCAAAAATAGAGTTGGGGCCGTAGGTTGGCAGGGCGGCACCGTTTGTCTGGATAGGGAAGGGGTCGCTCATAACAACCCGGTAATCAAGGTGGCCGACCTGACCACGGGCGTACAAGCTTAATTTTCGGGAGAACTCATCGGTCTGATCAACAGTCGCCTGCGCAAATACGGGCACGTCCATCGTCATAATGCTACTGACACTGGGGGCTGAAAAACGCGATAAGCCATTGACGATCGTTAAGCCCCCCCCAATTTTCAGGTAATCTTTGTTTTTCCAGACTATATACTCACTGACGGCATCGTGGAAGAAGGCCTGAATCTTCCGGTTCGATGAGCCTGTCTGGTTGAAGCCGCCGTTCAGATAGTTGAAATTGTTCATCCCGAACTGAAAATACAGAAAGACATGGTCGCTGATTTGACCGAACATTTGGATTCGGGTACGACGCAGACCGATAGAGAGGGTATTGTCTTTGGGGACGCCAATAACCGTTGAGCCGGGATTGCTTTGGTTAAACTGGAGCCAGGCCTGGTTGAGGAAGGTAGCTTTGAAGAAGTGTGAGCCCGATTCGTTTAGGTTGTATTTTAACTCGTTTCTCTCGGCTGTCGGTTTGGGAGCGGGAACTTGATTGACGGTTTCATTGACAACGACCGGCCCCGTTGTAGTGATGACCCGAGTGGGTTTAGTCGTGTCGGATGGCGTTATAGAGGATTGTTGAGCAAACGTTAGTTGTGTAGATAGCAATAGGACGCCTAGCCAAACAATTTTCAGAAATTTATGCATGTAACTGCTGTTTTGGTAACGGCACAAAGCTATAGGTACCTAACTGCGCATCGGGACGTTTGTAGTTAAATTGTAATTAAACTTAGCCACGCGCTGGTTTGAATGGCGGACAAATAGTATGAATAGGACGCAAAAAAGCCGCCTGTTTACCTTACAGGCGGCTTTTCTCGTTATGTATTAAAGTTAAACTTTCGCGGGTTTTGCTGGCACGGGCTTGTCTTTTTTACCCGTTATCCGGCCATACAACCGGCGCATTCCGTTGAAGGCATTTTCAAACGTCAGGTAAACTGTTGGCACCAGTACCAGCGTAAGCAACAGCGAACTGATCAGACCGCCGATGATCACCCAGGCCAGGCCGTTTTTCGATTCCGACCCGTCGCCCGTTGCCAGCGCCATCGGCAGCAGACCAATCGCCATGGCGATGGTTGTCATCAGAATGGGGCGAATCCGTTCGCGACCCGCTTCAACGAGGGCATCGACGGTGCTCTTGCCTTCTTCTTTCTGGGCATTGGCAAAGTCGACCAGCAGAATAGCGTTCTTGGCCACCAGACCAATCAGCATGATCATCCCCAACATAACGAAGAAAGAGATGGCCTGCTCGGCCAGCGCCAGTGCCAGGAAGGCCCCGATAATCGCCATTGGGATCGAAAACAGAACAACGAACGGCCGGAAATAGGAGTTGTACAACGCGACCATCAGCAGATACACGAACGTAATGGCCAGACCCAGCGCAATACCCAAACTGCTGAACGCATCCGACTGCCGCTCTAGATCGCCCTTAAGCTGGTAGGTTACGCCACCCGGTAGTTGCTTGGTCTTGAGGATATTGTCGATTTCTGCACCTACCGTACCCGTTGGACGACCAACCACGTTGGCATTGACAAACAGCGAACCTACCCGGTTGTAACGTGTTAGCTGCGTAGCACCCGTACCCAATTCCAGATTAGCAATCTGACGAATCTCGATCAGTTTTCCCTGGGCATCCGGTACGGTCAGGTTACCAACATCGTCCTTGCTCTGGCGGTTGAATTTGTTAAGCTCAACCCGAATATCATAGTCGCGGCTGCCAACGCGGTATTTACTGTCGGTATTGCCCGAGAAAGCGGTCTGGAGCGTAGCGCCCACACTCGCCACCGAAACACCGTACTGCGCCATCTGGCGACGATCCAGATTGACTTTAAGTTCGGGCTTGGGGTCATCGACGGCAAGCTCGACGTCCGTCGTGCCGCTCACCGATTTTACCACCTGCTTCACCACCGCGGCTGCCTGCTGTAAATCCTGTTGTGAGTTGCCTAACAACAGAATCTGAATTGGGGCTGCGTTGGCACCACCCGTAATGCCCACCGGTGCCGACTTTACGTTCAGGCCGGGGGTTTTCATGATCTGGGCCTTCGCCTGAGCGGCAAACTGTTCAATAGAAATTTTCCGCTCTCCTTTAGGGACGATGGTCACGGTGATTTCTGCTTTGTGATAGGGCGTTGAGCCTAAGCCGCCACCCGAAGCCGAGCTGGAATACCCAACGTTGCTGTTCACTTTCGTCACCAGCTTGTTTTGCATGAGTTGCCTTTCGATAACCTGACAGATTCGGTTCGTTTCGGCCAGACTGTTAAAGGGTTCGCCCTCGATCTGTACGATAAATTCGCCCTGATCACTTTGCGGGAAGAAGGTGGTTCCAATAAAACCACCGCCTACGAGGCCAAACGAGCCAACCAATAGGGTAATGGCCGTAAGATACACCCAGCGCTTATGTCCCAGACCCCATACCAAAAGTCGGGCGTAGCCGTGCTTGAGCGAGTCAAATTGCCGCTCGAACCAAGCCAGAAACCGCTTGCCGGGACTACGACCGCTGAGGTCCGTTTCCTTGGCGAACCGCGAAGCCAGCAGGGGCGTGATGGTAAACGAGACCACCAGCGACATCAGCGTGGAGAAAACGACGACCAGCGAGAATTCCCGGATAATATTGGCAATCAATCCCTGCACGAAAACGAGCGGCAGGAACACCACTACGTCGACCATGGTAATGGCGAGGGCCGTGAAGCCAATCTCATTCCGTCCGTCGAGGGAAGCCGTGCGCCGGTCTTTGCCCATTTCGAGGTGGCGGTAGATGTTCTCCAGTACCACAATCGAGTCATCGACCAGAATACCCACCACCAGCGACAACGCCATCAGCGTCATCAGGTTGAGCGTAAAGCCCAGCAGGTACATCGGCACAAACACCGAAATGATCGACGCCGGTACGGATACCATCACGATAAATGCGTTTCGGATACTGTGCAGGAACAGCAGCATGACTAACGCCACCAGCACAACGGCAAACTCAAGGTCGAAAATAACCCCGTCGGCCGATGCCAGCGTGTAGGTCGATGAGTCGCTGGTGACTTCAAATTTCAGACCAATGTTGGCGTACTTTTTCTCGATACCGCCCAATATGCCCCGCACCTGCTGGCTTATCGCCACGGCGTTGGCATCGGTTTGCTTCTGGATCGAGATACCGATGGATTCACGCCCGTTGATGCGGTTGATGGTTGTGGCATCAGAAACACCGTCAATCACCGTGGCAACATCCTGTAGCGTTACCTGCGTACCATTCGTGGAGGTCAGAAGGGCCGCGTTACGAATCTGGTTGATGTCCGTAAACTTACCCGCCAGCCGAATGGCGTATTGCGCCTGATCGGTTTCGATACGGCCGGTTGGGTAATCGAGGTTGGCCGAGTTGACCGCCTGCGTTACCTGAGCCAGCGTAAGGTTATACAGTTTCAGCTTGTTAGGATCGACACTGATCCGGATTTCGCGCTCGCGCCCACCCGTCAGGGTTACCTGACCGACACCGTCAACTTTCGTCAGCTGCGTCCGGATCTGGTCATCGACCAAATCATACAACTTAGTCGCTTCCAGATTGGCCCGCACGCCCATCCGAATAACGGGAACGTCGTCCGTCGAGAATTTTTGCAGCGTCGGTGACTCCACTTCATCGGGTAGCTGCGACAGCACCGCGTTGACTTTGCGCTGGGCATCCTGCAAGGCCTGATTAGGGTCGGCGCTGGCGCTTAACTCTATCTGAATAATAGAAAGCCCTTCCTGACTGGTTGAACTGATGTTTTTCAGGTTCTCCAGCGACGACACCGCATCTTCAAGTTTGCGGGTTACCGAGTTTTCTACCTCCCCGGCAGCCGCGCCCGGATAGGTGGTGATGACGGTTACAACGGCCGCATCGAATTTAGGCAGAAGGGTGTAGTTGAGGCTTTTGTATGAAATGATGCCCAACAAACCCAGGACCGTAAACGCCACGACAACCAGCGTTGGGCGTTTTATGGCTATTTCAGTTATTGACATGTACTAGTTCGTTTTAGGGTTTACGGATTAACCGCTACAGATGTATCTGATTTACTCGCACTGCCAGCTCCTGAACTGACCGTTACTTTAGCCCCGTTACTCAAGTTTAGCTGACCATTTATAACGACGGGTTCGCCCTGTTTCAGACCTTCCAATACCTGATACTGATCGCCGTTGTCGTAGCCAAGCCGGATTTTGCGCAACCGGGCAACATTGTTCTGTACCACATACACACTGGCACTGTCGGCACCGCCAACCAACGCCCGGCGTGGGATGAACAAACCGGCAATGCCTTGTTTGAACGTAAAGTTGGCGTTAGCCAGTGTCCCCGCTTTGAGCTGGTTTTTGCTGTTATTCGTCAGGTAAAGTTCAACCGGGTAGTTGTGCAGCGCATCGCCTTTGGGGCTGATGTAATGCACCGTTCCGGAGAAGGTTACGCCCGGAAAAGCCTGAGCTGTAATGCTGGCCCTGTCGCCGAGTTTGAGTTGGTAAACGGCCTGCTCCGGCACATTGACGACCAGTTTCAAATCCTGTAGGTTGATTACCGATGCCAGCACGGCCCCAACCGCCACGTATTCGCCATTTTCAACTTTCTTGTCATACACATACCCGCTGATGGGTGAAACAACGGCTCCGTTGCCCAGCACCCGCTGCTGTTGTTTCTCGTTGAGCAACGCCGTAGTATATTGGTCTTTATATTTCTGGTAGGTTTCCTGCGTCACGGCCCCGCCTTTGAGCAGCCGCTCGTAGCGTTCCATTTCGCGTTTGGCGTTTTCTACGGCTGTCTGGTTATTCTGAACCACAATGCCCTGAACGTCATCCTGTACATAGCCCACCTGCTGGCCCTTTTTGACGTAAGTACCCAGCACTAGTTTGAAATTCTGAAGTTTTCCCCGTGTTTCGGCAATGATATCGCCTTCATTCTGGGCGGCAACGGTACCCAGCAACGACAGGCTTTGGTCCAGACGCTCGTACGAAACCGGCTGTACGTCGACAACGGGCGTTGTCTGGAATTGGACGGACGACGTTTTGGCCGCGTCAATATCTTTTTTGTTGTTGATCAATCGGAAAGCAATCAGCGCGATCAGGGCAGCTACCGCTCCAATGATTAATAGTCGTTTCATGGTAACTGGTTTATTTTTGAGTGACGTATTGAAGGATAGTTCCCTGTGAATTTTCGTAGTCTAACCGGGACTGATACAGACTAATAAGCTTATTTGCCAAATTGTTCTGCGCCGTTGTCAGGGCGTCTTTGGCATCGATCAGCGTGACGGAGGTAGCAATCCCTTCCCGGTATTCAAGTTCGGTAACGGACAGGATTTTGCGCGCCAGTTCGATGTTGTCGCGTTCGCGCTGGATCTCGGTGGCCAGATTTTGATAGCTAACCTGGGCGTTACTCAAATCCAATTGAGCCGACTCTCGGCTCAGGATCTGCTGAAGCCGCAGTGTTTCGAGATTCAGGCGGTTTTCCTTGTCCCGGTACCGGCGCTGGTTCCCGTCGAAGGGCGTCCAGTTGAGGGTTAGGCCAATGGTTGAGCTTTTAAACCACGGCAGACTGCCATCGAAAAAGCTGAACGTTTGTCGCTGGGCGTTGGTGGCGTAGGTGCCGTAGAGGCCCAGGGATGGATAATAGCCCCGATTGTTTGACTGGCGATTGAGATCCTGCAACTGGGTATTCAGGACCAATTGCCGAAAATCGGGCCGGTTCTCGAAAAAACGACTGTTGGCCATTGGTAGCTCATTTACCGCTAACTCCTTCTCAACCTCCAGTGGCTGAATCGCCAGTGTTTCGCTGAGGGGCATTCCCATCTGAAATTTCAGTTGGTTGATGGCCTGTTCATAATTTCGGTTTGCCTGTTCCAGCTGCGACTGTAAGTTGTTGCGGTTTAACTGGATGCGCCCAAAGTCAATCTCGCGGGTTGTACCGTTCTTCAACCGAACCTGTTCCTGCTGCAACAGCGTATCGGACGAATTCAGGTTACGAATGGTCAGGCGTTTCTGTAGATCAATGACCAATGTCTGGTAATATGCGCGGGCAATGTTGTAAGCCTGTGTCTGTTCGGCCTGTAGCGTGGCCTGTGCCTGCACCTGGGTCGAAATTTTAGCCGCTTTCAGGGCCAGTCCAAACGAGGGGTCGAAGAGTTTCTGATCGACTCGCCCGGTTAGCGTGGAGCTATACTGCGTACCAAATTGAACCGGCAAAAAGGTGCCGGGTTGACCAAAGAACTCGCCGGGCAACAACTGCACCGGAATTTTGACGTTGTCCAGCACCGACCCTGATACCGAAACCTGTGGCAGGTTTCGCCCGATTACCTGCTGGGTTTGGGCGAGTGATATCTGCTCGTTGACCCGGGCAATTTTGATACTGGGGTTGTTCGCCCGTGCGTACTCAACACACTGAGCCAGTGTATAACCGCCCGGTGGTGCCGTCTGTGCGCTGGCCAGGGTGGTTAGTACGCTTAGGGTCAGCAGCAATAGCATCCGTACAGGTTGCTTTATACCTTTCATTCTGTTTGCAAATCTAGATATAGTGAAAATGGACTTATAAGCTTCGAATAAATCGGCGGATGGCCCGCTCGAATAGTTGTTCTGGTTGTTTAAAGAGGGCTACCATTTTCGGGTCGTGTACGTCTTCAAGAAGTTTGGCGCCCTGCTGCGGCTGAATGCTGGTAATCAGGTTTATGTATCCCTGCATGAGGCAAAACCAGTTGAAAATCACTTCGCCAATCGTCTCTGTGTCGTGGCTAACGGCGTTGAAAAGACTTTCAATTTTCTCTTTAGCCTCCTGCATCCCTTCGCGAACCATATGTCGTTGTTGCTCCATGCGTTCCGGGTTGTGCATCAGCCGATACACTTCGGGCTGCTCATGGGCAAATGCCCACTGGCGCATCGATAGCCGGACAATCTTCTCCTCCGGATTCAGGTCCATTTCCAGAATGGCATCAAACACCCTGCGATTCTCAAGATGCCCTTCCCTGACAATGTTGAGGAGCACATCTTCTTTATTCTCGAAATGTTCATATACAATCGGGGGCGTATAGTCGATGGCATCGGCTATACTCCGGATCGTGACGGCACTCCAGTCTTTCTCGCGGGCGATCTGACGGGCAGCATCTAAAATTCGCTGTCGAACCTCGGCTTTCTGTCGCGTACGACGGTCAGTTGCGCTCATTTTCTAACATCTTTCAAATTATCTAACAAAGGTAGATTTTATTTGTTTCGTGAAAAACAGATTTTTTGAAGAAAGATGTAAATGGCTGTATATAAACGCAGAAAGGCTATAATGTTCCATTGAACGTTATAGCCTTTCTTTAAATTTTACTAAAATAGTTCTCTTGTTACGGATACTATTTCCAGTCGCAATCGGGTGATAACCACTCCTGACCTGGATCAATAGGGGCACCGTCTGGCGGAGCAGGGGTAGCGGCTACCGGAATAGACGATGGGTTGGTCTCGTACTGGGAGATCAGCCAGTATAAATAGTCGCCGGTGGCACCCGGCGAGGTTTCCGTTGAAATCGAGTTCCTGGCGGGCAGATTGATGGATGGTTTACCCGCGTATTGACTTTTGATACGCATGATGCCTTCGTGAGCTGATGCCCGCACGGCACCATCCAGGTCTTTATCCACAGCTAACTGCATCAGACTTTCCAGTACTTTCCGTTGCAGCATCCGACGAATAGCACCGGTATACGTAAGGTCTTTAAGCATCTGGCGGTAGGAAGCACCACTGCGGAAGGTCGTTGTAATCAACTGATCGATGACCTGGTCTAGACTGGGCAACGTACCATTGACAATCGACTGCTGACTGGCTAAGCGGGCGCAGCGTTCGGGGTTTAATAACATCCGAAGGGTCATGCCCGCAGCCGCTTCGGGCGGTCCCATTGGGTCGAACGTAATACCGGTCCGACGCTTGAAAACTTCCCTCGGATTGGGGTCGTACCGAAAGGGGCGGGGGGGAATCATTGCTAACACCGGCGCTGGAACGGCCAGAAAAGCCGGGTCGATGGTAGCCATCAGCGCATCTATTGCCCGTTTCTGCTCTGCTGCCGGAACCGCTGATAGCACCGGCTGGCCATCGCCCCGCAGGGCATTGGTGTACGTTTGTCCGCCCACCACCTTAGCCGCCGATTCGACCTGATACCGGTGGAACATGTACATGGGAACGAACACTTCTTCCAGTGTCGCCATCGGCGCATTGACCGGAATCTTTTTCTCCGAGAAATTAGCCAGGGCTATCCGCCGAACGTCCGACACCCGCTTCAATTCATCGACGGCATTAGCGCCATTGTCCCAGAGGTGTGTGCCGGGGTGCGACGATCCTTCGGGCCGGGCGTCCTGATCGGTCAGGAAGGTTAGTCCCGCTTTATGCATGTCGGTTACTACTTTTTCCAGCGCCTGTTTTTCGTCGGCTCCGGCCGGAAACTGTTCGTAGCCGTAGCGGATGCTCCACTTGTCGTAATCGCCGATCCCTTTGGCGTACGCGTCCGACAAATCAATGCTGGCCCCTTTGATTTTGGCCACCATCGTTGGGTAATCCATCACCGACGCCCGATTCTGGGTACTGGCGATGTAGTTGTGCGGTAACCCAAGGGTATGCCCAACCTCATGTGCGGCCAGTTGCCGGAGCCGGTCGAGCGACATTTGAAGCATGGGGTCGGCGTTGGGACTGGCTGCACTGGCAAAATCACCCACCAGGCCCTGTGCGATCAGGTAATCCTGCCGAACCCGTAAGGAGCCAAGCGTAACTTTCCCTTTAATAATTTCGCCGGTACGAGGATCGATGATACTGCCACCGTACGACCAGCCCCGCGTAGAGCGGTGAACCCACTGCACCAGATTATAGCGGACATCCATCGGGTCGGCATCGGCGGGCAGCAGCTTTACCTGAAAAGCATCTTTGTAGCCAGCCGCTTCAAACGCCTGATTCCACCAGGCCGTCCCTTCCATCAGCGCCGAGCGAATGGGTTCCGGCGTGCCGGGGTCAAGGTAATACACAATGGGTTTCACCGCTTCGCTGACAGCCGCCGACGGGTCTTTTTTCTCCAGCCGGTGCCGGGAAATGTATCGTTTCATGATTGGCTGGCTTACCGGAGTGGCGTAGTCGAAATACTCGATGCCGCCGTACCCAATGCGGGGATCGAACAGACGGGGCTTGTAGTTGGCATCGGGAAGCTGCACGAACGAATGGTGCTGGTGCATGGTCACGGCCGATGGCGTTGGAACTACTTCACGCAGGTAAGAACCCGGATTATCGCCTGTGAGGGTAATGATGGTTTCGAACTCGGTATTTTGCGGGAAAGCTTTTGTTCGTGGCAAATACATCGAACTGCGGGCCGGATCGAACCGGAAAGTCCCCTGCTTGGTACGGGCAATAGCCTGAACGGCACCCACGGCATCCTGCATCAGGAACGGCGTCAGGTCAACTAACACCTTGCCATTTTCTTCGGCCATAATGTCGAAGCCCGCATGAACGGATGTCGCGAAGGACTCTTCAACCGCCCGGCGCTCAAGTTGATCGGAAGTGATGGCCCGGTATGCGTAGTTGGGTTCGATCAACAAAACTTTAGGGCCGGTGCGCTGAAACTTTACAATATGTTCCTGACCCAAACGGCCCCGGTCGAGCCCAATGTCGTTGGAGCCAACGCCCTGCGCCAGCGTTGGGTAGTACAGAAACTCGGTATCGAACGAGGAAATTTCGAGCCATACTTTCCCTTTTTTCGCATCCCAATAATAGGTCATAAAACCGGAATTGCGTTCCATGCCATTGGTAAAGGTGGCGATGTTTGCCGATGTGCCGGTTGTACTGGTTGGCTGGGCTGTGAGCAGGAAAGGAACAGTTAGGAATAAATAAAGAAGGGAGAGTACCTTTTTGTGCATATTGACGTGAGGTTGTAATTCACAGCCAAGTTACGGTAAAAGCGTGTATTGGCAGTAGATACACGCATAAAAGGATAGCCCGTCAATACTTTCTGTTGTATTGACGGGCTATCCTGATACTTTATAAAACCGTAACGCTACCGCAACCGGTCTGATCCGCGTACCAGTTTTTCGTCCCGCCGGATAAATCGGTTGGCTAGTGCGTTAAATAGCAGAGCACCCACAATGGCATAGAAGCCGGTTAGGAACGTACCCTGGTCAGACGGGTTACCAAATTCTTTACCCGCGTATAAGGTCCGGTAAAGTATGATACCCATTATGGATGTTAACATCAGTGCGTTTACTGCACACAAAGCTGTTTGAGTAAGCCGGTTTTTAAACTGAAAGATAGCGTACAGAGAAGATAAAGCCACCAACCCGATTAATAAGCCTAAATACCAGACGGATACCTCGAAAGTAACGGGAATTGATTGCGACGGGACGCCTGCCTGGGGCGCAACGGCTCGTTGTTGAGTATACTGCAGGGCCGTGAGTTTTGCCGTTTCGAGCGATTGCGTACCCATTTTTTCCCAGATAGGGTTAGAAAGTGCTATGCCCATGGCAACGACAATAAGAAACAAAAATATCGTCTGAACGCGTTGAATCATTGTTAATTTGAATGAATAATGAATAGGAGTCAGTGAGAATTAGTTAGTGCCACCCCAAAGCGTGATTTGTACATAAGTCACTTTGCCGATGGCTATGTCCCAATAGTCACCACTGAATTAGACACAAAAGTAGGCCAAAAACGACAGATAATGAAAGCAGATATTCGCCTGATGATAACCGCCGACGGTTCGCACACGGCCGTTAATCAGGTGTTCGGCAAGCCATACCATTCCATTCATGGTGCCTATCAGGAATCGCAACGCGTTTATATTGAGCTGGGCTTGCTGGCGGCCTTCAATAAATTTCCTGAAACTGACCTGCATGTCTTTGAAATGGGCTTCGGTACGGGCCTGAATGCATTGCTAACGGCCCGCGAAGCACAAATTCATCAACGGCGGGTAGTTTACTCGGCGATCGACGCCTATCCAATGGCGATCGACGACGCCCGCCAGCTTAATTACGATGCGTTTTTTGGCACCTCTTACCTTTCTAAACTTCATGAATCGCCCTGGAATGAGCGGGTTGCCGTAGACACTTATTTCACACTAACTAAACATGAGGGAAACGTACAGGAACTTGACACTACCGAACGGTTTCATGTCATCTATTTTGATGCATTTGCACCAACGGCCCAGCCCGAGCTCTGGGAACCGGAAGTCTTCGAAAAAATGGCCCGTTTATTGCTACCGGGTGGTATGTTAACGACCTATTGTTCGCGGAGTTATGTGCAGCGGAACATGCGCTCCGCCGGGCTTACCGTGGAGAAACATTCCGGACCACTGCACAAACGGGACGTTATCCGAGCCGTAAAAATGGATTAAGTGGACAGTATTTTACGGCCACCCAACTCGTTCTGAAACCCTTTGCCGGCCTTGCCGTTAAAAGGACTCCTTTTTGCTAATTTTATGAACCCCCGTACGTTATTCACTAAACTAACAACAGCCCCAATGAATCGTCTGCTTCTCTTTTTCGCGGCTTTCGTTCTGCTCACGATCAGTGCATTTCGAACCAACTTGCCCATTGAGCCGGTCATAAACACTACTTCTGCCGAAGCCAAACACATTAAATGGCTGACGGTTCAGGAAGCTTACGTCCTGACGCAGAAGAAACCGAAGAAATTTGTGGTAGACGTATATACCGACTGGTGCGGCTGGTGTAAGGTAATGGATCGGGAAACCTTCTCGAAACCCGCTATCGTCGACTATGTAAACGAGAATTACTACGCCGTTCGGTTCAATGCCGAGCAAACGGCCGATGTAACACTGGGCAAACAAACCTTCAAGTACATCAGCGGTGGGAGCCGGGGTGTTCATGAATTGGCCGCTGCGTTACTGAAAAACCAGATGAGTTACCCGACGACTGTGTTTCTGGACGAAAAGTTTAATCTGATTCAGCCTATCGCTGGCTATCTGGAGCCAAGAACGTTCCACCAGATCATCACCTACTTCGGGAAGAACTACCACCAGAAAGAACCATTCGATCAGTATAAAACAGGGTCATATAAAGAATTTCAAGCGTCGCTCTCAGCGGACAAATAAGCATATACCTGATAGGAACGCGGATTGAACGGATTAAGCGGAGTAGAACGGATTTATCTGTTTTTATCCGCTTAATCCGTTCAATCCGCGTTCCTATTTTTAGTTAAATTTGTATCCTTTCATCAACCCCAACTGTCAATACAATGACAAGACGAGTAAGTTTTATAGTGACGGGTGCCCTGGCCGTTGCGTTTATGGCCGCTGGTCCCCGAAAATTTATTGATCCTCAAAACATGGATTTGTCAGTGAAGCCCGGCGATAACTTCTATCAGTATGCCAATGGGAACTGGCTTCGTCAAAATGCTATTCCGGCTTCTAAAACCGCATGGGGCAGTTTCAATGAACTTCGGGATAAGAGTCTGGATGCCATGAAAACCTTGCTTGAAGATGCTGCCAAGACTACAACAAAAGGTCGGCTGTATCAAATGGTGGGCGACTATTACATGAGTGGTATGGACAGCCTGACGATCGAGAAGCGTGGGTTTGATCCAATTAAACCAGAACTGGCACGCATTGAAAAAGTCAATAACAAAGCGGCTTTCATAGATGAACTGGCGTACCAGCGTACGCAGAGCAATGGTATGCTATTTGGCTTCTTCGTAACCCAGGACCGTAAAAACGTTTCCAAATATTTACCCCAGTTCAGCCAGGGAGGTACCACGCTGCCCGACCGTGATTACTATTTGAAAGATGATGCGCGTAGTGTAAAAATTCGGGATGCATACCGGGATAACCTGACCAAAATGTTCGGTTTGATTGGTGAAGAGCCAACCCAGGCATCGCAGGATGCCGATGTGGTTATGCGGGTAGAAACGGCACTGGCCAAAGCCCAGATGCCCCGCGTAGAGATGCGTGATCCTTATAAAACGTATAATAAACTTACGGTTGCCGATTTCAGTAAACTGACACCCGGCATGAACTGGGCCGATCAACTGACCAAGTTTGGTGCCAAAGGGCAGGATACCGTGTTGGTTCAAAGCCCGGCGTTTTTCCGCTCGCTGGATAGCCTGGTAACTGCTACGCCTATCGAAGACCTGCGCACCTACATGCGGTGGAATATCCTGAAAGGTGCCGCTCCGTTCCTGAGCGATGCGTTCGTGAAGCAGAACTTTGCCTTTTCAAAAGTACTGACCGGCCAAAAGGAGCAGACGCCCCGCTGGCAGCGAGTGAGTGGTCTCATTGATAACTCGCTCGGTGATTTGCTGGGTCAACTGTACGTACAACGGTACTTCAAACCCGAAGCTAAACAGCGCATGCTGACATTGGTTGGTAACCTCGAAGATTCGTACAAAGAACACATTAAAAACCTCGACTGGATGAGCGAGGATACCAAGAAGAAAGCACTTGCCAAGTTAATTTCCTTCAAACGGAAAATCGGGTATCCTGATAAATGGAAGAACTACGATGGGGTTACCATTGCCCGCAACGATTATTACGGCAACGTGAAGTCGGCCAGTAAATGGTCGTACAACTACATGATCAACCGCCTGGGCAAGCCCGTCGACCGGACCGAGTGGGGCATGACACCGCCAACGGTAAACGCTTATTATAATCCCGTTAACAACGAAATCGCTTTCCCGGCCGCTATTCTGCAATTTCCATTCTATGATTTCGATGCGGACGATGCGATCAATTACGGTGGTATTGGCGCCGTAATCGGTCATGAAATGACGCATGGGTTCGACGATTCAGGTCGTCAGTACGATGCTGACGGGACATTGCGCGACTGGTGGACCAAAACCGACGCCGATAACTTCAAGAAACGGGCCGATCAGGTAAAAGAGCAGTTCTTTGGCTTTAAAGTGCTGGATTCCATCAAAGTAAATGGCCAGCTAACCCTCGGCGAAAACCTCGCCGATTTGGGAGGGCTAGCCATTGCGTACGATGCCTTTAAAAAGACCGCACAGGGCAAAACGAGCGGTAAAAAGAGCATGATTGATGGCTTTACACCAGATCAGCGGTTCTTCCTGTCTTGGGCGCAGGTATGGCGCATCAACGTTTTACCTGAAACACAGGCGCAGCTAATCATGACCGACCCGCACGCACCGAACTTATACCGGTGTAATGGTCCTGTGTCGAATATCAACGCCTGGTATCAGGCCTTTAATGTTCAACCGGGCGACAAGATGTACAAAAAGCCGGAAGACCGAATTAAAGTTTGGTAAACTAAAAAGGCTTGAACAGCCAGAACCTGTTCGAGCCTTTTCTAAACCTTCTTTTTCTATGAAGACACCCTTACTCTTGACGGCCTTGGTGCTTATTAGCTTAGCCTGCAAAACCAAGCCAAAGCAGGAAGCTCAGACCACTTCGACTACGGCGGTAGAAGACAGTGCCGCTGCACTGGCAAAACGCCCAACGGATAATACACCCCGCTCGGCGGCCGATCGATTGGTGAGAGCTCTTTATTTTGAGCACAACAAAACGGAAAATCCCATGCGCGAGACAAAAGATCGTGCGTTGATCGAACAATTTTTTGCGAAATCTACGGCCGAACTTATCTGGAACGACGCTCAGAAATCAACGGGAAAACTAAATAGAAAAAAAATAAATGGCCTATATAATGTCCCTGATGAGGCCATAAAAAAGACCTGGGTACTACCTGCTGTTGTTGGAGGAACACGAGCTATTGTGTACGTAACATTTGAGAACAAGGCTAAACCTGAGGAAATTAAGGTGGAAATGCAGCAAACGGCAGGCCGGTGGCGGATCACGGATATGCGCTATCCTGACGGGACCTTGTTGACCCAACTGGTTCAATAATATTTAACATTCTGTAAATTATTTTTAGAGCATCTGTTGACAACACCGTAAAATCGTGTAATTTTGCAACTCCAAACCGGAAACGGGGCGGAAAATGTTCTTTAACAGTGCTTTTTGGGGAGTTTCCAGAGTGGCCAAATGGATCAGACTGTAAATCTGCTGGCGTACGCCTTCGGAGGTTCGAATCCTCCACTCCCCACCCTTTAGTGAATAGTTAATTAGTAGTTAGTTGTACCAGTTACAGCTTTACTGTTAACTAATTACTAAGTAAGCGGAAGTAGCTCAATTGGTAGAGCGATAGCCTTCCAAGCTATAGGTTGCGGGTTCGAGACCCGTCTTCCGCTCAATTGGTAAAGCGGTAGCTTTAAACACGCTACAAGGTAATCGAGATCGCGCACGATTTAGGTTTACTTTCTCTTTGCTGATTCCACTGTTAGAAACAAGCCGTTATAGCTCAGCGGTAGAGCACTTCCTTGGTAAGGAAGAGGTCCGGGGTTCAAGTCCCCGTAACGGCTCAAGACTTCTTCAGGAGGTCTTTTTGACGGGGCCGCCCGTGCGGTTTTAAGCCCAAATGGCATCAGACCTCAAACGGGATGATTTCGCTGGGCCTTATTTACGTTCAGCGAATTTATTCACTAACAAATAACAGTTCACAATAGCGTTTTAAAAACATGGCAAAAGAGAATTTTGACCGCTCGAAACCGCACGTAAACATCGGTACGATTGGTCACGTTGACCACGGTAAAACGACGCTGACGGCTGCCATTACGAAAGTGCTGGCCGGAAAGGGTCTGGCCGCAATTCGGGACTTCTCCTCGATTGACAACGCTCCGGAAGAAAAAGAGCGCGGTATCACCATCAATACATCGCACGTTGAATATTCAACGGCAAACCGCCACTACGCACACGTTGACTGCCCAGGTCACGCCGACTATGTGAAAAACATGGTAACTGGTGCTGCGCAGATGGACGGTGCTATCCTTGTGGTAGCTGCAACGGATGGACCAATGCCCCAAACGCGTGAGCACATCCTGCTTGCTCGTCAGGTAGGTGTTCCTCAGCTCGTTGTGTTCATGAACAAAGTGGACATGGTGGACGATCCAGAGTTGCTCGAACTCGTTGAAATGGAAATCCGCGAACTGTTGAGCTTCTATAACTTCGACGGTGACAATATCCCGGTAATTCAAGGTTCGGCCCTTGGTGGTCTGAATGGCGATGAACAGTGGGTTAAAACCATTGAAGAGTTGATGCAGAGTGTGGATGATTTCATTCCCCTGCCTCCTCGTATGACAGAGCTTCCATTCCTTATGCCCGTAGAGGACGTATTCTCGATCACAGGTCGTGGAACCGTTGCTACCGGTCGTATCGAACGGGGTATCATCAACTCAGGCGAACAAGTTGAAATCCTGGGTATGGGTGCTGAAAACTTAAAATCAGTTGTAACGGGTGTTGAAATGTTCCGGAAAATTCTGGACCGTGGTGAAGCCGGTGATAACGTAGGTCTTCTGCTCCGTGGTATTGAAAAAACCGATATCCGTCGTGGTATGGTTATCTGTAAGCCAGGTTCTGTAACCCCACACTTGAAGTTCAAGGCTGAGGTTTACGTTCTGTCGAAAGAAGAAGGTGGTCGTCACACACCATTCTTTAACAAATACCGTCCACAGTTTTACTTCCGTACCACAGACGTAACAGGTGAGATCACTCTTCCTGCAAACGTTGAGATGGTAATGCCCGGTGATAACATCACTATCGAAGTAAGTCTGATCAACAAAATCGCTATGGAAAAAGGTCTGCGTTTCGCTATTCGCGAAGGTGGTCGTACCGTAGGCGCTGGTCAGGTAACGGAAATCCTCGACTAAGGTAAATAATTGATAACAAGTGCATTTCTTAACGGGAATGCACTTGTTTTTTTGATATTAGTTCGTACTTTTGCAGTCCAATTCGGGGCACGCCGAATAGACCAGTAACAAACGGGTGTAGTTCAAGGGTAGAATAGCGGTCTCCAAAACCGTTGATGGGAGTTCGAATCTCTCCACCCGTGCCAATCCCTTACTTTAATATGGACAAGTTTATTTCGTTTCTGAAAGCCTCCTGGGAGGAAGTTCAGCACAACGTGACTTGGCCCAAATTCAGCGATCTGCAATCCAGTTCAACGCTGGTACTGGTAGCATCGCTGATTTTTGCGCTATTGGTCGGTCTGATAGATCTGGTATTTGAGAACGGACTGAACGCGTTTTATCAGTCATTCTAAAAACAAGTCATAGGTAGTCAAGAAATGGTCAAAGATTGTCAGGAATTGTAAATCACTTCTTGACTACACTTGCCAACGTTTGACGATACTTGGCAACAAATGACAAGCAAATGAGCGGCATACAATGGTACGTCATACGGGCCGTTTCGGGACAGGAGAAGAAAATCAAATCCTATCTTGATAACGAAATTATCCGGCAGAAATTGGACGAAGTAATTCCGCAGGTTCTTATTCCGGCGGAAAAGGTATACGAAATGCGTAACGGTAAGAAGCGCGTTCGGGAAAAATCATTTTTTCCTGGCTATATCCTTATTTCGGCTGATCTGGGTAATAATCGGGCACTCGATATGATTCTGAATATGCCGGGTGTATTGGGCTTTTTGGGTAACTCTCAGGTAGGAACGACATCAAAAGTGCCCGTTCCATTACGCCAGGCCGAAGTAAATCGCATTCTGGGTAAAGTTGACGAAGAAGCGCAGGAAGTAGCTGCTCCAACCGTTGCTTACATCAAGGGCGAATCCGTTAAAGTGGTTGATGGCCCGTTTGGTGGGTTTATCGGAACAGTAGAAGAAGTATTCGACGACCGAAAGAAAGTGAACGTCGTTGTGAAAATATTTGGCCGGAATACACCGGTAGAACTCAGTTACGCGCAAGTAGAAAAGGAACTCTGATTAGTCGTCAGATTCCATGATCGGGCGTCCTATGCTTCCCTCAGAGGACAAACGATCAAAACAAGTTGGTTTACTATGAAGGAACCTGGATCGGTTATGTGACTAACTCCCAGGCAACGTAAGTTGTAGATCGTAACTCAATTACCACAATGGCAAAAGAAGTAGGTGGCTACGTAAAGCTGCAAGTCAAAGGTGGGCAAGCCAATCCCTCACCTCCGATCGGTCCGGCACTGGGTTCCAAGGGTTTAAATATCATGGAATTCTGCAAGCAATTCAACGGCCGGACGCAGGATAAAATGGGTACGGTGCTGCCAGTTTTGATCACGTATTACAAGGATAAATCCTTTGATTTCGTCATCAAGACTCCACCGGCGCCGATTCTGCTGTTGGAAGCAGCTAAGCTGAAAGGCGGATCTGCTCAACCAAACCGCAACAAAGTGGGCTCTGTAACATGGGACCAAATTCGGACAATCGCGGAAACGAAGATGCCCGATTTGAACGCCTTTACAGTAGAGTCTGCAATGAAGCAGGTGGCCGGTACGGCCCGCAGCATGGGAATCACGGTGACGGGCACAGCGCCCTTCGAGAACTAATAGACTTGCCGAAGCAAACACAGACATGGCTAAGTTAACGAAAAAACAAAAAGAAGCTCAATCGAAGTACGATGCTGCTAAAGAATACTCGCTCCAACAGGCAGCCGAGATTCTGAAGGAGATTTCGTTCACGAAATTTGACGCTTCTGTGGATATTGACGTTCGGTTGGGCGTTGACCCGCGTAAAGCCGACCAGATGGTTCGTGGTGTTGCCACGTTGCCGCATGGTACCGGTAAGACGGTTCGCGTTCTGGTGCTTTGCACCCCGGACAAGGAAAACGAAGCGAAAGAAGCTGGTGCTGATTTCGTGGGCCTGGATGATTACATTCAGAAGATCGAACAAGGCTGGACGGACATCGACGTGATTATCACGATGCCGAACGTTATGGCCAAAGTGGGTCGTCTGGGTAAAGTTCTTGGTCCACGCGGGCTGATGCCAAACCCGAAATCGGGTACGGTAACTCCCGACGTAGCAAAAGCTGTTCGTGAGGTGAAGGCTGGTAAAATCGACTTTAAAGTCGACAAAACCGGTATCATTCACACCAGTATTGGTAAAGTATCGTTTACGCCAGAAAAACTGGCCGAAAACGCGCAGGAAATCATCGCTACACTGATGCGTCTGAAGCCTTCGTCGGCCAAAGGAACGTATGTGAAAACGATCAACCTGTCGAGCACGATGAGTCCGGGAGTAACGATTGATAAAGGCACAGTAGCCGGAATTTAAGCCATGAAGCGCGAGGACAAAGGAGCAATTATTGAGGAATTAACTGGAAAGTTCCAGTCGACTCCCTTCTTCTACATCACGGAAGCCAATGGCATGACGGTTGCTGAAACAAACAACCTCCGTCGGATGTGTTTTGAGCGGGGTATTGAGTACAGGGTGGTGAAGAATAGCTTCATCAAGAAAGCACTCGAAACCCTCGATACGGATTATACACCGTTCAACGATACGGTGCTGCATGGCCAGTCGGCAGTGATGTTTCACGCAGACAACGGCAAAGCACCGGCTAAGCTTATCAAGGAGTTCCGTAGAACGAACGACAAGCTGCAATTGAAGGCTGCTTCTATTGATTATAGCCTATTTATTGGTGCTGACCAACTCGACACGCTCATCGCACTGAAGAGCAAAGAAGAGCTGATCGGCGAAATCATCGGCCTGTTGCAGTCGCCTGCGAAAAACGTCATCTCGGCGTTGCAAAGTGGTGGCAACAAATTGGCCGGTATCCTCAAAACGCTGTCGGAGCGCGAGGAAGCAGCTTAATTTTTCCGACAATATTTTTTCACAATTGTATCACAATCAAATAAAAGAAATACGACAATGGCAGATTTGAAAGCGTTCGCGGAGCAGCTTGTAAGCCTGACAGTTAAAGAAGTTAACGAACTGGCTACCATCCTGAAAGATGAGTATGGTATCGAACCGGCTGCAGCCGCTCCCGTGATGGTAGCTGGTGGCGGTGCAGGTGCAGGTGATGCTGCTCCAGCCGTTGCTGAGAAAACCTCGTTCGACGTTGTTCTGAAGTCGGCTGGTGCTGCTAAACTGGCTGTAGTTAAATTGGTAAAAGACCTGACGGGTCTGGGTCTGAAAGAAGCTAAAGAATTGGTCGACACAGCGCCGAAGCCAGTTAAAGAAGGTGTAAGCAAAGACGAAGCTGACGCTCTGCGTAAGCAACTCGAAGAAGCTGGTGCTGAAGTAGAAGTTAAGTAAGCAGATAGCTCTTTCGCATATCGCTCCAGACAGGAGAGGCCAGACCAACGTCTGGTCTTTTCCTGTTTGGAGACTTTTTGTCTAAGCTCTTGCAAAAGACAAACTTATTTTTATTGCCTTATGTTGTCTATTTACGCTCCTTGGGTCGGGTGACACCCGGAGCCTGAATAGCCGCTTAGTCCGAGTGCCGTGGCAAATCTTCGCAACGCACTCATTGAGAATCGGTTACGCAACTAAACGAAGCACAATCTTGGCGACAAACGCGAAAATCAGTACACGCAAAAATTTTGCGACGATTCAGCCAGTGATTGGGTATCCAGACTTTCTGGATATTCAAGTAAAATCCTTCAAAGATTTTTTCCAGCTTGACACTCCCTCCAACCAACGGTCGGAGGAAGGCTTGTTCAAGGTATTCCAGGAAAATTTCCCCATTTCAGACTCCCGTGAAAACTTCAAGCTGGAGTTCATCGACTATCTGGTTGATCCCCCGAAATACTCGGTTGACGAGTCTATTGACCGGGGTTTGACGTATTCGGTGCCTTTGAAAGCCAAACTGCGTCTGACAAACAATGACCCCGACAACGAGGACTTTGAGACAATTGAACAGGAGGTGTTCTTAGGGAACATTCCGTATATGACCGAGAAAGGCTCGTTCGTCATTAACGGGGCCGAACGTGTGATTGTTTCTCAATTGCACCGTTCGCCAGGTGTGTTCTTTTCGATGAGTAAACACACGAATGGTACCAAGCTGTATTCAGCGCGGATTATTCCATTTAAAGGCTCATGGATTGAATTCTCGACCGACGTCAACAATGTCATGTATGCGTACATCGACCGGAAAAAGAAATTCCCGGTTACAACGCTGTTACGGGCTATTGGCTTCGGTTCGGATAAAGACATTCTGGACTTGTTCGGTTTATCAGAAGAAGTACCGGCAACGCCTGCCAACCTGAAAAAGGCCATTGGCCGTCGGTTAGCGGCTCGGGTACTGCGCACGTGGACGGAAGACTTTGTGGATGAGGATACGGGCGAAGTAGTGTCGATCAGCCGGAACGAGGTGCTCTTGGAGCGAGACTCGGCCATCTCGGCAGATGACATTGATGTAATTACGGAATCAGGTCAGAAATCAGTTATCCTGCATAAGGAAGACATGAACATGGCCGATTACAACATCATTTACAACACGCTGCAAAAAGATAGCTCTAACTCTGAAAAAGAGGCTGTGGAGCAAATCTACCGGCAGCTCCGGAACGCTGATGCACCTGACGAGCAAACCGCTCGGGAGATCATTCAAAGCTTGTTCTTCTCGGACAAGCGGTATGACCTGGGTGATGTAGGCCGTTACCGGATCAATAAAAAACTCGGTCTCGACATTTCGTCGGACATGAAAGTACTAACTACAGAAGACATTGTGTCGATTGTGAAGTACCTGATTGGTCTGATTAACTCAAAGGCCGTTGTCGATGACATTGACCACCTCAGCAACCGACGTGTTCGGACAGTAGGGGAGCAATTATATGCACAGTTTGGTGTCGGTCTGGCTCGTATGGCCCGGACGATCAAGGAACGGATGAACGTACGGGACAACGAGGATTTCAAACCCGTTGACCTGATCAATGCCCGGACACTTTCGTCGGTCATTAACTCGTTCTTCGGTACCAACCAGCTGTCGCAGTTTATGGACCAGACCAATCCGCTGGCCGAAGTGACGCACAAGCGTCGTATGTCGGCACTCGGACCCGGTGGTCTATCACGTGAGCGGGCTGGTTTCGAAGTTCGTGACGTACACTACACGCACTATGGTCGTCTGTGTACTATCGAAACCCCGGAAGGCCCCAATATCGGTCTGATTTCGTCGCTGTGTGTCTATGCTAAAATTAACAGCATGGGCTTCATCGAGACGCCATACCGGATCATTGAAAACGGAAAGGTATCGATGGATAAGCCGGTCATGTATCTGACGGCCGAAGAAGAAGATACCCACTACATTGCACAGGCCAACGCTGGCATCGACAAAAAAGGCAACTTCCAGGTAGATCGCCTGAAAGCCCGTTTTGAAGGTGACTTCCCAATGGCTGAGCCTGCCAACGTAACCTTCATGGACATTGCTCCGAACCAGATTGTGTCGGTGGCGGCTTCCATGATTCCGTTCCTTGAGCACGACGATGCTAACCGTGCCCTGATGGGTTCGAACATGCAGCGTCAGGCAGTACCACTGCTTCGTCCCGAAGCCCCAATCGTGGGTACCGGCTTGGAAGGTCGTGTGGCTGTTGACTCACGGACGCTGGTTATTGCTGAAGCCGATGGTGTTATTGAGTTTGTTGACGCGACAAAAATCATTGTTAAGTACAACCTCGACGAAGATCAGATGGCGGTTACGTTCGACGAAGATCGGAAAACGTACAACCTCATTAAATTCCGTCGGACCAACCAGGACACCTGCATCAACATTAAACCAACTGTACTGAAAGGGCAGCGGGTGAAGAAAGGCGATGTATTGTGCGAAGGCTATGCCACACAGGCTGGTGAATTGGCCCTTGGCCGGAACATGAAAGTAGCGTTCATGCCCTGGCAGGGATACAACTTTGAGGATGCTATCGTGATCTCGGAGCGCGTTGTGCGTGAAGATATCTTTACGTCGATTCACATCGAAGAGTTTGAACTGGAAGTTCGTGATACCAAACGGGGCGAAGAGGAATTAACCTCCGAAATTCCGAACGTAAGCGAAGAAACGGTTCGTAACCTCGATGAGAACGGTATCGTTCGCGTAGGTACGGAAGTGAAGGAAGGCGATATCCTGATCGGTAAGATTACACCGAAAGGCGAAAGCGATCCGACACCGGAAGAAAAACTTCTCCGTGCTATCTTCGGCGATAAAGCCGGTGATGTGAAAGATGCATCCAAAAAAGCACCGCCATCCCTCAAAGGTGTCGTGATTGATACCAAGTTGTTTGCGCGTCCGGCCAAAGAAGATCGGGGTAAGCACAAAGACGAGGTTAAAGCACTGATGAAAAAATACGGCCGTGAGTTGAATGACTTCCGTGCGCGTATGATCGAGAAACTGGTCGGCTTACTGGACGGTAAAACCAGCGCGGGCGTCAAACATAAGTTTGGCGACGAGATTGTGAGTAAAGGTGTGAAGTTCAGCCGTAAGAACATTACGGAAAACCTCTTCCCGGATCGCAATGCCTACCGCGATGAAAGCAGCTACGCTGTGCCGGAAGAAGCCAATCTGTTGTCGGACATGAACCTCGAAAGTTGGACAGACGACGAGAAAGTAAACCTGATGGTTGTCGAACTGGTGAAAAGCTATAACAATCGTCGTAGCGAAATCACGGGTCGGTTCAAGCGTGAGCGGTTTACCCTCGAAGTTGGTGACGAACTGCCAGCCGGTATCGTGAAGCTTGCCAAAGTCTATATCGCCAAGAAGCGGAAGCTGAAAGTAGGGGATAAGATGGCTGGACGTCACGGTAACAAAGGGGTGGTTGCCCGGATTGTACGTGATGAAGATATGCCGTTCCTGGAAGATGGAACGAAAGTCGACATCGTACTGAACCCGCTTGGTGTACCTTCCCGGATGAACCTCGGACAGATCTATGAAACGGTACTGGCCTGGGCTGGTCAGAAACTGGATCGGAAATATGCAACGCCAATTTTTGACGGCGCAACGGAGCAACAAGTAGCTGATGAGTTGGATGAGGCTGGTTTGCCTTCATTCGGCCGTACGTACCTCTACAACGGATTGACGGGTGATCGTTTTGACCAGCCGGTAACCGTAGGGATCATCTACATGCTTAAACTTGGCCACTTGGTCGACGATAAGATGCACGCCCGTTCGATCGGACCTTACTCGCTCATTACACAGCAGCCGCTGGGTGGTAAAGCGCAGTTTGGTGGTCAGCGTTTCGGTGAGATGGAAGTATGGGCACTGGAAGCTTTCGGTGCTTCGAACATCCTGCAGGAAATCCTGACGGTTAAATCGGATGACGTTGTTGGTCGTGCGAAGGCATACGAGGCTATCGTGAAAGGTGAGAACCTGCCGAAGCCAAACATTCCGGAGTCGTTCAACGTACTCGTTCACGAGTTGCGCGGTCTTGCACTTGAAATTACACTTGAATAATAGGAGTTAGGAGCGAGGAGTGAGGAGTGAGGAGTAATGCATCAGCAATAACTCCTTGCTTCTCGCTCCTAACTCCTCACTTCTCGTTTTAACCTATAATCTCCAACCAATGTCGTTCAAAAAGAACAAAAAGCTCAATAGCGACTTTGCCAGCGTGACGATCAGTCTGGCATCGCCGGAGTCTATTTTGGAGAGTTCCTACGGCGAGGTAACACAGCCGGAGACGATCAACTACCGGACCTACAAACCCGAAATGGGCGGCTTGTTCTGCGAGCGCATTTTCGGGCCTGTGAAGGACTGGGAATGTCACTGCGGTAAATACAAGCGGATTCGCTACAAAGGCATTATCTGCGATCGCTGTGGTGTTGAAGTAACCGAGAAGAAGGTACGCCGGGAGCGTATGGGCCACATCGAACTGGTGGTGCCCGTTGCGCATATCTGGTATTTCCGCAGCTTACCAAACAAAATTGGTTATCTGCTGGGCCTTTCGACCAAAAAACTTGACCAGGTCATCTACTACGAACGCTATGTTGTTGTACAGCCCGGCGTAAAAGCAGAAGATGGTATTAACCAGCTTGACTTCCTAACGGAAGACGAGTACCTGGATATTATTGACAAACTGCCAAGCAGCAACCAGCATCTTGACGACAAAGACCCGAATAAATTCATCGCCAAGATGGGGGCTGAAGCACTGGAGATGTTGCTGTCGCGGGTTGAGCTGGACGAACTGTCTTACTCGCTCCGTCACGCTGCTGCAACGGATACATCACAACAACGGAAAGCAGAAGCGCTGAAACGCCTTAAAGTCGTTGAAGCATTCCGGGAAGCGAACGGTCGTATCGAGAACCGCCCCGAGTGGATGGTGATCAAAATGGTACCGGTTATTCCTCCCGAACTGCGTCCGCTCGTCCCCCTGGATGGTGGTCGTTTTGCTACGTCTGATTTGAATGACCTGTATCGTCGGGTTATTATTCGGAACAACCGTCTGAAGCGTCTTATCGAAATCAAGGCTCCCGAAGTAATTCTCCGTAACGAAAAACGGATGTTGCAGGAAGCTGTCGATTCGCTGTTCGACAACTCACGGAAAGTAAACGCCGTTCGTTCGGAAGGTAACCGTGCCCTGAAGTCGTTGTCCGACATGCTGAAGGGTAAGCAAGGTCGTTTCCGTCAAAACCTGCTCGGTAAGCGTGTCGACTATTCTGGTCGTTCGGTTATTGTAGTTGGTCCTGAACTGAAACTCCATGAATGTGGTCTGCCGAAAGACATGGCTGCCGAATTGTTCAAGCCGTTTGTTATTCGCAAACTGATTGAGCGTGGTATCGTTAAAACCGTGAAGTCGGCCAAGAAAATTGTTGACCGGAAAGACCCCGTTATCTGGGACATTCTGGAAAACGTTCTTAAAGGCCACCCTGTTCTGCTGAACCGGGCTCCAACGCTTCACCGTCTGGGTATCCAGGCATTCCAGCCGAAACTGATCGAGGGTAAAGCTATTCAGTTGCACCCACTCGTTTGTACCGCCTTTAACGCTGACTTTGACGGTGACCAGATGGCCGTTCACGTGCCGCTGGGCCAGGAAGCTGTCCTTGAAGCGTCGCTGCTGATGCTGGCGTCGCACAATATCCTGAACCCTGCCAACGGTGCACCGATCACGGTACCCTCGCAGGACATGGTATTAGGCCTGTACTACGTAACAAAAGGACGTAAGAGCATTCCTGAGTACCCGATTGTGGGTGAAGGCATGACGTTCTACGGTACGGAAGAGGTTATTATCGGTATCAATGAAGGTAAAGTTTCCAAGCACGCCAATATCAAATGCCGGGTGAAAGTTCGGGATGAGAATGGTGAGCTGGTTTATAAAGTCATTGACACCGTAGCAGGTCGGTTGTTGTTCAACCAGGCTGTTCCAGAAGAAGTGGGTTATATCAACGAACTGCTGACGAAGAAAAAGCTTCAGCAGATCATTGCGCTCATCTTCAAAATCTCGGGTGGTGCCCGTACGGCTCAGTTCCTCGATGAGATCAAAGAACTTGGTTTCCAGATGGCCTTCCGGGGTGGTCTGTCAATCGGTTTGAGCGACGTTATGATTCCCGAAGCCAAACAAGGTCTTGTCGACGAAGCGAAAGCGGAAGTACAGGCTGTTTGGGATAACTACCTGATGGGTCTGATTACGGAGAACGAACGCTACAACCAGGTTATCGACATCTGGACGCGCGTAAACTCTCGTTTGACCGAGACGCTGATGAAGCAGCTCGAAGCCGATCAGGGTGGATTCAACTCGATCTACATGATGATGCACTCGGGAGCCCGTGGTTCGCGTGAGCAGATTCGTCAGTTGGGTGGTATGCGGGGTCTGATGGCCAAGCCACAGAAAAACCTCCAGGGTTCAGTTGGTGAGATCATTGAAAACCCGATTCTGTCGAACTTCAAAGAAGGTCTCGACGTGTTGGAGTACTTTATCTCAACCCACGGTGCGCGGAAAGGTCTGGCCGATACGGCTCTGAAAACGGCCGATGCCGGTTACCTGACCCGTCGTCTGCACGACGTAGCCCAGGATGTTATCATCAGTGAAGACGATTGTGGTACGCTGCGCGGTCTGCAAGTGTCGGCTCTGAAAGATAACGAAGATATTGTTGAGCCGCTGTCAGAGCGTATCCTGGGCCGTACTACGGTTCACGATATTTATGATCCGCTGCTGAAGGGTGAGGATGGTAGACCATTACTGATCCTTGCTTCCGGTGAGTTGATCACTGAAGAAGTAGCTGCTCAGATTGACGAGACAAGCATTGAAACAGTCGAAATTCGTTCGGTACTGACCTGCGAATCGCGTCAGGGTGTTTGCGCCAAGTGTTATGGCCGTAACCTTGCATCGGGCCGCATGGTCGACATAGGTGAAGCTGTGGGTGTTATTGCCTCGCAGTCCATTGGTGAGCCGGGTACACAGCTAACGCTTCGTACCTTCCACGTGGGTGGTACGGCGTCTAACATCGCGGTTGATGCGTCGATCAAAGCTAAATTCGATGGTCTGATCGAGCTTGAAGAGATGCGGACGGTTCAGTCGGAAGACAATGAAGGCAATGCGCAAACGATCGTAATGGGTCGTTCGGGTGAAGTTCGGATTGTGAATCCGAGTGACCGGAGCATTGTACTCATCAGCAATAACGTACCGTATGGTGCATTCCTGCGGGTTAAAGATGGCGATATGGTGAAAAAGGGCGACGATATTTGCGCCTGGGATCCGTATAACGCCGTTATCCTGTCTGAACTGACCGGTACGCTGAACTTCGACGCTATCGAAGATGGTATTACCTATCGTGAAGAGTTCGATGAACAGACTGGCTTCCAGGAGAAAGTGATCATCGAAAGCCGCGATAAGGCAAAGAACCCAGCCATTATTGTACAAGGCACGACAACGTTGACGTTGCACCTGCCCGATAACGAAGGTGGACCACTCCAGAAAAGCTACAACTTACCGGTTGGCTCGCGTCTGGTTGTGAAGGAAGGCCAGAAAATTAAAGCTGGCCAGCCACTGGCGAAAATTCCGCGTAACGTGGGTAAAACTCGTGACATCACGGGTGGTCTGCCACGGGTAACGGAATTGTTCGAAGCCCGTAACCCGTCGAACCCGGCTGTCGTTAGTGAAATTGATGGCGTTGTAACTTACGGTGCGATCAAACGTGGTAACCGCGAAATCTTCATCGAGTCGAGAGACGGAACGAAGAAGAAGTACCTCGTCCCACTGTCGAAGTTTATCCTGGTTCAGGACAATGACTTCGTACGGGCTGGTGCTCCGCTGTCTGACGGTGCCATTACGCCAAGCGACATTCTGGCGATTAAAGGCCCAACGGCTGTTCAGGAATATCTGGTAAATGAAATTCAGGAAGTATACCGTCTGCAAGGCGTGAAGATCAACGATAAGCACATCGAAGCCATTGTTCGGCAGATGATGCAGAAAGTTGAAATCATCGACTCGGGCGATACCAACTTCCTCGAAGGTCAGGTGGTAGATAAGTGGTCGTTCCGTGAGGAAAACGACAAAGTTCTTGACGCTAAAGTGGTTATGGACGCTGGTGATTCACCAAACGTTAAACCCGGTCAGATTTTGACGAGCCGTCAGCTTCGGGATGAGAACTCCAGCTTGAAACGTCGTGATCTGGCCCTTGTGACCGTTCGTGACGCCATGGCTGCCGTTTCGCAACCAACACTGATGGGTATCACGCAGTCGTCTTTGGGTACAGACAGCTTCATCTCGGCCGCTTCCTTCCAGGAAACGACGAAAGTACTGAGCGAAGCCTCAATTCGTGGTAAGCGCGACGTACTTGACGGTCTGAAAGAGAACGTAATTGTTGGTCACCTGATTCCTGCTGGTACAGGCCTTCGTCGCTACCAAAGCGCGATCGTCGGTTCGAAGGAAGAACTGGAAACGATCACCGAATCACGCGAACAGTACGCCCGCAGCAAAAAGAAAGCTACGGTCTAACCGTTTAGACATAGTAAATGCAAAAGCCCCAACCAGCAATGGTTGGGGCTTTTTGTTTGTAATACCGATCGTCGGCCCGGCGACCGGCCCGGTCGGCTGATACTTTCAACCGGATACCCGGCCGACCGGGCCGGTCGCCGGGCCGACGATCGGGACTACATCATCGCAGTAGCTCATCAAACGTAATGCTCAGATAATATAACCCACCGATACGGGCCAGGCCATACCCCTGAGCGTAATATTGGTTCAGGATATTAGTCCCACCCAGCTTCACGACCGATTTGAAGGTGGGTACTTTGTACGAAACCTGGGCGTCTAAACTGGTCCAGGAGGGCAACCAGATGTCACCGGCCGTTGTACCTTGCTCAACCCACATTCTGTCTGTCCAGCGATAGGTGAGGGTAGCTCCCAGCCGGTCTGTCAAGCGCGAGTTGCTTAGGGTAATGTTGTAGCGGTTTTCCGGCGAGATAAAGAAGTTACGCCCCTTCTGTGAAACTTCCGGATTGCTCATCTTTCGTTTTATGATCGGGTTTCCTGCATTGTCGTTGATTACGTTCCCCTGGGCATCGCGTAGCGTAACAGTACCCACTTGATAAGCGTAGTTGCCGCTGATGGTGAATCCCCGCCCCAGACCGTACTCCGACCCGATTCCCCAGCCATTCACGAAAATCTCGTTGAAGTTGTTGAAGTTGATTTGTAGTGTCCGATAGGCGTTTGACGAGAAGTCAGAAATCTGCCCATTCGTAGGTTGGTAAAAGCTCTGCGCGGCAATGAAATCCGTGTATTTGCTGTGGAAATAGAAAGCGTCGACATAAAGTCGGTTCTGGATCAACGTTTTGTAGCCAACCTCCCACGTCTTTATCTTCTCCGTGGTGAAGTTTGCCGGATTGTAAGCCCTGGTACGAAGCTGCGCTTCCGATAGACGCCCGGCCGAAAAATCCCTGACATCGCTGTCCAGATAAGCCGGGTTTGAAAAGAGTTGTGCCGACTCAGCCGCCAGTTGCGAACCACCCACATCGCCCCCTCTACCGGTGGCCGGAACGGCAAATAGTTGTCCGGGCGATGGGTTTCGGAAGGCCGATTGCCAGGAGCCACGGAAATTATGCGGCCCAACGCTCACCACAGCCGATGCGCGAGGGGTGAAGCCACCCTTAAAATACTGGTTCTTGTCGTACCGAATAGCGACTGTTGGTTTTACCGTTAACAAGGTGCTTATTTTTAGTTCTTTGGCCGCCTGCACATACGCTCCGTATTCGTTAATGGTGTATTCCGAACCATCCGCTTTCAATGTTACGGCGGTTCCGCCTGTGTTCAGCACGTAATGACGGATGCTGCCCCCTGCAATCACCTCGGCTACATTGTTGAGCGCTTTCGTGAAATTGTACATGCCTTCATAGTGCCACATAGCAGAGTTGTCGCGGAACCGGGTTCCTCTGGCGCCTTTGTAGCCGGGTACGGTGTCAGTATTGTAAGTGTTGGCAAACGCGTCCCGAACAAGGTTGAATCGGTCCGAGCCGGGCAGGAAGCGGCCCCGGTCGGCGGTATTGCGGGCTTCGCCTATGCTAACTTTGTTTTCTACGTAAGCCTGGCCAAATTCAGCGGCCCACTGGTTTAATGATTTCCAGCTGTTGTTGATGGCGGCCGCCGTCTGACCTATATTCCAGCCTTCAGCCTGCTGCTGGGTTGTGTAGGCCCGTACAAAGAAGTTATCGCCCCGCACTTCGGCTTTGAACTGGTGCCGCTGGTAATCCGGAAAATACTCCCGAAAGCCAGCGGTACGAATGAAATTGCCATTGCCGTAGTACCAGCCCAGCGACGCTTCCATATTACGGGGGAGCTTGTAATGCAGGGATACGTTGGCGCGGTTGTTAAAGACCTTGCCGTTGTTACCCAACACATCCAGCTCGGTATAGCCGGTTCGGGTTACGAGCTTATTTTGCAACAGTACATTCGCATAATTGGCCGGGAAACTAAACGCCCCGCCCGCATTGATATCATCGCCGTATATATTAACCCCGTCGTACTGAAAATTTGTATTTGGATCGTTGTTGGGAACAAACCCAATGCCGGTCGCCAAACCGCCCCGCGAAGGGTCAGTCGTGAAAAAATTGGCGCGGGCGCGGGTTGACCGATCGCTGTAATCATCGGCAATGAAATCCGTACCGCTAAGCCGCTGAAAATTGACTTTAACAGCGAACCGGGCACCCAGCTGTTTCGCATACCGGATGGCGATGTCGCCGTAGCCTTTCGGCCCGAAGCTCCCTTTGCCGAAGTTGTTGGCGCCAACTTTTAGCTGAACACTCAAGCCCTGATAGGTAAACGGATTTTTGCTTGTGGTGAGCATCAACCCCTGAAGCGCATCCGGGCCGTATAACGCCGACGAAGCACCCGGGATCAATTCGATGCTCTCCACATCCAGATCGGAAACACCGGCTACGTTGCCAAAACCAAAGCCGAGACCTGGCGAGCGATTGTCCATCCCATCGGTCAATTGCAGAAAACGGTTGTTATTGTTAGCGCCAAAACCACGCAGGTTAACGGACTTGAATGTCAGGCTTTGGGTGAGTAAGTCGACGCCTTTCACATTCTGCAACGCATCGAACGGACTCGTTGCCGGTGACTGCTGAAACTGCCTTGCGCCCAGCTTCTCAACGGTTACGGCGGCTTTCTGAATGTCTTCCGGTACGCGACTCGCCGATACAACTACCTCATCCGTCAGAATCGCTTCTTCTGTTAGCCGAATAGCAAGACTACGGAAGTTGTTTCCCCGCACAACGATATCCTGGCGTTTATAGCCAATGAAGGAAGCGGTTATCGTTAACGGTAGCGATTCACTGGTTTGAAGGGAAAATCGCCCATTGGCCTGGGTAATGGTGCCTGTGTTGGTGCCCCGAATAATAATTGTAACACCGGCCAGGGGTTGGTCCTTTTCGTCGGTAACTAGCCCCGCCATATTGGTCTGCGCCCAGGATGATAAGGGGCCAAGCAACCACAATAATGAGAGTAAAAAATGATGTTTCATAGTTGAGTTTCTGGTAAAAGTTGGATACAGATACTAAAAAAATACAAAGCTGTGTACGCTAAGTAAAATTAGCGTACACAGCTTTCATTAACTTAATAACTTATAATCTGGCACAGGTTACGGAATTCAGAAAGTGTTTGGATTAGCTTTTTCTCCACTTCTGTCTGCTTACCTGACCCATGCGTGTCGTTAAAATGTGTACCGTAATGTAGTGCCGTACGTTCTGGGATCGCCCAGTACAGCCGCGTACTGACCGGCATTACCAGCTGCGGGCAGTAGTTGTTCAAAGTAATCCTTGTTCGTAAGATTTCGGGACCATAACAGGATCGACACACCATTTGAGGCACGGAAGCCAACCCGCGCGTTCAGCAGCGTATAGCCGTCGATATTCAGGAAAGCTGAGGGCGATGCGCTCGAAGAGAACGAAGAACGGTAATAGCCATCGACCGCCAGGAAGAACCGGCCATCCTGATTTAATAACTTGCCGTTACCAGAAACCTCGCCACCCAGCGAGCCCGACCATTTGGAGATGCCCGGCAGTGCACCACCGGAAATATCCTTGAACGCTGACTCGCCACCCGTCTCTTCCAGTGGAACAGGAGCATTCTTGAAGGAAACGTACTTACCGTCGGTATAAGAAACGGCTCCGTTTATTGAGAAACGGTTGTTCACCCGGAGGTTTCCATCAATTTCAACCCCCTGTACCCGCACTTTCTCGGCATTCGCAAGATACCCTCTGTTTACGCCCACTTCAGCGGTTTGAACCTGCGTCTGGTAATCTTTAATTTCGGTATTGTAGACCGTCACATTAAAGGTTGAACTCGGCGTCGGTTTGGTTTTTACACCAAGCTCGTAATGGGTGACGTATTCAGGTTTTACTTTGGCCAAATCAATCAATACAGCACCGTTTGCTGTTGGAAGCCCCCCCAGATTTACCCCAACCGGCTTGTAGCTGTTCGCATAGGTGGCGTAAGCATTAAACCGTTTGCTAGCCCGGTAAGCAAGGGTTACCTGCCCTGAGAAATTATTGTCCTCAACGCCAAATGCGAATGCCTGATTCGTGTAGATAGCGTTCTTGAGCGCAATCAGAGCAGGGTCGGTCGTTTGCAGACCGCCATAAGTTTCGCGCTTGTAGTCGACGTCTTTCTTATCGTAGTTGAAGCGGATCCCCGGTAATAAGTGCCACTTGTCGGTGATAGCCCAGTCGATCTGGCCAAACACGGCCGCGCCGATGGTCTTGAGCCGTGATGTCGTTTTGGTGCCAAAGCCATCGAAAAGCCCCGGCGTTTTCCATAAAGCACTAGTCGAACTCTGCGAGAACCGCCACTGCGCCGAGCCTGATTCTTCCGTCTGAACCGGGTCCGATTTCAGGTCCTGATCGATAAAGAATACGCCAAAAACACCACTAAGCTTCGACGAAAACTGACCCGCGTACCGAATTTCCTGTGTCCATTGGGCATGCCGCGAGTTCCCCTGCGACTTGGTCAACACCGGAAGTCCGGTAAAATCCCGGTCGTTGGAAGGGTCCCAAACCCAGTAGCGGTAAGCCGTTGTTGCCGTCAGGGTGCCGCTGCCGATCTTGGCATCGACGTTTACCGAAACACCACCAAAATCGTTGTTTGACCGCCAGGGGGTATCCGTATCCGTAACGCGGTCGAATGGGTTGGTGCTCGGGAGTTTATACCCCAGATCGGCAATAATATTGTTGAACTGCCGATAAGCGGCTCGTTTTGTTGTGACAACACCAGCAACCACCGTTGCATAGCCATCGGGACGCTGGCGGGAGTTGTCGCCTGCCAGGGTAATCTTCACTTTATCGGATGGCGTATAGAGTAGTTGCCCCCGGTAGCCCAGGTTATTCAGTGTATTGGTTGGCTTTAGCGTAGTAATGTTGTAGATGGTTCCGTCGCGCTGAGTCCCCGAAAAAGAGGCTCTAACGGCCAGTTTTTTGCTGATCGGTCCGGTCAGCGAGGCTTTAGCCTGAATGTAGTTTAGGTTACCATAGCTCACTTCGAAGCTGGCACCGGGCTGAAAGCTTGGGGCGCGGGTCGTAATGTTAAAGGCACCGGCGGTGGTGTTTTTACCAAACAATGTTCCCTGTGGCCCACGAAGTACTTCGACCTGTTCAATGTCAATAAAATCGAGTGACGTTGCGGCCGGACGGGCATAATACACGCCGTCTACGTAAAATCCAACACCGGGGTCGATGCCATCGTTGGTAAGCCCGAAGCTCGAACCCAATCCACGAATGTTGAGCGTCGTGTTCCGGGCATTAGACGAGTAAAGCTGTACACTCGGAACTAGCTCTTTCAGCCGGTTTACGTTGAATGCACCGGCATCTTCGGCGCGAACGCCACTAACGACCGTGATCGGAATGGGTACATCCTGAGCCGACTCCTGCCGACGCCGGGAAGTGATTACCACATCTGCTAGCTGATTGGTGCCTTCTTCGAGTCTGATTTCTACATTATCGTTGCTCAGAACCACTTCCTGTGTCTGATAACCCAGGTACGATACCGTCACAACAAAGGGAAGTTTTTGGCCAGTAAGCAATGTGAACTGACCATTTTGATTAGTAGCTCCCCCGTTTGTTGTCCCTTTAATAACAACTGTTGCGCCAATCAGGCTTTTTTCAGTGCGAGCGTCAATAACTCTACCAGTTATCGTTGCGTTAATGACAGGGGCATTTTGAGCGGATAGAAGCAGGGGTAGTAGGAAGGCCCCGATTAGAAAAGTGGATGTTAAAATTCGTTTCATTTAAACTTGTTGGCGTATAAAATGAGGTGCCGAAGCATACTCCCTATTCTCCCGGTTGTAGATAGACTATTAGTACTTATAGTCTATTGAATTAATAGGTTATGCAAAACAGCACCTTGTTTTTCTGACTTCCAAATAGCTTTATATAAAATCGACCGAATTGGTTTATTATCTTGCCAGGAATCAATAGTATCTTGGAAAGGGTCAATAAATTGTATCACAACGTTGCATTGATGAAATGCGACTATTTGATTTGTACAAGTCTATAGAGAATAGGGGTAATAGTAAGTGGTTGATAGATAGCTATGTTCAAAGAAGGGGTATTGTAGGAAAATTCTGATAGTTATATTATCATTTTATCTGATACAAAAAAAGTCGGTTCAATACATAAAGTACCGAACCGACTAAAAAGACTATTAAGAAGTTTGTGTTAGGCCGCGCGGCTACTTTGTGGCCGACGTAATACAGCCGAGCGCAGCGGTTGCGTAGCAGCACGTGCTTCTTCGATTACCTGCTCCGACACCATGCCCAGATGGTTTGCCCGTTTCAGGACATAATCGAAAGGCAGGTTAAAATAGTTTGATACTTCACTGCGGAAACTGTCCGGGAAACGAGACAACCGCAGACCGAAAAACTTACGCACTTCACTCTCAGGCAGGAGGGCTGCCAGCGCTACACGCTCGGCTTCAACCAGCAATTCCTTACGGACCGGGTAGAGGTGTTCGAGCCCGATGGAAGCGGCCAGAATGTTCAGAAACAGATTTTTGTACATCGCCGACAGTTCCGCCGGTAAAATGATCCAGCCCTGCTCCCGAAACTTAGCCGAGAAGCCGGTCAGTCCTTTCTCTCCGCGAATCTCCCCGGCGATCAACTCGTTCGGGAAACGCAGTTGGTTGGCTTCGGTATCGGCGTCTATCTTCTGAAGCCGGAAAACGATGGCTTCAATGGGGCTTTTGGTGAACAGTAAATCAGCAGGCATGGCACGCGTATTCTCCCACTGATCCGTCATCTGCATGAACAGACTTTCGTTAACGGGAAGGTTCTCGGCGTTGCCAAGACTGATGAGCATTTGGCGAAAAGCCGCCAGAAAATCAATCTGGAGCTGATTCGGATTGGAGCGTCCTTTCTTCATTCTGATTGAGTTGCCGGACGTTGGTTTTCAGGCCAGAATCCAGCTCATTAGTATGGTTGTTTATTGGTAATTGGGGAGGTAAATATACACAATAAACCGCTGACTAAAAAGGGGTAACACAAACATAATCAGAACCCCACAACGACTCGTAATCCGGGTGATACTTTCCTGAAAAAGCCATTCATATACATTTCCGGTTGGACTTTAAAGAGCCCGTTTTGGTACACTGTACCACCTAAACGAATGGTGTTCGAGCTGAAATAACCACCCCGCCGATAAACGGGAATACCTACGTAAAACGAAGCAAGCTGACGATCGAAGGCCGTGCCCCGACTCTCCTTATGGCTACGGTAAAAAGCTACCCCCACATTAAGGAAATCGTTTCTGAATGCCTGAAGAGCACCATCGGGAGTTTGCTGACTAAAAAAGAAATTTGATGTGTATCCAACACCGTAGCTAATTCGATGAAATCGGCTGGGAATGAATTGAAGATCCAGATTGAATGACGACGCCCATTGGCCCCGGATCAGACCGACGCCAATGCCTGGCTGTATGCTGAGAAACGGGCTACGGGCCAGTCCGGGTGCCAGGAAAGTAGCTTTTGCATCGGAGTTCTGAATGACGTTAAACGCCATTTTAGGACTCGTTAAATCGTGTCCTTTATACTGTCGTACCGATTCGAGTGCCGTCTGTAGCTTTTGATTGACACCGCCGTTACGCAAAAGACGGTCAATATCATGCAGGTTATTGATCAACAGATACACACTAAAATCATCGGGCGTAGCCTGTAATACTGACGATACCCAAACAACCTGAAGCGTATCCTGACGGGTTTTTAACAGTATTGGTTCATCGCCTTCGCTGAACCGAAAGGCCGTGGTTGACTCGGGCGTATGGCGGAAGACCAGGGATCGGTCGGTTTCGCCGAGCTTAAACAGGGCATGAGTTGCCCGGGTTGAGCTTTGTGTTGAATCGTCTACCTTTCGGAAGTCGGCAACAAACAGCCGTAGTACAGAATCCACATTGGGTCGTGCCTGTACCTGCGCAAATCGATCAAATCCGATGATCAGGGTATTTTTCTGACCCAGGTCGACTTCAATGTGACTGAGGCCGATGAATTTCCGTTTAGCACCCGGCAGCATTAAGTGTGAGTTTGTAGATGATTGGGACATAGCGGTCCCAACTATGCTCAGAAGAAGCACAGTGATCAGACAAAATAAGCGCATGATTATTGGTTTGGTTTATGAGTTAATGGGAGTGTAAGGGCTGGTCGACTTTCATCGGATATGGATTCGGTCCGCTCACCTGTACCAATTCTAACGAAGTTTTCGGCAGGATAAAGCTTTGGCCGTGTCTCTTCTTCGGCGCGCAGTTCGTTGGCGTGAACAACGTTGAATCGTCGTTTCGGTGTAGAAGCTGTTGCCGTTCGCTTATTCAAGTCGGGCTGTTTTTCCTCGCCGGGTAATTCGTTAGTTAAAAGGGGCAATTCGGCTGGTAAGACAGATAGGGCCAACGGTTCGGTTGATGGCGTCGTTGCTTCCGCTTGCGGGCTGTCGGGCCGATGGGTGTCGCTTCGGGACGTTGCCGGATGGCGCTCTTTTTTCGAGAAATAAGCTTCCCTACTGGCTACAGAAGACGCCGGTTCTGGTCGTAATAAGGGTACGTCCGGTTTGAGTTGGCGGGGTTGATGTACAGCAACGTCAGTTCGGCTGTCAACCCGTTGAGTCAGCCAGTACCCGCTTAACGTTACTCCCGCCAAGCAGGCTGCGGCTATCCACCAAGCCATTCCTATCTTTCTCCGCGCAGGAGCCGTTGCCAGCTTAGGGTTCAGTTGACCCCACAACCGTTCCGGGTCGAACGACGAACCGGGTGGTGGCGAATCGGGCAACTGGCTGAGCGTATGCCGGACCCACTGGTCAAGAGATTCGTCGGGTTTCTGCTTCATAGCCGTTTTGTAGTAACCAGGTTTGCAGCAAAGCGCGTGCTTTACTCAGTTGCGATTTTGAGGTGTTTTCGGAGATATGAAGTTGCTGGGCTATTTCACGGTGGGTGTAGCCTTCTATGGCGTAGAGATTAAACACCGTTCGATAACCGGGCGGCAATTCCTGAATCAGAGCATAAATTCGTTCGGCATCCAGTCCCATATCCGGCAACGGTTCTAGAGCAGGCTGCTGATCGCCTGCATCATCGGTCAGGAAAACCGGTAGATGCCGATTCGCCCTTAAATGCTGTAAAGCCTCATTGACAACAATGCGTCGGAGCCAGGCTTCCAGACCCGGGTCGTCGCGGTAGGTAAAATCGTGGATGGCGCGGAAGGCTTTAAGAAAGGCATTCATCAGTACTTCTTCGGCGTCGGGTTCATGGCGGATATAACGGAGGCTAACCCGGTACAGTCGATTGGCGTACTGATCGAACAGACGTTTCTGGGCAAAGGTGTTGCCCTGTTTACATTGCTCGATGAGTTGCTTCGACATAGATGAACCTCGCCAAAAGAGATAGTTACAATGACAGAAATGCCGGGTTGGGTAAAAGGGTTGCCTGGCTCAGAAAAAAAGTGTCAGAAACCGATTTTCTCCTGCCTGTTACTTCCGAATGCACTTTACATTAATTCCGCAGCTTCTCATAGAAACGAAACAAATACAAATCAAATAGCCCTTTATTGGCTTAATGCAAGCAGGAAAGTTTATTTTTACCCTACGATTACACTTCCCTACAACCTGCATGGTACAACGTATCCGCCTGATTCAGTTTTTACAGTTCTGTTCCTTTCTCATCTTGCTTAGTCCGGCCCTGAGGTTATCCGCTCAGGCCCAGCAAAAACCAGCCAAATCCTTCGACCTGCTCGAAACAACCATCAGCGATATTCACCGGGCTTACCGGGCCGATTCACTCTCAAGTGAGCAACTGGTGCACGCCTATCTGGAGCGCATCAAAACGTATGATCAGCCTACCCACCTCAATGCCATCGTTAGCATCAATCCGGAAGCCATAGCCACGGCCCGTGCGCTGGATGCTGAGTTTAAGAAGACCGGTAAACTGCGGCCCCTGCACGGGATTCCGGTGATTGTTAAAGACAACTACAACACCAAAGGCCTGCAAACCACCGGCGGCTCCATTGCCCTCAAAGGCTTTGCACCTACCGAGGATGCGTATCAGGTAAAGAAACTGCGCGAAGCAGGAGCCATTATTCTGGCGAAATCCAATATGGCAGAATGGGCCTTCACACCCATGCATTCGCAGAGTTCCATACTGGGCGAAACGTTGAATCCCTATAACCTGGCGTATGTACCCGCCGGATCGAGTGGGGGAACGGCGGCAGCGGTTGCGGCAAATCTCGGCGCGGTTGGCTTGGGCTCCGATACGGGCAACTCCATTCGCGGGCCATCGTCGCATAATGCTCTGGTGGGGTTGCGGACATCGCTGGGGCTGGTGAGTCGATATGGCATTATTCCGCTGTATACCCGCAATGATGTGGGCGGGCCAATGTGTCGGACGGTGGAGGACGCGGTGCGGCTGCTGGACGTTACGGCCGGGTACGACCCCAAAGATCCGATCACCAAGAACAGTCACGGAAAAGTGCCGAAAAGTTACAGCCAGTTTTTGCGGAAAGATGGCCTGAAAGGAGCCCGGATTGGTGTCATGCGTCAACTCAGCGACAAGAATGTTCACCCGGAAATCAAACAGCTTTTCGACAACGCGTTAGCGGACATGGCTCGTGCGGGTGCCGAAATCATCGACGTAACCATTCCGGAATTCGATTCGCTGCGGGCCAACCAGTCGTGCCCCGAGTTCAGAACCGACATAGAAAATTATCTGCAAACCTTCGTGAAGCGCGATACGCTCAAAACACTGGAGGATATTATCCGTATCGGCGGCTACTCAGATATTGTGCGCGACCGGCTAACGTACCAGCAAACCCATTCGGGTCGCGCGCGTCACCCCGAAATTCCCTGTGGCGACCCGTTCACGGATCCCTTGCGTATTGCGTACCGAAAAGGTGTTGAGGCCGAAATGAATCGGCTTAAGGTCGATGCGCTGGTATACCCGACCTGGAATTACCCGCCCGCGCTGGTTGGCGATGCGAAGGGCTACAAAGGCGATAATAGCCAGTTAGTAGCTCCGGCCACTGGTCAGCCCGCGTTCACCGTTCCTATGGGCTACACCACTGGCGATTTACCGGCGGGTATCCAGTTCCTGGGCCGTATTTTTGACGAGCCAACCCTTATCCGGCTCGCTTACGCCTACGAACAGGCAACCCATCACCGTATGCCGCCCAAACGGTTTGGGGCAATCGGGCAATAATGTCTGGGCCAAGCTCAAGCTTGGCCTGTGCGGCTACTATTCTAATGGCCAAGCCAGAGCTTGGCCCAGACGAAACAACTATTCAACTTAATCATCCATGAATCGACCACCGTTACAGCCAATCGGCTTCCTGTTCAGTCTACTCATTCTCCTGAACGGACCTTCCCTCCAGGCTCAATCGTTCACCAAGGCCGAAATTGCCCGCTGGCAGCAAAAGGCCAAACAGGTGACCATCACCCGCGATACCTGGGGCGTTCCGCACATCTACGGAAAAACGGATGCCGATGTGGTATTTGGGCTGCTGTTCACCCAGTGCGAAGATGATTTCGGGCGGGTGGAGGAAAACTACATCACCTCTACCGGGCGACTGGCCGAAGTAGAAGGAGAATCCGCGATTTACCACGACTTACGAGCGCGTTTGTTTCTGGACACAACACAGGCCATCGCTATCTATAAGAAAAGTCCGCTGTGGATGAAAAGCCTGCTGGACGCTTTTGCCGATGGGTCCAACTACTACCTACACACGCACCCGGAGGTGAAGCCCCGGCTCCTGAAGCGTTTTCAACCCTGGATGCCGCTCATGTTCAGCGAAGGCAGCATTGGCGGAAATATCAGCGTGGTGTCCACCGAGCGGCTCAAAGCGTTCTATGAGCAACGTAAGTCAACGTCTTACGTTGATTATAATGACCACTACGAACGTGAGTCCATTGGTTCCAACGGCTTTGCGATTGCTCCCGCTAAAAGTGCGACGAAAAATGCGCTGCTGCTGATCAATCCGCACACGTCTTTCTACTTCCGCTCGGAGGTGCATATGGTTAGCCAGGAAAAACTGAATGCGTACGGGGCCGTGACCTGGGGGCAGTTCTTCATCTATCAGGGATTCAACGAAAACTGCGGCTGGATGCACACCACCAGCTATGCGGATTCGATGGACGAGTATCTGGAAACCATCGAGAAGAAAGGTAATGCCCTGTATTACAAGCATGGCAAAGACCTCAAGCCGGTGCGTACTCAAAACGTGCGGATTCCCTACAAAACGGCCAGCGGGATGCAGTACAAGGACTTTACCATGTATTTCACCCAGCACGGCCCCATTGCGGGGGAGAAAGACGGGAAATGGATTGCCATCGACATGATGAACACACCTTTGAATGCGCTCTCGCAGTCGTATTTGCGGACGAAGGCTACGGGTTATGATAGCTTCAAAGAGGTAATGAAGCTCAACGGCAATGCCTCCAACAACACCATCTTCGCCGATAAAAACGGGACAATTGCCTACTGGCATGGTAATTTTATGCCCAAGCGCGACCCTAAGTTCGATTGGGAAGAACCGGTAGATGGCAGTAATCCCGAAACGGACTGGAAAGGGCTGCACGCCGTCGATGAAATCGTGCAGGTCCGCAACCCGGCCACCGGCTGGATTCAGAACTGTAACGCTACGCCCTTTACGGTCTCGGGCAGCAGCAGCCCCGACAAGAGCAAGTACCCTGCCTACATGGCTCCTGATGCCCAGAACTACCGGGGTATTAATGCCGCCCGCGTCCTGAGTGAGAAAAAACTATTTACCCTCGACACGCTGATTGCGGCTGCTAACGATCCACATCTGGCCGCATTCGATGAACTGCTGCCTCCTTTGCTGGCCGCTTACCAAACCGTTTCGGCCGATGCCGCGAACCAGTCGAAAGACCTTGCCGAAGCCATCGGCGTGTTGAAAAGCTGGGACAAGTCGTACGGCAAAGCGTCGGTTGGACAAACGTTGGCCATTTTCTGGGGCGAAAAAATACAGCGACTGGCCCGGAGCCGCGCGGCTGGCGATCAGCAATTCGATAACCTGTCGCTCACGGCCTACACTATTAGTAGCACCTCACCACAGGAAAAAGTGAAAGCCCTGGCCGATGTCCTGGCCGACCTTACCCGCGACTTTGGTACCTGGAAAACGCCCTGGGGCGACATCAACCGTTACCAGCGACTGACCGGCAAAGTTCAGGAAACGTATGACGACCTAAAGCCCAGTATTCCTGTTGGCTTCACGTCCTCGGCCTGGGGTTCGCTGGCGGCTTTTGCGGCCAAAACCTATCCCGGCACCAAAAAACGCTACGGCAGTGTAGGCAACAGTTTCGTGGCGGTGGTTGAGTTTGGCAGGAAAGTGAAAGCCCGCTCGGTCGTAACGGGTGGGCAAAGCAGCCAGCCCGGCACGCAGCACTTCACCGACCAGGCTCCGCTTTACTGTGAAGGAAAATTCAAAGATGTACTGTTCTACCCTGAAGACATTCAGAAGCACGTTGAGAAAACGTACCATCCGGGGGAGAAGTAAGAGGAGGGATTTGAGCTCAAAGAGGGTTAGATCATGCTTGGTCTAGCCCTCTTTTGTGGAAATGCAAGCCGGATATAGATGGCTGGTAAAAACGTTTATATCGAAATGCTATCAGCCAACCAGCCACGTCAGCAATGAACCCATCAGGATCAGGCCTGTGATAACGATGGTTGTGAATAGATAATGTTCGCTTCGGTTCAGGCTATACATCAGTTGTTTGTCTTCATCAACTCCCAGAAATCTGCTTTCAGAAAACCACCGCGATGATCGGGTTGAGATGCCAGAAATACGGGTGGACTCCTCTACGTCGTTGAAAATCAATAGCTCATCCAGCATCTGGCTGGTATCCCTGGCATTAGCAGATATGAAAATTGTTGATAAGGCAGGGCGGCTCTTTGCACTGGTTAGTAGCTTCATGGTTTTTGAATAACACTTGAGTTAGAGATTCCCTACCTCGTTAATAGGACAATATTGGCTCATTAGACGTTGTAAATGATAAATTTTCGATAAACGGCTACTTTTGCCCGTTTTTTGTCAAATATCTGGTAATAATGTAAATAGAAAGTTGATAAATTCAATATTTTTCAGATACACACTGTTTACAAATACTTTCAGAAACTCTTATTAAAAATTGGCCGGAAGGGACCTTCTTTTGGAATACAAATGAAAACATTATAATGTTTTATATTTTCACGTATGATTTTTTGGTTTACTATTAAATGGCCCTAAATTTCCGTTGAGTGGTTATGTTAGGATTTCAGCAGGGCACCAGGCAGCATATTGGGTACTATTTTACCATATGAGTAAGTCGTGGCGCTGGTGCTGTTCGGCGTGTCGGAAAATGCCAGGAAGTCGACGGTAATGTCTTTGCTGATGGACTGATATCGTACCCCCGCGCCGGAGAACGGTTCGAGCCGGGTTCGGCTTTCCTTCGATAGTAAGATATCAACGTTCGTGGGATGGTTACTTATTTGTATCCCGTAGGTTTATTTAGTAGCGTAATTATACCATTGGCTAATCTGAATAGCTACAAATAGTAGCTTGCCTTCATGAAATAAGGTAGTTAGCAGGATGAGTTTTCTGTCAGAAGGCGGAAAAGATTCATCATCGCACCTCCCATTTATAGGCACCTGGGCTAAAAGCTATAATCTTCCAGAAATTTCCCTCGGCGATAGCCTTAACCAGACTACCGTTTTGCCATACCTGATCTTTGGCTTTTTTACGGGGCAGATACACGACACCGCTAGTGTTGGCGGGTAGCGTAGCGCGCAGTAAAAAATGGTCCGGCGTGTTGTCGAACGCTACCGAAATGGGTCCGCGTAAAGTGGCTAGTTGCAGAGAGGCCTGCCGTAATGTATCGGGTTGGGGTTTTATCTGAACGGTTTCATAAGCAGGCGTTAGGGGTTCTACGCCCATCAGCTTCCGGACGATGATGTTGGCCGGTGCCGAGCCCCAGGCGTGGTTCCAGTCCTGGTTGGGTTTGTAGCGGGTATCCCAGGCTTCGGTCGTCATGGTGGAGCCCGTCCGGAGCATGTTGTACCAGCTACGTTCGTCGGTTGAGGTCATCAACGCCAGTGCGTGGGCGCTTTCGTTGGCGTTATAGAACGCATCGAGCAGAAACTGTGACCCATATACGCTGCACGCCATCCCCCGCGATCGCATATGGGCAAGCACATGCGCCTGCTGTTTTTCCGGAACCAGCCCAAAGGCCAGCGCCATCATGTTGGCATGAAGGGAGGCATGGTTGGTGCCTTCGCCGTCACGTACCAGCCCCGTTTTGGGATCAATGAATGTGGCCTGAAAGGCTTTCTTGACAAGATTGGCGCGATTGGTATATAGCGTGGCGTCGTCGGTTTTGCTCAGGCGGCTCGCTAACTGCGCCATAAAGGCAAGTCCCTGATAATGAAATGCGTTGACAACGGCGTTGTAGTCAGTAAAAACAAAACCGTCCGTTTCGCCCGCTTCTTTCTTGCCAAGACCCAAAACGCCCTGCTGCGGCCAGTCGACAATGTCCTGAATGGTTGGCCGACCGTCGAAGGTATCGTAGTGAATTGACTTCTTGAACTCGGGAGTTTGCAGGCCCGTTCGGGTGCTGATGAGGCCATCCGGTCGGGCGAGGGGTAGAAGAAGTTTAGCTTTTAGTTCGGGGTAGAGGGCTTCTACGGTGCGTGAATCGCCGGAGTACAGGTAGTCGTACCAGGCAATCAGTACATTTTGTAACGACCATTCGGTGGGCCAGGTGGCGTGGAAAACCAGGTAGTTCAGCGATCGTTTGGCCATGTTGTATTCAGCATCGGTAGCATAGTGCGAAAGCTGGTTGAGCAGGGCGTCAGCTTCGTACGGAATCCGCTCGCGGTCGCCATCTACATAATACCCGGTGAAGGTTGTGGCTTTGATAGTATGTTTGCAAAGGTCCCAGATCTGGTTCAGGGTCGAGTCTGAGCTGGTGAACGTCGTGGCGGCCTCGTCGAACGGATAGGTGACGACCTGCCGAACGACTTGTTCAATCCGCCTGCCCGGATTCGATGCCAGTTCGACGTAGCGGAATGGCAGCACTTCGCCGATATAATCGGGCATTAAAATGGCTTTGGGACCGGTGTTGCGCTTATCCGGTTTGAACTGAAGGGCGTAGCGGTGCGTCCCTTTTTGTAACGGTACGGGAATCTGCCGGTACCGGAGCGTACCCGATGGTTTTTCGTTGACGTGGCCCGCTGCTGTAACGGCTTCGCCCAGGCGCACAAGGAGCGTATCCGATTCCGTAGCGGCCGTAACGGTCAGGAGAACTTGCCCAAAAGCGTCTTTACCGAAGTCATAGACGATCTGTTGTCCGGCCAGCGTGCGTTGTGAACGGGGCGCTTCTTCAGTTTTGACCAGCGGGTAGAAGGGCGTTTCGTAGTCGGTCAGGCTCGGAGCTGTCCGGAACGCTTTAGGTTGGGAGAACGCACCTTCAACGTTTCGCTCATCCCAGACCTTGACTTTCCAGAAATAAATTCGGCTGGTGTCCAGTTTTCGGGCAGCGGGCAAAAGGACGCCCACGCTTTGACTGCTCATCACTTTTCCGGAATCCCAGACGTCGCCCACATTCACCTGACTATTTTTCCGGCTGGAAGACAGAACAACCCGGTACGCCGTTTGCCGACTCGTTGCTCCGGTAGTGGAAAGCACCCAGCTAAAGGAAGGGCGGGCGCTGCGAATCAGGGCCAGTTGCCCGGCAAACGCGGCCGAATCGGCACCGTCGAGGGTGTAGTTCGTTAAAAAGCCATTGCTCCACACCTTGTCGGTATGGAGCAACAGATCGGTTCGTAGGGTGGTGGGAGCCGTTTGAGCGAAATTGGTCAGGCTAGCCGCCAGCAGCCCCAAAAAGAAAACGTAGCGCATGGAGTCGGGTTGTTCGCGTAAATCTACACAATGGACATCTTTTCACAGCCATTGGCCTGCGTCTGCGAATCCCAACCCACTCTACCAAAACTACCGTTGGTAAACGCGCACGTAGTCTACTTCGTATCGGGTGGGGAATGGGGTGCTGGCCGGGTCTCCGCCATTGTCGCCACCAATCGCCAGATTCAGAAGTATGTAGTGAGGCTGATGAAAGGGGTTGATGCCGGAGCCATCTTTATTGACGGTCTCGGTCAGCGAAACGGAGTTCAGCAGCAGATCGTCTACAAACAGTTGAATGGAGTCTTCGGTCCAGTCCATGCGCCAGACGTGGAACTTCTTCGACCAGTCGGGGTCATTGAACGAGGCTATAGTTTTTGTCTTGCTGCGCCATTCGGCCGTCCAGCGCTTGCTGGTGCCCCAGGCCACGTTAGCCAGTAGCTTATCTTTATAATATTCCATGATGTCGATTTCGCCATTGGATGGCCATTCACCCGCTACACCCAGCGTCCAGAAGGCGGGCCACAGCCCGGTACGGGCGTCGATACGGCCGCGCATCTCAAACCGACCGTATTTAAAACTTTGCCGTCCGCTTGTGGTCATGCTGGTCGATGTGTAGTCGATGGTTTTGCGGCTGGTTTTCCAGTCGGTGCTGCCCGCCTTATAGTTTGGGTTGGGGCGCTGTTCCCGTTTGCCTTCAATGACGAGCAGGCCGTTCTCGCACCGGGCGTTATCGGGCTGGTACCACTGTAATTCGTTGTTGCGGACAAACCCGTTTTCAAACACCCAGTTTTTGGCGCTGGGGGCACCCGTGGTGTTGAACTCATCCGACCAGGTCAGTTTCCAGGCGGTGTCCGGCTCAATTACCTGCGGGTTGTTGGCGTTGTTGAGCGGCTTCATGCAACTCCCAAGGCTCAGCCAAAGGGGGAAGGACAGTAATACGAGTACTTTTTTCATAACGTTATGGTTTTCGTGTTTGTAACCGGCGGAGAACAGCCGCCAACTGACTGGGTTTACCCAGGTAGGGAGACAGGTCGAACAATGCTACTTTGCGAAACTCGACCGGATGGCTTTCGCTTTGCAGGGAAATGTACCCACCAGTCAGTAGCTGCCCGTCTTTCTTCTGGTTCGGGGCAAAGTTAATCACATTACCGCCCCCAATCTGCGGTTTGGTATAGGTAAGTACGGTATCTCCTTCCACAATGTGTTTGATGAGTGAATCGCCCAGCACGAGGGCTTCGGCATGAACCCACTGATCGCCCGCGTAGGTTTTGGATCGGGAGTCGATGCAGTGCGGAGTAAACAGCTTACCATCCAGCACAACGTTGGTACCGGGGGTACATAAGTTGGCTGTGTGCCGTTCGTGCTGGCCATCGCCCCCCAGCAGTTGCATCTCCATCGAAATAGGGAAATCCTGTTTCAATCCCATCGTTTTCGGATCTTGCCCGTGCAGCATGGCCCCGCTGTTCCGAATGGCCCAGCCCGGCCCTCCGTTTACCTGCTCACCAACGAATCGGTATTCCATTGCCAGCAGATAAGCCGAAAAAGGCTTTTTATAAAAAATGTGGCCGTACTGCTCATCGAAAGATTTATACTGGTCATAGCGCACAACGAGTTTACCGTCTTCCACCCGGAATGTGTTGCCGTAGTTGTCATCGACAGGATGCCCCGTTATTTTAACCGACCAGTCGGTCAGGTCTTTGCCGTTGAAGAGTTGAATCCAGTTGTCTGACTCGGGTTTGGATGGACACTGACTCAGGCTGGTCGTTAGCAGTACGCAAATGAATAGGAGCAGGGGACGCATAAAGGAGATTAAGGGAGCTGATTAGACAGGGCGAAAGTAAAAAGAAAAAAGACGAGACAAGGCCTCGTCCTTTCTAATCTAATCGGAAAATCTGGGCATGCACAAAACCCAAAAGATGCGCACATTCCGGTGCGAATCACGGTGCCTAATCGATCTTGACTACGTTTCGTCTGGAAATGGCCAGTGAAAAAGATACAAAGAAGGAAGGTCTTAAAACGCGCTCGGTGACACTCTCGATTTTTGCGTCTTTGTAAACGCTGCCAACACTGTACTCTTTGGTTTTCAGTCGATTTACATTCGAGTAACTTACGCCGGTAGAAACGATAACCTTCTGCGAACGGCCCAGTATGGCGGAGCCCCCAAACAGAAAACCCAGGTTAACGTCTGTCAATTCTTTAAAATCAGCGTTAATACCAAACATCCCGCCAATGGCTGCGTAACCACAGGTTCGCTTATACACGTGCATCATGGACGCAATGCCCGGTGCGACTGTTTCAGCGAACTTAACTTTATCCCGTTGCTTTAATGTATCACCATTCAGGTAGAATTTATCGTCCGAAATAAATTTGAAAACGGGTCCTACGCTATAATCTATTTTTAGCCCACCGCTTACACGAAGTGTTTTCTTAAATGGTTTTTTGCCACTGAGGTCCTCGTTAAGGCCACCAACCTGTACGTAAAACTCCAACTCATCTATATCATCCTGTACAAAAATTCGATCCGTCGATATAAAAGCGTAGTTGGCAGGATTCAGGGCTTTTAGGAAAAAATCAGTAATATTCATCAGTGCATCACCATACTGTTTTTCGAGCCCTTCATAGTTGGTTCGAACCTGCTCCTGGGCGTCTTTTATTCGGGCTGCGTGGTCTTTATCCCCTGCGTCAATGGCGGCATTGAACGCTTTTGTGTACTGTTCATTAGCCTTTTCGTAAGCATCCTCGAACGCGTCAAATTTAGTTTTGAGTGTATCTATTGCGGCTTTTGTGATACCCCGGTCCCGTAAGGCCTGCTCCATCATTCTCTCGGTATAATGGGTACCGTCGGTCATGGTAGTAGCCAGCAGTTTCTGATCCTCCAAAATCTTTTTAGCCTTATTTGCTTTTCTGTAGTAATCGAGACAGGCTACAACTAGTGCATCCAATTGACCCGCTTCTCTGGCAACGAACGTTTTTTTGGGAGCTGCTGCGGCCTTCTCGTTGTCATTGGCTTCTTTCTTGACCTCATCCATTTTTGTTATCTGTTTCTGAGTGTCAGCCAGTTTCTTATTGGCCTCTGTCTGTTCATCATCGGTCTTGATTCTGAATAAGGTGGCGATCTCGGCGGGTCTGTCTGTCGATAAGTTGATCATCCGGCCGTTGATCAGCACTTTTTTCGCGAAGGTGTTAAGATTGATGATCCGGTAGCCGATGGTGGAGTCCTGATGTACACAACGAGTCTCCCTGGATTTATACGTACTCGATAGATAATCGTACGTAATTATTTGGGCATAGAGGGTCTGGCCCGCTCCAAAGAGCAGGAAAAAAAGTAACCGTTTCATGGGTGTGGATAGTTAGCCTTTGTGAATATTTTTCAGAAAACTCATGCTGGGTGCGAAGAAGTACTCACCGCCTTTCAGGTTTACAAACTGGGCGAAGGAAGCCTTTTTTGTAGGTTCTGTTAAGCCCCACTCGGGACAGAAGACTCCTTTGGCGGATCGGTCTCCCTGCCCAATAACCGGATCTATACCTTCTTGCGTGTCGTTGGCCTGTGTCTGGACAAATTCAAACTGGTCTTTAATACTGGCCTGGTAACTCATAAAGAGTAGCCCTACTTTGTCGGTGGGTTTGTTGTAAATGTTCCCGTCGTTGGGATCATCGGTTCGATTGCCATAGGGGATACCCCGCCGGGCCATAACTCGGTTGTTAGCTACCTGAACACCTTCTTCTACCGGTCCAACACGGGGGTTTGTTTTACGAGTATGGCCGTGGAACGGGCATTTGGCGTTGTTACCCGACTGATAGGCAAAGTTGTTGAGTAGAGCACTATTGATAAGTCCCGGTTTTTTGTCAAGTTCAATAGGGCTGCCATCTTCAGCCCGCCCCACCAGCATAGCCCCCGCTCGCTCTTTATCGTCTTCTTCCCTGAAGCCCAGAATACCTGCCAAAATGGCTTCCTCCTGCTTGAAGCCTTTTACGTTCTGCTCCAGTTTGCGGAAAACGAAGTAGCTGCCCCAGGCGTTGGGGTCTTTGGGCGAGAGCGGGTCTTTTACCAATACCAGTTCTTTTGCTGCACGGGGGTCGAACTTGATTATTGTGTCTTTATCCTTTTCATCTTTGATGTCGCGGGCTTCATCCTTGATATTATTATTTTTCTTGTACGTCTCCCATTCATCTTCAAAGAACAAGGGTTGCGATATGCCATCTACGTAACCAAAGTGTTCAATGCCAGCGCCTTCGGCGTTTTTGAGCGCGCAACCCCAGGCAATGGTTGTAACATCGGCAAAGGATTGAATGGCCCGGTTGACATTGTCTACTGAGGCCTCCAGTAAATCTTTATGTGTATAGGCCAGTAACAGCATAAAGTGAATTTCGGCCTGAAAGCCGCTTTCCCAGCTTTCGGGGTCCGGATCGTTGAGCAGAGCGGCACTGGCTTTCATCCCTCTCTGAAAAGGCTTGTCCGCCAATTCTGTGTTTTTGCCATCACCAAACAAATACCGATAGCCAGCGGCACTGATATGGATGCAGGCAAAAAGACCAGTGTCTATAGCCTGATTCTCTTTCCAGAGTAGGTTGCTTCGTAATTGCGCGTACCCCGACTGAATAAGCGCATCCTCGCCTTCTACCAAACTGTGCAGCCAGGTTTTGGCCTCATCTACGTGGTTTGGCCGACAGTGGATGAACACGTTGGCCGTATGGGGGCGGCCATGCGATTTGAGGATGTTGCCCTGAATGCCGTCGAGCAGGGGACGATTGGCTAAGGAGTGAGGATCGAGTAGAACAGACATAGTCAGCTAAGTGGAGGGTAAAATTTTCTTAAATCCGATTAACAGCGATCGTACCAGCAAGTTAGGGTTTAAAATGCTTTTGATGTGAATGAGTAACTCAGAGTAGGGGTGTGGATAGAGTCGGAAAGCCGATGGTCTTTTATGTAGGCATCTAAGGTTGCAGGATGTTGTTAGAACTACTCAAAGGTCGATATAGGCCATACATTGGCAAATCACTGATTATGATGATTTTGTATCCTAGTATTTAGGGATATTACTATTGTTGATCTGTATATTGTCTCTGGATTTGGATATTGGGACAGACGGTGTAAGTTTGTTTAAAACACACCCTTATGAAAAAGCTGCTACTTTTTTTGTGCTTACTGGCGCAAACAGGGTTCGCACAGGTGCTCCGAATTGACAGCCTGAAACAGGCGTTGAGAAACGTACAAAACCAACCCAAGGGTTATGCAAAAGATACGCTTGCCTACACGACGCTCAAGGCAATTGCGGTTAGTTATGTAGATGTAAACCTGGATTCTGCAGTTCACTACAATAGGTTGATGATCAAGATTTGTGAAGATTCGACACGACAAAAAGACCTCATTTATGCTTATCAGCTTGCCGGGTATCTGTACCAATTGAAAGGAAACCACTACGAGAGTATCCGGTTTCATTACAAAGCGCTGCCACTAGCCGAAAAATTAAAGAAATATGCACAAGTTGCCAGCTCGAAGAGCGCATTGGCACACGCCTTTACCAGCCTCAAACAATATGGGAAGGCAGAAGAGCTTTGTGGGCAGGGGTTGGCTGTCTTGGAAAAAAATCCGAATCCATACATTGAATTGTCAATACTGAATGTGCTGGGTATAATTTACCGGAACCAGCGCAACTTACAGAAGGCTCTGAGTGTCAACCAGGTAATGCACGAATTGGCTCAAAAAGAAGGCGATCCGTGGTATCAATCGCATGGCTTGCAGGCTATTGGCCTGGTCTATAAGGAGATGGGAGATATGAAGAACGCCATTTCCTATCACCAGAAAGCCCTGGAGGTGTGTCATAAGAAAGACGGTGTCGACTTTGCCGGCCGTATTGATCTGGAAGAAAATATTTTAGTCAATATGGCCGATTTGTACATCCGAATGAAAAACTGGCAACTGGCATTACTGTACTGCCGCCTGGCTAAAGAAACGGCTATACCTGCCAAAAATAGTAGCATTCTGCTGGAGGCAGACGAAAAGTTATACACCATCTACAAGCAGATGGGTAAGCCTGACAAAGCCTTGAAAGCGTACGAAAGTTATGTTCTCCTGAAAGACAGCTTATCAAAAGAAAAGAACCAGCAACGTATCGAATCGTTACAGGCTCAGTACGATAATGTACAAAAAACAAACGCTTTACAAAGGCAGACAGTAAACCTGCTGGCCGAAAAAAATCGCAGTCAGGCCCTTGCCCAGTCCCGTAACGGACTCTTTATAGGAATCGTTGCTATCTTACTTATTCTCGCTCTACTAGTGAGCACAAATAGACGGTTACAGACCAAAAACCGGGAGATTGACCGGCAACGGGGCTTGCTGGAAATGGCCAGAAGCCAACTTGCCAACGCGAACAAGACCCTCGAAACGAGGGTGGAGGAACGTACCCGGGAACTTGTGCTGGTTAACCAGGAGCTAGTCAAAAAAAATGAAGAAATAAAAACCGCACTCTACAAAGGACAAACTATTGAACGTAAGCGCGTGGCTCTTGAACTGCATGATAACCTGAGCAGTTTGCTGAGTGCAGTAAATATGAGTATGCAGGCCATCAATCCTCAGAACTTATCAGCGTCCGAGCAATCGGTCTACCAAAATGTCAGGCACCTTATCCAGAATGCTTATTCGGAAGTAAGAAATATTTCTCACAATATTCTCCCGGCCGAACTGGAACGGGAAGGCCTCTCTATAACGCTGACGACACTGGTGGAGCGGCTCAACCAGAGTTCACCTTTACTCTTCACCCTTGCAATCAATGGGTTGCAAAGTCGGCTGCCGGTCGAAATTGAATTTAACGTCTATAGTATCGTACTGGAATTAATCAACAATGCTATCAAACATGCGCAGGCTACCACCGTGGCTATCAACCTGTTTCGTACCAATTTAGGTATTGATATATCCGTAACGGACGATGGGGTAGGGTTTGCGGGAAGTCACGCAAAACGGGGTGTTGGTTTGCAAAATATCCAAACCCGACTGGACTCGCTGGGCGGAACATTTTCGATCACATTGCCCGTAGAAAAAGGAACCCGTGTTGCCATAAAAATTCCCATTGAAACTAATAGTTTCAATGGGAATCTGCCTAAACTGTAATGCCATATTACGTGCATGAACCTGCCGTTGTTCGCGTCATTGTGGTGGCGGTATACGAATTGGATCCATGTTGGCTCGCTTATCAGAATGGTCGAGTGCGGCCCAGGCTTCATCTAGGGTGCCGGGACCACCTAACGAAGGTATATTGGTTTCCCTGTGATATTTGAATTGATTGTACGTGAACTCAGTGATCAGATTGACCAGGTAAACGGGGTTATCGTGAGCATCCAGCGTTAGAAGCACCCGGTAAGGGGAGAGGTCATGATCAAAAACCAGCGGCTCGATGTGAATAGGCTTGCTGTCTTCATCGAGGAGAATGACACGGGGTCTAAATTTACCATCCTCATCAAGCACCTGGGTGATAGAGGCAAAGCTTAGTAAGTGGACGTACCGGGGCGGACCTGGTATGTCGGTGCGGGTTTCCATAGTGTAAGTGGGTTAGATGTGAAGGAATTTATTTAGTTAAACGAGGTTAAATTTGATGGCATACTTTACCAGACCGATGGTAGTCTGAACGCCCAGTTTCTGCATCAGGTGTTTGCGGTGCGTTTCTACCGTGGTAGGGCTGATGAATAGCTTCTCCGCAATCTGCGTGCCCGAATACTCCTGCGCAATCAGCTTCAGCACATCCAGTTCGCGTTTGGAAATGCTTATCTTCTGGGGTTTATCCTGATCGGGGGTTATTTCAATACCGGCTTCATTGGCCAGTTGCAGCATTACCTGTTCACTATAAAACTTGTTGCCTTTGCTAATGGTACGCAGCGCTGTTTCCAGTTCAGACCGCTCGGCACTTTTTAATACGTAGCCATCGGCGCCCGCGCGGATAGCCTCTTTAATGGCTTCTGGCTGGTCGGCTACCGTGAGCAGGCAAATTCTCACCTGCGGAAAACGCTGGCGTAGCTGGATGGTTAGCTCAATGCCGCCCATTACCGGCATTTGTACGTCCGAAACCACCAGAGTAATGTTGGGCTCAATTTCCAGAGCTGTTAACACCTGTTGGCCATTGGTGTGTTTCGACACGACCTCTACGCCGTCGATACTCGCGAGGAGCATGGCAATGCTATCCAGCAGGATTCGGTGGTCTTCAGCAACGAGAATGCGCATAAACAAGTAAAATAAGACTGGCCCACCGCCACGTTGGTTACCCGTTCCATTTTGCGGTGGTTCAGAAGGTTATGGGGTGGATGGAAACGTACCCTAAAGGTCTGTATTCCGGCATCAGCCAACCATCCCCGATTCGCATGATTTTGTATCCTCTAATTTAAGGATATTGGCCCGGCGTAAACGCAGACCAACTGCACTCCCAATTATCGTTATTTGCACAGACATTATAGGAGCTGACCGGATTATCGTAATTTGCTGGCATGAGAAACTTCACGAATTGCCTGGTCATGCTGCTGGTACTTCCGGCGGTGCTGAGTTGTGGCAGTGGCCCGCTGGAAAAAAAATACCGCAGTCAAACCATGTGGTACGACATCCGGGTCGGGTCGAGCGCCAAAAATGACTCCATCAACCACGAACTCTGCCGACTGGCAGTAGTCGATAACACCAGCCGTAAGGTAAAAAACGAAGATTTTACCTATCAGGAGTTGATCGATCAGGGATACGACCTGCTGGCTAAAACCCATCCGGAGGCTTATGTCGACAGTTTGCGCGAAGTACACAGTAAGCCGTAAGTAAAGGCTGAAGGGCTACTTTACTGGACGCTTACGGTGCCCGTAACGCTTTCTCCCTCCTTCAGGTTGCGGGCGGCTATTCGCTTTCCATCAATTTCCAGCGTCTTTAAGGGGAGTTGACCATGTAAAACGGTTAGCGCAATTTGTAATTTACCAGCTTGTCGGGTCTTGGTGCAGGTTCCCCAGGCGTAGCCGTTCGACCAGAAGTAAGTGCCTTCCTGATTGTTGAACTGCATCGTCTGACTCACGCCCGAATAGTGAAATCCGCTCAGGGCGAGGGTTGTAGCCCAGCTAACCATAGCGCGGGCATAGTGGTGGCCGCACTCCGCTTCGTCGAAGGGGTTGCGTTTGCTACCATCGAACCGGTTACGGATGTTGCGGATGCATAGCAGCCCCGACTCGGTCTGGTTTTCGTACAACATGCCAATGGCCGCCGTGTATTCGAAGCCGGTCATCACTTCCGAAAAGTAGGGGAAGGGGACTTTGGGGCGTCCTTTGGGCCAGCTCGCCATGAGCAAAGACGCTTCATCACCAATCGCATACGACCGCATGTTGTTGAAATGGTCGGTCATGGAGGCTCGGTAGTTGTACTTCAGAATGGATTTCAGGGTCGTTTTTATGTGGTCCGGATTCACCAGGTAGCCCAGCCCGCAAACGTGCGCCATAAATTGCCCCACCAGTTGATCCACCAGACAACCTTTGGCCAACTGGTAAGCCGGGTCATTCTGCTCCACCTTGTTGAAGCCCGAAAACGTCCCTTTGGCAATCAGATGGCCTGCTGGCGAAATAACCTGCTGTTCGTAATAGTCGCCGTTGAACAGGTTGGCATCCGTCCAGGCGCTCCCTTTCTGAAAAATCTGGTCGCAGGTTTGGGCAAAGGAGCGGTCATTCATGGCCATTGCCATCGCCGAAGCGGCTTTCAACGCGCCCAGGTACCAGAGCTGCATTTGTGGGTTAGGACCAAAGTACTCCACGTCCATGGTGTTGTGCTGCGCGCCTTCCATTATGCCATCCCGGTCTGCATCCCAGCCGCCCGGAATCCAGGCAAACGCCAGGGCCTGTTTTACCTGCGGCCAGTTTTTACGCAGGAAGTCGGTATCGCCGGAAAGCTGCCAGTCGCGGTAAAACTTCATGATCGTACCCATCTGCCCATCGGCGGCTGCTACACCCCCGCCAAACCCTTTTTTCAGCGGTAGTCCCACCCGGAAACTCATTAGCCCGGTGTCATCCATGGCGTAGTTGAACTCAACGTCCCGCATGGTTTTGGCCAGATTACCGAACAAAAAGGGTGTTGCCTGTTCGTAATTCCAGACGTGCGTACACGATCCCTGACAGGAGCCAACATCGTCCATCACGCCCTCCCAGCCAAATATCCGGCCATCTTCCGTTCGGAAAACCGTTTGCGAACGCAGGGTGCTGGTATTAAATAAAGCCGCTTCTTTCACCTCGTCGGGGTAGCTGCTCTGCATTAGCGCGTTCACAAATTGGAGAGTTTTCTGCTCCAGCTTCGGTAAAAGGGGAATGGTTCTGTCGGCAACGGCCCAGGCGTCCTGGTACTGCGTGGTGTAGTAATTGCCTACGCGCTCCTTCGACCAGCCGAAGCGGTTGGGGAAGTGCCAGGTCAGGAAAAAGGTGAACGCCTGCGTCTGGTTCGGCCCGATCTTCTTTTGCACCGCCAGCGAAGCCATCGGGTCTTCGTCGGCTGGGGTTGTCTTTTCGGTTAGTTTTCCGTCGTCGCTGAAATCATCCCAGAAATCGAGCAGGGCGTTTTCCCAGGCATTGGTTACGGACGACGTGCGGTAACTAACGCCTTGTGGTTCGGCGGTGGTGAGGGCTACGGTGCCCCAGGCGGGGTCGGCTTTATCGACTCCATCGGAGTACATATAAATACCGGTCAGGCCGTTTTCCTGCCGAAACTGATTGCGGTTTTGTTTGGCTCCCTGCGGTTCCAGTTCGCCTTTCCATGATTTATTGTTTCGGCTGCCATCTCGCCCGATAAAGTTGTGCATCGACCCGCAAACGGAAACCGTGATGGGCTCGCTGCCGGTGTTGGTCACTTCGTAGGTTAACACGGCAATGGGTAATCCACTGGCGTCGGCATCGGTGGGGATGAGCGGGTTGAACCCTTTTATCCGCACCGAAACGGGCATGGTCGCATCGCTCAGGCTGACCTGCCCGAAGGGATAGGCCGTTTCGAAACCCGAGTTGGCAAAGCGGGGTAGGCCATGATGATCGACGGGTCGACCTTCCATGTGCTGGTACTCATGCGTTTCGAGCGGACCCAGGAGGGCTTTTGTCTTTTTGGCTTCCAGCACATGAATGGCGAAGAAGGGCGCGGTATTGCCCATCAGCACGGTACTGTATCCTTTGGCCGGGCGGTTCATGATCTCCCAGTCCTGCAACTGCCCACGCCCACCGAGCGACACGGTTCCCGTACCGATGCCACCCAGCGGCAGGGCAATTCGGGTGAGGTGCTGCTGGTCGTAACGTTTCAGTACGGGCCAGGCCTGCGGACGCCATAGGGATGATTGCGCCTGTGCTGTGTATGCGGTAAGGACGAGGAGCAGAACGACAAATTTTTTCATGATCTCGAAACTATAGGCAGGAGTGAAAAAAAACAGCAACCCGTGGTTGTGGAGCCGTTAACGCTAAAAGCGCCTGCACATCAGTTTCTTACCGTTGAGACTTTTGTCGTTGTGCCGTTGGACATAGTCATAGACTATGCCCAACGGCCACCTCCATCGTTCGGCTTGGGTGAGGGTAAAAAGTGAAGGGGTTTCAAATGCCATATCTTGGAGATATGGCATTTGAAACCCCTTCACTTTTTACCCTCACCCGACTCTATCGCTTAGAGCGGGTTCTGAACAATCGCTTTGTTGGCGTTGATTTCCCGACGTGGAATCAGGAACTCCCACTGAACATCGCCGGGGGCTACATCGAAGAGGACAACTACAGCCGAACTGGTGTTGGTCGTGCCGTTTCGGTTGAGTGCCATGTTCATGCGCTTGAGGTCGGTGAACCGGAACCCTTCGCCCCACAGTTCGATACGACGCTGGAAAAGGATTTCATTGATCAACGCAGTACCCGTACTGGTCGACAGCTTATATGATGGATCGCGTTTGCTAACCAGTTCGAACAAGGCGCTGGCGGCTGCCGTAGCATTCCCCAGACGGGCCTGTGCTTCGGCTTCGATCAAATACATCTCCGCCACCCGCATGTAAGGGATATCGCCCATGGCACTGGTGGAGGGGGTGCCCGGTAAACGGAATTTCTGGTTCATGTAGGGAACCCGAACACCACCCGTTGGCACGATTGAATTAGTGGCCGTTGGGGCTTTTACCCACATTTTCGACCGTACGTCCGTAGCCGGAATCTGGTCGTACAACTGGCTGTTGATGGCCTTCGGTGTTACCCGGATGTTGGTGGAGTTATAATTGCTGGACATGTAGGAGTGAAAGGCGCCAAAGAACTCGGATTGATCTTCAACGTGATCGAATCCCCACATCCACTCGGGATTGCCTATGTCCGAAAAGCCTTCCTGGTATTGAGCAACGCTCATCAGCGAGAAACCTTTTCGGGCTTCTACCGCAAATTTCGCTGCACCAGCCCAGTCCTGCTGGGTTAACGCTACACGGGCCTGCAACCCTTTTATGACTTCCAGATTAATGTGCGATTTAAACGAACGGGCCGATGTAAGCAGGGCGGCTGCATCCACCAAATCTTTATTGATCTGCGTATACACTTCCTCTACCGTCGACCGTGGCAGGCCTGCTGTTGTGGGTACCAGCACCAGCGGTACACCCAGTTGGCTATTGGGTTTGGCTGCGGCATCGTATCGCTTTCCGTAAAGTTGTACCAGGTTAAAATAGGAGAACGCCCGTAAGGCCAGCGCTTCTCCTTTAACCTGATTCCGCTCCGGCTGAGCACCTGCGGCATTGTCGATACTGGCTATACCGATGTTCGCATTCCCGATTACCCGGTAATACAACTCGTAGGGTAGCTGGTTGCCCGCCGATGTTTCCGAGCGGTGAGCCTGCCAGCGCTGTTCAGCCAGATGCCACGTATTCGAGGTGTTGCTCAGGAGTAAATCTTCACCCAGGGCGTCGATGATGATCATCATGGCCGGATGGCCGAAGTGCCCCTGCGAACCCAGGTACCGGACTACCATGGCCCGGTAGATGCCATTGATGGCACTGGCGGCATTTTTCGTGGTGGAATAGGCCGCCCCGGCATCGATACTGGCGGTGGGTGCCGTTTCCAGATATTCTTTTTCGCAGGCTGTTGTCAGCAGGCCCAACGCGAGTACTATAGTTAGATATCTTGCTTTCATGAATTGTCTGAAACTTAAAGCGTAAATGAAACACCCAGAATTATGCTTTTGGCTGGGCTAAACACGTTACTGGTTACCCCTGTAAAGGTTTGCTGAACGTTCATACCCTTCCTGTTGGACAGGATAAAGAAGTTCTCACCAGTGATGTACACCTGAGCATTCTCCAGGAAGGCTCTGCGAGACAATGTGGCGGGCAGGGCATACGACAGCGTTACCGTACGGAGGTTCAGGTAACTGGCATTTGTGAGCCAGCGGTCCGATGCGGCATCAAAATCCGAAGTGCGTCCTGCGTCCATGCGGGGCACATTGGTGATGTCGCCGGGATTCCGCCAACGATTCAGAATGTCGACCGATTTGGCGCTGCCATATCCACCCGAACTCATCAGAGCCGCGTAAGCTCCGTCGTAGGTTTTGCCCCCTAACTGATACACGGTCAGTGCTGTCAGTGAGATGCCTTTGAAACGGAAGGTATTCGTAAACCCACCCGACATGGCGGGAATAGACGAGCCATTATAATGGTACCGTGCGTTGTTAACGCTGGTTGTCAGCGTATCCCCGGCTTCCGTAATGCGGGAGTTCGATGCCACATAGTTTGCTGCCCGGTATTGTGCTTCGCCCGTGTTTGGGTTCACACCCAGGTATTCGCGAAGCCAGTAATCGTAGATAGACCGGCCAACGGCCAGTTTTTTCGTGCCGTCGATAATTTCGGGATTCTCATCCGGCATTTTCGTAATCCGGTTTTTTACGCGTGTTGCGTTCAGATCGATCCGCCAGGTGAAATCCTTGGTGCGGATGGGTTCGATGCCTAACTCAATCTCCATGCCCCGGTTGTACATCGTGCCGATATTTCGGGTAACTGTTGAAATTCCATCCGACAGCGGTAAGGGAACAGCGAAGATCAGGTTGGACGACCGGCGGTCGAAGTACTCGACCGTACCGGAAACGCGCCCTTTGAAGAGGCTGAACTCCAGCGCGGCATCGAAGGAATTGCTCGATTCCCAGGCCAGATTCTGGTTGCCAAGGCTCGTTTGCAGAATACCCGCTTCCGATGCGTTGTTCCAGCTTCCTAATCCAAACAGAGGCTGCCAGGCATAATAGCTGATAGTGTTGCTCTGCGCGAACGCTGCGGTATTTCCTCCGCCATCATTACCGGTCTGACCATACGACGCCCGTAATTTAAGGGAGTTGATGGTTGGGATAGACCGCAGGAAATCCTCCTGATCGATACGCCATGCCCCACTTACGGAGTAGAACGTACCCCAGCGGGAATCCCGGTAGAACTTACTCGACCCATCGCGCCGAACCGAAGTAGACAGGAAATACTTCTGGTCGTAATCGTAGTTGATCCGGGAGAAATAGCCCTCTACCCGGCGCGTGTTGTACACCGACGACAGGAAGGTTGTGGTCGTAAAGTTGCCTAACTCATAGTTGCCTTCCACAATTTGCTGCGACCGGGAGCCTTCGAGGTTGTTGTCGTTGATGCTGAAGTTCTCGTGACCCAGCAGCACATCGAAGGTGTTTTTCCCGAACGATTTGTTGTAGTTCAGCAGCTGATTGAGGTTGAAGCTGGTAATATTCTGGAATTCGTGGTTCGCACGACCCGCCGGAGCACCATCACCCACTTCGGGGTTGCCATAGGTAAACGCATTCGTATTGGTAATGTCCGTACCTACATTCACCGAGAATTTGAAATCCTTCAAAAACGAAACTTCGGCGAAACCCCGTGCGCCCAGTACGTTCCGGCGTAAGTAGTTTTGGTTCAAAAGCGTTTCGGCAACCGAATGGCGACCACCAAACTGGGGCCGGGCAGGTAGACCAAGGGAGGTCAGGTTACCATAGTCCCAACGTCTGTCGCCGTTTGGCAGTGTCAGAAACTGGCCTGCGTTGTTTGGGTCGTAGGCATAGACCGGATAAATTGGGCCCATGTTCCGCGAGAAAAAGAACGGGTTCACAAACGACGTGCTGCCGTCAGCATCCGCCTGGTTGGACTTGGAGATGGTCGTCGACAGGTTGGCTCCCACCCGAAACCAGGGTTTCATCTGGGAGTTGATGTTGATACGGCCCGTGAAGCGTTCGAAGTCGGAGCGAATCAGATACCCCTTGTCGTTAAGGTAACCCAGGGACACAAAATAGTCGGAGTTTTTCTGTCCACCGGCAAAGCTTACGTTTAGTTCACGCCGGTTTCCCTGACGTGTAACCGGCTTCTCCCAGTTCAGATCATCGGGCGAATAAAGAAGCTGGGCGTTTTGGTTGAACTGCCCATCGGTATTGACCAGTTGATTGCCGGGTACGTTATACACGTTATAGCCGACCAGGCTAACTAGGCGGTTGGTCGCATCGGCGTTTGCGGTCGCCAGCGCTACCGGGTTTGTGGCCCGGTAAGCAACGCTGTTCCGGTACGTTTCCCACATCAGTGGGTAATACTCGCCAACGCCAACCCGGTCGTATTCGGGCAGACCCCGGCTGCTGAAGCCCTGTGTGTATCGTACATTGATGGTACTCCGGTCTTTCTGCCCTTTTTTGGTTGTTACGACTACCACGCCATTAGCGGCCCGGGCGCCGTACAGGGCGGTTGAAGCCGCGTCTTTCAGGACCGACACGCTTTCAATATCGCTCGGATTGATGTTGGCAATGTTGCCCGAATACGGAATGCCGTCCACTACATATAGTGGATCGTTTCCCGACGAGATAGAGCCGAAGCCCCGGATACGGATTTCGGGGGCAGAACCCGGTTGTCCGCTGCCTGCCGTTGTCTGAACGCCCGATACCGCACCCGAAAGGGCCTGTGCCACGTTACTGACGCCACGATTCTGAATCTGCGTTGGCGACAGCGTCCCCGCTGAACCAGTAAAGGATGCCCGTTTTGCCGTACCGAATGTGGTTACAATGACCTCGTCCAGATTAGCCGCATCGGGTGCCAGACTTACCGTAATTGTCGACTTGTTACCAATGGCTATTTCCTGCGAGGCATATCCAATAAAACTAAACACCAGGCGCCCCGTAGTAGGCGCACTTAACCGATAGTTGCCCTCGGCATCGGTGGTTGTACCACGTGTTGTTCCTTTAAGCTGTACGCTTACGCCGGGCAGTCCGCCCCCGTCTTCGGATGATGTGACCCGGCCACTCACCGTAAAATCCTGTGCCAACGCAGGTAGGCAGGAGAGAAGGGCCAAAAACCAACTGCCCAATAGAAATTTTCTCATGAAGTGCTATTGATAAAGTGTTTTAATAGGGTTTTAATTTCGGGGCAAAAGTACGCCATATTAAATAAAATCAATATATTATTCTTAAAAAGTGATTGGTGATATACTATTAATATTGAATAATTTAATATAACCCAATTTATATAAAATGTTGGTATTGTTATAAAAAACCGCTTTGGTTGGTATTTGATCTTATGAAAATTGCCTTATCGTGTCTATTAGTTAGATTATTTTTATGAGAAAAAAGATGGGTACATAACCGTTTGCATGGGCCGATTCTACAATTTTTTCGTATTCATAAAGCGTATGCGATTAGCATAGACAGGTGCTTTTTTAGCTCACAGCATAAAAAAACCGGCAGGTTGACCCGCCGGTTTTTGTGCTTTTTTGACTAGAGTGAATAATAACCAATAGCTACTGATTGATCTGGTATATTAGGTCGACCCTTACTTATCAAACCACTGGGGTGCGTCGACCGCTAAACCCGTTGGGGTATTCGGGTTCGAATTTATTTCTTCGCTGCGGTAGAGCAAACGCCGAACCAGACCCGCCACCGGCGCACCCGATGGGGTACTCATGGCTGGAATTTCCTGACCAATAATACCCGACCGGCGATGTTGTACCCACCCTTCAATGGGGCGCATGAATAAATCGAGGTATTGTTGCTGGGCCAATACGGTGCGGTAGTTGGCTGCCGTCAGGGCCGGTAATTGATTAACATACGTATCCGATTGGGTGGCTGGTACGCCAAACGACACCAGCGATGCCCGTACGCCCGCCCGCATCCGCTGCGTAGCCAGATCGAAACCACCCGGCGCAAAGCCACGGGCAATGGCTTCGGCCTCCAGCAGGAGCTGTTCCGAATAGGAAAAAGAGACTTCGGGCAAATCCGGACGGAGCAGGTTCATGTTCACCAGCGACGATTTCGTCGTATAATTTTCCGTCGAATTGAGGGCTACGAATTCATTGGGCGCAGCCTCCGGACCTACCTGGTAAAAATACGGAATGCGCGGGTCGCTGAGTGACGCCAGCAGGTCGTACACGACTTTGGAGCAGTACCAGTCCGACTGAACGCCCCCCCGGAAAATGGCCGTAAAGGAAAAACGCGGATTCTGCCGACCAGGCTGGTTGTAGTACTGGAACTGCATGGCGTCCGTTGTGGCAGCAATCATATTGCCCCCCGCCAGCAGTTGCCCGATAGCGGTTCCTTTGGTTGGGTCGGCGTCGACCATCGAAAACAGAATTCGCAGCTTGAGTGAGTTGGCAAACTTGCGCCACTTGGTCATGTCGCCCCCGTAATAGAGGTCGTTGGGAGCAATGATGCCCTTCGTGGCGGGGTCGATCTGGGCGATGGCTTCGTCGAGCAACGCGATTGTTCCGTTCAGTACATCGGCCTGTTTGTCAAATTTGGGTAGATCGACGCTACCTTTGGCGGCATCCGTAAACGGGATATCGCCCCACAGAAGCGACGTCTGCGAATAGGCAAACGCTTTCAGGATCTTGCACTGCGCCAGCGCATTTTTATTGATGGGCTGGGCGCTTTCGGCCACCCGGATGGCTACTTCCAGGTTTTTCAACACATCGGTGTAGGTTCGTCCCCAGGCTGTGCGGATACGGGTCTGGTCATATTTAGCCTGTTCCAGTCCCCAACGGCCACCGGAGGCCCACATCTGATTCATGAGGGCGATAGGCCAGGTCAGTTCAGCCACGCGAAGGAGCGAAAACTGGGTGCTGGCTCCCGAGAACAGCAGCGAAGGATCGACCGTAGTGGAGCGATTGGGGTCGATATTGAGGTCACTATTTTTGAAACAGCCGGTGGCCGTCAGGGCCAACAATCCAGCGTATAGTAGTTTTTTCATGGGAATACTAAGCGTTTGAAAATGTTAACGGATGGCTGATTAAAAGGTAAAACGCAGGTTTGCGCCAATGCTTCGGCTGCTGGGAATACTGCCCCGTTCCAGCCCTTCGCCAATGAGCCCGGTACCAAGTACGTTGGCTTCGGGGTCGATGTGCGGTACGTTCGAGTGAATAATCCAGAGGTTACGCCCTTCCACCCCAAAGGCAATACTGCCGAAAGGTGTCTTGCTGACCAGCGCACGGGGCAGGTTGTAGGCAATGCGTACTTCGCGCAGTTTGGTGTACGAACCATCGAAGGTATTCGTTTCGGGACTCACCGAGTTGTCCAGCTGATTCCAGTACTGCTGCACGCTGGCAACGGGAACGTCGTTGGGCCGGTAGGTGCCGTCGGGGTTGCGGATCACACCGGGATCGATGAACGGTGTCCGGTTGTTGACAGCCGTTTCGGCGGCCATCCCGCCACTCCGCACAATACCGACCGTCTGCGAGTTGATAACGCCCCCTTTCCGCACATCGACCAGGAAGTTGAAATCAATGCCTTTGTACGAAAAGCTATTGTTGATTCCCATTGTCCAGTCGGGGTAAATGTTGCCCAGTAACCGGCGGGGTCCTGCCGTGCGCAGGCCGGTGGTTGGGTTGATCACGATATTGCCCTGCGGATCACGTAGCCAGCCCACGCCCTGAATATTGAACGTTTCGCCCGGCCGGGCCACAACGAAAATACCGAAACCATCGCCCGAGGTGGTAACGAACTCGGTCAGGCCGTCGGCCAGGGACTCCACCCGGTTGCGGTTGCGGTTGAAGTTAAAGGCGGCATCCCACCGGAAGCCCGAGCTGGTTTTCAGGGGCGTTACGGTCAGCATGGCTTCGACACCCGTGTTCGAGATTTCGCCCACGTTGAGCCGCCGGGCCGAGTAACCGGTCGATTGCGGCACGGCAATCGAGATGATCTGGTCGTAGTTTAAGTTCCGGTAATAGGTCAGATCAAGACCCAGGCGTCCGCCGAAAAATTTAAGCTCGGTACCGAACTCGTAGGAGGTCTGCTGCTGCGGCCGCAGGTTCGTGGGCGGCAGCACGTTGGTAGCCCCGAAGGCCGATGCGCCCCCAATCGGGTACAGAATATTGAAGGTGTAAATGTCGCTGGCCTGGGTGAGCGGATTATACGTGAACGCCAACTGATACGGATCTTCATCGGAGCCGACATTGGCGTAGTTGGCCCGCAGTTTGGCGTAGCTCAAAATGTCGCGCTTCACAATGCCCAGATTGGGGAAGGCTTCCGTCAGAATAAACGAGCCGCTGACGGATGGGTAGAAGTACGAATTGTTGTTGACCGGCAACGTGCTGGACCAGTCATTCCGACCCGTTACGTTCAGAAACAGGAAATTCCGGTAGTCGAAGCTGAAGTCTCCATAGGCACCGAATATCTCCCGGCGGCTGTAGAAGTTCGACGCTACGTTGGACTGCGCGTTGGCGAAGGTGTACAACTGGTCGATGTTCAGCCCATCCGACAGCACCCGCGACCGGCGAATGGTGCGCTGGTTGAACTGGTGGCCCACAATGCCCTTAAAGGTCCAGTCGTCCGAAAGTCGGCGGGTGATGGTGCCGATCAGGTCGGACTGAAGTTCACGCTCGTAGATTTCGTTGGTGTCGAACTGCCCGTTCAGGCGGCCCCGCGTACCCCGACGCGTGGTCGACCGGCGGGTTTCAGAAAAAAAGTCCGTCCCTACGCGGCCCGTCACGTTGAACCAGGGAGCCACATCATAACTCAGGCTGGTACCGCCGTAGACCCGGTCAACCGAATTCGAGAATTTATTAAATGCCGTAACGAAATAGGGGTTGTTCTGAATACCGTCGAGGTCGATAGCCCGCGCCAGATTACCCGTCCAGCCCGCCGGTACTGTTTGGGTGGCGGGGGCAAACAGGTTATTTTTCAGATCATTAATGTCGATGGTAGGGGACAGGCCCGCCAGAATCGTTGATAGGATATTGGTCGTATTGGAGCCCTGCTGCGGCCGGCCGTCGCTGGTGGTGCGGACGTAGTTGAGCCACACCCTTGAGGTAAGCTTATCCGTTATTTTACGTCCCGCATTGATGGCAAACGTATTGCGTCCCAGTTTCGACCCCGGCACGGTACCCGTCTGATTCAGGTTGGTGAAGCCAATGCGGTAGTCGCCCTGGTCACTGGCTCCATCCATCGACAGGCTGTTGATCGCGGTCTGGCCCGTTACGAAGAAATTTTTCCAGTTGTCCGGGTAAGCCGTCAACCGCTGCACCGTTGCGCCCGTATAGTCGAGCACGGGCCCCGTGATGCTGCTTATTTCCGGTCCCCAGCCATTACCCAAACGGGGGTTGTATACGCCCCGCGTACCCGGTCCGTATTGGCTCTGCGTGTCCGGCACACGCAGCACATTGTCGGTACGGTACGAGGAGTTGACGGATATATTCATCTTTTTCGACCCGGCTTTTCCCCGTTTGGTGGTAATCACGATAACGCCGTTTCGGGCGCGGGAGCCGTACAGGGCCGAGGCTGCCGCCCCTTTCAGGACGTTCATCGACTCAATATCGTCGGGATTGAGGTCACCGGCGCGGTTGCCTACATCGACGCCCCCCGTTACAATATCGGTTTCGGAGCCGTTGAAGGAGGAGTTCGAGATCGGTACACCATCCACCACAAACAACGGTTCGCTGGAACTGGATAACGAGTTCGCTCCGCGAATCATGACCCGCGTGGAGCCACCTACTGACCCCGACTGCTGGGAGATGCGTACCCCGGCCACGCGGCCAGCCATGGAGTTCAACACGTTTGGGTCGCGGGCTTTGACCAATTCGGACCCGCCCACCGTCGATACGGCATAGCCCAGTTCTTTCTTCTCCCGAACGATGGCGTTGGCCGTAACGACAACCTCATCCAGATTGGTGAGATCAGCTACTAATTTCACATCGACCGTCGTCCGTCCGTCGAGGGGAATGTCAACGGTTTTGTAGCCAATGAACGAATAGACGAGTGTTTTGGCATTGGTAGGAACCGTAATCTGATACGTCCCATCGGCTTTGGTAACGGTGCCGGTGGTGGCTCCTTTGACCAATACGTTCACACCGGGGATTCCTTCATTTTCGGGCGATGTAACTTTACCCGATATAAGCTGCGTTTGGGCTTCCGAGCGGCATAGGGCGCCAATCAACAGCAAAAAAACCAGTACTAGTTTTTTCATAGATGTGCTTGGTTTGAGTAAATGTAAAAGGAGGTAAGTTGACGAGAAGCCACTTAGGGTACCCGTCGGACCGTACGGATAAGTACGGGCTTAAGAAGCAATTGCAGCGGGTTGGAGTAGGCATTGGTCGGGCCGGGCTGCCCGGTTTGGCCCGCCTGGATTTTACGCACCACATCCATACCTGAGATCACCTGTCCGAAGGCGGCAAAGCCCTGCCCGTCGGGGTTGCGTTTTCCGCCAAAATCCAGTTCGGGCTGCGGGTTAATGCAGATGAAAAATTCAGAAGCACCGCTATTGGGCGCACCGCGTGCCAGAGAGAGGGTGCCATCCAGGTGTTTCAGGCCCGTTTTGGCCGTTGTTTCCTGGGCAATGGGCGGCAACATGCGGGTCGTGTCATTTTGTAAACCGCCTTGAATAACCTCGATCTTGACGGGGCTCGTTGCTTGATTGTCCAACCGTACGACCCGGTAGAAGTGGGCGCTATCGTAGCGTTTATCATCTACATACCGTAAAAAATTCGCTACGGTAACCGGGGCCTTATCGGGGTATAAGCGGACAACGATAGGGCCTGCTTCGGTGTCTATCCGAATTTGCTGGGCACGAACAGCGAACCCCAGCCCGACGAGCAAAAGGGTGAACAGGAAGATGTTTTTCATACTGCATAGGGTAGTTGAGCGCAATCGCTGGTAACTAAGTAAAATGGATCTGAATCCCTTTGCTTGTACTTGCCAGACAGCAAATGCAATATGAGTATTTATACGAATATTAAAAGTCTTTAATCTCCCAATTGTCGCAAAATAATATTTATATTATGTTTATTATCAATATATTACAAATAAATAATTAAAACTATAGAGTAAACATATTTATTTAATTACATAAGTACTATAGAGCAAAATAAGCTGTACTGTCAAGGGGTGTTAGATCAGGAAAACTGCTCATAAGTTCACTGCTTCCGTCACTGTTGCAGACTTACTTGTTAATCGGTCATTTTTACCCTTTCTATCAAAATGGCCCCGCGAGTGAAGTCGTTAACGCAGAGTGTCCGGATTCGGCCGGTTTTACAGATGATCCTGTTACGGGTTATGCGTTTCAATTTCGATGGTAGTATTGCAGTAGGTATAGCCAGGCGGTCTGCTTCGTTAGATGAATCGTTATACTTCATGTCAATTACCGTAGTCAAATGCGTCCATTCCCTTCTGCAAGCGGTTGTACTAAATCGGCTGAAAGGCTGAAAACAGAAATCAACACGTCATCACACCACCTTATAAGAAGGCTAAAGCTCGTGCTGGCAACGCTGCACTGTCTTATCCTGGTGTCGCCTTGTATGGCCCAATCCACTCAGCCTGTACATCCGGCCACTACTTATCGCAATCCGGTGATTGCCGGTGATTTTGCCGATCCTTCGGTTATCCGGGTGGGGGATACCTATTACGCCGTGGGTACCTCGTCGGAGTGGGGACCTGCTTTTCCCATTTATTCTTCCCGGGATTTAATTAACTGGACGTACCTCGGGCCGGTTTTTACAAAGCTGCCCACATGGACAATGGGCAGTTTCTGGGCTCCCGAACTCTATCATCGGGACGGTACGTTTTACGTTTATTACACGGCTCGTCGCAAAACCGATAAACATTCTTTTATCGGCGTAGCAACTACTCAGGATTTACGGCAGGGATTCACGGATCATGGCCTCCTGCTGGAATGGACGTCCGAAGCCATTGACCCGTTTATTATTGCCGATAACAACAAACGGTATATTACCTGGAAAGCGTATGGGCTGGATAAAGGCAAATCCATTGAGATTTTAGGGGCGGAGTTAGCACCCGACGGACTACGGGTAACAGGGAAGGCGTTTACGCTGTTGAAAGCCGAACAAACGGATTGGGAGGCTGGCGGAACCGAAGGGCAGGCCCTGTTTAAGCGAGGACGCTATTATTACATGCTTTACTCGGGAAATACCTGCTGCGGGCCACAGTGCAATTATCAGGTCGGCATGGCACGGGCGGAGACGTTACAGGGTCCCTGGGAAAAGTTTGTCGGCAATCCGGTTCTGGTTGGCGATGACACCTGGAAATGCCCTGGCCACGGTACTGTCGTTACCACACCCGATAACCGTTATTTCTATTTACACCATGCCTACAATGGAGTCGACTTTACCTTTACCGGTCGGCAGGGCGTGCTTAGCGAACTGGTATGGAATGAGCAAACACAATGGCCCGCTTTTCGATACGGCTCATCGACCCCGGCTCAGGCAGAATCGCCCCTGGGAGATCGGCAGAAGCCGACAGCGGGTTTGTCGGCCAGTTTTGCGGATAACGCTGACCATCTGCCCTGGGTGTGGGACGTAAGTTTGCCCGCTCCTGTTTTTACCGTTCAGGATGGAAACTTACAGCTCATGAATACGACAGGCAACCTGGCAGGCAGCTTTCTGGGATTGGTCATTCAAAAAGGAACGTATACATTCTCGGTAGATATCCGCCCGCAAGTGAATCTGCTGCAAAGCATTTGTTTGTATGGCGACGCTAACAATGCGTTGGGATTGGGCGTTCGCGCGGACTCCCTCGAACTGTGGCAGGTAAAAGATGGGATACGCCAGGTAATTAAAAGACAGGTACGTACTAAAAATCTGCCCCACGCTACCCTTCAGCTCCGGAGTTATGCCGGGCGGTTTTATGAGTTCGGCTCGTTAACGGACGACGGCACGTTTCAGCGCCTGACAGAAGCACCCCTCGATGGGTCATTTCTCCCCCGCTGGGACCGGGCGCCCCGCCTTGGTATCAGCGTTTCGGGCCAGCAGAAAGGAATCAGCCTTATCCGCTCGGTATCGATGACGTATAACTAACACTGGTTGTACTCCAACGAGCAAGGGAAAACGGTTCGTTACCTGTTTAATTATTCTGCCAAACCCGGTAAAGTTACGTACCCGTTTGCGAACGGCCGGGAGCTGCTCCAGGGTGGAACGGTCACGAAGAACAGCGTGCTGGACATAGCCCCCTGGGGTGTAAAAATTATTGAAGAACAGTAAATAACCCACCGAAAGCATATACCCTATGAAAGCCATTTTTACGCTTCTTTTTTGTTTAGCCATAAGTGGGTTACCACAGATAGGTTTTGCCCAGGCGCCGTCTAAGCTCCGCGTGATGGTCTTAACCGACATCGAAGCGGACCCCGATGATGCCCAATCCATGGTTCGGTTTCTGACCTATGCCAATACCTGGGATGTGGAAGGGCTCATTGCAACCACCTCCATTCACCAGAAAACACGGGTAGCCCCCCAGAGCATCGATAAAATTTTGCGGGTCTACGCCAGCGTGCAACCCAATTTGCTTAAGCACGAAAAAGGCTATCTGACTTATACGCAACTGAAGCCAAAAGTGAAAGAAGGGCTGCCGGTATATGGCATGGCAGGTGTGGGACCCGGCAACGACTCGGAGGGCTCCGACTGGATTGTCCAGGCCCTTAGTAAGCCCGACAAGCGCCCCATCTGGTTTAGTATCTGGGGCGGTAGTAATGTACTGGCGCAGGCGCTCTGGAAAATTCAGCAGACCAAAAGCCGGGCCGAGGCCGAAACACTTTACCGGAAAGTACGGGTCTATACCATCTCCGATCAGGATGATAGCGGCCCCTGGATTCGTAAAACTTTTCCGACCATCTTTTACATCGTCACGCCCGGTTATAATTATGCCTACGCCACCTGGCTGGGGATGTCTTTTCCGTTTCCCGGTGTCAATAAGGATGTCGTTTCCAATTCCTGGCTGGCCACTCATATTCAGCAGGGGCACGGGCCGCTGGGTGCCGCCTATCCCGATGTGGCTTATGGTATGGAAGGCGATACCCCTGCCTTTTTGAATTTGATTGCCAATGGGCTAAGCCTTCCCGAACACCCTGATTACGGTGGATGGGGCGGCCGATACGAATTGTATCAACCCGAATTCCGCGACTCGAATACGGGCTTTTTCAAACGGGAGAACTGGCCGAAAGATAGCGTGGAAACGCGCCCTATCTGGACCAATGCCAATGACTCCGTTACCTCTCCGGTCGATAACAAGCGGTACGGTAGTAATCAGGCGACCATCTGGCGCTGGCGGGAAGCCTTCCAGAACGATTTTACAGCCCGTATGAACTGGTGTACCAAAGCGTATACGGAGGCCAACCACCCCCCAGTCCCTAAACTGGCTCATCCGGAGTCATTTACCGTTAAATCGGGCCAGCTTTTTCATCTGAATGCGGAAGGCACGTCTGACCCCGACGGCGATTCGATGAGTTACCGCTGGTTCCACTATAAGGAAGCCGGAACCTACCCCGGTGAGGTCAGTTTTAAACCGTATGCGACCAATCTATACGATTTGCCGGTGACAGCCCCGCCCGTGACGAAGTCCGAAACCATCCATTTTATTCTACAGGTTACGGACAAAGGCACACCGGCGTTAACCCGGTATAAACGGGTCATTGTTACGGTGCTGCCCAGGTAGCCAAAGCGGTTATAGCCTGCAACAGAAAAATCGGCTGACTGCTTTAGATTGATAATCGAATCAAACTAACCTGGTTACCAACGGCAACTAGCTGGAAATACGCTTATTTAAAGATGCTTCTTACTCAATGCGGGCGTCAGAATAACGCCCTCGCGTGGCTCCCGCAGGAGGATACTTTTCTCGTTGATCAGCGCTTTTAACGATTCATCGGCCAGGGTATCCAGCAAGCGGTATTTCAACTGGAACGTCTTGATCTGGTTATTCGACTGTATCCATTTCATGATTTTACAGTGGCAATTGGCGTTCTCCGGCGTGTTGGTAATCTCTTCCAGCGAACCGCCTTTACCCTGTTTGATAAACACATTCCGAATGCCGATCATGTCGTTACCATCGCCCATATCGAAGCTCCAGGTGGTGGCAATACTGGTCAGGTAGCTCTTACCCTTGTCCAGGCGTAACAGGGCATGAATAGGCGACTCTACGTTACCACTCTTGTTCTTCACCCGCGAATAGATGGACACCAGCGCCGGAGCTTCGAACTGCATATAGCCGATGTGGTCGATGTTGGCACCATGTCGGTTAAAAATGAAATACCCGTCCTTATAAGTGATCTCCACAAGGTTATTAGCCACCTGATGGAATCGGTTGGGGTCGCTGGCCCGTGCCTGGGGTGCTCCCGTATAGTACAGCCAGATACCCGACAGGCTGTCGATCTCGGCCTGGGTGGGCTGGTAGGGCAAAATGTTCAGGTCTTTACGAATTGTGGCCCATTCGTTTCGGTCGGCGATCCAGCGAGCAGTGACGGCTCCGAGCAATGCCAGACAAACCAGTATACCAACCAGCCAGACCCGCGTCTTCTTTCGAAAAGAAGCCCTTAGCTGGGTGCTTACCGCTTCTTTTTCCTGCTGACTGGCTTCCAACTGTTGCCGGAGGGCTTCCTGCTCATCTAACCTCAACGCCACGGCCGCATCGACACCTTCGATGAGTTGGGCATCCTGTGGTTGCTCGGCAAACCCCTTACGACCAACGCCATAGAGGTAAATGTAGCAGGCGTCGATGAGAAACGACCGGGGATTCGCCACCAGTTTATGGTAAGCATCTTTCACCTGAACGCCCGTTATGTCGTATTTCCGATGGGGATAGTCGACCTGTTTCGGATTGGGATCGGGCGGATACGGGTCGTGGCCTAGTTGCTGAGCTGTGTTTGGCAATTCATTACTGATCAAGCTGAGCAGCCGGGCTATGTCCTCGTAGTTTTTTGGGTTGGTATTCCGGACAATGCGCTGCCCCGTTGCGCGTTCGTACGTGTCAATGACTTTCTCAAGTAAGTACCCAATCTCTTCCTTACCTGTCTTTATTTTCATTAATAATTTAACTTTCAGTCGTTTATGAAAATTCCGTAGCCTTACTAAAATTTCCTAAAGATACAGCTTCATTTAATAAGCCTGATACGGTCATATCTATATCCCGATGAAGTGATTCTATAAAAACACTCACCTATATTTGGCAGACTCTTCTTTTTGTACAAAACAATATTGATAAAAGGCCATCGAGTAACCTAGTACTTAACAGCCCGGCGGTGACGGGGTATCAGTGTTAGAATCATCCATGAACATGCATATTTTGAAACAACCCAAAACTTCCCGCTGGCAATTACTATCCGTGTTCGGTTTGCTACTAACGCTTCCGCTCCACGCGGCCAAGGTAGATTCGCTAGATGTGCCCAGCACGGTGATGAACAGAAAAATGAAGGCGGTAGTCGTTTTGCCTGACGCCTACGCATCTGCCGGAAAAGCGAAAACAACATACCCGGTGCTCTACCTGCTCCACGGCGGCTTTGGGCACTTCAATGACTGGATCACTAAAACGCCCGACAAAACCCTCATCCAACGGCTCGCCGATCAGCACAATCTCATCATCGTGATGCCCGAAGGCGAAGTCTTCAGCTACTATCTGGACAGCCCCGTCATCAAAGACAGCCAGTTTGAGACCTACTTAACCAAAGAGGTTATCGACAAAATTGACAAGACCTACCGAACCATTCGCACCCCTAAAGGTCGGGTCATTACGGGCCTGTCGATGGGCGGCTATGGTGCGTTGTACCTGGCGACGCGTCACCCCGACCTCTACTGCGCGGCTGGCAGCATGAGCGGGGCGCTGAATCTGGACATGAACGCCTGGAAACTCCCACCCGATGCCACCGCGAGTATTAAAGCAGCGTTCGAAAAAATTCTGGGGCCGTTCAGCCAGTCGCCCGACGGCTGGGCTTCCTATTCCGTAGTGGGCATGGCCGATAAAATAAAAACCAACGGACTGAAACTGGTGATCGACTGCGGGGTGGATGATTTCCTGATCGAACCCAACCGGGAATTGCATCGCCGGTTGGTGTTCAACCAGACACCCCACGATTACAGCGAACGGCCCGGCGGACATACCTGGGATTTCTGGCAGAACGCGCTGCCCTATCAGGTGCTGTTTTTCAGTAAAGTTCTGAACGGCAACTAAGCCATAAACCATTCAACAATCTCTCCCAAATCCTGAATTTTTCGATATAGACATTAACCAGTTACCATCCATGAAAATCAAAACAACCCTTGCATCCCTGCTTGTGATCGTACTGCCGCTATTGGCTACCGGACAGGCTAAAACCGAAACGACCGACCCCATTGTAGCCGGTAAAGGAATTGCTACCGTACCCACCGGCTCCGGTTCGGTTCGGGGGTATATTCACAATGGCACCTTTACCTTCAAAGGTATTCCATACGCCAAAGCCGAACGCTTCATGGCCCCTACCAAACCCGATTCGTGGACGGGCGTTCGCTCGTCGATGACGTACGGGCCGGTTTGCCCAATGGACGTAACTACGTCTACCTACGATGAAATTGAGTTTCCGTTTCACCACAACTGGGGCTACACCAACGAGAACTGCCTGAGCCTGAACGTCTGGACGCCCGAGATCAACAGCAAAAAAGGCCGTCCCGTCATGGTCTGGCTGCATGGGGGTGGCTTTACGGCCGGTTCATCGGTTGAGCTTCCGTCGTATGATGGCGAAAACCTGACTAAAAAAGGCGACGTGGTGGTCGTGACGGTCAATCACCGCTTAAACGTGCTGGGTTATCTGGACTTATCGGCTTATGGCGATAAGTACAAAAACTCCGCCAACGCGGGCCTGATGGATTTAGTGGCTGCCTTGCAGTGGGTGCAGCAGAATATTGCTCAGTTCGGGGGTGATCCCGGCAACGTAACTATCTTCGGACAGTCGGGCGGGGGTGGCAAAGTGACCAGCCTGATGAATGCCCCATCGGCGAAAGGGCTGTTTCACAAAGCCATTGTGCAGAGTGGCAGCTACATCACCAGCTTCACCGAAACCGACCTGACCCGGAAAGTAGGTGCCGCCCTGCTCGCTGAACTGAAGCTAGAGCCGAATCAGATTGATTCCCTGCAAAAAATACCGTACGAGCGACTGAATGCGGCCAGCAAAAAAGCGATTCGCACCGTAGCCAACCAGCTGAAAGCCGACGGAAAATCAGCCGCTGGTCTGGGCTGGGGTCCTGTTCATGACGGAAGCTTTCTGCCGTACCAACCCATTGAACCAGCCGCAATAGCCCTGTCGAAAACGATTCCGCTGCTCGTTGGCTCGACCAAGAATGAGTTCACCGCCTTCGATCCGAGTACCCGTAACCTAACGATGGAAGGAGCAAAAGCCAACCTGCAGAAAAAGTACGGCGATAAAGCCGACGCCTATATGGCAGCCGTGAAGAAGGCCTACCCGGAAACGGCCAACCCATCCGATTACGCGACCATCGACGTCAACTTTCGCCCGCTGACTGTTCAGCAGGCCAATGCAAAAGCCATTCCGGGGGCGGCTCCGGTGTATATGTACCTGTTTACCTGGCAGTCGCCGGTGATGGATGGTATCTACAGATCCATGCACTGTATGGAAATCCCCTTCGTGTTCGACAATATCAGCCTATGCGAAGAAATGACGGGCGGTGGAAAAGCCGCTCATACACTGGCCGATAAAATGAGCCGGGCCTGGATTTCCTTCGCTAGAACGGGCAACCCGAACCATAAAGGTTTACCAACTTGGCCTGCCTACACGCCTGAAAATGGGGCGACCATGATACTCGACAATACGAATCAGGTGAAAAGCCACCCCGACAAAGACCTGTTGCAGATCGCTACGGGAAAGACGATGTAAACGAGTGTTAACAGGATTAACCGCCGACACGTCGGCGGTTAATCCTGTTAAAAAAGTAATCTTACCCACCTCATGCTTTCATTACTTGGCTTTGCCACCATTGCCATTTTTCTCGTTCTGATCATCACCAAGCGGCTGTCTGTCATTACAGCGCTGGTGCTGGTGCCAGTCATTATGGGGTTTCTCGCCGGATTTGGCCCAAAGGAGTTGGGGGAAATGATTTTTGTGGGCATTAAGCAGGTCGCTCCCACGGGTATTTTGCTCATGTTTGCGGTGCTGTATTTCGGAACCATGCTCGATGTCGGCCTGTTCGACCCAATCATTGCGGCCATTATCCGGTTTGTGAAAGGCGATCCCTTGAAGGTCATTCTGGGAACGGCCGTGTTGACGATGATCGTCCACCTCGACGGCGATGGAACGGCTACGTTCATGATCGTCATGTCGGCCTTTTTGCCGATCTATAAACAGTTGGGCATCAACCGGCTGATCCTGACGGGGATCGTCGCGCTGAGCGTGGGACCGATGCACCTGGTGCCCTGGTCCGGCACATCGGCGCGGGCCATCTCGACGCTCAAAACCGATGCCACGCAGCTATTTAACCCCAATATTCCGGCTATTGTAGCGGGTATTTGTTGGGTACTATTTGTAGCCTACTGGTTCGGGCTGAACGAGCGAAAACGACTGGGCATCAGCGACCTGAACTACATACATCAGGATAGCCTCACCGACGAGCAACGGCAGTTTCGTCGGCCGCGTCTGTTCTGGGTAAATGCCGCGCTCACCATTGGTCTGATTACGACCCTGATGAAAGGCTGGGTGCCCGCACCGGCCCTGTTCATATCAGCGGCTATCGTCGCGCTGTTGATCAACTATCCCCGCCTGCCCGATCAGCAGAAAGTGCTCCGCAGTCACGGAAACAACATTTTTATGGTGTCGAGTATGATCTTTGCCGCTGGCGTTTTTTCGGGTATTCTGACCGGTTCGAAGATGATTGACGCGATGGCTACGTCCGTCGTTTCGCTGATTCCGCAGCAACACGCGGCCTGGTTGCCCACGCTGACGGCCATCACCAGCATGCCCGCCAGTCTGCTCTTTACCCCCGATGCGTATTATTTTGGGGTTGTTCCCATCCTGAGCCAAACGGCCACGCAGTTCGGCATCGACCCGCTCGAAATTGGCCGGGCCGCTTTGCTGGGCCAGATGACAGTCGGTTTTCCGGTTAGTCCGCTCACGGCCTCGACCTTCCTGCTGGTGGGTCTGGCCGACGTGGATTTGGGCGATCATCAGAAATTCATTCTCAAATGGGCTTTCGGCACAACCGTCGTCATGACGTTGGCGGCCCTTTTAACCGGCTCGATTCATTTATGAAAACGTCCGTTCGGATTGGGTGCGGGGCTGGCTTCTCCGGCGATCGGCTCGAACCCGCCCTCGTGCTGACTCAGCAGGGCGCGTTAGATTACCTGGTGCTGGAATGCCTGGCCGAACGCACCATTGCACTGGCGCAGAAACGAAAACGGCAGGATGCCACCCTGGGCTACGACCCGCTGCTGGAACGGCGCATCGAAAGTCTGTTGCCGCACTTATTAGAAAAGAAGGTTCGCCTGATTACGAACATGGGCGCAGCTAATCCGCTGGCGGCTGCTCAAAAAATCATCGCTATCGCCCAACGTTTATCGCTCTCCGTAACGGTGGCGGCTGTCACCGGCGACGATGTGTTCAGCCTGCTTTCGGGCAGCGAAACGGCCCTGGAAACGGGCAAACCCCTGACTGATTCGGGGCTGCTGGTATCGGCCAATGCCTACATGGGCGTTGATGCCATTTTACCGGCGCTGGCCACGGATGCCAATATCATCATTACGGGCCGCGTGGCCGACCCGTCGCTGTTTGTAAGCCCACTGGTGCATGAGTTCGGCTGGTCGCTGGACGACCCTGATCTATTGGGACAAGGCACCGTCATTGGGCATTTGCTGGAATGCGCCGGTCAGCTGACGGGTGGGTACTTCGCCGATCCCGGTATGGATGTACCTGGTCGCAAAGACGTGCCCGACATGGCGCATCTGGGCCACCCCTTTGCCGATGTATCGGCGGATGGCACGGCCGTTTTTGGTAAAGTTTCCGGTACGGGCGGTATGCTGACGCTGGCGACCGCCAAAGAACAATTACTCTACGAAGTGATGGACCCCAGCTGCTACATTACTCCCGACGTAGTCGCTGATTTCACGCAGGTAAGGCTGATCCAAACAGGCCTCGATCAGGTCCGGGCGTCGGGTGGGCGTGGCCAGACCCGACCCAACACCCTGAAAGTCAGCGTGGGCTACGAAGCCGGTTTCACTGGCGAAGGCGAAATTTCGTATGCCGGTTCAAACGCACTGGGCCGGGCCAAACTGGCCGGGGCCATCCTTCAGGAACGGCTTCAGGACCGGTTTGCCGACCTCCGAGTCGATTACATCGGCAGTACGTCAGTACACCGAACCAACTTTGGTCAGTACCCGGACCCCTACGAAATCCGGCTTCGGGTGGCTGGGAGAGCCACTACGGCGCAACAGGCCGCGTTGGTGGGTGAAGAAGTCGAAGCCCTCTACACCAACGGCCCGGCCGGGGGCGGTGGTGCCCGTAAATACGTACATGAACTAGTGGGCATCGTCTCGACGCTCATCGACCGAAACCAACTAACGCCACAGCTAACCCTGTTTCAATCATGACCATCAAGCTGTACGACATTGCCCACAGCCGGGCAGGTGACAAAGGCAATACGCTGACCCTCTCGCTCATACCCTACAAAACCGAGGATTATCCGTTGCTGCGCGATCAGGTTACCTCCGAAGCCGTCAAACAACACCTGGCTAACATTGTCGCGGGCGACATTACCCGATATGAGTTGCCCAACCTGCCCGCCCTTCAGTTCGTTTGCCAGCAGGCACTGACCGGTGGCGTGACGACCTCACTCACAATGGACACGCATGGGAAGAGCCTGAGTTACGCCCTGCTGGAAATGTCGATAGAAAGCGAAACAGACTAAACGAAGTAAAAGATCACCATTTATAGGGTTGTTGCATTCCCAGATCTTCAATGTATCGAAAGCATTGGTATTGTTATAAAGATACACCACAACTTTTGAGATGCATCCCAAGTTTTGACGGGTCTCTAGACAAATTCAACTTGCTTGGAAAACGTGTTAAGAGCAAACGAAAAAAGCACTTACCATTTCTGATAAGTGCTTTTTTATGTGGTGGGAGTTGACGGGTTCGAACCGCCGACCCTCTGCTTGTAAGGCAGATGCTCTGAACCAGCTGAGCTAAACTCCCTTTTCTTTGTTTTTGCCCTTGCGATTGTCGTCGTTTGGGAGTGCAAATATACGTGGGTAAATTGCCTTTATGCAAGCCTGAGGCCAAAAAAAAGCGAAATAATTTTTAATTGCCTGATTGACAATGGCCTTTACCTACTCAAAATTCAGGTAGAGCGTTACCGAGTGCGTCGTCAGTTTATTGATGCCCACACCCGCTGCATTGTTGGTGGGCCGATAGAGGTTAACCAGCCCATGCGAGAAACGAATTTCGGGGGCAAACTTGAAATACTCGAAAAACTGCTCGAACCCAACGCCATATTCAACGGCAAAATCCATGGTGCCGGTACTAAGTCGGCTAGCTCCCTGTGTCTCCTTTCGGCGAACGTTACTCTCAACGCTGAACGTGCCCCCCGCCAACAGATACATGCGGCTGTTGTTACGCCGTTCAGACTTGTATTTGAGCAGGAGCGGGAAATCAATCCAGGTCGATTCCCGAATTTCGGTTTTCGATGTGCCTCCCGGATAGTCATACTGAATTTCCCGGCTAAACAAGGATACTGAGGGCGTAAGCCGCAGATCGAAACGGTCGTTTAAATAGGCGTTAACGACGAAACCAACCCGAAACGCGGGTTTGTTGGGTGAGTAAATACGGTAAGCCGAATCAGCCGTCAGAAATTGCGGGCTGTGTGTAACGCTAAACCGAGTAACCGGGGCAGCAAAGAAAAAACCGTAATGAATGGTCTTGTCGTCGTACCGTTCAAGGTGTTTTCGTATGTATTTGTAGCTTGTCTGGGCCTGTGCGCTGACCGAAACGAGACTAAACAATAACAAGACGAAGCCAGCCTGAACCGACAAACGGGCAGTCAGGTGCAGTAAGCCAGGATTGGTACGAACTGAGCCAGCCGAAACTAGGCCTTGTGGCCGATGTAAATTGACGCAACGCCGAAGGTGAGCGGTATCCATTTGGTGTTTTTGAATCCGGCCGCTTCGTAGATCCGTAGAAAGTCGGGTCCGTCGGGAAACGCCTGTACCGATTCGGGTAGGTAGGTGTAGGCCGACGAGTCTTTGCTTACTACGCGCCCGATGAGCGGCAGAATGGTACTGGAGTAAAAACCGTAAAGCTGTTTAAACGGAAACTGACGCGGATTCGAGAACTCCAGCACCACACACACACCACCAGGGCGGGTCACGCGGTGCATATCGGTCAGGCCTTTTTGCAGGTTCTCGAAGTTGCGCACACCAAATGCAACGATGACAGCATCGAAATCATTGTCTGGTAAGGGCAATCCTTCCGAATCGCCCGAGCGCATTTCGATAATCTGGTCGACGCCCCGCTTCTTCATCTTCTCACGACCTACCGATAGCATCCCTTCCGAAATGTCCATGCCAACGATTTTCTCAGGCTTTAGTGCCAGCGCTTCCAGTGCGAAATCGCCGGTGCCGGTAGCTATGTCGAGGATACGTTTGGGCGAGGAAGACGACGCTTTCCGGAGTTCGCGGATAGCCCGTTTACGCCACAGAATGTCGATACCACCACTCAGAACGTGATTCAGCAAGTCATATTTCGGCGAAATACTATCGAACATCTCGGCGACCTGCTCGCGTTTGGAGGTGTCTTTATCTTTATAGGGAACGACGGACATGTTTCAGTAAGTGAATGAGTGAATGATTCAATGAGTGAAGTACTGATTTATTCTCGTGATCATTCAATAACTCACTCATTCAATCATTCACTCACTGAATGGAACAAAGGTAGTGCCATAACAGCACGTTTCAGCCGAAAGTTTGATATTCAGACAGGCAATGTGTAGTTTCGAAAGAATGTCTTTTTCTGCTACAACCTGACTCATTATGTTCCCTACTGTTCTGTCAATACTGCTTGTACTCAACTCGTTTAGCACAACTCCTCCCGGGAATGACGACCCCATTGCCAAAAAAGCGCACAAGATTCACCAGCGTGTGTTCACGCTCGATACCCACGCCGATGCGCCGATCATGATGCAGAAGCCCGGTTTCGATGTGGGCGCGTCGCACGATACGAAACGGGATGGCTCGCAGATCGATTTTCCCCGGATGAAAAAAGGGAGCATGGATGCCATGTTTTTTGCCGTTTACACCTCGCAGGGACCCCGCACCGACGAAGGCCATGCCGAAGCCAAACGCAATGCCCTGAGCCAGTTCGAGCTGATTCATCAGGCCCTGAAAAAATACCCTAATCTGGCCGAACTGGCCACCACACCCGCCGATGCCTATCGGATAAAAAAAGCCGGAAAGCGGGCGGTGTTTATCGGGATGGAAAATGGCTACCCGGTTGGGAAAGACCTGTCGATGCTGAAAACCTACTACGACCTGGGATGCCGATACATGACTTTAACCCACTTCGCCAATAACCTCATCGGCGACTCGTCTACCGATCCAGACGGGCCTATTTACGGTGGTTTGAGCGACTTTGGCAAGCAGGTTGTGCCCGAAATGAACCGACTGGGCATCCTGATCGACGTGTCGCACGTGGCAGACAGCACCTTTTACGACGCCCTGGCCCTCTCGAAAGCACCCGTTATTGCGTCGCACTCCAACTGCCGCGCGCTGTGCGACTTTCCGCGCAACATGACCGACGACATGATTAAGGCCATTGCCGCCAAAGGGGGCGTGGTACAGGTCAATTTCGTGAGCGATTACCTGAAGAAACCCTCCGATGCCAACCGGGCGGCCAAAACCAAAATCCGGATGGCGCGGGTTGGCAAAGTCGTGACCCCGGAAATGGAAGCCCGAATGACCGCCATGAGCGATTCGGTGTCCAAAGTCTATGCCTCCGAGCGGGCCAGCCTGTCGGACATTGTCGACCACATCGACCACATCGTCAAACTCGTGGGCATCGACCACGTGGGCATCGGTTCGGATTTCGATGGGGGAGGGGGCGTTAATGGTCTCGAAGACGTCAGTGAAATCGAAAACCTGACCGTCGAGCTTGTTCGCCGGAATTACTCCGAAGCCGACATTGCTAAAATCTGGGGCGGCAATCTGTTACGGGTTCTGGGACAGGCGAAAGTAAGTAGGTAAGAGCCACTCCTAGTCTGGCCGTTGGTTTACCCAACGGCCGGACTAGTCATTTACTGAAACGATTGATCAAAGCGGCTGTTCAGTTTTAAAATAGCGTTCAATCGGGTTATGTAGAGTTTAAAAAGGAACTTGATCGGAAACTCTTCGTAATAGGCTTTTTTTAGCTTGACCGCATCGAACAAAAACCTGAAAATCCACATTCGCTGGAATTTTTTATTGTACAAGTTAAAGTCCTGATTTGCTCTGCTCTTGTACTCTAACCCATCCAACTGGTAAGCTTCCTGGGCGTGCGCCAGCAACATGCGTTTGATGTAGTCGAGAGACAACCGTCGGCCCTCGATATAATGGGTAAACGTCAATCGTTCATCGTACCATATTTTGTAGCCATGCAATAGAATATAATAGCACAACTCAATGTCTCCGCCTGAGGATAAGCTTGTTCCTTTCCGATCGGTGGTTATGAATTGATAGTGATCCATATTTTCCACGGCCTCTTTTCTGACAAAGCAGCCAGCGCCATATACCCAGCCCCGACGTCTTGATATATCACCTGATGCGGGAGCTTGCGGGCCAACCGCATAATACATGGCATACTTATCAAACCAGTCTGGTTTGGGCCCTCCAAATTCAGGAATACCCATACCGCCTAATCCACCGATTTCTTTGTCATTTTCAAGAATGGAAAAGCCGGTGCTTAAATAGTTGGGATTTAGCCAGTTATCATCATCGCAAAACAAATAGTAAGCATACCTGGCTTCTATAATTCCTTTCTGCCGGGCAAAGCTTGTGCCAGGGCGGCTTTCGTAAATAATTCTAAAGTCGATGTTTGAGGGACTATATTTTTCCCATTCTGCCTGGGCTACCTCCACGGTGTTATCGGTAGAAGCGTTGTTAACAAGGATGACTTCACAGCTAACGGAATCTGGTATCACCTGAGCCGCTAAATGCCTAAGTGTTTCAGGCAATCGCGATGAAGAATTGTAACAACAAATAATGACGCTAATCCCTTTCATAGAAGAAAACGTTTTCTGAAAATCGTTCGAAGTTGTAAAATAGGCTTGGCCAAAGCCCGTTGGCAGGTCCCCAGGCTGACATCTAAGGAAATTGGTCAAACACCTTGAAGTTTTCACGTATATCAGCCCTTAACCAAGCGTTGTGTAAATACGATGCATCGCCGTGCTGTGCATCCCTATCAGGCTACTAGTGCTGTTGTCCGATGGAAAAAATAGAGTCAATTTCCAATAACAAGCAAGTTCCGAAGACGGGTGAAGAATGACCAATCATCAGCTTGTAAGATGCAGGTTGTGAATATAGGCCAGACATGCCAACAGCTAAATTAGGGATATATAGGTAGGTCTTTATAGTTGTAGTAGCAAAAAAATAAAGAAACTTAGCAGATGGTCAGATAGTATTTTTACTTTTTTATTAACGTATACTAAATATATTTTTTATTAAATGTGTAGTAACTTTTTTGTTTATTACCCGGTAGAGGTAGCGAAGTAGACTACGTTTTCAGCTTAGTCGAAGTAACGAAATGGTCCGCTTTTAACCTTTATCAGGCCGTCAGGTGCGCATTCATGACTACGCTTCTAATTGAATAATCAGTAACTTGGTCATTAATAGCCATTGACTATGTCTCCCGAAGCCGTCTTTAGTCTTGCCAGTACACTTGTGTTGCCGCAGTGGTTGCTCATGATCTTTGCCCCGCGCTGGGTAATCACGAAATGGCTGATGAACTCGTACCTGATTCCGGTAGTGCTGGCGGTTATTTACCTCATCTACCTGTTCAGCGGAGGCCCTGTCGATTTCAATGCATTTGGTACGTTGGCGGGCGTAAAGGGTTTGTTTTCTAAGGGCGGTGATGGTGTTATGCTGGCTGGTTGGGTGCATTATTTGGCCTTTGATCTGGTGGCAGGAACCGTCGTTGTGCGGGATTCGCAGGAGAAAGCCATTCCGCACGGGCTCATTATAGTGCCTTTGTTTTTCTGTTTCATGCTGGGACCCACTGGCCTCCTGCTCTATTGGTTGATTCGCCTTGTTCGTACCCGGACACTAGTTGCCTAGTATCACCTTAAAACCGTAACAGAATGGTTACTTTCTTAACTTCATTACAGGGACGAAACGCGGTCCTGTATCAATTAGGGTGGTTATGTGTGGCCGCTATGCTTTTTTGTACAGTGTTGGCTCTGACCACACAAACCCAGGTGCTGGGAATCAATGCCTACATAAAACCCATAAAATTTTTAGCATCTACCGCGATTCTGGCCTGGACAATGGCCTGGTACCTGGCCGAACTGCCTCAAAGTGGTAGTATAAAGGCGTATGCCTGGATGTTTGTCGTCGTATTTGCCATTGAACTGGGCATTATTATCTGGCAGGCTAGTCGGGGTAAACTATCGCACTTCAATATTGCTACACCAATAGACGGTCTTCTGTTCAGCCTGATGGGCATAGCCATTACGGTATTTACCCTGTGGACAGCCTACATCGGCTTTTTGTTTTTTCGGCTCGACACAACGGCGATCAGTCCGGCTTATTTATGGGGTATCCGGCTGGGAATTTTACTGTTTGTTGTTTTTGCTTTTCAGGGATTCATGATGGCCGGTCGGCTAGCGCATACCGTTGGGGCACCGGATGGCGGACCCGGCCTGGCGGTTCTGAACTGGAGCACCCGGTACGGCGATCTACGGGTTGCGCACTTTTTGGGTATGCACGCGTTGCAGCTCATCCCGTTGTTTGCGTATTATGTGGCAACTAGCCCACGTCAGGTATTTCTCGTATCGGCAGTCTATTTTATTGTGGTTACTGCTTTATTAGTACAGGCCTTGGCGGGGAAACCGTTGTTGGCGGGTTTGGGCAATTGATTGATGGTAAAAAAACAAGGGTCTGGCCTTTGACAGGGTAGAGATGGATACTGACTAATCTTGCTTTACCCGATGAACCGAACTGATTTTCTGAAAACGTCTGCTCTTGCCGGAGCCTCGCTCATTACCGATCCCGTTGAGGTCAGGGCGTTTATTACCCGTAAGTCTGCCCAGAAATACCGTACCGCCGTTGTGGGGGCTGGCTGGTGGGGCGGCAATATTTTGCGTTGCGCCGTTCAGGCGGGCGAATCGAAGATTGTTGCCCTCTGCGATGTCGATACGCGCCAGCTCAAAAAGACCAGTGAAGAACTCACTAAGCTAACGTCCGACCAGCCGAAACTATACCGGGATTACCGTGAGATGCTGGCGGCCGAAAAACCGGAAATTGTTATCGTGGCCACCCCCGATCACTGGCATCCGCTCGTAGCCATTGCCGCCATGCAGGCGGGGGCGCACGTATATGTGGAAAAACCTATCAGCCATACGATCAACGAAGGAAAGGCAATGGTGAAAACGGCCCGGCAAACGGGGCGTATCTGCCAGGTGGGCATGCACCGGCGTGTGTCGCCCCATAACGTGTCGGGTATGGAATTTTTACGGTCGGGCAAGCTGGGGAAAATCGGTATGGCGCGGGCGTTTGTTCATTATGGCGGTGGGGCTGGCCAGCTCACCCCCGATGCCGAAGCACCAAAAGAAATGGACTGGAACATGTGGTGCGGGCCGGCACCACTCCGGGCCTTTAACCCCACCATGCACCCAAGGGGCTGGCGTAATTACCTGAACTATGCCAATGGCACACTTGGCGACTGGGGCATTCACTGGCTCGACCAGATTTTATGGGTTACCGAACAGAACCATCCGCGAAAGGTGTATTCAACGGGCGGGCGGGCCATTAAAAAAGACAGCACAGACGCGCCCGACCACCAGGTATCGACTTACGAATTTGACGACTTTACGGCTATTTGGGAACACCGCACCTTTGGCGCAAACAATGCAGAGAAAACACATCCGCAACAGGCCGTAGGCGTGTATTTCTACGGAACGGAAGGAACCTTCCACATGGGCTGGCTCGATGGCTGGACATTTTACCCGTCGGACTCCAAAAAGGCCGTTATTCATCAGGATGCTCAACTGGACAAACCCGACGACCAGAATATTGCGTTGCTATGGACAAATTTTCTGGATAGTATCAAAACCAAAAAACTACCCGTTTGCGATATTGAGATCGGTCAGCGTTCCACCAATATGGCTTTGCTGGGTATGTTATCGATGAAACTCGGCCGGAGTGTTGACTGGGATGGTAGTCAGATTCCCAACGACCCGGAAGCCAATAAACTTTTGAGCCGCGCCTACCGGGGCGAATGGCAATACCCAACCTAGTCGAACGCGCTACTTGCTCGATCATTCACAAAAACCTTCATTTCTAAACGGTATGAAGGTTTTTTTGTGGGTAATGAAATGACTTTTGGAAAATGAAGATTATATTTTTTGTTTATCTATTTTGCCTATATACATATAATTTGTATATTGAATGCAAAAAAAATATACTATGACCTTAGAAGATACACTCACCGCAACTGTAATTAATGTCAATTCTACTGTTGAGCCTTTTAGTGGCTATGTGGCTGTAAGCCATGTGTTGATGCAAACGGAGGGGTTCGCCGACTTTCTGTTTGATAATTTCCGTATGGTTCGGGATATAACAACGGATGGTGATAGCTCGCTCGGGCTGAATCGGTTTGTTATGCAGTCGATCCGATTTATTGATGGATACGGTCAGTACAAAATCAATGTTGAACGTTCCGTTTATGGCGATTTTACGGTGAAGAGCGTTAGCAAAGTCAAGTAACCGCTCACACAATTACTTAGTTTTCTTACTGTGTAAGCCCGGCAAAACCGGGCTTTTTTTATGAGTGCCACAACGATTAATCATCGGATAATTTATGTTCCTTATCTGTTAATGTGCCCTCGATCGCATTACCGATGATCTGGTATTTCTGTCAGAAACGCGTCGAGTGCCCGGGTAGGTCTGCCATCGTCACCCCAGGCGTTCAGGCGATAATTGCTCCAGCTTTTGGCTCCTTCCGGCTCCCAGTAAAAAACGCCCAGTCCTTTCGCATTCGGAACGGCCTTCACGACTTTCTGCACGGCAACCAGCATATCGTACGTTTTTTGCACAGCGGTATAGTCGTCACCAACTTCCGCCACCATCACTTCCTTGCCATACCGGCTCGCCATGTCGTTGAGGTTGGTCGCCAGATTGCCAATGGATGCTGTATAGTCGGTACCTATCCAGTATGGATAATATGACATACCAATGACATCGAACTGGGCTCCGTGGGCAGTCGCATTATCGAAGAATGTCTTGAATTTCGCGTTGTCATGTCCACTTTCAAGGTGGACAATGACTTTGGTGATTGAGCTAACGGCTTTCACGGCCTTATAACCACTGGTAATCAACTGGGCCAGTTGCGGATGATTCGACGTGCTGCCATCGGGCCATAGCATACCACCGCCTATCTCATTACCAATCTGCACCCACTCGGGGGTAATGCCGCCAGTTTTGAGTGCTTTCATGACGTCGACGGTATGGTCGTACACATCGGTTTTTAACTGACTGAAGCTGTGCTTGTTCCAGGCGGCTGGTTTGAGCTGATGGCCGGGGTCTGCCCAGGTATCGCTGTAATGAAAGTCGATCATGATCCGAAAACCAAGAGCTTTTGCCCGTTTGGCCATCAGCACAACCTCGTCGCGGCCACAGTGGCCGTTGACCTTGTCGGTGGATGGGTTGACGAATACCCGAAACCGAATCGAGTTGATGCCTTTCTCTTTCAGGATCTGAAAACAGTCCTGCGCAACACCCTTGTCGTTATAAAACACATAGCCTGTGGCTTCCATTTGCTGGAGCCAGCCCACATCGGCACCCCGTGCAAAAGCCTGGGCCCGTACCGAACCGCTGGTGAAAAGTAACGCCAGTAAGCTGATAGCAGACGAAGCGAGAAACTTAATCGACTTTTCCATAAAGTACCTGCGTTTGCGGGATGTGCCAGAAGGAGTAGGCAGCCTGTTAAGAGAGGAAACGAAAATGTTACTGATCCTCTTTGATGGCTTTCATGCCTTTGGTCCAGCGTACCAGTTGCTGGAGCATCTGGGTTGCTGCCTTCATCACTTGTTCGTTGGGGGTAAATTGGCCGTCCTCGTTGATAAACGCGTTGACAGTGGGAATATTGACGCCTTCTGCCAACGCAACATTCCGGAAGTTAATGAGGTCGCTTTTTAAGCTAATTACGGCTCTGACGCCCGCAAAAGCACCTGCCGAATAACTAACGACACCCGACGGTTTGTAGGCCCATTCGTGTACCAGATATTCGATGGCGTTCTTGAGGGAGGCCGGATAGCTGTAATCATATTCGGCGGTTACAAAAATGAAGGCATCAGCTTCCTCGATTTTTGCACTCCACTGTTTGGTATGTTCATGCTCATACTGCTTCATGATTGGGTGAACGGCTTCGTTCATGAGTGGCAGATTGATTTCGCCCAAGTCAAGTAGCTCGACTTCAAAATCGCCCTGTTTGCGGGCTTCTTCCACTATCCATTGCGCTACGAGTGGACCTTTCCGGCCTGGCCGGACAGTAGACGAGATGACTTTTAATTTATACATTTTGAATTGATCGTAACAGGTTGCGTTTACTTTTTTCCTTAAGATGTTACTGATTACGGTAATTTTCTGCCCGAATACCGTATTCATGAATTGATTTAGCGCGAAAACAGGCTGGTTAGTTCCGTTCCCATCGTTTACTGCGGCATTACGGCGCACCGCTCGCTCATCAGCTACGTGATCGTGCCTGAATATGGTTGTATTAGTAAATAAGTAGTCTTGTTTGGTATAGATAGTTGTTTCCCGAATTATATAGTCATAATTAGCACTTCTTCTATCCAGCTAAGTTAATGTTCTTGCCACACCTCCTTATTCACCAGAAGCAAACTGTCTGGACACGTTTGTTTTGTTGTTTGTTATTGATCGCTTCCCTACTGACGAATGCCTATGCACAGCACCCACCGGATACGATTTCGTTAAAGAATGTACCCGACGATGGGTTTCAACTCAAAGAGGGGTGGCGATTTCATCCCGGTGATCATCCAAAGGGAGCCAGTCCCGATCTGGATGACCGACACTGGACAACGATTGATCCAACCAAATCCATTCGGGAGTTGCCTCAACTACAACGGGCGGGTATTGGGTGGCTGCGACTGCACATCCGTACCGGCCCTGAGTTACCGCTCCTGATGATCAAGCTGTTTCAATCCGTTGCCTCGGAAATTTATCTGGATGGACGGTTGTTGTATCGTTTCGGCAAGGTTAGTGCTAACCCTGATAGCGTTCAGGCTTATGACCCCTCAGCCGCGTATAGTTTTCCCCTGACGGCCTCGTCCAGCCATTTGCTGGCCCTGCGGGTTGCCCGCCAGCCGAGTCAGTTTTACTACAACAAATACGTCCGCTGGGATGCGGCAGCGGTTCAGTTCTGGCTATTTCCAAGCCATGTTCTACCAGCCATCAAACCGGTCGATGTCGAGTCGATTTACCTGAATACATTCCGAGTCGGGATCGCTTTCATTCTCTTTATTCTGCATCTGAGCCTGTTTTTTGCGCATCACAGCCAACGGGCAAACGGCTATGCGGCCGGGATGTATTTGTTGCTGACTATTGCTTTTTTTTCCAGGTTTGTCACCTCTTTTACGCACACCATAGGTCTGCGGATTTTGGTTGACTATGGGTCGTATATTGATAGGTGGGTGCCGTGCCTGATGGTGTTGACGTTTTACGGGCTTTTTAATTTTCGCCGGGGCTGGCTGTTTTGGCTGGCCGTGGGAAGCGTTGGTCTCAGGCTTATTTCGCTACCCCCTGGTTTTGAGTGGTTGTCTGTTCCCATCAATTTTTTCCTGCCACTTGAACTGATCCGACTTTCGCTGGTGGCGGTCAGGCGCGGGTTGAGGGGTGCCCAGGTTGTAACCATCTGTGCGTTCTGCAATCTGGGAATGTGGATACTATCCTACATCTTATTTTCTGTGTATAAACCAGGGTATGGCCATGAATGGGTGTTCCATATTTTTTATCTGGCCAGTTTTCTGTGTTTCCCGCTTACGTTGTCCATTCTGCTGGCGCTGGAACATGGCTGGGTCAATGGGCAACTCGTAGACCGAATAGGAGAAATTGAAACGCTGTCGGCCAAAAGTCTGGCTCAACAAGCCGAACGGCAGCAACTATTGGCCCAACAAAATGAACAACTGGAGGCACAGGTTGCTGAGCGTACCCAGGAACTTCGTCACCAGGCTGACCAGCTTCGGGAGCTCGATCAGGTTAAGTCACGCTTTGTCAATAACCTGACCCACGAGTTTCGTACACCGCTCTCGCTCATTCTGTCGCCAGTGGCGAAATTACTGGATGAGAAACGGTACGATGGGTCGCTATTGACCCTGGTCTATCACAATGCGGACAAACTCCTGCGACTGATCAACCAACTCCTCGATCTGGCTAAACTGGAGGGCAACTTTATGCCCGTTTCCCTGATGCAGGGAGATGTGACCGAATTTGTTCACCAGATGGTGGCTGTATTTCAGCGTTCGGCTGAGCAGAAAGGCATTCGTCTACGGTCTACTATCGACTTTTCATCCCGACATGAGTACGCTTTCGACGCGGATAAATGGGAAAAGATCCTGACCAATTTGTTAGCCAACGCCATTAAGTTCACCTCCGAGGGTGGGCAAGTAACGCTGATGGGTAGGCCTGTTTGGCTGTCCGGCGAAGTGACCCATATCGCCTTTCAATTGGTGGATACCGGTATTGGCATTGCCCCGGAACAGCTACCGCACGTTTTCGACCGGTTCTATCAAGTGGATAACTCCAGCACCCGGGCCTACGAAGGAACGGGTATTGGGCTGGCGCTGGTCAACGAACTGGTTAGCTTGCTGGGGGGTACCATTCAGGTAGAGAGTACCGTTGGTGTAGGCACTACGTTCCACCTGAGGCTCCCGGTCGAATCGGTCACCACAACGACCGGTCAATCCCTAACCAACTGGTCGGCTTTTGAGCCGATGGCCGTCGAATCCCTCCCGTTACCCGTGGTCAGTTCATTCCGCAACCGATTGACGGAAGGTGAGGACTTACCCCGTATTCTGGTTGTGGAAGACAATGCCGAACTGCGGTCGTTTTTGGTGGGCGAACTGTCTGATTTCTATCAGGTGACGGAGGCCGAAGATGGACAGGCGGGCTGGGCTTTAACCCAGAGCGAACTGCCCGATATTGTCATCACAGACGTGATGATGCCCCGCATGGATGGCTATGCACTCACCCGGCTCATCAAAGCCAATACCGACACCAACCATATAGCGGTGGTGATGCTAACGGCTAAAACGGCCCAGCCGAGTCGTCTGGAGGGGCTACAGCAGGGAGCCGATGACTATTTGTCCAAGCCCTTTAGCGTGGCCGAGTTGCAACTACGGGTGGCCAACCTGATTACTCGCCAGCAGACGGTAGGGTCCTATTATCGGAAGCAGTTTTCGTTGGCCGTTGTGGAGTCCGTCATCCTAACGGAGTTCGTGCCCGAACCCATTCAGGACCCTTTTCTGGATCGGATTTACGAACTATTGGACCGGTATCTGGACGACTCCACGATTGGTGTGGACTGGCTGGCCGATCAACTGGCTATGAACCGAAAAACACTCTATCGAAAACTACAATGCCTGATTCAATTGTCCCCGACAGACCTGATTCGGCAGTATCGACTGCGGAAATCGACCGAGTTGCTACGGGCGGGCTACCCGGTGGCGGAAGTATCGGACCTGGTGGGCTTTAACACGCCGTCTCACTTCGCTTTGGTTTTTAAAGAGTTCTACCAGCAAACACCCACCGAATTCACTGCCAGTTGTCATAAGCTGGTAAAAAGCTGATTTTTTTATCCGAATGTCCCGAATTAAACAGTCGATGTCCCACGCTAGACAGGGTATTCATTCGTAGTAGCCGACATTTGAGCCACTAAGTAGCCATTGTCGACCCACCGTTTCCGCTTGTTGGGTTAAGAATGGCTTCGGTTATGGCCTAAGGTGGGCCGATGGTGGTTACCCCCGGTTGCTGCTATGATTTCCTAAACGAATGGCTCATTCCCCCAAAGTAGTTACCCCCAACCGGCAACCTTATGCCCTGCCGCCAGCCCCTCCCATTGAGGATGGCCTGACTCCGCCCGTAGCAACCGAAGTGGTGTTTCTGAGTCGGATGTACGCGCTGCTGGTGCAACATCAGGCAGACCCCTCGCTGCGTGTTAGCCGACTGGCCCATCAGTTGGGTATAGACCGGAAAACGCTGTACCGGAAAGTCCAGCGCCTGACCCACCTGACGCCTACTGAGCTGATTCGCCAATATAAACTTCGCCGAGCCGCCGACCTGCTGCGTTTGGGGTATACTATTGCCCAAACGGCCGTTTTAAGTGGGTTCAAAACACCCTCGCACTTTACGGCCGTCTTCAAAGAGTACTACCGCCAAACTCCCACCGAATTTATCACTAGCCAGGGCAAGCGGGTGGGTCATGAATAAAGTGAAAAAATAGATTGGCTACCGGGGTGACCTGTCCAGCGGGCTGGACTAAACGAGGGGAAGCCCGTTGGCCGGTACTGGTCAGGACAGACGTTAATGACAGGGCGACGACACCCGTTAAACGTTGGCTTACAGATGACCAGCAGCTTCGCTAGTCCCGTAAAAGGTGGCTTTGGGCTTGATTTAATCAACTTTTTCAGCCCAATGTCCCGAATTTGACAGCCAATGTCCCAAAACAAACAGTGTATTGGAGGGCATTGAGTGACCTTTGGCTCACCCACACAGGGTAACTTATTATACTAAAAAGTTAAACAAGTCTTCAGTATGAAGTTCACCGCTACGTTCACCAATTTTTTTGCTCCTCTCCTGATGGGGCTAACCATTATCGCTTTTCTGGCCAGTTGTAAAGGCGAAGTAGGTCCCAAAGGCGATCCGGGTGCTCCGGGCGTCGGAACAGCCGGACCTGCAGGGGCAACCGGCGCTACCGGAGCCACAGGTCCGGCAGGTGCCTCTGGGGTTGCTGGCGCTACCGGCGCAACGGGTCCTACCGGTGCTCAAGGTGTAGCTGGCGTGAGTGGAACGTCCAGTGTGACTCAGGTTACCTATGCCACTTCCTTTACACTAGCCAACGATATTTACAAGACTTATTATTTTGATTTGCCAAGCTACATTTCAAAAGCGGTCGTTGATAAAAGCATTGTACTGGTGTATATGCAGTTTTCTGAAAATCCGGACTATGTATACCAAATATCTGGACCTACTTTTTATGGTGATGAGTTTATCTATCTTACGTTCAGTAGTAACAATAGTAGTGGCATTGTTCAAAGTATTGCTATCAAACGTAGTAAAGGCACTTTCTTTAAGGCTGTTACTAAAGTAAGAGTATTAATTATCCCGGCAGCTAACCTAGTCAATGGGCGAAAAGCGGCCGTTGATCATAGTAATTACGAAGCAGTCAAGGAATATTATGATCTGAAAGAGTAGCTATTTTTCGAGGCTATTCCACTGCGCCCTCACTTCTAACTCAAACGTTTCCTGGCAGATCTGCTGTAGTTAACTGGGCACATAGTTAGTTTTTATCTGACTCTATGTCCAGTTAACTCTAGCAAATCAAAACGCTAATCAGCAGCTGGTAACCGCCCAACCAGCTAATTCACTAATGCGGACTCCTACGTATAAGTAGACCCGTTACAAAGTGACTGCCTTTAAGTGGATTCAAAACACCCTCACACTTTACGACCGTCTTCAATGAATACTACCGGCAAACACCCACCGAATTCATCATCAGACAGGGCAAATGCGTGGGTCAAAAAATAAGCTGGCCTTCCTGGTAACCTTTCCAGCCCGCTGGAATAAACAAGCGAAGGCTCGCTAGGAGGGGCGGTTAGGATCAACGTTGCTGAGTTGCTGATAGGGCAATGATACTTGTTAAACGGCAGCTTATGGATGACCAGCAGCGTCGTTAGTCCCGTAAAAGGTGGCTTTTGGCCTGATTTAATCAACTTTTCAGCCTAATGTCCCGAATATGATAGCAAATGTCCCAAAACAGAAAGTGTGCTTAATTATTAAATCCCACCTTTGAACCGTTTATAAGATACAAGCGGTACAGGTTTAATCTAGGAATATGTTGCCAAGTTTTTCTCTGTAATCTTATGAGATTATAGGATAATAGTAGGAACGACTTGACTGCGAGTTGTCTGGAAAAATGGAATTCGATATAAGAAATCTATTAACATAGTGAAGCCCCAAATAAAAGCCTTATAGCTATTAACTATTCTTGACAAATTTTTTAATGAAAGTACATAAAGTTTGGAACCAAAAAAAGTATAAACGATGCTAAATGTCCAGTAAGTGAAATAGAGGAGTTATGGTTCATGTAAGAGCATGATGTTTGCAGTAAATGGTAGCCTTAAGGTAATAAAAGAAGATACCTTTATTTGTTTATATATCGCGTTGATCCAATAATATTGGTTAGTCAGGTGCTTGCCGCCTTCATTGGATCATAATATGTGAATTGTAACTCCAAAATTAAGTAGTTAACCGTTAATTTTTTTAATTAATAAAAACAAAAAAATGACAGATATCAAAAGGTTTTCACCTGAAGTTTTGACTGAAAAAGCAGATTATGGAATCTTTGAAAAATTAGAAGGAACCTGGGTAAATCATAATCCAGATAACAATAAAACTGGATGGGGGCTTTTTACTATTTGCATGCCTTCGCCAGGTACTAATTCAGAAACTATTCCCGGAATATTTCATTTTCTAATTCAAAATTACACAGAAGAACTTACGTTTACTCTTGTTCCAGGTGCAGTCCGAAATCGTGGTGGTGCCAATGAGCAATTTTGTGGAGCAATAAAGTACAACCAAAGTATACAGGATCTGAAAGGAAATAGCCTTCATGAAGAAAATGGAATGTACCTTATGCTGAATGATATATACAACCATCCGGCAGATGAGAAATCAATAAAGACAGATATTGGTTTCACTCAGCTCGAATATGGAGATGGGGCAGTTGGGCCACATTATCAACCTCCCTATAGTATTTCACGAAGTGGAACAATACCACATGGTAATACAATTTTATTACTTGGTTCAGAGAAAAAAGGAAAGAGTTGTAAACCTAATTTTCCGAGTGGAATTGCCGCTTGGGATGTTAATCATCTTTCTATTTCCGCTAGTATGGGATTAGCAGACACAAAAAAGCATGGACCTATTGATCTTGATGAGGATGCACCAGAATGGGTAAAAGACACAAGTTTGCCAGAAAGAGATCCTAATGGTAATAGAACTTACACCCAGCGCATACTTGCTGATGACTTGTATCCTTATTCAGTTAGACCCGATCTGCGTTTACGAGATGCTATACAAGACCAAAATATTACAGGATATCATTTAATAGAAATGACATCAGGAGAGCAAGGAGGACCTGAGGGCGGAATTTTGAATATCCCGTTCCTAAAAAGATTTACCCCCACTACTGAAATGAATTTTAAAATGTGGATTGAAACAGTTTTGGAAGATGGTGTTGAATTTTTGCAGTTACAATATGAACAAATTCAATTTTTTGAATTTCATTTTGGATCGGATGGTGGTACTACTCGTTGGCCTCATATTCAAGTAAATACACTACGAAAGAAGAAAGAAGAAGTTTAACTTGAACTATGTATAATTCTACACTTAACTAACGTATTGTAAATGTATGGGATTAGAGGATCATGTTGTAGTGTTACCTTACAAAAAAGCCTCTAACCCTATGCTTCTAAAAGACAAAGCTTTGCGGCTTATCCTTAGTTGGCGATGACTTCTGCAACGCCCTCACCAGTTGGCAAGTTTAGCCCGTTATAATACCCATCTGCCGAATTAACCGACAGATAACTATTGGCTACTACAATCTTCTACCATTACTCTTTTCTATGGTGGTATTTACCGTCTGCTTAACCCCCTGATTGCGTTAATAACGCACCGTATGAAAGAGTTCCTGACAACACGGTCATAACGCCCCCGCTCTATATGTTAGACTAGAAAGAATAACTTTTTGTCTGAGTAACAAACACTAAAATTGTAACATATGTCCTACCTAAATTCACCTAGATTAACCTTCAACGGCGATTTTCAATCCGATGTGTCCACGGTAAACAACGACACAGCACACTATAACAATGAGACATTTAAGCCATCGTTTCAAATACCGTCTGACTCGAACGATCCAAATGGCTGGTGGAATCCGGAAGGGGGAGCTGTTTTTAACTTTTTAAACTGCAAAGTCAGTCAGTTGACATTCGAAGACGGAACAGTGAAGTCTGATCCTGGTTCGGATATGATACTAGGTCAGTTTGTGGGCGGTCCTGAGGGGAGGCCCACCGGTAAAATGGTTGACTTGGATCCTGACCAACAAGGGGTATCTGCTTTATGGTGTGTACAGCTAAGACTTTTCACCGCCAGTAACGAACTGCTATTTCAAGGCGACATAGCTACCACTGCTTTCCGGGATTTACAGTTTCGGCAAACCGACGGTGGAAAAACAAATGGCCAACCTTTGGGTGGAACCTGGACATCGGTTATGACTAATGTCCAATGGGGCGAAAAAGCGTTGGCGTCTTCTCCCTTTCTACAAAAACTAAAAGAGGTTACTCATGAAAACAAGCTCAGTATTAACTTAAATGCATTTGGCTATCATTACAACCATAGTCAGGATGGTCGTTTTTCACTTGGCCGGATTCTCGGTTCAATTGGCCCCTGGTTTAAAGGCGAGCCGGATACCTTTCTTCCGGGCCGTCGGCTATATGGACTTGTAGGCTTAAGAGGACCTGCCTATTTCAGAATAAGTAATTTTATCACTGAGCCTGAAACGAAACGGCTTACCGTAGATTTTGGCAGCAGTTTTCCAATTGCTGACGCTTTGGGATGTATTTCATTAACAACCCCGCTTTTGTTAGGTGTAGCGAAAATCCCTGTTAATCAAGGGCCAGCACAGGAAGCTACCTACATTACCCCGACAGATTTTCTGAAAATTGGTCCGGTCGAGTACAAAACCGGTAGTGCCGACTGGCTTAACCAAACGGGGGGTATTGTTTCGTTTTCAAACCTGCCCGATTTGACGTTCTCTTCGTTGACGCATAATCAGTTGTTATTGGTAAGCCCGTCGGCAAGTACCCCTGGCCAGTTGGCTATTATTGCCAGAGAGTCAGTGGAGGGGCTTTATGTGCGAGCGGATAACTTTGTCCAGCGCCTTGACACCGATGACGAAAGTACCATTGCGTTTTACGCTTATAGATGGGGTAAACCGTTCGCCAATAGTGCAATCAACGTAACGTTAGACTCTCCAACAGCCGATACCCCCCTCGGACCAAACAATCCAATCAGTATCGTCTACGGTAATAATTACCCCTCCGATGGGCTAAAATTTGCCTCCGGCATATTTACTGATCAGCAGGGCCTTGCCTGTTTAAAAATCCTGGGAAAGGCTATTCACAGTCCACGAAAATATATTGATGGGCAGGTTTATACGCTTCAGTATACGTTAGAGACATACCCTAACGACTACAACGACTTTGCCATGATGCGCGATATAATTGCTGTTCATCTTCGGGATCAGTTTGACGTACCAGAACCACCAACCTGGGAGGCAATTAAGTCAACGCTGATACAATACAGTAACCTATACCCAATTATGAGTAAGTATTTGGTTAACCTATCTGACCCGGTTGATCTGAAACTTAAGAAGGCAAGACTGCTCTTTGCCTTTAAGCAGCCTATTACTAATACGATGCATATGCCGGTCACGCGCGATCTGTCAAAGGCCAAACGGGAGGCCATTATCAAGTGGCTGGAATATGGAGAATTACCGGAAGCGAATGATCCTACAAATGAAAACCCGCCCGTCCCAATTAGTCAAAATCCTTTGGGAGCTGGAACCCCATTGACTGAAAGCCAACAAGATTACCGAAATGTAATTAAGGCCAAAAACGGCTCCATGCCGTCTTTCCCAGTAATTCAAAATCTATTCGAGAATTTGTAACAATCCAAACATGACTGCAAAATGATCCAAATAAAACCGGAAATAATTCACCAGATAAAAGAAGCTACATCGCTGGAACACTTGTTCGATAAGGTGCAAATGGCCATTGAATTAGAGCATGCTACCATACCCCCTTACCTAACAGCCATGTTTTCGCTTAAGCCTGGGGCTAATTTGGGACAGCGAAAAATAATCTACTCGGTAGTGGTTGAAGAAATGATGCACATGTCAATAGCTGCTAATATTCTTAATGCTTTAGGGGGAAGCCCGCAAATAAACAACCCACAGTTTATTCCTTCTTACCCAGGTCCACTACCCATGGGTATCGGGCAAGGATTGCAGGTAGGCTTAGAAGCCTATAGTACTAAAGTGGTAGAAGACGTATTCATGAAAATTGAAGAACCGGAGCATCCACTGGTATTCAAAGCTCTTTTTGAGTCCGAAGAACCCCAATATAGTACCATTGGGGAGTTTTATATGGCATTACAGAATCAGATTATTGCGTTGGCGCCTGATATACTTCCCGGAGACTCTACTAAGCAAGTAACCTCTCCTTCATTTTTTAAAAAGGAACTTCTTTTTCCAATAATCAAAAAAGAAGATGCCATAAACGCTATAAATGTTATCATTGAACAGGGAGAGGGAACAACAAAATCACCCTATGCTCAGGGGGAAGATGGTGAGTTTGCTCATTATTACCGGTTTGAAGAACTTTCTCGGGGAAAAACATTAGTAGCGGATTCAACAGCTACTAATGGTTTCTCCTTTTCAGGAGCTGACATAGCTTTTGATCATAACGGTGTCTATTCGCTGTATCCAAACACAAAAACAGCATCACTGCCTGAAGGTTCGGAAGTTAAAATACTGATGAATAATTTTAACACCATCTACTCATCTTTATTATTCGGTTTGCATGATACATTTAACGGCAAGCCTGAAAATCTGGGAAATACAATTGGTTTAATGTTTGATCTTAGGCTCACTGCCGAAAAATTATGTGCTACTCCTTTTCCAGGCAAACCAGGTTATAACGTAGGGCCCTCTTTTGAGTTTTTCAAACCTGGTATGCCAATTTAAAAAAAAGTAAAGTTTCAATATAAGCTCTATCTAGAAACGTGCCAATAGTTTATCTATAGAACTCTATTTTGGCAGGGTGAAGGATTGGTCTGATGCGTCTTTTCGAATTAAGTGGATTTGAAATTAGATCTATAAATAGAAGGACAAAGTTTCATTTAGCGTAAAAAATATCTGATTTAGCCGCTGGTGTCTGAATTATTTAAGCAATACTGATTAAAATAATTTTTTAAATCAGTATTGCTTAAAGAGCCTTCTTATACTGGGCTGAAGCGTTGGCTGATTTACTTGATATTTATTTTCCCAAGAAAATATTTCTTGGAAATAGTAGTTTCATTATTTAATAATTATTTACAAAATTTGATCTTTATATTATGCAACATTTTACATCTAAAGACATTGCTGTTAAAAAATCCATTCCAGAGAAAGTTGATACTCTGATTGTTGGTGCTGGCATGTCGGGACTATACAGTGCCTGGCAGATTAATAGGAATTTTCCTGAACATAAAGTTATTGTTTTTGAGAAATCATGGCGTACTGGAGGACGCCTTGACTCCGATCTTATTAAATTTAATTATAATGAAACCGTTCGGGAAGAAGAGGGAGGGATGCGCTTTACCTTTGACTTAATGGAAAATCTGATGGCTTTGCTACTGATTTTAGAATTAGATAGCGATATAGTTCCATTCCCAATGAAAACGAATGGAAATAACCGGCTATATTTCAGAGGAAAAAGCTTTAATAACACTATTTCTGCAGCAGATAACTTTGCTATTTGGAGCGAACTTTATAACCTTTCACCTGACGAGCAAAATGTAAATCCAAATTCAATAATTGATACAGTGTTTAACAGGATTCTGGCTACTAACCCTCAGTTTACCGATCGTCCCGCTCCCAATAATCGGACGCCTGAATTTTGGCAGGCATTTCGCTTAGAGTGTAAATGGAAAGGAGTTCCATTGGTAGACTGGACCCTCTGGAACCTGTTTACCGATATGGGTTATTCGAGGGAGTGCATTACGATGCTTTACGGTCTGTCGGGATTTAATGGTACGTTTTTATCAACGATGAATGCCGGCGAAGCTTACCAACTGCTTGAGGATTTTCCAGCCAACCCCGACTTTAAAACATTGAGAAATGGGTTTAGTACGCTACCCAACGCATTGGTTAAAGCTATCGGCAAGGATAAAATTTACTTGGATACTCAAGTCACCAGCATTGACGAACGTACACCTGATGGTTATTATACTGTTTCATATACCAGTAAGGATAAAGATGGGAATTTTAATAAACGTAAAATTTTCGCAAAAAAAATCATTTTGTGCATACCACGTCTTCCGTTAGAGCAATTGTTCACCAAGTCAAATGCTTTGAACATACTTCCGGATAGCATGGCAGAAAAACTTTGGAATAACCTACAAACCACTACCAATCAACCACTCCTGAAAATCAACCTTTATTTTGAAAAGGCTTGGTGGGCTACTAATTTAACTGGTCAGCCTTCTGTTGAGTATGGGCCGAACTTTTCTGACCTTCCAACTGGATCTGTTTATCCATTTTATGCTATCGACGAAGCCACTATTGCTGCATTGGAATATGAAAAGTATATGCAGACAGTAGGAAAGCCGATACCAAAAAAACTACAATCCAAACTAGATGCAATAAGATTAACAAAATTTGATCGGCCCGCAGCCTTGACGATTTATTGTGACTTCATGAATATCAATTTTTGGAAGGCGCTGCAGCGCAATGGACCATTATTCACTTCGACAAAGCAAGAAGATCTCAATAAGCAAACACCACAAGTTGTATTTCCTGCTTCGCAGGCAGTAGTGGATGCCGCTATTACCTTCTTCAAGCAGATATTTAATACCAATTTCGTACCACAGCCTATATTGACCAGCGCTCGTATTTGGGAAGGTTCTTCGCTCTATAATCTTCCGCCAAGTGAACAATTTGATTACGGAGTTCATCAATGGGGTATTCAGGCTAATGATAAAGAAGTGATAGAGTACCTTACGCAACCTCTTGAAAATATTTATACCTGTGGAGAGGCTTATTCGGACTACCAGGGGTGGGTTGAAGGAGCATTGCGTTCAGCTAATTTGGTGCTGGCAAAAGAAGGCTTTGAACTGGAGTCTATTGCAAAAGAATATAAAGACAAACACCACGTTTCTCCAATGCAGGCTGTTTCAGAAAGTTACTCCAAAAAATCAACTGAGATGATTCAGAAACATATTGATCCTGATTTTAAGCCCGAACGAAAAAAAATCCTTGTACAGGCACAGGGTAAAGTAACCGACCCGCTTCTCGGTATTAAACTTACTTATTTCGACAGCCCGGAAGGTCAGTTATAAGTAGCTAAACTCCACAAACAGCATGAGTGTTAAACCGAAGATTACGGTAGCCGAATACCTGAAACAACGCCTGGAACAAGTGGGGCTTGACCGTCTGTTTGGCGTGGCAGGTAATTACACGGCCCCATTTCTGAATACCGTTCTATCCGATAAAATATCACCTATCGTAATCTCCCATAATGCAAATGAAATGTGTGCGGGCTATGCGGCTGATGGGTATGCACGTCTTAAAGGAATGGCGGGGTTGTACGTTACTTACAGCGTTGGTGCTTACAGCCTATTGAACACAATAGCCGGTTCGTATACGGAGCAAGTGTCACTTATATTAATTAACGGCGCACCTACGAATAAAGAAGAAAGCGTAGAACGGAATGCCGGACTCATGTATGCCCATACAACCGGTGATGTGTTACCTAATATTGACATGTTTAGAGGAGTAACAGTTGCGGCCGAGCGTATAACGAATGCCGTACAAGCCTGTTACCAGATTGATTCGGTATTAACCGCAATGCTAACGTATAAACGGCCTGTATACATCGAGGTAACGGAAGACGTATGGAGGGCGCTGTGCAACCCGCCAAAGGGACTTTTGACTACAGGAGTTGGCGCAATTAAAAGTAGTAGTGAAACTGACGCAGCCGTACTGGCTACTATGAACGTATTGGCCTCTACTTCTCGATTGCTATTGTGGGCAGGTATTGAGATTCAGCGTTTTGGCTTGGAAGAATCCTTTCTACAACTGTTGGATACTGTTAACAAAGCTTATGGAATTAAAAATCACGAAGCAGTTCACTTTGTGACCTCACCCCTGAGCAAGTCGGTTATCAGTGAATTGAATCCACTCTTTGAAGGTTGCGTCACATTGACCCAAAAAGAAATTCAATCACTTGTAGGATCAGATGGTGTTATAATCGGGCTTGGTGCATGGACTACCGGTAAAAATACGGGCAATCAAAATATACGTAGTAACCATACCATTCTTGCTGCCCATAATGGTATTTGGGTAGGATCCCTATATTTCCCTTTAGTCAGCCTCGGTGATTATATGGAAAAGCTTCGGAAAGCTTTGTCTGCCGGTAAAAGAGAAAACAAGACACAGTTAAAGGGACTGCGTCTGAACAAGGAGAGTGTATTGCTTAAGAGAACTGAACACGCTACCGCTACACTGGATTATGATAGTTTTTTTTCTGTACTTCAAGACTGGATTACGGAAGAAATTACGCTGGTCGTTGACGCTGGTTTTTCATTGATAGGGGCACAAGGTTTAAAGGTCCCTGCTAAGGATGGTTTTGTAGCACAAGCCTCGTGGCTTTCCATCGGTTATTCAGTTGCCGCAGCGACAGGTGTAAAATGTGCACAGCCTGACCAGCGAGTGGTTGTCGTTGTTGGTGATGGTGCGTTTCAGGAAACCTGTCAGGCAATTTCTGATCACCATGCATACGGACAAAACAACGTGGTTTTTGTTCTGGCAAATGGCATTTATGGTATTGAACAGGAGATTGTCAATCCAAACGTTTTCAGGACGCCGCCTATTAATTATCCCGACCAGCAACTGGACGATGTCTATCCGTATAACGTTTTACCAGCCTGGCAGTATAGCAAGCTTCCTGAGGTATTTGGCGGTAAAGGCAGAAAGGCTTCAACTTTGGTTGAACTACAAAGTATACTCGAAGAGATTAGAAAAGATACTCACTCAAATTTTTTGATCGAAGTCATAATTCCTCAAACGTCAGTCCCTGCTGCTATCGGTCGAACGCTCAGTATGTCCGTTGGAGAAGACGAAATTCAGAACCCAAAATGGCCACCAGCGGGTGTTTATTAAAAACAAAAAAGTCGCTTAACATCTCTGCTAAGCGACTTTTTTGTTCGTGGGCCAGGCAGGGCTCGAACCTGCGACTTACTGATTATGAGTCAGGCACTCTAACCAACTGAGTTACAAGCCCGTTGCTGATCGATTGCTCTGAATCAGCATGCAAATTTACAAAATTTTTGACAGCAATACAGATTTAACCGGTTTTTCGCTCCAGAATCCTGCCAATCCTGCAATCCAGTCCGGTATCTTTGCTGAATGTCAGCGCCTAACAAGAAGAAAATTCTCAACGATCCCGTTTATGGGTTTATCACCATCCCGACCGAATTACTGTTCGATTTGGTTGAGCACCCTTACTTCCAGCGTCTTCGGCGTATCAAGCAGTTAGGCCTGTCCGAGTACGTTTATCCGGGTGCTTTGCATACCCGCTTTCACCACGCCCTGGGTGCTATGCACCTCATGGGGCAGGCCATGAGTACCCTGCAAAGTAAAGGGCATAGCATTAGTGGTGAGGAGTGTGAAGCCGCCCAGATTGCCATTCTGCTCCACGATGTTGGTCACGGCCCGTTTTCGCACGTGCTGGAATGTTGCCTGCTGGAAGATGTACCCCATGAGGAAATTTCGTTGCTGCTCATGCGCGAACTCAACCGCCAATTCAACGGGGCCCTCTCGCTGGCCATTCGGATGTTTGAAGGAACCTACGAGCGCCCGTTTTTTCACCAGTTGATATCCAGCCAGCTGGATATGGACCGGATGGATTACCTTAACCGCGACGGCTACTATACGGGCGTAGCCGAAGGGGCCATTGGGGCTGAGCGGATCATTAAAATGCTCGATCTGGTAAACGATCAACTGGTGGTGGAAGCCAAAGGGATTCTGAGCGTCGAGAACTTTCTCAACGCCCGTCGGCTGATGTACTGGCAGGTGTATCTGCATAAAACCTCGATTTGTGCCGAGTCCATGCTGATTCAGATTTTACGACGGGCACGTTTCCTGATTCAGCAGACGGGCCCCGGAGCCGTTTTTGCGCCGGAATCGTTTCGGCTGTTTCTACAGGACAGTATCTCACTAGCCGATTTTCGAACGAACCAGACCTATTTGAATGCCTTTACCCGGCTCGACGATTTCGATGTCTGGTTCTGCATCAAGCAATGGGCGCTGCATCCCGATTTTGTTTTGTCGACGCTTTGCCAGATGCTGCTCGACCGGAAGCTGTTCAAAATCATGTTATCGACAGAGCCCTTTGCCGGTGAGTTGCTGGTTGAGTTGGAGGACCAACTGCATGAACTGGGGTTGACCGACGAACAGTGCTCTTATTTTCTGGTCGAAGGGCAGGCGACCAATGCTGCTTACCTGCCCTCCGGCGACCGGATCAGTATTAAGCTCAAATCGGGTAAGGTGATCGACATTGCCGATGCCTCCGACTTGTCGAATATTCAGGTGCTCACCAATATCGTACGTCGCTATTATGTGTGCTGGGCAAAAGAATTGATGGTATTGAGTAAACCCGTGAGTCAGTAACCGGCTATACCAGGTAAACTGATCTGGCTAATGGAATGGAAACTTACCAACTTACGAACTATTTCCGGGCGATTTTATCCGCAAAGTGCAATTTGTTAGTTACCTTAGCGGTCCAATCGATCGCAGAAATTGAGTGCTTTGCGACGGTAGTCATATCTATATGAAGTTTACAGTCAAGCAGATTGCCACACTGCTGGGGGGCGAAGTAGCCGGAAGTGAAACACTGGCTATCACCGGATTAGCCAAAATTGAAGAAGGGAAGCCAGGCGATATATCGTTTCTGTCGAATCTCAAGTATGAACCGTTTCTGTATACCACTAAGGCATCGGCGGTGATTGTCGACCAGTCGTTTCAGCCTAAACAGCCGGTTTCGTCTACCTTGATTTTTGTAGAAAATTCCTACTCTGCCTTTGCTCAACTGCTGGAAGAATATTACAGACAATTAAGTTTTGCCCGCATTGGTGTAGAACAACCTTCCTATGTGGGCGAGGGTAGCCAGTTTGGCGAGCAGATTTACCGGGGTGCTTTTTCATACATCGGTAAAAATTGCCAGATCGGGCAAAACGTCAAAATCTATCCACACGCTTATGTGGGTAATAATGTTCGCATTGGCGATAATTCGATCATTCATCCGGGCGCTCGTGTGCTGGATAATTGTATCATTGGTAAGAACTGCGTCGTTCATCCTAATGCCGTCATCGGTAGTGAAGGGTTTGGCTTTGCGCCACAACCGGATGGTTCGTACAAAACAATACCCCAGCTTGGCAACGTTATTCTGGAAGACTGCGTAAATGTTGGTTCCGGGACAACGATCGACTGCGCCACGATGGGGTCAACCATCATTCGACAGGGCGTTAAGCTGGATAACCTGATTCAGATTGGGCACAATGTCGATATTGGCCGCAATACAGTGATTGCCGCCCAAACGGGTGTTGCCGGTTCGACAAAACTCGGCGAGAACTGCGTTATTGCCGGGCAGGTTGGATTTGCCGGTCACCTGACTATTGCCAACGGTACAAAAGTTGGCGCGCAGTCGGGAGTGGGTAAAAATGTAGAAGAAGAGGGTATTTCGCTCAATGGTTCCCATGCCTTTTTAATGCGTGATAACATGCGCTCGCAGGCAATCTTTCGAAAATTGCCCGCATTAGAGCAACGGGTAACAAAACTGGAAAAGAAAACCGAAAAATAGTTTACGATTTATCGTTTCTGGACTTGCGATAATGGTTGGCTGACGCCAGAACAGGCGCATCTGCTAACCATTTATCATAAACTCAGAACGATAATCTGAAGCTGAAAACGAATGAATACCAAACAACAGACGATTCAGAAATCCATATCGGTATCGGGCGTGGGCCTGCACACAGGGGTCTCTGCAACCATGACCTTTCTGCCTGCACCAACGAACCACGGTTATAAATTCCAACGCATCGACTTGCCGGGGCAACCTATTGTGGATGCCGACGTGGATAACGTGGTGGACCTGTCGCGGGGAACGACCATCGAGCAGAGTGGCGCGCGGATTCATACCGTTGAGCATACACTGGCAGCGCTGGTGGGTTTACAGCTGGATAACGTCCTGATTCAGTTGGATGGTCCCGAACCACCCATTATGGATGGGTCGTCCATTCAGTTTATCAATGCCCTGCGCGAAGCCGGGATTGAAGAGCAGAATGCCAGCCGTAACTATTTCGAAGTAAGTGAATACGTGCATTACCGCAATCCGGAGAAAGACATCGAACTGGCGGCCTTGCCGCTGGATGATTATCGGCTTACGGTGATGGTCGACTATAACTCGCGGGTCATCAGTAGCCAGCATGCGTACCTGAACGACATTAGTCAGTTCCCGGAGCAAATTGCCAACTGCCGCACCTTTGTTTTTCTGCACGAACTGGAAGCGTTGTACAAGCAGAACCTTATTAAAGGCGGTGACCTGACCAATGCCATTGTTATTGTGGATCGGGAAGTGAAAGATGGCGAGCTGGACTATCTGGCCGACCTGCTTAAGAAGCCGAAGGTAAGCGTCAACAAACAGGAGGGCATTCTGAACAACCTGGAACTGCACTACCCCAACGAGATGGCCCGCCATAAACTGCTCGATATGGTGGGAGACCTGGCCCTCATTGGCCGACCCATCAAGGCGCAGATTCTGGCCGCCCGGCCCGGCCATGCGGCCAACGTGGCGTTTGCCAAAAAAATCAAGAAACTGATTCAGAAGAACGCGGTTAACCAGGTGCCTAAATATGACCCTACGCAACCGCCGGTACTCGATATCAACCGGATTTCGCAGCTGCTGCCGCACCGCTACCCGTTTCAGATGATTGATAAAATCATTGCGCTGGACGAGAATAGCGTAGTGGGTATCAAAAACGTGACGATGAATGAGCCGTTCTTCCCGGGCCATTTCCCCGGAAATCCGGTTATGCCCGGCGTCATGCAACTCGAAGCTATGGCACAAACGGGTGGCATTCTCGTTCTTAGCACCGTTCCTGATCCGGAAAACTACTGGCCATTTCTGGTAGGTATTGAAAACTGCCGATTCCGGCGCAACGTTTTGCCCGGCGATACGGTAATCTTTAAGTGTGAGTTCACATCACCCATGAAGCGCGGTATTGTAAAAATGCAGGGCCGGGGCTACGTAGCCAATCAGTTGGTTTGTGAAGCGGACATGATTGCCAGCCTGGTTAAAAAGAAATGATGAATGATGAATCCGTTTTCATTCATCGTTCATCATTCATCGTAAAAAACATGATTCAACCATTAGCTTATATCCACCCCGAAGCGAAAATAGCGCAGAACGTGGTGATCGAGCCATTTGCTATTATCCATAAAGACGTTGAGATTGCCGAAGGAACATGGATTGGTTCCCACGCTGTCATCAACGAAGGGGCTCGCATTGGCCGGAATTGTAAGATTTATCCCGGAGCGGTCATATCTGCAACGCCCCAGGATTTAAAATTTAACAATGAGTATACCCGGACGTACATCGGGGATAATACGACCATTCGTGAGTACGCTACCATTAGCCGGGGAACGGAGGAGCATTGGAAGACGGAAATTGGATCGGATTGCCTGGTAATGGCCTACGCACACGTGGCGCACGACTGCCGGATCGGGAACCATTGTCTGATCATTAATAATGTGCAGATGGGCGGCCACGTCCATATGGGCAACTGGGCCATTATTGGCGGGTCCAGCTCGGTACATCAATGGGTAAAGATTGGCGCTCATGCCATGATTTCCGGTGGCTCGCTGGTGCGCAAAGACGTGCCACCGTTTACCAAAGCCGCCCGCGAACCGCTATCCTACACGGGTATCAACTCCATTGGTCTGCGTCGGCGCGGATTTGAAAACGATAAGATCAATCAAATCCAGGAAATCTACCGCTACATCTACATGCGCGGTCTGAACAATGCCGATGCCCTGACCCAAATTGAACTTGAACTGCCGCCATCAGACGAACGCGACGAGATTGTGAACTTCATCCGGTCGTCGGAACGCGGGATTATGAAAGGCCCGTCAACCACTAATGTTGAACGGGAATAAATAGGAAGATGGCACAAGGCCAGAGCCAACGTGGCCCGGCCTTGCGCCATCAGTGCCACTGGGCTGCCACATAATGCTGACAATCGCTACCGAGGGAATCGGTAAAAAATATCGGAAGGAGTGGATTTTTCGGCGGGTCGACCTAACGCTCCACGCCGGGGAAAGCTACACGTTTGTGGGGCCAAACGGCAGTGGCAAGTCGACGTTGCTCCAACTGCTGGCTGGCAATCTGCCCGCTACCGAAGGCACTCTCACGTATTCGCAGAATAATACGCTCATTGATCCCGATAACTGGTTTCGGCAGGTGAGCATTGCCGCTCCGTACGTCGAACTGGTGGAAGAACTAACGCTGGATGAACTGCTGACATTTCACCAGACGTTCAAGCCATTCAAAAATAAACTCACCCCCGAAGCCGTTGCCGAGCGGCTGTTATTGACGCAGGCCCGGCACAAAGAGATAAAGTACTTCTCGTCGGGGATGAAGCAGCGCGTTAAACTCGGGCTGGCTTTTTTCTCCAATTCACCCATCGTTATTCTCGACGAACCCACTTCCAACCTCGACCGGCAGGGGGCGGCCTGGTACCACGAGCAGGTTCGCCAACTCGACGCCAACCAGCTTCTGCTAATTGGCTCCAACCAACCCGACGAGTACGATTTCTGCCCCAATGTGCTGGATGTAATGCAGTGGAAGGTGCGGTAAATAGTAGTGCCGCCCGGTTTAAAAACCAGACGGCACCCCATCAATAGTCGAAAAGAAACGTTTTTAGAGGGCTTCGGCCATCTGCTCTTCCCCGATTCTGACCGGCGAATCATACAGTTTCCGCATCAGAAAGCCATGTTCGATCAGAAACGACAGATTGAACTTGCGCACCATGCCGTGGTTGGGCAGCACCGGGCTTTCGACGTGATCAATTACGTAGTTGGAAAAATACGACGAAACGTCGCGGGGCGAAATGCTGAAAGGGGGCGATGGCAGCGTTGGCGCGTACTCCACCGTATTCAGGAATGTCAGCGCACCTACCGGCGTCAACTCTTCGAGGGTTTGCAGATAACGCATCCGCATGGGCTCGGGTAGGGCTACCAAGGAAGCCCGGTCGTAAACGATGTCGATGGGACCAAGATCATTGGGTGTCAGCGTAAATAGATCACAACAGAAAATGGTAATGTTCCCTGAGACGAACCGATTCCCAACGCGCTTATACGTCAGTTGATTTTCGGAAAAGAACTGGAGAACTGCTTTCTCAACAATTTCGACCCCTACCACTCGGTTGGCGAAGTGGCTGAAGTAAATCATATCAACACTTTTGCCGCACAACGGAACGAAGACGGACTGGCCTTCGAGAGAGAATGGTGGGAGATGCTTGATCAGGTAAGGGTGGATGTCTTTGCGGTGAAAGCTAGTGTAAGGACCTTCTAATTCCCAGGAGTTCATCCAGAATGCTTTTTCCATGACGTAAAAGAGGAGAGGGGTTTGCGTAGTTTGGTGATACAAAGTTCTCTCCTCATTCGTCCGGGTTTTAGCGCGGATGTACGTGTTTTATAAATGCCGTATATTTCCGTGTATCAGTGAGATACGCGGGGGAAACTACGTAGAGACGGGCTTTACCCCTCCGCCCGCAATACGTCCAGCGGTGGCCTGACCAGTACTTCGCGACTGTTGAAAACGCCGATTACTACCGTCAGCGCCGTGACGGTGAAAGCAACAACGAGTAACGGAAGTATGCTGGGCTGGTAGGGAACTTCGAAGACGAACCGGGCCAGACTCCACGTGCTAACCAGCGAAAGTAAAATGCCTGAAAGTGCAGCCAGCAAGCCCAATAACCCGTATTCCAGCGCTGTAATCCGCAGAATCTGTCCACGGCTGGCACCGAGCGTCCGCAGCAGAACACTCTCGCGGAGCCGCTGGTATTTACTGATAACGACCGAACTGGCCAGTACCAGCAGACCCGTCAGTATACTGAACAGTGCCATGAATTGAATCACAAACGAAATTTGCCCCAGAATCTCGTCGACTGTTTTCAGGATCAGACCGAGGTCGATGGCCGAGACATTCGGGAAGTTACTGACCAGAGCACGTTGTAATACGGCCGAGGTCTGGTTGTCCGGTACGCGGGTCATCAGCACGTGAAACTGCGGTGCCTGCTCCAGCACACCCGACGGAAAGACGACCAGAAAATTGGTTTGTACCCGGTTCCACTCTACCTCACGGGTGCCGCCCACAATGGTTTGGATGGGCGCGCCCTGCACATTAAAGTTAAGCGTGTCGCCCAGCTTAAGGTGCATCCGGTCCAGAAAGCCACTCTCGATCGATACATAAATAGCCCCGTTTTTCTGGTAAGGCGCTTTCCCTGAAACTAGCTTCTCCGACGAGATGAGCGTGTCGCGATACGTGACTCGGTACTCGCGGGTGAACGCCCAACTGGGGGTCTTGGCGGTCGTGTCTTTGGCATTCTTACGGTCAGCGTTGGTGGTTCCGTTAATGTCGTTCAAGCGCATAGTCACCACCGGAACTTCCTGCAAAATGGGTAGTTTCTGTTTCGTTACCAGCGACCGGATACCCGCAATCTGCGTATTCTGAATATCGAACAGCACCATGTTCGGCTGTTTACCGCTGGCTGATAGCTCCACGCGGCCCAGTAATAGGCCCTGGGTGAGGTAAAGCGTAGCAATCAGGAACGCGCCTAACCCGATGGACGTGACAAGAATAAGCGTCTGGTTGTTAGGACGGTACAGGTTAGCTAAACTTTGCCGCCAGACGTAGCTCCATGATGCCGGGAAGAACTTACGTACCAGCCAGATGAGCCCAAGACCAAGCAGGGTCAAAATGCCGAAGGCAACCGCCAGACCTCCCGTAAAGCCAACCGCCAGCATGAAGTTTTTGGTTTGCAGATACGCAAAGCCGACAATGAACCCAAGCACCAGCAGGTAAACCAGCCACCGGAAGGGGTCACGGTTACTCAGATCGGCTTCGTACGAACTTCGGAGCGTTCGGAGGGGCGACACATTGCGAATGGCCAGCAGGGGAAGCAGTGAAAACAGTACCGAGATGAGTACTCCCGTACCAATGCCGCCGAGTATGGCCGAGCCTGACAGCGACGTTTCGACCGTTACCGGCAGGAAGTTGCTGAACACACGAGGGAGGACCAACTGCACAGCCGACCCGGCCAGCGCACCAATAACCGCGCCCAGCAGGCCCATAAGTGCTGTCTGGATAAGGTAGATAAGGAACGCCTGTCGACCGCTGGCACCGAGTGTCCGCAGAATAGCCACCGACGTTACCTTTTCTTTCACGTACAACTGCACCGCACTCGCCACGCCCACACAGCCCAGCAGTAACGCCACAAAGGCCACCAGACTCAGGTATTTGGTGAGGTCAGCGAAGGAGCGGCCGGTTTGTTTCTTACGTCCATCAACGGTATCGTAGCTAATGCCTTCTTTGTCCAATCGGGCCGAGATGGTTTTAACGTATTTTTCAACATCTGTGCCGGGTGCAAACTGGTAGTAATATTTGTATGCTACCCGACTGCCGCGTTGCAACAGGCCGGTACTGGCCAGAAACTGGTTGGGAATAAAAACGGTGGGTGCCACCGTGGCCGCAATAGCCGCCTGTCCGGGTGTTTTAGTGACCCGCCCGGCAATCAGGAATGATAAATTTCCAACCCGAACGGAGTCGCCGGGTTGAGCACCAAGCTGGACCAGCAGCCCATCATCCACCAGCGCCACCCGCTGGGTCGCCTGCCGAAACGCCTGAACGGCCGACGCAGGCTGCACCTCCCAGGTGCCGTAGTAGGGGAAATTTCCTTCCAGCCCTTTTACCTGCGCCAGTCGGACGCCCCCCGTTTTGGGTGTAGACACGAGCGAGGCAAACGAAACTTCGTAGGCCCGGTCGCGGCCGAGTGTCTTTGCCAGTTTTGCCGTTTTTGGGGAGGGTGGTCGGCTCCAGGAAAACGTCAGGTCGGCACCGAGCAATTCGCGGGCCTGGTCGTCGATACTGCGGGCGAGGTTATCGCCGAACGAGTTGATGGCTACTAAAGCGGCAATGCCCAGCACAATGGCCGACATAAACAAAAGTAACCGCTGTCGGCTCCGGCGGCTATCGCGCCAGGCCATTTTAAAAAGCCAGGAGGTGTTCATAATTTTCAATGGGTGAATGATAGAATGAGTGAATAGGCTGCGGCTTTACTTATTCTATCATTGAATCACTCTCTCATTCACTAATTCTTCTACGACCGTTCCGCCTTTAATTCGGATGACCCGTTGGGTGCGAGCGGCCAGTTCCATATCGTGCGTGACCAGAACGAGGGTTGTTCCGGCTTCGCGGTTGAGTTCAAAGAGCAGGTCGACAACCGTGGCGCTGGTATCGGCGTCGAGGTTGCCGGTTGGTTCATCGGCAAAAAGCAGTTTGGGCCGGTTGGCAAAGGCACGCGCCAGCGATACCCGCTGCTGCTCACCCCCGGAGAGTTGAGTAGGGTAGTGGTGCCCGCGCTTACCCAGACCCACGCGTTCCAGCAGAGCCTGAGCGGCTTTAGCGGCTCCTTTCTCACCACGAAGTTCGAGCGGTACCATCACATTTTCGAGAGCGGTGAGCGTAGGCAGCAACTGAAAATTCTGAAAGATAAAGCCAACGTACTGGTTGCGAATAGCCGCCCGCTGGTCTTCGTTGAGGGTATCCAGCCGAACATCATTCAGATAAACGCTACCCGACGAAGAGCGATCCAGGCCCGCGCACAAGCCCAGTAAGGTCGTTTTGCCGCTGCCCGATGGGCCAACGATGGAAAATGTATCGCCGGGTTCGAGGGTGAAGTTGACGCCGTGTAACACGGTTAGATCCTGACCCCCACTCGAATAAGTTTTCGTCAGATTTTCGACGCGAAGAATGCTCATGGAACAAAAAAGGGTTGTTGCGACTTTTTAAACGCAAAGACGCTAGGATAACGCAAAGAGCGCAAAGTAATCTTGGCGCTCTTTGCGTTTAATTAACTGATGTACTCTTTATGAAGTTCTGCGTGAATACTAAATCACTCCATTCTGTGATAAACGGGTTGCTGCTGGTCTTAACGGTCTGGGGTTGTGGCTCATCCGATACCAAAACGAACGACAGTGCCACGAATGCATCCGCGCAACAGGCTAAGGCAAAATCGGACGTTCCAGCTAAAAAACAAACCATACTGTTTTATGGCAATAGCCTGACGGCTGGTTATGGGGTAGAGCCGTCGCAGGCGTTTCCGGCTCTGATCGGCAAAAAGATCGACTCGCTGAGTCTGAATTACACTGTTGTCAATGCCGGATTAAGTGGCGAAACGACCGCCGGTGGCAAAAGCCGAATCGGTTGGGTACTGCGCCAGCCGGTAGCTGTCTTTGTACTTGAACTGGGCGGTAACGATGGACTGCGTGGCCTTCCGCTGGCCGATACCCGTAAGAATTTACAGGCCATCATGGATACCGTTCGGCTAAAGAGCCCGCAAGCTACGATCGTGCTGGCAGGTATGCAGATTCCGCCCAATATGGGCACGAGTTATGCCAAAGAATTTCGGGGGTTGTATAAAGAACTGGCCGACAGGAATAAGGCCGTGCTGATTCCGTTTTTGCTCGAAAACGTTGGCGGGATTCCTAAATTGAACCAGCCCGATGGTATTCACCCGACACCCGCCGGGCACAAGATCGTGGCAAACACGGTCTGGGGAATTATTCAGCCTATTTTGAAATGAGGGTTTACGTATCGCGGTTCTTCAGCCCGCGTAGCCGAAGGCTAAAATAAGACCCTAAATTTTTAGCCTTCGGCTACGCGGGCTGAAGAACCGCGCTACGTAAATCAAAACGGGTAGCCAACGCCGATGTTGAAGACCAGATTTTCCTTTCGCCAGGTTGGGCTACCAAAGGCCATCTTGTCAATGACCCATTCGCTGCCTTCCGTTTGGTAAGGTTTGCGAAGTGGGGCGGCCACATCGAGCCGCACCAGAAAGTAAGATAAGTCAAGCCGGATGCCGACACCCGCACCCACGGCGATCTGTTTATAAAATGTTTTTGAGAATTGAGCCCCCTCCCCAAAGACATCGGTGTTGGCATAAGTCCACACATTACCTGCATCGACGAAAACAGCTCCTTCAAGGTACTTGTTGAGTTTTGCCCGTATTTCTGTATTCGCTTCCAGTCGAATATCGCCACCGCCATCCTGAAATAGAGGCAGGTTCCGGATGGTATCGCGGGTGAACAGCCCTGGTCCGATTGCCCTTGGCCGGAAAGCCCGAATACTGTTACTACCACCCACAAAATATTGCTTTACGAAGGGTAGTTGAAAGCCTTTGGAGTTGCCATAAGTGATACCAAGACCAGCGAAAAGGCGGTTGGCCCAAGTTATTTTCGGGGTTAGCTTGCGATACAACCGACCGTCAATATCGAACCGAAGATATTGAGCGTAGGGAACACCAAAAATGCCGCTGCGGTCATCGTTTTCAAGCGGCTTTTTAAAGAAAAGACTTGCCAAGTTACCCGCTGCTTCGATATTAGCGGTTATTCGAAACGAGGTTGGCGAAAGCGAACGAACAGGCGAATTAAAGTTAAACGTATAGAGTGAACTGAGAATAAGCTGGTCGGAACGGAAAACGGTGTTTATATACTGCTGCTTGACAAGAGGGCTCACAAGGGTATCTTCAAGTATCTGGTAAACCCGGCTATTTAGCGAAGGTTGCGGTACATATACATAGTTAATGTTAAACGGCTGAAAGACGTGTTCAATCTGCTGGCTCTGACGCCAGGCATAGCCAAACGTTGTCTGCGCGGAATTGATCCGGTATAAGTCTCCCCGAATAATGGTTTGATAACCGACGGTAATGTTTGTTTTCGGTAAAGCCTGTCGCTGGTCGTACTTAAACCGATAGGGAGATACCAGGCGGGGGAAGCTCAGCGTAGCGTCGGCCCCAAACCGGTAATTGGTAATCCCTTCCCCCGCGGACGCTATTTGAAATTCAATCCCGGCGTTGAGATTGATGGTTAGTAATTCGGCCCGACGCAGCGCATTGCGGTTCCGCCAGCTCAACGTGAGCTGCGTACCGTTGAAGTTGTTGGAACGTGACGTACCATCCAGCTCGGCTCGTACAGATTTGGGCGGAGAAGGGGTCAGGTAATAATGAACGTCCAGCACGGCAGTGTCGCCCTGTTGATCGGGCTCGAACCGGTTTCGGACGAATTTAAACGCGCCTACATTGATGAACCGGGATAGGGTAAGGTCCTGCATACGGCTATTGTAGCGCTGGCCTGGCCGCACAGTGACAATATCCCGAAACAATTTATTGTCGAATCGGCGGGTAGAGTCGATCACCTGGAACTGCTCGTTCGTTTGGAAAGCCTGTCGCCGGTTGGTGTCATTTCGGGCCGTCGACAAATTATAATTTGAGTAAATAAATACGTCACGAATAAAATAGGGTACGCCAGCGGCTTCGGGCATTTCGGGCTTAATGGCAAAATAAAGTTTCGTTCGGTGCCGCGCCGTATCGTTGTCGGCAATGACGGCAATGTAATCGGGCAGGAAATAATAGAAACCGCGCTGCTTGATGAACTGGCTGATGCGCTCGCGTTCCAGCTTGATGTTCTCGAACAGATACGGGCTTCCTTTTTTGATGACCGTTCGGCGCGCCGAAGCTAGTAATGCTTTCCGGACGGGAGTCGAGTCGGTCAGGAAACCGGTGGAGTCGATAAAAAACCGCTCTTTCACGTTAACATCGTAAACGCCCCGTGCTTTGTAGCCATCTTCAACAATCTTACCCGTAGCATCGGATCCAAAATAGCCCTGGTTTTGCAGGGTTGCCTTAAAAACAGGAATGTTAGACGAAATAGCTTTGGCACTGGCCAGTACGGGCTCCTGTCCGAACTTCCGGCGAAACCAGGACCGAAAACCGTTCGGCTTTTTGGGCTCGCCAAATAAGTAATAGAAACCTACCTTATACGGATAGCCGAACAGCTGTTTATTGGGCCGGGGCCGTCCCTGTTCTTCCAACTGAGTTTTCAGACCAGCCTGCTCGGTCGAAGAAATGGTGGAGTCGGCATGGATATTTACATCTGTGCCCATGTATAACCGCTCATTGGCTGGTAAGTGTTTGGCAATGTTACAGCCACTAAGCAGCCAGATAGAAACCGGAATCAAAAGTACCGCCGATGGGCGACGCCAACCGGTTGTTGCCCGTTGCCCTGTTGAAGGGGAAAAGATGTGGAAGCTTGATTTTATGGTTGATAAGAATGTCATAACGAGTTAATTCAGCGATGCGCCGGGCGACGACTTTCGGAAAATTTCGGATAGTGTGTTGAAATCCATTGAAATAATGAACCCAACTCCCGTTTCAATAATGTAGCCATCCAGTACGGCCTGGTAGTCATTGCGACGGTACGCCCGTAGTACATAACGACCATCGCGGGTAATGTTGTAGTTAGCCGATATGTTGTCGAAGACCTGGTTCTGGCTGGGGACAGCCGCGTTGGCCGAGTTATCCAGCACAAAGTTTTTCCCTACCGAAACGGTTACCCGACCCGACAGAAAACTCTTCGAGAGGCCAACGTTCAAATCCGTTCGGCTGCCGTTGGTGGTGCCGCCCGTGTTGGCGCTGCCCGCCTGGGAGAGTAAGTTAAAGTCGACATCGAAGCCTTTCAAGACCCCCGATGCTAACCTGCCCAACTGATCTGAAATGAGTTTACTAACGCTGCTTCGGGCAATGTTCTCGGCCTGGGTGTTCAGGCCACCGTTATCTGATCCCGAGAAGAAGTCAGACGAGTTTTCGGGCAGGAAACGATTCAGGATCAACAGGGCAAATACTTGTTTGTTGATCTGGGCGGGGTCCTGGCGGAGCGTTCGAAGCTTTGTTTCAACGCTTGTAGCGAGGGAGTTGTCCGATCCTGCGCTGTTGTTTTCTATCTCCGGAGCCCGAATGTCGAAACTCAGTTTGGGAGCGGCCAGGTTGTCGCTGATGGTCAGGTCGACTTCAAATGGAAGCTTACGCTTGAGGGAAGCTGCATCGAGTGCGTTCGACTCACTGCCGATCAGATCTGAGGGAGGAGCCGATACTTTGTAGACGGCCGTCATGTTAATGTCGGCTTTGAGCGGATCGCCGGTGAAGTTGATATACCCGCCTTTCTGAAGTTCAAACTGTCGTTTCAGCACTTGGTAGGTGAGCGAGTATTCGCCTTCGGTCACTTCGTACCGGCCTAGCACAGTTACTTCGCCGGAGGCCGTAACACCCACGTTGAGCCGGGCGTTGCCCCGAGCGCGGAGGTAATCGCCGTTCAGTTCATCCACCACAATCGTTAGTTCCGATTTTTCGTCGGCTTCCAGATCGACCGAAATGGTAGAGTTGCTCAACTGCTCAAACGCCAGCCGCGGCCCCAGGGTATCCGGTTTCGGCTTGTATAAATACTTGACCAGCGCCAGCGAATCGCTGTGGTTAATGAAGGTTACAATCTCGTTGGCTTCGTTAGCACCGGCTGCATCATCGGGCAGCACCATAGCTATTTTACTGCCATCTTCCAGCCGGACGGTTCCATTGACAGACGCATTGGAGCCTGCTCCCTTAATCCGGAGATCGGTGGTTACGGCGGCCTGTCCATAGGCGTAATCGTTGTCTTTCCGGCTTGCGTTGAGCACCTGGAAATGGTCGGCCCGAACGCGCAGGTTGTACGCGGCATCCGGCAGGTTTTTGAGCACAACGGTACCGTCGGTCGTGAGTGTTCGGCCCTGTTCATCGCGCAGGTTGAAGTCGCTCAGTGTGATGGTCTGCCCCGAAAAAGCCAGTTTCTCGTTATCTATATTATAGGTTGCATTAAGTTGCTTGATGTTGAAGCCCACGGAATCGAAAGCGACACTACCGCTCATCTGCGGATTATCGACCGCCCCGGCAACGGTGAATTCACCCGTAAGCTGCCCCTTTGCCTGCCGCAGTTCGCCAAAGCTGAACGCTTCGATGGTGCGGGCATCCAGTCGATTCAGCTTAATGGCCAGATCGAGCGCTTGTTTGGCATTTTCGGGATTATAAAAGCCAGTAACGGTGGCATCGTTGTAAGGCCCCGCCAGAGCGGTATTTACGCCAATGCGTCCGTCGGCATCGTTGCGGAAGCGGGCCGTGAGGTTGCCAATGGGTTTGCTCATCACCTTCAGGCTATCGACGTAAACGGAGCCCGTAAAGGCCAGCTTACTATCCTGGCTCATGTAATCGCGCACGATCACTGTTCCATTGAGCTGTCCGCTGGCCAGCGTGGTATCCTGATTGGCCAGCCGGGCCAGATTGCCCAGTTCAATGGCGCGGGCGGTAACGCGGATGGGCGCATTGCTGTACTGCTCCGTACTACTGATTTCAAGCGACTGCTGTTCGGTTTCGATACGTAGCCGGTTAATTAATACGCCATTGCTGCCGTACTGGGCAAAGCCGGACGTATCTGTTTGCCAGCGTTGATAATTGGTCAGCAGTCCGTTAGGCGCAAACTGGAATCGATAGGTGGAGTCAATCACGGTGAGCGTTCCCGCAAGGCCGTGCAAATCCTGATTGATGGAGTCTTTATTGATAACCGAGAATCGGAAGCGATTATTGGCCGCAATCCCGTTGATATCCGTCTGCCGAATTGTAATACCCTCATAGAGTACGCCGTCGATACGCCCATCTACTTTCAGCTGATTGTTAGCCCCCCGTATGGCCAGTGTACTGCCCTGTAAGGTGGTCGTGTCGTACACGACAACACCGGTTCGCAGGGTGGCCGATAAAGTCGTATCTTGAGTGTTATCAAGATAGGCGTTGAATCGAACCGTATCCATGCGGGTTAGGGCCGGGACAAAGGCCTGAAACAATGGATTCTGGTAGGCTTTCATCGCCAGTGTAAAGGCATGAGGGGGCGGAATCCGCTTATATGTCAGCGAAGGCAGGGCAATGTATTGGCTGATCTCTCCGGCAATGATATCATACAACTGTGCATATTCGAACTGGCCGTTCAGTCGGAGTTGAGCACCCGGTAGCCGGGCTACTACGTTTTTGGTAGTACCATCGACGCCCAGTTTGGCGTAGAGCGAATCGACTGGGTAGCTTTTGCCGTTCAGACTAATAACCGCATCACTCGCCGAAACAGTACCAACGGGTTTCGCCGGGTCGGTGGAGGTCATATCGAGGTTGATCTTTCCTTTCAGCGACAGCGGGTCTTTATACAGTTTTAATTGTTGAAGATTCAGTTCGTTTATGACTGTCTGACCCGCTACGCTCGGAAAATCACCTTTCAAACTGGCCTTAATGTCGAGTGCTACGTTGGCGTTTGGATCTTTAAGAGCACCCACCAGGTTTAGATTACCATTGGCCAGCCGACCTTCAGCGTCGAGATTCTGGTAGCGGTATCCGTTCAGGTCGGCCGATTGTATGGCCAGATCGAAGCGGGTGGTCAGCGTATTTACGTCGATACCACGCCCGTCGACCGTAGCGCGTCCGGTGATTTTTCCAACTGTGCCCGTTTGTTTAAGCCACTTGCCTGCATCGAAATCGTTCAGGTTCAGCGTGCCTTTGTACGTCTGGTTTTTACCCGCTACGAACCCGGCAAGTCGGCCATCGAACCCGGCGGTACCCCAGGCGGTGTTCAATTTCGCATCCAGAACGAGGTCGTTGAGAGCGCCTTTGAGTTTACCCGTCAACTTGAAGGAGGGGGGCAGGGCAATGGACGAAGGGATTGTTCCTTTGGGCACCAGTTTGTTAATGTCGGCCAGATTCGTCGTAGCATCCTGAATGGCCATGTCGACCCCAATTCGGTCGGGGTCCGTTACGTTGGTTAACCGGCCACTGGCGCGAATCCGGGTTCCGGAAAGCATATCGAACTCCAGGCGGGGCAGGTTCAACGCGGCCAGTGTACCCGTTGCCTGAGCGTTGGCCCGGAAAACGCCCCCTTTATTCCCGGCAAAAGGCGGTGTATCGGCCAGGAAGGGTGCCAGTTGAAGCACATCCTCAACCGACAATCGGCTCTGGCGCAGGTTTACCCGAACGGCCACCCGCTTTGCAAAGCGTGGGTCTGCCAGTTGCCCGAGCGAGTCGTACCGAAGCACCAACTGATCCCGCAACAAACTCGTTGGCGTTTGCACGTAAAGTTTGGTAATCGTTGTGGTGGTGTCGGTGTATAAAATGTTGCCTTCGAGTTGCTGAAGAACGAAGCCACTGGTGGCCCGAAACTTCCCATTACGCAACTGGCCACTAATCTTCTGACCCCGTTTGCCCAGATCTTCGTAAACGAGGAATCGACCGTCGATACCCAGGTTCTGTAGATCGAGATGGCTGTAATCAAGTCCCGTTTTCTGACGTGGGGCGGTTTCATCGTCGTAGCGAATTCGGTTGTTGGCAAACCGGACGTTCGTTAACCGGGCCTGCCAGCCGGGCGTAACCGCCGAAGCCGCCGTGGGCTGAGACGTAGCGGCCGGTTTTTTGGTTGGCTTTGTCAGGGTAGCCGCCACATCGGCATTGGCCAGGTCGAGGGATTTGATGCCTATTTTTTCGCCATCAAGGTAAAAGTAATCCGATTCCATGGCCAGTCGCTCGGCGCTGCCTTTGGTTTTGAAATCGGCGGTTTCAACGCGAATGTCCCACTTAGCCCGGTTGATCTGCCACTTTCCCAGAGCCAGATCGAGGGTATCGCCGGGTTTGCTGGGCGCACTGGGTGGCGTTGGTAACCCCTGGTACAATCGGGTATACACGTCAAGTCCGTTTACGCTCACATCCGACAAATGGTATTTCGAGGTATTTACGTCCGTCGCGCTGAAGCCCGCCCGCAGGCTGTCCATATAAGCATTGACATCGGCCCCGGTAACGTCGTCTTTATACTTGATCCGTACATCTTTCAGGGCAATTCCCGTCAGGTTAATGGCCATCGGAGTCGACACTGTGTCGGATGGTTCGGGGGCGCTTCCCGTGTCGAACGCATCGAGAATGTACTGGAAATTAAAGGATGGCGGTCCGTCGTTACGGTCCGGTAGTGTTCGGTTGATATTCAGGCGAATATGTTCCAGCTCTACCTGATTGATGGCAACGCGGTTGTTGAGCAAGCCCCACATATCGAGGTCGATGCGCATGCGACCTCCGTTGAGGAGCGTATCGCCTTTGGGGGTTTTAAAGAAAACGTCTTCCAGTTCAATCCAGTCAGGAATGGAATAACGGATACGCCCAATGTGAAAGGGCGATTGAAGTTTTTGGGCAAGATAGGAGTTTACCTGCCGGGTCACCGTTTGCTGTCCCCAGGGTGTTGTAGCAATAATAACCACAAACCCTGCCAGTAACAGCACGATGGCCAGCAAACCAAGTAAAATACGAACAAACAGTTTCGACACAAGACGCTGAGTTTTGGCGGGTAACTAACCGGTTTAGGATCGAATCAGATTACTAATCGCTGCGATTATAACGAGTCAGGTGTAAATATGTTACCTACTGGTTTTAATGCAACCAAATGTCCATAAATATCTTTTATTTATGTAATTGTATAGTATCTGTCGGGAATTTGATCCCCTATACGAATACCGGTCTTCCGCATTTAGTATAACTATACGAAGCTAACCCTTGTTTTGTTGCTAATGTCCCATTTGGTGACAATTTTCCAACCGTCCAGCTTACCCGCCTTTTGTCCGTTCCAACGTTCTTTCTTGAACAAGTTGTTGCAGACCTGAATGACAGGGGGTAATTTTGGCTTTCACCTCTGTTCAAATATGAGCGATCTTTTTACTGCTGAGTCCATCATCAGCTTGCTTACTCTAACATTCCTTGAAATTGTTCTGGGTATCGACAACATCATCTTCATTTCGATTGCGGCTAACAAGCTCGCTCGAAATGATCAGCCGAAAGCGCGGAATATCGGCTTACTGCTGGCTATGGCTTTCCGGTTGGCGCTGTTAATGGGTATTTCGTTCGTTATATCGCTTAGCAAACCTTTCACGCATATTGATGCGGGCTGGTTCAAAGCGGCTCTGACCGGCCAAAGCCTGATTCTCTTTGCGGGGGGATTGTTCCTGCTCTACAAAGCCACCTCCGAAATTCACCATAAGCTGGAAGGGGGTGAAGAAGAAGAAATAGAAGGAGGAGCGGTTAAAGGGAAAGCGACGGTGTCCAGCGTTGTTACCCAGATAGCCATTACCAATATTGTCTTCTCCATTGACTCCATCCTGACGGCCATTGGCCTAACCCAAAACGTAACGATCATGATGATCGCTGTGATTTTATCGGTAGTTATCATGATGTTTTTTGCAGGACCCGTTGGTTCGTTCGTTAATGAGCACCCAACCATACAAATGCTGGGACTGGCTTTTCTGATCATGATCGGGTTTATGCTCGTGGCCGAGGGGGCTCACCTGTCCGAAGTGGTCTTCTTCGATCAGGAGGTAGGCGTTGTGCCAAAAGGGTATTTATACTTCGCCATTGCCTTCTCGCTGTTGGTCGAATTCCTGAATATTCGGTTACGCAAAACGAAGACGCCTGTAAAGCTGCGTGGCTACGAAGGTCGGCCCGATCGCGACGGAATGATTTAGGTTTTGGCGAAGAGAGTGGAGTAGTGGAGTTAGTGTAATGAGTGAAGTGGGTGTAGTAGGTGGAAAAGGATGTACCACTCCACCACTTCATTCACTCCACCACTCCACTCCATTTCACTTCACCAACTCCACCAACTCTCACCACTTTCACTACTAGTAGATTTGCCACTTACCGACCAATTAAACGACATTTTAAACAGCCTCGGCGGTTTCGGCCCGGAGATATGGCTGTCTGTAGCTTTTTGTTTTGTGTTAGTTGCCGAACTTATTCTGGTTCGATCACTAGCCTTACCAAAAGCCCGTTTATACCTGGCTGGACTAAGTGTTACTGTGCTGCTGGTGGCTGGCGGTTGGGCTGTGCTATTACCCACACGCGGGTTTCTGTTCATGCATCTGCTCTTTGTGGATCAACAGGCTATTTTTATTCAGGTCATCGTTGCCTTGAGTGCAGTGAGCGTCGTTCTCTACGAAGCCTTTACGTTGCCCATCAATCAGGCAATCGACCGGCCGAAACTGCCGCTGGAGTGGTACTCCCTGCTGATTGCGATGACGCTCGGATTGTTCCTCATGAGCCTCTCTGTCAACATGCTCAGTATCTACCTGAGCATCGAGTTGGTGTCCATCTGTTCCTATTTACTGACGGCCCTCACCGCCGACCGGAAAGCCTCCGAAGGCGGAATTAAATACTTGCTGTTTGGGGCGATCAGTTCGGCCGTCATGCTCTATGGTATGTCGTTGCTCTACGGCATGACCGGCACCCTTGACCTGACCGCTGAAGCCTTCGGAGCTGAGATGGCCCGGCAGGACGGGGCCGTTGTTGCCGTGGCGATGTTGTTGACACTGGCGGGCTTGTTGTTCAAACTGGCGGGTGTGCCGTTTCACGTCTGGACGCCCGATGCCTACGAAGCGGCCCCCGTGCCGGTAGCGGCTTTTTTCTCGGTAGCTCCCAAAGCGGCTGCTGTGCTGGTATTGCTACGGTTGGTAACCGCCCTGCCCCTGGAAGCGTCGGGCTTCGGTACGACTGTCCTTGTGCTGCAAACGCCACTAGCCGTATTGGCGCTGGCGGGTATTCTGATCGGTAACTTGTCGGCCCTGCGGCAAACGGATGCCAAGCGGCTTCTGGCGTATTCGACCATTGCCCACGCCGGTTTTCTGCTGGTGGGCGTGGTTGCGTTCAACGAAGCCGGTTTCAATGCCGTGCTATTTTATATTGGTACCTACCTGTTTATTTCGCTGTCGGCCTTCTTCCTCATCGATCTGCTGGCCCGAAGCAACGGAAGCCGACTCGCGATCAAAAATTTTGCTGGTCTGGGGGCTAAGCAACCGTTGCTGGCCGTTTCGCTGACGGTCGTCATGCTGGCCCTGACGGGGTTACCGCCAACGGTCGGTTTTACGGCAAAACTCCTGTCGTTTTCCGCCTTGTATGACGCTTATCAGCAGCGTGGCGATGCCTGGCTGCTGGCGTTGTTTGGACTGGGCTTACTCAATGCCCTGGTTTCGCTGGTCTATTACCTCAAAATCCCGTTCCTGCTGTTTTTCCGTACAGCACCTGATTCTTCGGAACAGAACAGTCCGGTCCGCTTGCCCAAAACAGCGGTCTGGGTGGCGGTTGGGCTGGTGGTACCCATCATCCTGTTATTTCTGAAACCTGACCTGCTGCTGCGTTTCCTGGCAAACGGATGAGTGAGTTTGCCTACTGTTTCACCAATCGCTTCTGACTTTCACTTTCTCCGGTTGCCGCCCGTAGTATGTACGTACCCGTTGGCAGGAGTCCGACATCCAGATCTGTTTTTGTTTGACCACGGGGCACCGTCTGGCGGAGTACAGTACGGCCGTTTGCATCGAGAAGTAGCAGTGTAACCGGCCCCGATCCACTCGCGCTAAAGGATACCGTGCAACTCCGTTCGACCGGATTTGGGGTGAGTTGCCAGTCGCCTAAACCCAGGGCCGGATCAACGGCCAGCAGAATATCGATGCGAACCGTTACGGCTGCAGCCGTAGCCGAGCAGCCGTTTGGTCCTGTAACCAGCACCGCGAAACTACCACTTTTATCAGCGGCATAACTCAAGCTTGTAGCGCCCGAAATGGCGGTTCCATCTCTGTACCACTGGTATGTATAGCCGGTTCCTGAATTAGCCAGCAGGCTCACCGTGGAGGGCGCGTAAACTAGGGTGCTGCTTTGGGGCGTAACGGTAGCGGTAACCCCCTCTTTTACGGTCAGTGATACCGGAGCAGAGGTTTTCTGACAACCGTTTAAACTTGCCGCTACCGCATAAGTACCTGATTGAGTAACGGCATAGTTCAGGGAGGTAGAGCCGTTAACTGGGGTGCCATCCATCAGCCATTGGAGGCTGGCCCCCGGGTCTGTAGTAGCTTGTAAGGCAAACGGGGTTCCGGCACAAAAAGCGGCACTGCCCGGTGAAACAGTCGCTTTAGGGGCCGCATTGACGGTAAAAACAGAACTTTCATCACCGTAAACAGTTATGCCCCCTTGGGTAGCTGCCAGCCTGACTTTGTACTGGCTACCGGGTAATTGCGATGGAGATAACCGAAGTGTGGCCTTACTGCTCGCCACCGTACTATTAATAACGGAAAACCGCAACCCCGTCGGGTCGGAGAGTTCTGTCCGGTAGGTAGTGCCGGGTTTGGGGGTGAAGTTGGCTGTAAAGGCTACCGGTATGGTATCGCCGGGGCAATAAAGAGCTTTTGCTAAGGATGACGTTAGTGTACGGGGCTCGTATACGCTCAGCCCGTGGTTCTTGTTCAGAAGCCAGATTCGGTTGTCCGGCCCCACGCGCAGTACCGTGTTGTAATCACTGGGTGCTATGACCGGTTGACTCGACCAGACTTTGCCATCATTTCGATAGAGTGACGTGGAAGTAGAGACGACCAGGTTGTTGTCGGCACTAATGCCCAGTTGCAGGAAGTTCTGAAAATCAGCTCCTGTAATGGTTTTTGACGAGATAGATTCGATAGATTTAGTCGCTGTAGCCAGCTTAACTATACCATTATAGCCACCAGCGTAAATTGTTTTTCCCATTTGGTCGATTAGTATGGAAGCCATGTTCTCGATAGGCAGGTTGCTGAATGCCTCCCAGCGACTGCCATCGAAATGACCTATTCCTGCTTTGCCATAATACCCAATCCAGAGATGATTGCTGGCATCAACTACACCGCCGTAAATTGACCCACTTGCCACCAGATCGGGTGCTTCATAGGTTGTCCAGCGCGTACCATCGTACCGGTACACGGTGTTATAGGTGATCAGGAATAGCAGGTTATTATCCCCGGCCGCGAGGGTTCCGAAGGGGTAAGTAACGCCTGGAGGGTTTGGAATCTGAATCCAGCCGGTTCCATTCTGGGCATAAATGCCATAGTTAGCTAATACATACCCCCGGTTTTGCCGGTTAAATGTGAGTGCAGTCGCCCCCGTTGGCAGAACGGGATTCGTGGCGTTTACAGATACCCAGTTAGTGCCTTCCGTACTTCGATACAATCCTCCTCCGGTGGTCATCCAGGCGGCACCGGTTGTGTCGAAGGCCAGTTGATTTAAACTCGTTGCCGGCAGGTTTGTATTGGCCGGATTTGCAAAGTTCCAGCGCCTGCCATCGCCCCCTGTCCGAAACGAGTTTGACTGCCAGTCCGACTCGGCACCGGCTGCATTAACCTTAACGCGGTAATAATAGGTGGTGTTGGGTTGTAACGAATCTGCAGTGATGACCAGGCCATTTCGTAGCGTAGCATCGCCAAGCTGGTTATAAATCAGTGACTTGTCGAATACCAACGTGGAAAAATCAGCTGACCGCGCCAACTGAATACGGGAGGTGGCTGCTTCGTTTGAATAATCGTACCAGGAAATTGGCACGCTTAATTGATGCAGAACGGCCGACGAACCTGTTGGCGTGGGCCAAAGACCAGCTATTTCTGGCTTCCTCCGGTAGGTACGAAGGGGCGACCAATCGCTTTCCTTACCATCTTTTGTGACTTTTACGCGCCAGTAAATCCAGCAACTGTTTTGGCAATTTCCAAAATTATTGTCGCTCGATAAGTTAAAGGAGGTAACCGAGGCCGACACTGTTTTACTCAGGTAAGGAGAGGCCATATCGGGACTATAATGGGCCTGTACATGGTAGCTCGTTGCACCTTCTACGGGATACCAGCTTACCAAGTTGTTTGCCACATTCTGCGCGCCTGTTTCCGGTTGTTGTAGCGCCGGTGGCCGTAGCGTTGAGCTGTTGGTAATAATTATCTGACCGGAAACCGACCAACTGCTTTCGCCGATGCTGTTCCGGGCTTTTACACGCCAAAAGTAGGATACCCCCGGTATAAGATTCTCTGCCTGAAGCATCGGGTAAATGACGATGGCATCGAGTGCCATACCTGTGCTGAAATCGGCTGATGAAGCAAGCTGTATTCTGTATTGTTCCGCAAATTTGGCTGGGGTCCATTCGAGGTAGGGGTCTGGCCGGGTGGCAGAGCTAACTGTAACGCCCGTTGGTACATCGGGGAGTTGACTGACAGCTTTGCCGGCCAGGGCTATCTCGGCGTTCCGGCGCATAAGTTCGATACAGAGCGGATGAAAACTGGTCTCCTGCTTGCCACCCGTTACGGTGTGGCAGTAACTCATAACGGTGCCAATGCGGGCCATTTGTGGGCCGGTATAGCAACTGCCTTCCGCTTTTCCACAGAAATCGATCGGGCCACCGGGCCAGCTGCAGCTATGGGTATGGGGTGATCCCATCATATGGCCAATCTCGTGGGTAATTGTCGGAATACGGTCGGTAGCGCCGGGTAAGTTATACCCAATAACGGCGGCCTCCGAAAAGCCATTAGACGCTAAATACGCAATACCCGAAGCGACTGGATCGGTCTTGGCAGAATAGCCAATGAGAAAATCGCGCGGTATTGATTTTTGGTTTTGTCGCCACCACTGGGCCATATCGGCCAGGTGAATGCCAATGTCGTTTTTACGGGTATATGGGTCCGGAGAGTCCCAGATTTTGATGTACGTGACAACTAATTTGATGTTCAGATCGCGCTCGAAAACTGCCGAGGACTCCGCAATGGTTTGGTAGACGTACCGCTTGATTTCGGCCGCATCACCCCCGAACGCCCGATAAAGATCATTGTCTACGTCAATGGCTATACGACACTCCAAACGCTGAGTGGCCTGTCGTTGCCCTTGCTTCGATGACCGCCCCAGTGTCTGCATCATTTGTATAATAGCCGGGCTGAGCTGAGTGTCATCCGTTTTGCAACCAAAACGAGGGTCCGGTGCCTGCGCTAGCAAACAGCCGGAAAGTAATAACAGGCATAATGCCGTAATTGCCGTAAAGGGCTGTTGCATACAAATCTATTTGGTGTGGAAATGGAGAGATGAACGAAATGTAACCTATTCATACGGACATTCCTAAAGTGTAAGCCGGTTGATTGATCAAATGGTAGCAAATCAATAGTTTTCGTTTCTTTGTGTCCTGAAACAAGCTGTGTGGTGAGTATGAGTCCGGTTGGTGTCTTAGATATGTCTATTGATGAACTGTTCGATCAGTTCGATAAACTCCGCGTGTTGATTGTTGGCGATGTGATGCTTGATTCCTACGTGTGGGGGCGCGTTGAGCGGATTTCGCCCGAAGCACCGGTTCCCGTCGTAACCGTCGATCGGCGCGAACTGCGTCTGGGTGGAGCCGGGAATGTGTTGCTGAACGTGCAGGCATTGGGGGCCGAAGCTATCATTTGCTCCATTATCGGTACCGATGCACCGGGCGATCAGCTCGAACAGGAGCTCTGCAACCGGGGCCTCAACTGCGACGGCCTCATTCGCAGCACAGACCGGATCACGACCATTAAAGAACGCATCATTGCTGGTTCACAACAGGTGGTTCGGGTGGATACGGAAACTGATAAATACATTACCGCCGACGAGCGGGCGCAACTGATTGACAAAGCGAAAGAGCTGATCCCAACCTGCCATGTCGTTATTTTTGAAGATTACGATAAAGGCGTTCTGAGCAAAGAAGCCATCGCCGAAATCACAAATTTTGCCAACGATAAGGGGGTGCCAACGGTTGTTGACCCCAAGAAACGGAACTTTCTCTCGTACCAGAACACGACCTTATTCAAGCCAAATCTGAAAGAACTGCGGGAAGGCCTGAAAGTAGATTTTGATATTGATAAGCCGGAGGAGTTCCGGGCGGTCGTCAACCAGTTGAAAGAAACCCTGAATTTGAAAGGTGCTCTTATTACCCTCTCGGAGCGGGGCGCTTATATTGATTACAAAGGGGAACGGCTGAAATTACCGGCTCATATCCGGAAAATTGCCGATGTATCCGGCGCGGGCGACACCGTTATTAGTATAGCCGCCTGTTGTGTGGCGTTGAAACAACCACCCCACATTATAGCCGGTTTGTCGAATCTGGGCGGAGGCCTGGTTTGCGAATCGGTGGGCGTAGTGCCTATTGATAAGGGACAATTGAAGCAGGAAGCGAAGGAAAGTTTGTAAGGAAACGTACCTCTGGACTTTAGTCCGGATAGCTACACATTCTATCCGGACTACAGTCTAGGGTACGTTTACATTTCTTTCACAGCATCAACAAAGCACCGGGCTTTGTCGGGGTCCGTATCGGGATAGATGCCGTGGCCGAGGTTGGCAATGTAATGCTGGTGACCGAAGTCGCTGAACATCTGTTTCACCTCCGCCCGAATCTGGGCAAAATCGGCGTACAAGACACAGGGGTCGAGGTTTCCCTGCAAAACGCGGTCGGGGATTAACGCCCGCGATTCTTTGGGGTCCATATTCCAGTCCAGTCCGACCACATCGCAGCTCAGCTGACCAATTTCGTGCCGGGCGAAGAATGCCCCTTTGGCAAAAACGGTTACGGGTACGTCGCGGTCCGGCGTTCCGGCAATCACATCGCAAATTTGCTTGATATAGGGCAACGAAAAGGTCCGGTATTGCTCCGGCGAGAGAATACCCGCCCACGAGTCGAAGATCTGAACCAGATCGACCCCTGCCCGAATCTGCGCCTGTAAATACGCGATGGTGCTGTCCGTTATTTGCTGAAGCAGGGCGTGAGCAAAGTTGGGGTCGGTATAGAGCAGTTTCTTGGCTACCGAGAAGGTCTTTGACCCTTTGCCTTCGGTCATATAGCAGAAAATAGTGAACGGCGCTCCGGCAAAACCAATGAGCGGCACCCGGTTGTTCAGCTCTTTCTTGGTCAGTTTAATGGCATCCAGCACGTAACCCAGATCGCTTTCGGCATCGGCCACGCGCAAACGGCTCAGGTCGGCCTGATTGCGTACCGTCGACGGGAAAACTGGGCCCCGACTTTCGATCATTTCGTAGGGGAGCCCCATCGCTTCGGGCACGACCAGAATATCGGAGAAGATAATGGCCGCATCGACATCGAAAGCATCGACCGGCTGTATGGTGACTTCGGCGGCTAGTTCGGGGGTTTTGGCCAGGGTGATAAAACTCCCGGCTCGCTCCCGAACCGCTCTGTATTGAGGAAGCACACGCCCGGCCTGACGCATCATCCAGACCGGCACCCGCTCGGTCAGTTCACCCCGCGCGGTGCGGAGTAACAAGTCATTTTGTAAAGTCATGGTGCAAAGATAGTCCTGAACCGGGATTCATCGGATTGGAATGATCACTCTGATTACTTTTAAGGAAAGAGCTTTTATTTAGGCTGTATGTTCTAATATTTCCCAATTTTGCCAAAATTAGGAAATCGTATGCCTTCTCTCTTTATCGACGCCGAACGCCTGCGCGACCTCAATAGTGGTCTGGGGCAGGTTTGCTTACACCTGGGCCACGAACTGGTTCGTCAACGCCCCGAGGGTCGCGACGGCGAACCGTGGAAACTGACCTTTCTGGTGCCAAAAGGGAAATCGGGTGTTTTTGGCAACTCGGTATCGTACATCGAAGCGTCGTGGCAACGAAAGCTTCTAATTCCCGGTCAGTATGATGTCTGGCATTGTCTGCATCAGGATTCGGTCTATCTGCCCAATCCGCTGATCAATAAGTCGGCGAAGTTGATGCTGACGATTTATGATCTTAATTTTCTGGAACGAGCCGATTATTCAGCCGCTAAAAAGGAGCGTAAACTGGCCCGGTTGCAGCGAAAGATCAACAAGGCATCGTTGCTGACGGCCGGTTCGGCGTTTACGGCTTCGGTGGTTCGGAAGCACCTGACCATTCCCGAAACCACGCCGTTCGATGTGGTATATACCGGTGTGGCCGTCGATCCGAAAAACACACCGGCCGAGTTACCCGCCGATTCGCCCCTGCACGACTTCACCCAATCTGCTTTTCTCCTGTTTGTAGGGGTCATTCACCCGAAAAAGAACGTGCATACGCTGCTGCCGCTGCTCGAAGCATTTCCTGACTATCGGCTGGTACTGGCTGGTCCCGACCGTCACCCCTACGCGCAGCACATCCGCGAGCAGGCCGAGAAACTGGGTGTGGCCGACCGGTTATTATTGGCCGGGTCGGTTGATGAATCGACGAAATTATGGCTCTACGCCCATTGTGAAGCATTTCTGTTTCCCTCGTTGACCGAAGGGTTTGGCTTGCCCGTTGCCGAAGCCATGACGTTTGGTAAGCCGGTATTCATTTCCAACCTGACGAGCTTACCCGAAGTAGGCGGCAAGGAAGCCTATTATTTTGAAGACTTCGAGCCGGAGAACATGGCCAAAGTACTGCACGACGGGCTGCATGATTTCGGTCAGAATTCCCTGCGCGAGGAACGTCTCCGCCGACGGGCCGCCGGTTTCAGCTGGCCAAGTGTGGCAGCAGAGTACTGGAAGTTGTATGAGGGGTTGTTGGGTAATAAATAATACTATCGGTTTGGGTGAATTTCATACAGTGACTCATACATGATATTGCCGGTTCGCATATACAAGCCAATTGCCACCAAATATAGGAAAATCAACAAAGGTTGAGTTGGGTATGGAATGAGAGGTAATATCCCCAAAAAGCCCGTTACACCTATTCCATAAATAACAGGCAGCAACACAGAATGGCGTGTTATCAGATATAATGCTTCGGTAGGGACATTGTGAATTCCATATCTGAAAACAGTTTTCAGATATGGCCAGACCAGGCCCATAATTAAAACGAAGAAACCCATTATAGTGCCCGTTGCAAAACCAGCGTAGAAGTCGCTATCTAATTCCACTCCATTTGCTGAATCAGGGGCGTAGCCGACAAAGGATAAAAGAATTAAAACAGCACACACTGGCACCGTCTGTCGCCACAACAACGGTTTTTGAAACTGGGTACGCACTGCCTGATACCAACGCTCGTCATAGTGCCGGAAGGTGACCCGGTTGTACTGCCGCTCCATTTTCTGCAATCCCTTACGCCCGCCAAAGGCCTCTTGTGTCGCTGTTAATGCGGTTGCGAAGGTCATGCCCTGCGCCATTCGGTCGAGCAGGGCCGTGGTGAAATGATCCGTGAGTTCCTGGATTAGCTCCTCGTTGGTGAGCAGGTTGGTCTCGCGGAGGTGGTAGTCGAGGGTGGATTGCTGGGCGGACGTAAGCATCAGGTTTGGGCGGAGAAGATGTGTTAGACGTTAGCAAATCCTTGAGTTGATTGCATCTTGTAAAGTTCAATGTAAGTAAGGGTGTACAGAATAGCCACGAAGGCTAGAGCTGCTGACAGGCCCGCGTGCCATTCAAACAGGTATGGTCGATTTGGATACCAGCGAGTACCATCTAAAAATAAGCTGGCAGCCAGCGCGGGCAGTTGGATAACGATTAGGTATAAGTAATTACCATATCTCGCCTGTCGGTACACAACTTCCCGGCGGAGCGAGGTCAGTGTCTGTTGTTTCCTTATCCGTTCTCGCCAAAACAACCGTAATTCGCTGGGGATAAACAATAAATAAGGTACTAAAACGAGGACTACAAACGCCAGCGGTAACGCTCCCGGCGGCACAGCCTTCGCAATAAAATAAGTCAACACACCGATTAGCAGGGTCGTAACCAGCGTAGGCCAGCCGAAATAACGGCGTACGATGGCCCAGTGCTGCACCTGCATTTGCTTCAGCAATAGTTTCTTGTACCGCTCCTGAATGTGAGAAATGCCCTGTCCGCTTCCCAAGCTGATCCACGCTTTTCGGCTGGCCTCTTCAAACGAATAACCTTCGTCTATCCCACGCTCGGTCAGGCTGGCGTAATGGTCCAGTAACTCGTCCAGCACCTCTTTGTAAGAAATAGCCGCGTCTTCAAGCAGGTCCTGACGCAGAATGGTGAGTTGGGCAGAGTTGAGCATGGCTAATTAGTTAAGCAGACTTAGGAAGACGGCTGTAAAGTGACTTTCGTAAAACTTGTTTTAGTGATAATACAATAGCCGCGTAATAAACGAGGCACAGCGTTTCCAACAAGGTTCGCAACGATAGGATTACCGACGCCGGAAGGCTTAAACCGTACGTTGCTAAACCGTATTTATTGAAAAGCAGCAGGGACACACTAAGCAGGTAGACCGCGATAAAAACTGGCGAACTCGGTTGCATAACGGCCTGGCTGACCTCATGTCGATTCTGATAAAAAAAGAAAATACTTTTGGCAATACTCACGAGAACAGAGGCCGTAACAAACAGAAAGCCAACAGCTAATCCGGTTTTTACCATATCCTCCGCACCGAAATACGTGTTGACTATATACAACCCAACGAACAGACCGACGGTAATCGGCCGTTTCGATCCATCCATAAAGGAACGAATCAACTGCCATTCCAACTGTGCATGTTTTCGGTAACTCTGCACCTGATAGTCCTCTTCCATTTTCAGCAACCCTTTCCGTCCGCCAAAGCCGGTATGGATTTCCCGCAGAGCTACGTCAAAAGCCGTACCGCTTGCCAGCCGGTCGCTGATCCCATTGATGTAATGGTCGGTGAGTTCGGTAATGAGGTCTTCGTTGAGCAACCAGTTTTCCTTACGCAGATGCTGGTCGATGGCAGTGAGTTGGGCGGGGGTTAAACGCATTAGGATAGACGAGTAAGCGGTTTGTCAATTGATTTAGCGTAACGGATAAGCATATTCAGTTGAGCATAGACCAGGAAAAGGGTAAGGCAGGAAAGAACGAAAAAAATAGTCTGTTCGCCAGCGGTTAAAGGCGTTTGTTTCGGGGTTATCCAGCCGAAATAAACCAGCAGGCTTGGGTAAACAGAGATCGAAAGAGTAGCGAAAGACCTGGAAAACAACGTTCCTCCCTCCAGCGACCAGGCCACTGGGCGCTTATGCCGCATGTACTGTCCAAGGTGTTTCCCCAGCAGGATGACGACGATCAGGAAAGGGACAACGGAGATAACCAGAATTGTATACGTGATCGTCAGCATAGTGGGAGCCAGCCTCACCAGTGTGTAAATCAACCAGACCAATATGGCTGTTACCGGAAAATTGGGCCATCTAATCAACTGCCGTGCGTACTGTATGAGGCTCTGGTTGTACTGCTTATTGGTGGCTTGAGCCTGTTTGCTTTGTATGTATGTTAGTCCCTGTCGGCAACCGAATTGTCTGCCTACGTCGACCAGTGCTTCATCGAACGATGCCTGATTAGCCATTTGAGCCTCAATGGCATTGGCAAAGTGGTCAACAAGTTCATCATGAACTTCTTCATAAATAATGCCGGACTTTTTCAGGTATTGACTGATGGTGGTGAGTTGGGTAGGAGTGAGCATAGTGTCAGATAGCTAAAGTATTAAACCGTTTGGGCTGAATCAGAACGAAATCCAGGATTACTGTCCAGATGAACAGGTAGACAAACGTTATGATGATCTGATAGGGGGGCGAGTAACTGGAAATTGCTTTAATGGTAAAGTTTCCCCAGAAAAAGTTAGGGATGTTGACTAGGTTGATCGCCAGGATATACCGGTAGAAAACACCCCTAAAATCGCTCATCGACTGTTTACGTCCAGCCACGTACAAATAGCCGTTATGCATAAAAAGAGCAGCGATAGGTACGGTAGACAGGCAAACGACAATGATATGAAACCAGCCCATCCAGTCACCGATTAGCCCTGTTGTCGTAGCCCAATAAGCTAATCCGATTAGTAGTATGGTTAAACTCAGTCGGGGTGGGCGAACATAACTTCCTATCAATTGCCTTAACTCTCTGGCTATACGCGACGACTGATGCTTGGCCTTCTCTTCTTCCATCGCCAATAATCCTTTGCGCCCGCCGAAATTTCGCTGGATTTCCCGCATGGCTACGTCGAAGGGCATGCCCTGCGCCAGCCGCTCACTGATCCCATTGATATAGTGGTCGGTGAGTTCGATAATAAGCTCTTCGTTGAGTAACCAGTTTTCCTTACGCAGATGCTGGTCGATGGCAGTGAGTTGGGCGGGGGTGAGCATGGCAGGTTAAGCGAGTTTCAGGCTGAAATTTTCTTTGAAAAGCTGGATAAAACTGACTGCATAGAGCAAGACAACCATACATAACACAAGGCCAATTGTTGAGTGTACTTGAAATAGCCAAATTTTGCTCTTCTCTTCGAATAACGAATCAAGGCCGTTTATGCCAAACACATAAAACAAATTAAAAATGAAGCTTCCTGATTCCCGTAGATAAGTCCAGACGATTTTTCGTTTATCCGTTTGTTGGTCTAGGTGCTTCCGATGCCCATAGAATAACACCGCTAATGGAGACAGACCACAAACGAAGAAAACAGTAAACATGCCGTTCGCGCTAATAAATGGGGCCGTAAAGTACATCAATGTACCAAGCAGTGCGGTTGTCACGAAGGCAGGCCAGCGGAAATAACTTTTCAAAATTTCGAAGTGCCGCACTCGTACCTGTTTCATGATACTTTTTTCGTAATCCGTCTGAATTTGCTGTAGTCCTTCGCCACTGCCCAACTCGGCCCAGGCCCACTTGCTGGCATCGTCGAACGACATGTTGAGCGCCATCTTTCGCTCGGTCAGGCTGGCGTAATGATCTAGCAGCTCGGTCATGACTTCGTCGTATTCAATGTTCGCCAGGCCGGATAAATCCAGGCGGAGAAGGTCAAGTTGGGTGGGAGTAAGCATAGCGGCTTAAACGAATTTGTGTTTATACTGGTGCTGAAATAGTTGGATGAAACTCGCGGTGTAAAGTAACACCAACAGGCAAATGAGCACAGAAACGGTGGGGTAGGTCTGCAAAAATGTTCGTGTTGACTCAGGAGCGTTTTCCAGAAAGCCATTGGGTAAGCTCATTCCTAGCTGAATAAAGGTAACGGCTAGTCCGCCTTTATGGAACATATACTCCCAGACGAGCTTGCCCGTGTCAGTTTGCTGGTGAAAGCCATAATAAAACCCGCGAAGTATAAACAGGTACGGTATCAGGCTGATAAAAAACGTGTACAGGATTAACTCTTTCACCGGGATCAGCGGTACGACTACGTAGGCTAATAACCCAACAAGTACTGTTGTAAGCAGGGTGGGCCACCGGAAATAACTCTTTAAAATAGTAATATGCTGCGTTTTAATCTGCTGCTTAATGGCCTTGACAAACGATGCCTGAATGTTCTGAACGCCTTTTTCTGCTCCCAGGTCAGCCCAGGCCTGTTTGCTGGCTTCCTCAAACGCCAGCCCATTTGCCATTTTTTGCTCGGTCAAACTGGCGTAATGGTCGAGCAATTCATCGACAACATCATCGTATTTTATGTCGCCCAGTCCAATTAAATCGAAGCGCAGGTATTTCAGTTGAAAAGGTGTCAGGGCCATTGTTAAAGACTCGGTTTAAGTTTCAGAACCAGGTTCAGGTTTTCCAGAAAAGCGGCCAGTTCAGCAATGCGCCCAGCGGCTTCGGTATGACCGGTTTTGGTGAGCGAGTAGTATTTGCGGGCGCGGCCGTCAACAATCTGGGTTTCGGTGGTGAGCAGACCATCGGCTTCGAGTTTGTGCAGAGCCGGGTAAAGGGCTCCCTCGGTAATGGTCATTTCACCCGCCGTCAGGTCTTTTACCTTCTGCGTAATTTCGTAGCCGTACATCTTCTCGCGGTCTTCCAGCAACCGCAAAATCATGACCGACAGGCTACCTTTTAGTAAAGAGGAATTCGAGGATGTGTTCATGATTCAAACGTACAAAAGAATTTTATATACCTCCAAGTCTTAGGTATTAAATCTGAACTGGGATTTATGTGATTTTTTTGACAGACCATGATTTTAACAGGTTTTTTTCGCTGAAAAAATCAGGGGAATCAAAAAAATCATATAAATCCAGGTTCGGATTAACTTTGCACCATCAATGAAAACATACCTTCGATTACTCTCGTTTGCCAAACCGCTGGGCCGATTTCTGACACCGTTCGTGTTTACATCGTTGCTGTCCAGTGTTTTTGGCGTGTTAAATTTTACACTGCTCATTCCGCTGCTCAGTATCCTGTTCGATAAAGTGGACGCACAGGAAATGAAAGCGTTTTTGAATCAGCCCGCGCCAACTCTCACCACCAGTCCAACTGGGTTCTTTAGATACTATTTCGCTCAGGTATTTCAGGATTACGGCAAAGTGGGGGCGTTACAATTCGTCTGTTTCGTAATCATCCTGTCTGTACTGCTCAATAATCTGTTCAAGTACCTGTCTGTGCGGCAACTGGAGTCGTTCAAGGCCAGGATGGTCGCGAAACTTCGGGAAGCAGTTTTTGCCAAAACTCTGCAACTTCACCTCGGTTTCTTCTCGAACGAGCGAAAAGGGAACCTCATTTCCCGCACTACGACCGATGTACAGGAAGTGGAGAACTCCATTGCCAATACGCTTTCGGCGGCTTTCAAAGAAGTGTTTCTGCTGATTGGTTATGTTATTGCCCTGCTCACTATTTCGGTCAAGCTGACGCTGTTTGCCATTGTTGTCATCCCGATTTCAGGGGTTTTTATTGCTACGCTGGTTCGCCGGATGAAGCGCGATGCGCAGGAGGGACAACAGCGATTGAGCGGGCTGGTGAGCTTGCTGGACGAGACCTTTGGCGGGATGCGCGTGGTGAAAGGGTTCGTGGCGGAAGGGTTCATTCTGGACAAGTTCCGGCGCGAAAATCAAGGTTATCGCGACGCTATTCGCTCGCTGGCCAACCGACGTGAACTGGCATCGCCGTTTTCAGAAGTGGTCGGCGTGGCTGCCGTAGCCAGTATTTTGTTTTACGGCGGGTCGCTGATCCTGAGCGGACAGTCGGACCTGACGGCATCTGAATTTATAACCTACATCGCTATTTTCTCGCAGGTGACGCGCCCGGCCAAAGATATTTCCAATGCCTTCAGCGGCTCGCAGCGGGGGCTGGCTTCGGGGGAGCGGGTGCTGGAACTGATCGATACGGTTCCTACGATTCAGGACAAACCTGATGCGATGGTGCTGGACGGTTTTCGGGATAAAATCTCGGTGCAGCATGTCTCCTTCGCCTACAACGTCGAAACCCCCGTTTTGCGAGATATAACGTTCGATCTGCAAAAAGGTAAAACCATTGCGTTGGTGGGTTCGTCGGGAGGTGGCAAATCGACCATCGCCGATCTGATTCCCCGCTTTTACGACCCCACCGCCGGTCAGATTTTGATTGACGGCGTCGATATGCGCGATTGTAGTATGGCTTCCCTGCGTGCACAGATGGGCATCGTGACGCAGGAGAGTATTCTGTTCAACGACACGATTTTTAACAACATCGCCTTTGGCAGTGCGGCCACCGAAGCGCAGGTCATGGAAGCCGCCCGCATTGCCAACGCCCACGACTTTATTATCGCCCAGACCGACGGCTACCAGACCATCATTGGCGACCGGGGCGGCAAGCTATCGGGTGGTCAGCGGCAGCGCATCAGCATTGCCCGCGCCATCCTGAAAAACCCGCCAATCCTCATTCTGGACGAAGCTACCTCTGCCCTCGATACCGAGTCGGAAAAACTAGTGCAGGAAGCCCTGACGCGCCTGATGGCCAATCGTACCACGCTCGTGATTGCCCACCGGCTTAGCACCATTCAGCACGCCGACGAGATTCTGGTCGTCAACCAGGGACGCATCGTTGAACGCGGTCGCCACGACGAACTGCTGACGCTGGACGAAGGTTTTTACCGGAAATTGAGCACCATGCAGAGTGTTTAACTGTAGTACCGACCGGGCGGTCCGACGCATCGGCGGTCGGTACTACATTATTTACTCACCACAATCCTCCAGTCCGGGCCGCTGAATACTTTATACTTCTCCGAAAAATTACCCTGGTTAACGGCTATGGAAAAGTTGAGCAGGCTATTCATATAGGCTACATCGTCGCCCAGGGGAGCTTCGCCAAAGGTATTCACCATACGAACAGTCTTGACGTACAGGCTCGTGTCGCCGTGGAAAATCTGCACCCGCACAGAGGCACCGGGTTTCACACCCAACTGGTCGATCAGGGTGCGGGGGATATTGCTCCAAACGTTGCCGTACTGAACATCGAGCACGGGGATGTTTCCTTTCACAACACCATTGCTATACTCAGCTCTCTGGTAGTCCAGCTTAACGATCTGGGCGGGCAGTTTCGGGCCTACCTGCTGAAAGGTGATGGTGCGTGCAGCCAGTCGGGCAGCGGTATACGCATACACATCGCGGCCATGGAAGGTGTACGATGCTCCTGAATTTCTCAGGCGATTAATGGCTTCATCAATTTGCCGGATTTCCGCAATGCCGAGGTGCTCAGCCAGCAGGGTTAGGGTGCCGTTGTCAGGTGTGACAATGTAGTGGCCGGATTTGGTAAGCATGACGACCGACTTCCGCTCGGTGCCTACGCCGGGGTCGCAAACCGAGACGAAAACGGTGCCTTTGGGGTAATAAGGCACGGTTTGGTATAGCCGATAGGCCGCTTCCCAGATGTTGTAGGCAGGAATTTCGTGAGTGAGATCTTCCAGCTTAAGCGTTGGCGACACACCCAGGGCAACGCCTTTCATGGCCGAAACGGCTCCATCTTTCAGACCAAAGTCGGATTGAAAAACAACAATGCCCTTCTGAGCTTTTGTCGGTGAGGCCAATACTAATACCAACATAACAGCCAGACTGTATAGACGTTGCATCATAAACATACGTAGGTGGGTGGTGTACAACGCTCAATGTACGCAGAATGTCGTCGTTACTCAATAGTGCGTTTGTACGTATAGTAAACGGCCAGACCCATACCTGCTTTACTGACGACATCGGCGACCGTATAGAGAATGTGAATACTGTTGAAGTCGATCGGGGTGAGGGTGAGAAAATAACCCAGTGGGTAAGCCAGGGCAAACGCGCCCAGTGAAATCGTTACAAGCCGGGCGACAGGCTGGGGATTGGCCTGCTTCAAAAAGGGCAATAGCGTTCGTGCTACGGCGGCATAGCCGAGGAGAGAAACAAACCCCCAGATCAGTTTGGGGCCAACTAAAATCTCGTTGTCGAAACCAAGCTGCTGATGACCGATGTAGCCGGTCAGAATCATGAAAAAGCTGGCTCCCGCCAGTGTGATGAGCAGCCGGGTTTGCTTTATGGAGGTGTCTGTTCGTAACAAAACTACCTGAATCAGCAGCAGTGGAACCGTGACGGCCCAATCCATAAACCGGTATTGACCAATGGCGTTGTACGATTCCCGGATGAGAACCTGTCGGTCGTCGGGGCTGGTAACCGTGGCCAGTTCGGCCAGCATAGTATGGTAGTGGCTCTGAATCTGGTAGTAAGAGAAGCCCGCAATGGCCGCAGTAACCGCCGTAAGGATCAGCGCAGGTTGAATAGGCTGGGTTGCTGTGGCCGGGCGTATGGCCAGAGACGCAATAAATGTACCCAGAAAAATATACGTAGCCACCACTAAGAAGAAGTACGTGACTAACGGGAAAATGCCAACGACACCCGCCGTTGGAACAAACGAATCGGCTATTTCCATGAATGTACTAACGTTAGTAGCGTCAAAACTAACGTTAGTACATTCATGGTGCAACGATTGGCGTTATTTAGGTGTGGGTGCCATCGTTTTCATCTGTTGCATTTGCTGCGTTGACTGATCGATCAACTGCTGAGCATAGGCCTTCAGGGTGTTGTTCTTCCCGTATTGCAGGTAAGTCCTGGCTAAATCGATGGCATCCTGGCGCTGGTCAATCAAAAGGGTTGAGAAATTACTATCCAGGTTACTGGTCAGCTTATCGCTGGACCCCGTCTGCTGTAGCTTTAGGTTAATTGCTTCTACATTCCGGTTTTGCTGTTGTGTAAACGCCTGATTTGGCCGCGTTGGCTTTATACCGGACAGGGTATTGTTCAGTTGCGAAAGCTCTGATTCACTGGCGGTCAGCAACGTTTGCGCCATTTTTTTCAATGACGAGTCTTTCCCATTCTGAATCTCCTGCTTTAATAAATCCTGTGCCCCCTGTGCATGAATCTTGGCCTGAAAAGCATAGTCAAAGTCGGGGTCGCCGGTTGCCTGTAACTTTTTTAGTTTTGTAACCATCTGCTGAAGCGGTTGCAACAGCATTGTTTTGGCTGGGTCGCTGGCCGTGGAGGCACTGGCGGTAGCAGCCCCTGTTGTGGCCTGGGCGCAGGCAACCAGCGAACCGCCGGACAGGAGGGCTGCCAGTGACCAAACGGCTAGATTGAATTGGAACGTTTTCATTAGGCGTACTTATTTTTTGCTGTTAAACTAAACCTATTCTGTACTAAAGACAAGAATCCATGAAGAAGGTTTAACGGGCGGGGTTTAGTTATCAACGATTTGTGGAATACCGGCTTCTCAAAACCGATGGTAATTAATTCGAATTGCACGTTAACACTCAACTATAGTCTGGCTGCTTTAACACATAAAAGCCCGACCTGCAAAAAGAAGGCCGGGCTTAGAAGCAAAGACTTTTAGTTACAACCGGATAATCTCGGCACCAATGGCGTTTAGTCGGGTATCGATGTGCTGATAGCCCCGGTCAATCTGCTCGATGTTATCAATGATACTCGTTCCCTGGGCCGACATTGCCGCAATTAGCAGGGCAACCCCCGCCCGGATATCCGGCGACGACATCCGGATGCCTTTCAGGGGAATCTGGCGATTCAGGCCAACAACCGTAGCGCGGTGCGGGTCGCACAGGATGATCTGAGCACCCATGTCGATGAGTTTATCCACGAAAAACAGTCGACTTTCGAACATTTTCTGGTGGATCAGCAACGTTCCCTGCGCCTGTACGGCAGTTACGAGAACAATGCTCAACAAGTCGGGGGTGAAGCCGGGCCAGGGGGCATCGGAAACGGTCATCATACCGCCATCCAGAAAGCTCTCGATCTGGTAACGTTCCTGAGCCGGAATGAAAATATCGTCGCCCCGGAATTCCATCTGAATCCCTAACCGCTTAAACTGGTCGGGGATAATGCCCAACTCCGGAATCCGGCAGTTTTTGATCGTAATCTCCGACTGTGTCATGGCGGCCAGCCCGATAAACGAACCGATCTCGATCATATCGGGCAGCATGGTGTGCTCCGTGCCGTGCAGTTCCGATACCCCCTCAATGGTGAGCAGGTTGGAACCAACACCCGTAATTTTAGCCCCCATGGAGTTGAGCATCTTGCTCAACTGCTGTAGGTAAGGTTCGCAGGCGGCATTGTAGATCTGGGTAGTACCCTCGGCCATAACAGCGGCCATAAGTACGTTGGCGGTGCCCGTTACCGAGGCTTCGTCGAGCAGCATATAGGTGCCGCGCAGGTTACTGGCATCTACCTGATAATAGCCGCCATCGTTAGCATCGTAGTTGAACTGGGCACCCAATTTCTCGAATCCTAAAAAGTGCGTATCTAACCGACGACGACCAATTTTGTCGCCACCCGGCCGGGGAATACGCCCTTTTTTGAAGCGGGCCAGCATGGGGCCAAGTAACATGACCGATCCCCGCAAGGCAGCCGCTTTACGCTTGTAGGTGTCGGTTTCGAGGTAATCGAGGTTGACGTCACTGGCCTGAAACCGGTACGAACTTTCGCCGGTTTTAGTCACCCAAACGCCCAGATCGCCCAGCAGGTCGATGAGTTGATTCACATCCCGAATGCCCGGAATGTTGTGAATCGTGATGGGCTCCTTGGTCAGCAATACGGCGCACAGAATTTGTAGAGCTTCGTTCTTTGCTCCCTGCGGATTCAGTTCGCCTTTAAGTTTGCGTCCGCCTGTAATTTGAAAAGATGCCATTTAGGAAATGATGAATGATGAATTATAAATGATGCCTGAGCGACATAAACCGACTGATCGGTTCCCGTCGCTGCGTATCGCTTATAACTAAGATTTACCGTCTGCGCCGGTCATTGTTTCTGTTTTGGTCGTTGCGATTACGGCTGCCAAAGTTCCGTGGATTCTGTCCGCCATCGACGTTGCGGTCATTGCGGTTGTTAGGCCGTCCCTGCGGGTTATCGTTCCGGTTGCGGTTATTGACATTACGCGGGTTTTGCCCATTCTCGTTATTCCCGTTGCGGTCATTGCGGTTGTTGGGTCGTCCCTGCGGACCGTTGTTGCGGTCGTTTCGGAAGTTATTTCCGCCACTACCGCCAATGCGTTGCGGCTGGTCGCCGGTACGTTCGCGGGGGGTCGATTCAACCAATCCCTGCTCCCGAATGAGTTTAATATCGTCGGAAAGTTTACCGTTCGAGAGCTCGATCAGGCTTTGGTAAATCGTTTCGTCTTCAACGGATTCTTTATTCCAGGCCTGGTAAAAGGTCCGCATCAGGCGCGTCAGGTAGGAAACAAACGCCCGCCGTTCTTCGGGTTCTTCCAGGGCAACCGCTTTGGCGATTAGCAAATCGACATTCCGGCCAAAATGTCTGAATTTCAGATTATGGGTGTTGTAAGGAACCCGCTGGGGTTTTTTGCCAAGTGCTTCTTCCGATGGGGGTGGGTAGGGGCTATCCACATCCAGCGTAAAATTAGACATGATATACAGGTCGTCCCACAATTTGTTGTAGTAGTCCTGACCATCCTTCATGTTGGGATGGATTTGTCGCATCAACTCAATCAGGATATGTGCATACCGAGTTCGGGTTGAGCGATCGTCAATGTTGACCATGTTGTCAACGAGCTTTTGGATACTACTGCCGTATTCTTTCAAGGGCTTGCCCGATAGGTGATAAAGTAACAAAAGTACGAAGGAATGGGCCAAGGGACAAGGGGTAATGAGCGTAGGGGCATAGGGTGTCGGGCAGAGAGCATAGGGGTGAGGGCCTAGGGCAAAGAGCAAGGGCTGCGGAGAATGGGACATCAGGAAATGCTATCTTTGTGCCCCAGTCTCCTTACCCCTCTGCCCAACGCCCTTTGCCCCATGCCTGCTGCCCATCGCCCTCTGCTTACCTACCGCGCCGAATTTGCCGATACTCTTCGCCTGAGCATACCAATCATTATTGCTCAGTTAGGCGTGGTTCTGATGGGTGTGACAGATAACCTGTTTGTGGGACGATTACTGGGAGCGGTGCCGTTGGGCGCTGCCGGTCTGGCTAATTCACTGTCTTTCCTGATGTCGAGTATTGGGGTAGGGGGTATGTCGGTTGTGGCGGCTTTGGTCTCTAAAGCCAGTAACCAGAACGATCCGGCGGGGGTAAATCGTTTGTTTCGGGCCGGGCTGCGAGTGGCTGGTCTGTTGAGTATTTTGCTGGGTGGTTTGTCCGTACTACTGGCTTTCAACTTTAATCTGTTCGGACAAACCCCGGAGGTGACACGGCTATCGCGCGACTTTATGCTGATTTTAAGTGCGTCACTTTTACCGCTGCTGATTTTTGTAGCCGCCCGTCAGCTATGCGACGGGCTTCGGTATCCTCGGGTGGCGATGGCCATAACCTTATCGGCATTGGGGATAAATGCTCTCTTCAACTACGTTTTTATAAAAGGTGTTGGCCCATTTCCGGAACTGGGACTGATGGGTTCGGCCCTGGCAACCTTACTATCCCGGATGTTCATGGCGGGCGCGATGCTGCTTTATATTTACCGAACGGCGCACTTTCGGGCCTATCTGAAAAAGGAATTTAAGTCACTGCCCTCGAAAGAAGAAGCCTGGGTCATTCTGCGATTGGGTATTCCGGGTGGCCTGACGTTCTTCTTCGAGGTGGCTACTTTTTCGCTGGCGGTTGTAATTGTTGGCTGGCTGGGGGAGGCTCAACTGGCCGCCCATCAGATTGCCATCAATATGGCATCGGTAACGTACATGATGGCAACCGGGATCTCGTCGGCGGCTGCTATTCGGGTTAGTGCGGCCGTGGGGCGGGGAAGCCGGGAGGATGTCTGGCGGGCCGGGGTGTCAGCTTTTCTGTTGTCGGTGAGTTTTATGAGCGTTACAGCCCTGATCTTCCTGACCGCCAACGACTGGCTCGTTACGCTTTACCTCCGCGACAATCCGGTCGTTATGAGTATTGCGGCTTCGCTGGTAATTATGGCGGGCTTCTTTCAGCTTTCTGATGGTATACAGGTTGTGGCATTGGGTGGTCTGCGGGGACTTTCGGATGTGAACATGCCTACGCTGATAACATTATTCTCCTATTGGGTGGTTGCCCTGCCGTTGAGTTACGTCTTGGCTTTTCCAATGGGTATGGATGCCGTTGGGGTCTGGATTGGTTTATTGGCGGGCCTTTCCATTGCCGCCGTTCTGCTGACCTGGCGCTTTTTCCGACGGGTCAAGCGTGCCGATCTGTTCGCCGGAGCCAATTTTTCAAATGCCCCGATCGTCTGATACCCTAGCGCATTCTATCCAGCATTTCATCGCGCGTTGGGCGCTCGGTGGCCAGATCATAGCCAATACCATCGCGGTCCAGATGGTCCATAAAGGCTGTATAGGCATCTTTTTCAACCGAAAAAACATACCAGTTTTCATAAGGCTCATTGAACAACTCAACTTCTGTAAGCGAAGCCCGTTTTTGCAGTGCCTGATACTGCGCCCGGTCGAGGGTGTTTTGTTTAACAAGGAAATACCACATACAGTGATCCAGGAATTGGTTATTGGTAAACGCAAAAAACGCGCAACGGTTCGCTGCGCGTTTTTTTATCAACTTATGGATTGATTCAAGCTTATTTATTTACCGCCAGATGAGCGGTTGTAATATAATCCGCCAGCACTAACCCTGCTTCATTCAAATACAGGTCTTTTTTCTTCTTAGAAGCCGCTGGCGTCGCGGTAGCAACAGTTTCAGGCTCATCCGCTGAGGATGCCGATAGCTGCGATACTTTATTGGCTGCTGCGCGCTTGCGTTCCGCTTCTTCACGCTCTTTCCGGCGCTTCGTTTCCTGTAACGAGACAACCGTATTTTCTTTCGCTTTCTTAAAGTCGGCTAGTTCCTGCGCCAGTTGCTTCAGTTCAGTATCTGACTTAAGGCGCTGATCAAACCGATCACGAAGTCGGCTTAGGATTTTGTCATCAAGGCCACGCGATTGCTCATAGCGGGTCGAGTTGATCTGATCCCAGGGGAGGGCGCTTGGCTGTGAGCTTTCACCATACTCTTCCGCCGAAAAAGCCGATGGCAGCTGGATATCGGGTGTCACACCTTTGTGTTGTGTGCTACTGCCATTGATACGGTAAAATTTCTGAATTGTCATTTTTACCTGACCAATTTTTTCCGGCTCTTTAGGTAACCACTCACTCAGGTCAACCATCGTTTGTACCGTGCCTTTGCCATAGGTCTGGCCACCCACAATAATGCCCCGCTTGTAGTCCTGAATAGCGGCTGCGAAAATTTCCGAAGCCGATGCACTAAACCGGTTTACCAGAACGGCCAGTGGACCATCGTAGTAAACTGTTCCACCGTCTTTGTCCGAGTATACTTCGGTTTCGCCCGACGACTCTTTCACCTGAACAACCGGTCCTTTAGGAATAAACAAACCTGTTAGGTCAATAGATTCGGTTAATGATCCACCGCCATTGTCGCGAAGGTCAATGACAATACCCGCCACTTTCTCAGCTTTGAGTGAATCGATCAACCGTTTTACATCACTTGTGGTGCTGCTGAATCCTTCTTCACGTTTGCGTGCGCCTTCGAAGTCACGGTAAAAAATAGGGATGTTGATAACGCCGATCTTAAACGGTTTGCCATTTTGAGTCACTTCGATGACCTCTTTCTTAGCTCGTTGTTCTTCCAGTTTTATTTTCTCCCGAACCAGCCGGATTTCTTTCGGTGGAGCACCTGCCAGCGAATTTGGCGAGATGACCTGTAGACGAACAATGGTTCCTTTGGGGCCTTTGATAAGCTTCACAACTTCATCGACCTGCCAGTTCATGGTATTTACCATCGCACCGTTATCACCCTGAGCAACACCGGCTATCTTATCATCCTTGTTGAGCAGCTTGCTCTTAAAGGCCGGGCCACCAGGTAGCACATCCATGATGCGGATATAGTCGCCGTCTTCGCGCAGAATGGCACCGATGCCTTCCAGCGACTGGCTCATGTCCTGATTGAACCGATCCGCCGAGCTAGGCGACAGATAGTTGGTGTGCGGGTCGAGTGCTTCGGCAAATGAGTTCATGTACATCTGGAACACGTCCGCGCTTTTGACCCGGTTAATGGCTTTGTCGAGGTTGGTGTACCGCTGGGTCATCAGGGCGACTACGGCGCTGTCTTTCCGGTTGCCAAGCTTCAGTTCAAGCGCCTGATTTTTCAGGATCTTTGTCCATAGCTCGTTCTGCTCTTCCACCGTTTTGGGCCAGGCTGCTTTTTCCCGGTTGGTGTTGAAGCTTTCGTCGGTGGTAAAGGTAAACGGCTTTTTGATCTGGGCTTTAACGAAATCACTACGTTCCTGATACCGCTTCCGGTAGAGGTTGAACAAGTCGTAAGCTGCCGTCAGGTCGCCATTAATGAGCGCATCATCAATCTGATACCGGTATTTCTCAAAGGAGGCTACATCCGATGCCAGAAAATACGTTTTATTACCATCCAGTTCTTTCAGGTAGTTATCCCAAACGACCGATGAGAGGGAATCGTTGAGCCTCACCTTGCGGTAATGATACGTTGTGAGCAACTTGGCTACCAGCGTTTCGACTTTTTCCTGCGAGATGGATGGCTTCAGCTCCTCAACGGGTCCAGCGTTTTTATCTCCATTCACAACGCCTTTAGAAACGGTTTGCCCGTGTGTTTTAGGGGCACCGTTTGAAGGCGAATCCGGCTGAAAACTCAGCATCAGCACGGGCACTAGGGTCACCAGATACTTTTTCATCTATATTACCCAGATTAATTGAGAATGAAAGAATGAGTCAATGAATGAATAATTAAGACTAACCTGGCCTATTCACTCATTCACTCATTCTTAATTCACTCATTGTTTAACTATATCAAGCAACTCTACGTCGAAGACTAATGTTGAGCCGGGTTTGATATCGGCACCCGCACCACGATCTCCGTAAGCTAAATCAGACGGGATGTAGAGTTTCCACTTCGAGCCAACTGGCATCAATTGAAGCGCTTCCGTCCAGCCTTTTATTACTTCCGTCACACCAAACTCGGCAGGTTGACCGCGTTCCACCGAACTGTCAAATACCTTGCCATCCAATAGGCGGCCGGTGTAATGTACCTTAACGCGATCAGTCGCAGCTGGTTTGGCACCAGTGCCTTCTTTTTCAACCGAATACTGCAAACCACTGGCGGTAGTAACTACTCCCGCCTTTGCTTTGTTCTCAGTTAAAAAGGCAGCGCCAATCTTTTTGTTTTCGGCTGATGCTTTCATGCCTTCTGCGTTACGAACAGCCATTTGCTTCTGTTGAAATTCGTTCAGACACTGGCCCATCTGTTCCAGCGTAAGCTGGGTTTTCTGACCTTTCATCGCATCACTCAAGCCCTGAGCCAGCATACTGGTATTCAGGTCTGTCATGCCTTGCTGTTTAAAGTTTTGGGCCATTGCCATCCCAATGCTGTAGCTGACAGAATCTTTATTGGAGGCTAGAGAAGTGGCTGCAGTTGCCGTTGCAGGCCTGGCGGCCGAAACGGGCTTTTTAACAGTTGGCTTTTTGACCTGGGCTGTCGCGGAACCGGCGACAAAAACGGCTGACGTAATACCTGCCAGCATCCATTGGTTAAACTTCATGCGAAAACGAAACGGGGTGTATGTAAACAAAACTTGATACTATTGAAACGTGAAAGAATAGGATAAAAGTTTAAGTACGGGTCTCTTTGATAAAAAATAGTAAGGCACTTATCTGTTAATAAATCTTAATTCTATGTAAGGCCAGACAGATAAATGTAGTTGAAAAGTTGGCGTATGTCAATTTTCGCGGGGTAAAGTACTGTTATTTTGGATGAACGGTTTCCAAGGCCCCGTTACTGGCCGAAAGTGGCCGAACGATTTAGCGGAAAAGTCTAACATTCAGCCGTTGTTTCTTTGTTTCATCGCAGTTTTATTAAATTTTAATCGTACCTTTGCGGCCGAAAAATCAACATTAAATTCTCATTATACACATATGGAATCCGTAAGACCCGACGAGATATCAGCCATCCTGCGCCAGCAACTGGCCGGTACGCAAACCGAGGCTGAACTCGAAGAAGTCGGTACGGTGCTGCAAATCGGCGACGGCGTAGCGCGTATCTACGGCCTCTCGAAAGTGCAGGCCGGCGAATTGCTGTCGTTCGACAATGGGCTTCAGGCCATGGCCCTGAACCTTGAAGAAGACAACGTTGGAGCTGTATTGCTCGGCGACTACTCAGAAATCAAAGAAGGGGACACCGTTAAACGGACCGACCAGATTGCCTATGTAAATGTAGGTGATGGTATCCTGGGCCGTGTGGTAAATACCCTCGGTTTGCCTATTGACGGTTTGGGCCCTATCCAGGGTGAACTGTACCAAATGCCGCTGGAGCGTAAAGCACCGGGCGTAATCTTCCGTCAGCCGGTAACGGAACCACTGCAAACGGGTATTAAGGCTATCGACGCCATGATCCCCATTGGCCGGGGCCAGCGGGAATTGATCATCGGTGACCGTCAGACGGGTAAGACCGCCGTGGCTATCGATACCATCATCAACCAGAAAGAATTCTACGACAAAGGTCAGCCTGTGTTCTGTATCTACGTTGCCTGCGGTCAGAAAGCTTCTACCGTAAAGCAGGTTGAGCAGACGCTGCGTAAAGCCGGTGCCATGGACTACACCGTAGTCGTAGCCGCCAACGCATCCGACCCATCGCCGATGCAGTTCTTTGCGCCGTTTACGGGTGCCGCCATTGGCGAGTTCTTCCGCGATACGGGTCGTCCGGCACTGGTCGTTTATGACGATCTGTCGAAACAGGCCGTTGCTTACCGCGAAGTGTCTCTGCTGCTGCGTCGCCCACCAGGACGCGAAGCGTATCCGGGAGACGTGTTCTACCTGCACAGCCGTTTGTTAGAGCGGGCCGCTAAAATCAACCAGAACGACGACATCGCTAAAACGATGAACGACCTGCCACCAAGTCTGAAGGACCGGGTGAAAGGTGGTGGTTCGCTAACGGCGCTTCCAATCATTGAAACCCAGGCGGGTGACGTATCTGCTTACATCCCGACGAACGTAATTTCGATTACGGATGGTCAGATCTTCCTGGAGTCGAACCTGTTCAACTCGGGTATCCGTCCGGCCATTAACGTAGGTATTTCGGTATCGCGGGTGGGTGGTAACGCCCAGATCAAGTCGATGAAGAAAGTAGCCGGTACGCTGAAACTCGATCAGGCCCAGTTCCGCGAACTGGAAGCCTTCGCCAAGTTCGGCTCTGACCTTGATGCGTCGACTAAGCTGACCATCGAACGGGGTCGCCGGAACCAGGAGATGCTGAAACAGCCTCAGTACTCGCCGGTACCGGTTGAGCAGCAGGTGGCCATTATTTACGCATCGACGAATGGTTTGCTGGACAAAGTGCCGGTTAACAGAGTTCGGGAGTTTGAAAGCGAGTTTGGTATGGTTCTGAGTGCCCAGCACCCGAACGTTCTGAACGACCTTCGCGCCGGTAAGCTGACCGACGAAGCAGTAGCAACCCTGAAGCGTGTAGCGGCTGATCTGTCTGCAAATTATTAGTTTTGAGGAGTTAGTAGCCAGGAGTGAGAATTGAGGAGCCATACGGTACCCACATTCTCTCTCCTCGCTCCCCGCTCCTAACTACTTAAAAAGAAAATGGCCTCACTAAAAGAAGTACGCGCCCGGATTTCGTCGATCAACTCGACCCAACAGATAACCAAAGCCATGAAGATGGTGGCGGCTGCCAAGTTGCGCCGGGCACAGGATAACATTACCCAACTGCGGCCTTACGCTCAGAAATTGAGCCAGATGCTCGGAACCGTTTCGGCTGGGGCAGAAACCGCGTCGGAGAACCCCTACAAGCAGACACGGGCCATTGGCCGCGTTCTGTTGATCGTGGTTACCTCAGACCGGGGTCTGTGCGGTGCGTTCAACACAAACGTGGTGAAAGCAGCACTAACGCTGATCGATGAAAAGTATTCGGCTCAGGCTCGTTCGGGCAACGTTGAGATTATGGCCATCGGTAAAAAGGGTGGTGAAGCATTTCAGCGTCGGGGCTTTAAAGTCAACACATCGCACGTCGATGCGTTCGGCTCCCTAAGCTTTGCTACCGTACGTACCGCGGCTGAAGAAGCGATGGAAGGCTTTGCCAACGGTCGCTACGATATTGTTGAGGTAATCTACAATGAGTTCAAAAATGCCGCTATGCAGATCGTTCGGACGGAGCAGATGCTGCCTATCGTTTCGGCGGAGAAGCCGGGTACGGGAGTTGCAGCCGCTTCGGTCAACTACATTTTCGAACCATCGGAGGTAGAGATCATTACCGAACTGATCCCAAAAACGATTAAGATTCAGTTGTATAAAGCCGTTCTGGATTCGAACGCATCGGAGCACGGTGCCCGGATGACAGCCATGGATAAAGCAACAGAAAACGCTGGTGAACTGCTGAAAGAACTGCGTCTGGTTTACAACCGGACACGTCAGGCGGCCATCACGACCGAGATTCTCGAAATCGTGGGTGGTGCCGAAGCACTGGCCAGCGCCTAAAATTACGCTGATATACACGAGTATAAGGAAAGCCATTACCCAACCGGGTAGTGGCTTTTTCTTGTTGTATTAAGCGACTGTTAAAAAACCTTAACGCTTGTTAACTGTATTGGCAATCAGTAAGTTGTCTTGCTGGTTTTCCTGTAAGTGCAAGTAGCGCGCCTGAACGAATACGGCTTCTTTTTAGTTATTTAGTTGTGATATACGAACGACTATTTTTTAGCGTTTATCTATCGGTTCGATACCAACTAACGATTCAACAAAATGAAACTTACCCACATAATCACCAGTTTGTTTGTCGCCGGTACGCTGGCGTCCTGCGCTCCGGCCATTACGGTCAAATACGATTACGATCCTAAAGTGAATGTTCGGCAGTTTGCCACCTATCGCATCGAAGCAGACCGCCAGCGGAATGCAGACCCCATTGTAGGCAGCAACCTCAACCAGCGCCGTATTGCTGATGCCCTCGACCAATCGCTCAAGGCACGCGGCTATAAGCCCGTAACGCAGGGTGAAGCAGATTTAGTTGTCCGGTTCTTTATGGACTCTAAAGACAAGCAGCAGATCCAGTCTAATAACATGTATTCGCCCTATTCGTGGTGGTACGGTGGTATGGGCAATAACGTATACTCCCGTCAGTATGAAGAAAATCGGGTAGTTGTCAACGTATCAGATGCCCGTACCAATGATATCATCTGGCAGGGTTGGGCTACTGGCCAGCTCAATACCCGGAACAAGGAGCGTGATCGTGATCAGGCTTTCCGCGAAACGGTAACCAGTATCATGAAAAACTTCCCTGAAAGTGCCGGACAGGATTATGGTGCCGCTCGGTAACCCATAAATAACAGCGCAGTAAGCCTGCCAACCCAACGGTTGGCAGGCTTTTTTTTGACTAAATTTTACGGTCAATAGCAGTGTATGTCTATAGGGTTTTCCCTAAATTTATAGCCTGTTGGGTTTTCACTATTCTCTATATCGTGTACTTAGTCCTACTTTTGCTAAACAAAATTCTATTTGCCTGTTTCGTACAAGTTAATAGCAGACGGGTTAAATTTTACGGGCTCGTTTTTGTAAGCTGGCAAGAAAAATATAGGTAATAAGAGGGGCTGATTTGGTGCGGAGTGACAGCTTATCTGCTTCTGTAGCTTATTTTTAATGTATACGAACAAACCTATTACATGATACGGGTGCTGATTGCGGATGACCACAATGTCTTTGTCGAGGGGATCGCATCGCTCATCTCGGGATCATCAGATATTAAGGTAACCGAGCGTTGTTACACGGTTCAGTCGGCCGTGGAGCGGTTGAGCGAAGAGGCTGTGGATGTGGTGCTGCTGGATATTTCATTCCCGCAGATTGAAGACGGGCTTAATCTGTGCGACCACATTACGCGCAATTATCCAAAAACAAAAGTCGTGGCCTTGACCATGCACGACGACGCCAGCCTCATTAAGCGGGTGGTGAAAAAAGGAGCGAAGGGCTATTTATTGAAGAATACAACCAAGACCGAATTATTGCAGGCCATTCAGACGGTTCATCACGAAAAGCAGTATTTCAACGAGACCATCACGCACATTCTGCTAAATGACGGGCCAAAAACCAGAAAATCGGCCGCAGGGGTAGGCGTAAAACCCAACCTGACACCCCGCGAAACAGAAGTGCTGACGTTGATGTCGCAGGGGTTGACAACCCAGCAAATGGCTACGCAGCTGTTTGTGAGTGCCAAAGCCGTTGAGTTTCATCGGAGTAGTCTACTCATGAAATTTGGGGTGCCCAACACGGCGTTGCTGATCAAGACGGCTATGGAAATGCAATACATTGATTAAGCCACAACGGTTGTACACGGTAAATAGATGTCGTTCAATTCCGGAATTTTCCTGCTTCGTAACAAATGGATACTGGTTGTGCTGCTCCTAGGAGTAAGTGGCTGGTATCGGCAGGGATGGGCTTTGTCGGCGTCTTCGTCAATCGATAGCCTGAAAAGGCAGATCAGTGTGTTGACAAAAGACCGGAAGTATGGCGATGTGGCAAGAACATACGAGAACCTGGGGTGGCAGTATCACCAGCAGTACGGCTACAACAAGTACACCATGGACGCCTTTTTCAACAGCCTGAAATATTACAGTCTGCTGGGTGATTCATTAGGGTATTACAACGAGCATATTGTGATTGGCGATTACTACACGCACGACGAGTTCATGCAGCCCTATGCCGAGAAGTACCTGAAAAAAGCGCGTCAGTATTTTAATCGGACGCATAACATTCCGAAGGTGATCGAATGCCAACTGGGGCTGGCCGACATCGACCAGAAGAAGGAACCGATACCCGCCGGATTACTCACGCAACTGCGGGAGACTGAACGGATGAGTGAACAGCATAAACAGGCCTACTCGCAGGCCTATGCGCTAAACTTGTTGGCCAGTACCTATTCCCGGCTCAAACAACCCGATTCGGCGCAGTATTTCGCCAGTCGGAGTTTGGTCATAGCGCAGCGGCTTAAGGTAAAGTGGCTGATTGCGCTCAACCATTTCTACCTGGGTATCGTCAACCAGTTCAGAAACAAGTCGAAAGACGCCATCGTCGAATACCAGAAGAGTTATCAACTGGCTGAAAATGAAAATAACGTGACCATGCTGCGGGAGTTGTCCAAACACATGGCCGATAGTTATTCCCGAATGGGCGACCAAAAACATGCGTACGCGGCTTCGTTGAAGGCACTGGATTTTACAACCCAGTTTTATACCTCTGAACAGACCAAAAGTATTCGGTTGCAGGAGTTGGATAGTCAAATTAAAACACTGGCTGTTGAGAAACAGCTGGTTGAAGAACAAAGCCGCAGCCAGCACGTGCTGAACTCAATGTTAGCGATTGGATTATTGATTAGTGTGCTGGGTGTGGGAGCGCTGGTGTTTCTGCGTCGGCAGCAAAAGTTGATTGCGCATCAGGAAACCGTAATCGCTCAGCAGCAGATTCGGCAACTGGAGCTTAAGTCGCTGCGAGCCATGATCGAAGGGCAGGAGGGCGAACGGAGCCGTATTGCCCGCGACCTGCATGACGGCCTCGGTATTCAGCTTTCGCGAATCAAACTGTTTGTCGAAGCGCACCAGGAACAGTTACCCTTGTCCGTAAAAGAACCGTTAAACCAGTTTTTAGATGAAGCCTGTACCGAAACCCGGCTAATCTCCAATAATTTACGTCCTTATGCCCTTTCTACATTCGGGCTCATTCCGGCGCTGGAAGATCTGGTGCAAAAGTTGAACCTGGTCAATCAGACGAAACTGGTGCTGGAGCATTACGGAGAGGTTCCGGCCTTGGACGATGAATCGTCGGTCATGCTCTACCGGGTGGTGCAGGAGTTACTGAACAATGCCCTCAAACATGCCAATGCGAATACCATTACGGTTCAGCTGATGGCTAGTGACGAAACAACCCTGATTAGTGTCGATGACGACGGGAAAGGGGGTGATTTTGAAAACATGCCAGCCAGAGGCAACGGTATTGCCAATATTAAATCACGAATTGCCTACCTCGGTGGGCAGGTCATGTGGCAGAGCGAAGACGGAAAAGGAACGTCCGTTATGATTTCGCTGCCCGTAAAGAAAGAATCACCTATAACCGCTTCAATCGCGTAACGCTTAGGGAAGGCCACCCTGTCTGGTACGTTGAAACAACAATTGCCTACTTGCTCTATATTATTGCTTTTCAATTAATTATCCTATGATTAAACATATGCTTTCAGGCGCGTTCGTCCTGAGTAGCTGGCTTACTGTCCACGCTCAGGATCGAACCGCACCCAGATTAGCCCAGTTGGACAATCCGGCTGTTCTGGCCACCATTAAAGGTGCGAAAACACGCATCGACATCCAGTCGGATGTAAAAGCCCTTATTAAAGGGACGGTATCCGACGAAAAAGGGAATACATTGCCCGGCGCGACAGTGTCGGTGAAAGGTACACAGTTGGGAACGACGACGGATGTGAACGGTGCCTTCACCCTAAATATGCCCGCCGGTTCCAAAGTACTCGTGATCTCGTTTATCGGGATGAAAACGCAGGAGGTTGAAGTAGGGAGCCGTACAACGCTCAACATTACCCTCCAATCCGGCGATCAGTCGCTGGACGAAGTGGTCGTTATCGGTTACGGTACCGCCAAACGGTCGGACGTTACCTCGTCCATTACGACCGTAAAAGCGGCCGATCTGAAAGATATTCCGGCCGCCGGTATCGACCAGCTTTTGCAGGGTAAAGCCGCCGGGGTGACGGTAACTAGCAATGGCGGCCAGCCTGGTGGTGGCGTATCGGTGAAAGTGCGCGGGGTTACGTCCATCAATAGCAACGACCCGCTGTTCGTGATCGACGGCGTACCGTTTGTGGGTGGTAACACCTCGAACAGCACGGGTTATGCCGGTCTGGGCGGTGGCGATGGCCAAACCGGAAACAGCGTAATGGCTATGCTGAACCCTAACGATATTGAGTCGATCGACGTGCTGAAAGATGCGTCGGCGCAGGCTATCTACGGGTCGCAGGCGGCTAACGGCGTCATTATGGTCACCACCAAGAAAGGGAAGCAGGGCGAAGGCAAGATCAACTACGAAATGTATACGGGCGTTTCGGAAGTGGCCCGTCGGCTGAACCTGATGAAGCTGCCCGATTTTGCCCGGTACCAGAACGAGGTGCTGCCGATCATTGGAAACCCGGTGGCCGATGAGTTCAAAAATCCGGATCTGCTCGGACCCGGTACCGACTGGCAGGAAGCCATGTTCCAGCAGGGTAAGATCAACAACCACCAGCTGAGCTTTTCGGGTGGACGGGATAAAACGACCTACTACCTGTCGCTGAACTACTTCGACAACAAAGGGATTCTGCTGGGTTCGGACTTCAAGCGGTATTCGTCGCGCTTCAGTCTCGATACACAGCTGAAAACCTGGGTTAAAGTAGGCTTGAGTGCCAACGTGTCGCGCAGTATTCAGAACGTATCCCTGGCCGATGCTGCCGAAGGAACCATTTGGTGGGGTGCTTCGACCAGCCCGCTGGTTCCGGTGAAAAACCTTGACGGTTCGTGGGGTGGCGGTCAGACCGTTGGTGGCGTAATCTACAATAACGCCAACCTGGTCGGTAACAGCCAGTTTCGGGGCAACACCAAAACATCGAACAACGTGTTTGGTAGCCTGTATGCAGAATTTCAGTTGCTGAAAGGCCTCTCACTGCGTAACGAACTGTCGTATTCGCTGGGGCAGGACAACAACATTGCGTTCCAGAAAGCGGGTAACGTGGGTGGTACGTCGTTCCGCAGCAAACTGATCGATTCGCGGTCCGACAGCTACTACTACTCAATCACCAACTACCTGAACTACAACCTGTATTTTAAGAAACACGGTATTCAGGCCACGCTGGGGCATCAGGCACAGAACTCGTATTACCAGTCGATTTCAGGTACGAAAGTGGATTTGCAGGCCAACATCTTCGACCTAAACACCGGCAGCGCCGACCAGACAACCTGGGGTTTGAGCGGTGGTAAAGGCCAGTGGGCTATGGAGTCGTACTTTGCTCGTGCCAACTACACCTATGATGATCGCTACTCGGTTTCGGCTAGTTTCCGGGCGGATGGTTCGTCTAACTTCGGTCCCAACAACCGTTGGGGTTACTTCCCCGGTGTATCGGCGGGCTGGACAATCTCGAACGAGAAGTTCATGAAAGGCGACATCTCGAAAGTGCTGACTTATGCCAAAGCGCGTATCGGCTACGGTATAGTAGGTAACCAGAACTTCCCGAATGGGGCACCGAACCCGGCTTATGTGGGTGCGGTTCAGTTCTTCTCCGGTCCGGTAGGCTTTGGCTCGTCGAACATGATCAACGGGATTCCCAACCCGAACCTGAAATGGGAAACGGTGAAAACGGCCAACGCCGGTGTTGACCTGGGCTTCTTCAACGGCCGCGTCGACGCCACCATCGACGTCTACAAAAAAGTAACGTCCGACATGATCATCTTCCTGACCGGCCCGAACCTGATTGGGGTAGGCGATCAGTGGGACGATCTGAAAGCACCGCTGGGTAACGCCGGTCAGATGACCAACACCGGTATCGACATCGGCCTGACCACGACCAACATCAAGAAAGGTAACTTCAGCTGGAAGAGCAACGTCGTGTTTACGCAGTTTACGAACCGCTACGACCGAGCCGCCAGTGCTGCTTCGGCGCTTGACGGTAAAGTGTACTACAATAACTACCTGATCACGCACACCACGCCGGGCACGCCTGTTGGCTCGTTCTGGGGGCTGGTAACGGATGGATTGTTCCGCACCCAGGCTGACCTGGACGCCAGTCTGCCGCAGTTCGGCTATAAAGTGAATCAGACGGAAACCTGGCTCGGCGACATCCGCTACAAAGACATCAATGGTGATAAGAAGATCGACGCGCAGGACCTGACCTTCATTGGTAGCCCGCTGCCGAAGTTCACCTGGGGCTTCACGAACTCGCTGAACTACGGCGATTTCGACTTCTCGCTGTTCTTTCAGGGGAGCCAGGGCGGTAAAGCCTATAACTTCCTGCGCTGGCAGTTGGAAGGGTTGAACAACGCCTACACCAACCAACTGAACACGGTAACGGACCGGTACACCGAATCGAACCCGAACGGAAGTCTGCCTCGCTTTACGAACACCAACAAAAACAACACGGCCATGTCGGACCGGTATGTGGAGGATGCGTCGTACGCCCGGATTCAGAACATCACGCTGGGTTACCGGTTGCCAAGAACGCTGCTGAGCAAAGTGAAGATCACCAATCTGCGGGTATACGGCTCGATCCAGAACCTGAAGACCTTCACCAATTACTCGGGTTACGACCCTGAAATCGGAGCGTTCAACAACAGCATCAAACTCATGAACGTGGACACCGGCCACTACCCGAACCCACGGACATTCACCGTAGGCGCTAATCTGCAATTCTAATACTCAATGATTGAATGAGAGAATGATTGAATGGAGAGGTGAGCTTGTGCACCGCTGCTCAGACAGAGTTGGAAGGTTTACATAATTTCTTTTTGTTGAAAGTTTAGCCTTACTCATTCAATCATTCACTCACTCAATCATTCAAAATTAAATAGACATGAAAATCAAGCCACTATATGCCCTTGTTCTGACGGCGATGTTGTCTTCCTGTTCCAAAGACTTCATTGAACGGCCATCCCTGTCGGGCACTACAACGGGTAACTATTACAACAACGCCGACGAAGTTCGGGCGGCAACCAGTACGCTTTACAGCGGTCTACCCTGGCGCAACTACGAAAGCCGGGCGCAGGATGCCATCGGCGATGTAATGTCGGGCAACATGTTTACGTATACTGACGTCGAGTACCTGAACTTCACCGTGTCGTCGGCTTCCGAGCGGATCGGTGCGTCGTGGGGTGCTTTCTACAAGATCATCGGCTACTCGAACGTGATGATCAAAACCTTCGAAGAGAAGAAAGCTGCCGGTGGTGGAGCCGCTTACCTGGACCCCGCCATTGCCGAATGCCACTTCATTCGCGGGATGCTGTATTTCTACATTGCCCGTACGTGGGGAGCCGCTCCGATCATCACCGATCCAGGCGCAACGGCCCTGTCGGGTAACTTCAACATTCCACGATACATCCAGAAAGATGTGCTGCGGTTTGCGCTCGAAGAACTGCAACTGGCCGAGACAGGTTTGCCGGAATCGGACGTGCCGGGTCGGGTAACAAAGTATGCCGCGAAGGGGATGATGGCGAAACTGTATCTCTACAACAAAGACTATGCGAACGCCAAAGCGAAGGCCGAAGAGGTGATTAACTCGGGCAAGTACAGTCTGGTGGCCGATTACAGCGGCATGTTCACTAAAATGAGCATGAATAACAACGCTGAAAGCATTTTCTCCATCCAGCACCAGTTGGCGCAGGACCCTTGGGGAACGGGCAACATCAAAAACCCGGATCGGGGAGCGGGTGCGCTGCGGACGTCCGAAGCCGATGCCTGGGAAATGTATGTTCCCTCGCTGGACCTGTTGAAAGAGTATGAATTTGGCGATCTGCGCCGGAGATGGTCGGTAATGGAACACGGCTGGACCAATCCGAACTGGAAACCCCAGCGCGTAAATGCTCCTAAATACAATGCATTTATGGCCAACGGGTTCAAATATGATACCCTGCAACCGGCGGAAGATGGCGGAAGTCAGGGGCCAACGCGTTCCAATATTGTCAAGTATTTTGCCGGACCGGGTAAAAGCTTTGGTGGAGACCCAGTTTTAGGCCAGAACTCCGGCAACAACGTAGTGCTGCTGCGCTACGCCGACATCCTGCTGATCTATGCCGAAGCCGTGCTGGCGGGTGGTACGTCGACCAGCGATGCCAAAGCCCTCGATGCGCTGAACAAAGTACGGAGCCGCGCGGGTCTGTCGCCGAAGACGGCCTTTACGCAGGATGATATTCTGCACGAACGTCGGGTGGAATTTGCCTTCGAAGGCGACTACTGGTACGACATTCAGCGCCAGGGCTATGCTAAAGCGAAAGCCATCGTCGAGAAACAAAACCGGGGTACGGTAACGGGTGCTACCTACATCACCAACTTCACCGAAGATAAGATGTACCTCCCAATCCCATCGGGTGAGATTGTGCAGGATCCTGAGCTTGGCAAAGAACCCGTTCCGTATTACAAATAAAAAGTGCTGGCGGATCAGTCGCGTTAGCGACGACATGTTTGTAGAAATGGGTGTCAAGGCTTTATTCGTTCGTGCCGTCAGGTACGAAACATAGTTAGGTTCCGTACCTGACGGCACGAACGAACATCGTGATTTTTCAACTAGCTACAAACATCTGGTCGCTAAGCGACTAATCCGCAACCTGATTATAATGAACCAACTGGTTCTCTATATCCTGTTTATGTTTAGTTGACCTACACAATGTTGTGTGTCATCCAACCAAAACGGTACATCGTTAACCGCAAATTATACTCCAAATGAAACTCAATATATTCAGTCGTTTATCGGGCTTGTTACTCCTGGCGGGGTTGACCAGCTTCGTGATGACCTCCTGCGAAAAAGATACGGACGGAAGTCCACAAGTTGCCCCCGGAAACCCGGTTGCAAAAGCGTTTGCGCCTGATTCTGCAGCGGGTGGTTCTACGGTCACCCTGACCGGCTCCGGCCTGGGCGACATCCGGACGATTGTCTTCGAGAAGCAGAACATACCCGCTGGTTTTCAGCCAACGCTGAATACCGACAACGCCATTATTTTCCGGATTCCTACGGAGGCTTTGGGCGGTAGGCAGAAAGTAACCTTCACCAACAGCGCCGGCCGATCGGTTTCTGTCGATTTCAAAGTACTGGCCTACGCAACAGTGTCGGATGTGTCGAATTACGATTTCACCAAAGGCGGAGAGATCACGCTGACAGGTAACAATCTGGACGATGTATCGTCCGTCGCCTTTGCCGATTCGGTGAAAGGGATTTCGGATGCCGCTACCATCGTGTCGAAATCGCAGAAGCAACTGGTCGTTAAAATGCCAGCCTCTACGTTAACGCGTGGCACATTGACGATTATTAACGGCACGGGCCGCACGCGCACCAAACAGGAGTTCGTAAACATGGACATGGCCTATAAAGTCTTTACGGATGCGTACGGAACAGGCTTTCAGGATGCTTCCTGGGGCGATGCGAGTGTTGTGTCGACGAAAGAGTTCGTAACCGGAAGCTCATCTATTGCCAAAACTTTCCAGAAAGGTAACTGGCATTTGATTGGTTTTGCAAACTGGTCCGCTTCCGTTCCCTACTCGGCTGACTACACCTACGTAACCGGCTGGATCAAAGGCGCATCGGCCGATTATTCTCTCTATCTGACGACGGACGCCAGTAAAGGCGGATTCGGTGGGTTTGACGATAAGAACAAGATCAACGTGAAAGCGGGTGTCTGGAATTACTTCAAACTCAAGATTTCCGACATCGATTTCTGGGCACCCGGCAAAACGCTAAGCCAGGTCGGCTTCCGGATTCAGGGTCCCGACAAGCAGGACGAAACGTTCTACTTCGACGATATTCTGCTGGTTAAGTAATTTTTACGTACCGTGGGCTTTAGCCCGCATAGCTGTGAGTTGCTTTACAGCCTGCTTCAGCAGCTATGCGAGCTAAAGCCCACGGTACGTTCTATATGACTATTCCTGTTCCCTTTCCTTTTCATGATTTCTGATTTACTCAATACGTTAAACCGGGCGATTCCTCGTCCAAAGGGAGAAATCCCTTTTTTTTTGCCCATATGGCTGGCCTTTGGGCTTTTTGCAGGCGCTTTAGCGGCTCCCGGCCCGATAAAGGTCGAGGCTGAGTTGGGAGAGCTGGCCGGCGTTCAGGTGGCGTCAACCAATCCGGGCTTTTCCGGAACCGGCTACGTAACGGGGCTGGATAATGAAACCGATAAGCTAACACTGACGGTCAATGCCCCCGCCGGATTGTATGAACTGACCATTGGCTATGCGGCTCCCTACGGCGATAAAGGGATCGACTTTCAGGTAAACACGGAGCGAGGGAGCGCCATGCTCAAACAAACGTTCACCGGATTTACTACCGCCGGATTAGGTAAGTTCCTGCTGAATGAAGGGCTGAACACCATTACCATCTACCGAGGCTGGGGCTATTACGATATTGATTACATTCTGCTTACCCCAACCGCCGTGTCCTTACCGACCAAACCACCCAAAACCCTTGTCGATGCCCAGGCTACGCCGTCAACCAAAGGTTTGTTCACTTATCTGGTCGACCAGTATGGGAGTAAAGTGATTTCGGGTCAGCAGGACGATGTGGAGTATATTCTGGAAAAAACGGGAAAAGAACCAGCCATCGGTTCCTTCGATCTGATCGACTATTCGCCCAGTCGAGTGCAGTTCGGAACAACACCCCAGCGCAGCAGCGAAGACATAATCAAGTGGGCCAGGAAAGGCGAAGGGCGGGGCATTATCAGTCTGATGTGGCACTGGAACGCACCAACCGACCTCATTAATCAGGCTCCCGACAAACTCTGGTGGCGCGGCTTCTATACCGACGCGACAACCTTCGACATTGCCGCTGTGCTGGCCGATAAACAGAGTGAACGCTACCAGCTTATCCTGCGCGATATTGACGCCATCGCATTAGAGTTGAAGAAATTCCAGGCGGCCGATGTGCCTGTCCTCTGGCGACCGCTGCACGAAGCCTCCGGCGGCTGGTTCTGGTGGGGTGCCAAAGGAGCGGGACCGTTAAAAGAACTCTGGCGTATTCTGTACGATCGGCTTACCAACCACCACCAGTTGCATAACCTGATCTGGGTATATACCGCCACCGATACGTTCAAAACCGACTGGTACCCCGGCGATCAATACGTGGATATTGTCGGGATGGACATTTACACCAACTCAACGGCTAACATGAGCGGAAACTGGGCCAGTGCTCAGGCGCAGCTTAACGGGAAGAAACTGGTGACCTTGTCGGAAACGGGCAACCTGCCGAGTCCGGATAAAATTCGTGGCTTTGGCACGTGGTGGTCGTGGTTTGCGGTCTGGACGGGGACGGATTACATCAAGAAACAACCCGTCGATCTGCTCAAAGCCGTCTTCACTGATACCGACGTGATCACGCGCGATGAACTGCCCGATTGGCGGCCACCCCTTACGCTGGGCGTTCAGGATGGTGGCCAAGCTAACACAACGCTCTGGCTGGTAACCTTACTGGGCAACCCTGCCACCGGCGACAAGGCCGACGTACGCGTGCGGGGAGCTACAGGAAGCCGGCTGAAATTTGTAGTGACAGACGCTAAAGGAAATCAGTTACTGACGAAAGAGATTGAGCACGCGGCCGATGTTGAAACCCACTCATTACCTTTAGGGAAAGGGGCGGGCGTTTACTTCATTCGCGTCAGCACCCAGACCGAGAGCCAAACGCTGAAAGTCGTCAGGCCATGAAGTGTCCCTGTATTCTTGAGAGAAAGTCCGCTATGGCGTAGTAAAAACAAGGTAGGTTAACACCCGGAAAGTAGGCCAATATAAGACCAGGATGCACGCGCTGTAAATCAAAAAATTAACCACAGAGCCGCCGAGCGCACAGGGATTAATGGGGAAAAAGTATCTCCATCAATCTCTGTTTGCTCGGCGGCTCTGTGATTAAACGTTTGGCTATAGAAAGCGAACAGCAGTATCTAGTCAACGTTAAGCCGATACTTTTTCCAAACCCTGAGTAATTAAACTCGTGAGCGCTTCAAAGAACGTAGCCGAATGATGAATTGAATGACAGTTCCCCACAAGATCGCATTCAGAAGAAAGCAGAAGAAAACACTACTTACTGATTCAGGCCAGGGTAAACCAGCTAATGGAAAAATAGTATACCAAACAATTCTCTGCCAAATTGGTGGCTCGCCGACCAGCGTAGCAAACAGAAAAAAAAGAGGTAAAAGAGCCGTAGTTAATCCTACAAAAATGGCGGCATTTACGCCCACGGCTACCAACTGCGATTTCCCGGTATGGCTGAGCATGTGTTTTTTTTGTTGAAAACGTCCTTTCTTGTGAAGAATTACCGTCTGATCCTTAGAAATATTTATGAGTTCAGTCAACGTTTTTGTTAGGATGGCAGCACTCCTGCTATGGCTGTGGGTAGGTAGTAATGACCTTACTGCTCAACCTCTTAAAGTCAGAGAAGACATTAATCCAATCAACGACTCGTTGTGTTGGGTAGTCGGGACAACGGATTTTTTTGAATTTATCATTAATAAAGATGCGCCAGGAGAGAACTGGGTTATGATGTCAGTACTCACCCCCAACCGGTTAGCGTCAGCCGTTGGTGATAGTGCCTGGATAATACTCGATGATGGATACGTGATCAACTTATGCAGTAGTAAGAATACCAGAGCTAAACGTGATGTTTATAAAGTACTTTATGTCGAAATAGACTACCAGTATATGCGGTTTCTGGCCGCGATAAAGAGTGAAGATATACGAAGGATGGCGGCTGTTAACGTTAAAAAAATGATGTTTAACCTGAATCCCACGATTAACCCAAATCTTGGGGCCGTCCGCGATCTTAAAAAACACCCGCTTATTCCCAAAACGTCAACGTTCATCAATACAGGCAACCATATAGAAGTCCGAATAAATAAAATCTATCCAAAGCAGCGAAAAAGAATCCTGGCTACGGCAGTTTATACTGGTAAGTATATAAAGTAATTGGTAAGGCTTTGTTGCCTATATCCGTTAATCCACTTATTCAGCTATAAGCTAGTGCTTTACCAAAATAGAAGTTAGAATAAACGTTGGCGGCTTTGTCTGGGCCAAGCTCTGGCTTGGCCTTAGCTTTCAGTTAGCCAACGGCCAAGCCAGAGCTTGGCCCAGACAAAGCCGATCCAAAGGTTTAAGAATTAAATTGGAAGAGCACTAGACCTACTTCACCGCTTGCTTCTCGCGTGCCCAGACGATAAAGTCGGTGACGGGGGCTTCTTTCAGCATGGGTCGGATAAGCTGCACTACCTGCCCCCGGTGGTAAGCCGCGTGGTGACTCATGTGCGTCAGAATATTCAGCAGCGACGTCTTGAAAGGCGTTTCCTGCGAGTTGACGTACTCAACCATCCCACCTACCTCCGTTTCGTTGAGAGCCGACACGTAGCCGACGATCTGGCGATGCTGGCGCTCGGCGGTTTCGATCATCCAGCTTACCGGAATGTCTTCCCAGATGGCGACAAAGGCGTATTCATGGATTATCCGGCCGAACCACACATGCTGCGCGGACAGAATGTGACCCATCACAGCCACCGCCCGCGACGGTGGGTTTCGGAGGGTGTCGAGCGCTTCGATAACCCGCTGGTTGGCCCAAAGTTCGTAATGCAGTAACTGAATCAGATGCTCTTTCATCACAGTCCACGTTTGGTTGCCTGATATAAAGCCTCAACAATATTGGTGCGGGTATTTAGATTGCCAAGTTTAGGGTTATTTCTCGTAGGATAAACACGGTTGCACAAAAATATGTATGTTAAATTATAGGCTGGGTCGGGTTCAACCCACACAAACGTGCCGGTATAGCCCGAGTGCCCGTAACTGTCTTTCGTAGCTGACTTAGGCGCATTGCCCGAATACGTGAACGACGGTTTGTCGAAGCCAAGTCCGCGCCGGTTGCCCAGCTCCGGGAACTGGTACCGGGTAAACTCGGCAATGGTTTTTTCGGAAATAAACCGCTGCCCGCCGTAACTGCCTTTCTGCCGGTACATTTCGTAGACCTTCATCAAATCATTGGCATTGCCAAACAGCCCCGCGTGGCCCGATAATCCACCTAACATGGCCGCGCCCTCGTCATGCACGCGCCCCCAGATAAGCGTTTTGCGGAACAGGGAATCATATTCGGTAGGCACAATGCGGGTGAGCGGGTAAAACCGGCGGGGTAAAAAAGTAAGCGTACTCGCGCCCAGGGGCTTGTAAAAAGTCTCTTTGAGGTAATCTTCAAAGTTCTCCCCGGTCAGTCGCTTCACGATCTGGGGATACAGAATAAACGACAGGTCGGAGTAGACGTATTCTTTTTTGGCGTTTAGCTGGGAGTCTCTGATCTGCTCAAAAATCGTTTTCGGGTAGTTTTTGAATTCAAACAGGCTGTCGGTCACTTCGATCGGGTAACGGGCCGACCGTTCGTTTTTAAAGGTTTTGGGCTTCCACGTGCCGTCGGGGTTCTTGGTGTCCATCCAGAACGGTATCCAGGCTCTCAGCCGGGCCTGGTGGGTCAGTACGTCGCGCCAGAGCAGATTGGCTTTGTTCGATTTCTTGAAACCGGGCAGATAATCGGCCATTTTACCGTTCAGGTTAAATTTGCCGTCGTCCACCAGGTGCATGAGGGCGGGGGTAGACGTGCTCACCTTCGTGACCGACGCCATGTCATACAGGTCATCGAGTTGTACCGGAAGGGGTTCGGCACCCAGCGAGGCATCGTAGGTATGCTTGCCGTAGGCTTTTCGGAAAATCACCTTGCCATCTTTCGCCATCTGGACTACACAACCCGGAAAAGCGCCCTGGCTGATACCCACGTTTACCAGCGAATCGACCTGATGGTTCAGAAACGTACTGCTGATACCCACCTCTTCCGGAATGGTATATTTCAGTCGGCCGATGGGCTGAACGTTGAGGCCATCACCCAGCCGGAATCGCTGGTTGACCGTAACGGGTAATTTCCCTGAGGCCCCAATGGCCCCAAAAATCAACTGGGCCGATAACTCTTCGGTATAGTTCGTGAGTTGGTAGGGCATCACAATGGCCCGTGCCTGTTCGATGTTGCGGCTCGGCTGGGCGGTATCCATCGGGAAGGTCAGTTTATCCAGCGCGTACACATTGCCGAATACCGTAACCACTGCTTTGCCGGTAGCCACCAGTTCGCCAACGATACCCGCCGTTTTGGTTTGCAGGCCGTATTTAACGGCGGGGCGAATATTATTGAGGTGAACATCGACCAGAATGAGGTTGTAGTTGCTGAGCGAATCGCGGATTTGCGCCCATGTCGAATCGGCCGTTTTCGAGCTTACGTTGAAATGGTCGATTTTGGTGTAGTTAGCCGCCATTTGCTGGAAGGCCGTGATCTTGTCGCTCTCAACGGCTACCGACGCAATCCGGAGCGTATCCAGGCCCTGTAACGGAAGCACATTCCGATCGTTCTTCAACACCGTCAGGCTGCGTTCGGTGAGTTTGCGGTTGAGCAATTCGTCCTGCACCGGGTTCAGGTCGGCGACGAGATTCTCCATCACGATGGGTTTGTAGGTATCCAGTCCAGCCCACGCTTTTGCCTGGAGCACTTTCAGGCAGCGGGCGTCGATGGAGGCCTGCGTGATGCGTCCGTCAATGATGGCCTGTTTGACTTGGGCCAGTGCCGCCGGAACATCTTCCGTAAATTCGAGCACATCCATCCCCGCTTCCAGACCAAGTTCATCGGCTTTGCCCGATGGGTAGTACTTGGTCACGGCTTTCATGTTCATGGCATCGGAAAAGACCAGCCCTTTGAAGCCTAGTTCATTCTTGAGCAGGTTCGTGACAATGGCGGGCGAGAGCGTCGACGGGCGATTTCGGGTGGTATCGAGCGAAGGGATGTTGAGGTGCGCGATCATTACACCCGAAGCCCCCGCCCGGATCAACTCCCGGAATGGATAGAGTTCGAGCGAATCGAGCTGAGCCCGGCTTTTCGCAATGAGGGGTAAGTCGTAGTGTGAATCGGTGCCGGTGTCGCCGTGGCCGGGGAAATGTTTGATGCTGGTTAACAACTGGTTATCCTGCATGCCGCGCATGTAGGCGAGGGCTTTGCGGGCAACGGCGTATTTGTCTTCGCCAAAGGAGCGGAAGTTAATGACGGGGTTGTTCGGGTTATTGTTGACATCGACCGAGGGGGCGAAGTTAACGTGCATCCCCAGTCGGCGGGCCTGTTTGGCGAGGTTGGCACCCATCTGGTAAATGAGCGAGTCGGAAGCGGCCCCCTGCATGGCACCGAGGGTCATCTGGTAGGGGTAGCGAACGGTGCTGTCAAGACGCATGGCAATGCCCCATTCGGCATCCATCGCAATAAGCAGCGGAACGGGCGAACTGGCCTGTAACCGATTGGTGAACTGTGCCTGCCGAACGGGTCCGCCCTGAAACATGACGACCCCGCCGAGTTTGTTGGTCTGAACAAGCCGTATAAGCGAATCTTCGTAGGCTGGTTTCCGGTTCGAGTACCCCGCTACCATAATCAGCTGGGCAATCCGGTCTTCGGGGGCCATGTTCGTGAACACCGAATCGGCCCAGCAAGCCTGGCGGGCATTGAGTTTAAGAAAGGAGGGTGAGGTTGTTTGCGCGAAGGTCGTTACGGACAGAAGAACGCTAACTACACTAAAAAAAGCAGACCTACAGAAGGGCATGAGCAAGGGAATTGGGTCGTGATAGGCCAAAAATACAAAAAAGTGTCCTCGCTATTTCATTAAAAGAATAGCGAGGACACTATAGGCAAAGGCGTAAGAAGTTGTTTGCGTTAGCGATTGACGCGAACAGCTTCTAAATCAACTACCGGCGGTAGCGGCTGCGGTATTCGGGACCAACGCCAAAGCCGTAGCCGAGGGTTAGCGTAATGGTTGAGTTATTGATGTTCTGGCCGTCACTGAGGGTGATATCGCTCAGGCCATATCGGTAACGGGCATCGATCAGGAACCGCTGACGATCGCCCAATCCCTTAAAGTTAAGCTGAAAACCGGCAGCCAGTCCTAAATCCATAGACCGATAATCAGCACTGTTGTCGATGTCATTCTGATTGATGCCATTTGTTATTCGATCATTCCGTTTTGCGTTCAGCTTGAACCCCAGCGAGGGGCCAAAGAATATGTTGGGCCGGAAGTTACCGTTCAGCGTCAGGAAATAGCGTAAGGCAATGGGGATTTCCAGATAGTTGATCCGCTGGCCGTAGGAGTTTACCTGACTGCTGTTAGGCTGCTTGTAGTTGGCTCCCATCTGAGAGTAAAGTACATCGCCCGAAATACCAAAATGGTTGAGCGAACTATACATTAAAAAGGCACCGGCAGTTACACCCGGCTTCAGCGTATAGTCTCTGGCATCCATGCCAAATGTGGATAAATTTAAGCCAACGCGTGGCCCCGCACTGAATCGCTGTTGGGCGAAAGTGGCTGATAGACAGCCAGTAATCAAGATAAACGATAGGGTAATAGCACGTAGTGAATTTGCGCGAAACATAGACTGAACAATAAGTTGTTATGTCCCGTTAACGCGCTGGTTTTGTAAATGTTTTAGCCAATTGACGCAATGGCCGGTTTTTTACGCACTTTTTGCGCTCAATTCGACCGAAAAATAGATAAGTGGATTGATTGATCAGGAGGCATGTATACTGCCTCAGCCGGGCCACAGGTCTGAATGTACTCTCACTGGCGGCTGGACCCAAATGCTGGTTACCGAATGCGTTGGTTTTACTTTGGGTTTTTGTGAGTGCTTCGGTGCAAAGAAAATAAAGTAGATAGCCATGGCAAGCATGAACAGAATGGCGGCTGTGGTCGTGGCAATCCAGAGCGGCCAGAGTCGTTTCCGGTTTGCCGTTGCGTGAATGCGTTCATGAAGTGCATCCCGGAGGTCGGCCAGTTGCTCGGCAGTGGGCTGGGCGCTGGTTGTACTTTGCTGCATGGCTTCCAGCCCCGCCAGTGCATCGGCATAGAACGGGTTTTCGAGCAGCAGGCGCTCCACGCGGTAGCGCGCCGGGCCAGTCAACTGCCCGGACTGGTAGGCACGTAACTCATCAAACGTTAATTGGTCAATCATGGCTGTAGCGTGGGTCAGAACCCATGCTGTTAATGGTGGGTTATCCCCTTACTTCTGCATACAAATTTTCAACTTCCGACGCCCATTTTGCAAATAACTTTTTACCTGTTTTAGGTCGTAGCCGGTCAGCTCAGCTACATCGGTATAGGTTTTCCGTTCCAGATAAAACAACCTCAGGCACGTTTGCTGTTCAAGAGGTAAGGTTTCCAGACAGGTTTCCATCAGGGTCAGGTCTTCTTCCAGCTCCGCCCGATCGTCGTCATCGGCCGAAAGCTGCATAACCGGCTCATCGTCCAGGTCAATTCCGTTGCCATTTACCAGGGCCGCTTTGGGGTGAGCCTGTTTTTTGCGCAGCTGCATCAGGCAATAATTACGCGCTACACTATGAAGCCAGGGACCAAACTGCTGCACCTCGTGTTTGCGAAGGTCGGTTACGAGTTGTTCAAACAGGTTCATGACGGCATCCTTGGCTTCGTCCTCATCGCGCAGGTAGTTGAAGCAAACGGCATACACCAGATCCATGTATTGCTCATAGAGTTCACCCAGCACCGCCAGATCGCCGGTAGCCCGATAAGTAGCAATGTAATCGGCCGGGTCGTTGCGGGAACGCTCCGGACCGGGTCGGGACTTACGAAACAGTTTGAGAAACATACTTTGCTGGACTGCTTATCCGGTAGATGCAGAAACCGGCGAAATTCCATAATCGATCAGTAACTCCTTTACAAACAACGTCATGTAAGGCCAATAATGATGGTAAACGGGCTCGCTTACTCAATAACCCCTTCTTACCATAACCTATTACCGGCTCAGGTCGTTACAAGGTCATACAAACTCAACGAAATTATGAAACGGTTCTTGTTTGGCTTACTGGCTATGGCGCTGAGTGCAGGAGCCTTTGCGCAAAGTAATCAGTCGCCTGTTATGCAGCAGTCGACCTCCACGACCGATACGCGGCAGGCGAATCCGGCGCAGCCAAAGGTGAAAATGAACCAACGGCAGCGGTCGAAGATGGAAGCCGGTATGGACACAACCTTACCGAAAAACCGGAAACAACGGCGCTTACCACCCGATTCGCTGCGACGGGGAGGGGCTACAAAAGTAGACAGCGTGCGACGGTAGTTGTTTGTATTGTATAATTCAACGACAAAAACTCAACAAAACGTTATGATGAAACTAGTGATAGGGGTCATGCTGTTGGCCACGACGGCAATGGCTCAGACAGCACCCAAAGGATCAACAGCCGGATCGGGTTCAACGAAGTCGACAACGGCGAATGCGACCAAACCAAAAGCCATGTCGGCCGCATCCCCACGGTCCAATAAACCCATTCCTCCGCCATCGCAGAAGGATAATCTGGAAAGCAAGAACAGTGCACTTCCTTCCTACAAAAAGGAAAAGGACGCGGGTGTACAGAAGACCCGAAACCGATACGAACCGCGCCGAACCGACTCCGGTGCCCGTAAGGATACGCTGATCCGCCGTCGGAAGACTCAGTAGTGTAGTAGTGTAGTGCCGACCGTCCCGGTCGGATGTGATAGATAACTTAACTGTTTTCACACCCGACCGGGACGGTCGGTATTACACTACTTTTTCTCGCGTTCGGCCTTTCGTTTGGCTCGTTTCGCTTTGCGCTCGGCTTTTCGCTCAGCGCGTTTCTCTTTACGTTCGGCCTTTCGCTCCGCCCGTTTCTCTTTGAAGTCCTCTTTTACACTTTTGAGCGCGTCGCTCAGGGTGATGTTGTTGTCGAATTCTCCTTTAAAAGCCTCGATGTAGGCGTTGCGCAGCACTCCGAAAATAGTTGGCCAGACGAACGTTTCGATGTTATCGACCGTGCCGCTGAGCGGAACCCGGGTGGCTACCTGGTCTTTTTTCTGGTTTTTGAGGATGGCGGTGCCGCCCTGGGCCAGCAGTTCCGTAAAGAAACGCCCTACCGAACGACCTTCGTGCTCATTGAGCTTGAAGATCTGCATGCCTTTGGTGAGGGGCTTGAGGTAGCCGTTCAGCTTGCCATCGAGCATGGCCATTTCACTGTACACACTCACGGTTCCCCGCTCGAAGTCAAGATTGGCGTACTCTTTCGCCAGCGGGTTGAGTTTTACCAGTTGAAGGTCGCTGAACCGGAGGTTATAGTCGAAATCAGGCATCTCTTTCAGCAGATTCATGTTTGCCGAAAAATTCATGGTGCCGCCGTAACCCGGCACATCGCCCGACGCCACAACCGGCGAGGGGAGTTTTTTACCCTCATCCTCCACGTTCCGGATGTTCCGGATTTCGCCCTGTAGCTTCTGAATGGACAGATCGGCGCGGGGCTGCGTAACCAGGCTGGTTAGGTCGACCCGGCCATTGATCACGGCGAACCGGTTGATGCTGATGGGCAGCAGCTTTTTTAAGTAAGCGGTCCAGTCTACGTCGGCCCCGGTCTGGCTGCTGGCCTCGCTTTCGCTGAAGGCAAAGTTCACTTCGGGTTCGTAGCACTCGACTTCACTCACGAGTTTCCCCTTGAAAAGCGACTTCCACTCGACCGACAGATCGGTTTTGGGAATGTAGATAAACGGCTCCTTTATCTTCCCGTTGATTTTTCGAATGCGCAGGCCGTCAATCTGGTAAGCGCCCCGAATGAGCTGAATATCAATATCTTCGACATGGCCGGTATAGCTGCCCATGTCGGCTAAAGTCTTGTTAACGTACCGCAGCACAAAGTAGGGCAGCAACAAACGGGCAATGATCAGCAGAACGACAAGCGCAATGAGAATTTTAGTGGCTCGTTTCAAAACGTTGAGTGGTTGGTTTAACGTTTTGATAAACTCAATTATAGACCTATAAGGTTTTCAAAACCTTATAGGTCTGGTGAACACTTATCTACCGTTCGGGGAGAACTTGCGCCCGTCGAGGGTGGTGTACTTGAAATCGGCGTAGTCCCGGAAGGTCGAGCCGCTAAAATCAGCTTCATCGCGGAATTTGCTGTATTTGAACAGCGCCCCATCCCGGAAGGTGTTGTTGGTAAAAATAGCCCGCTGGCTAAACAGCGAGTATTTGAAAGCCGCATCGTTTTCAAACTGGCAGCCGTCGAAGGTAACGGCTTCGGCGAAATCGGCGTTGTAAACGATGTTGCTCACCTTGATAATCCGCCGGTCCTGGTCTTCTGTCCGGTAGGCCAGTACTTTGCCCGTAAACGTGCAGTTTTTAAACGAAAGAGGCACTTCCACGACGCTCAGAAACTGTTCGGAGTCGCCTTTCCAAAAACCTTCCCGTACTTCTTTTCGATTGGCCAAATTGGTCAGGTCGAGGTCGCCGTTGATGGTGACGTTCTGATACGAGACGCTTTGTTTGCGGTTGATTTGGGCGATAATGTCTTTCGCGTCGATGGTTTTTTGTGCCAGCGCGGGAGCCAGAGCCGTAAAGGCAACTAAAAGTGAGAGGAGAATAGCTTTCATGATTTTTCTGAAGTTTCAGGTGATTTTCAGGAAAGATGCAGGCTGGCAGAGAAAGGTTGCATTTTAAGTCAATAAGTCAAGGGGTCAAGGGGTCAAGGGGTCAATAAGTCAGGGGGTTAAGGAGTGGCTATCGCGAAAGCAACACGTGTGCGACGGCCACTTGCTGACTTACTTATGTGATGTCGGGTTCTTAAACCCGACATGGGAAGGTTTCTCAAAACCTTCTTGCCCCAATGACACGAGGTTTTAAGAATCGCAACCGGTACGCCGGGGCGGGCGAACCGTCCTCGCTTGTCGGGTTTAAGAACCCGACATCACGGAACAGACTTAAGTGAAGCCACTCCCTGACCCCTTGACTCCCTGACTTCTTGACCCCTTGACTTATTGACTTAGGCGAAGCCGCTTCCCCACTGAATTCCTCTATATTTGGCTATCCATCTACACTTGTTAAACGTGACGTATTCTGAGTTTATCACGCGCTGGGAAATCTCCGGCGGGGCCGAACGTGCCAACTACGTTTTATTTCTTCAAGACCTTTGTGACTTGCTCGGCGTTGCCCGGCCCGACCCCACCACCCACGATCCCGCGCAGGATGCCTACGTAACCGAACGGGCCGTCACCTTTCAGGACGGAGCCAAAACCAGCACCGGCCGGATTGACCTCTACAAACGCGGCTGCTTTGTGCTCGAAACCAAGCAGGGCACCGAAAGCCCCGATCAGCAAAAGACCTTTGAACGCGCCGAATTGGGCCTGCCGCCCGAAAAACGACGTAAAGGCCACGCCATTCGCAGAACCGCCAAGTGGGAGCAGATGATGCAGTCGGCCCGGCAGCAGGCCCTCAGCTACGTCCGGGCGCTGCCCGCCGGGGAGCCCCGCCCGCTGTTCGTTGTCGTTGTCGATGTGGGGTACTGCATCGACCTGTACAGCAACTTCGCGGGGGTTGGCGACTCGTTCGTTCCCTTTCCCGATCAAACGCACTACCGCATACTTTTGCCCCGGCTCGCCGAGGAGTCAACGCGCTCGCTGCTCGCGCAACTCTTCACGAACCCCCGCGAACTGGACCCCACCCGCCGAACGGCCCGCGTGACGCGCGAACTGGCGGGTTACCTGGCGGGGGTGTCGAGCCAGCTCGAACGGGCGGGTCACGCCCCCGATCTGGTGGCGCAGTTTCTGATGCGGGCGCTCTTTACGATGTTTGCCGAGGATGTGGGCCTGATTCCCAAAGAGTCGTTTACGGGGATGCTCCGGCAGTACGCGGCTCCCGATCTGCTGGAGTACCTGCCCGACGCGCTGCACAACCTGTGGGAGAAAATGGATACGGGTGGCTTTTCGTCGGAGCTGAAAACCCGGCTCAAACGCTTCAACGGCAAACTCTTTCACGACGCCCGCGCCCTGCCGCTCACGGCCGATCAAAGGACGCTTTTGCTCAAAGCCGCCGAAGCCGACTGGCGCGACGTGGAACCGGCCATTTTCGGCACCCTGCTCGAACGCGCCCTCGATCCGCGCGAACGCCACAGCCTGGGGGCGCATTATACACCCCGGCGCTACGTTGAACGGCTCGTTATGCCAACGGTGATTGAGCCGCTTCGCCGGGAGTGGACCAACGCCCAGGCCGCAGCCGCGCTGCTCCTCGATGCCGGAAACGCCAAAGATGCGCGCGCCGAGCTGATGAAGTTCCTGACCCGGCTCACGAGTATCAAAATTCTCGATCCTGCCTGCGGCTCGGGTAACTTCCTCTACGTAACGCTCGAACATTTGAAGCGACTGGAGGGCGAAGTACTGGCGGCTATCAACTCCTACGGCCAAACGGGTATTCTCAATCTCGGTGGCGGGACAACGGTTAGCCCGCGTCAGTTGCTGGGTCTGGAACTGAATCCCCGCGCGGCAGCCATTGCCGACGTTGTGTTGAAAATCGGCTACCTGCAATGGCACTTGCGCACCAACGGCGATAGCGAACTACGCGAACCGCTATTGGACGAGTACCAGAATATCCATCAGCAGGACGCGGTGTTGCAGCATGGCCCGCCCGTTCCACGTCTGGATGCCAGCGGCCAGCCCGTTACGCGCTGGGATGGGATAACCACCAAACTACACCCGGCAACCGGCCAACCCGTACCCGATGAAACCGCCCGCACAACGGTTTATGACTATCCCAATCCGCAACCCGCCGAATGGCCACAAGCTGATTTCATTGTGGGTAATCCGCCGTTCGTGGGAGATAAAAGAATGCGTGATTTATTAGGCGATGGATATGTTGAAGCATTACGGAAGGCATATAAAGGAAAAATACCTGAATCAGCGGACTTAGTAATGTACTGGTGGTACAATGCTGGAATTATGTTGCAGAGCGTACGTACTGAAAGGTTTGGATTTATTACAACCAATTCAATCTCGATGACATTTAATAGACGGGTCATTCAGGGATTTATTGAAAACGAAATTACGCCTGTTTCTATAACGTTTTGTATTCCTAACCATGCTTGGGTAGACTCAGGAAGTGGGGCATCAGTTAGAATCGCCATGACCTCTGTGGAAAAAGGAAATATTGCTGGTTTGTTATTTTTGGTAAAGTCTGAACAGTATCAAGATGAAGAAGAAGGTTGTGAAATACAAGTTGAACAGGTTGAAGGGAAAATAAACGCAAATCTAACGGTTGGTGCCGACCTAGATTCAGCTAAATCCTTACGATCAAACAGGGGATTGTCGAATGTTGGTGTAGGGCTATATGGTGCTGGTTTTCTTGCTAAATATGAAGAGTTAGAATCTCTTGGCTTCAGTAAGAGAAATGGACTTCGTGAACGAATTCGGCCCTATATGAATGGGAAAGACCTTGTTCAAAAAAGTCGAGGCTTGTTTGCTATTGATATGTATGGACTAAGCCCAGATGAGATAATAAACCTTTATCCAGAAGTATATCACCGTATTTATAACTTGGTTAAGCCTGAACGAGATCAGAATAACAGAACATCAAGGCGAGAAAAATGGTGGATTTTTGGGGAGCCAAATCCGACACTTCGTTCGATGTTAAGAGGGTTAAAACGCTATATTGTGACTACTCAAACTGCGCGTCACAGAATATTTTCTTTTGTGAACGTCGATCTGATACCAGATGCAAAAATAGTAGCAATCGCTTTTGAGGATGCTTATGAATTAGGCATTCTATCAAGTCATGTCCATGAAACGTGGGCCATTGCCAATGGTGGTCGACTTGGGGTCGGTGATGATCCGGTTTATGCAAACTCCCGCTGTTTCGACCCTTTCCCTTTCCCCGACGCGACCCCGGCACAACAGGCCCGTATTCGTGAACTGGCGGAGCAATTGGACGCCCACCGCAAACGGCAACAGGCTGCACACGCTGCCCTGACGCTTACCGATCTGTACAACGTAGTCGAGAAATTGAAAACCGGTGAAGCCCTGACGCCCAAAGAGCAGGCCATCAATCAAATGGGACTGGCGTCGGTCGTGCTGAGTTTGCATCAGCAAATCGACGCGGCCGTTGCCGATGCCTACGGCTGGCCGCACGACTTGCCCGAGAGCGAAATCCTCAACCGCCTGGTTCGGCTCAATCACGAGCGGGCCGCCGAAGAAGCCGCCGGGCATATTCGTTACCTGCGTCCCGAGTACCAGGCACCCGGTCAGCAGCAGATGGGCATTGATCTCGGCGTTACCACAGCGAAGGAAACGCAGCGCGTCGAGTCGGGCGGGCCGCAGGAGTGGCCCAAAGAACTGGCCGGGCAAATGCAGGCCATTCGAACGTTTGTTCAGCAGGCGGGTTTGCCCGTGAGCGTCGCGCAGGTAGCGGCTCAGTTCAAAGGGGCGGGTGTGGTCAAAGTACAGCCGTTGCTCGATACGCTCACGACGCTGTCGCTGCTGCGTCTAACGCCGGAGAATACCTACGCATCGTAGGGTCTGGTGCTTTACCAAAATAGAAGTTAGAATAAACGTTGGCGGCTTTGTCCGGGCCAAGCTCTGGCTTGGCCGTTGGCTAGTTGAAGACTATGGCCAAGCCAGAGCTTGGCCCGGACAAAGCCGATCCCCCGTTGGGCATAGTCACAGACTATGCCCAACGGGGTTAAATGTGGTGTGAGCTCCTTAACCCCAGGATGCATACACTTACTTTTTCTTACAGAAAAGCCCTGTCAGGGGCGGCCTGTCAATAGAAAAGAGAGGGTGAGTTCCCTATAAAGCGCCGTAGGTGCGTCCTGATCAGGTCTTTTAAGGGCGCACCTACGGCGCTTTAAACAAGTCCGAATCTCGACTAACTATTAACAGGCTGCCCGGTCCTTGCGTCGGGATGACAAAAATTGAGCCTCGGCTATTTATAATCCCAAATTCACGTTAAACTTAATGCTGATTTAACGATTTTTGGTAATTTCAAACCAGTACAATAGTCGCTTTTGAGTATACAATTTGATATTTTTGCGATTAATCCGTACACCTAAGTTTGATACTAATGAAAAGCCAATTATTGCTGTTACTCCTTCTCGCTTTTTTGTCAAGTTGCAAACCTGACACGATAGATACCAAGGTAGATGGTAACGGAAAGCCCCTTACGGAAACAATCGTCATAATTGGTTCGTCAACGGCAGAAGGCTGGGGAGCTTCGGATTACAAGTATTCATGGGCGGGAACGCTTAGTCAGCAGTTACCAAATAGTCGCGTCGTTAACCTGGCCAGAGGAGGATACACCAGTTACCACCTTCTGCCAACAAACGCCAGTCGTCCGGCTAACCGGCCTGTTTCAGACACCTTACGCAACATCAATGCTGCTCTTAAGGAAAAGCCCAAAACGTTGATTCTTAGTATATCGTCAAATGATCTTGTTATTGGCTGTAGCGTTGATGAGATCATTGCCAATTTCAATATCATCAGGAGCAGAGCGTTGGCTGCCGGTGTAAATCGCGTGATTGTTACGACGCCTTTACCGCGTACCTTCAGTGCCGACGTTACGGCCAAATTACTGCTTCAACGAGATGCGGTTCTGACAAACTATGGCTTACTCTCTATCAATATTTTCGACCCGTTAGCGGGTCCGGATAACTTAATGAAGCCGGAACTACTAAGTGCCGACGGCATACACCCCAACGATAAGGGGCATGCGGTAATCTTTAAGCTAATTTCAGCTTTTATGCTTTAAGGAATCTAGGAATCTTATCTCGGTTGGGCACAGACTATGCCCAACCACCAAACGCCCCGCCTGGGCTATTTATAATCCCAAATTCACATTAAAATACTAAGTGGCTGTCGCACGAGTTGCTCTCGCGACAGCCACTTACTGGTTTAACGTTTATCACTTAAAACCTTACTCAATCCACATTACTTTATCGTACGCCAGTTCGTAGTCCATTTCTTCGAGCGGGGTAAGCCCGGCGAAGTGGCCGGTTTCGTCGGTTTGGACGGCGTTCCACAGGCCCGATGCATCACGCAGGAGGAGCCGATAGCCGTAGAGGGGGTGCAGGGTGTCGCCATCCGTCCGGTGGTCCCAGCCCGTTTGCAGTTCGATGGCAAAGGCAATGCGGTCCATCACTTCGCTCATCTGCCCCGCCAGACTATCTGCCCCGTCCAGTTCTTCAATCCACAATACCAGTCCATCGGTACCCCAGTCGAAGTGGAGTTCGGCAGGGGTGAGGGTTATAATGGAAGCGTTCATAACGGTTGTTGATTTAGGCACTCATACTCCAGGCCGACGCCATTGTCTGCTCGGGAGCCTGCTCGTCCCGCCATTTGCGGAGCCAGAAGCGGTATTTCTTCCGGCCGTAATCGATAAAGCCCGGAATCGACGTGGCATCAACGGCAAACAGGCGATAAGGACTTTGTTTCATGATGCCAACGAACACAAAGCGAAACTGCTTCGTCGTGCTCCATTCGCGACTGTCGGCATGACGTAGGCTGTCCAGGTAAAAAGCCGCCTGCCGGTCGTAGTCGTAGGTGTAGCAGGATTCCAGAAACTGCGCCTGTGTGCGGGCCGAGGTTGTTTTCAAGTCGATAACAAGCGCATTCCGGCGTTTAGGACTCGTGTACACCATGTCCAGCCGCGCTTTGCAGGCCACGCCCGTTGTTGGCTCGGTCGACAGCACAATCCGTTCCCGCTCCGACAGCCGCAGGTACCGCCGACAAAACGCGTCCTGCCGAATGGTGTGCATCAGGGCGTGTAACTGCTTCTCCTGAGCGGGGGCCAGCGCGTTCAGTTCCGGACGGCCCGCCGGGTCAACCAGATCGGGCAGCAGTTGCGCCAGTACGGTGCCCACCGTTTCGGGTTCGAGCAGGTGCTGGTGAAAAGCCCGGCCAAATGCCTTGGTCTTTTCGGGAATAAACCGGGCCGAGGGTACCGACCAATACCCCAGGTGTTCTTCCTTGAGCCGGGTCAAGTCCGAATTTGATATCCTGGGCAGTGATCGGTACTCATCGCCCGGCGTAAAGAGCGGCTGTTGTGCCGTTGTCAGCAATTGAGAAATCATAGGAGAACAGGGGGAAGTGAAGTTATCCGGCAGCCAGTAAAACGGGCTCATCGACCGGGTTGGCAAAGGGGTTGTAGTAGTTCATGGCCGTTTTGATGTTGGCAATGTCCGTCAGGGTTTCCTGCCGGAAAATTTTAACCGCACCGGCGGACCGCTCCTGCGCAAACTCTTTCAACTCCTTTGTTTTTTCGACATCGCCCATTTTATAGGTAAAGTTGGCGATGTAATACACCCCTTTCGGCTGAATTTTGTTGTTCTCTTTTTTCTCGGCTACGGCCGTGATCACCACATCGGCCAGCGTCAGATCGTCGTAGTAAAGCGGTTCGATGAGCCGGAAAATATTGTCGACCGAGTAGCCGTGAAAGAGCACCGCTGACACACAATTTTTCTCGTCGATGAAGAAAATTTCTGCCCAGTTTTTGGTGCCCATATTCAGGATATTATCCGTAAAAATCCGCCAGGCAATTGGCTGAAAGGTGAGCGTTCGGCCAAGCTTTTCATTCCCGTTAATATTGAAGACACCTTCCTTGGCGTCGAACCGATATTGGCGGGGGTGGCCCTCCAGGTATTTATATCGCCGGGCGACCCCGTTATTCACGACCTCGCCAGTCAATTCCTGACTGTTTTGATTCGGTTTAAGTGAGCTACCGCTTTGAATTGTCTCGATTTGGCTTTTGTTTTGTGTGTTCATTAGTATTTGTTGTTTACTGTTCAAGCAGGGGGCCCATTTTGAGGTCCCTTTTGCCTTTTTAAGGGGTCGTGTTTACTGACTTAAAGTTACACAAAACTGTGTAAAAAACAAGCCCGTTCTATAAGTAATTACGGGCCTCACAGGCCCGCCATTCAGGTCAGTGAAGTTGCACTCACTTATCGTGTAAAAGTTCCCTAAAGGGCCTCTCTTGCGTATTTTTCAGCTTGTTTCCTCGCCTTTGTGGGAACTTTGGCAAAATGTATATCCGTTCCCATTCCAGTCGGGCAACTGGTACGCCAGCCCGGGCACCCGGCCATCCGTTTTTACATAAAAAAGTGTAAGTTATGACCATTCACCTCCGGCTTCAGCAATTAATTGATTCGCTTGGCATCAGCGTTCTTGAATTCGCCAGACAACTCGGCGAACACCGGGGCGAAAAAGTTTATCATATTTTACACGGTCGGTTAAAACCCCGTTACGATACGCTCGAAAAGATTCTGGTGGCCTATCCGCAGGTGAACGGCGACTGGCTGTTGCGGGGCGAAGGGCTGATGTTTAAAGTCCTGAGTTCACCCTCGGCGGCTATCACCACCGAAGAGCGATTGCGCAACATGGAGTTCCTGCTTTTTCAGCTAAACGAACGTCTGTCGCTGCTGCAACAAACCAACGATCAACTGCTGGCGGAGGTTAGGAGGGGAGTGGGTGGAGTAGTGGAGTAGGTGGAGTGGCAAAGTGAAAGAACTTCTAACTACTTCACTGACTCCACCACTCCACTAACTCCAAAACAACCCGCCCCTTTTGCCGGTTATAGGGTAAACTAACACGTAACGTTATGGCAACTACATCACCATTCGACCCGGATAAACTCGACCCTGAATATTATTCAAAAGACCCTAATCAACATGGCGATTCTGACTATGGTCGGGAATCGGAAGGGGTTGGTACAAACCAGATCGGTACGACGTCGGGTATGGATATGGATACCGAAAACAGAAACATGACGCACGACACCCGCGAAGCAAATACGGGCGAAGGCCGGGTAGGCGACCCACGTGGCGAAAGCCTGGGCACGTCGCAGGAATGGGATGTCGACGCCGATGCCATTTCTGAAGCACCTAAAGGACATATGATGAGCGACGAAGCCGCGAAAAAGCTGAGCGAAGTGGCAGAAAATCCTTCCGATGATGCACTTTTTCACCGGTCCGATGCAACGTATCTGGAAGAGGGCGATGATCCAAATAAAGGCTACGATCCGCATAATGTCGGCTATACGGGCAAAGACAAGGAAAGTGTGCAGAAAGACGATGTCAAGTAGGCCGTCAGGACAGGTAACTACTATGCGTGAGCGACCGGCTAATAAACCGGTCGCTTTTTTTATTAGCCTGCGGACGGCGCTTTCTATTTTATGATGCCGATTCTTTCGTAAACTTGTCGTTTAATCTATTAGCCAGCGGAGACAAGCTTCGCTATACTATTTTGCTCATCGAAACCCGTGCCTATGCTCGGGCGGGCCTGCTTGGCAATCCGTCCGATGGATTTTTTGGTAAAACCATTGCGATCACCGTCCGAAATTTTGGCGCGTCTGTAACGCTTTACCCGTCGCCCGAACTACACATCGAACCACAGCCACAGGATACGAACGTATTCCGGAGCCTGCACCACCTGCGCGATTCGGTGAGTATGCTGGGGTATCACGGGGGAGTGCCGCTCCTGAAAGCCGCGGTTAAAAAATTTGCCGAATACTGCGAGTCGGAACACATCCGGCTTCCCAATCAGAATTTTTCGATCCGCTATAATACGTCTATACCCCGGCAGGTGGGGTTATCCGGTTCCAGCGCCATCATCGTGGCTACATTCCGGGCGTTGATGCAGTTTTACAACGTAGAGATTCCACGGCCGATATTGCCCAATCTGGTGCTGGCCACCGAAGCAGAGGAGCTGGGTATTACGGCCGGGTTGCAGGATCGCGTTATTCAGTGTTATGAAGGATGCGTGTACATGGACTTTGAGCGCGAAACCATGGAACGCCAGGGGTACGGTCAGTACGAACCCCTCGACTCCCGGCTTTTGCCAAAACTGTACATTGCCTACAACACCGATCTGGGCAAACAATCCGGACGTGTACACAACGACGTTCGGGCACGCTGGCTCAAAGGCGAACCCATTGTGGTCGACACCATGAACGCTATTGCCGACGTAGCCCGCGAAGGTCGGGAGGCCATGCTGAACCAGGATACCAAATTATTGAATGAGCTGGTAAACCGAAATTTCGATCTGCGGGCTCAGATATATTCCATCAGCGACCGAAACCAGAGTTTAATTGAAACCGCCCGCGCCTGTGGCGCATCGGCATCCTTTACGGGTTCCGGCGGTTCCATCATCGGCCTTTACCGCGACGATGCCATGCTCAACCGGCTCTTTGTCGAACTGAAGAAAATCAATGCCCGAGTTATAAAGCCATATGTAGTGTAGAGACGCAATACGTTGCGTCTCTGGCTGACGCATAGGAGACGCAACGTATTGCGTCTCTACATAAAATTTCATTTATGATCAAGAAAGCCGTTATCCCCGCTGCCGGACTTGGAACCCGGTTTCTGCCCGCCACCAAGGCTCAGCCGAAAGAAATGCTCCCGATTATCGACCGCCCTACCATCCAGTACGTTGTGCAGGAAGCCGTCGATTCGGGTATTGAAGACATTCTCATTATTACGGGTAAAGGCAAGCGGGCCATCGAAGACCACTTCGACCGCAACTACGAGCTCGAAATGCGGCTCGAAGAAAAAGAAGATCAGTTGCTGCTCGACGAGATGCGCCGTTTGTCCGACATGGCGAACCTGCACTACGTACGTCAGCGGGAGCTGAACGGCCTCGGCGACGCCATTCGGTATGCCCGTCACCACGTAGGGAATGAACCCTTTGCCGTGCTCCTTGGCGACACCATCATGGATTCGGTTATTCCGGTTACCCAGCAATTGATCGACACTTTTGCGCAGTTTGGCGGCTCGGTCATTGCCGTGGAAGAAGTCCCTCACGACAAGGTGAACCGGTACGGTATTGTAGGGGGGAAATCGTTGGGCGACCGGATTTTTGAACTCGATACGCTGGTGGAAAAACCCGCCCTTGATGAAGCACCATCGAATCTGGCCATTGCCGGTCGGTACATCCTCACCCCCGAGATTTTCGCGATGCTGGAACAAACGCCGGTTGGAAAAAACAACGAAATTCAACTGACCGATGCCCTGTTGCTGTTGCTGAAGCGGGAGAACTTATACGCACATCGCATTGAAGGCAAACGCCACGACATCGGCAATAAACTCGATTTCCTGAAAACGACCGTCGAGTTCGCCCTCAAGCGCCCCGAATTCGCCGACAAGTTTCGGGCCTTCCTCGAAGAGATTGTGAAGAAGTAAATAAAGGTTTTACAAAAACTGTTCAGAATTTCTCAAGGGCCTGTATTGTAGTAAGTGGTTGGGCGTCCAGGCTACGCCCAACCACTTACTACAATAGTCCTGATTTAAAAATTTTCACCTGACACGAAGCTGAATCGTTGCTTCGTCATCTTCCCCTTTGCTATAGCCATTGCCCGGCGTCGAGTCCGAATCGGCCTCACTTGCGTCCAGCACCTGGGCTTTCAGCGTGCCGCTGCCCGTAGCCTGCCACCTCAGCACCAGCGAAGCCGACTGACCCGCGGCCAGCTGGTTGATGTACCCCTTGTAGACTTGCCCACTCACCCCCACCCAGTTCACCTGGCTAACCGGGGAGGCCGTGCCGTTGGGCAGCACCAGCTCCACAATGACCGAAGCCACCGAGGCACCGCCCCGGTTGCTAACCGTTATGCTGGTGCTGAGGATGTCGGTGGTGGTTAGGGTGAGCTTGTCGACACGCAGGCTCAGACTCAGGTCGGCGGTGTTGGGGTCGGTGGCGGGTTGACTGGTCGAGACGACGGGCAGGGGAAGCTGGTTCGGATTGTCCGAACTGGTAAAGGCTCCCGAGCTGGTGGTGCGTAAGTCGACCATGACGGCATCATCCTGACCATCGCCGGTGCCCGAGTTGGGTTGGCTGTCGGGGTCGGGGGTCAGGCTGGCGGTGATCTGGGCCGCCGTGGCAAAGGTGCCGGGCAGGGTGGGTGTGGCCAGGAAGCTGATGGCGCTTTGGCTGTTGGCGGGGATGGTCCCCAGCGTGGCACTGACCAGGCCATTTGCCGCACTAACACCGGGTGACGAGCTACTCACAAAGGAAAGTCCGGTGGGGAGTAGGCTACTAAGCTGGATGCCCTGGGCGTTATCGGGTCCGGCGTTGGTAGCAGAAAGGGTATAGCTGATTACATCGCCCACCCTGGGGGAGCGGTTGCTGACGGCCATGTTGAGGGCTACATCGGCACTGCCGATACCGACCGAAACGCTGGCCTGCCCCGAGGTGATGCCGGTGCCACAGGCATTGATAACCGATGCCAGTTGGTAGGTGGTGTTGGTGGTGGGCGAAACGGTGATGAAGGCCGGATTCTGGTAGGTAGCTGTTATAGACTGGCCGTTGGCCAGGGAAACCGACCAAGGCGCTGGTCCTGTGAAAGCAACGGGCAGTTTGACCGACTGTCCGGCACTGATGAGGGCGTTGCCGGACAGGGTAGCGGTGGTTGCTTCCCCGATTTTTACCTCGACGGGGTCGGATTCGGCCGAGCAGGAGCCATCCTGGACGACAACGGAATAGATGCCGGATTGAGTGGCGTAGAACTGAAAGTTCCTGGCCCCGTCTATGGGTATGCCGTTACGTTTCCATTGTAGTATACCGTTGTAATAAGTAGCTGTTAGAAGTAAGCTATTGTTAGCGCACAACTGTCGATTTACTGGAGTGGTAATTCGTGGCTTGTCTGTTTGTCCATTGTTTATGTTGACATAAATTTCGTTGGAGAGGCCGGTACAACTGCCATTGGTCACCCGTACGGAATAGTTTCCCGATTGGTTGGGGTAGTAATTCGAATTCGTAGCGGTGCTGATTAGTGCCCCATTTAAATACCACCGGTACTGGTAGCCGTTCAAAGAGTAGTAATCGGGGGCTATACTAATAAAGGAACAGGCTGTTTTTGTGTAATTGTTGGAAGAGAATCTGGGCTGAATTGCATTACTAAAGGTGAGCGATACGGGTAGGGAGGTGGCTGAACAAACGCCCCGGGTTATACGAACAGTATAACTACCAGTTGCCGTTGCCGAATACCCATTGCTTGTTGCCCCTGTTATATCAACCCCATCTTTTTGCCACTGAAAACTGCCGCTAATGAAATTAGTGTATAGATAGCGGGACTCACCGGGGCAGAACGACTTGGTGTTGTAATCGTACTTAATGTCGATAGTAAGGGCGGAAGCATCAGCTATAGTTACCGCATTACTGGTTGTTTGACAAGCACCTTGTTTGAGCACATAATAATAGATACCCGGCTGATCAGCGTAATAACTTGAATTTGTGGTTGCCGGATTCGCTTCATAAAGTAATACACCATTGCGATACCATTTGAGCGAATAACCATTTGCCAGATAAGGAAGCGTTGGATAAATGAAAATCCCCGTGTTTGACGCAGTACAAATAAGGGTGTCGCCGGGTGCGTTTGTATAAGCCTTCGCAAAAAGTGACTGGCCAAATTGGAAATAGGCGGGTGATGAATTGAAAACACAAGTGCCATCGGTGATCTGAGCCGCGTATGAACCCGTTAGATTTGTCGTGTATGAGTAACTGGTTGCGCCGGTAATCGCAACTCCGTTACGTGTCCACTGGAAACTCGCCGTTTCGCCAATGTAATCTGTGGCTATTGTTAGCAGACGGTCAGCGCATTGAGGAGCTAAGCCTGTAGGGGCTAGTATTCCGGCGGAGGTAAATGAATTTATATCTAGTTGATATTGAGAGGTAACCGTACAGTTGCCTTGTTTGGCGGAAACGGTGTAATTGCCCGCTTGCCGGGCAATGTACGTCGAAGCCGTGGCACCGGTTACGAGGTTATTGTTTAAGAACCATTGATAGGAGACGTCGCCAGTTGCTGTATTACCATTCGCCAGGATGGCAAGTAATTTAGCCGAACTACCTGTACAGATAAAGCCATTACCATAATTTGAACCGACTTCTACACGCCGGTCATTCAACGAAACATAGGTCAGATTGCCAATAACCAAAGCTCCGCTCGGGCCGCTCTCTACATCAGGATTTGTCGCAACAACTTTTACCTGATAGTTTGTGCCATAGGGCAGCGCATTAGAACCATTTGGTAAAGTTGCTGTAATTGGACTTGTAGTACTACTTCCAATTTTTCGTGCGTTTGTGAAGCTTCCCATTGCGTCCGATAACCACACCTCAAAGGTATTCCCCGCAGTAAATGCCGGTCCGGCGGTACTGAACGACACTGTAAATGTATTACCTCCACAGAGTGTCATATTCGAGACATTCGTAAGGGTAATGCTGGGGAGGGTATAAGGAATGGCAAAGGCATCGGACGAGAATATTCCCCGCCCATAGGTGGCAGCCGCAACACGTCCGTCTGAGGCTCTATACCGTAATTGATTCACCCGGAATGAGCCCATACCCGTGCTCGTAAATGTCCAGCCGGGGTTTGACGTTGTGATGTCGGTAGTTGACCAAACCCCTAATTCTGTTGCCAGTAGCACCTGCCTGCGATTTTGCGGATTAAACAGCGCAGCCCGGACGGGTACATCGGGAAGGCCGTAGTTCGATTGGTCTTTACCTACCCAGCTTTGCCCGCCATCGTTCGTGTACCAGACCGACTGAACGCCGTAATTGGAGAGTGTGACCAGCAGTTCGTTGTCATTGGAGCCTATATCAATACAGGAAACACTCGTGTATTGAGGAAGTGCCCCATTATCGATATAGGTAACCGAGGGCGTACTTTCACTCAGGTTGCTTATTTTGTATAGTTTGCCCGGATAGCTGCCGGCAAATAAAACGGTTCCGGCTTTATTGAGCTTAACAAAACTGGGGGTGTTCGTCAAACCGGCTAAGGGCAATTGAGTTATGGATACATTGGTACCTATGCCGGTTACTTTTCGAATAAAGTACTGACTTGTTGGGTAATTATAATCAGCCGCATAAAGTGTATTCGTTTGGCTATCATAGTCGGCCCCTCCACTGCTTGTGTTAAGCCCGGTTATGTACTGGGTACTTGTTCCATTATACAGATAGACGCTGCCACTGGTAAGAAATACCTGCGATGAAGGGGTATCGTCATCAATGAAACTAAGCCCCATATCGTAGGAGTTCTGGTAAAAGACAGATCCTGCTGATAGGCCATTGGCCGTTAGTTTAAACGCACCATTGCGGCTGGTTCCCAGTAAGTAAGCACTGCCGGGGCTGGATTTCATGGCAACCGAATTGGTTTCGTTTATCCGATAACCATTGTTTCTGTCCAGAATCGTTGGTTGGGTTAGGCTTACGTCATTCCAGTTTGCCGACCAGAAAACGCCTTTGTCGCTACAAAGTGCCGTCGACTGTATATTTCCCGGTTGGAATACCAATGCATAAAAGTTACCATAGGCGTTAGTGAGTGGGTTACTCCAACTGCTACCCCCATCAACCGTCCGGAACCAGTTATAACCTCCAGCGTAAACTGTGTTTGCATCAGATGGATGAACGACTAAACTCAGCGCATAATAGCCGTTCCCATTTGTAAAATGACTGCCCCAGCTAAAGGTCGGAATTTGTACATCAGTCCAGGTACTACCGCCATTTATGCTCTTCTTGAACCACTTCACATCCTGCCCATAGTTTATGTTGTTATAGCCCCTTGATACGCCATAAATCACCTGACTGGCTCCGCTGGTAGAGGGTGCCAGAGCCAGCTCCGTTTGCTCCCCACCTGCTGAGCCTACGGGTGAAATTTCGATCCATGTCGAACCATCTTTGTCCGTCGATTTGAACACCCGGCTGGGGTTGAAACCAACGTAGAATATGCCATCGGTTGCCCATTCGAGGTCCGTAACCAGATCGTTGTAGTAGTTTCCCGTTGCCCCACCTGTTACGCCGATTCCCTGATTGGGCGCTAATGTGTACTGCCAGGTCGTACCGCCATCCCCTGAGCGTACGAGGCCAAGCCGTGTAGCCGCAAACACTTGTCCATTGCTAGTGACCACAATCCGTTGGATGTACCCAAAACTGTAGCTAAGGGCGGGTGGGTTGCCGCCCGGAATGGTGCTGCTCAGCCGTACCCAGCTCGTACCGCCATTGGTCGTTTTCCAGATTCCTCCCCCCGTTACGTAGCCATAAGCGTCACCGGTTCCGGCATACATTATCTGCGGATTAGATGGGTCGGCGGCAATCGACGTCACGACCATACTCTCCCAGACATCGCTGACGGGCGTCCAGACTGCACTGGCGTCGGTAATGTCGTTGGTGTACCAAAGCCCCCCGGCCAAACTACCCGCCCATACTTTCTTACGCGTCGGGTCGTTGGGGTCGAACAGTAGCGCACGGGTACGGCCCCCCACGTTGCTGGGGCCGCGCTCCTGCCAGGTCATGTTTGGGATGCCGCTTTGGGCAACCGGAGCACCGGTAGCCGTTGTGGATTGGTTGTTGAGCTGCCGCCGGGCTTCGTCGAGTCGTTCGTAAGGAACAGTGCCCGTAGCCGGGTCTATCAGTCGTCGCTGTTCCTCTTCAGCCATTCGCCGGAGGGTATCCTGTTGTGGAGCGGGGCCAGGCTGATTTTGAGCATAACTAAATAAGGGTGAGCTGAGCAGAGCCCAGCTCACCAGAAATCGGCAAAGGGTACGAATAGGCATGGAAGACAGGTTACGGATGTCCTGTCTATGTCTGTATACAGGACATCCCTAATATGAAGCAATTTTCAATATGAAGCAATTTTTTATCCTTTTTGCCTGTTTTTTGCCCACACGGGTAATGATGTCCCACTCATAGCCAGTGCCTGAGTTGGGGCGGCAGTCGGGAGACGGCCAGTCAATGATCCTGGTAACAGACGAGGGTTATTTAACCCGCAGACTTAACCGGGCCTCATCGTCTTCGCCTTTACTATAGCCGTTGCCCGGTGTCGAGTCCGAATCGGCCTCACTCACATCCAGCACCTGGGCTTTCAGCGTGCCGCTGCCCGTAGCCTGCCACCTCAGCACCAGCGTCGCCGACTGACCCGCGGCCAACTGGTTGATGTACCCCTTGTAAACTTGCCCACTCACCCCTACCCAGTTCACCTGGCTAGCCGGGGAGGCTGTGCCGTTGGGCAGCACCAGCTCCACAATGATCGAAGCCACCGAGGCACCGCCCCGGTTGCTAACCGTTATGCTGGTGCTGAGAATGTCGGTGGTGGTTAGGGTGAGCTTGTCGACACGCAGGCTCAGACTCAGGTCGGCGGTGTTGGGGTCGGTGGCGGGTTGACTGGTCGAGACGACGGGCAGGGGAAGCTGGTTCGGATTGTCCGAACTGGTAAAGGCTCCCGAGCTGGTGGTGCGCAGATCGACCATGACGGCGTCATCCTGACCATCGCCGGTGCCCGAGTTGGGCTGGCTGTCGGGGTCGGGGGTTAGGCTGGCGGTGATCTGGGCCGCCGTGGCAAAGGTGCCGGGCAGGGTGGGTGTGGCCAGGAAGCTGATGGCGCTTTGGCTGTTGGCGGGGATGGTCCCCAGTGTGGCACTGACTATCCCGTTGGTGACACTCACGCCGGGTGAGGCACTACTCACGAAGGAAAGTCCGTTGGGCAGCAGGCTACTAAGCTGGATGCCCTGGGCGTTATCGGGTCCGGCGTTGGCGGCAGAAAGGGTATAGCTGACCAGATCGCCGACCTTGGGGGAGCGGTTGCTGACGGCCATGTTGAGTGCCACATCGGCGCTGCCGGTACCGACCGAAACGCTGGCCTGCCCCGAGGTGATGCCGGTGCCACAGGCATTGATAACCGATGCCAGTTGGTAGGTGGTGTTACTGGTGGGGGCGACGGTGATGAAGGCCGGATTCTGGTAGGTAGCTGTTATAGACTGGCCGTTGGTCAGGGAAACCGACCAGGGGGCGGGTCCAGTGAAGGTAATGGGCAGTTTGGTGGCCTGTCCGGCGGTGATGAGGGCGTTGCCGGACAGGGTAGCGGTGGTTGCTTCCCCGATTTTTACCTCGACGGGGTCGGATTCGGCCGAGCAGGAGCCATCCTGGACGACAACGGAGTAGATACCGGATTGGGTAGCATAGAAAGTTTCACCTGTTGCTCCTGAAATGACAACACCATTGCGTTTCCATTGTAAACTACCGTTGTTATACTTCGCCGTTAGCTGAAATGAGTTGTTTGCGCATAACTGAGAGTTTGATCGGTTTTTAGAAATAACAGGTTTGGCTTCTTGCATAGTGCTGACATAGATATCCTTCGACATACCTGAACATGCGCCATCGGTAACTTGAACAGAGTAAACTCCGGATTGGCCAGCATAAAAATTGGAACTAGTTGCTCCGCTAATTTTCGCTCCATCTCTTATCCACTGGTATTGATAACTAGTTAATTGATATGGGTCATTGGCATAAAGAAAGGTTCCTGAACAAGATTCTGCTGAAGGGCCGTTGTAATAAACAACAGGTTGAATTGTATTGCTGAACGTAAGCGATACGGGTAGTGAAGTAGCCTGACAGTTTCCTGCTGTTTGAATTCGAACAGTGTATGATCCTGACGACTGAGCCGTGTAATAGTCGCCTGTTGCTCCTGGGATGTCTATGCCATCTTTTTGCCACTGATAACTATTATAATTATTGTTGTCTGAAACATACATGGTCCGTGTTTCACCCAGGCAGGCTGTTTTATTTATGAAAAAGTTCATGATGGTTTGTGGGGCTGGTGCGCCTTGATCAATCACTATTGTGTTACTACGTGTTACACAACTTCCTTGTTTTAATTCAAATGTGTAGGTGCCTGGTTGAAAAGCGTAGTAACCAAGATTGGTAAATCCTGTTTGTAAAACATTATCGCGATACCATTGAATACTATAGGTACCATTAGCTAGTTGATCGAATGAAATCTGCTCCGCAGTCATATATCTATAAAATGGGGGAGTAGGACACAGTAGAGAGTCAATACTGTTGAGAAGTGCCCGAGCAAAAAGTGAGCGGCCAAATGAGAGTTGCTGAGTTGAAGACGTTATGGAGCAGTCGCCATCCGTGATTTGGATGCTATAAGCACCCGACTGAGTAGTTGAAAGGGTACTGGATGTGGCTCCAATTATATTGATACCATCACGTGTCCATTGATAAGTGGCCGTTTCACCCAAATAGCTCGAATTTAACGTTTGCGGTCGATCATCGCATTGAGGTGTGTTACCCACGAGCGAGATTACATGGGCGGATGTGACATTTGAAACCGAAAGCCGATATGCATAGCTACGAACTGTGCAACCCGCCTGTTGAATAATTGCCTGGTAATCACCCGCCTGTTGCGTTGATATAGTCAGTGAGGTTTCACCTACTATAGGGGTGCCATCCAATAGCCACTGATAACTTTCGGCAGCAACTAAACTGAATCCTAAATTCAGGGGCTCAATAGTTAATAAGATTCGACTGTCAGGACAAATTGACCCGTTACTATTTCCTACTCTATCTGTAATAAAAGCATAGCCGAGATTTCCAATAATTATTGGTGCACTCAAATTACTTTCAATTTCGATACTAGGAGCCGTCACCTTAAGGCGATAATTTTTGCTATAGGGTAGGGCATCATAATACCCACTTGGTAAGGTCACCGAAATAGGGCTTGTCGTGCCACTGCCAATTTTTAGTTTGTTAGCAAAGCTGCCTGTGCTATCGGATAGCCAAACCTCAAACGTATTGCCTGTATTAAATGCGGGGCCTGCCGTACTGAACGAAATGGTAAACGTATTACCCGCGCATAGTGTAGCGTTCGAGACACCAGTCAGGGTTATAGTTGGCGTAGGTGCCCAGGCGTCTGTTGTCCAGACGCCACGTCCATGAGTGGCCACGGCAACGCGCCCATCGGCAGGGCGGTAGGTTAGTTTTTTGCAGGGAACAGCCGGTAGGTTCGTTGTTACTTTCTGCCAGAGAGGATTGTTGGCTGTAATATCGTTCGTCAGATAAACGCCCATATCCGTAGCTAGCATGACCTGACTGGGGTTTGATGGGTTGAAAATGCCCCAATTGACGGTTGTATTAGGGAGCCCATGACCTGGTTCATCCTTACTAATCCAGGTCTGTCCGCCATCTGGAGAATACCCAACGGATATAACACTCAGGCTGCTACTATAGGTGACTAACATTTTCTGATCGTTAGCTGCCAGATCAATACTGGTGACAATACCGGGGGTGTATGAAACAGGATTTGGTAGTTTACTGGATTGATTACCAGATAGCTGGGCTATATTCTGTACTTTCAATATTCCTCCAACTATAGAGCCTAGAAATAGGTCTTGCTTATTTTGGCTGAGCTTGGCGCTCGTTGGGGTTAAAAGGCCTGGTAGCAAATCGACTTGAACGTTATTGGTTACTTGTTGGCCACTCCCAACATTCGATACTACCCGAATATGATATGTGCTGTTTTGTAAGTGGAGAGTGAAAAAACGGTTGTTATCACTATCATAATCGGCGACAAAGAATGTGTTGTTTGTATCGAACCGAACGGGTCTACCACCAAGCGAAGTGGCATTATCAGTTGCATCATATAAAGAATAGCCAGCAAACCCGATGTTTGCAATCTTAAGGTTCGGCTGGTCTTGGTCAATTTGACAATAATACCCATATTGATCTGGTTCGGCTTGCTCAAGAAAATTACCGGAACCTGTAACCGATGTCTTGTACACACCGGCACTGCGAACGTCGCTAAGCATCTGCTCACTATTTTTGATGTTCTCCAGCGAGACCGTTAATACCTCGTCTACCCGTAATCCTTTATTTCGTTCGATTAATGTGGGTGAGATTTGCGTACTGATCAGCCAATCCGGCGAAAAGGTAACGCCCCTGTCATGACTAAAAACGGCCTGATTTGTTCCCGGTCTAAAGACAATTCCCTGCTGGTAGTATATAAGCGGAGAGCTGACAAAGGGAAACTGCCAACTCAGTCCACCGTCGATTGAACGCCCCCATTCATGGCCCCCTAAAAAAACGATATCTTTATTACCTGGATCGACAATCAACGATAAACTGTACCAGCCTCTATACTTAACAAATGAATTGTTAGTTGTATAGGCAGGTATTGGTAAGTCAGTCCATGTGGTCCCCCCATTTGTACTTTTCTTAAAGAGATAGACATCATACTCAGAAGCCACCGCATATACGGTTTGTGTAGTGCCCTGTGTAGAATAGGCCAAGGCTAGCTCGGTTCTGTTAGAATGACCGTCCTGACCTTGAATAAATGGTAAAAGGGTAGTCCATGAGGTTCCGGACTGGTTCGTAGACTTAAAGATCAGTCCACCCGTAAAGGCTGCATAGATAGTGCCATCATTAGCTATTTCGATATCAGAGGCATGATTCGCCTGAGAGTTATAGTCAGCCGGTTGCGTAGTGCCAATAGCTTGGCCAGGGTCTAAGACGAACGTCCAGTTACTACCTCCATCAACCGATTTGACAATCCCATATTGGGTAGCGCAAAAAATAGTGCCGGTTTGACTGACCGCTATTTTCTGTACGTACAGAAATGTGTTGCTGATGGTTTGGTCGACACCTGATGGAATGGTGCTTGACAATCGTACCCAGCTCGTACCTCCGTTCGTTGTTTTCCATATTCCTCCCCCAGGCTTCGTCATGGCAAAGTCCGTAATTTCACCAGTTCCGGCATACATCACCTGTGGGTTCGATGGGTCGGCTGCAATGGATGTTACCACCATGTTTTCCCAGGTATCGCTGACGGGCGTCCAACCCGCGTTCGCATCGGTGATGTCGTTGGTGTACCAAAGCCCCCCGGCCAAACTACCCGCCCATACTTTCTTACGCGTCGGGTCGTTGGGGTCGAACAGTAGCGCACGGGTACGGCCCCCCACGTTGCTGGGGCCTCGTTCCTGCCAGGTTACGTTGGGAATGCCGCTTTGCGCAACCGGTGCACCGTTGCTGGTTACTGACTGTTTATTGAGTTGCCGCCGGGCTTCGTCGAGTCGTTCGTAAGGAACAGTGCCCGTAGCCGGGTCCATCAGTCGTCGCTGTTCCTCTTCAGCCATTCGCCGGAGGGTGTCCTGTTGTGGAGCGGGGCCAGGCTGATTTTGAGCATAACTAAATAAGGGGGAGCTGAGCAGAGCCCAATTCACCAGAAATCGGCAAAGGGTACGAATAGGCATGGAAGACAGGTTACGAATGTCGTCTGCATTTGTATACAGAACACCCGTATTATGAAGCAATATTTGTGCCTTTTTACCTGTTTTCGTTTACCTATATTTTGTTCACTTGAGAAACGCTATCCCGCTCGTAGTCGGTGCCTGAGTTGGGGCGGCAGTCGGGCGACGGCCAGTCAATGATCCTGGTAACAGATGAGGGTTATTTAACCCGCAGACTTAACCGGGCCTCATCGTCTTCACCTTTGTTATAGCCGTTGGCCGGTGTCGAATCGGGATCAGCGGGTGAGGCACCCGCTACCTGCGCTTGCAGCGTACCGGCCTGACCTACCTTTACCGACAGCACCAGTGTCCCCGTACTGCCAACGGCAATGGACCCGATGGAACCCGTTACGGTTTGCCCATTGACCGTCAGCCCCGTTGTTGTGGTCAATTGCCAGCCCGTAGGCAAAAGGGCCTGTACCGATACGTTCGTGGCACCTGCCCCGCCCGAGTTACGGACGGCCAGGGGTATATCGATGGTCTGATTGGCAGAAACTACCAGCGTATTCGTAGCAATAGCCAGGCTCAAATCGGCCTTGGTGGCATCTGTTGGCGGCTGGCTGGATTGAACCGGGGGTAGTGGCACCTGACCGGGATTGGGGGATACACTAATGAACGTGCCGGAGTTGGGCGTGCGGAAGTCGACCGTAGCCTCGTCATCCTGCCCACTTCCCGTACCCGAATTAGGCTGGCTGTCGGGGTCGAATTGATTACTGGCGGTAATTTGGGCAGACGTAAAAAAGGTACCGGTTTTACTGGCCTTAATCCGGAAGACAAACGATTTGCTGGCTCCATTGAGCAGGTCACCGGCATTGATGGATACGGTTTTCGCGGCCGCGCTGATGGCTCCCGAGGCCGCATCCACAAAATCCATCCCATCGGGGAGTATGCTGCTTGCCTGCACATTGGTCGCATCCATCGGGCCTGCGTTGGCAAGTACCACCGTCAGCGTAACGGGCTGGCTGGTTTCCAGTGTCCGGTTACTGATAACCATGTTCATGGATAGATCGGCCCCGGCGCAAATGGAAAAGGATTGACTGGGGGCACTGGCCACTGCCGGATTACTGGCAACGACCCGAATACGGTAATTGGCTCCTGCCGGAATTGTTGGCGATAAACTAACCGAAATGGGGCTGGTTGTACCGCTGCCGATGGTAGTTTCATTGGCAAACGAGCCATTGGCAGCGGATAGTTTGACACTGAATACGTTGTCCGTTTTAACGGCACTTTCGGCTACGTCGACGGCCACGGCAAAGGAGTTAACCTGGCAGGGGGCTACCGAGTTAGTGATGGTAAGCACCGGCGGCACAGCACCGATGGGTTCCATGGGATAGTATAGAATGTTTCGGCCGTCGAGTAAGGTCGTTTCAAACCACAAGCCCGGCCCGGTACTGCCCTGCCGCCGGACTGAAAAACGATACCGACCCGGAATAACACCGCCAACACCACCCGAAATAGGCATGTAGAGCCGTATGTAATTGAAGTCGGCAAAGGGGTCATAGTCAGGTGCTTGCGAGCTGGGCGGTGCCAGGTGCCAGTTGGAATCGTTGAAGCCGCTGCCATCCAGACTTTCCAGCCGGACTTCTACCGGCGAACTAGCCTGAATCAGCCCAAAAAAGGCATGAGCACCTGATTCAAAACGGTACCCGAAACGCCTGATGGTTGTATCGGCCGTGCCTCCGCTGACCGGCAGTCGCAGCATCGGTGGCTGAGGCTGGGGGGTGGCATCCTGCTGCACCGCAAACGGTTCGCCCGGAGTGCCCAGAATAGCAGGGTGAGTAGAACGGGTACGCAGGCGATACGACCCGTTGGCCAGTGTGAAGGGTAACACAACGGGAATCGGATTATCCGTACTTGGGCTGGATTCGTACATCAGCGCCCCATCGCTGGCGCGAATAATCTGAGCCACATACTTATTGTCCGATTCATGCGCATCACTGCGGACCGAAGCTACTCCCACCGTCTCACCCGGTCGGCGGGTAAGGGGTATGGTGTAACCGCTTGTAATCAGCGATGCGGAATCGCTTGGCATAACGGGAAGTGCCGTTTGAAAAAAGGAGGCCGTCAGGCTTTCATCCCAGGCACTGGCAAAACGAAAGAGTCCATTACCGCTAAAGTGTAAGTCATCATTCCGGTTGTCGGAACCGGTGATGCCATCGGTAGCGGGTCCCGCAAAGACGTTAAACACGCTGCTGATGAGCTGGTTCTGTGCCGCGATAACAGATGGATTGGTTTGTCCGAAAAAATAGCTTACCCGTGAAACAGCCCAGGCCAGGGGTCTCCCGCCAAGCTGCTGCCGACTTTTTTCAATAACATAATTGATGTTGTTGTAATACGTTTGCATTGAGGTGTGCAGGTCACTTTCTCCCTGATGCCAGAGAACAGCACGGGCTCCTGTTCGGGTAACGTAATGGAGCAAAACGGCCCCCATTCGTCGATAAACGGCAGAATTACGACTGTTACCCATATTGCCGCCCGCTGATTGCCGCCAGTCGTTGCTGCTGGTACCACCCAGGGCAGCACCTAAAAACAGAATAGGGACGTTTAGTCGCTGGGCGAGCTTATCGCCCAGGATGCCGTAAATATGGGGTGGCTGGCTAGGCCCAATGTTAGTACCGTAACTAACGTGGCTAAATTGCAAGGGGAGCAACTGTTCGCTAAGGCTGTCCTGCCGGAAGTCGACACACATAACCCGGTCATCAGCAGCATTGGGCACCCGTTCAAACCCACCATCGGCATTTGATTGCCCGGCAATAATAAATACTTCGCCTACGCCTACGCGATTGATCTGTGTTTGGTTGAGAATGGTTGTTCCTGATCTGGACCGCACATCCAGTCGATACCAGCCTGCCGATACGGTTACCTGCCCATAAAAGGCCGTCGACTGGGGGAGAAATTTAAGGGGTGTCCAGTTCGTAACGTTTCCCTGCCCAACGGCCATTGGAACGAAACGGGCTTCGATAGTTACTGCTGACGAAGAGGAAATTCCGGTTATAGCTACATTGGCTTCATTGGCTAAATTGCGCTGGAAGACCATTCTTGGTACAGGGCTGGTAATGGTAAGTTGAGAGAAGGCCAGACCAGAGAAAAATTGTAAGACAATAACCCCAATCCATCGGAAAGGAAATGGCATAAATGGAAGTTTAACTGTTATAGAGATCGTGTAAATTGTAGCAAAAAGTCTGCCTAATATCGCTTCTGTGAAAATCCTGCTGTTGCACAGGTTAGCTTTAGTCTTTATAAATTATAATTTGGTTTATAAAAAATGATTAAACTTTCATAAATATATTAAACGATAACCTGACAGTTATTAATTATTCATTAAAGAATACATGATTGCTTTAATATGGGTACAGAATTGAAGATAGTATCAGCGAGCATTTTGCTCGTGCTTTGGGTAGGATACATAGAACCCGATCGTGTTCAATCGCATTGGTCGACCTGTGGTTCCGGGCTGGAACCAACAGTAGTCGATAGCCGCCCGAATATTGTTTTGATCGTTGCCGACGATCATGGTCGGGAGGTTGTGGGCTGCTATGGAGCGCCCGGCATTAAAACATCGCACATCGATCAGTTAGCCGCCGATGGGGTTCGCTTTTCACATGCATTTTGTACAACGGCTAGTTGCAGTCCCAGCCGGTCGGTGTTGCTGACTGGCCTTCAAAACCATACGAACGGTATGTACGGGCTTGAGCATCAGGAACATCATTTCGCATCCTTTGACACTGTTCGATCGTTGCCGGTGCTCCTCGAAAAAGCCGGATACCGTACTGCCCGCATTGGAAAACTACACGTAGCGCCGGAGAAGGTCTACCATTTTCAGCAGGTACTGAAGGGGGGCAGTGTCAATGACCCGGCCTCTGTTGGCCGCAGCCCGGTCGAAATGGCGCGCTTCTGCTACCCGTTTCTGGAGGTTAAGGCTCAGCCCTTTTTTCTGTATTTTGCTACCGACGATCCGCACCGCAGCAATACGGTAGCTCCCGATGGATCGCCGGTTTTTGATGGCACCAAACCAAATGCATTCGGGAATCGGCCGGGCGGGTATCCGCAGGTGGGCGATCATTTCTACCAGCCTCGCGACGTGCGCGTACCCGCTTACTTACCCGATACGAAAGCGTGCCGGGCCGAACTGGCACAGTACTATGAATCCATTAGTCGGCTGGATGCGGGTGTAGGTCGCCTGATGGACTACCTGAAAGACACCGGGCAGTATGATAATACCCTGATCGTGTATCTGTCAGACAACGGTGCGCCTTTTCCGGGAGCTAAAACAACCTTGTACGAACCGGGGATGCGGTTGCCGTGCATCGTTAAATTACCCAAACCCAAAAAACGGGGATTTGTCCAGGATGCCATGATTTCCTGGGCCGACGTAACGCCTACACTTTTGGACTTTGCCGGTGTATGGACCGGCAGTTCACCAAAGCACGGGCGTTCTTTTAAGGACATTATTGAGCAGGAAAATGTAACGGGTTGGGATGAAGTGTATGCCTCGCACTCGCTGCACGAGGTAACTATGTACTACCCGATGCGGGTGGTTCGGGAACGGCGGTACAAGCTGATTTATAACATTGCCCATCAGTTACCCTTTCCTATGGCGCTGGATTTATACCACTCGTTTACGTGGCAGGATATTCTGCGGACGAAGCAGAACCTATATGGTAAACGAACGGTAAAGGCCTATCTGCATCGCCCGCCGTTCGAATTATACGATCTGCAAACCGACCCCGACGAAGTAAAAAATCTGGCAACCAATCCGCGTTATCGGGACGTAGTAACCCGGATGCAAACCAAAATCAGGCAGTTTCAGCAACAAACGCATGACCCGTGGATGAATAAATAAAAGGGGTTTAACCACAGAGCGGTGCGCCGTTGCGACACAAAGGCCACAGAGGACTATTTCTCTGTGGCCTTTGTGTCGCAACGGCGCACCGCTCTGTGGTTAAAAGAAACTATTTCGCTATCGTCGCAATTTTCAGCTCGTTCAACTGCGCCTGTGAAATGGCGGAGGGCGAATCGATCATGACATCACGGCCCGAATTGTTTTTCGGGAAAGCGATAAAATCGCGGATAGAGTCGGCCCCGCCAAAGAGCGAACACAGCCGGTCGAAACCGAAGGCAATGCCGCCGTGCGGAGGAGCACCAAATTCGAAGGCGTCCATCAGGAAGCCGAACTGAGCTTTGGCCTCTTCGTCCGAGAAACCCAGAATGCTGAACATGCGGGCCTGTAAATCGCGGTTGAAAATCCGGATCGAACCACCACCCACTTCCGTACCATTGATGACCAGGTCATAAGCATTTGCCCGAACGGCACCCAGATCGGTATCCAGCAGTGGAATGTCTTCCGGCTTGGGCGATGTGAACGGGTGGTGCATGGCAAACCAGCGATTTTCCTCTTCGCCAAACTCCAGTAGTGGGAAGTCGAGTACCCATAACGTACTGAACACGTTCGGGTCGCGCAGGCCCAGGCGGCTGCCCATTTCCAGGCGCAGTTCGCTCAGTTGTTTGCGGGCTTTCGCACAATCGCCCGAAAGGATCAGCATCAGATCGCCGGGCTTCGCGCCGAAGTGAGCGGCCCAGGCTTTCAGTTCAGTCTCGGAATAGAACTTGTCGACGGACGATTTAAGAGTACCATCTTCATTATACCGAACATAGATCAGACCTTTGGCACCAATCTGCGGGCGTTTGATCCAGTCGGTGAGTTCGTCGAGTTGTTTGCGGGTGTAATACGCACAACCGGTGGCGTTGATGCCTACAACCAGTTCGGCCGAGTCAAATACGCCGAAGCCTTTGCCCGAGGTCATATCGACGGTGTCGAAAGTACCTTTCAGCTCCACGAACTCCATGCCAAAGCGCGTATCGGGCTTGTCGGAACCGTAAAACTTCATCGCGTCGGCGTAGGTCATACGAGGCACCGTGGCCATGTCTATACCCTTAACGGCTTTGAACAGGTGGCGAACCAGCCCTTCAAACATATTCAGAATATCTTCCTGCTCCACAAACGACATCTCGCAGTCGATTTGTGTGAACTCCGGCTGGCGGTCGGCGCGAAGGTCCTCGTCCCGGAAACATTTGACGATCTGGTAATAGCGGTCAAAACCCGATACCATCAGTAACTGCTTAAAGGTCTGTGGCGACTGCGGGAGGGCATAAAATTCGCCGGGGTTCATGCGGCTGGGTACCACAAAATCCCTTGCACCTTCGGGCGTCGATTTGATCAGAACGGGCGTCTCGACTTCAATGAAGTCCTGCCCATCCATGTATACCCGCGTTTGCTGGGCCATGCGGTGACGCAGTTCAAGACTCTTACGAACGGGATTCCGGCGTAGATCAAGATACCGGTATTTCATGCGAAGGTCATCGCCCCCGTCGGTCTCGTCTTCGATCAGGAAAGGCGGCAGTTTGGCAGGGTTCAATACTTCCAGCGAGGTTACCTTCAGCTCAACATCGCCGGTTGGAATATTCGGGTTCTTCGATTTTCGTTCGATAACCGTACCCGTTGCTTTCACCACAAATTCGCGGCCGAGTGAGCGGGCCGTGGTAAACAATTCAGGGGCTGTTTGTCCGTCTTCGAGCAAAAGTTGGGTAATTCCGTAACGGTCACGGAGGTCAATCCATAGAACACCGCCTTTGTCGCGGATGGTTTGAACCCAACCGCAAAGGGTTGCTGTGGTGTTGTGGTCGGTAAGGCGGAGTTCTCCGCAGGTGTGCGTCCGAAGCATGGTTTCGTAGGTAAAGGCCTGTTACACAGAGATGCACCAAGAATAAAAGAGATACACTAAGAACTCTGCGTATCTCTTTTATTCTTGGTGCATCTCTGTGTAACAGTTTTTTTATAAACCGCAAAGGTACCAACTCACTTCCGGTAATCCAATGCTGGTTTTCGATCGCCGAGCAGGGCTTCGTATTTGAAGTTGGCTCCGCGTTTCTGAATCCACTCGGCGCGGGCCTTCTCAATGAGAGCGGGCGATTTATACAAATCCAGCGCCGTTAGGGCCAGCGTTTTGGCAGCTACGATCATGCCTTTCTGGCCAATGCTCATGCCACTAGCCGCCGTCGACTGCCAGCTGTGGGCCGATGAGCCCGGCACCCAGGTGGCCGTCGAGAGGCCAACGGTTGGCACCGTCCAGCTTACATCACCCACGTCGGTAGAGCCGCCACTGGTGGCACTTTCGGATGCATCCCGAAAATCTTTCACCAGGGCCGCATTGGTAATGGGTACTTTCTGCTCGCCAAAGGTTTCGCTGATTTTTTCGGCGAAGGCGGTTTCTTCGGGTGTGTACGTGACACCGCCCACGGTTTTCAGGTTCTGGTGCATCACTTCGGCCAGCGTTACGTTGGGCAGCAGGTTAAAGACACCGCCCAGCACTTCCCACTCCACTTTGGTACCGGTGCCTTTGGCAGCCCCTTCGGCCGCATTCTCGATCCGTTTCCAGACACTTTGCAGAATGTCGCGGTCTTTATGCCGGGCGTAATAATACACTTCGGCAAAGGCGGGCACCACGTTCGGGGCGTCGCCCCCTTTGGTAATCACGTAGTGAATGCGGGTATCCTGCGGAATGTGTTCGCGCATCATGTTGACCATGTAGTTCATGGATTCGACGCCATCCAGCGCCGACCGGCCCCGTTCGGGCGAAGCAGCTGCGTGGGCGGCTATTCCCCGGAAACGGAATTTAGCGTTCTTATTCGCCAGCGATGTTCCGGCATCGGCGGCATTCTGCGAACCGGGGTGCCAGTGCAATACCACATCGACATCGTTGAACAGGCCTTCGCGCACCATGTACACCTTACCCGCACCCCCTTCTTCGGCGGGGCAACCATAAATCTTGATCGTTCCCGAATGACCGGATGACTTGAGCCAGTCTTTTATTTCGACCGCAGCGGCCATCGACGCTGTGCCGAACAGATTATGACCACAACCATGCCCGCCCCGCTGTCCCTGAATGGGGGTAAAGTCGGGTTTGGCTTCGGTGGCGAGGCCGGGCAGGGCATCATACTCACCCAGAATCCCGATAACAGGCTTGCCGGAGCCGTAAGTGGCCACAAACGCCGTTGGAATGCCGGCCACGCCCGTTTTTACGTCGAAGCCTTCTTTTACGAGTTGTTCTTCCAGTAGTTTTGAGCTTTTTTCTTCCATGTAGCCCAGCTCGGCAAAGTCCCAGATTTTTTTGGAGATGCCAGCGTATTCGGGCGAGCGCTTGTCCAGATCGGCAAGGATGGCCTGCTTGTCTTTGTCGGGTCCGGCGGCTGCGGAAGTTTTTTTGTTTCGGCCGGATTGGGCAAAAACCAGCACAGGCAGTAGCAGTGCTGCTGTAAGGAGTTGTGTTTTCATACGGGTGTATTCACTAATAGGGAGTGACAACCGATAAAAATAGGGGAAAAACACAAGTCCGGCAATCCTGCCGGGACAATGTTATACGTACCCGCTCATTAGTGCTGAATTAAGACTTCAGCAGATTGCATTTGCGAACGGCAGTGGGTAACGTACGAATGCGAAGCCGGATTCTGGGAGAGAGGTAGTAAGCAAAAAAAACGGCTATATAACAGAGTAGAATGCCTGTTTTATAACCGGAGTTCAGGAAGGTTGCCTCGTGGCAGAAGAAAAATGGAATGGCGAATGTAGACGTAACCAAATTAAACCTGATAAGCAACCACTACCAACGGGATTAACCCATTGATATGCCGAGCTTACTCAACTCATGTTGCTGGCGTATCCAGATTGTTTCCCGTTTGAGCTGGAATAATTTCGTTACTTCTGAGATCTCCTGCTCTACGCCTATCGATTTGTCAGAATTCACGAACTGGCTATACATGTGCCTGGTTTTTATTGCCTGGATTGCCTGACTTTCTGAACCATAGTGCTGCTTCCATTCCTGAACATGGCGCTGAAGCACAGTCAACCAGTCAGGGTTTTTATTGGGAGAATTTGCCTGCACAGCGGCAGTACTTGCCTCAACTACTTGCTGACGGTACTCATTAAATAACTGGTTAAAGCTTTCTCTGGTCATATACTCAGTACAGTAGATATGGATAGTAGATGAGTTTGTGTTGAAGTACAAATAAACAGGTATTTGGGCTCAATTTGTATTATTTGTATAGTAGTTTTCTATTTTGGCGCTTAGGTATCTACTAAGTGGTAAGTTAATAATACTGTTACTTATTTTCGGTAACAAATTTTTGTGATGTAAAGCGGCTTGGCAGGAAGACACCACACCCTGGTTATCCTGCCAGAGCCGTTAAGGTCTATGAGATGGGTTGTTTAGTTTTGTCCACCAGCATCTGTATCGTTGTTTTCTCATATACGGCCAAATTTGCATCACGAACCCGGAGCATGATTGGGCGAATCGAACAGGTCTCTTCATCGGTGCAATCGTCGCAACGCACGTAGAAGTTCAGAGAAACGCAGGGGGTAGGAGCAATAGGCCCATCGATGATCCGGATTACCTGAGCCAGGTTGATACGTTCCGGGTCTACCCGCAGCAAATAACCACCTCCCTTGCCTTTCTGGCTTTGCAGAATGCCATGATTACGCATTTCTAAAAGAATACCCTCCAGAAATTTGTGCGGAATGTTCTCTCGTTTGGCAATATCCGTAATCAGAATAGGGCCGGCCCCGTAAGATTCGGTCAATGCTTTGAGCGCCTTAATCGCGTACTTTGCTTTTTTTGAGATCATAGAAACGTTTATTTTTTCGGGGAAATACCCGATAGTGCAGGCCAACTAGTCCGTTTGTCCTATAAAGTTTGTGTAGTAAATTGGAAAATAAAAATTATGACCGTTATTTTACTCATCGGGTTGTCGTAAAAGTCGATTTTTGCTGAATTCAGCGTTGGTGGCTACCCCCATCGGCCCATCGACGAACGATATCGATGAGGCCTGTTAATTTTACTTTATGCGTATAAAATCCCTTGACCTTTTACGGCAGGAAGCCGCTCAAAGCGGAGAGTCAACCCTCAAACGTTCCCTTGGTGCATACAATCTGGTTGCCATTGGCATCGGTGTCATTATTGGCGCCGGTTTGTTTTCACTGACCGGGCTGGCGGCTGCCAATCATGCCGGACCGGCCGTAACTCTTTCGTTTGTGGTAGCTGCCATCGGGTGTGCGTTCAGCGCGTTATGCTATGCCGAGTTTGCGGCTATGGTGCCGGTGGCGGGCAGCGCTTACACCTACGCCTACGCTACCCTTGGCGAACTGTTTGCCTGGATCATTGGCTGGGATCTGGTGCTGGAGTATTCGGTAGGGGCGGCAACGGTGGCCATCAGCTGGTCGCAGTATTTAACCCGGTTTCTGAGCTACTTTGGGTTGCACCTGCCGCCCCGATTCATGGCGTCGCCGTTCGAAACGGTACTGGGAGCCGATGGAACTGCCGTTTCGGGCTTCGTCAACCTGCCTGCTGTCCTGATTGTGGTTCTGATCACCGGGATTATTATCCGGGGAACGTCGGGTTCCACACTGTTCAATTCCATTGTGGTAACCCTGAAAGTACTGGTGGTGCTGGTGTTTATTGCCCTTGGCTGGCAGTACATCGATCCCGCTAATTATCAGCCGTATATCCCTGAAAATACCGGCACCTTTGGCGAGTTTGGCTGGAGTGGGGTGCTGCGTGGGGCCGGGGTTGTGTTTTTCGTATTCATCGGCTTTGATATCGTGGCGACGATGGCCCAGGAGTCCCGTAATCCCCAGCGCGACATGCCCATTGGCATCATTGGGTCGCTGGTGGTTTGTACGGTGCTGTTTGTACTCTTTGGGTATGTCATGACGGGTATGGCCAATTACACCGAGTTTAAGAACAGTGCGGCCCCGGTAGCCATCGCCATTGCCAAAACGCCCTATCGCTGGCTGGGTCAGTTGATTATCGGGGCTATCCTGATCGGGTATACCTCCGTCATTCTGGTCGACTTACTAGGTCAGTCGCGGGTGTTTTTCTCGATGAGCCGCGATGGTCTGCTGCCCAAAGCGTTCTCCGAGATTCACCCCCGTTTCCGAACACCCTGGAAAGCAAACCTGCTGCTGTGCGTGTTCATTGGCCTATTTGCGGGCTTTGTACCGATCCGGGTGGTGGGCGAAATGACGAGCATCGGAACGTTGCTGGCTTTCGTGATGGTGTGTCTGGGTATACTGATTCTCCGCAAAAAACAGCCGGATGCTCCCCGATCCTTCCGGACGCCCTGGGTGCCGGTAGTCCCTATCCTGGGCATTCTTACCTGTATGGTCATGATGGTTTCCTTACCCGGAGATACGTGGCTTCGGCTGGTGGTGTGGCTGGCTATTGGCCTGGTGATTTATTATTCGTATGGCCGAAAGCGGAGTAAATTGCGGGCAAGCTGATACGCCTATGACTCCACCCGCCCCCGAAACGGGCCTAGACCGGGCTATCCGGCCGTTCGACTTTATTGCGCTAATCATCAACATCACGATTGGGGCGGGAATTCTGGGTCTACCCGCCAAAATTTATGGGTTGGTGAGCACCTGGAGTCTGTTGGCTTATGGGGTTAGTGCCGCCATTGTAACACTCATTATCCTGTGTTTTGCAGAAGTAAGCAGCCGGTTCAGTGGTACGGGTGGACCTTATCTCTACGCCCGTGTTGCGTTTGGGCCGCTGGTTGGCTTTCAGGTTGGCTGGCTGTTCTGGCTCTCCCGCATGGCGGCCTTTGCTTCCATCTGCAATTTGGTTGTGAGCTATGCCGCGCTTTTTCGCCCTCAGCTGAGTAGCGGCTGGGAACGTACCGCATTGATAACGGGCATCGTTGTCGTACTCGGCAGTATCAATTTTATCGGTGTAGAACGGTCGGCGCGGGTCAATACGGTGTTTACCGTCAGTAAGTTACTGGCCATTGGCGCGTTTGCCGTTGGCGGGCTCTTCTTCATAAATCCGGACGCCTTTGTGTTTCCGAGCTTTCCGGACTATACATCGTTTTCGCAGGCCGTTTTGTTGCTGATCTTTACCTTTTCGGGTTTCGATGTAGCGGCCATTCCGTCGGGAGAGGTGCAGCACCCCCAACGAACGGTGCCCCTGTCGTTGCTGGTATCTATTGGTACGGTGGCGGTGTTGTTCATGGCTGTGCAGGTTGTTTGCATTGGCACGTTACCTGATCTGGCGCATTCGGAGCGTCCGCTGGCCGATGCCGCCGGTCAGTTTATCGGTCCGGCCGGGGCTGTGTTTATCACGGTCGTGGCCCTGCTAACGGCCCTCGGAACACTACACGCCCTCATGCTGACCGGTCCCCGGCTGTTATTTGCCATGGCCGAGCAAAACCAACTGCCCGGCTGGCTGGCCCGAACACACCCGCGTTTTCGTACGCCCTATATCGCCATTTTCGTTACGGCTACCTTGCAGCTCCTGCTGGCCGTAACGGGCACGTTCCTCTACGCGCTCACGCTAAGCACCCTGATTCGGTTGGCGTATTTTGCCCTGACCAGCGCGGCCCTGCCCGTTCTGCGTCGGCGTACCGATGTGCCGATGGCGCAGTTCCGGGTGGTGGGTGGCGTTATCGTTGCGGGCGTTACGGTGCTGTTGTGCGTCTGGTTATTAAGCAATAGTTCGGGCCGGGAGGCCCGCGATGTGGCCATTGCAGCTGGTGTTGGGCTCCTTATCTTTCTGGGGATGAAGACTCGTTAAACTCAAGAAGGGCGTGCCACGGTTGCAACCGTAGCACGCCCTTCTTGAGTTTGTTCAATCTTACTCTTTAATTCTTCTTACCCGACGACATTTTGGCCGGGGCACCGCCTGCGGGCATGTCGGCCGGGGTGGTGGATGCTCCCATTACGTTGCCTTCTTTATCCAGTTCGATCAGTTCGTAGCCCAGTTTTTCCAGGCCGGGTTTGATGAGCTGTTTGTTGCCGACGACCGTGATGATCATGTTGTTGATCGGTAGTTGTTTTTTGGCAACAGCGTCAATTTCGGCTTTAGTGATCTTGCGGAGGATTTCGCTCTGTTGCTCCACATAATTACGTGGCAGGTTGTACTCGATGATCCGGCTTAGGAAAAAGGCTTTCTGTAGCGATGTTTCGTAACGCAGCGCATCGCTTTGTCCCAGCGAGCTCTTTACGAAGGACAGTTCCTGATCCGTAATGCCCGACTTGGCGTAGTTGGTCATTTCTTTCACAAATTCAACCACCGAGCTATCCGTTGCGGCTGCTTTCACACCTGCCTGCGCCGTAAAGGGGCCGGGGGTGTTGGTGCTCGAAAAACCGGAGCGGGCACCGTAGGTATAGCCTTTGTCTTCGCGCAGATTCATGTTGATGCGGCTGCTGAACGCCCCGCCCAGCATGTAGTTGGCTAAACTTGCTTTGTAATAGTCGCCAGTAGCATCGTAGGGCAGATTCGTGAGGTAACCGATCCGGATTTCCGACTGGGCCGCCTGCTCTTTATCAATCAGGTAAAGACGGGTTTTGTCGATTTTTTTAGGGGCTGGCGTCGTTGGTATTTTTACCGGTTTAGCGGCCCACTTCGACAAGAACGCTAGCTTAGGCATGATAGCCGCCTGTTCAATATCGCCTACAACTACCATGTTGGTTACCGATGGCGACAGGTAATTTTTGTAAAAAGCCTTCACGTCGTCCAGCGTGATGGTTTCTACGGTCTTGGTGGTTCCACTCAACGGTACCGACCGGATGTTATCCGAGCCATAAAGCAACTTGCTGTAGGCTTTATTGGCGATCACAACCGGTTGTGTGCTCTGGTTACTGATTAGCTCTAACTGTTGTTTTTTGAGCCGGTCGAAGTCATCCTGAGCAAATTTGGGGCGCAGCAGTTTCTCTTCAACCAGGGCCAGTGTCGAGTCCAGATTCTTCATCAGGGCTTCGACCGAGATGGTGATCTCTTCGGTATTGGCCCGGATGTCGATACTGCTGCCCAGCTTTTCGAGTTTCGTATTGAGCTGCTCGCTGGTGAAATTCTGCGTGTCCTCGTTCATGAGCGACGCCATCAGTTGCGCCACCCCTGCTTTCGACGGGTTATTGGCTTCCAGCAAATGCCCGCCCTTGATGGTGAACAGCATCGTTATGGCCGGGATTTCGTCGTTACGCGTGCCAATCACCTTGATGCCGTTGGGCAGTTTGTCGTTCCAGAACGGCGGTACTTTCAGGGCTGGATTGGCACCGGGACCGGGTTTGGCGCTCCGATCGAAACTATCTTTAGGCTTGGTGTAAGCGAGGCCATTGTAGCCATAATCCGGGGCCTTGTAGTTAGCCGTCGATACGGTGTAGTTATCCGGCTTCGCCACGATTTCGGGTTTGCCTTTGGGGTATACCGTCAGGATTACGGCATTTTTCCCTTTTACGTATTGGCTAAACACCCGCATCACATCGGCTTTTGTCACACTTGTGTAGCGTTTCAGCTCCTGTGGCAGGTAGTTCGGGTTGCCGAGGTAGGTTTGAAAAGCCGCCAGCTGCGATACTTTGCCGGATACGCTCGACAGGCCGTTGATCAGATCGGCTTCGCGGATGGCTCTAAACTGCGCAATGTCATCGTCGGTGGCGCCCCGGCGTTCAAATTCGGCCAGCGTCCGGCGAACAACGGCTTCGGTGCTGTCCAGACTCTTTCCGGGAAATGGCAGCACGATCATGGCCAACTGACCGGCCAGTTCGGTGGCGGGGTGTGAGGCATTGGCTTGTACGGCCAACTGCGTTTTTACCAGATTCTTGTAGAAAAGTGAGTTTTTGCCCCCGCCCAGAATTTCGGCCAGCGCGTCGAGCGGAGCTTCGTCCGGGTGGTAGTTGGGTACCGTTGGGAACACCATCTGCAGCATGGGAAACCGTACGTTATCCTCGTACGAAATGTACCGATCCTTTTCCACTACGGGTGTGGGCACCTGCGTTTTGGTCACTTCCGGTCCACGGGGAATCGAGCCAAAGTACTTTTCCGTCAGGGCAACCACCTGTTTGGCGTTTACGTCACCCCCAATTGTGAGCACGGCATTGTTGGGTCCGTACCAACGCAGGAAGAAGTTTTTGAGATCGTTGACATTCACCCGGTTCAGGTCTTCGATGTAGCCGATGGTGAGCCAGGAGTAGGGGTGCCCGTAGGCATACAGGTTTTTAGCGACGTACTCACCGGCCAGTCCGTAAGGTCGGTTATCGTAGTTCTGACCGCGTTCGTTTTTAACGGTGGCCCGCTGAATCTCGAATTTCTTCTGGGTCACGGCATCCAGCAGAAAGCCCATGCGGTCGGCTTCGAGCCAGAGTGCCCGTTCGAGCTGGTTGCTGGGCAGTGTTTCGTAGTAGTTCGTGCGGTCGCGGTTGGTCGATCCGTTGAGCGTTCCGCCCGATTCGGTCACGATTTTAAAATGCTCATCGTCGGCCACGTGGTCGGAGCCCTGAAACATCATGTGTTCGAAAAAGTGGGCAAAGCCTGACTTCCCGATCTCTTCGCGGGCCGAACCCACGTGGTACGTTACATCGACGTGAACGACGGGATCGGAGTGGTCTTCGTGAACGACCAGCGTTAAGCCATTGGGCAGTACATATTTCTCGTAGGGGATCACGAGCTCGTTACCCTTGCGGGTTACTTTTTCGACGAGTTTGGTTTGCGAATAGGCCACGCCAGCAGAAAAAAGGCCGAGCAGTGGCAACAGAATGTGCAATCGTATGTTCATGAAGAGATTTATTAAGCAGACAAAGTACGAAATAAATACTATCTTAAAATTCAGATTGCCTGATTTCCGTTACCAGAATATGCTTTCCCAACCTATTTCGACCATTTCTACCCGAACCAAAGCCCGTGTTTGTGAGGTAGCCTGGTTTTCTGATCTCTGCGGAGAAGATACCGAATTCATCAGCGTTCGTGACCCTGCCAACAGCACCTTTTCCCACTGCCGCGACATTGCGCTGACCGCTGAACGGCTCGGTTTTGCCAACTTACTTTTACCAACATCGTACATGATCGGGCAGGAGGTGATTCCCTTTGCGGCCGGTGTCGCTCCTGATCTGCACAACATTAACCTGCTCACCGCCATCCGGTGTGGGGAAATGCACCCACCCATGCTGGCCCGCTCGCTGGCCTCCCTCGATCATATGCTTCAGGGACGGCTTACGATCAACATTATCAACTCCGATTTGCCCGGTTATCGTGAAGACGCCGACTTTCGTTACCAGCGCTGTGCCGAAACCATTCAGATTTTAAAGCAGGCCTGGACGGGTGATCGCATTGAACACGATGGCCCCGTGTACGGAAAGATCAGTCTGGCCGCCGACCCGGTCAAACCCTATCAGCAAAACGGCGGTCCATTGCTGTACTTTGGAGGCACATCGGATGGAGCGCGGGACGTTTGCGCCCGGTACTGCGATGTGTTTTTGATGTGGCCCGAAACCGAAGAGCTATTGTACGCCAATATGCAGGACGTAGCCGGGCGAGCCGCCCGCTATGGCCGGCAGGTCGATTTTGGCTTGCGGATTCACGTCATTGTGCGCGAAACCGAGGCCGAAGCCCGCGCCTGGTCCCGGCACATCATGTCGAAGTTTGACCCGGTTCGCGGGGCCGCCATGAAACAGTCATCACAAAGTTCGTGGTCGCTGGGAGTGAAGCGGCAAAACGAACTGCGCGAAGCTGCCGACACCGATGGGTATGTGGAGCCGCTGCTCTGGACCGATATTGGTAAAGCCCGGTCGGGGGCGGGCGGGGCATTGGTTGGTAGTGCCGATCAGATCATCGAAAAAATTAATCGGTACATGGATATGGGCATCCGGGCGTTCATCTTCTCGGGCTATCCGCTCATGGAAGAAGCCGACTATTTTGCCCGGCTGGTATTACCCCATTTACCCCGAACGACGCTCTCTCGTTTGCAGAGAAGCGTAATGGCCGAATGAGTTGACGGGTGCATTTATAAACGCCATATTTCCAAAATATAGCGTTTATAAATGCACCTGTCAACTCATTCGGGAGGGCATAGGTTTGTTAAATCCGTTCGGCAATGAAAGCGGCTACTTCGGCTAGCCGGTTCGAAAAGCCCCATTCGTTGTCGTACCAGGCCGCTACAGACAACAGGTTACCTTCTTTAGCCGTGAGGGGTAAGTCAATAATGGACGAGTGGGGATCGGCAACAATGCGGGCCGACGACCATTCGTCTTCCAGCGTATCCATTACCCCTTTCAGTGGGCCTTCTGAGGCTGCTTTGCGAAAGGCATCATTCACTTCCTGTACCGTACAGTCTTTCTCGGTAATGAGGTTCAGTTCGGCAATGCTGCCGGTGCGCGTGGGTACCCGGTAAGCTTTGCCCGTAATTTTAAGATCGCTCCAGATAAACTGTAATGTTTTGGCGGCCCCCGACGACGATGGAATGATGTTTTCGGCTGCGGCCCACGAATCGCGCCGGTCTTTCATGGGCTGGTCCGTCAGTGATTGGGTATTGGTATACGAGTGTACCGTTGAAAAGAGGCCGTACTGAATACCGAAGTTCTCCCGAATAACCTTTACAACGGCCGCCAGGGCATTGGTCGTGCAACTCCCCATGCTGACAATATGGTGATTGGCCGGATCGAAGGTATCCAGGTTTATGCCCTTTAGCAACACCGCATCGCAGTCGTCCAGCGATTTGCTGGGGGCGCTGATGAGTACGTATTTGGCACCTTTGTCGAGGTGAGCCTGCGCACCCGCCCGGGTAGTGGCGCGGCCAGTGCAGTCAACTACGAGGTCGACGCCCAGCGCGGCCCAGTCTGGTATATCTTTAGATGAATTGATATACGGAATAGTTCGCTCACCAATGGTTAACTGGCCCTCACTCCCGGAAACGGGTTCGTGCCAGCGACCGTAGTTTGTGTCGACGGCAAAGAGAGCGGCCAGTGTGGGCTCGTCCCGGATGTCGGAAATAGAAACGGGGACAAATAAGTTATTCTGCAAGCCAACGCGCAGAAATTGTCGGCCAATGCGGCCAAATCCATGCAAAGCGATTGTTGCCATACGAAGCGGGAGTAGAGATTTGGTTCTAGCCAAACAACTACCTTGTCTGGCAGTTGTTTGGCTAAAACCAAAATCATGAATCGTACGGAAGCCTGTTCGCCTGCCTGATCTTAATAAGCAGTTTGAACGTAAAAGCGACGGACTTTTTCGCGCGAGCGTTTCAGTCGCATTTTTACGGCACTCACATTTAAGTCGAGCTCTTTGGCAATCTGATTGATATCCAGCCCCTGCTGGTACTTCATTTGCAGAAGTGTAACGTCTTCGGTTGCTATTTTACTCAATGCTTTGGCAAGGTAGTAGGCACGCTCTTCAAACTGGTCCGACTCATTCATATCCACAAACTGATGAGTTACATCTTCATCTAATGACTTGACTGGTAGTCGGTTAGACAACTTAATCTGGTCCATGCAATAGTTATAGGCAATGGAATATAGCCAGGTGGAGAAAGTTGATCGTTCCTGAAAACGATCCAGGCGGGCGAACGTCCGGATGAAAATGTCATGCGTAAAATCTTCCGCTTTTTCGGTGTCTTTTGTTATCGAAAGGCATCGATTATAGACCTTACCCACGTATCGGTTGTAGAGCGCTTCAAAACAAGCGGTTGGGTTAGTTCTAAGTTGTTGTCTGATTAATTCTTCGTCGTTGAGTTGTCTTTTCATGAATGTAGTGAACTTTGTAAGTTAACGTTTGTGGATAGCAGTTAATTTACTTTTTATTATGACACGAATTTGTGTGTAAATGTTGGCTGACGACAACAAATTTCGATGAATAGCGGTTTTTGGGCAGTTTTTGGTAATAAATCGTAAACTTATATCTCCTTTATATGTACTATGATTGCATGATATATGCATTATGAAAATATAAAAGGTTACTGGTCAGGTAATTTGTTAAAGAAATGACTTAATGACCATAATCTAATTTATATGCTAAATTATAAGACTAATCTAAGTGCTTAGGGTTTAATTGAACGGATTGGGTTTATTGAAAAATACATGCATAGGCGGGCTGAACGAGAGCTGGTTATTTTCATCGTTACGGATTCGGATGATGAATTTTATTTTTACCGACAGGCATTTGCGGAAGTTTGCCCGGTAGCCATCCTCTACTTCTTCACGCGGAAGGGGGACTTACTTGATGCCCTTAAAGCGGGTATTTATCCCAAACCTGTATTAATTCTGATGGACTGGAACATGGCTGCCCGCAAAGGCTACGTGGCGCTCTCCTGGTTAGCGCAATCCCCTGTCTGGCAAACGGTGCCGGTTGTGATCATGACCAGTGCGCTCAAACCGGTCGACGAAGCAAAATGTACCCAATTAGACTACGAACTGGTTCTGCCCAAAGAAACTACGTACGCTAAACAACTCCAGCAATTACGGGGGCTTGTCCGGGCCTTTGTTTAATGAAGTTCTGGTAGAGTGGTAACATAATAAAGGGGTGAAGTAAGGCCATTTGACCACTCCACCCCTTTATTATGTTACCACTCTACCCCCTTAGGAGTTTATGGCCTCCTGTAACGAATCGGCACCCACTAACTTCTTATACAGTGTAAGCGCCTGAGCCACTACCTGATCCATGTTATAATAGCGATAGGTACCCAGTCGTCCAACAAAATGAACAGATTTCTGCTCGTCGGCCAATTGTTTGTACTGGCGGTACAGGGCCGCGTTTTCGGGTCTTGGAACCGGATAGTACGGATCGCCCTCATCCTGCGGATATTCGAACGTGATGCTTGTCTTTGGATGCTCCTGCCCGGTTAGCTTTTTATACTCCGTAATACGGGTATAGGCATGATCGTTTGGGTAGTTAACCACCGAAACTGGCTGGTAATCTTCCACATCGATCGTCTGGTGATCGAAACGCAGCGAGCGGTACGGAAGTTTGCCAAAACAGTAATCGAAATACTCATCGACCGGACCGGTATAAATCAGTTCATCGTACGAAAGCTCATCTTTCACTTCTTTGAAGTCGGTGCCGAGCATCAGCTGGATGTTGGGATGCGCTACCATTTTCTCGAACATCTTGGTGTAGCCATGTAAAGGCATACACTGGAACTGATCCGTAAAATAGCGGTCGTCCTGGTTGGTTCGGGTAGGAATGCGGGAGGTTACCATCTTATCGAGTTCGGATGGATCGACGCCCCATTGCTTGCGGGTATAGCCCCGGAAAAACTTCTCGTACAAGTCGCGCCCTACCTGACTGACAACCACATCTTCGGAGGTTCGGATATCCTTTACGGGTTCACCTACCGATGCAAAATAGTCGGCCAGTTCCTCAGAAGTAAATGAAAAACCATATAGTTTATTAACGGTATCGAGGTTGATCGGAATGGGCAACAGCTGTCCATCTACTGAGGCCAGCACCCGGTGTTCGTAAGGCCGCCACTCGGTAAACTGCGACAGGTAAGTAACAACCTCGGGGGAGTTGGTATGGAAAATGTGCGGCCCATACTGGTGAATAAGAATGCCATCTTCATTCAGGCAATCATAGGCATTACCACCGATGTGCGGACGCTTGTCAATAATCAGGATTTTTTTGTCAGCCTGCGTTGCCAGGCGTTCGGCCAACACGCTACCGGCAAAGCCAGCACCAACAATGACATAATCGAAATGCATATAGTATAAACGTAAAGCGTTAAGTGAAACATAGCGTAAAGCAACCGGGCACTTTACGTACACTACCTGGCTGATGATCGTCTGTCAGACAAGCTGAAACGTGAAAGTTGATTGCTGCGTACCCGTATCAATGACAAAAAAGTCAGTGGATACTCGTATCGAAATGGTACAGGTACAATAAAGTAGAGGTTGTAGAGGCAGGTACAAAAATGGGTAGCTTTGCTCGGATAACCAAACCAAATGACAGACAGATGTTACTGTCCAATTGGTAAATGGTTGCTTCACTAACCGAGTTTTGTAACTGAAAGGAGATGCCGCAGAACGAATTGAGACCAGCATGACAACGTTTATAGGTAATTGCGCGCTGTGGCATCCATTCTGTTTTATCTCTGGCTTACAAACACACTATTTATACTAACTAACAAAAGGTATAATGTGGCTTAGGCATCTCCGGAAAAAATAAGGCAACGGTCCCGTCTTACTAAGCGGCTTTATGGTATGTAACTGATTAATTGGTTGTTAAGAGATTTTTTTCTATACGGCAAACGGTTCATTGTATACGGCTTACATTCCGTTTGTTTTTGGCTTGTTTATCGGTCAAAGCACTATCCAGGCACCGGTTAAACGGATCGGGCTCTTCGAATAGAGAGCGGGTAAAGTTGACTTTGTACATACCGCCCCCATATTTGGCTACCGGCTTCCGTTGCCACATCAGGTAGTCGAGCCTGGCATCGGGTGGATAGGGGAGGTCCGCAGCACCATGTACTTTGTTTGCATTTGGTACAATCGGATTAGTTAGAAACGTAACGCCCTGCCGGATTTACACAGGCTTTTTTGCCACAAAATGAAGCTGTACCGTTACCTCATTTATTACGCTCACCAGTAGGCTCCTCTTCCCCTATTGGGCGTTAAGACCCTGTTCATTAACAACGTTATAAATCAGTTTGACCAATGAAAAAGATCGTAATGATGGGGGCCATGTTACTGACAGTAGCAGCCTTTAGCGCACAGGCGCAGACAACGAATTCAGGAAGCAGCTCATCGAATGGCACGACTACCAATACGGGTTCGGGCACATCAGGCACGAGCGGCACGAGTGGGTCAACAACGGGCTCCGGCACAACTGGCTCTGGTACCACCGGCAGCGGTTCAACGATGGGCACGGGTACTACGGGTAGCGGTTCAACGGTGGGCACAGGCACTACGGGTAGCGGGTCGAGTACATACGGTACCGGTAATCAGGGTAGCAGTTCGGTCTCTACGCAGTCTGGCTCAACCACGCAGGGCTCATCCCAGAACCAGGGCCGGAGCGGTCGGAAAGCAAAACGGAATAGCAATAACCAGAGTGTTAGTGGCAGCTCTTCGTCGTCCACCAGCACTCCTCCGGAAAAATAAGTGAATGCCGGTTAAGTTGAAGCAACGTCCCCCGGTTGGATCACCCGATACCCGTGTGTGATTCAACCGGGGGACGTTGGCTGAAACCCGGTCTGTTGAACGAATAAGGCCATGCAAACACGAATCAGAACCTATTTTCCTGTCGACTGGGGTGGTGTCGACGAGGGTACTCACATAATCGACGCGGCTGGTGCCGATGAGGATTTCGATACGAATAATGATTTGGACGACGATGATGCAGACGATGCTGCGGGCTCGGATGAAATGGGACCAGCGACCGTATCGGGCGGTAACGCGTAACGAATCGATCTCGATTCCAGCCGGGCAGGTGCATGAGAGACTTGTGGAGGTGGCCAGTTAGTGATAGTACGATTAATTGGCCACCTCGTCTTAAAAACACCTGCCAGATTGGGAAAGGTACTGGGTAGGGTGATGCCAAAAACAAAATGGCTTCATCGTGGCTTTAAGAACCATGCGGTCAGGTACATAAGGCTTTTTACTGCCCGGAAGACTTGAAGTAATTAATAACGCCTGGCTGTTTCGTGAAGCCATTTCCTCACAAGACACATGGACGAACAGATGTACGCAGACGAGCGGTGTTTAGAAAACCAAACCAAGGGGCGGGCAGTAGGCTCTAGCGAGCAGCCGCTGGCCAATAGCTGATGAGCAACCAAAAACAAAACAAATGGACGCCGAACGAACCTCTACTAAACAAACTGGCCTTATGGGGCGGTCTGGAATGTACTGTTAACCGGGTAGGTGAAGAGTATCAGGATCAGACGGTGCGCAGTGGTCACCATGATCGACTGCACGATCTGGATTTAATTGCCGACCTGGGCATCAGTGCCCTGCGTTACCCTGTTTTGTGGGAGCGTACAGCACCCGATCACCCCGATGAACTGAACTGGACCTGGCCTGATGAACGGCTCAACCGGTTGCGTCAGTTAGGCATCCGGCCTATTGTCGGGCTGGTGCACCACGGCTGCGGCCCCCGTTACGCTACGTACAATGAACCGGCCTTTGAACACGGGCTGGCCCGCTATGCCCGGCAGGTGGCTGAACGATACCCCTGGGTCGATGCCTATACGCCCATCAATGAACCCCTGACCACCGCCCGTTTTGGAGGACTCTACGGACTCTGGTATCCGCACGGTCGGTCGAATCGGGCTTTTGTCGATCTGTTGCTGCGCGAGTGCCGGGCCACCATCCGGGTCATGGCCGAAATCAGGGCCGTACAACCCAACGCCCAGCTTATCCAGACCGATGACCTGGGCAAAACCCACAGTACACCGCTCCTCAGCTACCAGGCAGAGCTGGAGAACGAGCGTCGGTGGCTGGGTTGGGATTTACTCTGCGGACGGGTAACGCCCCACCATCCACTATGGGCGTATTTACGGGAGTCGGGCGCTTCGGAAGCAGATTTATGGTTTCTGGTTGAACATGCCTGCCCACCCTCGATAATCGGGGTCAATCATTACGTTACCAGCGAGCGGTACATCGACCATCGGATTCATCAGTATCCGGCTCATCTGCACGGGGGCAACGGTTGCCATCGGTATGCCGATACAGAGGTGGTACGCGCGGCTCCCGCGCAACGCAGCGGTCTGGCTCACTTACTGCTGGAGGCCTGGGATCGGTATGCCATACCCATGGTCGTAACGGAGGCTCACCTGGGCGACCGGCCGGAACAACAGATGCGGTGGCTGGGCGAACTCTGGCAGCACGCGCAGCAGGCACAGGCCGCCGGTGCTGATGTCCGGGCCGTGTCGGTCTGGGCAATTTTGGGTATGTATGACTGGCACTGCCTGCTCACCCGGCTCGAAAACCGGTATGAACCGGGGGTATTCAACGTTAGCAGCGGCAGTCCGGAACCCACCGAGATGGTGCCTATGCTGAAACGGTTAGCCGCCGGTGAACCAATAGCGTCGTTAATACCGCCCGGACCGGGGTGGTGGCAAACCCCCGAAGCTCAAATCTACTGCATTCCCGAGCCTTTAGTCAGCACTCCAGTTGAGTAAAGAGTCGGACCCAAACAGAATTTTACTGAACACTGAGACAGACCGTCTCAGTGTTCAGTAAGTGCCTATTAAACGGTGATTCATTCCTTAGGCTTGGCTTAGTGATGCTGCGCAAGCTGGTCGTTTAAGTTTTGGGCTTCGATCGCTTTTTCCAGCGGTACCTGCTCCTGTTCGTGAGTCAGGTTCGATTCAGGGGTCATGGAATACGGCACATTCTGCGGAATGAAATCTTCTTTCGCCCCGGGCTTGCTGTAGTCGTATGGCCAGCGATAGACGGCCGGCATATCGCCCGGCCAGTTGCCATGCCCCGGATGGATGGGGGCCGTCCATTCCAGTGTATTCGACCGCCAGGGGTTTTGTACGGCTTTGCGGCCTCTGAACAGACTATACACAAAATTATAGATGAACACTCACTGAGCCGCGAACGTAATAATGGCGGCCAGGGTAATAAACGCGTCCATATCGGCAAATACATTCTTACTGAAATCATAACTGGTAAAGGCATAATAACGGCGAGGAAAGCCCGCAATACCTACGTAATGCATGGGAAAGAAAACCAGGTAAATACCCACGAAGGTTAGCCAGAAGTGAACATAACCCAGCCGTTCGATATCCAGCGCTGAGTTACCCAGAATAATACCCGTCAACCCGCCGGAGATAAAAAAGGAAACAAGACCAATGGAGAACAGCATGGCCGGGGTAAACCGAATATTTCCCCGCCAGAGGGCGGTGATGTAGTTGAAGGCTTTCACCGCCGAGGGCATTGCAATGATCAGGGTCAGGAACACGAAAATTGACCCCAGAAACGGATTCATTCCCGATACGAACATGTGGTGCGCCCAGACGATAAAGGATAAAAAGGCAATACCCATTATCGACGCGATCACGGCCCGATACCCGAAAATAGGCTTACGGGCATTGGTGGCAATGATCTCGGAGGTAATGCCCAGCGCGGGCAGAATAACGATGTACACTTCCGGGTGGCCCAGGAACCAGAACAGATGCTGAAACAGAATAGGACTTCCGCCCATATTAGGGAGTGCCTCCCCTTTTATATAAATCTCGGACAGGTAAAAGCTGGGTCGATCTTTCCCGCCTGATTGATCCAGCTACCCAGCAGAGGCCGCAGAAAGCTAAGGTCCATTTGACCAAACCCCAACTGAAGCCGGAAGATAATGGACAGACTCAGGCCAATAATTGCCCAGAAAATACCCGTAATCAGGTACTGCCGGGCAATGGTCTTGTGATCCTCGGAAAAGAGGTATTGGCGTAGTTTGCTTTGCGGTTCGTGTTCGGCATGAAGCGCGTGATGGGCTTTGGTTCCGGTGGCAATGGCGTCGGTTCGCTGGCTGGCCCGACTGGCTTTCGGCCTGGCGCTCCCGGCCATTAACCAGCTGAGAAGAAGGGCTGTAACGATAATGATCGCTGTGGTTACCATAGCAGTAGAGAAGTAAATAGCCTTCAATAAAAACTTTCGATGCGCAGGATCTGCTCTTCGACCGGCGGAGGCACAACCTCCCGATCCAGCAGAATTTGGGGAGCGGCTTTTATCGCTTCCAGGAAACCTTGTCGCACGTTGATGTCTTTTTGTATTTGTTTGAAAATGAGCATCGTGTGCCGCATGGCGTAATAGGCGGGGCGACGAAGCCAGTAGTACCAGAGGGTATCGCGGGTGATGTGCCGGGTCCGCTGGGCCAGATTGCGCAACTGAGACGGGTAATGATGCGCTACCACATCATCGGCATAGGCCAGACTCCAGCCTTTGGTGCGCATATCGACCGAAAACATTCGCTCTTCGCCCGCAATGGCAAATCGGTGGTCAAAGCCGCCGACACTCAGGTACGCTTCTTTCCGAACCACGGCGGCACAACAAACAAAACCCAGCACCGCTGGGCCGGGCAGCGGACGAGGGTCCGTAACAGGGCTGTTGAGCATGGCATCGCAGACGGAGTCGACCTCTTCTGAATCGCCGATGAGGATTTTACCGGCCAGCACGCCCAGGTGGGGGTATTTGCTAAAATAGGTAGCTGACCGACCCAGTGCGGGTGGTTGCCAGAACGAATCATCGTCACAAAAAGCGACCAGGCACGTTTGCGCCAGTTCAACCCCGTCATTGCGGGCAGCGCACCACTTGTTTTGTTCAAGCGGTAATACCGTTACCATCGGGAAAGTTGTTCTCACGCGGTCCGGCGTACCATCGGTAGAAGCATTGTCGACAACAATAATGGGTGGACGTTGGGGTAGGCTGGTCAATTTGCCCAGTGTCCGGAGTAGAGTTTCTACGCGGTTTCGGGTAACGATAACAATGGTAATGTCTTGTACGGACAGCATATAGTTGGTTTGGTTTCTGATCACGTCCTTATTGTCTGGTAAATATGTTCTGATAGTCGGTGCTGGGCTGATGGCAGTCTGCCTGCACATACTGACGACGCAGCCACCGGCTCAGCCCATCCAAACCGGGAAACAGCACGCGTTCGTTGATGTTGGCCTGATCGAGTTTGTCGCGTATTTCCCATTTAAGGCGGTGGTCGATCACGTATTTTCGGTACAGATCGGGGCATGGAGGGCATATTTCTTGAAGTTTAGCAGTAAATGCCGTTCGCTTTTCTGGCAGCCTTCTCCCAGACGCATCAGCGACGTATCCAGCGAAAAGGCCACATCGGCCATTCCCCGAAAAGCAAACGGCGGGCGAAATCGTCTGAGCGATGGCGTCCAGGCATCTTCGTACAGGAAGTCCATCAATTGATTCCAGGTTGTCGCCCGTTCGTCAATCATATACTCGATCAATTTATGTTACTGAAAACATTGGGTCAGTTTTGGAGCGGTGGGTTGCTGACACCCTGAACGTAACCTGCTAACCGAGTCAGGGTCCAGCCGAAATCCGGACGTGTGAGGGAACGGGGTCAGTCAACAACTGCCCCGGAGATTCGGGTATAGTAAATGGGCTCAGGCGTAAACGAAGCTGTAAGGAATTGGTACTGGTAAGCAACTGGTACTGGTGAGCAAACGGAGGTTTGCTCACTTTTTTTGAATAGAGATAGTAAACACCTTAATCATCCAGCCTCATAACGGCGGCATCATACTCGTTGGTGCGCTCGCCATCGCCCGATAGGCCACCGGCTAAGCCGCCCGCGCCCAGAATGGTCGAATCGCCCTCTTCGTCTTTGGCGTCCGTTTGCGTGCTCGTCAGGCGCTCGGCATCTGCCTTACCTTCTTCGCCGGTTATGTTTATACCCCCAGCTACGTCGATTGTGTGCTCGCTGGCCGATGGTCCCTGCCCTGATGAATCCTCCGCCTGGTTCGTGTACTGTCTAATCTGTCTGTTCATGATTCGAGTCGTTTTGTTGGCAAATACTCTGTTTGTCGGTATAACTGACAGCAACATGGATCGGTCGGATGTGTGGCCCGAAAGTGAGGATTTGACCGGAATCTCCAGCGCCATTTCCTCAATTGAGTTTCGGAATCGTAGTCGCATGGTATTCACCGACGTTGAGTATATATAGCAACATGCACAACTCACCTGGGTTATACCGGTATTCACTCGACGACTTCACGTATGTACACAATTGCCATACATGGCGGTTCGGGAGCGATTAACCGAACAGAAATCACACCCGAACAGGAAAAAGCCTTTCGGCAGGGGCGGGAGGCCGTTCTGGATGCCGGGTACACGATCCTGAACCGGGGGCAGTGCCCTCAATGCGGTAGAACAGGCCGTTCGAAGTCTGGAAGAAAACGAACTTTTCAATGCAGGGAGAGGGTCGGTGTTTGCAGCGGAGGCTCAGCTGCAAGTCGAGGTTAACGCGTTGGTGGGCCACCAAATGGAGCCGTGATGAGTAAGGCAGCGGTTGCGAATAAGAAGAGCCGTTACCTTACTCATCGTCTGTCGGGCAGGGAGATGGCCGACAGTGAAGCTAGTTATTTTTGACTGTTTGCGAACAGTTAATTAGTACTATATAGTTACTTATACGGTGAACTGTAAGGGCGGTAACGTAGTGGTTTCCCACCAGTAAGCCCGCAATTCCTGAAAGTAAGCCAGCCATTCGTCGTAGCTACCGGGCTTTACCAGATAAGAGGAAACACCAAGTTGATAGGCCTCTAAAATGTCATAATTATCTGTCGATGAGCTAAGCATTACAATCGGAATTTGATTCAACGGAGCGGGCATGGCCTTAATCTGCTGTAATATTCCCCAGCCATCCTTCCGGTCGGGCAGGTACAAATCCAGTAGTATCTGTTTAGGTAGTTCCCACTCCTGAGTTTCCCATTCTTTTAAAAGCGTGAGCGCCTGCTGCGGGCTAGCCGCTCTGACTGATGCCACTTCGGGAAGGCACGTTTTCAGCGCTTTTTGGATTAGATGCCAGTGATCATCGCTATCATCAATAACGAGCACTTTGGCCAGATTGAAGTTAGCTTTAATTTTTACTTGTTCATTGTTGCTTTTCATACGTATAAGGGAGATAGTAATCGATTACCAATGTAACAACCTACTGATGTAATCGATTAAAAACTTTTCACTCCGCTTCATACCCTGCTGTCCGGGATTCTTCTAAAATAAACGTTCAAACCTATTAAGCCGACTCGCTAACCCAGCCCTAAAGACGTGGTTGCTAAGCCACTTAATGCAGCTATGATGGCGGTTAAACCGGCGGAATCGTCAGGCTTTCAGCCCAGTATCGATCTATACTGGCCAGAAAAGAATCCCAGTCCGCGTAGGAAATCGGTTTTGTCAGGAAGCTGCTTCCCCGCTGGGTTATCTGCTGACGATCGCGGGGGTCTGTTGAGGAACTCATCACAACAACCGGTAAATGGTGGTAAGCAGACGTAGGCTCTTTAAGCGTATGGAGCAGTTGCAGGCCGTCTTCCAGAGTCGGCATGTACAAATCCATCAGGATCATGCGGGGTAGGGGCCGACGTTCTACCAGACAGCCCTGCAGATAACTCAAGGCCGTGGGGCCATTACCGGCGTCGACTGTCAGCACATGCGGCAACGTTCGCCGTAGGGCACCCTTCAGCAATCGCCATGCATCTACCTGATCTTCGACCACCATCATCCAGTTTTTTTGTTGATCCTGACTCATCGACACACGTACATAAAGAAATTGTTTCGTGGCATTAATAGGTTTAGGCTTAAAGATGTGTGTCGACAAGTAAATAAGTAAGGTAACGGTCCTCTGCTGACTAGCTATTGGTCTGATTAGGGCATGTTTGACAGCGCCCAAACTTAATAAGGGTCTCTACACTAATGAGTACCAATGCCCGGGTACGTCGTATGCTGTTCTGGAAAGAGCTGCCAAAAGTAGTGTCGGCCAGGGCGGGAAGGGACCCGAAAGGATGCGATTAGTTACGACCAGTCCGGCAGTCTCCTTGTGCGAAATTCCCGTAATAGACCACCAGGAGTTTCGGTACAGTGTTCCGTTTTTCAACTAATCTATACTGGGTATTTTTTACCAGCGATGCCTATTAGCGGAACTTACGGATAGGTATAAAAAAAGGCGTCTTCCTGCGAAAACGCCTTTCGGTTGAGTAGGTTGCTTAACTATAAGGAGGCTTGCCAATGTCCACCTTACCATCGGCATTTCGATTAGGATGTGTGGTGGCCACGTCATCGTCCTCTTCGGGATCAGATGGGCTTATGTCCATGCCACTGAGTGGCGTGTCTTCGGGTGAGTCATTACCAGGTAATGTCGTCGATTTATCGGAACGGTCACCCAAACCGGCGGGCGAAACGGCCTGTTTAGCCCGGATGATGGCTTCTTTATCTTCGTCTTCCATAGCGCTTTACGTTGATCGGTTTAGTCGTTGTTTGCCTCATTTAACCATCCCGTAACCGGAAAGTTTAAGGCATATTTAGCCTGAAAGGAGGAATTTTCTACCTCACTTGATACTTAAGTACTTTATTGTCAGTTAGTAAGGTTTATTTCTAAACGCTTCTAATTAATTGATCAGTGTATGACTGACAAAATGGCTCTACTTATCTATCTCATAAGTTAGTGGAATGTCATTTTTGAATACATAAAGCCAATGTCCATCATCCCCGTTACCTTATTATCCTTTAAAGCCATAAACAGATGGTGTAAACGGGTCGTTGCGGAATAGAAAACTGAGTCATTCAGCCTTACAACAAACAAACGTTATGAACACCAAATCAATGGCAATGGGCCTGCTTATGGTCCTGGCACTTACCAACGCATCGTTGGCACAACAAACAAATTCGACGATGAGCAGCGGGTCAACCAGCAAGGTTGGCAACGAAAGCATGTCGGCATTCGACAGTCAGAATAAGAAGGGAGCAGCCGCCGTTGCCGCTGTAACCCCGAACTCTGCTAAGCTCTCTACGGCCGACCAGGATCTGATGATGCAGGTAGCCAAAGGAGGTATGATGCAGCTTGAAGCTAGCCGACTGGCGGTACAGAACGCAACCAACGACCAGGTGAAGGCACTGGCGCAGGCGGAAGTTGACGAACAAACGGGCTTGTCGGCTAAACTTCAGGAGATTGCCTCGGCCAAAGGCGTTACGCTGCCCACCTCGCCCGACGCGGAAACACAGGCTGTACTGACCAAGCTGCAAAGCGCAACGGGTATGTCGTTCGACCGCCTGTACCTGACCGAAAGCGGTGTTAAAGGCCACGAGAAACTCGACAGTGTCATGTCGATGGTGGAGTCGAAAGCAACGGACCCCAGCATGAAAAACCTCGCCAAAGCAGCTCATCCGCTGGTGAAGACCCATTTGAAAGTAGCGCGTCAAATCATGAACGCTATGTAAGTGATCGGATTACCTACTGGCTGTACCAGACAACAGAACGCCGTCTGGTACAGCCAGTAACCCATAAAAATGATACTCATGGAAAGCAGAGCAAAAGTGGCCGGGCATCCGGCTCATCCAATTTTAGTGGTTTTTCCGCTGGGTCTACTACTAACATCGGTCTCTTTTGACATCATTTTTCTGTTTAACGATAACTCAACCATGGCCGTGGTGGCTTACTGGATGATAACCGCCGGTTTGCTATGGGGCGTCATTGCGGCCGTTCCGGGCCTGATCGACTGGATGGCTATTCCAGCCGCAACCCGTGCCAAACGAATCGGGCTGTTTCATGCTTTGGGAAACGTAGCCGTCATCCTTCTCTTTGGCCTGAGCTGGTGGCTCCGCACCGACGAGCCCGGCCATCAACCGCCAACCCTGGCCCTGATCTGCTCATTTGCTGCGTTTGCTGTGGGCGGACTTAGTGGCTGGCTGGGTGGCGAACTGGTCGATCGGTTAGGCGTAGGGGTTGATCCAGACGCACATCTGAACGCGCCGAGCTCACTGTCTGGCCGACCCGCCGGAGAGATGAGTCGATAGTCCCGTATCGGGCATTTTCGGTACCTTGTGCTTCTGCTTTCCTCTGGCTAATTCCTTCACTTCAGTCAAGTTTGCCCTTCTGAATGGGCAAATCAATTTCTTTCTTGTCGTTTCTCCTGTCTTTCCGAAGAACGATTCTGTCTTGCATTGACATGCCAGACGTTAGGAAGGACCATCTTCTCCTGCTTTGGTCAGCCAGCCCGAAGATATACCAATAAATCTGTGTGTAAGAAGTTATTAACCTATTTTAATGAAGTAGGATGAACGACTTATTGAGTAGTAATTGAAGTATGTGCTCCTTAATTTTTGAGTACAAATTCTTTTATACACTTCTCGTTTTAAACATATAAAGTCATCGCAAGCAGCGAAATGACTGCCGATTTTTATATAATACTGCTTTATCCATACGAAAGACAATCCTTTACTATAAAAGAGGTCGTTACCCCTATATAGCTGCGTCTGCCAAAATATAGGAGGGGGCTTCTGGCAGATCGCTTTTTTGGTGGTGAACTGCTGTCTACTCTGCTATCTAAAAATAGACTATAACATCGAACCTAATCGAGAGAGATTTTTGGTCAATTTTATGTAACCGTAATTAATTTTTGTATTACTTTTTTAGCCACTTTCTTCTGTCTACACAAGTAGTCTACAGGCGGTCTTGGCCATCAAAAGCATTCACCAGCGGTGGGCAGTTAGAATCATAACTGTACGAGACTGCCCCAGTATTTTAGATAGTCGATTCTCCTATCCAAATGAGTTACATAACTAACACTGTGGGGCTTCTTCTAGCGAGTCAGGTGTGCGGTGAATGTAGAGTGTGCATTCTCATTAGAAGCAGTTTTCTTGAAATCGTTCTATCTGTTCACGTAGCGTATTGTTGAGAATTAGAGTTTTTTTCTTGACAGCCCATTGTTCTATACCAATGGGATTATTCAGTGTAACAATCGATTTAAGATATTTTTTTAAGGTCTGAAAAGACAGATTTCGGTATGTACCCTTTACGAAGGTACTTGTTCATAGAGGTTATATTTTTGTACTATTAGCTAATTAATTCTAATGATAGGTTACTTGAGCGATATATTTAAGCATAGTATCCACATTAATTTATTATTCCAACTATGATTAACCATATTGAAAAAAGTTACATCGATGTTTTAACCAATCGGGAAAGAGTTAGTTTTCTTCGGGTCAACGACACCAAGTTAGGCTGGCAAACCCGATCGATTAAAGACCTGGTCCTTATTAAAGGCGTACGTGGTTATAGCTGGTTGCAATGGGCCGATGGCAGTAGACAAATGATGGCCTACACCATCAAATATTATGTCAATAAGCTACCTGATAGTGACTTTATCCGGGTACACCAAAACTGTATAGTAAACCGAAACCTCATTCAAAAAATCTTGATAACCCACCGGGGGCCGTTCGTACGTTTGACCAATGGCGACGAAATCGTAATTTCCCGCCGACGGTGGATGGTAATAAAGCGCGATTTGTTGAAACAGTCGTAAAAGATAGTTTACTTTTAGGGTCTAACTCAGCTGATTAATGCCCTTCTTCTTGCAATCGTTCCGGGTTACCAACTTCAGATCAATCGTTGACTCGGGCGAGATAAATATTAACGATTGTACCTGTTTGGTTGGCACCAACGAGTCGGGAAAAACGAACTTGTTGATAGCCCTTCAAAAGCTGAATCCATCGAACGGCGAGTTGATCGTTCCGTTGACTGATTACCCCCGGAAGCAATACGTAACCTTCGATACCAGCTCGGGGAAAGAGCCCTTTATTCGGGCGACATTCAAGCTGGATGAGTCCGTTACGGCTCAAATGGGGGCAAAGCTGGGGTATAGCAACGAACTTCTGTCGGTTGTGGAGGTGGCCCGGTACTACAACGGGCGGTATGAGGTGAACTTCCCGGGTTCGTTTTTAGGGCAGTACCCCAATAAATATATTCATTCTCTATTAACTAACTTTTACGAACAATACCTGACGAGCGACCTCATTACGCGGGATAAGGAGGAAATCTCGCAGGACCTTCGGGAGTTTATCGAGCGATTGATTGCGCTTCTGCCGGAGTCGGGCAGTTTAGGCGAGTACGATGTGTACAACCTGATTTCTCAGCTGGACGAGTTCATAACCGTTAAATACTCCCGGCGGCAAACGTTCCGGCTTTTTGTTGACGAACAACTAAAAACACCCCTCGAAAATATTGCCCGGCTGCTTACTCATAAACGTATTGTGCTGACCCCGAATCAGCAACAACTGTTTATCGATCAGCTGCCGAGGTTCGTTTATTACACGGATTACGGCAATCTGGACGCCGAAATTTACCTGCCTCACGTTATTCAGAACAGTACCCGACAGGACCTGGGCTTTAAGGAACGGGCCAGAGTCAGAACGTTGAAGGTGCTGTTCGATTTTGTTCAGCTCAAACCCGAAGAAATTCTGGAGTTAGGCTCGGAGATAAGTCAGACAAAGGTCATTACCCGCGATTCGTACGGGCGCATCGACAGTACAGTCGTTGAAACGGCACTCGAAAACACAGTCGATCAGGAACGGGAGAATAAAAAGAAACGGGAGGTTATTCTTCAGGCCGCTTCGGCTCAGCTCACGAAAGCCTTTCAGGACTGGTGGCGGCAGGGAAACTACCGCTTCCGGTTCCAGGCCGATGGCAATCATTTCAGGATCTGGGTGAGCGACGAAAAACGCACCGAAGAGATCGAGCTGGATGGCCGCAGTAAAGGGCTGCAATGGTTCTTTAGCTTCTTCTTGACCTTCCGGGCCGAGCAGGCAAACGGTCATTCTAACTGTATTCTATTGCTCGATGAGCCGGGTTTATCGCTTCACCCGATTGCGCAGCAGGACCTGCTGACCTTTCTGCATTCACTTTCCCGAAATAACCAGCTCATTTATACCACGCACTCGCCTTTCCTGATTGGCAGCCAGGAGTTGAGTAACCTTAAAATGCTGTACGTTGGGACAGACGGTAACTCGGTCGTATCCGACGATTACCGGGCAACGGCACAGGAAGCAGAGGAGTCGTTTTACCCCATCCGGGCCGCGCTGAATCTGCGGGCATCCGAACAACTCCTGACTTCCTGTTTGCCCGTACTCGTCAACGACGTTGCCAGCCAGATTTATCTGCAACTCATAAAATCATACCTATTGCAAACGGGGGCGCATCCGGCCACAAAAGACCTGTTGTTCATACCCGTGGGCGGGATAGAGGGCGTTGAGCCCCTTACGCGGATGCTGGGCCAGCAGGTGGGCACGTTGCCCTACGTGCTGCTCGATGGAAACGCTACTGGGCACGCCCTGGCCAATGCCTTAGTGAATACGTCGTACACCAGCTCTCCATCGCACGTAATTATACTGAGCGAGTCCGAGTCAGACGAACGGGTGCTGGAAGATTTTCTGCCCGCGAATGACCTCGCCCGGCATTTTTCGCGGATGTATCGCGGAAGACAAACCGATGATTTTGATTACATACTACTTCCTGACCAATCCATTGTACGCCAGATGGAGCAGTTTGCACACGACAACGGCTATACGTTGGCCCTCAACTGGCGATTGACCCTGGCTGGGCAAGTGGCTAAAACGTTCGACAAACTGGTGCCCCGCCTTCAACCCGAAACGGTTAAGGGATGGGTTGCTCTGTTTAATAAACTGGCTTGAATAAGATGAGTAATGGGATTAATCTGAGTAAACGAAGCCGGTTTGGTCAATGTAGACCAGCCGGTTGTTTCGTCGAACCAGCGCCAACCCTTTATGGAAACGATAGGTATGGCTGAATGCATACGGAATAACGAGTTCGCCGGTTTGGTTAATATACCCCCATTGATCCCCCATCTGAACGGCGGCCAGCCCTTCCGAAAAGTTATCAGCATTGGTAAATTGATACGGAATAACCAGTTGTCCCTGCTTATTGATGTAGCCGAATAGATTGCCTTTTCGAACCAGCGCCAGTCCTTCGCTGAACGGAAATACCGCATTGAGCATAATCTCGTCAAATTCGCATGGAATGACGAGTGCCCCCTGGTGATTGATGAAGCCTATTCTTCTCGCTTTTTTCACCGAGGCCAGCCCATCGACGAAACTTCCGGCCAAATCGAACTGGTACGGAATAACCAGGCTGCCTTCCTGATCGATGAAACCATACTGACCCTCTTTTTCGACAACGGCCAGCCCCTCCGAAAAACCAAGTGCAAATGGTAATTCGCAGGGGATACGCAATGTTCCCGTTACATCAATAAACCCGTGGAGACCACCCAGTTTAACGTTGGCCAGGCCTTCGGAAAAATGCCCGGCGAAGTCGAACTGCGGAGGAATGACAAGTGTACCCTGTTCATCAATGAAGCCGTATACTGCGTTTTGACGGACACAAGCTCTGCCCTCAACAAAATGCCCTACTTCGTCGTAAATACAGGGAATGCGTGACTGTCCTTCCGTGTTGATAAAGCCGTATTTGCCCAATTGCCGAACCACGGCTAAGCCCGACCGGAATTCCCGCACTTCATCAAACTGGCAATCAATGGCTAGTGTACCCCACAGGTTGCAAAAGCCCCATCGTCCCTGTTTCCGAACGGGAGCGAGTCCATCAGAAAACAAACCTACGCTTTCCCATTCGCCCGGCCCGATCTGTTCGCCCGCCTGATTGACAAATCCCCACTGTCTCTTTTGGAGATAGGGAATAAGGGTATCCGATGGTGCGGTTAACCGGGCAGCTACTGCCACCGGTGCCGATTTTAGCGTAGGCAATAGCTCCATAAGACCCGTAATTTGTCCGGGCGGGCAATGAATGGCGTATTCTAAAAGACCAGCCCTGGCAGAAACCGGGGCAGAGGCTAACGTCCGAAACAGATTCCATTGCTCTGCCAGAAACGGCTCCTGAACGAGATCCAGCGTGAGGAGTAAGGTGTCGGTGTCGGTGCGCAATTCCGGCAACCGGCTCAGGGCGTGGAGTTCCAGCGAAAGGGCCAGCAAGCTGAAATCGTCCAGGTTGCGGTCGAAGTGGGCGGACGTGCGGGCCGGGTGCCGGTAGGGGAGGGTGCCGGTTTCGGTCGCTTTCTGTCCGGCCAGCTCGGGCACAAAGCAACCGTCGTAATCGATCAACACCAGTTGGCCATCGGGTCGGATCAGGATATTGTCTGCTTTTAAATCGCCGTGGGCAAACGGTTGATTGAGCAACCAGCGAACCAGCTCGTCGAACCGATGGGCAAGCTGCTCAAGCTTTTGTGACTGCTGGTTGCGGCAACAGTCGGCCACATACTGGCTCAGGGTTTGCCCGTCGACCCAGGGCATCAACACCACATCAAATTCATGTTCCTGACCAAAGCGGGTATCGACCCAGAGTTCATTGGGGTAAAGCGTAAATGGAATCAGGTAGGCCGATGGGTTCTCGGTCAGGTAGCGGCCAATGGCCCGAATCCGCTCCCGACGTCCGGCCACATCCCGCAAAAAACAGCGCAGAGCCATCTGTTTCCCCGTTTGTAGGTCGTTCATGCGAAAGACAACGGCAAAGTTTCCACTGCTGAAGTAAAGCTGGCCATCGGCTTTCCGAACCGGAACCAGGTAATTCAGCCGACTGAGCGTTTCGGTGGACAGTTCGATGGATTGTATGTATTCGCTGATGGAAGGAAACATGGATGCTAGGATGCAATCAAGATACAGGTGTAATCGTCGACGCCAAGCAGCTGACTGGCGCGTAAAGACTGGGTATGTTGGAGGAACGCATCGGGCGAGGCCATCGCCTGCCAGAGCGGTTCCCATACCTGATCCAGGAAACTACCGGCTACGGGTTGCCAGAACGTTTGGTGCGCCTGCGCCCGGTTGCCCAGGGCCGTTGGCAACCGCCCTAGGGTTACCAGTTCATGACCGTCGCCCGCTAACGCCTGATACGCCATGAGCAGATATTGCCCCAGGGTATCGGTACAGAGCGCAAACTGAAGGCCGGACTCATGGGGCCAGCGGCCACTTCGAAAGCCCTCGGCCGGACACGGAAGCAGCCAGTTCAGCAAATAAGGGGCTTCGGCAAACTGACTCAGTGCCGGATTTGATGCCCTTAACTGCCCCGTGGCCGGGTTGAAGCACAGCACGAGGGCATCGCCATAGACTGACCAATGCAGCCATGTTTCCCGTTGATGCAGCGTTGCCAGCGTAGCGCCGGACCCTTCGTTCATAAACTTCAACTCCGTCAGGTAGTTGGCTGCGGCCCGCGCCTGATACTGATCGAAGAAACGGCCCCAGTGCGTATTCAGCCAGTCGGCCACCTCCTCAACCACGCTGAACGGCTGAGCGGGAACCTGACCGACCAAAAACCTCGCCCATTCGCCCGCGTAAATCCCCGTACCGCCCGCGCCATCCGCAACCGCCCAGATGCCGCCCTCCGTATCAACCCGCCAGGCGTCTTCGTTTTCGGTAAAAAGGGGAAACTCTTTACCTACCGATGCGTATCTGACCGTCATGAGTCGGGCCGCAGCTGGTGCGAAAAGTGCTGATTACTTTGGGTGGGGGTGCCTATGTTCATGAACTTGACCAGTGCATCCATATTGGCGTTACTGCACATGCCCACGTAGACCGGGCGCTGGTCGAGGTCGAACAGGGAGGCTATGTCGGTATGATACGGTGGCGGCATCTCACTCGACATATCGTAAAGCAGCCGGGCGTAGGGATCGTTGCCGAGTTCACTGGCATTGGACGGAAACAGCACTGCTTTCCCGCGTTCGGGGGCAATGTGAATGTTCATGAGCAGCACATGACCATCGGGCGTGTGTAGTTGCCGGACGCGCTCGCTGCACGCCAGCAGATCCTCGTCGGTACCATCGGTGGCTACACCGTCGGTGATGTTTATGATCGTGGGCGGATATACATCTTTTCCCGCCTGGGCTGCCAGCCATTGCTGCACCAGCGATTCGGCCAGTACGAGGGCGCTTTTCATGGGTGTGCGGTGCCGGTGTACCGGCTCGATCCAGACCGGCCGTTTTTCGGTAACGGCAATGGTCCGGCCACGGATGGTCCGCTCCGTGGCGAGTTCCTCGACCCGGATGGTCGCCTGCGCCAGTTCGGCAGGACTAAGGAATGTTTTCCCGGTCATGGCTCCTGACCAGAGCAGGTTAGCTTGTTCGCTGCTTTGTCCGCCGTAACCAATGAGGGCTACATCGTAATAGTGCCGGATTTCGTCGCCCTTCTGGCAGCGGAGGAGCAGTTCAAACAGGGTTTGATTGATAATTTGGGCCACCGCCACGGCCTTGCTCACCGGTTGCTCCTGGTAGGTAGTCAGTTCATCCATCGAACCCGACTGGTCAATCAGGAACAGAAATGCCGTCGGATTTTGCCGCATGATCTGGGCCGTGTACGGGCGGTCTTTCATGGGCCGTTTAAGGGCCTGCTGCAAGGTTGCCTGTAGCGCAGGGAGTGGCAAGGTATACGGAACGGTGGGTAACAGATTCGACATAAGGGCCGGGGCAATGAATAGCCAAAGCTACGGTCTATCCAGGGACTGAGCCAATATAGCAAGGTGTTCCTGCAAGTTTTTTTGCAGCCGGTCGAAGTGAGCAGCCTGCTCTGTCGGGCTTTGCGACATAATGACGTAGCCTTCCTGCTGCCGGAGGGTCTGGATGTCGGTTTCAAGTGCCTGTTTACGTTGGGTAAGCCGCTCTACTGCCTGTTGAAGCGCTTCGGGGTCATTGTGCAGGGTGGTTTCGTCCAGAAAGAGCAGGCCGTCCTGAAGTTGCTGCGCCAGTTGGCGCACGCCCATCAAATCCTTGCGACCATAAGCCTCGTTGAGTTGGGCTATAAAGGCCGTAGCCCGTTCTTGTTTGTCCGGCTCAGTAAAGAACAGATCGGGGTGAGCCTGGGCAACGGCCTGCCGGTAGAGTTTCCTGAGTTCGGTTTCATCGCCAACTGCATCCGGCTCAGTGGGGGTATGCGCCAGAGCTTCCTGCACCCTGTGCTGTGTTTGCTCAAAGCAGGCGCGGGCCTGGTGGGCCGCTTCTACATCGCTCCGTCGTCGGGTCTGCCCGGCTCGTCGGGTAGCAAGTTGCTCCTGTAGCTGAATGATCTGGGTGAGCAACTCGCCGAGTTGGTGGTGCAAACGCCGGTAGTACGAGTCAACGAGGGATTGAAGACGCTTCTTTTCGGCTTCGAGGGTTGCGAGTTGGGTGAGGAGGTTACTGATCGTCTGAGTATGCATGAATTTCAGGTTCGTCGTGAGAACCAACCGGGGCCTTACGACGAACATTTTGTCTAATTCTTCTTTGTTATAGATGACTTAAGTAGACCCTTCTTCAAATTAGGCAATAAAAGTAAACCAGCTATTTGAAAAATATAGATGACTAGTGCAAAGGATTTACTTTTGATAATCACTAAACACGACGATTTCAGTCATGAAAAAAAGAAGTATATTAAGTCTATTATATTACGAGTTTTTGCCGGTGCTCCTGTTGCTCTTGACAACGGTATGTAACGCCCAGAGTTTAACAATACCGAAAGGATTTACACTTCAAAAAAGCATTAAAGGTTCGGATAATCTGATACAAAAAGATTTCGATGGAGACGGTCATCCTGATTACTTTGGCGTAATAGAGCGGGGCGAAACAGAGGTTAAATTAATTTCACAATTAAGTACGCTCAAAAATAAAATCCTCCTCAGCGAATCTATCGAATTGTACAGGTGCTGTGCTTCGATGGTTCTCAAAAAAGACGTCATACAAATCACCACTGATTTCACGCCAACATTTGCTCACTACAAGTTTCGGTACGATGGCCGCTCATCTAATTTCCAGTTAATCGGATATGATGCCATAGAGGGTGGGACAACCGAGGGCGGAAGTTCCAGTTTTAATTTACTTACGAATACATACGAGAATAATTTTTCGTATTACGACCACAAGAAACAACAAGTAGTGAGTTGTCCGGCGGTTAAAGCCAAGCTAACTATTCAGAAAATCTTATTGACTGATTTTGGTCAAAAGGCCGAGCGGATGCTGAAGGGAATTAATGAGAAATATATTCCGAGAAAGGCAGATAAATCATCAATTTAAGGTTATTACATCGAGTGTTTGCATCAATGATAATAAGTATCTAAGCAGAATTGTACTACTTAAAAGCCATTTTTTTAAAGGTAGTTTACCATGGTGGTTCGCCAATAGGATTGCTTGCTTGAAGGACATAAACGAATTGTTCAGGCAGTACGTTTCTGAAGGACCTAGACTGCCGGGAAGATCGGATTAGCCTGATTAAGCCAGACGACGTTAGTTGAATTCAGAATCAACTTAATCACAGGCTTCACCAAGCATCAGGCTTTTAAAGCTCCTGCCCAATTCACTAAAAAAACAAGTCATCACCTATCAAAACCGACGCCTTATTATCTCAAGCTTTCTGCTCAGTTCCGCGTGTAATGCATTGGCTGCATTAATGTCTGAACCAAAAACCAATTGTTTCATCCAGCCAGGACTGAAAACGGGCGCGAACTCACCATTCAGTTCCGCAGTAATGAATTGACGAAGATCAGGCACAGTTTCAATTGCGAAGCACTGGCTTCGTCCTGGAACCACGGCAAAAATGGGTAAATCAATATCCCTAACAAACGGTCGACCACCCTCATCACTGTGGTGTACCATGTTACCTCCCATATAGCCCGCTCCTTGAAATCCTTGATTCAGTAGATTGCGTATCTGATGCAAACGCAGTGTCATGTTACCTAAATGTGCATCTTCCCCAGTATTCATCACTCTATTTCTGATGTTATCTTCTAATACCGTATGTGAAACCATGCGTCTGTCTAATATATCAGGGTTATAGTTGGCTCGTCGCGCCCAAAGCGCAAACAAGTCATAGTCTCCAGTGGTGGCTGCCCGATAATTGTCTGCAGGGATTGCGCACATTGGGTCACGCATTGCCATAACTGGCGTCCACTCGGCAACTGCCGCACCTGCGCGTACACTACAACGATCTGCAGATTTGTAAAGTACGGCCCACATTTTTTCATTAGCACCTGACGGTCTCTCTCTCTTAAGTTTAAAGTCTAAAGATAAGCCCCATGGAGACACTCCTCGGTATGTGTAACTATCTATATCTCGATCAATAAAGGTGATGAGCCGCTGCGCTGCCAACCACTTACGCCTGTCTTCAGATATGTATAAGGGCACCTCAATGGCATTGTAATCATTAATTGCGTGCTTTAGGGCGTTGGCTTGCTCTCTTCTACCATCTTCAGTACCACCAACTTTGGTAAAGCGAGGGTCATCGAGCACAAAACCTGCCATTGGCCCCCAATTACATGACTTTGCTTTATTGTGAAAACCTTTAGAAGCGTATCCCTCAAGAATAAGCCCGGTAGCGTAAATGCCAACTGCACGAGAGCTTATAACATTACCTGTTAAGTCAGCTACAGATTGAAATACTTTTGCATGTAATTCTGGAATACCAGTCAAATCACATGCGGCTCTGCCATACTTAATCACGATTGTAAATAAATTAAATTTTAATGTTTTTTTTGAAATTTTATTGCGTAATAATGTCGCTGAGAATATAAATGAAACTGACTTTGTAGCCGTGATCGACGGGAGTATGAGCCTGTTTAAAAATGGAATAAAGGCTCATGAAAAATAGAATCATCCTATTTTCGAGGATGAGACGACCAAAGCTGTACCCTTCCGACCTGACTGATTCCGCCTAGAAAGTTATTGAACAAATTCTGGCTGACAAGCGAAAACGAAAATATTCACTGCGTAGCATTTTTGATGCCCTGCTGTATATTACCAAAACTGGTGGTTAATGGCGGCAAATGCCCAATGATTTACCGCCTTGACCATTGTGCTACTATTACTTCTGGAAGTGGCGTAATGACGGTACTTGGGAAAAGCTCAACAAAGCTCTAGTGGAACGAAGGCGCAAGAAAGCGAATCGCGAAGCATCGCCTAGTGTGGGAGTAATTGATTACCAGATCATTAAATGTAGCGAATAGGGAGTCCTGTCTCAGCCAATAACTTGGTCATTCTTAAATAAACGACGCTCCCTTTTATTGAACAGCGTACGTTAGTGGGCGACAAAATTTATGCTTCTGGGTCTATTAATGCCCAATTGGCTCCCCAAGGGGTCGAAATTATGACCCCGGTCAAACTCAAAAAGGGCCAAAACTGTTTTGTTGCATCGCTTTAATTTGATTTTCAAGCTCAATGCGTTTAATTTGATTATCCAATTCATCATACGCTTTAATATGTTGATTAAACTTTATTTTTAAATCGTCAGGTATTTGCTGAATATTCCTTGTGTGTTGCGTCAACATCTCATTGAATGGCCCTACAAATTCCTCGATGTACATGAGCGCAGCAGACACCTTATTAACATAATGCATGACTTCATTATATTTTTCTGCACATTCAAATAAAGCTTCATTATATTCATTCAAATAAATCGGCAAGTTTGCTACTTTTTCATTTGCTTTATTACATTCTTCAATAGCGCGACTAAATTTTATTAGATTTCGCTCTAAGTACTCCAAAATTTGGGGCATTTTTTGTGAATTGCTATTACATAATTCCGAAACATCTTGTAGTAATCTTTCTCCTTTTGTATATTTCTTTAAACTTTCATTCAATTTGTTATCTAGGCGTTTATTTTCTACATAATTTACAAGGGCCTTAGCACCTAAACCAACGGCTATCCCAATTATTGTGCCTACTACAGGAACGCTTTCTACTATTTTTTTTCCAAGCTTTACACCTACATAGGCAGCAATTTTAGAAATACTACCCTCTAGTGCTAACCGGTATACCTTAGTATTATACGCTATATTTCGAGACTTATTATATAGTCTCACTGTAATCTTTTTATGACTATTGATTACCTGCATTCTAGCCTTCTCTTGTAATTCATCAAAGTCGCGTATCATAATGTTTTTTTATTACTTTTTAAATGTTGTGTCTTAACTATGGACATTTAACTTAAAGAACAGACGGCTACTTAACAGCTTAACTACGGTATTATGCATCAAAACCGACGTTGAAAATCAAATGGTCCGGCAGGCTAGCCGCTTAATCAATGCTCCTACTCAGGGTCGTATAGCCTATGAGCATTTAGTTAGTCAGTGGGACGATATCCTGCCCCTGGTCGTAACAATCAAGTTAGGTTATGCGAAAGCATCGACGCGGTTCCGGCGGCTGAACATGTATGCTCGACGGAACCCACTTATCAGGGGTGAAAGACTTGGGCCGACTGTATAAACCCAGTTTATTCTACACTATATCGCCGAATTCAGTTTACGTGAAGCTACTCGCTTTCGATGAATCATCGCATTGAAGGTAATGCGCAGTTGTAACGGACTAACTAGCATCTGGTTAACGAGGTAGTAAATGCCCTATGTATGTAAACTGCTGCGGCATCCCTCTTAACATTCTGGCTAGTTTAGCCGGGTTGACATTTCCTGCGTTTAATTGGAATACGGGTGGCGCATGTTGATTTAGTTGATAGGATACGAACTGATATATATAAACCACGAATTGCGAACAGAAAAATTGATTTCCCCTGTGGCCAAGTACTTCAGTTAACAAATCGTCCATATCTTCGGGCGATTGAGCCGCTTTGTGCCGCCGGAAAAGTGATTTTACCGCCCCCGGCACACTGTAGTTCATCGTCCTGTGCGTCTTGTGAATATCGAAAAACACCTTGGCGCATGTACCAGTCCCATCGGCCAAATCAGCGTTTACTGATCGAAAAACATGGTATGAGTAGGCTCTATTACCTGTCAGGAGATGATTGGCAGCAACGCCACCCCCTGAAGACTCAATAATGTGCATTTTATCAAATAGAATACCTGCGTGAACAATAGAGGAGAACAGGTGATCAGAGGTCAGCAAATACTGTCCATAGCTAATTGCAGCACCGACGATAGAATAACCATCAAACTCTTTGAGCATGATGTCTCCTCTCTGAAGATCGGCGAGTTGGAGTGGCATAGTTTTAACGGGTTAGAAGTTTATATGTTTGTAATTCCTATTTGGGCCAACCGGATGCCGTACTACATCGCGTTGTGCTTGCCAAATGCTGGTCTCTCCCGAAACAAAATCTTCCGCGCCAGTCTCAACTTTTCCTCCTTGCCCATGTGAAAACGGCCTAAAAGCACTCCATGCATTTGACGTAGAATGTCTTACACGGCTAATGAATCCGACTTCTTTGTACTCGCTTTTTTGAATTGATAGAAAATATTTCTTGGCATAATTTATAAAGTTTCTTGGGTGAAATTCTTTGGTACGCTGACAACTCTCGCTTAGGTAGGTACTTTTTGACTTCTTCCCCACATTGGACCACTCAAATTTTTATCTGATTGTCCTCTCCTTAGCATTGCTATTTGAATCTACACAAGAATTTTAAGAATGCCATTTTATAATTTCTCAAAATTACGGATCTATTTACTTAATTGATTGAGTAAATAGATCCGTAATTTTGCAGATCAAGTCCAAAGCTAAAGTTTCTCAATATCCCTAAAATCCCAGATAGATTTAGCTTTATCCCTTCTCGTCTTCCTCGTTTTCACCATCAGCTTTTGGCCATTCTGCATTATACTTTACTATATCGTTAATAGACACATGAGCTGCCGTGATTGTTATATGACAGCTAAATGTATCTCCGTAGAATGAAGAAAAGCTTTCAGAATAGCTTGTTATAAATCCTTTTTTAAAGATAACTGTACGCATCGTTGGGTCTTCACCAGCCTGGGTAAATATCAACGTACCTTTCTCGATGGCTACATTTTGACCGTTAATCATTGTAGCAGCTAATTTTGAATTATTAGCTAGTTCAATCGTCATTGACATTTGGCCAAATGTCACTCTAGTGGATGGACGTCCTTTGTGGTCAGTTCCTCGGGAAAATGAAAAACTAAAATCCAGAACGTCATATTCTTCTTTTTCCTTAATCTTAAGTTTACCTGTGTATCCGCTCATAATTATGATTAAAATTTATCATCGGTTTCTAATCCGGGCCAACGTTGGACTAATGTTGCTTCATCCCCCACTATTACCAATGCGGCAGTAATAGTAAAGCTACAACTATAGGATTGACCTTGAACGGAAAAGCTCTCTGAATAATTGACAATAAAAGCATTTTTAAATTTAAAAATTCGATGTACTTTTTTACTGGAACCACTATCAATCATTGTAATAGTTCCTTTTAACAATACATCGTCATTATTGACCATTTGTTGTAACAAATAGGTATCCTTTGTAATTAAGGCATTACAATTCAATTGTCCTCCCATTACGTGGCTTGATGGACGGCCCTTCTCGTCTACAGAACGACTAAAGGAAGTACTCATGCTTAATAAATCAATAATAGCATCATGCTTGTCAATTTTCAGCTGTGTTGAATAGCCAGACATAGTAGATTTAATTTAGAAATTAATAATCAATATGACTTATGCTTCCGTATAATCAGAAACCCACTCAGGACTCTCCACATCATCACCCCGGCGTCCATCGAGTCGAATGACGAAGCTTTTTGCTGGAAAATAAGGTGTAATACGAATATCAAGGTAAACCCGATCTTTTTGTTTGGAGTCGCGTTCCAGCCGTGTAATCCGAAAGTTTTCCACTAGTTTGGTTGGCCCCTTCACACTGTCGAGAAAATTTATAATCTGACGACGCAGATCGGACTCTACCAATGTATTCCAGTTTTCGAAAGCCCGGCGGTTGAGGAAGTCGAACAGCACTTTGGTGATGTGATCGAATACACGCACGACGGAGTAGGTTTGCAGCCCCAGGTTGTCGCCGTTGAAGAGCGTTTTGCCACCAAAGGCCATCACGCGGCTGTATTCGTACACCATCGGCACGAGGTTGAGCCGTTCGAGCGCCGATATTTCGCTCTTGCGGAGTTCGAAGCGTACAGCCGGAACCTCGTTCATGCCGCCGTGCTTCTTGCCCGCTGTCACCTGCGACATCAGGGTATAGTAAACTTTACCGGCCAGGGCCGAGGAGGGTGGTACAAAGAGGTCTTCTGTTTCGCCAACGGCCGCCAGCTTCTCGCGCCCCAGTGCCCAGTTACAGGTCATGATCACATTGGAGCGGAACAGCTCGGCGCCGGTCATGTCGGCGGTACTGAACAGGTCAATTACATCGTCGGGGCTATCCAGATCGGCAAAGTCGGTAAAGAGCATGGCCTTATTGGCATGGGCGATTTTTGCCCATTTTTCCAGCACGGCATTTGAGCCCATAAAGCCTGGTACCACCAGCAGGGAGTAGTTTTTGCGCAGGTCCAGACGGTCGTAGTTTTGCTTTAGTTCATCGGCAATGAAATCGATGAAGCGGGAGTTATCGAGGTCGGTCAGCTGCTCGAAGCTGGCATTGACGACCGTAATATTCGATAACTTATCGGCTTCCGCATTTTTGTAGAAGAGAGAGAGGGCGCGGTAGCTCACTTCGAGGTCGTGCGTAGCGGTCAGGGCTTTCCCCAGATTTTTGTTCAGGCTGGCCTCTACTTCTGCGGCTTTTGTTTTGGCCGTGTCCTGCATCTCGTTCTGGTTGTCGGAGGAGCTCAGAACATCGACCCATAATTTCAGTTTTTCTTTCAGGATGGCCCGATCTGTGGCTTTGGTGGGGTCGCTGAGGTAGATTTTTTTACGCGCCTTACGTCCGGGGTTCAGGTTCTGCGACCCTTCCAGAAACGTTTCTAAAAAGGCATAGCCCCCAAAGGACTGTAAAATATTCATTCCGGGTAATTCGCCGGTGGCAACGGCCACGGATGGTCTGGCATCCAGTTCCGTCTGTGGGGTCAGAGATTCGCTTTCCATTAGACAAAGGGGGGAAACAAAATGGGATAGTGGGTAAAAGGTGTACGCTTAGGCAGCTGCTGCTTCCTCGTTGGCTTCCAGTTCGGTAATCAGGGCCTGAAGCGTCTGGATCATAGCGGCTTTGGCTTCGGGCTGGTTGAGGGCCGTTTGCAGGATACGGTGGCTCTTGAGTCGAGTATTGATTTGCGCGTATTCCTTGTACTGGGCATCCTGCGAACGGAGGAAAGGGCTGTTCGTAACCATGTCTTTGGCCCGGAAGTCGGCCACACTCCGGAAGTTGAGGACTTCTTTCGTCGGCATGCCATCCAGGGCTTCAAACTCAACTTCTACGCTGGGTTCAAATTTCGCGAAGACATCGGCTACTGTTTTCAAGCCGTAGACTACTTCCGGGCTGATCGGGTCCTGCTGCGTTAATTTTTGCGCCAGTAAGGTTCTGTTGTACGGAATTTGAGCAATTCCTTCAGACGATTCCGGCTTGATCTCGTTACCACCAATTTCGAATTCAAACATAAACGGTTTGGGTTATAACATGTTAGAGTCCAAAACTAGAGGTTAGAAGAGAAATGGCAAATGTGAGGATAGTCCAGAAGGTACATTTTCAAACAAACGGTATAATTAATTTAAAAAGCTAGATTTTTTTCTTTATCGTTGATTAACAAGTATACCATCATTGTGTAAACGGCTTCATTACTATGGATGAATGCCCACAAAAAAACAAATGAGACTATTTAAGTCGGTTTTGGGTACAGTTTATATTTTATGCTTACTAGAATTATAATATAGCTACCATCTGTTTGAATTAGCTTGACTTTTTAGTCTTTAGAGGGATATATATGCAGGTTTAATGACCATAAGGTCGGATTTTCCTGCCTGCTTTCCGGTTGCACGTAACTTCCCTTAATCAATTAGTTCATGACTTTACATTTACGGATAGCCCTCCTCACCTTCTTTGTTTTATCCATAGTCAGTAAACCCTTACAAGCCCAAATTACAGTTACTTCGGTTACACCTGGTACGGTCTGCGCCGGGTCTACAATTACAGTTGCCTTCGCTTCTCCTTACGATGATTATGGAATCATCTCTCTTTATTTGTATGGACCCGGTTCAACGAATATGCTATTGGATCAACAGACAGTAGTTGACGCCAGTGGAAGTATAACGGCAACGATCCCGATAGATCGTGTCACAGGAACCTATTCCTACTTTTTAACCAGAACATCGTACTTCTTTGGCGTACCTACATTTACAGCTAGTAATAGTTTTGACATCAACGCACACCCTGTTGCACCGGGGGTTACGAATGTAAGTTACTGCCAGGATGCGACAAATATACCGGCGCTAACGGCTACAGGTCAGAATGTAAAATGGTATGATACCCAGCAGGGTGGTGAGGGTACAATAGCAGTACCAACATTACCAACATCAGTGGGCACAACTAATTATTATGTTAGCCAGACCGTGAACGGTTGTGAAAGCGACCGGGCTAACCTACAGGCAACGATCAAGCCCTTGCCCGACAAGCCGATAGTAGCCGCTTCGGTTACCTATTGCCAGGATGTAACAACGGCCACTCCCCTGTCGGCCACAGCCACCGGAACGCTAAACTGGTACTATACAGCCTCGGGCGGTACAGGACAGTCTTCGATTACGCCTTTGACAAACGCCACCGCCAATTACTTCGTGAGCCAGACAGTGAACGGTTGTGAGGGCCCCCGGGCTATGATTACCGTTACCATCAATGCAAAGCCTGGCATGCCTGCGGTGATGGCCCCGGTGGCGTATTGCCAGGATGCTACCGCTATTCCCCTAAGTGCCACGGTTAGTACGGGTAACTATTCGTTGCGCTGGTATGGCACGGATGCCACCGCGGGGACCGGCTCGACAATAGCCCCCACCCCCCAAACTGGCACGCCGAGTGTACTGAGTTACTACGTGACCCAACAAGACCCAGTCGGTTGCGAAAGCGATCGGGCATCCATTCCGGTAACGGTGAACCCAACCCCGGCAAAACCGGTCATAACGGACTTAAGTGTATGCCAGAATAGCACTCCGGTTTCTGTGCTTTCGGCCGTAACGGTCACCGGTATACTCAAGTGGTATACCGCTTCAACCGAGGGAACCGGCTCTACAGTCGCCCCTACACTTTCTACAACCACAGCAGGTCAAACTACCTATTATGTTAGTCAGACCGATGGGAATGGCTGCGAGAGTGACCGGGCATCAATCAAGTATACGGTTTTTCCGCTCCCGGTCACTCCAACGGTGGCTGCCGGGCCGCTCTTCTATTGTCAGGATGCGACGCCATCTCCCTTTGTTGCTTCGGCGGCAGGCATCTTGAAATGGTATACGACGTTAACCGGTACCGTACCGCTGGTGAGTCCAGTGCCTTCAACTTCCCTGGCCGGAAGTGCTACCTATTATGTTAGCCAGACCGATGGTAATGGTTGCGAAAGCGACCGTGCCAGTGTAACGGTAGTGACGAGTTCACGGCCCGCTTTGCCATCCGTCGTGTTGCCGCCAGCCTATTGCCTCAATACTACCCCGGCGTCCCTGTCGGCTACGGCTTTTCCCGGTAACACCCTTCGCTGGTATGGAATGGATGAGACCGGCGGAACAGCATCCCTTGTATCGCCCTTGCCAGCAACCGGTAGCGCTGGTGTTTTTCGCTATTACGTTAGCCAGGTAGATGGTAACGGCTGTGAGAGTGACCGGGCTGTTATTTCCGTTACGGTGAATGCGCTCCCGTCGGCTCCGGCAACCTCGCCAATTGATATTTGCCAGAACGCAACGGTGCCCTTGATCACCTCGGCTGTATCGGCCGCCGGTTCTCTGAAGTGGTATACTTCGCCAGCCAGCTCGGCTTCGACAGTAGCGCCTGTGCTCTCAAGCTCCAGTGTAGGAGCGACTACCTATTATGTCACGCAGACCGATGGGAACGGCTGCGAGAGTAGTCAGGCGTCTATTTTGGTGACCGTTAAACCATTGCCACCGGCTCCTGTTGTACCAACAAGCCCGATCATCCTCTGCCAGAGTTCCGTAGCGGCCCCGCTGTCGGCCACCGGAACCGGTACGCTCGTTTGGTACGACCCGGCCGGTAATCCTTTCCCTTCATTAACCCCTTCTACGGCAACGGTTGCTCCGTCAACGTATAAAGTGAGTCAGATCGTTAATGGCTGCGAAGGGCCAACGGCCAGCATAACGGTTATCGTCATCGCGAAGCCAAACTTGCCACTGGTGAGCGTCCCGGCGGCCTATTGTCAGTTTGAATCGCCTGTCCAGTTATCCGCTACGGGTCTTAACTTAAACTGGTTTACGGACCCCGTGGGTGGGTCACCGTCTACCGTAGCGCCCACCCCATCGGGCAGTACACCGGGGGTTACGAGCTACTATGTTACGCAGACCGACGGCAATGGCTGCGAAAGTGACCGGGCATCCATTGCGGTGCGGGTGAAAGCGAAGCCCGCCCTGCCGGGTACCGCCCCGGTTAGTTTCTGTGCCAATCAGGTTACGGCCTTAACCGCTACGACTGCCACGGGAGGGAGCCTAACCTGGTACGGCACCGATCCCGTTGCCGGGACGCCTTCGTCAACCGCCCCTGTGCCGGCAACGGCGGTGATCGGGGCACCCGTTTTGTACTATGTCAGCCAGACTGTAGACGGTTGTGAGAGTGACAAAGCCAGCGTTGCGGTTACGATCATTGGCCTTCCTCCCGCCCCAACGGTTAGCTCCACTCCGATAACATATTGTCAGGGAGTCGTATCCGTGCCATTATCGGCCACGGCAACCGGTACGGTAAGCTGGTACACCGTGCAGGCAGGTGGAACGCCTTCGGCAACCGCTCCATCTCCGCAAACCACAAGCAGCAACCCAGGCACGAGCTATTACTACGTTAGCCAGACGGTCAATGGCTGTGAAGGGCCCAGAGCCACGATTGCGGTTACCATCAATCCTAAACCGGCGCAACCCCTGGTTACACCGTCTGTGGTGTATTGCCAGAATGCACCCGCTACCGTACTGGCTGCTACCGCCCCTGGTTTGTTGCAGTGGTATGCCGATGCTACCGGAGGGGCCGCTATTGCTGCGCCCACGCCGATAACAACCACACCGGGGGTTACGAGCTACTATGTTACGCAGACCGATGGTAATGGCTGCGAAAGTGACCGGGCATCCATTGCGGTGCAGGTGAAAGCGAAGCCCGCCCTGCCGGGTACCGCCCCGGTTAGTTTCTGTGCCAATCAGGTTACGGCCTTAACCGCTACGACTGCCACGGGAGGGAGCCTAACCTGGTACGGCACCGATCCCGTTGCCGGGACGCCTTCGTCAACCGCCCCTGTGCCGGCAACGGCGGTGATCGGGGCACCCGTTTTGTACTATGTCAGCCAGACTGTAGACGGTTGTGAGAGTGACAAAGCCAGCGTTGCGGTTACGATCATTGGCCTTCCTCCCGCCCCAACGGTTAGCTCCACTCCGATAACATATTGTCAGGGAGTCGTATCCGTGCCATTATCGGCCACGGCAACCGGTACGGTAAGCTGGTACACCGTGCAGGCAGGTGGAACGCCTTCGGCAACCGCTCCATCTCCGCAAACCACAAGCAGCAACCCAGGCACGAGCTATTACTACGTTAGCCAGACGGTCAATGGCTGTGAAGGGCCCAGAGCCACGATTGCGGTTACCATCAATCCTAAACCGGCGCAACCCCTGGTTACACCGTCTGTGGTGTATTGCCAGAATGCACCCGCTACCGTACTGGCTGCTACCGCCCCTGGTTTGTTGCAGTGGTATGCCGATGCTACCGGAGGGGCCGCTATTGCTGCGCCCACGCCGATAACAACAACACCGGGGGTTACGAGCTACTATGTCATGCAGACCGACGGCAATGGCTGTACAAGCGACCGGGCTGTAATCAACGTTTCGGTGTTGGCTACCCCCGTTGCTCCGGCAACCACGCCGTTCGTCTTCTGCCAGAATACAGCACCAACTTCGCTAACGGCTACACCAAGTTCCGGGGGTATATTGAACTGGTATACAGACCCAACTGGTGGTGTGGGCACGATTACGGCACCCGCGCCATCTACGTTTCAGGATGGTACGTTTACCTATTATGTTAGTCAGTCGATTAGTGGTTGTGAGGGCCCCCGAAACCCCATGACCGTTACCGTAAAAGCGCTGCCAACGGCACCTGGTGTTACGTCTAATCAGGTGAGTACCTGCCTGAACGCTCCTTCTGTAGCACTGGCCGCTACCCCATCGAGTGGTGGTATTCTTAACTGGTACACTACGCAAACAGGTGGTGTGCCGACCTCTACCGCTCCCCTTCCTCCCACTAATCAGGAGGGTACGCTCATTTATTATGTTAGTCAGACCGTCAATGGCTGTGAAGGCTCCCGTACGCCCATTAACGTCGTTGTCAGAGGTTTACCCGTGGCTCCGGGTGTTAGTACGAGTCCGATCGTTTATTGCCAGGGCGCTACTACGGCTGTCGCGTTAACGGCTGTACAGACAAATGGTGCCACGTTGAACTGGTATGGTTCGTCTTCAGGCAGCGTGGCGTCGACAATAGCGCCAACGCCGTCAACGACCAGTACCGGTATATTTACGTTCTATGTGAGTCAGAGTATAAACGGATGCGAAGGGCCAAAATCGCTCATTCTGGTAATCATACAGACAACGCCGACGGCTCCAACGGTTAGCAACGTGCAGTTGTACTGCCAGGGTGGTACTGCTACACCCGTGTCGGCCACGGCGTCGCCGGGGGGGGTACTAAATTGGTATACGGCGGCAACCGGTGGAGGGTCCTCGTTAACGCCACCTACGCCGGCCTTGACTTCCAGTGGTAATGTACTCTATTACGTGAGTCAAAGCATAAATGGGTGCGAAGGGCCACGGACTCCGGTGAACGTAACGATTAAGTCGGCACCACCTGTTCCTACGGTAGCGGGATCGCCGGCCTTTTGCCAGGGCACTGTCGCCAGTCCATTAGTGGCCATTCCGGCTGCCGGAGGAACTTTAAACTGGTACACCGCGCAAACGGGCGGATCGGGCACATCGGTGGCTCCCAGTCCTGTAACGACGAGTGCCGGTATCGTTATATACTATGTGAGCCAGACCGATATTACAGGCTGTGAGAGCAACCGGGCACCGGTAACGGTTCGGATTAACGCCCTGCCAACGTCACCTACAACAGCATCGGTCAGCTATTGTCAGGGGGCTACCGCTCTTCCCCTTACGGCCCTGGCTAATAGTGGCAGTTCGTTAAGCTGGTATACGGCCCAAACCGGCGGAACTGCAGTAACCGTTACCCCCGTGCCCATTACGACAAATGCCGGTGTGAATACATACTTTGTTAGCCAAACGGATGCCAATGGGTGCGAAAGTAGCCGAAGTTTGCTACTGGTTGTTGTGACGCCAACGCCAACGGCTCCTTCCGTTACGCCACTGGCGCCTGTTTGTCAAAATAGTGTTCCGATCGTGCTACAGGCTTCCGGCCAAAATCTGAAGTGGTATGCCGATGCAACGTCCATAAATAACATGGGTAGTTCGGTTACGGTGTCTACTGCTCAGGCTGGGCCCTTTTCATACTACGTCAGCCAGACCATCAATCAGTGCGAAAGTCCACGGACGTTGGTGCAGGGGGTTGTCAATGCCTTGCCGCTTCCGCCAACCGTTGCCAACCTGAATGTGTGTCAGGATGTGCCTACGCAGCCACTTACCGCCGTTGGTACCGCGTTGCAATGGTACGATAGTGCCGATAATCCAATTGCGGTCCCTACCCCTGTCACGAAGGTCGATGTGAATCAGACGTATATCTACAAGGTGACCCAAACCCTCAACGGGTGTATCAGTCAAAAGGCAACGATGATTTATACGGTCAATGTAACGCCACCGCCAACGGTTGTTACGCCCGTTGCGTATTGCCAGAATGCCGTGGCCAAACCCCTGGAGGCAACCGGAACCAGCTTACGATGGTACAGCCCAACCGGTGCGATCACCACCGTAGCGCCCATTCCGCCTACGATCGTTGTCACAGCCGGTGCCAGCTATTCGGTTAGTCAGCTGAACGCGCTGGGTTGCGAAAGTCGTAAGTCAGAGATTAAGGTGACGATCAACGCGTTGCCTACTGCCAGACTGGCCGGAACGACTAATGTTAGCCTGGGGACCTCCGCTATACTCTCGCTGACGCTCACCGGAACAGGACCTTATCGGTACGTCTTGTCTGATGGAGCCGTTGGAACTGCCGAAACAAGTACCAGTTCTGACATTACCGTTAATCAACTAACCGTTACACCCAGCACCACAACGAGTTACTCAGTAGTGAGCGTGTCGAATGCCTGTGGGAATGGAACGGTAAGCGGTGTCGCTACTATATCCGTAGAGGTGCCGTCTATTCTTACGGGTACGCTGGGAAGTTCGTCGATCTGTACGGGGACATTACTAACCGTACCGTTTGCAACATCCGGAAAGTTTACTGCCGCAAACACATTTGTGGTAGAAATCGCCAGCGCAACCGGCGATTCGCTGAGCCGGAGATACACCCCTATTGCCAACGGCTTGTTACAGGGAAACACGGTTGTAACAACCATCCCGAACACAGTAGCGGCCAGTCTTTATTACATCAGGGTGAGCGCCACAAATGCCCCTTATGCCGTTGCAGGTATCCGAAGCCCGACATTGCTGACGGTTAGAGCATTACCAACGGCTTCGTTTAGTGCGGGCAAAAAGTTGATTTACAAGAGTGAAAGCACCGAACTGCTGTTTACCTTATCCGGTGATGCACCCTGGACTGTGTCGTATGGAGCTGGTGCAGAGGTCAGATCGGTAGGGGCAACGAAAAACTTATTCCCGGTGACGGTTACACCCGCCACGACAATAACCTACAAGCTGTTGTCTGTTTCCAATAACTGCGGTGTCGGAAAAATTGAGGGTACGGATACCACCACTATTCGCGTCGATGTGCTGCTGGCTGAAGCCGATCCCTTCGGGAATCTGGTGAAAGTTTATCCGGTTCCGGCCGATGAGGTGGTTACGGTCGATATTGATCTGCCGCTGCAAAAAGAACCGGCCCAACTGCAGCTGATTAGTTTTGACGGACACATAACCGAGCAGGTGTCGACCCGGCAAAAGCAGACAACTCTACAACTGGATAAGGCATCTGCCGGAACCTATCTGCTGTACATCACCATCGGAAACAAGACAACGGTGCGTAAGATTTTGAAACGGTAACTGGTAACTGGTTATTGAGTTAATGGTTCCGCAGGGTCTTTGTCCTCACCATAGCCTGTGTCCTTACAGACCGCTCACCCGGACGGCCAACGCTGCTGGCGCGTGTGAGGACACAGGCTATGGAGAAGCTACCGGGAAAACTCAGTGAATCTCTGTGTAACAACTCAATAACCAATAACTAATAACCATTAACCAATGATTGTTGAAATAAATACCGATTGTTTGAAAAAATAGGCGTGTTATTAAAATTAATATATGTTTGTTGACATGGCCTGCAACCAAATCGTCTTTTTATGCCCCCAGCCGCTCGTTTAACCGACATGCACACCTGTATGATGGTGCAGCCAGGCCCCGTTCCGATACCGCACGTGGGTGGCCCTATAGTTGGTCCCGGCTGCCCAACGGTGATGATCGGGGGCTTGCCTGCCGCTCGTGTTGGCGACTCATTGGTGTGCGTCGGGCCACCCGATACAATCGTTAAAGGATCCGTAACCGTACTGATTGGCGGGGCACCGGCCGCCCGGATGGGTGATTCGACCGCTCATGGCGGCACTATTGTGGCTGGTTTTCCAACCGTCATGATCAATGGCTGATTGAGCCCACTGAAAACGCAGCGGATGTACCCCGGATTATCTATTCTCTAATGAACGTCACATCGCCCTTTCTCATAAACTACATTATCCTATTGCTGATCGCTGTAGGCATGACCGCCTGGGCATTCTGGATTAACCGCCAGAATGAGCTAATGGCAAACAAACGATTTCTGTTGACGATTCTGATTGGTGCGTTAATCCTTACGCTCCCTGGTTTATTTGGTTTAATTGGCCTGGAGTTTATCCCGGTAGGCTATATCGTGGTGCAGGTCGTCAGCCTTATTTTGGGGATTCTTTTTTTAAGTCGGATGCTGATCGACATGGGACCGGCTTTTGCTACCAAACCGGCTTTTGTCATTTTACTGGCGGGCAGTATTATCTGCTTTGGTGCTGCGTTGTTTACCCCGGTGTTCTATTACCTGAGCAGTTTTTTATACGGCGTTGTTCCGTATGATCTTTGGGCGGCAACCAGCCTGCTTCCTTTTGTGCTGCCTATCCTGTTCGCGTATACGTTTAATGCGTTGGTGGCCGTTCCCAGCGAGATTTACAAACTCTGGTACTACCCACGAAATGCGGAGGATGTAGATATGGAAGAGGTTGATTATTTCCGGCTTACCCTGCTGGAAATTCAGATCCATAAACATCCCGGTCGTAAAGAACCACCCATCAAAGTAAAGGCCCGCTCAACGGGCAACATGGCTTTTGGGACGTGGTTTCAAAAACTTATTGACGATTATAATGTCAAATTTCCCAACGATCCCATAAAGACGTTCGATGAGTCGGCCCACGAGTATGGCTGGTCCTTTTATAGCATCAAACCGTCTTTGTTCAGATTTCGAAACTATATTGACTTTGAAAAAACAATAGCCGAGAATAACCTTAGCGAGAACCACCTGATTGTGGCCAAGCGGGTGGAAGAACTTGCCTAACTACCTATGTTATTCCCTAAAAATCACCTGCCGGTAAACTGGGTCGATGGCATGAAGCTATCGCAACAGCATTTTGTGGATACAGATCATCAGGTTCAGGATCTGGTCCGTGATTCGATTTCCCTGTTCCTGACCAGTTATAATTACGGCTTGTTGCCGCCGGTGCGGGGAACGTCGGTTGCCCATGAGTTCGACCTGCTCGAAAAGAATGGCAACTATGTGGAAGTGCGCCTGTTTCGCTGCAACGCCATTACGCAGGGAGGCTGCCGGATCGCTATCAATCCGGATGTGCTGAAGTTTACGGTGCAGACAGCCTCGTTTGCCATTATGCAACACACAGAAAATCAGCCCCCAATCGGGTATGATATTGTACTGGCCGTTAATCCGTTCGAGAAAGTACCCGTTGGCAACCCCAACCCGGACGAGTCACCGCTGAGGCATCCTTACACCGAGTATGGTTACGAACTGATGGTCGTGGCGTCTCAGCATGTCAATGCGGATGAGCTGGGCCAGCATCATTTAATTATTGGAAAAGCGATTTACCACGAAGGCCACTATATTATCGACAGCCAGTATATTCCGCCCTGTGCGTCAATTTCCAGCCACCCCCGCCTGATTCAGTACTACAAAAACTTTGGCTGGGGGTTGAACGAGATTCAGGTTAGTTCGTTCAAGATTATCCGAAAGGTTTTCGATCAGCAGCAACCGTCCGATATTGCCCGGCACGTTCAGAATCTTTGCAACCGGATACTGGATTATTTAGGGACGGTCTTTTTCGATTACCGCAACATGGACCACCAGCACCCGCCGGTGGTGCTGGTGGGTTACTTTGCCAACCTGACCAGTATTATCTATACCGGATTGTACTGCATGCCGAGTCGGCAGAAAGAAGAACTTCTGCATTATTTCTTCGAGTGGACAAACGTAACGCCGGGCCAGTTTGAAGAACTCCTGCTGCGCTTGCTGGAACACGATTATAACCATAATCAGATTGGTGTTTCGATGCACGCAATTGAGCAGTTTCTGGGCGTTTTTACCAAACTCTGGAACAAGCTCAGTACGCTCGAATATATCGGGCAGCGGAAAGAAACGATTCTGGTGCATGAGGAGGCTCCCATCCAGATCGCGCCCAGCCGGCGGGGCTGGAATATTCTGGACTAATGGGTAGCCCGGTTTCACGATCGAAATACTTGAAATTGTTGTACACTAACCCGGCTTCCTGATCGTCAAATTGACCATTGCCCAGGAAGGTGTGCCACCGTTGGGGGCCGGTTAGCGCGCGTTTTTTGCCGAACAGGCACCATTGCCATTCCCATACCGGATCGCCCTGCCCGTCGTGCATCGACAGGGGTTGCCCCAGGTAATTACAAACCACACTATACCGGGTTTGACCTATCCGAAGCATCGTGGTTTCGGTTCCCGCCGTGTACCAGGTGAGTTGAATCGGTTCGCTGCCTGTTCGCTCATGCCATTCGTGCAGCAGCCGGTTGCCATCCCACGCCCAGCGAACGGCGTGACCGTCGCTGGTTTTCCCAATGCGACGACCGAGGGCATCGTACTGGAATGTAACGACGCTGGCATCCGGGCAGATGATCTGCTGCAAACTGCCTGATTCGTGCCACTGAAACTGCCACACTTTTCCGGCTATCTGCTTTTCGCGCAGATAGCCGTCCGGGTCGTAATAAAAACGCGTTGGTCCAATTTGTATGAGTTGCCAGCCAATTTCGCTGGTTCGGGCGGCTGGCTTTACTAATACCTGCTGATAGCGTGCCCGTTGGGGAACCCAGCGATCGATCCACCCGGCAGAGCCGCTGGCTTCGATCGGCTCATTGTCCGAATCATAAAGCAGCGTAGCCGTACCGAAACGGGAATCCTGCAAACGGGTGAGCTGGTGCTGCTGCCACTGGTAGGTTTGCGACCGGGCGGCTTGCAGGCGGCTTCCCCAAAAAAGCTGATGACTGGTGGGAAACAGCCCCTGGTCATACTGCCAGCGACTGCGCAGATTGCCGGGCATCAGGCACTCCACCAAACGCCCCTGCCGGTCGTGTGTATAGTCCAGCTGCCAATCTTCGTGTTGCTGCCGGGCCAGAAGACTTCGGCTATCGTAGGTGTAGGCGGCACTGGCCTGAGCTGATGATTGCAGACCGATTCGATTCCCGGCCTTGTCATACACCGTTTCGACCACACTATTATCCGTCGTTTCCGTAACGATTCTCCCCAGCGGGTCGCGCTCGAATTGAATCAATGTGTTGGGCGTAGTGGCTTCAATGAGCCAGCCGTCCGGGCGATACGTATAATGGTGCCAGCTTCCGTCGGAGAACAGCACTTCGGTCATGCGTCCGGCTGCATCGTAATGAAAGCGAGTTGACCGGCCATCCGGTCGGCAATAGTCGCGCACTCGTCCGGCCGCATCCCTGACGAACTGCCAGCTGAGTTTGTCTTTGCTCCGAAGCTCAATGAGCTTGCCGTCGTTGCTGTAAACGGGTTGGTACTGGCTAGTCGCTTGCGTATTATTGGCGGCAATGGGTTTGGTGTGCGGACCTTCTTCGGGCTTCGGGTCCGTTAATTGCCCCAGTACGTTGAATGCCCAGGTTGTTCGTTGGCCTGTTTCGGTGGTTTCCTCGTTCGGATTCGCGTATGAGTCGTACGCCCATCGAGTCCAGCCTGCTTGCAGGCCTTTCCGTTCCCGAAGCAATCCGTCCTTGTTATAGCTGAAGTTCGTTTCGGCACCAACCGGATTCAGGCAGGCCAGGAGCTGCCCGTTTTCGGCATACGACCACTGCCAGATGCCATTGGCCCGATCGACCAGCTCAGTTAACTGGCCATCGTCGTTGTACTGCATCCGCATCTGCCCGCCATCCGGCCAGGCCGTTTCAATCCTATTGCCTTTGGGGTCGTAGGTATAGAATGTGGCGTTGCCAAGGGTATCCTGCTCACTCAGTAGTTCGCCGTATTCGTTGAAAAACCAAACACGCTGTTGACCGCCTTCGCTGATAAATCGCTGAACAACCCCGGCTTCGTGCGTGTACTGCCTGACCCGGTCGGCGGAGTCCGTAACCAGCGTACGACCCTCATCGGGCAGGTATTGAAGGCGCAGTGCAACCGCGCGCTCATTCCATTTTACCGTATGGCACCGGTGGGTAGTCTCGACTTTTTCGTAGGTGAAGAAGGCACTTTGTCCGAAACGGTCCGTCAGCCTGATGAGTCGATTCTGACGGTAGCTGTACTGAGCGGTGCGCTTACCCGACACCAGAACATCGGTCAGATTATGCGTTTCGTCGTACCCATAGGCTACCAGCGTGAATGCATTCATGGACTGGCCGGAAGCCGCAATCGCCAACCGGGTTATGCACCCCTGCGAATCCGTTGTGACATCGATAACCCGCTGAAAATCGTCGGTTATGCGCTGTAAATGCCCCGCGCTGGTATAACTAAACTGAATACGGCAGGGTAGGTGAGGGCTTTCGACCGAGATCAGCCGACAAATGTGGCCACCCGGATTCTGTGCAAAACGATAGTCCAGTCCGTCCGTTCCCCGGAGTCGGTAGCCGTGGTCGTCATAGCTAAGCTCAAGCTTTTCTGTACGGTGTAAATACGGTTCGCCTTTCGCCAGAACCGGGAAAAGGACGCCCCGATTATCCGGTAACCGGATCACAACCCGACCGCTGGCCTGATCTTCCAGCAAGGCAAAGTCGTACGAATGACGCCACCCGAAACTCAGGGGGGCGGAGGTTAGCTTATTGGATCGGTAAAGCCGTTTCCACTGGAAGGGGAGAGGCCCCGGAATCTCTACATCGACTTCCTCAACCATCACTTCGCCGGATGCTACATCGACAAAGCGGCCATTGAATGTCCGTCGCCCCCAGGGCAGCACCTGGCAATCATCCGGCGTTAACTCCAGCCGATTCAGGAGCTGGACCAACTGTTTCCCGTTCTCTTCGTTGGCAGGCAACGCAGCATTGACTGCCGGATAAAGCAATCGACGTAAACCAGATCGAAACGCGGTTGATTCCATGGGTAATTGGTTAATGAGTTATTGAGTTGTTACACAGACCGGTACGCCGGAGCGGATTCGCTAAAAAAAAAGAGATTCACTGAGTTTTTCTTTTCCATGGCCTGTGCCCTCACAGGCCTTAGAGAACTACTAACCAGCAATTAATCACCAATCACCATCATCCATCGTCTATTTCCGAGGAGCTGTGTCAATAACTCATCGGCTTTTCGCCTTTTTTCGGGGGTTTGCTGGCGCTGCCAGTACAATTTGCCTATCTCGGGTAGCCGGGCTACCGGGTGCTGCTCGGGCGGTAAGTGCTCGGCCAGCGCAAATAACCGGAGGTAATGCTCGTCGGCCAGGCGGCTGCGGCCACTGAGATCATGGGCCACGGCCAGTCGGCGGTGACTCTCAACCGCCAGTAGCCACTCGTTCAGGAATTCCGCCCGCGCACTGGCCAACCCGTATCCATCGATGGCTCGCTGCCGTTGTCGCATAGTTTCGTAAACCTCGCCCGCTCCCAGCCAGGCCATCAGGCTGATGCGTCCGGCAAGTACATCGCCCGTATCGAATAAAGGCTCCATCTGATTAACCGCGAGCAGGTAACGGGCCAGTGCCTCTTCGTATCGGTGCTGCTCTTTGTACGCCTGTGCGATGGATAGATGGATGCCGCCCTCAAGGCCAGTCCAGCGTTCCTGTTGACAGATCAATTGACATTTCTGTGCGAAATACAACACATCCCGCAGGTTTTGCTGACTGAGGGCTGTGGTCAGTTCGGCATGATACTGCCGAAATTTTACATCGGGTGCCGTAGGCGAACCGAGCGCGGCTACCTGATGAATTACTTTTTGAAACTGAAGGTTAATTGGGCTTGAGTGAACTTCTTTCCGAAAACGGCCGGGTAAGGTGGCTAGTTGTTCAACTCCAGTGGTATCCGTAATGAGCACACGAACCGTAGGTGAAAGGCCACCCATCAACAGGGCTGTTATCATCTGGTCCAGTACGATATTGCCCGCGTTTGCCTGAGGCAGAAGGCATAACACCAGGAAACCATCCGTATAAGCCCGAAGCCGGGTATCCAGCTGATTGACAGCCGTGACAAAGCGGGCGACCGGGTCCTGTTTGGTCCCTTTCGCTTCAGACGGCCACTGGATGGTAATAGTCTGATCGGCCAGCAAGGGCAGGTCATGCCCGATCTGTTCAGAAAGGTCGGTCAGTGCCTGTTCAAAAAATGCCTGCCAGTGTTGAACGGGCGTATCGAGGGTTATGAAAATATCATTGGAGATGGCTTGCGGGCCGGTCTGTTTTTCCAGGAACAGCGCCAGAAACCAGTGTTCGTTGGGGGCAAACAACCAGCGACACAGGCGGGTATCGGGCAGCCGTCGAAATTCCTGCCAAAGCCGTTCAAGAACGGATAGGCGCTGGCTGAGCGGATTCATTATAGGCTATGGAGCGGTCTGTGAGTTACGTATTTTCAGTTAATCATAACCATTGATCCTTTGATGGCCGTCATTCCTGAACTTTTGACGTTCAGCGTACCCGATCCTTCTACATCGGTCATGGCTCCCTTGATGTTCATCTGGGCGGTTGCTTCTACTTTAACCTGCGCGCCTTTGATATTGACCGCCTGCTTGGCGTCTAACGTAATGGTGGTTCCCGACAATACGATTTCGGGGGCTTCGATGGTCACTTTAGCGGTGGCTTTTACCACAATGTTTTTTGAGGAGTTAATCGTTATGTCGCCCCCCCCGCTCGGTACGGAGATCTTGATAAAGTTCTTCTCATCCACCTGCAGATGGATTTCTTTCACGCTGGGTTTTTCGATGAATGTCAGTGTACTGCCACTACCCACGCTAATGTGCTTTTCTTCCTCGGGCTTACTGGTATCGATGGCGCTGTTTTTACCATGCGGTATGGCTCCAATGACAAAGGGGCGTTCGGGGTTGTTGTATTCAAAGCCAACCATAACCTGGTCGCCAATGGCCGGGACAAACTGAAAGCCGCGCGTTTTTTTGTTATCGGTATACGACCCAAAATGTGGCTGGGTCATTCGGATAAAGGGGGTTGTCTCCGAGCCACTCATCCACAGCAGCTTAACCTTAACCCGCCCCATGCCTTTAGGATCTTTGTTGTCCGTAACTTCGCCGATCTGGGTTTGAGCCAGCGGCCTGACCAGTTTACGCATGGGCATAGCGGCTACATCGGCCGGAATAGCCCGAAACCGGTTTCTATACTCGCCAACACCACTGATATAATGAACTACATCGGTGACGAGGTAAGGGACCGATTGCCCGCCTTGGCCAGCGGGTGAATCCTTAACGATTACTTTACAGCCCGGAAACAAGCCAGGAATCGTGGCCTGCCCTTCCATGTATTTCTCCTCGGCGGTCAGGACGGCCCGTTGATTGTCGCGGTAATTGGGCATGTCGGCAGTCGTCTGGGCGGGATGTGGCGTAATGACGCCACTCGTTTTCGGTTTGCCGTAGGGGGCCTTATCCTGGGTTGTTTCTGACTCCAGCCGCCTGTTCTCCTCCGCTAAATAGTCATACTGTTTAACGTAGCTGGGTACGGCCCGTACACCCGTGCGAAACTGCGTTAAATTGGCACCGAAAGTTAAGTTCAGCTGAGACGTTGTACCAGGGCTGGTTGTAAAGTGGAGTACTGTACCATCATAATAGAACCAGGCACCAAAATCGTAAGCCAGCCGCTTCATGAAATGCCAGACCGACTCGGAGTACCGAACGCAAAACGGTAGTTGAGCCGGTTTTGCACTGCCCGCTACCTTCTTTGGCTGCGAATAGTTACTCAGGCACTGGTTTACGATATCGGTGATCGACTTATCGATGAACGTTTCGGTGCCGGGTAACGTGAGTAAGGATTCACAATGGCCATGCCCGGTCACGATCATCTGCCCCCAGTAGCCATCATCCTGTTGTTTTAACTCAGTCTGCGTAATCACACCCTTGAATTCCAGCGGAGGAACTTCTCTCGCTCCGTTAACGGTAAGCTCTATGGACTTTCGATTCAATTTGTCAAGCTGATCGGAGAACAACGTCACTAAGTTTTCAACAGCGTCATGCTCGAAAACCACCCGAAATTCATGCGTGGTATGAATAGACTGCTGCAAGGTTATTGAGTGAAAAGTCGGGATTATTTTTCCGTCAATAAGTAAGGTCGTTTTGACATCGGTAGTGTAAACTGGCATAGCAGGAAGAAGCGAATAAAAAGAAAGTTTGCAATCAGGTTTTGAGCCGGAAGCCTAAATATGGAGGGGGGGCGATTACTGGAATTAACCGCACCGAATGTAAGAAAACGCTTGTCGATTCACAACCTATTCTGTTTATTGGTTGACATTTGTTTGATGCATGGCCTAACTTGCTGTTAACTCTCTATGAATCAGGTATTTTACCGTCATCCAATTCGTTTTGGCTCCATCATGGCCGGGCAGGAAATGCCCACCTGCGGTGTAGGTACGTCAATTGCTCAGATGCTCTACCTGTTGCTTCATACGCAGTATGGAGAGTTACGAAGTGACCGCTCGTTCGGCTGTAAAATCTGGGATTTTGACTACGACTCTACGGTTAGAAGCAGCTACTGGATTGACCAGTTGTGTGAATCGCTGGAGACCGCCATCCAGCGTCATGAACGACGGTTGAAGAAGCCACAGGTGAGTGTGCAGTTCCAGCCGGTAGTGCATCGGCTGGATGGGCTGCCCCAGGATTACCAGCAACTGGCAACGGTAACCATAAGTGCTATCCTGCAAGAAACAGAGGAGCCATTTCGGTTTACAACCCAATTGCACCTTAGTCATCTGTCGACGCGCTAAAGTAGAGTTTATACGACACACCCACTACTCGAATTACCTCCTATGCCACTGAGCGACCAGCGGTCTTTTTTTTCTAAAGAGTCTATACAGCAGCGTTTGTTATTACACATTATGCAGATGTGGGGCATTCAGGATTTGAATCATCTTGATTCATTCGTGCAGATGCTGATCGATACACTGGCTAATGAGGTTTACCGGATTAGTAATGAGTTCATGGAATCGGAAGTGCGCGTTCTGGAGCGGCTCGCCGATTTGCTGACGCCCGATTTGCTAACCATGCCCCGCCCCGCCCATGCCATTGTGCAGGCCAATCCGGGTTTGCCCGTAGTTGAGTTGTCGCCGGTTCAGAGTCTCCTTTTTCAGCAGAAATATGCCTCTCTGCAATTGGGTGAGCTGGATAGTGTGCAGGATTTGTTTTTTTCGCCCGTTGAGTCCGTAAAACTTATCGATGGCCGGGTTGCCTACCTGGCGTCGGGGTCACAACTGCACGCCATTCACCCTCAACTGGGGAAACGCCTGGTAGCCCAGACGCTGCCCCTGCAAAAACTTGCCCCTAAAACGCTGTGGATTGGCCTGGAGCTAAACCCGGCCGTCGACTCACTCGACCGGGTAAGTTTTTTCTTTAACTGGCCCGACGATGTTGAACACCAGCCCTTGTTGTCATTGCTTACGTTAAGCCGTTGGTCTGTAAACGGCCATCCACTGGCAACGGGTGACGGTCCTACCTACAAGGAAGCCGGTCAAATTGACCTGGATGATGTGGCCCAGCTATTCTCCGAATATGAGATCAATTACCAGCTCGAAAATGACATCCGGCAGAATTACCAACGTCGGTTTATTCATATTGAACAGCCGGGAACGGATTCGTTAGCGGAGTTAGCACAGCCGTATCCACCCGCGTTCCTTACAGCTTTTGGTTCCCAAAAGTTGCAGCCACTGGAAAGTGGTGCGCTGCTTTGGCTGGAGGTTACGTTTCCCGCCCGCTTTACCGAAGAGATCCTGGAGAAAGTATCGGTTGAATTGAATGCCTTTCCGGTGATGAACCGAAAGCTGAATCGCATTCTTTACCGGACGCTGGCCAATTTTAACCTGCTGCCCCTTCGCACCGACCCCTTCGAAACGCTCCTGATGGTGAAGTCCGTGATGGATAGTAAGGATCGGATTTTTATCCCTCACCCGTTTCATAAGGCAGACGATATCCGCTCGGGCGGGTATACGATTCGGCGGGGGGGCGTGGAGCGTTTCGATGTTCGGAATGCCCGTGAGCAACTGACGTTTTTGCTGGAATTGCTGCGGGATGAATCGGTGGCTTTTGCGGTGTACGGGCAGGATACCATCCGGTTGCTGCTCACGCAGCTTCAGGACCAGATCGAGCGGCTTGAACGCAAAATTCAGAATACGAACGCGCCCCCACTGGTCATTAATCAATACGTGATTTTCAAGCCTTTCGAAGCGGGCGACTCCATGCAGGTTGACTTCTGGACAACTACCTGCGAGTTGGCCAATAATATTCCGGCCGGGACCTACTTACAGGCCTATAATACCAATACCCTGGCAGGCGATAGCATTAAGCTGTTAACCAGCACGACGGGTGGGCGCAACCGTCCGTCGGCGCTGCACCGGGTTCAAACTTACCGGTATGCGCTCATGACGCATCAGCGAATCATCACGCAGGAGGATATCCGGGCCTTCTTTTTCCACGAACTGGGTCCATTGTTAAAGGGGGTAACGATTCAAAAAGGAGTTGCCATTGGTAAAACAGTAAAGGAAGGGTTAATGCGCACCGTTGATATTATCGTAAAACCGGCTGAGGATTGTACCCTAACTGAATTGGAGTGGAAAGTTGTGATGGAGAGTGTTCACCAAAAGTTGATTCAACGCTCGGGTCAGGTCACTACGTACCGACTGTTTTTGGATGAAGTGATGCTACCTGTTTAACCCTTGGTAATGTACCTACGTATCGCCCTGTTACGCGCCCTTTTCTGGATTGTTGCCACCACTGCCCTGAGCACGCTACCCAGGCAGGCGGTGGCCCAGGACTCCCTGACGTATAGTATCGATAGTTCTCTGACACTTATGCCATCGACGGTGATCGATGCCGCCATTGCCGGAAAATGGCGATTGAGTACGTTTGCTGGCTACCAAAGGCTGTATGAAAAGGGTTTTTTAAATGAACTTTATGTAAAGCATGGATTGCACGCCAGTCTGGCAACGGATTATTTCTTTAATGAACATCTGGGGGTCGGGGCACTGGTTGGGTATCAAAGTTTACGGGTCGACGGCTCGTATAATCAAGATCCGTCCATTCCGGTTAACTCATTCGCCCGCGTGCTGCCATTAACAGCGCTGCACACGTTTATGCTGACAGTCGGACCGGCTTTATCCGTTAGCCTCAGCAAGCGATTATCACTAAATGCGAATCTCCGGGGAGGGTTGTTCTACCATAGCGTTCCGGTGTTAAGTGCGTATTCCCTCAGGTATACGGAAGGCGATTTGCTGAATGGCAAACTGGTTGCCACCACCACCATGCCCACCAGTCAACGGGCTCAACTGGGGGCGAATGGGACCGTGAGTCTTAACTATCAGTTTACCAGTCAGTTTAGCCTGGGGCTAGCCGCCAGTGCTTCGTTTAGTTCCGTTCGGTATGCACGGTTAAATATCGCTGGCGATTTTAGCCAAAAAACGCTGGAATTACCTACCTACGGGGCGCAGATTACGGCCTCGTTTCGGTTATCACCGTCGTCGTCCGCGTCGCCTTCATCAGCAGGGGTATCAAGCCAGCCGAAAGTGGTTGAGGCCGGCCAGCCGGTGCCGGTCTGTTACCCGCCTTTACTGGACCCGGCCCAGTCCAATCTTTTCAAAATAGGCGGTATTGAACGGCCGGTATTTAAATGGCGCAGTAGTGCCCCGATCTACACCGAAGGAGAACAGTATACGATTCAGATTTATACCTTGCCGGGCAATAAGAAGGTCTACGAAAAAGTGCTTAAGGAGCAGCAATTCGTATGGCCATCGCAACTGCCTTTGCCAGACACCGCATCTTTTTTCTTTTACACTGTATACACGAGCCGTATCAGTGAGTACGGTCATTTGTGCCGCAGCGAACCCGCTGCCGGAACCTTTTCTTTTTACAAAGGTCAGCCAACCAATCAGCCATTAATGACTCGGCCGTCGTTTCGGACGTATGCCATTAAACTGTACGAGCTACCCCCAATTACCGTAGCCCCACCCGATTTGCAGCGGGTTAATCTGTTGTTGCGGACGTTGCAAAAAGTTGGCCTGCTAATAAGTCCCCGGACATCGTCTGCCAGCCCCGCCGATTCTGCTCAGCTGGTCACTCAACTACCGCCTAAACTTATTTATGAAGCACCCGTGGAGCAGTCGCTGTTTGTCTGGCCTGCTGGTGTACCGCTGCCAGCCAGAGCAACTGCCTACGAATACACCATCAACGCGCTTGATAATCAGGAGGTCGTTCAGCGCAACTACCTTATGGTAGAGCCGGAAGGCTGCTATACGATCATTAACGAAGACACGAAGAATACCTTTTTACGGTACAGAGGGGCATCGGCGGCTGTTGTACCGCCAGATGCACTACCTGTAAAGAAGGAAGAACGCTAGAGAAAACTGGTATAACCCAGATAAACATCGGTTGGATCGGGCGCGTCCTGTTCCTTTGGTGAGGAAGTCAGGACAGTAACAGAAAAGTCAATAGAGACAGGAAGGAAATAATTAACGAGATTATGCAACAAGGCAATCGATTGAGAATGCGGCAAAAAAAGCGGAACCTGCGCATCCGGAACGGGACCAATCTGGATCTGTATGCCGTTGCGGCCATCGTCGAAACGGTTACCCATTACCGTATCGACGCCTAACCGACAATTGGCCAGCGTGGGTAAGTTATCCTCGGCCTGGGTTGGCTGGTGGCTTTTACGGCCACCTTCAACCGTTACGGGAACGGCAAAAAAGACTCGTAAAAACTGACTTAGCCAGACAAGGTTACTGCGAACCTGGTGCATCCAGGGCAGTATTTGCAAAAAAAGACCCGTCTGCGGCCGGTTCATGTCCTTAATAATGGGCCATTGTTCGGCAAATTGATCGATCAGAGTCCTGGCCGTATCCGGGTGTTCAACGGAATTTTCATGCTGGACCGCCAATGTCCGCAGGTAATTCAGTTCAGCATCGAAGGGCAGGAAGAAAAGACGGGCCTGCCGTTCGTTGTCCCGATCCTGCCGGATGGTATCGAGGGTCTGGTCGGTATCGGCAAGGTGGGCTAAGTCTTTCGGGGGGAAGAATAGGTATTGCGGCAACATATCGAATAAGCCCTCACGGGGCGTATCGATGCGGTTGTAAATAAAGGCGGACCCTTCCAGCAGCCAGTCGCCCATCTCCAGGATGTCCTTGGAGTAAGCCCGGTTGTAAAGTCCGGTTGGGTTAATGATAATTCGTTCTGGGGGTACCTGCTGATCGGCCAGGGAGGCTGCCAGAATTTCGGCTTTGAAATCAACATCAAGCAGATCAAGGAAATAAGGCTGTAAAGTTGACGATTGATTAGATATTGTCATGGATAGAGAAGCCAGCACTGTAAATGATTAACAAGTTACCTGTTTCTGCTAAAAGAACCTTTTAGGCAAATGAAATCATTAAATTATAAGGAAATAAATCAAGCGTTCAATCGATTTCTGGTCTGGTTTGCCAGTCTGTTATTGACAACGGTTGCCTGTGTGTTTTTGTACATCAAAGCGAGTTCGAATCAGTTTAACCGGCTGGTTCAGCAGAAAGAAGATTTCGACCAGATTTTTTACAAAGATGCGCTCCTGGCCGATAAGGTCGACTCGCTGTATACGTACATGAGTTTGCTCAATACCAGCCAGATTCGGGACGACCATCAAATGCAACGGTTGATTACCAGGAAAAAAGAAGAATACACCAAACTGGTCAATCAGGAGCTGAAAAACAGGCCCTACTTCCTGGTCTACAACCGGTTGTTCAGCCATGTCAACGAGATGCTTCTGCTGAAAGACTCCCTCAACAGAGCTATGGTTGAAGAAGGCGATATGCGGAGTGTACTGAGAGATTGTCTGCAACGGGCAGTAAACGAACATCGACAGCGTAAACGGGCAAATTGACGCGGCACTTTTAACTAACCAGAATGGAAACATTTTTTCGACTTACCATGCGTGAACGGCGGCTTCAGTTTATCTATCTGCTGGCGGCACTTTGTCTGTTAACGCTCTTTATAAGCTTCGTGGCGTTCAAAAATAACACCTATTCGAGTAGTGAGTCGAAGCGGGTGTCGAACAAGATTAAACAGCAGGAGCAAATCCTGAAAAGTCAACTCCGCAATATGCCCCTGCTGGACTCCGCTTACCAGTCTATTGTTGCGTTTCAGCCCCAGGTGAATGCTGTTTTTGTTGAAGTCGAAATAGAAGAGGACCTCAATGATATCAAACGACTCTCTACCTCCCAATTGGACAACACCCGTTCACGGTCATTTGGGCAGATAGCCGATTTTTATCGGATGATGTACATCGACAAAAAGATAGTCTGGAGCAAGCAGTCCAACATTAGTCTATTCCGAACACAATTGGATAATTGCAGCGTGGGGTTGATATCGAATGCCGCCCCGGCTCCCGGCCCAACTACCGTTGCCCAACCCACTACCAGTGACCAATAATCTCATGAATAGCAAAATGACCTTATCGGTACGGGCGTTGTTCTTTACCCTGATCGTACTCTCCGGGCTCTATCAATATACGGCAGAGCCCACGATTCGGGCTAAAGTGGACCCGATACAGCAAGTAGAAGGTCAGCCAATACACTATGCCGATAGTACGGATGAGGAGGGCAGGCGGCACTGGGAGTTTGGGAATGGGCAGGAGTCGAGGGTATCTAAAGGAGATTTTTACTATTACAAGGCCGGTACGTATCTGATTCGACTAACGATCGATAATAAACTGACGAAAACGTTTTCTGTCGTGATTACGCCAAAGAAAATCGTGCAGGCCCAGGATTCGCTGGTGAAGATCAAAGGGCCGTCATCGGGTTACGAACGGGAAAAAATGGTGTTCACCGCCGAAGGGGGAGGAGCCCGGCAGTTTTCCTGGCGCTTTGGCGCAAGTGGGCAGATCGACTCCCGCGACCAGACCGCAATCTATAGCTATCCTATGGTAGAAAGCTATACGCCCTTCCAAACCTACCGAATTGAACTCATGACGGATGTAACGAAATACCCGGTTGTTAAAGAAGTTCGGGTTTTTAAGGGGTTCAATAAATTCGCGCCAACCATCGATTCGCTCGACATTACGGGCAATGATGTTAAACGGCGATTGCAACTCATTGCGGATGGTCAATCCTTTAATGTTCACTACAACTACCTGCTAAAGAGATATTTGTGTGAGAAAAATAATACAATTGTGCGCATTAACGAGGCAAAAATCAACGACTTTTATTCGTATTGTATGGGCTTGCAATTCGATCGGGGCGTGCGTATCGACGGGGTAACGGTAACTGCCGATTCACTTACATCCTGCCTTGTGCGCTTAAACGTGACCCAGCATAACCAATGAAGCACCTCGTTCGTAATGGCTATTGTCAGCTATCCGGCTGGCCTCCGTGGTTCGTATTCCTTCGGCGGTTTTTCGGCCTGGTACTGTTCTGGCTGAGCTGTCAGGAAGCGGCAATGGCTCAACTGCCTTTTTTCATGCGGGTAGCCCGCCAGCCGTATAATCTGGTGCCGCATGCGGGTAGTTCGGGGTCAACAAAAACAGCCGTAGATGTAGCCAAAGATGGGGCCGACTTAACTTTTCAACCGGCCGGTGGTACCCCCTGGATCGTTTACTCGGACCGCGTCAACAACAATACGTTCCGAAGTTCTACTGGTACAGGCCCTTTTCGAAAAATGGGGTTTCTGGAAGCTTTTTACGTCTTAAAAGAGCGAAACGGGTATTTGAAACTCATTAAATACGACCCTAAATTACCCATCGGAAATAAGTTTTCCAGCCGGGCAGTTACCGACCGAAAGTCTGTGGTGTATTACGGCTGGGCACCTAAAACCCGGTTTCTGCTGGCTAACCAGAGTATCCGGTCGGCAGACCAGCGCCGGGCACAGGTATTTAGTGCCGTACTGGCTCAGCCGATTCTCATTGCCAATCCGAGCCAGTATTTCACCAAAGATTCCGTAAAACTGTATTCGGAGCCTACCCAGCAAGCCCTGGTTGGCGATAAGCTGAAGCTCTATGATCTGACCTATATTTATAAGCTCTCCGAAACCCGTCGGCAAGCCCTTATTGGCCGGGCGTCGTGGTTTCCAACCGACAGCGCGAAACAAATTCTTTTGGGCTGGGCTCCCATCGATTTGCTACAGGCCGTTGGGAATCGACTGTTTCTCGAACCCGACACCACTACGCTACAGCAACAGGCCCTTCCGCTTTACCGATCCGTAGCGGCAGCCACCCGAAAGCTGTCCGATTCGACGGTTGTCAGCAGTCCGTTTTCAGCCGTCTCCTGGAATCAGTTCGGTACTAAATTCCCGGTGCTCAATCAATTCAAGAATAGCAAAGACAGCCAGACCGTTGTGCAGACGAATGGGATGACCCCTTTGTTAATCAGGCGGCACGTGCCCATCCTGAATGTAAACGGCCAGCCAATCAGCAGTCAGCAGTTGGCCAGCATTCGAACCCATAGCAACAACTACAACCTGATTTATGTCATTGAAGGCAGCCCGGCCATGCAGCCTTACTGGGGTGAGATGGTAAATACCATTCAGTTCACGATCTCGCAGTTGTCGCAGGATACGTCGCGGGCTATCAGTCTGCGCGCGGGGGCTGTTGTGTATAACGAGTATAAAAAAACGGACGATAATAAGCTGCGGGGCAATGTTGATTTAAGCCCGCTGACTACCAATTACGTTTACCTGCTCAATGAACTGAGAAAGCTTATGCCACCGGCCAGAGTGCAGCCGGAGCCGGAGGCCAAAAGTGTGCGGTTTGGCATTGGCAAAGCCCTGGAGTTGTTTGCCGCTCACCCCAACGAAAACAATATATTGGTATTGGTGGGTATTAATGGAGATATGCAGTCCATCGTCGATGGAATTCTGGTTCCGGCTGCTCTGAAAAGTGTAGAATGCCGATTGCTCGCATTTCAGGTGTATGCGCCCGTGGGCGATGTGGCCAATAACTTCGTTCTGCACGCCCGCGAACTAATGGTGCAGATTGCCAATCAGGGTGGTGTTCTGAAGAAGACGAGGCTGGTTCGACCGGACATGGTGACGACTGTCAATGAGTTTACCCATCGAATAGGCGATCGCAATGAATATAGCCTGGCTTATCCGCAACGGAGCATGGTGCCCGGCTGGGTTCTTTTCCCGAGAAAGAATCAGGCCCTGCCGTTTAAGGAACTCTACGCAGCTACGGATAGCCTGTTCAGGCAAGTTACCCACGAATCCGAGACGATTATAGCCGCCCTGGAGAGTACATTTCAGCATTTAGAACTGCTGGGAGATCGGGTAAATCCGAAATTAACGCCAATTTATGCGTCCCTGGGGATGAGTTTACCGGCCGTAGCGTCGACATTGATGCCCCTGGAAGCGTATCCCTTTCTGGTGCGGGCCTATACGCCAACGACCCTTAGCGATGGTCACCGGTGGAAGTTTATTGCCCTGCTGCCTTTGGATGAGTATGAGAGCATAAGTCGCTGGCTGGAACAGTTGAGCAGCGAAGACCTGGACCCGGCCGTTTATTTCGACCGGCTTAGGCTCTACCGCCGTTACCATAAGACCATTAAGGAAATTGGCCTGCCCGTGGAGACGACCTTGACACTCGACCAGATCTTAAACGGAATTTTAGATCTGCCCGCTGCCAATCCCTTATTCAAGCGAATCACCGTGAGTCAGTTAGTGAATCGTAAGCAGTTGTCCGACGCCTTACTCAGTCAGGTTTTATACCTGCTCCGGGAACGACGTGATTACTTCCGGCGGATACCTACCTTCCGAAACAGCCGGTTTACGTCGAATGGGCGGACGTATTACTGGATCAGCGAAGACCTTTTTAAATAACCCATTCCTCAGCACTACCTATGCGTCAACTACCGCTTACCGAACCGGTCGAGAAGGCCCTGCATATAGCCCGCGCTTTGGCTCGTGAATACCATAATGAGCAACTTACGGCGGCTCATCTGTTGCGCGCACTTCTCCACGACGACGTAGGCGGCAGTGCGCTCCTGAAAGCCTTAGGGCAGGATGTGGCGTATATTTTCGACTGGGCCGATGTCTGGATCGAAGAACAACCCCGCTCGGCCCAGGTCATAACGGAGCCGTTACAGGACGAATCGGTCGACCGCGTTCTGAACGAAGCCGATTTCTTTCGCATCAAGCTGGGGCTCGATTACGTTGAGCTAATTTGTGTTCTGACGGCGCTCACCAAACCCGGCGTTGGCTTCACGGCCGAACAGCTTCGCTCCCTGCCTTTGCAGGAGCGCGACCTGCTGGATCGTTTTTTACGGGACCTCTCCGCCCCCCGCGCCACTGAGAAAACAAGCCCGGGTAGCAATGGCCAGCCCGCTTTTCCGGGTATGAAGGCAAAGGGGCAATTCAGCTATTGCATCGACAAAACGGCGCAGGCCCGCGCCCACAAGCTAGACCCTGTTGTGGGGCGCAAGCAGGAAGTACGAACGATGCTCGAAATTCTGGGTCGGCGTAGCAAACCCAACGTCATGGTTGTGGGCGACCCCGGCGTGGGTAAATCCGCCCTGCTCGACGGGCTGGCCCAATTGATTGTTGACGGCCAGGTACCCGCCCGGATGAAAAATGCCATTTTGCTCGAACTGGACTCCGGTGCCCTGCTGGCGGGAGCTTCGTATAAGGGCGAAGTGGAAGACCGCCTTAAATCGGTTCTGAAAGAAGTCCGGCAGCAGGAAATGTGTATTCTCTTCATCGATGAAATTCATACCCTGCTCGACCCCAAAGGCTCCGCTGGTAACGGAATTGCCAATCTGCTCAAGCCCGAGCTGGCTCGTGGCGAACTGACCGTGGTGGGGGCTACTACACTTGAAGAATACCGAAAGCTGATCGAGCCCGATCAGGCCTTAAGCCGCCGGTTCGAGCTGCTCACCGTGACCGAGCCCACCGAGCAGGTAGCCGAACGCATGATTCGGGGACTGATACCGGTTTATGAGCAGCACCACAAGCTGGAAATTCAGCCCGACGTGATTGCCGCCTGCATCCGTCTGGCGCGTCGATACAGCAAAGAACGCCGGTTGCCCGACTCCGCCCTCGATCTGCTGGACCGCACCATGGCGGCTATCCGGATCGCGATCGAAACATCGGATACAGAACTCAGCCGACTCGAAAAAGCCGTTCAGGAGCTAAGCCAAAGTGATTTGCCGCCGGGTGAGGCACTGGAAGAATACCGGTGGATTGATACGCAGCTTCACCACCAGATCAGCCCCGTTCTACTGGGAAACTGGGAAGATAAAATTAACCCGCTCGAACTGGAAACGCCCTTTGCCTACCATGATTATATCATGGCCAAACTCATGCGGTTTCGGGAATTGGCCGGTCAGCAGGTGCCGGTCGTTACGGCCAATGACCTGGTGGCGGTAGTGGCCCACAAAACGGGTATTCCCATGGGTAAGGTACAGGGGCAGGAGAAAGAACGGCTGCTGTCGATGGAGAGTTTTCTGCAACGGCGGGTGGTGGGTCAAAATCATGCTTTGCGGGCTTTATCAGACGCTATTCTGGAGTCGCGCAGTGGGTTGCAGCGGGCGGGCCAGCCCATTGGTTCCTTCTTTTTGCTGGGTCCCACCGGAACGGGAAAAACGGAATTATCGAAATCGCTGGCCGACTTTCTGTTCAACGATGAGCGGGCACTGATTCGGTTCGACATGTCGGAGTTCAAAGAAGAGCACTCGGCGGCTTTGCTCTACGGCGCTCCTCCGGGTTACGTTGGGTACGAAGAAGGCGGCTTGCTGGTCAATAAGATCAGAAAGCAACCCTACTCTGTTGTATTGTTCGACGAAATCGAGAAAGCGCACGGGTCCGTTTTTGATGTTTTTCTCCAGATCATGGACGAAGGGCGGCTGCACGACAAACTCGGCAAGGAAGGGGACTTCACGAACGCGCTGCTCATTTTCACCTCCAATATCAGCAGCGAATGGATAACCAACGAATTTCAGGCCGGTCGGATGCCAACGTCCCAGCAACTAATGACACGCATGACGGGCCAGTTCCGACCGGAATTTCTGGCCCGGATTACGGAGATTATCCCGTTCTCGCCCATACAGGAAGAGAATGTCGTGCGGATTTTTGAGATTCAGCTCGCTCATCTGCAAAAAAGTCTTGTACAGCAGGGTGTTACCCTGACATTGACCAAAGAGGCCAACCGGCAGCTGGCCTTGCAGGGCTTTTCGCCCCAGTACGGTGCCCGGCCGCTGGCGGGTATCATTCGGAATCAGCTCCGCAGGCCAATTTCGCGGCTGCTTATTTCGGGGCAACTGCAAAAAGGACAGGCGCTGAATCTGGACTGGAATGCGCAGACAAGTGAGCTGATCTGGCAGATCGGCTGAGTATGCTGGTAACTTTCTGGTACAAGTACCGGTCCGAATCCAGTTCAGCTTGTTACCGAAGGCTGTAAAAAAACGTACCAGTTGTTTGAAACTGCCCATTTCCAGCCTTGCGGCCAAGTGGCTTATTGATAGATTTGATAATTAGAACTGTTCGTCAAAATAGGCATGTTTGAGTTCGAAATTGGGGGTAGTGAGACCAAGCCCCGGGCGCTGGAAGAAATCAGTAATATTCCCTCGAACCGGACATTGCTGGTGCTCAAACTCACTCAAAATGACCCAGTGAGTCCAAAGACGCTGTATGGCCTGAATACGGTTGAGGACGTATTAAATCACTTCAGGCCTCAGGTTGAGGTGGAGATGGAATCGCCGGAGGGTATGCCAACGAAAGAAACCATCCGGTTTCGACGAATAGCCGACTTTCGGGTCAAGGAGCTGGTAGCCCAGAGCCCGTTTCTGCAATCGCTGGATACGCAGTATCAGGAGTACACCCAGGTTGGCCGCCGACTAAAGGGACACGCGCTGTTGCGAACTATGCTGAGCCATGCAGAAACGAAGGCGGCCCTGCTTAACACGCTGCGGGCTGCGGCCGATCAAATTACAAAAACCGGCAAATCTGGTCAATAACCGGCGCAACGATCCCGATCATTTGGCGTAAACTATTTCTCTGATCAATGGAAAGTGAATCAACCGTTCCCCCAATAAGACCGACATCCAGGTATTCTTCTGTGGTTGACTCGGGAGCGTCACTGTCCGACATGCTCTCGTTGCTGGAGAATCATGGTTTCGAGTTTATAGAGAGCCTCCTGGATGGCTCCTCAAACGGAAGTCTGGATGCTGTAAGTCGGGCAACCAATTCGTTTGATAAGCCCGTCACGGAAAAAGAACAGGCTGTTTTAAGGGATAAGCTAAAAGTCTGGATTGAGGTATTGAGTTCGGCTGACGGCCCGGACGAAATGCTCGCTATCGCCAACCAAAGAGCCGCCCAGACCGAGGAAAGCCTACGTAAAAACCTGTTGACAACCCTGGACGCTACCCACGAACTTGAGACCAACTACCGGGCGCTTTCTCTTTTTTATACCAATGCCGAAACGACGGAAATTCCCAACGTGTCGGTAGTGAGTGCGGGTTTAGAGCAAGTGTGTGATCTGGATAATTCGCAGTTCATTGATCACATTACCAGTGAATTAAGGCAGAATTATGATCGCCTTGACCTGCGGGATAACTATTCCCTTCTGGTCATTCCGGGCTTTATGCGGTCCAATGTCGTGCTGGAGAAATGGGCTAAAATTGCCCACGCCAACAAGGTCATGCTCTTTACCGACTTTGCTGATCTGGACGGCCCCGACGATGTACTCGATCTCTTGAGGACCGTCAATATGGCTGGGGCCGAGTTGTACCGGTCCAATGTGATCATGACCTGCAACTGGGTGGTTGGCCGCAGCAAGGTGGCGGAAGTCGGTGAAATGGATCACCTATATGTGCCGCCATCGGCAGCGCTGGCCGGAAAAACGTACAATACGCTGATGTCGCAGGTATCGGCGGGGAAACAGCACGGCGGAATCAGCGAAGTGCTGGGCGTTCGGTTTCGGCTCTGGAAAAATGAAATTTCCGTTATGGAACGGCTTAATCTCGTCCCGATGATTGATGAGTACGGCCGGGTAATGGCCTATGGCAGTAAAACCCTGTTCAACGGGCCAAATATTGGTTTGCAGACCTCCACGGTGGTTCGGGTCTTCGATTACATTGTAAAAGTGCTGTTTGACTTTCTGAACCGGCGGGCCTTTGAAAACTGGAATACGCTCATAGAAGGTGATTTACGTCGGCAGGTTGCCGGCTTCCTGGATAGTGTGAAAGGCCCCAACAAACTCATTGAACAATTTAGAATTGTCCGACTCGAACGGGATAGTAAAGTGAAAGATCGGGTCTACCTGGATATTCGCCTGACACCCTATTATCCAGCTAAAAGTTTTATCGTTCAGCTCGATGGCCGCCGGGGTGATGATACTGACAGTCCGGAATGGGCTTCCAACTACGAGCTGGTTTAACCCCCGTTTGGGCTGATTATGAAACAATTGATTTAACATGGGTAGGCTACTGGTCTTGTGGATCGTACTGGGTATGTGGGTAACCGCATCCGTTTATATACATGTGGCTTACATTAAGCGCATTGGGTTCGCGCCGGATCCGGTGTTGCCTGCTGTTCACGTTATAGATGGCCCCCGGTTACGCGTTAAACTGCCGGGAAGCCTGTTTCATAAGGCGGAGAGCACACTCAAACAGCTTGAGAAACCCTCAACGCTGGACACACTGGCCACCTATCTGATCAATCATCCGCGCCGGTTACTAACGGTGGTAGGGTACCATACTCCGGCTGAAAATAAACTGACGCTAATGCCCAATTTAGGCTTGATGCGGGCCGATGAGGTTCGGCAGTATTTACTAAACGCCGGGGTGTCGGAAGATCAGGTGCAGATTCAGGGGCAGGCATCGGACTTACTAAGCTTCATCAAGGATTCAACCAGTGCCCTGTCCTTCTCTTTTCAGTCGATCGTTATCAATGCCGACTGGCTGGCCCGGCATCAGAAATACACCGACTTGTTTCACCCGCTTCAGTTGTATTTTCCTACGGGGAGCACGGAATACATCGTAACGCCGGATAACGAGCAGTTTGTGCGGGAAGCCATTACATACCTGTACGATCACCAGACGGAACGACTCACCATTACCGGGCATACTGATAGCACGGGTACCGAAGCATTCAATCTCAAACTGTCGCGACTGCGGGCGATGGTCGTACGCGACAAGTTGATACAACAGGGCGCATCGAAACGCTGGCTTCAGGTAGTAGCAATGGGGGATAAGGTGCCCATTGCGCCTAATAACCTGACAGAAGGCCGTGAAGCAAATCGACGGGTAACGTTACTGGTAAAAAAACGATAGTATGTTCGACCTGAATCCGTTTCACCTCGAAAATGCCAGCCTGCTGCACTTTCTGATGCTTCAGGGAACCGCCCTGCTGGCTTATTTTATTTTTCAGGAGCGTTTTAAGCGGCAACTTGGTCGCCTGAACGATAAGTGCCAGCTGCTTCAGGCCGAAGTCGACGCCCAGGAAATTATCGAGCCGGAGGTTGAGGAGGTGTTTAGCGCGGCTCCGGGCCGGGATGACCTGAAAGAGATTGCGGGTATCAACGCAAAGGCCGAGGCTATTTTGAATGGAGTTGGTATTCATACGTTTACGCAGTTGGCCAATACCCCCATCACGACCATTCGGCGGGTGCTGGCCGAGCATGGCCCGTTGATTTACACCGATGATCCGGTTACCTGGCCAAAGCAGGCCTGGCTGGCTGCGGAAGGTCGCTGGGATGAACTCAGGGCATGGCAGGAACAGATGCGTAAGGGTATTTATAACGACTTTCAACCGACGCTTTTGTCATGAACCCACTCAATCCCTGGGTAGCCTTAACCGAGATGCTGTTCCTGTTAGCTGCCGCCTTTTTTATCGGTCACCTCGTTGCTTACGGTCAATACCGCAGCCCAATACGGTCCAGAAAGCTACTGATTGCTCAGTTACAGAGAAAGTTAATATCGCCAAACCAGACCGAATCCAAACCGGATCAGGTTGAGGAGATTATACCCGAAGAAGACTAGTAAGCCATATCACAGAATTTCCCTGAACTCCACCATATCGTCACTACCTACGCATAACTTCATGAAAACGACGCTGATTTCTTCGCTTCTTGCCTATTTCACTGCCCTGATTAGTATCAGTGGTTGTAGTACCACCCCACAACCGCCTAACTCTGAACGACTCAAGCGTTCCTATGCCTTAGTATCCGTAATCGAAAATGGCACCATTGTCTATCAGGAGGGGGCTCCGTCCAACATTAAACCCGGCTACGGGCAATTCTCACTCGATTTGTCTGTCCCGCCTACGGTTCGTTATCGTATTTCGGATGGTACTTCGGGCACCGATCTAACCACGTTTGTGGGAAGCTACCGGCTGCAAAACGACAACACGTTAATTCTGGAGGGCCTGAATCCTCAGCCTACCGGAACAAACGGCACCATTACGTTTACGATCTCGGACCTGATCGACGGTACATCCGTTACCCTGACGCGCACCACATCCGACCCCAAGACGGGCAACTCAATGAATGTGTATAAGCTGAGAGGGTAGGGGAGCAAACTTCGAGCTGTTACGCTCAGGCACATCGCGCTATTTTTTCGAGTACCTGGCCTTGAACAGGTTCAGGTACGCAAAGCTGTACAACTGCTTTATTTTAAAGTAGGTTTGCTGCTTTGGCTTGGGGGCGTAAAAGCCATAAACGGCATGTAGCCCAATCATCAGGACGGCCTTAACGCACTTAGCCAAAAATCGCGCTTTACTGCGCTGAATATCAATGATGCGTTCGCTTTTGCCCAGGTAATAGGCGTAGTCGAAAATGTAAGCTTTGTTCAGTTTGTTGTTAATTTTATGGTAGACGATCAGATCGGGACGATACAGAATCCGGTAGCCTAAATCGCTGGCCCGGTTCAGGTAGTCGACTTCTTCACCGCCCATTAAATTACTCCCTTTGCGGCCCAGCTCAACATTGTACCAGCCAATTTTCTGGACGGCTTCCCGGCGCATGGAATAGTTGGCACCCATCAATTTTTGGGTATAACAAGCCGAGTTACCAATGTCGAAGATGCTCATCAGGTAGTAAAATTGCTCAGGCATCCAGTCGGGAATGGCGGATTGATAAGGAAGTACTTTTCCCCCTACGATATGGGTGTTCGGGTCACTGTATATCTGGTCGCATATGTCCAGATAGTTTGCTTCAATATCAATGTCGTCGTCCAGGAAAATAAGAACGTCATTTTTGGCTTCTTTTATGCCTCTGTTGCGGGCATACGATAATCCCTGATTCGTTTCAAGAACATACCGAACCTGCGGGAAGCGTAGAAAAGGTTTTACAACTTCGGCCGTATTATCCGTTGACTTATTGTCAATAATCAACAACTCATAATTTGAATGATCTTTGAAATGTGATAGGAGAGAATCAATCGTCTCTTTAAGAAAATCGACTCGGTTATACGTACAAATAATGATACTGTAGTTAAGCATATCGTCTCTGTTTTAAAGGTTGACTGTTACGGCACCAAATGAATTATAGGTACTAATAATCGGATAACTTTTGCGGTCTTGTCTGGAGTCGATCTTCCATAAAGACAAAACGAAACGGCGAATTATCGGCAGCCCTATTATAGATAGCCTTGTAGAAAAAAGCGACCATAATAAACGAAATGGTGTAACCGAATATTCGCTTTACCACTTTTTGGGTTTGAGTATTAAAGAGAAAATAAAAAAAGAAACTCATGATTACCACCCGGAAGTTGAGTAGATAGTCGTTGGTGCGGGCCATAATAAAATTGTCGGATACGATTCGATCCAGAATAGCCCCTACAAAGTAGAGATTATAATATTTGTAAAAGTCATACTTTTTGAAGTTTTCTTTCAGCTCGGGGCTATACCACATAATGGCAATGTCGACCACAAAAAACAACGCATTGGCCGTTCCCGCCCCTACTTTACCCTCTGCCGTTATTTCGTACATGTAGTCCAGGTTATCAATATAATAGCCATACCCCATTAGGTTGACCAGCGGAGACACAGCCGCCAGTACGATGGTCAGAATGGACGAGGCCAATGCCGTAACCACCAGCAGGATACCGATCTGCACATACTTATTTTTGGCAATGTCGGTAAACAGCAGGGGGTAGGTAAGCACGCCAATGACCATCGTTTTATGGAAGCTGTAGCCAAAGAAAATACACACCAGCACCCAACCCCATTTTTTCTCAATGGCCAGGTTAAGTGCATAGAAGAAGACGAACCAGGCCAGCGATTGGCGCATGATGTTCATGCTGCTGAACATCATCAGGCTAACGAAGAAAAAGAAGGTAAACCAGGGTAAAATGAAGGGAAACTTCTCCAGCGCTTTGTAAAAAAAGAACATCTGAAAAAAAGCCATTATGATGAAGATGAACGTAAAGTGAACGTTCAGGTAGTTCAAAAATACATTTAATAGTTCGTAGCCAAACTCAATCTCGCGGGGTACTATGCCGGTTTCTTTGAGTTCGAGGAAGATTTCCACGTAGACTTTGTAGTCGATGCCCACGTAATAGCGGCAGCCGATAATAAAGCTGTACAGAATAATTAGGCCTACAAGATTAGGCCCCCAGTAGTGGGGAAACGTGATCAGTCCGGTGCGTTCATTAACAACCGCCTTTGCAGATGGTAGTGAAAATAAAAGCATCGACCCCATTAGCAAGGTATATAGTATATATGTTTCGGGCTCGACCATGCCTATTGTTAAAGCGCTACGATTCTTTTTTCAGTTGAGTTTTATATTCCTAACCGTTAGTTACCTGCGTTCGTTGTTGTGCGTATCTAGCCGGTTGTCTATTAGTAGATGTTATTGGGTTGCATTATTTTTATTAAATAAGATAAGGGATTCATTTTTTTATTTGCGTGTTTGTTTAATGTGCTGGTGAAATGAACTTTTGCTTTTTTATTGAACTATACCGGATGGCTAATCGGTGTTTAATAAATTAATTATTTTTTTTACACAGATTGTTAAGTGTTAATCTACGATTGCTAACTTTTTTCATTGAGAACGCCTTTATGTTTAATAATTTGATAACTTTTGTGGTCTTGTCTGGAGTCGATCTTCCATAAAGACAAAACGAAACGGCGAATTATCGGCAGCTCTATTGTAGATAGCCTTGTAAAAGAAAATAACCATTATTAAAGCAATAATACAACCAAATAATCGCTTCCCGGTTTTCTGCGTTTGGGTGTTGAAAAGAAAATAAAAGAAAAAGCTCATGATCACCACCCGGAAGTTGAGTAGATAGTCGTTGGTGCGGGCCATAATAAAATTGTCGGATACGATTCGATCCAGAATAGCCCCTACAAAGTAGAGATTATAATATTTGTAAAAGTCATACTTTTTGAAGTTTTCTTTCAACTCGGGGCTATACCACATAATGGCAATGTCGACCACAAAAAATAACGCATTGGCCGTTCCCGCCCCTACTTTTTTTTCTGCAGTTATTTCGTACATGTATTCCATGTTGTCGATGTAATAACCATAACCCAGCAAGTTGACCAGCGGAGACACAGCCGCCAGTACGATGGTCAGAATGGACGAAGCCAGCACCGTAACCACCAGCAGGATACCAATCTGCACATACTTATTTTTGGCAATGTCGGTAAACAGCAGGGGGTAGGTAAGCACACCGATGAGCATCGTTTTATGGAAGCTGTAGCCGAAGAAAATGCACAGCAGTACCAAACCCCATTTTTTCTCAATGGCCAGGTTAAGTGCATAGAAGAAGACGAACCAGGCCAGCGATTGGCGCATGATGTTCATGCTGCTGAACATCATCAGGCTAACGAAGAAAAAGAAGGTAAACCAGGGTAAAATGAAGGGAAACTTCTCCAGCGCTTTGTAAAAAAAGAACATCTGGAAAAGAGCCATTAGTATGAAGATGAACGTAAAGTGAACGTTCAGAAGATTTAAAACTTTATACATAAACTCAAAGCCAAACTCGATTTCTCTGGACACTGAGCCGGTTTCTTTGAGTTCGAGGAAGATCTCCACGTAGACTTTGTAGTCGATCCCTACGTAATAGCGGCAGCCGACAATAAAGCTGTACAGAATGATTAAGCCTGCAAGGTTAGATCCCCAGTAGTGGGGAAACGTGATCAGTCCGGTACGTTCATCAATGACAGCTTTTGCAGATGGTTGTGAGAACAACAGCATCGACCCCATCAGTAAGGTATATAGTATGTATGTTCCGGGCTCAACCATGCCCCCTGGCTGTCCCATATCTTCTGCTAAGCCTCCACACTATCTTTCTTGCCTGACCGGATATTCAAAAGGCCCGTAATCATGTAGAAATCATCTTTGGTATAGATGCCCAGAAGATAGCCAACGGGTACCAGGCCGAGTAGAATCACCGTGCGGATACCATAGCTCAGCAGGTAATTGGTAGCGGGTATGAATTTATTCAGCACAAACCAGCCCACGGTCAGGGCGGTAAAGAAGAGCACCGTTCCGGGATAGAAGAACAGTCGAATTTGGGGGTCTATTTTGGCGGCATCGCGGGTGAACAGCACTCGTTCGAACAGACAGGCCAGCAATAGGGCAACGGCAACCGAAATTGGCAGATCATTGAAGAAATTGAAGTGAGCCATTGTGGTTGAAAAAAAGATAATGGCTATAATGAACAGTATCGAATTGCGGTTAAACGCCCTGAAACGGTTATTGGCAAATAAGTAATTCTGGTAAGGGATGGTCAATATTTTGATATAAGCGAACAGAATCGACAGCATCAGCACCGGAAACGCTTCGAGGTAGCGGTTCCCGAAGACCAGTGTGATCAACTCGTTGCCAAACAGCCAGGCGGCCAGAACCGCCGGTAAGAAGCTGATGGTAATGAATCGTTCATAACTGCTCAACTGGCTGATTGTCTTGTCGTTGTTGTTCTCCGTTGCGTTCTTTGAGAAAACCGATAGCAGAATACTGCCAATGCTGATGCCTAACGTCATGAGCAGTAACCCGAGCCGGTTCCCTACGTTGTAGAAACCAATTTGTTCCGGCGAAACCTTGTAAAGCCCTAGCAGTACTTTATCGAAGCTGACCAATAGTCCGTAGGCAATCGTGGATGTGGAAATCGTCATAGAATATCGGATGTACTTCTTCACAACCGTCAACGAATAAAGTCCCAAGTCCGACCGGATCAAATTGATCAGTGGGTAAACAGAACTTAACGCGCAGGCTGCTATAATGTACCAGGCAATCCCTATTTCTGACTCTCCCAGCAGAACGGCGGCAATTTTGGCAATATTGATCAGTGTCTGAGCATAAAAATCAGTCATATTGGACCGGATAATATTGAGCTTCGACGATTGATCCGTTATGTAGATATAAAAGGGCGTCATTAAGTAATCCTGAAGGATAAAAATGACGATCAGCGAGATCTGAAGATCGGTAAAGGCGCCGTTGTGGCTGAAGTGATTCCAGAGAACAAAGGATAACACCAGCAACGATGTGAGGACATTGTACAGCACAAAAACAACCATGTAGTTCTTTAACCCTACCTGATTGTTTTCATTATACATTTTCAGGTGAACACTATTGACCGTATGGGTAAAGATTGACTTCATCAGAACCTGAAAGGACATAGCCAGCCCGATATTGCCCATGATGGTTGGTCCGCCAACCCGGGCAATAAACACTGAACTAAGGATGCCCAGCCCCATCGATACAATATTGATGATAAAATTCTGACCTATCTTTTTACCTAACATTATTTAGATGCACTTTACGGTGATTATTTCACTCGGTAACTATTCTCCTTCCGGGCGTCGTTCAGTACAATAAGCGGAAGTTTTAACTTGTTTTCCTGATGTACTTCTTTAAGGCTGTCGAGCTGCTCTACGGGGGTGTAATTGTAGCGCACGACAAAAAGAGTAGTGTCGATATGGTTAGCCAGGGCGAAGGTGTCGGCCACCTTACCCACGGGAGCCGAGTCGATAATGATGTAGTCGAAGCGTTCCCGCAGCTCGGCGATTAATGTACCCACCTCGGCATTCATTATAAATTCGGGCGCGTTGGCGGGCAAAGGTCCTGTGCCAATAACCGACAAATTGGGGGTGCCCGGAAAGGGGGTCAATAGCTTATTCAGGGAAGTAATATTGCCATTCAGGTAATCCGTAACCCCCACTTCAGTCGTCAAACGGAGGTTGGTTAGAATACCGGGATTTCGGAAGTTTAAATCCAGAAGGGCTACCTTCTTGTTCAGGAAGCTGAGGCTCAGGGCCAGATTGGTACTGAAAAACGTTTTACCTTCTTTGGCGATACCAGACGTTACCAGGATAACCTGATGCGGCTGATTAGCAACTGCAAAATGTAAGTTACTTCGTATCAGCCGAAACTGATCAACGATCGGCTTTTGGCTTTCCTGAGAAATAATAAAAATCCCTCTATTCCTGAAACGAAAAATCCCCCGCTTTTGATAGTGCATGATTTCGCCCAGAATAGGCACCGCCACAGCGGTCGATACATCGCTGCGCTGACGAACCGTACCGCTCAATAAGTCGGGGACGGTAATGAACGCGATGGGTAAGATCAGGCCCAGAATGAAGGCCAATGCGTAAACGACGGGCTTTTTGGGCGAAACGGGCGCTTTAGAGGCCGATGCCGGATCAATGACGCGGGTGTTTGAAATGGTTGCCGCCAGCGATAGCGACGACTCCTCCCGCTTTTGCAGCAGAAATGAATACAGGTTTCGCTTAACGCCCTCCTGCCGGTTTATGGCGTTAAGCTGCCGTTCGATATCCGGTACCTGGGTAATGTGCTCCTGTAAGGTGTTGGTTTTGGCCGTCAGGTCGCCCTGGGTGATGAGCAGACCCCGTTTTACGGTCCGTAAGTTTTCCAGGATAGACAGTCTGAAACTGGCCAGCTGTTCATCAATGTGTACAACCAGCGGATTTGTTGTTTCGCTGGTACGTAACATACGTTCCCGCTGGAGCAGCAGGTCGTTGAATTTGCCAATAAAGTCCTGTAGTGTGGGATCGCTAATTGTCAGATTGCTGGGCACCAGCTCATATTTCTGCCTTTGCCGTGACAGGTATCGTTCCAGCGATTCGGCAATGTCGAGCTGTATTTTATTGGCCGATAGCTGATTGTTATAAATTCTGGATTCTTCCAGATACCCGTTCGCTTCGGAGCGGACATCGGTTACCTGATTCCGACGTTTAAATGCCTCGGTCGATTTCTCTATCTCCGACAACTCGGCAGTAAGGTCTTTTAAACGGTCGTCAATAAAATGGATCGTATTGATGGCCAGTAAGTTACGGTCTTCTTTGTTCTCTTTGTTGTAAACCTCAATGAGCTTGTTCAGAATAACTTTCCCTTTTTCCGGAACAGCACTCTGCATGTATACACTCAGCACATTTGCTTTTTTATTGAGCTGAATTATTGCCGTTGCTTTACTGTAGGAGTCGGCCATATCCTCCAGGTTATTGAAGAAAATGAATATTTTTTTCGGTTGCCAGCGCATGGCCTCCGGATTTGCCAGAACGGTAAACGTGCCATAGGGTCGTTTAATAAGCTGGCCGAACTGGTAGGTATTGGCGGGCGGGGGGCCGTCCTGCAACTGAAACTCACGGGTATTCTTAATGAGTATCGCAATGGGCTTGGTATAAGCCGATTCGGAGAGCTCTTTTACAGACAAGCGAACAGGAAGATCATCACCAAAAAGCTCTCTCTTTTTAAATGAATCGGCTACGAAATAGCTCGTTTGCAAACCAAGTTCGGCTAAAACCCGATGCATTAGTGTCACCGATCGTAAGGCTTCGATCTCATCTTCAATACTGGTTGTCGAGTTTAAAATATCCAATTCTTTAAAAATCGGATTGCCCGGCCTAATGTCAGGACCTTTTTCTATGTCTTTGATTAATACGCTGATACTAACATTGTATTGAGGAGTGACTGATTTTAAGTAAAGGATTGCCAGTACTACACTAATGCCAATGCTGATTACAAACAAATACCAGAAGCGCCAGTATTTGTAAAGGAATCGCCTGAAGCCACTTTGTCCGGATGATACGTAACTTACTTCTCCCTCTGTCATAACGTTTTTTCTAAGATACCTTAGCTATCGAAAGAGTGATATAATCGTTAAAGCAGCCGATGATATGAGGGTAGTCCACAAGCCAATAAATCGGTTAGCAGGATCATTCTGGTAGACCTTCATTTTACTGTCGGGCTCCACATAAACGATGTCATTCTGGCGCAGGTAAAAGAACGGTGTTTCGAGGGCACTTTTGTTTGTCAGGTCAATTCGGTTGGAGGTACGGATGCCATTCTGGTGCCGGATAATCAGTACGCTTTCCCGCTTGCCGAACACGGTCATATCTCCCGCCATCCCCAGGGCTTCGAGGACGTTTACACTTTCCCGGCTTATCGTAAGCGTAGATGGACGCGTTACTTCACCGAGTACGGTTATGTTGAAGTTTATCAGCTTCACGCTTACAACCGGTCCTTTCAGGTATTTTGAGACATCGAGGGTTAGCTTTTGAGCGGCTTCTTCTTTGGTCAGATCGACCAGTTTAACCCGACCCAGAACCGGAAAATCAATGTACCCTTCTCGATCTACCAGATAGCCTTCCTTATCCGCTTTGTTAACAAGCGCATTGTTGACCATGCCCGGTTCGGTAGGGCTGGTACTGCTGGCGGCTAAAAGTCCTTTATTGAATAAAATCGTTGATTCTGGGTTTAAACTGCTTACTGTTATAGATAGCAGATCATCCGGCTGAATCCGTAAGGGAGCGTTATTTAAAACCTGGACCTTATCTTCGGCGAGGCCGCGCAAATCGCTCATATAGATCAGGTTACGTTTGGAGCTACATGCTATCAGGCCAAGAAAAGAGAAACAAATCAAAAGTAAACGTCTGAAAATCATTTGTTGATATGTAGTACCAAAAGGTGTTTGACAGAAAAAGAATGATAGTTAGAATAAGTAATAGGTTGGTAAGACTATAATTTAGTCAATCTCTGCAATCGATAAAGTCTGGGATTATACACTACCAGCGTTTAAAACAGGATGCGTTGAATCGAATAATCGTAGGATAGAAAATGGCTAATCTGCTCTCGGCCCATTGAAAGTATAACCGCTATACTTTTCTTAAAAACGAGAAATGATTAAAGGGTAATGGTAAGTTTTATACTGTTAATAAGCTACTACACTGTGTCCGAGGACGAATATAGGTAATTAGTTTAAGTTTTTTCATTTGTTTTAACAATAAGTTAATTAATATCCTGAATATGAACTCCTTGTGTCTTTGGTTGAGTTCTTTGAGCGTGTAAAAGAGTTGCTGTTCTTGTGGTTGCCTGGCTACTATGACTACGCTGAAATGAGCAAGTGTCATTAGCTAATTTTTTGTCTGTGAGGACAATATTCTGCAAAAATATTATAAAGAAATCAATTACAATAAACTACAGGTGTAACAGGTAAGCCTTTTAATTACCAGAATAAGAGATATAGGGTATTTCTACGTAACTAAGGGGATAATTTGATTGACAATTATCAAAAATACGGGAAATATCCCGTTGACTCCCGCCCGGAACGGGCAGTTATTTGCGGCAGTACATTCGTTACGACACAGATATTCTTCAGTAAACTGTCTAATAGCTTACTGACCTCCATTCATTACATGGCTGTTATACTCTTGGCACGTCTTTTTCGGTCGTATACGGGGCATAGGACTACTACTAATTGCAAGCTACGGTCGGCTTATAGGCTGGAATGGCACCGAAAGGCGTCCTTACCGTATAAATAGAACCAGCCGAATGAGATGAGTAAAAGCAAAATAATCTCCTCCTGAATAACACCTTTGACTATCCACAGAAAAGAAGAGTACAGATTGGTTTATGGGAGCAAAGACAAACGATTTTTCAGGAAACATTACCATTAAGTTGTACAGTCGGACCTGTTTTATCTGAAGTTGTCATGCCTAAGCCCCCAATTAATTATGTCAATCGTTCGCTTCGCTTCTGTGAAATGCTTGAGGAAGAGTATGACCATCTGTGCCAGGGCAATTATTTTCATGGTAATGGAAAATCAAAAAGCTCAATCAATAACAGTGAAAAACAACTTACTGAGATTGAACTTCGTAATACCGCTGAGTTATTGAAAGGATTGGAAAAGTGGTTTAGAGATGAAAATAAGAGTGTTATTCCCTCACCAAATGAAATCCGGTACAAAGAACTTGCAGAATGGCTTATGGCCCTTAAGCCCATAACCGGCGATATAACGTCAAATAAAAAGAAGTTAGTAAAATTCATTAAACAGATACTGGAAGGAAAGCTTGAGGAGGATCTGGTAGAAGTAAAACCCTGGATGCGCGATGCATCTCTGCGGCCTTACACCCGTGGTTTGCTTAAGCATTACGATCAGCAGCGGGCCAAAACGAAATCACCCAAGCCAGAGGAAAAAAAATCGTTGGTAGAAGATTGGCTACCGGATTGGGCAATACTAACGAAAGGGGCAGCAGTTGATAGAAAACTGCTGAACCGACTGTTGTTGGAGGATGCTTATGTAGGCTATATCCACCGGATAGATGACCAGCGATTGGAGAGAATCTTTGCGAAGATGTATGACAGGCATCATACTGCGCTTTGTCTGTCGGGGGGAGGTATCCGGAGTGCTACGTTTGCACTGGGGGTTGTTCAGGGGCTGGTTAAAAATAAAGTACTCGACAAGTTCACCTACCTCTCCACGGTATCGGGGGGTGGTTATCTTGGGTCGTGGTTAAGTGCCTGGATCCATCATGAAGGGTTTGACGAGGTGAACAAGAAACTCCGTTGTCATGCCGATACACCCATTGAACCCGAGGCTGCGCCTGTGCGGCATTTACGCCAGTACAGTAATTATTTAAGTCCGGAATTCGGATTGTTATCAGCCGATACCTGGACCTTATTTGCCATTTATCTGCGTAATCTGCTACTCTTGTGGCTCGTTATCATACCCTTTCTTGCCGCTATTACGGCCATCCCCTGGCTTATTGTAACCATTGTTAATCTAAAGGCCGGGTATTCTTCTGCGGGTGTTTTTACCACAAGTAGTCTGGCTGCCCTGTGTACTGTATACGGTACCCGTTTTATACATGAATACCGTCCCCGAAACATAGCGACGTACAAGAAGAAGCAGGTGCGCGAGTCAAAGCGGGATCAGTCTGCTTTTCTGCTCAATTGTCTATTGCCGCTTTGCTGCGCCATTTTTTTCTGGATGCTGGCCTGGCGGTGGTTCGAAAAGTTACCTCCCGATTCTTCTGCCTTTCTACAAAATATACATACCTCGCTTGATTTTAATGGAGCAGATGGTATACATCTCTTTAGCTATGGGGGATTTGTTATTATGATGGGAACCACCCTGGCGCATTTTCTGGGATGGCTGATTGCTATTCGGTTTCAACTTCAGCACAGCAAAGTTCTCGAAATAGTGGCCGTTGCCGTTACCGGTGCTATCGCCGGGCTTCTGCTTCTGTTAACGGGAAAATTATTGCTACTCAGTGGGCTGTCGTCAAACATGGTTTTGTACACCTGCCTGGCCGCGCCGGGCTTTATGCTCTCCTTACTGATAGCCGGTTATATATTTGAGGGAATTATCAGTCTGCGTACCGATGATGCCGAGCGGGAATGGACAGCGCGCTATAGCGGTTGGCTTCTTATCGTTGCAATTGGCTGGTTTATCATTACAGGCCTGGTCCTTTATGGACTCGATCTGACCAGAACACTAATTGTCGTGATAGGCCTGCCCACCACGGCGGGTGTTGGCATAGGGTCGGGTATACTGACGGCTTTTCTTGGTCAGAATTCAAAAACGAATGGTGATGAGAAAGACCAGGGTCATACCAACGTGATGAATTTAAGTCGCCTTCTTTCGAAACTGGCTTTGCCCATTGTTGCCGTCATTACAGTACTTGCTCTGTTTATTGGCCTGTCATTAGCTGATATGGCTTTAATCCGATATGTTGGTTTTCAACTCGATCCGCTCTCATTTAGACGTCTGGATAGCACTACATTATCGTACGCTTCACCCTGGCTTTCCTTCAGCGTGCTGGTTGTCTTGTTCTTAATTGGTAGTGGTTTCGGGCTGGTTGTCAGCACAAACAAGTTTTCCCTTCATGCATTGTATCGAATGCGGTTGATACGTACCTACTTAGGGGCTTCACGACCTCCTGGTGAACGTCAGCCTGATCCGTTTACGGGCTTTGACGAGACGGATAACATCGATATGAAAAAGCTAAGCACTCCTCCACCTTCGTTCGCCAAGTCTTCTCCAAAGGCGGGGAAAGAGAAAGCATCAGGTAGAAGAAACGCACCATTTCATGTCATCAACATTGCTCTAAATCTGGTAGCGGGGCGTAATCTGGCGTGGCAAGAGCGAAAGGCCGAGTCATTTACGGTGACGTCCCTACACGCGGGGGCCATGTATCTTGGCTACCGGCGCACTGGTCAGAAACACAGTAAGGTTGATTCCAGTGATGCTCGGTGTTATGGCGGAAAAACCGGAATAACGCTGGGTACCGCCATGACTATTTCCGGGGCTGCCGCCAGCCCTAATCAGGGCTATAACTCGTCGCTCGTTATCGGGTTTCTTATGACACTGTTCAACGTTCGACTGGGCTGGTGGTTAGGAAATCCCGGACCCGCCGGAGACGATACGTTCTATAAATCAGGTCCCATACAAGCCCTCAGGCCTATTTATGACGAAATGATCGGGAATACGGATGATGTAAACCCTTATGTATATCTATCAGACGGTGGTCATTTTGAGAATTTAGGACTATACGAGATGGTATCACGCCGGAACCGGGTTATTCTGGTTAGCGATGCCGGTTGCGACGAATCATGCAACCTGGAGGATTTGGGAAATGCCATTCGAAAAGTTCGAATTGATCTTGGTATATCTATTGATTTTCCGCTTGGATTTACCGTGCGTTCCCGAACGGCGGTCTCGCCCAAGCATGGAAAATATTTAGCCATTGGCCGAATTCGCTACTCGGAAGGGCCCTCACCCGGTGATGTACCTAAGAAAAATGCCAGGACAAAGCACTACTCAGCTAACGACGGTATACTCCTCTACATCAAGCCCGGCTTCTACGGACACGAACCGCGTGACATATTTAACTATGCATCCGCTAAAAAAGCTTTTCCCCATGAATCGACAAGTGATCAATTTTTTAGCGAGAGTCAATTTGAAAGCTACCGTGCCCTTGGCGCTTATGTGATCGAACGGGTAAAGGCCGATTTAAAAACAGATTTTAACTTAACGCTGGACGACTTTTTTGACAACTCGAAATGGGAAAACTGTATAGATGTGCTGAATCAGAAGATCAAAAACGAGGTGATAATAAAAAAGAAAAAAGAGTCTCCTAAGGCTAATCTTCCAAAAGTAGAATAAGAAATACGTTATGAACGATCTGTATTAAATCGGTCAGGAAGTGACTGGTTCAGCCTGACTGAAAAGTAGTCGACAGATTCAATGAGCGATTAATCACCCTTTTATTAATCCATGTATGGCGTATAACAAATTAACGTATAGACTATGCGTGTTGAGTCTGCTGGTTCTGCTTCAGGCTTGCTCGTATTCCGTAATTGTTTCTAACAAAAACGGGGTGCCACAGCCAGACCCGCTCCGGCAGGAATTAGGGTTTTACAACACCAAAAAAGTGCGGGATGTCAAGTTCATTAATCACCTTTCTTTACTGCAGGAAAGTGCTAGAGTCGTTGATTCGACCTGTACAGAAGGTTTTCACTCAATAGAGTATAAGATTACGTTTGGCGATATGCTTCGGAATACGTTCACGTTTGGCAAACGGAAAGCAGTAAGGGTTCGAATCGTGTGTATAAAACCGTCAAACCAATAAGATCATGGCGCATACAACCACCCACCACATTACGGAGTGGAACAACTATCATTTTAACGGGCCTTACCCAACAAAATGCCTGTTCAACATTGATACCGACCGAAACATTGTTTCGCTCATTGACCGGTTCAACGATAGCGCCAGTGGTATTCAGGCGTTGATCAAAGACAGCCTGGCCAACAACGAACGGTTTCGGGCGTATGGCAGCGCCTGGTCATTATCGAACGTAGCCCACCAAAGCGACCGGATGCTGTTTAATGCCAGCCTGAACATCAGACTGGAGGTAAAAGACAGTCAACTACACCCGGCCAAGTCTTATCTGTCGGAAAACCTTTTTCTGTTTCAATGCGGCAACACGATCAAAGAGATTTCTGAATTTCTCCAGAAAAAGGGTAAATCTTTGAAAACATGCGGGGCCAGCAATGGGCAAACCATAGCCGGGGCTATTTCTACGGGCGTTCACGGCTCGTCCATTGATGTAGGGTCTGTTCAGGACTGTGTTGTGGGACTCCAGCTCATCATTGGCCCCGGTGCGAATGATCTGATTTATATCGAGCGTGAAAGCCGCCCTGCTCTGGCGGATGAGTTCGCCCGACGTATAAAGTCAAGGGTTATCCGAAGCGATGCGTTATTCAATGCTGCTCTGGTGAGCTTAGGGGCATTTGGCGTCATTCACGGTGTCGTACTCGAAGCCGAGGATATTTACCTGTTGAAACGCTATGTCAAAAAGATCAGCAAAGCCGATGCGCTGCAGATTGCCGCCACGATGGATTTTACTAATGCCCGCTTCAAACTACCGGATGAAGTACTGCGGGACGGAACCGTAAATCGGCCATTCCATTATAAGCTGTACATAAATCCATATAACGCCAGCGAAGATTTCGTAACCGAAATTATCTACAAAAAGCCCTATCGAACTAACTACCCCAATCCGGTTCCGTTCGTGCAAAACGCTATCTTTAAAGACATACCCACCTGGGTATCGGCGTTTGCGGCTAAGCATAAGCGAATCATCCCCAAGATACTGGACGCGTTGAGGAGCGAAGCATTCCCGAAAGTGGATGAAGTGATAGAAGGTACTCTTGGCGAAATCTTCTGGGACACCTCACAGTCGAGCGCTGCGTTTGGCTGCGGCTTTGGCATCGACATCGCGGACTCGCCCAAAGCCCTCGACCTGTTCATTGACTTGATGAACGACAAAGGGCCAATACCGGGCATCCTGTCCATGCGGTTTGTGAAAGCGTCGGAAGCCACGCTGGGATTCACCCGGTTTCCAACCACCTGTATTCTGGAAGTAGACGGGGTGCCCTGGAAAGGCAATCAAAACATGATCTCGCTGGATGATTTTCTGACAGACGTGATCAAAACCTTCCGGGATAACGGTATAGGATTCACGCTGCACTGGGGCAAAAATGCACCCTGGTCATTCCCGAACCTGGTCGACCTGATGTACGGCAACGCCGACGACCAATGGAAGGATATGAGAAGTATATTACTCTCAAAGGAAATGGCGGATCTATTCTCCAATGATTTTTTAAATACCGTCAGACTAGCCGATTATCGCGTAAACATAGCGCCCAACTTCGTGGCCCTTCGCGATGCAATTGCCGCATCGGTTGTGTGAGTGAGGCAATTTATGGGGAGGGAGCGGTATACTTTTTTAGCGGTGTTAGGTTCTTCAACCCGACACCACACCGGCCGAATACCCTGATGACTGCTCAGGCTAGTATTTCCTTAACAACCTTACCGGCAGTATCTGTAAGACGGAAGTTTCGGCCCTGGAACGGATAGGTGAATTTCTCGTGATCGAAACCCATTAAGTGAAGAATAGTGGCTTGTAAATCGTGGACATGCACACGATCGTTTACGCCATAGTAGCCCAGCTCGTCGGTTTGCCCATGCGTGTAACCTTGCCTGGTACCGCCCCCGGCCATCCACATCGTAAATGCCTCCAGGTGGTGATCCCGGCCCATGTAAGGCATCACCAGGCCATTCCGGTTTTCCTGCATAGGGGTTCGGCCAAACTCGGCACCCCACACCACCAGCGTTTCCTCAAGCAGCCCCCGCATCTTCAGGTCTTGTAGCAAGGCCGCTATGGGCTTATCCGAGAGCCTGCATTTTTGCCGTAACCCACCTTCTACATTGTCGGCAGCCGATGTGCCGTGACCGTCCCAGCCCCAGTCGAAAAGCTGTACGAATCGAACATCCTTTTCAATCAGCTTGCGGGCCAGCAGGCAGTTCATTGCAAAGCTGCCGTCTCCGGGCTTTACGCCATACATATCCAGAATAAACGGCGGCTCTTTCGATACGTCCATCACGTCCGGAACGGACATTTGCATACGAAAAGCCATTTCATACTGACTAATCCGGGTTAGAATCTCCGGGTCCTGGGCGTCTTCGTAGGTCTGCCGGTTGATTTCGTTGATAGCCTCGATAGTCTTTTTGCGCATGTTGCGGTTCATGCCGTGAGGATCGGTTACGTAGAGCACCGGATCGCCACCGGTGCGACATTGCACACCCTGATAAACCGATGGGAGAAACCCGCTGCCATATACACTTTTTCCGGCGTCGGGCTGCCGGCCACCCGACGCCAGAACGATAAATCCGGGCAGATTCTGATTATCGGAGCCCAGACCATACACGGCCCACGCGCCCAGGCTCGGGCGGCCCAGTCGGGCGCTTCCCGTATGAAGCAGCAGCTGCGCCGGGGCATGGTTGAACTGGTCGGTGTGCATGGCTTTCAGAAAGGTAATCTCGTCGGCCATCGTTTGCAGGTACGGAAGGTAGTCCGACAACCAGGCCCCCGACTGACCGTACTGGCCAAACTTCCCCTGTGGGCCCAGCATCTTGGGAACTCCCTGAATAAAGGCAAATTGCTTCCCTTCCAGAAAAGCCGCCGGGCAGTCTTTACCGTGATATTTTTCCAGCTCGGGTTTGTAATCGAATAGTTCCAGTTGCGAAGGGGCACCTGCCATGTGGATATAAATGACCCGCTTTGCTTTCGGCGCAAAATGCGGCACATGCAAGGGAGCGTCCGAACGGGTAGCCGTTGTTTTCTCCCCGGATGGCCCGCAAGCATCCAGTAGTGAACCCAGCCCCAGCATGCCCAGCCCAAAACCGGCGGATTGCAGAAAATGGCGACGGGTATGCCGCTGTACGTCGGCATGAAGTAGTTCGTTCAGTAACTTGTTCATCGTCGATTCGTTGGTTTGGCTTGCAGAAATGGTATCTAAAATCGCAGAACTACTCTTTGGTTACCACCTTATCCAGGTTCAGCAGTACGTTGGCCGAAACGGTCAGGGCGGCCAGTTCCGGCGATTTTTCGCTTCCGTACCGCAGGATGTTAGTCACCTCGGAAGGGGAGGCTTTAAACGTGGACAAAGCGTCGGTATAGGTAGCCAGCAATACCTTCAGCTTCCTGCTCCCAATTGGCTGGAAGGTGAGCATCCGGTAACCCTCCCACAGTTGTTGAGCGGGTGTCTTTCCCCTTCGCTGCATTGTAGAAGCCAGCTTTTCGGCGGCTTCCAGGTACACCGGATCGTTGAGGGTGACCAGAGCCTGCAACGGGGTATTGGTCGCTATTCGTCTCGACTGGCAAAACTCGCGGCTGGGCGCATCGAAGGTCGTCATGGACGGGTAGGGGGCTGTGCGTTTCCAGTAGGTATAAATGGCACGTCGGTAGCGGTCTTCGCCCGTACTGGTTATCCAGCTCTCGCCACTGTAGGGCGATTGCCAGATTTTATCCGGTTGCGGAGGCATTACACTCGGGCCGTATTGTTTACGGGAGAGCAGCTCGCTACAGGCCAGGGCCTGGTCGCGCACCTGCTCCGCACTCAGCCGCACCCGAGGTCCGCGCGACAACCAGCGGTTGTACGGATCTTTTTCCGTCTTTTCGCGTGTGGTTTCCGAACGTTGCCGGTACGTGGCCGACAGCACCATTCGGCGGAGTAGTTTCTTTACCTGCCAATGGTCCTGTTCCATGAATTGCACGGCCAGCCAATCCAGCAGGGCCTGATGGGATGGTTCATTGCCCTGCGAACCAAAATCTTCCAGCGTTTCGACAATGCCCCGTCCGAAAAGCTGTTCCCAGAACCGGTTTACGATCACACGCGCGGTAAGTGCATTGTCCCGACTCACAATCCATTTGGCCAGACCAAGCCGGTTTTTTGGATAGTTGGATGGGATTGGAGCCAGTAGTTTGGGTACGTCCGGCCGAACCTCAGCCCCTTTAACCATCCAGTTGCCCCGCACGAAAACATGGGTCTTGCGGGCAAAGTCGCCTTTACCTTCCCAAATCACGGGCATGCTCTCAGCAGGTCGGGTTAGGGTTCCGGCATAGTCGGCAACTACCTTCGCATAGTTCGGCTGACCGGCACCCGGCAATGGTTTCTGAAAAGAAATCCAGTTTATTCGAACCCACTCCTCAGGCGATGCGGTACTTTTCAGCGAAAGGTAAATGTCATGTTTGCCGCGTACGGGCGTAATAGGGGCTATCAGGACCGTGTCGCGGTCCGGTACGTTGAAGGTCGTCAGCACCGGGCCGTTCAGCTTGTCGAGATACAGGGTCAGGACGGCATTTTTGGCTTTTGTCGTTAGATTCAAAACGACGCTGCCCGTTCCCGAAAGCGTAACCGGCAGAATCCGGGCATTGCCCTTGTCTTTAACGCCGTAGTAAGAGATCAGCAAGGCGGTCGATGCGTCTCCCTTGATAAACGAATGGGCGTTGATTTTGGGCTCCAGCACGCGCATGAACTGCGTTTTTTCGACCAGTTGCCCCGGATCGTACTGGCTGATCCACTGCTTGATCCGTTCGACCCGCGCGGAATCCTCCCCTTTGTAAAAGCGTAGCTTCGGCCACTCGTCCCACAGGTCTTCGTCCCGGGAGTTGTTGAAGTAGGCCATGTATTTGTAGTAATCTTCGTGCGGTATGGGGTCGTAGGGGTGGCTGTGGCACTGAACGCAGGCAAACGTAGTGCCCTGCCATACCTCCCAGGTCGTGTTTACCCGGTCGATTTGGGCGGCCACCCGAAATTCTTCGTCATTCGTGCCACCTTCGTTATTGGTCATGGTGTTGCGGTGAAAACCCGTGGCAATCAGGTTTTCTTCCGTCGGAAACCCGCCTTTATCGTTCGTCAGCAAATCGCCCGCCAGTTGCTCGATGGTAAAGCGGTCGAAGGGCTTATCCTGATTGAATGATTTTATGACGTAATCCCGGTAAGGCCACATGGTTCGGCCACCGTCGCTTTCGTACCCTTTCGTATCGGCATACCGGGCCAGATCCATCCACATCGCTGTCCAGCGCTCCCCGTAAGCGGGCGATTGCAGAAGTCGGTCAACAACCGTTTCATACGCGAGATCAGACGTATCCCGCTCAAAGTTCCGGACTTCGGCTTCGGTTGGCGGCAGGCCGGTCAGGTCCAGACTCACGCGCCGGATAAGCGTAGCTCTGGACGCTTCGGGCGAAAAGGAAAGTCCCTTTCCGGTTAGTTTTTCGACGACAAAGTGGTCAATTTCGTTTTTTACCCAGTTGAGATCACGGGTGTTCAACAGACCAAACCCATTACGGATCGACCGTAAAGAAGGAATGGTGGGTTCTTCAATGCGTTTGTAAGCCCAGTGCGTTTCCCAATTGGCTCCCTCATTGATCCATTGTTTGAGAATGTCCACCTCTTCCTCGTTCAGCGGTGTGCCCTTTTTAGGCATTTTCTCTTCCGGATCGTGGGATTGTATACGTCGGATCAGTTCACTGGCATCGGCATCTCCGCGTACCACCGGAATTTTCCCTGATTTCCCCGGCTGAACCAGTTCGTGCTCGAACAGAAAACTAACATTCCCGGCTTTTTTTACGCCCCCATGACAGCTCAGGCAATGCTTATTGAGGATTGGTTTGACATCCGTATTGTAATCAACCTGGTGACCGAACCAGGGTGGAGACCAGGTGAAGGACGTAATGACAACGGCCGCTACGCCGACACTAATCCCAATGCGTTTGTTCATGATCTCGTCGGTCAATTGGTTCCTATTCTACCGGCAATCAGCTGGGGGCTGTAGTATTCTTCTGTTGAGTATCAGTTGTAAGTAATCACGCGAAACTATAGTAACGTAATGTGTTGACTAGATCGAAATTTAGTCTGTACACAGCTTTTGTTCGGGTTAAATGGCTGGCCGACCGAAAAAAGGTTTAACCACAGAGACGGTCCGCCGTTGCGGCACAAAGCGCACAGAGGTTGATAAAGATACTCGCTTCCCCGCTCAACCTCTGTGCGCTTTGTGGCTCTGTGGTTAAAAAATGCAGTTTTGAGTTGACCTAAGTTCATCCTGTATACACCAGTATTCAGGTTCTCCCGACCTGTGTATGCCTGCTATACCCTGGGGACATGGCGCACATACGCAGGTCGGCGCAATTCGGTTAGTTATTGTAAGCCGTCGATACGGTGTTGCCCCCTTCGCCGGTCCAGTTCGTATGGAAAAATTGCCCGCGTGGTTTGTCGATCCGTTCGTACGTATGAGCGCCAAAGTAATCACGCTGGGCCTGCAGCAGATTGGCGGGTAACCATGCGCTTCGGAAGCCATCCAGATAACAGAGTGCCGATGTCAGCGAAGGAGCCGGAATGCCATTGAGCAGCGCAGCGGCACACACCCGACGCCAGCCATCCTGTGCTAATTCCACTTTCTGTTTGAAGAAATTGTCGAGCAACAGATGCGCAAGTGCCGGATTGGTATCAAAGGCCTTTTTGATATCGCCCAGAAACGCAGAACGGATAATACAGCCACCCCGCCACATCAGGGCAATACCGCCGTAATCCAGCTGCCAGCCGTATTCTTTGGCGGCTGCCATCAATAGGTTATACCCTTGTGCGTACGAAATGATCTTGGCCCCGTACAGCGCCATTTTTAAATCGTTCAGCATGGCCTGCTTATCGCCACTAAACTCAGGTTTTGGCCCACTGATTAGTTTTGAGGCCTCTACCCGCATATCTTTTTGGGCAGATAAAAAACGAGCGAATACCGATTCGCCGATCAGCGTAAGAGGAACCCCCAGTTCAAGAGCCGCCGAACCCGTCCATTTGCCCGTACCTTTCTGTCCGGCTTTATCCAGAATTTTATCGATCATTGGGCTGCCGTCCTCGTCTTTATACGCCATGATTTCGGCGGTAATCTCGATCAGATAGGAGTCCAGTTCTTCGGTATTCCATTTGGTAAAGACTTCATGCATTTCATCGGCGCTCATGCCCAGCAAATCTTTCATCACCTGATAGGCTTCGCCAATAATCTGCATGTCGCCATACTCGATGCCATTGTGAACCATTTTTACGAAGTGACCCGCCCCGTCACTGCCTACCCAATCGCAGCAGGGCACGCCGTTATCCACTTTGGCGGCAATCGACTGGAAAATATCCTTTACGAAAGGCCAGGCCTGGGCACTTCCTCCGGGCATCATAGACGGGCCGTGTAAAGCACCGATCTCCCCACCGGAAACGCCCGTTCCTACGTACAGTAAGCCTTTGCTTTCTACGTATTGGGTTCGGCGGATGGTGTCCGGGAAATAAGAGTTACCCCCATCAATGATTATATCGCCTGGCTCAAGATGCGAGATGATCTGGTCAATAAAATCATCAACGGGTTGTCCGGCTTTTACCAGCATCATCACCTTCCGCGGTCTTTCCAGCGAAGCGACCAGTTCTTCAATCGAATGGGCACCGATGAAGTTTTTACCGGCTCCCCGGCCGTTTATAAAGTTGTCGACTTTCTCAACCGTTCGGTTGTAGACAGCTACGGTATACCCCTTGCTTTCCATGTTAAGCACAAGGTTTTCCCCCATCACGGCAAGACCAATCAGGCCGATATCTGCAGTTTTTGTCATTACGTGAACTATACTTAGTAGTAGTGAATTGGTTTGATTTAAGTAAGTAGTACCTGCGGTTCCCCTACTCATTTGTAAAGGTCGTATTGTCCTTACCTTTTGGCAAGCCAAGATACGAGAATAGAGGGGTATGGAGGTTGATTGGCCTATCTCACTTTGTTCAAAGTTCGGACGGAGCCAATCTATTTGCAGGGAGTATTTGATTTTAGGATGAAACAACAAAAAAGCCCCAAATTATAAGATTGGAGGCTTTTTGCTTCCGAAGCTGAAGTTAGATTTGCATTGTATGTCCTTAGTTTATAGTTATTTGTGAGCTGAAAACCTTTTTTCTGTTCATTGTGATAATATCACTGAAAATGCCTATTCAATTATTGTAAATATATACCTTGTATATCAGTTTGTTGACATGTAATAGGAACTAACAGGTGAGTACAAACTTGCATCTTAAAAACTTATATCATACATTTTGAATATGGATAATAAATATAGACTTAGGATCAGTGATTCTTCATTTGGAGTAGGGGAAACAGGATACATTAGAAATCCACAACATAAATACTTGAGATTTAATGGAAAGCGTATAAGTGGGATAGTTACTAACATAGGATATGCTCTTATAAAGCATTATTTTAAATCTATAAATAAATCTATAAATAATTGGAGAAAAGATAATAAAGTTTATAGGATCAGCTATGAAGATGGAAATGGAAAAGAAGTGGTTAGTAATTCATTTAACTACTTAATTATTACACAAGGGTTAAGAGAGAATGGGGCGTTTGTGCCAGAAGATTATAATCTTCCACGATATGAATGTTTGTGGTTAGATGTCTCACTAAATATACGAATGGAATCTTTATTGAATGTTAGAGATAGTACTCCACAGCAACAGTATGGTGAAAATTTTCCGATTAAACCTTCATTGGATAGAGAAGGATACATAATAACATCTTTTAATCCGCAATTAATTAATAGAGTCATTTCTAAAAGAAGGTATTTAGTTAATACCTCTAATGAAATATTTGAATTTGAATGGTTATATGATTTTAAGAACTTAATTAATGATATTATTTCTCTATTAGACATTACTTTATTGCAGGTATATACTAAAGCAGAATTTGATCCATTACCGTCTTGGAAATTTAACAAAGCCAAATTAGGCGTTAAGAATGGTCGAAGATTAAATGATAAGCTTAAATGGGTGTATTCAATTACAGGGAATAGTATTAATATTGAACCGGAGATGGCAAGTTTGGAGAGCTTAAGAGAACTGCGGAACCATCTCAATCACTTTGATCCACCAACATTTGCTTTTACTGTAGAGGAAGCTTCTGAGTGGCTTAATCATGTATTAAATGTAGCTGTTATACTATTAAAAATAAGGCAAGCATTAGATGTATCTATTTCATCTTCACTTATTAGTTTGTTGTTACAGGAATATATTGAATTTGTACCTGAGGATGCTTTTAAAGATAGACAACCTTTAGATAAAAATACAAGTGGATATAAAACATCAGTTTGGCCATAAAATAACTAATAAAATACAACATTTTAAATGTACTATATTGTTTAAATTTATAAAATTTCAGCTATTTTATTGTTAATTATAGATTCTCCACTTTTGTAAGTAATCACGCAGAATTAGTTTAGATTAACTATTCTAGCGGTATGAGCCGTAAAGAGAAACATATCAACCTGCTAGAATATGAGCAAATTACCTTGCGTGAAGGGAAAAATATCGCCATAAAGCAGAGTTTAGAGAAAAATGTCGTGCCATTTTATTGAATCAGGTAGGCGTAACGATCAAACAAGTTGCTAAACATTTAGATGTAAACCATAATACAGTCGGAAATTGGATAAATAGTTGGGAAACTGTGGGCATTATTGGGCTAAATCGTAAAATAGGCCAAGGGCGTAACCCGATTTTGAGCGTCACTAATGCCAACCATACTCAGCAGTTAGACAAGGCGGTTGAAACCCATGCTCAAAATGTAAAAGCGATTCAGTCCGAATTAGTAAAAGAGTTGAATACACCCGTGAGTTCGGATACAGTTTAACGCTTTTTAAAAAAATAATTATTCATGGCGACGCATCCGGCGGTGTACGCATCAAGGCCAGAACAAAATAGTGTATACCGACAAATACGAACGCTGGAAATTACTTCTAACACTCTGGTTAATAGGCTACATAGAGCTTTATTTTGGGTATGAGTCCGGTTTTGCGATGCAGCCCTATGTACCCTATGGCTGGCAAAAAAAGGGCTAACTCAACGCCGATTTGCTCGGAGGTAGAACAATCGGTTAAATGTCTTTGGGCTCATGAGTTTATCAGGTCAGTTAACGGTTTATCACAGTGAAGCCAATTTGGACGGTGCCTTTATTAAAAATTGTTTAGATGATTCTGCTCGAAAAGTGCACCCTAAACCTTACGTAATTGTACTGGATAATGGCCCTATTCATCATGCAAAAATGGTTAAAACCGAATTTGATACTTGGGAAAGCCAAGGTCTATCCATTTTTTATTTACCTACCTAAAGTCCTCATCTGAATCCCATTGAAATTCTGTGGTGCTTCTGTAAATATAAGTGGCTTAACAAAACGCATTACATAAGCTGTTCAATCTTAAAGAAAGCTATTCTTTGTATTTTAAGGAGTATGGGTCGATATATATCATCAGCTTTACAAACCTTATTGTAAAAAATACCCAAGTTAGTTTCAAGCTTAATTCTGCCTAATTACTTGAGACCAACATTCTAATCTAGAATAATTTCCTGCTCATCTTTTGCTAGAGAGAAATTAACAAACACTGTTTGACCTCGACCATAATTTCTAACAGCTAACTGACCTCTGTCAAAAATGCTGCACTTTATGGGATATTGATTACCAATTCGTTCTATAATTAGAGCCTTAACTTGCTTCAGTAGCTCTTTATTTATGTTAACATCAACTAACTGTCTTAATTCGTTGGCAGTCTGGGTCAATAATATTCCTGGTATAGAGATACTATGCAGTTCGGTGACAACATCGAAAAAGACGCTATACCTTCCATAAATGAAAGTAATATAGGTTTGGCCTGAAGCACGGGAAACAGTTAAAGAAGTACGAGACACTGATAAATTTATTAACGTTTCCTGCGTGTAAATCAAGCCGTTTGTTTCCAAATTAATCAAATCACGGTAGCTTAATTTACTATAGTGATCCGATTTATAATCACCCACTTTACCAGGTAGAAAGGCCATATCGTTCATTGATAGGGAAGCTTTTGCCATATCATTAATAATTTCTGCTTCAACCTTTGAGACGCTTCTTAAAAACTCCAAAGTTCTCAAGGAGTATGATTCTGGCCGACTAATCTCTCCGGCTAACACTTTGCCCCATAACCTTTGTATTTCTTCATTTGAAACATCGCTTGCATAATTGATGAAGCGATTTGTCCAATCTTCATCAACTGGCTTATCCGAAATAGTATCTTCTTGTTGTTCAAGTTGTTCAAAGGCTGTCTCTATTACCTTATCAAGATTGGCGAATTTGCGCAATTGCTGATGAGCAAAGGACGCGCCAACAGCATTCATAAGGTACTTACCTTCATCAGTTGAAGTGAATTGGTCTATTGATTTTTCAATAAATTTCTTTGACAGCTCAACCTCAGCCAGTTGCTGCGCTCTTTCAACCTCTAGAGATGATTTTTTTCGGAATAAGAGTAGCGTTGCCCTTTCCCCTAAAACATTACGGACAATATCAGCTAGTTTAAGATAGCTCGCTGTTTGTTTGATTACTTCTCCTGCTTTGCTCAGGTTTTCAGGACTAAAATCAGGTAGTGAATTATCCATAGCGTGCTATACTGTTATGTTTGATCTACTCTTCAAATAGAAACAAAGTCAGCAGATCAATACGCTGACTTTGTTTCTAATCATAAGGCATAAAGGTAGTAAGGTAAGATCAACTACTAAGTGTTTGTATTTGACCATAGATATTCAAGAGTTGTTGATCCACTGTTGATAGAGAGAATACCTGGTCGATATTATTAAATCGAAAGCGGATCAACGCTGGCTTCGATTACACGCTGAACACTTTGCGGAACGTTCGAGAGCAGATCGTAGCCCGTCTTTTGCTCCAGCTCGTCGACGGTGATCCGGTAGCCTGGCCAGGCCTGGGCACCGGCCGCATTGGTATTGGGCAGCCAGACGGCAATAACCCGCGTCTGGGCGTTGATCCGGCTCAGATCGTTCGCACCCACTGGCAAGATGACAATCACTTTCCAGAGTGCAGCGGGAACGCTTAGTTTGCCACCGGCGAGACTAGTTGCTTTGCCGTTGTCTCCTTCGCCCCCTTTGCCGTAGGCACCGGCAATGATATAGAGTTCGTTTCCCTGGGTGGTCAGGCCCCGGCAGTAGTCTTCGAGCCGCAGCCAGGCCTGTCGGTTGAGGGTAGGCGCCTGGGGTACGATATTGGTTAGAATGAAAGTGGATCGGTTCTCCTCGGCCGTGCTGTCCCGGTCATCGGAGGAACAAAGCTAGCCGCGGTCAAAGCTGGTGTTGGCGTAATCGACAGATTTAGTCGTTATTGTAGATGACGAATGAATCTTTACACTGATTTAAAAAATAGAAGAAATAAGTCAATTGAAAACTGGGTAGATAATTTACTTGGAAATCGCTTTATAAGCTTGCTGAGGATGCTTAGGCATATCAGGGAAAATATATTCTAAGTCGCCAGAGTCAAGCATTGGTTTTACATATTGATTGAAGAGGTGATTTGGTGAGCGACTTAACAATTGACTTAACTCCTGCAAAGTCAAAGATTGCCAAGAGCATAAACTTTCAATAAGATTATGTATGTATACTTTTTCGTTCTTTCTTTTACCAAGATTATTTATTAATTGCTTAAGTTCCTCAGGTACTTCTTTACCATTATAATTACGCTCTAAAGCATTATCTGTGATACTTCTAGCATAATCTGTAATACTTCTAGCATCATCTGTAAGATCGCTAGTATTATCTGTAAGACTTCTAGCATCATCTGTAAGACTTCTAGCATCATCTGTAAGATCGCTAGTATTATCTGTAAGACTTCTAGCATCATCTGTAAGACTTCTAGCATCATCTGTAAGACTTCTAGCATTATCTGTAATACTTCTAGCATTATCTGTAATACTTCTAGCATTATCTGTAATACTTCTAGCATTATCTGCAAGATCGCTAGTATTATCTGTAAGACTTCTAGCATCATCTACAAGATCGCTAGTAGTATGCTTCTCTTTAACTGCGACAGAGCTTGCTTTACTATCATTTAGTAAAACGCTACTGTCATTCATCTTTTGAAGAGATTCACTTGGAATATAGTATGTAGCTGTACTTTTACCTTTTTGCTCAATAAGTTTAAATTCACGTAATTTTCGTAAATCTGAACTTGCTTTGAGCGTGTCACAACCCGCTATTTGCCTATATGTAGGATTGTTAATGGCACCAACACCTTTCAAAAATATTAAAGCTTTCTTCTGATCTAGATTCAAACCAAGTGAGTCGAATTGACTTAGCCATTCTAGCTGCTCTTCCCCTAAAAAATGGTGTAGCAAAAGCCTAGCAGTAAACTCATTAGCGCTATGATTTGATTCAAAGGTAGGAGGAGCCATCTCTCCCGCTTCCATTAATTTTCGCATAGTTCTTATTCCACTCCCCTTGGTTTCAGCAAGGTTTGTTTCATGGAAAACAGATGCGATAAAAGGATTTCGAGTCTTAGATCCAGGCTCACCTAGTTGTTCCTCTGACTTAAGTGAGAAACCAGGATTGACAATCTCTAGCCGATTGCTATATCGAATGATCTGAAGAGGCTGTTGAACTTTATAGGAACGGTGCATGAAAGCATTTACGAGGGCTTCCCTTAATACTCGAGTTGGCAGACCCGTACGTTGGGCTTGTATTTCACCTTCAGGTAACATAAAGCCTCGAGGTAGATCATCAGCTACGGTATTAATCGCTCGATAGATCATTCGTAGCATAGGACCGCGCATATCAATATTAGAAAAGCGATTGACAGGGTCAGCCACCCACTCATTACCTGGAACCCTAATGTAGTCAGTCCGTAGCATAGGCATTAATCTTCTTTGCGCAGTCGCTTTGCCAAATAGTATCAATCCGGCTACAGTAAGACAAAAAGATGATTTTTCCTGATTGGCACAGCCTAAAGAAATTAATAAACCCTTGTCATCTAAGGTTAACTCTTCGGCCGAAGAGTTAACTTCTGCTCTAAGCTTTCTATAGAGAAGTACAGATTCTAAATCAATATCATCAAAGGTAGTGCGAGAGAGTATTCCGCTATCATAAGATTCATTATGATTATAGAATAACACCATGTCGTCATCGGTACAGGATTGGTCAGTTGAACCGATTCTGCGATATGCACCTTCTGGTAGTTTTTTATGCTTGAAATAGATTGGCTTTTGAGAAAGAGCAAGCTCAGAAATATATACTTTCAGCAAGTAATACCCATGTACCTTCTCAATCTCAATATCAGGCCTTACTGGAATATTAAATTCAGAGGCACAACGAGAAGCCAAATCACGCTGAATTTTATCCGGATCAGTGAGAACTATAGGTTTGTAGGCAGGAAATAGCTCCATATCATCCTGCCGAACTCCTAGTAATATGTAGCCTCCTCCCATTCCAGGTTCATTTGAAAAGGAGCAAACGGTTTCCATTATGGAACGATCAATACTAGTGCCAGATTTAGCTTCTATGTAGTTACACTCATCAAAGCTATTTAACTGATCTAAAAGCTCTTTTGCACTATACATCAACTGGGTATTTCTTTTAGGTGTAAAGTTACTGATGGTTAAGTCATACAATATATGTAAAAGGACACAATAATCTTCTGAGTATTGTATAGCTTGTAACTGCTCCCGTGCTTAACCTGAGAAAAATAGACTTATTTAAATTCCTTTGTATGCAAATCTGTATGCAAACAAAACAGCCACTTACAGTTTTTACGCTATAAGTGGCTGACAGTCAGGCTCCCGAAGCTGGGCTCGAACCAGCGACCCTCTGATTAACAGTCAGATGCTCTAACCGACTGAGCTATTCGGGAATCGTGGTGCAAAAGTAGCCCTCAGGACGATACCACGCAAGCATACGGCTAAAAAAAATCTGACTTTTCTGGCAATCAGATGATAATCAGCATGATATTTTTTTACCGAAAGGCATCCGGCCGGTGGGTCGGGACGTTTTCGAGAATCAGTTCCTTGATCCGCCGGGCATCACCCTTCGAGAAGTTCCGGATAACGATCTCGGGACGGGCTCGCGGAATGACCCGGATAGTCGAGAAGAACAAACCGTTGTCGATCTCTACGCCCGATATGTCGGAGTAGAAGACGAAGTTGTCGGTGCCGCCAATTAGCTTGCGGGCACGGAACGTAACGCCTTTGTCGTTGAATTCAACCACGTCGGGGTTGAGGGGGTCTTTGAAACTACTGGAGCGGAATTTTTCTGACATGGGTTATTTTTAGTAGTGAGGAGTTGGGAGCGAGGAGTGAGGAGTCATCCGGCGGCATTTATGACGCGTCAGCCCTCCTAACTCCTCGCTTCTAACTCCTATCTACTTTTTAGGTACATAAATTACTTTCTTGGTTTCGAAAAAAGGTTCGTCGAAATAGTCAGAGAGGTCGTAGACGCGGTAGCGGTCCGGCACTTCGGCTAGCTCTTCGGCAAGGTCACCTCCTTTGAGGTAGAGAACACCGTTGGGTCGGTCGTTGTTGCCCGACTTGTGGATTTTGTAGCGCATCCAGCCTAAAAACGGCTTTAAGCGGGTAACGGCCCGGCTCACCACAAAATCGTAGGTCGTAGTCAACTGTTCCACCCGAATCTGTTCGGCTTTAACATTCGTGAGTCCCAGCGCCCCCGAAATCTCCTGAACAACCTTTATCTTCTTGCCAATGCTGTCGACCAGATGGAAATCGACCATCGGGAACAGAATGGCGAGGGGAATGCCCGGAAACCCACCGCCCGTACCCACATCGAGAATCTCGGTGCCAGGCTTGAACGACACAATTTTAGCAATTCCCAGCGAATGAAGGATGTGCTTTTCGTAAAGCGCATCAATGTCCTGTCGGGAGATAACGTTGATTTTGGCATTCCAGTCCCGATACAGGCCGTCCAGAGCCGCAAACTGCTCCTTCTGCGTAGCTGTCAGGTTGGGGAAGTATTTTAAAATAAGATCGATATTCATAAACGCTAGGGCAAATGCAGGATGGGTAAGGGGTAATGAAGAATGTATAATGGGTAATGTACAATGTATAAAACGTCGACTTGCTTGCTCATTATCCATTACCCGTTCTTCATTATTCATTTAAAAGTTTAGCGCCAGTAAATTGATTTTTTGCGACGGTTGAACAGGGTTTTCAGACCGGCAAGTCCATAATAAACGGCTATCAGTAAGTCCATAAACGGGATGAAGGACCAGTGAACCGTGTGGGCCAGCCGGTGACTGATTCGGCCGACAACTGCCCAGAACGCGAGTTTACGGAGAACAAAAAAGCCTGTACTACCGAGCAAAAGTAACCACTCATCACTGGAAAACGAATACCAGTGCAGCGCATGAAGGAGGACCACCAAACCCACTACCAGGGCTACCGCCCAACTTAGCACATGCGAGCCCGTGAGTAAGCCGAGCCGCACTTTGTTGCCCATTTTGTAGTACTTGCCCACGTTGAGGTGCCGTCGCTTCTGTTGCCGCCAGTCGGCCCAGGTTGTCTTGGGTTTCGACCATACGAAGGTGTCGGGTTCCAGACAAACAAACGTGTTTGAGGAGGTCGCGACTTCGTTGATGAACAGATCATCGTCGCCACCAACCACATTCATGTGCGTATAAAAGCCTTTGTTCGCAAAAAAAAGATCGGTACGGTAGGCCATGTTTCGGCCAACGCCCATGTAAGGTCGTCCCGATAGCGCCAGTGAAAAGTACTGAATAGCGGTAAACAGGGTTTCTGAACGGATCAGGAGGTTGAGCAGCCCCGGATAGTATTCGTAAGGCGAAAAACCAATGGCAATATCTTTAGAACCGAAAATCAGCGGCTCTGTCATTTGGGTCAGCCAGTTTAGCGATGCCGGGCGACAATCCGCATCCGTGAGCAGAACCGTCGGGTAGCGGGCTTTTTTGATGGCAATGGTGAGGGCGTACTTTTTGGGCGTTACATGCTGATGCTCCTTATCGATCCGGATGTAGCGAACCTTCGTCAGGTCAGAAATGTCGTTTTCCAGGTACGCGTACGTGCCATCGGTCGAGCGGTCGTCCATGACCAATACCTCGTATGTAGGGTAATCCTGGTTATTCAACAGGGGCAGCAGCTCCTGGAGGTTGGCTAACTCATTGCGGGCGCAGACAATGACCGTTACGCCCTGCTGATCGTCTGAATCAGAATAATAGTCGGCCGAATTGTACGATAAAACGGCATAGTTACGGTCTGGTTGGCGATAAAAAGCCGTTTTGGTGTAGACGAACAGGATATAGATAAGCTGAATACCGACTACAAAGAGCCAGAATAGCAGCAGGGCAGTAATCACAAAGGGAGATGTTTATTCGCTAAGGCGTTGGTTCTGAATGAAGAGCAAAGATAGGAGAAAAGGGGGAATAAAGGCGTGGTGGTGTGGTGGAGTAAGTGGAGTAGTGAAATAAGTGGAGTAGTGGAGTAAGTGGAATGATGCAGTAGTTTCACACACTCCACCCATTACACCTACTCCACTCACTCCACCCCTTTTCCCTATCTTTGTGGTATGACATTTTCGATTTCTGCCCAGGACACCCAGTCGAAGGCACGAACGGGGACGCTGACAACGGATCACGGCCCCATTCAAACACCCATCTTTATGCCGGTTGGCACGGCAGGAACGGTGAAAGCGGTTCACCAGCGCGAGCTGGAAACGGATATCAATGCCGAAATCATTCTGGGGAATACCTATCACCTGTATCTAAGGCCCGGTCTGGATGTACTCGGTCAGGCCGGTGGTTTGCATGCGTTCAATGGCTGGCGTCGGCCAATCCTGACCGATTCCGGGGGGTACCAGGTGTATTCGCTCTCGCAGACCCGGAAGATTAAGGAAGAGGGCGTTACCTTCAAATCGCACATCGACGGTTCCAAACATACGTTTACGCCCGAGGGGGTGATGGACATCCAGCGGATCATCGGTGCCGATATTATCATGGCCTTCGATGAGTGTACGCCCTACCCCTGCGATTACGGGTACGCCCGGCAGTCGATGGAGATGACCCACCGTTGGCTCGGGCGGTGCATCGACCGGTTCGATGCTACCGAAGGCCATTACGGATACCGACAAACGTTGTTCCCCATTGTGCAGGGGAGCACCTATGCTGACTTACGCCGTCAGTCGGCGGAGGTGATTGCCAGCAAAGAGCGCGAGGGAAACGCGATTGGTGGACTGGCCGTAGGCGAACCCGCCGAAGAGATGTACGCCATGATCGAACTGGTAAACGGTATCCTGCCCGTCGATAAACCGCGCTATCTGATGGGCGTGGGTACACCGGCGAATATTCTGGAAGCCATCGCGCTGGGCGTGGATATGTTCGATTGTGTGATGCCCACGCGTAACGCCCGCCACGGGCTCCTGTTCACCACAGAAGGCATTATCAACATCAAGAACGAAAAGTGGAATCGTGACTTTAGCCCCATCGATGCTGGGTTGGGCGGTTATGCCAGTACGTTTTATTCGAAAGCGTACCTGCGGCATCTGATCAAATCGGAAGAACTGCTGGGTGGTCAAATTGCCAGTCTGCACAACCTGACCTTCTACTTATGGCTCGTTCGGCAGGCACGCACGCACATAGCCGCCGGTGATTTTGTCGCCTGGAAAAACGAAATGGTGGTTCGACTCATGCAGCGACTGTAAGGGCCTGTATCTAACTAAGATAGTATGAATTGTTTAAAAAGTCTCCAGATGATTGCGTTTGGAGACTTTTTCTTTGAATTGCCGTCTCATACCTAATTCTAATTTTTACACCTGATAACCCACACGTTGTCAATCGCTTTACCGCATCTTGCAACCCGAACCAACTCCATCTGTGCCGTCTTTTTCCACCGTTCTGACCGTGCGTGCGCTCTGGCAGGAACGGCGTAAAGTGCTGCCTATCGTGGTCGGTTTCATTCTGTTGGGCATCGTCGTATCCTTGCTCATGCAACCCGAATTTCGGTCGGAGGTCCGTTTGATGCCTGAAATGAGCAGTAGCTCCAGCAATGTGCTGAAGCGGCTGGCGTCGGTGGCGGGGTTTGCGGGTGTCGATTTGTCGGATGAGGGGGTGGATGCCGTTCGGCCCGACCTGTACCCGAATGTGTTACAGAGTACGTTCTTTGTGCTGTACCTGATTCAGCAGCCGGTCACCGCGTCGGATGGGCGGGTGCAAACCATAGAGAAGTTTTTAGGGTCGTATGCAACTCCCTGGCTGGGGAGCGAGTTGATGGCGTGGAGCCATAAAGACGTCAGGCCGCTGCGCGTAGCCACCGGAACGCTGCAACTCTCCGTTCGTCAACACCGGCTGGCCGAGGAGATAGGTGAACGGGTAACGGCTAAATTCGATACCCGATCGGGCATTATCACCATCACGGCCACCATGCCCGATGCGGGGGTATCGGCAACCGTGGCGCAACTGGCCATGAACTACCTGACCCGGTACGTGAGAAACTACCGTACCGAAAAAGTACGACAGGATTTGGATTTTTACCGACAGCAACTGGACGACGCCCGTAAACGGTACCATTCGGCGCAGTGGACGTTGTTTCGCTACGATGAACAGCACAAAAATGTGGTCCTGCTTTCGACAACGATGGACCGGCAGCGGATGGAGGCCGAACTGACGATTGCGCAAACCGTTTACACACAACTGGCGGGGGAGTACGAGCAGGCGAAACTGAAAGTACAGGCCCTAACGCCCGTCTTTAAAGTACTTGAACCACCCAAAGTACCGCTCCGGCGCATAGCCCCCAAACGAACGCTGGTTGTATTGCTGTTTGCCGGGGCAGGACTGGCCCTGGGCGTTTTGTACGTGCTGGCCCGAAGCCCGGCCATGACCACGCGGCTCCGGGCGATGCTGATACCGGGAAAAGACGATTCAGAAGAATATACTCAACGAATTTAACCAACAGACAGGCTTGCTGAACGATCTCCGACAGAAAGAAAAACAACTGGCCGTTATCGGTTTAGGCTACGTGGGTCTACCGATCGCGCTGGCTTTTGCCCAACAGTTTCGGGTGGTGGGTTTCGATACCAACGCCGAACGCGTGGCGATGCTGCAGCGGCAGGAAGATCCATCGCACCAGTTGCAACCCGCCGATTTTGCCGGGGCCGATATTTGCTTCACCGCCAACCCCGATGATCTCTGCCACGCCCATTTTTTTGTGGTAGCGGTACCCACGCCCGTCGATGAGTACAAAGTGCCCGATCTGAAACCCCTGCAACGGGCGTCCGAAACCATTGGTTGTGTCCTGAAACCCGGCGATTACGTGGTGTACGAGTCTACGGTCTACCCCGGCTGCACGGAAGACGATTGTCTGCCGCTGCTGGAGCAGTATTCCGGCCTAAAGCTGGGCGATGACTTTAAGCTGGGCTACTCGCCGGAGCGCATCAATCCCGGCGACAAGGTCCGGACGCTGACCGACATCCTGAAAGTGGTGTCGGGAAACGATGCCGAAGCGGTGCAGACAATTGCCGAGGTGTACCGTAGTATCATTCGGGCGGGGGTATATGCTGCGCCATCCATCAAGGTTGCCGAAGCCGCCAAGGTCATCGAAAACGTTCAGCGAGACCTTAACATCTCATTGATGAACGAGCTGGCGGTCATTTTCGACAAGATGGGTATCGACACCCAGGAGGTGCTTAAGGCTGCGTCGACAAAATGGAATTTTCTGCCGTTTACGCCGGGGCTGGTTGGGGGGCATTGCATTGGGATTGATCCGTATTACCTCCTCTACAAATCGCGGCAGCTGGGCTACGAGCCGCAGGTGATCAACTCGGGTCGGCGCGTCAACGACAGTATGCCCGCTTTTGTAGCGACCAAGCTGGTGCAATTGCTACTCCAGCGCGAAAAGAATCCGGCACAGACCAAAGTGCTGGTCATGGGCCTGACATTCAAGGAAAATATTGCCGACATCCGAAACTCGAAAGTAGCCGATCTGGTGCGGGAGCTGATGAAATACGCCATCAATGTCCATATCGTCGATCCGTACGCATCGCCGAACGAAGTCGCGCTTGCCTATAAAATGACGTTGCTGGATACGCCGGGCCGGGCGTATGACGCCGTCATTGTGGCCGTTGGGCACGACCAGTACCGCACACTGGATGCCGCCTATTTCAAGTCGCTGATGACGGAGTTGCCGATTTTGCTGGATTTGAAGGGATTATACACCGTACGTCAGGCGGATGAGCTAGCCTACTGGCGCTTATGAACTAACCTAAAGAAGCATGAAGATTGCCATTATTGGAAGCCAGGCGTTCGACTCGTTCGAGTATAATCTGTGCGATTCGTTCAGGACGCTGGGGCATGAGGTATCCATCGTTGACATTGCCGATGTGCTGCCGGTATCGGTCCGGCTCAATTACTGGGTGTCTCGTTTCATCGAATCGTACGATCGAGTGGTGAGTGTTCGGCTGGCCAATAAAGTGGCGCTGCTTCGGCCCGATCTGGTGCTGGTGGTGTATCGAAACCTGCATCCCATGATTGTCCGGCAAATAAAGGAGCACTGCCCCGGCCCGCTAGTCGTTCAAATTAATCCGGATGCCTTATCGAACCTGGAAAAGCAACAGATCATAGCCGCCGATTTCGATCATTATTTCTCCAAAGAACCCTTTGTCGTTGATTTTCTGACGACCAAAATTGGTGCCAACGCGCACTACCTGCCCGAAGGATTCAACCCCCGCATTCATAAAAAACCAGCCATTGAGAAGACTATTGCCGAATGGCTCACGGAGATCGATGTTCTGGTGTTCGGGAATTTGTATGCCTACCGGGCGCGTATGATCGAGCACCTCATGCGGGCGGGTATCAAGGTAGCAGTGTATGGTACCGAGGGGCCTTATATGCGCCCGGTGGTGCGGTCGGCGTTTCGAAAGCAGTATCTGGTTGGCCCCGATAAAAATCGGTTGTTGTACGGCGCTAAAATCGTTTTTAATAATTTTCACTACGCAGAAATAACATCGGTCAACCAGAAATATTTTGAAATCAATGGGATCGGGGCCTTTCAACTGTCCGACTATAAACCCACTATCGAAGAATACACGGGCGTACCGGCCGATCTGGTAACGTACCGGTCGGTGGATGAAGCCATTGATAAAATTCGCCACTACCTAGTCCACGCCAGCGAACGGCATGAGCTGGCCGATCGGCAGTATGTTCATTTTCAGCAGCACCACACCCTCGATCTACGCGTTGGTGAGTTGCTTCATACGGTGGGTCTACCGGCAGCACCGGTAAGCGCAGTGGTCTGATGAAGCGACTGTTGCCCGCTTTTCTGCTTTTTTTGGTCATTTACCAGGGGAGTGCTGCCACTGCCTGTGAAGCGCTGGCGGTAGCGGCATCAGCCTACACGTTTCAGCAATTCATCACCCGGTTGGGCAGGACCATTGCCCTGATGGAGTGTATTGGTTTCATTGCATCGGTTGAGTTGCTGCTCGTTCCAGCCGTTACGTACTGGGTTTTTCCGGCGTCCATGCCGGTCGACTCCGCTACCTATTTTGCGTTTATCCTGCCTGCTTACAGCGCGTTTTATATTGGGGTTCTGGGGCTGGGCACGTGGCAAACGGCAGATTCACACAGGCAATATCTTCAGGCGGTAGCAGTCTACCTGCGGCAGAACCAGACCGGTGGTATCGTATTGCTGGTCATTGGTTTAGCGGGTTTTGCCGTTCGTGCGGTCATGCCCGCTGCACCGAGCTTTGTTGGGCTGTTACCCGCCAACTGCCTGTTTGTGAGCGCCTTTTACGCGTACTATTCCCGGAGCAAGTATCGCCTGATCCACATCAGCAGCGTAGTTATCGCGTTGCTGGCCTACACGGTCTGGTCAGGTATGTTTGGTGAGCTGTTTTTGTGGGGTATACTGGTCATCGTTTTCGTTTCGCCGGGTATACAAGACGGCTTAACAACCCGGCTGAAAAGTGCTGGCCTGGTGGCAGCCTGCCTGCTGCTGTTGCTGGTGCAGTCGATCAAGGGCGAGTATCGGTACAATACCTGGGGCCACCAGCGAACCGAACGCCGTGGCGACGCCCGCCTGATGGTCGAACTGCTCACCGACCGACTTGCCAATCCGGCAAAGTTGCTAAATGCCGACCATGCTTTTCTGTCGATTGTTCGGTTCAATCAGGGCATCATGGTGGGGAGTGCCATGGCCAGGGTGCCCCTGCACGAAGCCTATGCGGAGGGCGATGTGCTGCTGTCGCTCCTGTATCCGCTGGTGCCCCGGTTCATCTGGCCCGGAAAGCCACAGACGGGTGGTTATGAGAATATTCGACGGTTCACAAACCTGCCGCAGTCCGAGAATACGAGTATCAATCTGTCGCCGTTGGGAGAGGGGTATGTGAACTTTGGCTTTGGTGGGGTGCTGTTTGCGTTGTTCTACGGCCTGCTGGTAAGCAGCGGATTTCGGTATGGTTTGTATCTGGCAGAAAACAGGCCCTCAATTATTCTTTGGTTACCTATGCTATACATCGGCTGTCTAACCATGGAAACCGACCTGTTATCTACCTGGGGGAGCCTGATCAATGGTGCTATGTTCGGGGCGCTGCTCTTCTGGTTGGCAAAGCAGTTGGGTATCCAACTCTAACCCACCTATGACTGTTCTGTACCTATTCCGAAGTCCCGGCACCGGACAAAGCATTGAGTACCTGTTTGACTCCATACGCGATGAATTGGCAGTGCACGGTCTGCGAACGAAGGCCGCTTACTTACCCCATATCAGTCGGGGACTGCGTACGGTCTGGCAAAACCTGCGTTTCGTTAAGTCGCTCTCCGCCGACGTTTTCCACATCACCGGCGATGTGCATTATGCCGCCCTGGCCTTACCCGCGTCCCGAACGATACTGACCATTCACGACTGCTTTCTGCTGGAACACAACCGGCACCGTCCGCTCCGATACGCGGTTTTCTGGCTGTTCTGGTATTATTTGCCCATTTGTCGGGCTCGCATCGTAACCGCCGTGTCGGCGACAACAAAACAGGAACTGATTCGCCATGTAGGCCGTGTTGCCCAAAAGGTGCAGGTCATTCCGAATGGCTATGCGCCAGTGTTTATGCAGAATGACAAACCGTTTTGCCATCGCCAGCCAACCTTGCTTCAACTCGGTACCGCGGCCCACAAAAATGTGTCCCGTCTGGTAAGGGCCATTGAGGGGGTAGCGTGTACCCTTTTCCTCGTTGGCCCGCTATCCGCCGACCTGGTGTGGGAGCTTGACCAGCGGAAAATCAGGTACCGCAATTATGTCGATTTGAGTCGGGAAGAAGTCGTTCGCTTGTATGTGGGTTGCGACATCGTTACGTTTGTCTCCACGTACGAAGGGTTTGGTCTACCAATTCTCGAAGCCAATGCCGTTGGGCGGGTTGTTCTCACGTCCGATAGATCGCCCATGCGTGAGGTGGCTGCCAACGCGGCTCACCTGGTGGACCCGGTCGATACCGATGCCATCAGACAGGGTATTGGGCGACTCATTCGAGACGACCGTTACCGCCAGGAGTTAATTGAAAAAGGCCTGCAAAACGCCCGGCGATTTACCATCGCGATGGCTGCTCAACGTTACCGGAAATTGTATAATAACGTTTGTTCGGTACACCTGTCAACGCCTTCGTTTTTATGAAAATTGTTATGTCGGCCGACTGGTTCTATCCGGCGCAGGTGGGCGGTTCGGCCAGTACCATCTATTGGCAGGCCAAGGCCTTAACGGCACAAGGGCATCAGGTATCCATCGTGGCTACTTCGCAGAACATTCCTAACTCAATACCCCTCAATCGCTGGCTTTCGATGGACTGCGGCCGGGTAATTTATACGAAGAACCCCCATTTTTATTTGCCTGTCAGACACATTTTGTCCGGGTTAAAAGCCATTCGCAAGGCCGATGTTGTGCATGTAAACAGCCTGTTTTATCCCGCTTCGTTTATTTGGGTCATTGCCTGTCGACTACGGGGCAAGCCGGTTGTGTGGTCGCCCCACGGCGAATTGAGCCCGGCGGCCCTGAAGTTTCGGCCGTATTTAAAGCGGCTTTTGCTGCTTCTGTTTCGGGGGGTAAGTGCGGGGGTGCTGTTCCATGCAACGTCGGTGGACGAGATGAGGCAGATTCAGCGTCGTTTGGGGGCGCACGTTCAGGTTACCAAACTCAGGACAATGATGGACCCACCGCTACCGGTAGTACGGGTGGCCCGTCCTTACCTGCTGTTTATGGGGCGATTGCATCCAATAAAAGGTGTCGAACAACTGCTGAAGGCTCTCGCCGGGTCGGACGTGTTTCTGAAAAGCCATTATTCACTGCAAATAGCGGGTCCGGATACCGACAAAACTTATACTCGAAAGCTGAAAGAGCAGGTAATGAGGCTGGGGCTTTCGGAAAAGGTGTTTTTCATAGGTAACGTACAGGGCGAGGGCAAAGAACAGATTTATGCCAACGCCCATTTGCTGATTCTGCCATCACATGCCGAAAATTTCGGGAATGTCGTGATCGAGTCACTGGCGCAGGGAACGCCGGTTATTGCGTCAACCAACACCCCTTGGCAAGTGCTGGAAACGAAGCAGACGGGCCGGTGGGTCCCCAATGATGCCGAATCCCTGCGGAAAGCTATCGACATATTCCTGACCATGAAACCCGATCACTATGCCGGGTATCGGGCGCGGGCTGCCCAACTGGTGCGGAGCGATTATATGATAGATGGGCATATTGCGCTTTGGTCGGACGTGTACAAAGCCGCCCATTCACAGAATAGACTGGTTTACTGATGGATGACTATACCCGGCAGAGCCTCCTCGTCAGGAGTCGGAAAGTAGCCCGTTACGTGCGGCTGTATGGTCTTTTCAGAACGATTGCCAAAGTACGAGCGCACTACCATATGAATAACGAGTACCCCGAAACGGCATCGCTTCCGGTTCCGGCAGGTCCAACCGGTAAGCACGTTGGGATACTCGGCTGCGGGAAGTTTGCCTACGCCAATGTTGCTTATTACGTACATCAGAATTTCGGGGCGGTCATTCGGGGCGTGATGGACACGGATTTAAACAGAGCGATTTCCCTGGCGCAGCGGTACCGGGCCGATTACTACACCACCAACGCCGACGATGTACTGAATGACGCCCACATCGACCTGATTTATATTGTCTCGAATCACGCGTCACATGCCGAATATGCCATTGCGGCCATTCGGCATGGAAAAGCTGTTCACATTGAAAAGCCGCCTGTGGTCAATCTCGATCAGTTGATTCGACTGTGTACCGCCATCGACGAGCACAACGGGCGCGTTCGTCTGGGGTTCAACCGGCCCGAGAGTCCATTGGTCAGGTTGCTGAAACAACAACTGGACGCTCAAACCGGCCCGGCCATGATCAACTGGTTCGTGGCGGGCCACGCCATTTCTCCCGACCATTGGTATTTTGCGGAGGAAGAAGGCGGGCGAATTCTGGGCAATCTGTGCCATTGGATTGACTTTACGCTACGGCTGATTCCAGCCCCCAGCCGATACCCTGTTCAAATCATCCCAACGCGCTCCCGGCAATCGGACTGTAACATTAGTGTATCGTATGTGTTCGGCGATGGCTCCATCGCAACGATCACCTTTTCGGCAAAAGGGCACACGTTTGACGGGGTTCGGGAAACGCTGAATGTGCATAAAGGAAACCTGCTGGCTCAGTTAACGGACTTTCGAACGCTACGGTTCGACATTGGCCCCGTTGTGCGCCACCACCGCTTGTGGTTTCGGGACCACGGACACCGGCGTTCTATTCTCGATAGTTACTTAATGCGGACAGATAAGTCAAAGCAGGAAACGGGCGCAATGATCCGGGAAACGGGCCATCTCATGCTTAAAACCAGGGAGGCTCTGGAAACAAATACGGTTATGACCGTGACAGCCGGTTTTTCGCGCTCGTTGGCCTGAACCCCCACCCATGAAGATTATCAGTGTCGTTGGCACAAGGCCTAATTTTATGAAAGTGGCTCCGCTGCACCGCGCCCTGCTGACACAACCGGGTGTTCAATCGATACTTGTTCATACGGGTCAGCATTACGACGATCGGTTAAACGAGGTATTCATGAAGCAGCTAAAGCTGCCGCCACCTGATTACTGTCTGGCGGTCGTTGCCGGAACGGCATCCCGGCAAACGGCCGAAATTATCCAAAAGTTTGAGGGCGTACTGCGGGCCGAGCAACCTGATTGGGTAGTGGTTGTGGGCGATGTGACGAGTACGCTGGCTGGTGCGCTAACTGCCGTCCAGTTGGGAATTCGGGTGGCTCACGTGGAAGCGGGACTTCGTTCCGGCGATCGGCAAATGCCCGAAGAAATCAACCGCATACTGGTCGACTCCATGGCCGATCTGCTCTTTGTCACGGAGCAGGCCGGGCTCGATAACCTGCTCTACGAAGGCATTCCAACCCATAAAACTCATTTTGTCGGTAACGTGATGATCGACTCGCTGGTGCAGCATCGGTCCAAAGCCAATGCGTTGAATACCGTTGGAACACTCGGCCTGACGCCCAAACGGTACGCCCTGCTGACCATGCACCGTCCGGTTAATGTCGATACCGAATCCGGGCTGAATCGGTTGATTCAATTAATACACAGTACGGCGCAACACCTGGCTGTACTGTTTCCCGTTCATCCAAGAACTCGCGCCCGGCTGGAGAAATTTGGGCTGATGCCTGAGTTGATGGCTCTTGAAAACGTTCGTTTACTTGCTCCGCAGGGGTATCTTGAGTTCCTGAATCTAATGGAACACGCGGCCGTTGTCATCACCGATTCGGGCGGAATTCAGGAAGAAACGACGTACCTGAACGTGCCCTGTCTAACGTTTCGCACCTCAACCGAACGCCCCGTAACCATCGACCTGGGCACAAACCAGCTATTGCCCGACCTGAATCCCGCAACCGTTCGGCAAAAACTGGTGGCTATCCTTAACGGTCAGACCAAAACGGGTCAGATACCCCCATTATGGGACGGTAAAGCCGCTGATCGAATCGTGACCATACTGGCTGCGGCCGGTCAACTAAACGCATGAAACAACTCATCCAGAACCTCAGAACCGGTGCTGTTCAACTCGAAGATATACCTACTCCGCAGGTTCGCCGGGGGCAGGTACTGATTCAGACGCGCCGGTCGCTGGTGTCGCTCGGTACGGAGCGGATGCTGGTCGAGTTTGGCCGGTCCAGCCTGATCAACAAAGCGCGCCAGCAACCCGACCGGGTGAAGCAGGTGGTGGAGAAAATACAGTCGGATGGTCTTATACCCACGTTGGACGCTGTTTTTCGTAAACTTAATCAGCCGTTGCCCCTGGGTTACTGTAACGTAGGAACGGTACTGGCCGTGGGCGACGGGGTTATTGACCTTACAATTGGCGACCGGGTTGTGTCGAATGGGCACCATGCCGAAGTGGTTTGTGTGCCCCGGAATCTGGTGGCCCCGATTCCGGAGGAAGTGAGCGACGACGAAGCTGCGTTTACTGTTGTCGGGGCCATTGGTCTGCAAAGTATTCGGCTGCTGGCCCCAACGTTCGGCGAAACGGTTGTGGTGATTGGCCTGGGCCTGATTGGTCTGCTAACGGCCGAACTGTTGCGGATCAACGGTTGCCGGGTGATTGGCGTCGACATCAATGAAGCCAAATGCCGGATAGCCGCGCAAAGCTGCGTGGCTGTTATCAATTCGGCCAACGGGACCGACCCGGTTAACGCGGTGCTGGCGCTGACGAATGGAGCAGGGGCCGACGGGGTCATTATTGCGGCTTCGGCTCAGGCAGATGGTTTGCTCTCGCAGGCCGCGCGCATGAGCCGGAAACGGGGGCGGGTTGTGCTTACCGGCGTCGTTGACTTAACCATAAACCGGGCCGATTTCTACGAAAAAGAATTGTCGTTTCAGGTGTCGTGTTCTTACGGACCCGGTCGCTATGAGGACGATTACGAGCAGCGTGGTCAGGATTACCCGCTGGCGCATGTTCGCTGGACCGCCAACCGAAACTTCCAGGCCATACTTGAGGTGCTGGCCACGGGTCAGTTACGGGTAAAACCCTACATCACCGAAACTGTACCCCTGGCTCAGTACGAGAAAATCTACAATCGTCTTGAGGCATCGGAGCAGATTGCGGCCTTGCTGACGTATCCTGAACAGTTGACTTCGACACAAGTACGTACGCTCAGCCCCTGTCTGAATAAGCCGGGAAGTGCAACGGTGGGGATTATTGGGGCCGGAAACTTTACCGGCGCGGTACTGTTGCCTGCCCTGAAAGCCGCTGGCGCAAACTTAAAAGCCATTGCCAGTGCTGGCGGTTTACGATCGACGTTACTGGCTCAGAAATTCAGGATACCGCAAAGCACCACCGACTACCGCCAAATTCTGAATGATCCGGCGATTGACCTATGCCTCATCACCACCCGCCACGACAGCCACGCTCACCTGGCTATGGAGGCTTTGCGGGCCGGTAAGCACGTATTTGTCGAGAAACCTCTGGCTATTTACCCGGACGAACTAGCCCGCCTGATTGATGAGCAACAGGCGTCGGATCGACTCGTTATGGTTGGTTTTAATCGACGGTTTTCGCCTTACGCCCAAAAAATGAAAGCCTTGCTGGGCGGAGAACGGGCCGGTACAATACCGATGAATATCGTCGTGACGGTCAACGCGGGGTTTATTTCGGCTATTTCCTGGGAACATGACCGCGATAGTGGGGGCGGACGGATTCTGGGCGAAGCCTGCCACTTTGTCGACCTGATCAGCTTTCTGGCGGGTAGCCCGGTCGTCAGCGTGTGCCTCAACGCTATGGGGACACAGCCCGCAGAAACGACCGATTCGGCGTCTATGCTGCTACGGCTGGCCAACGGGTCGACGGGCGTGGTCAACTATTTCAGCAATGGGAGTAAAGCCTACCCCAAAGAGCGGGTGGAGGTGTATTCGCAGGGAAGAACGCTGGTGCTCGACAACTTTAGTTCGCTGACGGGCTACGGTGTGAAGGGCTTTAGCCGACTGGCGGGTCGACAGAATAAAGGCCATGCTGAATTGATGAAGCGCTTAATTGATGCGGTGCGTAACGGCCAACCTGATCGTACAACTGCACTTATTCCGTTCGCGGAGATCGTCAACACGACCCAGACGATGTTGGCCGCTTTGCAAAGCCTGCATGAGAATCGCTTCGTCGATGTTGCCGATATAGGCCTGTTTCACCCAACCACTTTTTCGGCAGATAAGCGATGAATAAACCGGGCTTGATCTGGCGAACAGTACGTCATTTGACGATGCGGCAAATCGTTTTTCAGGTGCTTGCACGCATCCGTCAGCGACCGCAACTGCGTTTTCCGAAAATTACCCCCGTAACGTATTCGGTAGCCGTCCCCGAAGCCGCTAAACCGCTGGCGTACAAGGAGGGGATGTTCACGTTTCTGAACCGGACGTATTCGCCGGAAGACGGGGCCATTGACTGGAACGGCCAGCAGCAGGAAACCGCTCGTTATGGCAGGCTCTGGACATACCACCTCAATTATTTCGATTTTCTGAATCAACCGGGTTTGCTGCCGGAGGCCGGTGTTGCGTTGATCCACGCGTTTATCCGTCAAAGCGGTTCGTTGCGGGATGGACTGGAGCCGTATCCTACCTCACTGCGAATCATGAACTGGATTCAGTTTTTGAGTCGTCATCAGCTTCAGAATAAAACGATCAATCGGCATCTGGCGGCTCAGATTGCGTTGGTGAGTCGGCGGGTGGAGTACCACATTGGCGGGAATCACCTGCTCGAAAATGGCTTTGCGTTGCTGATGGGCGGTTTATACTACCGAAGCAAACGGTGGTTCACCAAAGGTGCAGCGCTTGTTGAGGCCGAGCTTCGGGCGCAGGTACTGGCCGATGGAGGGCATTATGAGCGCAGCCCCGTGTACCACCAATTGCTGCTCGATCAGGTACTGACCGTTCTGATCGCGTTGCAAACCGACGACTGGCATCGGAGCCTACACGCAACATTTGCCCACTTTCTGGCCGGTCAAGCCCACCAAATGGGTGGCTGGCTTGACGGTATCACGTTTCGTAACGGCGATGTTCCCCTGGTCAATGATTCGGCGTTTGGCATTGCGCCCACAACGGCCCGGCTACGGGAAAAAGCGGCCTGTTTATGGGCCGTTTCTGATAGCCATGATACATACACCACAGGTTTCAGAAAACAAGGACTAACGGATAGCGGCTACCGGATGTTTCGGCTGGACTATTACGAACTTTTTGTGGATGTTGGCCCCGTTGGCCCGTCCGAGCAGCCCGGTCATGCCCACGCGGATACCTTTTCGTTTGTCTTTTACGCCGACGGTATTCCGCTGCTGGTGGATAGTGGCACATCGACCTATGAACCGGGGCCACGCCGGGCGTGGGAGCGGAGCACAGCGGCTCACAACACCGTTGAGGTAAACGGAATCAACTCATCCGAAGTCTGGGCGAACTTTCGGGTAGGCCGACGGGCGCGGGTTACAATGCTGGACGATACACCCGCCCGGCTCACCGCCAGGCACGATGGGTATCGGCAACTGGGGTTGCTCCACGAACGGACGTGGTCGATGGAACCGACGAGCATTACTATTATCGACCAGCTATTGAACACTCGGAACCGCCAAAAGGGCGTCTCGACCGGGGTGGCCCGCTTTCATGTTCATCCGGAGATCGCCGTACAGATTAGGGGTGAAGTGGTGACGGTAGGCGAATGGATATTCAGTTTTTTGTCAGACTCAAAAGTCATCGTATCGCTGGAAAGCTACGCTATGGCCGAAGGATTCAATCAATTGCAGGCGGGTTACTGCATCCGGGTTGACTTTAGCGGGAGTCTGAAAACGATACTTAGTCTTAGCCAATGACCATCCTTTTCCTGACGTTCTACTTCGAACCCGATACCGGCCCCGGTGCGTTTCGGACAACGGCGCTGGTGCGTGAACTGGCTCGCCAACTCAGTGCCGAAAGCACCGTTCATGTCATCACAACGCACCCCAGCCGGTATCAATCCTACAAGCCACCCGCTGCCGACCGGGAGGAATGGACGGACGGCAACTGCCCGGTAATGATCCGGCGCGTTCAGGTACCCGTGCATAACAACAGCCAACGGGGACAGATACGCTCGTTCGGGGCTTATTATCGGGCCGTGCATCGGCTCACCCGCCAGCGAAAATACGACCTTGTTGTGGCTTCGTCGTCCCGCCTGTTCACGGCCTTTCTGGCGGCACGGGTAGCCCGCAACTACCGGGTGCCGTTGTTTCTGGACATCCGGGATTTGTTCCGCGAAGCCCTGCTGGATACGCTCAGAGGATCGTTGGCAGCGGTGCTCCTGAACCCGTTGTTACAAGCTGTTGAGCACTACACGTTTAGAAGTGCCCGGCACATAAATCTGGTTTCGGAAGGGTTTCGTCCTTATTTCAAGGCTTATCCCAACGCTGCGTATAGCTATTTTACGAATGGAATCGATGCTATTTTTCTGACGGAGTTAGCGGCTATGTCGGGCCCCGTTCAACAACCCCGGCTGATTCTTTACGTGGGTAATATCGGCGAAGGGCAGGGGCTTCACAAAATCATTCCGCAGGCAGCTCGTATCCTGGGGGATGGTTACCGTTTTCTGATCATCGGCAATGGTGGCGCCCGGCATAAGCTGGAAGCCGCTATTCGTCGGGAAGGGGTCGATACGGTTGAGTTACGGGATACCGTTAGCCGAACGGCATTACTGGAGCCTTTTCGGCGGGCTGATTACCTGTTCCTTCACTTGAACGACCTGGACGCCTACAAACGGGTTCTACCCTCAAAACTGTTCGAATATGGTGCCACGGATAAGCCAATTATTGCGGGCGTTGCCGGGTACGCGGCCTCGTTTATCCGCGAACACTTGACAAACGGCATTGTATTCGAGCCCGGCAATGTGGACGAGCTGGTTCGGCAACTACAGGAAACGCCTTATGTCAGGAAATCCCGAGACGAGTTTCGGGCAAAATTTCAACGCAGCGCCATCTGTGAGGCTATGGCAACCGAAATCCTGAACACCGCACAGCTATCAGGCCGGAATCCTGCTTAACAACTGCCCATGAGCCTCACGGAATATTTTTTGCTGACAATTGGACTGGTTACGACTGAGTGGCTTCATTTGCGACTGGCCCGTCGGTATGCGTTTTTCGAGAAGCTCACTGAGCGTAGTATGCACCAGCACACAACGACAGTCCGCGCTGGCGGGTTTATCTTTTATCTGGCCGCGCTGGCTGCCATTTGGCGGGATGACAATCTTGTTTATTTCTGCCTTGGGTTGACAGCCCTGGCACTCATTAGCTTCTGGGACGATCTTGCCGATCTACCCAAGCGCTACCGAATCGTGGCACAGGTGCTGGCGGTGGGGTTGCTACTCGTGCAGGAGGGCCTGCTGGTCAGCCCGTGGTATGTTGCCATTGTGGTACTCCTGGCGGGTGTGGGCGCACTGAATGCGTATAATTTTATGGATGGTATCAATGGTATGACCGCCTTTTATAGTCTGGTCACCGTTGGGACGCTCTGGTTCGTAGAGGGGGCGGTGATGGGCACTACAGCCGCGTTATTCCCCTGCGTACTGATCGCTCTGGCAGTTTTTAGTTATGTAAATGCCCGCCCACGGGCTATGTGCTTTGCAGGGGATGTCGGGAGTATTTCTGTGGGGTTTATTGTGCTGTACGGTATTGTGGAATGTATTAGCCGCAGTCATTCCTGGCTGCCGGTTTTGTTCACTGCGGTCTACGGTGCCGATAGTCTGCTGACAATTCTTTACCGGCTTTATCTTAGGCAAAACATTGTTCAGGCACACCGGCTGCATCTTTATCAGGAACTGGTCAATGTACGGGGATGGCCACATCTGGGCGTATCGGCCTTGTACGCAGTCGTTCAGCTTGGCATCAACGGGCTCGTGATCGTGGCGATGAATAAGCCGCCGATGGTACAGATGCTGGTGGCTGGCGGGGTTATAGGCTGTCTAAGTACCGGGTACGTTCTGGCCCGGCTTCAGCTCAAAAAGGACACAAAAAAGCGGGTTGGTTTCTCGAAACCAACCCGCTTGTAGTACCGACCCGATTACTTTACGCTTTTGCCAATGGCGATCAGGTTTTCCGGCGTCTGTAGTCCCAGTACTTTTTTCAGGACTTTACCATTGCCGTCAATGAACAGCAGGGTTGGATAGGCTTCGAGCGGATACACCTGCGACAGGGCAGGGCCTTCCCCTTTTTCCATATCCATTTTCACGTTAATGAATTTTCCGTTGTAGAACTCACCAACGGCCTTCTTCGTAAATACGTTTTTCTGCAACAGTTTGCAGGGACCGCACCAGCTGGCGTAGGCGTCCAGAAAAATTACTTTTTTCTCTGCTTTTGCCTTCTTCAGAATGTCTTTCCAGGAGGCTTCCGTAAACTGTATGCCTTCTGTTTCGTCACCCGGAGTGCGTTTGCCTACTTTGGCAGGATTCGGTTCAGAGGAGTTTAGCGCAGCGCTGGTTGGTACAGAATGGATTCCCACCAGCAGGATAGCCAATAGCCAAATTACTTTTTTCATAGTCGAACCGGTGTACCGGTAGTCTTTTTGGTTTTCGGGATGATAACGAACGAACAGCCGAATTTCGTTTCCATTGGCGGGTCGTTTTATAAGACATAGTTAGCTTATAGTAGAGCAAATTACAAATCATGTGCCATTCTCCTTAATCTTTCCGAACTTTGCGGCCGTTTTAGTTAATAACATCATGCCTGTTAAGCAAGCCGAATTCTTTGTCAGCAACTCCGACCCGGCCAAGTGCCCCAAGCCCGACCGGCCCGAGTATGCGTTTATTGGTCGCTCAAACGTCGGTAAATCGTCGCTGATCAACATGCTGACCAGTCGCTCGTCGATGGCCAAAATTTCGGGAAAACCGGGTAAGACGCAGTTGATCAACCATTTTATCATTGACAACGAATGGTATCTGGTCGACCTTCCCGGTTACGGATATGCACAGGTCAGCAAAACCGATCGCGAGAAATTTGCCGTCCTCATTGATGGGTACCTCAAGAGTCGGCCCAACCTGCTGTGTATTTTCGTACTGGTCGATGCCCGCATTGCCCCCCAGAAATTAGATCTCGATTTTATGGCCAATCTGGGCGAACGAGGTTTACCGTTTGTTATCGTCTTTACAAAAACGGAAAAACTAGGACCGACCAAACTCCAGGCTACCCTCGAAACCTACCGTAATCGCCTGCTTGAAGACTGGGAGGAGGCCCCCCAGTTTTTTGTCACATCGGCGGTCACGGCGGCTGGTCGGGAAGATATTCTTTCCTTCATCCGTCCGCTGAACGAAGGGTATAAAAAGAAATAAGTGAAAGAGTGAAATAAGTGGAGTAAGTGAAAATGAAAGGTTAGCCTGGATTGTTCGCTCTTTCATTCTTTAGTAAGGCAATACCCGCAGCAAAACACACGTTACCAATTTACAAAGTCTCTCTATGGAACCATTAAAACAGATTGCCAATGTGGCTGGCTACAGCGGCCTTTACCGAATTCTGAAACCCGGACGGGCCGGTGTAATTGTTGAGTCATTAGACGAAAAGAAGGCGAAAACCATGATGGGCCCAACGGCTCGGGTATCGGTGTTGAGCGATATTTCTATTTACGTTGATGACGATAGCGAAGAACAATCCATCTCGCTGGGTCAGGTTTTGCTAGCAATCAATGAAAAATACGGTGAAACGCTGACCGTCGACCCAAAGGGCTCGAATGACGAATTAGCGGATTTTATGGCGTCTGTTGTGCCCACGTATGACCGTGAGCGCGTTCGGACAACGGATATCAAGAAACTGATCACCTGGTACGGCATTCTGCGCCAGTTTGCCCCGGAGGTTTTTGAGGGGGCTGCTGATGCGCCCGCTGAAGAAGCTGTAGCAGAGTCTGCTGTGAGTGACGAAGCGGCCGCAGTGGCTGAAACACCTGCTGACGAAGCACCGGTTGCGGAAGAAAAGGAAGCGCCAATGGCAGCTAAATCGGAAAAAGACTAAACATACGCTTACCAGACGGGTTAGTAATCCAGGTAAGACGAATAAAATTCTTCATTTTCAGTGAGAACAGAAAAGCCGCGATGACCATTGGTTTCGCGGCTTTTTAGTGTTTAAAGATAGTCAGGGGTTGTCAGAGATTGTCAAGAGTGGTCAGGGGTTGTCAAGCAACTTGTAGCTAACGAGTGAATGTTATTTTCGCCACCTGACTATACCTGACTACCCTTGGCTATTCTTTACAATCCCTGTCCTTAATCTACCGTACTCAATTTCACCGTATTCGTCCGGCGGGCCTGGGTGAGAGGCATACTGAGCGTATTGATGAAGATATCGCCCGATTCCAGCTGGCCCTGACCAACGAGTGTTTGTTTGATACCTTCTACAGTCTGGTCGATGGTTAAATTTAAATCCGGCTCGTAAGGAATTACCTGAACGCCCCAGTAAAGACCCAGGGTGTTCCGCAGTTGAGAATCATTGGAGAACACAAACAGATCGGCTTTGGGGCGGTGGTGCGAAAGGCGTACGGCCGTATAGCCGGAATTGGTGATGCCAATAATTGCTTTCGCTTTCGTATCCCGTGCCAGTCGGCAGGCGCTCATCACAACATTGTCGTTGAGGACGTTCTCCGTCGGCTGCTCGTTTACCTGTGCGTGGTAGCGATAGTAAATTTTATCCGTCGACTGCTCAACCTGCCGAATGGTATTGGCCATGCTCTCGACCGCCAGAATGGGGTACTTGCCCGAAGCGGTTTCGGCGCTCAGCATAACGGCATCTGCGCCATCCATGACCGAGTTGGCAATGTCATTGACTTCAGCGCGGGTTGGGCGTGGCGCATCGATCATGCTCTCCAGCATCTGCGTGGCCACAATGACGGGCTTGGCGGCCCGGTTACACTTCTCAACGAGCATCTTTTGGATCATCGGCACTTCTTCGGCCGGTAGCTCAACGCCAAGGTCGCCACGGGCTACCATCAGGCCATCCGTAGCGGCAATGATTTCGTCGATATTCTGAATAGCTTCGGGCTTTTCGATTTTCGCGATAACGCGGCTCTTCTTGCCTTTCGACTTGATGTATTCTTTGATTTCGATGATTTCGGACGCTTCCCGAACAAACGAAAGGGCAATCCATTCGGCATCGTGCTCCAGACCAAACTCCAGATCGGCCCAGTCTTTTTCGGTAACGGCGGGCATCGATACTTTCGTATTGGGCAGGTTTACGCCTTTTTTGGACTTCATCGAGCCACCGTAAACGACCTCCGTAACGACATCGGTACCTTCTTTACGAAGAACGCGTACCTCTAATTTGCCATCGTCCATCAGAATCCGTTCGCCGGGGTGTACATCGCGGTACATGTTTTTGTACGGGGTACTAACACGTTCGGCGGTACCAATGATGTCGTCGTTAGTGAAAACGAGTTCCTGACCGGCAACGATGGTGACACCATCTTTATTTTCAACATTACCGATGCGGATTTTTGGCCCCTGTAAATCCTGTAATATGCACAGGTGGAGGTTATGTTCTGCATTTAGCTCGCGGATGCGGGTAAGCCGCATCAGGTGATCTTCGTGGGTGCCGTGGGAGAAATTGAGTCGGAAAACGTTTACACCTGCTTTGGCTAGTGCCAGCAACTGTTCTTTCGTTTCGGAAGCCGGACCAATAGTGGCCACAATCTTGGTTTTCTTTGACATGGGACGGGAAAATTGGGCAAAATCGGCCAGAAGCCGGTGCAAAAATAACCGTATGGGCTGATAAACGGTGGTATTTACTGAAATTTTACAGTAAGAGTACCGAACTTACAAACAATCCACATCGGCTACGATGCTGACCTGCCGTAATCCTTTGTCGGTGAGGATGTCGTTGATGCGATCCTGAATGTACGTTTTCACCGCTTTTATGTTCACTTTGTCGCGTTCAATCTTGATGAGGATGTCGAACAGAAACTGGTTTCGGATGCGCTCGACCAGCGGTTCTTCGGGGCCCAGCACCCGGCTGCTGCCCAGCGCGTCGATTAGTTCGGCGGCCAGTCGTTCGGCAGCCTGGTGACTAATAGCCCGGTCGGTGTGGCGAACGGTTAGCTTGATGAGCCGTGAAAAAGGCGGGTAATTAAAATCCTGTCGCTCCTGAAGCTCCTCTTTAAACAGCCCTTTGTAGTCGTTATCGATAACTTTTTGTAGAATCGGCTGTTGTGGATTGCTGGTCTGGATGAGTACCGTTCCCTGACGACCCGCCCGCCGACCCGCCCGGCCGCTCACCTGCGTAATCATCTGAAAGGCCCGTTCAGTAGCCCGAAAGTCTGGAAAATGGATAAGCCGGTCGGCGTCGAAGATACCAACCAGACTAACATTGTCGAAGTCAAGCCCTTTGGTGATCATCTGGGTACCCACCAGAATATCGACCTGACCACCTTCGAATTCCTGAATGATCTGCTGATAGGCGTTTTTGGCGCGGGTGGTGTCCAGATCCATGCGCAGCACCCGCGACTGCGGGAAGAAAATCTGGAGCTGATCTTCCAGCTTTTCCGTGCCAAAGCCGATGGTCTTCACCTTGGTCGATCCACAGGTGGGACACATGCGCGGCACCCCTTCTTTATGGCCGCAATAGTGACAGCGCAACTCGGCGTCGCGTTGGTGATAGGTTAAGCTAACCGCGCAGTTGGGGCACTCCGCCGTCCAGTCGCAATCTTCGCATTGCATATAGGGCGAATACCCCCGGCGATTCTGGAACAGGATGCTTTGCTCTTTCCGCTCCATGTTGGCTTCCAGGGCACCCAGCAATACCGACGAAAACTCATTTCTCAGCGTCTTCTGTTTTTTCTCCTGCTGCATGTTTACCAGCATGATATTGGGCAGCGTAGCCTCGCCAAAGCGCTGAAACAGTTCCACCAACCCATAGCGGCCCTGTTTGGCCTGATAGTACGTTTCGAGCGAGGGCGTGGCCGAACCCAGCAACACCTTGGCCTGCTGCCAGTGCGCCAGCATAATGGCTACATCGCGGGCGTGGTAGCGCGGGGCCGGATCGTGTTGTTTGTAACTGGTTTCGTGTTCTTCATCCACGATAATGAGCCCCAGGTTATCGAACGGTAGAAACACTGCGGACCGCACCCCCACCACGAACTGATACTGACCGGAAACAACGCCTTTCCAGACCTCCACGCGTTCGTTATCGGAGAATTTGGAGTGATAAATTCCCATTTTATCCCCAAATACCCGTTGCAGACGCACAACGATTTGGGTGGTCAAGGCAATTTCGGGCAGGAGATACAGCACCTGCGAGCCACTGCCGAGGGCCTGCTGAATCAGATCAATATAGACTTCCGTCTTACCGCTGCCGGTAATGCCGTGCAGAAGTACAACGTTATGTTGTTCGAACTGCGCCATAATCTGGTTCGAGGCCGTCCGCTGGGCGTCGGTCAGCTTGATTTCGGTCTGCAGTCCATCCGTGCCGTTATCCGAAAACCGGGGTTGTATCACCTCGAACGTTTCGAAGACCTGATTTTTGATTAATGTCGTCAGGGATGACTGCGACAGCTCGTCGTCCTGGTTCAGAATCGTTTTGTCGAGCCCCTTTTCATTCAAAGACGGGGTCCGTTGTAGGGGAACATGGCTGAGGTACCGCATGACGACTTCCTGCTGTTTGGGCAGTTTTTCGAGTCGTTGAAGCAAAACAAGCAATTGTTCGCGCTCCTCGTAGGTCCGGTGAAGACGAATCTTCCGGACCATTTTAGGTGTGTATTTTTCCCGGACTTCTTCGAAAACGATAATGGCTTTCTTTTCGACCAGCGACTTAATCAGGGCCGCTACGTTAGTCCCCTCACCAGCCAGCCGACCAACTTCATCGTACGATAGAGCCGGGTGCTTTTTGAGTTCGGTAAGTAACGTTTCTTCAAGTTCGGTAAGCAGTTCGGGGTAGTTGAAATCGGGGTTAAACTGCACTTTGGACTGGCTGGAAATCTTCAGGCCCGATGGAAGCGCCACATTCATAACCTCGCCGATACAGCACATGTAATAGTCTGCGATCCATCTGAAAAGCTCTAGCTGGTAACTTGTGGTTAAAGGGTATTCGTCCAGTGTTTCATTGATGTAACGTGCCTGGTAGCCCGTTGGCGGGGTATTATGTAGCCTTGCAACAATGGCGGTGAAAACTCTGCCGTTCTTTTTGCCGAATGGGACGATGACTCTGGCACCAATTTTGATTCCGTCCGCCATGCCTCTCGGTACACGGTAGGTAAAGAGCTTGGGTACGGGAATAGGTAGGATCAAATCGGCGAAGAAGGTTATTTCTTCACCGTCAAATGATGAAAATAACGTATTAGCTTGGTTTTCCACAATCTAGTCAGGTCGTTCAGTAAAGATACGGAGAAAAGCCCCAGTCGCTGGCAAAGCTTTTGCGTAAAATGGAATGGTCGACTCCCGGTAGTACACAATCCATAATATAAGAATATAGTCGTTTGTTTTCTGTATGGGGCTTTTTGTCCCTATTCCTATACCTGGTTGTTGGCCTTATAGTAACTTGTTATTTGACTTAGTAAACTATTCTTGTATGAAACAACTGTACATGTTGTTATGCTTTTGGGTCATTGTGGGTAGTTGGGGAACTGCACAAGCTCAGGTAAGTGGGATCGTATTTAGAGACTTTGACTTAAATGGCGTTCGTTCTGATACATTGCCCATTGAGGCAGGCGTATCAGGCGTGAAAGTTCTCGCATTCGTTGACCTGGCTAACATGCCAATCCAGAGAATTACGGATTCTGACGGGAAGTATTCATTCAGTTCGTCCGAAATCCCGGCTGGTAAACCCGTACGGATTGAGTTCAGCGATTTGCCGCCGGGCAACTACAACGGTCCTTACGGTAAGGAAAGCGCAACGACGGTGCAGTTTGCGAAAGCGCCTGCCAGTCAGGTAAACGTTGGTGTCAATTATCCGGCTGATTACTGCCAGCCAACAAACGTTCAGTTCGTTGTTCCCTGCTATGTCAATGGGAATACCCAGATAACAACCGATGCCAACGGGAATCCGGTTGCCAATGAGAGGCAGGCTGGTAAAGCCGATGCGCTGGTTAGTATCGCCTACAGCGCCAGTGGTGTAGCATCGGCCACCAACTTCCCACCAGAACATATCGCTACGGCCGATCAGATAGGGTCTGTTTGGGGGCTGGCCTACCATCGACGAACCAAAAAGATATTTTCTGCCGCGTTTATTAAACGACACATGAGTCTCGGTCCCTTAGGCACCGGAGGGATTTACATGAGTGATGGCGCTACGCATAAAACCACCAATTTTCTGGATGTTAAAACGCTCGGAATCGACACGGGAGCTGATCCCCACACGGGTTTGTTTGCCGATAAGACCCAGGCTAGCGCTGATCCCGGTGCCATGAGCGCGGTAGGTCGTATTGGTATTGGAGGCATTGATATGTCGGAGGATGACAAGACGCTTTATTTTATTAATCTGAATGACCGAAAACTCTATGGTGTCTTTATCAATTCAATGGCCATTGCGCCAACATCGGCAACGGCCGTAAAGTCGTGGGCAATCCCTGCCCCTGGCTGTTCGAATGGTGATTTTCGTCCGTGGGCGTTAAAAGTTTATCATGGTAAAATTTATGTAGGTGTGGTCTGTTCGGCCGAAACATCACAGCAGAAAAGCGATCTGAGGGCAACCGTATACCGATTCGACCCCAACGCAGCTACGCCCCAATTTGAAACGGTTTTAAGCTTTCCCCTTGATTTTAGGCGTGGTCCAACCGATTTAACGACTGATCCGAATCAACCCGAATACGATTGTACCAAGTATGACCACTGGCTACCCTGGACAGATGCCTGGCCAACACCCTGTGGGCTGGGTAATAGTCGTCGATTTGTTATGTATCCGCAACCGATCCTGTCTGATCTTGAATTTGATGATGACGGGTCGATGTTGATCGGGTTTATGGATCGCTTCGGGAATATGTCTGGTGTGGCAAATCACGACCCCGCCGGTACCGGGTTGTATGATGGTTTTACGGGTGGAGATCTACTGCGGGCTCATAATAATAACGGAACCCTCGAATTAGAGAAGAACGGCAAATCCGGTAATTTGATCGGTAGTGGTGTTGGTAATAATGAGGGGCCCGTTGATGAGAATAATGTTGGTGGTGAGTTCTTTGGCAACGATTACTGGATGTTCCATAATAAAATTGGTCATGCCGAGGTCTCGAACGGGTCGTTGACATTCATTCCCGGCTACACGGAGGTGATCGCGTCGGCATTTGATCCAATTGAGAACATTTATCAATCGGGTGGATTTAAGGTATTTGGTGCCAAAACGGGCCTCGTTAATCGCAACTATGTTTTATATACACTTGAAGAATCGCCGGGGGTATTTGGAAAGGCAGGAGGATTGGGCGATGCAAAAGCCCTCTGTGATCCCGCTTCGGTAGAACTAGGTAACCGCGTTTGGTTCGACGACAATCGGGATGGTATACAGGACGCCTATGAGCCGGGGATTGATGGTGTTGTACTTACCCTGCACGACATGGAAAACGGCGGAACGGTTGTTGGTACCCAAACGACCCATGATGGAGGGCAGTTTTACTTCAATAACGTTACGGTACCGGGTGGATTGGCGTATCTGCACAAGTACGAAATTCGCATGGATACAGCACAGCTGGGGTCCCTGAATATCACCCTCGATGGTGCTAAACCTTTAGCCGCGTCCGGTGGTCGATTGGCCGCACGGGCAGCAGGAGCGCGTCAGGGAGCAGCTAGTCCCCAGCGGTATTATACACTTTCGCCAGCCAATCAGACCGGTTTCGCTAATGCAGATGTACGTGATTCGGATGCGCAGCTGGTTGGTAAATCAGCGGTAATCGCAGTAACGACGCAGGATGCCGGACAGAACGATTTTACGAATGACTTGTCCATCTATTCATGCCCTGAGCTGACTACTGAAAAAGATACCATTTCACTTTGTGCGGGGGCAAAACTTGACTCCATTGTTGCCGTTGGCAACTACCTGAGTCGGGTTGACTCGGTCCGCTTTGTCCGGTTCACCAGCCCTCAATCCGGTACGGCCATGTATGCAAATACGGGTGTTGTGCTAGGTACCGTGAAGCCCGGTCCAAACACAAATCGGGCTGTTTTATACAACCCACTCATCACCACAGACAATAACACTGGAAATGGGCAGAATCAATACATTTATGCCATTATTTACCCCACGCCTGTAAATGTATCCTGCCGTCAATCGGATAAGACAGTAATCAAGATCGCTCCCTCGCTTCGGGCGATGGCCAGTGGGGGCACGCTGACTTGCTCAGTGAAGAGCCTGACCCTGACGGGGCAGGCCCAGTACGGCGATGGCAGCCCGGCCAGCCCGGCGGTGTACAGCTGGAAAGGGCCAGCCAGTCCAGGCGGGGCCAGCTTCAGCAGCGTGGTGTCGAACCCGACTGTATCGGTAGCGGGCAGCTACACCTTAACAGTGAGCGACCCGGCTTGTCCTTCTACGATGGCCACCATTACGACGAATGTTACTT
>NZ_OCNH01000002.1:1150792-1431395 GCF_900230225.1 Spirosoma fluviale
TACGGGAGTGGGGGCGTGGTGCTGGGCACGGTCAGTCCGATGGGCAACCGGGCGGTGCTGGCTCAGCCCCGGCTCAACACAGTTAACGCCAGTGGGAGTCCTCTCAAGCAATACATTTATGCCTTGATTTACCCCACCCCCGCCAGCGCCGAGTGTCGGCAGTCGGCCGAGCAGGTGGTGAGTGTTTTGCCGTCTCTGAAGGCGGTAGCTACGGGTGGCACGTTGACGTGTTCAGTGAAGAGCCTGACCCTGACGGGGCAGGCCCAGTACGGCGATGGCAGCCCGGCCAGCTCGGCGGTGTACAGCTGGAAAGGGCCAGCCAGTCCAGGCGGGGCCAGCTTCAGCAGCGTGGTGGCGAACCCGACTGTATCGGTAGCGGGCAGCTACACCTTAACAGTGAGCGACCCGGCTTGTCCTTCTACGATGGCCACCATCACTACCAGCGTGATGGCTGATACAATCGCGCCCATTCTGCAAACCTCGATGGTAGCTAAATCATGTGTTACCTGCGCTGCTACGATCAGTGCCCAATCAGTGGGAGCTACGCTAACCTGGACCGGTCCTGATGGGTTTTTAGCCACTGGCTTCAGTCAGAACGTTACTACCAACGGTCTCTATACCGTAACGGCCACTGGATCCAATGGGTGTACTAGTCGCTCAACCGTAAACATAACGCCTTTTAACTGTCCGCCCGCCGTGTGTGTACCTTTCGTTATAAGACGAACCAGGTAAATCAACATCTAAAAAATAACAAGTAAAAAGTCCTCAAAGCGCAACCTTTGAGGACTTTTTACTTGTTAAGCAATAGCTCATAGACTAGTCTAGTGGACAATCGGGCAGACTTATTACGCTATGCAGATATACGATGTCATTATTGTTGGAGGAGGTCCTTGTGGATTAGCGGCTGGTATCGAAGCGGCTAAAGCGGGACTCAGCCATTTGATTCTGGAAATGGGTAGTTTGACGGAGTCAATCCGTCAGTATCCGCGCCGAATGCGGTTTTTCTCGACGGCCGAGAATATTGAGATAGGTGGTTTGCCGTTTGCCATATCGGATGTAAAAGCCGGTCGTGACGAAGCGCTCCAGTATTACCGAAAAGCAGCCGCCTACTATCACCTGAATTTTGAGTTGTTTCAGGAAGTCTGGCAGGTGCAAAAAGAAGGTGAACTCTTTACGGTGACCACAAAAGCCGGTGCTGCCTACCACGCCCACAAGGTGATTATGGCAACTGGGTACTTTACCCGGCCCCGCTGGCTCAACATACCGGGTGAGAACCTACCCCATGTCTCGCACTATTACGACGAGCCCTTCAAGTATTCGTTTACCAATGTCGTTATCATCGGAGGTTCTAATTCGACGGTCGAAGCGGCTTTGGAACTGTACCGCCATGATGTAAATATCACCGTTGTTCATCGGGGCGACGATTTCAGGAGTACGGTGAAGTACTGGCTCGTTCCCGATGTGAAAAATCGGGTGAAGGAAGGACGCATAAAGACCGCGTTTAACTCCTGCGTAACGCAGATCGATGCCAAATCGGTAACGATCAATAACCTGAAAACCGGCGAAGAAACACAATTACCGGCTGATTTTGTCTTTGTCCTGACGGGCTATATCCCCGATGCTGATCTGTTGCGCCGGTGTGGTATTGAACTGGATACCACCACGCAGGTACCGGTTTATAACAAAGAAACGTTTGAGACTACGATTCCCGGCTTATACGTTTGCGGAACCGTCATGGCGGGGATTTTTACCGAGAAAGTCTTTATTGAAAATGGTCGCGAACACGCTCAGGCCATCATCGACCACATCGTGGGTCGTGAAGTACATAAAGTCGCTGAGCTTATTCAGCGCATTTAGTGGAGTAAGTGAAATGGGTGGAGTAGGGGAAGTGAGGCTAACAACTCATTCCACCTACTCCACCCATTTCACTTACTCCACCCATTAACTAATTTGCAAGCTTATTTTGCTGGAAAAGCCGTTTAGCCGCAAACCAGCGCCGACGCGATACCGGCAAAACAACACCCGAACGTAAGTAAACAAGGCCGCCTTTGTCTGGGTCGTCCCGCTCCATTCGCTCGATGTAATTCAAGTTGACGATACAGTTCCGGTGTAGCCGAACGAACAATTTAGCCGGTAACTGGGGTACGTAATATTTTAACGTACGCGGCATTAACATGCGTTGCCCATCTTTCCAGTAGAGCCAGCTATAATTGCCAGTAGCTTGTAAATAGATTAAATCCGACACCGGAAAAATTAGCTGACCGGCTTCACGGACGTACATTTTGATGCCGTCTATAGGGATTGGCGTTCTTGCATGGGGAGGATAGGGTATCATGATTCGCTACTTTTAAAGTTGGATTGGATTAAGTCTATCATGCAAAAAGAGTAATGTCTTTTCTGTGATAGACCAAATCTAATCAGTCAGGCAGCTGAAATGTGATTTTTGTTGTCAACAACCGTGCATGGTAGCTGAATAGCGCTAAAAAGTAAGTGAATGAACAAGCTTACCTTAAGCCAGGCTCTTTAAAGATGCAGGCCGAACGGATATTCCGTTTTTTATCCCTTTCTTAAACTTATCTTAAAGGTACTGCCCTCGTTTACTACGCTTTCCACTTGAATTTGACCCTCATGTAAGTCGATTATGCGGGCACAAACGGCCAGGCCAACGCCAAAACCCGTGAAGTTAGAAGCGCCCGGCGCCCGGTAAAAGGGCTCAAAAATATGTAGTTTCTCTTCGGCGCTAAGGCCAATACCTGTATCGGTTACACTCAGCCACACACGGTTGTTGTGCGTCCCAATTCGCACCTGTGCGCGGTGATCCTGAGCGTATTTGCAGGCATTGTCGAGCAGGTTAAAAACAACTCTTACCAATAGTGCTTCGTTACCTATTACGGATGTGTCGGTATCCGAATCCGGAATTTGTTCGTATTGAACGTGTACGGCGTAGTCGGGGTGTGTGGTAAGCAGTTCATCCTGCGCCGTAAACAGCACATCGTCGAGCCGTACAATACTCATTGTAACGGCCTCCAGGTTTTCCAGTGTACGCGCTAGTACGAGTAGACTGTTGGATAGCGCAATGAGCCTGTCGGTATCGGTGAGCAGGTTCTGAAGAATTTCGGTGTGCCGTTCTGCAGAGAGGGGCCGCCGGAGACCGAGCTGAATTTCGGATTTAAGGGCTGCCAGGGGGGTGCGTAATTCGTGCGATGCGTGCGATACAAAACTACGCTGCTGCTCAAAGGCCTGTTCGAGTCGTTGCAGCACCGCGTTGAAGTTGATGGCGAGTTGATCAATTTCATCCTGCCGATTTCCTTCATCGAGCCGTTGACGAAGGTTGCGCGCTGTAATGGTTTGCACCTGCCGATTAATGTGGCCGATAGGCTGAAGTGACTGCCCGGCAAAGAAAAACCCCAGGCCTACGGTTAGTGCAATGCCGCCCAGAAGACCCCAGAAAAGAGTTAGCCGTAGATTAGCCAGTTTACTTTGTCCAAACTGATCGTAGGCCGATGCCAGCACAACCAGTCGTTGGCCGTTGGCTTCGTACAAAATACCGACCAGTTCATTCTCTCCATTTGTTGTTTCTACTTCATGGGTTTTGCGAATGGCATCGAGTAAACCAGATTGGTAGCGGACGGGGTGATCGTCTACACTGCTGTACACCAACTCATTCTTCTCATTGAGGATAAGTACTTTTTCATCGATTAAGGCCGTTAAGGTATTCCGGTCTATAATTCGTAGCAAATCGTTGTCTACTTCTTTTACTTCGACCAGAAACCGCACCGTGGTACGCGCTTTGCTTTTGAGCCGATCATAGAACTCCTCTCGCCGGTACGTAGCTGATACTAAGTAGATAAGCAACGAAAATCCGATCAGAATGGAGGCAACAATTAACGTAAACTGGCCCGAAATGCGGTTGCGTATGGTCATGGTTGGTCATTTGTTAGCTCTGGGCTGGTCAATGGGCATCGTCGGCGGGCCGGATTGTTTCTGTATATGCAAAAAGCCCGGCTGTAGGGCCGGGCCATGTTATTACAAACAAATAAGTCACGAACTCCGACCCCTACCGTTTACGCTTAGGCGATGTTCTGGCGGCAACCTCAGCTTGAAACTTAACTTTTAATCGCCGATCAAGCTCTTTATCCCGAGGCACAAAAATGCTGGTTTTCCCATCCGAAGATTTGAGCATCCAGTAGACGCTATCAGAGGTAGGGGGGATGGAGGTGTACGTTTGTTGGCTCATAACTTAGGGGATAATAATGAGTACATGCGCCCGCATGGCTCGATGTATAAAACACATAACCCCATTTTCTTCCGAATAGTGTCATGTTGTGGCGTGTAAGACCACATATTATTTTGTACAGTTAGGCAACCAGCTTTTTTACATCAACTGCATTGGGCCCTTTTGGGGTCATTTCAGTTGTAAACGTCACTTTATCCTGTTCGCCAATGGGTTCTTTTACTCCATTGATATGGACAAAAATACTTTCCTGACTTTGTAAATCTCTAATGAAACCGTAGCCTTTGGAGTCGTTGAAGAACGTAACTACACCCTGACGAACAAGGTCCTGTGGCTCGCCTGCCTGCTGTTTCGCTACACCAATCTGGATATCTTCCTGATCAATGCGCTTCTTCTTGCGGGGGTCGGGTGGGGTAGATGATATATTTCCGTTCTCATCCACATAGGCGAGCATATCATCCAGGCCAAGTCCTTTGGTGGCGTTGGCTTTTCTATCTTCTCTCTTTTCTTCTTTGTCTTTTCTCTTTTTCTGTCTTGCCTTCTCTTTTTCTTTTTTACTAAATGTCTCCATCCCTTGGTTTAATTCGTATGAGGTTAATATGCCCGGAAAGGCACGGTATTGGTAGAGGGCTTGTCCAGAAAGAGTGAAAACGTGACTGTCCATGCGGATTTAGCCGCCCCATCATCTAATGAACCCCAAATCACTAAAATAAGTTGATGATGATCAGATTGATTCGTAATCCATCTCACAAAGAGAGACCGAAAACGATAGTTATCACCCTGTAAATGAGGCTTACAGAAAGAATAATGCCCAACTGCAAGGCAATTGGGCATTATGTTACTATACCTAATTTTATTTTAATCTTTTAGAAATTCCGGGCAATATAGGTTAACCTGGTAAAATTATCAATGTGGCTGACTTGGCTACTTTAATGGTACAAACAACCTCCTGCTATTAAAGCAAACGCTGTCTGATTGCGTACATCTCATGTGTAGAGCTTTGCAGGTGAGTTTATGATAAATTGATATGCTTTACCTGCTAAAAAGTACTTTAATTATGCTGTATTCAGGTTAACAGGTTTGATTTGACTGCTACCAATTAAAATTTGATTAAAATTAAACCTCTGTCTATCTTCAAATTAAACTTATTGTATATAAATGTGCAAATTTGGGTACTTTTAAAATTAAATCCTTGGTGGGTTAAGTTTCGTTTAACTTTTTTACTTATTTAGGGATAAATTATTAGACAAAACTCTCAAATGAATAACCCATCACCCTATAACTATTCTCATAATGTAAGTACTGCGGAAATTGAAATCGTATTGGCTGAGTGGCTAAGTGCCATGTCTGACTTTCATACCTACTATAAGATATTAACCATTTGTATTAATAAGAGTACTAGTGAACAAATTCTTACCTCAGATGGTAACCTACGGGTTGGGCAGTGTTCAATCAATGAGTTGAGAGATCTAATGAGTATGATGAAGAGTGAACTGGGAAAGTTATTTCAGCATGTTGATCAAATAAATACTATTGGAGATGATTCATCCAGGGTGGATTACAAGACGATTGTTGGACACACTACTGTGTTACAACAATTGAATAAAGAAGTAAAAGAACACCTCTATCTGGTAGCTTTGCCCGCTTCATAACAGTTTATTAGCTTGCTCATAACTATAAAAGGATGGCCCCCATGATGTAAGGGGGAATAAAATCGTAAAGTCCAAAAATGTAGATAGGCCTATTGGTAAGCTGGTTAAGTTAATCCAGAAGGGATTGGTACGGTGTTTTATCAGTCATCGCCCAGGAGTTCAGTTTTGATCTTTGACCGCGTAGGTAAGGCCTGATGCCTGTTTTTCACTACCCTAAACGTGTCAATCATAAAAACTACAGCCTGTGTTTTTTTATTGAACTATTGCACTGTAGTTTTGAAACCCATCCCTGTTAATCGTTTACTTAAGTCGATTTATGTTAGCCAAAACGTTTGGTGCAGCCGTCTATGGCGTCAATGCCAGTCTTATTACCATTGAAGTTGTTGTTGCGCAGGGTTTGCATTTCCATTTAGTGGGCTTGCCCGACAGTGCGGTTAAAGAAAGTGAACAGCGGGTTGAAGCTTCCCTCAAGTTCTTTGGCTATCGAATGCCCCGTCAGAAGGTAGTGGTCAACCTTGCTCCGGCCGATATACGCAAAGAGGGGTCGGCTTACGATTTGCCCATTGGACTCTGCGTCTTGCAGGCTTCTGAGCAAATAACGACCACCCGCAATCTGGAAGAGTATGTCATCATGGGCGAACTGGCCCTCGACGGTACGCTTCGACCCATAAAAGGCGTATTACCCATTGCAATTGAAGCCCGAAAACGGGGTTATAAAGGGTTTGTGCTTCCCGTTGAAAACGCGCAGGAAGCGTCCATTGTGAATCAGCTGGATGTGATTGGCGTAACGACGATTCAGGAAGCCATTGAGTTTTTCGAAGGAAAAAAAGACATCACCCCGCTCGAAACCGATACCCGCGATTTATTCATGACGCAACTCAATGCCTACGATGCTGATTTTTCGCACGTGCAGGGGCAGGAGAATATTAAGCGGGCTATGGAAATTGCCGCAGCGGGCGGACATAACGTAATTATGATTGGGCCGCCGGGCGCTGGTAAAACCATGCTGGCCAAGCGTTTGCCCACCATCCTGCCACCGTTGACGTTGCAGGAAGCACTGGAAACAACAAAGATTCATTCGGTAGCGGGGAAGCTGGGAACCCGGGCAACCCTGATTGCGACCCGTCCATACCGGTCACCGCACCATACCATTTCCGATGCGGCTTTGGTAGGTGGCGGGAGCTTTCCGCAGCCCGGCGAAATATCACTTGCCCACAACGGGGTGCTTTTTTTGGATGAGTTACCGGAGTTTAAACGGTCGGCGCTGGAAGTGATGCGTCAGCCGCTCGAAGATCGTAAAGTAAGCATCTCGCGGGCCAAATGGGCTGTTGAGTTTCCTGCCAGCTTTATGCTCATTGCCAGCATGAATCCCTGCCCCTGCGGGTACTATAACCACCCCGAAAAAGAGTGCGTTTGCGGGCCGGGCGTTGTGCAGCGATACTTAGCCAAGATCAGCGGCCCTCTCCTCGACCGAATTGATCTCCACGTAGAAGTAACCCCGGTGTCGTTTGATCAGATGACGGCCAACCGGCCTGCCGAACCCAGCGAGGTTATTCGCGAACGGGTGATCCGGGCAAGAGAACGACAAACGGCCCGATTTACCGATCATCCGGGCGTCTACTCCAACGCCATGATGCCGTCGCAGCTGGTGAAAGAAATCTGCGTGATTAGTGACGCCGGTCGGGCGTTGCTCAAAACGGCCATGGAACGACTGGGCTTATCGGCCCGCGCCTACGACCGTATCCTGAAAGTGTCGCGCACCATCGCCGACCTAGCCGCCACTGATGATATCCGCATCGAACACCTCGCCGAAGCCATTCAGTACCGGAGCCTGGACCGGGAGAACTGGGCAGGGTAGGGGGTAATGGAGTAGTGTTATAGACTGCTGACAGAATGAGCACGCTGGTACATCAGCGGGCTTTTGCCCGTTATGAGCTTGAACTTCTTGTAGAAACAGGTAAAGTTGTTGAAGCCGCTTTCGTAGCAAATCTGCTTGATGCTCATTAGTTCGCTGATCAGAAGCTTACAGGCGTTACCAATCCGGATTTCCAGCAAAAACTGCGAGTATGACTTTCCCGTCCGGGATTTAAAGTACCGGCAAAAGGAATTGGGTACCAGACCTGCAATCGACGCTACGTCCTGTAACCTGATTTTGTCGTGGAAATGACTTAGGGTGTAAGCATAAATACGGTTGATCCGTTCGTTTTCCACTTCTGACGACTCGTACCGAAAGCCCAGGGAGGAGAGGTAACTGCGTTCGTCGGACTCATTCGCGATCAGCAAACACTCCATCAGGGCCATAAGTCTGAAGGTACCTTCTACCTGGCAGAGTATCTCCATTTGTTTGGCCACCCGCTGCCCGATCGACTCGGTGAGTATCAACCCACGCTTCGCCTTGTCAAGCGCGGCTTTGAGCGATTTGTTTTCGGGTAAGCAAAGAAACGAATCGCCCCAGAAGTTTTCCGTAAAATGAACGACTGTGGCGTACGGAAGCCGCTCCGATTTGTCCGCGTTACACGCATTTTCGTCCCGGTCGTAATGCCAGTAATGCGGTAGGTTGGCACCTACCAGTACCACATCCCCGGCTTTGAACCGGCGGATGCTGTCGCCCACAAACTGGGTGCCGCTGCCCCGGTGAAAATGAACCAGTTCAACCTCTTTGTGGCAGTGCCAGCGGTTGTTAATGTTGGGGATGGACTCCTGCCGAACGCTGAATGATCGGTTAGGGGCCGTTGCTACCTGCAAAAGATGTGCTTTCATGACGTGAGTTGACCAGCTATGTACATTGAATTGTAGAAAATTAAGTATAGTTGAATAGTCTACAAAAATATATGATTACTCCTACTGATGTTAAAATAGCTTAGTAATCAGATAAGATCAACGCATTATTGTTTTATAAATAATTTTCCTTTGTATTCTTCAAAAACTTAATCTATAGATAAAGACTAATAGTGTTTTTGCAAGCGCGTTTATGACCAGTTCTTTTCTTTTAAACTCATTCTTAGCGTATGAAAAACAGACGATTACGAACGGCCGATCTGGCTTTGTTACCCAACAGGGTTTGTCGGGCCTGTCGGGCAGGGGCAATACCTGCTCTAACAGCGATAGGTTTACTGATAATACCCGGCGTATCGGTGGCGCGTCATGCCGACGTTCTTAAAACGCGGCCGGGCCGTCTGGCTACTGTATGGGCAGACCGCCCCCTTAGCGGAAAAGTAACGGGCGATAACGGCGAGGTGTTGCCGGGAGTCAGTATTCAACTGAAAGGAACAAACCGCGGGACAACCACCGATGCTACCGGGAATTTTCGGTTAACACTACCCGACGAGGCCGGAGCGGTGCTGGTATTCTCCTTTATCGGGTACGTTTCTCAGGAAATTACGGTTGGCAATCAATCCACGATCAACGTTACGCTGGCATCGGACAATAAAGCTCTGGCCGAAGTTGTGGTGGTGGGGTACGGTACTCAGAAAAAAGCGGACCTGACGGGGGCCGTTTCCGCGATCTCCGCAAGCGATTTCGACAATACCATTAATACCAACGTCGGGCAGGCGCTTCAGGGCCGGGCGGCTGGGGTTCAGGTCACGCAAAACACCGGTAAACCGGGCGACAACGCCATTATTCGGGTGCGGGGCGTAGGAACGACCGGGAACAGCAACGCGCTTTATGTTATTGACGGCGTGATTACCGACGGCGGTATTGCCAACATCAACCCCGATGATATTGAGTCGATGACCGTTCTGAAAGATGCGGCTTCGTCGGCCATTTATGGGGCGCGGGCCGCCAATGGGGTGGTGCTGATTACCACTAAACGGGGCAAAACGGGTGTGGGTCGGGTGAGTTTTACCATGTACTACGGTACCCAGAAAGCCTGGCGATTGCCCCGAATGGCCAACGCCCGCGAATTTGCGACCCTGCAAAATGAGGCCAGAGCCAACGCCGGGTTAGCGCCTTACTGGAGCAATCCGGATTCGCTGGGGGTGGGTAATGACAAGATTGGTGAAATATTCCAGACCGCTCCCATTCAGAACTACCACCTGTCGGTATCGGGGGGTTCCGAGAAATCGCAGTACGCCGTTTCGCTCGGGTATTTCAATCAGGTGGGTATCGGCATTGGCGTTGGGTACGACCGGTACTCGCTCAATGTGACGTCCGACCATCAGGTGCTCAGGAAATTGAAGTTCGGCAATAGTCTGTCGCTCACGCGGGGTAAGCAAACCAGTGGGCAATGGAATGAAACGTTCGTGAACGCCATTCGCTTTTCGCCCACGATTCCCAAATACATGCCCGATGGCAACTACGGCTACGGCAGTCGTCCGGGGGAGCAAATAGGCTATCTGTCTTCTCTGGGAAGTGCCTACCTGTTCCAGAACGACATGACGCGTTACCGGCTATTGGGCAATATCTACGGCGAATACCAGTTTACGCCCGAACTCAAACTGCGGGCAACCATTGGTGCTGACTTTATTCTCGACAACGGGATCAACTTCGCGCCCACCTATGCCTTCGGTGGTCGGACAAACGTGGTCAACACCCTCGACCGCTCGAACGTGATCAGCACCACCTGGCTGAACGAAAACCTGCTTTCCTACGATAAAGTCTTTGGAAAACACAGCATATCCGCCCTGGTGGGTATTACGCAGCAGGCCAACCGCTACGACAATTTTGCGGCCCACCGGGAAAGCTTCCCCAATAACGACATCCGGGTGCTGGACGCCGGTGCGCTGAACGACCGGGCGCGGGGCAGTGCTTCGGAATGGTCGATTCGGTCGTTTCTGAGCCGGGTCAACTACAACTACGACGAAAAGTACCTGCTCTCAGCCAACCTTCGGGTCGATGGTTCGTCGCGCTTTGGAACGGGCAACCGGTATGGTATTTTCCCCTCCTTCGCGGCTGGATGGCGTATTTCGGGGGAGAAATTCATGGAGAACATCCGCGCCGTCAACGACCTGAAACTGCGGGCCAGCTGGGGGCAGTTGGGCAACCAGGAAATCGGTCTGTATTCCTTCACCACGGGGCTGAACCTGGCCCAGAACTACGTGCTCGGTAGCGGCCAGACGGTGGGTCCGGGCGTAGCACCAACGGCCCTCGGCAACCCGAATATCAAATGGGAAACAACCACCATGCAGGATGTGGGTATCGACCTGGCGCTGCTCAACAACCGGGTGTCGGTAACGGCCGATTACTTTATCAAAGATACCCGCGATATGCTGGTTCAGGTGCCCATTCCCGGAACAACGGGCGTAACGACGGCACCTTATCAGAACGTGGGGGCGGTGCGTAACTCCGGTTTCGAACTGGCCATCACCTACCGGAAAGCCAGTGGTGATTTTAAGTACGATATCAGCGCCAATATGGGAACGATCAAAAACCGGGTGACGGCTTTGGCCGGTTTGCCCATCATTTCGGGCGTGTTCAAAACCGCCGAAGGGCAGCCCATCAGTTCCATTTTTGGCTATGTGCAGGAAGGCGTATTTCAGAACCAGTCCGAAATCGACGCGCACGCTACCCAGCTCAATGCCAAACCCGGCGACATCAAATGGAAAGATTCCAACGGCGATGGCATTATCAACGACCTCGACCGCGATTACATTGGTAATACCATTCCCCGCCTGTCGTACGGGTTCACCGGCAATGCCAGCTACAAAGGGTTTGACCTGAGCGTTTTCATTCAGGGCATTCAGGGTCGTGACCTGTATCTGGATGGTACCGGCGGTCGGCGGTTGATGGATAACTTCGACAATACCACGGCCGACTACCTGAGTCGCTGGACGGGTCCCGGTACGAGTGATCGAGTACCTCGTCTGGTCTGGGGCGATCCCAGCAACAACCGGCGCACGTCGAGTTTCTGGGTCTATGACGCCAGCTACCTGCGCATCCGCAATGTGCAGTTGGGCTATACGCTGCCCAAAGGAACGCTGGGACTGGGTCGCCTGCGGGTCTATGCCAGTTGCCAGAATCTGCTGACGATCACGCCTTATCCGTGGTTCGATCCGGAAGTGGGCGCGGGCATTGATAACAACTTCACTGATCTGATGACATACCCGCAACCCCGGACAATTCTGGGCGGTATCAACATTGATTTTTAACGGTCATTCCTAAACGCATTGGTTATGAAAAAGATAGTGTTTGCGGTAGCCCTGCTGTTAGCCGGATGCCAGAGCGATTTTCTCGAAAAACAACCCCTCAACGCCGTTACGGCCGATAATTACTATAGAACCTCGGACGATGCCATCCGAGCGGTCAATGCGGCTTATAAGCCCCTGATGTACAACGGCATCGGTCAGTTCGGGATTGCCTATTACGGCAACAACCAGGCGGGCGATTCCAACACCTACGGGGACGATGCCAACTGGGTAGCCGTCGATAACTTTACCGTTACGTCCGACAATCCGGCCATTCGAAGCTCCTGGTCGTCGTTTTATCAGGTCATCTTTCGGGCTAATCTAGTGTTGGACCGGGTTCCGGGCATTACCATGGATGCTACCCTGAAAGGCCGTGTATTGGCCGAAGCCTCGTTTTTACGGGCCATTTCCTACCATTATCTGGTGCTGCTTTTTGGCGATGTGCCCCTGATTACGAAGCCCCAGTTCAATGCCAGTGAATTTCTGGTAGCGCGAACGCCCGTTGAACAGGTGTACGCGCAGATCATCACCGACCTGCAATCGGCCGAGAAAAGTCTGCCGCTTACCTACCCCGCGTCCGATCTGGGCCGGGTTACGCAGGGCGCGGCCAAGTCGTTTCTGGCCAAAGTCTACCTGTACCGGAAACAGTGGCCCGAAGCCGCTGCCAAAGCCAAAGAAGTGGTCGACTCGAAGGTGTACAGCCTCTTCGACCGCTATTACGACAATTTCGAACTGGCAACCGAAAACGGGAAAGAGTCCATTTTCGAGATTCAGTATGCGTCGTTTCTGGGCGGCCTTGGCAACCAGACCAACAACTACGACGCACCCCGCGGATCGGGCTTTACGCTGGACGGCGGCTACGGATGGGCACAGCCAACGCAGAATTTCGTGAACTCATTTGCTGCCACCGATCCGCGCAAAGGTTACACTATTTTTCAGGCAGGGGATGTCTTTCAGGGGATTACGTTCAATCCGGCAACGTCCTCAACGGGTTACGGCTCGCGCAAATATGTGGTTGGCAAAGGGACGAACATCGGCAAGAGCGACGATCCGAAAAACTTCATCCTCATGCGCTATGCCGATTTGCTGCTGATGTACGCCGAAGCCCTGAACGAGTCGGGGAAAACGGCCGAAGCCCTGGCACCCATCAACCAGGTACGGGCGCGTAAAGACGTGAACATGCCGCCCTTAGCCGCTACGCTCACGCAACCCCAACTCCGGCAGGCCATTAAAGATGAGCGCCGGGTGGAGCTGGGCATGGAGGGCCACCGCTGGTTCGACCTAGTTCGCTGGGGCGATGCGGCTGCGTTCGCAAAGTCGATCGGCAAAACCAGTTTCCGGGAGGGTATCAGCGAGCGTTTCCCTATCCCCCAGGCCGAGCGGGATATAAACCCGCAACTGACGCAGAATCCGGGGTATTGAGTAGAACATACCCAACGCTCGCGCCGACTCAGTATTTTTAGTGTGGAATGGCCTTGAAACAGATATACCTGTTTCAAGGCCATTTTTACGTGACGCTGATTGCAATGAAGATAAAGCTGCTGGCTTTAATTATACTGACCGCCAGTCAGGCGCTGGCTCAGTCCGGCCCGACCCGAACCCGACTTTTTGACGCCGATTGGTACTTCCTGAAAGACAGTACCGCCAACGGTCAGCAACCTGGTTTTAAGGAATCAGGCTGGCGGAAACTGCATCTGCCGCACGACTGGAGCATCGAAGATTTGCCCCATCAGTCGCCGGATCAGGTGATGGGGCCGTTCTCGCGGGCGAGTGTTGGCAACACCTCCACCGGCTACACCGTTGGCGGAACGGGCTGGTATCGTAAAGCCTTCGTTCTTAAGGCAGCCGAAGCCGGTAAAGTGGCCCGCATTCAGTTTGACGGCGTCTACATGGAGTCCGATGTGTGGCTCAACGGCCATCACCTCGGCTATCGGCCAACTGGTTACACCTCGTTCAGCTACGAGCTGACGCCCTGGTTACTACCCGCGGGGCAGACGAATACGCTGGTCGTTCGGGTGAAAAATAGCGGTCAAAATTCCCGCTGGTACACGGGCTCGGGCATCTACCGGCACGTGTGGCTAACTCTGACCGAAGCCGTACATATTGCGCCGATGGGTGTGACCGTCACGACCCCGAAAGTGTCGGCTCGGTTGGCTCAGATAGTGGTTAGAACCGCTATTGACAATACTAAAAAGACAACGTTACCCATTCGATTGATCACAACCCTGATTAAACCAAACGGACAACCCGCCGGGGCAGATCAGCAGGTATTTACCGTATCAGGTAACGGGAAAGTCGAACGCTCGCAAACCCTGACCGTAGCCAGCCCGGGCCTGTGGTCGCCCGAAACGCCAACGCTGTATCGGGCTAAAGCGGTGTTGGTGGCTGGTGCGAAACGGCTGGATAGTGTAACCACCTCGTTCGGTATTCGCTCCATTGAACTGGATGCCAGTCGGGGCTTTGTCCTGAACGGCAAGCGGCTCCTCCTGAAAGGCGGAAGTGTCCACCACGACAACGGCCCATTGGGTGCCCGCGCCTTCGACCGGGCCGAAGAACGAAAAGTCGAGCTGCTGAAAGCCAACGGATTTAACGCCGTTCGAACCAGTCATAATCCACCATCGCCCGCCTTTCTGGACGCCTGCGACCGGCTGGGGCTGCTGGTCGTTGAAGAAGCATTCGACATGTGGCAACGACCCAAAAAACCACAGGACTACCACCTCTTTTTCGATCAGTGGTGGCGTACTGACTTACAAGCCATGATCGAGCGCGACCGCAACCACCCGTCGGTATTTCTGTGGAGCATCGGCAATGAAATCAACGAGCGGGCCGATTCGTCGGGTTTGGTATTGACCAAACAACTCGCCGACGAAGCCCACCGACTGGACCCCAGTCGGCCCATTATGGAAGCGATGTGCGTGTTTTGGGAGCATCCCGGCAAGGTTTGGGAAGATGGCGATAAGGCCTTTGCCCTGCTCGATGTGGGTGGCTACAATTACGAGTGGAAACACTACGAATCCGATCACCAGCGCCACCCAACCCGGATTATGGTAGGCACGGAGTCGTTTGCCCGAGAAGCCTTCGAAAACTGGCAGCAGGTGGAAAAACACCCGTACGTACTTGGCGATTTCGTTTGGACGGCCATGGATTACATGGGCGAAACGGCCATTGGCCACGCGCTTCTGCAACCGAAGGCCGATAAGGATAGCGTGAAGGCGGTGTTGCCCTGGCCGTGGTTCAATGCCTGGTGTGGCGATCTGGATTTGATCGGTACGAAAAAGCCGCAGTCCTATTACCGCGATGTGGTCTGGCGCAACAGTCCCATCGAAATGGCCGTTCACAGCCCCATTCCCAATGGCATGAAAGAAACCGTTACCAACTGGGGCTGGCCCGATGAGCGGCAAAGCTGGTCGTGGCCGGGGCAGGAGGGAGTACCACTTCAGGTGCGGGTTTTCTCTCGGAGTCCGCTGGTGCGGCTGGAACTCAACGGCAAACTGGTGGGGGAGCAGCAATTGGCAGATACCACCATTACGGCTTCGTTTACTCTGCCGTACCAGCCGGGCGTGCTGAAAGCAACGAGCTTTGCCAACGGCAAGCCAACGGGATCGGTAACCTTTCGTACCGCCGGGAAACCCCACCATCTTCAACTCACCACCGACCGCCTAACCCTGCACGCTGACCATAATGACCTGGCTTATGTGACCGTTGACGTCGTGGATGAGCAGGGCCAGATTATTCCCTGGCTCGACACACCTGTAACGTTTGCGCTCACTGGAGCAGGCGAGTTGGCGGGCGTAGGCAACGGAAATCCCACGGATTTGAGCAGCTTTCAACGAACGCAGAAATCAACGTTTCGGGGGCGCTGTCTGGCTGTTATCCGGTCGGGAGGAAAGGCCGGTCAGATTAGCCTCAAGGCTACAGCACCAAGCCTGGGAACCCACGAAATAAGGATGGTAGTGAAGTGAGGGCTACCCCGGAGGTAAGCCCCGTTGCTGAACACGGCCAACTAATTTAGTGACAAAGTCATGGTTCAACTGTTATGCTAGAAACAACATACAACCATGAACGAAGAAAGTCACCTTAACAGACGCCAGGCCCTTCAGGGATTAGGTACCGGTATCGCCACCGTAGTCGCTACACCGGTATTAGCCGCTTCGGGCGTTGCTCCTACGAATGCCGCTGCGCCACCGGCCCTGGAAAATCCAACCAGTAAATACCCTAAACCACCGTTTAAAGAGCAGCCCCAACCCTGGCCGGGGCTGGCCAGTAAAATGGACCCTAAACCCGATCACGGCGAAACCAGCTATAAAGGATCGGGTCGGCTGGCGGGCCGGAAAGCCCTGATCACCGGAGGGGATTCGGGAATGGGTCGGGCTGCCGCCATTGCCTACGCCCGCGAAGGGGCCGATGTGGCCATCAATTATCTGCCCGCCGAGGAGCCGGACGCCCGTGAGGTAATTGCGCTCATTAAAGCCGAAGGACGTAAGGCCATCGCCATCCCCGGCGATATTCGCGACGAAGCCTTCTGCCAGCGGCTGGTAGCCGAGGCCGTTCGGGGTCTGGGTGGATTGGACATCGTGGTGAGCAATGCCGCCCGGCAACAAACTCATGCATCCATTCTGGATATATCGACCGAGCAATTCGACTGGACGATGAAGACCAATATCTACGCGCCTTTCTGGATCATTAAAGCCGCTCTGCCGCACCTGCAACCGGGGTCGGCCATTATTGGCACCACGTCTGAGCAGGCTTACGATCCTTCGGCAGAATTGTATGATTACGCCCAGACAAAGGCAGCTACTACGAGCTTTGTGAAGTCGCTGGCCAAGCAGCTTGGTCCGAAGGGTATTCGGGTCAACGGCGTGGCTCCCGGTCCGATCTGGACACCCTTGCAGCCCAGTGGTGGGGCCACGCAGGAAAAGCTCAAGACATTTGGTGGGCAAACGCCCCTGGGTCGTCCCGGTCAACCCGCCGAACTGGCGTCTATTTATGTGCAGCTTGCCGCCAGCGATGCCAGTTACGCAACGGGGCAGGTTTATGGAGCCGCTGGAGGCAGTGGACAGCCGTAAGGTGCATTCCTGATTGAGGTAACGTGAATAATGGGTTGACCAGATCAAAATTTAGCTCATACGCAACTGTTATTCGCGTTATAAAGGTGATCAACCAGTTAACCACAGAGCTACGAAGCGCACAGAGACTAAGTGGAAAAAATACCTCCATAAATCTCTGTGCGCCTTGTTGCAAGTCAAAATTAGTATTGGTCTTTAACGACATCCCTACGGAGTGGTGGGCTGACTTTTGGCGTTTATGTGTTCCCAATGTCTGGCAAGTCCATCTTTCGTGAATAGATCATCCAATTTTACACCGGTTTCCTTTTCAAAGCTGGAGTAAATGGTCTCAAAGGCATATCTGCCCAACGCCCGGTAGCTCTCGAACTGACTTTCTGAAAAGAATTGGTCGGAGGTCGATTCGTGGGGGAAGGCGCTTTTGGTGGAGCCATAATTGAATATGTCGCGGGGTTCATTACCGTAGAAAGCGGGTTTAATATAAAGCAACAGACCGTCTACATCGTTGGGAGGGGCACCAGCGGGTTTATCAACGGCCGAATAGCCAATACGGGCCAGCGCCCAGTATTTTCCATCGGTATTGAGTACAGTCGTTGACCGGGCCTGAATCTGGAATTTGCCCTGAAATTCAATCGGTATGCCCAGGTCGATCCGGATTTTACGGATGGCATTGCCCAGGTCCTCCAGCGTACAGCTTTCATCGCAGCCGGCATCGCTCACGACAATGAACCGGTTACGCCGTAACACCATTTCATACAGGCCTAAGTTCTCGAAGTGACCACCATCCGACAGGTATACGTATTCGTTGGTATCGTCGGTATTGGCCCGGAGTTCGTCCCAGATCGGTTTGACAGCCAGGGTAGGTGTCGACTTATCGAACGTCTTATCCCCCGCCGGGCCTGGATTACCCAGCCACCAGCCGAGCCGAACGTTGAACAGGGTCATCAGAAAAGCAACCAGGGTGGATGAATGATAGCCCATGTTCGGGCTGGCAGCCGCCCCGGATATGGTTATTGCCGTGCCCAGACTGATGCCTTTTTTACCTCCATAACAGCTATACTTCTGCGTTGGTACATTCGCTTCCTGATCCTGGTAATAGACATTGGCAGAACCGGCGTTGTCGCGCGTTCGTCGATACCCTAAATTCATGGCTCCGGCGTGCAGGGGCGAAATGGAAAACGCTTCTGCTTTTCGCTCCTGCCAGGCCAGATTCTGCCCATTTACCAGATTGAGAGCCAGATTTACAATGTGAAAAAGCGGTTTCCTGGGTGTCGTCGTGCCGGGTGACGGATAGGCATCCACCTTCAACTGGCCCATGGGTATGTTATCTCCTTCATCAAAGCCGGTGAACGGATCGGGCGAGCGGGTCTCTTGTGGGCGCGAGGCTCCCAAATAAGCCCGAATAAGCCGGGCTCTGTACATAGCATGAAGCGAAAAACGGTTTGTATCGATCATCAACGCCAGTAGCCAGCCCGCCAACAGGAAGAAGGTAAGCAGGAATAAGGGGGCAAAAACGGTCAGGACCCGGCCATATGTATTATCACCAAACCAGCCGTAAAATTGATCCGCCAGTAGTCTGGTGAGGGTTTGATTCAACAGCGAAAGCATGACGATCAGGATAAAAATAGTCAGTGTGGCCGCAATGGGCAGACTGTAACTGGACAATAAGCCAATAATACCTGATGCATTGCCTTTGCCCTGCCGCGATCCGGCCCCCTCGCCCCGCCCGGCACTCTGCGCACTTCCGCCGAGCAGGGCCGTTAAAATACCTGATCCCAGGCCAATACTGGCGATTTGCAGTTTTATGGTGTCAACAAGGCCAGGGCCGAACAGGACGACACTCGATAGAACGAGCCAGCCCAGCCCCGCAATCAATAGCCAGGCACTGTATCGGGCCGTCCATTCACGTCGGGCATCGTCGAGGTGGCGGCTTACAACGCCCTCAAAGAGATAACCAACCAGCAAAATGGCCAGCATGAAACAGGGAAAAGCCAGGCAGGTGTATAATTCCATAGAGGATGAACGCAGAAACTTGGCCGTCAGCAGCAGTAAAAAGCCTGCAATAGCCCCTACCAGGGCTATTACAAGAAACATCAGGACTTGCAGATAGAGCTTCTTTGGGGTTGGCTTGGCCAGCAGCCAGCCTATAACATGGGCCAGCATCGTGCCCCCCATGATCCAGTAGCCCCCCGCCGATAAGATGTTCAGTCCGGTTCGCTGGTCGAGTCCCAGCGATTTATAAATGTCGGATGCCCAGTGCGAACGGGTGGGGTCCAGTTTACTGAACCAGATCCATACCAGGATCAGTAGAAGAACAGCTACTGAGAACGGCAGCAGGCACTTATTAATAAACGCGATCTGATCCCGATCCGATTTCAGGGGCGTGTCGGAGAGTTTGTTTTCGGGTGGTTTTATCGTGTCAGGGGTTGGGATATAGGCATGGACAAACCGGACGGCCATGATGGATAACACACCCGCCATAACCAATAGCACCCCCATAATCCAGAACCCGGTTGTACCTGAATCAGCTACTTTGGCGGAGGCCAGTGTGACGCCTACCCAGGGAACGGCCGTCAGCGCTGCCAGAAAGGGCAAGATAACCAGCCAGATTAGCAGCAGGTTACGCATATAGGTAGCGACGAGTGTCCAGGTATCGGCGGAGAACAGACCCAGTTGCGGGCTGAGGTAGTTGCTGAACTGGCGTAGATGCCGGATTGGATCGGCTTCGCTGGCAATGGGTGTACTGCTGGTCGTTTTAAGTCTGGTGATTACTTTTTCCAGCCCTTCATGATGGCGCCAGGCACTAAGCCATCCGCCCACATACCCACCGCCCGATACGGTAGACAGGTAGGAGAAGCGTCCAAGCAGATTGTGCTGAGCCAGCCCCTGCATCACACCCAGCGCAAATGTAGCACTCCGAATACCCCCGCCCGACAGGCATAACGCACTCTGGTAGGTATCGCGCATTTTATTGAAAACAGCATCTAAAGACGATTTTTCTTTAGGTACAATGTGCTCCGCGAAGGCATCTTCCAGCAAAAGCTGGTTCAACTCAGCTGTTGAAAAATGGGATGCCTTTGGCTTGTGGCCATCTTTCCATTCCAAATAACGTTTAAGCAATCCACGGGTGTAGGGTCGTAAGGCCGCGTTCAGCAGCCAGGGTTCTTCAGTCAACAAATTAGGACGCTCTGCCTGCGCAATGAGGGTATTCCGGATGAGGTCTTCCGTTAGTATTTTTTCAGCAAGCCACTCGGCTAGCCGGGTGTAGGGCGTTTCGGTGTGCGTCTTTTCAGACGGCTCTGGATTTGACGTTGGAAGAAGATTATCATTTCTCCCGGCTTTAGCCTCCAGGTACCTGCGTTCGGCCTCCAGTTTTCCGATTAATTCCGTTGGGTCAATAAGCCTGAACAGGTCGGCATTTTCTGCCGTCGTCTTTCCTGCAGAGAAATCGGTACTTTCTGGGTTAATGAACGCATACTCTTCCCGGAGTACATCACTTAAGTGAAAGGAAGGGGAACTGGATTCATCGGAGTGGTTCAAGGGGTCGGGCATGGTTACGCTCATTTTATAGTGGAGACTAGGGGTGGATGTGTTGAGCCGAAGTTGGTTGCTGGAAGATTAAATAGGTTTCCGAGCCCTCAATGAGTACCCAGAACGCAGGTAAATGTGTTTAATGGTGTTTATGAACGCAGGTCTATAAACGTAAGCCGGAAAAGCAGGAATTGACTCTAGTGTAAAAGGCCGTCAATCTAAGCTGATTCGTTGACGACCGGTTGCTACTATCAGGCGATGAAGATATGAAAAACGAGAACCTCCTTATCGCCCATATTATTTAAAGGTAGATCAAGTTGTGAGCTGGGCGGTCGTTGTACAACGGACAGGGTCGCCCGCGTGGTGGTAATCCGTATGGCCAGAATGCCGGTGATAGATTTTACTTTTTCACCACAGCGCCACGAAGGGCACGAAGATCAATAGGCGTATTTTTTAGCCTATAAACCTCCGTGCCCTTCGTGGCATTATGGGTAATTTATTTCGGTCCGAAATAGGGTAACAGACAGAGCTACTGATTAAACCGGATGCTGTTCAGCTGAATAATGTCATTGTTAGGTTTGCTCCACTTTACCACAACCACGTACACATCATGCCGACCGGTAAAGGGTTTGTCGAGCTGGCCCGTTACCTGATTCGTTGCCTTCCAGTCGCCGGTAGCTTTGTAAGGAACGCGACTTACCACCGGCCCCGCGTAAGAATCGAGCCGGACTTCAATTTCACCGTCTTTGTTGAGCGATGAATAGTCGTACGTCAGCGATTTGATGGTCGTCATATCGATGTTTTTCAGAAGTACATACGCCTTGTTGCTTCCTGCCGACAGGCGACTGCCAAAGCGGGGGAAACCAACGTACGCATCAGCATTCAGGGTCTTAACGGTAGCATTCCGCAACGTGATCACCTCCGAACTGGTGAGCGGGTCCACGCTTTTTGACCCCTTGTCGGTATAGCTGGCCAGCAGAGTGTACTGCCCGCGGGCGTCTTCCGGCTTGTGTTCGTTGAGGGCGAGGGTTCCCTGTAACGGCACGGCTTTTTGTTTGCGGGCATCGGTTAGCGAGAAGATGTACTTCACCATTTCCTGCGCATCCTGTACCGGAACCTGCGGGTGGGCGCTCATCAAATGGTCTTTGCTCCAGTTGCCGCCCCCGCCTTCAATAATTTTCCGGGCCAGCCGTTCCACACTGCCCGCCTGCCCTTTGTAGCGGTCGGCAACGGCCAGAAACGTAGGGCCAACGGAAGGTTTATCAATCGTATGGCAGGCTTTGCAGTCACTACCGGCAACCAGCGTTTTTCCGAGCGAGCCACCGCCCAGTTGGGCTACTTCCTGGTGTCCCTGCTGCGGAGCCGCCAGCAGAGCGCCGTTGGGCTGGGCACTGTATTCGTAAAGCACCTTAATGCGTTTGGGGTCAATTTTTTTATCTTCCTGGTCGGCCACTTTCACCGCATAGGTGAAGGGTTTGTTCTCCCAAAAGAACGATTTGTTGTCTGGCGTGGTAATGGCTACCTCTGGTTTGGCATTACCAACTTTTACCGAAATGGTATCCATTCCTACCTGCCCTGCCAGATCGGTCACTTTCAGGATGGCGTTGTACACGCCGGGTTGCGTATAGGTGTAGGTGGCCATGGGTTTGGTTGAGCCTACCGTTTTGCCGTCAAACAGCCATTCGTACGTTACCTGATCGTCATCGTCCAGGTCGGTGCCGCGCCCGGCGAACTTCACCCGCAACGGAGCCAGACCAATGGCTTCGCGAAGAACGGGGGCATTCCGACCGTCGGAGGTGAGGTAGGAGCGGGCACTATGCTGGGCTGCTGCCACGGAATCGACCACACTGGCGCGGGCAATGGGCGGGCGGTTGCCGGTATTGTATTCGATTTTCACCAGCCGGGCGTCGTCATTATCGGCTCCATACACGGAACCGTACTCCAGCATATACATGACCCCATCCTTGCCGAAAGACAGGTCGATAGGTCGCCGAAAATCGCCCTGAGCGGCCATGAACGGCTCGGTACGGATGTAGTTGTCATCTTTATCGACACGCAGTGCCAACACCCAGTTGCGCATCCAGTCGAAGATGAACAGGGCGCCATCGTAGTAGTCCGGGAATTTGTTTTTCGACGGCGAGTTGCGATCGTAGGCGTAAAACTCACCGGCCATGGCACTGCGCCCCCCCTGTCCCAGCTCCGGAAATTCTTTCGAAGCTGCGTACGGATACCAGATCATAGCCGGGTTCGTTGGCGGCAGGTTCTTCAGCCCGGTACTCTTGGGCGAGTTATTGACTGGCGCTTTTGGGTCGAAGCGGGGGCCAACGGCATTGGTCGCAAAGTCCAGATCGCCATACGGCTGGCTATTGCCAATGAACAGTGGCCAGCCGAAGTTACCGGCTTTTTTAGCCTGATTAAATTCGTCGTAGCCGCGCGGGCCTAATGTGCTGCTGTCTTTTCCGGCATCGGGGCCAATTTCACCCCAGTACAAAACCGACGATTTCGGGTTGAGGGCAATGCGGTACGGATTCCGCAGTCCCATGGTGTAAATTTCGGGCTTGGTCTGGGCTGTTCCCTTCGGGAATAGATTGCCTTCCGGAATGGTGTAGGTACCGTCGGGCTGAGGGCGAATCCGCAGAATTTTACCCCGTAAGTCGTTGGTATTGGCGGCTGTACCTCGTGCATCGGCCGCCAGATGATCGGGGCGGGCGTCGATGGGCGCGTAGCCGTTGGAGGGAAAGGGGTTGGTATGGTCGCCGGTGGACAGGTACAGGTTTCCGGCTTTGTCGAACGCCAGCGAACCGCCGTGGTGCGATCCGGGCTGATCGATACTCGGCACCGTCAGCAGGATTTTCTCGGAAGCCAGATCGAGCGTATTGTCATCCTTCACCACAAAGCGGGACAGGTTATAGGACGGGTCCTGCGTAAACTGAGGGGAATAATAAATGTACAGAAAATGGTTGGTCGAAAAGTTAGGGTCAAGGGTAATACCCTGCACGCCATGCCCTGCTTTGGTAGGGACATCGAAGCGATGCACCAGCTGACTTTTGTTGGTCTGGCTATTGTAGACGGATAGGTTGCCACTCCGTTCGGTGAAAAATACGCGCCCGTCCGGTGCAACGGCCAGTTCCATCGGCTCGTTCAGGTCATTGACGAGCACCGTTTTCACAAACCGGTTCTCTTCTGGGGTAACCGTTGCATAGGCTTTGCTATAATCGAGTGGTTTGCCACTGCCCATCACCCAGTTCAGGGCTCCCAGCAGGTGCTGCACAAAGAGCGGTTCGCTGAAGCTGGCATCTTCATGACCGCCACCGGTATAGTAAGCGCGCCCTCCGTCGAACTCATGGTACCAGGCAATGGGGTGATTGCTGCCGTTAATGCCGCCATCGTAGGTGCTTTCGTCCAGATTGGCCACCACCGTCAGGTCGGAGTAGAGCGACCGGTAGTTGTACCATTCGTCGGTACGCTCCCAACGGTCGGGGAGGTGGGCGGTGGATGGGTGATTTTTGTCTGTTACATCCACCGTTGCTTTGCGCACGTTGGAATTGCTGGGGTGGCTGGCAAAATACCCACCGGCGAGTTTGTTGTACCACGGCCAGTCATACTCGGTATCGGCCGCTGCATGGATGCCCATGTACCCGCCACCGGCCTGGATGTACCGCTCAAAAGCCGCCTGTTGTTTCTGGTTCAGCACATTGCCGGTCGTACTCAGGAAAACAACGGCGGTATAGTGTTTGAGGCTGTCGTCATTGAAGTAATCGGCATTTTTGGTCGTGTCGACCCGAAACGCGTTCTCACGGCCCAGTTTCTGAAGGGCGGCAATCCCGAACGGAATGGACGTGTGTTTCCAGCCTTTGGTCTTCGAAAAGACAAGTACCCGTTTGGGGCCGACCGGAGCTGAAGGAGCTGTTGATGGTGCGGGTGCTGCCGACGAAACCGTCGATGGTGTGTTTTGTATCGTCGTTTTTTGATTGCTGACGCAGGCATAAATCGCCAGGCTAAGCCCGGCAATACCCAGAAAACGAATGGACGAATTGATTGAGCGTGGTAACCAGATCATGGAGAAAAGGGTTGGATGTCAGGCTGGTAAAAAGGGGTTTGAGTAGTCTTGCCGGAGGTATCTGCACCGGTGCAGATAGTTGCTTTTTATAAGGCGTACGAGCCGGTAAACTACCTGTTTAGCGAACGGTAAAATGGCATACGATGAAGAATACGGCGTTTTGATTTTTCTTTGTGTTTTTAGTGCCGCAACGGCAGACCGTCTCCGTGTTCACTATCTTTACTTCATGAATCGTCGTACGTTTATCAAGCAATCAGCCGGGGCAAGCGCTGGCCTGATGGTGGGTCAGTCCCTATGGGCAGCGCCAGCCGCCGACTTCCCCGTTGTGCGGACAGCCGCAGCCCAACGCAATTTCACCAGCTCGGCCGTTGAGCAGACCATCCAGCGAATGCACAAAACCATTCGCGACCCGGAACTGGCCTGGCTTTTCGAGAACTGCTTCCCCAACACCCTTGATACCACCGTGCAGGTGAGTACCGGCAATGGTCAGCCTGATACGTTTGTCATTACCGGCGACATCGACGCCATGTGGCTGCGCGATAGTACGGCGCAGGTGTGGCCTTATTTGCCACTCATTAAGCAGGATAAGCCCTTACAGCAGTTAATTGCGGGCGTTATTCGCCGGCAATCCCTGTGCATTCGGCGCGATCCGTACGCCAACGCCTTTTACGCCGATGCCAATAAAGAGGGCGAATGGAAGAAAGACGTAACGGCCATGAAACCCGGTCTGCACGAACGCAAGTGGGAACTCGATTCGCTTTGCTACGCCATCCGGCTGGGGTATCACTACTGGAAAACAACCGGCGATACCAGCCCATTCGATGCCGACTGGCTACAGGCCATGCAACTCGTTTTGCAAACCTGCCGGGAGCAGCAACGTAAAACCGGTCGCGGACCTTATAAATTCAGCCGCGAAACGTCCTGGTCGACGGATACCGTGCCGGGCGATGGCTACGGGAATCCAACGCGCCCCATTGGATTGATCAACAGCATCTTCCGTCCATCCGACGATGCAACGGTTTTTCCGTTTTATGTACCCTCGAACTGGTTTGCGGTAGTATCGCTTCGGCAACTGGCTACGATGGTCGAACAGATCAAACCGACTGCAACGGCTGCCGGGACCGCCTTATCGGCTGATTGCCGCGCCCTGGCCGATGAGGTGGAGCGGGCGCTGAAACAATACGCCATTTATACGCACCCTAAGTACGGGAAAATGTATGCTATGGAAGTGGACGGGTACGGCAATCACCTGCTTCAGGACGACGCTAACGTGCCGAACCTACTGGCTCTGCCGTATCTGGGTGCTATGCCTGCCAGCGATCCGATCTATAAAAATACCCGTCGCTTTGTGCTCAGTCCGGACAATCCTTATTTCTTCAAAGGAAAAGCGGCCGAAGGCGTCGGCAGTCCGCACACGCTGGTCAATAACATCTGGACCATGAGCCTGACCATGCGCGCTCTTACGTCTACCGACGATCAGGAGATTTTGGCGCAGCTTCGTCTGCTGAAGAAAACCCATGCCGGAACGGGCTTCATGCATGAATCATTCAACCAGGACGACCCGGCCAAGTTTACCCGAAAGTGGTTCGCCTGGGCCAACACCCTCTTCGGCGAACTGATCCTGAAAGTCGCCAACGAGCGCCCGCAATTGTTGAGCAAAGTTCTGTAAGAGAAGGGGCAAGTGTAATAGCTTGTTATTTACAGTTGAAACTGTTTACTATGAGTAAACTTTCTCTAGATTACTAAATGTTTAATATCATAGCACGCCGTATGTTACTTGACTATTGTCGGTTGTATCCTCAGGCGTCCAGTGCCTTAAAACAATGGTATGCTGAATTGTACGAGCAGGAGTTTGCGAATTTTAATGAACTAAAGGCAACTTACGGAAACGCGAGTGTTGTAGCTGATGATAGGGTTGTGTTTAATATAATGGGTAACAAGTATCGACTGGTTGTCCGGATGGTATTCGCGTTTAAGACAATTCAGATTAAATGGTTTGGTACTCATGCTGAATACGATAAAATTGATGTAGCGACTGTACAATACGAAAGACCATGACACTTAAGACGATAAAGAACGAACAGGAATACGAGGAGTTAATGGCGTGGGTTGACGAACAGTTTGACAAAAAAGTCCAGCCAGATAGCCCTGTAGGGGAGACCTTACAGGTAGCGCTCCTGCTGATAAAGTCGTACGAAGATGAACATTATCCTATTCCTGCTCCTGACCCCATTGACGCCATTCGTTTAAAAATGGCTGAAAATGGCTATAAGAATAAGGACTTTGTTGGTAAGCTAGGTAGCAAAAGTTACGTTTCTGCGGTATTAAACAAACGCAAGCCGCTGACGCTCGAAATGGCTAAATTCTTTCACAAAGAATTAGGGATACCCGCCGGGGTTCTGCTTGCCTAAATGAGTGAATAGGGCCAACACCCTCTTCGGCGAACTAGTCCTGAAAGTCGCCAACGAGCGCCCGCATCTGTTGAGCAAAGTGGTGTAAGTGAATACAGGCTGAGTAATTTCCGATGACAATGCGATTAAATTACTCATGGATGAATGAGTAGTATTGCATTAGTACGCAAGGAACGATATTTTTAGACGTTAACTAAAAGGGTTATGTATCGAACATACATAACCCTTATTTTTCTGCCCAAACCGCTACTTACTACTCATGAACCGATTAATTACCTGCTTTCTGCTTTTAACAGGCATTTGCTCCTCTCTTTTTGGCCAGCAGGCCTATGATGCACAGCCCGGCAAACCAGCTCAGTTCAATGGAATTGATTACGGCTTCGAAATACGAAACGAACGTCGTGTCGATATTGGCGGGGAGCGTTTCATGCGCTACGAACTGTCCGTTTATGCGACAAACAAGAGCAACTGTACCAAGATCATGTTCCCCCGTCAGGCGTTGCTGGATCAGAATGACCAAAATGAACTGGCCCATTTCGATTGTCTGAACGCCACCGGAAAACGCCTGACCTCTAAAAGCGCAAAGGTTCTGGCGCGGCCATTCACCGTGCCTTATCGGCAACGGGTAAAGAACGCCGAGGGAAAAGAAGTGGTAACGATAACCAACATTCAGGCCGGGCACATGCTGCGAAACGGCGAAACCGTGAGTAACTCCCTTATTGTCATCGTTCCCGATGGCGAACAACCGGTCATGAAGGTTCGGATCATGGAAATCCCTGACTTATAGGTTGCCGTTACCGACTCGCTTGCCAGGTTCCCGTTGCCTGACCACCATCCAGCTCCCAGGTTCCTTTGAGTACTGATTTAGCGTAATTTCCGGATAGGTTAATGTCTCCGCCTTCCGGATAGGCGTAGGTGATCGTTAATTTGCCGTTTTGCCAGACAACCGTTTTCAACTCAGCGGTATACTGGTCACCACTATTGTTGATCGCGGTAATCTTTCCTGTTATTTTTCGATTGCTGTCCTGACTAAGGACCAGTTCGAGTTTCCCGGTTGTCGGGCCATCAAATGTGCCCACCCATTTGCCGGTTAGGGTTGTTAGTGAATCGCTCGTGGCGGGCGCAGTTTGTGCTTTTACCGCCTGAAAGGTGAGCGTAAGTAGTACGACTACTGAGAGTAATGTTCTGATTGCCATTTTTTGTTAGGGAAAAAATTAAGTGATTGGAGCCACTGTCTGACGCCTTGATGCAAAAGAGAACAATTTAGGGCGAATACTCCGTACATGCTTGTTATCAATTCGTTACGCCAGCGGAACCTGAATCTCGGCCGCTTTCTTTATGACAAAGGTTCTGGCTTCGTCATACTCCTCGGCGGTACGTAAATGCTCCAGCATCAGCGGTACTTCCTGGGGTAAGGACGTGACGTTACGGATATAAGCGGCATAATCCAGCCGACCTCGGCCCGGCATGGTCTCCATAAAATGACCATCTTTCGGCGCAATGTCTTTGGCGTGAGCCGAAATAATCCAGCGTCCTAATTTCTGAAAGGTGTCATTGATGAGGGCCGTATTCGTGAAAAAACGCGCCGGACTGTTAATGATGTTAGCAATGTCTACGTGTGCGCCAAAGGCCGGACGGTCAATGGCTTTGATGAATTTGAGGTAGGCGTCGGGACCATCGGGCAGGCTCCACCCCATCATTTCGAGCGCAAATTTGGCCCGCTTTGGTTTCACGGCATCGATAACCTTCCGACAGTTCTCGACGGTAGCGTCAAAGTAGTCTTTGCTCAGGTCGCGCGCGTCGGGACCATCCCAGTTCGTGGGGCTGAACGACCCGCCAATGTTGACACAAACCCGCGCGCCAACGGCCTCCGCCAGCGCCAGCCGATCGGTGACGTACGCGAGGTTTTTGCGCCGTTTTTCAGCATCCTGATCCAGCATATTCACCCAGGCACCCACTTCGGCAATGAGCACATTCTGAGCAGCAAACGCCTTGCTTATGGCTTCAATTTTGTTTGTATCGGTCAGCTCGACCGCAGGAACATAGGCCGCACTGTACTGCAACCGCCGATGTTCGCGCGCCAGCTCGTCGGGGTCTGTGCTTTTCAGGAAGATAGGGCCGCCAAGTCGGAGCGGTTTCGGGGCTGCGCCGAAAATCGGCCGATAGGAGGGCAGTACGGCGCTGCTCGCCAATAGCGCCGACGACTGCAAAAAGGTGCGACGGGAGAAAGATTTCATTAGGGTAGGAGGGGAAAAAGTACAGAACTTAAAGCTAGCAAAAATCGCCCGATACAACAGTCCACTACTTCTTTTTCGTTGACTCAGCCCAGCAGTGGCACCAGTACCTCACCCCGGCTCAGCAGTCGTGCTGTTCGGATAACGCCCGACTTACCAATCTCCATCATCCCATTTTGAACGTTTTGCTCCAGCCGGACCGTAAACTCACCCGTGGGATGTTCCACAGAATAACCGGAATCGTCATTTTTAGGTAAAACGGCAATTCCGTCGGCCACGGAGCCGGGCAACAAACAGGCCGTAGCGGTAGAAACGGCTCCCAATACGCCAATAGCTTCGTGAACCCGGTGCGGAATGAACGTTCGTGTACTAATCATGCCGCCCGCTCGGGGTGGCGCAATTAAACACAGTTTCGGTACGGTTTTGTTAGTCACATCACCCAGGTTCATGAGCGGGCCAACGGCGAGCCGGATGCCTTCGAGGGTTCGTTTCAACGACTCATCGGCTTCGAGTTCGGCGGGGGATTCGTAGCCGGTAACGCCAAAATCGGCCGCCCGAAGAATCACCTCCGGCATCCCGTTGTCAATGCAGGTTACCTCAATGCCGTTTACCCGGTTCCGGATTTGGCCCGTGGGTAACAATGCACCGCAGGTCGACCCGGCAATGCCCAGATAGTTACAGAGAATCGGTGCGCCCGTTCCCGGTACGCCATCGACTTTGGCACTGCCTACGGCCGGGTTACTCGCATACTCAACAACCCCGCCGGGTGTTTGCACCGTTACTTCGCAGATGCCGCCCGTATTCACCATGTTGATGCGGGCTGTAGTCGTTGGACTACCGGCTGGAAACAGCCCCGATTCGATGGCGAAGGGCAGGACGGCCGCCAGTATGTTTCCGCAGTTTTGTCCGTCCGATACCCGCCCGGCTCCCACGACTACCTGTAAAAACAGGTAATCCAGATCGGTATCAGGTTTGTCGGATAAACTGACGACCGCCACTTTGCTGGTCAGGGATGTAGCGCCACCCAGCCCATCAATCTGCCTGGGATCACCACCGCCACCGCCCTCCATTGCGGCCAGAATCAGGCGGTGGCGTTCAGTTTCATCGGCGGGAAGGTCAGTTGCCTTGAAGAACAGCCCTTTGGACGAGCCTCCTCGAAACTGCATGACCGGAATGGCACGTTGTGGCATGGTTTATCGCTGAGTAGGATCAATTAGATTTTCAAGGCTGGTTAGGGTGGCCCGCGACATCACCGGCTCAATATGCTGTGCGCCGAGCATGGCGACAACGGCTTCGAGTTCATGGCTTCGGCGGAGGGCGTGGGTTTTGCTGCCTTCCAGAAACCGGTCGATCAGCGCGTCGTTGCCACCAACTACCGACAGAATCTGCGCTCGAATGTACGGTTCCAGCCCAAACGAGCGGCCCGCGTCTACAGCTTCGCCAATTACGGCGGCAATGCCCTTGTACACAATGGACCGGAGCAGCTTTCGCGTGGCAGCCTCGCCCGTCTGATCGCTCAGTACAGCAATATTCAGTCCCAATGGCAGTAGCAACTCCGCATACCGATCGGCACCGGGACCCGATACCAGAAACGGCGTTAAAATGCCTTTGGGCGGTACGGGTGCCATGATGGCAACATCCACGACCTGAGCGCCGGAAGGACTGATGATGGCTTCGACCCGGCGTTTGGTATCGGGTGAAGCCGTGTTCATTTCGGCGTATAACTGCCCCGGTCGAAGAATCGGCAATACCTCGGCAGCAACGGTTTCCGCCACTGCCGACAGGTTGACGCTTAGAATTACATCGGCGTTCAGGACCGCTTCGGCATTGCTGCCGACCAGGGTTACGGTCGGTAATAGATCTCGTTTAAGCGCCGGGTCATAGCCAACAACGGTTACGCCCAGGCTGGCTAAATCATTGGCGAAACGACTCCCCGCTTCACCCAGACCAAGTAGTGCGATTTTCATTTGTCTAGTTCCACCCGTAAATTTGAATGGATGTTTTGCCCTGCCGGAGTTGTTCGCGGATGGATTCTTCGCGGGCCTCGCGGGCGGTTGCTTTTTCGAATACGTCCTCAATACGGTCCTTGGGCACGACTACCACGCCATCGCGGTCCCCCACAATGATGTCGCCGGGGTGAACCACTACGCCACCAATGATGATGGGTTCGTTCAACGTGCCGCCTTCTATACTTGACGTACCCTTGATGCACAGTCCCCGGCTGAACACCGGAAAACCCATCGCTTCGATGTCGTCGGCATCGCGGACGCAGGCATCGATCACCAGCCCGGCAAGGCCTTTCGTTTTGGCACCCAGACTCATTAAATCACCCCAGTAGCCCGCTTCGTAATAGTCGGAGCAGTGGGCCACGAGTACATCACCCGGCTGAGCATAGGCATACGCCCGATGCAGGATCTTGTTGTCGCCCGGTATCGTCTGCACGGTATACGCTGGGCCACAGATCTTCATACCGGGCGCAATCGGTTTGATGGCCGAGGGTAGATTACCGGCCTTGCCGAGTGCTTCGTGCAGGGTGGCGGTAGAGAATGGTGCGAGGTTGGAGTGGTTCATTTTGTGAGTTGTTACACGGAGATGCACGGAGAAAAAAGAGATACACAGAGTTTTTTTGATATTTCTCTGTGTATCTCCCGCTCCGGCGTACCGGTGTTTTCTCTGCGAATCTCTGTGGCATAAAATTTAAAAAATACTCTCCGTCACTCTTGGCACCTGACGCTGATGCGCTTCGGCGAATTGAATGTGCTTTTGCCCGGAAATCCGGCGGGCGTGGTTGGCGCGTCGGGAGGCCAGTTCGGCGTAGTAATCACGCAGGTAGGTTTGCGCACCCATACAGGCCATAGCCGCTCGCTTCTTTTCCATCACCGACGTAATATCCACAAAGGTGTCTGGTACGAAACCACACAGTTCGGGCTGGTGCGGCTCAAACGAATACCAGACGGGTGGGTCGATGTTCTTGAAAGCGCTCGGAACCCCCGCACCCGACGACAGCAACCGCGCCCGTTGCACCGCCTGAAACGCCAGTGGGTGATCGGGATTGAATGGATCTTTTTCGCTGTGCGTCAGGATAACGGTCGGCTCGAAATCGCCGATGAGGTTGGTCAACTGCTCCACCCGCTGGTCGGTCAACAGCATTGGGTAGTCACCCCAGTCCAGGAATTGAATCGGTGTACCGAGAATGTCGGCGGCCTGTTGCGCCTGCTCGTGCCGTATCGCTTTCACGCTGTCGACACTGCGTTTGGGGTCTTCTTTCCAGAGTTCGCCCGACTCGCCCCGTTCGCCATACGACAGGGCAACGACCAGAGTTTCGGCCCCTTCTTCCAGAGCCTTGGCAATTGTGCCAGCCGCCCGCCAGACGAAATCGCCGGAGTGGGCACCGATAATGAGGAGTTTGTTCATGTTCAATGTAGAGACGCAATACCTTGCGTCTCATTTCCGGATGGTTTCTAACCTGTTAATGTATTGCTGACGCGTGAGGAGACGCCAATGGCTGACGCGTGAGGAGACGCCAATGGCTGACACGTGAGGAGACGCAAGGTATTGCGTCTCTACGGGGATGGCATGGGCGTGCCTTGTGTGTGAAAACTGGGGATGGTGGGCAAACCCCAGGCCTGCCCGCGTTTTCGTTCTTCCATGGTCCAGAAAACGGTTTTGTAATCGGGGTCGGTGATGAGCCGGGCGGTGGTGTTGGCAATCTCAATGCGGTTGCCGCCGGGCTCGTAGACGTACAGAAAAAACGTTTGCTGAATGATGTGCTTGTGCGGCCCCGTCTCGATCTGGATGCCGTTTTCAAGGCAAATGTCGGCAGCGATCAGCACCTCCTCCCGACTGTTCACGGCGTAGGTAAGGTGGTGAAACCGCCCCTGAAGAGCCAGATAGTCGAGCGTGACGGCCAGATCGTAGGATTTTGAATTGACCATAAACCACACGGCACGCGGGTTCATGTTTTCTAAATCATCCACAATACTTTCGCTCATAATGCCGCCCAGGGTTTCCAGCTGAAAATCGCGGTACGCCCGTACATCACTGGCAAACAGGTTGAGGTGGTCGATACGCCGGACGTTGATGCCCCGACCGGGAAAGCGGCTCGCCGTGTTTTTCAGCGCCGACTGATCCTGCGGGCCGCAGCGGTACTTTTCGGTTTCGAAGTAAATTTCGGTCAGGTGCCCATCGGGCGAGCGAAATTCAAATGCCGGACCGTGGCCCAGGTCGCCGTCATTCCAGCCGATGGCGTAGGGCGTTTGCCGAATAGCTTCTACCCGGCGCTGGAGGGCTTGCGGACTACGGGTACGCCAAGCAAAGTGACGCATACCGGCCTGTGGACTGGCCGTTAGCTTCAGGGTATGGTGCTCGTAATCATCGTAAGCCCGCAGGTAGATGGAATCACCGGCGGTAGCCGTGATCGACATACCCATGATCTCCGTAAAAAAGCGGGTACTTTGGTCGAGTTTGGGCGTTAGTAGTTCGACGTGGCCCAGGTGAGCCAGATCCCAGATAGTTTCGTTCATGGTTGGCACGAAAGGTTTATTTCAGGTGCTTGTCCAGGAAGATGAAAACCGTCTCCAGATTCTCCGGCGCTTCGAACTGTGGACCGCCATGCCCCGCGCCTTCAATGGGGGTGTAGGTCACCTTGCCTGTGGTACCGGCCAGTGCGGCCAGATTTCCTCCAGCGGAGCCGCCCCGGGTAGCCATTTTATCTGCGTTGTCCGTATTGGCTTTAGGCATTGGGCCACCTCGTTGTGTGCCACCGGGAGGAGGACCACCCGAAGGCATGCCCGGCGGCTGGGCAAATGTCAGGCTGTAACTCAGCAGGAAAACAGCGACGAGACTACAATGAGATATGGACATGGCGATGGGCGATTTGTTGTGCAACAAAGGTATCTGGCTTCCCTGGGGCCATGCCGAAACTCTTCATTGTTTTGTGGAAACAAATCGAACATATGAGTGGCTAAATAACTAGCCAGCAAAATATCTTCGCCCATTAAACGTAGTACCGGCATCATCAGTACCTTGCGTTTTTATCGAAATGAATCAGCACAGTAGCAATTATTTCACCTTTTATGTTCTTTTTTCGTGTGTATAAGAACGGTTAGCGCTACTTAATCGAGAGCAGATGGTAAAATAAGTGTGGAAACAAAGCAAACTTGAAGTCTATGCAGCGAATTACCCAATATGATGGACTTTATGGCGAGGCAAACACCCGGCCCGATGCGGAGTATCTGTTCTCCGAATTGCTGGAAACTCGTAGTCAAAGCTTCGACTGGGTTATTCAGCCGCATATCCATGCCCGGTTGTTTCAGGTATTTTTTGTAGAAACCGGTCAATTTAACTTTCAGGAAGCTACCCGTACCCGTCAACTCACCGGCCCGTGTTTGTTGCTCATTCCTCCTACGGCTCTGCATGGATTTGTGTATAATTCCGATGTGAGAGGGCGTATCCTGACCTTGTCCGACGCGCTCATCGATACGTTGTTTCCCGGTGGATCGCCCGTTGCGGCCATGCTGGGCAGCCTGCAATGTCTCTCAATAGTTCAGGAGCCCTACTCGGCCAGGCGGGTTAGCGAATTGATCAAAGCGATTCACGACGAATTATTTGACGACCAGCCCGAAAAACGGATGATGTTACAGAGTTGTCTGCAACAGTTTTTTTTGGTCGTCTACCGACTATGGCAGCAAAGCGAACAGACAAGTGCCGGAACAAACAATCTATCGCTCCACTATTTTCGGAAGTTTCAGCAGCGGGTCCGGCAGGTTGGTACAACGCACACTATTGCCCAACTCGCCGACGATCTGGCTATTACACCGGTCCACCTGAACCGGATTTGCCAGGCTGTTTCGGGTAAATCGGCCAGCCAACTGGTACAAGTGCATATTCTGGACGAAGCCCGCAAATACCTGACGTACACAACCTATTCCGTTTCAGAAATCGCGTACCTGCTCCACTTCGAATACCCAAACTATTTTGCCAAATTTTTTCGAAAGCATACGGGTCTGTCGCCGTCCGAATTTCGTGAGGGGCAAATGAAGGGGTAGAGTGGACTAGATTTGGTGAATTTTTTAAACCACCCAATCAATGAAAAAGCTGTCCATGTGGCTTCTGCTTACGGGAGCGTTATTGTTGAACGGGGCCAGGCTGTAGATTACCGGGTAAAAAGGTAAGGTTACGCCTTTACGAATTATTGATTCATTGATAGTCAGTCATAAATCTATCCGTCCGGAATAGTAAAAACGTCCCATTATGTCTCTTTTACGTAAAGTCATATGTGAAGTTCTCCTTTACCTTTTAACAGATAGATAATGAAACCGTCAAGACGAAATTTCTTACAGTCACTCGGCGTCGGCGTAGCCAGCCTGGGCGTGGCTGAACAATCCATGGCGGCTGGTGTGAAACCACCGAAAGTAGCTAAGCCAGTCGGCGACGAGCAGGCTTTGTTCGTGGGCGACAACATAGCCATTGCCAAAACAGAATACGGCAAGGTGAGGGGATTTATTCTGCGGGGTATTCATCAGTTTTTGGGCGTACCCTACGGAGCCGATACGTCGGGGAAAAATCGCTTCATGCCTCCGCAAAAGCCCGCAGCCTGGACCGAGATTCGGCCTGCTCTCTGGTGGGGGAACTCCGCTCCACAGATCATGGAAAAGCGGTACGCCAACCCCTATGCCTCGTTTGTCGACCACTGGAACTACGACGACGTATCGGAAGACTGTCTGAAACTAAATGTCTGGACCCCGGCGCTGGATACGCAGAAACGGCCCGTAATCGTGTGGTTGCACGGGGGCGGATTCGTCAATGGCAATGCGATTGAGCAGGACGGCTATCATGGCGAGAATATTTCCCGACTGGGTAATGTCGTGTTCTGCTCCATTAACCACCGGCTCGGCGCGTTGGGCTACACTCACCTGAAAGCGGCTGGCGGTCACGCGGCATCCGGCAACGTGGGGAATCTGGACATGGTGGCGGCTCTGGAATGGGTGAAAAACAACATCGCCAATTTCGGTGGCGATCCTAATAATGTGACCATCATCGGTCAGTCGGGGGGAGGAGCCAAGGTGACGACCCTGATGAATATGCCTTCGGCCAAAGGGCTATTTCATAAGGCGGTAGCCTTGAGCGGCAGCTCGCTGGCCGGAACTAACAAGGAGTATGCCGAAAAGCTGGGGCTGAAAGTGATGGAAGAAGCTGGTTTGAAACCTGGCGAAATCGACAAACTACAGCAGATTCCGTGGCGCGAATACATCGATATTGCCAACCGGGCCGTCGAAAAAATGTCCGACGAAGCTAAAAAGATGGGTCTGCTGCGCGGTGGTTATTCGCCCGTAGCGGATGGCGCGACCCTGAACGACGGCAAGTTCTTCTCGGATGCTAACCACTTCTCGGCCAATATCCCGCTGATGATCTGCTCGACTTTCCACGAGCAAAACCCCGACCGGACCGATGCTTCTCTGGAGAACATTTCACTCGCTGAAGTAAAAGAAAAGATCAAACCCCGCTTTGGCGACAAGACCAGCGACATCGTGGATGCCTACGCAAGAAATTTCCCAAAAGCGCGTCCTATTGAAATCTGGGCCTTAATTGTGTCGAACCGCAAGAACGTGGTAGCCGCTGCCGATGCGAAAGCATCGCAACAGAAATCACCCGTTTATGTGGCCTGGTTTGGCTGGCAGCCCCCGCTCTTCGACGGTCGGATGCGGGCGTTCCACTGCGACGATATCTGTTTCTGGTTTTACAATACCGACCTGATGCTGACCCACACGGGTGGCGGCAAACGCCCCCGTGCTTTGTCGGAGAAGATGGCTGGTTCGTTCCTCAATTTTGTGAAAACCGGCAATCCTAACGGGGGCGGCTTACCCAACTGGAAGCCCTACACAACGCAAAACGGCGAAACGATGATTCTGGACGATACCTCTGCACTGGCCAACGACCCCGACCGCGAGGCTAGAAAGACACTGGTTTAACGAGTAGCGTTCAGAAGCCAGCCGGTTTGTTGTACACCGAATTTCGGGAGTGACAGCAGACCGGCTGGCTTTACGTTAAGAACCGGAATAGGCTATACTGTTGTCGCAAAAACTCAGATGATGTGAAGAAAATGAGGTATTGTTAAGTGAGACGACGATTTGAGACATCATTTGCTTTAAATTGTTACTGATAATGAAGGCCTGGCATGAGTCCCACAAAACGGGCGAATACATAATCTGCCTCGCCGGGAGCCTAAGACAGGTCAGCCAGCCGTTCAGCCGTGCGGGTGTCGCCGAAAATCAGCTAGCCCTGGAATCTGCCAAAACGTACGAAAGCTGGTTGGCGTGAGCACGAGCCGACCCAAGCTGCGGACTAATCGAGTCGGTGGGCTTTCAGGCCTCATCGGGGGGGAAAGCCGGTAGGTACCGGAGCACGAGCTGGCTAAGTTGTTGGCTTAGCTGCTCCACACCCGCCACTTTTGACAGATACTCACTGGCTCCCTGAGCCAGGCAAGCCTGTTGGGCCTGAGCGCTCGCCTGGGCGGACCAAACCACCACCGGTACCTGTTCCCGACCCGCCTGGGCCCGGATCAAGGGGATTAACTCCCTGGACGTCGTAGGGGGTAGATGGTAATCCAGCAGGATCAAACTGACTAGTGGTTCGCCAGGGGCCAGATGGGCCAGAAAGTCGGCCTGGCTGGTGGTACAAACCAGCGACAGCCGCTCACCAAAGCGTGTTTTGATCAACTGGGTGAGCATCACGCAGTCATCGTCATCATCATCCAGCACCAGTAGCAAAGCACTTAACGTTTTTAGTTTACAAAGGAGGAGAAGACGAGCCATCAACCTATATTCGCGAATGGCCTGCCCGATGAAGAATGAGAAACGCGGGCCACTCACTGTAAGCCCACTGGATAGCCAGTCACAACCCTGTTCCCGGAACGCTGGCCGACCGATGAGACTGATCGCGTTTGACAGATAGTAACAAGTCACGGGATTGGAAACCCTCTCTTGCGACGCAGAAGTGGTCATCAACAGACCCCCTAATGGGGGCGTTTGATGGGTCGGCTTGTTTTACTGCCTGTCAACGACAATTCGTAGCCTGCGAAAAAGAATTTACGGGAGGGCTTCCTCTGCCGCTGTGACCAAACTTTAGTGCATAACTGAGTCTTCCAAAGCCTTCGCTGAAGATTGCCCTAGCTGAATGAAGCGGTTGCCGCAGGCATGACACTGGTAGCGGGCCGATGACAGCAGGAACTGCATGGATTTTAACCAGGCGGGTCGTTTGATTCGATCCGGATACGCATCCCCACAGATCGGGCATTGTCTTTGACTGGTCACACGACGGAGCACTTCACGAATGAAGACCACCAGGATTAATACAGAAAGAACAGCGCAAAAAACAGTAAACAAAGACATACGTCACGGTATATAAATAAGTCAACCAGGACAACGTGTATTCAGTATTTCGAGATGAACAGGCGATCGGATGGTTAGCCAGTCGACTCAAAATACCCCTTATCTCCCAGGCAGCGGCCTTACTGGATAGTAACGATAACCTATCCGTTAGTTAGTGGGGAGTTGTACCCATTCGTGCCACAGGCTCTACCAAAGACAATCCGGACCGATAATCAACATGTCACAAGTCTGGTAGCGGAAACATTCGCTTCCTTTTCCGGCTTACGACATAGAAAGTTAAAAACGTTCAAGCCTGTTTTCCGGAAAGGAACTGAGTAAACAAATCAACGTAAGGTTACAGTCAGCTTAATTGAGCTAGTTTAACGGTACAATTGACATGATGGAACAGTTCACCGGAATGGTAGCCCTCTAACTTATCTGTTGTAGGCTTCTTTTGCCTTACAGGAGAACTGGTGAGGTAATTTGCTCAATTTTAGGGTAAACTTATGGTCATACGCTTGTTGTGTGTGGTGAACTGACCAAAATTGGGTTTGAAATAACCATATTCTCAAGTAAGTATTAAATGATGAGGTACATTTTGACGGTCCCATTTAGTACACAGTCCACGTGGACTATGGTTACGCGAGACAGAGTTTTACAAAACGCTCAGTTTTGTTATACGTTTTGTTCACGCTTCTAAACCCTGTTTTGTTGTACATTTCATAGGGTATGCCTGACCACTACTAACTTGTTACCAACCCTTTAAAGTCATAGGGGGTCTTTGTCTAGTAAGTTATCTTTAACAAAACCTTATGCGCTATTTTTTTACGTTTATAAGCCTTTTACTGCTTAACGTTTGTTGCCGGGAGCAAAATAGAGTCGTCCCCTTAGGTGCTCCTGTTACATCCCTTGCCGACCTGCCTACTACGTACCAATCGTTTCAAGAGGGTAACTCTGCCGCCGGTCGTCTTAAGCGTGAAACCCAAAACGGCAAAACCAGTGGTGAATGGCGTTATAATGAGCGCGGCCAATTAATCGAGTGGCGACTTTTTCGTTTTGATGCCGTGGAATCAGCCGTTCAGTATCGTTACGACAAAGATGGCCGCTTACTTTATGTACAGCAATTCGCCAATAACTGCGGCTACTCAAGTGTGTATGATTGCACTGGCCCAGTGGACTGGACAAGTTACGACGAGTTATCAACTGATGCAGCCGGGCGTATTACTGAGAGCCGGACGTATCTTACCCTTAATGGAAGCTGGGATTTTCGCAGTAAAAGCGTGTATGCCTATAACGCACAGGGGAAAGTAATCAAAGTGCTACGGTACGATGCTAAGGGCGTATTGGCCGTTACTCAAACACTCACTTACGACACACGTGCCAATGTAATAGCGATTAGAGAACAAAGCAACGTAGCTTCGGCTGACCTCTCTGACCGCACGTTTACCTATGAATATGACACCGGCCGTAATCCCTATTTTAACACGGTTTACTATCCTGCTGCCCTGTTTCTGAGCCCTAATACGCAGTTATCTCCGGGTTTAACTTATGAATACCGCTCTGATGGCTTGCCGTTACGTATCCGTCAAAACGGAAGCATTACGGAGTTGGAGTACTATTAAGAGTAGGGGTACACAAACTGAGCGTATGCGGTGGATTGTATTGGACAGATATTAATAAATCAGTGTCTCGCATAAACGCTCCCTGGTGAGACGAATGGGCTTTCACGGGTTTGCCAATTCGTTTAGGTGATTATTTAGATGGCTTCTTTTAATAACTGTTTACTTCTGTCCGTTGCATACGACTGGTAGGTTGTCCCCAATTGATACCCTACTACCGGTTGTGAGCTAAAAATTGTTAGGGGCAGCGCATCGTTTCCAATACTCCATGATAAAATAGATGCTCTTCTCCAGCTCCTCCAGCGAGTTTTGCTTGACGAAAAAACCCTGGACTGATAAACTATAGGCATTGATCACCATCTCCTGGCTGGCGGCCGTGGAGAAAAACAAATATGGGATGCACTTTAGTTGCAGGGCGGCATCGCGGTGCAGTTTCTCCCGCAGTTCAATCCCGTTTAAGCGGGGCATGTTGATGTCCGACAGGATCAGAAACGGCAATTCGGTCGTCGACAACAAGTAATCCAGGGCTTCTTGTCCATCCGGGAAGTACCTGACTTGATTTGGATAGTTTAACTTCCTGAAGACTTGCTCAAACAGGAATTGATCATCGGCATCATCTTCAATGAGAATGACGGGTCCGTTTTTGTTCATGGGACAAGTTAAGTGAATGGAGAGCCCTATTATCGGACAAATATGCTCAAAACCATTGATCGGGCTGCATGGGTCGATTAGAGATTCTTTTCAGTCGGTTGAACAACCTCCTGGCCGGAACGTTTACCAACTATTACTTGATGGCACTGCCTGGGGCACGTAAGCTCAATGTGACACTACGAATCAAACCGAACCACAAGCTTACCGGTTGAATGAATTTTATACAACCGACTCGATGAACATCAACCAAACAAAACCTGCTCAGCCTACTCTGTCTCAACCCACTCAACCAAAACCCCCGGTTCGATCCAGACCGAAACGACCCCGTATTAAAAAAGGCAGTTGAGAGTTGTCTTGGTTGATAACCCAACCGATTTAAGCGGAGGGATAGCCCACGTTTTCAAACGTTGTCAGATGGACAGATTCCAAGTTCTGATCGAATTTTTAGCAGGGCCGTCTGAGCGGACGGCCGGTGCTGTATCGACCCGACTTTCTCAAACTCGTCCCGGTAAACACAACGCCTGATCCGCCGGTTAGATGGATCCAACCTCGACGCGAATTCCCATGATCGTTCACCCCACCAGCCAGGGCTGGGATATTATTCATCAGCAGGCCCATGGCTTGCTGGCCTACCAGATTGCCACCCATTGGAAAACCAGCCAACGGCCTCTTTTCTGGCATCAAACCTTAACGGCCCTCCTCGAACACGACGATGGGCAACAACCCTTTGCGGGCAACAACCACCTCTCTCAAGCCGGTGCGCCGTTGTCATTCGAACCCTACTCGGTGCCTCAGTGCCACCGCATGATTGACATTGCCCTGCGAAAAAGCCGCTGGAATGCGCTTATGGTCTCCCATCACAGCACGTTTCTTTACCAACCCACAGGCGGAAAGGACAAAGCCATGGATGAGTTTCTGGAGCAACAAAAGAGCAATCAAAAAAAGTGGCGAGCCGCTTATGGTGCCAGCCAGAAAGAAGTTGTCTATGCCTACGACCTGGTGCAGTGGTGCGATGCGCTCTCGCTCATTCTATGCCGCAACCAACTGCCCCCCGAAGCCCGACAACTTGAAATTAGTAAAGGTCCCGATGGTGTAGCCTACTTTATTCACCAACGTGCTGACAACTCCCTGAGCGTCGATCCCTGGCCCTTTGAGTCGGCCGAATTCAGGGTTGGTGTTGAGGTATATCCGGTCGCTCAACTCCAGTTTATCGACGATGAGCAACTCTACCAGGCCATCAATGAAGCACCCGTCGAGCTGCGCGAATGGGTTTTCAGGTGTAGGTAAGCGTACCGATAAAGGCTTTTTATGACAAAATCGCCAGATGATGAAAATTTTTACTGAAAATATCCTGTTTGTCTTAAGGGTATTGGATAGGTTAATGTGTCATTTAGTTGGAATGGTTATTAATGATCATATCATTAATCAGACAGAACATGCAACTAATCAGTACCTGGCAAACATACGACGCAGTGATTGATTCAGTACCTTTATCAACTATGGACGCATCAGCACCAGATGAGCTGGAGCCCTTAGCTACCGATAAAGAACTATTTATCCGCCGAACGTTCAAAACTGACGTCCGATTGGGGTGTGAATTACTTTTTCGACAGCATTATGTCTTCCTCTGCAGCCATGCTGTGCGTTTTGTGGGGTCAAAAGCTGTTGCTGAAGACCTGGTCGCGGATATGTTCTGTCAGTTTTATGAACAGCAGATTTTTAGTACCATTACCACTTCTTACCGGGCCTATCTCTACAAAACCATTCGAAACAGGGCCTATAATTACATTCGGCAAACATTTCAACGAGATGTATCTCTTGATGAAGCCCAGTATCAGGCGACAAAAGAGCATCAGCAACCAGACGCCATCACCCAGTATGATGAACTCTATCAGGATGTAGAAAAAGCGATCGAGTCTTTACCTGTACAGCGCCGACGCATTTACCTGATGTATCGCTTTGAAGGAAAGAAATACGGTGAAATTGCCGGTGAGCTTGGCCTTTCGGTTCGAACGATTGAAGTACATATCCGCCTGGCCAGTCATTCACTGCGGGAATTATTGAAAGATCGATGGTTTCTGCTGAGCATCGGTATCTTATTCGATTTTTTCTAAACTGTATTTAAGGGTTTTCCTGCACCAAATGTGTCATCCTACTAAATACACCTGGACATGAATCAACTCGTCAATAAACAACTCATTTTTGACTCTTTTGCGGGGAAGACAACATCCTTACAACGAAAGCTGATCGATGAATGGTGTGAAGATCCTCGCCATGAAGAACTATTTTATGAATGGCTGGAAGAATGGGAACAATCTCATTTGCAGTATGTAGCCGAAGAGCAAAATGCGCTAAAAAACTACACCAATTTTTTAACCAGTGATCGCCCGGCAGACGTGCAAGCTAGTGATGCTATAAGTATACCATTCCCCAAGTCAACTACTCGACACTGGCTGCTTTGGGCAGTAGCGGCCTCCATAACTATCCTTGTGGGCAGCTTTATATTTCGACAACAGTTACTGAATCAAACCTATGAAACAGCGTATGGTCAGACGCGCGTCGTTCAACTGGAAGATGGAAGCCAGGTGACGCTCAACGCTAACACCACGTTACGAGTACCCCGGTTTGGTTTCGGACGCGAAACCCGCCAGGTTTGGCTGGATGGCGAAGCGTTGTTTTCAGTCACACACATGGCTAACAATCAACGCTTTGTGGTTAAAACTGATAATGGGGCCGATGTTGTCGTGCTGGGTACAGAGTTCACCTTGTATGCCAGAGCCCGAGGTACACAGGTCGTACTGCAACGAGGGAAAGTTGAACTCCATTACCACCAGGCAGGCCAGAGCGAACGGCAGATTACCCTGAAACCGGGTGATCTGGTTAACCTGAAAAAAAATGGAGTTGCCCGTCTGAAACCAATCCCCCAACCGGCGAACTATGCGGCCTGGCGGGACCATCGGTACGTCTTTGAGGAGACTTCACTCAGGGAAATCACGTACATGTTCCAGGAAAATTTTGGCATAAGCCTGGAAATTTCAGACCCAGAAACGGCTGCGTTAACGCTGTCAGGTGCCTACCCTGCTCAAAGTGCCGATGAATTACTGTCTATTATTGCTGAAGCTTTAAACGTTCAAGTTACCCGGCAGAGCGATAAAGTGCTGCTGGCTCCTCAACCTATTTAACCCATCTCTTTATGCTTTCTAGTTTTACTGGCCTCCTGGGGCTGGTAGTTTGCCTGACCTTACCCGGTCAATCAGCTACTGCTTTGCCCTATTCAATCCCGCAGCCTGTTCATTCTACTGGTCGAACAACCGACAGTATGAACCGATTATTAACCGATGCGCTAAACGATCTGAAGCAACTTTACGGAGTGGATATTCTTTATGGCGATCAGTTGGTACGGGGCGTAATGGTTCCTGCAATCCTCATCGATCAGAAAGCTAACCTGGAAGACAACCTGAAGGTGCTGTTAAAAAACACGGGTCTTCAGTTTCGCAAAGTAAAAAATGGGGCTTATCTCATTACGGGGCAACGTGCTGATAAAAAGTTATCAGCCAGTATAAAATCAGTACCCGAGAGTCTGCCCCCAACTTCGTCTGCCGAGATCATCCTATCCGAAGCCGCAGAAAAGACCTATGCCGTCGCTGTTGACCGGGCGATAAATGGACAGGTTCTGGATGAGTTGGGCGTTGGATTGCCAGGGGTCTCGGTGGTTTTGAAAGGAACCCAGCGGGGTACGGTGACGGATAAAGATGGACTCTACCGATTATCCGTTCCGGATGGAGCCGCAACCTTAACCTTTAGCTTTGTGGGCTATATTAGCCAGGAAGTGCCATTCGCTAATCAATCGGCAATCAATGTCACCCTGAAACCTGAAGCAAAGTCACTGGAAGAAGTCGTTGTGGTGGGCTATGGAACGGTTCGAAAAAAAGATCTGACGGGTGCGATCACCTCGGTCACGGCCAAAGATTTTAACAAAGGTAATTTTACCTCCCCCGATCAACTCATTCAGGGCAAAGTTTCGGGTGTACAGATCATAAATAATAGTGGCCAGCCTGGCGGAGCGGCTACCGTAAAGATTCGGGGTAATTCGGCGATAACGGGTACAGGTCAGCCTTTATACGTTGTGGATGGAGTACCACTCGATAACCGCTCGGCCCGACCGGGACTTAATGCGAACGGACTAGGGAATACACCCGGTGGAAACCCACTGAATTTTTTAAATCCGGCGGATATTGCGAGTATCGACGTCTTAAAAGATGCCTCCGCCACGGCTATTTATGGTTCGCGGGCAGCCTACGGGGTTGTTATTATCAATACCAAACGTGGCCAGGCTGGACAGGCGAAAATTGACATCGGCATGAATACGGGCGTTGCGTCTATTTTCCGAAAAATAAACGTATTGAATGCCGAGCAGTACCGGGAAGCCATCAAATACTATGGCGTGAGTGCGGCCAATGACCGGGGTGGCAATGCGGATGGCTTTGGTTCCATTCTACGCAAGGGGGTGCAGCAGAATTACACCCTGGCTATTAGCGGAGGGAATGAAACGGGAAAATACCGCATTTCGGCTGGCTATCTAAACCAGGAGGGCATTATCAATAGAACAGGTTTTAAAAAATATACGGCAAATTTTTCGGGTAATCTCAAATTTTTAGAGAGCAAACGACTGGGCCTGGATATAACGGTTAATTCCAGCCAGTACATCGAAAATATTGCCCCTATTACCAACGATGCGGGTTCCAATGGGAGCCTGATTGGGCAAGCCTTGCAGTGGAATCCGACCGACTCACTCAGGAAAGCCAACGGTAGTCTGAACATCAAAGCCGGGGCCGTCATTAATCCGCTAGCCATGTCGGAACTATACAGTGACGTATCGAAAGTGACAACCATCCTGGCCAGCATTTCCCCCTATTACAAGTTCACGGATTGGCTGGAGTACCGGATGCTCTACAGTGTCAATTACAGTGCAGGCGGACGTCGGGCGTCCATTAATCAGGACATTAACAACTCGGCAACGCTGGGAAAAGGCTGGGCCAGTATCAGCAATAATGAGCTGAGCACCCAGCAGTTTACCCACACATTAAATTTTAATAAAGACATTGCACCAGACCTGAACCTGAATGCCTTAGTTGGGTTTGAGTACATGAGCTTTGCCAATAAAGGCGCTGCAATGAGCGCGCTGGGACCCGCTTCCGGCTTTGGTAATTATGGTTTGGACTACACGGATTATATCCAGTATTCCAACACCACAGGCCGCGTGCTTTCCTCGTTTGTTGATCCAAGCGCCGATCTTCAGTCGTATTTTGGTCGAGCCATTGTCAATTATAAAGATCGCTACCTGGTAACAGCTACCCTAAGGTCTGATGGGTCTAGCAAATTTGGGGCAAATAACAAATACGGCTACTTCCCCTCTTTTTCTGCGTCCTGGAACATTAGTAACGAGAAATTTTTTCAGCTGAATGCCATTACGTCTCTGAAATTACGGGGAGGTTGGGGCAAGACGGGCAACCAGGAATTTCCGTCGGGCTCCTCACAGGCTCGTTATTCGTTCACCGATAATGGCGGGCTGGGACAGACCAATAATCCCAATCCGGATTTAAAGTGGCAATCCGACAAACAGTATAATTTCGGTTTTGACCTGGCAGTACTGGGTAACCGAATTACGGCCACCGTCGATTATTTCAATAAAACCACCACAGACCTGTTGTTTCCAAGCCCCCCGATTCAGCCTGCTCCTCCTGGATCGGTTATTCGATGGATCAATCTGGATGGCCGCATTGAGAACAAGGGTCTGGAAGTAGCCATCGACGGAAACATTATCAAGAAATCGAACTTTAGCTGGGATTTAGGGGTCAACGCGACCTTCATTAAAAATAGCGTTTCCGGCTTAACCGCACCGATCTTGACGGGTGCACTGAATGGGCCAGGACTCAGCGGTGTTACGGTGGAAGTTATTCGAAATGGGTTGCCCATTAATGCCTTCTTTACCCGTAGGTACCTGGGCATGAATGAATCGACTGGACTGGCCAACTATGAAGACGCAGGCAACACCTTTTTCTACGTAGGCAATCCAAACCCCAAAGCCTTATTGGGCCTCAGTACGACGCTCCGTTATAAAAAGTTGTCCCTCATTGCTAACATGAACGGGGCGTTCGGAATGGATATTTACAACAACACCAACAATGCGGTCATCAGTGTCGGCTTGATTAACGGGGGACGGAACATCGGACTTTCTTTATACCAGCAACCGGTTAAAGAGTCGATTGCCAACCCGGTGACGCCCTCTTCCCGCTTTTTGGAACGGGGCGATTATCTGAAAATGAACAACGCTACGCTCTCCTATGCGCTGGGTAACATCGCCAGGGTTATCCGGGGAGCGAATGTTTATGTGACGGGTCAAAATCTGTTTGTGATCACGAAATACACCGGCTTCGATCCGGAAGTCAATGTCAATAAAGCGGTGAACAGCGTTCCATCGGTCGGCATCGATTATGCAGCTTATCCGTCGGCTCGGACCATTACGTTTGGGGTCAATTTCTCGCTATAAATCCTTATGATCATGTCTATTAAACATAAATTCCTTCAAATCGGCCTATCCGGACTTGTCTTAGGACTAGGTAGCTGTACCGACCTGGTCGAAAAATTTCAGGGCGATTTGACCGCCAATCAGATCAACTCGTCAACGTCGGCTAACACAGCGGCTTTGTTAACGGGTGTATACAATTCGGTACGCACTCCTTTCCAAGACCCGCAGCAAGTACATGCCCTGAGTGAAATGACTACCGATGCCTTGATGGGACCGACCCGTGGCCCGGACTGGGATGATAACGGCAACTGGCGCCAGCTGCACCAGCACAAATGGGATGCCAACCACATCCGTGTCATCAATACCTTTAATGGAATGGGCGGAGGCATTTATGCCGCAACGGATATGCTACGCTTCAATCCGACTCCGCAGCAGGCGGCCGAAGCTCGGTTTATCAGGGCCTGGTGTATGTATTGGTTACTGGATCTATACGATCAGGTGCCCTACCGCGAGCCGGGCGAAAGTGTGGTACAGGCGGCTAAGGTTCGTAAAGGCCTGGATGCGCTGAACTATATCCTCAGCGAAATAACGGCAGTGCAGGCGAATCTGCCGAATGGTCCGGCCGGTTTAGCCAACAAAGATGCCGCCAGGGTTTTCCTGATGAAAATCTACCTTAACAAAGGGGTTTATGCCAACCGGGCAGCTCCCACGTTTGCGGCCGAGGATATGAACAAGGTGATCAGTTTGGCCGATGAGATTATTAACAGCAATAAATACCAGTTTGCAGCCAATTATTACGACAATTTCGCGCCTGCCAATACGACGATTGGCAAGGAAAACATCTGGACGCAGGAGAATGTGGGTGGGGTATCGCCCAGCGCCAACCTGCGGAGCCGGTGGGTAACCTACCTGCACCCGAACCAAAATCCGACGGGTAACAATGGCTGGGTATCCCTCCCGGATTACTATAATAAGTATGAAGCAACAGATAAGCGGCTGGGCGATGCCTATAAAAGTGCGGGGGGGCTGCCCAATCCAGGCAATCGCATCAACGTGGGATACCTACTTGGCCAGCAGTATAATCTGACGACTGATGTCCCATTGAAAGACCGCGCCGGTAATGCGTTAATCTTTACCAAAGAGGTAAAAATTATCGAAACAGGAGCCAACCTGGAAGAGCCGGGCATTCGTCCGCTTAAATATCCGATCGATTATGCCAACGATGGTAGCCGCCTGATCGATAATGATTATGTGTATTTCCGAATGCCGGATGTGCTGCTGATGAAAGCGGAGGCCATTCTGCGGGGTGGAACCGCAACAAATGCAGGTGGTTACGGCAATACAGCGCTTTCACTGGTGAATGCAATTCGTACTCATCCTTCCCGGGGAGCTAGTGCCCTGCCCTCAATCAACCTGGACGTTTTGTTGGATGAGCGGGGCCGGGAATTGTTTCTGGAAAACTATAGACGACAGGATTTGATTCGCTTTGGCAAGTACCTACAACCGTTCTACGAGAAGAATTACGTAAGCGAGCCGAAGTACCTATTGTTTCCCATTCCTACTCAACAAATGGCCGTAAATGAAAATTACAGTCAGAATCCTGGCTATTAATCGACTCGAAATAAAACGATACGTCAATTAATCTGTGACCCCAGTGCGGCCTATTCCACTGGGGTCATGCTAACGTACCAAGACGATATATTTATCAGCGAGAAGCATGCTTTTGCCAGCCAACTTCGTCTACCCTGTTTAAGCTGCTGAAAAAAAATGAGTTAGACACTGTCGGTTGGTCGATGTATATATGCCACTGTACTTGTCAGAACGCTCATTTATTAAAGAAATCGACACCAGGAGGTCCTGCTTGATTCATGGATGATAATCAGGAAACGGTCAAATTTTATCATTCATAAACTACTTATAAAAGCGATGCGCATTACTGGTTGGCATAATCTTTGGCTCATCTTATTCACCGTCAGTAGGGGAGTAGCCCAACAAAGTGAATTAGCCTATACAGCCTTACCGCTTCAGAATCTGAATGAGTTTAGGCCGGTCGGTTCGAACTGGAAACTCGTTAGTGATGTCTTTTATGATGTCAATAAAACAGGTGGTGGGCAGACGAAATCGGGGGGCGGTATATTGGTAAATGATCCTTCCGGCAAAAGTAAAGAGCATCTGTTTACCAAACTGGAACACGGCGATCTTGACCTGGAATTGGATTTTATGATGGAAAAGGGCTCCAATTCAGGGGTTTACCTTCAGGGCCGTTACGAAGTGCAACTATTCGATAGCTGGGGCGTGAAAGAGCCGAAATCATCGGACTGCGGAGCGATTTACCAGCGCTGGGATGACAGCCGACCTGAGGGGCGTAAAGGCTACGAAGGCCATCCACCCGCTCAGAACGTTAGCCGGGCTCCTGGGTTGTGGCAGCATCTTAAGATTAGTTTCCGGGCCCCTCGCTTTAACCAGAAAGGCGAAAAAATAGCCAACGCGCGCTTTGTCAACGTCGTACTAAACGGTGTACCTGTCCAACAAACGATTGAAGTGACCGGCCCCACCCGATCGGCTGCCTTTCAGGATGAAAAACCAACCGGCCCATTGATGATCCAGGGCGATCATGGCCCGGTTGCCATTCGCACTATTCGCTATAAAGCCTACAGCCTGGAATCGGTTACGCTGAGCAAGCTCCGGCTAAGCGCGTATGACGGAACGGTCAAGTCCCTCGATGAAATCCATTCGCGTACGCCCAAACTGGAACAAGCCATTGATGGACTGGCCCACCAAACGCCGGGTAGCAAAGATAATTTTGCGGGTAAAATATCGGGAACGCTGCATATTCCGAGCCCGGGCGAATACCTGTTTAATCTGAACCTACGCTGGATTCTGCCAAACGTGAACACGGCGATTCCCAATGGGGCGGGTGAGCTGAAAATTGATGGGAAGAAAATCATCGAAGTCTCCAACAAAACGGATGGAGTTGCTTCATCAAAGTTGACTTTACAGACCGGGGATTATCCCGTTGAGATCACCTATTTTAAAAGCTTTGGCAAGCGATCAATGCCCAGTAATGATATTCTTTTAGCGGTCGAAGGGCCGGGTGTTCAGTATACGACACTCACCTCCGTCGTTGAAGCCGATGCCCCCGTTAGCCAGATCACAGTGCTGGCAAAAGAGGAACCGGTCATGCAACGGGGTTTTATAAATCATCACGGTCGCAAACATACGCACACGATATCGGTCGGGGAGCCGGATCATATCAACTATACGGTTGACCTTCAAAAAGGGGAGTTTCTGCAAATCTGGCGAGGTGATTTCCTGGAAACAACACCTATGTGGCGGGGACGGGGTGAATCCCAGCTTTCGGTTCCGCTGGGTAGTCTTGTTGAGTTATCAGGGAAACCATCGCTGGCTTTCCTAACCGATCAGAATACGGTTTGGCCTGATTCCAATGCTACGTATGATAATCTGGGCTATGATGTGGATGCGGCTGGTCGACCTGTTTTTAAATATGCACTCGGTACAGCCCAGGTGCGGGAGTCATTCGCATCGACCGATGAGGGTCGAAAACTGCTGCACTCCTTTACCGTTACATCCGCTCCGCAGGACATTTGGTGCCGGGTTGCGGAAGGTCATGCTATCAGCCAACTCCCTAACGGGCTCTACGCCATCAATGACAAGCAGTATTTCATTGAACTGCCCAAAAACGGGAAACCAATCATTCGCACGACGGCGACGAACACAAAAGAATTACTGCTACCTATAAAGTCAACCAGTGGAGCCAGCGCTGTCACGTATTCGATTATCTGGTAAGAACCACGATTCAACGATCTGTTAAGCTTACCTACCCCAAGCTCATGAACCTACTTCCTTCTACGATAAGCCACCTGGCTACAGCCGTCCTCATGGCATTAAGCCTTTCATGGATTGGTTCTCAGTCAGCTACGGCCCAAATTCAATCCCAAAGTGACCAGACCGTTAGTTTAAACAGCAAACAACCTGCTCCTAGACCCAAGAACCCGGTTAAAGCCGAACCAGATCCCGAGAAAGAAGACGATTTCTATCAACTAATTTCTCTGCCCGTACCCGAAGATATTATTCTGGAAGTAGGCGGTATGGCGACACTGCCGGATGGTAGTTTAGCTGTCTGTACCCGGCGGGGAGAAGTCTGGATTGTAACAAATCCGTCCATGAGTGGCTCTGTGCGTCCTACTTACAAGCGATTTGCCTCGGGCCTGCATGAGCCGTTGGGACTCGCTTACAAAGACGGTGATATTTATGTAACTCAGCGCAGCGAAGTGACTCGTCTGCGAGATGTGAACGGCGATGGCAAAGCCGATTCGTACGATAAAGTCTATTCCTGGCCTTTATCGGGCAACTACCATGAGTATTCGTATGGGCCTACGTTTTTGCCCAATGGGAATATGCTGGTTACGCTAAACGTAGGCTGGAGCAATAGTATGGGACATGGTGTTAGTCTGGCACCCTGGCGGGGTTGGACCCTGGAGCTCACCGCTGATGGTAAAATGACACCCTTTGCCGCTGGGATGCGATCACCGGCGGGCTATGGAATGAATGCAGCCGGTGATTTTTTTTATACCGAAAACCAGGGCGATTGGGTAGGTTCAGGGCGTATCTCCCAGGTGGAAAAGGGCGACTTTCTGGGGAACGCCGAGAGCCTTCGGTGGACTTCCTTGCCTGGCTCTCCGCTGTCCCTAAAACCGCAAGAAATCCCTAACACGGGAGAGCCACTTTATGAGGTGGCCAAACGGGTTCCGGCGCTGAAAGCACCCGCCGTCTGGTTGCCCCACGGGATTCTGGGTATATCAACGTCGGGATTCCTGAGCAACAATACGAGCGGCAAATTTGGACCATTTGCTAACCAGGTATTTGTCGGCGATCAGGGTCAGAGTATTGTTTCGCGCGTCGATTTTGAAAAGGTGAAAGGCGTCTACCAGGGTGTCGTTTTCCCATTCCGGGAAGGCTTCTCGTCGGGGGTGTTACGAATGGTGTGGGGACACGATGCCTCGATGTATGTAGGCATGACCAGCCGGGGCTGGTCGTCAACAGGCAAAGAACTGTTTAGTTTACAGCGGGTAGTATGGACAGGTCGAATGCCGTTCGAGATGAAGACAATCCACGCCATGCCAGATGGTTTCGAGATTGAGTTTACCACGCCAGTCAATCCCGAACTCGCCACTGATCCAGCCTCCTATAAAGTGACCGGGTTCACGTATAGATACCATGCAACGTATGGTAGTCCAGTGATCAATCGAGCGGGTTGCCTCATTCGGGGTGTTGTCGTATCGAAAGATGGCCTGAAAGCGAGGTTAGTGGTTGATGATTTGCGGTTAGGGTATATCCATGAGATTACGGCGAATGGCGTTCGTTCGGAAACGGGTCGGGCTTTGCTGCACAATGTGGGCTACTACACCCTTAATAACATTCCCGATGGTGAAAAACTGGCTATTGCGGCTACTGCTCCCAAGCCTGACCATGCCGGCATGGCCATGGCATCAACTTCATCAAACCCGCTGGTGTCGGCAAAATCGACGGCTTCTAAAGCAAAGGGTATCGTTACAAAAGCAGGTACGGCGAAGGAGCTAATCAGTCATGCCGCTAAACGGGTCACCCAACTGCCATCGGGTTGGGGTAAACCTGATTACACCATTACGATTGGAACAAAACCCGGCTTAAAATTCTCACCAGAGCAGTTTCAGGTAAAAGCAGGCAGTAAAGTACGAATAGACTTTAACAACGAAGATGATATGTTGCACAACTTCGTTTTGGTGCAGCCTGGTGCTGCGGTTCAGGTGGGTGAACTGGCGATGAAGCTAGGACTCGAAGGACAGGAGAAAAACTATATTCCAGCAACGGAAAAGGTGCTACATCATACGAATTTACTTCAACCGAACACCAATGAAGCAATCTACTTTATAGCTCCCGAAAAACCCGGCGATTACACCTACGAATGCTCGGTACCCGGACATTTTTATGTGATGCAGGGGACTATGAAAGTAATTAACTAACAGGTCGATATGGGAAGCAGAGTTGTGCAGCAGGTGGTGTTTTTATGTGAAGCGAATGATGAGGATTAGGCTTGTAGGTCCATTTTTAGTTCATTTAGCTAACAAGTAGGCTAGTCCATGATTGAGATGCATTCCACGATCTGCTTTTTTTGTTCTCAAGGCGTCTCACTATAACGCTCCTAAACGAGACGTATAGGCTTTTAAGAGCATTTAGCATTTAATTGCCTGGCTTGTTTTACTAACTGTCAACGACTGTCCGTAGAGTACGTACACGGAAAAATCTCTGTTGCCATCAACTATTACTGGCTCTTTACAAAGGGGCACCTGCTTCTGCAACCTTCTCTAGCGTATTCGAAAAGGCTGCAGAAGCAGGTGCCCCAAAACTGTCTCCTAAATAGGTATTTGAAAAACCAGGTACGGGATTTAGCCCTCAACAGGGTTTTCTATCGTTAGGCTAACGAGCTCAATCATGTGCTGATAATCACACTTAAAGCCCCTTTTTGCCAGAACCGTCCAGTGACGTATAGGTTAGATCTGTTATCAAAATCCCGGTAGCCGACTTTAGGTATAACTTAGTCAGTTCTGTATTCGGGAAAAAGATGTCCGTCATAACGGTAAGACCACTATCGGCAAACAATTCAACTGAAGCAACGTCGGCTAAGAGCGTGAGTGTAAGGTTAGGATTGACGGAAATCCGTGGGGCTGAATGTCGTTTACCAAAGCCTTTTTCAAAATTGACCTTACCCGAATGGCTCCGGTCTATGTAGTACTCATTCGCTTGTTTATCGTAACCGATTATCAATTCATCACCTTTTTTGTTGCCCAGTGTGATGGAAAAATCTGCCGTCGCCTGCGTGGCCAGCTCCAGTTTGAACAAGCCTGTTTTGTTATTGACTTTCGCCGTTAAATCGTAACCAGTATGAATGGATAAATTTTTCAGTGAAAGGCTTTGTCCTTTTAGCGCAGTCAATTCTTTAACGGGTTCAGACGTCAAGAACAGTTCCTGATTGATTTCTGTCAGGCCCAATTCACGAGCTATCGTATTGGCACTTCGCCAGGCATCAGTAGGCACTACTTCCGCATATTGCCAGTTGCTCATCCAACCCATCAGGATAACTCGATTGCCTGTATTAGAAAAGGTTACGCCAGCATAATTATCCGTTCCGTAATCCATCCACTTCGTCTTGGTTGAATAGGGCTTGAACGTTTTTCCGTCAAAATCACCCACAAAATATTGGGTAGCTGAACCACCGTTTGGACCACCGGGATTGATGCTAACCAGCAATACCCACGCCTTCTTGCCATTATACTCCAGCGGAAACAAATCCGGACACTCCCAAACGCCCCCGTGAGCCCCCACACTGTTACCGAAATCACTTTCCTTTGACCAGGTTTTTAAATCTGGTGACGAATAAAAGGTAACACGGTCTTTTGTCGCCAGGGTCATGATCCACTTTTGCTGGGGTTCGTACCAGCGTACTTTAGGGTCACGAAAATCACTGATACCCGGATTGGGTAATACTGGATTCCCTGCGTACTTGGTCCAGGTTTTACCTTCATCCAGACTATACGCCAGGCTCTGATATTGAAATTTGTCGGATTTTTTCTTTTCCAGATCTTGGTTATGGTGGGTGAAAATAGCCACGATAGGGGTCTGCCCATTTTTGCCAAAGCCGCTGGTGTTCTTGACATCGACGACGGCACTGCCCGAGAATATCCAGCCCAAACTATCGGGGTACAGGGCAATGGGATGTTCCTGCCAATGAACCAGGTCTTTGCTGGTAGCATGTCCCCAGTGCATGGGTCCCCACTTTGTACCAGTTGGAAAATGCTGGAAAAATAAATGATAGGTTCCCTTCAGATAGACCATCCCATTGGGATCATTCATCCAGCCCACTTTAGGGGAGAAATGAAACTGAGGACGGTGCGGCTCCAGTTGGGTCGTTTGGCCAAGTGTCTTTCCGATGGAAACCAGAACTGCCAGAAGAATAAGTATTTTTTTCATACAAGATAGAACGTTAAGTCAATGCCAGGATCAGGTAAGCTACCGTGGGGAGTCAGTCCATGAATGCTCCCCACGATAAAGCCGAACTACCAACCTATGTGATTGCTTAAAAACCAGGATTCTGTTTATAAAGGCCTTTGCTGAAGTTGATCTGGTTCAGTGGAATAGGTAAATACTCGTCGCGATTCTTAGTGAACTTCGCTTCTTTTAAGTACTCGCGCTTGGTTTTCTCGGCCGAGAAATAAGTAGTCAAATACTCAGCAGCAACACCCCAGCGGACCAGGTCGAAGAAGCGATTACCTTCCATAGCCAATTCCAGTCTGCGTTCCCAGCGCAGTGCCTGACGAGCCGTAGCCTGATTCCACACGATGTTGATACCTGGCTTGTAGGTGCCAATGGCATAGTTCGACGTCGCTTTCCCCAAAGCATCTTTTAACAGAGACGTGCTTTTGCCTGCCCGTTCGCGGAGTTGATTAATAAGGGGCAGTGCTTCGTCCTGACGGCCCAGTTCAATAAGCGCTTCGGCTTTCCAGAGCAGGATATCGGCATAGCGGATGAGCACCGAATTTTTCGAGCTGCCCATAAAGGGGGGTACTTTTCGAAAAGCCGGGCTATCGGGTGCCACGACTTCTTTCAGCGAAGCCGTAGCCCCATAAATTTCCGGTGCCCGCGCCCACTCCGCCTTGAAGATAAAGTTTGGTTTGTATTTGTAGGGATGCCCCGGAATAGCTACCGTATGATCGACGCGTGGGTCGACGGGGCTAGCATTAAAATCAGCAACTGTTTTAAGATCATTTGCATTGTAGGTATCAAACAAAGGCAAGCCATTTTTGTCCGTTTTAAACGCATTGATCAGATTCTGACTGGGCAGATGGAAACCACAACAGCCAAACTCCTGGTTCATCGGATAATTGAGCGCACTGCTCCAGTCAAGTCGACCTTTGGGCGTTCCATCGTCGAGCGAGCGTTGAATGGCAAAGACCGATTCAGCTCCATTGTCGTATTCGGGCAGGAAGTTTTTGGCGAAATCATCATACAGTGCGTACTTACCCGAGTTGATGATATCGTCGGTTACTTTAACGACCTCCTGCAATTTGGTCTGATCAATGCCCGTCACGTTGTAGCTGACATCCTGCTTATACGCCTGATACAGCAACGCTTTGGCCAGATACGCCTTCGCCGATAACTGATTGGCCCGGCCTATTTCCGGCTGCGTAACGGGCAGATCCTGCGCGCCAGCCCTGAAATCAGCGACAATTTTATCCCATAACTGATCGCTGGTCAACGCAACATTCGAAACGCCCGCATACTGGTCGTCAGCAACGGTCTCATCAATGTAGGGGATTAAATTGAACAGGATCTTTAATTCGAAATACGCATGGCCGCGCAGAAAACGCATTTCAGCCTGCCGGACTTTCTTATTGGGTAGGGCCGTTTCGCTAACGGCGTTCAACCGGCGTAAGGCGTCGTTGGCCCGTGAAATGGAGACGTAGTAACGAAACCAGAGTTCATCGGCCGGACCTAAATCAGGCCGGATATAGGCAAACGTTTCAAAAAAATGGAATTCGACAAGATCGGCCGTTCCACCACCGCCTTTGTAAGCATCGCCCGAACGCACATTGCCATAGGGCCAGAGCGTAAAGGGAGCCGTATAGTGATCATTACCCAGCGCCGAATAAGCCGCTACGCACATTTTATTAATATTTTCAGGGCTATTCAGATCATCCCCGCTGATCACGGCTTTGGGCGTAACATCCAGGGCATTCTGGCAGGAAAAGTTGACTGCCAGCAGCGCACCCGTTAGAATCCAGTGTTTTATCGATTTCATAAATAAGGTCTATCTATTGGATTATGTCTTTCCAGGCTTACCTGTTTATTGAGCAGGTGTTTGAGCTGGAATGAAAAAATGAAACGTCTTGGGTTAGAAAGAGAAGTTGATACCGGCGGTATACATGGCGGGCTGAGGATAGGCGCTATTAGGCGTTTCGGGGTCAACCCCGGTGTATTTGTTTGCCTTACTGGCGGGCTTTAGTGTCAATATATTTTGGCCTTGTACATACACGCGGGCCCGCTGCATTTTTAGCCGCTGAATCAATCCGTTCGGTAGCGTATAACCAATCTGAATGTTACGCAACTTCAGATACGAGCCATTCTCGACAAAGTAGGTAGAGGTGCGACCTTCGTTGTTCTTGTCGGTTAGCGTGACCGCCGGAATCGTCGAGCTGGTGTTGGTGGGTGACCAGGCATTCAGCGTCCGGGCGCCCCAGTTGGTACCGGCCCACAGGGACGAAAAATCGGTCAGGATTTTGTTGTCGTTATATACGTCGTTACCCTGTATACCCTGGAAGAAGAAGGCGATATCAATGCCTTTATACGACGCACCGGCGTTGAATCCATACAGGAATTTAGGGTCTCTGATACCAATCCAGGAACGATCGGTCTGGTCGATCTTACCATCGTTATTGAGGTCTTTGTAGCGAATTCGTCCGATCCCTTTGCCGATCTGCTGACTGGCCGCATCGACTTCACTTTGGTTCTGAAACAACCCGTCCGTTACGTAACCGTAAATTGAATTAATCGACCTTCCCAGAATGTTGTCGGTGGTGCCATTCCCGCCGTATGCATTGACCACTTCATCGGGCAGGCTAATCACTTTGTTGCGGTATGTCGATACATTTCCGGAGAGATTGTAACTAACATCCCCAATGCGGCTTTGATAACCCAGTTGGATTTCAATGCCTTTGTTCTGAAGCGATGCGCCGTTTACCCAGCGGCCGCCCCCGTCACCAACAACGGCCAGATACGGTGGCTGCACCAGAATATCCGTTGTCTTTTTTACAAAATAATCGACAGAGCCTGCCAGCTTTTGGTTGAAAAAGCCAAAGTCGATACCGTAGTTCGTCTGGGTCAGCGTTTCCCATTTCAGGTTGTTGTTGCCTAGTTGTGTGCGTCGAAATCCTGACGGCAGGCCGCCCGTGTTGGTACCGTTTAAGTCGTAGGCGGTTCCCGAATCTTCCGTCCAGGTGGGATCAATACCGTAGTCGGCTACGTACAGCGCATAGATGGCATTATTGGCAATGTTCTGGTTACCCGTTTGTCCCCAGCCGAAGCGCAGTTTCAAATCGGACAAGGCCGGAACCTGGTTTTTGATGAAAGCCTCTTCACTCAGGCGCCAGCCAAGTGACATGGCCGGAAATACACCATAGCGATTGGCTTCCCCAAAACGGGATGAACCATCCCGCCGGACCGTTACCGAAGCAAGGTAGCGGTCGTTATACGCATAGTTCAGCTTGCCAAAAAATGACATCAGGCTGTAGGCAGTACCGTTGCCCCCATTATCTTTATTGCCCGAGCCAGCATCCAGGTACATGTAGTCAGGCGTTTGCTGGGCAAAACTCTGTCGGCTAGCCGAAAACTGCTGGCTGGTGAATTTGATCTGTTCACTACCCGCCACCAGATCGAAGCGGCTTTTACCGGTCGTTACGGCATAATTCAGCGTATTCTGCCATACCCAGTTGCCGAAGAAATTATTGTTATTGGTAACCCGATTTGTTGGATCGGACAAAAAGCCTGATTTATACGATTTATACATCGACCGCAAACTGGTCATGGTGTAATCGACCCCCACGTTCGAGCGCAGGTGCAAATTCGGGATAACTTCCAGGTCGATAAACGCATTACCGAATAGCCGCCCACCGTAGGTTTTATTCTGTTTATTATCCTCAATGAGCCGTACCGGGTTGTGCCGATCCGTCATGCTGGGTGCCGGGCCGCCCCAACCTCCATCGACCGAATGAACCGGTACAATGGGCTGTTGAACCAGCGATAGGTACATGATATCACCCGTTGGGATCTCGGTCTGACGGGTCTTGGTAAACATCAGGTTTTCGCCCACTTTCAAGCGGCCGTTGAGAAAACTATAATCGGAATTCATCCGGGCAATGATCCGGTTCAGGTTCGACTCCCGAATGATGCCGTCATGGTTGAAGTAATTGAGCGAAAAGAGCATATTTCCCCGCTCACCCCCATTCGACAGATTCAGATTGTACGATTGAATGACCCCCGTTCGGGATACTTCGTCGAACCAGCGGGTATCAGCCGGACGCATGGTTTTTTCACCGTCAATGAATTCGGGAAGCGTGATTTTGTCCAGTACTGGCTGACCATTGGGACCAACTTTGGATTGAAACTGATAGAGCGGGCTGGTGGGCGTAACGCCATCGTTGGTAGCGGCCTGCCAGAAAACGCGTCCCCGTTGCTCGGTGTTTAGAACATTTAGCTTGGAAATGTAATTTTGAGCGGTTGCGTAAGCGGTGAATTCAACGCGGCTTACGCCTTTTTTGGCTCGTTTGGTCGTAACGATAATGACCCCGTTACCCGCCCTTGAGCCGTAGATACTGGCCGCCGAGGCATCTTTAAGAACCTGAATCGACTCAATATCGTTTTGATTGAGCGTTTGCAGCCCTTCTGTCGTAGGTACACCGTCGATTACGTAGAGGGGACCGGTGCCTCCACCGAGTGTTCCCACGCCCCGAATCTGCACATTGGCCCCGGCACCCGGATTGCCATCCGTCTGGATGTACACACCCGCTACCCGTCCCTGTAAATTCTGCATCACGTTGGCAGCAGGCATGTCTTTAATGTCGCTCACTTTAACCACGGCGACAGCCCCCGTTAAATCGGCTTTACGTTCTTCTTTATAGCCCGTTACAACAACCTCATTCAGATTTTGCAGATCATCTTCCAGGACTACATCGACCGTGCTGGCGTTACCAACCGGTACCTCTTTGATCTGCATCCCGACAAATGAGAAGGTTAACGTTGCCCCGTTCGATACCGAAATCTTATAGGTTCCGTCGGCATTGGTGGTCGTTCCGTTCTGGGTTCCTTTTTCAACAATTGTCACGCCGGGCATGACCATATTGTCGACTTTGGAACGCACGCTGCCCGTGATATTTAATCGGTTTTGCGAAAACGCTAAATGGGTGCTAATCAGCAAGAATAGCAATCCTAATACATGTTTGTTCATAGGGTATCAATGGTTAACTTAATGAATAGAAAGAGAGGTTTTTCTTAAAAAAGCCTGAACGGTGGCTTCTGAGAACGGGGACGTGGCGCCTGGTTGCGTAGCCATGTAAGCCCCCAGGGCACAGGCAAACTCCAGGATTTTCTGTGCGGATTCACCGGATAGTGTTTTGTAAAGAAAGCCTGCCAAAAAAGCGTCACCGCTGCCGATGGTATCCGTCACCTCGACGGGAAAGCCAACCTGTTGCACAAAGCCGGTGGTGTCCAGCATCGCAGCCCCTTTTTCGCCTAGTGTAACACAAACGGTCTCCAGGGCATATCGGTCGCGGAGCTGCTTCATGGCCTGATTCAGGTCAGGCTGATCGCCATACCAGCTTACTAACTCCGCTAGTTCATGCTCGTTGAGCTTGACGATATCAGCCTGGTAAAGAAGCTGTTCAACCGTATTTCGCTCGTAGTGGGGTGCCCGCAGGTTTACATCGAATACCTTCTTACGGGCGGCTCCCAACAGCGCCAGCAACGTTTCAAACGTCATCGGGCTGCGGGCCGCCAGGCTACCGTATACAAACAGATCGCTGGTTTGAACCACATCAATCAGGATTGGGTCCAGATGAATGTAGTCCCAGGCCACGGGCTGGACAATTTTATAGGTCACCTCGTTGGCATCCGAGATATTGGCTTTGGCTACGCCCGTCAGGTGAGTCTGGCCGATTTGGATCAAGTCGAGCGGCAACCCCTTGTCCTCCAGAAAGTCAAGCAGTTCCCGGCCTAACTCATCACTGCCAACGCGACTGATGATCTGAGCGTTGAGCCCCAGGTTTCGGAGATCTACGGCCACATTCATCGGTGCTCCACCAGGTTGTTTGCTGTTGGGGAGAACGTCCCACAGCACTTCCCCAAAACAGGTAATTTTAGGTGTCATGATTAAACGGGATTAGTGAGCGAAAACGGTTCTTTCTATTTTTTCCAGGCTTGACCCTTTTGTTTCGGGCATCAGCCGAACTACAAACAGCAGTTGGAGCACCATCATGAAAGAGAAAAACAGGAAGGTGTTGCCTCCGCCGAACTGCTCGGCCAGATACGGAAAGGTGAAGGTGATGATGGCGGCCATGAGCCAGTGCGTAAAGCTGCCAAGTGCCTGTCCGCTGGCACGTACTTCGTTGGGAAAGATCTCGGCAATAAATACCCAGATGACAGCGCCTTGTGAGAAACCGAAAAAGGCTATGTAGGCGAAGAGCAGAATGGGAACCGTCAGGCCGAAATCCTGAACATAAAAGGCGCGGGCAACCAGCCCCAACGTAATAATCAGCCCTACCGACCCGATTTTCATCAGCGTCCGGCGACCGTAGCGATCAATCAGGTTCATGGAGATCAGCGTGAAGATCAGGTTGATCAACCCAATTCCTGCCGAAGAGAGTAGAGACGAACTTTTACCAAGCCCCGTCATCTCAAAAATGCGGGGGGCGTAGTAGATAATGGCGTTGATTCCCGATACCTGATTGAACACCGCAAACAACACGGCCAGCATAACGGGGGTCTTATACGTTTTCGAAAACAGACGGGGGGAAATCGCCGAATCAACCTGACTCTGCTTAATAGCGCGGAAGGTTTGCTCGGCGGTGTCCGGATCAATCAGATTCAGCACCTCACGAGCCTGGGTCACATTCCCTCTTTTCAGCAACAGCCAGCGGGGACTTTCCGGAATGTAGAGTACCGCAAGCAGGAAAATAATGGAAGGCACTGCCTGAATGCCCAGCATCCAGCGCCAGGCTTCTGTTCCAATATCGGCGAGTAGAAAGTTGGACAGATACGCAATCAGGATGCCAAAAACGACATTGAACTGAAACATGCCCACCAGTTTTCCGCGCGATTTGGCTGGTGAAATCTCAGTGATATACATGGGTGCAGCCACCGACGATGCGCCTACGCCCAATCCTCCCAGCAGTCGAAAGAGCAGGAAAACGCCCCAACTGGGTGCCAGCGCTGTACCCAGTGACGCGATAAGGTAGAGAACGGCAATGCCAAACAGCGTTTTCTTGCGACCCAACTGTTCGGCTGGAATACCCCCCAGCATCGACCCAAGTACCGTACCGATGAGCGCAATGGATACGGTGAGGCCATGTTCCCAAACACTGAGATGCCATAGGGTCTGGAGTGACTGCTCAACCCCGGAAATAACGGCCGTATCAAAGCCAAAGAGGAAGCCGCCCAGCGCGGCAGTAACAGACCAGAAGAGGATGTTTGTTTTTCGATTCATCGAGTTGAAAATCGTTTATGACGTTTTCGATGAATCAAATCTCCAGAAACTATAATGCCTTCTCCTTCAAACTCCTTTCAAAAAACACTAAAGTTGATACATTAACTAATGTGCTGATTATCAGCAGTAATATAGGTGGAGCTTTGTCTATTTAATGTAATTTTGATACAACGCCTGTAAAATTGATACATTATGAATTTCGCCAGTCTGAAGGAGTTTGACCCACTTTCTGCCGAAAGAAGGTTGCAAAGTAAGCGGGGTCTTTAAATCCTAAGGCATAGGCGATTTCAGAGATATTCTTTGCCTGGTCACCCAGGAGTTGTTTGGCCTTCTTAATCCGGTAGTCCGCGATATAGTCGTTTACATTTTTGTTGGTCAGCGCCGTAATTTTCCGGTAAAGCTGTACTCTTGACATCCCCAGTTCACGGCTCAGGTTTTCGACCGATAACTGATTACTATTGATGTGTTTTTCGAGTAATAATTCAAAGTCGAGTAAAAATTTTCGCTCCTTCGACTGCACTTGCTGTGGGTTCGTGATTTCATTGGAAAACCGCCTTCTCATGCGATCCCGATTGCCAAGCAGATTCCTGACCTTTACTTCCAGCAGCTGCTGGTTAAACGGCTTGGGGATATAGGCATCGGCACCGGCTTCGGTACCTTCCAGCTGATTTTCCAACCCTCCCTTGGCCGTTATTAAAATCACGGGAATATGCGACGTCCGGAAATCCTCTTTTACCCGCTGCGTCAGCCAGATTCCACTCTGACCGGGTAGGGTGACATCACTTAAAATGATGTCCGGAATATTCTGCAAAATAAGCTCCCACCCTTTTTCGGCGGTTTCGGCGGGTAGAATACGGTAGCTTCCGGCGAACCGGCTTTGTAAAAAAGTCAATAACTCGCTATTGTCTTCAATGATCACCATCGACTGATCGGCACTCGACGCTGCGTCAACAACCCGAGTGTCTGTCTCGGTCTCCACGCTATGATCAAACGCCGGAGTGGCTGTTAGCTGTATTGGGTCCTGTGGCGGGCTGTAGGGTAAAGTGATTGTGAACGTGGTGCCTTTTCCCTGTTCTGACGTTAACGTTATTTCACCCTGATGGAGCAGCACAAACTCCTGCGATAAGGCCAGGCCTAACCCGGATCCTAAGGAAGCGGATTGACTGCCCCGGTAGTATAAATCAAAGGCATGGGCTTTGTCGATAGCATCCATGCCAACACCATTATCGGTTATGATCAGTTTTATACTGTCGGCTGAGCGCGTCAAAGACACATGGATCAGGCCGCCGGGAGCGGTGTACTTAAAGGCATTGGACAGCAGGTTAAATAGAACTTTATCGAGTTTTTCGGCGTCGAAGGTGTAGGGGAGTTCAGGCAATTGATGGATAAACTGTAAATCGATCTGCTGTTTTCGGGCTGTAAACGAAAAGTCATTCACAATTTCCTGAATGAATTTTACCAGATCGTGGGTAGCGGTAAGCAGCTCTATTTTTCCGGCATCAATTCGCCGTAAATCCAAAACCTGATCAACTAGCTTCAACAGGCGATTAGCATTTTTTCGAATAAGCTCCAGCACTCGTTTCCCTTCTTTACCATCATAGGTTTTTCGATTGAGTAAATCATCCGCCGGGGTTAGAATCAGGCTGAGTGGCGTTTTGAATTCATGAGAGATATAGGAGTAAAAGCGCATCTTATCTTCGGTAGCCTGCCTGGCCTGCGCCGATATTCGTTCAATTTCCTCTTTTTGTTGAGCCAGCACCTTATTGGATTGCTGTTTTTCACGCAATAGCGATAAAAGGACTGCGCCAAACAGGACGACAAGGGTTAATAATGCGAGGAGAACACCAACTGCTTTTTTTTGTGAAGAATAGATCCGACTCAGATCCAGTAATTTGTACGTCTGTCTCTCGATCGACTGCTGCTGTTCCCTTATTTTTTGGTACTGGGCCAACATTATCCCCACATTATCTGGGTTGATAACCGTCGTAAAAAGTTTGTTTTCCCGTTTGAAAGGCTTTTTGGTTAAGATGCTGACGGCGTTCTTGATGGCTTCTTCACCACCGGCCGGGTATAAGATTGTCGCGTCGATCAACCCTTTTTTTACTAAATCAAGTCCTTCATTTTTACCTGCCAAGCCATCAACACCAATTAGTTTAATCTTCTTTCTCAGGCCCAACGATTGGCAGATTTCCGACACAATTAAGGCTAAGCGATCATAGTGCGCGTAGATTAATTCGATTTGAGGGTGTGCTTTTAAATAGGCGGGTAAGGTTTGATCAAGCTGGTCGTTTTGCCAGATAATACCGGAATAGGTAATGGCCGGATACTTCTTCAAGGCCTGGACAAAGCCCAGGTGACGATCAATGGAGGGAGACGTATTCGGGGCCGCACTAATTTCCAGAACGGTTCCATGTCCTTTGAGCAGTGTATTCGCGTATATACCCGCGTTTTGGCCGACCAGGTAATTTTCGGCCCCTACGAAAGCGGTATACTTGGTGGAAGAAATGCGTCGATCTAAAATAATGACGGGTATACCAGACAGATACGCCTGGTTGATCGAAGACGTATTGGCATCTTTCTCATTGGGCGACACAATTAATAAATCGACTTTCTGCGTTACAAACTCCTGTATCTGTTCATTTTGTTTTTTGGAATCACCATTCGCTACCTTCATCTCCATCGACATATCCGGGTAAAATGAGAGCTCTCGTTTCATTCCCTGATACATGTCTTTTCGCCAATTATCACTCATCATGCATTGCGAAAAGCCAATGGTGTATTTAGGTTTTTCCTTCTGAGTACAAGAAATAAAGAACACGAACGCCAATATGCAGAATTTAGAATAGGTAGCCATGGCCATGATTAAACGAAATTAGCCATTCAGATGATTAGATATACTAATCAAATTTGTCAACTTATTGAGGCTATAGTACAAATTTAAGCCTTAATCTTTAATGTCTATTTAGATAAATTCATATTATAGTCTGAACAATCAGGGAGTCAGCATCAGACCACAGGAAAGTTTCGAACCAAAGGCGTATGCAGCTGATTGTGTTGGATAATGACTAAAAAATTAACGTCTCACTGAAACGCTCCCGCTTGAGACGAATACACTTTCATGTGTCTTCTTTTTGAATGGGACGTTTAATCGGGCTGCCTGGTAAAGTACTGTCAATGACTATCCGTTGCCTAGGAATGGACCAGTATCTTATCTTTACTCCGGTTTCAAACCACAAGCTTACGTGTTTATTCTTTGACTGGCCTATCCCGTTTGGGTAGACTAGTTTTTCGCCTGGCTGCCCTATTTGGACTTACTAACTCCGGAACGAACCGTACAGCCGGATGTTGGTCAGTAAACAGCCCCTTATGGCACTGCCTTCTTTTGAGTCGCTTCAATCGCCGTCCGATGTGGTCTGTCTCGTTGATGATGACGCTGATTATCGCCTGCTGGTTGAAATCGTCTTTAAGCGATACATGCCGTCCTATTCGTTACGTTTGTTCACGAGTGGCCAGAATTTCCTGGATGCCTTAAAGAAACAACCCCACTACCGCTCCCTTCCGGTTGTGATGATGAGTGCGGATGCTTCCCATTCGGAGATAACTAGTTTTTATGAAGCCGGGGCTATCAGCTATCTCTCCAAGCAGGCGGATGTCAACCGGCTTAAAGACACTCTACTACTGGCCTGCCAACACGCCAATAAACGTGGATAGGGCTTAATGTTGATTAACCGACAAAGTCAGGCGACGTACATTCCTGCCAGTAGTCGATTATTTTTCGCATCATCTGTTCGAGTTTGTCCAAACTGCTGGGCTTGACAAAAAAGCCCTGGACTGACTTGGAGTAGGCGTCAATGACGTGTTGCTGCTCGGCGCTGGTGGTAAAGAATAAGTAGGGAATGCATTTTAAGCGCAGGCTCTCATTGGCATGTACTTTCTCTCGGAGTTCGAGTCCGCTTAATTTGGGCATATTGATATCCGACAGAACGATGAATGGCTCAATATCGGTCGACAGTAAGTAGGTAAGCGCTTCTTCAGGATCCTGGAAAAAGATAATTTCATTTCGAATGGCTAGTTTTTTAATGGCCTGCGTTAACAGGATCTGGTCGTCCTCATCATCTTCAATAACAATGATGGGTCCTTTCTTATTCATAAGCGGTAGGGGAAATAAATTTTGCGTGTAGCCATGGGCTGCTGGTGTAACGACACTCGCCGACCATTCGTTGCAAACCCAACGGTAGCGTCATCCGTGCCCCCAGTGTTTATAGGCTCAGCTAGTTGCAGTATGTAAGACGCTATCTATCCTAAGTGACAAACCAATTGTAAAACAGGCGTATGCGACTAACTGAAGTTGACAAACATTAAAAAGTGATTGTCTCATAAAAAGCTTCCACTAGAGACGAAGAACCTTCATGAACCTGCTTCTTAAATGAGGGTAAAGAAAGGGTGTATGGGCAAGAATTTAATGGGAAAAGCATCTACGAAAGCCCCGAAGAGCACATGACTGGCATCTGGAAATGAAAACGGCCAGCCTCTGGGACTGACCGGTGAGAAGGCGTTTATCTTTTAGTCTTTTCAACCACCTTCACCAGCCTGTAACGTATGCTTGATCCATCCATCGGTGGGTTTTCAACCCGTTCCCGTTTGACGGTTAGTGTGTATTCGAAACCTTCTTCGTAGGCAAAGCCTTCAATGCCAGAGTAATGCAACGTCCAGGTAGGGTTTTCCTCCATTTTGACCCACAGGCACTTCTGTGGACCGACACCTGTACAATCTTTATAGTGATCAGCTACACGCATCGTAATGGTTTCGGGTTTTAAATCATTTTTGTCACAGGCCGAAAACAGAAGGAGAAGGCAAACCGAAAGTAAACGAATGCTGTAATTCATGGTTGTTTAACCGGGTGAATGGTGGATGAATTTTCTGGCAAGACTCCTTTTCGAGGAATTCGGTTGTATCCAGGTAAATAAACGCATCACAAGGATTTCATTTGGACGGTTTCAGCAGTTTTCACGGCTAACAGTCATGGCTTCATAGAACAATTGATACTTTACTGAATTCATAGGCTGGTAAGTCCTGAGCCCGGCCCAAATCCAAATACATTCGGTTCTGATTAATCAGTACGCCAGGATCACGCACATACCAGTTGTCTTCTCTGGGTTGTGCATTGGTTTTAATCAGTAGACCATAATCAGACTTTTCAATTGTATAATCAACCTGGTCGGTCTGAATACCGTCTTGGATAAGGCGGATCCAGTTCTCATCGATAATCAGTTCCACATTCGGTACAGAGGGGTTAGGAATCATCGTGGATACCTTAATCAGCTTCCACTTACCCGGTAACCACCGCCTGGCTTGCTGTAAATCCAGTGTATATTCTTTCAGGGGATAGGCCTGGGGGTCAACCGGGTCTGTTTTGTGACAACTGATGATGCCAAAAGTGACTAGTAGCCATAAGCTCAACACACTTGTTTTCATTGATCAAGGAGTTAGTTCGTCTTTCTATATGACCCCAGTTAAGGTAATATGGTTGGATTGCAGACTGTTGAGTAATCGGTACTATAGTAGCCGAAGGATGAAAAATAGTCAGATAACGGGTTTGTCTGTTTAAATCCTGGTTTTACTATCTGTCTGTCTAACTCAATTCGTAGCACACGCTTGATTAATTACTGATAAGTGATCGTGTAAAAGTAGGTGCCCATCACACCCACCGGGGCGCTGCGCTGAGTCGGAAAAGCACGTGAATTCGTGCCCGGCGTTTCATCAACTAACTTGCTGGTAGTGCAGCCAGCCAAGGCCGTACAATGCTGCACGGTTCGGTAGCGCAGGTTATTCCGGGTAAGGGCATTATCTAAGCCCACCAATCCCATCACGGCCCCTACACTGGGGTTAGCGCTAGCGGATAGCCGGCCTGATCCAATTGAAAGCTACTTCGGTTAACCACTTGATCAGCAATCACCAGCCGGGCATTCAGGGTGTGACCGACATACGTTAACTCAAAACAGGCGGGCCTTACTTGACTGGATCCAGCCGAATCCAGCTCGTTCGAAATGGCGCTCAGACTAACTTCAGTGAGCTGATCATGGGTGTGGAAGAATTGCGCCTGTGGCGGGCGGTGTAGACGGCGAGGGGCTATGAAAAGCCAGTTTTTTACTAGTTGTCTATTCTATTCCGTAGCATTCGGTCATGTTCTTAGGGCTTTGCTCTCCCAATAAATCGACCATTTCCCAGCAAGAAATTGATAGCTCTGCCAACGTTTCGGTCAATACTTTCCTGGCTTTTCAGCTTAGTTATGTAGCGCACGATCTCGTGTTGCAGCGAAGGGCGTAAGCTCTCAAATATTGCCTTGGCGGGTGGGTTGGCCTGCAGTGCTTCCCTTAACTGGGGGTGAAGTTTCAGGCGTCGGTCGGTGGGGTCAACCTCGATCATAATCTCAAGGGTCTCACCAATTCGTTTGGGCGAATTTTTCAGCATACTGGTGTTGATGTAAAGCCGCCAGTCGCCACTGTATTTGACTAAGGTCTGTTGGTAGGGCAGTTGGTTGATAGTGCCACGTACCGGAATTTTCCCTTTTTGGTTGCTGGCGTGGCTAAGAATCGGCTCTAAAATCTCTTGGGGTACAAACACAAAGGGGTTCACGCCGATTATGTTGAGGTCAGCAGTAAAGTTGTACATGGGATTTTTTTAGTAACTCGACAGGACGGCTGCCGCAAAGAGTTACCTCATTAACCAGTAAATTAGTTTGTAGAGTTCTCAACACTTACCCCCCTAAAATCAGGTAATTAGCGTATTGGTTGTCTTGTAGATCAATTCATGGACTAATAAGCGTTTTTTAAACATGTCCACTACTATCCATAGCATACGGTTTAACAGATCCTAGAAAAGGTCTCTACTCCTTTGTATCCTACCGATGGTCATTCAAACATCCTTACGAATTCATAACAGGATGTCCTATAAAAAATGGTGGCCCATAAAAAGGGCCACCAACTCTCTATTCAGGCAGCCCGGAAAAATACTGTTTACGCCTAAACCGACGTATAAATCTGAAGTCCAAAAACATAACTCAAAGCAATGACCGGTAACGAGAATGTTTCTAATCATACGCTGAGTTATAGGCAAGAACGATTAAAAATCAGGTGAGGGCTACTCGACTGTTGACCACAAAACACCTATCGCAGTCTGTGCCCAGGGGTCTATTCGTTTAAACTGACTATATAGACCAGTACCTGCCTCATGCAAAAGAAACATGGAGCCAAGCTCATCCCTCAGTACTGCCAAAGCCATCGACGGCTGAACCACCCTTAAGGGTGAGTTTTTTAACGTTGCCCAGCTTATTGAGCTTGGGCGATTTGTAGCTCCGTTTGGGCTGGGGTGTTACGAGGTTTATTTTTTTCGGGGGATTCATGAACTAGGTGATAAGTGAATAAAATAAATGAGACTACCTACGGCCTGACCATCCGCACCAACCAAGCCGGCCCATTGGTCGTTTCGACCCGCAGCAGGTAGCTCCCGGCCGGCAGCTCGCCCAGCCCTACCCCGTTGAGCACCCCCGGTTTATCGGTCTGCCGCACCACGCGCCCCAACCCGTCAATGATCTGATAGGCGGTGTAGGTGATGGCTGGCTCAATGGTGGCTTCGCCCCCGGAAGTCAACGGGTTGGGAAACAAAACGGACGGGTTGTTCTCCCGGCTGAGGGCAATGATCGAGCTACGGGTCTGAGTGCCGTTGCGGTCGGTCTGCACCAGCCGGTAGTAGTTGATACCGGCCAGGGGTTTCCCATCCAGATAGCTGTAGGTCAAGGCAAGATGCGAGTTTCCCCCGGTAGCCTGACTGGGTATGGTGGCGATGGACTCAAAGCTGCGGGCATCCCGGCTGCGCTCGATCTGGAAGTGGGCGTTTTCCACCTCCATGGCCGTTTGCCAGCCCAACAGTGCCCCCGCTTCGGTCATGCGCCCATTGAAATAAAGCAATGTGACGGGCAACGGGGTATTTAGACTCACTGACTCCGTAGGCTGACTGTAGGCGGTGTTGGTGGTGGTGAGCAGGCAACGGTAGAAAAGGGACGACGTTACATTGGTGGTGTAGGTGGCTCCCGTTGCGCCGGGTAGGTTAGTCCAGGCACTGTTGTTGGACGATGACTGCCACTGGTATTGCATCACCGACCCGCTGACGTTGACCGACAACGTGGTGGGGTAGTTGTAGCTGCCCGAGGTGGCACTGGCTCGCGTAATCAACCCCTGCACAGTGCCCGTCAGCAGTCCATTGTTGATCAGGTTGGCGCTGGCCGATAGATCGGAGCGGATATACAGCTGGCCGTTGGCGTTGAGGGCGGCATTGGCGTTGAGCGTGGCCGTGCCCGTCACCGATAGCAGGCTGTTGAGGGTGCTGGTTCCGGTATTGTGATTGAAAACCACTGTAGCTACGGTGGCCATGCCGGTGCCGCCGTAGGTGACAGGGCCGGTGAACTGACCGGCAGCAAGGCTGAGCGAACTGTTGTTAGTCAAGGCACCGCCCCCGTAGACGAGCTGCACGGCCCCGGTACCGCCCACGCGGGTATTGGGGCTAATGGTCAGAGTAGGCTGGGCCATTGTGCTGCCGACGATGGCCAGCAGCAGCCCGAGCGCCAGCATCCGGTTAGGCCGGAGAGCAACCGCTAAGCGTAAAGGATGATGCATATAAATGAAGGAAATATATGAATACCATAGAGAAAAGTACCGGGCTGACTGACAGTGGCCGTCAGCCCGGTTGTTGATGTTATTTTTCGATAACAAAGCGGTACAACGAGGTTCGGTTATGACCGGTGAAGGAGAACCCGAATGCCGCCAACAGGACAAGCGAATGAAAATTCACCTACTCTATCATCGGCTTTTTGGGTCCCGCCGTTACGGTTATACTGACTTGAAAGAAGGAGTTCACCCTCTACCGTATCCGCACAATTTGCACGTTGCTACTACCATCGGTGCTGGTGTAGGCAATGGTACTGTCGCCGAACGACTGGGCGCGGAAGCTCAGGTTATCACCTGCCGACAGATACACGACGGTTTGCAACAACGAGTGGTTTTTAAGGAATAAGCTGCTGCTCGAACTGTCGTATGTAGTGAAAGCAAGCGGATAAGTACCCGCGTTGGGCGACGTACCGAAACGGCTGTTCTTATCGAGTACCACTTGATAGCCAATATTGAAAGCCCCATTGGAGCCGGATGACACCCCCACGAAATTTCCCGTAATCTGATACCAACCGGCTCCCTCGCTCCCCACAGTGAAGGTGGTGCCGTTCCAGGTGTTGCTACCCGTAAGGACGGCATTCGCTCCATTGCTGGATGGAAAGTTGAGCGTCGTAAAAGTTGACCCGGTGCTTAGCGACGAAATTGCCTGCTGTGAAGTGAAAGCTGTGCTAACTTCCACATTGGGGTAAGCCGTCGGTATAGAGGGGGAACCCGCCAAAAAGCCCCAGCTTGTGCTGCCACTGCCATTGGTTATGAGCACTTGCCCGTTCGTGCCCCGGCTGGTGGGTAAACTGAAGCGGTTGCTGCCGCTGTTGACAAATACCCCGCTGCCGCTGAGATATACCCCGTTGCTGCTGCCGTTGATATCTACCCCGTTGCTGACATATACCCTGCTGCTGCTGCTGCCGTTGAGAAATACCCCGTTGCTGCTGCCGTCGATCAATACCCTGCTGCCGATGATATCTACCCCGCTGTTGCTCCAGCTTAGGGCCGTGTTGGTGCCGCCTGCGCCATAGCTCAGCTTACCACCCGTTAAGCCGGATAAATGGGGGCCGTCTGTGCTGGCATCATACTTCAGGAAATGGTTGCCGTTGCTGGCTGCGCGTAAACGCAGCGCATTGTCGTTCAGGCCGAGACTGCCGGTACCGGCAAAATCCAGCGTGTTGCCGCCCAATGTAATGGTGCGGTTGCCGGTTAGCGTTCCGTCGGTCGTGTAGAGACTGGCCCCACCGCCCGCGCTGGGCGTTGTCCACTGCGTGTTGTAGTTGGCGCCGTCAATTTTGCTCAACACCTGCCCGGTGGTGCCGCCCGTGGGTACGCCCTGTCCGGCGGGGCCGGTAGCACCTTCCGGGCCAGTTGCTCCTGTTAAGCCGGTATCACCTTTATTACCCTGTATGCCTGGCGCTCCTGTTGATCCAGCCGGGCCAGTTAGGCCAATGGGGCCGGTCGCTCCTTCGGGTCCTGTAGCACCAGGTAGACCAGTCGCGCCAGTGTCGCCTTTGTCCCCTTTCGGGCCGGTAGTTCCCGACGCACTCAGCGAGGTCCAGGCCGTGCCATTGTAGAAATAGAATCCGGCAGTGCCGTCAGTCTGGTACACCAACAGACCCGTAGCCGGGCTACTGATGAGTCCACGCTGCTGGGCGTTCATACGGGGCACGAGTATACCCTGGTTAGTACTCTTTACGTCGAGCAGGGCCGAGCCGTCGGCCGTTGAGCCATCGGTGTTGATCGACAGCGAGCCGGTCTGAGCCTTGGCTGAATAAAGACTGCTCAGGGTGAGCAGCGCAAAAAGTAAACGTGTACAGGACATAGAAGAGGGAGTAGATATGAAAAAGCGAGTAAACAGATAAGAACGGGAAATACGGTTGTCAGACTGGCATAGTGAATCCAGTACCACGTGCACGGGGTAGGAGATGACATAAAACCAGGTAAATGCTTAATGGAATCGTACAGACAAATTTTCTGTCAAAGAACACGCTTTAAAGACCAAGACTCCGTCATATTTGGGCCACCCTTCCAGAATAGATCAATTAAATGGCAAATAGTGTTGCATTACGTTCGGTTGGCCATGTACTCAGTGGGCGTTTGCTGGTAGCATTGCCAGAAAACAGTGATAAAATGTGAGGGTGTGCTAAACCTATTCGGAAAGTCGGGCCACGACGGGCCGGGGCATGATAGCTGGTAGAGGCAGGTACACGGTTACAGGAAAAGGTGATGTATTGGACAAGGTCAGCCCCTTACCGCTTGGGCAAAGGGCTGGCCTTAGTAATGACTGGGCTTGCCCCAACCGGACAGGCTCAATTTTTTAGTGATCTGGGCGTTCCAGCCCTGAGCAGGCCTCGTTGATACGCCCGGTCGACCAGGCACTCACCGCTCCCTCAACCAAACGAGCCAAAGCCATCGACGGATGAGCCACTCTTGAGGGTGAGTTTTTTGACGTTGCCCAGCTTATTGAGCTTGGGCGATTTGTAGCTCCGTTTGGGCTGGGGTGTTACGAGGGCTATTTTTTTCTGGGGATTCATACACTAGAAGAGGATTGGATAAAACAACTGAGACTACTGAACCACTAACCGGTGCTGGCGGGTTTGCCCCCGCTCCTCTACCGTCAGTACATACACGCCTGCAGCCAGAGAGCCACTGGCTTTCAAGAGCAGATTACCCGACTGGAGGCCCATTTTCTGGAGGGGGATGGCCCGTCCCTGGGGGCTAAAAAAGCCCAGAATGGCCGTCTGAGGTTCATCCAGCCGCAGCACAAAGCCGCCTTCATGGACGATGGGGTTCGGATACACCCCGTAGGCTTCATCCCGAATCACCACCGAAACGGCGGGATAGACCGTGGCCTTGCCCGACAAATCCGTTTGGGTGAGCCGGTAGTACGAGGTACCCATAAAAGGCGTCTGGTCGGTGAACTGGTAGTGTTTGATGGCCTGACTGTTGGTGGCCTCGGCGGGGATTTGGCCCACGGTCTCGAAGTGAACAAGGTCTTTGCTACGGTCGAGTTGAAAGCCTTTGTTATCGGTTTCCAGGGAGGTCGTCCAGGCTAGATCCACGCTGTGGTTGGGCTGGGCCTGGGCCGTAAAGGATACTAAAGCTACGGGTAAGGGAGCGGTTACACTGAGCGATGCGGTGGCTGTTGCCGTTGCCGAACAGCCCGGTGTGGTGCCCGTGACCGAGTAGGAGGTGGCCGTGGTCAGGTTGGTGACCACCAGGGGGTTGGCGCTTGTGCCATTGTTCCAGCTATAGTTGGTGGCACCTGTGGCGGTGAGGGTGACGTTGCCACCTGATGTGATGGTCAGGCTGGGCGTGGCGGTAATGCTCACCGAAAGGCTACCGGTTGCAGTCATCACTTGATTGGTACCCGATTGAGCCACAGCCACAAACGTCCCGTTGCCGTAGGTAACCGAGTTCCAATAATTAGCCTGTGCCGCCGTTTGGGCCGTCCAGGTGATACCATCCGGGGAGGTCATTATCTGGTTGGTGCCCGACCGAGCTACGGCCACAAACAGGCCATTGCCGTAGGTGACCGAGCGCCAAGGATTAGCCTCAACCGCCGTTTGGGCCGTCCAGGTGATACCATCCGGGGAGGTCATTACCTGATTGGTGCCCGATTGAGCCACAGCCACAAACAGGCCATTACCGTAGGTAACTGAAATCCATGTGTTAGCTTCAGCCGCCATTTGGGCAGTCCAGGTGATACCATCGGGGGAGGTCATCACCCGATTAGTTCCCGATTGAGCCACGGCCACAAACAGACCCTGGTTGTAGGTGACCGAAGACCATGCGTTAGCCTCAGCCGCCGTTTGACCTGTCCAGGTGATGCCATCGGGGGAGGTCATCACCCGATAGGTACCAGTACCAGCCACGGCCACAAACAGACCCTTGCCGTAGGTGACCGAGTTCCATGTATTTAACTCAGCCGAGGTTTGACCTGTCCAGGTGATGCCATCGGGGGAGGTCATCACTTGAAAGCCTGATCGAGCCACGGCCACAAACAGGCCGTTGCCGTAAGTGACCGAGAGCCATACAGCGCTCCCAGCCGCCGTTCGGGCTGTCCAGTTGATACCATCAGGGGAGGTCATCACCTGGTTGGTGAGGGGACCTTGCATACCCACAGCGACGAACAAGCCATTGCCATACGTGACCGAAGTCCAATTACCCTCAACCGCCGTTTGGGCTGTCCAGGTTGAGCCATCGGAGGCACAGGCCAGCGTCTGGCCAAATACGGCCAGTGGGGAGACCAACGTAATCCCAGCCCACAGCACCAGCCAGACTACCAAACGCAGACCGCTCAGGGGCCGTTGTCGATGCGGGGGGGGGCCAATGGGCTGGCAACCCAAAACCGGGTAGAGGGCTGAGTTAACATCGGCTCCTTGCCGAAACGCCGAGACTGATAAAGGCCGGGCCACGACGGGCCGGGGCATGATAGCTGGTAGAGGCAGGTACACGGTTACAGGAAAAGGTGATGTATTGGACAAGGCCAGCCCCTGACCGCTTGGGCAAAGGGCTGGCCTTAATAATGAATAGGCTTGCCCCAACCGGACAGGCTCAATCTTTTAGTGACCTGGGCGTTCCAGCCCTGAACAGGTCTCGTTGATACGCCCGGTCGACCAGGCACTCACCGCTCCCTCAACCAAACGAGCCAAAGCCATCGACGGATGAGCCACTCTTAAGGGTGAGTTTTTTGACGTTGCCCAGCTTATTGAGCTTGGGCGATTTGTAGCTCCGTTTGGGCTGGGGTGTTAGGAGGGCTATTTTTTTCTGGGAATTCATACACTAGAAGAGGATTGGATAAAACAACTGAGACTACTGAACCACCAACCGGTGCTGGCGGGTTTGGCCCCGCTCCTCCACCGTCAGTACATACACGCCTGTAGCTAGGGAGCCGCTGGCTTTCAAGAGGAGGTTGCCCGACTGGAGGCCCATTTTCTGGAGGGGGATGGCCCGTCCCTGGGGGCTAAAAAAGCCCAGAATGGCCGTCTGGGGTTCATCCAGACGTAGCACAAAGCCGCCCTCGCTAACCACCGGGTTCGGATACACCCCGTAAGCGTCCTCCCGAATCACCACCGAAACGGCGGGATAGACCGTGGCCTTGCCCGACAAATCCGTTTGGGTGAGCCGGTAGTACGAGGTGCCCGTGAAAGGCGTCTGGTCGGTGAACTGGTAGTGTTTGATGGCCTGACTGTTGGCGGCCTCGGCGGGGATTTGGCCAACTGTTTCGAAGTGGATAAGGTCTTTGCTGCGGTCGAGTTGAAAGCCTTTGTTATCGGTTTCCAGGGAAGTCGTCCAGTTGAGTTGGACGGAGTTTTGGGTTGTTGTTTTGGCTTGGAAGTTGATCAGCGTCACGGGCAGGGCCGAGGCCACGGACTTCATGACTTTGCTGTCTTGAGAAACGGCCACAAATACCCCATTGCCGTAGGTAACCGAATACCAGGCATCATTGGTGGCGGCTATTTGGTTGGTCCAAGTGATTCCATCGGGGCTGGTCATGACTTTGCCGCTGGACGAAACGGCCACAAATACCCCATTGCCGTAGGTGACTGAAGACCATTGATTATTGGATGCGGCTGTTCGGCTGGTCCAGGTGCTGCCATTTGGGCTGGTCATGACTTTGCCGTCGTACGAAACGGCCACAAATACCCCATTGCCGTAGGTGACTGAAGACCAGACACTAGTGGATGCGGCTGTTCGGCTGGTCCAGGTGACCCCATCGGGGCTGGTCATGACCGGGCCGTATTGGGAAATGGCCACAAATACCCCATTGCCGTAGGTAACCGACTGCCAGACATTAGTGGATGCGGCTGTTTGACTAGTCCAGGTGGTTTGGGCGTGAGTGGCTAAACAGCTCAGCAGCCAGAAGGCTAAGACCCAGCGGGTAGAGGTAAGCAAGTTCAACACGGTTTCTCGCTTGGGAGCGATACGTAAAAAATGAGCCATAGAAGGGAGAGAAGAAGTTGGCACCAAACGATTATTGGCCAATGCTTTGCGCAAACCGGTTTTAAACAGTAGTGTAATTAGTGTTAACCAATGAGCCCCCTGAGTATTGATTGAGTGCGCCTATCAAGGACAGAGGCACTCAATGAATACTCAGGGGGCTATTACAAAGCACATTCCTCAACCAAACGAGCCAAAGCCATCCACGGATGAACCACTCTTGAGGGTGAGTTTTTTAACGTTGCCCAGCTTATTGAGTTTGGGCGATTTGTAGCTCCGTTTGGGCTGGGGTGTTACGAGGGCTATTTTTTTCTGGGGATTCATACACTAGAAGAGGATTGGATAAAACAACTGAGACTACTGAACCACCAACCGGTGTTGGCGGGTTTGCCCCCGCTCCTCCACCGTCAGTACATACACGCCCGCAGCCAGAGAGCCACTGGCTTTCAAGAGCAGGTTACCCGACTGGAGGCCCATTTTCTGGAGGGGAATGGCCCTGCCCTGGGGGCTAAAAAAGCCCAGAATAGCTGTCTGAGGTTCATCCAGCCGAAGCACAAACCCGGTTTCGTTGGCCACCGGGTTGGGGTAAACTCCGTAGGCTTCATCTCGAATGACTACTGAAACGGCGGGATAAACCGTGGCCTTGCCCGACAAATCCGTTTGGGTGAGCCGGTAGTACGAGGTGCCCGTGAAAGGCGTCTGGTCGGTGAACTGGTAGTGTTTGATGGCCTGACTGTTGGCGGCCTCGGCGGGGATTTGGCCCACGGTCTCGAAGTGAACAAGGTCTTTGCTGCGGTCGAGTTGAAAGCCTTTGTTATTGGTTTCCAGGGAGGTCGTCCAGGCCAGATCGACGGTGTGCTGGGTGGTGGCCGTAGCGGAGAAGGAGACCATGCTGACGGGCAGGGCGCCACTAGTATTGAGTCGGGCGATGCGGTTACGGCCCGTGCCGTTGTAGCCGGTAAACTGCCCCCCAATCAGGATCTTGCTATCCCCTGCACCGCTACACTCTGAACACCACTATTGGCCCCCGTGCCGGGGTTGAAGCCCGTGTCCAGACTGCCATCGGCGTTCAGGCGGGCGATGCGGTTGCGGCTCGTGCCGTTGTAGGTGCTAAATTCTCCTCCAATAAGGATCTTGCCATCCCCCTGCACCGCCACACTAGCAACATTACTACTGGGGCCCGTGCCGGGGTTGAAGCCCGTGTCCAGACTGCCATCGGCGTTCAAGCGAGCGATATAGTTGCGCCCCGTGCCGTTGTAGGTGGTAAAGGTCCCTCCAATCAGGATCTTGCCATCCCCCTGCACCGCCATACTATAAACATTACTATTGGCTCCCGTGCCGGGGTTGAAGCCCGTGTCCAGACTGCCATCGGCGTTCAAGCGAGCGATATAGTTGCGCCCCGTGCCGTTGTAGGTGGTAAAGGTCCCTCCAATCAGGATCTTGCCATCCCCCTGCACCGCCACACTAGTAACAGTACTACTGGGGCCTGTGCCGGGATCGAAGCCCGTGTCCAGAGTGCCATCGGCGTTCAAGCGAGCGATATAGTTGCGGCCCGTGCCGTTGTAGGTGGTAAAGGTCCCTCCAATCAGGATCTTGCCGTTCCCCTGCACCACCATACTCTGAACAGTACTAGTGGTCCCATCCCCGTTGCCAAAGCCCACATCGGTGGGGTTAAAGGTGGGGTCGATACTGCCATCCTGGGCCTTAGACAGACCCGTGCCGATCAGCAACAGGGCCAGCCAGCAGGTCAACCGCCGGATAGTTCGTAGCCAGCCGGTGCCGCTCCCTGAGCGGGCCGGGGTTTGGGTGGTGAGTGGTTGGGGAGTGGATACTCCCCGCAAGCGGGCAGACTTTAGTGTTGGTTGCATATATGAGAGGTGAAGAAGAAATTGCCGATTCCCTTCTTTGTCGGATCATCGGGTATTCAGAATAACTGACCGGCTGCGACCGTCCGTAGCTGCGGTACAATACTATATTTTAAAGTAATTAAACCGATAAAAGTCAATGAGTTAAGGCCAAAATTTCCTTTTAACGCGGGGCCGCCCGGCGGTCGATTGACTGAAATGAAAAGGCTGCGTGATAATTTCACTTTTTCGACCTTTACAAACGTTCCATCCGGGGTGGCGAACCACTTGCCGTTCGCGTAATCAACTTGGATGCCGTCGGACAGCCGATGCTGAGCGTTTTCACGAAACCTGCTGATTTAATGAGTTTGTTCTTAGGGTCCAGGTAATGCCGTCGAGACTGGTCATGACCCCGTTGCCTACCAGGGGGTATTGGGGCTCATAGTCAAAGTAGGCAGAACCCGTGCGCTGCCGGTTATGGCGCTAGCAGCAATAGGAGAAAATGTGGTCTCCTAAAAAGTCGTAAGTCGTTCAATGAACACAGTACCGTGTGCCGCCTTAGACCATCTTGCCAGATTCATCCCACTCCTTCTTCATTGTCTCTTTAAACTGGATGAAATTCATGTCAGAGTTCGGTATAAACTGATCAATAGTGCCATCATCATACACAAAATCGAAGAACGGATAGTGACCACTATCTGCCTCATCATACATATAGCACTGGATGGTGATGCACGGTTTTCCGCCTATTGCTGCATTGTTTTGTAGCTTATGGGTTTGGTTCAGCAGCGGACTGATCCAGGTTACTTCGTCCTTCACAAACGAAGCTTTGGCAAAGGGCACTACGTTTACCGAACGATCTGTGGAGTTAGGAGTAACAGTCTCGTTTGCCAGAAAGGGGAACAGTAATACGTTAATCTCTCCTGACAAAACCCGGATAATGGCATTGGCACCGGCGTGCTGGTGTATTGGCGAATGGCATTGCGGGGGCCAAATTTCCATTACAAATGGAATACCCGGCGATTCTCCACCTGCGTTACCGAGAGTAATGCGGAGATAAACTGCTTTCGAATCTGACCCGAATTCGCCTGATTTATCCTTTAACGTCTTGTAGCACCAGCCAGTCTCCGTTTCAATACTGTGCTTTATAGCATCACTGAAAGCAGGAAAGTCGGGGGTATCTAAAACAAAATTTTGGCCTGCCACAATATCATACAGCTTTTGGCCTTCCGTCGAAAGCGCAGCCTTAGGCATTACCCTGTTAGCAGCCACATCTTCCATCGTAAGCGTGTCCGTATTCTTGACCACAAGCGGAACTTCACCGACAACAGGATCGCGAAGCAGGCGCATCGGCTGCACAGAATGACTCACTAAAACTTGTGAAATATGCCAAAAACCCTTGGTTTTGGGCATATTTTTCTGATAGCAGAATACTTGGGTCTCGAACCTTGCCTCCCCACGGCCAAAACGGATACTTACATAATTATTTTCTTTGTCAACGTTGCGGACATCAAGACTAATCCAGTAGAATGCATAATCACTTTGCACTATACCGAAAGTATTGCTCTCCACAATCGCCCCTTCCACGTTCAGCCGTGTGGTTTCGCTGTCAATGTCAAGGTAAAAAAGCTCCCCGTTACTATCGGGGTCCGTTTCCTGATTTGTTGATAAGTCGGAAGTACGGAACGCGATACGAAGTGGCTGGATGGGCAGTACCGGTTCTCCAACGCAGTCAGAAAAGCGTTGACTGGCTTTAAAGATGTACGTGCCCTGTCCCTCAATCAGTAAAGGAGTGGGCTCTGCAACATCGCCCTGCTCGCTGGTTTCCTGGACCTTAAAGACCTTTTCGCGGGGAATCTTGTACTGCGCGTTATAAGAAGACATGTAGGAATGGAAAAAAATAGATAAACACTACTTAGAAGCACCTAGGTAAATGTTTCCCCAAAGAACAGGCTTTAAAAACAAAGACTCCGTCATATTTGGGCCACCTTTCCAGAATAGATAAATTAAATGGCAAATAGTGTTGCGTTAGGTTCGGGTGGCCATGTACTCAGTAGGCGTTTGCTGGTAGTACTGCCGGAAAACAGTAGTGAGATGTGAGGGTGAGCTGAAGCCCGTCCGGTAAGCCGTTTCGGTTATGGTATGGCCTGCACGCAGCAACTCGACGACTTTCCGCAGGCGACACTGCCGGATCAATTCAACAGGCGTTAGCTGAATGTGGCTCTTCACCCGTCGGTACAGCGTTCTCCGGGGCATACCCAGTTGGACTGCCAGCCAGTCGACATTGACCACGGCTACGGAGTGATCCAGGTACTTGTCCAGCAGACAATAAATCTGGTCGATAAAGGCAGACTGGTTTCGGTGCAACTTTGTGGACACAGCAAGCCAATTATTCCGCTTCCCAGACGGAATATCTGTATGGTGTAAACTCGTCATTAACTAGAGAGGTGTGGTAGTAAATCGCCTTTCGCTGAACGTTGATACTAAATACCCAAGTAGGAAAGGGAGCCAACACGAGCTGAGAACAGCCAGCAGGCGGACTACTTAACTTTTAGATGGTTCAAAGGTAGCTTATTGTCACTCGTTTAGTCTGTCATATTTGAGACAGATCATATCAAGTTTAAGCCACTTATTTGATTTTAGTGATAATTATATAGCATATTATTAATTTATCGTTTACTTATTATAAAGTAGGTAGGTGTTTAGTAGTAAAATCTTTAAAGACGGGTTTGAAATGAAGTACCATCTTAAACCTGTTTCACGAACTATTTAAGATAACGATAGGCTATATACGCAATGCCTTGCTGCAATGGGCCGCTTGCCGTGGACCGATACGAGTGAAGCACCTTTACTAACTGAAAGGCTAAATGATTAATACCATAATGGAAGGTGCGAGCAAATAACCCCAGCATTACCAACGTCCCTCCCCAGCCTGCCCAAGCCGGTTCTCGTTGCCCAACCAATTTCGCTAAAGGACTATCGCTGGACACAAGAGGATATTACCAGCCAGAAAAAGACTATAAGCCGTCGTCACTTGAGTAAGTAATTGGTCAAACGCTTTAAGTTGTTGGGAAAGAAGAACTCAAATTGGACCAGTAAGACTTGGGCAAGAAGTAGGAGCAGTGGCGCGATAATCATGGAAGTACCTACGATCCAACGACCAGGAAACCAAAATGGAGTGGCTTCGATGGAAGCGAGGCATTAGCCTACAAATGCGCTACAATGACCTTCTATTTTTAAACCCACAGATTACATAGGTCATTAACCTAATAGCCTGGCGGTTGTAAAACTCGACATGAGGAATCTATCATACAATAATTTTTCATAGCTGTATAGCTCAATCAGCTGCATATGGATGAGGGGTAGCTAAAACTAATTGATAGTAAGTTGGTTCATCTCTTCGTGTGTGAGGGTTCAGTGTAGGGCGGAAGGGACGGTACCCACCAACCAATGCCATTTTAGGATGCTGACCTTAGTAGGTTCTTTATCCCTTTTCCAGAACGGCTGCTGTCCTCATTTAAAGCAAGAAAACGACTACGATCGATGAAGAGACGCCGTCCTGACTCTCCAAAAACTCAGCCGTCCCTATCCGGAAAGGAACGTGAGCCGTCCCACCAATTGGATTTACTCGTTCATGACCTGCGCAACTGCATCAGCGCCATTCGTTTTGCTCAGTACTTTCTCGATGACAAGCTTAGTTTAAGTCCCCATCAACTAGCGGCCTACCAGGCGGTCTTAAGGAGTAACCTGAGCCAGGCCACCGGATTGATGGACCAGTTCCTGCAGGCAGCGCCCGTCCCCAGCAAACAAGCGATTGCTACGGCTCCATCCCGGACAGCGTTACTAAAGCATCTGTCTGGCCAGTTGCCTCAAGTAGTTGATTCGGAGAGTGCCGATCAGTTAGCCCACCTCAAAAAGTTGGTCGAAATTGGTCTTCAAGGTGGCTGAGCCGAGGGATCAACTGATTGCCTGGCGTTTATGCCTCTGACAAGGCGGTTGCTTCCGGGGTTATGTCGAAACCCATATGGGCTTGCTCCCACTTTTTCTAGGGTGTCGTGAAACCAATTGAGCGTTAGGTTGTGTGGGACTACTTAAGCCGCGCTGGCGGGTACAGCCACTGGTCCCGGCACAGCCTGCCGCTGCGGGGGAACCGGGCTTAATGGTACGGGTAAGATAATCGTCCCACAAAACGCTCTTTTAGGAATCGTCTGAAAGCCAAAAAATTAAGCTGAAGACCTATATATCCAGCAAGCCTCGTTCGCTATATACATTCTCTTCTTTCAATAGCGCATCGACTTGCCTGTCAAGTTTGGGCAAGTACAGGGCCTGGATATAAACAACATCCACCGGATTGAAGGAGACCCCCCCGGCTAACTCGTAGCCACTCGACAACCGATCCACGACTTGCGATTCGAGCAGTTCCAGAGTCTCGGCGGCTTCAACGACATATAACTTCATAGTAGTAAGAATTTGGTCAATAGGCTGGCCCTGCTAAGAGCTGACCTGTATGTACTACTAACTACTTGACTTATTAGTTTTCAATTGCGCTGTAATCACATCTTTATTACCCTTCACGTACCCCTCTGCATACAGTGATCGCCTGCCTGAAAATCTCAACATACCCTTCTGAGTGAGCCATATCAGACTCCTAAATGTTTAACTTAAAGGGCATTTATTTGAAAAGCTTGTTTTAATAACTTTCAACGATTATCCCTGGCATACACCCTACTAGCACCTCGGTCTTGACAGTTCGAAGCTAAGTGGGTACTTTTTAGTAGGGCTGCTATTAAAAAGCGAACCCGCCAGACGTGATGTCAGTAATGACAGGCTTATCAGCCATAAGGCGTCCCTATACCTAATAAGGTAGCTGAGAACCAAAATCGACAGTGCCGGAAAAAGACAACGTGACCATTGGAAAACTAGTAGTCTATTGAGTGATATTGTCGTACGGTGTAAATTCAAAGACTGATTTCTCTGGCCGGAAATAAACAAAACGGTTGATCAGGAGGGGTGACCTTCAATGTATAGTCGATTGAATGTCGATTGAAAATCAGCTGTATGGCTTACCGTAAATGAGAACGCTCCCTTATAAAGACTTGCAAAAAAAGTAAGTTTACTTTCGCTATCTGGTACATTGGCCGGGCCGCCCCGTTGGTAGTGGGAAACCTCTGAACAGTGATAAAAAACCCGTGTCTCTTTAGATTATATATTTTTGATCATATGTGATACAGTGACTGAAAAGAATTCGTATATACTGCCCAGGGCGGATCTTTAGACCTGGTGGGGTGACTTGCGGATGATTATATATAGTTAGATTATGAGCCGCTTACTAACCAACTCAAGGCAGCGCACCAGCAGAGCCAGGGCCAGTTTGTTACAGGACTAGATACCTTCACCCTAAGGCAACCCCGGTTGGTCAACTTGGGGCCCAGGACTGGCCCAGCTAGTGTATGCTCACCAAACCTGATTTTTAAACCCTATGATCCACTTACAGCAGGAATTTTACCAAGCTCAACGGGCCAGTGAACCCCTCTTCGATTTCATCCAGCGCTATGCCCTGGAAGGCGCATGGTACTGGGATCTGGAAAACCCCAACCACCGCTGGCTCAATGCCAAGTGCTACGCCCTGCTGGGCTACGGACCCGATGAGCGGCCCGACTGGCGCGAACTGATTCATCCCGACGATCGCCGAGCGGCAACCCAGCCTATCCCGGACAAATTCGATCCCGCCAACCAGGCACCGGAGGTGTCCCTGCGCTACCTCCACCGGGATCAGCGCGTGGTGCTGGTCACCTACCGCCCCTGGATCGTGCGCAACCGGCAGGGGGCACCCACTCGACTCGTCGGCGCGCAGACTTTGGTTACCTACGCGGTCGCTCCAAGACTGCTGACCCCTGAGCAACACAGTATATTCCAGGGGATTCTGGCGAACCAGTCGGTATACATAATGAAAACGAATCTGGCGGGTCAGTACACTTTCATGAATGAGTACTTCAGCCAGGTATTCGAAGGCCAGCCGCGGGAGCTGCTGGGCACCCTGGCTCTGGATTCCATCTACGCCGATGATCACGGGGCCTGTATCGAAGCGGTTACCCGGTGCCTCTACCAGCCCGGCCAGGTCTGCCAGGTGCGGCTCCGCAAACCCCTCCCCCAGGGGGGACTCCGCCATACCCAATGGGAATTTATCGCCCAGACCTCGGCCCTGAGTCAGGCCACCGAACTGCTCTGTATTGGCTACGACGTGACCGAAAAAGTCCAGCTCCGAAACGATCTGAGCCGGGTGATGAGCACCACCCGGGAGGCCCTGGTGAGCCTGGCCCCGGACGGACGGCTGCGCTACGTGGCCCCCAGCTGGGCCAGGCTCTACGGGTACAGCTCCGACGAAATGGCCGGCCAGGCTTTCGCGGCCTTGGTCCATGCCGAGGACCGGGGGCACTGGGCGTCGGCCCTGGGGGCGGTGATCGAGGGGGGCACCGGGCTTACCCTGGATTTACGGATCCACCACCAGAACGGCAGCTGGGTCTGGAGTGCGGCCCAAATCAGCATCGATGGGCTGGGGGAGGAGCTCTTTATCACCTGCTCTGACATTACCGAGCGCAAGCGGGCCCAGCAGGCCGAGCTGGAGAGTGAACTGCGCTTTCGGGACCTGGCCGACAATGTGCAGGAGATCTACTGGATTCGCCATCTGCACGAGCCCCGGTTTTTGTACCTGAACCCGGCCTACGAGACCTTCAGCGGGTTGAGCTTGCAAAGCGTCTACGAGGACCCCCTTTCTTTCCTGGATTGTGTCGTCGAGGAGGATCGCCCCCTGGTAGGGCAGGCCTTAATGGGTCCGGCCCCCCACGGCAGCATTCGCTTCCGGATCCGCCACCGGGCGGGCCGCCTGTACTGGATGGAGACCCGGCTCTTTTTGCTCGAAAATGAGCAGGGCATCCCCCTCCGGCGCATCGGAGTGGCGACCGATATCACCACCCTGATCGAAAAGGAGCAGCTGCTGACTCAATCGCTGGCCAACGAGAAAACCTTGAATCGGCTGAAGTCGCAGTTTATCTCGACGGCCTCCCACGAATTCCGCACGCCCCTAATGGTGATCAGTTCGAGTGCGGAGCTGGTGAAACACTACGCGAGCCTGGAGGCTGCCCCTCCGGCCACCACCCTGATTCGTAAGCATGCCGATACGATTTATCAGCAGTCGTTATCCCTCAGTGAGCTGATCGACGATACCTTGACGCTGAGTAAAATCGAGGAAGGTCAACTGGTGGTTCATCTGGAAGCGACTGACCTGGTGGTCCTGAGTGAGTCGTTGATCAGCCTGAGCTTTGCGGATCGGGCTGATCGTCGGCAGGTAACGGTGCGGGTGGTAGGCTCTGCGGTGGGCGTTTTTGTGGATAAAAAGCTGCTGGGTCATGTGCTGACCAATTTGCTCTCGAATGCCTTCAAGTTCTCGTCGACCAATCCGGTCCTGACCCTGCGGTATGAGCCGTCGGTGGTTACGCTGTCGGTCAGCGACGAGGGAATCGGCATCCCCGAAGCGGACCGGCCCTTTCTATTCGGTAAATTCTTCCGGGCCAGTAATGCGGGTCACATTCCGGGAACGGGTCTTGGCTTGTCAATCTGTCGGGAGTACATGCGCCTGCAGGGGGGAGAGCTGGAACTGGAGAGCAGAGTGGGGCGGGGCAGCGTTTTTACCGTCAGCCTGTCGCTCTAGTAAGGTCATTGGGCCCACGGGGGCTTTCTTTGAGAACTCGCGTTTACTCGTTGCTCATATTCACTCAAGTAACGGCATTCGGATGTATGACGAGGGGGGCGGGTAAGCAACCATCGACTGAGTTCAAAAAGCTAAATTTATCTATAGCTAAACAACCGGCATTCAGTGCTCGTCGATAAGAAATGTCAATGTAGGGGGGCAAGTAGATGCGCGAGCTTGTTCCAAACGAGTTTCCGTTTTCCGGGCAACGTATAGACTCAATAGTTCCTAAATGCGGGCGTCAACTCGTGGTTAGCGGACTTCATGCCAGCCTCACGAAACATCCTGAAAACGCTTTCAGGAGCAATCCTTATCCGCTGAGCGGGGTCATTTTCGTACGTGGTGTCTACGGTTTGCGCGAGGGTGAGCCCTGAGCATACCAGCGTTATCAAAGCCGAAGTTGCCAATAGAAAAACCGATTTTCCATTCATCGTGTCGTCATTCGTTAAGCTTGTAGGATGTTGCGGGAGGCTACGTCATAAGCATACATCTTCCCGGAGCAAGTTGGGCAAATTTCTACCGGAAGCGTTTACCCTGAAATCCGTAAGGAGCGGATAAGGGAACCATCCAGTTCAAGGTGGTAGTGCATAACCGCCGGGCTACCGGGGAACGTGCCGCTTACGTCGACGGTCAACTCGGCTATGGAGCCGGTTTGATTGAAATCGATAGGTTTTAGCTGCATATGGTACTTTTCGGTCGCCTGCTGTATCCATTGCTTAATTTCGTCTCGGCCCGAATAGGACGATCCTTCGTCGGAAACAGTGGCTTCTGCGGTAAAAAACGCAGCAAAGGCGGTGCTGTCCAGCTCGTTCTGTGCCTTAATGAGGCCTTGTATGTTGTCAGGGAGTTTCATAGCTGTAAAGTTTATAGTTGATTAAGATGGCTGTGTGTCAATACCCGTTTGACAAATCCTGGCCTATACCGTGGGTATGGTGCCGCCGTCAATGACAAATTCGGTGCCGGTCAGATAGGCCGCCCGGGGCGAAACCAGGAATCCGACCAGCTCAGCTACTTCCTGTGGCCAGGCGGGTCGGCCGAAGGGAATGCCGCCCAGGGCATCCATCACCCCCCTGGCAGCCTGTTCGGCAGTTCCCTCTGAGCTTTCGGCGATACGCTCCATCATCCGGCTCGATGCGGTGGTCATAATCCAGCCCGGCGATACGGTGAGCACGCGCACCCCTTTCGGAGCCACTTCGTTGGAAAGGCTTTTGCTGTAATTGACCAGGGCCGCTTTTGCCGCGGCATAGGGCAGTGTGGAGTCGTATAAAGGCAACTTCGCCTGGATAGACGCGATATGGATAATAACCCCTTCCCCCCGCCTGATCATGCCCGGCAATAACCCGCGGTCCAATCGCACGGGCGCCAGCAGATTGGTCTGGAAGGATGATTCCCAATCCTCGTCGGACAGTGCGGCAAATCCACCAGCCGGTGTTTCTGAGCCACCCATATTATTGACCAGGATGTCCAGATAGCCAAATGTAGCGAGTATTTCCTCGATCACTTTCCGGGTGCCGTCGGGTTTGCTTAAATCGGCAGCGATGAAATGGATGCCATTCGTTTCATCTTCCGGCTTGTTGCGGGCGGTAATGATCACCGTGGCACCCGCTGTCAACAGCCGATCGGCGATGGCCTTACCCGTTCCTTTGCTACCGCCGGTAACCAGGGCAATTTTGCCCGCCAGTTCGTTTTCAATGTTAGCCTCCATAACGGTCTTGATTTGTTCAGGACAAAATTCGGTAGTACGACAGGCGCTGACAAGTACGGACTTACGAATCAGGTAGGGATAAATTTATCCCTATTGAGCTGCCCCGCGCATATGGTTATCTTTGTCGTATGTACGAACGAAAGACACTGCCCGAGCTGAACTGCGGGCTCGACCTGGTTGGCGAAGTTCTTTACGGAAAATGGAAGATGCGGCTTTTGTGGTTTATCCACGAAGGCTTTCAGCGCCCCAGCGAGCTACAGCGGAAAATTCCGGGGGCGTCCCGGCGCGTGCTGAACGTACAGTTGAAGGAACTGGAAAGCCACGAATTGGTGGGGAAAGTGATTTACCCGGTTGTCCCGCCCAAAGTGGAGTATTATCTCACCGATTTCGGGAAATCACTCATCCCCGTTATTGACGCCATCGGGCAGTGGGGCGATCAGCATGATGACCATTTGCGCACACTTATTCTTAAGAATACGAAGCCTTAGAAGCTATTTAAGTTAATCGCTCTCGTTCACACTTCCCCCGAGAGGATTTTTTTCCGGTGTAATTCACCCCAGCTACGCAGTGATTCAATGACCTCGCCAAGGGTTTCACTATGCGGGGTTAACATGTACGTGACTTTGACGGGATAGGTATCGTACACCGTTCGTTTGACCAACCCGTTTACCTCCATATCGCGTAACTCCTTAGAGAGCATTCGGTCCGTGATCCCGTGGACTTCTTTGGAAATTTCGCCAAACCGCTTCTCTCCAAAGGTTAGGGCCACAATAATTGGCAGCTTCCATTTGCCATTCAACACGTCCAACGCATCCCGGATAGGCCGCAATATACTGATACACTCTGCGTGCTTAAGTTCTGTCGTTTCCATTTCAGATAGATGTCATAGTGAGCTGGATAACAGCCCTGTTCTGTTTACTATACTCAAGTATAGGGCTATACATGAGTATAGTACTTACAAAAGTATAGCTTACTGTGTAAATTTGCATCATCAATGACGAGCGAAATTTTCCGCCGTTTTAAAAAGACAGGAGCATGAATAGTCATCGAAAAATCGTCCAAACATATACTCCGCCTACTCAACAGGGGTTTTTAGGGCCTGGTCATTTGGCCAGACCGGTTATTCAGGTCGACTTCATCCAAAGTGATCCGTTCATTATGTTGATGGATGATCGACTCAACAAGCAGGATGAGCAGCCCGTGGGCGGTCCGCACCCCCATGCCGGTTTTGAAACCGTATCCCTGCTATTGGAAGGCGATGTAGGTGACGAAGCCCACCGGATGAAGGGGGGTGATCTACAACTCATGACGGCAGGGAGTGGTATCGTCCATACCGAAACCATCGAAGGAAAAGCGTCGATGCGCCTGTTGCAGTTATGGCTGAATCTACCCAAAAAAGACCGCTGGGCTACGCCACGGGTACAGGATCTGCCTTTGGAGAAGGTGCCTATTATAACCCACGACGGCACAACTATAAAGGTCTACAGCGGTTCGCTGGCAGGCCTGACTTCACCGATCCGGAATTATACACCCCTTATTATTGCCGATATCCACTTGCAGCCCGGCACGACCACCGTGCAACACCTCCCTGCCTCCTTTACCACGTTTCTCTATGTCCTTGAGGGGAGTTTGCAGGTGGGCGACGAAGCCAAAGAAATCCATCAGGATCAAGTCGGTTGGCTGGATAGACAGGCCGAGGAGACCCTGAGCGAACTCAAGCTGACAAGCGGGGAAACCGGAGCCCGGGTCATTCTTTACGCCGGAGAGCCGCAAGGGGATGCCATCGTGTCGCACGGTCCCTTCATCGGCGATACACAGGAGGACATTCAACGACTCTATCGGGAATACCGGCAGGGTAAATTAGACCACATCGCAACCGTGGAGGCTTCGCAACGGATTCTCTGGTGAGGCCAATCCCGGTTTCTCTTTTAAAAATGGCGTTGCTTACGGCAGGGTCTCCAGACGTACTAAGTAAAAACAGAACAATAATTTAAAATCATATGTCAACGACAAAATGGGTCCTTGACCCCACGCACAGCGAATTAGGCTTTAAGATCAGACATTTAATGATCAGCAATGTCTCGGGTTCTTTCCAACAGTTTCAGGTAGCCGTTGAAACCCAGGATGACGACTTTAGTACCGCTCAAATACGGGCGACCGCCGAGATTGCTTCCATCCATACCAACAATGAGCAACGCGACCATCATCTGCGTAACTCCGATTTTTTTGAAGCCGAAATCTATCCCCAGTTAAGCTTCCAATCGACAAAAGTTGAGAAGCTATCCGATGATACCTTCACCGTCTATGGGGAGTTAACCATGAAAGGCGTTAGCAAACCGGTTAAATTATCGGTCGAGTACAGTGGCGTAACGAAAGACCCCTGGGGGGGCGTTCGGGCGGGCTATACCATCAGCGGAAAAATCAACCGCAGCGATTGGGGCATTACCTTCAATGGCGTACTGGAAACTGGCGGGGTAGCACTGGGTGAAGAAGTAAAGATTAACAGTGAAATTCAACTGGTCAAACAGCTTGAAACGGTAGTCGCCTAACCATAGGTATCGTAGTAAGCAGTCGTTTAAATTCCGGGCCAGATAGTGACCCGGGTATTTAAACGACTGCTTAGTCGTTTCCATGCTAGCCGAGCACTACCGAAAGGGTTAGATTGGGTACTTCCCCCAGCCTCGACAAGGTCAGCCGATAGCAGAGCCGAACTACAGCTAATTTGCTGCCAGTTGAGGACGCTTCAATGAAGGTGCTGATCGAGACTACGTCTGGCTTAATGTAGTTAATTAAAAAAAGGGAAGGGTCAAGAGACTATTCTCATGCGTTTCTTTCCATATGCGACAGAAAGTCGTTGACAGTTAATTAAGAAAAAATGTCTCGAAAAAACGCTCTAGTTGTTGAAAAACTAATTATTAATACCTCTTCTCCCTATTTCGCAGCATACGGATGCAATCAACTGACAACTGACTATTAGGCGAATCTTCTCGAAAATGATCTTTATCAGTACACATTTTCGAGACCGTTTCGGCTATTTTTATGTTATTTGGCTACGCACGTGTATCAATCGCACGGCACCGGCCGCCCGTCGGCGGACCGGCAAGATTTGATCCGCGAGCATACTAAAGCGGGCTTGGCCGCAGCACGTGCCCGGGTAGGAGGCCGTCCTAAGGGGCTGACTCCGGAAGCGCAAGTAAAAGCACGAGCGGTCAAGACGATGTATGCCAATAAACTGAACACGATTACTGAGATTGGCCTGTTATTTCACATAAGTCGAGCGACGGTTTACCGGTACTTAGCCTGGCAAGAGGTAAAATAAACGTTGATTTATGTTAGACATTGCTTCTTAAAAAGGGCGTTTAATTGGACGTCTTGTTTTACGAACTGTCAACTACAGTTTGTAGCATACGGTTGCAACCGCAACAGCGGTGATGCGCGGTTCCCCGCCGGGACATTCCGACCGTAACCGTTCAGATTATAGCAATACCGTCAATTGTAAGTATAAGATCAACTTTTTAATTGACTTGTAGGGCCAGGGTTGAACGGTTATACGCCCCAAAGCAGCCAAGCCCCCCCTGAACAGTTGTTGGAACCAGCACTGGTTCAGCGAAAGGGTTGTCGCCGACTGAACGCTGACGGTCTATGGCTTCATGATAGCGATAATAATTCTCATCCACGTTGAGCAGGTACGCATATAGAGGCCCCCGGGCTAAGCTGGATTGCTGTTGCCCATTGATCCATAAGTAATTAATAGCCAGACGGCCCCGTCCTGAACGCATTGCCTGGCCGTCGCGGCCCACATCAGTCAGCATGGCAGCTGAACTAAAGGTCCAATCACCCCATAGTAGCCCCGTTGAATCCCGGACTGGCGTGTTAGGGCCTGGCTGGAACCGAAAGTTGTATGTATACGCGTTATTCCCCGCCACCCGGTAGTAGTTGGTCTGCCGAGCGGGGTCTTGCCAGTGCAGCCGCGCATAATAATCTTTACGGATCAGACCATACTCGTTGATGGTCGATGAATCCAATTCGACCTGATCCAGCTGTACGGGCTCAGGAACGGTGCAGCTGGCCCTGATTTGCCGTCCGTCGGGTACCTGCACGGTCAGCGTATAGCGTTTACCCGCCACAATGGCCAACTCACTGGCCAGAGCCCGGTACAGAATGGACATCGTTCCGTAATTATAGGGATCAGCTCTGCGTTGCAGGCGCAGGATCACCGATTGGCTTCCGTCGGATAAGGTAACGGTCGCATTGGGGATGTCTAGGTCGTTTTGATTGCCTAGGCCTAAAATGGGTAAGCTGCGGCTGACCCGGGCCGCCAGGACCGTATCCTGAGGAGATATAAAGCAGGTGACCACGACTTGTTCCCCTTCGCCTACCACCCCTTTGGGATCAACTTCTTGACGTAGGCTGCCACAACCCATCAGCAGTAGAAGGGGTAATCCGAACAACAGGTATGCAGGGTTCATCATCAAAATTTGAAATTATAGCTGAAGGCCGGCACTACAGGAAATACCGAATAACGGAACAGGCCAGTCCGGCTAGGCTGGTTGCCACCACCTACCGATTCCAGTTGATAGAAGAACGGATTCCGACGGTTGTACGCATTGTAAAGGCTGAACTCCCAGGTCCGCTCGTGATGCTTCTTTCGCTTATGAAATTGAATGCCCACATCAAACCGGTGGTAGGCCTCCGCCCGGAAACTGTTCTTTTGTTGGCTATAATCACTGGTGAGCGGGCCGTAATCAAAGAGGGGAGCCACCAGGGCGGGGATATTATTCTGTCCATATATGGAGCGAAGTCCGGGCAAATGGCGATAACCGCGATAGTTGGCAACTGGCAGGGTCAGGGCATTGCCTGTCCCATATACCCACGTTCCCGACAGGGTGATTCGTTTACTCAACTCGTATATGCCCACCAGGGAAATATCGTGGCGTCGATCATAGCGGGGGAAGAAGGGCCGTCCGCCGTTGAGGTCCGCGAATTGCCATTGGGTCCAGGAAAGGGTATAACCGGCCCAGCCGGACAATCGTCCCGTTTTACGCTGGAAAAGTACCTCGGCTCCGTAACTCCAGCCTTTGCCCGCCGTCACATTGTCTTCCCAACGCACCCGTTCGGCCGAGGTGGGATCATCGATAAGCAAAAAACTAGCCCCTTCTTTATAGTTGATTATGTTTTGCATGTTTTTGTAGTATCCTTCTACGGTTAGGGCAAAGCCAGACCCCAGCGCGAAATTATCCGGTAGATCTTTGGCTACTCCGACGGCTACTTGACGCGACTGCTGAGGGGCTACCCGATCCGTAGTAGGTACCCATAAATCCGTAGGCAGACCAATCCCCGTGTTACTGAGTAAATGGATGTATTGATTCATGGTGGCGTAGGAGGCTTTTACCGATAGACCCGGACGGAGTTGATAGGCGGCCGACAGGCGAGGCTCGGGGCGGACATACTGGCTGGACCCTTGCGAAAACAGGCTCAGTCGTACCCCCCCGTTGATCCGCCAGCGTTCGCCTGGTCGCCAGGTATCTTCCGCGTAAAGACCCGACTCCAGGGCGTAAATAGCCTCCACATCCCGTCTGTACTCATTGGCCGAGGCATTTTGTACCACTAACGCACTGGGCGTAAAGCGGTGGAAAATGGCTTGCGTACCGAAACGTAGGGTATGTTTAGTAGAGAGAAAGTAGTCAAAATCCAGCTTGGCCGACACATCCCGAATGCCCGAAGTGTAACGAAGAGACGTCGTGGCCGTATCCGAACTGCGCGTATCGGATGAAATGGTAAACTGGTAATTACTGTAGATCAAGGATAAATTCGAGAAGAGCTTTTGATTCACCACGTGGTTCCAGCGGAGCGTACCCGTGGCATTGCCCCAGCCAATGCCCACGTCGGTCTGCTCCTGGCCATCCCGGGCGTAAAACCGATCCCGCCCGAAATAGCCACTCAGGTAGAGCTTGTCTTTGGGACTAAGCTCGTAATTGGCTTTGGCGTTGAAATCGTAAAAATAGTAACCCGCTTTCGTCTGTCCATTACTGGCCGCGTTGATGAGCGGAGCGGCAATCACGTCCAGATAGGTCCGCCGACCGGACAGCAGAAAGGAGCCCTTCTTATTGCTGGTCAGCGGCCCTTCGAGCGTGAGCCGACTGGCAATTAGTCCAATTCCGCCCTCCCCGTGGAGTTTATCTTTGTTGCCATCTTTCATCGTTAAGTCGATCACCGATGAAAGCCGCCCCCCATACCGGGCCGGGAAGCCGCCTTTGGTCAATTCGACGCTTTTCAAAGCATCCCCGTTAAAGACGGAAAAGAAGCCAAACAGGTGGTTGGCATTGTAGACGGTGGCTTCGTCAAGAATAATTAAATTTTGGTCCGGTCCTCCGCCCCGCACATAAAGGCCCGTTTGGCCTTCTGACCCTTTTTGAATCCCCGGCATCAGTTGCAGCACCTTCAGGACGTCTTTTTCTCCTAAGAAGGCAGGAATCTTTTTGATTTGAGCAATGGGCACATCAATGCGGCTCATCTGGACCGTTTCGCTAACCGGGTCCTGGCTGGTAGCTGCCTTTACCTGAACCTCCGATAAAGCTTGTCCGGGTTGGAGAAACACCGTCAGGGTTTTGTTTTGCTGAAGCGCCACGACTTGCAAATTGGTTTGGTAACCAACAAAGGAAAAGGCGAGCTGCAGGTGTTCGCTGGGGGGGAGTGTCAAGGAATAAAAGCCGTAGGTATTGGTGGTGGTACCGATGGCGGTACCGGGCAGGTAAACATTTACGCCGGTCAAGGCTTCCTGACTGCCCACTTCCCGAACGTAGCCACTAATGGTTAATCGGTTTGCCGGATGTTGCGCCTGTACGTTTCGATAGGAGAGATAACAAGAAAGGAAAACAAGTAGAAGTAGGCGCATATTCCGGATGGATCATTGTCAAAAACGTTAACGCTGAATAGCCATCGATTATATGAAGATATTAATGTATTTTTAATCTACCTGATGGTTGTCGTTAGTGGGTCTTTAGCGTTAAGATGTCTGCATAAACAGTGCAGCCCATCCAGTAAACCCCTATGAATGAGACCTACTTTGAGATGAGTAATTTCAGGTGTTCTGAAGGGACCACTTGGAAAAGCCCGAGTACTTTATAGTTCCTGTGCAGGAACGGTTATTCAATGGGTTGAGTCCCCGGCTAGTCAGGGAATCGAATGGCTTTGGTATACCAACCTGAGTGGTCCTTTTAAGGAAGCTCCTGTGCCAAATTAATCACCCGGTTGCTACTTGGGTGGTGCTACCTACGTTTTCCGGTAAAACACCAGGCCGTAAACTGGAGAGAAAATTAGTGGCAGCCCCCACGTTTTTCGAGTGCAGACTAACGGCATGTCTTCGAAGTAGGTAAAGGAGTCGAACCAGCTTATCAAGCAAGAGGCACACCCTACACATTCAGCCAGTAGGACAGCTTAACGACGAAAGCCCGGTTTTTGCTGGCCAGGGAGCCAGGGAGGTAATTCTCCTGATACACAATAAACAGGTCGGAAACGGGTGCGTAACGCCATTGCAGCCGGGCATTCAGGTTGACGTTGTTCGTCTGGTTGTTGAACTGCATAAAGGTGGTCAAAAACAGCTTCCGACTGAAGGTCAGCTCGGCACGGGGTCCCAGCAGTAGGTAACGTACAGATTTGTAAGGCTCCGGTAATCGGATGTCATTGTATTCTGCCGATAAGCTCAAGGTACCGTAAGGCTGAAACCGGTACTGCGTCGTAGCCACCAGGTTGGTGTTGGTGCCATTAAAATAGCGACCCGTGTTCCCGTCAATCTGAGCGTTCAGCCGCTTGCGCTGGTCAGAGCCATAGTGACCGAAAAACCCCCTGACCCGGTAGCTGGTGTTTTCGCCTAGTTCGAGGCCGTTGGAGTTGGTGGGATCGTAGGGGAAAAACAGGTAGGTATACCCGGTAAAATACCCAACATAGGCATCGGAGGTGTTTCTGAACTGGACCGAATAGCCATAGTTTGCTTCCCGGTCCGTAATCCGGCCATCCGCATTTTGGATTAGATTACTACTTAGGTAGGTGCCGTGCGAAATGACCATGCGGGTTCCCGGAACATAAAACGTCGTTGTGGTTTCCCCTTCATAGCGCCAGTAGCCCAGGCGGGGTACGTAGCCGATGTCATTCACCAGATAGTTCGTTCCGATATATTCATAGGAGCCAATGGCCGAAAAATTCCGACTGGTGTAACCCAGATTGGCCCCGTAGGTACGGGCATCGGTGAGTTTATAGGGCTTAATGGCCTGGTGATAAAAGAGCTTGCCTGTCCACTTATTGTTGGCCGTCTGGAGGTTGTAGTCCAGTCCGCCAATCCGCGTAAATCGGCTACTGTCCGATGGCTGGCTCACGCTCTGTCGGTTCACTAAGATCGCGGCTAAGTTCGATCGGCCCAACACTTGACGTTGTACGACACCTACCGTATAATTTTCGCCCGAAATGCCTTTGTCGGATTGTGACGCCGTTTGGGTGTTAAGCAACCCAACGCGCCAGCTTTTGCCTACTTTTCCGCTGAGCCTGACGCCGTAAGAAAGCGGGTTCTGAACGATAACGCCCGTGCTGGTGTCGCGTCCGATGCCAATCCGCCGACTGAAAAAAGGCTGTGATCGCGACGAGCCGAAGTTGGCAAACAAGTCCTGGTTCTCGATAAAGAACTGTCTCCGTTCGGGATAAAAAAGCTCGAATCGACTCAGATTTGTTACTTGTTGATCCGCTTCCACCTGCGAGAAATCAGGGTTTACGGTTAGATCCAGGTTCAGGGAAGGCGTAATGCCGATTTTAGCGTCGAAGCCAATACCATTAGTTAACGTCTGTTTCCCTCCCTCATTACGGGCATCGATGAAACGGCCACTGAGGTAGGGAATAATGGATAGGTTAGGACCCGGAGCTGGAAGCGGTGTGGCGAAACGGATGGTATCGGCAAAAGCCAGCGACGAAGGCGATTGGGCAACGGGTACCCGTCTCCAGGCCGATCGCTGGTTATTTTTGACATCATTTCGCACAAAGTTGGCCAGCATGTACCGCGCCCCGCTACGGTAGCGAATGCTTTTGAGGGGAATCATCATTTCGCCCTGCCACCGGTCGGCAAACACTTTGACGGCTGAGCGCCATTTGTTGTCCCATTCGGGGGCCACCTGTTCGCCATTATAGATCTGCCCTTCTCGTTCCACGCCCAAAGGGGTCAACTGAAAGGTAAAGCCATTAAGGCGGTCACCAAAGGGGTCGATGTAGGCCGAAAAGTTGTCGTTGGTATCCCATATGAAATCCCGCTTGAGCGAAGTGACAACAAAGGGTTTATCCCGGTTTTTATCGTAACAGACCACGGCCAGATAAAGAAAATGGGTATCGTAGCTCATCCGGACTTCCGTGCGGTTATAAGCCGGCAGGGTATCGTTGGGGAAATTCTGGGTGAAATCAGTGGCGATACCAGCCCGTTGCCAGACCCCTTCCGAGAGGTCTCCGTCGATGCGGATTAATGAATCGGTGGATGTGACAGGCAGCGATTGGGCTAAGCTCTTAATGGGCACGATCAGTCCCATTAACAGGATGAAAAGCCGACCAAAATAGGGAAGCATAATGTAGTGTTCGTAATGCAGACAAAGCTACGGCACCTACCGCCATTCGCAAACCACTCCTGATGGTTATAGGGTCTGATTCAATTAATTTACCGAACTCGATCATGGGTCACTTTGCCGTTTTATACGGTGGCCTTAGCATTATCCTATCTGCTTTATCCCGTATAAAGCCCAGCTATCTGTTCTTTTTTTGGTTTAGTTCTTTCTCAAGATCGCTTTCCTCGTTCTGGTTAGTAATGCTGTCCGGGGCTAACCGAAAGACACGTGGCTTTCTCTTCCGGACTGAATGAGAAACTTTAGCCAGATCGTGACCACTCCCTTTCCTCATCTCGGTAACCGATTTCTGTTCACTGTCTTGAGGTGTTGGCCGTCTGGTCAAATCCGTACGCTGGTCGGCCTGCTGCTGCGTTCTGTTCCGCTCAGTCGGGGTGTGAAGGTGCCCCCCGGGAGGAACACGGGAAGCAGATACGCTATCACTGACCGTGCGGGAAGCAGATGAAGCAATCTCTGAATCCACTGCGCTTGGTAGAGGCTGCCGACTGGCTCCCAACGGGTTCCAATAGAGGTAAGCTATACCGGCTAATCCAGCCAGTGTAAACAATAGTAACAGCCCTAGCTTTTGACTAACTCTGCTTGACGATTGACCAACGGATGAGTCATTTAGTATCCGTCTGCCAGGCCATTCAGACAAGCCCACCCAGCCTAACCAGCCACTCGCCTGGCCTCGTAAAGGCAGCGTCCGAGTCGTGTAGGGCGTTTGGATCAACAAGCGGGCCGTATGTTGACCAGCACGGCCAGGTGTATAACGAACGCAGATAGTGCTCCCTTCGAAAGCGGGTATAAGTGTTAGGTTAGCTGTGTGGTGAGGATTTTTACCAGCCGTAGCCAGTGAAAACTGTTGGGGATTGTCAATTGAGAGAACAATCGGTGTGTGTGCCCCTTGCTGGATAATCGTCAAATTAATAGAACCAGACTCCTGCGGTTCGGTTTGAGGGAAAGTTATCGCTGAGTGACTCGTAAAGAGTTGGGTTTCAATCGCCACGTTCAGAATGAGAACTTCATTAGTTGGGTCGCGTAGTGTAACGCGACCATTGATGAGCCCGGATCCTGTAGCCACCAGCGTAAGCGTTGCCCGAGCTAGATAGCTGCCGTCAGACTGTAGAACATAGTGGAGCGTTTGGCTTGACTTAGGCGTGGTTTCAGCTGAAGTAACCAATAAATAACCCGGTGAGACATCGATAAGCAGTTGGCCGGCTCCTTCTTCCGGTCCTACCGTAGACTCCACCGGAAATGTATATTCACGATCTCGAAAGTGATAGCTGCGAATGATTGTTGCGGAAGGGTATCTAAAAGGCATAATGGTTACATGTTACATAGTTACAACCAGGACTTTAGCTAAACGAGGGGCCGCTGTGTGGTCGATTTAATGAATAGAGGAAAGGGTGAATATGAAGTAATTATATTTTATCGATTGAATATACAGTATAAGTAGGAATAAGATTTCATCTGCCTATTTGAAGTGAGATCCAACTTATTAGAGGACAATCTATTGGAGTGAAATTATTTTGAAAAAGTGCGGAGCCCGTAGGCTACTAACTGGCTTTGAGAACTATTCTCCAGGAATTTGTAGTCAAGTGGCAAACCCGGATTATACTGCTTATAGAGTTGTTCGACACCGGATAAGGCCTGGCTTTCCTTTCCGGCGGCAATACGGATGATCAACTCACCATGGTTAACATAGTAGGAACTGAATGGGATAGTGCGGTAAAATGACCATTCATGACATACGCTTCCTCTATCCTGGTGATGATTAGTTATATATATCTATTATATCTATAGAATAATTATTGTATTGCCAGTAAAACATTGGCAGTAAGCTCTTTGGGTGATAATTACTCAATCTGTCTACACCACCCCTTAGCCCAATTAGTCCCGACAATCAAAAAATCAACCCTTTATTACCCCCGCCTGCTTCGACCAGGCGCCCCCCTTCAATCGAGGCCAGCGGCTGCTCCGTAGCCCCGCCTGCGATGCGCTCTGTTTCCCCCTGTTTCGGCTCTGCCCGAGTCGGTAACCGCTGCACCAGCTAACGATCATCCAATCTATCTACCCCTTTTTCGTATGCCACTCTTCTTTACCCTCCGCTCTGGCTCGGTCCACTCTGGCCTGAGTCAACTTCTGGCTTTTTTAGCCTGCTGCGGCCTCAGTCTACTCACGGGCTGGGCCCAAACAAGTTATGTAACCCCCGCAGGCGCCGGCCAGCAGACCGGCACCGACTGGGCCAATGCCCTGCCCGGTACGGCCCTGCAAGCCCGTCTGGCCAGTGCGACCCCGGGCGCGGTGTTTCGCCTGGGGGCTGGTCTCTACAAGCCCGCCCAAGCCGGGCTGCGGGCCCTATCCTTCCTGATTCCCTCGGGTGTTCAGGTCTACGGCGGCTACCAGGGTAGCGGGCCCGCCCCGGATCAGCGCGTCAACTTCGCCATCGCCGACCAACCCAGCAGCACCACCCTGTCGGGCGATATTGATAACAATAACCAACTGGACGGTGGCAACAGCGAGCACGTCGTTGTCTTTTCCCACGCTTCCGAGCAGACCCGCCTGGACGGCGTGGTCATTACGGGCGGTAACGCCTGGAGCCAACCCTACCGCAATCCCTCCCAACTCAGTTCCCATATTGGCGGAGGGGGCGTCTACAATGATGCCTACGGGGGCGATAGCAGTCCCACCCTGGAGAACTGCCTGCTGGTGAACAACAAGACGAGTGGTAGTGGCGGGGCTTTGTTCAATGATCTCCAGAACGGTTCCAGCCGACTCAAGCTGATCAACACCGACTTCATCAACAATTCGGCCGAGCTGGGGGGCGCCTGGTATCAGTATGCCGATAACAGCAGTGGGCTGAGCAGTCTGGCTACCAACTGCCGTTTTCTCAACAACACGGCCCAGGCCGGGGGAGCGGTGTACACGGCCGTCTCCTTCGAATTTAGTTCAGGTGGCGGATCCATCGCCCCCCGGTACATAAATTGTAGTTTCAGGGCCAATACCGCTACCGACCGGGGGGGCGCTTTCTACACCACGTCCCGGGGCACCAACTCCTTCACCGCCCTGATCACCTTGCTTAACTGTACCCTGAGCGGTAATGCCGCACCCAGGGGAGGAGCCGTATACAATACGGCTGTACCGTTGTTTGTCCGGGCCGTACTGGTCATAAGCCAGGTTGACCTGCTCAACTGCATTGTCTGGAATAATGGAGGCAGCAATGCCCTGGTAAATGACGATTATGTTCGGCCCCCGGGGGTGACCAGTGGGGGGCTAGGCTTTTGCAGCTCGACCAATGGCCTGTTGGAAGCGGGTGCCGTGCTGACTTCAGGAACGGATAACCGGTTCATCACCAGTTCGCCCTTCGCCAGTGAGGAGAGCCTGCAACTGGACGCCTGTTCGCCGGCCATCAACGCCGGATCGACGGCGTTGTACACGAGTCTAAACGGCCCGGCTACCGATCTGGCGGGCAATGCCCGGATTTTCCCTACCGGGGGCAAACTGGATCTGGGTGCCTATGAATACCAGCAGGCCAGCGCCTGTCCCACCGCTTTGCGGGTGACGCAGTACCGGCTCATCAATGCCGATACCGATCAGCCAATCGGTGAACTCACCCCGGGTGCCGTACTGAATCTAACCAGTCTGCCCACACGTCATATCAACATCCAGGCGGTGACCGAACCGGCCACGACGGGCTCGGTGGTGTTTTCTCTGAGTGGTCAGCAGACCAATCAAAACACGGAGACGGTAGCGCCGTACGCCCTGTTTAGCGACAACCAGGGCGATTATCAAGCCTGGACCCCAGCCGCGGGGAGTTACAGCCTAACGGCCACTCCTTATGCGGGCCCGGGGGGTACAGGTGCCATCGGAACGCCCTTAACGGTGTCCTTTACGGTGTTGGATCCGCCCAGTGGTCAGCAACTGAGCCAGTTTTGGCTCATCAATGCCGAAACCGATCAGCCCATCCGGGAGTTGACCGATGGCCAGGAACTGGACCTGTCCAAGTTACCGACTCGGCAGCTCAACATCCGGGCCCTGACCGAACCGGCAGACCTGGGCTCGGTGGTGTTTTCGCTGAGTGGCCGCCAAAGCTACCAGCAGGTGGAAAACGTAGCTCCCTTCGCTTTATTCACCGATAACGGTGGAGATTATGCCGGCTGGACACCGGAGTTGGGCAGCTACAGCCTGACAGCAACACCCTACAGCGGGTTTGGTGGTACGGGGGCGACGGGCACATCCCTGACGGTACACTTCACGGTGATTAACTCAGGAGCTGCTCGCCTGGCGTCCGATGGAATTGGGAAGCCTCTGACGGAAGGCTGGCAGGTTCGGGTGCTGGGCAACCCGGTAACCGGCAACGAGGTGGTGGTTGAAGTCCGCGGAGCCCAGGGAGAGTCCCTACGCTATGAGCTTCTTGATGGAAGTGGTCGGTCGGTGCAGACCCATCCCATTAAGCAGGCAGGCTGGTTGGAGCACCAGACGTTGAACCTCGGCAGTCAGGGGGCTGGTTTACTTTTTCTGCGGGTAAGCACGCCGACCCACAGCCAAACGGTGAAAATCCTGAAGCAGTAAGCCATTGTTCTCCATACATTCAATGCTAAAGCGCCCACCTGCAATTGCAGGTGGGCGCTTTAGCATTGGCGACTCAGTGAATCAGACTGAAATTAAAAAAGTGGGTATCTCGAAGAACGCTGGTATTACGTCATAAAATTGTTTAAAAACTGTTCCATTAACGGTGATCGAAACTCCAAATTTTTTCGTCACCGGAATCGGTTGAAGAGTCGTATCGATCAGTATGATGACCTGCTGACTAGTAGTAGCTTCTTGTATGGCGTAAGGCCGAAGCGGCCAAATGCCTGAGCAATAGCCAACTGTTTTCAGCCTGCTTCACTGAGTTCGACACAGCGCCGTCGAAGGGCTTCGTAATCATTTTTTTTATAGCTTGCATTAAAAGTAAGTCTATATTCATTATAGGCTTATTGGCGAGCCAATAAGTCGGTTGCTTGTTGGCGCTTAAAACTCTATTTTATTCACTTTTATTAGCATAGTGCGTATGACTCATCGCTTTATTTATTCAATTCTTTTTACCCTGTTTGGTGCCTGGTTAACCGTTACGGCCCAAACGGCTATTTTCAGTGCCAGCTCATCGGCCCTGCTAAGCAGTTCGCAACTGGCAGACTGCCCGGCTCCGTATGAAGAGAGGAATGGCCTGGTCGTCATTGAAGCCGAAAACCTCAACCTGCCCTCAGGCTGGCAGAAAAAAACGACCGCCCCCCGCTACACCGGTAGCGGCTATATCGACTGGGGCAACGCCGAAAACTTTTCCCAACCCGGCATCGGCCTCATCGAAACCACCATCAAGATCAATATGGCTGGCAAGTATACCTTCCAGTGGCGTAACCAGGTGGGTAGAGGCACGGTGCTCACCGATCATAACGACACCTGGCTGCGCTTCCCCGACGCCAGTAACTTCTACGGGGAACAAGGCACCCGCAAAGTGTACCCCTACGGCAGCGGTAAGACGCCCAACCCGAACGGGGCAGGGGCCGACGGCTGGTTCAAAGTGTACTTCAACGCGGGTATTCAGGACTGGGCCTGGAACAGCTTCGTCAGCGACAACGACCCGCACTCGGTGATCGTCGAGTTCAACACACCGGGCGTATACAAGCTACAGCTATCGGCCCGGTCGGCGAATCACCTGATCGATCGCATGGTGCTCTACCATTCGTCGGTAAGTGCCTCAACGGCTCAGTCGCTGTCGACGGGGGAAACGACCTGTTCGGGCACCACGCCGGTTGCCAACCGTCCGCCGGTGGTTGCCAGCCCGCTAGCCGATCAGACGGCTCAGGTGGGTACGGGTTTCAACTACACCTTTCCCGCAACTGCCTTCAGCGATCCGGACGGTGACGGCTTGAGCTACTCGGCGAGTTTGTCGGGTGGGGGGGCACTACCCTCATGGCTCCAGTTCAACGGGGGCAGCCGGACCTTCAGCGGTACCCCGCCCAGCGCCACCTCACTAGCCATCCGGGTAACGGCCAGCGACGGTCGGGGTGGTCAGGTTTCGGACGAGCTGACGCTGACGGTCAATCCGGCGACGGACAACCCGCAGTCGGTGGTAAGTTTCAGTCTGATGAACGCCGACACCGAGCAGGAGATTAAGGTGCTGACCCCTGGGGAGCAACTTAACCTGGCCACGTTGCCCACGCGCAACCTGAACATCCGGGCCAACACGAATCCTGCCACGGTGGGCTCGGTGGTCTCCGTTTTGAGCGGGCCGCAAAACCAAACGCAGACCGAGACCGCAGCTCCCTATGCCCTGTTTGGGGACAACGCTGGTAATTATAATGCCTGGACACCTGCTCTGGGTAGCTATTCCCTGACGGCTACTCCTTACTCACAAGCAGGCGGCACCGGCACGGCTGGTACGGCCCTGACGGTGAATTTTACCGTGATCGACCAGGCGAGTACCTCACAGCGGCTGACCCAATTATGGCTCATCAATGCTGATACGGACCAGCCCATTCAGGAGTTAACCGCCGGTACACAACTCAACCTCTCGACGCTGCCCACTCGTAATCTCAACATCCAGGCTATTACCGAGCCCGCCACGGTTGGTTCGGTCGCCTTCAGCCTGAGTGGTCAGCAGAGTTACCAAGTCGTCGAAGGGGTGGCCCCTTATGCCCTCTTTGGAGACAACGCTGGTAATTATAATGTCTGGACACCTGCTCTGGGTAGCTATTCCCTGACGGCTACTCCTTACTCGGCAGCAGGCGGCACCGGCACCGCTGGTACGGCCCTGACGGTGAACTTTACCGTGATCGACCAGGCGAGTACCTCACAACGGCTGACCCAATTATGGCTCATCAACGCCGATACCGATCAACCCATCCGGGAACTGACCGATGGGCAGGAGCTGGACCTCTCCAGTCTGCCCACCCGTAATCTGAACATTCAGGCCGTTACCGAGCCCGCCGTGGTTGGCTCGGTGGTCTTTGAGCTGAGCGGTCGGCAGACCCGTCGGCATGTGGAAACGGTGGCACCTTATGCCTTGTTCACCGATAATCAGGGCAATTATGCCAACTGGACGCCTGAGCTGGGCTCTTACACGTTGGTGGCCACGCCCTACTCGGGAGCGGGTGGCACCGAAACGGCCGGTACGCCCAAGCGCGTCTCCTTCCTGGTGACCAATCCGGGGGCGGCCCGACTGGCCGCCGGGCGAGTGGAGGGTCCTGTGGAGACCCCCTGGCAGGTGCGCGTGCTGGGCAACCCGGTGCTGGGCAGCGAGGTGGTGGTTGAAGTTAGCGGAGCCCAGGGGAAGTCCCTACGCTATGAGCTTCTTGATGGAAGCGGGCGAGCAGTGCAGACTCAACAGATTGAGCAGCCGGGCTCACTGGAGCACCAGACGATGCGCATCGGCAGTCAGGGGGCTGGTTTACTTCTTCTGCGGGTGAGCACGCCGAGCCACAGCCAAACGGTGAAGATCCTGAAGCAGTAAGCCATTGTTCTCCATACATTCAATGCCAAAGCGCCCATCTGGAATACCAGGTGGGCGCTTTGACTTAGGCGACTAACTAAGTCTGATAGATCGGAAAAACACAGTCTTAACAAATGCTCCCACCTGAGACGATAGAGTGTTCATGTATTATCTCAGATAATCGGGCATTTTGCGAGATGAGATTTTACCAAAAGTAGGTTAGGCTAAGCCGAGCAAAAAAAGGTGTTCCGGGAGTAAAATGAATCTCCTCGACCGGAGCCGCTTCCCCTTTTAGGCGGCTTTCGGTAGCAAACTGGGTTTCTTTCCAGCGGGTATTCAGTAGATTCTGCACCGACAGTCCTACTGTATAATTTCTCTTTGCACCTCCATGCCGGGCATAATTCACTTGCATATCGGTTACAAAGTACCCCTTGGCGACAATCGTATTGTCCTCATTCGCTGGTCGGTTGGCCATATACCGGTAGCGTAGCGAACCGCTCAACCCATAGGGTGTTTGTAATGATAGGCCGCCTGTTGAGGTAAACACAGGGGCTAGAGGAAGGCGGTTTTGACCCGCTTCGGCATCCAGAGAACGAGGGTTAGCGGTGTTCAAATCAATATCCGCATAGAGGGTTTTAGTGAGTTGATAGCGAACAGACAGATCAATACCCGCTCGACGAGATCGGCCACTGGGCTCTACTACACCTTCGTCACCTACATAGACAAACTCTTGAGCTAGCCACAAATACCAGGCAGCCGCGTTGAAAAGTAGTTTAGGGAATGGTTTAATGATAATGCCTAAATCAGAGCCGTAGCCACCCGGCAAAATCTCACCGGTACGCCGGAGCGGCCCGTTTTGGGCCGTAACAACACGGGCATCATTGGAATGGAATCCTTTGCCGGTATTCAGATAAAGCTGGAATTGAGGATTAAACGTGTAATAGAAATTCAGTTTGGGCGAGACAACCGCTTGCGTCGCGCGCTTTATCGTACCGGCCGGGGTCGCGCTCGACACGGCTAACAAATCTTCGTACTGGCTACGAAAATAATCAACTCGTACTCCCGCATTCACCGTAAACCGACTAGAAATCTGAACCAATTCATCCGCGTAAAGAGCCGCATTGATTTCGTTGACGTTCCCCAGTTGAATCTGATTCAAGATTTCAACCCGATTTCTGGTGTGTGACAGTTCGGTACCATGCGTGATATCCTGCCGGTATTGGGCACCCAAGGTCGTGGTCCAACTGGTTTGTCCTAGATTAGCCTGAGTAGCGTAACTACCATTGTAACCAAACAGATTCCGATGCTCTTTTTGCCGAATCTGATCACCATTGATGCTGTCTTTTAAGAAAAAAGTGAAATTGGAATACAGTTCAAAATTGTAGTTGGCGTAAAAGAACTGATTCTTAATGATATGGTTTCGTGGAGTCACCGTTACCAGTTGCGCGTTAAAATTAGTCCGGCTGGTTTCTCCGCCTTCGGTGGGGTCGATAGAGCCGAACCAATCCGTTACCCCCGATTCAATGGCACGGTCAGGAATCTGGCCGGAGTGATTCCACTTACTCCAGAAAGTAGAGCCTGTTAGCGTTAGGTTCGTATGGTCGGAAACATGGCCGTGATATTTGCCGACAACGTTTAATCGCTTAAAATGCTGGGGATTATCGAAATAGGAATTCGAGTAAGAATATTCAGATGCCAGATAAGCCGATTGGTTTTTGGCCCGTCCTTTTTGCCCTAATAAATCCAGTCCGGCTACCGCCCGATACGTATTAAATTGACCTATTTCCAGTTTGGCAAAAGAACGATCCAACCCCGTACGCGTTCGAAAATCTACCCAACCCGCTGTGGCTAGATTACCTTTGTCCGTAGTGTAAGGGCCTTTTTTAAAGTCCACTCCTTCGACTAGCTCAGGAATTACAAAGTGTAGATCGGCATATCCCTGTCCGTGGGCATGCGAGACCATGTTAACGGGCATACCATCCACGGTCAGGCGAATGTCTGTACCATGGTCCAGGTCGAACCCCCGCAGGAAAATCTGCTCCGCTTTTCCCCCTCCAGCATGCTGCCCAATAAACAACCCCGGAACCAACCTCAGGATTTCCTGTGAATTGACAATAGGTCGTAACTTAATATCTAAACTACTGATCAACTGCTGATCATGGGGCCGCTGAGAGGATACGACCACTTCGCTCAAGTCAACTGATGACGTGGCTAATAGCGTTTTAACCGTGGTAATCTGGTCGTCAATGATCGAAGCGTTAATAACCTGGCTTTTATAGCCTACATGGGATAGCTCGACCTTATAAGGTGACGCTACCAGCCCATCAAAGCGATACTGGCCCAATTCGTTGGTTAACATGGCCTTACCCGATCCCGTTAGTTGGACGGTGACACCCCGAAGAGGTAAGTTAGTAGACTGGTCATAGACGGTGCCGACTAACGTACCTAAATGGGCATATGCAGAGACGCTGATTAGCAGCGAAACTATACAGTAAATGAGTTTTTGCATGGAATTGACGAGCTTCATTCGATTATCGACAGGCCAAACGTTAGACTACCCCAGTAGCGTTGCCAGTCAGCCTCTTTAGTGTTGGCACCTTAATAATAGGATCTAACCCATCTTCTTGCAGGTATAGCAGGAAACTATCAACTCGCATGGACAGGTATTTATTTGTATTGGCAAACGCCACTAAATGAGTACCGGGCCTGGTTACTTTGAGGGTACCAACCAATGAAAGCAAGAAGCAGGTAGATTCGTTTCATTTCTCAAAGGTAGAGCTTGTTGCAAAAAACACGCGGTCTAATTGACTCGCTTACTGGCTAAAATGAATATGTCCTTTCCACTGTGTTTGTTGTCGAAAATGGCGTATTTGTGACTAACGTACCAACTAATGTGGTGAAAGCCCCTTTGTTTCTATCACATTAGTTGATCTCAGTAACTCCTCCCCAACATGAGAAGATCAGTTACAAATGACTCAGCTCCTAAATAGGGATTTTTTTGAAACACTGCTTCTCTCAATTGCTTAGATGCCTTTAGATTCTGATGCACAGAAGTTCTGCATCAATAGCGATAGTAAAAAGGGAGCTTTAATGTCTTACTACACAACCATTCAACGGCTTACTCATTAGGCTGTTCTGAATCTTTGTATAGTTGTAATTAATTAACCTAGTTAATCGTAAGATTTAGTCGTATTATTCTCTTCAAGTTAACTAGTCGACTCACCGCTAGTGGTTTTAACGGAAATGGATTAAACGCAGAACTTGAGAAGCAGGCGATTCCAGGTACCCCATAAGGCTCTTTTATGACTACTCTCTTCAAACTTGCCTCCCTAATCAAGTCGTTGAGTCGATTGAAACATCCTTTTCCAATAGTTGCCATGGGGTACATCCTGATTGGGTTTGGCCTTGCCTTAACCGCCTGTACGCCCAAGTCCACCCTCCTCGTTAAACCGGTGGCTACGCCCCCCGCAGCGGTGACAGCGACAACACCCCCCACGGTGATCGTTACGGCTCCGCTTTTGTACGTTGCCGGTTTTGACAGTAAGCTATACGCGCTGGATACTACAACGGGTACCCAGCGTTGGGTATTTCGGGCCGATACGTCCTTCGAGTCAAGTCCGGTAGTCGCCTATGGAATGATCTATGTTGGTTCTAATGACAGCAAACTCTACGCTATCGATGCGACAACGGGACAACAACGGTGGGCGTTTAAAACGGGCGACTTCGTCCACTCCAGCCCGGTAATTGCCGATGGGATCGTTTATGTAGGCAGTCAGGACGGTAAACTCTATGCCATCGACGCAACAATTGGCAGCCTGCTCTGGGTGTTTACGGTTGGCTTTGGACTTTATTCGAGTCCGGCGGTAGCTAACGGACTGGTCTATATCGGCGGACAGGATAATCAGGTTTACGCGATCGACGCTGGTAATGGCCTGTTACGCTGGAAATTTACGGCCGATGGTTATTTTTTGTCCAGCCCGGTGGTGTCAAACGGACTCGTGTACATTGGCTGCAGCAACAGTAAGCTCTATGCCATCGACGCAGCCACGGGCCGTCAACGTTGGTTATTTCTGGCGGCTGCGGGTATCGATGCCAGTCCGGTAGTGGCCAATGGGCTGGTCTTTGTAGGCAGTTATGATTATAACCTGTATGCGCTTAATGCAGCATCGGGTCAGTTGACATGGAAGTTTCCTACCCAGGGCATACTTTATGGCAGTCCGGTGGTAGCCGATAACGTGGTGTATGTCGGTAGCCGCGATCATAAGCTTTATGCGATTGACGCCCTTACGGGTAAACAACGCTGGTCATTTGCCACCAACTTCGATATTTATTCCACGCCGGTCGTGGCAAACGGGACCGTGTACATTGGCAGTAACGACTTTAATCTATATGCCGTGGATGCCGCTCTGGGCCGTCAGCGGTGGGTGTTTAGAACCGGAGATGTGGTGGTGTCCAGTCCCGTTTTTGCGCAGAAAAATGCCGTCAAAGGGGCTTATCCAACCGTTAGCGGAGCGGGTAAATGACGCCTTGAGTCGGGTAGCAGAATGCTCTTTAGTCCAGTAAGGTAGATCGTATTTCACTCAACGCAGGTATGCTTTTTTTCTCACGGTTCAGTCGGTGGATCAGTTTAAGTTGGGTACTGCTCAGTCTACACGGGTGCATCAATGCGTATGATCCGGACCTGGCGCTCAATGCCAATCTGGTGGTGGTCAGCGGCATTATCACCGACCTTGATGAAGCGCAAACCATTCGTCTGAGCCGGTCCCGTTCCAACGCCGACAGCAGCAACGTAAGTATCCCAATTCAGCGGGCCAACGTTACCGTAACCGCAAACGGCACAACGCCCATAACCCTGATTGAAGTATTGCCCGGTACCTATCGGCTTCCGGCTGATTTTCGGGGAAAGGTAGGGAATACCTATCAACTCCGTTTTCAAACGACCCAAGGGGCTGTTTATGAATCATCGGTAGAAACCATGGTATCCGTTCCACCCATTCTGCGCGTTTACGATCAGTTCAATCCGCAGGGACCCCGAAAAACGGCCGATGGCCTGCCAGTACCCGCCAACGATATTTACCTCGACCTGCAGGATCCCGCCAATGACCGTAACTTTTACCTCTGGCGGTGGCGGCTCTATGAGCTACAGACCTGGTGCGCTACCTGTCAGCAGGGGCGCTACGTGGTGCGCGATATTGGCCCGGTGGGAGCGGGGCCAATTGATATTATCGGCTGCATTCGGGATACAACCCTGGGAACAACCAACCGCTTCGATTATCCCTGCCGGGGTTTGTGCTGGGACATTTTTTATAACATCGACATCGACGCTTTTTCGGACGTGTACACCAACGGGCAACCACAGGCGGGTCATAAGGTGGCTAGTATTCCCATCTACCAGCGCGACCCGGCATTGATTGTTGTTGAGCAGCTTTCCATCTCACCCAATGCGTACCGCTACTATCGGCTGTTTGCCGAGCAGGTTCAGAACACCGGAACGCTGGCCGATTCGCCCCCGGCACCCATTTCGGGAAATATCCGGAACGTCAATAATTCGTCAGAAAATGTAGTGGGTTATTTTTCGGCATCTTCGGTGGCCGTCGGTCGACACAAGATCAAACGGCAGGACGTCAACACGGGCTTGTTTCAGGGTCTTTTTTACGCCATCAACGGCCGAGCCCCCCGGCTGGAAACATCGCAGCCGGGTAGTAGTCCATTTGGCAGCAGTGCTTCCTCGGCCCTTTGTATTTCCAGTGACAGCCGCACGAGCCAGTTACCACCCGGCTGGAATGAATAAACATTGTCCACATTCAGTGCCTGAAGGCCGCCTGTTTATAATGACCAGATTTATCCTCTTTCTGTGTTTATCCCTGTTCGCGGGAACCTGGGCATTGGCGCAGGCCACGTTCCGGCTTTATAACGGCAAAGCTCCCGGTTCCGAACACTGGACATGGACCGAGCAGACCGAACCGGACAGTCTGTCGAAGACCTCTATGGTTACGAACATTGTCAACCCCTCCATCACGGCTTTTCTGCCTGAAAAATCGGTGGCTACCAGCACCGCGATTCTGATTTTTCCGGGTGGGAAAAGACCGAATCAGGCCCCCCGCGTAAGAACGAGTGTTCAGGCCGCACTCACTCGGCCCAATGCGTTTCGGGTTAGTGGAACGGTGCGCGACTCGGCAACAGGGCTTCCGCTGTCGGGCGTTGCCATTGTCATCGACTATCGGAAGCACCTTTCGGGCACCAACACCAATGCGGAGGGGCACTATACCATTGAGGTGCCGTCGGGCAATCATATCCTGATTGCCCGGCTGGTTGGCTACACGCCCGTTCGGAAGGAAATTCATCTGGTCGACGATTCACTCATGGTCGATGTAGCCCTGATTAGCGTGGCAAGTCAGCTGGAAGAGGTCGTTGTCACGACCAAAGGCTTTGATCAGACCTTACGCCAGCCTATGCTCGGGGCCAATCAATTAAACATCAATACCTTAAAGAAACTGCCCTCGGCATTGGGCGAAGTTGATCTGCTGCGTGGGCTGCAAATGCTGCCGGGTGTGACGAGCGTGGGGGAGGCCTCCAATGGGGTCAATATTCGGGGAGGCACTACCGACCAGAATCTGATTCTGCTGGATGAAACGCCTATTTTTAACCCGACGCATATGTTTGGGCTGTTCTCGGTATTTCCGCCCGATGTTATGAGTACGGTCGATTTATACAAAGGGAATGTTCCGGCCCGGTTCGGAGGTCGGGCCGCGTCGGTGCTCGATGTGTCCCTACGGAATCCTACTCTGGATCAGTTCAGCCTGTCCGGAGGGGTCAGTGTGGTGTCGAATAAACTCACCGCCGATCTACCCATCGTGCCGGGGAAATTCGGCCTGCTGATTTCCGGACGAGGGGCTTTCAACGATTTTTTGCTCCCCATCGTGTCCGACAGGCTGGCTAATATCCGGGCAAAGTTCGGCGATGGGGTACTGAAGGCATTCTGGCGAATCGATAACCGAAACACGCTGACCGTGACGGGTTACACCAGCCTGGATTTGTTCAGGACGGACTTACTGGCCAATCTGCCCAATGTAACCGGTACATCGACCCGTTACAATCATCAGACAATCAACGTGATGGCCCGCTGGTTTCGAACGCTTTCGTCCCGACTAAACTGGCAAACGACGGGTGTGTATGGGTATTATATACCCAAAATTTTATCGTCGGAACTAAGCGGTAACCTGGTCACCTTACGCTCCTCGGTGCTACAGCGTCAACTGAAATCAAACCTGAATTACCAGCTAACCAATCAGAAGCTTGAATTTGGTATCAGCGGAACGCATTACCAGCTTGAACCGGGAACACTCCTGCCCGGCCAGAGTGATCAGGTTAACTACGTGACAACCCCCACTGAAAAGGCCCTCGAACTAGCTCTGTACGCTGACTATGAACGAAGTCTAGGGACACGACTGGCCATATCGGCCGGGCTGCGTTTCTCTCAGTTTCTCGCCTTGGGGCCATCGCTGGTGCGACACTATAGGGTGGGGGAGCCCCGCGACGATTTCTCGGTCACCGACTCCACTCGTTACGCGGCCGGGCAGATTACCCAACGCTATGGCGGGCCTGAACCCCGGCTGGGTATTCGCTATACACTGGGGGCTAATTCATCGGTTAAGTTCGGCTACAACCTGATGCGGCAGTACCTGCAAGTGGTCACCAACACCACCACACCCCTGCCCACCTCCCGCTGGAAAACGTCCGATCCCAACGTACGGCCCCAGGTTAGTCAATTAGTGACAGCAGGGCTGGTTCATTCCTTTAAAAATAATATTTACGAGCTAACCCTGGAAGGCTACTACCGGTTTACGCAACATATCATCGATTACCGTCCGGGAGCGGACTTTTTATTACAGCCTTACCCCGAAACGCAATTGTTGCAGGGGCGCAGCAAGGCGTATGGCGTTGAGTCGATGATTTCTAAAAAGAAAGGAGAGCTGACGGGGTGGTTGAGTTACACCTATGCCCGGACGCTCAATCAGGTAAACGAAGGCCCCACGGTGCAGGAGAGCGTCAATAATGGCAACTGGTACCGGGCTAACTACGACCGGCCGCACGCCGTAAATGCCAATATGACAATCGACGTAGATCGCCACAATAGCTTCAGTTTCACCTTTGCCTATAGTACGGGTCGCCCTTATTCGACGCCGACCGGTTTCGTGACGATCGATGGAGCGCAGTATCCATACTATGGCGTTCGTAACAACAGCCGATTGCCTGATTATCACCGGCTGGATTTCAGCTGGAATATTTATAACCCAGGTATGAAGGCCAGGCGATGGGAGGGCCGTTGGGCCTTCACGGTGTATAATCTGTATGGCAAAAAAAATGCTTACTCTATTTTCTTCAAGGCAGAGAATGGTAAAACCAACGCCTATCAGTTACAGATTTTTGCCGCGCCCATAGCCTCCCTGTCGTATAATTTTGTGTTTAAGTAGGCGTATGCTAGATCCTAGAGCTGACAATCCTATCATCGAAGAAGTAATTAAAGAATAAAGTCTGCTAAAAACGCTCCCGCGTGAGACTAAGAGACGTTCGTATATCCGCTTCTCAAATGGGGCGTATTTTTAATAACTGTTAACTACTATCCGTCGCATACGCAACTGCATAAAGTGCCAGTGGTGGCCTATTACCTAGTTACTACAATTTTGTATTTACCGATTAACCTGGTATATAATTGTATTAACTTGTTTTAATTTATTCAATTAGGTACGAAAATTTTATAGCTATGTCTGACAATGACGGAAAAGAAGAAACGATGCAAGCGGATCAGAAAGACCTGTTCCGTGAACTCTCACGGGAGCAGGCAGAAGCCGAGAAAGCACTAGAGGAAGAGCAGGAACGATCAGGAAGCGCAAAGCCGCAGGATGAGAGCGATGATTAACAAAGTACAAAAAAGCCAGTAATGCTGTAATAGGTCACTACTGGCTTTTTTCAAGACCCGTCTGTTACGGACTGTATTGGCCAGATATTAAAATGTCATTGTCTTATAAAAACGCTCCCATGCGAGACACTTGAGCTTACATGCGTCTGCTTCTTAATTGGGGCGTTTAACTGGACGGTTTGTTTTAATACCAGTCAACCACTATTCGTAGCATACGGCATACGTTCTTTATAATAATAGCGCTGCTACTATCAACCTTTCAAGGGAAAGGTGATGGTGAACGTCGTCCCAATACCTTCGGTACTGTCGACCTCCAGATAACCCTGCATGAGTTCCACATATTCTTTACAGATAGCTAACCCTAAACCAGTCCCCCTGATCTGGTGCACATTGCTGGCCCGAAAGAATTTGCCGAATAAGTACGTCAGATCTTTTTCCGGGATACCGATTCCCTGATCAGTCACGGCTAGCCGTACCGTGTGTTCAGAAAATTCAATAGCCAGTCTGGGGTTAGTAGAGGAAAACTTAAAGGCATTGGATAAGAGATTGGTCAGGACGTGACTCATTAGCTTGGCATCAATAGATACCTCTATCGGATCACCCAGTACACTTACCGCAACTTGTGAGCTATCCTCCCGGTTTGTAAAATCAGATACGATAACCTGTCGCACGAGTGCCACTAAATCGATCTTCTGTAATAACACGTGAATTTTACCCTCATCTAGTTTGCTCAGGGTCAGCGTGTCCATAATTAACGCATCGAGCCCTGTTGTCCGCTCGAAAATGACATTCAGGTGCTTTGTCAGTAAGGCTGTGAACGGCGTTTGTGGCTCCCGACTTAAGTAATACCGGACTAACTCCACACTGGAGCTAATGGTCGTCAGGGGTGTTTTGAATTCGTGAGAAGCGGTGGTAATGAACTGCGATTTTAAGGCATTAAGATCCTGTTCTTTCTTGAGGGTTTCTTCAAGAGTATGTTCTTTTTCCAGGATTGACGTAATGTCAGTGCTGATGCCAATTCGGCGCGATGGCCTACCACCCTCCTCATGAATGCCAAAAGCACGGACCCGGAGCCATCGCCAGCTGCCGTCCCGATGACGGGCTCTGAACTGGTAACTGAGTGACTGCTCAACTTCTTGAAAAGCCCTCAACACCGTATTCCGATCCTGCTCAAAGACAAATTCTAAAAATGCGGTCTCATCGGAAAACAACGGCTGAGGGGATAACCCGCTAAAGGCTTCATAAGCGGAATTGATGTAGAGGAACTTGCATTCCCTCAGATCGCGAATCCAGAATATCTCCTCCATGTTATCGGCTATCTGCCGAAAGCGCTCTTCACTTTCCCGTAGTGCCGCTTCCGCCTGCCTCCGGTCAGTAATATCAGTCAAAGTACCACTCAGACCATCTGCCTCCTGGTGTTTGTTAAGCGTCTGTCGGATAAAGACTTCCACATAGCGAATCGAACCCGTTTTATGGCTTAAACGAACCACGGGTTGGTCTAAAGGTTGTTGACCGATCCTGACCTGTTCCAGATACGTCTGAATACGTGGCCGGTCGTCCTCAATAACAAAGTCCAGCAGCAGGCGACCCTGAGATTCCGCAACGGAGTAGCCCGTAATGGTTTCCCAGGCCAGATTCAGAAAGAGCCAGTTTCCATCCAGTCTAGCCTGAAAAACAACCTCTTTCATGGTATTGATCAGAAGCGAACGCAGGCTATGCTCCCTGCGTTCGTTCTCCTGTGTTCGCTCCAACTCCCCGGTTTTTTTTCGCAGGCTAAGCAGCGTAACAACCTGTCGGGCCAGTATGGTTAAGCTTTTTGCCTGAGCAGACGTGAGCTGGTTTGGTTTATTATCAATAACACACAGGGTGCCCAGCGCCCAGCCCTCTTCGGTAACGAGGGGTACACCGGCGTAAAAAATAACTCCGGGTTTCTGGTAGACAAGGGGGTTCTCCGAAAATCGTCTATCCTGGGTAGCATCCGAAACCACCATCATTTTATCGGGCTGCTGAATGGCATGGGTACAAAAAGAGAGGTGCCGGTCGGTTTGTAAAGGAAGAAACCCATGTCGGGACTTAAACCACTGTCGATCCCGGTCAATAAACGAAATCAATGAAATTGGCATACCACAAATCTGGGCGGCCAGATGCGTAATATCATCATATTCCAGTTCGGGCAGCGTATCAATGATGGTGTAGGTATCTAAGTTGGCCAAGCGGTCAAGTTCGGGTTGCTGGAATGTAAGCGTGTGCATTTCGAGGAAAGATGTTGAATGTGTCTAAAAATGATGATTGTCGATGACCGTCTGCTTTGGACAAGGAATGGAGAAGCAGCAGTTACCCAGCGCCTTTTTCTAAACGGCCGCTTTACATTGCGTATAGACTGAAACAGTCTCGCCCTCGGGTATTTAATTTTATGATAAGGACAACCGGAGCAAGCTGCCTAGGACAAAGAGCCACTGACTATAAAAGCTTATTTTAGTTGCAAGCCTTAACTAGTCATATTCTAGATACAAGGTGTTACAAGTTTTCTTTTCTTAAAATTAATCACTTAAATATTAACAAATGCTGATATGTATTCAATAAAATGAATTTATTCGTCACCGAGTAGATTTCGGCTCGTTGGGAAGCACCTACTGTCTCAACCGAGATACCGGAAAGGAACCGTATGTGATTGATTGAGCTGCGGTGACCGGTTCAGCGGCTGGTCTTGGCGGGGACCCGCACATAGGGGTGCGGGACTATCTGACTACTATTATAAATAACTGTCTCACTAAAGGCACCCCCATGAAACGCAGAAGCGTTCATGCGTCTGCTTCTTAAACGGGGCATTTAATGATTAGGTTGAAACGGACTCGGGTGATTCCTGATTGTTCAAAAAGCGAATTCGAATCAAGGTGCCGTGGCCAACGGTGGTTTCAATATCCATACTCGCTTTTAAAAACTCACACAGGCGCTTGACGACAAAGAGGCCAATCCCTTCACTATCCGAGGATTGACCATTATTCTTTTGTTTGAACTGCGTGTCGGGTACTTCACTACTGGGGTAGCTCTTGGGGCCATCGGGTTGCTGAATGCTGGTGGGTTCAGATAGGGGCTTGAGTTGGGTAGCCAGTAACCCGACGGGGCCGCTACTCAGGCCCGGCCCCGTATCCTGCACACTCACCAGCCAGCGCGTTTCGTTCTCGGCTGACCAGGAGACACTAACCGACCCTTTGTGCGTATACTTCAAGGCGTTTACCAGTAGATTCTGTACGATTCGTTGCACCTTGACCGGGTCACTCACGACGGGTAAATGGTCAGGACCGTCGGCCCTCAGAATCAACTTCCGGGTATGGGCAAATCCCTGAGCGCTATCTACAATATCGCGTAGTAGCTTGGCGGCATCAAACGACTTAATATCAACCGTCTCCAGACCGGCTTCCAGACGGGCATGATCCGTCATTTGGTGTAACATGTGCTGAATCGTCCCTAAGTTCCGGTTGAGCATATCGACGTACTGATCCCGCTCGTCCGCTTCCGCAGGCATCTTCAGTAACGTGGCGGCACCGAAGAGAACGCCGAAACTGGCGCGTAAGTCATGGGACGTTTGGCGCAGATGCTCCCCCCGTTGCCGACTTAATTCGTTGACCTGGTCCAGGGTGTGCTGAAGCGTTTGCGCTTGCTCGGCTGCGCTGGTCTGCCGGAGTTGATCATAGTACAGGACGCTGCCGGTAGTAGCCTCCTTGACTAATCGGAGTAGTTGGCCATGAACCTGAATAATCACCTGGGGTCTTGTGTCAGGATAAAGATCAACGTACTGCTTTATCTCTTCGGCCAGAATGTCGTAGAAGTTAGCTAACTCATGGGTCAATTCTTTGAGGGAATACCCGCGTTGCCAGCGGTGTAGGCCATGCTGACCCGCTCGTTCGACGGGGTCTGTTTCTGGATCCTTTCCCATGAGCCATTGCCCCAGAATATTGAGCAGCACGGGCATCTGATCATAAAACTCCTCCCGGCCAAAGCTGTTACGGGTATCCATTCCCGCATCGTTAGCACATCGAAGGCGCCATTGGTTCAGGATAGCTTCCCGACGGGAGTAGAGTATATACTCGGCTATCTGCTTGAGTTGGTCGTTGTCTTCTTTATCTTTCTTAGCCATCAGTCAACTCAATAATTTTACGATTACCTATACGCTTTAGGCACCAGAATTAATAAAATGGTTTAGGAGGTAGGGTAGATATTTGCCACCAGAAATTGTGTAGAACTGTGAAATAATCCAGCCATTGCCGGGGGTCGGATGACTTAACCAGGTAGGACGAACACCCCAAGTCGTATGATCCTTTAACATCTTCCTTTAAGTCGGAATGGCTAAAAATAACGATAGGCAATAAATGAGACACCTTACTTTGTTTGATCGCTTCCAGGCATTGCCACCCATCATCCCGCCCAGGCAGATACAAATCCAGTAAAATCAGGTTGGGTAATTGGCGCTCGCTTTGCGCATGCAGATAGTCTAATGCCTGGTTCGGGTTTCTGACCCAAACGGCTTCGGTGTCCGGCATACTACTTGCCATAGCGGCTCGAATTAATGTCCATTGATCATCACGGTCATCAACGACAAGAATCTTTTTTTTACGCATCAGCTTAAGAAGTTAGACGGATTAATATAAAAGTAGTCAAACAATTGATGATAAAACCGTAATATGTTTTCAGGCATGATAGAAACGTATGCTGCGAGTAACATTGGACAGTTATTAAAAAGTAGATGTCTCGCAAAAACGCTCCCATGTGATACGAAGCATCATCTTAGCCCATTGACGGGGCTGCAGATCCTGCCAATCGATCGTTTCCCTGGCATTGGTTAGCTGGGAATAAGATCGATGGAGGTCAGGTAATCCGTCGCAAACCACCTCTCAAATTGGCGCAAACGCCCACGACACGACAAACAAGGCTGCTTTACCTTTGTTGGATACTACTTGACTGGTAAACAACCATGAGCTGGATCAATAAGCAAGTGCTCTTTATTCAAGGGGGAGGAAGTCAGGAAGACTATGAGGCCGATAAACACCTCGTTGCTTCGCTGAAAGCGCTTTTAGGCGATGCGTATCGTGTGCATTATCCGCGCTTAGCTACCGATGAGTCGGTTCCGGATTTAGGCAGGATCAAGCAGATTGGCCACCAAATTTCGCGGATTGAGGGCGAGCTTATTCTGGTCGGACACTCTTTAGGGGCTTCCATGTTATTGAAATACGTTTCCGAAAGCGAAGTCAAGATAAAGCCCATAGCTATTTTTCTGATGGCTACCCCGTTTTGGAGCGGTGATGAAGACTGGAAAGAAGGCTTTAAGTTGGCAGATAATTTTGCGGATAAGGTGGCCAGGGAGCTGCCTGTCTTTTTTTACCACAGCCAGGATGATGACGAGGTGCCCTTTGCTCACCTCGCCCTTTATCGGCAAAAAATGCCTTGGGCAACTTTCCGCGAACTACCCAGCGGAGGTCATCAACTGGGTAATGACCTCACTCGTGTAGCCAATGATATTAAATCCTTATGAACAGGAAAGCACTTAACTCAATACCATGAGAACGGTGACATTTGGAATAAATATCAGCCTGGATGGCTATTGTGACCACACGCTGTTCAAGCCCAGTGAAGAGGTGCATGCGTATTTCACCAGCCTGCTGAACGAGGTTGATCTGCTCTTTATGGGTCGGATCATGTACCAGCTCATGTTTCCCTTTTGGGCCGATGTAGCCAAAAACCAATCCGGCTTAGCCGATGAAAATAGGTTTGCCCAACGACTGACGGCTATCGATAAAGTGGTTCTTTCACAATCACTGGACAAGGTGGAGGATAACACGCGAATCGTTCGTAGCAACCCGGTCGAAGAACTCCTCAAACTGAAACAGCAACCCGGCCGAAAAATTTCTGTAGACAGTGTAAGTCTGCTTCCGGAATTGATCGCAGCAGGCCTGATCGATGAATTTCATCTGGTTGTCCATCCGGTGCTGGTGGGAAGAGGTAGACAATTGCTCGATGGGGGCAGCCTTCCGGAAAATTTAGATTTAAAACTGGTTGACACGATCGTTTTCAACTCTGGCTGTGTGGCGCTTCAGTACTTGACCCAATGAGAACAAGCTTTACGGCAAGCGCAATAGCTCTCTAGTTACGGCGGCTCAATGAATAGCCTACGTACAGGCTATTTCAATATTCACTATACAACATATGAATTATTATTATTTTAGTATCTTTCACCTCAATAAACAACCTTTATCTCCTTAATCGCTTTAGCTATGTCTGCCTCTCTTCGCAACACAATTGCTTGGATTCTACAAGTAGTACTAGGGTTATTTTTCATGTTTTCGGGCTTCAATAAACTACGCGACATGTCCTCTACGGTAACCATGTTTGGTAACCTGGGGCTACCGGGCCTATTGGCTTATGTGGTGGGGGGAGCCGAATTGCTGGGCGGTATTGGCCTGCTGGTACCGCGTCTAACCCGTTTTGCCGCCATGGGTTTACTGATCATCATGATTGGAGCGGTCTTTATGCATGCCACGAAGATTCCCGGCGGTCTCGCTGGTGGTATACCGGCCCTGGTCTCCTTAATTCTGTTAGGCGTACTGGTGTGGCTGCGGCAACCCATAACACCTACTACAACCTAAAGCGAGTAAAATAACCGTCTCTTCAATCGCTCCTGCTTGAGACGAAAGAGCTTTTATGTTAGGCATCAGTATGTAGCCCTTTAGAGAAACGTTTAAGTAAACGGGTCTGAGAAGGGGAATACACTTTCCTGTCATCCTTATTTTCAACAGTCGTTTGCCGTTACCTCCAGGTAATCAAAAAAGAAGCAGCAAAGGTCTTTTAATATAAAGTAATAATATATAGTTTAGCTACTAACTATACTAGTTGTTACTTTTTACACCTGTACATGCTGCCTAACATATACTTGTTTACTAAACGGCGTCTAATTGATCTTACCTTCCTGGGGGCGGCTTTGTTACTACTAGGGGGCCTTGGGATGTTAGCGACTCTGCTTTACCGACAGCAACAAGATCAGGAATGGGTGATACATACCGACCAGGTCATTGATCAGCTCAAGGCACTGGAAGCCAGGGTAGTGGATGCCGAAGCCAGCACTCGGGGCTACGTAGCGACGGGCGATACAATGTTTCTCCAACCTTACCATCAGGCCCTTCCTCAGATAGCCACCAGGCTGAAGACACTAACCCGACTGGTGGCCGATAATCCCGGCCAAATACGAAAAGTGCAGCAGCTGGAGCGAGTAGTAAGCAATAAGATAGCCATCCTTTCCGAGCTTAAGCGGCCCAATGGATCGGCTAAGGCCTTATTGCCGATTGGTAAACAACGCATGGATACGGTCCGTAAGCACATAGCTACCCTCATCCAGGTGGAACAGCAGCTCCTGCGTACTCGCCAGCAGGAGCTACAGGCCGATTACGGGGCGACCAGTCGGTTGATTTGGCTGTTGTTGGTGCTGGCCCTGGTAAATGGCGGGTGGTCTTACTGGCTGGTTGGCCATGAGTTCAACCGTCGGAAAGAGGTCGAGCAACGCCTTGAAAGCAGTCAGCAACGCTACCGCTCTCTGGTTGAGCACCTGAAAGTAGTGGTCTTTCAAACCGATTCCCGTGGGCGATGGACTTATTTAAATCCTGGCTGGGAGAACCTCACCGGCTTTCCGGTGGAGGCCTCCCTGGGGGACTATCTGGTGAATGCCGTGCTGGATGAAGACCGCTTATCTACTCAGCAACTGTTGGAGCAGATTCAGGCGGGAAGCTGGCCACCGGATGGCTCCCTGTTGATTCGCTTTCGTCATCGAACCGGTGGCTATCGCTGGCTTGAGGTGTTGATGGCTGGTACATTCGATGACCAGCAGCAATTTGTGGGTCTGACGGGTACATTACTCGATCGAACCGAAGCCAAGCAGGCCCAGCAGGCTCTCGTAGAAAGCGAACAACGCTTTCGGGCGATTGCCGAAAATGTGGATGAAATCTTTTGGGTGCGCGACATCCACAGCCCAACGTTTCTGTACATGAACCCGAGCTTTGAACGCTATACCGGCATCAGCCTGGAAACGGTTTATGCCCATCCGCTGGCTTTTACCCAGGCGATCGTTGAGGAAGATCGACCGCTGGTGCTGGAAGCGTTTATGAGCCAGCAGCCCCGCCATGCTTTTCGCTTCCGGGTACACCACCCCAACGGTACGATTCGCTGGCTAAGTACGCGCATATTCACCAAAAAAAACGAAGCCGGCCAACTCACGCGACGAATGGGCATGGCCACCGACATAACAGCGGCCCTGGAAAAAGAACGGCGGCTGGAAGAGTCCCTGGCGACCGAACGGTCATTTAATGCCTTAAAGTCCCAGTTTATTGCAACGGCCTCTCATCAGTTTCGGACTCCCTTGACGGCCATCAAACTGAGTGCCAGTCTCATCCAGCGGTATCTTCATTCCGGTGCGGGCAGTGTGCTGACGTCTAAAATTCACAAGCAGCTCGCTACGATTAACCATCAAGTCATGACCCTAACGGAGTTAATCAATGATACACTCACGCTGAGTAAGATTGAAGCCGGTCAACAACGGGTCGAGCTAGCGGCCATCGATTTACTTAAGTTAAGTGAAGAAGTGGTCAGCTTGTTTGAGAATCGGGAAGATGGGCGTCAGGTAGAGCTAGCCGTGCAGGGAGAGCCAGTTCGAGTGAGTGCGGATAAAACGTTGTTGAGCCATGTGCTGACCAATCTGCTCTCGAACGCCTTTAAGTTTTCCTCAAGCAACCCACAGCTATCGATTGTCTATGAGTGTCATCAGGTACGGGTATTGGTCCGTGATCAGGGCATAGGTATTCCCCAGGCTGATTTGGCTCACTTATTTGGTAAATTCTTCAGAGCCAGTAACGCCGGGGGCATTTCGGGGACGGGTCTTGGTTTAACCATTTGTCAGGAGTATATGACCCTGCAACACGGTCGGATTGAGGTAGCCAGCACCGAAGGGGAAGGCACTGTGTTTACGGTTATGTTAAGTTTGGCGGCTACTGAGTGAATTAGACAAGTCGTTCTTTACATTGTGTCCTGTCTGTCATCCTCCTCAAGTGGGACAGGGTGAACCCGGAATATGTAATTTGGGCTTGTCGGTAACTTTCTTATAAAATTTCAACCCTCATCAAGTATGAAAACTTTTCATGTTGCTATTGACCTCCGCTCGTTTTTGCTAGGCGCGCTTGCTCTGGGCGGCCTACTGACGCTAACCAACTTCAAGCCCGCCCACGATGGCCAGCCCGACCCGACGGTTCTGGATACACGCCGGTTTCAGGTTGTGGCTAGCGATCGACAAATGATTATTCTGGACACGAAAACGGGACGATTCATTCTCGATCCATTTAGCACCACCAAACCCAAATGGGTGGTTGGCGATTTTGAGGAGCTACAAAAGCCGGGAGGTAAATAAAAGACCTAATAAAAAAAGCATGATCGTAAAAGTTACAATTCCACCAGGACCAACCGTGTTTAAACTAATCGATAAGACAAGGCTCCAAAAAGGTGTTTTAGATTTGTCTTGGCAGATCTAAAACACAAGCTAACCCATTATTGGATGAGGACACGTTGGACTGATCGCTTCACCGCTCCTGATCGCTTTAGGTTTAGTGACCCACATGGCGTTTATGCTCTATGCGTATTCAACTGGCTATTTCCAGCGACTTGAGGCCTGGGTCTACGATATTGATGGCAATCCCAAAGGACTCCTGGTTAGTGCCAGTGATAACAAGATTAGACTCTGGCAGCAACGGCGTTGTATCACTACGCTAGTCAGCCCTCAGGATATAGTACGGTGCCTGAGCCTTTCAACTGATGGCGCGGTTTTAGCGTCGGGAGCAGTAGATCATTCGATTTTACTATGGTCGGTTTCCCAGGCCCGGCCCATTCGGCGGCTATTGGGGCATCGTGGGATCGTCACTCAGGTCTACATTAGTCCTGATCGACAGTGGCTTCTTAGCCAAAGTATGGATAGCACCCTTTGTATCTGGCAGTTACCGACGGCAAAACTCATTAAGCGCCTGCCTGCCTGGAACACGGGTTTTTCGGTAAGTCCATCGGGCCAGTTGGCTTATTGTGATCGGCAGGCCAATCTTACGGTAATTGATCTGAAGACTCAGGCCGTTTTGTGGCAGGTGCCCCAAGTACCAGGCAAACCACAGTTTTCGCCAGCTGGTGATCAGGTAGCCTGGATCGACACGGCAAGTCACTGCTCCGTTTTTAACTCCCTTACGCACCAACGAATCGTTACCTTCGCATTGGGAGCTCACACGAACTGGAACATTAGCTTTACCCCCGACAGCAAACAACTGTTGACAAGTAAATGGGGCGGAGCGATTGAGTTATGGAACTGGAGGCAGGCCAAGCGACTGACGCAGTTTTACGCTTATACACTAGCGGGCGTTGAGGACTTACGCTTTGACGAGTTGGGTCGACTCCAAACAGCGGGTAATGGCTCGATTAGATACTGGGATTTATCTTCTCAGCGACTGCTATTCTCCATCGGGGACGGTGCTTACCGTAAAGTTCTGTTGAATTGGTTTACCGTTTGGCTGGTGTTAACCTTAACCGTTAGCTATGTTGTTTTGGGATCGGCCCACGACCCTACCTATGCGCAATACACTATCTTGGGAATACTAACGCTATGGAGCCTGGGCCTGCTTCTTGTGGTGGATCAAGTACGTTCATGGCTAGAGCGTTGGGCGCTTGGCGGATTATGGGTTATGGTTGGCCTTACCTTGCTTTCCTTCTTGTTGTATTACGTTGCGTTCATCTCATTGGTGACCCTCCCGATTGGCTTCTATTTTGGGTATGTCTATCTACTTAAGCCATCGCCTACCCGTTGGTCCAACAGCTTACTGCCTCTAGGGTTATTGTTGGCCAGTACATTCTTTGTATTTAGCTCACTGGACGACGTCGTGTTCTATCTATCTTTTTAAGTCGAAGAATAGCCAACTCTTTTGGGGTCAAGGTGATTGGAACCCAGCATTATGTGCTGCACTTGTCTGATTCTCAAAAAACTATTGATTCCCGGTATACACTCCAACTAGAGACTGCTCCTTAATTAGTATGTTTAAACAAATTGTATTGCCAAACGATAAACGCTCAAAATTATAGCCCTTTACCAGTGCGTAATTCATTCGGGCGACACGTCACAAAAAATAGACGCCTTTGGCTACAACAAACACGGCCCACAACCGCAGCTTTGCTACTAAAGTGGCTGACCGATCTCCGTCGGCAGTCATACTGCTATCGAGCTTTTAGGGCTATATTTGAGCTGAAACCACTCCGAATACCGCCACACCAGCAAGCCCTAATCCGGTAGCGGTCAGGCAAAAAATTCGAGGCCATCATTCGTTAAATTTTACCAAATGAAATTATTGCTGTATACCGTTCGATGGCTATCGATTCTGCTTATGGTTGTCGCTTCACCGGCAAAGTCCCAGCCTACGCAGCCGTATAGTTATCCATCTAGTGAGGTGGTGAGGATCCACTCCCAGCTTCTGAACGAAGAGCGTAAGGTGTATGTGCATTGCCCCAAAGTAGACTCCACCGATAAAAATAAGCGATTTGCCGTCTTATACGTACTGGATGGTGACAATCATTTTGAACTGCTGGCTCAGTATGTCGAGTATCTGAGTCGGCCCGATGTGTTGGCCATGCCCAAGGTTATCGTCATCGGTATCCCAAATACCAAACGAACCCGAGACCTTACCCCAAGCAATAGCCTACTGAACTATGAGGGCAAACCCGATAGTAGCTCGTATCAAGGCAGTGGGGGAAACGAAAAGTTTTTACAATTCATGGCGACCGAATTGATGCCCATGATCGAGAAAACGTACCCAACCGCGCCTTATAAAATTTTGGCCGGGCACTCTTTTGGGGGCCTTGCCTCGCTCAATTGTCTGTTGACCCATCCCGATCTGTTTCATGCGTATATAGCCGTAAGCCCCTCGCTTTGGTGGGACAGGGAGTATCTGTTGAGACTGGCTGCTGAGAAGGTAAAGAACGGTTCAGCCTTACACAAAACGCTTTTTTTTAGTGACGGAAATGAAGGTGGCCGTAACTCATTTTTTCATAAACATTTAGTAAAACTGGAGGCAACACTCGCTAAAAAAAAGCTAAAAGGACTTGATTATCTCTATAAACATTACCCCACCGAAACCCACATGACCGAACCCGTTGTGGCCTATTTTGATGCCCTGCGCTTTATTTTTAAGGACTGGGAAAAGCATCGTTAAGGATTCGTACAAATTCCTCGATTCGGACCAGCGACAACGGACCATTTAGTCGCTGTCAACTCCAATCAGCCGCATACGTCCCTCGTTAAAGGACAAAGTTTACCTACTTCGACTAATCGGCAGGCTTTGTCCTTTAACGAGCCCTGATTGACTCTGCTTTGACATTACCCGCGTAAGCGTAGCTCCGCCTTTATCTTTTTTAATTTGTCGAAACTAGTTAGCGCTAACGGCAGAAAGAAGACGGGAAGCATAGTAAGCACACTAAACCCCTTCTGAAAAGTCAAAAAGAGGCTAACCGCTGCCATACTTACCAGTAAGCCAATCATGGCACCAGCCACACGCCTGGTTGACTTTTGTTGTTGATGGAGTTCGTCGACACTCAGCTCGGATAGTTGTTTCATCAGTAGCGACTTGTTTAATTTCAGTTCCAGAGATGATGTGATTCAGAATGTTTACCACCTAATCTTTAGAGGGTAATACACCTGGTTAGCCGGTGTAAAAGACAAAAAATACTTCATTATCGGCAGAGCCCAACATTGAATGTAAATGATCAGAAATTTGGGTGTTGGGATTCACTCCAGTAGGTTATCATACTATGTAGTATGCTCTTCAATTTTTCTATTGAGTTAGGCTTTATAAAGTAGCCTTGCACCCCATAGCTATACGCTTTCATCACCGAACTCGATGAATCGCTGGTCGACATAAAGATGAAGGGAACACATTTTATCCGCAACGCTTCATCATCATAGATCATTTTTTTGAGTTCAAGACCGGATATCTTGTGCATGTTGATGTCGCACAGAATAAAAAATGTTCTTTCTTCGGTTGATCGGATGTGGTCCAGAAATTTTAACCCATCGTTGAAAACGATGATTTCATTCTCCATAGCCAATTCCGAGAAGGCTAGTAATATCAATTCTAAATCCTCATCATCATCGTCAATCACGATAATTGGTTTTTTGTCCATTTCGGTCTGCTTTATGGTCTGGATTTTTAAACTATGGTGTTCTGAAGTGGCACAAAAGCCGTCGATTGACGCGCTTTCACTAACAGCAGAGCGATTGTTGTCTCGGTATCGTAGCGGTTGCCAACGTCGATACCAACTTAGCTTAGCACTGCAAATAGCTGATTTTCAGTTATTGAATGACCGCTGATTGGCGGTTAAACCTGGCTTCCTGGGCTAATTTCAGCCGTCGTAAATTTTAGCCCTACACCACTAGAGACGGACTAGATCCCTGTGATTGAGCGTGTCAAGGGTTTCGTCCACCAAAAGGCTTCGATCCGTGAACTCGTGCTTTCTGACGAACGGACCGCCATCATCCCCCGCCTACGCTGCTGAAAAAGCCCCAAAAATAAGCCCCTTCTTCCTCCTCGTCCCCTTCTATTGAACCACGTGGAAGAGTGGGAAAAGTACGTACTCAGTAGCGATGCTCTAGCCCTAAAAGGTCATCCAGCCGGTATGTAAGTTGCGCATGATAGACCCTGGACTGACGGATTTGCTCCTTTAGAGAAGCGATTTGATGCGCATAACACACCAGCAGACCAGCTCGACTGGGTAGGGACTCGATCATGGCCCACTGATGAAACTCATCGAGTTGATTCAACCATTGGCTTTGTTGATCCATCCGGGTCTGACTGGATTGAAGTTGCTCGATGAGTTGATCAATCGACTCCTGAGCTAGCGGCAGCCTTGGCAAGGGAGCGGCCTTGGGATACAACCGATGGATTCCCCGTTTGCCTGACTTGGCTTTGGGTAAAAGAGCCTGCCAAACTTGGGCCAACTCGTGGATAGGCTGGGAAAACGATTGCCCATCGAAAGCAGCCACCGGTAGGGAGGTCGCTCCATCCTCGTCAATCACATGAGCGCTAAGCAGCTGATCGTCTGGCTCGATACACAGGTAATTGATGAAATCTAACCCGGCTTCGAGTGAATACTGGCGAAAGGAAAAACTGTTGATTCCTTTTTGGGGATGCGACACGGTGAAGAGAAAGATCATAGTTTGAGTATGTAAAGGTCCGTGTGAGAAGAAGAATATTAGATCCGGGTATCCGACGACTGGCTTACCGCTTGATACCAGCCTTGAGCGCGCTCATGGCCTGCCCGTTTATAGCGTTTAAACACCCGTTCGAACTGCTGCCGCTGTAGGATTGGCTGAGCCTCCAGGTTGAGCGCGGTTCGGTCATCCAGGGATAGCCCCTGCCAGAATAGCCAATCGGCCGGAGTTAGATGCTGTTCCAGATAAACCGCCAGCCGCTGCTGGTTGACCAGAGCCTGCCGGGTCATCAATTGGCGGCAGTACAAGGTAATCGTCAGGCGGATACGCCTAATCATCAGACGGTCGAAAGCAGGTAGCATACAGGCGTCGGGCGAAGGGAGTGGCTCTACCCACCGGTTAAGATGCCGGGGAGAGGAAGAGTCTCACTATGAAATGTTTATCATAAAGATAGACTAAGTAGATTAACTTGTTGTGAATACTTGTATAAAAGGGTTGACATAATATCATTTATATCCAATAGTATATCAGTTTGGGTAAATTGTAGACAAGATTCGGGTGTTTTGTACAAAGCCAGGCCAAGTCATTAAGTTTATAAGCTGCTTGGAAACAGGCGGTTAAGGGATATTGGCTATACGGCTTCACGTTGCACGGTCCACCGGTCCTATCGTTCGTTTAAGGGCGTATAGGCCAGATTAAATGGATAACTCAGTGTCCATGAAAACGCTGCGTTTAATTTGCAGCAGAAAAGAGGTTACTGTTCAATCTGTTTACCGGCGGGGAAACTATTGAGTTGTAAGGTGCTGCTTGGGCTAGAAGCAAAGACCTTTACTTCACTTAACAGAACACGATCACCAAGTAAGTCGATATCCTTGGGGTAAGACATTCCCGCAAAGCCGGTTTGACCGGATACTGAATGCGATGGGTAACGACTTGAGAAAAGACAGGATCCTGATTTAAGGCGGTAGAGGCAATCTTGAATCTGACCCATTCGTTAGCCACCAGTCTGTGAGGGCCAACCAAACAAAGCGTATTGTCAAGCAGTTTCTAACTGGTCAACTAACAAACCGCATTAGTTATGGAAAATCAAACTGCCGCTTATTTGCCTAATCCCAGTCCGGTTATCCTGATTGTTTATCAGCAAGAATCGTATCAATACTGTGCCGTTTTTGTTAATCAAACCCGCCAGCAAGCTGAGGAAACGTTCAAGCAAAAGTACCCCTTTCAGCCAGGGGAAGCCTATTCAGTGAAAGAATATGAAAACGTTGAGAGTTACTCGGTCACGGTAGATGGTAATTTGTTGATTAATGGCAGTTACAAATAGGAAAAGCCATCTCTTGCACATGCGTTCTCCTGGGCTGTATGCGACCGATTAGAGGTGGTTACCCCCTGTCTGGGCCAGGAGTAATGAAAACTAAATAAACCGTTCGATCCCTTTAAGTAGCTTGGTGGACAGACAAACTCTGATCTTTAGTGCTTACCGTGTCGGCTACAGTTGCCTTCAACCAATCCAGTTCTTCTAACGGTTTTGATACGTTATAAGATGGAGGAACATCTGACTGGCGATAATTGACTACCAGCGCGTAAAGAAGTAAGCAAAGGGTAGTCATGAAGAGGATTTTCATGTGAAAGCGATTTAGTCTTATGGCCTAACTTTCAAGGTACGGGCTGGAATATGATACTATTCTCCGAACCCATCCTAATGTTTCCCAGGATGGGTTCTGCCGTATGAGAATGATAGCGCTTGTAGATAGTCAAAAATTACCTGTCTCCTAAAAGGCCCGTATTTGTGCATTATCCCCGTGTCTCTGAGTCTATTTCGTTATCTTTTGTTAAGGAGTCTGTCCCGAACACGGCCGTACCTTTGGCCTATAGGTAAAACAAACGCCTTACACGTATGAAAACGCTCATCAAATTAGAAGAAGCTGCCCAATTCGCCCTCTCGATCTTTCTGTTCGCCAAACTGCCATTCGTTTGGTGGGTATACCCTGCTTTGTTGCTGGTTCCCGATGTGAGTATGCTGGGGTATCTGCTGAATGCTAAAGTGGGTGCGTTTAGCTACAACCTGGTCCACCACAAGGCATTGGCCATTGCGGTTGGCGTAGCTGGGTTAGTGCTACAAAACAATGAGTTGACGCTGGCGGGTATACTGCTCTTTGGCCACTCCTCAATGGATAGACTGATAGGAGCCGGATTGAAATACACGACGGGTTTTGCCGATACGCACCTGAGTGAGGCAGCCGCTCAGACGAAGCCAACTACTGAATTAGCGGTTGCCTGATAGTCAACGAACCAACTACCAGATGCTGGTAGCCTTAGACAACTTAAGGTAAACAAATGCCTACCGACGCTACCATTTCTTCCGCTTCCGTAAAGGGGCTGCTCTATGCCGTCTCGCAATGCGGGGCCGATGCCGGGGCGTTGAGCCAGGCAGTTGGGTTGGATAGTACCCAGTTGGAAGATCCCGACGGCCGGGTGCCCATGGCGACCATGCAACGCCTGTGGGGCCTGGCTGTAGAGGCCACAGGCGACCCGCACCTCGATCTGCATATGGCCCAGCATGTCCACCACAGCAGCTACGGCGTGCTGGCGTACGTACTCATGCATAGCCCCACCCTGGGCGTTGCCATCCAAAAGTTGTGCCGCTATCAGGACATCGTTTGCAGCGGAACGCGCATCAGCCTGCGCCACCTGGGCGACAGCGTGGAACTGGTCGTCGACCTAATCAGCCCCGCTATCGTGTACCCGCACTTTGTGCTCAACTCCGAGCTATCCATTTACCTGCACATGCTGCGGCTGCTGAGTGGCCAGTCTCTAGCTCCCGAAGCGTTATACCTGGCCTACCCTGCACCAGCCGATACCCGCGAACACGTTCGTGTTTTTGCGCCTGCCCAAGTGCAGTTTGGTACCTCCTATTCGGCCCTGCGCCTGCCAGCCACCGTCTTAGCGCTACCCATCCCTACCGCCGACCCGCGACTATTGGCCCTGCTCGAACCGCACGCTGCCGCCCTGCTGGACCGACTGCACGAACTGCCCGCTCTTGCCGATCGCGTACGCCACGAATTGTTGCGCCTGTTGGTTCAATCCGAACCCACTCTGGAAGCCGTGGCCGAGGCCCTGAGCCTTAGCCCCCGCATCCTCCAGCGGCAACTGCATCAGGACGGCTACAGCTACCAGCAACTGCTCGATGAAGTACGCCGTGAGCTGGCTGAACGCCACCTGCGCGACCACATCCTTAGCATAAAAGACATCGCGTTACTGCTGGGTTTCGCCGAGCCGAGTGTGTTTATCCGGGCGTTTCGTCGCTGGACCGGCCAAACACCCGGTACGTTCCGCCGGACGGCGAAATAGCCGTTTTAAACGCCTGGGCTACCATCGAACTGCTTGGCTAGCCCATCCCGAAGCGTAGAAGGAGCATTTTTACCGTAGAGCCCTACGCCATATTGACCTTAAAAGGCACCGGGTCGTTGGTCGCATCGTGGCATTATGTAAGGGCCATTAATTACCGAATGACGTTCATTTCGATGCTTTTTTAACGCCTTGCGCGAAAAGTCAATCCGATTTTCGGAATCGGTCAACAAGCCAGCCATCGGCACATAATAACTTTGACACATACTAACGCCCACTGGGTTACTTCCATGTTTTTAGGTCATTTTGGGGTCGGTCTGGCGACCAAGCCCCTGCAACCGCGCGTGTCACTGGGCACCTTGTTTCTGGCGACACAGCTGGCTGATTTACTTTGGCCCACCCTGCTGCTGCTAGGCGTAGAGCGCGTCGAAATCCGTCCCGGTCTGCTGGCAGCCTCGCCCCTTGACTTCGTGTATTATCCCTTCTCGCACAGTCTGCTGGCGGAAGTGGTACTCGGGCTAGCCCTGGGCCTCGCTTACGGCCTGTTCCGGCGCAATTGGCGGGAAGCCCTGCTGGTGGGCTTGCTGGTGCCCAGTCACTGGCTGCTCGACCTGATCATGCACCGTCCTGACCTGCCCCTTTACTTCGGCCAATCCCCTAAAGCAGGACTCGGTCTTTGGCAAAATCTGCCCGCAACGCTGGTACTCGAACTGGGCTCGCTGGCGGTCGGTCTATGGGTATATATGCGCCACACCCGGGCGCGTAACCGCACCGGTCGCTTCGCCCTCTGGGGTATGATCGCCTTTTTAGTGCTCGTTTATGTGGGCGCTGCCCTCGGTCCGGCCCCGGCCAGTGTCGCAGCCCTAGCCTGGAGCGCTCAGATACTATGGCTGGTCGTGGGTCTTGGCTATTGGGTCGATGCGAATCGGGAGCCGGTATAGGGAAGTGCAGGCGGAGCTTGTCTGTAGGCTACCGATGGAATTGAACACGCGGTTTAAGCGATCGGCTTTTGCTTAACAGTATAAACCATTGGGTAGCCTCAACAAGGGAATACTATTGAGCTTCTTCTCGTTGATCAATTCGTTGAATGACCCATTTTAGGGTTTTTGTGTACCAACATAACCTATGAACGATTCGCTACACCAGGCAGCCCGACAACTGCGGCAGCATATTCACCAGTTTGTGGCGTTGTCGGATGAAGAATGGCATGGCCTGGAGCCACACCTGTCGATCATCCACCTGAAAAAAAACCAATTCATGGTCACGCAGGGGGTTGTTGCCAGTCAGATAGGCTTTGTCCTGGAGGGCATATTCCGGCAGTTTTATACCAAAGAGGGCGAAGAACGCACCACCTATTTCTTCTTTGACCAGCAGTTGATAGCGGCTTATATGAGCTGCATCACCGCCCGGCCATCGCCCGTTAGTATCGAGGCCCTCAGTGACGCTACCTGTCTGGTCTTTCCTTACCCCGTCCTGAAAGCCCTCTTCAGTCAGTATACGGGCTGGCAGGAATTTGGTCGATTATTTGCCGAATATGTGATGGTGGCGTTGGAAGAGCGGATGGCAGGCCTGTTGATGCTTAGCCCCGAAGAACGCTATCTGGCCCTGCTGGAAGGCGATCAGCGTCACCTTCTTCAGCGCGTTCCCCAGCACTACATTGCCACCTACCTGGGCATTACCCCCGTCAGCATGAGTCGAATTCGTAACCGAATCATACCTAAATAAAGTATAGCCGAACCGGTTGCCGGATGATCCGACTACGGGTGAGGCAAGGCAGCTTAATCTGTTCTTATCTTTTGTTATCGTTTTGGTCCGGGGTGGTCCGGTAGCTTTGTTGCAGACAAACAGACAAAGCGATGCAACCCATAAAAGAAGCCAATTCGATCCCATTCGTTAGCCAGGAGGTCGTGCTACCGGCCCCGGTGGAACCCAGTGGATTCGTCATGCACAACAACGAACTCAGCCAGCCAGCGACGGGCCAGGTGATCGTTCGGGTAGAAGCCAGTGGCATCTCCTTTGCCGAGCAGGCCATGCGCCGTGACCGCTATCCGGGCCAGCCAGCGTTTCCTTTTGTGCCGGGTTACGATCTGGTCGGCACGGTAGTGGCCATTGGTCCGGGCGTTGATGCCTCGTGGATGGGCAAACGGGTGGCCGCCCTGACCAAAACCGGGGGCTGGGCCAGCTATTCCCTGCGCTCTGCCAGCGAGTTGTTGCTTGTTCCGGATGGGATTGATCCGGCCGAAGCCGAAGCCCTGGTCGTTAATGGGCTCACGGCTTGGCAGATGCTGCATCGGAAAGCCCACATTCGCGCGGGTCAAACCATCGTCGTGCATGGCGCCAATGGTGGTGTCGGCACAACATTGGTCCAACTGGCCCGGCACGCTGGCGTACGGGTCATCGGACTGGCGTCGCATCGGCACCACGCCACCCTGAAAGAACAGGGCGTTGAGCCCATCGATTATAACGACTCAAATTGGGCCGAGCAGATACGGCAACTGGTGCCGGAGGGGGTCGATGCCGTTTTTGATAATGTGGGTGGTGCCGGTATTACGCAGTCTTTTCGCTTACTCAAACGAGGTGGCACCCTGGTCAGCTACGCCATTGCTTCGGCCATGCTGAGTGAAAAATCGATGCTACTTAACTTCATCGACCTGATCGCCCACCTAACCTGGTGGAACCTGCTGCCGAATGGTCGAAAGGCCTTGTTCTATGACGTCATGGCGGGTCGGGGTAGTCAGGCGTTTCAAACCCGCTCACAGGACGATTTTGCCCAGATCATGAGTCTGCTGGCCAGTGGTGTGCTAAGCCCCCGCATTGCCGCCCGTTTTCCCCTTGACCACATTCGGCAGGCCATGGAACTGGCCGAATCCCGAACGGCATACGGCAAGGTAATCCTCACCCCAACCCATTCCTAATTCGCCTGGGACCGCATACGCCATGAAAAACACGTCAAAGCACCATATCTTAATTGCCGTCGGTAATGGCCTGGTCGACAAGTCATTAACGTAGGCCAGCGGCCGTATGCGACTGATGGCGTTGGATAGATGTTAAAAAGTCATTGTCTCTCAAAAGGCTCCCCCATAAGACGACGACGTCTTCATGCATTTGCTCATTAATTCGGGCTTTTTGAGAAACAGCACTACCTATTTATTTTTTTTGCTACGATTTTCATAAAGAGTTTAACGTTGTCCGAAATAGTTCCATCACCAGACTTATAAAAGTGCTTTTCCGATCCAGAATCGATACCCCAATCGGTTCGATCAATGACCAGCGTACCATTCATCTCGATAGTTCCGTCCATGCCGTCCTTAAAATGTATCTTGGCTGGAAAAGTAACTGCCTTCGTGATACCTTCCATGGTCAGGTTCCCTGTAACTTTTATATTTCCTTCATTAACTCTTATACTTCCATCATTCGGAACTTTTGTATTTCCATCATTCCCTGTTTCAACCTTCGAAATGGCGAACGTAGAAACAGGGAATTTTTTGACATCAAAAAATGCAGGTAATTTATTGTATGAAGGTTGATCATCAAATTTTTCAATGGTAGTCATGTCGACTTCAACGGCACCGCCTACCAGATGACGGTTGTCGATCAACAATTCTCCTTTTACTAGATCGACGTCCCCTGTATGGGAACCATCACCAAGAAACTTGGAACCTTCCCATCCACCAAGTAGCATAGAGCCTTTCCAGATGATAACACTTTGCTTCGTATCTATACTATATTTTTTCTGACCCTCTTTATTATAAAAGTCCGTGATGGTCTTTCCATCATACCGATACACGCCGGTCGCATCGCCAAACCAAATACTGCCATCGTTCGCTTCCAAGAGCCCCAGAAAAGCTTTTCCTGACCTGATTTCGGTTACAGTGGGCTTCTCACTATACAGGGACTTTGCCTCATAACGGGAAAGTGCCTGGACCGTCCAGTTAGCAGGGTTTACCGGACCAGTAGTCCAGATGTTTCCTTGTTTATCCTGGATTATAGCATAAGCACCTCGCTCCGATACCTTCGTAAAGGTACTGCCGTCATAGCGATAGAGGCCACCGCTATTGCCATTAAAGCCATTGTAACCGCTGAGCCAAATAGTACCTTTTCTATCTTCGATTATGCTCCAAACGTCGAGAAAAGGTTCGCCTTTATGCGTTAACGTGGTAAATTTTTTTCCATCATAAACAAAGGCGTCGCCCCTTGTGCCAACCCACAATTTCCCTGTTTTATCTTCAAGGATTGTATGAATATCATTATTCCAATGCCCTTCTTTATAAAAAAGCGGGGCGTTCGGAGAGGTGAAATTTCGAAACGATTTCCCGACTGCCCCTCTGGGATCGTACCGACTTAGTCCACCTCCAGTGCCGAACCAAATAATGCCGGCTTTATCTTCATAAACAGACGTAACTCGATTACTGGCAAGTCCCTCGGTGGTAGTGAAATGTTGAATGTCTGCCTGTCCGGTAGGCAGGGATTTTCCGTTGTAATAATAAACGCCTGAATCCGTGGAAGCGAACCAAAGATTTCCTCGTCGATCTTCCAGAACATCCTGGAATTTGTGCTGACCTAGTTTACTGGTAAGATTAGTAAACGATTTTCTCTGTTCGTCCGGCAGGCGGGAATCGTATCGAAAAACATCGCCAAATGATTCGTTGTTTGGGCCAGCAATCAAGATGGTGCCATTGCTGCCTTTTCTAATAGTACGAACCATCATGTTTGGCCCTATGTCTTTAATTTCGGACTTGATGGTATCTTTTGGTACGGTTGTTTGGTTTTGTCTGCAGGAACTGAGGAAAACAGATAGTAAGAGCAAAGCATATTGGCGGGAGTAGTTCATCATTTTTCTTTTTTGATACCAACTAATTTTAACCACTGCGGTGGGCCGCAAACCTACCAGTCTTTGTGTTGAAATGTGTTGGAGGGATAGTAAAAGAATGTTAACGAAACGTAAAAGCTGCCTGATTATATTTGTTAGCCTACTTGTCAACACGTCCTAAGTTTTCTAGTTGTTATTGATAGTATCGGCCAAGCCTATAAGTTACCTGTACGGCTATCCAAAGAGTTGCTCACGCCAGGTTCCTTTAGTGACTTTACGATTGGTATTGCTCTTGTTTATCTTTCCTAAACTTACTCATATCGTATGACTTCTTCTTTTCCGATCCCTTCCTCAACTCTTCAGGACCTTGGCTCTCCCAAGACAGGTCGCTCTAACTGGCTTAGCCGGGCGGGGCTAGTCGCTTTGCTATTGACCAGTCTCAGCCGTGTGGGCTGGGGGCAGTGTTTCAAGGCGACAACGGTTTCGCTCAGCCACGCTACACTACCCGCTGGCGTTAATCCCTTTTCCATAGCGGTGGGCGACTTTAATGGCGATGGCAAGCTCGACCTGGCCACGGCAAACGCCGGTTCTGACAACGTCTCTGTGCTACTGGGTAATGGCAGCGGGGGCTTTGAAACGGTGGGCAACTTTGCCGTCGGTGAGGCTCCCTTTTCTGTAGCGGTGGGCGACTTCAACGGCGATGGCCGAGCAGATATCGCCACGGCAAACAGCCATTCTCAAAACGTCTCGGTGCTGCTCAGTAAGGGTAGTGGGGGATTTAGTATGGCGCCAAGTGTGCCCCTGGGTGGTAGTCCCAGTGCCGTAGCGGTGGGCGACTTCAACGGCGATGGCCGAATCGATCTGGCCGTAGCAAACTTTTCGTTTAACATTGTCTCGGTGTTGCTGGGCAATGGCCGTGGAGATTTTAGCAGGGCTCCGGATGCGACCCTGGGGGGTAGTCCCCTTGCCGTAGCCGTGGGCGACTTTAACGGCGACGGCCGAGCCGACATCGCCACAACAAGCGGGCGTGCTGGTAATGTCTCGGTGTTGCTGAGCCAGGGTAACGGGGAATTTGAGCCGGTGAGCAACTTTGCCGTTGGTAATGGTCCTGAGTCCGTAGCGGTGGGCGACTTTAATGGCGATGGTAAGCCTGACCTGGTTACCGCAAACGCCAATTCTAATACGGTTTCGGTGTTGCTGGGCACTGGCCGCGGAGACTTTAGCCTGGCTTCGGACGTGGCCGTCGGTGATGTTCCCAATTCGGTAGCGGTGGGCGACTTCAACGGCGACGGCCGAACCGATTTGGCCACCGCAAATCTAGCTTCTAACAACGTCTCGGTGTTGCTGGGCCAGGGTCGCGGAGACTTTAGTAGGGGTCCGAGCGTGGCCGTCGGTGAGGCTCCCAATTCAGTAGTCGTGGGCGACTTTAATGGCGATGGTAAGCCTGATCTGGCTACTGCAAACTTTTCTTCCAACAACGTCTCGGTGCTGACTAGCTGCGCCATACCGAGCCCGCCCTTCAGCATCACTGGCGTGACGACGGTAAGCTGTGAAACGGTGACGGCTGGTGAGCGCCGGCTGACCTTCACTCCCCAGTACGCGGGTCTCAACGGGCAACCTATCCGCTTCGCGGTGGTTAACCAGTTGGTGCCCACTACTGGGCCGGGGCCTTACACGTTACAGGTATACACCGACAACCCCATCATCATCCTGAGCGCTCAGCAAGGGGGTACCGTAGCCACTTACCGCTACAACTGGCTGGTGGGTTGCCAGGCGTCGGGCCGATTGGGTGCCCCCGAAGCAGGTACGGGCTTGCAGGTGCGGGTTTTGGGCAACCCCGTGATGGGGGACGTTCTCCAGATCGAGGTGCGGGGCGCTGCCGACCAGCCCCTGCGGTTGCAGCTGAGCGACCCGGCCGGTCGCCCGGTGAGTGAGCGGTGGGTGGAGCAGGCTGGCGGGGTCGAGTACCAAGTCTTACCCGTGAGCACCCAACCGGCCGGTCTCCTCTTACTTCGGGTGAGCACCTCAACTCAGAGCCAAACGCTGAAGGTGCTTAAGCGCTAACCAGCCTTTGCCCGGAAATAAAGCGGCCGCATCCAGTCAGATGATGGGGTGTTTTTTGCATTTAAACTACATGTTGTTTAGAATCCGCTTACCTTTACTCCGGTGGGCTTGATTGGTAACCTTGTCCACGCGTCCCCTACGTAGCGGTTCTCCAACCTGACGCGTAGGGGTTTTTGTTTTTTAAACGTTGAATCCCAGTTTCCCTGCCGGGTTCTTTAGATCACTCAAACGTACTCAGTTTCCCGGTTAGTGGCATCGACGGATTGTATTGGACACTAGGAAAAGATTACCGTCTTAAAAAAAGGCTTCTTTGAGTAGACGATCCGTTTCACGAACTGTCCAATGTAAAACGTCGCTTCCGGTTAATCCACTGTTGGTGTTACGCCCCCAACGTTTTTAGGGAAACAAAATCAGCTTGGTGCTCAGGGAGCGGGACGTTGGGCAAAACCCAACCAGGATATACCGCTCGCCGTTTGGGCTTCCATCAACTGGTGACGAAGCTGACTTCTCCGGCGTCGGGAAACAGGCAAACAGACATCGCCCGTGGTTAAACGCACGCGACCGATGTCCGAAAGGCTTTGAGATTGATCAATAAACCGTTGGTTTACCGCATACCGCCGGTGCAAACGAATAAACTGGGCAGCGGGTAAGCTGGCTAGTACAGTCTTCATCGTATAGGGAAGAAGTAAACGGCAGTCATCGGTCCATACCAGCCAGGTATAATTGGCGGACCCTTCTAAAAAGACTAACTCCTTTACATCTCGCCATTCAACGGCCGAGCGATGATGAACACGCAGTAAAGGCCAACCAGCACTATTTCGATCCATAAGGTTTAGACAACCCCTGCCCGGCTTGGTTTAATCGCTGGTATCTATGAAATGAAGAACTACCCGTAGGCGACTGATTGAGTTAGACGAATATGAAAAACCTACTGCCTTGCAAAAACTCCTATGCGAGACGCCGATGCTTTCATGCATCTGCCTGCTTCTTAATTTAGGCGTTAGTTGAACCACGGCTTCCTTGTTTATAACCAGCCAAAGCGCTGTATTAACTTTTCTTTCTGCTGGCGGGCCACCGGAATGCTTACCTCATTATTCATAATCAGGTACTGGCCTTCTCCTTTCATAAACATTTTTATCTGGTCCAGATTGATTAAAAACTGCCGATGAACCCGCATGAAGTTACGCTCTTCCAGAAAGTGCTGCACTTCCCGTAAGGTGCGGGTCAGCAGAAAATGTCGATTCTGCGTGGCAATAACGCGCGTGTAATTGTTATCGGCTTCGCAGTAGAGAATATCCTTCAGAGCTAGAAAAACGATGCCATTCTGGTAAGGGACCGCTATCTTATCCGCTAGCTGACGTTCCTGTAATTGCCGTTGCAGCATCGCTACCTGACGTCCGTCGATGCGTTGCTGTCGGGTGGCCTTACTTACGGCAGCTTTTAACTCCTCAACATCAATCGGTTTGAGTAGGTAATCAAGGGCACTATAGCGAAACGCTTTCACCGCATACTCGTTATAAGCCGTTACAAAGACAAGTTGAAAAAAGAGTTCACCCACCTTTTCCAGCAGCTGAAACCCGTTCAGACGCGGCATCTCAATGTCCAGAAATACCAGGTCTGGTTGTTGCTGTTGGATGAGTCGTAAGCCCTCTGGACTACTGGTTGTCTGGCCAATAATTTCTATCTGAGGACAGTGAAGGGTTAATTCACGAGCCAGCAAATTCACACAATCCTGTTCATCGTCAATCAGTATCGTCCTTAACATCATTAACTTTTTTTAAAGGGTAAGCCTAGCTTGGTGTTGACCGATCAACGGCATCAGATGGGTATGTGGAGAACGACTCGGGTGCCCGAAGGCTGGTGATGAGCATCCATTAAATCCTCGATCACAACGGTAGTATCGGTCTGATAGACCTGATTAATGAGGTCTAATCGTTCACTGGTCATTTTCATGCCGAACGATTTCCTCTTGTCGGCCGACTTGCTGGCTAGCCGGGCGGCTTGAGACCGGCCCACGCCATCATCGGTGATGGTAACCTGCAATTGATCGGATGGGGCCTGTGCAACCCGTATCCAGACCGTTCCTCCGTTTTCTTTGTGCATTAAGCCATGCCAGATGGCATTCTCAACGTAGGGCTGAATGAGCAAAGGGGGAATTTCGACAAATTCCGCATCAAGGCCCTCTTCCACCGTAATCTGACAGATCAGCTTGTCTTTAAAGCGCATGATCTCCATATCACAATACAGCCGCAAAGCTTCCAGTTCATTTTGTAGGCTCACCCGCTCCGAGCGGGAGTTCTCCAGCACCAGCCGTATCAGGCGGGCAAACTTCGTTAAGTAAACCGAAGCTTTGGCCGCTTCATTATCGGAGGCATAGAGCTTAATGGAGTTTAAGCAGTTGAAAATAAAATGAGGGTTCATCTGAGCGCGCAGAGCGGCCAGTTCCGATTCGGCTTGCCGGTGTTCGAAGCTTTGCTCCAGTTCCCGAAGCCGCTGGGCCTCCAGTTGCCGGTCTTGCTCAGCAATCAACCGAGTGGTTTGCTGATTATGCCGGTATTGTCGGATGATCACGCCGATCAGGATAACAAACAGCAATAGCGAGGCCAGTAAGGCGTAATTACGCTGTTTTAAGCTTTTCATTTCCCCATTCTGTTGCTGGGTCTGTTGCCAAAGCAGACTAACCTGATTCTCCTTTTGGTGGATGGCTAAATTGTTCTTAAGGATGGCGGCTGTATTAATCTCTTCAAGCAGCCTGGATTCTCGAAGGGCCGTATATTGCAGGTGATGCCGGTAGGCCTGGGCAGTATCTCCCTGCCCGGCATATATCCTGGCCAAGGTGAGATGAGCATCTTGTACTCCAGAAGAGGACCGCTGCTTTTGCGCTCCTTGCAGACTAAGTAGCCCCTGTTGCTTAGCCAGGGCGTACTTACCCCAGTGGAGGTAAAGCTGGCTCATGCGGTTATAAACCGGAAGTATCCGGGCATCAATCCATAGGGGATTACCTGCCCGGATCAGCCGCATCGCTTGTTGAAGTTGGGTCAGAGCCTGTGCATACTTACCCTGTTGTTGATACAGATCGGCTATCTCCTGATAAAGCTCTACGGACAGATAGGAGGTGGTTTGTCCATGCCGGGTTTGTGGGGCCTGTAGACTTTGTTGATAGTACTTTAAAGCCAACTCGAATTGCTGTTGTTGTTTATACAAATCAGCCATCTGTTTGTAGTACCAGGGATTTTTATAGCCCGTAAAAGTTTCATCTGCCCGGGCACTGCGCTGATAAGCAGTTAAGGCGTGAGCATAACGGCCCTGGCGCTGAAAGACCATGCCCATACCCAAACAGGCCTGGGCAATAACCAACTGATTGCGTTGGTGAGTAGCCAGGTCAAGTGCTTTTTGAAAGTAGCTTAGGGCAATGGTGCGCTGATCAGTATATGCATACAAATGACCGAGTTGCACTAAAGTGAGCACGCTATTGAAGTCATCGCCAAGGGATTGCCGAAGCGTGAGCGATTGCTGATAATGAGTTATAGCGGCTACGTAATTATGTTGCTTATAGGCCAGATCGCCAAATAGATGCATCACCTCACTAATGCCCAGCCCATCATTAACCTCCTTATAGAGCCGGTGAGCCTTCTCCAGCACACTACTGGCCTGCCTAAACTCATTATAGCGGATGTGACAAGTGCCTAGATTAGACAGGGTGGCGGCTTGGCCTGCTTTGTCATCCAGTTGTTGAAAGCGCTTCTGGGCATACTGTAGATAAGGACGGGCATGGTAGGTGTCTTGCTTATTGAGCAGAATAACGCCTAAGCAGCGGTAAGCTTCAGCCTGCCCGGTTGGATCGTTGAGCCTTAAAGCAAGCCGCAAGGCTTGCTGATTATACCGGGAGGCTTCCCGAATGCTGCTGTACCACACGGTGCGGCATTGTTCATTGAGCCGGTTTACATAAGCTCGATTGGGGACTTGCTGCGTATACACGCGCTTATCCCAAACCAGGTTCAGCCATCGAGTGAGTGGATAGATGACCAGGGCGATTAAAGTCAGCATGAGATACGGTAGTAATTTCTTCATGGCTTTGAGATGCTGATTGGAGAGGTGATCGCTCGCTGGCACGGTTCTCTTTCTTCTTTTAATCGAACTTGTCCTATTTAAGTAACTAAAGTTCCGTTGCTTGATCCAGCCATCCAAAGCTTCTTGGGTGAACGGTAACTTCTGGATTGTGAACCGACAAACGGTTGAGGGAGCAAGCGGCCTACCTCATAAAATTGACTATTCACCCCGCTCAATGAACCGTTCACGAGAGACTAATAGACAGGCGCTTATTCCATTTCTAACTTCGTTTCTGGTAACTCTTCTAAGACGTGCGGTCGCTGAGAAGGCCTGACCCTCATCAAGGTCCGTGTACTCACCGGCTCGAATCAAAAAAGGGAAAGCCGCTAGCCTAGTGATCAATATAACTCAATCAACTACCTGCTATGAATTCCTTATCCACATCAAAACGTTTAGTCGACGAACAGCTAATTACCGGTATTCAAGCCGATGGGCCCAAACAGACCTTTTTTGAGTCGCTGCTTTTTAAGCGCTATTACTATCTGATCAAAATTGGGATGCGGAAGCACCGGCTCAGTCAGGATGCGTCCCAAAGTGCCTACTCCGACGCCCTGCTGGCCGTTATCCGTCAGGTGCACGCGGGTTGCTTCACCGGACGATCCACGTTGAAGACCTATATCTACCGGATATTCACCTATAAATGTATCGACCAGGTGCGGACTCGGTTAACCTATCGACATCATATCAACCAGACGAGCCAGATCGATGCTACGCTGCTAAGCTTACCCGATAACGGGCGCTCGGCGCTTGAACAGTTAATGACGAAATACGATGTCGACCGGTTACAGCGATTACTTCAAGGGCTTAATGCCAAGAGTCAGGCTATTCTACAGGCTTGGGGGGAAGGTTACTCGGATCAGGAAATTGCCCGGCAGTTGGGTTACCGCTCGGCAGAAGTGGTCAAAGCAACACGGCTACGCAGTATCAAACGATTACGCGAGCGCTACGACCTGTGAAATTAAGGGGGGGCAAATTCGGCTTACGTTAAGTCATTGCTAACTAGTGCTACCGTACTCTTCAGCTAGTTTTAAAGCTTCCTTAGTGCAAAATAGTATTCCAATTAAGTAGCTGACAAGTCAAGGGCTTTACTTCTCTTTTAGGTCAATTGTCGAAAGAACCCCTTGAAGAACAGTGAAACATTTGCGTAGATATAGATAACCGCTAAAAGCACATTAGCCATTCTAATACATCTCAATGTGGTTGTGTCAGTTTTGATAAGAATCAAAAGTGGGCCTGAATTTTTTACTGTTGCCTGTTTCCTTTTTTTCGATTCAAACGACTAATCCTATGTATTCACTTAGTGTATTAACCAGAGTAGGTTCGTCTTTTGTTTTTACGGGAAGATCCGTTGTCATCTAGGCTTTTTTTGCCAGCTATGACATTAGTAGCCAAGATCTTGTGGCGTGTATAAACTCAGTTTTACTTACAATCTTATAGAGGTTGCCCCTATATGCCGTATTACAAAACCTATTAATTAGGTCATAATTTTTTGTGCTTTTTTACAAATAACAGTTAATCAAATTTTACATCTAAACCCTTACCCAATCATGGCAAAGAAAGAAAATAACAACTCATCCAATGGGGCTAATCACGTGTCTTCACCCGTTGAGGAACTATTGCTCGCTGCCCTTGAGCGTAATGACAATACATTTGAAACAGGTCGATACCTGGCTACTTTCAAAGAAGGTGTTGGTGAAGACGGAACACAGTCCTTAGCGACTCAGGGAATGCGCGTCGCTGACGCCCGTGACTTTAGTGACCAGGCGGCTATACTGGAAAATATTGGTGATGCCGACGCAGTTGTTTTTCCGGAAATCGGTGTAGCCCTGCTTAGTGGCAATGCCGCTCAGGAGCGTAACATGAGCACTTTTGCAGAGATTGCCTCTGATAGCCCAATCCTGTCAATAGATCCTGAGTATTTTGTCTTCGCAGATAATACGTACGCCGAGTTTTTACAAAGTGGTACTGCTCAAACAGACCAGAGTGCTTCGAGCGAATTTTTGCGTGGTTTTCTGCAAGCAACCGAGACGATTACTAAGGAAATGCGGGGGAACGGGCATTCTCAATCAGAAATAGAAGAAGAAGTGCAGGTACTTGGGGCGACCTGGGGGGTAAGAGCCTGTCGGGTACCGGCCAGTATACGGAGTGGGATGGGTATCAAAGTAGCGGTGCTTGACACGGGCTTTGATTTGGGTCATCCTGATTTTTTAGGGCGTCCGGTTGTGGGTGCCACCTTCGTGGGCCAACCTGTGCAGGACTTGCACAGTCATGGAACGCATTGCATTGGCACGGCCTGTGGTCCCAGAACGCCAGCCGGTACTACTCCCCGCTATGGCATCGGGTTTCGCTCCTCAATCTTTGTGGGTAAAGTCTTGTCTAACTCGGGTTCAAGCGTCGGAGGTAGTGTGTTAGCAGGCATGAACTGGGCCATCGCTAACCGATGTCAAGTGATTTCAATGTCTCTGGGTGGTCCCGGAGGTCCGCATCCGGCTTACACTGCTGCTGGTCAAGCGGCCCTCACGAATGGATGCTTAATTATTGCCGCAGCAGGCAATAATGGACCTGGTCCGACAGGTGCACCAGCTAATTCACCAACCATCATGTCGGTGGCTTCGCTGGATTCCAATTTGCAACCTTCTTCGTTCTCCGCCAGAGGCAAAATTGATATTGCGGCTCCAGGTCGAGACATTTTCTCGTCTGTGCCCCGTCCTGTTCGATATGGTAATAAAAATGGCACCAGTATGGCCACGCCACACGTAGCTGGTTGTGCGGCCCTCTGGGCAGAGACTTCTCCCAACATGCGCGGCCGGGCTTTATGGCAAAGGCTACAGGCAACAGCCAGGCGTTTACCGTTCCCCGCTTCTCAGGTTGGTGCCGGGCTGGTTCAGGCTCCCTAGAAGCGTGTACACTTCGTTTAATCGGCCTGCTGGTAGTTTTCAGCAGGCCGATTACGCCACGGTAAAACAACTGTTTCGCCTGATACCCTTTATTGACCTTGGAGCACTCTCCCAGCTGTAAGCAGGCCGAACGTTCAGCGTGTTTGATTCGTGCTGGCCTAGCTGTTGATAAACTTGTTTGACCCAGCGGAAAGAATCCACATCTCAAAAGGCCAACGTTAACTCAGACCGTAAACATGCCGATCAAATGAACCGGTTAATCACCCAATAAATGGACGTATACAGTCATGGTTACCAAGAAAGACAAACCTAATTCTCGTAAGGGGGGACTTGTGAATAGCGCTTCCTCTCCTGTTGAAGAACTGCTGATGGCTGCCCTGGAACGGGGTGATGACAGCGCTCAAACTGGTCGGTACCTGATTACTTACAAAAACGGCTCAGGTGAAGCTGCTCTAAAGTCCCTACAGACAACCCAGGGCATGCGGGTGGCTGATGCTCGGGATTTCGATGGTCAGGCTATCACCCTGGAAAGTGCAGGCGATGCCGATGCAGTTTTTTTACCCGAGATCGGTGTTGCCCTAGTTGGGAGTAATGCCGCACAGGAACGCGGTATGGGAATACAATCTGATACTGCTACAAATAGCTTAATTGAGTCCATCGACCCCGAATATTTTACCTTCACTGATTATTCAAACCAAAACTTTGCCGAAAGGACCCAGGGCAGTACCAATGAGTTTCTGCGTGGTTTTCAGCGGGCCGCCCAGATGATTTCCCAGAATTGGCAGCCAGGTGCTAGCAATCAGCAAGTGGAAACCGAAGAGGACGCGCAGGTAGTGGGGGCAACCTGGGGGTTAATTGCTTGCAAGGTGCCGCCTAGTGTGCGTAGTGGGATGGGTATCAAAGTAGCGGTGCTTGACACCGGCTTTGATCTGGGTCATCCCGATTTTGTGGGCCGTCCGGTTGTGAGTGCCACCTTCGTGGGCCAACCTGTGCAGGACCTTAACGGTCACGGAACGCATATGATCGGCACGGCTTGTGGTCCCAAGGCACCAGCCGGTACTATCCCACGTTATGGCATCGGGTTTCGCTCCTCAATCTTTGTGGCTAAAATCTTGTCTAACTCGGGTTCAAGCGTCGGAGGTAGTGTGTTAGCAGGCATGAACTGGGCCATTGCTAACCGATGCCCCGTAATCCTCGCGGCTGTGGGTGGTCCCGGAGGTCCGCAGCCGGCTTACACTGCCGCTGGCCAAGCGGCCCTCACGAATGGATGCTTAATTATTGCTGCGGCAGGTAGTTCAGGCTCCTCAGTAGGTGCGCCAGCCAACTCACCCACAATCATGTCGGTAGGGGCAGTGGGTAAAACCCTGCAACCCACTCCGTTTTCACCAATTGGTAAAATTGAGCTTGTAGGTCCCGGAGTGGATATCCTTTCTTCCTATCCAAGACCACGCCTGTATCAAACCTGGAGCGGTAGTGCCTCGGCCACGGCTCACATAGCCGGTTGTGCGGCCCTTTGGGCAGAGACGTCCCCCGATCTGCGCGGCCAAAAGCTGTGGCGAAAGTTACTGGCAACTGCTAAACCGCTGCCTTTCCCCAGAACGCGAGTCGGGGCGGGGCTGGTTCAGGCTCCCTAAGGTCCTAAACATATACTCAATATACGGATGCCTGCCCACTGGAACCATCATCCACACAGGTACAACCGTTGGATTGTCGTTTTATGCTTGCCGGTAGTATTTGCCGCCGATAATCAATTACTAAATCATTCCAGTACCACTATGGCTAATGACAAAAAATGGGTTATCACTTTGTCTAACCAACGACCAATAAGCGACGTTTCAAAGGATTTGACCAAGGTTGGTTTAACTGTTGATCAGGTACTTGCCGAAATTGGGTGTGTCACTGGAACTGCCAGCGACGATGTTGCCAAGAAGCTTCGGTCAGTTCCTGGCGTTGCTGACGTGTCTCCAGAGCACAACATTGACATCGGTCCGCCGGATGCCGAGATAACCTGGTGAATTGGTATTTCTCCAGTAGGACAAAAATTAATTCAGTTCTCAATTTTTCACATCTAAACCTTACACTCATGATTGTTACACTTGATGTATTCTCGGGCAGGCCTAACCCCTCCTGGAGACTTAGTGAAAAAAACACCCAGCAATTATTGGAACGGGTAGCCAATAAAGCCTTGGCTCCCTTGGATGCCGTGGAGAACACCCTAGGCTTTCGAGGCCTAACGGTTACGGCTACCTCAGATGAAAAACTGCCGGACAATGTGACGGATAGCTTTCGTTTGGGTGGTTCGCTTGCGGCAGATTACGCCGGGACGAAGTCAAAGCTGTCAACCCTTAGTGGGGAAGAAACCGACAATGCGGTTCGCTGGCTTCTGTCTACGGGTCAGCACGCGGTAGATCAGGATGTGCTGGCTTACATCCAGGACACGCTCCAGCTAAGTCAACAGGGCACCGAAACATTTCCGGCTGAACCCATTGAAGAGAAGGAAGCATTGGAAGATATCGAGTCGCTATCGGCAGCTGCGGCATGCATCATTCAAAATACGGCTTACAACCCCGGCTTCTGGAATGTTCCGGCCGTTCAATCTTTTAATAATTGTTATAATTATGCGATGAACTACAAATCCAACACGTTCGCTCAGCCCGGGCGTATTTCTGGTCATCCGTATGCTGGTGCTCCAGCTTGTAATAATGTAGGTACAGCGGCCAATTGGGACGGCTGCAAAACAACGTGTTCGGGTTCAAACAAAAATGTAGCCTTAGTGATATGGCCTGGGGTAGATTACCATTGGTATCGTAGGCATTCTGCAGGTTTCTGGGCACACAAACCCGGCCAAACAGCGGTACGAAACACCGATAACTTGGGTAGAATTATCAATGGCACTACTCTAACACCTCAAAACTGCAGTCGTGGCCCATACACGATCTTTTGTGGATATCGATTTTCGCCCACGGGCATGAAGGTGCGATGAAGAATGGCAGGAATTTAGCCATAGGGTTGGTAGTTTTGTGTCTAAGTTGTTCCTTGGAAAAACAACAGCAGCCAACAGCCATGAAAGTAGAACTGGATGTGTTTAGTGGTAGGCCTAATCCAACGTGGACCTTATCGGAGGAAGAAAGTACCGAGTTGGTAGCTTTATTAAAGTCGCTGCCTATTGCGGAGGAGTCATCGGAGGAAGGGGGCCTTGGTTACCGGGGTTTCGTGTTGTCAAATTTTAAGGAGACGGAAGGATTACCATCCCCAATTCGTGTCTATCGGAAAACGATCAGGATGCAATTGGATCGCCCCCAATCCTTTCAAGACATCCATGGGGTTGAGCGTCAGCTCTTACAGCAGGCGTCGCAACGAGGTTACGGAGCAATTGTAGATAGTTTGTGATTGAACGGTAATAATCAGGTTAACACGGAATCTTATTGATTCTGTATCAGGTGTATGGCCCTAGCTCACTCTGGGACCATACACCTATTAGTTTACACTATTTTTACTATTCTCTACGCAGTCTCTACACGTAAAGTCCATTGAATAACTGAGTGCTGACTACCGATGACCTCCAACGAAACGAAGGTTCACCGTAACAGATTTTGATACAAAACGCTTACCGGTCGAAACAGTTATTGCGCCGGATGGCTCCGACGTTAGTGTACTTTGGAGACTTAAGAGAGGTGCAATGGCTCATTACGAGCTTTCTCTGTTAATCAACTATCGAAGGCGACTGAAATGGCGTCTGGTAGCTCGATGCTCATCCGTACAAACGGCGGCAAATCGCGCACGGGTGTACCATCTAAGTGTACCAGCGTTTCCAGCAAGGGCCAACTCCGGCGTCATCGACGTGTAGACTAAGGGAGCGTAGGCTACTAACTATGTTGGACGGGTATTAAAACGGAGACGAATGGCCTTTCAGAGGTTTGCCTGTTAAATGGGGCGTTTAATTGGACGGCCTCTTTTAATCACTGTCAACTACTATCCGTAGCTTACGCAATGTTCATTTGTTGCCTGGCTTGACGGGCAGCGACTGGCTGATGTGCCTATCTTTATTGATATACATCAACGTTTGGCACCCAGGGCAACACTTACTTTTGAGCAGCCAAACCACATCGTTTTGGGAGACCAATCAGCCAGTCTACTTATGGATGCCCAATTAATGAATACTCTCCAGCAAACCCATACGGCTGTCTGGAACGAAAAAGACCGGACAACGCGTGATGCCCTGATGCAGACGATCTACGCCGACGACATAAGCATGTACGACAAGGATTTTATCCTTACCGGTACTGCCGCCGTTTCTGATTTTATTGATAAGCTATTCGTGGGTGATGCCAATTTCACGTTTACGGTAGCAAAACCCATGGAAAGTACGCAAAACGGAGCCCGGTTATACTGGGATATTCGTACCGGCCCCCAGCCGAATGTGTTAACCGGTATGGATTTTTTTGTGCTGGAAAATGGAAAAGTAGCGCATCTGTTTGTTTTTATGGATGCTCAATAAGGGCCTATAGCAGTCTAGGGAACAGGCGGGTGAAGAAACAGCCCGTATGTTTACCTGGTTTGAAACCGTTGGCTACGCGGCCAATTTAACGGAGCAGGAAACAATGTTCTTCCCGCTCTACTCGGTTGATGCGTATTCGAGCCGACATTGGGATAATAAATGATCGGTAGGACTATTTTTTTGTTGATTGATGGCGGATACGGCTAAGTGTTTCTTTGGTTATACCTAAGTAAGACGCTATCAGATGTTGAGGAAACCGTTGCAAAAATTCAGGATATAGTTTGGTCAATTCCTCATAGCGGTAATCAGCCGTGTAGTTTTTGGACATGTTCAGGCGTTTCTGAGCAGCCATATGCTGATTATCATCAAGCTTTATGCGCATTTCGGTGAAGGCAGTAATGGCGTTTACTCGTTCATAATACCCATTTGCCTTGGGTAGTAACAGCAACTCGGTTTCTTCCCAGGCATCTATATTGTAAATAGAGGGTGTTTCTTTATGAAAGCTCTCGCGGTCAGACGTCCACCAGTTTTCGATGCATAAATTGAGTACATGCTCAAGTCCTTTCTCATCGACGGTGTATTGTCGGGTAGCTCCTTTCACAATAAAGGCGATGTATTTACAGACTTCGCCTTCCTGTAGCAAAAATTGTCTTTTTCTTAATTTTTTAGGAATGAACGCTTCCTCAAGCAGGCTAAGATCTGCCTCGGAAAGGGGGCTGGATGACCGTTCTTGTATATAACTTACGAGCGAAGTGAGCATCAAAAAGAGGACAGCTTGAAAGTCTAAGACAACGTTTCAAGCGTTAAAGATAATAACCGGCAAAATAGAGTTTGCAGTGATTTTTCAAGATCCTCAAGTATGAAAACTTTTTATGTTGCTATTGACCTCCGCTCGTTTTTACTAGGCGCGTTTGCTCTGGGCGGCCTACTGACGCTAACCAACTTCAAGCCCGCCCACGACGGCCCGCCCCTTCTGGATATACGCCGGTTTCAGGTTGTGGCTAGCGATCGACAAACGATTATTCTGGACACTAAAACGGGACGATTCATTCTCGATCCATTTAGCACCACCAAACCCAAATGGGTGGTTGGCGATTTTGAGGAGCTACAAAAGCCGGGAGGTAAATAAAATACCTACTCTTCTACGTCTGAACCCCGTCACGTTCTTGTAAAGAGTACCGTCACCCGATGAAAAGGTTGTTTAAATTCCGCCCGAGCAGGTTACCAACTTTAGCCGGAAACGACTGCGTTCAATAATCCTTATTTCCTGGTTTTTTTCAAAAACGAGAACCAGCCGCTGGAACAGCCTGAACTAGTATAAAAAAACACGTTTATCAACTGTTCTTTTTGTAATTTTGATAGTATTACTACTATATTTGAGTGTTTTACTTTCTCAACCCTTCACTCAGGTAAGTTTTCCCTTTCCGTTCTCTGAATGCCGTATCCTAAGCGCCAACGACATGAAATTTGGATCCTTGATACGCAGGCAACGCGAGGCCCAACCCCTGCTTCAGGAACTTCGCCAGTATAAACTTCTAATGAGATCTGGAACACTGTTAACAGCGAACGAAAGAATTGCTTGAACTAAATCAGCAACTCCGCAACGAACGCCCATAGTATCAGTCGGTTCAGCGAGGGGGATATTACTTAATTGATTAAGTTTATTACTTTTCTGCTTGGCTATGACTTAAAATGCGCCCAATTTTAGTCGGTAATTGGGCTTGAACGCCAGAACGTGAGTATGAGATGATAAAAAGCTAGCGTTGTTAACCTATAGAGGTAACCGGTTGACGACCGTTGCTTTAAAGGAGACCAGTACAACCAGACCGTAGGGTGGGGGGCGGTAAACCCCGGATTGCGGGTAGGGGCTAGTCGTACCCCTGATTTGAGACTCAGCGGGCGAATTTTCGGGAATGAGGCCCCACAAAGTGATTGACAACTTCGCTATTCACAAGGTACGTATGAAATGGACCTGCTTATGGGGGCTACTCCTCAACGGGCTGCTCCTACAGGGGTTGGTTGCCCAAACACCATCGGCTAGCCTCACCGGTCACGTCATCGACGCCAGGACGGGTCAACCCCTGGCCTTTGCCAGCATCTACCTCAACAACAGTACTCGTGGCACGACCGCCGATGAGAACGGCCTGTATCGGCTGGCCAACCTGCCTCTGGGCACCCACCAACTGGTGGGCTCCGCGCTAGGCTATACAACCGCTCATCAGACGCTGAAGCTGGGTGAAGCCCGCCCTTACCAGATCGACCTGAAGCTAGAGCCCTCGGGCAAGGATCTGTCAGCCATCACCGTCACGGCCCGCCGGAGTGGCGCCTGGCAGCGGCAGTTTCGGACCTTCAGCCGGGAGTTACTGGGCAACCGCCCCCCCGCCCGGCTTACCAGTATCACTAATCCCGGTGTGCTTCAATTTACCGAGCAGAACGGTCATTTACAGGCCGAGGCCAGCGAGCCCCTGCTGATCGATAACCTGGCCCTGGGCTACCGGCTGCACTACACGCTGCGGCACTTCGACCTTTACAGGGGCCGGATGGATTTTGCCGGTGACTGCCGCTTTGAAAACCTGACGCCCACCAGCGCCCGGCAGGGAGCCAGCTGGCAGGCCAATCGACTCAAAGCCTATCGCGGTTCGCTGCATCATCTGCTGGCTAGTCTGCTTACGGGCACCCACGTCCAGGAGGGTTTCACCGTATACCGCAGTCCGCTGGTGACCGATGGCGGAAGCGGTGGTAACCAGGCCCTACCCCTGATCCGCCTGGCCGAGCGGGAGCCCATCGGAGCCCAACAGGCACTGGCCCTGTTCCGGCCCGGCGACCTGCCCTTCGAGCGCCGGTTGGTATCCACCCAGCCGCTGGAGGTCTACTATAACCGGATTTATGCCCGAAACTCGCCCTACCAGGACTCGCCCTACGCGTATTCGATGCTGCTGCTGCCCCGGCAAGGCTTCGAGTTGACGACCGACGGGTGGGTTACCCAGGGTCAGGGTCTGGATGCCCGGGGTTACCTGGGGCAGGACCGGCTGGCTACACTGTTGCCCGCCGACTGGGTTCCAGCGGACCGCCGGGCTGTAACCCCGACTGAAATACTGGCGGGGCGAACCCTGCGCCCCGATGGGCGGCTCGACTCGCTCCAGAGTAGGCAGCAGCGGCAGTTGAGCCGCATGCCTCCGTTGATATTTATTCATACCGACAAGGCCCTCTACAGCACGGGCGATCCTGTCTGGTTCAGCGCCTACGTGCTTGATCCCACCCGCCAGTTGCCCCTAACGGCTTCCGGCGGGCCAAGCTTGCAGGTAGAGCTTGTCGATCCGCTCGGTCGGCCCGTCGATCATCAATGGTTACCCCTCGCCGAAGGTCGGGCCGGGGGACGCTTTCAGTTATCTGATTCCCTCACCAGCGGGAACTACCGCCTGCGGGCCTACACCGACACCGATCCCCTGTCCAGTGGCCCCGGCTTTGAGCGTATATTGACGGTGTATAACAGTCGGCTTCCCCACACCAATGGTTCGGCGGTCGCGCCAGTGGTGAACCCAATGACCACCGATTCGCTGGATGTGCAGTTCCTGCCCGAAGGGGGGCGCTGGCTGGTGGGCGTAGCCGGGCGGCTGGGGGTGAAGGTTGTGCAACCTAACGGGCGGGGCCGGGCCGTGGAGGGATACATCGTCGATGAGGATGGACAGAAAGTGGGCTCATTTACCACCAACGCCCTGGGCATGGGGCAGGTCACCTTGACGCCAGTGATGGGCAAACGCTACACCGCGCTCGTTGCTACCCACCCTGGCGGCCGGGAACAGGCGATTATCTTACCCGCAGCCGAGCCTGAAGGCTGGGCGTTGGGGGCGGATGCGCTCTCCGACAGTGCCCGGTTACTGGTCAGGGTGCGGGCAACGGGACGCTACCAGAACCAGCCGGTCTATATCACGCTGCAAAACCAGGGGCAATTGGTTTACAGCCAGGCCTGGCAACTAAGCCGGGGCGAAGCCCGGTTTGGTTTACCCACCGGTAACCTCCGGCCGGGCGTGTTTCGGCTGACGCTGTGGGATAGCACCGGCCGGGCCCGGGCCGAGCGGCTGGTGTTCGTGCCCGAGCGAACCGGGGCCGTTCAGATGCGGGTGCTGATGGGCCAGGTCCGCTACGCCCCCCGTGAACCGGTGGCCATCAGTCTGCAGTTTCGTGATCCCGAAAACTACCCCGTAGTAGCTACCTGGTCGGCGGCCGTGACGGACGCCGATCAACTGCCCGCCGATACGAGCGGGGCTGACCTGCGCACGTGGCTACTGCTAACAGCAGGATTATGGGGCCCGATTGAGTCCCCGGCCCACTACCTGGTGCCCGAGCACGCGGGTGATCTGGACAACCTGCTGCTTACCCAGGGCTGGCGTCGGCTACCGGCGGTGGATCCGGTTGACACAACGGGTGGGTGGCAGTTGAGCGGGCGGGTATGGAATAGCCGGGGTAGGCCCCTGAAGAACGAAGTGGTGAGTCTGTCGCTGGAATACCAGGGCGTGAAACTGGTACGTCGGTTAACGACCGATGCACAGGGTGCTTTCCGAATCACGGGGCTGCTGCTTGCCGACACCGTACAGGTGCGGGCGGCCACGCCCAACACAACCGGATCGGTCATCCGCTTCGATCCACCCGGAAAACCCTTTGCCGCTCCGAAGCTACCCTCTCCCGATTGGTCAGCACTGGCTCGCTGGACACAGGAAGCCGCTAGTCGGCAAGCCGAGTGGCCGGCTCTGTACCGGGATTCGACGGCCCGCCAACTGGCGGAGGTGATGGTGCGGGCAGCCAGGCTCCAAGTGAGCGAACGCCCCCCTGATGTTGTGCGAGCCAGCCTGCATGGAGAGGCCGATAACACCCTGGTCGTTGAAGGGAACAGCTCGGCCTTATCGGCCCCGAACATGGGTGAGCTCTTGAAAAGGGTACCGGGCATCTATCAACTGAAACGAGGGCCTGTCAATGGCGACCCAACCCCTCTTTATATACTGGATGGGGTCTACACGGACGCGGCAACGGTAGCAGAGCTTGACCCTCGTCAGGTCAGTCGGATCGAACTACTGAAAAATGTGGGCACGGCGGCCATCTACGGAGCGCGGAGTGCCAATGGCGTGATTGCTATTTATACCCTCAAGGGGAGAAACGAAGTGGAGAAATCAACCGGACCGGTTACCCTGGTCAGGGGGCTGGCTCCACCCAGACAGTATTATACCCCCCGTTACGAACTGCCCGAGCAAGCCGCCCACATCGACCGGCGCGACGTATTATTCTGGCAGCCGCTGGGGCAAAGTGACCAAGACGGGCAGGCCCGGTTAAATTTTCCCCTCAGTGATCAGGCACGGCGGCTCCGGCTTGTTGTGCAAGGCTTAACCAGCGAAGGCGTACCGATTAATTATACGTTCGAGCTGCCCCTGCGGTAAACTTGATTCAGACCATACGACCACCCCAAATCCTTTATCAACATATGGTTTTTAGAGCAATTTTGATCTGTTTCGCTACGTCGTTGGTGACTCATTTTAACTGGGCTCAAACGACGATTCAAGGGCGAGTTCAGAATGGTAAAAATCAGGAAGCTTTACCCTTTGCCAACGTTTTTCTCTCTGGGACAACCAAGGGTACCGTGACGGATGAAAACGGCTCATTTACCCTGCCTGACGCACCCGTTGGTAAATTTGACTTGATTGTCTCGTACGTTGGGTTTACTACCCTCAAGACAACCATTCAAACACAGGATCAGAAGACATACCGATTTTTGCTTAAGCCACTTGATAATCAGTTGGACGCTGTTACCGTAAAAGCCCGTCGGCGGGGAAGTCCTGAACGGGCTAAGCAACTGGAACTCTTCACTGCGTTCTTTATTGGAAGAAGCCAAAACGCCCGGCTATGCCGCTTGCTCAACCCCCAGGCGCTGTTATTTAATCAGGTCACCGATACACTCCATGCTACCGCTCAGGAACCTTTACTCATTGAAAACAAAGCCTTAGGCTACCGGATAAAATTTCAGTTAGACCATTTTTCGTATACCGAGGCATCTAATTTAATAGCGTATCAGGGTGATCCTGTTTTTGAGCCGCTAACACCCGGCGATGAGCAGGAAGCTAAACGTTGGCAGGCGAATCGCCGACGTGCTTACCTGGGATCTCTCATGCATTTCGGACGAGCTCTCTATCGTCGTCAATTAGCTCAGGAAGGTTTCAGCGTTCAGCAAGTTGTTGAGCGAAAAAACAAGCGAGGGGAGGTAACGCTGGTTGGTTTACCGGCCGACACCGCCGTATCGGTCAACTCATTAACCAACCCGAAGCGGTTAGTATCGTTACCCATGGCGGCTTACAGGCACTTTTTAGACACGGTTCGGTCAACGGCCCTGCAGCCCGTGGTTACTTTTACGGACTTGATTCAAGTGATCTATACCAAAGAAAGGGAACCGTATGAGTACCAGCGAACGCAGCGTTCGTCGCCTTACACCAATAGTGACGCGTTTCAAAAGACCCTCATTCGGATGCTGGAGCCCAGTGTCACGGTGGAGGCAAGTGGGCAGTTTTGGCCTCCTCGTAGTATTCGTAGTCAGGGGTATTGGGCGTGGGAATTAATGGCGGATGATCTACCAGTTGATTACAACCCTGAAGAAAGTATTACCACTATAAAGTAGGCCTATTTTGAGCTTTCAAATTTATCAGCAGGACAATCGTATCTTATGTAAACGTAGGCTACTAACTGGACTGCGGTGGCGACTGGCAGACGCGGGTCGGCGCACCGACCACTGGGCACTTGACAATTGTTAACAATAATCGTCTCACAAATCGCTTCTATGCGAGACGAACAAGCATTCATGTATATGCTGCTTATATGAGCTTGTTTTGAAGGCTTGTTTTGATAACTGTCAACTACTATCCGTAGCCTACGGTCTGGGTGATCTAGCTACTCGTGTTGATAACTTCGTACCGGGCGCGTACAAACATGAATATACCGTAGCAAAACAAGCCCAGCGCGACGGCGCCAAGCAGAAACGAGCCGTAACTGACTTTCTCCAGAAAGACAAAAGCACTGCTACTGCCTCCTGCTTCGCTGGCATTAGCCTCCAGGGCCGCTTTTATAAATAAGTATCCGATCAGCCCCCAGACGATTCCCCGCGCAATATAACCAATCTTCCCGGACCGGATAATCATCTCCTTCAGTTCCGTTTTGATGGACGAGGTCTGGACATTTTTCAGGTATTTACCCGACAAAGCCCGGTAGATCTGGTACAACCCGATGCCAATGATCGATACGCCAATCAGGCCGACGAGCCACTGGCCAAACGGTTTCTGTAGTATTTCCCGAACGACGGTCTGGCGCGAACTATCCCCGCTCTGGCTACTCTGGCTTCCCATTACCATCCGGAAACAACCATAAGCCAGAGACCCATAGACCAACCCGCTGAAGCCATAAGCTAACCGACGACCGATGCCTTTGGCGTCGGTCCCTTTGTGCTCATTATCGAGAAAAGCCTGCGTTAGCCGCCAGAGGGCGTAGCAGACCAGACCTGCGGCCACCAGTGCCAGCAAAATCTGGCCAAACGGTTGAGCCAGTATGAATCGAAAGACTCCCTGTTTAGTGACATTACGTTCCGAACTGCCGCCAATTTCAAAAGCAGCCATAAACGCTAATATACCAACCAGGCAGTAAACAACTCCTTTGGCCGCCAGGCCAAGCTTGGCAAAACGCTTTACCCATTGAGGCTGGGTAGAGGGTAGGTTGGAGGAGATGCTGGATAAATTTATCATCTAAATCGGTTTGTGTAGGTTGCTTTCCGCATAATCGGTCTTCTGTAAAGAACAGAATCGATTTAGAATAGTAAATGTTTTATGTTTCGCTACGGAACAAGCCGTTGATGGTAGAAGTACGGTATACGCAACTTAAAATAGGCATGAAGATACCTGAGTTAATTCCTGTTGTGCGCATTGAAGATTATCATACGCCATTACATGCCTGCAGACGGATATAGTTAAACGGCTACATCCCTAAATCCCGGCGGGCTTGCCTGATGTGAAATATTTTGCTTCGCGGGTGCATCTGTCGCCTAATTATCTGTCGGATGTGTTGAGTACCTATACCGGCAAAACCACCCAGGAATATAGTCACGTTAATTAATCCCGGCTACGGATTGGTGCGAACAATGCTGAATGGATCGGCGTCTTCCGCTCGGTTAAGCTGAAATGCTGGTTTTGACTACAACAACCATAGATTCGATTACAGCGGGGTTCAGGTAGCTGCGGACCTTTGTAAAAAAATCAGAACTATGAACATTGTAGTAACCGGTTCGTTAGGACACATCAGCCAGCCACTAGCCATTGACCTGATCAAACAGGGGCATACCATTACGGTGATTAGCAGCAAGCCCGAAAAGCAAACGGATATCGAAGCACTGGGCGCCAGAGCGGCTATCGGTACTCTGGAAGACGTCGACTTCCTGACCGCCACCTTTGCCGGGGCCGATGCTGTGTATGCGATGGTGCCGCCTAACTTTCCTGACGCCGATGTGCGGGCGTATTATGGCCGGATAGGCCGCAACTACGCGCAGGCCATCATGCAGGCGGGCGTCCGGCGGGTGGTGTACCTGAGCAGCTACGGCGCGGATCTGGACGAGGGTACCGGGCTCATCCTCGGTGCGCATGATGTAGAAGGCATCCTGGGCCAGCTGACAGATGTGGCCATTACGTATCTACGGCCGACGTATTTCTATTACAATCTGTACGCTTTTGTCGGTATGATAAAAGGAGCGGGGAGCATCGCGGCCAACTACGGGGGAACCGACAAGCTGGTTATGGTGGCCCCGATCGATATTGCCGCTGTGGCTGCGGAAGAACTTACAACAGAAACGACCGGCCATACCGTGCGCTATATTGCCAGTGATGAACGGACGGGGACGGACATCGCCCGTATGTTGGGCGAGGCCATTGGCAAGCCGGACCTGGCATGGACGGTTATCTCGGATGAGCAGATGCAAAGCGGTCTGGAAGCGAACGGGGTACCGCCCCAACTGGCGACTAATTTTGTGGATATGTTTGCCAGCGTTCGTAACGGGGCTTTGTCGCGGGATTATTACCTGAATCCACCAACAACGCTGGGTGCCACGAAGCTGGACGATTTTGCCCGGGAATTTGCGACTGTTTACAAGGGCTGACCGTCTGCGTGTCAACAGTGACTACGTCAGATAATGCCTGGCCGTTAAGCACAATCTTTCTCCATCAACCCAAACGAACATGATTCTTGTAACCGGCGCAACGGGCCAGCTCGGCTCCGCCACTATTGATTTTCTGCTCAAAAAACTGCCTTCATCCCAGATTGCCGCCCTGGTACGTGACAAGAGTAAAGCCGCTTCGTTAACAGCAAGCGGAGTTACCATCCGGGTTGGTAGTTACGATGATACGGCCTCGCTCGACCGGGCGATGAAGGGTGTAGAAAAGGTCCTGCTGATTGCCGGGACGGATGAGGACAAACGCGTTCAGCAACACACCAACGTTGTTGATGCCGCCAAAAGAGCCGGTGTTCCGTTTATCGCCTACACCAGTCGAACGTTGAAAGATCGAAGCACGATGGCTAATCAGCTTATGGAAGGGCATTTTCGGACGGAAGACTACATCAGGACGAGCGGCCTGACCTATGCGCTGTTTCGCAATGTGCTGTATATGGATGCCATTCCGCAGTTTGTGGGGCCTAACGTTTTCGACGGGGGTATTCATCTGCCCGCCGGTCAGGGGAAAGTACCCTTCGCCCTAAGAGCCGAAATGGGCGAAGCGATGGCGAATGCACTGGCAGCCAATGATAGTGGTAGCAGGATTTACCAACTCACCGGAAGCGAGGCTTATTCGTTCGCCGATGTGGCCGCTGCCTTAACGGACTTATCCGGTAAAACTGTACAGTATGCACCGGCTGAGCCATCGGTCTTCGAAGCGCAACTGGCGGGGCGTGGTGTACCTGCTGTAGTTGTTCAGCGGGTTATCGGTTTTCTGACCGACATTAAAAACGGTCAGGAAGACGAGGTGAGCCCGGATCTGGAAAACCTGCTCGGTCGAAAACCGACATCGCTTCGGGAAGGGTTGAAGACGTTGTATAAACTGGGGTGAGATTTTTTTGTCATACAAACGAAGGACGTATTAACGGGAATAATGAAGTTAAGCGCAGTGTCATGTCCTAAGATTACAGCGAATCACCGAAACGGCGCAGTTGAAAAGGCTGAATTGAAAATTCAGTTCGGTTTTGTAAGGCTAATTCGGCCAGAATCTGGCCAACGGCCGCCGAGTGTTTGAAGCCATGCCCCGAACAGGCCGAAGCCAACAATACATCGGGATGGTCCGGATGCTGGTCGATGATAAAATCGCCGTTTGGGGTCATCGTGTATAGACATACAACCGACTTAACACACCCAGGCCCAATATCGACAAAGTTGGGGGCAATGTGCTGTTCGTACATGCGTCGTGTTTCGGTTTCGCTGACGGTGCGGTTTACGACCTGTGGATTTGTAGCCTGGGCGTAGGTTTCGGTCGCAATTTTCAATCCGCCAGCGGGGCCGCCCACGGCCGGGAAGCCATAAAGGTCTCGCTCGCACAGAATGAAAACCGGGAGCTTATCCGGCATATACTGGGTGTAATCGCCGTTGATATCAAACCAGTAAAGCACCTGCCGGTAAACCGTAAGCACATCCTGGTAGGGGGTGTCGTGCAGGGATTCCGTAATCCAGGAACCGGTGGTTAAAATCAGCTTGCGAGTCTGGTAAACGCCCTGCTCCGTCCGAACGGTAATACCCGCCTTTTTGGCGTCGAAAGCAACCATTCGTTCGTTGGTTCGGATCGACGCTCCGTGCTGACGGGCCTGTTCGAGTTGAACCGAGATACACCGTTCAGGTTTCAGAAAGCCAGCTTCTTCTTCAAAATAACCAATGTCGTTGGGCTTGTATCTGAACTGAGGGAACTCCCGCCGAAGGACGGTATTGTCGAGCAACCGATGGGCGATACCAAACTGTTCGGCTGCCCGGATGGTGGTGGTGAGCCAGCCGGGTTTGTTGTGCATCTGGATAGGCGAGTGTTCCTGCCCGATAAACAGCCCGCCCGTAATGGTCAGCAGCTCTTCGCCGGTGCGTTGTTCGAGTTCGCGCCAGATGTCGTAGGAGCGCAGGGCTAGGGGTACGAAGTGAGCCCCTTCGCCAATGGCCTGCCGGGTAATGCGGGTGTCGCCGTGCGTAGAGCCCAGCGTGTGCGGGGGCGCAAACTGATCGAGCCCGAGCACGTTGGGGGTCTGTTGGGCAAGCTGGTAGAGGGCGGCACTGCCCATCGCGCCCAGTCCAACAACAATCGCATCAAAAATCATACGGACTAATCAGAAGTTTACGCGGTAGTAAAATACGGGCAGAAAACCGAGTTGGTATTCCTGCTTCACAAAGGTACCATCGGGCTGGGGCGCGTAGCTTAGGGACAGCAGATTTTTAATGCCCAGCACATTCACGAAATCGACGGCGATGGTATGCGTGAGCCGCTGCCGGTTGATTTTGTAGTCGATCTTGATGTCGAACCGGCGGTAGGGCGCAAACTGAAGGCTGTTGCGGGTAGCACTGGCAAAGACAATTTCCTGATTTCGGCGGGAAGCGGCTTCATCGACGGGACCGTACCAGCGTCCGCCGGTGGACGTAAACTTGGCTCCTACGCTCAGGCTGGATCGTTTGAAAGGGATTTCTTTGGCAAACAGGGCGTTATAAGCGTACCGGCCGTTGAAGTCAGTATTGCGCCAGACGTTGTCCGACCCTTTGTATTTGGCATCGAACAGCGAGCCCGTAACCAGAAAGTAGTAGTTATCGCTGAAGAATTTTTCCAGGGTTAGCTCCACCCCATAGTTTTGCCCAACCCCTGTGTTAACCAGCGCACCGGGGAATATGCGGGAAAAAGCCGCGCCGGTGTTCAGCATGGAGAACGACGATGCGAGCCGCTCAACGGGTACATTAAACAACCGCTGGTAGTACGTTTCGAGCAGCAGACGCATAGTCTGCCCCAGCAGGCGGTTGTAACTCGCCACATAATGCCAGCTTTTGGTGAGTCCTACCGTTCGGTTTTCCTCCACCAGCGGGGGCGGGTACGACGACGAGACCAGGTTCGGTGTTTTCAGGAAATAAGTGTACGTCGGCTGCATCTGGCTGTGGAGGCCAGCGGCTATGCTCAGTTTCTGGCGGTTAGGCAGGTCGTAACTCAGGCCCAGCCGGGGTTCAACGGGCGATGAACTTTTGGCGTTCAGCGTCAGGAAGAGGGCGTTCAATCCGGCGGTGAGCGTCAGGTTGCTGGTCAGGCGGGTACGGTAACTGGCGTAGGGTTGCAGCAGCGCAAAGGTTTCGTTGGCGTCCCAGCGCGTCTGCCAGCCCGTAAAGCGCGTGGATGTTGGCGGCTCGAAGGTCCGCACACTATCAAAGGCCGTAAAGTTGTAGACATCGGTATTCAGACCGATTTTAAGCGTACTGCGAGCCCCGGTTTTGTGGTTCACAAAAGACGAAAGCGTATAGCGAACTTCCTTGAAACGGTAGTCGAGAATGGGACGGAGGGAGTCGATCACAAACCGGCTGTTCTGCACAATGGGATTGCCGCTGCCGTCTTTTCGTAAAAACAGATAATCGTGATTGGCATCCTGCACGTTACCCGATACGGCCAGGGTGGTTTTCCAGAACGTTCGTTTACTGACCGGGCGGGTATAGGTCAGCCCGGCTACGCCCATGCGCGAGGTATAATACTGGTCGCGGTCGTTCTGCCCGAAAATATTCCGGTCGTCGGCTTTTTGCTGGCTCACCAGAATATCTACCGTGCTGGTGCCGCCCAGCGCCCAGAGTGCAATACTCCCGGCGGGGGCTCCGGTGCGGGTTTTCAGCGGGAAATTCAACCGGAAAAAACCGTCCTGATAGGAAGGTACCGCCTGCGTACCAATGTCCAGCCCGATCTTGTTGAACAACCCCAGGTTGGCGTACCGAAACGAGGCCATGTAAGAAGCACCCGACCTAGACTTGCCGGACTTGCGGGACAAAGGCCCCTCTACCATGGCTTCGGTGCCCAGAAAGCCAAACTGTACCGTTTTCTCGTGCTTTTCATTGTTGCCGTTACGGAGCTTGAGGTCAAACACCCCGGCTACGGTATTGCCGAACTCGGCGGGGAAGGCCCCCGTGAAAAAGTCGGAGTTGGCCAGATAGCGGTTGTTGATGATGCTCACCGGGCCGCCCGATGTACCGGCAATGGCGAAGTGGTTGGGGTTGGGAATGCTGACGCCCTCCAGCCGCCAGAGAACGCCCTGCGGAGAGTTGCCCCGGATCACGATGTCGTTTCGTGAATCGTCGGCTCCCTGCACCCCGGCAAAGTTAGAGGCCATACGGGCCGGTTCGCCCCGGCTTCCGGCGTATCGGTCGGCTTCATCGACGGTAAACTGCCGGGCAGATACCACAGCCATGTCGTTGCGGGCCTCACCCGTGCGCTGCGCCCTGACCGTAACGGAACTCAACTGCTGAATGTTCTCTTCCAGTTCGACGTCCAGAATCGTTTCCCGACCGGCGTCGATAATGATGTTGTTGAGCAGCACATCTTTGTAGCCCACCAGCGTAACCCTAACCGTCCGCCGACCAACGGGAACCTTCGGAATACGGTACGTTCCGGCGGTATCGCTGATGCTACCCACCGACTGATCGACCACCTGTACAGTGGCGCCAACGAGGGGGTATTTGGATTCTTTGTCGACCACCCTGCCCCGAAGTGTTTGGGCGAGCTGCGCATGGGCAAAGATGGGGACGAACAGGCTAAGGAAGAGGAGACGTAGATGCATGGACTGGATGATGGGGATATTGGAAGGTGGAAGTTATAAAAATGGAAGGTGTTTCATTCGTTTGTTGAATCAAAATTGTGGGTTTTAGGCTCCACAAGCCAGTTGCAGTTAAATAACGGAGTGCCTGAGTTGATGAACGGAGGCATTTGGCCAAAGATGGGCGTGTGAAAGCCCGCTTATTGCCATTGAATGAGGAAGCGTATTCCGAATAATGGCAACTTAAACAAAGTAACGTCCGGCCTTGTCTATGCAGAAGCTGGTGCTTCTCATCCGGTTCGGCTCAGTCACTTAATCTACTGCCTATGTTTGTCACCAACCATCCAACGGTAGCCATTGGGCTCTGTCTGTTTACCATGTTCTGCTGGGGTTCCTGGGCCAACGCCCAGAAGTACGTTACCAAGTCGTCGCCCCTGTATGTCTTTTACCGGGACTATGTCTATGGTATTCTCCTGGCATCGCTGGCGATCGGGTTTACGCTGGGCAGCTTTGGCGAAGAGGGTCGCTCACTGGTCGCCGATTTACAACAGGCGCAGGTAAGCAGTTTGTTAATTGCTCTGGTGGCCGGTGTGGTGTTCAATATCGGCAATATGCTGCTTACGGTTGGCATTGGTATAGCCGGTATTTCCATTGCCATGCCCGTGGGCACAGGCTTATCCCTCGCTATTGGTTTAGTTGTCAATTACCTGGCCGAACCAAAAGGAAGCATTCCATTGCTGGTGGCAGGAGCGGGAGCTATTCTGTTGGCTATGGTCTTCAGCGCACTGGCCTATCGAACCAAACAGGGGCAGGACGATACCGATACCTCATCGTCTACTAACCGAGGCATCTGGATTGCGCTGGCCGGTGGGCTGGTGGCAGGTTTTTTCTTTCGCATCACGGCTGAGTCGCTGGTTACCGATCTGGAAAACCCCGAGTCGGGTCTGTTGACTCCTTATACGAGTCTGGTGCTGTTTGCGCTGGGCGTTAACCTGGGCAATCCACTCGTGGAGTACCTTGTCCGGCGATTTTTGCAAACCGATGAACAGGGTCAGCCCACGTATCGGCAAACTCCGCTCAAGGCACACCTGGCTGGTATGGGTGGGGGCGTAATCTGGGGGCTGGGCATGATCACGCTGCTACTGGGTGCCGGGCAGGCGGGCGATGCCGTATCGTATGGCCTTAGCCAGGGCGCTACGATTGTATCCGTCCTTTGGGGACTGTTTGTCTGGCATGAGTTTAAAGATGCACCTCCCAAAGCCAGCCGCTACCTGTGGTTAATGGGTACGGCTTATGGGGTAGGTCTGGTACTTATTGTTCTGGCGCGGGTTTAGGGCAATTGTCCCGGCAGAACCATACGCTTTTCTACTCCGTCCAGTACGTACGAAGCATGGAAAAGCGTTCCCGCCATTCGTTGTACGTAAAGGGTTTAACAATGTATGAATTGCTGGAATAGGTAAACGCGCTCCTGATATCTTCGGGGTTATTGGAGCGGCTAACGATAACCGTAGGAATTTTCCCGTATGTCGGATGTTGCTTAATCTTTTTCAGCGTGTTCAGTCCGGATTGTGGAGTAGGTAAGTATAAATCGACCAGGATCAGGCGGGGCAAGTCGATTTCACGCTGAACACATTTGTTGAGGTAAGGCATCACCCGGCTGGACTCGGCAATCCAGATCACCTGTGAGACGGGAAACTGCTGGAGTAAGGCCCACCGAATCAGGAACCACTCATCTGCATTATCCTCGATGACCAGAATAGTCGGTTTATTCGGTTTGGTCTTCGTTAGTCCCTGTGGGGTATCAGGCTGGGGCTCGGGGGTTGATCTGGACAGATAGGTTTCATACACTCGGCTCCGATACAGGGCCAGCCAGCTCTCAAAGTTTTGTAGTGTTGTCTGATCCTCGTCTGTATTCGATTCGTTATCTGAAGCCATACGTTACGCTAATTACAGGTTTTGTATATTATCCGTTCAAACACTACTTGTATAAACACGATTCACCTCACTAAACTTAGTACATGCCAAAAACTCATAAGTTTGCAAATTAGTATTATTGGTAAATTAAATAAGTATTTAACCTGGAAATTAAGGCAATTTAAATTATCTGTGCCTAATGTAGGCAATGATTTTTTAATATTATTAAGCTAATTAGTAAATTGGTTGCTTAACTATAATTCCATGTATCGTTTCGGAAGAATTGGCTAATGATTACTCTTTGTATTGTTTACAAGTAATAACGAAACGATCTACAGTAGTTTAAGTAATGCGTATATACTATTTGTTTGTGTCTAAATAGCGCATTTTGTTAAATAAAATCGACTTTGGTATTCTGGTTAAATTTTCACCAAAGAAATCAGGAAGTCAGGAGAGAGGGCTCCATAAGTCAATAGTATCTGGTAATTAGATTCGAGAGATTGATGATCGTCAGGAGGCTGCCATAACGTTATCGATGCTGCCAAAATTGAATGGACATTAGCTAGACACCTATTACAGTTACCAGAGGATACATCCGGATGAGCTTGTTCGGATGATGCCAAACCTAATGAGATTAGACAGGTTGAGCTAGTGTTTGTTGTTATTTATTGGGTTATGCTAAGATTATATTCAGATTTACTAAACTATTCCAACGTTTTCTAATTCTGATATGTAACCATAGAGGACAAGAATCAAGAAGAGTATGTCTCTGGTATACAGGCCAGATGAACAACCCACTTTGTTCTACCTTTTTTTCATGTGTGTGGTTTACTTAATACTATGATTGAGCCTGAATCGTCAGAGCCGTTTTTAGCTGGGGGGGGAGAGATGGGCCAATTGATCCGCTCTATGGATTGGGCAAAAACACCACTTGGGCCTATTTCTTCATGGCCCCAAAGTTTACGGACATCGGTTAGTTTATGCCTCTCGTCAACATTTCCTATTCTTATTGCCTGGGGCCCCGAAACCATTCAGCTATATAACGATAGTTACCGGCCTATCTGCGGGGCCAAACATCCGGAATCGATGGGCCAGAATTTCCGGATTTGCTGGGAAACGGCGCTTCCCGTTGTAGGGGATGCATTTACGCGGGGGCAGCAGGGCGAAGGGACATACATTAAAGATCAGCGGATGTTTCTGGATCGGTATGGCTACCTCGAAGAAGCGTTCATGACTTTTTCCTTCGCACCCATTCGGGATGAATCCGGCGGGGTAGGCGGAATTTTTCACCCCATCACCGAAACGACCGATAAAATGCTCAGTGCCCGCCGAACGCAGGTACTGCGGGATGTGGCGGCCCTTGTTGGACAGGCAAAGACTAACCAGGACATCTACACGAGTTTGGTGAAGGCACAGAGCGGATTTGACCTGGATTTACCTTTTTTATTGTTCTACGACCTTCTGGAGGATGGAAAACAGGCAAAGCTGGTCAGCACGGCTGGCCTGGATGTCGATTCTCCTCTACCGTCCGGTCTTGACCAAGTGACCATAGCCGAAACCGACTGGCTCACCACCCTGCCGGAGACGCGGGTAGTTGACCAACTGGCCGAGCGGGTTGGAACAATTGCTGGCGGCCCCTATCCGGAGCCTCCGCACACCGCCGTTCGGCTGCCTATTCTGTTGTCGAACCGCGAGCAGCCCATTGGGTTTCTGCTGGCCGGCGTTAGTCCGCGCCGGGCACTCGACCAGGACTACCTTAACTTCTACGCGCTTCTGGCCAATACCATCAGCACCGCTTTCTCGAATGTTTATGCGTATCAGGAAGAACAAAAACGAGCCGAAGCGCTGGCCGCTATTGACCAGGCCAAAACGGCGTTCTTCAATAATATCAGCCACGAATTTCGGACACCGCTGACCCTGATGCTCGGGCCGCTGGAGGAACTGCTACAGGACAATGCCTTCCAGTCATCGGCGTATAAACAGCCGGTAGAAGCCACTCACCGCAATGCCCTGCGCCTGCTGAAACTGGTCAATAACCTGCTCGATTTCAGTCGTATAGAAGCAGGCCGGACAAAAGCCAGCTTTCGGCCCATCGATTTGGTTGGCCTGACCGTTGACCTGACCAGCAGTTTTCGCTCCCTGATTGAGCGGGCCGGACTGCACCTGACCGTTGACTGTGAGCCGCTGCCCGCCGTCGTTTATGCCGATGCGGAAATGTGGGAGAAGATTGTACTTAACCTACTTTCGAATGCTTTCAAGTATACGTTACAGGGCCGCATTGGGGTACAACTAACCGGCGAAGACGAAAGCGCTGTTCTTCGCGTGTCGGATACGGGTGTAGGCATCCCTGCGGCAGAAATCCCCCACATGTTCGAGCGCTTTCACCGGGTTGCCAATGCGGGCGGGCGTACCTACGAGGGCAGCGGCATTGGCCTTTCGCTGGTGCATGAACTGGTGAATCTGCACGGTGGTACGATTACGGTAACCAGTGTAGAAGGCCAGGGGAGTACATTTACAGTGCGATTGCCCTTGGGTAAAGGCCATCTGCCCGAATATCAACTAGTGGAAGGCGACTATCGAAGTAAGCGGAGCCCGCTGGCCGATACCTTTTTGCAGGAAGCCCGGACAATGCTTTCGGAAGAAATGATGCCCGTTGATACGGCCGGAATGCCACTGGAAGCAGTTGAGGATGACCGGACAACGAAAATTCTGGTGGTCGACGATAATGCCGATATGCGGGCCTACCTGACCCGCTTACTGGCTCCTTATTTCACCATCCAGACGGCCGTGAATGGAGCCGATGCTATCCGGCAGCTAAACACAGACCTGCCCCAGCTCATCCTGAGCGACATGATGATGCCGGTCATGGACGGAAAAGAACTGCTGCGCCGGGTGAAGCATAACCCGGTAATGGCTCACATCCCGCTTATCTTTTTATCCGCCCGAGCCGGTCAGGAAGCTCGCATCGACGGCCTGGAGGCCGGAGCGGATGATTACCTGGTAAAGCCGTTTTCGAGTCTGGAACTCCTGACCAAAGTTCGGGCGCAGATAAACCTGAACCGGACCCGCCGACAGGCCGAAACCCGTCTGCGAAATCTGGTAGAACAGGCTCCGGTGGCTATGCTCCTGATGAAAGGCCCTGATCTGGTCATTGATCTGATCAACCAGGCCATGCTGGAGCTTATCCAGCGCGAAAAGGATATACTGGGTAAACCGCTTGTTGGTGCGCTGCCGGAATTGAGCGGACAGGAGTTTGTGGATCGGTGCCTGACGGTGTACCAGACGGGCGTTACCGATCAGAGCTGGTCCATTGCCATACCCGTAAACCGAAATGGCGAGGTCGAAACGGGGTATTTCAACATTCTCCTCACGCCTTACCACGAGGGCAATACCATTACGGGCGTACTGGAAGTGTGTACCGAGATCACTGAACTTGTTGAGGTTAACAAGGCACTGGCAGCCAGCGAAGATCGGTACCGCCAGCTGTCAACGGATCTGGATGAGCAGGTGCAGCAGCGTACGGCGGAACTGCAGGCGTCGATCCACGATTTACAGCGATCCAACGATAACCTTCAGCAGTTCGCCTATGTGGCGTCGCACGACTTGCAGGAGCCGCTACGCAAGATACAGTCGTTCGGTGACCTCCTGAAAAACCAGTATGCCGATAATCTGGGGGATGGAGTCGACTATCTGAAACGAATGCAGACGGCGGCTAACCGGATGTCGACGCTCATCCGGGATTTGCTGAGCTTCTCCCGAATTACCACCCGCCAGGAAGTAACAGAGACCGTTTCACTGGCCGAGACGCTCAATCTGGTACTTTTGGATCTGGATGTGATGATTCAGGAAACCGGTGCTACGGTACAAATCCATCCGTTGCCAACGATACTGGGCGACCGCTCGCAACTGATACAGCTCTTTCAGAATTTACTGTCAAATGCGCTTAAGTTTCGTCGGAAGAGTTCAACAGGGGGGGCGGTGCCGCCGGTTATTACCGTAATTGCTCAACTGGTAGAAGCATCGGAGTTGCCCCTGTCTGCAAAACCCACTCGATCCCTTAACCTGTATTACCGCATCGATGTGACAGACAATGGTATTGGATTTAATGAGAAATACCTGGATCGGATTTTTCAGGTGTTCCAGCGGCTGCATGGCAAAAGCGAGTTTCAGGGTACAGGGATTGGACTGGCCATTTGCGAGAAAGTCGTTGCCAATCATGGGGGCGCAATTACGGCGCAAAGTCAGCCCGGCGAAGGAGCTACCTTTAGTGTCTATCTACCGGCAGGGCAGCTTCAGAGCCAGTAATTCTGCCGACTCCTCTTTACTTTTACACCAACAAAACCTACCGAACGTCTACTTTTGTGCTATGAATATTCTGTCAATGAGCCAGACGCTGTTCTACCTGATCGAACAGCAACCGAATTCCGAAAAAGCCGTAACCTACCTGCGCCAACAGGCCGATGCATTTTCGTCTAATCCGCAGGTCGCTGTCTTTTACCGCGTCTTTACGGCTTTGCCCCGCTTTGTAGGGAAGCAGCCCGTTGTCGTTCCGGCGGATATACAATTTGCCTTGCAGCGGGTACGGCCCGGTCTCACCGTTCAGGACTGGACCCTCGACCGGCTGGCGCGGGTGTGGTGGCTTCTCCAACTCCCCGCCGATGACCAGATTACGTACGTCAAAACCATCAGCGAACTCTTCAAAGCGGGCGAACTGAACGAACTGGTTGCGTTGTATTCTGCCCTGCCGGTGCTGGCCTATCCCGAAGCGTGGAAGTTTCAGGCCACGGAAGGCATTCGGAACAACATTGCCGATGTGCAGTCGGCCATTATGCTCCACAATCCATACCCTGCCGATTACTTTGATGAACCTGCCTGGAATCAGTTGATTATGAAAGCGTTCTTCACGGATAAAGACGTTACGCAGATCATCGGCCTGAATGAGCGCAACAACGCCCGACTCGCCAAAACGCTGACAGATTTCGCTGCCGAACGCCGGGCGGCCGGGCGTAGTTTACCGGCTCATATGGAGGAATTGATGTAACGCGGGTGGAAACCCGCAATTTTAAGTTTGCAATCAGTAAATCGCGGGTTTCCACCCGCGTTACGTTAATAAAACCGGTACGAAATACCAGCCGATAGCATCAGCGAAGGGGCACTGTTCTTCAGTAAATCATAGTTGAAGAAGATATTCTGGTATTGCGCCTGAATCTCAGCACCCAGTCCCTGTTCGCGTTTACCATAGTATTTCACACCAATGGCGGGTGCTATTGCCCCTTTAAACCCATTCGACTGGTCGGCCAGTGTGCCGAAATAGTTGGTGTAGTCGACGTAGGCACCCCCACCGGCAAACTGAACATACGGCCGAAGCGCTGCGGCATTATCGGCGAAATAATACGAAAGCGAAACCATGGCCGGAATAACCGAAAGCGTTCGGGTTTGGACGGCTGAAATAGACTGATCGCCGTACTCATACACCTGCCGGTCGAGTCGCTGCTTGTTATACTGGTAGCCCGTTTTTATACCAATGGCAAACCGTTTGGGGAACAGCCATTCGCCTTCCAGCGCAAAGTTGGTCGGCGATACGTTGTCGATGTACCCCTTCGTTCCACCCAGCGGAAAGACAACGCCATAGCGGGCGGCAATGTTGAACGTAACATACTCCTGATAGGGCGACGGAAAGCCATTATTGCCCGAGTTATCATTCCGGTACTGTGCCCAGGTCGTTGTCGTTAACGTTATCAGGGTAATGAATGCGATGATCGATTTCATAATGTCTTATTCAGCAGCCTTTAGATAAGGCGATTGGTTGAAAATAGCGGTAATGGCGTTGTCGACGGATTGCTGATCCGCAATATCAGCCCCCCGAATGGTCGCGTTGTAGATAACTGTTAACTGAGGTGGTGCTGAACCGGTACCCGTTCCTGTGCCCGTAGCTGGACGGTTTTTCAGATCGACAATCTGAATTTCCCAGTATTGGTCAGTTACCTGATAGGTATAGTAGCTTTGGTAGTATGGAGAATATCCCACCCCCCCCAGGCCACCGAACCCTCCTCCCCAGTAATTGGAGTAATACGAATACGGATTGGAGGCTATCCCGGTATACTGATTGTTGACCCGGATAATAGCCACGCCTAAGTCGGCACTATCGCCCCGGCTAACCCGTTGAAACCCTCTGCCCGTCAGCGCATTCGCCACATTCGTAACAAACCGGCTCGAAAGGGGCGTTTGATCAGCCGTATACGAGTCATTCGATTCTACAATGACGGAGTCGGGAAGGCTAAAGGTTTTATACTGGCTGAAATTGGCCGAGCGGTCGTAATTGGTTATATATACCGGGCTATCGGCTGGACTCAGGTCGTTGATGGCGTTTTCGCGGCAGGAGAGTAATCCACCACCCACCAGAAGCAGTAAAACCGCCCCTAGTTTCCACTTTCCTGCTTTGCGTTGTTGCTGCATGTTCATATTCATGGTTGCATTTGTTGTAGGACTATCTATCTATAAAACGAATAGACTAGTGCGAAGTTTGTGGAACCTGGATTAAATGTTGCTAAACAACATGCAGAACGGGGGTAATTTTTACGGAACTTTGCTGCCCAATTAACGAGTACTTAATGCCTCTAACGTAGAACTATTATGGATTTTATGGATTCAATTCGTGGCATGTCGTTTTTCGATATGCACGTTCACATGACGTCCCGTACCACAGACGACTATCAGGCAATGGCCGATGCGGGCGTTGTAGCCCTGATCGAACCGGCTTTCTGGTTGGGACAACCCCGCACCGGCGTCGACTCATTTCGGGATTATTTTGCCAGTCTGGTTGGTTGGGAGCGTTTTCGGGCGTCACAGTTCGGTATTCGACACTATTGTACCATCGGATTGAACTCCAAAGAGGCAAATCAGGAGGAATTAGCCGAGCAGGTTATGGAAATTCTGCCGTTATTCATCTACAAAGAAGGTGTGGTTGGGGTAGGTGAAATTGGTTTCGACGACCAGACGCCCGCCGAGGATAAATACTACCGGGCGCAACTGGAACTAGCCAGAGAAGCCGGCTTACCTGTGCAGATTCACACGCCCCACCGCGACAAAAAACAAGGTACCAGTCGGAGCATGGATATTGCCATCGAGCACGGTATAGACCCCGGCATGGTAATCGTTGACCATAATAATGAGGAAACGGTGCGCGAGGTTCTGGACCGGGGATTCTGGGCTGGCTTCACCATTTATCCGTTTACCAAGATGGGAAATGAGCGAATGGTCGAGGTCGTAAAACAGTACGGACCAGAGCGCATCATGATCAACTCGGCTGCCGACTGGGGAATCAGCGACCCGCTGGCTGTACCCAAAACAGCCGCATTGATGAAGCAGCGCGGTATTTCGGACGAGGCTATCAAGCTGGTAACGTTTACCAATGCCGTAACGGCCTTTGCCCAAAGTGGTCAGCTCAGTCTGGAAGAACTTACCCAGCCGATGGGTATCGACCAGAGCCAGCGATACAACGGCAGTTCGGTATTACGGGGCGGGCAGGCACCACGAGTGGATAAGGATTCAACGATAATTAAATAAAGACTGAAAGAGTGAAAGAGTGAAAAGTTGGCACAAGCCATTTTCGCTCTTTCACTCTTTCACCGCGCTGGCGGCCCCGTCTCTCACTCTATGCTAAAAGCACTTCTCTCCCTTACCCGACCGGCGAATCTGGTTACAGCCATTGCCGATGTGTTGGCGGGTATGGCCATTGCAGGATATTTTGGGGTTTACGACCCGGCCCCGGTTCCGGTGGGCTGGCTTTGTCTGGCCACGGTCGGGCTGTATGGTGGGGGCGTCGTGTTTAACGACGTGTTCGATGCCGAACTGGATGCCGTTGAACGGCCTGAGCGCCCCATTCCCAGTGGGGTAATTCCTAAATCGACCGCTATATTGCTGGGAACAGTGTTGTTTCTAATTGGTATAAGTGCCTCATTTGCCGTCAATCAAACGGCGGGGCTGTTAGCCATCGGAATTACGGTAGCGTCGCTGGTCTACGATAAATTTGGAAAGCATCATAACCTGCTTGGTCCCGTCAATATGGGTCTTTGCCGGGGATTAAACCTCCTGCTGGGCATCAGCATTATTCCCGATCAAGTGATGCCGTGGGCGTGGGTAGGGGTAGTGCCCATCGCTTATATTGCGGCCATCACCATGATTAGTCGGGGAGAAGTTCACGGTGGGAGCCCGACGACACTTCGATTTGCGGGAATTCTCTATGCGCTGGTCATTGGCTGCCTGGCGGCTCTGGCGCAGCAGCAGCAACAGTTAGGTACGGCCCTGCCGTTTCTGTTGCTGTTTGGGTATTATATTTTCCCTCCCCTTTGGCGGGCTGTCAAGGAGCCCGTTGGCCAAAATATCGGGCTGGCGGTACGGGCGGGGGTGCTTTCGCTTATTGTTATGAACGCGGCCTGGGTAGCGGCTTTCGCGTCGTTCCCGCTGGCTTTGCTGGTCTTTTGCTTACTGCCGCTATCGAGATTGCTGGCGAAGGTTTTTGCGGTGACCTAGTGTAATACCGACCGTCCCGGTCGGGGGTGAAGTAGACGTTAAGAAGGCAGACAAAATTTGATCTGCCTTTATCTTATACTTCACACCCGACCGGGACGGTCGGTACTACATTACGCGTTTGCTGGTGTGCAGAACTCTTCCAGTGCCATTTCCAGGTGCTGGGCGATCATCTGCGCCGAACGGCCTTCAATGTGGTGCCGCTCGATGAAATGAACGAGGTCACCATCTTTGAAAATGCCAATGGCTGGCGATGATGGAGGATACGGCAGCAGATACTCTCGCATCTTGGCCGTTGCTTCCAGGTCACCACCCGCAAAGACACTCACCATCTTGTCGGGCTTAACGGGACTAGCTGCTAAAGCCGCTTTCACACCTGGGCGGGCCGCGCCGGCCGCGCAACCACAAACCGAATTTACCACGACCAGCATAGTACCCTGGGTGTTTTCTACTGCGTTCACTACGTCGTCGGCGGTGGTCAATTCTTCAAACCCAACGCTGGTCAGGTCTTCCCGCATCGGGATAAGCAAATGAGGAGGATACATAATAGTTTGTTAGTTAATAAGTTGAGTCGGTAAGCTTTACCGACTATTTTTTACATAAATCCAAGTTCCAGTTTCGCTACTTCCGACATGAGCTCGGTGGAGTAGGGGGGATCGAAGGTCAATTCCACGCTTACGTCGCTTACGCCTTCGATGGCCCGGACTTTCTGTTCGATTTCGGCTGGAATCTCCCCGGCCGACGGGCAGGAGGGCGACGTCAGCGTCATCAGGATATACACGTTGTTGACCGGAAATATCTTGATGTCGTAGATGAGGCCCAGCTCATACACATCCACCGGAATTTCGGGGTCATAAACACCCTTGAGGGCTAGTACAACTTGTTCTTTTAGATCTTCGTCTGTCATTACTTTAAGTCATGTTGTGGTCAAAAATGGTCAGGATTTGTCAGAATTGCTGCCGAGCGACAAAACCTACTCAACTTCTAACTATTGTTTGACGGTTGAGTAGGCTTTTCCGAATGCTTTCATCCGCTCGATCATGGAGGCCAGACCACCGGCACGTAGGGACGTAATCAGATTTCCCATGCCCACGCGGGGGATAAAGTATAAATCGGCGTTGGCAATATCTTCGGGTTTTTCGCCCGATAGCACCCGAATCAGCAACCCAACCAGACCTTTGGAAATCTGGGCTGTCGGTTCGCTGTCTCCGTAAAAATAAAGTTGACTGTCTTTCAATTCGGCATCGACCCATACTTTCGACTGGCACCCCATGATCCGGTTCTCGTCGGTCTTGAGCGATTCGGGCATGGGGGGCAGTTTTTTGCCCAAGTCAATAATGTATTGCGTCTTGTCGAGTTGATCATCGAACAAGTCAAACTCCTCGATAATCTCGTCCTGTTTTTCGTTAATAGTCATGCTGCTTATAACATCATTTTCTGAACCCGGCGAAGGCCAGTTACGAGTCGGTCGATTTCGTCTCTGGTGTTATAAACCGCAAACGACGCCCGCGTAGTTCCGGCAATGCCAAAGCGTTGCATGAGCGGCTGGGTACAGTGGTGCCCCGTCCGAACGGCAATGCCCTGCTGGTCCAGAATAACGCCCGTATCCTGATGGTGAATGCCATCGAGCACGAATGAAACGACACCGATTTTATGTTTGGCCTGCCCAATGATACGGAGCCCGTCCAACTCGCTCAGTTGCTCGGTGGCGTACTGAAGCAGGTCGTTTTCGTGAGCCGCAATATTTTCTTTGCCCAGGCCTGCCATGTACTCAAGGGCCGTTTTGACGGCAACGACATCGGCAATGTTGGGCGTACCCGCTTCAAACTTATAAGGGATCTCGTTGTAGGTCGTTTTGGCGAACGTCACTTCCTTTATCATTTCGCCACCACCCCGGTACGGAGGCATCGCATCGAGCAACTCTTTTTTGCCGTACAACACACCCATGCCCGTTGGGCCGTATAGCTTGTGGGCCGATAGTACATAAAAATCAGCGTCGAGTTCCTGTACATCAAGCTCAAGGTGCGAGCTGGCCTGCGCCCCGTCGATCAGGACAACCGCGCCAACCGCGTGGGCTTTGTCTATGATGGTTTTAACGGGGTTGATGGTGCCCAGCGAGTTCGATACGTGAACGCAGGAAACGAATTTAGTCCGCTCCGTCAGGAGTTTTTCATACTCGTCGATAAGCAACTCGCCTTCGTCGTTGACGGGAATAACTTTCAGAATGCAGCCTTTCTCTTCGCAAAGCATCTGCCAGGGCACAATGTTGGAATGGTGCTCCATGGTCGAGATAATGATCTCGTCGCCTTCTTTCAGAAATTGGCGTCCGTAGGTCTGGGCCACCAGATTGATACCATCGGTCGTGCCGTAGGTGAAAATAATCTCCTGCCAGTGTTTGGCGTTGAGAAACTCCTGCATGGCCCGGCGCGATGCTTCAAAAGCCGCCGTCGCCTTTTCGGCCAGGTGGTGAATACCCCGGTGAATATTGGCGTTGTACCCTTCGTAATAGCCCGTCAGCGCATTAATGACTGCCGTAGGTTTCTGATTCGTAGCGGCATTATCCAAATAAACCAGCGGACGACCGTTCACCTGTTGATGGAGGATGGGGAAATCCCGGCGTATTTGCTGTATATCCAAGGTTGTTTCTATCGCTGATTGCATATCGTGTTCGTATCGAAAAGAGGGCAAATGACGATAACGGTAAGCCCTAAGTCATCTTCAAAACGTAAATCGAGGGTGGTTAGGTTCGTGTAAACACTACCGTCTTTTCAAAACGATGACCTGATTTCGAAGGGTTTTATTGACGCGGAAGTTGTCATCGGCCATGAGTACCAGCGTCTGATGCGATTCATCAGCCCAGGCCATCGCTTCCAGATTGCAGACCGATCCGGGAAACTGGCTATTAAAATTGAAAGCCAGCTCTTTTCGCAGGGTATGCGTTGCCTGGTCGGGCGTGGCCAGATACAGGTTGGCCGTCACACGCTTCTGCTCATTATCATAACACCGTTCCAGCACAAGGAGCCTTGTATCGTCAACGGCCAGTATTTCCGAGATGCCGCCTGTTCGTTCTTCACCCTGTGCAAATGGGCAGCGGTCGATGGGGTATCTATATCGCTCTACGACCGGGTCGGTAGCCAGCGGATTCGGATACCGGAAAAACGTAATGGTGTCCTGCGTCAACCGGGTTTCGCCTTCCCAACCGGCTTCGGGAGCCAACCAAAGCGCACCGGATGGCATAACAGCCAGTCCTTCGAGTCCTTTGTTGGGGGAGGGGAGGGGGAGTTTCAGGAGTACCTGCGCGACACTATCTCGCATGACTTTACCATATTGAACGGAGGTCACATGCTCGTGCTCATCGGTCCAGAAGTACGTTCCGGTTCGGGCGTCATACCGGGTGCTTTCAAACCAGTATGGAGTTTTCTGAGCTGCTTTCAGGCGCGTTTTATCCCCCAGGTCGCGGATGGTTCTGATGTTGGTAAAAGTGAAATGCCAGCCCCGGTCGCTCACCAGATGCCACTCGCCCGTTGTTGGTACGATCTCCAGCCCCGAAATGCCCCGTAAACTATCCCGAACGAACGGCATGGTAATGGAATCGCCTTCGAAGGTGAACGAAACCCCTTGGCCGTGAACGGTGGAGTAGGCGAGGAGGAGATAGGTAAGCCGGTAAAGTAGGCGCATGGAGGAATAAAAAAAGTGTCGGGTTTGAGAACCCGACACCACAAAATTACGATACTAATCTTTTTTACTTCGTCAGCTTTTCCCGAACAACCCCTTCAAGGTATTCGCGGATGGGCTTAATTTTGATCTGGCTCAGTACGTCCTGCGAGAAGGCGTACAGCAACAGCGTCCGGGCTTCATCTTTAGGAATACCGCGCGAACGCATGTAGAACAGGGCTTCGTCGTTTAACTGGCCCGTGGTTGTTCCGTGTGAGCACTTCACATCGTCGGCGTAGATTTCCAACTGCGGCTTGGTGTTCATGGATGCCCCCGGCGACATGACTACGTTCTTACACGACTGGTACGCATTGGTTTTCTGCGCGTCGGGCCGAACGAAGATTTTGCCGTTGAAAACGCCCGTGCTGTTATCGTCCAGAATCCCTTTGTAGAGTTCATTGCTGTACGAGTTGGGCATGGCGTGGTCAACCAGTGTATGGTTATCCACGTGCTGACGACCGTTTGGCATGTACAGCCCGTACATGAACGCTTCGGCATGTTGACCGTTGAGCACAATATTCAGGTTGTTCCGGACGAATTGGCCGTTGAGGGTAATCGACGCGGAATAGAAATGGCTGTTGTCGGCCTGGTGAACCTGAGTCGTGCCGATGTGGTATGCTTTCGCCGTTTCGTTCAGTACTTTGTAGTATTGCATCCGGGCGTCGCGGTCGAGCACGATTTCCGTCACGACGTTCACAAAGCTTGAATTTTCGCCCAATGTCCGGTACGATTCGGCCATCATCACCTCGGCATTTTTGCCGATAACGACGAGGTTACGAGGCTGCGAGGTAATGTTGCTAATGCGGGCATCGGTAATGAAGCGCAGAATGATTGGCTGATCGACGGTCGTATTAGCCGGTACCCGAACCACCACCCCATCGCTGGCCATGGCCGTATTCAGCGCCGTAAAGGCACTGTCCTGATAATCGGCATACCGGGCAAAATGCGCACCCATAAACTCGGTGTCTGCTTTGATCGAGTCGGCGAAACTGGTAATCTGTACCTGTTCAGACGGGCTGACAATCCGCGACAGTTCGGGATGGTAGATGCCGTTGACAAAGTACAGGATATTGCCTTCCAGATTCGGAATTTCGAGCGGCACCAGGTCTTCGGCCGTTAATGACGAAGCGGTATCGAGTGCAAAGTTTTCTTTGATGAGACTGTTGACATTCGAGTACTTCCATTCTTCATGCCGAATCGTGGGGAAGCCCAACTGCTCGAACTGTTTCAGGGCAGACCGACGAAGCTGGTGCAGGGGCGATTTTCGTTCGCCGTTCATGCGCTCTTCGTTGTCCCGAAAAGACGCCAGCAACTGCTCCTTAAAATCGTTATAGGATGCGTAAGAGGGAGTCATTTTTTTATGTATGATGTATAAGGGTGTATGATGTATGATGTATGGTATAGACTATATCATACATCATATATAATATATCATACATCAGATGGCTTCAGCTTCGGCTTTGATCCAGTCGTATCCTTTTTCTTCCAGTTCGAGGGCCAGTTCTTTGGGTCCCGACTTCACGATACGACCTTTGTACAGCACGTGTACGTAATCGGGCACGATGTAATCCAGTAAGCGCTGGTAGTGCGTTACCACAATGGTAGCCCGCTCCGGCGAACGAAGTTTATTGACCCCGTCGGCCACGATGCGGAGGGCATCAATGTCCAGGCCAGAATCAGTTTCGTCCAGAATAGCCAGTTTGGGTTCGAGCATGGCCATCTGAAAAATTTCATTTCGTTTTTTCTCACCACCCGAGAAGCCTTCGTTCAATGACCGGCTCAGCAGCGACTGGTCGATGTTAACGAGTTTCATCTTCTCTTTCATCAGTTTCAGGAACTGTACCGCATCGAGCGAGTCCTGTCCGCGATATTTACGGATTTCGTTCAAGGCAGTCTTTAAGAAGTTTGTCGTGCTGACGCCCGGAATCTCGATTGGATACTGGAAGGCCAGAAAAATACCTTCGGCAGCCCGTTCTTCGGGTGCCATATCCAACAGGTCTTTTCCGTCGAAAACTACGCTGCCACTTGTTACATCATAGTCCTCACGACCTGCTAATACTGACGCCAGCGTGCTTTTGCCCGCACCATTGGGCCCCATAATGGCGTGAACCTCACCCGCATTAATCTCCAGGTTAAGGCCTCTTAATATTTCTTTCTCGCCAATGGAGGCATGTAAATTACTGATGGATAACATAATAGGTTCTATCGTGACACCTCTAAATAAAGCCGCAAAGTTAGCACATGAAATGGCTTCTACGTAGCTAGGTAACAAAATCGGCTGTTTAAAAGTTGACCCAGCCTTCGCTTATTCACTGATTATCAAAAAACTCATTCCATAAAGGGGACAAAACCTCGTAAAGCCAACGGGCCGGATCCAAAAAAATACGGCCCGCAACAGGGTTGCGGGCCGTAGATCAATCAAATCCGTTAATCAGACTAGCGAGGGTCGCCGATGCGCTTAACCCGCTTGGTTTGTTTAACTACAAATGGTACACAGATCTTGACAGGACAGCAGTTTGTACTGGCAATGACCTCCAGTGGGCAGCACTGGTTGTTCGGACAGGCACCGGCTACGGTTTGCACCGTATACATGCCTGGCTCCGTAATCACCAGTTGAGCACCACTACCTACCAGCACACCGTTGCGATACCATTTCAAGTCCGTACGGCCACCAGGTGCCGTCGCCATGATCTGTTCACCGGCACACAGTTCCATCGGAATGGTTGTGCATACCCGCTTCGTATCACCTGGAATACTCGCTACGTTGTAGATCACACCACCGGTCATTACCCGGGCACTTAGCGTCAGTGTTGCACTGCTGCCAGGAGATACCTGAGGAATTGTCCAGCGACCACCGAAGTTGGTCGGAGCGAAGCTACCTGCCGACGTCGTAGCTGAACCTGCTACGTACTGTAGACCCGAATCCAGCGAATCCAGAACGACCACGTCGTTGGCTGCACCCGTACCGGTGTTCCGAATGATCACCTTGTAGGTAAGTACATCGTTGATCTGCGCTCTGGAGCGATCGACATATTTCTCCAGTACCAGTTTAGGCTGCGGCACATCCACACGGTAGATCGTAATCGAACCTTGTGACACACATCCCGAAGCCGCTGTGCAGCTAACCGAGTAGAGCGTGGTTGCCTGCGTAGGCTGTACCATGATCACAGACGATGTCTGACCACCTTCTGACCACTTGAGGCTGCCATTCGTGCAACCCGTAGCCGTTAGCGTTACCGCACTGGCTGCCGTTACCGTCAGGCTGGAAGCCGTTACCGTTACCGGCGATACAGGCAGAACCGTTACCGTGCCCACCGCCGAAGCTGTGCTGCCGGTCGAGGTTGTACACGTTGCCGTGTAGCTCGTTGTAGCTGTGAGTACCGGCGTTACTAACGTGCTGCCGGTTGCACCGGTATTCCAGCTTATCTCACCAACACAACCACTGGCGAACAACGTACCCGTGTTACCGGCGCAGATCGTAGTAGAAGTGACAACGATGTTAACCGGAGTCGACTGGGTCACGATCACTACCGAAGCCGTTGCCGAACAGCCTGGGGCTGAAGAGCAGGTTACGGAGTAGACGTTGGTCGCGTTCATTGGCGTGACAGTGATGTTGGCACTCGTCGCACCCGTTGACCAGGTCAGGTTACCTACACAACCCAGTGCAGAGAGCGTTACCGGTGTGCCCGCCGTTACCAGCGTGCTGCTAGCCTGTAGGCTAACCACAGGTTTCGGCGTCACGGTCACTGTACCGGTAGCCGATACGAAGCTGCCTGCCGTTGTTACGCAGATGGCCGTGTAGCTGGTGCTGGCCGTCAGAGCAGGGGTTACCAGGCTGGTGCCCGTTGCGCCCGTACTCCAAGTCACTGTACCCACACAACCACTGGCTGTCAGCGTAGCGCTGGTGCCCGAGCAAACCGTTGCTGATGTTACCACCAGACTTACTGGAGGTTGCGTCGTAACGATAGTCACCGAAGCCGTTGCTGAACAGCCTGGGGCTGAAGAGCAGGTTACGGAGTAGACGTTAGTCGCGTTCATCGGCATGACGGTGATGTTGGCGCTCGTCGCCCCTGTCGACCAGCTTAAGTTGCCTACGCAACCCAGCGCAGATAGCGTTACCGGTGTGCCCGCCGTTACCAGCGTGCTGCTGGCTTGTAGGCTAACCACAGGTTGTGACACGACGGTTACTGTACCGGTGGCCGACGCGAAGCTGCCTGCCGTTGTTGTACAGATAGCGGTGTACGTGGTGCTGGCCGTCAGAACTGGGGTTACCAGGCTGGTGCCGGTTGCACCCGTATTCCAACTTACCGTACCCACACAACCACTGGCTGTCAGCGTAGCGCTGGTGCCCGAGCAAATCGTTGCCGAAGTGACGACCAGATTTCCTGGAGTCTGCTGGGTCACGATCACTACAGAAGCCGTTGCGATACAGCCTGGAGCTGAAGAGCAGGTTACGGAGTAGACGTTGGTCGCGTTCATCGGCGTGACGGTGATATTCGCACTCGTCGCACCCGTTGACCAGGTCAGGTTACCCACACAACCCAGTGCAGATAGCGTTACCGGTGTGCCCGCCGTTACCAGCGTACTGCTGGCTTGCAGGCTCACCACAGGTTGTGACACGACGGTCACTGTACCGGTGGCCGATACGAAGCTGCCTGCCGTTGTTACGCAGATGGCCGTGTAGCTGGTGCTAGCGGTCAGAGCAGGGGTTACCAGGCTGGTGCCCGTTGCGCCCGTACTCCAGGTCACTGTACCCGTACAACCACTGGCTGTCAGCGTAGCGCTGTTGCCCGAGCAAACCGTTGCCGAGGTTACCACCAGATTGCCTGGCGTCTGCTGGGTCACGATCACTACCGAAGCTGTTGCGATACAGCCTGAAGCCGACGCACACGTTGCGGAGTAGACATTGGTCACGTTCATCGGCGTTACGGTGATGGTGGCACCCGTTGCACCCGTTGACCAGGTCAGGTTACCCACACAACCCAGCGCAGAGAGCGTTACCGGTGTGCCCGCCGTTACCAGCGTGTTGCTGGCTTGCAGGCTTACCACAGGCGGTGACGTTACGGTCACTGTACCGGTGGCCGACACAGAGCTGCCTCCTGTTGTTGCGCAGATGGCGGTGTATGTGGTGCTGGCCGTCAGGATTGGGGTTACCAGGCTGGTGCCCGTTGTACCCGTATTCCAGGTCACTGTACCCACACAACCACTGGCTGTCAGCGTAGCGCTGTTGCCTGAGCAAATCGTTGCCGACGTTACCACCAGACTTACCGAAGGCTGCGTTGTTACAATTACCGAAGCCGTTGCCGAGCAACTCGTTCCTACGGTACAGGTAGCACTGTAGGTGTTTGTGGCGTTGGCTGGCTGTACGATGATAGACATGGTGCTTGCACCCGTCGACCAGCGAATCGTTTCCGAACAACCTAAAGCGGTCAGTGTTACAGAACTTCCGGCGGTTACCAGCGTGCTGCTAACATTCAACGTCAGTACTGGCTGCTCCTTCACGATCAGCGTTACGGCTGCCCGTGTGGTGCTCTTACAACCTGTCGATGGATCGACCGCTTCCGCGTAGTAGGTTCCAGCTACCGTTGGCTGATAGCTCAGCCCGGTTGCCAGTAGCGTACCACCAGTCGGGGTTGCATACCAGTTGGCTGTCATACCCGGCAGAACCGTTACCGTCAGTGCGGGAATAGCCGCGCCCTGGCAGATCGTTTTGTTGCTGCCGCTAATTGGCGGAACCATCGTTGCGCAATTGAAGTACAAGCCTGCATCAATCGTCAGGTTATCCTTCAGGATACCACCAACGGCCGGATCAATAATGATCTCCTGCGTCAGACCTGTATTGAAGTCCGCATCGCTATCGATCTCATCGTTGGTGCCTGTGTTTGGTTTCAGGCTCAACGCGCAACCCGATGGGAAGGAGCTTGACACAAACTTGACAAGGTACGTGCCTTTCGATATGCCTCCGAAGAGGTAGTAACCGAGGGAGTCTGTCTTCGTCGTTGCCAGAGCAGTTCCAACCGGCTGACCAGCCGAAGCAGCAAACAGTTGAACTGTTACGTTGCCAACACCTTTTTCGCTCACATCCTGCAAGCCGTTGTTGTTGGCATCTTTCCAGACATAGTTTCCGATAGATCCCAACTGGCAGGAGCTAACCGTTACCGGAGCACCGGCGGCATCGAGAGCCGCACACAGTTTGCGGGTAGCAATCAGATTCAGTACATCAGCACCCGTGGTGGTACCCGGTACAATTACGGACAGATCCAGGTAATTCGGATTGGCCGCGTTGTCGGTGTAAACCAGCGTGTGAATCGTATACAGACCCGTTGCGTTCACAACAAACTTAGGCTGCGTACTCGTTGACCGGATCACCAGGTTCGAACCGGATGTCAGTACATACAGTACCTTGTAACCGGCAGGAACAGATGGGGCTGTGGTCATCGTTGCCGAGATCGTCAGTGAACCACCCGTGGTCAAACAACCAGGCGCATTGGCCAGCAAGGTACCGGCATCCGCCGTACAAGGCAGTAAACCAATGTCAACCGTCGTGATGTCCTTCCGGGTTGGGTCATTTGGATCAATGACTACATCATCCGTAAAGCCAGTCGTTGGGTCGACGTCGCTGTCTTTGCTATCGTCAGAACCAGTATTCTGTTTTGGCGAGATCGCACATTCAGCAGGCAGACTGCTTGCCACGACCTTCACCCGGTAGCTACCCTTCGACAAGTTGTTGAAGATGTATTTACCCGAAGCATCGGTCGTTGTCGAAGCAACCAGTGAAACGCTGCCTGTCGACGAAACCGTATACAGTTCAACTTTCACATCCTTCGCACCTGGCTCACCAGCATCCTGCAAGCCGTTGTTGTTCGCATCCTTCCAGACAAAGTCACCCAGTGAGCCGCTGTTGGTCGTATACAGACCCGCGTCGACCGTCAGGTTATCTTTCTTGGATGGTACATCCGGATCGATGCTGATCACTGGCGTAAAGCCGGTAGTCGGGTTGGCATCACTATCCTTCGTTGTATCCGTACCCGAACGCGGCTTGGTGCTGAGGGCACAGTTGGCCGGTAAGGTGCTGGTTACGAAGCGTACGACGTAATCTCCTTTTGGAAGCTTATCGAACAGGTACTTGCCGGCAGCATCCGTCGTGGTGGTTTTAATAGCCGAGCCGGAAGGCTGACCATTTACCGCAGCGTACAGTTCAACCTGTACATCTTTCACGCCCACTTCAGAAGCATCCTGAACACCGTTGTTGTTCGCATCTTTCCAGACGAAGTCACCAATCGAGCCTGTTGGTTTGTTTACCAGACCGGCGTCGACCGTGCGGTTATCCTGGAAGTTTCCTCCGAGGATCGGATCGATATTTACATCACCTGTGTACCCTGTAACTGGGTCCGCATCGCTGTCTTTGTTGTCGTCGCCCAATACATTCGCCTTGCTTGACAACAGGCAGTTGGCAGGAAGCGAGGTCGGAACAAAGCGTACACGATAGGTATTCTTGGCCAGGTTCGTGAACAGATACAGACCATTTACGTCCGTAATCGTTGAGGCTACCTTCGTCAGCGTACCCGTTGAGGCCACTGTATACAATTCGACGGTAACACCCTGCACACCTGTTTCAGCTACATCCTGGATGCCGTTATCATTGGTATCCTTCCAGACATAATCACCCAGTGTACCCAGTGGCACCTGCGGATTATACAAGCCAGCGTCAATCGTTGGGTTGTTCTGGAGAATGCCGCCTTTTACGGGGTCCAGCGTAATCACCTGCGAGAAACCGGTAGCCGGGTTGGCATCGCTATCCTTCGTATTGTCCGTGCCTACGTTCGGCTTGGTGCTGATGGCACAGTTAGCCGGGAACGAGCTGGCTACGAACTTCACGAGGTAGTCGCCTTTCGGTAGTTTATCGAACAGGTAGCGTCCGAGCGTATCGGTCGTTACTGTGCGGATGGCACTGCCCTGAGGCTGACCATTCACCGCAGCATACAACTCGATCAGTACATTCTTCACGCCAATCTCACCTGCATCCTGCAAGCCGTTGTTGTTGATATCTTTCCAGACTAAGTCGCCGATCGAACCCGTGGCCGTGTTGTACAGACCGGCGTCGATGGTGAGGTTGTCTTTCAAAATACCGCCCTGAATTGGGTCCAGCGTGATGACCTGCGAGAGACCCGAGGTCGGATCAGCATCGCTGTCTTTGCCCGTATCGGTACCTGACCGTGGCCGGGTGCTGATCGAACAGTTAGCCGGGAACGAGCTACCGATGAAGCGTACCAGATAATCACCTTTCGGTAATTTATCGAACAGGTACTTACCGTTCACGTCGGTCGAGGCCACCCGCAAGGCACTGCCCTGTGGTTGTCCACCAACGGCCGCGTAAAGTTCAACCTGTACGTTGGCTACACCCGCTTCAGTAGCATCCTGGATGCCGTTGTCGTTAGTGTCCTTCCAGACGTAGTCGCCAATCGAACCTGTGGCTGTGTTATACAGACCGGCGTCGATGGTTGGGTTGTCTTTCAGGATACCACCCTGTACGGGGTCCAGCGTGATGACTTGAGACAGACCCGAGGTTGGATCAGCATCGCTGTCTTTGCTGGTATCGGTACCCGACCGTGGCCGGGTGCTGATGGCACAGTTGGCCGGGAACGAGCTACCAATGAAGCGTACCAGATAGTCACCCTTGTTCAACTTGTCGAAGAGGTACTTACCGCTTGCGTCGGTTGAGACAACCTTGATGGCTGCACCCTGTGGCAGACCGTTCACGGCTGCATAGAGTTCAACCTGTACGTTAGCTACACCTACCTCGGTGGCATCCTGGATGCCGTTGTCGTTGGTGTCCTTCCAGACGTAGTCGCCAATCGAACCGATGGCTGTGTTATACAGACCGGCGTCGATGGTGAGGTTGTCCTTGAGAATACCACCCTGGATTGGGTCGAGCACGATCACCCGCGAGAGACCCGAGGTTGGATCGGCATCGCTGTCTTTGCTGGTATCGGTACCTGACCGTGGTCGGGTGCTGATCGCGCAGTTAGCCGGGAAGGTGGTGCTGATGAACTTCACCAGGTAGTCACCCTTAGGCAGTTTGTCGAAGAGGTACTTACCGTTGATGTCGGTGGTCGCGGTGCGGATGGCGCTGCCGGAAGGCTGGCCGTTCACCGAGGCATACAACTCAACGAGTACATCTTTCACACCCGCTTCGGTAGCATCCTGGATGCCGTTGTCGTTGGTGTCCTTCCAGACATAGTCACCAATCGAACCCGTGGCTGTGTTGTACAGACCGGCGTCGATGGTTGGGTTGTCTTTCAGGATACCGCCCTGCACTGGGTCCAGCGTGATGACTTGAGACAGACCCGAGGTCGGATCGGCATCGCTGTCTTTGCTGGTATCGGTACCTGACCGTGGCCGGGTGCTGATGGCACAGTTGGCCGGGAACGAGCTACCAATGAAACGTACCAGATAATCACCCTTGTTCAACTTGTCGAAGAGGTACTTACCGCTTGCGTCGGTTGAGACAACCTTGAGAGCCGCGCCCGAAGGCTGACCGTTCACGGCTGCGTAGAGTTCAACCTGTACGTTGGCTACACCTGCTTCACCGGCATCCTGGATACCGTTGTCGTTGGTGTCTTTCCAGACGTAGTCGCCAATCGAACCGATGGCTGTGTTATACAGACCCGCGTCGATGGTGAGGATGTCCTTCTTGGCCGGATCCAGCGGATCCAGGCTGATCACCCGCGAGAGACCCGTGGTCGGATCGGCGTCGCTGTCTTTGCTGGTATCGGTACCTGACCGTGGCCGGGTGCTGATCGCGCAGTTAGCCGGGAAGGTGGTGCTGATGAACTTCACCAGGTAGTCACCCTTAGGCAGTTTGTCGAAGAGGTACTTACCGTTGATGTCGGTGGTCGCGGTGCGGATGGCGCTGCCGGAAGGCTGGCCGTTCACCGAGGCATACAACTCAACGAGTACATCTTTCACACCCGCTTCGGTAGCATCCTGGATGCCGTTGTCGTTGGTGTCTTTCCAGACATAGTCGCCAATCGAACCCGTGGCTGTGTTGTACAGACCGGCGTCGATGGTTGGGTTGTTCTGGAGAATGCCGCCCTGCACTGGATCCAGCGTGATGACCTGCGAGAGACCCGTGATTGGATCAGCATCGCTGTCTTTGCTGGTATCGGTACCTGACCGTGGCCGGGTGCTGATGGCGCAGTTGGCCGGGAACGAGCTACCAATGAAGCGTACCAGATAGGTGCCCTTCGGTAGTTTGTCGAACAGGTACTTACCGTTCACGTCGGTTGACACGGTGCGGATGGCGCTGCCCTGAGGCTGACCATTCACCGCAGCGAACAACTCGACCTGTACGTTAGCTACACCTACCTCGGTAGCATCCTGGATGCCGTTGTCGTTGGTGTCCTTCCAGACGTAGTCGCCAATCGAACCTGTGGCTGTGTTGTACAGACCGGCGTCGATGGTGAGGATGTCCTTCTTGGCCGGATCCAGCGGATCCAGGTTGATCACCCGCGAGAGACCCGAGGTCGGATCGGCATCGCTGTCCTTGCTGGTATCGGTACCTGACCGTGGCCGGGTGCTGATGGCGCAGTTGGCGGGGAAACTGGTGCTCACAAACTTCACCAGATAGTCACCCTTGGGCAGTTTGTCGAAGAGGTACTTACCGTTGATGTCGGTGGTCACGGTGCGGATGGCGCTGCCCTGAGGCTGGCCGTTCACCGAGGCATACAACTCAACGAGGACATCTTTCACGCCCGCTTCAGTAGCATCCTGGATGCCGTTGTCGTTAGTGTCCTTCCAGACGTAGTCGCCAATCGAACCGATGGCTGTGTTGTACAGACCGGCGTCGATGGTTGGGTTGTCTTTCAGGATACCGCCCTGTACGGGGTCCAGCGTGATGACTTGAGACAGACCCGAGATTGGATCAGCATCGCTGTCTTTGCTGGTATCGGTACCTGACCGTGGCCGGGTGCTGATAGCGCAGTTGGCCGGGAACGAGCTACCAACGAAGCGTACTAAATACGTACCCTTGCTTAGTTGATCGAACAGATACTTACCGTTCACGTCGGTTGAAACAACCTTGAGAGCCGCGCCCGAAGGCTGACCGTTCACGGCTGCGTAGAGTTCAACCTGTACGTTGGCTACACCTACTTCGGTAGCATCCTGGATGCCGTTGTCGTTGGTGTCCTTCCAGACGTAGTCGCCAATCGAACCGATGGCTGTGTTGTACAGACCGGCGTCGATAGTTGGATTGTTCTGGAGCAGACCACCTTGCTCGGGATCCAGCGTCACGACCTGAGACAGGCCCGTGATTGGGTCGGCATCGCTGTCTTTCGCGTCGTCGGTACCCGCATTTGGCCGAGTGCTGATCGAACAGTTGGCTGGGAAGCTGGTGCTCACAAATTTCACCAGGTAATCCCCTTTCGGTAACAGATCAAACAGGTACTTACCGCTGATATCCGTCGACGCAATCCGCAATGCACTGCCCTGTGGCTGACCATTTACGGCTTTGTAGAGTTCAACCTGTACATCTTTTACACCGACTTCACCGGCATCCTGGATGCCATTGTCGTTGGTGTCTTTCCAGACGTAATCGCCGATAGACCCTAGTTTTGGCGTATACAGACCCGCATCAACGGTCAGGTTATCGCGCAACAGGCCCGGACCCTGGTAAGGATTGATCGGGATAATTGGGCTCAGACCCGAGATTGGATCGGCATCGCTGTCAATCGTATCATCGTTGCCGGTGTTTGGCTTGAGGCTAGGCTGGCAGTCCGATGGGAATGTGCTGGCCACAAACTTAACCTGGTAATCGCCCGTGTCGAGGTTCGGGAACAGGTACTTACCGTTCACATCCGTCGACATAGTCGCGAAGGCTGGTGCAACCAGTTGACCACGAACTACTTTGTAGAGTTCGACGACCACATTCTTCACGCCGACTTCGTTCAAGTCCTGTAGACCATTGTTATTGGCATCTTTCCAGACATAATCACCAATCGAACCTTTGGCATACACCAGAGCGGCATCAACGGTGAGGTTGTCTTTCAACAGACCCGTTTGGTAAGGGTCCAGACTAACCACCTGCGATACGCCCGTGATTGGGTTGGCATCCGAATCGAAATCATCGGCAACACCCGTCCAGTTATCTTTCTTCGAGATAACACAGCTATCGGGCAGGCTCGATGGTACGAACTGTACCAGATAATCGCCTTTGTTCAATTTCGTGAACAGGTACTTACCCGTCAGGTCAGTTGTGGTCGAGTCCAGTTTAGCGTTCGGTGCACCGCTGGCCGTTGCCGACCACAGAATCACTTTCACGTCTTTCACACCGGGCTCACCCGAATCCTGCCGTCCGTTGTCGTTTTTATCTTTCCAGACAAAATCACCCAGCGTACTGGTCGGGATGTAGAGCGCCATATCAATCGTTGGGTTGTTTTTCAACAAGCCGCCTTTGATTGGGTCCAGAGCTACCACTGGGCTAAGGCCCGAGGTGGGGTCAGCATCCGAGTTTAAGCTATCGAGTACACCTGCCTGTTTGTATTTTGGGCTGATCAGACAGCTGTCTGGCCAGGTTCCTTTCACAAACTTCACGATGTAGCTGTCCTTGAGCAGATCCGTGAACAGGTATTTACCCGCTGCACTGGTCGTTGTGGAGCTGACTTTCGTTGTGGGCGCACCACCAACGGCTTTCCACAGTTCGACGGTTACACCCGGTACACCCGGCTCACCCGAATCCTGCTTACCATTATCATTCTTGTCTTTCCAGACGAAGTCACCAATGCTACCGTAGCAAAGCTGCTTACGCAGGTCGGCCACCGTGAAGGGGAACTGCGTCAGACAGCCATTGGCGTCTTTCACTTCGGCCACATAGTCGCCACCCGCCAGCGCATTGAACGTAACGGGACCGGCAGCAAATGCCGTAGCCGTTGGCGATACCAGACGAATCTGGAAAGGAGCTTTACCACCACTCACCACTTTAATCGTAGCCGTACCGTTGTTGATGTCGCAATCATTGACCGCCGTTGTCTGGATGTCGATGATGGGCACCTCCGGTTTCAGCACCGTCACCATCGCTTTCGATACACAACCGTTGAAGCCAATGACCTCAATTTCGTAATCACCGGCAGCCAGGTTAGCGATAACCTCGTTGGTGATACTCGTTGGATACGGAGCGGTGTACGGTTTCGACAGAACGCCTTTCACGATATAGCCAATGATGGCCTGACCGTTACCACTGGCATTCAGGGTAATCGAACCGTTGTTGGTGCCGATACAGGCTACCAGACCGGTTTGGGTAACGGATAGCGTTGGACCATCCGCATTGTTGAGGATGATTTCTTTTGTTTCCGAACAACCGTTGCTGTAGCTAACCGTTACGTTGTAGATACCCGCTGGTAACATCGTTGCCTTCTCCGGAATAGCGGGTGTAAAGACACCGTTTGGTCCCGACCATACATAGGTTGGCGTACCACCCGGCGCTGTTTGACCCGCTAAGGGGCTCAGGCTGATGGCGATTTCGCCCAGTACCGACCCGTCGCAACTTGGTTTCTTCAGCGTCGAGCTGATCACCATTGGGAACGTAGCCGACCGGATGTCAACCAGTGTGGTCGTTACACAGCCTTTGCTATCCTTCACTTTCAGCACGTACGAAGCCGCCAGCAGGTTACCCAGCGTAATGGCGTTTGGTACGTTGATGATGCTGCCCGTAGCCAGCTCCACCGAACTGCCCACTTTGGTGAGCGTGTAAGTGAAGGGCTTGTTGCCCGTTACCGAGAAGCGAATAGCACCCGTAGAAGCGCCACAAGCCGATGCTGTGGTGCTGTTGATCACCACCGTTGGACCACCCGATTGACCGATGGCGACAGAAATTTTCTGTTTGCCGCCGTCAGATCCACCAATGGTACAGCTGTTCGCATCAACAACCGAGATGTAATACACACCCGCAACCAGCTTGTCGATGGTATTCACCGAATCAGCCGAGGTGACCTGCGAAACTACCTGACCCAGCGAGTTATACCAGGTATACTTGAACGGTGCTTTACCGCCCGTTACCCGGATCCGTGCTTTGCCCGTGTTCGTGCTGTCGCAGGACATATCGTATCCTTCCACATCTTTCGAGCAGAACTTATCGCAATCGAAACATACCGCAGGCTGCGTCAGGCTAACCGGGAAGTTAACGAAGCAATTCTGTGCATCGCGGATGGTTACGATATACTCTTTGTTCGCGTCCATGCCAAACAGACAGTTGGTCACATTCCGCGTAAACGGCGTTGGATCAATGACTGTTGGCGATACGCTCACCGTGTAGTTCTGGCCGGTACCACCGTTGATGGTCAGGCATACTTTGCCGTCTTTGGCATCACATACGACCAGGTTATTGCGGTCAACCAGCACTTCGAAATGCTCAGGGTCCGTTACCTGGAAGGTTTGATAACCAACGCACAGGTTACGATCCGTAATGGTGAGCAGATAGGTGCCTTTCGCCAGACCCGTAACCGTCAGGTTCGTGTTGTCGACAACGGTGCCGCTACGAACCAGGCCATCCTGCGAGTCAGTATTGCGCAGCGTATAGCTATACGGCCCAATGTTTGTCAGCGGGAAGCGGTTTTTGTCCGGTGTTCCGGGATCCACATTCTTATTGACAATGAAGGTTACACTGCCATTGTCGAGGTCAGGACAAGTTGGGTTCTTCACCGTCACCAGTTCGGGTTTGGGCCCTTCCGATGGGTTTAGAATCAGTATTGTACTGTCGGTACAAATGCCACCACCGGCCGTATTCGTGGAAACCTTCAGCTTGTAAACACCCGTCGCTAATCCGGTTGGATTGGTTGGGCTCGTTGGCGTGAAGGGTTTTCCATCGATGCCATACCAGGTATAGGTATACTGCGCACCGATTGGGCTGGTTACCTGGAAAGCACCCGTTTTTGGGTTCTCGCTGCCATTTGGATTGTAGGGGCAGGCGCCAGGCGTTGTGGTTACGGCAATGCTAAAGTTAGGTGCCAGAGCGCCTACCGTAAATCGTTTCACGGTTACGCAACCATTGGCATCCCGTACCGTCAGGACATAATCGCCCGCTTCGAGGAATTCCAGCGTAACCGGAATACCTGCCTGCGTGATGGTACCACCTGGGTAAGGGTTAGCCGATGCAACCGAGTAGCTGAACGGTGCTGCCCCAAAGATGGTAAACTGTACTTTACCCGTATTATCGCCACAAGGGGTCGGGGTGATCTGAGCGATCTCTACCCGTGGGCCACCGGCGTTATCCAGAACGATATCGCCTTCGGTGCTACACTTGTTGGCGTCCACCACTTTAACATGGTATTTGCCTTCGGGTAAGCCCCACTTATAATCGAGGGTATCGTTTACGGTGTTCTGGCTCAGTAACGCGCCAGCCGCATCGTAATAGAAGAACGTGTACGGAGCCGTACCACCCACCACTTCGGTGTGGATACCGCCGTCGGTCTTGCCGCAGGTTGCTTTATAGCCAACCAGTGCATTCAATCCCAGATTTTTAGGACGAAGAATGTTCAGGTCATACTCATAAGCGCAACCACCAATGCTGTTGTCGACCCGTACATGGTACGTGCCCGGTGCCAGATTGGTCAGGTTAGCGCCCTGTGGAGCAGCCGCCACCAGGGTAAAGCCATTCGGTCCGGTCCAGGTAAAGACCAGCGTGTTGGTTACATCCCGGTTGGTTACTTTCTCTAAAGCAGTTACCAGCGTGATTTTGCCATCCGTTCCATTACAAACCGATGTGTTGGTCGTATTCCAGACCACATCGTAGCCACGCTCAATGCGGATGTCTTTCCGACGTGTGTCGGTACAGCCACCATCATTGACCGTCAGCGATACCACATAGGTGTTGCCAAAGCCAGGGTATTTGTCCCACTGAATATCGTGGGGACCAGGACCTTCGGCAATGCCATCGTATGGGTTGCTGTCGTTCGAGTAGATTACTTTGGCACCCGCAAAATCCCAGGTATAAACGGCACCTGGTTTCGCGTTGCCATTGAACAGTACCTGCGCCTTGCTGCCCAGACAGACATAGCTGTCCATCGTAAATTCAACAATGGGGCGTGGGTTCTCGTAGCCGAAGAACTTCGTGCTGGCATAGCAGGTTTCGGCGCTGTTCAGCGTAACGGTGTATTCAACGATCTCGTTGGATGGCATCACATCGAACGATAACGTGGCTCCATTGACCACTATGTTCGTGATACCCACCATCGGCTCAATTTTATACTGAGCGATGTTGACCGGTGCTCCACTCACCAGCTCGCGCAGCGTTGTGCTGCGTTGCTGCTTAACGGCAATGTATTCGTTACAAACCGTAACATCGGCAATGGCATCCACTTTCAGTACGGGATTAACGATGATCGTTACCGTAGCCGTTGTTGGACACTGGATGTTATTGTCGCCCGTAACAATAGCCGTTGCGGTATAGGTGATCGTATTGCCGGTATAACCAGCGGGTACGGTCAGTGTTGGGTTGGCACAAACGGAACAGCTCAGGAACTTCGCCGTTGGATCGTCGGTCGATGTCCAGTAGATGGTAGCCGCTGCGGGCGTACCACCGCTCAGGTTAGCGGCCAGCGTAATTGTCTCCTGGCTCAGCGGACAAATGTTTGGCTGAGTAGGTACAATCGTCATTATTGGATTACGGGTTACTGTAACCTGTACCCAGTCGGTATTGATACAATTGGTCAACCCGTTCGGGCTCACCTGCGTTACCGTAGCCCAGAACTTATACACACCCGGAGCTAATGCTCTGGTGTTTACATTGTAGCCCGCCGTAGCCGCCAGGTTCGAACCTACATTCAGGTTCGCAGGGTCTTCGGTCCAGGCAACCGTGATCGTACCGTTGGTGGCACTGGTTTGCAGGTTGGTCGTGGCCGACAGCGGGGTCGTTGTCCGCTCGCAGATGGTAACATCTTCACCCGCATACACCCGAATGCTCGGGGTAACCGTTACCGTGGTGGTTGCCGAAGCAAAACAGCCATCGGTATCGGTCACTTTTACCGTGTACAGATTGACTTTGTTTTCCTGTAGCGAACCAGCCGGAGCCGCGATTGGGCTCTTGATGGTCAGGCTCGACAGGGCGGAACCGGTCCATTCATAAGAAGCTACTGCCTTATCTGAATCAACATTCAGTTGAACCGACGACCCATCGCAGATAATTTTCGGCGGGTTGATCGTCAGAACCGGTGCTTTCTTGATCGTGATCGTCACCTGAGCCGAAGCCGTACACTGTTGGTTGTTATCCGTCGTGACAATGGCGTTGGCCGTGTAGGTGATGGTCGCTTTGTTATAGCTTACGGGTACCGTCAGCACCGGATTGGCGCAATTGGTACAGCTTAAGTAAGCCAGCGTTGGATCATCGACCGACGACCAGAATACACTCGCCGGAGCCGGTGTGGCGTTGTCGAGCGTAGCCGCCAGCGTTACCGTCATCGTATTATCACTACAGATGTCGGTGCGGGTTGGCTTGATCGTCAGAACAGGTGCGGTAGTTACCGTAATCTGTACCTCATCGGTTTTAACGCAGTTGGTAATGCCGTTAGGGCTTACCTGGGTAGCGGTGGCGATGAACTTGTACACACCCGGAGCCAGTGCTTTGGTATTTACCGTGTAGCCGGTTGTTGCCGCCAGATTGTTCCCACTGCTGGGGTTCGTAGCAGCTTCACTCCAGGTAACGGTAACCGTACCATTGGTTGCACTATTCATCAGGTTCGTCGTAGCCGTTAAAGGCGTAGTCGAACGTTCGCAAATCGTTATATCGCTGCCCGCGAAAACCGTCAGGCTTGGCGTCACGGTAATACGGGTCGATGCTTCGGTGAAGCAGCCATCCGAATCCGTCACTTTTACTGTGTAGATATAGTCTTTGTTCTCTTGCAGCGAACCGGCGGGAGCCGCAATCGGATTGGCGATTACCAAACTCGACAGAGCCGAGCCCGTCCAGGCATAAGTAGCCGTAGGCTTGTTCGACGTTACGGTCAGTTGCACCGACGAACCATCGCAGATAATTCTCGGTGGGGTGATCGTCAACACCGGCGACTGCTTGACGGTGATGGTCACCGTTTGGGTCGATGTACATTCGATGTTGTTGTCGCCCGTTACCGTAGCTTTAGCCGTATACGTGATCGTTGCGTTGCCATAAGTTGGCGGAATCGTCAACGTTGGGTTGGTACAGGACGAGCAACTCAGGAACGCCAGCGTTGGATCATCCGTCGACGACCAGGAGAACGTAGCCGCTGCCGGAGTAGATGCATCAAGTGTAGCAGCCAGCGTCACGGTCTGTGTACTGTTGTTACAGATCTGGGTCGATGTTGGCCGGATCGTGAAGCTTGGTGTTTTGATCACCGTAATCTGTACTTCATCGGTCTTAACACAGTTGCTGATGCCGTTCGGGCTTACCTGCGTAGCGGTAGCAATGAATTTGTAGACACCCGGAGCCAGGGCTCTGGTGTTTACCGTGTAGCCGGTTGTTGCCGCCAGATTGTTCCCACTGCTGGGGTTCGTAGCAGCTTCACTCCAGGTAACGGTAACCGTACCATTGGTTGCACTATTCATCAGGTTCGTCGTAGCCGTTAAAGGCGTAGCCGAACTTTCGCAAATCGTTATATCGCTGCCCGCGAAAACCGTCAGACTTGGCGTTACGGTAATCTGGGTCGATGCTTCGGTCGAACAACCATCGGCATCGGTCACTTTCACCGTATAGACATAGTCTTTGTTTCCCTGAGCGGAACCCGCTGGAGAAGCAACCGGGCTCTTGATGGTCAGGCTCGATAGAGCTGAACCTGTCCACTCATAGGAGGCTACTGGCTTATTCGAATCGACATTCAGCTGCACCGACGAGCCATCGCAGATAATCTTCGGCGTGATGATGGTCAGAACAGGTGCCTGCTTGATCGTAATCGTTACCGTTTGCGTCGAGCTACATTCGATGTTGTTGTCGCCGGTTACGCTGGCCTTCACTGAGTAGGTCAACGTTGCCCCCGTATAGGTGGCAGGTACCTTCAGTGTTGGGTTGGCGCAGGACGAGCAGCTCAGGAACGCCAGGGTTGGATCGTCCGTCGATGTCCAGGTGAAGGTAGCAGCCGCCGGGGTTGCGGGGTCCAGTGTAGCCGCCAGGCTCAGGGTCTGTGTATTGTTGTTACAGATCTGACCAGCGGTTCCACCGGCAACGGGCGTTGTCCTGATGGTAAAGACGGGCGCTCTCAGAACAGTGATCTGAACAACATCCGTAATTACGCAGGGTGTAGCGCCATCGGGGCTCACCTGGGTAGCGGTGGCGATGAACTTGTAGACACCCGGAGCCAGGGCTCTGGTCGAAACCGAGTTGCCGGTTGTTGCCGCCAGGTTGTTCCCACTGCTGGGGTTACCTGCGTCTTCACTCCAGGTTATCGAGACCGTACCGTTGGCCCCACCGCTTGTCAGGTTCGCGGTAGCCGCCAGTGTAGCGGTTGTGTTCTGGCAGATCGTTTGATCTTTGCCAGCGTCGACCCGCAGACTCGGTGTTACCGTAATCTGAGCGACCGCCGTAGCCGAGCAACCACTGGTACTGGTAACCAGCACGACGTAGTTGTACAGCTTATTCTCCTGTAGCGAACCGGCTGGTGTCGCGATCGGGTTGGCGATGTTCAGGTTACTAAGTGGTCCGCCACTCCAGGTATACGTAGAAACCGGAAGACTGGATGTTACATTGAGTTGTACCGATGTACCATCGCAAATCGTTTTGGGCGGAGTAACCGTAAGCACCGGTAATGGGTTAACCGTTACGGTAGCCGTAACGGGAGGGACCACGCAAACGGGGTCAGCGCAGGTAGCGACGTAGGACGTGGTCGCGGTTGGGCTTACTGAGAGTGTAACCCCAGTGGCACCGGTATTCCAGCTAACCACCCCGTTGCAACCCGTTGCCAGTAGCTGAGCTGTTTCGCCCACGCAGATGGTTGCGTTGGTTACAGCAAAGTTTGGTTTGGGTTGAACCGTTACCAACTGGTAGGCTTGCCCTTTACAGGTAGCGTCGAGCGGGTTGGTGCAGGTGACGGTGTACAGTGTCGTTACGGCAGGCGTAACGGTGATGGAAGTCCCCGTTTCGTTGATGCTGGTGCTCCAAGTGATGAATCCGGGTGTACAACCCGATACACTAAGGTTACTACTGCTGCCTGCGCAAATGATTGCCGGTGATACGGTAATGGTTGGCGTTGGTGGAGTACAGTTACCCTGGATAAAGTCAATCGGGCAGCATTCCGTGGCGGCACATCCGGCGGCATCTTTTGCCGTCCAGGTGTAGGTACCGACCGAGTTGACGATGTATGCGGCCGATACCGCCCCACCAATAGGCGCCCCATTCTTAAACCACTGGTAGTTAGTTAGTCCAGGCGAGGCAGTTACCGTATAGGTTTCGCCCGTGAGCAGCGTGTAGGTAATTGGGGACGTACAAAGTGTACCCTGTCCGTTCGCGGTATACAGTCCACTCGCCAGCAGCACCGTCAGGATACCCATCACCAACCGTTTTGCGTTGTTGACAGGGGTATTGATAAATCCTTGACCGAAAAGCTGTGTTCGTGGTTTATCCGAACCTGAGGGGCCTCTTGTTTCCTGCGAGTTTTCACCCCATTTCTGTCGCACCGGCCAGTAGCCTCGCTTTGGAAATGAAGGAGCCTCCGCATGAGTTTTCAGCGGTTGCAGCGTCGGCAAACTGGGCTCGACGCGATAGAGAGCCGCCAAAAACCACCTGAGGTAGTTGATTACTGGCGGCCAGCAGGTTTGTAGGAGTTGCTTCATAATGGTTGATCTAAAAATCGTTGCAGGGAGAATGATGAAGGCCTCTGCGGGGCTGAAAAATAAAAGCGGGATACTGCGTTGTGCATGGTCTGGCAATAAGCCTTAAGGGGTAGTTGATGGGTTAAACGTGGATGATGTATCGCCAGATGGCAAACAATGACGTGCATCCCACACCCAACCATGCCGCAGTAGCCGGTAAACGGCCCGCTGACTGGTGAACGACTGAAACCAGGGCGAATACAAGGGTGCCGGATAGCCTTTTTGGAGCGACCCTGACGGATGATAGGAAGTAGTCATTGAGAGCATAATCTGCTAGGAATTTGTACTGTCTGGTGAATACGTATGCACACGAGTTGAGAAAGCCATTTCAGGCTTTGGCAATTGCGTACACGCGACAGTGAATCCTTTGGCAAATGCTATGCTAGATGATACATGTGACGTGGAGATGGGGACAATCAACCGATATATGGAAATAAACGACAATGTCACCTTTACCGATTAGAGGTTAAATAGTGTGTAAAATAATTGGTTGGCAACGTTTACAAAAAACGCACCAACTTAAACGCAGTCTTTCCGGCAGGGTTGATAAGGGACTATTTGCACTCGATTTCTTCAAATTCAGCGGAGAAATAAGACAAATTCTCGTTAGTCGGGCCGGACCGCTAACAAACGCTTTTCAGCCTCGTAGAAGGTAGATAATTACCCCAATGGGAGAGGCTTGACAGAAAAAAGCCCGGCCTCTGAATAGAGGCCGGGCGGATGCAAAACGTACTGATAACGTTAGTTTAGTTCTTTCGCACTATCGATGGGAAGCAGTTCCCATTGGGGCAGGCAAAATTAAATCCAAAATCGTAGGTGTGGTTGTTTGCCCCTGCTTCTTTAGTCGTGATGGTGATCTCTGCATTGGTAGCCACCAGTGTAGCATCGCTGTCGCGGTTATCTTCACCATCCGAAGCTATGTTCGCTGTTGTCAAGCCCAGGCCTGCCAGGGGCGTTTGAGCTGCGGCATTATCAATTGTAACCTTGTAGCTGCTTAACGGACTCAGCCCGGCTATGCTGTAAATCCTGCTGCCCGAGCTTGTTCCTGATCCACTCGAAAAAATGTAGTTCCCGTTGTTATCAGTTGTTGCGGTAGCGAGTGTGGTTCCCGAACCGTCTTTTAACGTTACCGTAACCCCCTCCAGTGCTGGTTCGTCGGGGTCCTGGCGGCCATTGAGATTGGTATCTTTCCAAACAAGGTTGCCAATTTCAATCGATGCCGTTTCACAAACGGCATCCACACCCGTCAGGGCAAATTGCTTTACTTTCGTCAGCGAAATGCCATACGTGGTAACGCCGTCATCGTACCCGATATAGCGGGCTCCGGCCGTAACAATTCCATCCAGCGGATCCGCAAAGCCCGATACCAGTTCTTTGGTACCCGGTAAGATAAAGATGCCACCCGTGTGCAGAAAGGGGTGCGAGGTGGTACGGGCAATCTCCAGAAACCAGTCTCCGCCGGGGCCGCTGGAAATCATTTCCATGTTAGCGTCTGATCCGGCATTTAAACCCGGCATCTTACTCGGCGAATCCTTCGCATTGGATGTTAGCGGACCAGCCACGCCATTGTTTTCCATCGCCATCGTGCCATCTGCTTTCCGGAACGTCCGCAGCATATAGCCCATCTCGACATCACTATCCGTAGAGAAGACTTTCCGATTGGATACACCAATAATTACGGAGCCGTAATCGTCAATGGCAATATCGTTCACGAAGGGTTGTATCTCCCCCGGCCCTCTTCTGTCACCTACGAAGTTATCTTTCCATTTTACATTGGGCCACTTGTTGTAGAACAGTGTACCTCCTTCAATCTGCGATAAGTCGTAGTCCAGCAAGCTTGTCCAGGTACTGGTTGTCAAATCCATTTTAAGGATTTTCAGCCGTAAGTTCGATGCTGTCGATGATCCTGAGGCATCACAAACGCCACCAACGTAGAGCGAACCGGCGTAGACTTCCAGGGCTGATGGGCGAAACCGGCCGTTGGTACAGGTGGCTATATCGGTAGGAATCGTGATTTCGCTAACCGTTAAATTTGTATAGCCACCACCGGGGATGCTGCCAAAAGTAACACCGCTAACATCGAGTTTAACGATTTTACCATTTCCCATATTAACTACATACAGGGTTTTTCCATCATCGGTCAGGTCAACACCGCCTAAGCCATATTCCCCAACATTGTCATTCGAACCAACTGGAGACTGGTTGCCTACGTTGATGGACGGGCTTAAGGAACTCAGTTTAGTCAACAATTTGGAGCCCACATAGGAGTTGCCACTACCGGAATAGTTGGCTACGTAAATAGCTGAAGCCCCATCGGGTGCCGGGGGGAATATGGCAGCCAGGGGGGCCGATACGGTTGAGAAAAACATCAGTTTGTCCCGGCTCCGGGCACCCATGCCCATTGGAATGCCCACGTCAGCATTTTTAATGTCGTCGTTGTGGGGATCAATCGTCTCATCTTCGATGGTTGTTTTACGATCGTCGAAGTAATTCCAGGAAGCTACGGAGTACTCTCCTCCATCTACCACGGCGCAACCCGCTACCACACGAACCGTTTTGTCTCTATCGCAAAGGCCGGTGGTATAGACCCCCAAATTAGCGGTTGAACCTGCTTTTATGAATTGAACGGAGGAGAGAGAGCCCGACCCTTGTGCGCCATCATTGTAGCCACTGGGCAGTGTGAACTCCACCCGATAGGTTGTGCCGGTGGTTAGGCCGGAGAGCGTGTAACTACCCAGCGAACTCGATAGCGTTGTTACCGTACTTGCCACGGCTGTGTTAGTTGCATCGTACGCCTTCACCGTAACGCCCCCAAACCCTACCTCATTGCTCGACTCAAACGCGCCATTGTTGTTTCCATCGAAGAAGACTTTTCCGGTAATGGATTGTCCATACGCACAAAGACTGCTGAAGGTTATGGCCAAGAAAAGCATTAGTTGGTACATAAATCGTTGAACCGGCGGCCTGTGTAACCAGGAAGTTGTCCGGAAGGTCTGCCTGACAGGCTTGTCCGAAAGCTTAGAAGAAACATCACTGCCGGGTTCATTAACGTAGCCAAGCATGGGTGGCCAGCCGATTAGTAAAATTTGCTTCATAATGGTTGATTTAAAAAGACTATCACAGTCACTGTGACAGGCTCCGGTTTTGTGAAAAAGATAAGTACAGGTAATTGTTGATGACTAACCTAAAGGTTAGAATTGAAAGTCAATTTATATGAATATTTTTTCATGTAAATTGACTGGCAATATCCTGATACAGAAAAACTAACAAAGACTATGCTAAATCATCACGTAAATGATTTGCGAGGCTCAATCGGCCTATATTGGTGTATAAACGACAGGTAGAGGCTAAGCCTGACTAGTTGACTAGCGCTTGAGCTTGCCTCTAAATATATATTATGCCTAAAGCTGACGCGTTCAAAATAGCTTAGTTAACAACCTGTTTCGCTTAATTCTTCACGACCGATGTAGGGTAGCAATTGATTGGGGGAGGGATGGACGCGGTAACCGTTACGCAGTTACTGTTTTCTGAACAGGTACCTGTACTACAGATTCCCTTGGCAGTGGCCACGATCCGGTAATAAGTCGTTTGGCTGATAGCAGGCGGGTCGTAGCTCGCGCCTGTTGCCCCGACGATATCCGTAAACCCATCGGTGCAGGAGGTGGTGCTTTTTTGCCATTGTAACGTTATCGGCCCATTGGTCGGGGTCGTGGCCGGGCTAACGACGGTTATGGGCGTTGGGTCACCCTGATTGGCACACACGGTTTGGTCGCCTGTAATAACCGCAGCAGTAACCAGCACGTTGCTGACGTTCACGTTAATGGTGAAATCGCCACAGGTACCCCCCACATTTTTCAGAATAAACTTACCGCAGGCATTCGTTGAGGTGAGTTTAATGGATTTAGAACACTCATCATAGGCCAGACCAACGTTGTCCGGGTCGGCCGACCAGCTACCTTCGCCAATAATACCCTCGCATTTCAGGAGTTCCTGAAGAAATATCTGTTGGTTCAGGTTGTTGCCGCAAAAGGTCTGGTCGATGTTAACCACCGCCGGGCTGGGGCAGCATTCTTTGATAATGGCCAGCGCCTTGGAGCCGCCCGTGCCGCTGGCCGGGTTGGGTACGGCGGTTCCGGTATAGGCCAGCGTGTTGGCATCAAAGGCAGAAATACAATCCTGCGTTGGGTCGCCGGTCAGGTTTGACATGTACAGTTTGTTTGTATCTTCTGACCATATAATACCAATTCCTTGTGAACCGGCACCTGTTATGTTGCTGGGTTGGGATTGGGTAATAAACCCGCCCTGTGCATCATATTTCAGAATATAAGAAAAAGTGCCACCATCGATGGCACTTTTTACCACATAAATGTTCTTTTGATTGTCGCCAACAACACCAAAAACACCCCCATCTGAGTTTGGTGTGAATTTCTCGCCGACATTGATCGTTGCCGATGGTCCTTCTTTAATAATGGGATTGATACAGGTACCATTAGCCAGCGCGGCCTCTAACTGGGCTTTGGTAAAGGCCCATACATTACCTGCGGCTGAAACACCAGGTCCTCTACCCCGGGCGCTGGCATACACCATTTCCGTTTTAGCGTTGTAGGTTAGTCCCCAGAGATTTTGACCGGTTACCGGGACCCCATCCGAACTGTTCAGGCAAACCTGTCCAATTAATTGACCTGTACAAAGGTCGTAGGCCTTTGGCCCTCCATTAGCGTTGATGTAGAAGGTGTTACCAATACTAAATGTATTCTGATTCGTATCATCAACATACAGGTTGAAGGTACTGGTAGGCGTAATGGTGCCATTGGTGCTGAATTGACGGATAAATGATCCGCCAACGCCGGTTTCGCCGATATAGAGCCGCCCATTAATGTCTGTTCCCAGGCCGTGCGGGCTGGGTAGCTCGCTGGCCGGGTAGTTGCCCGGATACCAGGGGTTGCCGCCAACTAAAATTTCTGTCAGGTTACCATTACTTTCTACTTTAAACTTATGCACCTGCTGGGAGCCGGGTTCATTCAGGTAAATGTATTCGTTACAGTTACAAGTAAGGCCAGTACTGGTTACTTGTCCAACGGATTGATACGAAACCAGCAGCGACAGGCCCAGTAACAGAACAAAGGCAGTCACTCCACGTAACCCACTTGTAAGATACACCAGAACGGCCATAAACCTGCTTAGGTAGTTGCGTAGAGCCAGCCAGTCGGATTGGTGTAGAGTAGGGAAAAGTCCTGACCTGTAGGTAGTTGAGTGTTGGTCTACGGAAGGCCTCTGTGACGTTAACAGTCGAAATCGGGATAATACGTTTCGCATGGTTTTGAACGTAATAGTGTACTTGAAGAGGTTTCTGCCAGCAACAGTGTGCAGCACAATTCTTAAAGCAAATGCTATGCTAAATCCTACAGATAAAGTGGAGAAGGGGATAATCAACCGGATTTGGGGATAATCAACGTTTGTGTCTGGTGGTAATCGATATCAAAAGCGTAAAAAAAATCGCCGGTAGCGAATCAATTATCTGTAGTAGTATACAACGGGTTAGCGTTAATAGGACAATATTATCCTATCAGAATAGCTAAGTAGTATGAATGTTCGTAGTTCTGACTAAGCTACACAGTACCAGTTTGTTTAGTACGTTCATTTAAAAGGTACGGCCTTTACAAAAGACCGTACTTGAACAAATAAGAAAAAGGGGCTGACTCGGTTAGTTCTTACTCACCAGGGTCGGGTAGCAGTTGATCAGGGGGCAGGCGATGTGAAAGCCCGCGTCGATGCTGTGATTGACCGAACCTGCCGCTCCCGTAGTGACACTGGCCGAGAGGTAGCCCCCGCTTTTCTGGGCGTTGGAGTCATTGAAGACGTTGGCCGTAGCCGCCGTCGAGAAGGCGATGGTAGCGTTGTAGCGTTCCCCATTGACGGTCAGCACATCGGTGTTGCTGTCGAACTGGTCGCTGGCTCCATCGGTACCGAATCGGACCGAGTAGGTGGTGTTGGGCAGCATAGTGGGGGCGTTTGTGGTGTTGAAGTAGTACTCCCCACTGGCACTGGTGGTGGTCGTAGCTACCAGCGTATTCCCCCTGAAGAGGGCGACCTTGACGTTGGGCAGTGCCCCTTCGTTGGGGTCCTGGATACCGTCTTTGTCGCTATCGATCCATACGCGGTTGCCAATTTCCAGGAAAGTGGGCGTACCACAGGTCAGCTCCACATCACCAATACCGGCAGCTTTTGCAAAAAGGCCGTTGAAAATATTGCCGGAGTAGACCCGGAACGCTGCCGTGAAGTTTCCTGTGAGATTATCTACTTTACGTATTCCTCCGGAGTTACCTACGTCGTTCTCCGGGTCCATTGCCGAGTACACCGTCTCTCCTGAACCGGGCCTGATGGCTAACCCCCCGTTGGAATTCTCAGCATGAACCAATCCACCGCCAGCCAGAAAATTGTCGTCGTAAAACTCGCCAAACCCCGGTCCCTGATTGTTGCCGGGGCCATTGCCTGCAATAGGGCCTACGTTAGCGTTATTTTCCAGTACATAACTTGTTCCGTTGAAAAAGGCACGCAGAATATCGCCCCCGGCCAGATTGGAAAAACCTTTGCCTGTTGCACTTATTTCTCCAGCAGGGCCATAGTTCCTATGGCCTGTTTGTAGGCCAAAACGGTCGGCAAACCCCAGAATCATCGAGCCATCAACATCGAACTCAATATCAGAGAAGATCGGTTCCGGATGAATAACTATATCTCCGTAATCGTCAGGCAGTAGTAGCTGGGCCGGGTTTGTTATGGCGGCTGCTACGGCCCAGTTATCGGTCCAGGGATACCAGCCGGTAATTTCAGGAGTACCAATCCAGGGGAAGCCTTTGGGGTGGGTAAGGGGGAAGTCAAAAACGGGTGTGTTATCAAACGTATTATCGTTCAGGTCATATTGATACACGTAGGCGCGTAGATGGGATTTGTTGCCGTTCGAAGCATCGCAAACAAGGCCTACGTAGGCCTTGTCTTTGTAAAGTTTAAGCGCAAACGGACGGGCATCACCGCCCAAACAACTGGGGTTAGGAATAAGCACCCCCGGAGCTGATGTTGGATTGTTGACGTCAAGCCGGTGCAGTTTTTTCTCCGTCAGGTTAATCACGTACAGCTTTTTTCCATCGGTCGACAGGTCCATACCACCCAAACCAACTTTGCCAACGTTGTTCCAGCCATAGTTGTCGTTACTGGGTTCGGTAAATGCTCCCAGGCCACGAGTCGCATTGCTGGGTGCCGTGCCCAGGTTCACGCCCGGCAACGTAGCCAAGTCAACGAGTTGGGTGGTTGTATTAGTGGTGATGTCGGTTTTGAAAATAGCACCCAGCCCGGCTTTCAGACCCGCATGACGACGCAGAAAAGAGGCTGAATAGATGACATCCGTATAGCGGTCGAAGGCAATGGCCCATACGGATCCTACATCCGGAATTTTAGCCACTGCTGTTTTGCCCGACAGACCATAAGGCATGCTGACAATGGCTGCTTCGTTACTGCTGCCGGGATGATTCGGATCTCCGTTGAGGTAGCAGGGGACCAGAATTTGCGGATTAGCCTGACAGTAGTCGTTGGGGTAGAGTATACCAAAGTCCACGTTGCAACTCGGCGTATTGGCAAACTGTATGCTGGTACGACCGTTGCTGCCGTTGCGCGTCCCCTGTCCGGCATAGGTGGGTAAGGCGGTGAACTCCACCCGCAGGGGATAGCTGCCGGCCTGAAGCGAGGAGATCGAGTAAAGCCCAAAGACATCGGTCGTGGCTGTTCCAACCAATGCCCCCGTGCGGTCGTAGGCATTAACAACAACCCCTGGTACCCCCGAGGTTTCTCCGCTATCTTTCACTCCATCGGCATTGAAGTCGTTAAAGACCATACCGCCCAGGTTATTTCCCCCACAGGCTGTTGGCGGGCAGGCCGCTGGCAGAGGAACGCCCGCGCTCACAGCCGAGCAGCCGTTGTTGGCGCTGAAAGCAGCAGACACCGTTAGGCCCGAGACTGTAGTGGCCAGATTGACCTCAAAGGCTACCACCTGGGGCGAAACAATGGTGCCATTTCCTCCCACACTGGAGTAAGCGCCCGGATCGATGGTACGGGTCTGACCCGCATAGGTCACCGTCATGGCATCGGAGGGATCGTTAGCGGTTGGGCTGACAGTGGCGTTGCTCCAGGTAACTTCCACGCTAACGGTAGCTTTGGATCCGCTGTTCTGGTAGCAACCCGACACGGTAGGTTTGAGGGTGATTGAACAGCTTTGGGCATGAGCCTGCCCACCCAGCCCCCAGGATGACAGCAAGAGAAGCCCCAATAGAGGACCGCCCCATCCTACCAACCCAATCGTGCTAATTGGCCGTTGGTGGGACGGAAGTTGTTGATGGGGGAGCGCATGCGTAGAAGTCTGTCTTTGACCGGGTCCTGAACCAGAACGTATCGATTGCATCATGTTTATAAACGTATCGTTGACTATTGGTTGATTGCTATCCGTTTATAGTGCCGAAAAAATGAAACACAAAAAATCATACGTTCTCCTGTGGCCTGGTAGCCGGAGAAATTATGATTTAACAGGTCAACAAATTTCCCTATTGGCTTACTCAATGGGAACCGGGAAGGTAGGTGGGGCTGGATGAAGATCTACCAGCAAAGACTATGCAAAAGGTAGGGATACTAGGCGTCTGGGTGACAATCGACTTACATTGATTGACAATCGACAAGTATGCATAATGGTAATATGTATATATATAATACAATAAGGATACTATAGTTTTACCACAAATACTATGCCGTAGTTATTAGTACTGCTAGAGTGAAATTAGTAGCCAATTCTTTGAAAAAGGTAATAACATACTTGGCTCTATTCATAAGTAAGCCTTAAAACAGACCTGTGCTTTTTTGCTTTTCAGGCTAAGGCCTCCCGAAAAGGTTGCTTACCACAAGGCACCTGGTAGTATCGCTCAGGCCTCTTATCCAATCTCTGTTCTCAGGTGGCGTTCATCGCCCTTTAAGGAGGTAATTAGTCTATAGTTCCCGCTTATAGATAGACCCCATTTTGGAAGCATCCCAAGCCGTTTTTAGGCGTAGTCATGAAAGCAGACATCAAGCAATACCCATTCAAAAAAAGCCTCACGCAGGAGTTTGAGATTGTTGACCTAAGCGAACTGCGTCGTACGTCCGGGCCTATTATATCCGTACCGCACCGAGCCGAATTTTACCATATCATTTGGTTTCAAAGCGGTACACCCACCCATCTGGTTGACTTTAATCCGGTTGCGATAAAGCCCGATTCTATTCTCTTTCTGAATAAAAACGTGGTACATTGTTTCGACCCTGACGCTTCTTTTTCCGGAAAGGCAATTCTGTTTACTGACCGTTTTTACTATCAGTCGGATGCAGATTTTAAGTATTTACGCAACAGTATCTTATTCAATGATCTGTTTTCGATTTCGCTGGTAGAGGCATCCGGCAGCACGCAATTACTTGCGGATTTGCTCACGCTACTGCACATTGAATACGAGACCGTCCGGGATTCGTTTCAGGCCCCGATCCTGAAAAACTACCTCCACAATTTTCTGATGCTGACCGAGCGTCAACGACGCAAACAAAACTTTACGGAAATAAAGCCGTCTCCTGATCTTGATTACGTTCTGCTATTCAGGGATTTGCTGGACGAGCAGTTCAGAGAGCAAAAACAGGTAGGGTATTATACACGTCAGTTGAGTGTTGCAGAAAAACGGCTGAACACGGCTACTAAACATGTACTGGGAAAAACAGCCAAAGAACTAATCAATGACCGCGTACTGCTTGAAGCCAAACGCCTGCTTGTCAATTCATTCATGTCCATCAAAGAAATAGCCTACGAGCTAGGGTTTGATGAACCCGGCAATTTCATTAAGTACTTCAGGAAGTATACGTCGCTTACCCCTACTGAATTTAAAGAGAACGTACTGTAGAGGCAACTACCATCTCCCTGGATCAACAGCCCGTCGGCGTGAAATTACCCTAGAAAGGAGCTTTTTTACATTTCCCGACTTTGCCGGTCGCTCTACTTTTGTATCCACTCATAACCCCAATGCCATGGAACTTACAAACAAACAAAAAGCAGTTGCCGTGATCGAGAGCCTTCAGACGGGGGCACAGGAACCGGTAGGATACATCAATCCGTATAAATACATACAGCACAACCTGGGGGTTGGCGATGGGCTGGCAGGCTTTGGTGACGTGTTGGCCAATGCACCCGCCGAAGGATTTAAAGCTGACGTACTCAGGGCTTTTCAGGATGGCGAATACGTTTTTTTACATACCCGATACGACTTCTTCGGGCCTAAAGCGGGGTTTGATGTGTTTCGTTTTGAAGCGGGTAAAATCGTTGAACACTGGGATAATCTCGCCGAAATTACCCCGCCCAATCCAAGCGGACGAACGCAGTTTGACGGAGAAACGCAACTCGCCGATACCGACAAAACCGAAGAAAACAAGCAGATTGTATCCGGGTTTGTAAACGACGTTTTAAAGGACGGGAAAACAGAAAAACTCACTGCCTATATCAATCCTGACAAGTACCTGCAGCACAATTTCGGAGTAGCCGATGGATTGGATGGTTTGGGTGCTGCGCTGGACTATTTTGCCAGCAACGGGCTGGTGATGAATTACGACAAAGTACACAACGTACTTGGCGAAGGTAATTTCGTATTGACCCTAAGTGAAGGTAAATTCGGAAAGGGCGAACACGTAGCCTTTTATGATTTGTTCCGTCTGGAAAGTGGCCAAATCGTCGAACATTGGGATATAATAGAACCCATTCCGCCCGTAGAGAACCATAAAAATAGCAACGGCAAATTCTGAAGGTAAAGCCTAATTCCTGCTCACCAGCGTCGGGTAGCAGTTGATCAGGGGGCAGGCTACATAAAAGCCCGCGTCGATGCTGTGATTGACCGACCCTGCCGCTCCCGTAGTGACACTGGCCGAGAGGTAGCCCCCGCTTTTCTGGGCGTTGGAGTCGTTGAGGGTGCTGGCCGTGGGAGCCGACGAAAAGGCTTTTGTGGCGTTGTAGCGTTCCCCATTGACGGTCAGCACATCGGTGTTGCTGTCGAATTGGTCGCTGGCTCCATCGGTACCGAATCGGACCGAGTAGGTGGTGTTGGGCAGCAGGGTGGGGGCATTGGTAGTGTTGAAGTAGTACTCCCCACTGGCACTGGAGGTGGTATTAGCTACCAGTGTATTCCCCCTGAATAAGGCTACTTTAACGTTGGCCAGGGGCAGCTCGCAGGGGTCCTGGATACCGTCTTTATCAGAGTCGATCCAAAGCCGGTTGCCAATTTCCAGGTAGGTGGGTATGTCGCAGGTGAGTACGGCATCGCCCAGACCAGCGGCTTTGCCAAATGTGATTCTATTATCAGAAATAGTGTTGTAGATCATGAACGAACTGCTTAACTGCCCTGTCGCGTTGCTCAATCGCCGGACACCTCCAGCCCAGATGTAATCATTGAACACCCCACCTGGTGGTACATCAATGGGGTCCATAGCGGGTACAACCACCTCGCCACTGCCCGGCAATAGGGCCAAACCACCCGTTGAATTCTCAGCGTGCGCGAGTGAACCTGCCACAAAAAGATTGTCATTGTAAAATTCGCCGAACCCAGGACCCTGGTTATTATTCAGACCGAAGCCTGTTGTTGGGCCTGCCTTGGCATTGTTTTCCAGTAGAAAAGAGCCACCTACAGAGTAGGCCCGCAACACATCACCGCCAACAAAGTTATAATGAGAACCCGTGCCGGATGGGGATGGATCAAGCCAACCTACCTGCATGGATGTTCTATCTACAAATGAGAGAACCATCGAGCCATCAATATCAAATTCAACGGCCGATAGAATTGGTTCAGGATAAATGATGTCTGAAGCTAAATTGCCGAGTTTGGTAGCCCAGTCATCGGTCCATGGGTACCAGCCGGTTCGGGAATTGTATGCCGGGTCGCCACTAGGCGTAGGAGACCCTTTGGGATAGGTCAGGGGAAAATCAAAAATGGTGGTTACCTGATTGGTCGTTTCATTTCGTTCTTTAATGTAGGCTCGCAGATCCGATTTAGACTGCGATGTACTGGCATCACAAACAAAACCCGCGTAGAGTTTACGTTTGTAGACTTTCACGGCCCAAATGTGCAGGTTACCGCCGGTACAGGAGATGTCTGATCCAAGATCATAACTTTTTACATTGGCCGCAGTGGGCAGCGTTCCACTGGTGTTATAAGCCGTAATATCAATGGCATATACCTTATTGTCGAAAAGGTTGGCCAAAAACAGTACGTTGCCATCCTCCGATACGTCAATCCCTCCAATGCCGCGTCGACCAATGGCTGCATAGCCCTCAGCATCAGTGCTGGGTTGCGAGGGGTCTACGTTGAGACCACGGGTCGCATTGGTCGCCACACTGCCAACATTGATGCCCAATGTACTTACATCAACGAAATTGGTAAATGTAAATGAGCTTCCCCCGGCAGGTGGGGTTGTGAAGTCAGCCACATAGATACCGCCTATACCCAGTGGCCCCAGTCCCGCGTGCCGTCGAATTGTTGCGGACGTAAATACCTTTTTGGTGAATTTGTTATAGGCTGTCCCCCAGGTGGCACCAATCTGACTTGCTGGCGCATGGGCCATGAGGGCCGGGTTCTTCAGGCCACTAGCGGTATAATCGAATGAAACAATGCCATCCATCTGCCCTGCTGGTGAGTTAACGGGTAGGGGGTCGCCATGCACATAACAGGGAATGATGAGTTTAGGATTGCTCTGGCAGTAGTCGCTGTTATCCAGAATACCTAAATCTACGTTACAAGTAGCGGTATTGACAAACTGCACGGTTGTACGGCCATTCGTGCCATTGGGCGTACCCATTCCGGCATAGGAAGGTAGATTGGTAAATTCCACCCGAATCGGGTAACTCAGGGACCCCGTAAACGCGTAGATACCGAAGGCATCGGTGATAGTGGTGCCCACCCTATTGCCGTTGCAGTCGTAGGCCTTGACCTCCACACCCGACACCCCCGTCGTTTCACCGGGGTCCTTGAGGCCATCGGCGTCGAAGTCGTTGAAGACTGTGCCGCCGGTCTGGCCTGTGGCACAAACCGTGGGTGGGCAGGCGGGCGGTAAGTTTATTCCACTACTCACGCCCGTGCAGGTGGGAACGGCCGTAGAAGTAGCCGTAATGAGTTGGCCCGATGCTGTGGCAGAAAGGTCTACTTCAAAGGATACAACTTGTGGACTCACGATAGTACCGTCGCTGCCAAAGCTGGTGTAAGGCCCTGGATTAATGATACGGGTCAAGCCCGCATAGGAGACGGTGATGGCATCGGAGGCATCGTTGGCGGTTGGGCTGACAGTAGCGTTGCTCCAGGTAACTTCCACGCTAACGGTAGCTTTGGAGCCACTATTCTGGTAACAACCCGACACGGTGGGTTTGAGGGTGATCGAACAGCTTTGAGCGTAGGCCTGCCCGCCGGGTCCCCATAAGGGCAGCACCAGCAGTAGAAACAGGGCGGCTGTCAGCCCGGCGTGCCGAATGGGGCCGAGTAGAGGGTTAACCCGCCACTGAAGGGAAAGAATCTCTTGGTGCAAAGAGCTGATAGCGTGTTTTTGTGCTACTAGCGAATCAGGTTGTCGGCGTGGCTCCATAGACAAAGAGGGTAAGCAATCGGTGGCGTTCAGGTTAACCGGCAGGTGTATGTACTGCTTGTCAAGTAACTAAAATTATGATTTAGTATGTTTGTGGCGTCTGGTTAGTAACTTTTATCAAATACTGTGCTAGAAATAAGAGAACGGTCGCTTAAGTGATAATCGACTTGTATAAGTGTATGATCGACGGAGTTTTGGAGGTATTCGTCCGTTTGTCGCTACTGGTTGATCGTTGCTACTGTAGGTCTTATTTAAACAAGCCACCTATAATCAGTCAGCCCGGCGACCTTTGGTTAAAGGGTGCCGGGCTGACTGATTATATCAAATGTGATTATCCTGTAATTCTAGTTTTTACTGATCGTGGTAGGAAAGCAGTTTGGCGACGGACATGCGCAACTCACTGGAGCGGTATACTGCGCATCATCGCTGCCGCAACCGGGCAGGGTGACCGTCAGCGTATGCACCGTTCCGTCCGAGGTTAAGCCCGGTAGGGTGAATGGTACATCTGTATCCGTCGCTTTAATGGTTATCGTTGTCGCTATCGTACCATCCGTAATGGTCGCCGTACCAGCTACCGCGTTCGACAAGGTGATCGTACCCGTTACGGTATACAGGTTAGTGGCCTGTACGCATTCACCACGTGTGGCTGAAACGCCGATGGTACATGCAGGAGGTGGTGGCGTACAGGAATTTGGCGCATTGTAGGTTGTGTTGTCCGTATCGCAACCGGGCAAATCAACGCTGATCGTATGCTGCGCCCCGTTGGAGGTTAAGCCCGCCAGGGTAAACGGAACCGACGTGGCTCCGGGAGCGATGGTGACGGTTGTCGTTATCGTACCATCTGTAATGGTAGCGTTACCACCGGCGGTTGCATTGACCAGCGTAAGGGTGCCCGTTACGTCATATTTGTTAGTAGATGGATCGCAGTCTAAGGGGTTAGCATCGATTGTAATGCTACATACACCCGGTTGTGCGCAGGATGGCGGTGCCTGATAGGTCGCGTTGTCTGTTGCACAACCCGCCAGCGTGGCAATAACCGTGTGCGTAGCTCCATCGGAGGCTAATCCGGTTAAGGTGAAATTAGCCGATGTGGCTCCCGCAGCTACGACCACCGTTGTGGTTTTCGTACCATCCGAAATGGTCATGGTACCAGGCGAGACGGTGGTAAAGTTTACCGTACCCGTAATTGAATATTTATTCGTGGCAGGGTCGCAATTACCCCTTTGGACGGTAATATCCATTAAGCAGGTAGCGGCATTAAAACCAATATCGAAAGAGTGATTGTTGGCACCGGCCGCTCCGGTAGTGACCGCTATTTCGGCATTGGACCCAACCAGGCCGGCATCGCTGTCGCGAAGGTCTTCCGTGTTTGTGGTCAAATCCTTCGTTGTCAGGCTCAGTCCTTTCAGAGGTGTTTGCCCCGTTGGATTATCCACCGTTACCTTGTATGTCGTTAAAGGCTGTAAGTTAACTCCGTATTTAAAGTTAGCGGTAGATGTACCCGTAGCGTTCGAGAAGATGTAGTTCCCATTAGCATCCGTTACAGCTGTAGTTATAAGGGTACCCGTACTACTTTTCAAGGAAACCGTTACCCCGGCTATGCCTGGCTCATTAGGATCCTGACGGCCATCGCTGTTGAGATCCTTCCAGACAAGGTTACCAATCTCCAGACTGGACACTTCACATACCGATTCCGCGCCCGTTAAAGCAAAGGCTTTGGCATCTGTCAGCGAAATACCGCCGGTTGTAACGCCATCATCATAGCCGATGTAGCGGGCCCCTGCGTTACCATTGCCATCGAGTGGATCCGAAAAGCCGGCCACCAATTCTTTTGTACCGGGCAAAATATACACCCCACCGGTGTGCAGATATGGGTGCGACGTGGTACGGCCAATCTCCAGGAACCAGTCCCCACCAGGGCCATCGGCAAGCATGGGTAAATCGTTGTCATTCAGACCGGGCGATTTTGATGGAGAGGTTTTGGCCGCCGATGTTAAAGGGCCTGCCTTGCCCGCGCTTTCCATGGCCATGGTACCGTCTGCCTTACGGAAGGTTCGGAGCATATACCCCATGTCGCGTTTCGTTTCGGTTGAGAAAACTTTCCGGTTGGATATACCAATAATGACCGAGCCATAATCGTCGATGGCAATATCATTCACGAATGGCTGTATCTCGCCCGCCGATGATTCGTCCCCTGTAAACGAATTGCTCCATTTTACGTTAGGCCAGCCGGTTTCCCGCAGGGTTCCGCCTTTATTACCCGACATGGCATAGTCCAGTATGGTAGTCCAGGCATTGGTTGTCAGATTCATTTTCAGAATTTTCAGCCGTACGTTTGCATTGGTCGACGTAGCGGCATCGCAAACCCCGCCGAGGTAAAGCGAACCGCCATAGACTTCCAGCGCTGAGGGGCGGAATCGGCCACCGGTACAACTGGCACCCGCCGGCATAGCGATCTCACTGGTTGTTAAACTTGGGTATCCACCGGCGGGTATGCTGGCGTACACCACTGAGCTTATATCTACTTTTACGATGGTTCCTTTACCCATATTAACCACATACAGCGTCTTGCCATCTTCGGTCAGGTCCAGACCACCTAACCCCAGCTCACCTATGTTATTGCCACCACCAGCTATTGGAAACTGGTTGGTTACGTTGATTGAACTGAGTTTGGTTAATAGTTTAAACCCTTTGTATGTATTACCGGCACCTGAATAGTCTGCTACGTAAATAGCCGATTTTCCGTCCGGAGCTGGTGGATAGATGGTGGTTTCGGGTGCCGAAACGGTCGAGAAAAACATCAGCTTATCTTTCGCCCGTGCCCCCATACCCATTGGAATCCCCGATTTCGTATTGTCTTTGATGTCATCGGCGTGTGGGTTAACCTCTTCATCCTCTACCGTTGTTTTACGATCTGCTGTATAATCCCAGGAAGCCACTGAAACGATGCTCCCGTTAACGGCCGCGCAACCCGCTACCACCCGAACGGTTTTATCGGGATCGCAGACCCCCGGAACATATACCCCCAGATCCGCTGTGGAGCCGGGTTTTACAAACTGAATGGAGGTACTCGACTTCGAACCCTTGGCACCGTCGTTATAGCCACTCGGTAGGGTAAACTCAATCCGATAGGTGGTACCGGAGGTCAGACCACTGAGGGTATAGCCACCAAGACCACCGGTAAGGTTGGTTGTAGCGGTCGACTTTACCGTGTTCGTGGCATCGTATGCCTTAACGGTGACGCCCCCGAAGCCTACTTCTTTCGAAGACGTATAAGCACCATCATTGTTACCGTCGAAATAAACAACACTGGTAATGGTTGTTTGGGCGCTGGCACTGAGGCTAAACAGGAGTAGAGACAGCACAAGCAGAGCCAGCGTTATGGGCTGGCTGCTGTTTCTGTTGGTTGCCTGTTGAGCAGACCGGAGCCGCAAACTCTGTCTAGGCAACAGTTGTATGGACCGCTTTGACAATAGCCTCGCCATACTAAGGTGTACAAGTTGCTTCATAATGAATGATTCGAAAAACGATCTGGAGGATTCTATCAAAAGCCACTTGGCATTCTGTAAGCCGCACAAGATGGCGTCACACAAAAAGTTTCAGTAACCGCATATGCGTGACATAAGGCTTGAGTGCAAATGCCGTGCTAAAATGATAGTCGAGTAATGGATTTGGGGATAATCTGCTTAGAAAAGGAGATGAATGATTAATGTTAGAAATCGGCGGGTGGGTTTTGAGGGCAAATGAGGCCGCTCACTGATCAGTTAAAATCAATTACAACTGACGGGCGATTCTGATTTTGTCTAGAATGACGGGGCTATTGGGCCGTTTCTGAAGAGCCTTCTCCAATACCTGTAACGCATTACCTCCGTCGCGACGGCGTAGGAAAAAGTCGCCTATGTGCTCAAAAACCGGGCAGACCAGGCGTGGCGGTTCCTGATAGCCAATGGACTTTTCGAGCCGTAAGGCCTGAAAAAAAGCGGTCTGATCGAGTGGTTTGGCCGGGTCGATGTTACTGATCCAGCCCGCCAGTTCGGCCTGGGCAATCGTCAGGATTTCCTGTGCCCGTTTAACGCGTTCCTGCTCCGGCGACTGGTTGAGCTGCTGTTGCCGGGTATACAATACCTGCCGTGCATTTTCCAGAATGTCCAGTTGAGCGTCGATCCCCGTTGGCTGAGATTCGCTGAGTTGGAGCATGGCGAGGCAATACGCCCGCAGCCCTTCCTGAAACTGGCGGGCTGTGGCGTTGGTAAAGGGGCGGGCCGCCAGGTAATCGACCGCTTCCTGCCACTGGCCAAACCGCATATACACCAGCGCGGGCATCACCTGCCCTTCATACATAATCATGAGCATCCCGGACGACTGGCTGCGTTCGGGGTCGGTGGTTACGCCGGCATACAAATTAGCTACTTCCAGTGCTTTTTTCTGGTTGCCCGTCTCGGCCAGGGCTACGGCCCAGTAGTGCAGGTTGTGCAGGTAATTGTCGTTATTGAGATACGGGATTTTCTGGCTCTTGTGGTAGGTTTCGTCCTGCTTGTGGGCCTGTTCAAACACACTGGCCGCCTTTTGGTATTGCCCTTGCAGGAAGTACAGATGCCCCGGCATGTGCACCGTATGCGATACCCCTCCCGCCAGTTGGCTCAGCGTAGTCGCGTAGGGTATAGCCTCGGCAAAGGCGGGACTAAGCTCCATAATGTGGATGTAATAGTGCATCAGGCCAGTATGGGTCGGAAATTGCCGAAGGGCTGTTTCGGTAATTGTCCGGCTCTCGGCCCAGTCGCTGTCGGAGCCGAAACGCAGCATAATGGCCGCAAAGGCGATGGCTTCGGGGTCGTCCGGGTAGGTCTGGTACAGTTTTCGAAACAGGGGTAAGGATGCCTGTAAACCGTTATCTGCCAGTGATTGGGCGGTCTGAATAAATTGTTTTTCTTTCGGTGAGGCCGGTAAGCGGAGGGCTTTGTTGAGGGCTGTCTGACGCTGGCGCAGGGCTTCGGTGCGAGTGCCGGGCAAAGCCATTACCATACCCCAGTACGACATCGCACAGGTACTATCCTGCTTACTTGCCTGCACAAAGGCCCGGTAGGCCTCGAAGTACATGAAATCATGGAGCAGGTTTAGTCCCTGATTGAACCAGCGTTGCGCTTCTTTGCTCGTGGTGGTAATGCGCATCTGGCTATTGCCAACGTTGGTGATCCACTGTGGGGGCGGCAGTGTGGCTATATAGTCGGCTTCGACCGATACATTCCCGGTACAAAGCGGAACCTGCGTTGGGCCTTCGGCCGTCTGCGCTGGTTTTTTAGCCGTGCAGGCTACCAGCAGAAAAACGATCCAGAGGGTAGAAGCTATAACTCGTTTCACGACGGGCGGGGTGGTTGAAAAATGGGTAATGCCAGCATGCCAGCGTTGGTCTTTATTTGACGAGGCAGGAGCACGAAAGATTCATCCAATTGGGGCCTACATCCATTGGCGACAACCGAAATGATCGTTGCGCCTGCGCCGTGGTGTGTTCAAAAGCACCCACATCTGGAAGGGCGTCGCGCGTGCGCCCTTCCAGATCAACGGCCGTTGTTGCCAGGTAAGCCGATGTTCCCTGGCTGAGAATGGGACTGGTGGCCGCTGGCCGATAGAGGGTACCCGTTCCCGTTAAGGCATCCGTGGTTGTCTGGGTAAACCCGCTCATGGTCGTCGTTGACCCAACGTAAAAATTGGTCAGGTACGATTTACCAATGGGGGCATCTTCTTCATATACCGCGAGGGTATTTGGCGAACCGGCACCTTTAATGTTATAAATGAGGTTGTTGGCCAGGGTCAGGTTAAGGGGCTGCGCATAGGGCGTTGAGCGCTTGGCTCCCACCCAGATGCCAGGCCCATTGCAGTTGACAATGGTGTTGAAGGCAATGAGCGCGTTCTTAACCTGGTAATACCCGTTCAGAGCGGTACCCACCTGCCCATCCATGACCACAATGGGGGCACGCAGGTTGCTGTTGGTGCCGCCTTCCAGCTCTTCCATGTAATTGTTAATGACCACATGATCTTCGCCAATGACCCGAATGCCGCCCGACAGACCCCGCCCGGTCTTGCCATAAAAGTAATTGCCTTCAACCCGGCACCGATTTCCATGCCGTAAGCACATGTGTCCATCGTTGCCGATGAACGTATTGTACCGATAGATGTTGTCGCAGGATTTGTTGGTAACCACTTCTACTTCCCGCTCGTTGTTCTGAAACAGGTTGTATTCAACGACATTGAAGCCCGGTGAAAAGGAACTGCCGCTGTCGCCCACCCGAATACTCTCGCCATCGTTGGAGCCGGGCATGGTTCGATAGTCGAACTGATTGTGATGAATCCGGTGGTAGCTGGACGGAGAGGGGTCGCCTGGGGAAAGGCCCGTTTTGTTATAAATAACCACTATCGTACTGCCCGAATTCGTCTTGCCCTTGAAGAAACAGTTACGGACCTCATTATACGTGCCATAGAGCGTTACCCATTTGTAATCGGTGAGGGGATCGGCCGGGTTATAGTTTTGAATAAAGCAATTGGTTAGTATGGAGTGGTTTGTGTTATGGTCGGTTCCGCTCGTTGTTTTGCGAAACTGAATAAGATCCTTTCCATCGGCAAGCGTGCTCGGCCCTTCAAAACGAAGGCCATCAACCACCAGATAGGTGCCGCCAATAAAAAGCTGCGATGCGCCCGTCAGCATGACGTTGCCAGGGATTTGGGCGGTCAGGACAATGGGTTTGGTGGCTGTGCCAAGCGCTGCTGGGGCAAATACCAGCACAGCATCGGTCCAGACGCCATTTTGCAGTTTGATCGTGTCGCCCGGTTGAACCTTGGGCATCTGTTGGTTAAACTGAGCAACCGTTCTGACAAGGACCGATGTTCCTTGGGCAACTAGTGTTGCAACCATACAGCCTGCCAGAAAAACCACCTTAATGTATTTCATAAATAATGCCCTTTGGTTGTCGGTACCTGCAAACCAGCAGGCTATCGGATCGCATACGCGTCATGGAAACGGGGCAAGCCTTTGCCATGTCATATAACCTGACCTGTGATTTATGGAGCAATAGGTATGCCAGACTATAAAATTGACCAGTCCTGAATCCATACTCCGCCCACTATCCTGTAGCCAATACCAGCAAACACTCGGTTAGCGCGATAAGCGAACGTTGACCAATCTGGGATGGCTCATTTCCAGTGTAACCTGTTGATGTGTTGCCCGATTTTGCGGCCTTCGACCAGCCCCACTTCATTGTCGTAGCGGGTATGAATGCCGCCCATCAGCCGGGATTCGGCACATTCGTGGGCGGCTTCCCAAAATGAGGTATACGAGCGGGGTGTAAACAGGGCCTGCTTATACTCGTCTTGCTGCGAGGTGTACCATTTGGGAGCACGACCGGCATGGGTGTTGTCAGTAAATGAAAAGTGGTCGCCGTAGAGGTCGGTCAGCACAGTAGCCATAGCGGCCGATTGAGTGGCGTGTCCCGAAAAAAACGACGGAAACGGCGGCTCCGGAAAAAACGGAAGCCACCACCCGCCCTCCTCGAAAGACGGGGTATCCGGATGCTGAATAACGGCCCGAATGAACGTCGATGGGCGTTCGACCAGGTAAGCAAATTTGGTTTTCCAGCAAACAATAAAGGCATCGGCTACGGCCATGCCCACCCGGCAATAGGTCAGGGCCGCTTTTATCAGGCTGGCATCAGTTTTCCGAATCGCTGCCGTGGCCAGGTTGTACGAATGGCCCGGTGGCGAGCAGGTTTCGTTGGGGTCGTCGCCCCACCACAACACCGTTTCCCGCTCGGCTTCGGTCAGGGTTCGGCTGCGCAACCACACCAATTTATATTCCTGGTAATACGCGCTGGCCGAGTCGGTTGAGTACGGTAGTGGCCTGACCAGGGGCAGTTGGCCATTGAGCGGGGCAAAGGTGCGGTTCTGGCCCCAGGTGGGGTGCATCGGAATTTTTGTCTTCGTTTGCCCAATCAGCGGGGGAGTCCATAAGCCAGTACCCGCAGGCAGTATGTAGTCTTTCGGGAATATTTGGGTATGGCCATCATAGCCTCCGTCGGACAGCGACCATCGATAGATCTTCTCGGCCACTGCCCGCCCATAAGCCTCCGAGCGTTTAACGACATCGGGCGGGTTTTGCGCTGCATACACATTGTGGATAGCCGTGGCCAGCGAATCAATACGCTGCAATTTATTGGTGTAGCCATATAATGCCCTGAGCATATAGGCCTGTCCGGCGTTCAGGGCCAGTTCGGGGCAATAGCGTTGGCTTGCAACAGGGGTTGGCAGCACCAGCGTATCGCAGAGTTGCCGCGCAATAGACCGGTAGCCCGGCGTGCATCTCACCACGGTTTCATACATGGTAATGCCCAGGTACCCCAACGCCCGCGACCCATAGGTAGGTGTATTTTTAGGAGCCGTTTTCATGGTTTGCACGGTAAGGTCTGCCCAGGCGGTGGCAACGGCGGCACTCGGCGAGCCACCTTTCTGAGTGCGTGTTCCATTGGTAGCACCTTGCGCCGGGGCTGTACAGAGTATTCCCTGTCCCATAACCAGGAACAACACCCACCCTACCGCCCGCCGGTTGGCCGGGTTTGAGTGGGATGGAACGATAGGCCTGCCCTCATAAACCCGGTTTCTGATTGGCAGCACCGCGAGTACCCGCCGGCACAGGTGCGAAAGGGCCAGCGCGAGCCAGACCGTTACACGACGAAAGCCGATCCACGTTTTTTGGTAAAAAGGCTGATTTGGGTTGGTAGCGTGGCCCGTGGCGGGCTGGCTTCTACCTAAAGCTGAATACAGGCGTTTCATAGCGGGTTCTTTACCGGCTGTGTCTGTAGCATCTTCAGAAAAAACTGCTGTGATAACCCAGTCATCTGATGCTGTAGCCAGCAATTATTGAGATCGAAGCAAAAACTGTGAAAGAAAGGTAACTATTAGGCTAATAGGGGGATAAACTCATTTTAATAGTACACAAACGACCATTTTTCTTGCAATCCGGGCGAGCGCTGGTCGGCCAATTGCCTGAACAATCCAGTGTAGCCACAAACCGCTCCGCCCAATGTTCGTTACTGAACGTCGGGCAGAGCGGTTTGTGGCTACACGGTACTGGTGGCTTCTAGTTTTTCTTCACGATAGTCAGGTAGCAATTTCCCGTTGGGCACAGGCAATTGGCTGTAGATAGGTAAGTCGTCGTTGCTGTACCGCAACCCGGTAGGCTCACCGTAACGGTATGGGTAAGCCCATCGGAACTGATGCCGGGCAGTGAATACGGTACCGACGTTGCGCCCGGACTAATGGCTACCGTGGTGGTGATGCTCCCATCGCTAATGGTGGCATTGCCGCCCGTCGTATTGACCAGGTTGATAAAGCCCGTCACAGTAAACAACCCCGTCGCCTGCACACAAGGCCCATTCATGGCAACGATACTCAGCGAGCAGACTGGAGCCGCTACTGTCACGCTGGCAGTAGCCGTGGCCGTACAGCCCGGTCCGTTGCTCACAAGTACGGTGTACGTATAGATGCCCGGCGTGGTGGGGGCAGTGGCAGTGGCCCCTTGGGTAGTAGCCGCAAACCCGTTTGGTCCCGACCAGCTGTAGGTGGTTGAGCCCGTGGTGCCACTGGCCGTCACGTTGAGGTTAATCGACGCACCCGGCAGCACGTTGCTGGGTGTCGCCGTGGCAACGGCATTGGTGGGGGTCACACAGGCGCAATCCTTGTAGGGTAACTGAGTCGTCACCACCGTATAACAGCAGGGACCATTGTAGACTACCACGCTGTAGCTCTGACCGGCAGCCGTAGCCGGGTTGGCCAGGCCGCTGAAGGTCACCGCTCCGCCCGAGACGGTCTGTCCACCTGCAGCCGTATAGGAAGGAATCGTTCCTCCCGCAGCCACCAGAAAGGCTTTGTCGGCATTGGTGATCCCCGAAAGGCTAATGCTGGCATCGCTGTTGACGGTGGTTCCCGTACAGGTAACGGGGGTAGGGGTAACGGTGGCGACGGTGGTTGTCAGGCAGACAAAGCCCGCATCAATGGTGTGGTTCACCGAACCATAGGCACTGGTGGTGACATTGGCTGATAGGAAGCCGCCCGAAAGCTGGGCATTGCTGTCGTTGAGCGTACTGGCCGTGGGTGCCGTCGAAAAGGCGGTAGTAACGTTATACTTACCGCCATCGACGGTCAATACACCCGTGGCGTTATCGAACTGACTGTTTGTGCCGTCGGTACCGAAGCGTACCGTGTAAGTCGTGTTGGGCAGGAGAAGCCGGGAAACCGCATTTACATCCGAGCCGTTCGAGAAGTAGTATTCTCCATTGGCATCGGTGGTGGTGTTGGCAATGAGCGTATTGCCCTGATACAGGGCCACTTTTACGTTGGCCAGTGCTTTTTCGCAGGGGTCCTGGATGCCATCTTTGTCGGTGTCCAGCCAGACCCGGTTGCCAATTTCGAGGTACGTAGGTGTGGCGCAGGCAATTTCCAGGTCCCCTAATGAGGCCGCTTTGGCAAATAACCCGCTCGTGATAAAGCCCGTTGTAATGGTGATTGCCCCGGTTGGCTGGCCCGACGTATTACTTACTTTCCGCAACCCGCCTGAGTCCGGAACTCCATTCTCGGGATCCATGGCCACGTAGATGGTTTCGGCTGAGCCGGGCCGAAGCGCTAAGCCACCGTTGGCGTTTTCCGCATGAGCCAGACGATCACCAAAGATAAGGAAGTTGTCGTTGTAGAATTCACCAAAACCGGGACCCTGGTTGTTAGCCTGACCAGCCCCTACTGACGGACCCGCTTTAGCATTGTTTTCCAGCACATAGGTGGTCCCGTTCGAGTAAGCCCGCAGGATATCACCGGCCACAACGCTACTGTATCCCATATTTGTTGAACCCGTTATGGTATAGGTAGCCGAGCTGTTGGGCGCATAATTTCTGTTGCCCGTCTGGAACGAGAAGCGGTCACCGAAGCCAAGTACCATACTCCCGTCGATGTCAAACTCAATATCTGCCAGGATCGGTTGCGGATACACTAACACATCGCCATAGTTACCATCACCACGCATAGCGGGTTTCTGAACAGCAATGGGGTCACTGAAGTTATCTGACCAGGGGAACCAGCCTGTAAGAGTTGGGTCACCATCCGAGGGGAATCCTTTGGGATAGGTCAGTGGGAAGTCAAGTACCGGAGTTGTGTTGAATGTATTTGTACTGATATCATACTTGTAGATGTACGCCCGCAGGTTAGACTTGCTGCCCGTTGCGGCATCACAAACCACGCCCACATACACAAAGCCTTTATAGATTTTCAGTGCCCAGGGACGATAGTCGCCACTCGTACCACAGCCCGGATTTGGAATCGCTACGCCGGGAGCCGCCGTTGGATTGGTGGTAGACAGACTATGGAGTTTTTTCTCGAACAGGTTCACAAAATAGAGCGTGCTGCCGTCGCCCGAGATATCCAGATCGCCCATACCCGTCTTGCCCACTTTACTGTAGGCCTCTTCGTCCTGGCTGGGTAAGTCTTTTGCCCCCAGTCCCCGTGCCGCATTGGAAGAAATGCTACCCAGATTTACCCCCAGCGTTTCCACATCCACAAATAGGGTAGTGGTGTTGTCTGTCAATTTAGTTTTAAAGATACCCCCAAGACCGGCATCGGTTAAACCCGTATGCCGACGCAGCACGGCTGCGGTATACACACTGTTATCTTTTTTAGCATAGGCCGTTCCCCATACTGCACCTATTTCGGGAATCTTGGCGATACCTGTTTTGGAAGCAACATCAAGCGTGTAATCAAACGACACAATAGCTGCGTCGGTAGCACTGCCGGGGGCGTAGGGGTCTCCGTTCAAATAACAGGGTACAACTATTTTGGGATTGGTCTGGCAATAATCCACAGGGTCCAGCACACCCAGATCAATGGTACAGTTGGCGCTTTGTACAAACTGTACCGTTGTGCGGCCATCGGTGCCATTAAGGGTTCCCTGTCCGGCATAAGCGGGCAGGTTGGTGAACTCAACCCGCACGGGGTAGTTAATTGCCGGGATCGTCAGGTTATAATCGCCAAAGGCATCGGTTGTTGCCGTATAGATTGTACCGTCGCAGGCGATGGCCGTAACGGTGACGCCGGGAATACCCGCGCTTTCTCCAGCCTGCCGGATACCGTCGGCGTTAAAGTCATTGAATACCGTGCCGGCCAGTTCGCCATTATCGCATTTGCGTCGGGGGCAGGCGGCCGGTAAAACAATCGGCGCACTGGTGGCCGTACACGTTGGGCTAGTATCAAAGGTCGCCGTTGCTGTTTGCGCCGTGCCGGGTAAGTCTACTTCAAAAGCCACTACCTGGGGCGACACGATGGTTTGGGGTTGGTTGCCCACGGTGAATCCATAATTGACGGTGATCAAACCCGGCGTAATGGTCTTGGTCTGGCCCATGTAGCTCACCGTAATAGTACCCGCTGGAGCGTTAATCCAGCCTACTTCAATGCTCACCGTGGCTTTACTGGCTACGCCGTCTGGTGAATAACAGCCCGATACGGTGGGTTTGAGGGTGATGTCGCAGGTTTGTGCCTGGGTACTAAACGAGAAAGCAAGCAGCCCCAGCAGGAAAGACATCACCCACCAACTCCGAAGCGTAGTTCGTAGCTGGTGAAAAACGAAGGCCCGGCTCAACGTTGCGCCCGTCAACAGCCTCGGTCTTGACGGGCGCAACGTCGAGCCGGGGCGGGTTATGTTGCCGCAGAGAACCTGATCAAGGGAAGACTGGTCGGTGAGCGTAAACCGTGTTCTCATAGCATTTTCAGGAATAAAATAATGATAGTGCAATTTCCGGGGGAGGAAGGTATTGGCTTTGGAATTGCTAGCACACCTATTGTTTAGTTAAAAGAGCACGTTCAACAATTATGCATTAATTGTAAAAATTTTGTATTCTGGGGATAAATGAGAAAATTAAGTGGACAAACGACATATTCCGGTAGATGAATTGCTTAAGTCAGGGGATGAACGACGTAGTTGTCCCATTATCATGTGTGCCAACGTGAGACAGCCGCAAACCAGGCGGGGTAATTGAATGTAAAGCATGAGTCCATAAAAAACGCCCGGCCTTCCTTTACAGAAAGCCGGGCGCACGGTCGGTTATATGGCAACTAAACAGGATGGTCGTCGCTAATTCTTCCGAATAATCGTTTCAAAGCAATTGCCTGTTGGGCAAACCTTTTTACATTCCGCTGGAGCGGTGTAGGACTTGGCGTCTGTACCACAATTTGGCAGATTAACACTAATCGTATGAACTGCACCATTTGAGTTTAGTCCCGTTAGTGTATACGGTACGGAGGTAGCCCCGGCCGCTATTGTAACCGTTGTCGTGACCGATCCATCCGTAATGGTTGCCGTACCCCCGGCGGTATTCGTCAGGCTGATTACGCCCGTAACCGTGTACTGGTTAGTCGTTGCATCACAGTCACCGCGTGTCGCTGTGATGCTAATATCGCAGTCGCAGGTTTGTATCGTAGCCACGGCCGCAGCGCGGGTACTTTGGCAACTGGCGCTGGAAACACAGTTAACGTAATAGGTTGTCGTAGCTGCCAGGCTGGGTGTTGTAAAGCTTGATCCTGTACCCAGCGATGCGCCACCGCTTGGTCCTGCATACCAGGATAGCGTTCCTGTACAGCCCGTTGCGGTTAGCGTTACCGCACCTGGACCACAGCGGGAAGCACCAACGCCCGTAGGTTTAGCGGGAATGGCGTTGACGATTGCCCTGGCGACATCACGACCACTTTCGCACAGCCCATCCACACAACTCACATAATAGTCTTCGGTAGCGGTTAGGCTAGGCGTCGTAAAAGTGGGGCCAGTTCCCAGAATGGTCGTGCTGGTACTCGTAGCATACCAGTGAAGCGTACCGGTCGTGCAGCCGGTAGCCTTCAGGTTCACGGAACCTGGTCCGCAACGGGGAACGTCTACGGCAGAGGGTTTGGCCGGTGTTACACAAGCGTCATCGCAGCAGCCAAATACCTTAAGCTCGTCAAGATCCCAGATTTCCTGACTTTTGTCACTGTCTGAACTTTGGTAAGCCGTGATCTCAAACTCAAAGACTGCCTCTGCCGAACCACTGGTCGTTTGAGTCGGGAAACCATCGCTACTTGAGTTGTAATTACCCCAGCCGGTAGGTGCCGGATCGCTCGAACTGGACCAAGTTGTTTTGGTGGTCGATTTAACTGATCCCGTCCAAATGATGGTACCATTCTTTTTTAACCGAACCTTGTAATATTCAGGCTGATTGTTGGTAACAAACCCTCCGCCCGACTTTGTTTTGTTCATCGCCATCTCGCAGAAAGAGAGGCCATACAACCGACCGGCCTTTCCGGCAGGGAAGGTTATTCTTAAGATGAGTTTCCGCTCAAAGGGTGTAGAGCTATCCCAGGTACCGGTGCAAATCGAACGGTCACTAGCACAAACCGGACCATAGTCCCCACTGTTTTCGTCAGCTTTATACACCGAGTTGGAGCCACCATCTGTACGTTTGAATACGACAGAAGCGCAACCAGAATAAGAGCCACCCGAAGCCGGAATACCCGACGAGTTGTCGATTTGATTATCACTGGCGTTGTCGAAATCCCACTCAACTAATTTATTGGTTGGTGAGCAAACGGCCGGATCGCAGCAACCCTCTATGTCGACTTCATCGATTTCCCATATCTCCTGGGAGGAATTACTATCGGAGTTCTGATAAGCCGAAAGCTGGAACTCAAATTCTACCTCGGCGGTACCGTCGGTGGATTGTGTCGTAAACCCATCTGAATCTGAATTATAGCTACCCCAACCGGTGGGTGGTACTGGGTTGCTCGACGAACCCGTCCAGTCTGTTTTAGTGGTTGGTCTGGCCGATCCCGTCCAGACAACGCTCCAGGAGCCACCATTAACGCGTTTTCTCAGCCGGACGCGGTAGTTCTCGGGTCGGTTATTGTTACCAAATCCACCACTTGCTTTGGTCCGTGCCATGGCCATCTCGCAGAAGGTAATACCCGATAGTTTACCCTTCACCCCCTTTGGGTAGGTTATGTAAACCGAAATGTACCGCTCAAAAACGGCAGCTTTGTCCCATGTGCCGGTACAGATCGACTTTTTACTCTTACAAACCGGACCATAATCCGAATCGACATCACCAGGGGTGTTGTTATACACTGAGTTGGAGCCGCCGTCAACGCGCTTGAGCACTTTACCGACGCATCCGCTACCGCCAGAGGGAGGAATACCCGATGAGTTGTCAATCTCGTTATCGTTGGCATTGTCGAAGTTCCAGTGGGCAAAGCCAGCTGTGGACGTACAGGTTTGTGCCTGAACGCTGGTGTTGCCTACTATCAGGAGAGCAGTCAGTAGAGAGCCGCTTATCGCCAACAGGTAGTTGCTTCTCAATCGCCTGATGGCTCGGTTTAGGGGATGAATCACTCGATTCATCGCAGGAAAGTTACTCGTGGTAGATGTCGGCATTGGTCGATCGTGTTTTAAATGGTAGGAACTCCGGTAATGAGTAGAGTTCGTGTTACGCCTAGAGGTTAAGTAGTGGTGGTTGTGTAAGTTCCTTTTAGTCAGTTGTTTGTGCGTTCGGTGGTAATGCTGTTTTCTGTAACTGGTAGAGAAAGAATAAAAAAATGCCTAATTAAAGGGTGCTTCCATAAAAACTGGCCTGGAAATTGTAAACACACTTATTGGTCGTTTACCTGAAAAGCATGTTACGTCATTGATCATAGACAGACGTGCATACAGGTGGTTGATGCCGCAAATGGATACGCCTGGGTACTTCGCAAACGTGCGCGATTAGGTGAAGCCGGAGGTAAGCTGTTGTTGATTGCATAGGGCTCAGAAATTAACGTTTCGCTTATAACCCGGATGGATGCGTGTAAACGAAACGGTAATTATTGGTACAGCAATCACCATGCGAAATGTAGACTTGCCGAAACCTGTTGATGACAAACGACATGACAAGTATGTGAACAACAACTTGTGCCTGGGCCCGGCTCTATATTAATTGGCTTTTTCGTTTACCGGAGCATTCTTACAAAAGCCTAGCCAATTATGCCAACGCGATGAAGTCCATTGACTCGCTTTAGGATGACCCTCCACTCGGGTGGTTTAGCGCGTAGATTACGAACAACTAAATCAATAAAAATCAGACCTGCTCAAATACGGCTCAGTACCTCCTGCCGGTATTTACGGCCGATGGGGATTTTCTGCCCATTCAGATTAATATACTTTTCGGTTAGATTAACTCGGTTTACAAAGCCGAAATTTATGATAAACGACTTGTGTACCCGGCCAAAGCTCATATCCAGCTCCGGTACAATTGTATGAAGTGCCCGTTTAACGGAGTGCTTCGTATTATCCTGATAAATAATAGCGTAATTTCCTTCTGCTTCAATGTAAATGATCTTCGACAAGGGCAGTTGTAACGTTTGCCGGTGCTTCCCGATAACAGACAGCGTTTTTGATGACTCATTTTTGAAGACGCTGGCTTTATTCTGATTTAACCGTGTTTCGAGAGCAGACACCAGCGTATAAGCATGAAATGGCTTGACCAGCAGCCCCGCGTTACTGAGTGACAGCGATTGCCGAAGGTGGCTATCGTCGGGCTGTCCGGTAATGAAAATGATTGGGTACGTACGGGACACATCCGCGAAAAGTTGAAACGAAAGCAGCCCATCAAGTTCTACGTTAGCGATAACGGCATCGGGCGTAGAGTGATTGAGAAAATCGCTGGCTTCCTGAAGGGTAGTTACCAGAACAATGGCCGTATCGGTAAACTCCTCCAGTATCATTCGAAGTTTTAGTTGCCAGATTGGGTCAGCTTCAAGAAGTAAAATAGTCATTGATGGATATAAATCGTTTCTTAGTTGGATCGACTATACTGATTCCTAAACACGGTACTTAGTATAGATGCTATCGATAGCTCTTTGCAAAAACCACACCATAGTAGCCGGAGAGGCCGCTTAACGACCTACTAATAAAGCCTCAGTTTTATTTCCTTTACCAAAACTGTACCTTGCAGAATCGGTACGACCACTAACAGGGTGCCGAACTCAGGTATGAAGAATGGAGAAAATACAGCTGTTGCCGACTTGACAGCGGCAGAAAACGCTACACAAGCCCGCTCAAAGCCACAAATTAATGTTTCCTCAGAAATTGGTACACTTAGGCGTTTACTGATTCATAGCCCCGACCGGGGGCTGGGTAAGGTAGTCCCCTCAAAAGCGCAGGACTGGCTTTTTGAAGACATTGTGCATCTGGATATGATGCGCCGGGATGAATACGATTACTACGTTAAGATTCTGCTATATTTCCTGGACCCCGATAAAGTCCGGGGTAAAATAGCCGAACTCGGCCCCGACTCCGACCGGTCGTTTTTTAAACCCGATCACGATGATTATTTCAAGTCGGATAAAGTTATCGATATTCAAAATCTGCTTTCCGATATCCTGGCCGATGAGGTAATCCGGACGCGCCTGATTGCGGCCATCTGCGGTATTGAGCGAACGTCGTTCAGAACCCAGCAGCAACTTGCTGACTTCGACCCGGTTGAACTGGCGAAAATCATGATATCGGGTTCGCTGCCCGACCGCAAAATGCTGTTTGCGCCACTACCAAACTTTATTTTTACGCGCGACATTGGCATTGTTATCAATGACCATATTCTGCTCAATAAACCCGCCAAACTGGCTCGAACCCGTGAGGCATTGCTAACGCAGTACATTTTCTTTAACCACCCGTTGTTTGCCGGTTACCAGGATAAGATTCTTGAAATACCGGATAATGAACATGCCTTTCTGCTCTCCGACGCCGATTCAAAACGAGACATCACGCTCTCGACGCTGGAAGGGGGCGATGTGATGATGATTGGCAAACGCCACCTGATGATCGGGGTTAGCGAACGCACCACCTTATACGCGGCCCAGCAGGTAATGCGGTTGGTGTTTAGTAGAAATGTGGTCGATACGGTTACCATTCTGCAAATTCCCAAGAAGCGCGACTACATGCACATTGATACGGTGTTTACGCAGGTAAAACGCAATGTATGGGTGTTGCTGGGTTCGCTGGCCCGCACCGGCGACGAAGCGAAGAAGCGCGATGTGATCCACTTTTTCGCCCCTAAAGATGTGTCGGAAGACCTGAAGATTATGCAGTTCATTAAAGGGCTGGAGCATAAACCCATCGAAATAGAGAACCTGGAAGATCTATTGACCGATATCAGCAAGAATGATTTGGGCGCGACCGAACCTGTCCGGTTCATTTATTCGGGCAACAACGAGTTTCCTTTTGGTGCGCGTGAGCAGTGGACAGACTCCTGCAACCTGCTTGCCCTGAAAGACGGCGTGGTGGTTGGCTACGACCGCAACGAAAAAACCGCCGAAGCGTTTCGGGAGGCTGGGTTCGAGGTGATCGGCGCGGCTAAACTACTGGACCGTTTCGAGCGGGGCCAGTCCTCTCCGGAAACTATCGAGAATACGTTCATCATGCTGCCGTCTGCCGAGCTGAGCCGGGCACGGGGTGGTTCCCATTGTATGAGCCTACCGTTGCTGCGGGATGAGGTGTGAGAAAGTCGAAGATGATTCGATCATTAAGCAAGTCATTGGACAAACAAGACTTTGGCGTTAATTTGCTGTTATGTAATTGGTAGCACGTAGTATTTATACACTTACATCTCAATGTGTGCAACCTGTAGTACTTATCTACCTGCAGACTTACAACTTACAACTCATTATATGCAATCACAAGCTACTTCACGCATTCTGATGGTCCGACCGGTAAGCTTCGGGTTCAATACCGAAACTGCCGAATCAAATGCGTTTCAAAATAGTCAACTGGCCGCACAAACGAAGGATATAGCCCAGGAAACCGCCCAGCAGGAGTTCGACGAAATGGCGCGTCAACTTCGGGCTATGGGGGTCGACGTTATGGTCTATGACGATACAGAAGACCCCTACACGCCCGATTCCATTTTTCCGAACAATTGGATTTCGTTTCACGCCAGCGGGACCGTGGTGCTGTACCCCATGCAGGCCGAAAACCGCCGTCTCGAACGCCGACAGGATATTGTTGATAACCTTAACAAAGACTACCACGTTGCCAAAATCATTGACCTGACTCACTTTGAGCAGGAGGGTAAGTTTCTGGAAGGTACCGGCAGCATGGTCCTCGACCGGATGAACCACGTTGCCTTTGCTAGTCTGTCGCCCCGTACGCATCCCGATGTGCTGGCGGAGTTCAGTCGGCAGACGAACTACCGCATTGTGTCGTTTAGCTCTGCCGATGCCGATGGCAAAGCAATTTATCATACCAATGTGCTCATGTGCATTGCCGATACCTTTGCCGTCGTTTGCCTGTCGGCCATTGTCGACCCGGATGATCGCCTGATGGTGCGTCAGGAACTGGAGAAGCTGAACAAGCGAATCATTGACATCTCGCTGGAGCAGATGGCCAATTTTGCCGGGAACATGCTCATGGTAATGACCAACAAAGGTCAAAAACTGCTCGTAATGTCTACCCGCGCTTTCGAGTCGTTAACACCGAAGCAAATCGATCTGCTCGACGATTACACAACGCTGGTGCATTTCGACCTGTCCATGATCGAAAACAATGGTGGCGGCTCCGCCCGCTGCATGATGGCAGAAATGCATTTGCCAATGAAGTGAGGAGTTGGGAGTGAGGAGTGAGGAGTTAGGAGCGAGGAGTTAGGAGTTGCTGACGCCAGTAGTATTCACGCGTCAGCAACTCCTCACTCCTCGCTTCTAACTCCTCACTACTTTTTTCAAACCCTTGCTTGCACATACAAATATAATTTACTATCTTTGTACCCATCATTGAGTAAGAATCTAATGGACGTAGAAACAGTAGTTACCGTAGCGAAAGAGGAAAAATCAGTGACGCGGTTTAGTGCCTGCCTGTTGTTCTCTGCCAACGCACTGTCGCGGGCCATTACGGCAATTGGGGATGAGGAGTTTGGTCGCTTTGGCCTTTGTTATTCGCATGCTTACATGCTGTGCGAAGTGGTTGGCCAGCCGGGAATCACCCCATCTGAACTAAGTGAAACGCTTTACCTGACACCATCGACCATTACACGACTGGTGGAAAAGCTGGAGCAGAAACACCTGGTCCGGCGAGAATCGGAGGGGAAGAAAACGCTGATTTATCCAACTGCCCAAGGCACTGCTCTGCAACCCGAAATCAGCGAAGCCTGGGATCGCGTTGGCGTGCGCTATTCCCAGTTGATCGGTGAAACGAACGTTTGCCAGTTAACCAGGCAAGTATTCAGCGCTGTACAGGCACTCGGCGAGGGTGCTTAAAAAAATTTACTAAAACTATTGTTTGCACATACAACAAAACTTGACTGCCATGAAAACAAAGGAAGAAATAAACGGAACGATCGGTGTGGTAATTGGCCACACAACGGATATAACGAAAGAGGTTTGTCAGTCACTGGCTAAGCAGGGCATTTCAACAATTGTTGTGCAAAAAGACAGTCATAACCACGACGTAGAAGAAGCCCCTGAGCAACACCACTGGTCAGGACAACCAGGCAAAGACCTGTTTTTTAACGGTTGGAAGCTGCTGTTCTGATACACATTACACTGTACATCTCACCTACATCTTATACACATGAAATACGTTATTACCGGCTCGTTAGGGCATACCGGAAAACCCGTAGCTGAAGGTCTTGTTAAAGCGGGCCATCAGGTTACCGTTGTCACCAGCAAACCCGAAAATGCAGAAGCGATTGAAGCTCTGGGAGCCACTGCCGCTGTAGGAAGTGTTGAAGACGCAGCCTTTGTGACGGAAGCATTTGCCGGAGCACAGGCTGTTTATCTGCTCATTCCAGGCAAATGGGCAGTTACGGATTGGCGGAACTTTCAGAACCAGATCATCGATAATTACATTGCTGCCATTGAGGCCAACGACATTCGGTTTGCCGTATTGCTGAGCAGCATAGGGGCCAACTTAGGCGAAGGCACCGGGCCGATCGACGGGTTGTATGATGCCGAGCAGAAACTGGCCAAAGTATCCGGATTGAACAGCAAATTCCTGCGTCCGTCGTATTTCATGTACAATCTCTTTGGGATGATGGGCATGGTAAAAGGCATGGGTATACTGGGAAGCAACTTTGGCGAAGAAACCGTTGTGCTAACTCATACCAATGATATTGCCGACGTTGCACTAACCGAACTGCTGAACCTCGATTTTACCGGGCAACAGGTGCGCTATATTGCCAGCGATGAACGTACGGGTGCCCAAATTGCTCAGGTACTTGGCCAGGCAATTGGCAAACCCGAAACTTCCTGGGTTGTCTTCTCCGACGAACAAACTAAACAGGGCTTGCTGCAAGTTGGGATGAATGACGAGATGGCAACTGAGTATACCAGCCTGGGGCGCTCGCTCCGCGAAGGGAACATGCAGGCCGATTTCTTTGCCAACCGGCCCGCTGCCTACGGTAAAGTAAAACTAGAAGAGTTTGCCCGGAATGAGTTTGCCCCGGCTTTCAATGCCTAAGCCCAGCCACACGGCAAGTAACCTTGGAGGATTTACAGAGAAGGTGCCCCGTGGGCCTTCTCTGTAAATCTTTTTATTTTTCGTCCACCGTATCTACGACAAAGCAGAACCGCTACACATGAAAACAGCATTGATTACCGGCGCAAACGTCGGGATAGGACTAGCGACCGCAAAAGCGTTGGCCCGACGAGGGTTTAACCTGATTCTTCTCTGCCGGAATGAAGCGAAAGGCCGGGAAGCCCTGACAACCCTGCAACGTATCAATCCCGCCGTAACCGTGCAACTGGTTCTTGCCGATTTAACGGATACCGAGTCGATACGTCGGGCGGCAGAACAGGTTAAGGCTACGCACAGCCAGTTGGATGTGCTGATCAATAATGCCGGTTATTCGCCCGACCGAATTGAGTTTGTGGGTTCCATTGAGAAGTCATTTTTCGCCAATCACATTGGCCACTTTGTACTCACGTATCACCTGCTCGATTTGTTGAAAGCCGCTGGCGAGGCTCGGGTTATCAACCTGTCTTCGGCGGCCTATATGCTGGGGAAAGCCTCCCGATTTTTTCAGCACGACAAAAAGTTATCTCTTCTGGCCGCCTATGGCGATGGCAAACTGGCCAATGTGTTGTTTACCAGGGAACTGGCCACCCGCTATGCCGACTCGGGGATTACGGCCTACGCGGTACACCCCGGCGTTGTTAAATCCAACTTTGGGAGCAACTTCACCGGCCCGATTCAGCTGCTTATGTCAATGGCCAGACCTTTTATGCGAAGCCCGGAGCGGGGCGCTGAAACGTCCGTTTATCTGGCCACCGCGCCCATTGATGTGCTTACCCGGAAAGAAGGGAAAGCGGGCGGATCGGGCGGCTTCTTTGCCGATTCAGCACCGAAGCTGGTAAAGCATGTTGATAATATAAACCGACAGGCTACCGACTTGTGGGAAAAAAGTATGGCGTTCGTCTAAGCGGTTTTATAAATAAACAGAGCGAAAACAAAAATGGCGACGCCCAGTCGGTCATCGCCATTTTAAAACCCACTCTATGAGAAATATTATCGTTTATCGGCCGCCCAATGGGAAAATATAGCCGACAGTGCCCTGTCCTAAAATCGTTTTTGAGTCGGTTCTGAATCCTGCATCATCATTACCCAAGGGGTATAATCCACGTACTTCAATCGTAACGTGTCCGGGACCCGCTTTCAACGCGGCTCCAACACCCAGTGCTCCCCCAAAGCCGAAGCGTCCTTTGTCACCGTCAAGGGAGACTGTCTTTCCATTGATACCTGAACTAATTGCATACGAAGCATACGGTCCTACGTTGACAAAGAAACGGTTTCCTTCGTACGTACCCGTCGAAAACTTCACAAGCAAAGGTACCTCAAGTGCATCGACGGCAAAGGTGTCGGTGTATCCAAACTCAGTCCTTTTCACCGCATTTCGGGTGTAATTGATTTCGGGCTGAAAGGAAACCGGACCTGCACCAAAATTGAATGTTACGCCCCCCACAAAACCCAGAGTCGGGTCGGTAAAGGCCTGCTTCTCCAGGAAAAGCGGGTAGGTAACACCCCCGCGAAACCCGATTCGTGTGCCTGACGTAGAAGCTGACGAAGCTGTGCGTTCGGGTTGACTAACCCCCGTTTCTGTCTGATCTGCCGGTTTGCCAGCCTGTTGCGTTTCTGTACGCACAGGTGTTATTGCGGCCTTTCTGTTGATCCCGTGATGTTCGTCGTAAAGCTCCTGCATCCGGTTCGTACTACTGCCTGTTGTCGTACTGCCAGACGGCTTCGTGCTGGCTGGCGAGGTGGCTGCCTGGGGTTTAGTCTGGGCAAACGACAGGCTTACCGATAGAAGCAGAAGGGCTAGAAACGAATGAATCGATTTCATTGAGTACATAGTTGGACTTGATTGTGTAAGATTAGTCGCTAATCTACTAAAATCTATAACAGCACTTAGGAAACGGTAGGTCTTGTTGAGCCTACGGTTCGCTGCTGGCGGCAAACATTTTACCCAAAAGTGGAGTAAGTAGTATAGAAAATCTGTCAGTATGAAAACGGAACATCAGCGTACGGCCCTCATTACAGGGGCGAATAGAGGAATTGGTAAAGAAATTGCCCGGCAACTGGCCCAGCGTGGGTTTGCTGTTTTTATTTGTGCCCGCGATATAATGAAGGGGCGGGAAGCCGCCGAAGAACTTTGTCAGGCTGGTTTAGAAGCTACGTTTATTCAGCTTGACGTAACGGACCCGGTCAGTATTCGAACGGCCTGTGGTACATTTTCTCAAAAAGCTGATCATCTCGATGTCTTGATCAACAACGCCGGTATTTTGGAAGATCATGGGGGAAATATTCTTGAACTGAATCCCGAAATGCTCGACCGTGCTCTGAAAGCCAATGTCAGAGGGCCCATTATGGTGATTCAGGATTTCCTGCAGCACCTGCAAAAAAGTAAAACCGGAGGCCGGATTATCAATGTATCGAGTGGGGTTAGCTCACTGGCCCGCATGACAACCTACGCCCCCGCTTATAGTATCTCCAAAACGGCACTCAACGCCGTAACGAAGCAGTTTGCCGGTGCCTTAAAAGAGCACAACATAACCGTTAACAGTGTCGATCCGGGCTGGGTGCGTACCGACATGGGTGGTCCCAGCGCTAACCGACCCGTTGAAAAAGGAGCTGAAACAATCGTCTGGCTGGCCGCCGATGCCCCCCAGTCCGAAACCGGTAAATTCTGGCATGATAAACAGGAAGTGGCGTGGTAATCGGAACCCGGATTTATTTGATTTTTGTGGTTTATCTGATTAGTTAAAGATAGAACTTTGGCTGATAATCAAGTAAATCATAAAAATCATTTAAATCCCGGTTCAGACAGCATCTTCACGGCCTCATACGCATTGAGCAGTCCACCCGAACGGCTTAAGTTTTTGAAGGGAACGATCTGCTCCGTTCGGCCGGGTTTGCGAACCTGAATGTCGGGTTTATAACTGCTCTTCATCAGGATTTCTTTAACCTGAACGGCCGTCAGTTTAGGAAAGTAAGAGCGGATTAGTGCCGCTACGCCCGCCGTCATGGGTGCCGACATGCTGGTTCCCGAAAAACTGGCGTATTGATCATTGGGCAGCGTTGACAGAATCTCGGTGCCGGGAGCGAAGAGGTCAACGGTCTGAACCCCATAGTTGGACGACCGGCTCGGAAGCCCGTTGCTCAACCGCCAGGTACTGTTGCCAACGACCAGAACGTTCTTCGCCACGTTCCCATTCTCATACCGGGCCGATGGATAGGCCGGGAGGGAGTCGTAGTTTTCGCCGTTATTTCCGGCCGCATGCACGATCAGCACATCCCGTTCTTCGGCGAAGCGGATGGCCGCATCGACCTGCTCCTTAAACGGCGACAGTCGCTTGCCAAAACTCATGTTGATGACCTTTGCTCCATTCTCAACCGCGTACCGAATCCCGTTGGCCACATCTTTATCGCGCTCGTCGCCATTCGCGGGTACGACTGAAACGGGCATGATCCAGACGTTATCGGCCACGCCGTCAATGCCCTTGCCGTTACCGCGTCTGGCCGCAATGATGCCCGCCACATGGCTCCCGTGAACGGCCAATTGCTGCGATTTTCCGATGATCATGCGCGGACTTCCGTAATACCGCTCGGTCGGGTTAGCGGGATTATCGCCAATGGCCGCTCTGGGGTTATAGTCGGGGTTGAACGCAATGAGGGCTTCACTGCCCATAATCTGCTGGAAGCGCGACCAGTTCTTCCGAACCAGTGTCAGGTACGTGTCAAACGAGCCATATTGGGACGAATACGCTTCCGCTAAAATGGATTTTATGGAAAGCGCGACCGAATCTGCACCCGTATCGACCTGCCGGATGCTGGCGGGGGTAAGTTTTGAGTCGGGTAGTTTTTTGCTGATTTGATTGGCTACTTGCCAGAATCGGGCGGTGTCGGCAAAGGCTAAACGCTTGAGTTGGGTAGCCTGATAGCGTTTCAGGAATTGTTTTTTGGCTGTTTGGTAGGTCTCGAACTGTCGTTTCTCGGTTAGGTTCAGTTTGGCCGGGTCCGCTTTATCGTATTTCGCCTTTAGCAGCACATACGTCTGGGTAATTTCGGGCTGGTCGTATTCGGAGGTTGTACCATCTTTCGCCCCCATAAAATTCCAGCCGTTTACGTCATCGGCATACCCATTTTTGTCGTCGTCGGTCCCGTTGTCCGGAATTTCTTTCGGATTTTTCCAGATCACATCCCGCAGATCTTCATGGGTTATGTCAACGCCCGAATCCAGCACACCCACGATTACCGGTACAGATGGTCGGCCTTTCAGCAGTTCATACGCCTGTTCAAGGCTGATCCCGGCAACTGAATCCCGGATGGGGTCCAGGTAAGGCCAGTTGCGGGGTGGCTGAACCAGGTTAAGACGTACCCGCGTAAAAACGGCTTTCGACTCAAAGGCATTCTGCCGTTCGAGACAGTCGTCGCTGATCGGCAGGAGTTTCAGGCCCTCGCCATTATTCACGTACGTAAGTCGGTAAAAACCCGTCACGCTCGTTCCGCAGGGGCTTTGCCCCGAAACTTTCTGCAAGGCCAGCGTGTCGCCCTTTTGCTGGTACAGCATAGTTTCCAGCGGGGTCGTTTCGTTCTTCGGAACAATCGAAAGAGTATCGGTACCAAAGGTCAATACGACCTGAACACCATCGGGGGCCAATACCACACCAGTCCATCGGGTGTTTCGAATGGGTAACTGCGCCTGCGCATTTGTTAAAATGCCTGTCAGAAGTAAGCTAAACAGCAGGCGGGAAAGGGTAGGGGTCATGATTGGTTTTATTGACTTTGGTTTAGAAGTAACGCTTTATGCTCTACAGGAACGGTATCATTGCTCTGCCCGAAGAAAGATACTCTGGATATATTTAAAACGAAAAGGCCCTCCAATTCATTGGAAGGCCTTCTGCATGAAACGTCAACAAACGCCTTACGCTACGATGCGTACCCGAACTGGTGCGGGCACAAGCTGCGTACCGTCGTCCAGCGTTACCAGAAACAGAAACTGAATCTCGGTGTAGTTTGGTAATGCAACCGGCGTTGTCGCTACCGCAGGGTACTTCGTTTTAAAAGCGGCCAGCGTTGTGGTGAATACCGCTGTAGTACCGCTACCGGCAATAGGTGCCGTGTTGAATGCAGTCGTTGCCGTAGCGGCATTCAGCGTAGCCACGTTGATACCCGTAGCCCCACCAACAACTTTGGTGATCTCCCTGATGGTACGGCCGCTCGAAGCAGGAATGGACAGCGTAAACTGAATAGGAGCACCCGCTGCCAGAGAGGTGATAATAAACGGGTTGAATCCGTAAGTCGTTGTTCCGGGGAATGTTACGGGTACCGCCGGACGGTTATCCCGAACCAGATCGCTGTAGATCAGGTCGTCTTTGCAGGAGAAGCTGCCCCCCGCCAGCAAGGCAAGCAACAGTATATTTATGAATGTATTTTTCATCACTATGCGTGTTTAAAGTCGTGAATGATTAGTCGATATCCCACCAAACAGGAATGTTCGATTGGGGAGACGGGTTAGGGAAGCCCGGGTTTCGCTGAACCTCGTTGCTGATGTACACCGCCCGAACTGGCAGGGTACCGTTGATACCAGCCGCATTCTGCGAAAGCTGCAGCGTTGGGTATCCCGTCCGGCGATAGTCATTCCATAACTCTAAACCATTACCCGTGAAGGCAATGTACTTCTGGGTGATGATCTGCGCAATTTTTTGCTCTGTCGTTCCCGTCAGCGTGGCCACCGTTGGGTTAGCAGTCAGGTAAGCCGTAATCTGAGCCGGTGTTAGCCCAGCCAGGGTCATCGAAGCGGTAATGCCTTCGGTGTACAGCGCCTGCGGATCGCCGGGGGTGCCCAGGCGAAGCGCGGCTTCGGCCAGAATGAACGCCCGTTGGAAGTTAGTAACCATTCGAACCGGACCTTCTCCCGAATTTCCCGTAACGTATCTGTTATACCGCGACCAGTTTGCGGTTGGCGTTGGCAGAGTACCCCGGAAACCATTATCGATCGTTACGTAGTTGGGGCCTGGTTTGGTAAAGAAAATAGGCAGACGCGGATCGTTCAGGCTGGTGAGCAGATTCAGGTAGCGCGTGCTCAGGATCAAATCGTTCTGGAATGAACTCACAAACATATAGGTGTAGCGAGGGTCCTGACTACCTACGCTGGAGCCAAAGTTGAAGTTCATGTCGTTGGCGTTGCTCGTAATGTAATTAGCACCCGCCAGCACTTCATTGATTACGCTGGCTGCCAGAGCGGGCTCCTTACGGCTAATCGTCATCGCAAACTTCAACAGCAGCGTGTTGCCAGCCTGCTTCCATTTGGTCAGATTACCAGCATAGATAATATCATCACCGGCGGGCTTGAGGGTCGACGTGGCATCGAGGTCCTTAATACCTTCCCGCACCAGGTCGAACAGGCTTTGAATACCCAGCGTTGCGTTGCCTTTGTAGATATCCTCCTGTTTGTCAAGACGTGGCGTGGTGTTTGCTTCACCCAGTAGCGCCTGAGAATACGGAACATCGCCCCATACGTCAGTAGCAATACTGAAAGTATATGCCTTCATGATTTTAGCAATCCCCGAGTAGACCTTCGAGTTCGTCGCATCGCCCAGTTCGATCAGCTTCTGGTAGTTGATCAGTGGTCCGTTGTATAGTTCACCATTCCACTGGTTGCCAAAGTCGGCACCATTTGTCTGGTAAATATCGTACGTAGCCGGACTATTGGCCGCCCCCGCCAATTGCTGGACCAGCACCGACGAGAAACGGTTCAGCTCATTGGCATTAAGAAACGCACTACCACCCTCGGCCCCGGCCAGCAACACGGCGGGCGTAACCGTCGTAGGGTTGTTGGGGCTTACGTTGACATCTAAATAACTGCTGCAAGCTCCCATTCCCAGAAAGAAGGGGACGAGCAAATAGCTTTTTGGAATTATAAATTTCATGAGTAATTCGAATGAATAGAGTGATTAGAACGTGAGCCGAATGTTACCGCCGAAGTTCCGGGTGTTGGGCGGCCCGTTCAGGTCGAGGCCCTGAATATTACCCGCTCCCTGCGTGTTGACCTCCGGGTCGGCCGGGAAGTTGGGCGCGTAGAAAAACAGGTTACGACCGCTCACACCCACCGAAATGGTACCGAACGGCGTTTTGCCCAGCAACGTTTTAGGCAGGGTGTAGTTCAGTGCCACCTCACGCAGGCGATAGACCGTTGCGTCGTAAACGGCGGCTTCCGATGCCAGACCACCCAACGCGCTCCAGTAGGTTTGTGCCGGTAGCTGGATGTTGTTCGGGCGGAAGGTGCCATCGGTATTCTGAATCACGCCCGGCAAAATGCGCGGCTGATCGCGATCAATACCCGTTACGTACATCGAACCATTCTGGCGGGCATCAACGGCGTTGAACGAGAAAATCTGACCACCCTGACGGGTATCTACCAGTACAGACAGGGCTACGCCTTTGTACGAGAAGGTATTGGTCAGACCCGCGATGTAATTAGGCTGCGGATTCGAAATAACCGCGTTGGCTAAGCCCGGCGCAAACTGCCCCGTTGAGCCATTCACCAGATACTGACCGGCAAACTGACCGGTTGCGTCATAGTATAAGCCATTCGGGTCGGTATTCTGAACCCGGGAGTTAGCTGTGCTGACAATCACACCATACGGATAGCCTTCATAAATAGATGGGGCAATACCGATGAAGGAGTTACCTGATATGTTGGACGACTTAACATTGGGGGCAATGGAAACAACCTTGTTCCGAATCAGGGTGTAGTTCAGCGTGGCATCCCATTTAAAGCCGCCAATTCGTACGGGGGTTGCATTTAAAATCAATTCAACCCCCCGGTTCTGCAACTCACCAACGTTGGTTGTCCGGGTATCGAAGCCCGATGAGTTCGAAACGGCTACGTTGAAAATCTGCTGGGTACTCTTTGAGTCGAAGTACGTAGCGTCAATGCTCAGGCGGTTCTTGAAGAAGCCAAGGTTGATGCCAAATTCGTACGATGTCACAAACTCAGGCTTGAGGTTGTTACTCCCAATCCGGGTATCAATGCTGAAGCCGGGCGTGTTGTTCGGTGCCAATGGGTAAACGATATTGGCAACGTTGTTACCGTAGCTGCTCTTATTATAAACGGTACTCAACTGATACGGGTCTGCATCGCGGCCAACTTTTGCAATGCTGGCCCGCACTTTCGCATAGGAAAGCACGTCGGAGTTGATCTTGAAGGCGTCCGTTGGGACAAAACTAACCGACGCACCCGGATAGAAATAGGTGTTGTTCGCTTTCGGCAGGGTAGACGACTGGTCGGCACGTCCGGATAATTCCAGGAAGAGGTAGTTGTTGTAATTCAACGACAACTGTCCATAATAACCCACCAGACGACGCAGGGTCGAGCTTTCGAATGTACCCGTGAAAACCGTACCGCTGTTGATGTTATAAAAACCGGGCAGCGTCAGGGAGGTAGCATCGGCCGCCGACTCCTGGGTTTTCCGCTGGTTGAGGTTATTACCTAACAGCAGGTTCGCGTTCAGCCCTTCCATAAACAGGTTATCCTTGCGGGCCGTGATCAGCAGATCACCATTCAACTCATTCCGGAAAAAGTTATCCTGCTGAACCTGTCCTGACGGAGCCCGCCCCGAACCAATTGGCAGAATCAACTTACGCCGGTCGGTATAGGTGTCGCCCGTTACCCGGTAAGCAACGTTTAGCCAGCTGGCTACGTCATAGCTTAGCTGGAAGTTACCGAAGAAGCGGTCAACCTGGCTATCAAGACGTTCGTTGTTGACGCTCCACTGCGGGTTGTTTGTAGTGGGGGTGAAGTAGATACTTCTTCCGTCTACACCCTGGTATGGTTCGTTGGCAAGGTCATAACTTCGTGGAATACGGGTGATCTGCCCAAAAGCACTCGCTCCATTACCACCCGGCACCGCACGCGACACCGTTTGTACGTACGTACCCGTACCGCTTACCTTCAATCCGTTTTTTAGTTTCGACTCACCACCTAGCGAAACGTTTGTCCGGTTGAACTTCGTGTTCTGAACGATACCACTCTGGAGGGTATTGCCAATTGAAATGATGTAGTTGCGCGTAGCATCACCCGAGGCAATGTTAACCGAGTTTTGCAGGATACTTCCCTGGCGGTAGAAGTCGCGAACGTTGTTCGGATACGCCTGATAAGGTACAACCTGGTTTTGGTTGTTGGTAACCGATGTAGGCCCCCCTACAAATGGCGGCCCCCAGGAGTTGTTCGACGTTGGTGTAAGCAGGTTGTTTGCTCCCTGGCCGTAGTCGTTCTGGAATTTCGGAATGCCGTATACATCCTGTACGTTGTACGACGAATTGACGGTTACTTCCGTTTTGTTGTTCTGGTTACGGCCCGACTTCGTCGTGATGACAATGGCACCAGCCGACGCCCGCGAACCGTACAGAACGGCAGCTGCCGGTCCTTTTAGTACGTTAACTGACTCAATACTTTCCGGGTTGATGTCGGCCAGACGGTTGGAAGGCTGCGTACCGAACAGCGTGTTTTGTGTGAGGTTAACGTCGTTGCTGAAGATGATTCCATCCACCACGATCAGGGGCTGGTTGCTGCCATTGAACGACGTAATACCCCGAATGTTGATGTTTGTCGATGCTCCCGGCACGCCACTGGAACCCGAAATGTTCACGCCCGCTACTTTACCCTGTAAGGCATTGAGCAGGTTAGGTTCTGAGCGTTGTGCCAGTATGTTGCCACCTATTTCCTGGGTAGCATAGCCCAATGATCGCTTGTCGCGCTCGATACCCTGAGCCGTTACAACGATTTCATCGAGACTTTGCGAGCCCGCTACCAGCGTAACGTTGATCGTCGTTTTGTTGCCGACGGCAATCTCCTGACCAGTATAGCCAATGAAGCTGAACACGAGTCGCGCATTGACTGGTACGCTGATTCGGTAGTTTCCGTCGGCGTCGGTAATGGCGCCACGGGTCGTTCCTTTTACCTGTACGCTCACACCCGGTAGAGTGGAGCCGTCGTCTGATGAAGTGACGCGGCCACTCACGGCAATATCCTGAGCCAGTACTGGCAAACAGAATAGCAGAGAAAGCAGCCAGCTTCCCAATAAAATTTTCTGCATAAGAAAGAATAAGTTAAAACATACGGTCTAACCCCGAAAATGGGGATACAAAGTTAATCTATAGAACCTGAAAACTTGATATTATAACGAAAGGTTTTTGTAATATTCTAATGACGTGAATAGTTTATTTATTTGTAGGTTAAAAAAATGTGGCCAACTCACTCAACTGGTTAAATCTTACATTAAAGTGACTAAACTCTCCAAGTCAATTGAGGTTGGACGGAAATGAGATGAGATCAATTTCAGATCAGATACAAAAGACCGATTAATGCAGCGCTTTTCGTTAAAATATACATTTGTTTAGTGTATAAAAATCTGATATACAGTATTTTGTGATCTTATAGATAAGTAATTTTTGCTTAATATTTACTTAGAGGTATTCCTTGTTTTATAGTAATTTATACTTAGTTTAATGAAAATACTTAGCAAATTTATTTCTTAAAATTAGATAATCACCAATGCTAATATAGCCTAATATTATTGCCTTGAAATGAATAAAAAGGATAGTTTATCCTGTATTATTTTGTAGACTAGTAATCATTTTATTAAGTTTTATAATTGTATAATTTCAGGAAGTACTTAGTTTGGGCGTAGGTTATAAGTAGTAGTAGCGATCAGGACTTTATTATAAAAATTGCATACGCCAGATTTCGACTAAACAGGGAACACGGGTGATACAGAGTGAACGGATTTTGGCAGATAAAGCTTGGCTCCTCCCGGCCGCTGTTACCCTAAAAATCCGTTCAATCTGTATCATCCGTGTTCCCTGTCTTTTTATAAGAAAGCCCTGTATGGTCAATACAGTGTCGTAGCTAGCAGTCAACTGGCTTTGTAGCAAAAGAAGCACCGGCCATTATAGCCGGTGCTTCTTCAAAAAGATAATCTAGTATCAGGCACGAATCCGGACCCGGTACTCTATCGGCACTACCGTCGTGTTATCGTCCAGCGTAACGAGGAAGAAGAACTGCATATCGGTAAAGGTTACAACGCCCCCTGTAGTCGTACTGGGCATAGCCGCCAGTTTTCGAAATGCCAGATAGTTCGCAATTGTTGTTGTGAACGTAGCCGTTTTACCGCTTACTGAAATCTTCGATGCCAGTGTATTTGCAGCCGTTTTAAACGTATTCTGGTTTAAGCTGGCGTTGATGGTCGAAGCACCTACCTGGGTTATTTCCTTAAACGACCTCGGACTGGCATCGGGGAGGGTCATTGTAATGCTAATGTTGCCCCCGCCCGCGATAGACGTTTCCCCAATCGGGATACGCTCGAAATACTTGAAATTGGTAAATGTGATCGCGTTGTCAGTGGCCTGGGCATCGCGGATCGAAACGATATCATCCTTCGTACAGGCGGCTGCAACGAACAACAAAAGAAAACTGGCTATATAACTTAGTTTTTTCATGGTCTTTGTCGTAAAATGAGTTAATCAATATCCCACCATAACCGCTCATCCATCCGTGGGCCAGGATTTGGCACATTGGGATTACGTTGCTGTTCGTTCGAGGTGTACGGCAGACGCACCGGAATAACGGCCGGATTGTCGCCCTGCGCGTTCAGTGGCAAGGCTAGTTTTGGGAAGCCCGTCCGGCGGATGTCGTTCCAGGATTCAATGCCCATGCCGATGTTGGCAATCCACTTCTGGGTCAGAATCTGCCGCAGCCGATTCTGAGTATCGCCGGATAGCGTGACGATTTGCGGATTCTTGGTAAAGTAATCGTTCACATCGGTTAGTGCTACGCCAGCTTTCAGCATAGAGGCTCTGATCCCTTCCTGATACAAGGCCTGGGCATCGCCCGCTACACCCAGCGAAACAACCGCTTCGGCGAGTAAAAACGCCCGGTTAAAGTTGGTAATGATACGCGTTGGGGCTTCGCCACCGGTACCAATCAGGTAAACGCCGTAACGTGACCGGTTGGCTACAACGCTGGGCGCGGCTGTTGTTGCGCCGTTATTAAAGCCTACGTACCGGCTCGTATTGGCTGCCAGCGTAAAGAACCGGCTGATACGCGGGTCATTGTAGGCCGTTAGCGTATCCAGAAACCGCTGGCTAGCCATCAAATCGCCCGTCCGGTTCACATAGTTGAATGAAAAAAGGGCGTTCTGCTTGCCGTTATCCGTCCCGAAGCCTACCTGAAAATCCAGCGCGTTGTCGTTGATCAGACCGGCGGGTGAGGCCAGGATTTCTGTAATGATCTGTTTAGCCTGAGCAGGTGCTTTACGGCTCATTTGTACGGCCAGACGCAGCATAAGGGTATTGCCAAGTCGCTTCCATCTCGACAGGTTACCCTGATAGGCCACATCGTCGGCACCGGGCAAAACCCCTGTGTTTGGTTTGTCCAAATCAGCCATACCTTCTTTAACGAGGTCGAACAGGCTTTGGATCTTCTTCTCCGAACTGCCGAGGTAAATGTCCTGCTGGGCATCTATCCGTGGCGTCAGGACGGATAGTCCCTGCAGCGCTTCTGAATAAGGTACATCACCCCACACATCGGTAGCGATGCTGAAACCGTACGCTTTCAGGATTTTAGCCATGCCGGCATAGGCCGGTGTGGTTTGCTGGGTTTGCTCAATGAGCCGCTGGGCGTTGGTGAGCATACCGGCATAAATTTCGCCGTTCCACTGGTTATCTGAGGCTCCGCGCAGGTTGAATACATCATAAGCGGCTACCTGATTGGCAACCCCGGCCATGTGCTGGGTGAGTACCTCATTGATGCGGTTCAGGTCGTTGGTAGAGGTGAAGGCCGCATCGTATTCAACCGTTGTCAGCAGTACCGAAGCGGGCACCACCGTTGGGTTGTTAGGCGTTGTATTGATATCGAAAAAGCTTTCGCGACAGCTTGCCATTACCGTTAGCAGCGACACAGCGATAAGCGCTTTATATGTTGTTTTCATGAAGTGACAATGATTAGAAAGTAAATCTCAGATTCACGCCGTAGTTACGGGTATTGGGTGCGCTTTGTAATTCCAGACCACGGATGTTGCCAGCTCCCTGGGTGTTTACTTCAGGATCAATGGGCGAGCCGGGGGCAAAATACCACAGGTTACGGCCAACGACCGAGAGGGATATACCACCAAATGGCGTTTTGCTGATCAACGACGCAGGCAGATCGTAGCTCAGCGTTGCTTCGCGCAGACTGTACCGCGTGGCACTGAACACGTTCAGGTCACTCTGCAAGCCGAACGCCCGCCAGTAACTTTGCGCATCCACCTGAATGTTGTTTGGCGTGTAGGTTTTTGTGCCGTCGGCGTTGCTGATCTCAAATACACCCGGTATAATCCGGGGAGCCTGCCGGTTAACGCCCGTAACGTCCAGCGTACCGTTTGATTTATACGAGCCCGACGAGAACTGTACCAACTGCCCACCCTGCTGGGTATCGAAGAGGACACCCAGGGCAATACCTTTATACTTCAGGGTATTCTGGATGCTGCCTATCCAGAGTGGGTTTGGATTGGAAATGTTCTGGTTAGACACTTCCGGATTCCACAGGCCGGTGTTGGGGTTGATGATCCACTGGCCGTCAGGATTCGTCGGTTTTTTGTTACCCAGAATTACCCCGTAAGGCTGCCCTTTTACGATGGAGGGTACGGAGCCCGTAAAGGCGCTGCCTGGAATGGAGAAACTTTCGACACCCGGTGCGATGTCGACAACTTCGTTTACGTTGCGGGTATAGTTAACCGTCACGTCCCAGCGGAAATCTTTAACCCGAATTGGGGTTACCGTCAATAAGGCTTCAATACCCTTGTTCGTCATTTTACCCACGTTTGTGGTCCGTGTGGTATATCCGGTCGATGCCGCCATACCCACGTTTACGATCATGTCTGTACTAACCGAGTTGTAATAGGTAAGATCAATGCTAAAGCGGTTATCGAACAGCCCAAGGTTCAAACCGCCTTCGTAGGAGGTTGTGAATTCGGGTTTCAGGTTATCGCCGGGCCCGATCCGGTTGCTGATCGAGAAGGCGTTCTGGCCGTTGATCGGGAAAGCGATGTTCGATACGTTATTGCCCCGGCTCGTGGTTACGTAAACCGACTGCAACTGATAGGGGTCCGCATCTTTACCCACCGTAGCGGCACTACCCCGTACTTTGAGGTAGGAGAGTGTCGACGATTTGATGGGGAAGATATCCGAAAGGATAACGTTTGCCGAAACAGCCGGATAGAAGTAGGTATTGTTGCTGAGCGGTAAGGTCGACGATTTGTCGAAACGCCCGGTCAACTCCAGAAAGGCATAATTCCGGAACGAGAAACTGGCCTGTCCATAATAACCAGCCAGTCGACGCAGGGTGTTGCTCTCGCCGGTGTTGTTTGAGAAGACGGTGGCGTTGCTGAGGTTATAGAAATTAGGTAACGTCAGGCTTTGACCGTTGGCCGTCACGTTCTGTGATTTCCGCTGGTTGACGTTAAAGCCTAACCGGCCTTCAATATTCAGACCGGGCAAAATATCGTTTTTCTGGCCGGTCAGAATCAGGTCGCTGTTCAGCTCCTGCCAGTAATAAATATCTTCGCCAACGCCACCTACCAGCAGGCGGGCTGCACTGGGCGCAAAGATTTGCTTACGACGGTCCGTATACGTATCAATACCGGCCCGGTAAAATAAATTGACGCCTTTGACCAGATCAACACCAATATTGATGTTACCAATCAGGCGATCGACATTACTGGTCGTGCGGTTGTTTTCCAGTCCCCAGATTGGGTTCTCGTTTGAGCCGGGTGTGCCTGCAAACACACTACGGCCATTAACATCCTGAAAAGGAAGGTTTGGCAGGTCATAGCTGCGGGGTACGGATACCAACTGTCCGAATGCACTACCGCCGTTACCCGTCAGCGAGTTGCTCTGATCCGTATTGCTGTAATTGATCGATGCGCCAACGTGAAATGTATTCGACAGTACCGTGTTGCCGCCGAAACTTACGTTGGTCCGGTTAAATTTCGAATTTCGGACGATACCATCCTGCGCGGTGTTGGCTACCGAAAAGTTGTAGTTGCTGCTGCCACTTGCCCCGCCAATGTTGACGGAGTTCGACAGGATGCGCCCCTGGTTAAAGAAATTCTTTATGTTATCCGGATAAGCCCGATAATTCGAGTAGGCTTTATAAGCCGGTAAGGCTCCTCCCGGAAACAGTGCCGTTGAGTCCAATTGGGTGGGTGTTGTGGCATTGCGGGTGAAAAAGCCATTTTCCAGCGTGGCCGGAGAGCCATAGGCCGGTCCCCAGGAGGCTACACTATTACTCTGGAAGATATTATTCAATCCCTGACCGAAGCCGTTCTGGAAATTAGGCAAGCCATATACGTTCTGAAACGTTAGCCCGGAGTTAACCGTAATTTCGGTTTTCTTCTTGGCATTTTTGCCCGACTTTGTCGTGATCACGATAACACCCGAAGCGGCTCGTGATCCATACAGCGCAGCCGCAGCGGGACCCTTCAGTACGTTCAGTGACTCAATATTTTCCGGAGCAATATCCAGTGCCCGGTTGGATGACTGTGGACCACCCAGTGTGCCATTTGGACCAAGATTAGTACGGTCCACACTGTTACTGATGGGAATACCATCGACGACGAAAAGCGGTTGGTTGTTTCCGGTAAATGACTGAATACCCCGGATGTTGATGTTCGTTGAGGCACCGGCTTCGCCACTGGCTCCCGTAATCTGAACGCCCGATACTTTACCCTGTAAGGCATTGAGCACGTTAGGCTCGCCCCGTTGCGAAATACGGTCGCCATTTACCTGTTGAGTGGCGTAGGATAAAGACCGCGTATCGCGTTCAATACCCAGGGCTGTAACAACGACCTCACCAAGGTTGGTGGCATCGGCCTGCAAAACGACGTTCAGTGTGGTACGGTTGCCAACCGGGAACTCCTGACTTTTATAGCCGATATAACTGAAAACCAATCGACCATTTGCGGGTACGGATACTTTATAATTGCCCTGGGCATCCGTTGTACCCCCCCGGCTAAGACCTTTTACCTGTACACTCACTCCAGGAAGTGAGGAGCCATCGTCTGACGAAGTGACACGACCGCTTACTACTACCTCCTGCGCCATTGCAGGAAAATGTGATAATAGCAAGAGAAGCAAACTTCCTAATAGAAGTTTTCTCATGATAGTTTAGTAGATGAATTAGTTATAAGTAAACAATACTAGGTGCTAAAAGGAATTTATTATTTATAAAGTTCAATATTTTATGTATAAATACATATTATGCTTTGTTTATATGTATGTACATGTAAAATTGACTAATTCTACTAATTCGCTCCGTTTTATGTTATTTTATGTAGGCAAATAGGGTCCGGATGCTAGGCAGTTCCGTGTTGGCGAAGTCGGAGGGTAATGGTAAATGTAGTGCCAACTCCCTCTATGCTATTTACATCGAGGAGGCCCTGTTGTAAATTGATGTATTCCTGACAAATGGCTAAACCAAGACCGGTTCCTTTTATGTGCCCCACATTGCCAGCTCTAAAAAATTTGCGAAATAAATGGGGGAGGTCTTTTTGAGGAATCCCAAGCCCTTTATCACTGACGGTTATCGTGACGGCCTGCTGGGCAAACCGGACGGCCAGTATGGGGTTTTTAGTAGAAAACTTAAAGGCATTCGACAACAGATTCGTGAACACATGCATCATCAGTTTTTTGTCGATTCGTACGGGTACTGCCTGGCCGGTTACTTCCAGCTCCACCAGCCGTTTGTCTTCACGACTGGCAAAATTAAGCGACACCAGTTCCTGAATGAGCGCAACAATATTAGTCGACTCCAACTGTGGCCGAACGTTGCCTTCTTCGATTTTACTGATGGTAAGTGTATCGGCAATCAATTCATCCAAAGCCATCACCTGCTTCAGAATCGTATTTGAATGCTTGTTAATCGAGGGGGTAGACGAATGCGGTGGGTTCACATTGGCGTAATGCCTGACTAGTTCGATACTGGAAATAATAGACGCCAGCGGAGTCCGGAACTCATGAGAAGCCGTGGTAATAAACTGTGATTTCAACGCATTCAAGGTTCGTTCCTTCGTCAGTGTTTCCTCCAGAATCTGCTCCTTCTCCATGGCCATTGTGACATCGGTGGCAACTCCGACATGGCGGGTAGGGATACCCTCTTCGTTGTTGATCGTAAACCGGCGGGCACTAAGCCAGCGAATACTGCCGTCGCGGTGGTGAACTCTGAACTGGAGAACACTATCTGTATTGCGGTCGCCAAAGGCAGCGAGTAAACTAGCCCGATCTTCTTCCACAACCACTTTTGTGAATGAAAATGGGTCTGCGTACAGTTCTTCTGCAGACATGCCACTTAATTTTTCACAGGCTGGGTTTACGTACAAAAATCTGAATTTCTGAATATCGCTTATCCAGAAAATTTCGTCCACATTTTCGGCAATTTGGCGGAATCGCTGCTCACTTTCAAGAAGCGCTTGCTCAGCCTTTTTTCGTTCAGTGATGTCGGTCAGGGTGCCGGTGGTGCCGGTTAGTTCGTCCTGCTCATTGACGGTTATCTGCGCAAAAACCTCTACCCAGCGATAGCCACCCTTTTTATGGATGTAACGGATTACATGCCTGTAGTAGGGTTTTTGCCGGGCAATAAGCGGTTCAAAGAGGTCCTGGCTCCGGGCCTGATCTTCGGGCAGTATGTAATTGAGGAATCGAGTGCCTATCGATTCTTCAATGCTAAAACCGGTGATCTCCTGCCAGGCCGGGTTCAGGTAAGTCCATAACCCTCCGGTATCTGTCTGAAAAACGACCTCCTGCATGGTATCAACCAGCGTTCGGTACCGGCGTTCACTTTCCTGAAGGGCATACTGCGATTGCCGCTGCGTTGTTCGGTCCACGACTACCCCAACCATACGCTGGACAGAATCACAGTCACTATGCAGACGAAGACCATCTACCACGAGAAAATGGATTGACTTTGTGGTGGGTAGAACAACGCGGAATTCGAGGTTAAACCGTTTCCTGCCCCGTTTAACCTCCTCTGTACACGCGTGAACATGGTCTAAATCGTCGGGGTGTACAAAGGATATCGCTTCGTTGATCCGTTGAAAACAGGGTTGATTGGGGAGATTGAAGTACGTGTAAAAATCGGCTTCCAGCTCAAGCTCGTCAGTAAGCAGATTCCATTCCCATATACCCAGTTTTCCGGCTTTGATGGCTAATTCGTTACGTTGCTGAGCATGCAACAGGGCTTCTTCAATCTTCTTTAGATAGGTAATGTCTGTCGTAATATCCACAAAACCCATTAACTCATTCTGCTCGTCGTAAAGCCCGCTTACCGTCGACAGAACCGGAATTCGTTTACCATCTTTCGCAAGGAGAAGATTCTCCCTTCGTAAAAAATTGTGTTTGGTTACGTAAGCGGTCACTATATCTTCACCTGTGAGTGAAAAGTCATCGACGTCGGACTTTAGCTGAGTAATTTGATTTTGGTGGGAAAAAGGATCACGCAGGGCTCCCGGTGTGACTTTGCCGATTAGTTCATTGGCCTGATAACCGGTCAGAGTTTCCAGAGCCGGATTGACCAGTTGAATGATGCCACGCGTATCGGTAGCGGCTATAGCCTGACCGGCATAGGTCAGAATAGCCTGCTGAAGGGCCGATAACTGCTGAACCTGAGCTGTGCGTTCGGCTACCCGTTGCTCCAGTTCCAGGTTGGTTTGCCGGAGTTCTTCTTCAACATCTTTTAGGTGCGTGACATCCTGAATACTCAACAGAACATCTGTGCCCACCTGAAGCATTGAAAAATTACCCCAAAAAGGGCCAGGGTCCAACTCATCGCGCAAATTAAAGTGCTGAGCTTTACCATTCTGGGCCACATCAACCAATCGGTTAAACACGCTGTTTTGCACCAGATGTGGAAATAAACGCAACAGTGAACTACTCAACATGTCTTCCTGACGGAACCCGGTCAGGAGGCAATTTGAGGGGTTACTGATGAGGTAGCGGAAGTCAACGATGTGGCCATCCTGGTAAACAGGCCGCAGGAGGGCTAACGCAATCGGACTATTGTAAATAACCGTTTGTAAAAGCTGGTTGCTTTCAAGTATGGCGGGAGGCTGTGGTTGCGGTATTACTGACGGGCTTGCGCACTCTGCCTGCTCCGGTATTCTTATTTCCTGAAGGTTCACTACAACCTGGCTCTCAAGTCGGGTTAGCGTTAGGGAAAAAAGTCGATTTTCGGCTGGCTGGCTGCATTGACATTCCTGCGAAACACCCGTTTGGAAAACAGTGAGCACCTTTTGAGTAAACTCCGTTTCGGCAATGAAAGGAAGAAACTTACCGATGGGTTGTTGGGTAAACTCAATGGGTGTTCGCCCCAGTAACTCAGCAAATCGGGTGTTAACCAGTTGGTAGTGAAAGATGGTCGTCTTGCCTCTGCGTTTTGGTTTCAGAAAAGCGACTCCCAGCAAAGCGCTATCAAACCATAGCTGTAACATTTTTCTCATGTCAATATTAGGCAATCGAAGCTGGCGAATAATAGATGATCATTATCCGGGCCCTTCCGGACTCTTGACTTGGTTTAAGAATAGATGAGGGTGTGTTGAGAAAAGAGAAAAGTGACTTAATTTTTCTTTATGGTTCTACATTAGAATAAACGTTTACAAACTTAGTAGTAAGTTTAATGAATCAATATAGTTTATGATTATATGAAAAATATAAATTACAAATAACTTACTCTAGCTTCGGTTATACTTGTATTACTATTTATTTGGTTACAAATCTATGTCGTCAGAAACGTATAAGTCGTGATTTAAGACTAACCGACGCGCCCAAATTCGGTGGACCAGTTGCCTACCGCTTCAGGAAAATGCCCGTCTGGTAATGCCATGTGACAAAATTCCATGTATGAAGGGCAAATCCTACGGTATTTTTGTCAATGTTGGTGGCACGATGAAGCATTTAGACGACGATAAGCTACTTTTGTTAGAACATTAGGGACAATAAAACTAAGGCTAAGCCAGCCGGAGTCAATATATCCTACTGGTTTACGTGCGGAATGCCTATTATCCTACAAGTAAAAACCTAAAATCAACTAACTCTATGAATCATCATCAACTTTGTGGTCGCGTGTTACTCCTGGCAGGGCTGTCTGTTCAAACAGCGTTTGCGCAGATGGGAGCACTTACTGCCCGGATGGATAAAACGGCCGAAAGTCTTGAAAAAAAGGTAGTTGCCTGGCGTCGGGATTTTCACCAGCATCCTGAACTAGGCAACCGCGAGTTTCAAACAGCGGCCAAAATTGCCGCCCATCTGCAATCGTTAGGCATGGAGGTTAAAACGGGCGTTGGCAAAACCGGGGTGGTTGGTTTACTAAAGGGCGGGAAACCAGGCCCTGTCGTTGCTCTGCGTGCCGATATGGATGGGTTGCCCGTTACGGAACGCGTTGATCTACCGTTCAAATCAGAAGCCCGGACCGAATACAATGGTCAGCAAACGGGTATCATGCATGCCTGCGGACACGATAGCCATGTCGCGATGCTTATGGGGGCCGCCGAGGTATTGGCTTCAGTTAAAAATGACCTGCGCGGTACAGTTAAGTTTATTTTCCAACCCGCCGAAGAAGGCGCACCCGCTGGTGAAGAAGGGGGCGCTTATCTGATGATTAAGGAAGGCGTTCTCGAAAACCCTAAAGTAGATGCCATTTTTGGTCTGCACATTAATTCGCAGACCGAAGTGGGTACGATTAAGTACCGCCCCGGTGCAACTATGGCCGCTGTGGATGAGTATGCGATCAAAATTAAAGGCAAGCAGACCCACGGAGCCGCTCCCTGGTCGGGGGTAGATCCTATTGTGACTGCCGCTCAGGTTGTTATGGGCCTGCAGACGATTGTGAGCCGGAATGTTACCCTTACCGACAATGCCGCCGTTGTGACTGTTGGGGCTTTGCACAGCGGAATCCGGCAGAATATCATACCGGAAGAAGCCAACATGATTGGTACCATCCGGACGTTCAGCCCCGAAGCGCAGATGCTGGTTCATCGACGCATCAACGAGATTGCCACTAACATTGCCGAAAGTGCCGGTGCCAAAGCCGATGTGAAAATCAATGTCATGTATCCGGTTACGTACAACGACCCCAAGCTGACCGACCAGATGGCCCCAACGCTCGAAGCACTGGCCGGAAAAAACAATGTTCGATTAACGCCCGCACAAACCGGTGCCGAAGACTTCTCGTTCTTTCAGCAAAAAGTACCCGGATTTTTCTACTTCCTGGGGGGCATGACCAAAGGTAAAAAAGTAGAAGAGGTTGCTCCACACCATACGCCCGACTTTCAGATTGATGAGGCTTGTTTTGTGTTGGGCATGAAATCACTCTGCCACCTGACGGTCGATTATATGGAACTCGCCAACAAAGGCGTCGCCGTTAAAGAACTCACCGCGAGCGGGAAATAGTAAATAGATGAAGTAATAAACTGGTGTAGTTGTTAAGCCATTAGGGCACGTTTGCCTGCTTAACAACTACACCAATTTATTGCTCCACCGGTCGATTACGCAAAATCCGGGAAAGCAAACTTGGGAAAAACCGCTTGAGGTAAATGGCATAGGTTTCTTTGCCGCCTATGTATAGTTCTTCTTTCTCCTGGGAAACTGCTCGCAACAGTCGCCGGGCAAATTCAGTAGCGGGCATTCCCTTTTCCTGATTCTCATCCATCTGGCCGTGTGGCTGGCCATTGGCTCCGAGGGCATGTACCGAAATGGGGGTACGTATATAACCGGGGCATACCAAAGTGACCCGCAGGCCCGCATCAAATGTTTCGGCACGGAGCGAATCAAAAAAACCATGCAGGGCATGCTTGCTGGCGCAATAGCCGGATCGTTGCTTGGTGGCCAGTTTACCCGCAACGCTGCTCGTTACCACAAAATGACCGCTGCCCTGAACCAGCATGAGCGGTAAAACAGCTTTGGTAAGGGCAACGACGCCAAAAAAGTTAATGTCCATGATGCGCTGATATACGGAGAAGTCGGTATCTGCTACCGAACTCCGCTGCGTAATACCGGCGTTCTGAAAAACGTAGTCGATTCGGCCAAACCGCTGTTGGACAGCCTCTACAGCCGGAGCCATGTCGTCCGGACGGCTCATATCCAAGGGTAATATGAGCAGATCGGATGCCGATAATCCGGTTTGTTTGGCTACCCGTTCCAATTCCTCTTTCCGCCGGGCCGACAGGATTAATTTAACACCTTTATGACGGGCTATTTCCAGAACAAGAGCTTCGCCAATGCCAGAAGAGGCACCGGTAATCCAGACAACAGCCTCAGAGAAGAGAATGGGCATGATCGCTTACAGGTTAAAATTCAGGACGGCTGATTCCGGTTGAACGACTAACTCAACTAGTTTTCCAATAGGAAGGGCCAGGTTATAATCGACGTGTCCGGCCGGGAAGTCGAAGAGAACAGGGTAGTTGTAGGCCGCAACCGTATCGGCAATGATTTCGTAGGCACCTTTGCCAAACGGCAGGGACAGATTGCCACGCATGTCCGTAAACTGGCCTACCACCAGACCCGCCAACTCGGCCAGTCGCCCGGACCGCTGGAACTGCCTCATCATACGATCGAGGGAGAAGAGCGTTTCGTCAATATCTTCAATGAAGAGAATCTTGCCGCTATAGTCCAGGTCGGTGGGCGTACTAAACGAATTGGTAAGCATAGTCAGGTTTCCGCCTACCAGCGTACCCGTAGCCTGCCCCTGCCGGTTGAGGAGGTGCGCCGGTGTTTCATAATAGGCCGGATACTTACCAAATAGCCACTGCCGTACCGATTCCAGCGATTCGGCCCGGCTGGGATCGCCAAATTGCCGGGGCATGAGGCCATGCAGGCTTACCAGATTATAATTGGTCAGTAAACTGAGCAGCACCGTAACGTCGCTAAAGCCGACCAGCCATTTGGGATTAGCCGTCAGGCCCGATAAGTCGAGACCATCGGCAATACGGTAGCAGCCATAGCCACCGCGAGCGGCAAAGACGGCCCGCACGGACGGGTTATCGAAAAGCTGTTGCAGGTCGTTCCGGCGCAGGTCGTCCGAACCGGCAAAAGGGCCGTCGACAGCCTGTAAGCTAGCCCCTTCAATAACGTTAAGTTGCCAGTCTTCGCGCAGAATACGGAGTCCTTCAGCCAACTCCTCATACGGAAACCAACTGGCTGGTGAAACAACACCGACGGTATCGCCGGGGGAAAGAAAAGGAGGTAAAATCACGTTACGGTAATTGATTTGTCGTTAATGGTATTATCGCATTCGGGGCTTCCTGAACACACGGTTAGTTTAACGGGGCTTCCTGAACGTCATCCAGTTTATTTAAATCCAGTTTCACCGGCATTCCCTCCGTTCCATCGAACATGGGCCGGAACTTATAGCCCCAGAGTACTTCATTGAAGCGGTATGAAAATCGAGTGTGTACACTTTGAACAAAGGTGTCGTCGAGAGCCTGCAAAGAAATCAGAAATTCGGCGTCTGAACGTTCAAGCTCTTCCGGTGTGCAGCCGTACAATGGACTTTTCTCGGTAATGGGGTGAACAATTGTCCAGTTAGTTGGGAAGAACGCTACTTTGCTCCGTTCCAGACTAAGGCCGTAATATTTCCGATACAGCGAGCCGTCGGCGCCGGGTTCCAGCCGCGATAATGACACGCTCACGTCTAGGTTGACAAGCTGGTTGCTCCTGGTATTTATGATTCGGAACATCCAGCCGTTAACGTCCAGGTAAGGCGCCAACACGGCTTGTTTAGAAAAGCGGATATGGGCTACCGAGCGCGAGAAACGCCCGTAAAGCAAACCCGTTGCCAGCGCAAACGCCAGCAGGCCAACCATCGATTCAAAGGCTGCAATAGAACTGGTCAGGAAACTATCCGGCGCAATATGGCCGTAGCCTACCGTCGTGAGCGTTTGCGAACTGAAGAAAAAGCATTTCCAGAATGGACCATATAGGGCCTTCTCACTGGCTGCTTGTAACGTATCGGGACCAGCCAGCATATAGACCCCCGCGAAGAAGGTATTGGCCGTTACATAAAAGACCACCAGCCAGCCCATGAACTGTAACCAGCCCATAGTGATGAGCCGATTATATACATTTAGCCGGTCCCAAAGGGTGCCATTGACACGAACAATGTTAAACGTACCGTCCTGATTAACAAGTCGGGAACGGGAATCTGTTAACTTGGTGCCGAAACCAATGTCGTCACGTCGTACTTCCTGCTCAACTAAATTACTGTCTTTGGCTGTTTGGTTGAAAAGACGTTGGTTTGCCGTATTCATTCTCGTTTATTCGCTGGCGTGTGTGATGAAAGGGGCTGGTAAACAAAGTTATCGCAAATTTGCCCGGCTCTTCATCGCTCAACCTGAATAATTCCTCATTCTACTCACGATATGCACCCAATTGAAACGATTACCGGTTTACTGGGCATCACGACATTACTGGCTGTCGTTGCCCGGCGTTTACGAATCTCTTACCCCATTCTGTTAGTTCTTACGGGACTGTTGATTGGCTGGATACCTGGCCTGCCTCCCGTCATTTTATCGCCCGATGTCGTTTTTCTTATTTTTCTACCTCCCTTGCTATACGCTGCCGCCTGGCAGATCGATAATGTTGAATTAAAGTTATACAGTCGTTCGGTATCGTTTCTGGCCGTTGGATTGGTGTTATTTACCTCCACTGTGGTAGCCCTGGTTGCCATCATGTTCATTCCGGGGTTTTCATTGGCGCAGGGCTATCTGTTGGGAGCCATCATTGCGCCCCCCGATGCAGTAGCGGCATCGTCCGTAACCAAAGGACTCAACATCCCCAAGCGTATCACCACAGTGCTGGAAGGGGAGAGCCTGGTGAACGACGCCAGTAGTCTGATTATCTACCGCTATGGACTGGTGGCTATCCTGACCAGTCAGTTCGTTTTGTGGAAGGCGGGTCTTCAGTTTATTGGTATTGCGCTGGCCAGTGGCGCACTAGGACTGGTTATTGGCTGGGTGATGCTTCGGGTCCATAAGGCCATTAGCCGGGATACCGTCACTAATACGGCCGTAACGCTGCTCATTCCGTATGGCTCTTACCTGATTGCCGAGCAATTTCATCTTTCCGGTGTGCTGGTTGTGGTAACGGTGGGGTTGTTTATTTCGGCTCGCAGCGGACAGGTGTTTACGTATGAAAGTCGGTTGCAGACCAATTCAGTGTGGGCGGTTATGGTCTTTCTGCTCAACGGTCTGGTCTTCATCCTGATAGGTTTGCAGTTGCCTACTATTGTGTCTGAATTAAATGGCTATACGTTAACGCAGGCACTCAACTATGCGCTGCTCATCAGTGTCGTGGCTATTGTATGTCGGATCATCTGGGTTTTTCCGGGCGCTTATCTACCCCGCTGGTTCAGTGCCCGCATTCGGAAGCGCGAAGTCAAACCTCGCTGGCAGCAGGTGGCGGTAGTAAGCTGGGCGGGTATGCGGGGCGTTGTATCTCTGGCCGGTGCGCTGGCGTTACCCCTGACACTGCCCAACGGTCAGCCCTTTCCTGGGCGAGATTTAATCCTGTTCATTACGTTTGGTGTTATCTTTTGCACCCTGGTATTTCAGGGGCTTACCCTGCCCGTATTAATTGATGAACTGGGCGTGCGGGAAAAGATTGATGAGAAAAAAGAAGAACGAAAGCTGCGGCAGAAAATGGCTCTACAGGCGATTACCCACCTGGAAGCCAATCACTCGGCAGGGTCAGTACATGATGATGTGCTGAACTATGTAAAGAACACCTACGAACTGCGCATCAATGAACTGAACGGGATGCTTCGGGCTACCAACGTGTCGGAGCGCCCCGCCGAACTGTATCAGCAGGCAATTCGGCTTCAGTTAGAGCTCCTGACAATTGAACGGACTGTACTGAGCGAGCAACGGAAAGATAGCCAGCTGGACGATGATATACTTCGAAAAATAGAGCAGGAGCTAGATTTAGAAGCAGCCCGTCTTTCTCTGGTACAACCGGAAAAATGAAACTATAACGATAATGTTATATTTAAAATATGCTAGTATATAGGCCTTTATGGGTATATGGCTAAACGGACATTTATTTAGGATTAAAATTATCTCACTGACGTTTAGTAATTAAGTATAAATACTTAATTTGGTCGGAATTTTAAGGGGATCTGCCCGTAACAGACCTTAACGATAGTGAATAATATGAAATTTTATTCTGGTATGATTAGTCTCGTCGTACCCGCTTTTAACGAAGAAGAGAACTTGTCCGTGCTGGTGCATCGGCTGATGGCCGTCATGAACCAATACGAATCCTACGAAATTCTGATTGTCGACGACGGTAGTTCTGACCAAACCCGCCATGTACTTCGGCAATTAAGTCAGGCTTATTCTGTTGTGCGCTTTATCTCCTTCTCGCGTAATTTTGGCCATCAAATGGCGTTGCGGGCGGGCTACGACAACGCTCATGGTGAAGCCGTTATTTGCCTGGATGCCGATCTTCAGCATCCGCCCGAGTTGATTCCGACCCTGATTGAAAAGTGGCGCGAAGGCTATGAAGTTGTTTATACCGTTCGTCAGGCTGATCCTAAACTATCGTGGTTTAAGCGTACCACCTCCAAATACTTTTACCAGTTGCTGCGTAATGTCTCCAACTTGAAAATTGAGGACGGCGCAGCCGATTTCCGGCTCCTCGACCGGAAAGTGGTCGACACACTTAAGCAGTTTAAAGAAAATGATCTGTTCTTACGCGGAGCTATTTCGTGGGTGGGTTTCCGGCAGTGCCGTATCCTCTACGAACCAGCCGCCCGCTATGCCGGTCGGTCGAAGTATTCATTTCGGAAAATGCTGCAACTGGCAGCTATGGGGATTACGTCCTTCTCGACGCGTCCGCTTTATTTGTCTGTCCTGCTGGGGTTCACCATGTTCCTGATGGCCGGGTTGTTCGGTGCAGAAACGTTGTATGAGCACTTTTTTACGGATGCCACGGTTTCCGGCTGGACAACGCTGGTGTTGCTGATGGTACTGATCGGGGGCGTACAGTTCATTATGATTGGGATCATCGGCGTATATTTGGGCAAAACGTTTGTAGAGGTGAAAGGCCGCCCCGCCTACATTATTGGTGATACGAGCGAGATTGAGGAAAGCGTAACGACATGGCAAGCTCCGGTAAAAAATCAGGATCAACTTCAGGAAATATATTATTCACCGTTGACGTAGAGGAATTCGACACGGCTGTTGAGTTCGGGCATGACATTCCGCTCAGCGAACAGATAGCCGTGTCAACAAAGGGCTTGCGCCTGCTGGCTGAACGATTCGACGCCCTCGGTACACCTACTACGCTGTTTACAACGGCCAACTACGCGCTTCACGAACCTGAATTAATCAGGAAACTTGCCGGTAAGCACGAAATAGCTTCCCACGGCTATTTTCACACCACCTTCGAGCCAGCCGATCTGCTAAAGTCCCGGCTGGCGCTCGAAAAACTGCTCAATAGACCGGTAACCGGCTTCCGGCGCGCACGAATGGGCTTTGTTGATCCCGTCGATGTGCAGCAGGCGGGTTATCAGTATAATTCATCGTTACACCCAACTTGGCTGCCCGGTCGGTATAATCACTGGGGTGAGCCGCGTTGTCCGTTTCAGGAAGCGGGTGTCTGGCAAATTCCGGCATCGGTTACCCCGACGCTGCGGCTGCCCCTGTTTTGGCTAAGCCTGAAAAACTTTCCCTTCGCCTATTACAAACAGTTGTGCCGCCAAACCTTGCGAACAGATGGGTTTCTGAACCTGTATGTTCATCCGTGGGAGTTTACGGATTTGGCGGGTTATGAAAAAATTCCGGGTTATGTCCGCCGACACTCACGGGATGAACTCCTCGACCGGGTCGAAAATCTGCTTCGTTATTTAAAACAACACGGCGATTTCAGGACAATGGGCGACTTTGTCCAACATCTTCAGTAAGTTATTCTCCAACAGCCTACTTGTTGGTTACCCTATGATGTCATTTTTTAGAAAGCCACTGTTCAGTGATAACCGATTTATTTTTGGCATCTATGGGATACTGGCCCTGTTTGTAAGCATCCGGACGCTTATTAATATGGACTCGAATAATTACCAGATTTTCTATTATTCGCTTGCCCATCTTATCGACGGAAAGAACCTATACCTGCTTTACCCCGCCGAGTACGGCGACCACTACCATTACGCACCCACCTTTGCGGCTTTGTTTGCGCCCATTTTTGCGCTGCCTTTTTCGGTAGGGCTATTTCTATGGCATCTTCTGTTCACTGCCGTTTGGGTCTATGCCATCTACCGAATGCCCCTTACCCATTCGCAGAAAGTGGTTGCCTACTGGTTCAGTATGCAGGAACTGATCACTTCCCTGGTTAACAGCCAAACCAACCCGCTCATTGCGGCTCTTTCACTGTTTGCCTTTGTAAGTTTTGAGAAACGCCAGCTGTTCTGGGCTGCCTTTTTTATCATTGTTGGCTTTAACATCAAAATATATAGTCTGGTAGCGGCTGCTTTGTTCCTGCTCTATCCGCAAAAGCTTCGGTTTTTGGCGTACATGGTACTATGGGGAGTTGTACTGGGTTTGCTGCCCCTCTTATTCACCTCGCCTGATCAACTGGTTTGGCAGTACGAAAACTGGGTGACCCAACTCATGCTGAAATCCGATTACGATAAATGGGCCAACACGTCTATCCATAAACTCGTCCATTTGACCATCTCGCCCGATATCAGCACGAGTGCAATCATTGGCGCGGGGGTAGTGCTGTTCTGTACGGTGTATTGGCGCGTTCAGCAGTTTAATCAACGTTGGTTCAAAATGCTTTTACTGGCCTCTGTGCTGATTTTTCAGGTTATCTTCAATCCCGTTGCCGAATCACCTACGTATATAATCGCCGTAACGGGTGTTATGATCTGGTGGTTTTACTGCCCGCAAACGTGGCTGGACCGGGGGCTGTTGATAAGCTGTCTGGTGCTGACTGTTTTGTCGCCGAGCGATATTTTTCCGCGTTTCCTGCGCGAACTACTGGTAACACCCTATGCCCTCAAAGCCCTGCCCTGTGTCCTCATCTGGTTTCGGCTCCTTTATCTCATGCACACCATGAAACCAATGCCAGCTACACCGGCAATGGTACCTATCCAGACCCCTTCTCAATCCTAACCTCAACGCACGATTAATTTCTAACGTGTTTTGTCAAGCCTACTTAACTACTTCTTGAATGGCCTCAACATGGCTTGATTTCTGGCAACGTGAAAATGAATTCGACGAGTCGATGTCGACGAATTTCAATTATTTTCTGGAGCGCGTCGAAACGCATATTCCTTTGGCAAAAACAAATCGGGTGCTGGACATCGGCTCCGGGCCGGGCAATCTGGAAGATGCCTGGCACGACCGCGTAGCCGAAATACACGGTCTGGATATATCCAAACGATACAATGAACTAGCCCGCACCCGGCATGTTGATTCACCTAATGTATTTTTTCACGATCTTGACCCCAACGATTACCTGAATTTCAGCCCGGTGGCCAATCGGCAATTCGATGTGATCATTGTGATGAGCGTTGTGCAGTATTACCGGAGTATCGGCGAAGTAGAACAACTTTTGCAGCTAATCAAACGCGTGGCCGCTCCGGGTGCCCGTGCGCTGGTGTGCGATCTGATGGTGGGGGAGAGCTTTCTGAGCGACGTTTTGGGCATTCTGAAACGGTCGCTTTTGCAGGGAAAATTGATTGCTACGCTGAAACTGCTGGTTCGCCTTCGCTTCTCGCATTACCATACCGTTCGCAAGGAAAACGGCTTTCTGGTGATACCCGAAACCGAATGGCTGGCCATGTGCGAGCGGGTAGGCCTGAAAGCGCAGTTTATCAACGAACCAATTACCTTACAACAGGAACGCCGGAATTTACTGATTACCTTCTGACGGAATTATGCCAGGATGGCGCCAGAGGAGATGAATGCCCTTAGATGAAGACGACGTCGTCGATGACGTCCGTACCCATGTCTTTATTCACTAACTGAATAAGTTTCTGCTTGGCATTGACCAGTTCGTTGCGCAGGGGGGCCGATCCAATTTCGATGTAGAGTTTGCGGTCGCGGACGTAAAGCCGGTTCGTACGGGACGCAATGGTTGGCCCCATCATTCGGCCCCAGAATGCTTCAAGATAGGTTTCGTTGAAGCGGGTTTGCAACTGGTAGGCTTTCAATAACTGCCCGATAGCATCTTTTAAAGACGTGACTCCGGCCACTCGGGTGGCATTTTCACGGTTGTAACGATACGTTTGATTCATGCGGCAGGTGTCTTGCCTGCAAAAGTAAAACAATGAATCGACTTAATAGACGGAGAAATTAGTAACCGTACTAAAAAAAGCAGGTTGAGCAGAAAAAAGCCGGGCTGTTTGGATTCGCACGGTTTGACTAGTATACTTGCGGCATCAAGTCATTGCAACGCGTCATTTACCATTCTCGGCGCGCATTGATTTATAAAGAAGCGGGGAGAGATCAGGCTCTGTGAACCGCTGGCAACCTACCACATGGCAAGGTGCTAACTCCTGCCTAAATACATTTAGGAACTATAAATCGGTACTAATCATGCTCTATTTTCAGCAGTGTATGCCTCCGGCCAAATGGCCCTGTCAGGCATAACGAACGTCTCCACTCACCGCTACGAAAACCGGGATGGTTTGTCGTGTGCACTTATTCGCCTGATGTTCGAGGGCTACTGTTGTTGGGAGCAACGCCAACAGCAACGTCTGCACTACCAGCGTCGACTACAAAACCCAGAGCAATAAAACCGTTAACCATTCATAAACATGTCACAACTTCATTTTGATACGCTCCAGCTGCACGCTGGCCAGGAGGTCGACCCCACCACTAACTCGCGGGCGGTCCCTATTTACCAGACCACATCCTTTGTATTCAATGACTCAGCTCACGGGGCCGATCTGTTTGCACTGAAAGCGTTCGGAAATATATATACCCGGATCATGAACCCAACGTCTGATGTGTTCGAGAAGCGCGTTGCCGCTCTCGAAGGCGGTGTGGCAGCGCTGGCAGTGGCGTCGGGACAGGCCGCTCAGTTCATTGCGCTGAGCAATATCCTGAGCGCGGGCGATAATTTTGTGACCACGTCGTTTCTCTACGGTGGAACATACAACCAGTTTAAGGTATCCTTTAAGCGGCTGGGCATCGAAGCCCGCTTTGCCGACGGCGACAAACCCGAGTCGTTTGCCAAATTAATCGACGGAAATACCAAAGCGATCTACCTCGAAACGATTGGCAATCCGGGGTTCAATATCCCCGATTTTGATGCGTTTGCCGCCCTCGCGCAGGAGCATGATCTGCCCCTTATCGTCGACAATACATTTGGTGCCGGTGGCTACCTGTTCCGCCCCCTCGAACACGGTGCCGCTGTGGTGGTGGAGTCGGCTACGAAGTGGATTGGCGGACATGGCACGAGCATTGGCGGAGTGATTGTCGATGGCGGGACGTACAACTGGGGGAACGGCAAGTTTCCGCAATTCAGCGAGCCCTCAGAAGGCTACCACGGCATGGTGTTCAGCGATGTGTTCGGGGTGGGTGGTCCCTTCGGCAATATTCAGTTCATTATTCGTGCCCGTGTAGAAGGCCTGCGCGACTACGGTCCGGCCATCAGCCCGTTCAACTCATTCCTGCTGCTGCAAGGACTGGAAACGCTCTCGTTACGCGTTGATCGTACCGTGCAGAATGCCCTGGCGCTGGCCCAATGGCTGGAACAGCATGAGCAGGTAGAAGCGGTGAACTATCCGGGTCTGGAAAGCAGCCCTTACCATGAGCTGGCTAAAAAGTACCTCAAGCGCGGATTCGGGGGCGTTTTCTCCTTCAAAGTAAAGGGTGGGAATGATGCCGCCAATGAGTTTGTCAACAGCTTGAAACTGGTGAGTCACCTCGCCAACGTTGGCGACTCTAAAACGCTTATTATTCACCCGGCGGCTACCACGCATCAGCAATTGAGCGAACAGGAGCAGGCCAGCGCGGGTGTTGAAATTGGCGTGCTGCGGGTTTCGGCGGGCATCGAACACATTGATGATATTAAAGCTGACTTCGAGCAGGCTTTCGCCCGGATTGCTGAATCGGTTTTAGCCTAGTGTTTGGTTTGGTTTACGATTTACAGTTTACTGGTAACGGCTAAAGTGTAAATCGTAAACCATAAATTTTTTTCGATTGGACCTTTCTTACTTCGATTACAAATATTCGTTCCCGCTCGAATCAGGGGAGAGCCTGCCGGGTTTTCGGCTGGCTTATACCACACGCGGCACCCTCAACAGCGATCAATCGAATGTTGTCTGGATCTGCCACGCCCTAACCGGGAATGCCGATGCCGGTGATTGGTGGGGCGGTATGGTTGGTGCGGGTAAGTATTACGACCTGGCCACTAATTTTGTTGTCTGCGCCAACGTGATCGGTTCGTGCTATGGCTCTACGGGGCCATTGTCGATAAATCCGCAGACGGGGCAGCCCTTTTATCATACGTTCCCGATGATCACCATCCGGGATATGGTGGCGGCTCTGGATTTACTGCGGCAGGAACTGGGTATCGAAAAAATCCATACCTGCATTGGCGGTTCGGTGGGGGGCGAGCAGGCGCTGGAATGGGCCATTCTACAGCCCAATCTGATCGAAAATCTGGTGATCATCGCGGCCAGCGCCATTGCGTCGCCCTGGTGTATTGCCTTCAACGAGGCCCAGCGGATGGCCATCGAAGCCGACCCGACCTGGTCCGAACAGCGCGACGATGCCGGGGCCGCCGGGATGAAAGCGGCCAGGGCTATGGCCATGATTTCGTACCGAAATTACGATACCTATGGCTTTACGCAGGCGCTGGATAACAATGAGCAGCTCGATGGCTATAAATCGGCCAGCTATCAACGCTACCAGGGCGAAAAATTAGTTGAGCGATTCAATGCCTTTACCTACTGGACGCTGTCTAAAGTAATGGATTCGCATAACGTTGGCCGGAACCGGGGCAGTATCCTTAACGCACTGGCTCAGGTGAAATCCCGTACGCTGGTTGTGGGAATTCGGTCCGATCTGCTTTTTCCTCCTTCCGAGCAGCAGTTTCTGGCGCGGCATATTCCCGATGCCACCTATGAAGAAATCGATTCGTTATATGGCCATGATGGCTTTTTAATTGAATTCAGACCACTGGCGGGCATTATCCGTAAGTGGGTGGCGAGTGCCGCTTCGGCTGACGGGGCACCGGTAACCAACTCGTCAACAAGTTTTAGTCAGCCGGTTAAATAACGCAGTATGATTTGGTACGAAGACGAGATTCGACAACTCGAAAATAAAGTAAACACTCTACCCACGCCCACGAATAAAGTCATTTTTTATGGCAGTTCATCCATTCGGCTCTGGACAACGCTGGCGCAGGACTTTCCTCAGCTAGACACGCTGAATTTGGGTTTTGGCGGTTCGACCCTGGCCGCCTGCGCCTGGTTTTTTGAACGGCTGGTGGTGCCCACAGACCCCAAATCGTTGGTTTTCTACGCCGGAGACAATGACCTCGGTGACGGCCGCCATCCGGAAGAAGTATATCTATTTTTTGCGGCTTTTTCGGAGCAGATGACTCGCTTGCTTCCGGGAGTGCCCATGGCTTTTTTGTCGATTAAACTAAGTCCGGCCCGCTGGAACATTGCCGATCAGATACGAAAGACGAACAAATTAATTCAACAGGAGTTAGAAAAAGTACCCGACTGGCAGTATGTTGACATGACAACGCCTTTGCTGGGTCCAGATGGTAAACCCTGTTCAGATTTTTTTGAATCGGATGGACTTCACCTGACATCGGCCGGTTATCGAACCTGGCAACAGGCATTGCAGCAACAGAGCCGGATTTTTTAACGATTTGTTTACCCGCCCAATTGTTGGGGTTCGGGCAAGCCGTTGCAAATTCACGGGTACTTAACGTTATTGTTATGCACCGGGAGTATCATAAATGGTTTAGTCCGAATCTAAACCGTGATATGGAGTTGTTGATCTTGGGCCACGCGGGTGCGCGGGTACTGGTATTCCCAACCCGTCGCGGCCGTTTTTACGAATACGAGTCCTTTGGCCTGGCGGATACGCTGGCCGAAAAAATTGAAAACGGCTGGCTGCAACTCTACTGCGTAGACAGCGTTGATCACGAAAGTGTTTATAACCGGTCGGCTCATCCTCACGACCGTATTCGGCGGCATAACCAGTACGAACAGTACATAATCAATGAAGTCCTGCCGCTTTCCCGTCTGAAAAACCCGCAGCCATTTATGATTTCACATGGATGCAGCCTCGGAGCCTATCATGCTCTCAATATTGCCTTTCGGCATCCGCACTGGTTTGCAAAAGTGGTTGCCTTTAGCGGACGGTATAATCTGTCCGAGCCGGTGGGTGAGTTTCGCGGATTGTTTGACGATTACTACGACGAGGAGATTTACTTTCACAGCCCCAATCATTTTTTGCCTAATCTGGATGATAACGCCCTGCTCGACTCCCTCCGCCAACTCCAGATCGTGATGACCATTGGGGCCGAAGATCCGTTTCTGGGCAGTAACGTAACCCTAAGCTCAGCCCTTCATGACAAACAGATTCCCCATGAATTGTACATCTGGGATGGACGGGCGCATCAGGTTAGCGATTGGCAAAAAATGGCTCAATTGTATTTATAGCTGTGATTTCACAGATTACGGAGATTCGAACCGCACAGATACCAAATAAAACGGGCAATTTTGCTTATAGATCGGGCTGGGGTATTTAGCCGGAAATTGTAAGCAACATGCGTCGTTATAGAATCACAATCTTTGTCGTTGCCCTGGTGATAATCAATATCCTGGGGTTGAGTTTTACCGTTGTTAACAAGGGTAGCTATAAGAACTCGCTCTACTACCGCTTTACGCGTCAACGGTTTGCCTGGATCGTGAGCGACCCGCGCCCCAAAGAGGCCATTCGGGCAGGATGGGCAAGCATAACGATCAAGCCCGAAACGTCTGCAGTAAACGCAGCCTCACCACGCCCGAAGTGGGATTCCGTTCAAACGCGCGCGCTGGTACTAGATAACGGCACGACGCGGGCGGTCATGATCACCGTCGACTTACCAATGATGCCGCCCACGGTTGCGCAAGCGCTGGAACAAAAGCTGCCCAGGCTTGGCTTTGCGTGGAAAAACGTTTACCTGGGGGCTACCGATTCGCAACCGGATCTGAGCGGATGGGCCAGCGATTACATGGGTCAGCGAGAATTTGGTCCCTATGATGAGCAGCGGGCCAATCAGCTGACGGAGGCTATCCTGAAAGCGGTGACGCTGGCTCAGAAAAACAGCACGACCGTCCAGATTGGATATACGCAGGTTGATCTGAAAATACAGCAGCAACTATCTGCTGCGAGCGGTCGGGCCGGGGCAGATCCCCTTCATTTGCTGCAACTCCGCAAACTGACGGGTGAATCCGCACTGATTTATTCCGGTTCCGTAAACCAGATTTCTTCGGAAAATACCACAAATTCGACCGACGACCCCCATTTCTTTCGCTTGTTAACGCAGCAACTTAACAAGCAAACTCGCTGGTTTGCCATGCCAGTGGCTGGACCCGTAGAGGACGCTGACTACTCGGGTCAGGTAAAGGACAAGAGCCAACAGGTAGCCAGTCTGGTTGATCAAATAACTACCTTGCTGGCCAGTCAGCCGCTTCGTACCGACAGTACGTTGATCGCGCAAACAGCCCCGCTCATTCAAAATGACCCCCAGATTCGCGTTAGCCAAAGCTTTCGGCTGAAGCCGTGGCTGGCCAAAGCGCTTTATGGCGATTATCCCGCTGAGCTAAAAGCGTTACGCATTGGGCAAACTGTTTTTGTGGGTTGCCCCGGTGGCGTATCTAATGAACTGGCCGGTGAGCTGCGTGAGTTGCCCATAGCCGATAATAGAAATCTGGTCATAACCAGCTACAACGGCGGCAACCTTGGGCAGATCGTTCCCGACAAACACTACTATGCCGAAAACAGCCCCTATGTCATTGGTCAGATCAATCGTTTCGGCCCGCACACCGCCGAGTTTTTTGCCGACATGACCCAAAGTCTGGTCAGTAGCTTGAAATAGCTGATTGAACGACTCTACTTTCTGACGAAGCGCATGACGGCGATGTCGCCCATAATCAACGTGAGTGTGTTGTCATTGACGGAATAGCGATTCACCGTTTTTAGCGTGTTTAAAAATGTCTGCTCACCTTCGCCGGGGCACATCATACGGGTCATCGCCATTGGTTCGCTGAAACTGATCTTCGGGCCATCGACAACGAGCTTTCCATTAAACGAATTACAACTGGTAGACCCATTGACCCGCTGCGTAGCGGTGTTGAACGTAATGGATGGCTTCTTTTCGGGATACAATCCGTCAAACGCTATTTTCGGCCCGGATATGTAATTCAGTTCCCAGGTACCGTCTAATGACTGACCGGTGTTAGACGATTGCATTTGATTGGGAGATAACGATAGCTTTTCGGTTAGATACAAATAAGGCGGATGGAAGTGATGGGCAAAGATTTTTTCCTCACTATCCGGGTACTTCTTAAAATACTCGCTATCGCCCAGGAGGACGATGGTAGCCCCGGTTCTGACGTAGTCATTGCTGCTGAAATAGTTGGGGGCTACGTAGCCTTTGATGTTTTTCTGAACCGTTTTTGAGGCCAGTCTGCCTAAATATTTCTGGTAGTTCTGCTGAGCTTTCAAGGCGGGTTTGCTCAGGCTATTGTAAATGTAGTTGAGGACGATTCGTTGCGGCAGCTTTTGTTTTTTTATCATAGCGGGTGCCCCTTTAAACGGATTGGTCGTATTCACATCGTTAATCGTCTGGATCGTAAACGGCACTTCAGGTACCCAGTCGGCGGCATTGACAACGTTGTAGGCCCAGCCATTCTGTGTTGCGGCTTCGTATTCATACGCATAATACAGATTACCCGGCTTCGGACCCGCGCTACAGTATGTTTTGAACTGTACATCGGCGGGAATACGCGACTGCTTTTGCAGATTTCTCAGATAGGATGTCAGTAAAAAAGCAATACCACCGCCCTGACTGTGCCCCATGATGATCACATCTTTGATACCCGCCCGGTAGCACGAATCAATTTTTGGGAGAATATCTTTTGCCAGAAAAGCCGTACTCACCAACCAGCCTACATGAACCGCAGCCTTGGGGCTGGATGCGAGTTCGTACTGGAAGTTTTCGGTATCACTAATCTGTAGCGATCCTTTGGCGGGCACCATAGCCGCGTAAAAATTGCTCAGCCAGCTTACACTATTGGCCGTAGTTCCGCGAATGCTCAGCACCGCCACCGATTGCGGGCTGGTCCACAAATCCCACATGTTATCGAGTCCGACAACGGGGGAGCGATAAACCCGCTTGAACTGTTGCGGGGCTGGAAAGGAATTGACATAGGTAGAATCGCCAAACTGGGCTGACACTTTGAGGAGTTCGATGTACTCTGCTTTATCGAAGCCGGGTTTCAGAGACTGCCCAAATACCAGACCGGGCAACACCAGGCAGACAAGGGTGGTAATGATTCGTTTCATATGCAGGGAGGGCAGTTTTTTTGTGAATAAAAACTGCCCCTCTTAACTGATTGTATGCTAAAATGTTAACTAACAGGTAAGCTGGCTTCCAGAATAACCGACTGTGCCTGTCGTAAGGCATTGGCATAGGGCTCCACCAGAATCCGGCCGGGCGGGGTAGTCGACAAATCCGCGTCCCAAAGGCCGGAGCGATGCCAGTAGTCGGTGTGGTCCCAGTCGGGGCGATCCACGATCGGGTACAGACATACGCCTACCAACGGCACTCCCGCCTGCCGAACGGCCGCGCATTCCCGGCCAACCATTTCGATCCAGAACGGTCGGTCAATACCGGGATGGCTGGTTTCGGTGAGGGCAATGGGACGCTCGTAGCGTCGGTACGCTTTCGTGAGCAAGTGCCGAAGTGGTACCCAGCGAGAGTCGGGGACATCGTCATTCCAGCCTAAAAAGGTATGTGTGCCCTCAATCCACTGATTGTTGTAGTAATAGTTGAATCCTAAAATATCGACGTAATCCGGCGATCCGCCCAATTCAGGAGTCAATCTACCCGCCAGCATGTCGACCGACTGAAACTGGTTATCATCGGCAATAGCTGCGTCAATAATCTGCTCCGGGGTCGCATTAAGGGGTGGTACCATTTGTACCAATGGCTCGGTTGTCAGGATGCGAATGGTCGGGTCGATCTCGCGCATAGCCGCAACACCCTCAATGTAGGCGCGCATCAGGCCTACTTTAACTTCCCAACCCTGTTTGGTACAGTAGGGCGATGTGCCAGCCGCATCGCCCCCCAGCCACGACATAAAGCTGACTTCGTTAATGGGCGTGACGATCAGGCTATCATACGGGTACAGGTCGCGGTAAAAACGGACAAAGGCCCGACACAAAGCGGCAAAACGCCGGGCAAACATGGGGTGTAAAGGCGTCAGGTCGTCGGGGTAACCAAAATGGCATAAATCCCAGATCTGCTGAATACCCTGCCGGTGACCTTCTGCCAGCATGTCGGCAACCATGCTCCAATCGTATTGATAAGGCCGTTTTTCAACATGGCTCCATTGAATACCCTCCCGAACGGTGCGGATATTAAATGAATGCAGAAGCGCATAATCTTCATTGAGTAATTGCAAATGGCCCGATGCCCGAAGCAAATCAACGCGGTTGCCGAAGCAATTCTGTTGATCGCTACATTCATAACCACCCCACCAAAAGGACTGAAACGGATTCAGGGACGAAGTATTTGTTGAGTCGAGTACCAAGGAAAGAAAAGTTGATGTACTCAAAGGTGCGAAAAAAGGGAGTTGACGTCAAAAGAGGAGCCTTTTTCTGAGGGAGCGGGTAAAGTATCAAACAGCCTTTGGCTGTTTATTTGCTAAAAACAGCCAGAGGCTGTTTGATACTAGTTTATAGTGCCTTCACGATAGCAATCACGAGTTTGGCAGAATTGCGGGCCGCTGTCGGGTAAAATTTATCGTAGGCAATGTGCGCTTCGGCATCGGCGCGGTCGCTCAGGCTGCGGATAATGAGGTGGGGCACCTGAAGCTGGTAGCATACCTGCGCAATGGCTGCACCCTCCATCTCGGTCGCGTCGGCACCGAAGTCGGCCCGGAGGCTGCTCACTTTGGTAGGGGAGGCCACAAAAACATCGCCCGTAACCACCGTACCCGTCATCACCTTCACAGGCCGGTCGGAAACACCACCCGATGCCAGCGGAATGCCTTCGAGCGAAACGGTTTTGACAACGCGTTCGGCTAATCGCATCAGAACTGAGTCGGCCGGGAAAAAGGCCGGGTTAAACTGTTTTGTAATGGCATTTCGGGTTTGTCGGGTAGGGGTGTTTTTATCGGTGATGGCCCCGTAATCGTGGTGGGCCGTTTGTCCGGCAATCACAATGTCGCCGGGTTGCAGTTCCGGGTTTGTGCCACCGGCAATACCTGTGAACAAGATTCGCTGCGGCTTGAAATGATCCAGCATGAGGGCCGTTGTCATAGCCGCGTTCACTTTGCCGATGCCCGTTTCGGCCACCACAACCCTTTGGTTACCGATTTTTCCGGTGGTAAATACAATGCCATCGACGATTACCGTTTTGGGCTTGGATAATGTTTCTTTAACCAGCTCTACTTCTGCGCCAAACGCGCCGAGTAAACCGGTTATCGGGCGGGGTTTGTAGCGTTGGGCAAAGGAAATTTGGGCGAGAAGGAGGAAGAGTAGCGTTGCTTTTTTCATGTCAGGGTAAGTTAAATTGATACAAGTGTGTGTGGTGTCGGGTTCTTAAACCCGACACAGCGAGGTTTCTCAAAACCTCGTGTATGCCATTAAGGAGGTTTTAAGAAACCTCACTGGCCAGGTCTGAGGACCTGACTCCACAAAAACGCCCTGACTCCACAGGAGCACCAGCGCAAACGCGCTAATGCCCACTCGCTAACGCCAGCACGCAAAACACATCGACAATCCAGAGGCCGAGCGACACTTCGCGGCTCTTGCCAACGGCGACTTTTATGACTGTCCAGGAAAGGAATCCCCATATGAGCCCCTGCGTGATGGAATAACTGAAGGGAATTAACACCAGCGCCAGAAAAGCTGGTAGCGCATCGTCCAACTGCCCCCACTCGATACGTGTAATGGGTTTCATCATGAACGCCCCTACCAGCACCAGGGCCGGAGCTGTGGCAATGGCCGGGATGATGGATAGTAATGGAGATAGGAACAGAAAGGGCAGAAAACAACAGCCCGCCACAATGGCTGTGAGTCCGGTTCGGCCACCCTGCGCAATACCCACCGCCGATTCAATGTAAGCCGTACCGGGGCTGGTGCCAAATACTCCCGCCAGCGTGGTAGCAACGGCATCGGTCATCAGGGAGCGGTTCAGGTTGCGGGGCTGGCCATCATCGTCCTGCAAGCCGCCCGCTTCGGCAACACCCACAAATGTGGAAAGACTGTCGAACAAGTCAGTGAAGGCAAAGGCGAAAATGACGGGCCAGAGCGACCATGATAACGAGCCCATCAGGTCAAGCTTGCCCAGAAGTGAAAAGTCAGGGACGGCCAGAACACCCTGAAAGTTAACCAGCGTCTTCTGCCCGAAATTAATCGCCGAAGCATCTCCCCAGTACCGCCCGATGGGCCAGGCGGCCAGCGTTGTCAGGATAATACCGATAATGATGCCTCCCGGCACATCCCGAACGACCAGCACGCTCATGAGCAGCAGGCCGAATACAAATGTGAGAACAATGGGGTCATTAAAGTTAGCAATGCTTACCAGCGTAGCCGGATTGGCTACGATGAATTTTGCATTCTCGAAGCCAATGAGCGTGATGAAAAGCCCAATCCCCGCCGAAACCGCGTAGCGTAAAGGCTGAGGAATGGCCCGCACGATTGCCGACCGTACATTGAACACAGACAGCAGCAGGAACAAAACCCCCGCCCAGAATACCGCTCCCAATGCAATCTCAGGCCGTATACCCATGCCTTTGACTGCGGTAAACGTGAAGAACGCATTCATCCCCATGCCCGGTGCCACCACAATCGGGTTACGGGCGTACAGGCCCATCATCAGGCTGCAAAAGAACGACAGGAGAACGGTAGCCGTCAAAACGCCACTAAACGGCAACCCGGCCTGACTCAGAATAGCCGGGTTGACCACAATGATGTACATGGTTGCCAGAAAGGTGGAGACCCCGGCAAGGATTTCGGTTCGGCGGGAGGTAATCGTAGTTGGCAAAGGCGTTGTCGTTTATCGTTGATGTGCTAACAATCCACAAACTACAACCCGAACGCCAAAAACTCAAACGGTGGCCAGTAAACTCCCGGCGGCTTCATCGACCCAAATCAGGGCGTTGGGGTGCGTTTGCATGATACTGGCCGGTACTTGTTCGGTTACTGGTCCTTGTAGCGCTTCCTGTAGAACAGGTGCTTTCTTCCCGCCACTCACCAGTAAAATAACTTCTTTGGCTTCGGTCAGATGGCGCAGACCGAGGGTGATCCCCTGACTCAGCGTTGTTTCAGCCTCGAAATATTTTTGACCAACCGTCTTGGTGCTTTCGGCTAGCTCGACCACGTGGCAACCCAGCGTAAACGGGGTTCCCGGCTCGTTGAGGGCAATATGGCCGTTCATGCCCATACCTACCAGCAAGACATCCAGGCCACCCCGCTCGGCAATAACGGCGTCGATGCGCGCGCACTCGGCAGGCAGATCACTCGCTTTAGCGTCGAACACATGCACCTGGTCCAGCCGGAGATTGAGTGGGTTGAACAGGTCACGGAACACGTAAAACGAACAACTGCCGAAGTCGTCCGGCCCGAAACCGACCCATTCGTCAAGCCCAACAAACGTACACTGGCTGACATCGACACGTCCATCTCTCACTAAATTGACGAACCGATGGTAGGTTTCAATAGGGGTATCGCCCGAGGCCAGACAGAGTGTCGCGGTGGGTTTCTGATTGATGATGGCCGCAAGGTGCTCGGCAGTGTGCTGCGAAAGCGTGGCGTGGTCGGGAAATTTTTGGATGGTCATGATTTTTGTCAATTTACTTCAACTCACTCGCCCGTACGTCTTTCGTCCAGCGTTCAGTGCCTTTCTGGTCGTAGACCTTGATATTCAGCACCCGGTCTTTGGCAGGGCCGCTGACACTCAGAATGCCGAAATTGCGGTCGGTTACCAGCGTGCCGTCTACGTAAGTCGGTAGTTTCAACTCGTCGGCCAGGGGTTTTGCCGGGCCGGAGGTGAGGGGCGAAATGGTCAGGTCGTACAGCGGATAGGTGCCGGGACGGTCCAGTTTGTGCAGAATGGAGTGATGACGGTCGCCGGTGAGGAACAGCACTCCCGGAATTTTAGCATCGGCAATGGCTTTGAACAGCCGGTCGCGTTCGGTGCCGTAAATGGCGTAGTTCTCGAACGATTTTGTAGGGTTGACGATCTGCCCGCCCGTAACGATAAATTTGAACGTGGCCTTGCTGAAGGTCAGTGCATCCAGCAGCCATTGAATCTGCTTCTCCGAAAAATAGGCTTTCCCCGGCCCATCGGGCATTTTATCGGGTGCCCGGAAGGTGCGGTCGTCGAGCATAAAAAACTGGCAGTCGTTCCATTCGAAGGTGCCCGCGCAGCTTTCGGGAAAGATGAAGTTCGGATTGGCCCAGAACAGTTTGAACGCATCGAGCGTAACTTCCTTGAGCCAATAAGAGCGGTCGGAGTCGTCGGGACCGTAATCATGATCGTCCCAGATGGCGTAATTGTGCGTAGCGGCCAGCAGCGGCTGCATTTCGGGCAATGAGCGCGTGTGTGTATACCGGCGCAGCACCCCGCTCCGGCTGTTCCAGTCTACTTCGCGGGTATAGGTATTGTCGCCCGTCCAGAGCATGAAATCGGGTTTTTGGGCCGCCAGTGCCGTAAATATCTCGTAGCCACCCCCATAAGGCGTGCCGGGGCGGTCGACATTAGCCTCGTTGACGTAAGTGCAGCTTCCGACGCCGAAGCGAAACATCGGAGGGTCGGTCCGCCATTGCCACAGGCTTTGGGTTTGGAACTTGGTCGGGTAGGGCAGGCTCACCTTCTGGCCCTCGATTAACACGTCGTACGCGTACGTCTTTCCGGGGTCCACCTGATCGGCGAGCAGGTGGGCTGTAAAAGCCGTTTGCCGGTTGGTGTACACTTCGTTGGTTAGGTGCGTCGTGGCCGATGTCGATGCGGGAGCGCCAGCCGTTGCGGAACCCTCAACTTCATGGTAGCGAATCTGAACGCGGGCGGGTTGTTTGGTTTGCACCCAGAGTTTTACCTCGCGCATCTCCGAATAACCCACCATCGGCCCCGACTGAAGCAGGGCTGACGGGGACTTCTGTTTTTGCCCATTTCGCCCATTAACGGCCTGCTTTTTGGCCGTTGACTGACCAAAAGCGGCAATGGGTCCGAAAAGCAGGAGGACTAAGAGAAACTGAATTTTGTACATGGGGGAAAGATGGCGTAATTTTGCGGTTCGTTCAACGAAGTCATGCAACTAAATAACCGTACGTACCAGATTCAGGGTGTCGATGTACTGGATATTGCCGATGAATTCGGCCTTCCTTTATACGTCTATGATGCCGACAAAATTATTGAAAAAATCGGCTTGCTCCGGTCTTCATTTGCCGGCGTCAACCTAAAGATAAAATACGCGGCCAAAGCGCTGACGAATATCTCCATTCTGAAGCTGATGCGTCAGCAGGGCGTGGAAATGGATTCTGTATCGGTCAATGAAGCCCGCATGGGGATGATGGCTGGTTTTGAGCCGGGTCAGATCATGTTTACGCCAAGCGGTGTGTCGTTCGACGAAATCCGCGAAGCTGTTTCTCTTGGCTTACAGTTAAACGTCGACAGTTTGTCCTTATTGGAATGGGTTGGTCAAACCTATGGAACACAGGTTCCTATCAGCATTCGCATCAATCCGCACATCAGCGAGGGGGGCAACATCAAGATTTCGACGGGTCATGCCGACTCGAAGTTTGGTATTTCCATTCTGCAGCGCGACGCCATTCGTGCCATAGTGGAGCAATACCAGATTCCGGTTGCCGGGTTGCATATTCATACGGGTTCTGATTTCAAGAATGCCGGTGCGTTTTTGACCGGTGCCGAGGTCCTGTTCGACCTCGCCAATGATTACCCGGACCTGTCGTTCATTGATTTCGGAAGCGGGTTCAAGGTGGCGTATAAAGAGGGCGATCACATTACGGACGTCGAAGAACTTGGTCTTCAGGTATCGGCCGCTTTCCGGAACTTCTGTAAGAACTACGGCCGTGACCTCGAACTCTGGTTTGAGCCGGGTAAATTTCTGGTGAGCGAAAGCGGGCATCTGCTGGTGAAAACCAACATCGTGAAAGAAAATCCGACGCGTACGTTCGTAGCGGTCGATTCGGGTCTGAACCACCTGATCCGCCCGATGATGTACGACGCCTATCACGACATCAAAAATATTTCGAATCCACAGATTGCAGGCGATCCGGTAACCGAAAAGACCTATAACGTCGTTGGCTACATCTGTGAAACGGACACGTTCGCCACCGACCGCGCTTTGCCAGAAGTAAAACCCGGCGATGTGTTGTCTTTTGAGAATGCCGGTGCCTATGGTTTCAGCATGGCCTCGAACTACAACGCCCGCTTCCGGCCGGCCGAAGTACTGGTATACGAAGGAAAGCCGTACCTGATTCGTCAGCGAGAAACGTTTGAGGACCTGGTGCGCGGCCAGAATATTATAGAATTTGACGAAGTACTAACAGATAAAATTTAACCGCATAGAGCGCAATGTATGCGTCAGGTTCGCAAAGTATTCTTGCGACCTTCGCGCATTCGTTACGAACCTTGCGGTTTAGAACAAAAAGAAATGGGACGCGCATTTGAATACCGGAAAGCCCGGAAAATGAAACGGTGGGGGCAGATGGCCAAAACCTTCACCCGTATTGGTAAAGATATCGTTATGGCCGTGAAAAGCGGTGGACCGGACCCCGACGTGAACGGGCGGCTTCGGGCTATTATCCAGAATGCCAAGGCGGCCAACATGCCGAAGGAAAACGTCGACCGGGCCATCAAAAAAGCCTCGTCGAAAGATCAGGAGGATTACAAAGAAATCGTGTACGAAGCATACGCTCCCCACGGTATTGCGCTGGTGATCGAGACCGCTACGGACAACCATAACCGGACGGTAGCCAACGTTCGGAGTTACCTGAACAAACTCGGTGGCAGCTTAGGCACGCAGGGAATGCTCGACTTTATGTTCGACCGCAAATCCGTCTTTCGGATTACGGCGGAAGGTATCGATCAGGAAGAACTCGAACTGGAATTGATTGATGTGGGTGGCGACGACGTTGAGTTTGACGAAGAAGCCAACCAATATGTTATTTACGGCGAATTCACGGCTTTCGGTAGCATCCAGAAGTTCCTGGAAGAAAAGGGCTACGAAATCAAGCAAGCCGAGTTCGAACGTATCCCAAACGATTACAAAGAACTAACCGATGACGAAGTTGCCGATGTGGAGAAGCTCATCGAGCGGATCGAAGAAGACGACGACGTTCAGATGGTATACCACAATATGAAATAAAAAAAGGCCGGTTTGACCGGCCTTTTTTTATTTGTTCTACCCTATCTCGATCCACTTCCTTCCCGGATAATTTGGACCCAGCTTTTGAGGATCTGGGGGGGAGCGTTACGCTCCAGCTGGGCGTAGTACACCGTGGCCTGATAGTAGTACAAGCCCGTGGGCAACTC
>NZ_OCNH01000010.1 GCF_900230225.1 Spirosoma fluviale
TTGGTGGGGTTTGTGAAGTTAGGTCCGCCCACGTTGAAGATGTCGGAGGGGGTGGCCAGCGAGAGAACCTTGTTTTGGTTCAGCGAGATGTTGAAGTTCGTGTTCCAGCTGAAAGTGCCGCGGTTGATGTTGATCGTGTTGAGGCCAAATTCGAAGCCTTTGTTCTCCATCGAACCCACGTTGCGTCGGATGGTAGCATAGCCGCTCGACTGAGGTACGGGCGCATCCAGAAGCATGTCGGTCGTCAGGCGGTAGTAGTAGTCGGCTTCCAGGGTGATGCGGCCTTTGAGGAAACTAACTTCCAGACCCACATCGGTCTGAGCGGTTTTCTCCCAGCGCAGGTCGGGGTTAGCCAGACGGCTAATGCCCGTGCCGCCAACCCGTCCGTCGTTGTAGATAGTCGAATAGTTCGAGCTGAGCAACGATAGCGACTGGTACGGTGGAATCTCGGAGTTACCCGTCAAACCGTAGCTGGCGCGAACTTTCAGGTTGGAGATGACCGGGTTGCCCTTCAGGAAGTCCTCTTCCGATACCCGCCAGGCCAGAGCCGCCGAGGGGAAGAAGGCAAACTTGAAATTCTCTCCGAACTTGGAGGAGCCATCGGCCCGGCCCGTTGCCGTGAAGAGGTACTTGTTCTTGTAGCCGTAGTTGATCCGGCCGAAATACGAGTTAAAGGCAAACCGCGACGCGCCCGAACTAACAGAAGGGTTGGTAGCTCCCGCGCCCAGGTTGTTGAAACCAAAGTAGTCGGTGGCAAAGCCGCTCACACTGGCCCCGATGCCAAAGGTGTTGGTTTCCTGCCACGACAGACCCAGCAGCCCGGTAAAGGAGTGATCCTGCCCAAACTGCTTGTTGTAGGTCAGATAGTGCTCCAGCGACCAGAAAGAGGTCTTGTTGTTATTAGCGGATGCGTTGCCGTTGCCGCCAATGTTGAGGGTACGAGTCTGCGATTGGTTGATCTCCTGGGTCTGGATGTTGGCACCCAGTACCGTGCGCATCTCCAGGCCTTTGCCTAAGGTGATGTTGGTGAACAGGCTACCCAGCGTGGTCTGGGTATTCTGGATGTAGCGACGATCCATCAGCCGGTGAACCGAGCTCATGGTGCCTTCGGCAAAGGGGTAATCCCGGTTTTCGGCAAAGACACCGGTAGTCGGGTAAGTAACGGGCAGGAATGGGAAGTCTTCCACGATCTGACGGGCCACCGCATCGTTGACGTCCACCAGGTTTTCGGATTGATTGTTATAGCTCAGCGTACCGCCAATCTTGAGCCAGCTCTTGACCTGATCGTCGATCGAGAAACGGCCTGAGTAACGCTTCATGTAGGAGGTCTTGATCAGCCCCTGATCGTCGCGGTAGTTAAGCGAGAGTGAGTACTGGGTGCGTTCGTTACCACCACTGAAACCCAACTGGTGGTTCTGGGAGAGTGTGTTCTGCGATGATTCTTTGAACCAGTCGGTGTCATACAAGGGGTTGAGATTAGCATCGAACACGCCAGGGCGGGCGGCACTGAAAGCGGCCCGGCGCACTTTAGGGTCCAGATACGACCACTTACCGGCGGCCCAGCCGACGGGATCATACTTGGCCATGTTGGCGTAGGCCAGGTCTTCGGTGGCCAGGTACTCTTTGGCGTTGAGCACTTTTGGCTTGTTGGGTCCGATGGTGTTGACGGAGAACTGGCCGTCGTAGGTGACCCGGCTTTCACCGGCCTTGCCCTTGCGGGTGGAGACCAGGATGACGCCGTTGGCACCGCGAGCCCCGTAGATGGCTGTCGAGGAGGCATCCTTGAGGACTTCGACGTTGACGATGTCGTTGGGGTTGATGTAGTCGATTGGGTTACTGAACTGGTCGCCGGTACCCTGGGGGAGCATCACGCCATCCACAACATAGAGGGGGTTGTTGGAGGAGTTGATGGAGCTGAACCCACGGATGCGGACGGTGGTACGTCCGCCGGGCCGTCCCGAGTTGGTGTTGACCTGCACACCGGGCATGCGTCCCGAGAGGGCCTGGTTGAGGGAGGATGTGGGTCGTTCCTGGAGTTGGGCTTCTTTGACGCTGGTGACGGCGCCGGTAAGGTCAGACTTCTTGGCAGTACCGTAACCGATGACGACAATCTCATCCAGCACTTTGCTATCGGCTTTTAGACTGATGTCAACTGATGTCTGGTTGGCAATGCGCACTTCCTGCGGCAGGTATCCAACAAACGAGAACACAAGCGTTGCGCCACCTGTAGGAATCTCCACTTTGTACCGGCCGTCGGCATCGGTAACGGTTCCGCGCTGGGTTCCTTTCAGGATAACACTCACACCGGGTAAGGCCTCATCTTTTTCGTCAGTCACTCGTCCGCTCAGGGTACGGTCGGCTGTCATGGACGGGCGATCTGTAGGCGCTTTCACTCCGAGTGGTTTCTTGGCATAGGTAAAACTAATACAGAGTAAAGCCAGTAATAATTGAGTAATTACTACGCTAAATGGCCTGCCCAGCAGGCCTTGGGGAGGTAAGTGTTTTTTCATAAGAGCATGTTAAATGAAAATAATTGATAATAAGGGTAGACAAAGTTGGACTTTGGGGTATTAATTATGGGATAAGCCATTACGTTAGGGCTAACTACTCATGGAATACTAGAAAATAAGTAAATATTAGTGTGGGTTAGATCTAAGATTGGCGATAGTAGAATATCCTTAGTAGAAATCTGTAGTTAAAAAAGATTATTTCAGTTGTATTAAGTACTTTCTGTTATACGTAGGTTTTGATTAGTTGAGGTATATCCTTTAATCTGAACGTGTATTGTCGGCAGGGTAACTGCTAAACGTTAGATGAATCGATGGTTGCTTTAGTAGGGATTTAAAGCCTTAGCCTTTAATTAAGAAAATGAAATCGTCTATGTTTCGTCTGATTAGTAGTCTGATTATCTTACTAGTTGTTGTTGGTGCAACGGCCCCCGAGCCCGGCTTACGGTTTACCCGCCAGTTTATCGCTGCTGAGAGTTATGAATCAGTGGGTGTGTTTGATGTAGATAATGACGATACCCTTGACATTGTGTCGGGAGATTTCTGGTATAAAGGACCCGGTTTCTGGAACAGGTACCTGATCGGAAATGAACCCCGGAAAGACCAGTATTACGATGACTTCTCGACCATACCCCTTGATGTGAATGGCGATGGTCGGCTGGATTTCCTGACCGGTGGCTGGTTCGATCAAACCCTTCGATGGGTAGAAAATCCCGGAAAGAAAAATGCTGTCTGGCCCCTGCATGAAATTGGTAAAGTGGGCAATGTGGAGACAACCCGCGCCTGGGATGTTGATGGCGACGGCACCATTGATATTGTACCGAACAATCCCAATCATCCGTTGAAGTATATTAAGCTGGTGAGCCCCGGCGTATTCAAAACGGTTACGGTAGCGCCCACCCAGGGACACGGACTGGGCTTTGGTGATATAAATGGCGACGGCCGGGGCGACCTGATCGTACCGGATGGCTGGCTCGAAGCACCTGCCAACCGGGAGGCCGGTCCCTGGACAATACACAAAGAATTTACGCTTGGTACGGCCAGTGTACCCATCATTGTGGCCGATGTGAACGGCGATCAGCGTAACGACCTGATTGTGGGACAGGGGCATAGTTATGGTCTGCATTGGTACGAACAGACGCGAGACGCGTCCGGGCAACGCGGCTGGACAAAGCATCTGATTGATGATAAAAACTCCCAATACCACTGCCTGGAGTGGGTCGATATTACGGGTGATGGCCGTCCCGAGTTACTCACCGGCAAACGGTTTCGGGCACATAACGGCAATGACCCCGGCGAAAAAGATCCCGTTGGTCTTTACTATTTTACATGGGAGCCATCAAAGAAGCAGTTCGTAAAGCACACGATAGCCTATGGACCGGCAGGGGTTGGTAAAGGAACCGGCATTTATTTTGCCGTAGCTGATTTGCATAAAACCGGCCGAAACGACATCGTCGTGGCGGGTAAAGACGGACTTTTTGTATTTTTTAATGAAGGCAACGCAAAAAAATAACTGTTGTTAGTCTATATGGTTAGAGGTTTTTACGTATTTTTATCATTCGTACTTTATCTCTTTCCGTAACAATCTAATTTATGCAGCGTGCTCAATTAAAAGAATTTTACGGCTATGGACTCATCCTGGCCGTGCTGACAACCGTTCAGGTGTACTCGGTTTATCTCGCAACGACAACCGACCTGTCACTTACCTGGAAGCATTACGTAGGGTTTGGCGCTACAACGCTGGCCGGAATTCTGTGGGCTTTTCGTAAGCCGAACTACCTGTTCTATGCGCTGGGGCTAACGCTTGTGTTAGGGTATGAAAACCTCATCGGGTTTACGCCCACGCTCGACTTTACCGCTACCCGGTATTACATTAACAATATGGCTTTCCCGGTATCCTACCAGGATTTCTCGATGTACATGCTGCTCATCTGGGCCTATGTAGCCAACGGTCGCTTACGGACAATGGCGCAGTCTTTGTTAGTCAAGAGAGTGAGGTAGGTGAAATAAGTAAAGTGGGTGGAGTGAGTGAAGTAGGTAAACAACAGCTTTACCTACTTCACTCACTCCACCCACTTTACTGGTTACTAACATCTACGCCGTCAAGGACCAACCCTGACGGTATTCGCGCTTAACGAACTGATTGGCTTCGTCCATGTTCGTGATCTTCATGTTCTTGCCATCCCACAGCAGGCGCTTGCGGCCAGGGTAGTCAAAGCCCTTACCATCGGCTTTCGGCGTCCGGAGGGTGTAACTGCGAATAGCAAGGTTACCCATCAGCACCGACTCCGTCAGCGGACCGGCAAAGTCGAACGAAGACGTGAGCGCCTTGTGTTCTTTGCTGTTGAAGCCTGCTTTACAAGCTTCGGTCCACAGTACCTGGTGACCATTTTCGGGTAGGCCGCCCGTTGGTTTGGGGGCTGCTACCAGTTTGTCTCCGCTCTTGGTGTATAGTCTTGGATTATCGCCATACATGCCGCAGATCATCAGGCCTTTATCGCCATGCATGAGCACGCCGTTTTCGCCGTTTTCTGGCATGGCTTCGCCTTCGGGCAGCATATCCGGACGGAATGGACGCAGACCGCCATCTTCCCAGACCAACGTTACCGCCGACTTGTTTTTGCTGGAAGCCGGGAATTTCAGTTCAACGTGCGAAGAAGGTGGGCATCCTTCGGGAATGTACTCGGGTGTCCAGTCTTTCAGGAACACCTGGCCGATGCTGGTTTCAACCTGAGTTGGGTAGCCCAGTCCAAGTACGCGGAAAGGTACGTCCATGATGTGGCAACCAATGTCGCCCAGCGCACCGGCACCGAAGTTCCACCAGCCGCGCCATTTGAAGGGGTGATAGGCGGGGGTGTAGCCTACCTTCTGCGCAGGTCCGAGCCACAGATCCCAATCCAGATCGACGGGGGTTTCGGAAGCGGCCTGTGGCACTGGAATGCCCTGTGGCCAAACGGGTCGGTTCGTCCAGAGGTTAATGGTATGAACATTACCAATCAGCCCTTTATCGAACCATTCCACCATTTGCTTCTGCTGTGGGTTCGAGGAGCCCTGGTTACCCATCTGGGTCACAACCTTATATTTACGGGCTGCTTCGGTGAGCATCCGGGCTTCGTAAATATTGTGGGTCAGGGGTTTCTGCACATATACGTGCTTGCCTCGCTGCATGGCGGCCATCGCGATCACCGCGTGGGTATGGTCGGCCGTCGATACCGTTACGGCATCAATGTTTTTGCCTTCCTTATCCAGCATCTCCCGGAAATCTTTGTAGCGTTTAGCGTTGGGGTGCTTGGTGAAGTTCTCTTTCACGCGGGCCAGGCCCCAGTCAACATCGCACAGGGCCACCATGTTGTTGGCGCCGTTGTTATACGAATTATTGGTATCGCTAAACCCTTTACCACCAAAGCCAACCCCGGCAATATTGAGTTTGTCGCTAGGAGCAATAAAACCTTTACCACCCAGCACATGGCGGGGTACAATGAAGAAACCTGCCGCAGCCAGGGCTCCGGTTTGCATGAACTGACGCCGTGATGTGCCGGCATTCGTCTGATCGGACGAATCCACATGGGGCGTTGACTTATCTGACTGATTCATAAGAAAACAGATATTGATCGGATTGAATCCACAAAAGGGGACTGGTGGTTTTTTTTACTTTTAGGGGTAAGATGTTTTTAAATCGTATCCCCAAACAACGCCCCCAGCATCCGCCCAAACTCCGTCTGAAACGGGGCCGTTATCGTAATCGGTTCTTCGGTAACCGGGTGTGTGAACGTTAGCTGCTGCGCATGGAGGAGCATGGTGTTCATCTCGAAATGCTCCTTGAATAGCTTGTTCTGCTTGTTGCAGCCATGCGGCCGGTCGCCGATGATGGGGTGGAGGATGTGGGCCATGTGCCTGCGCAACTGGTGCATCCGGCCGGTAGTGGGTGTTAACTTCACCAGCGAGTAACGGGAGGTTGTGTGCTTGCCAAAGGGTAACGGCACCTCCGTTTGCTGAAGGGTTTTAAGGTGGGTAACAGCCTCCTGAAGAACGCCCGTCACGCCGTTGCCATCGTCCTTGCGGAGGGGGTAATCAATCGTCAGCTCATCGGGGGTGTAGCCCCGAACAATAGCCAGATAGCTTTTGTGAACGGCTCCATCCATAAACTGTTGCTGCATGATCGAGTTCATGGAGTCGGAGAGGGCGAAGAGGAGCACGCCCGCCGTTTTCCGGTCGAGTCGGTGAACGGGGTAGACCCGCTGCCCCAACTGATCGCGGAGGAGCTGAACGGCGAATTCGCTGGCGTCGCTGGCAATCATGGACCGGTGAACCAGCAGGCCGTGCGGTTTGTTGATCGCCACTAAATCCGTATCCTGATACAGTATAGAGAGGGGTTGAGTTGTATTTATCACTTGATTCATCGCCCGCAAATAGCACAAAAATACACACAACGTCTTCTATATGCTCTTTATATGGTTAGCTTATCTATGGCGTTTATGGCGGCCCTGTCCAGTGTACAGGAACCGCAATACCTCTCGCCATCTACGTTTAACTGTTCGCATTTATTGCTTTTTGATTGGCGTTATTTGCCTGTTCCCGCTAAACGATACCTATGCCCAGAAACAACCGTCCACCTCACTTCATATTGAGGTGCTTGATGGCAAAACCGGCAAGCCTACCCCCGTTCGGGTGCGACTGACGCAGTCGGGGAAAGTCGTAAAGGTGTTGCCGAACGAAGCTGTCGCGGTTTCGTATGGATTATGGGATCATGCCGATGGGTACGCTTACCAGCCTGATAGTTCTTTTTATGTCGCGGGTCAATTTAGCTTTCAACTACCGCCGGGCACCTACCAGCTTTCGCTAATGAAAGGCAACGAATATATTGACCAGCAACACATACTGGTCATTAAATCAGGTGGGCCGGTACGAAAAACGTACACGTTAACGCGCTGGATAAACATGGCCGCACGGGGATGGTACTCGGCCGATGACCACATCCACATCCGACGGTCACCGGGCGAGAATCAATCGTTGATGCACTGGATTCAGGCGGAGGATGTGAATGTGGGCGTTTTTCTGAAAATGGGTGATTTCTGGGAGACGTACTATCCGCAATATGCTTTCGGCTCGACGGGCAATTACCAGCAGGGCAACTACCTGCTCACGCCCGGCCAGGAAGATCCCCGAACGCCCGAACTGGGCCACGCGCTCGGCTTCGGGGCCACGGGTTCGGTGCGCTACAAGCAGGAGTACTATTACTACGATAAGGTTTTCGATGAACTACACAAACGGGGCGGCCTGACCGGCTACGCGCATCAGGCCGAATCCTTTCATGGGTACCGGGGCCTGACCCTCGACGGACTTCGTGGTAAAGTCGACATGCTCGAACTGCTACAGTATTGCGTGTCAGACCAGCCGCTGCATACCGAAAATTACTACCGGATGCTGGATTTGGGTTTCCCGCTCACGGCTACGGCAGGCTCTGACTTTCCCTGGTGCGGGCACGATCATGACCACGGCCCGCCGGAGCAATCGGCCCGCATTGGCAACGCCCGTTTTTACACTTACCTCAACAAACCTTTCAGTTATTCGGCCTGGAAAGCGGCCGTCGCTGCGGGCCGTACCTTCGTAACCAGCGGCCCAATCCTCGATCTGAAGGTCAACAAGGCAATTCCCGGCGATAAACTGGCACTGGCAAAAGGGGAAAAGCTGGTGATAAAAGCCGAAGCCTTTGGGCATCCGGGGCAAACCCCGCTCGATATTCTCGAACTAGTTATCCACGGCAAAGTGGTAGGGCGCGTGACGAAACAGGAAGCGGGACAATCGGCGGATCATTTAACAATCAGCCTCGAATTACCACCCCTAGCGCATGGTCTGTGGGTGGCTGCCCGCTGCTATGGGGAGAACCGACAGGCCGCTCACACTTCCCCCGTTTACATAAGCGTGGATGGGGGAGGGTTCCATAACCCCGAAACCATCGGGAGCTATCTGACGCAAAGTGAGAAATACCTGCTCGAACTAGAACAGGAGCTGGACACACACAGCGACAACCCGGAGTTTCGGGCGTGGTTTTATAAGAAAGGCCTCAAAATCCGAATTGACGAGACAAGAGAGGTGATTCGGGTTTTGAGAGGAAAGTAACGTACCCACGGACCGGGCCGCGTTCGGCTTTAGTCCGTGCTTTGGTATATTCTACAGTAAAACACGGACTAAAGCCGAACGCGGCCCGGTCCGTGGGTACGTATTCTTTACCTTCCCATCCAGCCGCCGTCGACGGTGAGGATGGTGCCGTGGACGTAGCTGGCGGCATCGGACGCCAGGAAAACGACGGGCCCTTTGAAGTCGTCGGGTTCACCCCAGCGGGCGGCCGGAATCCGGTCCAGAATTGATTTACTGCGGACAGGGTCGTTACGTAAGGCTTCGGTGTTGTCCGTCGAAATATAGCCGGGCGCAATGGCGTTTACGTTAACTCCTTTCGAGGCCCACTCATTGGCAAACGCTTTCACCAGACTGCCCACCGCGCCTTTGCTGGCGGCATATCCCGGTACCGTAACGCCACCCTGAAAGGTCAAAAGCGAAGCGGTGAAGACGATTTTTCCGCTGCCCCGCGCAACCATTTCCTTCCCGATTTCGCGGGTGAGGATAAACTGAGCCGTCTGATTGACCGCAATCACTTCGTCCCAATATTCGTCCGGGTGTTCGGCTGCGGGTTTGCGCAGGATGGTTCCGGCGTTATTGACCAGAATGTCGATGGTTGGGTGGTCTTTCTTTACCTGCTCAATAAACGCATAGAGAGACTCCCGCTTGCCAAAATCGGCCTGATAGGCGTAGAACTTCCGGCCCAGTGCCTCAACGGCCCCGGCAACGGCACTGCCGTCCAGTTCCAGATTGGCCGAAACGCCAATAATGTCGGCACCGGCTTCGGCTAGTGCTTCGGCCATGGCTTTGCCGATACCACGTTTGCAGCCGGTTACTAATGCCAGTTTCCCGGCTAATGAAAATGAATTGAGGATGGTGCTCATGTAGTGTATTTTTTGTTAGCCCGACCGGCGGACCGGTCAGGATGGTAAAAAACGTCAAAACAGCATCTGTTAAGACTATTTTCTTTGTATCGCAATTCCTTATTTCAAATCAGTTATCGCGCAGAAATCCATATCGCCATAGTCGAGGTTTTCACCGGCCATACCCCAGATAAAGGTATAGTTGGATGTCCCGGCACCCGAGTGGATCGACCAGTTGGGCGAAATGACGGCCTGCTCATTCTGCATCCAGATATGGCGGGTTTCCTGCGGCTGGCCCATAAAATGACAGACGCTTTGGCCTTGTGGTACTTCAAAATAGAAATAAACTTCCATGCGCCGGTCGTGGGTATGGGCAGGCATGGTGTTCCAGACGCTTCCGGCTTTCAACTCGGTCATGCCCATCTGCAACTGGCAGGTTGGCAATACGCTGTTAACCAGTAGCTTGTTGATCACCCGATGATTCGCCGTTTCCATGCTGCCTAAGGTAACCACCTCCGCATCGGTCCGGGCTACTTTACGGGTCGGGTAATTCTTGTGGGCAGGCGTCGAGTTGAGGTAGAATTTGGCCGGAGCGTTGGCATCGGTTGAAACGAATTGAATCACCTCCGTTCCCTGTCCAATGTAGAGGGCTTCTTTGTACTCAAGGTCATACGATGTGCCATCGGCGATCACGGTCCCGGCACCCCCTACGTTAATAATGCCCAGTTCGCGCCGTTCCAGAAAGTAGTTTGCTTTGAGTTGTTCGGGCGTGTCGAGGGTAACGGGGCTACCAACCGGCATGATGCCACCAGTCAGATACCGGTCGAAAAACGACAATACCCACTGGAATTGATTGGGAACGAACAGGTTATTAATCAGGAAGTTTTGCCGGAGTTGCGCGGTATCCATACCTTTTACTTCGCCCGGCGAAGAAGCATAGCGACTTTTAAAAACTGTTTGGGAGGTGGTTTGGCTATCCACTTCAGGGGTTATTTCAGTTTGCATAGGTGTAAAATTGCCAGTTGGCAACGGAAATTTAGTCGTTTTAAATCGTTGACGTAAGTCCTGTCTAACGTTGAAAAGTACAAATCACTAATCTTGGCGCAAGCAGGTGCACTAGCAGTAATAGATCATTTGTTTTGCCCATTTACTACATATTACACACGAATGTAAAGGGTTAATGCAATTTTATACGCCTTTGAGCCATAAAAAACAGTGCTTTTCGCGCAAGCGTTACCGCAAACGTTTGCGGTAACGCTTGCGTAAGAGAATGGTAATCTTAAAAAGGTTAAATTTTTTGTAACACGTTGAAGACACTGATTCTCTACTTGTATGGTACCTGTCAATTGGGTTGGCGGGGCTATCTTTTTAAAATTATATTTAGCACATAGATTATAATTCAGGTTAAGTACTTGAGCAAATTTGTTGAACTTCTTTATTTCTTAACCCCGCGAAAGCTGACAGTAACAAAAGTTTCTGTTGATTTGCTTACTTTTCCCTCTCATTCTCTGAACTATGCAACCAATTGAATTAGTGGTATTTGACATGGCGGGCACTACCGTGACCGACCATCATGAGGTAGAGCGATGTTTCGCCGAAGCGGCCTTTGAAACCGGTTTATCGGTCTCCGATGAGCGAATTCTGGCTATGCAGGGCCTGTCCAAGCGATACGTATTTGAAACCCTCTGGAAGGAGCAGTTGGGCGAAGATAGTCCAGAGGTGCAGCCAAAGGTGGATAGTTCGTACGATGCTTTTCGTCGAATTCTGGAAAATCATTACCTCACACAGGGAGCAACACCCACCGAAGGGTGTCTGGAGACTTTCGCTTACCTGCACGAGCGGGGCATCGCCATTGCGCTCACAACGGGCTTTTATCGGGTAGTTACCGATATTATTCTGGAAAAACTTGGCTGGCTCGATGGACTCAATGACCAGCGTGTTGGCACAACAAATAGTCTGCTACAGGCGTCCATTGCCAGTGATGAAGTAGAGCGCGGCCGTCCGTACCCCCAAATGATCGAGCGGGCTATGAAACTGCTGGGCGTTACAAACCCGAAAGCTATTGTGAATATCGGCGACACACCGTCTGACTTGCTCTCGGGCCGGGCAGCGGGAGTAGCCATGAATCTGGGACTTACCAATGGTACCCACACCCGCGAGCAACTGGAAGCCCACCCGCACGATCTATTGCTGGGGTCGCTCCGGGAATTACCGGCTCTGCTGGAAAAGCATGAATTATCCCTTACCTAATCTATGCCGTTCGTGAGCCGTTTAGGCTTCGAAACGAATCCATAAAATGACATCTTCTTACGATCTGATTGTTATTGGTGCCGGAGCCCTCGGTACTTTCCATGCCTACCATGCCGCTAAAGCCGGAAAACGGGTGTTACTGCTCGAAAAAGACCGTTATCCCATCGGTGCCACCGTCCGCAACTTCGGGCAGGCGGTGCCCTCGGGACTGGCGGGGCGGTGGTTCGACTACGGTCGGCGGAGTCTGGAAATATACCGGGACATTCAGCAGGAAACTGACATCTCCGTGCGCCAGAATGGCACGATCTATATAGCTTCCGATGTCGACGAGTGGACCTTGGCCAACGAACTTCACGACCGCTATCAGCAGATTGGCTACGTCAGCGAATTGTGGACGAAAGCTCAGTGCCTGGCCAAATACCCAACTCTGAAGCCGGATTATGTAGTGGGCGGTATCTATTTTCCGCAGGAAATGAGCGTTGAGCCGGAGCAGATGATCCATCGGTTAATTGCCTTTGTTCAGCAGAAATACGGTGTCGATTACCGGCCCGGTTCAGTCGTGGTCGATGCGCAGTCTACGGCCAGCGGGGCTACCGTGACCCTCAGTAATCGGCAGCAGTTTCAGGCTGATCGGGTTATTATATGCAGTGGGCATGAGGTTCGGTTGTTATTCCCGGAGGTGCTGGCACAGGCGGGGCTGGTCGTGAGCAAACTACAGATGTTGCTGGCCGAGCCGGTTGCCGGTCTGGATTTGCCGGGAAACATATTGACGGGCCTGACTATTCGGCGGTACGAATCCTTTCAAGAGTGCCCTTCTTACGAACGGATATCGGTCAATACACCCGAACATCTGGCTGAACTCAAAAAATGGGGTATTCATATTCTTTTCAAACAGGCAACGGATGGGTCGATTATCGTGGGCGACTCGCATGAATACGCCGAAGCGACCCAGGCCGAAGACCTCGGCTACCATACCCAGGACTTTATCAATGACCTGATGCTGGCTGAGGCCCGGCGCATTGTTACCTTCCCGTTAACCGTCCGAAAAACCTGGGCCGGATTTTACAGCCAGACAAAAAACGAAATCTTCGAGCATAGTATCGATAGTAACATCCATATAGTGACAGGAATAGGTGGCAAAGGCATGAGTTCAGGGGCCGGTTATACTGAACACAATATTCAGCAATGGTTAAAATGAAATTGTGAACATTCTTGAATGGAATAATATTTTGGTTTAAATATTAAGGCAGGATAAATATTCTGCCTTTTTGTTTATGTACTGGTAATATATGCTTAATATTAGGTCAATCTCAAAAGAATACTTTTGCGGAAAATTACTTAAGCATACTAACCTGTCAAACGTATGAAGCTCTATTTACAAACTTCAACGCCATGGCAACGGACACTCGCTTCCCGCGATTTATGCCGTTTGTACGTGGCGTTTTTATTTTGCCTGTTATCCGGTATGTCGGCCCTTGCGCAGACGATTACCGGACGCGTAACTTCAGGCGACGATAACCAGCCGTTGCCGGGGGTATCTATCGTCGTAAAAGGAACCAATGCTGGCACAACCTCCCGCGCCGATGGTACGTATTCGATCAATGTACAGCCATCCGGTACCCTAACGTTCTCGTTTATCGGCTATGCGACGCAGGAAATTGCCATAGCCAATGGCAACGGCCAACCGCGCACCAAACTGGATGTGACGATGCTTGCCGGTGACCGGACGCTCAACGAAGTAGTTGTTACGGCCCTGGGTATCAAGAAAGATGTACGCAACATCGGGGTTTCCATCCAGTCTGTCGATGGGTCACAACTGCTCAAAGCCCGTGAACCCAACGCCATAAACGGTCTGGTTGGTAAAGTAGCGGGTCTGACAATCGGTGCCTCGGCCGAACTCCTCCGCCGACCCAATATCGTGCTGCGGGGTAATACCGATGTGCTGTTTGTGGTGGATGGGGTGCCCATCAACTCCGATACCTGGAACATCAGCCCCGACGATATTGATACCTATTCGGTACTGAAAGGAGCCTCGGCGTCGGCCCTGTACGGTTTCCGGGGTAAGAACGGGGCCATCCTGATCACGACCAAGCGCGGTACGAAAGACAAGCGTGGCTTTGCCGTCGACGTAAATACGAGCCAGATGGTCGACAACGGCTTTCTGGCCATTCCGAAAGTTCAGGACGAATACGGCCCCGGCGACCACGGCGTGTATGAGTTCGTGGATGGTAAAGGGGGCGGTAAAAACGATGGTGACTACGACATCTGGGGCCCCCGTTTTGAGGGTCAGTTGATTCCACAGTACGACAGCCCTATTGATCCGGCTACCGGCAAGCGAATTGGTACGCCCTGGGTGGCGCGTGGTAAGGACAACCTCCGGCGGTTTTTGCAGACAGGTATCCTGTCGACCAATAACATATCAGTGTCGTCGTCGGGTGAAAAATATGACCTGCGTTTCTCCGTTTCGCACAACTACCAGCGCGGTCTGGTGCCTAACACCAAGCTGAACAGCACGACGTTCAAAGTGTCGACGGGCTATAATTTCTCGAACCGGCTGCGGTTTGAAGGCGATGTGCAGGTCAACCGGCAGTTTACGCCCAATATTCCCGACGTGAACTACGGCCCGAACTCGATGATTTATAACATCGTCATCTGGGGCGGTGCCGACTGGGATGTTGATCAACTGAAAAACTACTGGCAGCCGGGCAAAGAAGGGACGCAACAGATTTATGCGGAGTATCAGCGGTACAACAATCCCTGGTTTGTAGCCAAAGAGTGGTTGCGCGGGCATTATAAAACGGATATCGTTGGGCAAACATCCCTTAAGTACAGCATTACTGATGGGTTAGACCTCACCCTGCGTACCCAGGTGTCGACCTGGAACCTATTGCGCAACGAGAAGTTCCCTTACTCTGCCACTAGCTATGGCCGCGAAGAAACCAAAGGCGATTACCGCGAAGACCGCCGGAATCTGCTCGATAACAACACCGACTTATTGCTTAAATACAATAAGCGTGTTAGTCCACTGCTGAACGTCAATGCCATTGCCGGGGGCAACCTGCGGGTGTACAACTACACCTCAAACTATGCCTCCACAAACTACCTGAACGTGCCCGGCGTGTACAACTTCGCCAACTCGCTCAACCCGGTTACTGCCGCCAACTTTAATTCTGATATGCGGGTATTATCGGCCTATTACTCGGCTGACTTTACGCTGAAGGATTTCGTAACCCTGTCGACAACGGGTCGGGTGGATAAGCTGTCTACGCTGCCAAAAGGAAACAACACTTTCTTCTATCCGTCGGTGGCGCTGAGCACGGTCTTGTCCGATTATCTGCGGTTACCACAGGCCATTTCGTTTCTGAAATTCCGGGCTTCCTATGCTAATGTAAAAGATGGGCTGACCCAATCGCAAATTGGTGTACCAAACTGGTCGCTGGGCTACGGTGAGCAGTATCAGTCGTCGTATGATGGGCCAACCTATCAGAATGCGGCCGTATATAGCACCCCGTTAACCATAAACAATACCTCGACGGCCTACTTTACCAATGCGCTGAACAACCCGAATATCAAGCCTAACAGTACGTCGCAAAGCGAGGTGGGCTTAGATGTTCGTTTCCTGAACAACCGACTGGCCTTCGATGCCGCTTATTACATCAGTGATGATGGTCCGCGTATTTTTAACCTGCCTATTTCCGAAACGACCGGCTATTCGTCGGCGCTGGTAAACGGGATTAAAACCCAGAAGAAAGGCATTGAACTGTCGCTGACGGGTAAAGTACTGCAAAATCCCAATGGCCTCAACTGGGATGTACTGGCCAACTGGTCGACCTATAAAGAAATATACAAAGATTTTTATCCGGGTGTAACGGCCCTGAATACCTTCTTTAAAATTGGTGACCGGACGGATAAGTATTACACCTCGACCTTTGTACGTACGCCCGATGGCCAGATCATCAACGATGCCGGTGGTCGACCCATCCGGACAACTGTTTCGCAATTTGTCGGTAACATCAACCCAGATTGGGTATTCGGGGTCAACAACCGGTTCAGCTACAAAGGCCTGACCTTTAGCTTCCAGGTCGATGGTCGTGTGGGCGGTGTTATCTCCGATTACGTACAACAGAAATCGTATGCTGGTGGCCGCATCATTAACACCGTGCAGGGCGATATGGCCGCAGCGCGTTTGAACGATACAAAAGGGATTAAATCGTATTTGGGCGAAGGCGTTCAGGTGAGTAATGGAGCCGTCATCAACTACAATTCAGATGGTTACGTGACCAACTACGCTGAGCTGCAATATAAGCCAAACGAAACCAAAGCGTTTTTGCAGGATTACATTGCCCGGCGGTACGGCTTCGACGGCGGGAATATGATCAGCCGGACGTACGTGAAACTTCGTGAAGTCGTGGTTGGCTATTCGCTGCCGCAGACATTCACCAGCCGCCTGGGCATCAGGCAGGCATCTGTTTCGCTCGTGGCTCGTAACCTGCTTTACTTCGCCGAGAAAAAAGACATCGACATCGACCAGTTTACGAGCGGTGGCCGTTCGGATCTGCAAACGCCAACGACCCGCCGGTACGGTATCAACCTGAACCTGACATTCTAATCGAGTAGTAAGGTTATGACACAGACCGGGCCGCCGGAGCGGATACGCTGAGAAGCACGGAGATACACAGAGGTCTCAGTGAATCTCTGTGCAATCTCAGCGAATCTCTGTGTAACAACCTTTTACCACAACTAATCACTAAATATGAAACTCAATAAACTCTTTATACTCTCGTTAACGACGCTGACCCTGGCGCTGTCGGGTTGCGAAAAGTCGTTCGACGAACTCGAAAAGGACCCCAACCGGGCCGTGAATGCCCCCGCTTCCCTCGTGTTGAAGGGTATTCTGAACGATATGTACAATAGCGGCAACAGCCCGTCCGGTTTTTCGGGCGTTACCAACCAGCCCTGGGGTGCCGAGCAACGCTACAATCAGTTCTACGCCAGTAACTACGATTACTACTCGACCAACGAGTATAACTGGACCACCACAAGCCTGAATTACTTCACGCTGAAAGACGTGATCAAAATGGAGGCCGAAGCCAAGCGGGCTGGTGCTGCCGATGTGAACCCATACTCCGCGTTGGGTAAGTTCTTTCGGGCGTATTTCTACGAAAATATGACTCGGCGCGTGGGCGACGTTCCGCTCACCGAAGCGCTGAAAGATTTGGGTAATCTGACACCCAAGTACGATTCGCAGAAGGCCGTTTATGCGCAGATTCTGAAATGGCTGGACGATGCCAATACCGATATGGCGGCCATCATCACCAAAGGCGACAATACACTGGCGGGCGATTTTTATTTGAATAACGACCTGCGCAAATGGCAGAAGATCATTAACGCCTACCGGATTCGGGTGCTGATCAGCCTGAGCAAAAAGGAAGGCGATACCGATCTGGCCATCAAACAGAAATTCGCCGAGATGATTGGGAATTCGACCAAGTATCCGTTGCCAACGGGCCTGAGCGACAACCTGCAATATATTCACAATAGTACACAGAGTAAATATCCTCGTAATCAGGATAACTTTGGGCAGAGTGCTACCCGTGAAAATATGGCTAAAACCTATATCGACGTATTGGTAGAACGCAAAGACCCGCGCCTTTTCGTTGTAGCTGAACCGGCGTCGGCTAAACTGGCAGCTGGACTGAAACCAACTGACTTTGCGGCTTTTGTAGGAGCGTCGTCGGGCGAAGATTTGCAGGATATGGCTACTAAGGTGCTGAAAGGCGAGTATTCGTTCCAGAACCGGAAGCATTATTATACATCGTACATAGGCGAGCCTGTATTCATCATTGGCTATCCTGAACTGATGTTCAACATTGCGGAAGGAATCAACCGGGGTTGGGCAGCTGGTGATGCGGCCAGCTACTATCAAAAAGGCATTGCCGCATCGATGGAGTTTTACGGGCTGAAAGATGGTGCTAACACCGTTACATTCTCGCGGGATGGGGGTATCTTCAACTTCGATAACTATACGGTCAACGTGAGCCTGGCCGATTATCTGGCGCAGCCGTCGGTAAAATACGCCGGTAATATAGCCACGGGGCTGAGCCAGATTTTAACGCAGAAGTACATCGCTTTCTTCCAGAATTCAGGATTGGAAGCGTTTTATAACCAGCGTCGGACGGGCGTGCCGACCTTCCTGACGGGGGTAGGCACCAGCAACAGCGGACGGATTCCAAAGCGCTGGCTGTATCCGCAAAACGAACGGACAACGAACGAGGTGAATCTGAAAGCTGCTCTGACGACTCAGTATGGCGGCAATGATGATATCAACTCAGTTATGTGGCTTTTGCAGTAAGTAGCGAGTCGTTTTGACACAGAGATACACAAAGAATAGAAGAGATCTACGGAGTCTTCCTTTACTCTCTTTTACGCTTTGTGTATCTCTGTGTCAAACTATAATAGTATGTACCTCATGAACCGCAGAACCCTCCTTAAGTCGGCGGCTTTATTGCCCGCCATCGCTACAGAAACGGTAATAAGCCCGAATCTGGCCCGTAAGCGCTCTGTTCGCTTTGCCTATCTGGGCGATACGCACATTACGCCGGATGCCAAACCAGTCGAGCACATCGCCAAATGCTTTCGCCACGTGCAGAATCAGGCCGATAAGCCGTCATTCATCCTGCATGGTGGCGATGTGATCATGGATGCGCTGGCCGAAGATCGGCAGAAGGTACAGCAGCAGTGGGATGCCTGGAATAAACTCGTTAAGTCGGACAATTCATTGCCCATCGAGTATTGTATCGGTAACCATGACATCTGGGGCTTCGAGAATGCGAAAACCGATCTGCTGTACGGGAAGAAATGGGCCATCGACGAGATGAAAATCAGCGGTCGGTATCGGAGTTTCGACCGGAACGGCTGGCATTTTATCATCCTCGACAGTGTACAGCCCAAACCCGACGGCAAGTGGTACACGGGAAACATCGACGCTGAGCAGATGGACTGGCTGAAAGCGGATCTAGCCAAAACCAGTCCGAAAACACCTATTCTGGTCCTGTCACATATTCCAATCTTCAGCCCGACTGGTTTTTTCAGCGAAACGAACGTGAAGGATGGTATGTGGAACATCTCGGCGGGCCTTATTCTGGCTAACACGCCGGAGTTGCTGAAGCTGTTCTATCAGTATCCAAACGTAAAAGCCGCCCTGAGCGGGCACATGCATTTGCTGGACCGGGTTGAGTACAACGGCGTTACGTACCTTTGCAACGGGGCCGTTAGCGGGAACTGGTGGAAGAACGATGTCTACCAGCAAACGAAAGCCGGATACGCCCTCTTTGATTTATACGACGACGGAAGTGTAGAACGTACCTATTTATCCTACATGTAACACCGGGCGTCCCGCCCGGCCGTTACATGAACCGGTTGTCTATAAAAACTCATTCGTTCATTACCCTCCCGGGCGGGACGCCCGGTACTACTCATGGAAACTATTGCCAACCTCTTTGCCCAGGGCGGTGACGACGCCTATTTCGGCGAGCCGATCACCCAACTCGAACACGCGCTGCAATGCGCTCAACTCGCCGAAGAAGCCGGTGCCGACGACGACACCATCGTGGCCGCTTTTCTGCACGACATTGGGCACCTGCTGCCACCCGATCTGGCCGGAGGCTATATGGACGGCTACGGCACCGTCGACCACGAACGCCTGGGAGCGGATTATCTGCGCGAGCGGGGCTTCTCGGAGAAAGTGGCGCAGCTGATTGAAAATCACGTCAACGCCAAACGGTATCTGGTCTATAAAAACCCGGCTTACTTCGCCCGCCTATCGGAAGCGAGTTTGAAAACGCTGGAGTTTCAGGGTGGACCAATGACGGCCGCTGAAGCGTTATTATTTGAAACGAATCCTTACTTCAAAGGGATTCTCTTAATGCGAACCTGGGATGAACAGGCCAAAATACCCGGTTTGCCAACTCCCGGTATCGACTATTATATGTCGATTGTCGAGCGCAATGCTAATCGGGTTGATTAGGTTGTACATTGGACAGTGGCGCTTTAATTGTTAAAACTTCTGAATGGATTGGCGACTATGTCTGGGCCAAGCTCCAGCTTGGCCTTTTGTATCTAGCTTTCTATTTATACGGCCAAGCTGGAGCTTGGCCCAGACATAGTCGCCAATTTTTGTTCACATTTCTATGAGGTACTTTTTCCTTTGTGGTTTCCTTTTTACTACGCTTCATGCCCTTGCTCAGCCGAAGCCCAAAACCTACGCGACCTTACAGGTACCCGGTAGGGCCGAGTTTTGCAAAATAGACGTCAGTGGAAAATCGGTGCTACCAAGCGGTCGCTACGTAACCCCGGCGGGCCAGACCATTCGCATTGCCAATGACCCCTTCGGGCTGGCGGTTTCGCCCAATGGACAGAAAGCGGTGTCGCTGCACGATGGTATCTTAACGGTATTTAACTTGGCCAACTTCCAGGCCACTCGTGTTCCCGATTATGCCGGTAAAATTCCGCCTGCCCTGAAAGCGGGTTCGTTTCTGGGTGTGGCTTTCGCTCCCGACAACCGCATGGCTTACCTGAGTAATGGCGACAAAGGACGGGTGCTGGTTTTCGATACCGAGACGTTCCGAACCACCGATAGCATCAACCTCGACGGCAATGGCTATACCGATAGCTTTACGTCGGATTTGCTGTTAAATGGCAATGAACTGCTGGTTCTCGACCGGGCTAATTTCCGGCTGGTGCGCATCGACATAGCCACCAAAAAAATCACCGCGTCCATTCCTACCGGACGCCAGCCTTTTGGCCTCGCCATCAGTCCCGACCGTAAGCTGGCCTTTGTGGCGAACGTGGGCTTGTATGCCTACCCAAAAGTACCGGGAGTGACGAAGACCAATAAAGACACCATGGCCCTGAAATTCCCACCCTACGCAGCGCACACCAAAGAGTCGGCGGAAGGGGTGGAGGTGGAAGGCCGACGGATTCCGGGACTGGGCAGCCCATTGGCCGACGAAGCCATGAGCGTTTGGACGGTGAATCTGGGTACGAACAAGGTGGTCAGTAAGGCCAAGACGGGCGTGCAGATTGGTGAAATGATTGAAGAAGCCGAAGTGGTGGGCGGCTCATCGCCGAATTCGGTGGTGGTGGGTAGTCGGTACGCGTACGTGTCCAACGCTACCAACGACAACATTTCCATTCTGGACTACAAACCGGCCAGTCCGTCGGCCAAACGACAGGTCGGTACGATTTCGCTCAAAGTCGACCCGAAACTGGACCGCTACCGGGGACTGATGCCCTTTGGGATGGCCCTGACCAAAGACCAGAAGACCCTGTACGTTGCTTTGCTGGCGCTCAATGCGGTGGCCGTAGTCGACGTACCCACCCGTAAAGTCCGGGGGCTGATCCCGACCGGATGGGGGCCAACCCGCGTGGCGTTGTCGCCGGATGAGAAGACCGTATATGTTATATCGGCGCGGGGTCACGGAGCGGGGCCAAATGGGGGCGCGACCTTCGTAAAACCACCGCAGGGAACGTACATCGGCGATATTCAACTGGGAACATTCCAAGCCGTTTCGGTGCCGGATGCGGCTCAGCTAGCGACCTACACAAAGCAAACTTTAGCCAATACTTACGATACGGTTACCCTTACCGACGATGGCCGCAATCCATTGCCGGTATTACCCAAAACTCGCCAGTCGCCCATAAAACACATCGTGTACATCACAAAAGAAAACCGAACCTACGATGAGGTATTAGGGCAACTGAAAGCAGGTGCCAATGGCGATTCGACACTGGCTCGGTTTGGGGAAGGGGTGACTATCAAAACCCGCGTCTCGACCAGCCGGGGAACAAGCGGACGCACGACCGACAATGCCGTAGACAGCGTTCGGGTAACGGGGGCCGACATCATGCCGAACCACATACGAGTGGCGCGGCAGTTTGCATTTTCCGATAATTTCTACTGCGATTCCGACGCCAGTATCCACGGTCACCACTGGATGCTGGGCACCATTCCCAACGAATGGGTAGAGGCCAACGCGGCTTCGGAAGGGCGGTTCGACATGGATTCCAAAGCCCCCGGTCGGCGGTTTCCCAAAGCGTCAGGTGCAATAGATCCCGAAGACTACAACGAGATTGGCGGACTCTGGGAAGCCTTCGAGCGCAACAAGGTTTCGCTCTACAATTTTGGCCAAGTCAATGAATTTGCCGGGAACGTAGAAGAGTGGACAACCACGCAGTTTGGCGCGGCCCAGTCGGTAGTGTTTCCCATGCCGAAAGCCGTTTATCCGCACACCTCGCGTGATTTTGCCGGGTACAACACCAATGTTCCCGATCAATACCGGATGGAGCAGTTCGAGCGGGAGTTCACGGCGAAGTGGATAAAGGGAAAAGAGAAAATGCCGCAATTCGTGACGATGCAGATTCCCAACGACCACGGTGCGGGGCCTCGTCCGGGCTTCGCTTATCCCTATCTGCATTCATACATGGCCGATAACGATCTGGCGGTTGGCCGGGTGCTGCACTTCCTGTCGCGGACTAAATACTGGAAAAACATGCTCGTCATCATCACCGAAGATGACCCGCAGGGGGGCGTCGACCATATCGATGCACACCGGTCGATCCTGCTGATGGCCGGGCCGTACGTAAAGCGGGGCTATGTGTCTCATACCCACGCCAATTTTGGGTCGATTCTTAAAACCATGTACAACATCCTCGGCGTTCCGTACGTGAACCAGTACGACCAAACGGCCTCGTTGTTACAGGATTTCTTTACCAATAAACCTGATTTCAGACCCTATGAGGTGGTATTGCCCGATGGCCGGGTGTTCGACCCGCAGGCAGCCATGAAGCCCTACAAAAAAGTATTCGACTGGCGTAAAATCCAGAAAGGCCCCGAAATGGACGACCGCGCCGACCAGCGCGCCGAACATTACCGCCAACAAAATGGGGAGTATTAATTGTAGTGCCGACCGTCCCGGTCGGGCGGAGCCATGATAAAAACACGCTCGTTATTTGCCACTAGGCTCATTAAGGTGAAAGTTTAAACAATGACCCTGTTTAAACTTTTATTTCGAGTCCGAATTTGTCATCCCGACGCAGGAGGGATCTTCGGTAGGCGGGATGTTTTTTTACTCCTACTGAAGATCCCTCCTGCGTCGGGATGACAAAAAATGCCTAATTCACCTTGAAAAATAAAAGTTTAAACAGGTTCAATGTCAACGTTTCCCAATTCTTTATGAATCGCTTACCCATTCTTTTTTGGGCTCTATTGAGTAGCTTTTTTGCCAATTCACAAACCCTGACGGGCGTTGTCCGGGATGCGCGAACCGATCTGCCCCTTACCGGTGTGGCGGTGCGCGTGCTGCAAACGAGCCAGGGCGTCGTTACCAATTCGCTGGGTGAGTTTAGCCTTTACAACCTGCCGCCGGGCACGCTCACTCTTCGTATCAGTTCCGTTGGGTACCGGGCGCATGAGGAGGCTGTTTCGGCAAATCGTTCTGATCAGAAACTAGCCATTCGGTTGTCGGCCCAGATTATACAGCTTAACCAGCAGACCGTTACCACGGCGCAGCGTACCGAATCTCCCGATTTTATTCGGCCCGAAGTGACCAGCGTGGTGTCGGCCCGCGATTTGCGCCAGCGTGCCCCGCGCACCGTTCCCGAAGCGTTATTTGGGACAACGGGCGTTTGGTTGCAGAAAACGAATCATGGGGGCGGGTCGCCGTTCGTGCGGGGGCTGACAGGTCAGCAGACGCTGCTGCTGGTCGATGGCATTCGGCTCAACAACGCTACCTTTCGCTCCGGTCCCAATCAGTATCTCAATACCATCGACCCACAGAGCGTTCGCCAGATTGAAGTTGTGCGGAGTACAGGCTCGGTGGCCTACGGGTCCGATGCCATCGGTGGCGTTGTCAACGTGCTGACGAATAACCCACAATTTTCGGATAAACCGGGCGTAACGGGGAGTTTTTTCGGTAAAGCCATGACGCAGGATATGGAATACAGCGGCCGGGCCGAACTGGGATTTTCGTCGGCCAATGTGGCTGTTCTGGGTGCGCTGGCTTACCGTAAGTTTGGTGATCTGGTGGCAGGAGAGGGGTTGGGTAAAGAGTCGCCGACGGGCTATAATCAGCTTTCCGGCGACATAAAAGCCCGTTTTCGGCTCTCGAATCGGCTGGTGGCAACGGCCGCCTACCAACACCTGAATCAGGACAGCGTGCCGGTGTATCATCGGGTTAAGCTGGAGAATTACGCCTACTATCTGTTCAACCCGCAACGGCGGAAGCTCGCTTATGCCCGGCTGGAAGGGTTTTACAATCGCCCGTGGCTCGAATCGGTTCAGTTAACCGCGTCGTGGCAGCAGCAAACGGAAGGACATCAGAGTCAGCGAAACAGTAACCCGACGGCCATTTACGAACGCGATGAGACCACCTCGACCGGGCTGACGCTGCTTGCCCGCGCCAATCCGGCGCGTTTCTGGCAAATGCAGAATGGCATTGAATGGTATCATGACGGAGTCGGTAGCACACGCGAAGATGTAAATACGCAGACCAAAGCCATAACCCCCAAAAGGGGCTTGTATCCCGATGGGGCTTCGATGAACAGTCTGGCCGTTTTTTCGCTCCATACCCTAACCTTTGATCGCCTGACCCTCACCGGTGGAGCGCGTTATAACGCCTTTTCGATCCGAATACCGGAACAGGCACTGGGTTCGGCGGGAACGGGGAATGCTCAAGTACGACCATCGGCGGTTGTCGGAAACGTAGGCGTTTCGTATGCGATTGTGCCTGCGGTACGTTTGGTCGGTTCACTGCAATCGGCCTTTCGTGCGCCCAATGTTGATGACCTTGGTACGCTGGGCATCGTTGATTTTCGGTACGAAGTGCCCAACGCTGCTCTCAAGCCGGAGCAGTCATTTAACAAAGAAGTTGGGGTTAAAATCCGTACCCAACGCTTCTCGGCTACGGTGCTGGCCTACCACAACCGGCTGAGTAACTTCATCAGCCGGGTTCGGTCCGGTGCCGATTCCATACAGGGGTATCCGGTCTATCTGAAGCAAAACAGCGCCGAGTCGTTCATTCGTGGCCTCGAAGCCGATGTCGAATATGAGTTCGCTGATAACTGGCTGGCCTATGCCGGAGCCACCTATACCTACGGGCAAAACAAAACGGCTAACGAGCCATTTCGCCGGATTCCACCCGCAAACGGTCGCTTAAGCCTCACTTATCAACCCGTTACGGGTTGGTGGGCACGAGCTGAATTACTCGTGGCCGGGGCACAAACCCGGCTGGCTCAGGGCGACAAAGACGACAACCGAATCACCAAAGGGGGCACACCTGCCTGGCAGGTCATAAATCTGAACGGTGGTTACCGGTGGCGCTCCTTGACCCTCAGTGCCGAGCTACAAAACCTGACCAACCAAGCCTACCGCACACATGGCTCCGGGGTGGATGGCGTTGGGCGGAGTGCATGGCTGTCGGTACTGGTGAACTGGTAAAGCTTTCTGACTTTTACGAAACAAAGTAGTACAGGCCGATTTTGTTTTATCTTGCGTTTTAGCGCCCCAATTCACCGTTTGTAATATCCCTTAATCATCAACATTAACGCAAGCTATTCGTGAAATCACCCGCTTTTCTCCGCAATCCAACGGCCTTCATGCTCTTTGGCGCTACGGCTGCCTTTTGCACCTACGCCTGCATGTACGCCTTTCGGAAAGGGATCACCGCCGTTACCTTCGAGGGGATGGCCTTCGCGGGGGTCAGCTACAAAATCTGGCTCGTAACGGCTCAGGTATTTGGCTATGCGGTTTCGAAAGGAATCGGGGTGAAGGTCGTGGCTGAAATGTCGCCGGGACGACGGGCTATTAGTCTGCTGTTTTTTGTGGGTTTTGCGTTGCTGGCGTTACTCGGCTTTGCGCTGGTTCCGGCACCGTACAACATAATTTTTCTCTTCCTGAATGGCTTGCCGTTAGGCATGGTCTACGGCACTATGATCGGGTTTCTGGAAGGTCGCCGACAAACGGATGGGCTAGTCGCCGGGTTGACCGCTTCCTTTATTTTCGCGTCGGGTTTTGTAAAAACGGTAGCCCTGACCATTCGGGCCGACTGGGGCGTGTCGGAGTTCTGGCTTCCCTTCGTAACGGGTATGCTGTTTGTGCTACCGATGTTGATTTCGGTGTACGCCCTAACCTTACTGCCGCCCCCCACCGCCGAAGATCGCGCCCTGCGTACCGAACGTAAACCCATGGACGGGGCCGAACGGCGGGCGTTTGTTCGAACGTTCAGACCAGGGCTTGTTCTGCTTATTATTTCCTACGTGTTCCTGTCCGCCTTCCGCGATTTTCGCGACAACTTCGGCCCTGAAATTCTGAAGGATGCGGGCGTTGAGAACCCCGGCATTTTCGCCAAAACCGAAACAATGGTCGCCCTTGGTATCCTGATCGTGATGGCGTTGCTGCAGCGGGTAACCCAAAATTTTCGGGCATTCGCCCTGCTCAACGGCCTGATGCTGCTCGGTGGGGCGTTGGTTGGCTTGAGCACGTATGCGTATTCAATAGGGACCCTATCGGCCGGGAACTGGTTTCTGCTGACTGGTATGGGGCTTTACATGGCCTATGTGCCCTGCAATGGCCTCTATTTTGAACGTCTGATTGCGTCTTTCCGCTACGTAGGCACAGTCGGTTTCATGGTCACGCTGGCCGACTGGTACGGGTATCTGGGCAGCGTTGGGGTGTTGCTCTACAAAAACTTCGGTCACGCCGATATTAGCTATCGGGAGTTCTTCATGGATGGCGCTTACATTTTGTCGATGGTATACGGCGTGCTGGTGATCGGGTCGTTTATCTATTTCCAGCGCAGGTATACGGCTGAAGTGGCGGTTCGGGTAGAAGAAGGCGTTGCTTAACGTGGCGAGTGAATACTCGCTTTGAAAAAGGCACGAGCGAATGCTCGCGCCAGCAATTCCGTAATCTGGCGCGAGCATTCGCTCGTGCCTTTTCATATAGCGAGTATTCACTCGCCACTAGGCCGCTTGATTCACAACGTTACAGGTATACTGCTGAGGTGACGGTTCGTGTGAAAGAAAGTGTGGCCTATCTAGTTACTCGCCACTGGGCCGCTTTATCCACAACGTTATGGGCGCGGGAGTACCGAAGTCGGGCGAGCCGTCCGCTTTCCAGATGAACGGCTGCATCCGGATGGAACGGTTATTGCCACAGCCCTGGCCCGAAGCGGCATTGGCATGGTAAACGAGCCAGTTTTCTTTTCCGTCGGGGGTGGTGAAGAAACTGTTATGCCCGATGCCAAAGGTGCCATTCCCGCCATTGGGACCGAAGACCGGCGTGGCTGATTTTGTCCAGGATGCCGGGTTGAGCAGATCAGCACTGGCATCGGCAGAGAGCTGGCCTAGAGCGTACAAATCCGTTCCGCAGAAGCTGGCCGAATAAATCAAAAACACCTTGTTGTTGTGTACCAGAAATTCCGGGCCTTCGTTCACGCCAAAGCCGTTCTTCTCCCAGGCGTAATCGGGCGTTGAAAGCCGAATCCGGCTGGTACTTTCAACGGTATACGGGTTCGATAGTCTCGCGATATACAGATGCTGTGACCCGCCCAAATTCGTTTCCCATCCCGACCAGGCAAAGTACAACTGCCCATTTTGCTGAAGCAGCGTGCCGTCAATAGCCCATTGGTTTTCGGGCAAGTTGAGCTGCCCCCGGTCGACCCACGTTCCCTGCGTTGGGTCGGCAGATTCGTTTTCGAGGACGAACATGCGGTGGGTGGCGTCGTTGCCGTTATTGTCGGCTGCGTAATAGATGTACCATTTGCCGTTCACGAAAAACAGTTCGGGTGCCCAGATGTCGCGGGAGTTGGGTCCCGTGGCGGGGGGTGTCCAGACGGTTACGGGCCGCGCCGAACTTAGACGGCTCATGGCGGCTGTTTTGTAGATGCGCAGGTTATTACCCGTGGTGTGCATCACATAATAGAAACCATCTTTATAGGTCACCCAGGGGTCAGGGGCGGCCGTCAGCAACGGGTTCTGGAATTTCCCAACGGTGTCTACCGCCGTGACGGGTGGGGTAGGGGTGGGACTGGGCTTGTCTGACGATTTGCAGGCAATGACCAGTGCCAGGAGTATAAAGAGGTAGTGTTTCATCGTTGAGATTTTTTTGCCACAGAGATGCACCAAGACGCACGGAGATACACAAAGATTTGGATAAAATTTTCTCTGTGTATCTCCGTGCGTCTTGGTGCATCTCTGTGGCAAAAGTGGCAAAAAATTAATAGTTTGGGTTTTGCACCAGGTTCGGGTTCAGGTCCCGATCCAGTTGCGGGATGGGCAGCAGCTCACTCTTGCCTTTCACGAAGGTAGAAAAAGCCGGGTCACGGACGGCCAGTTGCGGACCGAGATCACCCCAGCGGGCGAGGTCATTCCAGCGGTGTCCTTCGCCTGACAATTCCAGCAATCGCTCGTGTTTCAGCTGAGTCAGAAACTGAGCCTGCGTAAGTCCCGGTTTGGCAACCGTCAACGTGGGCAACCCGGCCCGCTGACGAACCAGATCGACATAGGCATACGCCTGCGTCGTTTTGCCCGTCGCGTTGAGCGCTTCGGCATACATCAGCAGCACATCGGCGTAGCGAATGTACCGCCAGTTGTTGGGCGAACGATAGTCTTCATCATTTTTCCAATGGTCGTTCTGGAACTTACGAAACCACACCCGCTTGTTATCGGCTCCGTAGCGTTGCGTGAACGTCTGCCCATAAATTTGGGTGAAGTTTGGGCCGCGTACATCGGTCGAGTCGAAGAAGAACGATGCTTCCAGACGCGGATCGCGGGCACCGGTTGTTGTTCGTTCGGTGAACTCGCGGGTAGGCCAGCGTTGCGCTTCGCCATCCGACCAGCCAACCGGGGGTGGACCAAAGAACTTCGACAGCGAGGTGCCGTAGTTCTGGTTCGGCGTTTCGGTATCGTCGTCGGTGTATTCGGCCGGATTGATCTGGAATTGCCACTCGAAAACGGATTCCCGGTTGTTTTCGGTCGTGATCAGGAAGTTGTCGCGGTAGTTTGGCATCAGCGCATAGACGCCTTTTCCTTCGCCATCCGCCAGCCATTGCAGGGGCGTCAGGGCTTCGGTGTATTTCTGTTGCTGCATCTGCGCCCTCGCCAGTAAGGCATAAGCGGCTCCTTTGGTGGCGCGGCCCAGATCGGCATTGCTGTAGGTCGTTGGCAGAACGGCTGCGGCCTCTGTCAGGTCTTTCTCGATCTGCGCCCAAACCTGCGCCGTAGTGGCCGAACTGGGTTTATCGCCAACGACGGATGTTTGCAGAATCAGCGGCACATTACCCCATAACGTAACCAGATGGAAGTAGTACATGGCCCGCAGGAACTTGGCTTCGCCTACATACCGCCCTTTCAGCGCAGCGTCCATCTGAATAGCCGGGACGTTCGTAATAACCTGATTGGCACGGTTAATACCGATGTAATTATCGTTCCAGATGCCATAGGCATTGCCGTAGTTATAGTCCGTTATCAGAAACTGGTCCATGTTATTGACAATGTCGACGGCCGGGCTTTGGCTGCGTCCCTCGTCGGACCGGATGATGTAGTAGAACGGCATCCAGCGCGAAATGCCGCCCCGGTGCATGGTGCTGTATACGGAGTTGACACCCGCCAGCGCATCGTCGGCCGTTTTCCAGAACGACTCGGCCGTTACCTGGTTGGGGTTCACAATATCCAGGCTACGATCACAACCCGCGAGGGTCATCGCTGCGGCTATGGTTAGTGAAATGAATCTATTTTTCATGATTAGTTTCTCAGGGTTGAATTAGAAATCGCAGTTAACACCTACCGATACTACGCGGGGAGAAGGCCAGTGACCGTTGTCAACGCCCCGTTCCTGAATGCCGGTGGTGCCCGCTGGTCCCGTAACATCGGGGTCGAGTCCGGTGTATTTCGTGATCGTGAACAGATTCTGGCCACTTACATATACGCGGGCATTGCGGATCTTGAGCGTGTTGAGCAGCGTCTTCGGCAGTGTGAAGCCAATTTCGACGTTACGCACCCGAACGTAGGAGGCATTCTCCAGCCAGCGATCCGTATACCCAAAGTTGTTCGAGATAATCCCCTGATCGCCGGACTCCAGGCCCAACCGGGGGTCGGTAGTGTTGGTATTTGTCGTCGTCCACGGACTGATATCAGAGCGGAAGTTGGTCAGCTGGTAGCTGTCCAGTCCGCGCCGTACGTCGTTGTAGACGGTGTAGCCAAACACACCGGTCAACTGTAGGTTGAGGGAAAATTGCCCGTATGAGACATTGGCCTGGGCACCCGCCTGCAACTTGGGCCAGGGCGAGCCAACAAACTGGCGGTCGTTGTTCTGCGTAATTTGCCCATCGCCCTGATCAGGAATACCATCATTGTTGGTATCAACCGTTAACTGATCGACATACCGGATATCACCGGGCTTGGCATCCGGCTGAATCAGGTTTCCATTTGGTCCTCGATAATTATTGATCTCTTCCTGATTCTGGAAAATACCGGCCGTTTTCAGTACATACCACTGTCCAACGGCCTGCCCAACCTGCGAGCGGGTGTTGCCACTCTGGATGTAGTTGATCTCCTGCCCCTGGTTGCCCACATTTTCGACCCGGTTCTTGATGGTCGTAAAGTTGCCCGATACATCCCATTTAACGGCATGTTCGTTGTTGCGGTACGTAGCCGAAAACTCGACGCCCCGGTTGCGGATGGAGGCCGTATTCACATAAGGATTACCCCGCAGGTTACCCAGATAACCCGGCACGGCCAGATTCAGAATGGCGTCGTTCGAGAGGGAGTTGTAAACGTTGATCTCGGTCGTGATCCGGTTTCTCAGGAACGAAGCCGATACGCCGTAGTTCTGCTGAAGCCGCTCTTCCCAGCGAAGGTCAGGGTTCGCCAACTGTGCCTGATACGCCCCTACGTAGGGTGTCTGATCAACACCAAAAATAGTTCTCGGATTATTGTTGATAAAGGCCGTATAGGGGAATGAACCCAGGGTTGGCACCACAATACCCAGCTTGCCGTACGAGGCATTCAGCTTCAGATCAGAAATCCAGTCGACGTTGAAAAACTTCTCTTCACTGATGCGCCAGGCTGCGGCTATCGATGGGAAGAAACCCGTCCGGTAGTTGGCCCCGAAGCGGGAATCTTGATCGACCCGACCCGTCAGCGTGAGCAGGTATCGGTCGTTGTAAGTGTAGTTGACCCGGCCAATGTACCCCAGAATCCGGTAATCGTCGGGCGTGCCACCGGCCGAGTTGGAAATACCCGTGGCGGCATTGATGGTGTTGAAATACTGTCCACCGGCAAAGCCCAGATTGGTGCGCGAGCCGGATGTGATGTCGCGCCGGGACGTTTGCTGACTGATCCCCACCACGCCGTTGATGTTGTGCATACCGAACACTTTATTGAAGTTCAGCGTGTGTTCGAATAGCAGACTCAGGTAGCGCGAGCGGTCTTCGCCAACCGACGTAGGCACCGGCGAGGCACTGTACTGGTAGATACCCAGCCGACGCAGATTTTGGGTATAATCGAAGCTCACTTCCAGACCGGCGTTGGCGCGGTAGGTCAGCCAGTCGGCCAGTTTTACGTCGAGGTACGCATTGCCGACCAGCTTGGCGAAATTGCTCTTGTTGCTGGCCAGGTTACGAACCGCCACCGGATTAAAGGCGTATGTGACCGCGTCCGGGTTGCGGCCAATGCCGTAGCCGCCCGGATTCCCCGCGTCGATGTAGCTGGGGTCCTGCACCGGAATAACGGGTAGCATTCCGGCCATGTCGTAAATGGGGTTGCCCGCCGGAAAATTCTGGATGTTCGAGTTCGTGAGCAGGGCGTTTTCGCCGAAGGTAAAGCGCCCAATCTGGCTCTTCGTGTTGATGCGCAGACTGGCCCGGTCGAAGCCACTGCCAATGACGTACCCTTTGTTGCCAAAATAGCTGCCCGAAATCAGGTACGTTCCGGTTTTGGTCCCGCCCGACAGCGTCAGGTTGTAATCCTGAAGATTGCCCGTTTGCAGTACTTGATCCTGCCAATCGGTATTGATATTCGGATTGAACGTAGCTGTCGCCACACTTGCTGGGGGTGTTTGCCCGGCGTTCTGGTACTGCGTCCGTTGGGTGGCAGCAAAGTTGGCTGCATCCATCACATCCCAGCGCTTATACACCTGCTGAGTGCCGTATTTAGCCGAAAACGACACCCGAATTGGCCCTTCCTTACCTTGTTTAGTGGTGATAATGATGACCCCATTGGCTGCCCGTGAGCCGTAAATAGCGGCTGCCGAAGCATCTTTCAACACCTGAATGGACTCAATGTCGTCGTTGTTGATGGTTGGGTTTGCATCGGCTATCATTCCGTCGATGATGTACAGCGGATCCGTATTCAGGAAGCTGGCCACCCCCCGAATCTGAATCGATGCCTGCTGTCCCGGCACACCCGTGTTGCGCACCGTAACCCCCGGCGACAGCCCCTGAATGGACTCGGCCAGCGAGTTGGCCGTCACTTTATTTGCCTGGGTTGAGCTGATCACATCATTGGCCCCGGTCACGTCCCGTTTCCGAACGGTCTGATACCCGATCACGACCACCTCATTCAAGGTTCTGTCGTCGGGCACGAGTTTTACGTTCACGACGGTGTTAGTACCAATCGCTACGTCCTGACTGACATAGCCCACGCTGGAAATTGTCAGCGTCGTGGCGGCATCGCTCACATTCAGGACGAAATTACCGTTGGAATCGGTTGTCGCCCCGGTGGTCGTCCCCTTCTCAATGACGTTGGCACCGGGCAGGCCCTGGTTGTTTTCGTCGGTGATCTGCCCCGTAATGCGCTTGAGCTGAGGGGCTTCCGTTACGTTGGTGAGCGCGTTACTAACGGAAGCCAAAGCGGGCGCGGGGCTTTCGGCGGGGGAGACCAGCCCCACTTTTTTTGCTGGTACCGGCTGAATGGCAAACAGGTTCGCGTTCACTTTGCGGTAGCGGAGCCCCTGCGATTCGATCAGTTGGCTGAGCGCCTGTTCGAGGGAGAGACCGTCCAGATCGGCATCGGTTTGCCGATTAGCTACGACCTGTTCATCGTAGGCAAAATTGACGTTGAAACGTCGTTCGAGTTCGAACAGGGCCTTCTTGAGCGAACGATTCCGGCGGGTACGCTGACCAGCCGGTGTTTCGGCCGGGCTTGTGGCCTGGGCGTTGCTTTCGTAGGCCGGTTGTGCGCGGGTCAACAACTGCGCAACGCTGGGCTGCGGCAGGACGTAGACCCCGCCCAGAAGCATAGAAAGGAGAATATACTGGTTTTTCATACGAAGAGAACTAAAGAATTGTTGTTGACTAAATCAGGGGTTATGTCGTAAACTGATATGGTTACCGGTACGGTGTACGCTCAGGTCGAATGTGAGCGAAAGGGTAGTCAGGAGGGTTTCGATACTCTGGTTCGAGAGGTTGCCCGTAAATCGACGGTTAGCGAGTTCATTGTCTTCGAAGACAATGTCCAGCCCGTAGGTATCATTGAGTTGCTGGGCAATGTCGCTCAGCGCCGTATTGTCGAACACAAATTGATGCTCGACCCAGGAGGTGTGCAGTTGCGGCTTCTCCTCCCGAATCTCGACGGCTTCAATGGTGGGTTTTGCAGCGGCAAACTGGCCGGGCTTCATTTCAATAATTTTACCCGCTGGCTCGTCGGGCTTGGACAGTTGCACCCGGCCTTCCACCAGCGTCACGGCGGTGCTGCCCCGGCGGGTGTTCACGTTAAACTGCGTACCCAGCACGGTAATGTCCAGTCCGGCCGTGTGTGTTATAAACTTCACGCGGCCACCCAGATGTTTCTTTTTGGTAACGGTAAAATAGCCTTCGCCATCGAGCCAGACCTCGCGCGATTTGTCGTCGGTCCAGCTATTAGTATAGGTAAGCGTGGTGTTGCCGTTCAGGAGAACCGTTGAGCCGTCGGGAAGGGTAACGGTCCTGTTTTCGCCGAATGCGGTGTGAATACGCTGCTCTTTAGGGAGTAGTTGATAATAGATCATCCCCCCGGCTATCAGCAGGAATCCCGTTATGGAAGCCGCCACCTGCCAGCCAAAGCCGGGTCGCTGCCCGATAAAACGCTGCCAGCCGGACAGGGGGCGGACGTTTGTTCTTTCGGCTTGTTGCTCATCGAATGTCTGGTCAAGCACCTGCCAGATGCGTTCCTGACTGGCACTGTTCAGGTCGTGGAAACGAATATTCAGGTGGAGTAACAGTGAGGTTGCTTCATCGATACTAGCCTGTTTCTCCGGGTGTTTGAGCATAAAGCTGTGCCAGAAGGTCATACTCTGCTCATCGGGCTGAAGTACCCATTGGCGGAACGGCTCATCGAGTACAAACTCGTTGATGGAGAATTGACTATAATCGGGTAGAGGGGTATTCATGTACGAAATCCGGCTGTCTGGTACTCACCAAAGAGCTTCGTTCCGCAAATTATCCCTCGGTATGCCTACTTTTTTACTAAATTTTATCGGATGAATGCCAAAAGGAGAAAGACCGTGTTGGTGGGCTCCGTTTTAAAGGAAGGCGTTATTCAGAATAGACTTGAGTCAATATATTGCGTAAATTTGACTGACGACTGATCAGAAAAGTATGAAATCCACAAAGCCAGTTAGCGCACGCGAGCCGGATAAAGCGGCTAGACCAACCAAAAAGCGGAGTTTAGACAACTCGGCCCTAAAGCCATTTTTTGGGAAAAGCCCCGAGAACATCTGGGACAAAGACATTTACACAGGCGAAGGAAATTTTAGTTTTTGATGGACGAACTGATCATCGATACCATCGTACTGGATTACCTGACCCGCAATCAAAAAGCATTATCGCCCACGTCTATAAAACGTATTGAGCAGGCCGATACGGTCTATGTTTGTGTTTCAAGCCTCTGGGAGTTGGCTAATCACATTCGGGAAGGATTAATTGTATTAGATACAGATTTCGATACTTTCTACCAAAAAGCGTTGCAAACATTGGGTATTACCTTGCTTGATACACAATGGCAAGCCCTCAGCTATCTGGCTACATTCGACTACCAGATAATCAGTAAAACGTGGCAACGAACCATTAATGGTGTAGTAACAACGGGCGTTAAGCAGGAACTTCACAAAGACCCATTTGACCGAATGATCATTGCCCATAGTTTAGCCATGAATCTTCCTGTTGTTTCTCCGGACACGTTCTTTCCTCATTACGCCGATAGAGGGTTGCAGGTAATTTGGTAGTAGTGTCCTTTGACCTACTAATTCAGCGCCTGTCAAATTTTATCGGATGAATGCCAAAAGGAGGAAGACGGTATTCGTCGGTATGCGTTTCTGAAGGGAAGCAATGGCTTTGTACACGATTTTGTAGACAGAAGATTGCTCGATGCCCATGATACCGGCAATTTCCTCATAGCTGAGGTTGTCGAAATACTTCAGAAACAGCGCTTCTTTCTGGCGGGCGGGGAGGTTGTTCAACTCATAGAGCAACAGCGTCGATTGCTCCTGCGAAATCTGCCGGTCGAGCCAGGTGGGTTCGTAATAGAACTCGATGGCGAAGTCGAGGTGATCGGCATCGTGGTCGAATCGTTGCTCGCTGGTCAGTTTACGAACGATCTCCCGCCGAAGCGATCGCATCATATAGAACTTAATGGAATCGGTACGGCCGAGCCGCTCGCGGGTTTCCAGAATGGTCAGGAACAGGTCTTGCAGGCAATCTTCGGTCAGCTCCCGATTCTGGGCGATCTTGTAGCCATAGTTGTAGAGCGTAGGGGCGTATGTACGGTAGAGATAAGCGTACGCCCGTTTACTCCCTCCCAGGAAATCATCCCAGAGGGCAGCATCAGTTGTGTATGGGTACGTTGAGCTTTCCAATGATGCGTTGAGTTATTGGAAGCCTAAATTTACGACCCTTTAAGGAAATAGTAATAATTTGTCGATAAAAAGTAATGTTTGTTGATAGGGTAGGTTGGGTTGGTTGTAAGCTATCAGCCCCCGGTTTCAACCGGGGGACTAGAAAAGCACAAATTGTTCGTTAACCGTTTCAACGGCTCAAAGTCTAAAACCGTGAAACGGTTAACGAAATACCTATTTCCTGCAAGACCCACAGCTGAAGCTATGGGCTGGTAACCTTACCCCAGCACCCAACTTAGCGCCATAACTCCCGCCAGCCCGGATACCGAAACCAGCGTTTCCATGACGGACCAGGTCTTCAGGGTGTCGGCCATGGAGAGTTGAAAATACTCCCGGAACAGCCAGAAACCGGTATCGTTGACGTGCGAAAACATCATGCTCCCGGCCCCAATACTTAGCACCATTAAATTGGGTTCGACACCCGGCGCACTCAGCATGGGTGTAACAAAACCAGCCGTGGTGATACCCGATACGGTCGAAGAACCAACGCATACCCGAATAAGGGCCGCCATCCCCCAGGCCAGTACATACGGGTGCAAGGTCGAATCGCGCATGAGGTCGGCAACGGCCTGGTTGACGCCACCATCGGTAAGTACCTGCTTTAGTGCCCCCGCACCCCCAAAAATCAAAAATAGCAGAGCCACATCTTTGATCGACTCGCCGAGCATGGCGGTCACGACTGGCATTGACTTGCCCCGCCAGATACCCAGCGTAACGGAGGCCACCAAAACGGCGACGAACATACTCACCACCGGTTCGCCCACAAACAGCAACACTTGCTGGCCAACCGAATCGGCGGGCAACATCGGACTCACCAGCGTACTCAGGCCGATAAGCAGAATCGGCAATAAAACGGTCAGGAAGCTCACAGGAACCGAGGGCATCTGGTCGTCGGGCAGGTCGGGTGCGATGAAAGCCGGGTTCGGTAAGGTCGTGTACCGTTTTACCGTCGAGCCAAATAATGCGCCCGAGATCAGGATGGCCGGAATGGAAACGATGATGCCGTAGAAGAGCGTCAGGCCCATGTCGGCGTTGAACTGTTTAAGGATCGCCAGCGGGGCCGGGTGAGGTGGGAGGTAACCCTGTGTAACGGACAAAGACGCGAGCATGGGCAGGCCAATGTACAGCGCTGGCAACTTATACCGGTAAGCAACCGTAATCACCAGCGGGGCCAGCAGCATGAACCCAACGGAGTAGAAAAGCGGCAGCCCCACAATAAAGCCGGTTACCAGAAAGGCCCATCGCGCGTGTTTGGTCCCTACCAGCGACATAATGCTGACCGCTATCCGTTGAGCCGCTCCACTCTGCGCCACCAGTTTTCCTAACATAGCGCCCAGGGCGATAATGGCTGTAATGGAACCCAGTGTACCACCGATGCCTTTCTGAATGGCTTCTGCCAATGCTAATGGTTTTAGCCCCAGCGCCAGACCAACACCGATCGATACGGCCAGAAAAGCCAGAAAAGCGTGGATACGAACGAGGGAAATAAGTGCAATCAGGGCCAGAATGCCTAAGAAGGTAATGGTTAAGGGCATAAGGAATAGACGAGGTAGACGCTACAGATTCGTAGCTCATTAGGTTATCAATGTTGTTTCCCGTTTTTTCTACTTTCCCGACTAAGGGTTACGTAGTCAGGATTGGGAAAAGACCTGGGTTCAGCCTCTGCTCCAACTTGTGTTCTGCTGTCACCCTTTTCAACAAAGACATGTGTTTATAAGGAGACGAATTAATGCCTTATAGACTATTGGATGTAAATCTATAGATATCAAATAATATATGTTAAATGGTTGATTTTTAATTGGTTGCCGTTAAATAAAGAGAACTGTACATGGGTGTGTTTATTGCACAATTTTGTCTTGCAATATAACTCGTAGCAGAATTGTCAAAACTAACGAGTATGGAAACATAGGCCGTAGTGATGAGTAAATAGCTGCCTGAGAAAGTCATGGCGGACAACCGTTGCCTGAGTAAACGTACGAGAAATAACAGATCATCGAGAGAGCCCTTTTAACGTAATCGCACTGCAAGACCAGCCACTGGTGGCATCCGTGGCTAACGCGTCTGGTAAGTCGATCTATTCCAGATTTCTACAGGTTTGCGCTTTATTCCTGGCGGACGTTCATGCGTTTCCGTTCAGTTTGTCTGCACTCAGATTTTACCACTTTCCTCTTTTTATCACAATTAAACATGAATTACCATGGCTAAGAAAGATGCTAACAATTCCTCAAACGGCGGGGCCGCTAACCGGGCCTCTTCATCTGTCGACGAAATACTGCTTGCGGCTCTCGAACGTGACGATAACAGCTTCGAGACGGGACGTTATCTGGTCACGTTTAAAGAAGGAGCGAGCGAAGAAGGGTATCAGTCCTTGCAAACGCAGGGAATGCGCGTTGCCGACGCCCGTGATTTCGATGATCAGGCTGTTGTAATGGAAAATACCGGTGATGCCGATGCCGTCATTTTTCCGGAAATTGGTGTCGCTCTGGTAGGGGGGAGTGCCGCTCAGGAGCGCAGTATGAATGCTTTTGCCGAGGTGGCAACCGATAGCCCGGTCCTGTCTGTCGACCCTGAATACTTCGTATTTGCAGATAGCATGTATTCGGAGTTTTTACAAGCTAGCGCCGGTCAGTCAACCCCGGACACGTCGAGCGAATTTTTGCGGGGATTTTTGCAGGCTACCGAGATCATTGCCAAAGAGATGCGGGGCAATGGAAATGCGCAGGTAGACATAGAGGAAGAAATACAGGTACTTGGCGCCACCTGGGGGCTGAATGCTTGTCGGGTACCGGCCAGTATACGGAGTGGGGTTGGTATACGCGTCGCCGTTCTGGATACCGGATTTGATCTGGGGCATCCCGATTTTGTGGGTCGCCCAATTGTTAGTCAAACGTTTGTTGGGCAACCTGTGCAGGATATTCACGGGCATGGTACCCATACGGCCGGTACCGCCTGCGGTCCGAAAGCACCTGCGGGTACCACGCCCCGGTATGGCATTGGCCATCGGTCGTCCATCTTTGTCGGTAAGGTACTCTCCAACTCAGGCGGTAGCGTGGGGGGCAGTGTGCTGGCGGGTATGAACTGGGCCATCGCCAACCGCTGCGCCGTTATTTCAATGTCGCTTGGTGGTCAGGGTGGTGTACAGCCTTCCTATACCGCTGCCGGACAGGCCGCCCTGAACAATGGTTGCCTTATTATTGCCGCTGCCGGAAACGCGGGTGCCGCAACGGGCTACCCCGCCAACTCGCCAACCATCATGTCGGTGGCTTCACTGGACTCCACGTTAAGACCTTCCTCTTTTTCTAACTTTGGTAAAATTGAGATTGCTGGTCCCGGTCGGGATGTGTTCTCATCATGGCCCCGGCCTACCCGGTACCGGACCATTAGCGGAACCAGTATGGCTACTCCGCACGTGGCTGGCTGTGCGGCACTCTGGGCCGAAACATCGCCCGCTATGCGCGGACTAACGTTATGGCGTAAGCTACAGGCATCGGCCAGACGCTTGCCGCAGCCTGTCACCCGCGTTGGTGCCGGACTCGTTCAGGCGCCTTAACTTAAATTTGGTTGAGCTTGCTGGCAGGTGCAATTGTGCCTGCCAGCTTATTAAACGAACATGCTCTACGTTCGATGGATCGTTATTTTATTCATATTGATGGTGTCAAAAGGAGACAGCCACGTAATAAATTATTCCGGGAAGACTATGTCTGACATGAAAAGATGGGTTATCACACTGGGTACAGATCAGTCAGTAAGTGAAGTATCCAGGGAGGTGAGCAAGACGGGCTTTGCCGTTGAACAGGTCCTGGACCAGATTGGCTGCATTACCGGGTCAGGCAGCGATGAGGTAGCGCGGAAGCTGAGGAAAATTCCGGGTGTTGCCGATGTGTCTCCCGATGTGGATAGTCAAATTCCGCCACCCGACGAGTCCGTAACCTGGTAAGGGCAGGCGCTTCTTTTAATGTAGCAGGCTGTGTGTTTGTCGACTGGATAAAACCAGTGGAGTAGGGGCCTATTGGCTCTGAAATAAGGTCAGACAGAAGTGCAGAAGTTAAATTTTACCAATTACCAGCGAGTTGGAGGGATATTGTCATGGCAACAAATGATACTCAAAACGACTCCCCAAATGGCTCATTGCCCAATCGGGTGTCGTCTTCCGTCGAGGAGCTATTGCTGGCTGCCTTAGATCGTAACGATGATAGTTTTCGAACGGGCCGTTATGTGGTTACGTTCAGGGCAGGTTCGGATAAAGAAACCTTAAAAAAGTTAGGGCTGGCGCAGGGAATACGCGTAGCCGATGCCAGAGATTTTAAAGGTCAAGCCGTTACGCTGGACCAGGTGGGGGATGCCGACGCCGTATTTTTTCCCGAAATCAACATCGCTCTGGTGGGTGGTCATGTCATGCAGGAGAACCAGCTGGATATAGACTACAAGAGCAAGCCGAATAGCCCCATCGTGTCCGTTGATCCGGAATATTTCGTATTTGCCGATGGAGGCACGAGTGGAGGTATTGTGGGCAGCCGCTTCGTTGAATTAGCTACGAACACAACGTTTGACAGCCTGCCGGGCTTCGCGGAGTCATTACAAAGTACATCAGACGATTATTTGCGGGGATTCTTGCAGGCTACCGAGACCATCGCCAAAGCGATGCGTGGTAGCGGAAACGGTCATTCGCACCACGAAATGGACGAGGAAACACAGGTACTTAACGCAACCTGGGGGCTGAAATCGTGCCGTGTACTACCCAGTCTGCGGACTGGGGCGGGCATAAAAGTAGCGGTTCTCACCAACGGATTTGATCGGGGACATCCCGATTTTACAGGCCGTTCCCTGACCAGCGAAACCTTTGTTGGCGAGCCCGTTCAGGATCTGAACGGTCATGGTACGCACATGATTGGCACCGCTTGCGGCCCTGATGCACCCGCCGGTACTAATCCCCGATACGGTATTGGATACCGCTCCGCCATTTTTGTGGGCAAAGTGCTGACCAATTCAATGGCAGGCACGCTGGCCAGTGTATTGACGGGCATGAACTGGGCCATTGCCAATCGATGTCCGGTAATTTTTGCTCCGTTAGCCATGTCGGGTGGTCCGTCGGCTGTGTTCACTACGGTCGGGCAGGCCGCTTTAACAAAGGGTTGCCTGATCATGGCCGGGTCGAGCAATTCAGGAACCGTAGTGGGTGCTCCCGCCAACTCGCCCACCATCATGTCGGTGGCGGCACTCAACCAAAACTTACAGCCAGCACCTTTCTCACCGGTGGGCAAAGTCGATATTGCGGCTCCGGGTCTGGATACTTTTTCGGCCTGGCCCCGCCCTCGCCGGTATAACACCATCAGCGGCATTGCTACGGCTACGGCGCACGTAGCCGGTTGTGCAGCACTGTGGGCCGAAACGTCGCCCGGCTTGCGTGGCATGAAGTTATGGCGAAAGTTACAGGACACAGCCAGGCGTCTGCCTTTCCCCGCTACCAGGGTTGGAGCCGGATTGGTGCAGGCCCCCTAGGTGCCGTTTTGTCTTGTAAGATGTTACAGGATGAACGTCCGCAACGCCATTTCTCCAATCACTGAATTGACAAAAATGACCTCTAAATAGGTCGAAAGCTGAGCAGGTCCTGTAACTTACAGGCTTTACCCGAAAAGCCGAAACCTATGCCATTTCATCGATCGCTGATCAATACCACTTTTTTTATCTACCTAAACCTATCGTTTTCGATCAGTAGCCGGGGGCAGAGAGCGACCGAAATCCGCCGGTTTCAACTAACACAGGTGCAGCAGGGCGTTGCCGTCGACCAGACGCACTTTTACGTCGTTAACAACCACTCGCTCACGAAGCATACGAAGAAAGACGGCAAACAAGTAGCCATTTGGCAGGATACAACCGGTTTGTTGAAGCACATGAACAGCGGGGTTGTGGTGGGTCAGAAGCTGTATTGCACGCATTCCAATTACCCCGATGTGCCCATGGCCAGTTCCATCGAAATTTTTGACACCCGAACGCTTCGGCACATCGGCAATCATAGCTTCGGGCTTTTTCCGGGCTCGGTCACCTGGGCTGATTTTTACAACGGTTACTGGTGGGTAGGGTTTGCCAACTACTCGAACAAAGCCTCGGCCGAAGGGCGCGACAACCGCTGGACTACTCTGGTCAAGTACACGTCAACCTGGCAGCAACTGGAGTCATGGGCTTTTCCAGCCAATGTGTTGCAGGCTTTCGGTTCGTACAGCACCTCAGGCGGCACCTGGGGGCCGAATGAGCTGATCTATTGCACCGGCCACGATAAACCCGAGCTATACGTGCTAAAACTGCCCGAACGGGGGCACACGTTGCAATATGTCAAAACCATTCCGACCATCAGCGAAGGGCAGGCTTTTGCCATTGACCGAAGCAGTAAGGGAAAACAAATCTTATATGGAATTACCCGAAACGACAATTACGTGATCGTTTCCGTTGTGGAATGAATGTTGCAAGGGCGAATATGGCAACGTACTTACCAGCGACTAGCTACCGACTAGGCTGTAAATAGAAGTACATAACCTGATAAGTATCCTAATAAGATTCTGTGTAGTGTAATGCTAGGTTTTTTTGAGGTATAAATTATATATTGCCGCAAGAAAACTATGCACTTTATATGACTAAATCTTTGATATATTATTCTGTCAACACCAAACTTGCCTACGAAATCAATGAGAGATACTACAATAAGACGCATTATGTTTGGTGTAGTCCATTTTTTCATGAGGTAGGGCAACCGGCTTCGTCAAATCCCAAAGAGATTTATAGAGAACTCAGGCGGGACGTCGAATCTGAAGACGAGCATAGTGCTAAAATAAGACAAAATGTGAGTGGCATACGAAGAGGAGCCAAATTCAAGCATGACAACCGTCTTATATCATCTACTCAATTTGAAGAAATCAAAGCGCGGGTAAATCGAAGCTGGCAGAGGAAGATATTCTCGGATTTTACCCCCTTTATTTATGTAATTCCTTACAGCGTAGCCATAGAAGCGATTCTTAAACCAGTTGGGATTAAAGATAAAGCTTCTATGCGATCGGTGGAGTATCAAATCAAAGAATTGCCCAGAGCGCTTTTCGACGTAATTAGCGTTGATTACTAGGTAGGTAGTGTAAAACTTTTTCTATATTTAGATCGTTTTAAGTGGCAGACCTGAGGTTATAGACATGGTATCAAGAACAGACACATCCACACGCCGTCAACACTTCAGGGAAACGGGTTCCCTTTCTGATACAAATACGAATGCCTTCAGTCGGTTAATGCACATTCAGGAGGATTCCGCCGTTTCTATTATTAATGAATTGTACAGGCTGCTTTCCGGCGCACGCAGGCGAGTGGAAAATAATATTCCCATCGATGATGATTTATCTGCTGATGAGAAAGAACTGTTGGCCGATATTATTGAGTCTATTCACCTCGACACAGTTCGGGATAAGTATAAACTGGATAGCTTAACGCGGGAACTTAATGATACGTTTGATCAGGTTACGGGTTTTGGCAATAAAAGTGTCCGCAAAGCCCAGGATTTCCCCAAACATGCGTCAGCTTTACAGACCGGCACTGTGAAATTTTTTAATGAATCAAAGGGCTTTGGGTTTATTAAATCAGATAGTTCGGGCGACGATATATTTGTTCATGTGAGCGCATTGATTGATCAGATTCACGAAAATGATAAAGTGAGATTTACCATTGAACAGGGCAAAAAAGGGCTCAATGCCGTTAATATAAAATTGCTTTAATAAGCGTGAGGATTACTCTTAGGTGGCAAATGAACCCTACCGCTTCGCCAACGCCACAATGTCCTTCACTTCCAGCACCGGCTTCTCATAACCGATACCAACCGACTTGATCATGGCCAGCGCCAGTTCCTGCAAGGTCGAAAAGCCCGCCGGGTATAGCGCCCGGCCGATTGGGTACAGCCAGTTGATGTATTTATAATAGACCAGTGTATTTTTCAGGCCAGGCGTCGGTTTCATGAAGCCCGGCCGGAACATATATGCTTTCTTGAACGGTAGCCGCATAATGGCGTTCTCCGTTGCGCCTTTTACCCTCGCCCACATGCTGCTGCCCTGTTCGGTGCTGTCCGTGGCGGCACCCGAGATGTAGCCAAAGGTCATATCAGGATTGAGCCGGGCCAGCGTTTTCGCCACATTCAGGGTCAGATCGTACGTTAAGTGACGGTATTCGTCCTCTTTCATGCCCACCGACGATACGCCCAGACAGAAGAAGCAGGCGTTATACCCGCTCAACTGCGACTCGATTGACGACAGATTGAAGAAATCCTTGTGTATGATTTCGGTCACTTTCGGATGCGACACGCCACTGGGTTTGCGGTTGATGAGCAGCACTGCTTCCACATCGGGTTGTTGCAAACATTCGTGAAGAACGCCTTCGCCTACCATGCCTGTGGCACCGGTTATAATTGCTTTGATTTTCATGTGGTGAATCGGTTTTATATACGGTCGTTACCGGTATTCGGGACGAATGAATAAATTTACAAACCAGCTTATCATTCCCAAGCTCAACGCACTTGAATAGGTTCACCAGCCGTTATTTATCCTGATCAGCGGATCGCTAAACTCAATTAGTCAATGCGAATTATACCTTCTTTACTCCTAACCGCCCTGCTTCTGGCATCCAGTGTTACGCTGTTCGCGCAGGAGTTAACCAGCAACAGCCAGCGCGACATTGTGTTCAAATCCGTCAATGTAATTCCCATGGACCGCGAGCGCGTTCTCGAAAACCAGACGGTCGTGGTACGAAACGGCCGGATAACCGCTATGGGTGCCGATGGAAAAGTAGCTGTCAGTAAAGACGCGCTGGTGATTGACGCAAAAGGCAAATACCTGACGCCGGGTTGGGCCGAAATCCACGCCCACGTGCCACCCATCGATGATATTGAGCCCATGAAAGAGGTGCTGATGCTGTACCTTGTCAACGGCATCACAACGATCCGGGGTATGCTGGGACACCCCCGGCATCTGGAACTCCGCAGCAAGATCAACAGTGGTGAAATCCTTGGTCCGCATTTCTACGCCACCGGCCCGTCGTTTAACGGGCAAACCGTAAAGACTGCCGAGCGGGGTGCCCAGATGGTCCGTGAACAGAAAGCCGCTGGCTACGATTTTCTCAAACTCCATCCGGGTCTGACCAAAGAGACGTTTCCGGCCATCGCCAAAACGGCGCATGAAGTTGGTATCCCGTTCGTTGGTCACGTGTCGTTCAATGTGGGCGTCTGGCGGGCGATTGATGCCGGATATTCGTCCATCGACCATATGGATGGCTTTGTGGAGGCCATTGTGCCCCGTTCGGATACCCTCGCCGAGCCCGAAACCGGTTTGTTTGCGTCGTGGATTGCTTACCGGGCCGATGCTTCGCAGATTCCCAAACTCGTGAAGGGCCTTCGCGACAAACACATCCGCGTTGTGCCCACGCAGGCCCTGGCCGAACGCTGGCTTTCGCCCCTGCCCGCCGATGCGTTCGCCAACGATCCGGAAATGAAATACATGAAACCGGAGCAGGTTAAAGGCTGGGAGAATACCAAAAAAGGCTACCTCGCCAACCCGAGCTTCTCGAAGGAGCATGCCGAAAAACTAATCCAGATTCGCCGGAAGCTCATTTACGAATGCCAGAAAAATGGGGTCGATATTTTGCTAGGCTCCGATGCCCCACAGATATTCAACGTACCCGGTTTCTCGATCCACAACGAAATGAAATACATGGTCGATGCCGGGTTAACGCCCTACGAAACCCTGCGGACGGGTACGGTCAATGTAGCGTCCTACCTGAACAAACCCGACTGGGGCGTCGTCAAAACGGGAAATGTATCGGATCTGGTGCTGCTCAGTGGTAACCCGCTGAAAGACATCAGCCAGACCCGAAACATTGACGGCGTGATGATGGGCACGAACTGGCTGTCGAAAGCCTATATTCAGAAGGAATTGAAGAAACTGGAGAAACAGTGATGGGTTGGTGCGGTTCATAAAAAGGCACGGGCAAATGCCCTCGCCAGCACACGCTCTCCCTTTACATAAACTCCCAGGCGCTTTGGTAGGCGTTCAGATTCTCGGCGTAGGCGATGAAATCCGCGTAGAAAGGAAGCCCCGCCAGCGTCGCACTGTCGCCGACGATGACGAGTTTCTTGCGGGCTCGGGTCATAGCGACGTTCATCCGGCGAATGTCGGACAGGAAGCCGATGTCCCCTTCGGCATTGCTGCGGGTCATGGAGATGTACACGATGTCGCGCTCCTGTCCCTGAAAACTGTCGATGGTGTTGACCGAAATCCGGCCAATGTAGGGCTGTAACTCGGGCGTATGCGCTAGTTGATCCTTCAGAATATTGATCTGTTGCTTATAAGGTGAAATAATGGCGACCGTCGGGAAGTTTTCCGGCGTATACTGGGCACTCAGGTCCGCGACCAACCCGGTCAAATGTTTCATCAGGAGGGCCGCTTCTTCGGGATTCGTTGAACTGGTGCCATCCAGTTTCTCATCAAACCCACAACCAGCCGTGTCCACAAAAACCAGCGATGCATCACCGTCGAACAGCGAGTGCCGCGCTACCGAACCGTGCGCTTTCAGCTTATTCTCATAAAACACCTGCGACGAATAGCCCATGATATGTTCGTGCATCCGGTATTGTACATCCAGCAGGGAAACGGCCTCGGGATGCAACCCAATAGATTTTTCAAGCAACGTATTGCTTAATCCTTTCCGGGCGGCTTCGGCCGACTTAATGGTAGGGGAAAGCTGGCAATGGTCGCCGGCCAGTACTACTTTTTGAGCTTTAAGGATGGGAATCCAGCAGGCGGGTTCCAGCGCCTGACCGGCTTCGTCAATCACCACCGTATGGTACGTAAGATTCCGAACGGTATAGTGATTGGCTCCCACCAGCGTGGCCGTAATGACCTGTGCTTTGTTGACCAGATCATCAATGACGTACTGCTCTGTATTACCCACCTCCTTCATGATGCGGTGGGCCTCGTCGAACAGGGCTTTGCGCTGGTCGCGTTCGGCTTTGCCAAAGTTGCGCTTGTATTTGTGCGCCATATTCTTGAACTCATTCGCCTGCTTTTTCAGCTTCTTCGCTTCTTTCATGGCCGGGTGATCGGCCATTTTATGATCGAGCGTGAGCGCCATCAGCCGTTCCGACACGCGGGCCGGATTTCCTACCCGAAGTACGTTCAGCCCTTCGTCATGCAGCTTTTCACTTAATAGATCGACGGCCGTGTTGCTGGGCGCAACGACCAGCAACTTCTTGTTATCCTGTTTATGGAGGGCTTTTATAGCCTGTACCAGCGTCGTGGTTTTCCCCGTGCCGGGCGGGCCATGCACGATTGCCAGTTCATTGGCGGTCAGTATTTTCCCCACTGCGGCTACCTGGCTGGGGTTGAGCCGGGGAAGCTGTAAAGGTGGCGTGTCGGGGTGGAAGGTCGGCGTGGTTGAGCCCGTCAGGACGTTGATCAGGCGATTGTCGGCTTTCTCGGCGAGTGAATTGGCCAGTTTGAGAGCCGCTTCCATCTCGTCGTAGCTATTGTCATCAAACAGCACTTCGACACCCAGTTTGCCATCCCTCGACCAATCGGGCAGTTCATCCACGCGCAGGGTTATGCGCAGACGATTACCGCTCTGGTGGGAAATGGTGCCTTCTACGCGGTCGGTTTTGGGGTCGTGATTACTGAACAGGACGGCGGGCATACCAAACCGTAGCTGGTGCGGAATTTCCTGATGGGTGGTCCGTTCAACTTCCACGGATAGATAATCGCCCCGGCTCATTTCGGAACCCCGGATGGCGATGGGGTACCAGGTTAATCCATTGGCCCGGCGTTCGGCAATAGAGGTTGTTTCGGTGAGTTTTCGGTATTGTGTGCGGTCTTCTTCTCGTTCAACCTTTAGTAAATCAAGCAGATTTTTGAAATAATCCATGACGCAAAGATAATGAGTTTACCACCCCCAACCGACGCTTCGGTTGGGGGTGGTAGATAGTCCCTTATGATTTATTTGCCAACTTAGGAGAAAGACGAAGCTGTATGTATATCAAACAAAATATCTGCTAATAGAGCTAGTGTAGTATTTTTGTTGGCCGATGGTGTAATAGGTAAAATAATCGCCCTGTCTGCCTATTGAACAATTCACAACCTGAACTATATGCAAACCCGCCGTTACCAGAACTGGTGTTCCCAATCGTCATGTCTATATTTTTCCCGAGTAGGGCTTTGGCTATTTCTTTCTCTGACGAGCGCCTTGACGTTTGCCCAGCAGAAAGCCCTTCCCAAACCTGAAGAAACCCTCGGCTTTTCGGTTGGCGCTGATTTTAAACTCGCTACCTACGAACAATCGCTGGCGTATTTTAAGAAACTCGATGACGCCAGCGACATGATAAAGCTGGTTTACGTGGGCGAAACTTCCGAAGGACGACCCTGGTATTTTGCCCTGATCTCGGCTAAAAAGAACCTCGATAACATTGATAAATACCGGGCTATTGCCCAACGACTGGCCCACCCGGCCGGACTGACCGATGAGGAGGCAAAAAAACTATCGCTGGAAGGGAAGCCGCTGGTGCATATCGACGGCGGTCTGCACGCGTCGGAGGTGGCCGGGGCACAGCACACCATTTCGCTGGCGTACGACATGCTCAGCAAAGCCGACGATCCGAAGATGAAGAACATTCTGGATAACGTCATTCTGCTGCTGTGGCCGTCGCTCAACCCGGATGGGCAAACGATGATTGGCGACTGGTACAAATCGAATGTCGGGACGCCCTACGAAGTGGCTCCACCGCCGTTTCTGTATCAGAAATACGTGGGGCACGACAACAACCGCGATGCCTACATGCTAAACATGATCGAGTCGCGGGTGGTGGCGCGTACCTGGCGCGAGTGGGAGCCGAATATCATCTTCGTGCATCACCAGACGTCACCGTTTCCGACGCGTATCTGGTTGCCACCCTTTGCCGAGCCTATCGCGTCGCAAACGCCCCCCATCATTGCCCGCGAAGTGAATATGATCGGTATGGCAATGGCGCAGGCGCTGGAAAGCAACGGCCAGAAAGGCGCTACGCACATGGGAACGGGCTTTGATGCCTGGTATCCGGGCTATATCGACTACATGCCGGTATTGCAGAACATCCCGGCTTTCTGGACCGAAACAGCTTTGTATAACTACGCCACCCCCCACTTTTATACCGTTCGCGATTTCCCGAAAGACAAGAACGAGTTCCGGGTCGAGTCGCTATATTCCAGCCCGTGGCCGGGTGGTTGGTGGCGTATCAGCGATGCCATGGCGTACATGGAAACAGCGTCGCTGGCTACGCTCGATTATGCCGCTAAATACAGCGATGTGCTGCTGTACAACCGCTACCAGTCGGGCCGTAACACCATTAAAAAGTACGAACAGGAACCGCCCTACGCCTATTTCATCCCGCAAAAACAGCGCGATCCGGCTCGCCCCGCCGAACTCCTCCGCCGTCTGGCCTTTCACGGTATCCGCATCGGGCAACTAACCAAAGATGTGTCGTTTGACGGACGAAACTACCCGAAAGGAACCTGGGTTATCCCGATGAATCAGGAGTATGGCGAGCTGACCAAACAACTGCTCGACGTACAGGCGTACCCCGATTTGCGTGAGTTTCCGGGTGGTCCGCCGGAGCAGCCGTACGATGCCGCTGGCTGGACACTACCGCTGCAGTTTGAACTCAATGTCATTCCGGCTATAACACCTTTGCCCGTTGAGGTCAAGTCGGCCATTCAGATGGTCAGCGGAACACCGAAGGACTGGAAAACGGATGATAAAAAAGATGCTAACCCCGCCGACTTTGTGACGGGTATTGGCTTTGATACCAACCCCGTTTCGGCCGGTATCAAAGCGCCCGAAGGACGGCTGACCGGAACCGGAACGGTAGCCCTCGTCAATCCGGCCGAGAATAATACGTTTAAACTAATCAGCCGTTCGCTGAAAGCCGGTGGGTCGGTTAAGTACAACAAAGACGCCCAGAAATACGCCATCAGCGGAGTAGGAAAGGCTACCCTAGATACCTGGATAAAGGATCTGGGCGTTACGGCAGAACTGACAACCAACACCGCCGGAACTATGGTAAAGCCCCGCATTGCGGTGTACAAACCCTGGACAGCCAGCATGGACGAAGGCTGGACACACTGGGTACTGGAACAGTTTGAGATGCCTTTTGTCAACATCACCAATACCGATGTGCTGGCCGGTGACTTGTCCGACCGTTTCGACGTGATCCTGATCGCATCCGACCGACCCAGAAATATAAAAGACGGTTTCGCCAAAGGGCTGGTGCCTCCGGCTTACGAAGGTGGACTGGGTGAATTGGGGGCCAGCAACCTGAGTAACTTTGTGAGTCAGGGGGGCACGCTTGTTTGCCTGAACGCCAGCAGCGACTACGCTATTGAGGCACTTCATCTACCCGTGAAGAACGTGGTGGCTGGTGTGAACAGTAAAGATTTCTTCACGGGTGGTTCGATCCTGGAAATAGAAACCGACGCTACGCACCCGGTTATGGCCGGTATGCCTGCCAAAGCAGCTGTTTTTGTGGAGGGAAGTCCCGTTTTTGCTACGCTGGATGGTTTCAGAGGGCAGGCACTGGCTAAGTTTGCGTTGAGCGGGTCGCCGTTGCGGTCGGGGTATTTGCTGGGCGAGAAGTACCTGCATGGCTATGCCGCATCGCTGGATGTGCAACACGGAAAAGGGCACGTGATTCTGCACGGTTTCCGGCCGCAGTGGCGCGGGCAACCGTTAGGAACGTATCGCGTGCTGCTTAATTCGTTGCTGTACAGTGGGGACGTGGCCAAAGGCAAGTACGGGTCGGCAGAGTTCTGGAAAACGCCCGTTACGCCGGTGAAGTAATGGGTGTCCGGGTTTACTTTTTGCCGCTGATCCGGTGAGAGGTATGTTTGATGGAATTCATTTGACGCCATGTGAAAATTTAATGAATTGCTGATTGTCAGGAGTTTATCTGATGATATTATTAAATCCAGCCGTAGATATTGAACAAACTTATGCGTTACGAAGTCATTCTTATAAGATCTGCCGGTAATGAATAGTAGAGTTACTAGGGCGTTCTTTTCAAAAAACCTTTCTACGTTCGTGTAAAAAAAGAATCTGGTTAGTTGTGAATAAACCAAATAAATCAAAAGCCGTATCCATGCATTGGCGTCTGTCATGGCTTATGTTCCTGCTTTGCTTCCTGCTGGGAGCGAAAGCTGATCAGCCAGCGGACCGACTCATAGGCCGGTGGCAATTTCCGTCCAAAGGGTCCAGCGTTGATATTTACAAGAAAGGCAGCCTTTACTTTGCCAGGGTAGCCGAAGTTGACCAGGCCGGTGAGCAAAACTTTGGCCTGATGAAAGATAGTCTACTGATTTATAATCTTCGCTACGATGGAGAGGTCTGGTCTGGAGGACGCTTAATTCATCCCAAGACGGGAATCTCCTTGAGTGTTGAGGTGCAAATGTACAGGCCACAGGCCATAGACGTAACGGTTTACAAAGGTATCAAACTGCTCCACCGAAAGTTCACGATGACTCGTCAGGAATTCTAGGATTAACGCTATAAAACAGTCATAGCGTAGGTCAATTTAGGCGCGGAACTCCGGACCGGCCCGCGCCTTAATTGATCTAAACCGTTTCCAGGAATCGCTGAAATTGATCGGATAGCTGCTTCGTCTGTTCAGTGGATTTGTCCTGCTGGTTTTGAAGTTCAGCAATAGCGGTAACCAGGTGATCTTCCAGGGTCTGAGCCGTTGTGCGGGCTTCGTTAATCCGGGATTGTACTGACCAGTCGGTGAATATATTGTCGAAGAAGATGTCTACGAACCGGGTCAGGTTATTGTCAAATGTCCAGTCGGGCAGGAAGGTTGAGTCAACATCTTTATATTCACGGCGAAACTGCTGTAAACTATAGGCTACCTGCTGAGACTGATCCCTGACCTCGTCCAGTTTTCGGTACTTGATCATTGACGAAATAGTGGAACCGCCCAACATATCCCAGGTGCCCCAGGTACGGGCTTCGTCCAATAGTTGCCCTAATTGCCTCACTTCCTGCAGCGCCTGAATGCCCGCACCTTTAGCCTCCGTCAGCTCCTGCGCATAGTGGTTGTTGTGAATGAGCGTGGTCAGGTGTTGCTGGTATTGCTCCCGCACGGCATCCGAGCTATTGAGCAGGGCTTCCCGTTTGCTCTCAATTAGTTGTTCATATAGTTGGTCTACATCGCTAAAGCCGGGGAGCCGTTTCTCCTGATCTTTACATTGTTGTTGCAAGGCGATTACGGTGGCACAAATGGCATCGTACCGGAGTCGGGCGTGTTGGGCTTCGGCTTCTTCTTTTGTAAGTTGCTGTTCTTTCTGATTGAGAAGATCATGGTACAAACTCGCCCAGCTCAGGCGGTTCAGTCGGTCGACATCGGCTTGCTCATTCCGCCATTGGTCGAGCAGAACGGCTTGTTCTTGCTGTCGCTTTGCCAGTTCAGTTTTGGTTTGCGCGAGTTGGTTCTGTAAAATATTGCGCTCGTTACGACGCTGAATGGCGTTTTGCAAAGCGTCTTGTTGGGCCGTTGTCCAGGTCATTGATGTAGGGAATAAAGATTGGCACCAAAGCAACGGCAGGTTGTTGAGGCAGACAATCAATACCGGATGAGAGGGCGTAGACGTTGTTAAACGCGGAAAAAATAGGCCGAACCGTCGAGGACCTAATACCCGCGTCAGCCCCCGTAACCCCTCTATTTACCTTTTCTCAATCCATCCAGTAGATACTCCAGCCCGTTCAGCCGGATCTCGTACATCGTTTGCAGCAGCATGCCCAGCTTGCCTGCCGGGAAGCCTTTTTGTACGAACCACTCCAGATACGAAACCGGTAATGATCGAATCAGATGTCCTTTATACTTGCCGAAGGGCATCTGGTAGTGGAGTAACTCGCGTAAGAGGTCTGTGTTGCCTTGTGGCTGGTCGTCTGTCATAAAGATAGAGGCTAATTGGAACGTTGGAACGCGTCTTATTAGCCCAATACAAAGGTACATTACCAGCGTGGTGATTGGTCAGAATAAGCCTGGGTTCACTTACACAACGGCCGATTCCAGCAAGCGAATCGTGCCCGCTGTGGCGTCCAGTTCGGTATCGATACCCAGCGGAACGGTGAATTTGTCCTTAATATGCCCAATCATGGCCCCCGAATAGGCGGGCTTGTTCAAGGGTATGATATACTCGGTTAGGACATCTTCCAGCGTTAGGGAGCCATAGCCGCTGCCGGGGCCGCAGTCGGTGCATTTGCCGAATACGAAACCGGAAATCTGATCCAGAATACCCGCCAGTTTCAGGTGGTTGAGCATCCGGTCCATGCGGTAAACATCTTCGTGGGTGTCTTCCAGAAACAGGATGGCGTTTTTCCAATCGGGCAGATACGTTGACCCGATCATGTGGCTTAATACGGTAAGGTTGCCGCCCATCAATCGACCCCGCGCCAGTCCTGGCCGAAGCGTGGTAATTCGGTCCTGAACCTGGGTCAGATTATCGCCTTTTTCGGTAGGATTCTTCATCGTCAGCGTTTCGCCTTCCAGCAGTAGCCGCTTCAGCCAGTCGACCGTATAAGCGTTAAACGTAGCCGAGGCAACGGGTCCGTGAAAGGTTACCAGTCCCGTTTTGGCATAGATACCCAGCAGCAGTGCCGTCACATCGCTGTAGCCGATCAGGATTTTGGGATTGCGCTGAATCAGGCTATAATCCAGCAGGGGCAATAGCCGCGCACAGCCCCAGCCGCCATGAATGGCCATGACTGCCTTCACGCTCCGGTTCTCGAAAAGGGCGTGCAGATCGGAGGCCCGGTCGGCGTCGCGCCCGGCGAGGTAACCGTAGCGGTCGTAGGCATGCGGCCCAACGATGGTTTTGAACCCCAGTGCCTGTAGCGACTCCTCGGCAATCTGCACCGTTTCTCGGGTGAAGGCGGGGGCCGCCGGACAAAAGAGACCGATGGTATCGCCCGGTTTGAGCCGGTCGGGTTTAAGGGTCGTAAGGGGTGGCTGGGTTGTTGTCAGCGACAGTAGTGGGGCCAGGGTGGTGGCTTTCAGGAAGGAACGGCGAGAGGACATGGGGGATATTGATGAATCGATCGATGCAGAAAGATAACCGAAAACGAAGGAGTTGCCAAGTAAATTCAGTAGCTTCAGTTCCTGTAAAACTTTTACCGATACGAACCAAAATCTACCCATGATGCGTAAACTACCGTTTCGACTGGCAATGACCCTGCTGGGCTTGCTGTGTGCTTTTTCGGCCGTTCAGGCCGGACGGCCCATGACTACAATTACGCAGCTCACCGCCGACTGGCAGCGGGCTAAAGAGTACACGAAGGAGTACCTCGACGTAATGTCGGAGGATGGTGTAAACTACAAGCCAACGCCCGAAATTCGCAGTTTTGCCGAGCAGATGCTTCACCTGACGGCGGCTAATTACAACTTTGGGGCTATGGTGAGCGGCAAGCCTAATCCCATGCAAGGCAAGAAGCTTGAGGAGATGAGCGAACTGAAAACGAAAGCAGCCCTGACCAAAGCGGTTATGGATAGCTACGATTTCATGATCGATGCGGTGAAAGGCATGAGTGATGCGCAACTGGCCGAAAATGTGAAAATGGGCCAGCGGGAAATGACCCGCGAGCTAGCGCTTGCCAAAGCATTCGAACACCAGACCCACCACCGGGGGCAGTGTACGATTTACATTCGGATGAAAGGCATCAAGCCACCAAACGAGAAGTTGTTTTAACGAGCGGTATTACATAAGCGGTGCCACGGTTTGAACCGTGGCACCGCTTCCCTTTTTTAAGGCAAACATAACGCCGGTTAAACATCGCGAAAAGAACGGGAGTTAAATGGAGATGCTGGTTCAATAACATCATATTGTCAGGATGTTGACCGCTTTCCCCATTCATGAGAACACTACTACGTTGCCGTTATTTCATTGGCTTTGGCCTGCTTGTACTTTTGGCTCAATGTCAGAAAGTAAAACCAGAGGCTCCCAAAGCGGAGGGGTTCGACCCGCCCATTGCCGCTACATTGTCTTACCTGGCGGGCTCCATTACCTTTCAGCTCCGGGAACTGGAGGAAAAAATCAACAAGGAACTCGACCCTGTTCTGGTCGGTAAGGAGACAAAGGACGGGAAAACCAGAGGCATCATTTCGTTTCGGGTCAAACGCCTGGGACCCGTACATGTTGAGTATGTGGATCAGCAGATAAAACTGTCGGCACCCCTGCAAATGTGGCTGACAAAACCCTTTAGCCGGGATACCACGCCCCCTAAGAAGCCCTTCTGTGCATTGGCCGTTAATTTCAAAAGCCCCGTTAGTGTTACGCCCAACTGGCGATTGGGAAGCCGCACAACTTTTACAGACTACAAATGGATCGTGCAGCCCCAAATTGCGGGAATCTCCCTAACTCGTATCGTTCAAAATATCCTCGACAGGCATAAGACCGACATTGAAATGGCCATTGACTCGGCTGTGCATACGCAGTTGCGGCTCGACAAAATGGTAAAACCCATCTGGCGCGATCTGCAAAGCCCGTTGCTGATCAACAAGGAGTACGGCCTTTGGCTAACGCCCATACCCATCAGCGTAGCGGCCGGAGCTATTACGGGCAATGCTGAACAGATAACGACCCACGTCCGAATTGCGGTCAGGACCCAAACCGAACTAAAACCGACTAAGCCCGTCCATACGCCCACGTCGTTGCCACCGTTGCAGAAACGGGATACGGTCCCGCAAACCTCCGATCTGCACCTGATGAGTTTTATTCCCTATGCCGACATTAACCGTATGCTGGCCGTTACGACCAATAGCAAGAACAAAAAGCTGGTGCTTGGCTCGCTGACCATTCATGAAGTATCGGTCTATGGCGGTCAGCGATCATTGATCGTGAAAGCCGATGTAAGTGGCCTGATGGATGGAACGATCTACCTGCGGGGGCGGCCGGAGTTTGACACGCTGACCAATACCCTGCACATTGCTAACCTGGATTTTGATGCCGAGACATGGAAGGCACTTCCCAAGGGAAGTGACACCGTTTGGCACAAAGGGCTTCGGGAACTGCTGGAAAGTCTGCTGACGATTCCATTGGGCGACGATATTGCCAAACTACCACAGGCCATCGATAAGGCGTTTGAAAAAGGAGGTCCGGGTAAAAAGACAGATTTAACCATCCAGTCGTTTCGGTTCGTGCCTCAGAAAATAGCCATTCGCCCCGACGGTATTCAGGCACTCATATACGTTAAGTCAACGGTTGGCGTTCAGGTAAAACAGCTGTGAAACCTATTTTGTACATTTTTTTTAGCTTCGGTCGCTATAGGTAAATTTTGGTATAGAAAGGCTTACTATAGCATATCGTTAACTCATGGTTCATACAATGAAACGCTTTATTCGCAGATTACCCGCCTTCATCCCGGATCTATTTGTCATTGTTGTCACGCTGGCTATGGTCCCATTGGCCAAAGAACCGATAGGCGTAGGAACCAAAGCCCCGAAAGACGCCAACGTACTTTTCGATGGGTCGAAGAAGATGCTCGATGAAAAATGGCAGTATTGGGAAGGGCCACGTCTGGCGGCTACCATGCCTATCAAATGGCAGATTGAAAAAGATCCGGCGGGTAGCGGTACTGTCATGAACACCAATGACCCGGCCGCTGCGGGTGGCCTTTACGGTGCCGCCGACATTGTGACAAAAGAAGCCTTCCGCGATTTTCGGCTGCATGTGGAGTTCTACGTGAGCAAGCCGGGCGGCAACAGTGGCGTTTACCTGCAAAACCGCTACGAGATTCAGATATTCGATGGTGACACTACTTCGCACGGCCTTGGGGCTGTGATCAACGAATCGCCATCACCCTACAAACTATATAACGGTATCGGGAAATGGAACGCCTATGATATTCAATTCCGGGCCGCGCGCTTCGCCAATGGCAAACGCACCGAACCCGCCATGGTAACGATCTACCTGAATGGTAAAAAAGCTCACACCAATCAAAAGATCAGTCAGGTGTGGGGTGGGCCTAATTCAGGAATCGACGGCGGAAACGATGGCGGGAAAGGCATCACCGACACGCCCGGCGGCATTAAACTACAGGCCGAAGGTCACGATGTTCTGTATCGCAACATCTGGATCAAGCCGCTGGAAATAAAGCAGGCTAATACAGATTTTTAATGTAGGTTAATCGGAGGCTTACGAAGGTATAGGCAGGGGGTCAGGTGCGGGTAATATGCCCATGTCTGACCCCCTGCTATGCGTATAAACCGTTATCGATCAATCGGACAGGGTTCTGCTACCGGGAGCGAAAGGTAACAGGTAAAACATATAAACTGCTTACCGCTACCCCTGATCGATGCGCCGGGTACCAGCGAGGCATCCGGACGATCGCTTGCATGGCCGCCTGGTTCAGCAGCGGTTCGGACGATTCTATTACTTTGATTTCTGTTAGTTGACCCGTGGGCATTACCCGAAACCGGATGTGAACAGTTCCTTCCCGCTGCTCAGCGTTTGAGGGCCTGTGGTCATTGAGGTACGTCTCCAGCGCTTTCTGACCACCCGGAAAAAAGGGTACATTGTTAAGCGGAGTGTACTCCGTTAGTTGGTCAGCAGACGGCACCGGCTCAATAATTTTAGCCAGGAGATTATCCGAATCCGGGGCGTCGAGATTGTTTTGTTGGGCAAACGTTAATGTACTCGTGATCAGCAAACAGACAGTGGTCAGAATAAATTGATTCATGATCTTATTGATTGATAGAGGATGAGGAACGTAGTAGCCGTGACGGTACTTTTTGCACGGGTTAAATACGTAATCAAAAATAGATAGTGGAGAAACGGGCAACACTCAGTTTTGGGACAATATCACTTACATTTAAGACAGGGATAGATTATCAGGCCTTTATCAGTGCCAATCTCTTCATTCGCTAAAAGAAAAGCCGTAAACCTGTGAGCTACTTCAGGCAGGAGAATCGTATCAGGCGCAATAATCTGTACCTTCGCGAACTGAAAATAAAATCACTACTACTAACTCCATTACTCCTTCATCATGAAGAGACTTAATTTTTCGACGCTTGCCGTAGCTGGTTTGCTTACGCTTTGTTCACTCTCGGTTACTCACGCTCAGCTTAAAGTACCGGCAGCCAGTCCGGCCCAAACTACCAAACAAAGTTTTGCATTAGGCGACATTACGCTTGAGTATTCCCGGCCGGCGGTGAAAGGACGGGCCATCTTCGGTGATCTGGTTCCTTTTGATAAGATCTGGCGCACGGGGGCCAATGCAACCTCGAAAATCACCTTTTCGTCGGATGTGAAGCTGGAAGGCAAAGAGGTGAAGGCGGGTACTTACGGACTGTTTACCATTCCGGGAAAAACCAGTTGGGAAGTAATGCTGTCCAAAGACCTGACCCTGGGTGCTAACGTGGGGGATTACAAAAAAGAGAACGAAGTGGTACGGGTTCAGGTAAAACCAACTACGCTGGCCAACAAAGTAGAAACCTTTACCATCAACATCGCCGATATTCTGCCAAACTCGGCCGTGCTGGAAATCATGTGGGATAAAACCCGCGTTCCGGTTACCATCACAGCGGATATTGATCAAACGATCGTGAAGAACATCGAAGCTTCTCTGGCATCTGACAAGCCTGCGTACTTTGAAGCAGCGAGTTATTATTACGATACCAATCGCGATTTGAAGCAAGCGCTTGGCTGGGTAACCAAAGCCACGGAACAAAATCCGAAAGCTTTCTGGATCATGTTGCTGAAAGCCCGGATTGAACTGAAATTAAAAGAGAAAGCCAGTGCGATTGCCAGCGCGGAGAAAACCGTTGCCCTGGCAACCGAAGCCAAAAACGCGGATTACGTAAAAATGGCAACCGACCTGATTGCTTCGGCTAAAAAGTAGCCTTCAGGTATTAGATTACAGCAACAACGGCTGGTCCTTTACAGGGTCAGCCGTTGTTTTTTTATGAGTTTCCTAAGGCAAACGGCTGGCCGTCGGGGTTTCGCTTTAGTTGTGTATCAGACAGCATCCCTGCTGTCTGGCCGTTAGGCTAAATGATTTTCCTAATGACTCAGGCTCGTTAACTGGGCTGATTGCATGGATTAACTTACGGATTTGGAAGCCACCTTGCCTGACGGCTCGACAGCAGGGATGCTGTCTGGTACGATTCAGGCAAACGTGACATAGGCCGCGATTACCGGTTGTAAACGTGGCAGGACGGCTTCGATCTGGGTTTTCTCTTCGTCGGTCCAGTGGCGGGGACTGCCAAACATACAGGGCTGTAAAATCCCCCACAGCTTGTTGTCCCGCTGAATGTGCGCGTGAATTAACGCCCGGTGACCGAACGTCTTCTCCTCAAACTGTCGGTTCAGTACCTCGGGTCCGGCGGTGTTAACATCATCGACATAAACCGACGGCTTCATGCCCAGTCCCGCCCGAATCAGCGGGTCCTCGGCCGGTAACGCATCGGTATCGGGTTGCCAGTTGGGCTGTATCGTGTTTTTGTCGGGGATGCTCTCATTTTTTCGCCAGCAAAACGCCGTTCGCCCCAGACCCTGATCGGGTTGCCGGACATAGAGGAAGCATCGATCTGCCTTTAGGGCTGTCCCAACGCACTCAACAACCTTATTGAGCGTATCGGCGGGGGAGTGACCTGCTGTAATGAGTTCGTCGACGGTTGCCGACAACGTGTGTAGTGGAATCATAGTACTTAGTCTACCCGATGTTTACCGAATGACTAGGTAAACGAACTCCAGAATAAAAAGACAGCCAAACCTGTCATTTATTTAGCAAGTGCATGGCTATTGGGCTGATGTAGTGAGTTATGGCAGAAAGCGCCCTGCCCGCTTTCGCCATGATTTTTACTCATCCATTCATGTAAACTTTTATGAAAGCATTTATCTTAAGCCTCTCAACCTACGCTGTTCTTGCAACGACTTCTTTCGCGCAAAACAACACCGTTACCCTGAGCCAGATCGGGACTTCGCAAAACGCGTCGGTTAACCAGATCGGCAGCAAATTGACAGCCACCGTTAGCCAGGAGGGCAATGACCAGCTTGCAACCATCAGCCAGAAAGGATTTGGGTATTCGGAGGCTATCATTAGCCAGGGACAAAACGCAGCGTATAATCAGGCTACCATTACGCAGGTTTCTGGCGGAACCGGAGGCAGCTATGGCGTTATCAGGCAGGTAAGCGCTTCCGACAACAAGGCCATTATTACGCAAAACGTCAGTACAGGGGGCGGAGATAACTTTGCTACCATTACGCAGGGCTCTGTGTCGGGTGTTGTTCTTGCCGGGCCTGCCAGTGCCGTGAGCACCAACAATCAGACAACTATCTACATTGATGGTTCCAACAACCGAAGCCGGATTCTGCAAGTGGGCGACAACAACAGTATGACAACGAGCCAGTACGGTGAGGGAAACCTGATTAAAGGCGTACTCGGCAATCCGGCGGGGACTAACGCCGAAGAGGCTACTCAATTGGGTGAAGCAAACAGCCTGACCATCATCCAGTCTTCTCCATTGGGGTCTTCCTTCGGCACCAATACCGTAAATGTTTACCAGAGTGGTATCAGCAACGTAAGTACGGTTAACCAGTCAAATCAATAAGCACGCTTCGTTCCGAAATTACCAACCGGGCAGGGCGGTTGGTAAATCACTTTCCGCAGCTTCAGTCTACCTTTAAGGGAGGGCCAACTACCTGCATCTGGTTAGCACTAAATAGCTTAGTTACTTCCTCCTGAGTAGGGTCATGATCCATGCCCGCCAGACTGACAAAGAAGTCCTCCAGTTTGCCCGCCGGTTGCAATACCACGATCATCTTGCCTCTGTCGGCTACCTGGGTCCAGGCATGAGGTACTTTCCGGGGAAGGAAAATGCTGTCACCGGCTTTCAGGTTGTATTTATCGTCGCCTACCTGAAAATAATAAGCGCCTTCGATTACATAGAAAACTTCGTCCTGATCCGGATGGACATGCAACGGTGTGCCGCGTTTGGGTGAGAGCGAAGTTTGCTCGAAAATGGCCAGACCGCCATCGGTATCGCTCCCCGAAACCTTTACATCAAGAATATTGACGTTAACCCCTTTGAGTTTTAGATGACCGTGTTTACGACCTTCGCCCGCACTCACTTTGAAGCCTTTGTTGAGAAGCCTTTTTTTGAATCCGGAAAGTGCCACAGATGGCGCGGCTGCCAGCGCGGAGAGAGCTGCCATAAATTGGTTTCTGTTCATCACTTTAACCAGTTAGTGGTTGTTTGCTGAGTTGAAAATGGTGGAATTAACGAGGTGGAGAGCATGAAAAGGATGCTGAACAAGTGACTGTTAACTAAGGTACGCCATCCGATAATCGAGTTTTCCGATGGTTTATCTATCGGTTTGTTCATTTGTCGGAGACTCACGTCCGGGCATGCTTTGAGCATAAAATGCAGGAGTTCTGCCCGGCTGTGTGTATACTTGCCGACGCTCTCATCTCTAGCCAAATCCTTTATGAAATACCTCTGCCTGCTCCTTCTTTGTGCGGCTGCGTTAAGCTGGTCGTGCCGGTCGTCCGAAACGGATACGACAACCCTCAAAAGCTATTTTACGTCCGATACGAGCGGAGTAGCCACCGGCGGGATGCGCTTTGTACCGATCAAAACGCCCAAAGGCAACTTCAAGGTCTGGACGAAACGCTTCGGCAACAACCCGAAAATCAAACTGCTGCTTCTCAACGGTGGACCCGGTGCCTCGCACGAATACTTTGAAGTTATGGAGAGCTTTCTGCCCGCCGAAGGTATCGAGTTTATTTACTATGATCAACTGGGAACGGGCAACTCCGATAATCCCAACGATACTACGTTCTGGGATTTGCCGCGCTACGTGGAGGAAGTGGAGCAGGTGCGGGCGGCTCTGAATCTAACGCCCGACAATTTCTACCTGCTGGGCCACTCGTGGGGTGGTATTCTGGCGACGGAATACGCCCTCAAGTATGGCAAGAATCTAAAGGGGCTGATTATCTCAAACATGATGTCGAGTTGCCCCGACTACGGTAAGTATGCCGATAACGTGCTGGCCAAACAGATGGACCCCGCCGTGGTGAAGGAAGTCAACGACATCGAAGCCCGGGGTGCGTATACGAGTCCCCGGTACATGGAACTCCTCATGCCCAACTTCTACGCCAAACACATCTGCCGGTTACCCCTCGACCAGTGGCCCGAACCCATGACCCGCGCATTGGGCAAATCAAACCAGTCGCTGTACGTAACCATGCAGGGACCGAGCGAATTTGGTATAGCGGGCAAACTCACCAACTGGGACCGCAAAGCCGACCTCCCGAAAATCGCCGTGCCCACCCTAACCATCGGTGCTCAGTACGACACCATGGACCCGGAGCACATGAAATGGATGGCCACCCAACTGCCCAACGGAAGCTACCTCTATTGCCCCAACGGCAGCCACATGTCCATGTACGACGACCAGAAGACGTATATGAACGGCTTGATCAAATTCATAAAAGGAGTTGATAAAGGGGAGAAGAAGGTGGCGTTGTGAAAGTAAAAACAGCCTTTCCCGTTCTTCTACCGCCATGAACGTTAAGTCTATGAATCGCCAATCGACACAGTTAACTCGTGTAATCCTTTCCCTGCTTGTGCTGGGTATCTTTTTCGCCACACCCGGCTATAGCCAGGACAGCCCACTCAAAGCCGGGAAGGTGGAACGCATAAAAGTACACGGCAAAGGGCTGGAGGGGAATCTGGCGGGCGATTCACCTGACCGGGATGTGTCGGTGTATTTGCCGCCCAGTTATCAAACGGACAAAAAACGCCGGTATCCCGTTATCTATTTCCTGCACGGCTTTACCGACAGCGACGATAAATGGTACGGCTTCACAAAACACTGGATCAACCTGCCCGCCGTGGTCGATAAAACGCTGGCCGACGGTAAGTCGGGGGAGTTTATCCTGGTGACACCCAATGCCTACAACCGGTATTTCGGTAGCATGTACTCCAACTCGGTAACGATTGGCAACTGGGAGGATTTTGTGGCCGATGAACTGGTGGCCTACGTTGACAAGCAGTACCGCACCCTTCCGCAAGCGGCCAGTCGTGGTCTGGCGGGCCATTCGATGGGCGGCTACGGCACCATTCGCATTGGGCAGAAGCACCCCGAAATCTTCTCCAGTTTGTACCTGCTGAGTCCCTGCTGCATGGTGCCGAACATGGGTGGCTCGGCTAATCCGCAGATGGCGACTCGCATGGAAAGCGTTAAAACGCAGGCCGACCTGGAAAAAGCTGATTTTGGCACGAAAGCCATGTTTGCGTCGGCGGCTTCGTGGTCGCCCAACCCCACGAACGCACCTTTCTTCCTTGACTTGCCGGTAAAAGGAGGGGAGCCCCAACCGATGGTCACCGCGAAATGGGCGGCCAACGCACCCCTCGCCACCCTCGATCAGTACATCAATAACATCAAACAACTGCACGCGCTGGCTTTCGATGCTGGCTCAAAAGATGCCAGCATAGCCGCCAACAACAAGATACTGGACGCCATGCTCACCAATTACAGCATCCCGCACACCTACGAAGAGTACGACGGCGACCACATCAACCGAATCGGTGAGCGCATCGAACAGAAAATGCTGCCCTTCTTTACCAAGAATTTGTCCACGGAGATGGCAAAAGGGGGGAAGAAGAAATAAGGGAGTACCTTGTCAGGTGTTCGGCATAGTCTGTGACTATGTCGTGGCGTTATCCGGTCTCTGACCGGTGTAAATGAATTGCTCAGTACACCGGTCAGAGACCGGATAACGCCCGAGCGTAGTTATAAACTACGCTCAACGAGTTTGTAGTACCGACCGTCGATGCCTCGAACCGTCCCCGTCGGGTAAGAAGCGATTAGATACACGTCCGACCGGGACGGTTCGACGCATCGACGGTCGGTACTACAAACTCGAAGTCACTTTTCATTCAACATATTTTAGGGAAGTTTAAACTGGTCACCAGTACAAATCGCCGGTTTTGCGGTACAATGCGTGGTTTTTTGCCTGACAGCTACTTGAAAACTTACGGAAAAGCGGAGATTTACCTACCTGTACAGCCAATCGCCGGTTAAAGAACTCACGTTATGTCAGCCAGTATTCCCATTGAAGTCGAAAGTGCCGTTACGACAATCATTGTGCAGCGGCCGTATAAAAACCAGGTTGAGGCCTATGAGAATTGGTTACGAGAAATGGTGCCGTTAGCGCAGGGAGCTGCCGGGCATCGGGGCGTAAACGTGATTAAGCCACACGGACAGAACGACGAATACACCATTGTCCTTCATTTTGCGTCGGAAACCACATTGCGCCATTGGCTGGAGTCCGATACACGCCGGCAGATGGTTGAGAAGGTGCGTCCGTTTCTGAACACGGACGAAAAGATAGAAATAAAGACCGGGCTCGAATTTTGGTTTACTCCACCGGAGTCCAGAAAAATGGCACCTCCTTACAAACAGTTTCTGCTAACGTGGTCAGCTATTTTTCCGTTATCCGTGCTTGTCCCGTTGTTGCTTTCGCCCCTGTTTTCGGCGCTTCCTTTCCTATCTGTTTCACTGGGTAAGCCGTTGCTGATAAGTATGCTCATTGTGGGGCTCATGACGTTTGTGGTCATGCCTCGCTATACCCGGCTCGTTGCCAGATGGCTTTATAAGTAAGTACCCGACAGCCAGAGGCTGTCGGGTACAATTTAGTTATCCAACACGATGCTCGGGCTCGTTGGCTTTTTGGGCGCGCATTAACTGGATCAGCACAAAAAGAAGGGCACCCAGCCCAATGGTGAACAGGCCTGACAGGTGCATGGATTCATTAAAGCCCGTGGCGAAGGTTAACAGTACATACGACATACCGCCCGAAACCAGCACTGTGATGCCGTGCGTTAACATACTCTTGAGCGGTGCGCTCGTTCCGCCCCGTGCGGCAATAAACGAATACATAGCCTGCACAGATTGTAAAATGGCATACAGCAACGCCCAGAAGGCAAGCGTTTGTACAATGCTGTCTGAATCGCCCAGCGAATAAATGAGGATGGCGATACCGAAACCGATGTCGCTGAAGCCATACATCAAGCCCCAGATGTTAGAGGTGTCAGTACTCTTGTTTCGTCTCGAAAACAGGAGCTGAAAAATACCGGCCAGCATAAATAACCCCGCCAGAATACTGCCCGAAACAGCCGTAAATGACCCGGAAAATGCGAAAATAAATACCCCAATGGCTACGTATATAATTGCCTTTGCTGATAAAAGTCCCCAGGGGGTTGACTGATTGTGCTCTTGATTTGTCATGACGTTGAGTTCAGTTAGGTTTTGCTGCTATTTTGAGGCTCAACAGACTGATATATTGCTTTGTTTGCGAAAGCATTGAAATAGTAAGGGTCTGTCATTCACACATGACAGACCCCTTTTACTACTCCTTTTTTTCGTCAGAACGGCTTCTCTCGTCCTTAAAACCGGCTGTTCATTTGCTGGAATATTTCGTCGATCTGCTCCCGGGACGCCTTTCGATTGGTTTCCGATGTGCCGTAGCCAACTTCCAACGCGCCGGCTTCCAGACCCGCCATCATCGCATCGGCAAAGTCGCCCACCGGTACGCCGAAGTTATGCAAGCCGGTTCCGCCTAAATCCGTGTTGACGGCCGGGGGCACCAGTTCAATAACCTCAATCGACGTTTTGGAAAGTTGATGGCGCAGCGACATGGTAAACGAGTGCAGAGCCGCTTTCGTGGCGCTGTAAACGGGCGCAAACGCACCCGGTACAAAGGCGAGTCCGGAGGTTACGTTGACGATGGCCGCTTTGGGCTGCTCACGCAAATGCGGAATGAACAGCGTTGATAAATGAATGGGCGCTTCCAGGTTAATGGCTATCTCCGACTGGGTTTCGGTCCAGTCCTCCTGGCTGTTGGCCAGTTGCATCCGTCGCTGGATGCCCGCGTTGTTGATGAGTACATTGACCTGCGGGAAATCGCTGCGTACCCAGTCGAGCAGGGCAACCCGTTCGGAAGCCTGTCCCACGTCGCACTGCCGAACATGGAGTTGTGGGTATTTCTGTTGGGCTTCCTGAAGTTTATCGGCTCGTCGCCCGCACACGATCACCTGACTACCTGCCTGAAGAAAGCGTTCGGCCAGTGCCCAGCCAATGCCGGAGGCCCCGCCCGTAATGAGGACGGTATTTGTGGATATATCCATGGAATAAATTGATGGTCAATAAAAGATCAATAATTGGTTGTCTTGTTTTTAATGAAACTTGTAACGCGGGTTCCCACCCGCGTTACTATAACTCCCGGTTGATTTCATCCAGCAGATACATCTTTGGGTCGCTGAAGTATTCCCAGAACATCACCCCCGCCAGGCCGTTTTTCTTCACGTAATCACATTTAGCCTTCACCGATTTTTCGTCATCGTAGGAGACAAACCGTTTCAGGTCGGCATTGTAGAGGTAGGGAGCTTTGGCCCGTCGGTCCCAGTGGCGTTTGTAGGCCGGGTTGGTGAGGAGGCTATCTTTGATAAAGGTGTAACCCCCGCCCCGTTCCACTTGGGTGATGGTTCTGGGATGCGCTTTGGGATTGCCATCCTTCAACTGCCACGCCCGACCGTAAAACGCAATGCCCAGCAGGAGTTTATTGGCCGGAACACCCGCCTGCTCATACCGCTTCACCGACAGGTCGCCGGAGCTTTCATTGTCGACTTTACCCGATGCATACAGGTTTGTATGATGCCCGGCCAGCGGCCCGCCCGTAAAGAAATCGTACGACATCACATTGATGTAATCGAGGTATTGGTGCGCCTGGGCCATATCGGTATGCGTAAAAATGGCCTCAAAGCCGGGCAAAGCGGTCGTAACCAGGTAGTCTTTGCCCGTTTGCTTTTTCAGGCCGTTCAACTGTTCGCGCAGGGATTTGAACAGCAGGGTGAAGTTCTCTTTGTCTTCCGGCCGAAAAACGTTGTCTTCGCCTTTCATGCCGGGGTATTCCCAGTCGATATCGATACCATCCAGCTGGTATTCCCGGACAATGTCGACGGCCGAAGCAGCAAACGCCACCCGACCTGTATCGCTCACGACGGCATCGGAGAAGTTCTCACTCCAGGCCCAGCCGCCAATGGAAATCAGAATTTTAAGGTCGGGGTTGCGTCGTTTGAGCTGGTTCAGTTTCCTGAAATTGGTGGAGTCGGTAGCGAGATTATGCAGCCACGCCCGGTTCCTGCGCACATCGACGAAGGCGTAGTTAATGTGCGTGATTTTTTCGGCGGCAATTTTCTCCGCATCGACCAGCCCGCGATAGCCGCCCACGTAAGCCAGTACGATGGGTTTGGTAGTTGATTTGGGTTTGAACGCCACCGTTAGCAGTAGGATGAAGGAGAAAAGCAGGCAAGCATATACCGGTCGGATCATGAGTAAAGCAGGTTTATGAAGGTAACGAAAGGCCATAGGTTGGCACACGGGAGTTTCTACAGGAAAGTCTGGGTTCATGGTTTTACGGCCCTGTGTAAGAAAGCGGATAATTGCCGCAATTACCCCTTTTATTGCCGCATTTACACACCTTCCATTCGCGCCAGGGCTGGTATTTTTGTCTGGTAAACAACTAAACACAACTACGTATGGCAACCCAAATCTTTGTAAACCTGCCCGTTAAAGACCTAAACAGATCCATTGAGTTCTTTACCCGCCTGGGGTACAGTTTCAACCCACAGTTTACGGACGAAAAAGCCACCTGCATGATTATCAGCGAGGATATTTACGTCATGCTGCTGGTCGAGGAGTTTTTTAAAAGCTTCACGAAGAAAGAAATTTCGGATACCACCAAAAGTGCCGAAGCGATTATCTGTCTTTCATCGGAGAGTCGGGAAGCGGTGGATGAGTGGGTAAGCAAAGCTGTAGCCGCCGGGGCCATCACGCCCAACGAGCCGCAGGATCACAGCTTCATGTACGGCCACGGCTTTCAGGATCTGGACGGCCACCTCTGGGAAACCATGTACATGGACCCCAGCTACATCCAGCAGGAGCAACCCGCTTCGGAAGTTAGTGCGTAGGGAAGAATGATATAACGAGGAGCCGTAGAAGCAGACATTGCCTGCTTCTACGGCTCCTCGTTAATTGTTGGGCAACGAAAACGAGTTACCAAACAACCTGAATCGGGTAGGAACTGAAGTGCCCGTCCCGACTTAAAACAGTCATGTCGTCACTCATTGCCTGAGCAATAATTATCCTGTCAAATGGGTCTTTATGATAAAACGGCAGCGAGCGAACTATGACAGTATGTGCAACCAGAACAGGTAAAACGCTGATATTATTTCTGCGAACCAACTCATTCAATTGATCCAGTGAAACAGATAGCTCTATTTTCCCGCCAATGCTAAGCTTAATAGCGAGTTCCCAAAAGGAGGCAACGCTAACAAAGATCTTATTTGTCGGGTTTTCAATGGCGATTCGACAATTTACGCTCAATTCCTGACTGCCCTCCAGATACCAGATAAGCGTGTGTGTATCTAATAACAGATTCACGGCATGTAGTCGTTAAAGTCATTCAGTGGCGCGTCGAAATCGTCAGCCATAAATGTGACAAGCCCTTTCGCACTGCCAAAGGATGGTTTATTGTCGGAGGCATGCAAAAGACGCATCAGGTCGTCATACACTTGCATAAATTGTTCATCGGATAACTCCGCAATTTCTTTGACGACACTTATTTTAAGTTCGGCTGTCTTCATGAAGAAAGGCTTTTGACAAATATACTAATTTTAAAGGCAGGTTAGGAAGATACCGAAAGCCAACCAGACCGACATTTTACGCCTACCTGCCAGACGCACCAGCGCCATTTATCCCGTAATACTTCCGTAAAAACTATCTGTCTTTAGCCGTTTTGTGGGTTCGGTTAACTTGCCGCTTTACGTTGATACAGACCATTTATGAAGATCTTACGCTTGCTGTTTCTGGCATCCAGCACACTCCTTTTTCAATTCACAACGGCCAAACCCACTACGCCACTGGTGTACGAAGTAAACCTCAACGACCGCGCCGATGATCAGTTTAAGGTGACGCTGCGGGTGAGCGGCCTGACGGCAGCCAATGCCGTTTACCAGTTCGCGTCCACTGCTCCCGGTACCTATCAGATCATGGACATTGGCCGGTATGTGCGGTCGTTCAAAGCATTCGATGCCAAAGGCCGCGAACTGAAAACGCAGCAGGTGTCGACCAACCAATGGCAGTTCGATAAACCCGAAAACGTGCGGACGGTGCAGTACAGCATCGCCGAAACCTGGGATACACCCGTCAACGAGCATAAGCCGTACAACATGTGTGGCACGTCCATCGAAAAAGACCACGTGCTCATTAACGGGCAGGGTGTTTTTGGCTTTCCCACCGGTATGCAGGATGCACCCATCGACGTAAAACTCAACTACCCGGCCGAATGGTCGGTGGGGACGGCGCTGGAGAAAAACGCAAAAGGGTATTTTACGGCGGCTAATTACGACCGCATTGTCGACTCGCCCATTCTGTTGGGCCGCCTGACAAAAGCAACCACTACGGTAGCGGGGGCGCAGATCGACGTGTACACCTACTCGAAAAGCGACAAGATCAAATCCGATCAACTGCTCACCAACATGCAGTCGATGCTCAATGCCGCCGGTCAGTTTTTAAAGCAGTTGCCTGTAAAACGGTACACGTTTCTGTACCACTTCGAAGATCAGGATTGGGGCGCGTGGGAGCATTCCTACAGTTCGGAATACGTGATCAAAGAAGAGGAATTCTCTCAGAAGCTGGCCGATAACATGACATCGATTGCCGCGCATGAGTTCTTTCACGTTGTAACGCCCCTCAACATTCACAGCGAAATCATCCAGCAGTTCAACTTCGTAACGCCCACGCCCTCCGAACACCTCTGGCTCTACGAAGGCGTGACCGAGTGGGCCAGCGATGCCATGCAACTGCGAGGCAAGATTATGGACCTGCCAACGTATTTTGACGAGCTGAGCCAGAAAATAGCGTACGACAAAAGCCTGGATACAACCTACAGCCTGAGTAAACTGGGCCTGACCTGCTATACCGACGAAGGCCAGCGGCAATACGGTAACATTTACGCTCGCGGGGCGCTGGTGGCCGGTCTGCTGGATATTCGTTTGCTGGAACTATCGAACGGAAAGCGCGGCCTGCGCGAAGTGATCAACGAACTGGCCACAACCTACGGACCCAATCAGGCATTTCCTGAAAAAGAATTCTTTACCATTTTCACGCAAAAGACGTATCCCGAAATCGCCGATTTCTTTAATCGGTACATAAAAGCGACCGAATCGCTGCCCTTTAGTGACTATTACGGGAAGCTGGGGATTACCTACATGCCCAGTGTGAACACGGGTCAGAAAGCACCTTACATGGGCATGGGGGCCGGTTTTGCCGATAATAAGTTTTTGCTGACAAGTCTGAGCGACTCGTTGCGCAAAGCAGGTTTGCAGGAAAAAGACGAGTGGGTTGCTTACAATGGCCAACCCGTAACGCTGGAAACGTTCAGCGACATTCAAAATGAGTTGAAAAAGCAGAAAGTGGGCGATGTGTATGAGCTGACCGTCAGACGAAATGGGCAGGAACTGAAGGCTAAGGGTACGGTTCAGGAAAAGGAAGTGGTGCAGAAGTACAAATTTCAACTCGACCCGCAGGCGACACCCCAGCAGATCAAACTGCGGGAGACTTGGCAGCAGAATCTTTAAAAAACAAGTAAGGCGAGCTACATCCGTAGCTCGCCTTGCCTGTCAACAGTATAAATTTTTACTAGGAGCTCTATACAGGCATGACTAAATGACGTACCTGTCAACTTACTTTTAGTGTTTTATGGTAGTAGTTTTTTAAGTAGATTTTCTAGTTTAGACATAAAGGCGCGAAGGGTGCTAACGTAGTCCGCGTTGATTTGGCCAAAAGCCGTTCGGCCGTTCGTAAGGTGTTTGATAAAAACGAAACGACTTCCCGTTCGTACGCTTCCAGTACGGCCTCAACCGTAAAGCTGTCCGCATTGAACGTCAACGTGGATTTGGTCAACGGAAGCCCATCGCGTAGTGTAGGCTTAAGTATGACAATAATAGTATCTGGATTTTTGTAAGGATAAGCGTCCGCTACGAAGGCTAATTCGGTTACGGCGGCAATAGTATGTACTAATGTAGGCATAAGTAAAAGTTACGGTGAGTATTACGCTGTAAAGATAAATAAGAATTCTATTGTAAATCTATAGTTTATGATAAATTATTTTTGTTAACATAGGTAATAGCTCCATTTTTGAATTGAAAAGAGAAAAATCTGTATTAATTGAGTAGTTCTAACAGGTCTTTTTTCGATAATGATTTGAGTACGGCTGTATCAGTTCTAACCAGCTTATCGGCCAGTTCCTGCTTGGTCTCCTGAAGGAGCAGAATCTTTTCTTCGATGGTATTGGGACAGATCAGCCGAACGGCTACCACATTCTTTTTTTGCCCAATCCGGTAACTCCGGTCGATGGCCTGGTTCTCGACCGCCGGGTTCCACCACGGGTCGACCAGGTACACGTAATCGGCCTGGGTCAGGTTGAGCCCCGTCCCGCCCGCTTTGAGGCTGATGAGGAATACGCGAACGCTGTCGTCGGTCTGGAACCGGTTGACGATAGCCTGCCGGTCGTTGGTTTGGCCGGTCAGGTACTCAAACCCGATCTGCCGGGTTTCCAGCTCTTTTTTGATCAGGTCGAGCATGGTCACGAACTGCGAGAAGACCAGGATCTTATGATTTGGCGATTTGTTTTCGATCTGCTCCATCAGCACGTCGATCTTCGCCGACGAGTTACCGTAAAATTCTTCGTCGTTGAGTAGCACCGGGGCATTACAGATCTGGCGCAGCTTCGTGAGCCCCTGCAACACATGTAGCTTCGCACGGGGGATATCGCCTTCCTTGGTCGATAGCAGGTAATTCCGGAACTCCAGTTCGTAGGCGTCATACACCCGGCGCTGCTCCAGACCCATGTCGCAGTGAAGGACCATTTCTGTTTTTTCGGGCAGTTCGGTTGCCACCTGGGCTTTGGTTCGGCGGAGGATGAACGGGTTGATTTTCTTCTGTAGGTCGCGGGCACGCTGGTAATCGCCAAATTTGTCGATGGGCGTGGAGTAATGCGCTTTGAAGTGGTTGTAACTGCCCAGCAGACCCGGACAGGCAAACGACAATTGCCCGTATAGGTCAAAGGTGTGGTTTTCGATGGGCGTACCCGTCAGCACAATCTTGTTGCGGGACTGTAATAAACGCGCGGCCTGGTACCGCTGCGACTCGGGATTTTTAATAGCCTGCGATTCGTCCAGAAATACGTAATTAAACGGGTATTCCTTCAGAAAACGAATGTCGGACAGGAGCGTACCGTACGAGGTCAGGATAATTTCGTATTGATCGAACTCTTTTTTGGTCAGGCCACGATTAGCCCCGTAAAAGGTGTGTATGCGGAGGTTGGGGGCAAATTTGGCCACTTCGGCCTGCCAGTTGAAGAGCAGCGATTTAGGTACAACGACCAGATTGGTATTAGGCCGGTTTTTCGTGCGCTGCAACAGAATAAACGCGATGATTTGAACGGTTTTCCCAAGGCCCATATCGTCGGCCAGGCAACCGCCGAAGCCGAGTTCATCGAGGAAGTTCAGCCAGTTTAATCCTTCTTTCTGATAATCCCGGAGGGTAGCCTGTAGCTCGCCCGGCACCGCAACGGGACGGATGGACGTAAAATCCCGGAACCCTTTCGCAAACAGCGCCAACTGATCCTTTACGTCATTCAGCAGTTCTTCTTCGGCATATAGTTCACGGATGCTCTGAAAGTTGACTTTGGGGGTTCGGATACGATCGTCGACAACTTCGCCCGCCTGGAAATAGGCCGAAAACCGGTCGAGCCATTCGCTAGGAAGCAGGCCCTGCGTTCCATCGTCGAGCGTAACGAACCGGCTGCGGTTTTTGATGGCCTTATGCAGGTGTTTGAGCGATACTGTTTGCTTACCGTACGACAGTCCCAGCGCCGTTTCGAACCAGTTGAGGCCACTGCTCACCGTCACCGAAACTTTGGCTTTATTGGAATTCAGTTTGTTGTTTTTCAGCGTGTTGAAACCCAACACCTTAATGCCCTGGCTGGTCCAGGCCTCAAAAGCGTCCAGAAACCAGCCTTCATCGAGTACATGCTTTTTGTACAGGTAGAAATAGCTCTGGTTCAGCTGATCGTAAAAATCGGGATGCTCCGCCAGTACAGCCATCGTGAACGCTACTTCGGCGGCTTCGTCCCGCGCCACAGAAAACGGTTTCCCTTTGCGGTCGACGGCCTGAATCTGCCGCTTGGACAGCACCGGAACTTCGGCGTTTCCGTACTTCATCACCGGCGTCAGGAACACATAATTCTCCGTACCCGACAGATAAATAAGTCGCTCCCGTTCTTCCGCGAAACCCTGCTGCGCCAGTTGGTTGGGGGTGGCCGGTTTCAGGTACGCGTACTGAATTAAAACCTGATCTTCCAGTTCCGACAATACCGTCTGCTGAAAGAGGTCGTACTTCGACTGGTGAATGGCTAGTCTGGTCTTCTTTTTGTTGAAAAACTGTATAACGCGCAGGTGAGCCGGGTTGTCGATCAGGTACAGCGTATCGTCGAGCAAAATAAAATAATCGTACCGGAGCGTGAGGGTGTGCAGGCCATGCGTTGCCCCATTGATCGTGACGCTTCCCGAAACCTCGTAAAAACTGTCGACGTACTGAACGGTTAACCGAAGGTCGGTTTTCAGGCTGGCCAGTTTGATCGGAACAAGCGAGTGGGCGGTTATATTCTCCGAAACGCGGCTGGAATGGTAGTAAACCGCCAGTTTCGACGGATTACCCGCCACCAGCCGTAACCCTTCCAGATCAATCTCTTCGTTTTTCGTTCGGTGATGGTTCTGAAATTTAGCCACTGCCGAAAAGAATCTGACTTCATTCAGATTGTCGACTTTAGGTAGCAGGTCAAGTGGCTGAAGGTCCGTTAAGGGGTTCTTGGGCTTACCGTCTTTGGTTGTTGCCACATCGAAAAGCTCCAGACAGAAGTTGTCGTAATACCGATGCTTCGTAAACACCAGTATCCGTTTTTGACCGGGCGAAAGCTCCTCCATCATCGGCCCCTGTCGCGTGGTTTTCGGGAGCAAACTCGCGGTCAGGCGTTCGCGGTCGGCCGGGGTAAATGGAATGAGTTCGTCCCTTTTGGGGCGAATGGTAATGGTTTTGTTGTCGTAATCCAGTCGGAAAAAATCGTCCGGTCGGGCTTCGTTTTCCAGTCCGTAATCACTGGCTACCTGCCGGATCGCTTCGTGCCGAATGGCCGGGTCGAAAAAGATACGCAGCTCCCGCCGACCAATCAGGCTGGATAGTACCTGCGTTTGATGGGTGCAGAGTTTGGTTTTGGTAGCCTCGCAGGTGCAGGACACCAGCAGGGCATCGGCCGTCTGCCGAACGACAACGACCGGAAAATAAGCCACCCGCGATGCCGTCGTAAACGTTCCCTGATCGACGCTGATACTGGTCGGGATAATGTCGGCGTAGGAGTCTGCCGACGTCAGGAAGCCCCCGCTATGCATGGCCAGCAGACTATCCGTCAAGGTCGGCACCGTGACAGCGTCCAGCCGGTAATCGTAGGTAAAGTTAGTGTTGTCGCTATTTTCAGAAGATTGTCGCATTGGTGATACTTTCCTGTACTTTTCAACGGTAAATACCAATATTGGCTATCTATCCCTACTTATGAAAAAGCGTAAAAAACAGGTTTTTTATTTCATCTCTTGCCGGATGATCACTGCGGAAAATAACGGACGAATAAATTCGATCATCAATAATTGTGTGGTCAAGCTTTACAAAATAGTCTTTGCCGGTCTTTAAGTACCAACTGTGAAATAGTCTGTTTCTGGCTATTTCCTGATTATTATCCAGGCTACACACATAGCTAACGACCGCCGTTGGTAGGGATTCAAACGTTTGATAAAGGGCGCTTATTATCGTTTGCTCGATACGCGGATCTTTAGGTTGAATTTGTCCGGACAGGTGAGTTATGGTAAATGAAAAAACTGGGTTTATAGACGAAAAAGACGACTCAGTTAAATAGCCTGAGTCGTCTGTAAAGCTTATTTCATAGAGTAGACCAAGGTCTGTCTCAAAGATGAAACCGGTATCACTGTCCTTCAGCAGGTACGGTAAAGGGCTTGACAAATTTAACTCCGGCCGGTTTTTTTGTTTCATCACCGCTCTTTAAGTACTCTTGAATGCGTCGTTTTTTGTCTAACATCTGCTGGGCGATCTCTTTCGGACGCTCTACTGTTGTTGCCATAAGCGGTAGATGTTTACGTGAACAAAATCGTTGTATCCTATGCAATATAGAACGAATAGCTGTCAGTACCAACTACTCGTTGTTGTTGCGTTTTAGCCAAAACGCTTGTGTTAAGCATTGGCCAATCATAACAAAACTTCGGACATGGGCTCGTCCAGATCATTGGCTTTGGCCTGTTGGCGAATGACCCGCTCGCCGATCAGCAGAATGACCACTCCTAGGGTGATGCAGCCCGTCATGACGCCCACCATTGGGATGGCCGTGTTGTTGTGCAACAGGCTGACAGAGGCCGATACCAGCGAACCAAAGCCCATTCGGAAACTTCCCATGAGGGCAGCTGCACTGCCCGCGTGCCGGGAAAACGGTGCCAGCGACAGTGCCGACGCATTGGGGTTGGTGATTCCCTGACCGCCCAGAAACAGGAATAACATGCCAATCAGGCCATATTGCCCATACCAGCCCGCCCAGGTACCCAGCACCAACAGCACCCCAACTACGGTTTGGTAAATCAGCGTGACGAAAATGATCTGTTCGTTACTGAACCGCCGAAGCAGGAAGCGATTCAACTGCGTTGGTCCGATCATGGCGATGGCCAGGAAGGCGAAAATCCAGCCGTATTCCTGAGCGCTGACGTGGTAGATATTCATGAACACATCGGAAGAACCCGCCAGATACGCGAACGGGGCTGAGGTGGCAATACCGCCAACCAGCGTATAGGTCAGGAACTGGGGCTGTTTCAGCACGGTGAAAAAACTGCCCATAACGGCCTTCGGGCGGAGGGACAACGACGCATCGGGCGCTTTACCGTTGGGTAAAACGAAATAGACCCCAGCTAACATCAAGACCGTGATGATAGCCAGGATAACAAAGATGGAGTGCCAGCCAAAGGCAACAGTGGCGTACCCGCCAACGGTTGGCGCAATCATGGGCGAAACGGCTACCACCAGGGTAAGCAGCGAAAAGACCTGCGCAATCTCGCCCACCGGAAATAGATCGCGCACCAGCGCCTGCGCGGCTACCAGACCCACACAACCGCCAAGTGCCTGCAGCAGACGCATGGCGATCAGCATCTCGATCGACGAACTGAACGCACAGCCAATCGAGGCAATGCCGTACACGATCAAGCCCGCAAACAGGGGCCGCTTCCTGCCAAAGCGGTCGAGCAGGGGGCCATACAAAAGCTGCCCTACCGAAATACCGACCAGATAAGCCGTGAGGGAAAGCTGAACCTGCGAAATGGACGTACGAAGGTCTCTGGCAATAGCCGGAAAGCCCGGCAAATACATGTCGATGGAAAACGGACTGATCGTTGAGAGTGCCCCTAAAATCAGGATAATAACAAAATGCTGTCGGCGAGTCATAAACTCAACTGGGAGGTACTTATGTAGATACGCGTTCCAGTAAACGATTGTTCCCGTCGGGCGGCCGGTTGTTAGGGGTTTGGCTTTGGCTTTGGTGTTCGGTACTAACTACTGTAAGAGGGTTTGCTTTGTCACGGCCGGGCGGGACGCCCGGTGTTACCTTTCCAGACGTTGTTCTGCTCGTCGGCGTCCATGAAGATGCCGCCTTCCAGACGAACCGACGCAACCTTCTTTTTGACCGGAATCTTTACGATGGCAAGGCGCTGGTTCGCCTGCCAGATAGCCGGTGTTTGGTGAACTGTCTGTGACGTGCCATCGGTAAAGGTCACAATAACATCCGTTGGGGCCACGTAGCCGCCAATGTTCTGAATCGTGACGCTACAAAGTGTGGGCGTCATGGCAACGTTCTGAATGGCGAGGTCAATGTAGTTGTTGCTGAAAAACCAGTTGCTCCAGAACCAGTTCAGGTCTTTGCCCGATGCGTTGTTAAAACTGTAGAACATATCCCAGGGCGTGGGGTGTTTGCCGTGCCAGCGAGCCATGAATTCGAGCAGGCTCTTTTTAAAATCGGCATCGCCCAGCAGCTCTTTCAGCGCCAGATAGCCCAGCGCGGCTTTCCCGTACTCGTTGTTGCCCATGGCTGCCCCGCTCAGCACGTTGGCAGGGGTAATGATCGGCAAATCCTGCTCCGCCGACGGGTCTTTTATCCAGCCTTTTACCCGGAATAGCTGGAAGTTTTGTCGGGCCTGATCGTTGCCCAAATCAGCCTGGCTGATCAGGTATTCGAAAGCCGTCACCCAGCCTTCGTCCATAAATCCGTAGCGCGTTTCGTTGATGCCCATGTAGAACGGGAACCAGGTGTGGGCAATCTCGTGCTCGGCCACGAACCGCGAGAAGTTCAGGTCGTTCGTACTTCCGTCATTCACCATCATAGGGTATTCCATGTCCGCAAACCCTTGAACGATGGTCGTTTTGGAGTAGGGGTAAGGCACGCCCGGCGTGTTGTTGGAAAACCAGTCGAGCGCGTGCCGACCAAAACCTACCATCTCGTGAAAATCGGTTGCATTGTCCAGAAAAGCCGCCTGCACACTGGATCGGCGGTTTGTTTTTTTATCGACCACCACGCTCGATGCATCCCAGACATACTGGTTGCTGATGCACAGTGCCATATCGGGTACATAGCTGGCTTTCCATTTCCATGAATTGACCGGTTGCTGGGTCGTTACATTTTTGGTGGCCAGATCGGCGAGGGTGGCTACGTGGATGATGGAGTCCGTTTGCAGGGATTCGCTCAGGCGTTTGGCGTAGGTGGGTTGCAGTACTTCGGCAGCATTCTGCAAATCGCCGGTAGCCCAGACGAGGTAATCTTTCGGTACATTGACCGTGAGGGTATAGTCATTGAAGTCGTTGTAAAACTCCTGTGCTTCAGTAAACGTGGTACGGTCCCAGCCGTAGTAATCGTCCATGACGGCCACTCGTGGGTAGAAGTAAGCCAGGAAAAACGTCGTTGAATCCAGTACACCTTCGCGCCCGCTTTCCTTAGAAACATCGTAATGCCATTCGAAGGCCAGCTTTATCGAGTCATGGGGCATGAGGGGCTGCGTCAGCGCCACCTGCCGTTGGGTGGCGTTACCGGCATCGCGCCAGATTTTATCGTTTTTGCCTTCGGTATACTTGTCAATGTGAATCCCGGAGGTCATATACTCGGCCGAAGCGGGCGACTGACGTACCGCACCGGGTTTGTGGCTATTCAGGATCAACTTGAAGACGAGCGATCTCAGCGTATCTGGACTGTTGTTGATGTACGTAATCTCTTCTGTCCCGCGAATGGTTCGGTTGGGGGGCGTGGCCGTAATGGTGATGTTGTACCGGGCGAAATTCTGCCAGTAGTTTTTGCCGGGTCGGCCATCCAGTGAGCGGGTTCCTTTCTGGTACGCCTGCTTCACGTTGCGCGGCATGTATAAACCCTGAGCCGTTACGGTTCCGCCAAGAATGGCAAGGCAAAAAGCGAGAATGAGTGGTTTCATGGAAATAGGTTGGTAGTTAGTGTAGTGCCGACCGTCCCGGTCGGGCGGCTGGCCTTTAGCAACTACTCGCCCGACCGGGACGGTCGGCACTACAGCCCTGCAAGCTACTAAAAAGATGTTATTGGTAGGAACGGCTAAGCCGTTTACCGCCGTTTCCCCGCTTTCGCTTTCGGGGCTGTCGTTCCCTTATCCAGCCCGGCTTCGGCCAGCAGGACCAGCAGAATGCGTTGCATGCCGAGGTAACCTTTGTCGTTCAGCCACCACTCGTTCAGGGAGTGTTCGCCCCCGCCGATCCCGCCACTTCCGATGGTGACCGCCGGAATCCCCAGCGCAATGGGCGTATTGGCGTTTGTTGAGGCCACATCCAGTTGAGGAGCTACGTTCATGTAACTGGTAGCGGCCATAGCCCGCTGAACGATAGCCGCCGATGCATCGGTTTTGCCCGATGGCCGATCGCCGATTTTTTTCACTTCTACGGTCAGGTCCGGGCCTTGCCGTTTGATTCCGTTCTCTTCTTTCAAGGCCCGCTGAACAGCCGCCTGCAACAACTGGTCGACTTCGTTGAGTTTCTCCGGACTTTCAGAACGCATGTCGATCTCCATCCACGACTCGTACGGAATGGCATTGACGGAGGTGCCGCCGTTAATTACGCTGACGCTGTAGGTTGTTTTAACGCCCTGCCGCGTCACCTTATCGGCTTCGGCCGTAAAGTAATAAATCGCTTTCCCAAGGGCACTGTGCGGGTTGACAATGCCGAAGGAGCCATACGAGTGCCCACCCGGTCCTTTGAACGTAATCCGGTACCGGTGCGAACCCAGCCCCCGGTGAACGATGCTGCTGATGCCGTCGCCATCCACGGCAATGTAAGAATCGACTTTAGGACCGCCTTTCCGGAGGAGGTGCTTCACCCCACGGAGGTCGCCCAGGCCTTCTTCACCCACCGCGCCAACAAACAGTACGTCGGCATCGGTCTCGATCGAGGCAGCTTCCATGCCCTTTAGAACGGCCAGAATGGCGGTTAATCCACGTGTGTCATCCCCCACGCCGGGTGCGTAAAGAGTGTCGCCTTTATGTTTTACGTTCACGTCGGTGCCTTCGGGGAAGACGGTGTCCAGGTGCGATTCGACAACCACCGTCTTGGTACCCGTACGGCCTTTTCGTTTGGCGATTACGTTGCTCACCTCGTCGATCCAGACCGAATCGGCCCCGGCTTCTTTGAGCATGGCCGCGTATTTTTTAGCCCGCACCGTTTCCTTGAAGGGCGGAGAAGGTGTCTCGGTCAGGTTGATCAGATCTTTCATCGTCTGAGGTTCCAGATCAACGAAAAACTGAAAGGCTTTTTTTACTGAAGGCTGAGCGGCCAGGGCATTCACTTCATCAACGTAACGCTTCTCAACGCCCGAAGGAGCTTGTGTTTTTGAGGGGGTCTGTTGCGCCTGGAGCGGTTGCGAAATTGAAAAAAGAGAAATGAATGCCAGAGAAGGGAGAGCAAGTACTCGATTCATAGGAAGTGTAAAAGCACCAAAACGTGCTGAAAGAAATATGAAATTAAACTATTTGAGGTTCTGAGTTTTTATTCGGCTTAAAAGCGTATCATTATGCTGAAAACTCACTGTACTAGCGCCAAAGTTATTGTTTATTCTGCTAAATGAAGAAATACATAATTTCTCTTTCTCTTCTTTATATTGTTATGATTGCGTCCGTTTGCGGCCAGTCTTTCAATGCTAAAACCATTCCCGAAGCCACCGTCACCAGTTTGCACACTGCTATGCAGGCGGGTAAACTAACCGCCGTTCAACTGGTACAACTGTATCTGGACCGGATCGAGGCCTACGATAAACAGGGGCCTTACCTGAACGCCATCATTATGGTCAATCCCAAAGCCCTGTCCGAAGCCCGGAGGCTCGATTCACTCTACAAGGTAACCGGCAAACTGGTTGGGCCGCTGCATGGCATTCCGGTAATCGTGAAAGATAATTACGATACCTACGACATGCCCACCACCAACGGCACATTGGCCATGAAGAAGTCGATCCCACCTGACGATGCCTTTGTTGTGCGAAAAATCCGGGAGGCCGGGGCCATTATCATTGCCAAGTCAAATCTGGCGGAGTTTGCCTATTCGGGGCAGTTTTCGGTAAGCTCTATTTTGCCGGGCTACTCCCGAAATCCCTATGACACCAAGCGAACAACGGCGGGGTCAAGTGGGGGGACGGCGGCTGCTGTTACCGCTAATTTCGGGGTTATTGGCCTCGGAACGGATACCGGAAGCTCCATTCGCGGCCCGGCGTCGCACCAGAGTCTGGTGGGTTTTCGGCCAACGCTGGGTCTCGTTAGCCGCGATGGCATTGCACCCCTGGCGATGACCAACGATACCGGCGGACCCATCTGCCGGACGGTGGAAGATGCCGTTCGGGTACTCGATGTGATTGCTGGCTACGACAAAGCCGATACGGTAACGAAACGCAGCGAGGGGAAAATTCCACAAACGTATCGGCAGTTTCTGGACAAAGACGGGCTCAAGGGAGCGAGGATCGGTGTTTTTCGCCAGATGGTCATGCCGAAGAATTCAGACCCGCAGGTGTACGCGCTCTTCAACAAAGCTCTCGATGAACTTCGGGCTGCAGGAGCCATTGTGATCGACTCCGTTCGGGTGCCCCAACTCGACACGATCAATAAGTCCTTCGACACCATTCCGCAGCTTCGGCGCGATTTCAATTTGTACCTGGCCAGTCTGGGACCCAATGCACCGCATAAAACGCTGGAATCCATTGTTAAATCACGCCAGTTTCATCCTTATCTGGAAAAAGGGTTGCTGGATGCCATAGCGGACACGCTGGCACCGGAAGCGCACAAAGGCTGGGGTAAGAACCTGGCACTGCGGGAGCGGCTTCGGCAATTGTTGCTGCGGGCGATGGATTCCACGCAGGTCGATGCGCTCGTATATCCGTCGTTCAGTTACCCGCCCCGGCTCATCGGCGATCTGAATACGCCTTCCGGAACGAATAATAATGCCTTGTCGCCCCCAACGGGATTCCCGGCCTTCTCGGTGCCGATGGGCTTTACCTACGGCGTGTTGCCCGCCGGATTGCAGTTTTTCGGCAGGCCGTTCAGTGAACCAACACTGATAAAACTGGCGTATGCCTACGAACAGGCCACCCACCACCGCCGACCGCCGGAAAGTACACCCCCGCTGTCGAAGAAAAAGCACAAAGCAGTGGTGCAGTAGTAACGTAATGCCGACCGTCCCGGTCGGGTGTGAATCTAATATTTTGTCTTCTTCACACCCGACCGGGACGGTCGGCACTACAACACTAAATCCCTAACGGACCGCCCAGCGTAATGTCTGAGTCGGAACCGTGCGGGACAGGACGGCTGGCGTGGTGGCTGCCGGGATGTTTTTCCTCTTCCTCTTTGGAGCGCTTGTTGACGAAGGTTTGAGCCAGGATAGTCAGTTTTCGATCTTCTTCCTTTTCCTCTTCCAGCGTCTTTTCAATTAATTCGGCCGACTGGCTGAAATCAAGCGTGCGGGCTAATGTAAGGAGTGAACCATAGGCTGCAATTTCATAGTGCTCAATCTTTTGGGCTGCAATAATGAGTCCGGCGTCGCGTGTCAGCGAACCCGATTCTGTTTCCGAAACAACTCGTTTTGAATCGCTGATCAGTCCGTCGATGCCATCTGACAGGTGTATATCGATTTTTATACCGATAATCCTGAATATTTCTTCCAGTCGCTCAACCTGAATATGGCTCTGCTCCTGATGCGCCAGAAAAGCACTGCGGACTTCATTCGTTGTGCTTGCTTCGGCCTGGTCGCCCAGGGCATCGACGGCTCGCTTCTCTGCATAGTAAACGCTTTTTAGCTCACTAATAAAGAGGTCGCGTAATCCTTCGTCGGTGTTGGAATCGTTACCACTAAAAAAACTTGCTATCCGGTCTGCCAGGTTTGCCATGCTGATTAACTAATTAAATGTAAGCTACTTATTTTAAGGTGTATTATCCAAATTTGTGCCAACTGATGATTATCAGTTAGTTGCTTGGCGATGTAGTGTATTTTGATTCTGTTTTTCCACAGCGTTTACCGTAGATTTTTAACCCCGTCTTTACCGGATGTATTATTGCATTAACGGCTGGCCCACTATCAATCGCTATACAGTAAGGCTAAATTATTTAGGTCAATAACCGGCAGCCTGCCCATCTTTACGCATCTCCGTTGCTCCCCGGTAAATTCGATTGACAGGGTCCCATTGAATAGCCTGATAGCCCCCGAAAAAATCGGTTGTTGCGAGGTGGTGTCCGCGCTTTTCCAGTTCAGTTCTGACGTCGGCGGAGATGCCGCTTTCCAGGGCCAGTTTCCCACCATCGGTCATGACGGTGCCGATGGGTTCACTACTGCCCGAGTGGCTGAACCGGGCGGCATCACCAGCTTCCTGTACATTCATGCCAAAGTCGATGATGTTGCACAATACCTGAACGTGACCCTGCGGTTGCATAGCGCCCCCCATGACCCCAAAGCTTAGAAACGGTTCACCATTTTTGGTAACGAAACCCGGAATGATCGTATTGAATGGCCGTTTGGCCGGGGCATAAACGTTAGCATGACCGGCTTCCAGATTAAAGCTCGTGCCCCGGTTATGAAGAACAAAACCGAGGCCATCCGGCACCATGCCGCTGCCAAATTCCAGCATATTGCTCTGGATGAGCGATACCATATTGCCCTGCTCATCGGCTACAGTCAGGTAAACGGTGTCGCCCGTGCGGAGGGCCGGGTCACCCGCATCCAGTCGCTCGGCCGCTTTCTTGGGGTCGATGAGTTTGCGCCGGTTGGCCGCGTAGTCCCTGGAAAGCAACCCGCTAACGGGTAGGTTGGAAAACTCGGGATCGGCGTAGTACCTGGCCCGGTCTTCAAAGGCTAGTTTTTTGGCTTCGACCAATAGATGCAGATAGTCGGCGCTGTTATGTCCTAAGCTTTTGAGATCATAACCTTCCAGTAGGTTGAGCATCTGCAAAACGGCTATTCCTTGTCCATTGGGCGGTAGTTCAAAGACGTCATAGCCTCGGTAGTTTACCGAAACCGGCTCGACCCAGGTGCTTTTACAAGCGGCCAGATCGGCTTTGCGGAGATACAAGCCTGCCCGACGGGCGTACCGGTCCATAGCCTCGGCCAGATTGCCTTTGTAGAACGCATCCCGACCACCGGCAGCTATTTTTTCGTACGTAACTGCCAGGTCCGGGTTACTAAATACTTGTCCTTCAACGGGTGCTTTGCCGTTGATCAGAAACGTACGGCGGAAGTTGTCGAACTCTTGAACAATGTCCTCGCTGGCGGCCAACCGGGCTGCGGCCACCTGCCAGGAATAGGCAATTACCTGCGGTACCGGAACGCCTTCGCGTGCGTAGCGAATACTGGGTGCCAGCAGCGTACGAACGGGCAACTTACCAAACCGCTGGTGCAACGTAAACCAGCCATCTACCGCGCCCGGAACCGATACGGACAACGGGCCATATAAGGGGATTTGCGTTCGGTTTCCTAATGCAGTACGTAACGCGCTGTATGTCAGACTTCCGGGTGATCTGCCGCTTGCGTTCAACCCATATAATTTATGATCCTTCGCCGACCAGACAAGTGCAAAGAGGTCGCCCCCGATACCACCGTTATTCGGCTCAACCACGCCGAGGGCAGCATTGGCCGCAATGGCAGCATCGACTGCCGTACCACCCTGTCTGAGAATGTCCAGCGCAATTTGTGTGGCCAGTGGGTGACTGGTAGCTACCATCCCGTGCCGCCCCAGAACTGGACTTCGCGTCGCAAAGTTAGGACCTGTAATCCGGTCGCCTTTACCGGTTGGCTGGCCGCACAAAGGGAATGTGACGAACAGTAGCAAACTCATAAAACGGGCAATGATCAGGGTATTCATACCGGAACAGATTGGTTAAAAAAAGAGATGTTCAACGGGCACTCGCTGAATTTATACCTTTCTGATCAACTCCAGTAGTTTTCGGTCGAGCTTATAGCCGTGCCAGTCTTCATAAGCCACATCGGCCCGACCCGAATTCAGGATGCCGAAATCGCCGATGAACTCCCAAAGCGCAAAGCCAATGCCGTTTTTTGACAGGATGTCGAGTACATCCCCAAACCAGGCCAGGAACACATCGTGTGGCGTTTTATTCCAGCAACCGCACTCGCCACAATGCACACCAACGCCTTTATTGACCAACTCGATCCAGGGCTGGTAGAAGGTCTCCAGCATGGCCCGGCTCAGGTATTTGTCGCCCACCTGCCCCGGCCACTTGGGTTCGGGCAGATGTTCCGGGTCTTTGTTGGCCCAGGGCGCTTTGTAATGTGAAATAGTGCCCGGATTATACCCCCGGCAGCTTTGGGCGATGTTGAGATCGGCGATGGATGGAATCACCGACGAGCCCGTATCGTTGCCATCGGCAATTATAAGGTGGTTCTTATTTTCTTTCCAGATGGCTTCAGAAGCGGCCAGCGCCACTTTTCGATACACCTCGCCCGGAACCGAACCCCGTTTGGAATGCTGGTCGTTCATGTCGGCCCGCATACCGGGTTCGTTCAGCAAATCGAAGCTGATTTTTTTGGCGGATACATTTTTGTACCGTTTCGCCCACATATTCCAGTGGAAGCAGAAGGCATCCAGTGCCGCCTGATCGGTCCAGAGGTTATACGGTTCGTGGAAGCCCGCATTGACGCAATAGCCGGGTGCGCGGTGCAGGTTAAGGCTCACGTGCAGATTATGCTTGTGCGCCATAGTGACCAGCTCGTCAATCCGGTCGACGGCCCGTGGGTCGATCTGGTAAACTTCGTCGGGGGTGATGTTGCGGCTCCGGTCGAACTTCAGATAATACGGGTACGCCATTGGCAACCGGACGAAATCGAAACCCCAATCCTGCATCCATTTGAGGTGGTCCTCGGTCGTGCCTTTCCGGCTTTTGGCGGGGTCGGGCGAAAAGAAGTCCAGCAGGTTAAACCCCTTCCACTTGGGCAGTTTGTTTCTGGCTGCGGTGACCGGGGCCGAACGGGCTAAAAGTTCGGTTCCGGTGGTGCTGAGGGCTGCCGTAAGCAAACCCGTGTTCTGAATAAACGTCCTTCGTTGCATGGGAAAAAGAGGCTGTAAACCCGGTAATCTACTTGTCGATAGTCTGGCACATACAGTAAAAATAGTGCGTATAGCGCCTTATTGAGCGAAGCCTTGCTATTGAATGACAGGCATGAAAAGAAAAACCGTTAACCATGAAAAAACTCGTTTTCTCGTTGTATCTGGCAACGACAATTGCCCTGGGTATAACCGATAGCGTTGCCCAGAAAGGCAAACCGCTGTATACTTTTCCGGTGGGTGTTCAGGCTTATACCTACCGCGCCAGTTTCCCTAAAGATGTTATCGCTACGTTGGATACGATCAAGGCGCTGGGTATCACCGAAATGGAAGGCGGGGCACCCAAAGGGTTTACCGAAGCAGAGTTCAAGAAGCTGTGCGACGAACGGGGGATCAAAATTCCGGCAACGGGCATGGGCTATGAGCAGATCGTAAAAGAGCCTATGGAAGCGGTGCAGAAAGCCAAAGCCCTGGGAGCCTCCTTTGTGATGGTCGCCTGGATTCCGCATCAGAAGGGTAATTTCTCGCTCGAAAACGCGAAGAAAGCCGTCGAGGATTTTAACCGGGTGGGCAAGACGCTGAAAGAAAACGGCATCACGTTCTGCTACCACAATCACGGCTACGAATTTCAGCCGTATCAGGATGGAACCCTGTACGACTACATCGTAAAAAATACGAATCCGGAGTACGTTTCGTTCGAAATGGATATTTTGTGGACCCAGCACGGGGGCGGTGATCCGGTTGCCTTACTGAAAAAATACGGTAGCCGATATAAGCTAATGCACCTGAAAGACCTCAAAAAAGGTATCAAAGGTGATCTGACGGGTGGTACTCCGCCCGAAAATGACGTGACCCTCGGCGATGGACAGGTGAACATTCCCGAAATCTTACGTCTGGCCAAAAAGGCGGGTGTTAAGCATTATTTCATCGAAGACGAAAGCAACAAGGAGTACGAACAAATGCCCAAAAGCATTGCGTATCTGAAAAGCTTGAAGCAGTAAGTCAATAATCTATCAAGGTTAAAAGGGCAGTTGATCAGGATGGTCAGCTGCCCTTTTTGTTAGAATCGTACCCCCATCCGCAAATCGAATCCCTCGGCTACGTTGAGTCTGGCCCGGAGGCCAACACCTACCAGATAGTGATTCCGCACCGTATACAATAGCTGGTATCGTTGAAAAAGACGGCCGTCGGGCAGGGCCGCTGGTTGTACGAGGTTCCAGCCCAGATGCGTTGTGAACGTGTACCGGCCAAGCCACAACTCGTAGCCACCCAGCAAACCCAGTTGACGATGATTGGTCAGCTTGTTCTCCCGGCGGAGCTGTTCCCGAATATAGCCATCGTCCACAAACTCCAGTCCACCCGTGAAGGCATGAAACCGGCTGATGCGGTACCCGGCCGTAGCCGAAAAGCCCCATAGCCACCCGACCGTTTCCGGCAGAATATCCGTTTGGGGTAGCGTTCGTACCGAGCCAAACGCCATCACCCGCTTCGTAAATCGGTTGTTAACCGTTGGTTTTGGCCAGTAAGCCGGATTGGGTAAAGGCGCTGGATTGGTTATATACACTAGTCCCAGCCCCAGCGTAGGAAAATTCATACCCCGGTTGGGCTGCCGGATACCGCCATTGGAAATATGGTTATAACTGGCCGTTAGCGATGCGTGTATATGCTGCGTCAGTCGGTGATGGGCGTTGACAGAGAGGGCCAGCATGCCACTCAGTGGTGAGCCAAAAAATGTATTCCCGGGGTTCGATTCGGCATCATATACCCGCGTGATGTAGGCCAGACCCGCCGTTGCCCTCAGTGAAAAATAGAGTGGTTTCCGGTGCCGGATCAGCGGCTCGAAATACCCGCCCAGCCCCACTGTCCGGCCCAATTCGGCAGGATTATTAAATGCCACATAATTAACGTAAGCACCTGTACGGGCAAAGCAGTTACAGCGCTCATAAGCCGCCCGGTTGAAGGTTGTTCGGCTATAGGTTAATTCTGCTCCAACGGGTCGGGTTTGCGAAATGGCTTTCAAATCGGGAGCATGCGGAATGATAAAGCCGGTATACGCCTGTACACCGATTTGCTGTCGTACCGAATCACCTATCGGTGGCTGTATTACCGGCCAAAGCCCACTTAGTAGTATCAATAGATTCATACCAACACCTGTTTAGTCTGTTATCTAACACGTCAAACCGGACGAATGAATGATCAATTATTAGCTATGCTAGTAAATTTATTAGTAAAACATTTATTTTTGATAGTAATACTATCATTTGTGAAGATTAGTCTTACATTTGCCAAAAAAACACCGCATTCACTATGTCTTATTCGATTCCCGTAACCGTAGCCTACGGCGATGGTATTGGTCCTGAAATTATGGAGGCAACCCTTCGCATTCTCGAAGCTGCGCAGGCCCCTCTGGCGTATGAAACGATACAAATTGGCGAAAAGGTCTATCAAAGTGGCCACTCGGCGGGTATACGGCCCGAAGCCTGGGAGTCGCTGCGTCGGACAAAGGTTTTCCTGAAAGCACCCATCACAACCCCACAGGGCGGTGGCTTCAAAAGCCTGAACGTGACAACCCGAAAAATGCTGGGTCTGTACGCCAATGTTCGTCCGTGTATTTCCTACGCGCCTTTCGTAGCGACCAAACACCCAACTATGGATGTGGTGATTATCCGGGAAAATGAAGAAGACCTGTATGCCGGTATTGAACACCAGCAAACACCGGAAGTTGTCCAGTGCCTCAAACTCATCTCGCGGCCCGGCTGCGAAAAGATTGTGCGGTACGCGTTCAATTACGCCCGCCAATACGGTCGCTCAAAAGTGACATGCTTCACCAAAGACAACATCATGAAGCAAACGGATGGCTTGTTTCACCAGGTGTTCGATGAAATAGCCAAGGAGTATCCGGAAATTGAAGCGGAACACTGGATTGTCGACATTGGAGCCGCTAAACTGGCCGACACACCCGAAGCGTTCGATGTTATTGTGATGCCGAACCTTTACGGAGATATTCTTTCCGACGTGGCGGCTCAGATTGCCGGGTCGGTTGGGCTGGCCGGTAGCAGCAACATCGGCGAAGAAGTAGCCATGTTTGAAGCCATTCACGGATCGGCTCCCCGGCGGGCGGGTCAGAATCTGGCCAATCCATCGGGCTTATTGCTGGGGGCAATCATGATGCTGGTTCATCTGGGCGAGGGCGAGGTGGCTTCTAAAGTACACAACGCCTGGCTCAAAACGCTGGAAGACGGTATCCATACGTATGACATTTATAAAGAGTCGGTCAGTACGGAGCGCGTTGGGACAAAAGAATTTGCCGACGCGGTCATTGCCCGCATGGGGCAGTTACCCACCCAACTCAAACCCGTTCATTATGCCAGCGTGAAAGCTGAGCCAATAAAAGACAAGTTGAGCGTCCGGAAACCCGTGACGACGGAAACCGTTGGCGTCGATATTTTTCTCTACCACGAAAACCGCAATGCGGCTCTGCTGGGAGAAGATTTGAAACAGTACATCGCCGGGCCACTGAGTTTATCCATGATTACCAACCGGGGGGTAAAAGTGTGGCCGGACGGTTTCTCCGAAACGTTCTGTACCGATCACTGGCGTTGCCGATTCAAGGCCGGGGATGTGAAAAACGTTCGGTACGAAGAAATTCTTGCGTTGCAGAGCAAGCTCACCGAAGCCGGTTACCGCATCATCAAGACGGAGAATCTGTGCACGTTCGATGGGCAACCAGCCTTCTCGGCGGGTCAGGGCGCTTAAGTAATCACTCTTTTTAGCAGAAAAATATGTCTGAGTCAATACAATTGAAGGTCATGAACGGCCGCTTTAACCCCGAGGAGGCCACGCCTATCCTTACGGGAATCATCAATGCTAAGTTACAGCATCATGCCCGTAAAATTTCCCTGCACGACCAGACGGAAGAGGGCATAAAAGCGTCGGAAAACCGAATTAAGCAGCTTGAAGAGGACTTGCGGCAGTCTCTTCGTTTCCTGCGGGAAGCGGCACAGCGAGGCAGCCGGGTGGATATTGATGGCGTCCTGACCATCAGGGAAGTTCCACAATAGGAAAACCCTGTTATGGGGGTCAGGCGACCTGCTTTACCAACGGATCACTATACCTATATTTTATATGATCGCCTGCTATAGGTCCGAATGACGTAATGACTGCCTTTCGGATAAGTACCATACTGACTGTTTGCACGTTAGTCGGGCCTGTAGCTATTTTAACATTGAGTTAACAGCACGGTTGGTAGCGTTGTATGACGATGCCGTACCGTGCTGTAATTTTGTATGACCGAAAACATTACCGGCCCGTGTTCGACATAATGGCTGGCTGGTATAAAAAATAGTCATAAATAGAGCGGGCAGCATGGGCAATGGTCTGTTCCCGCTCGGCGAGGGGCATGGGCGAATCGCCGACGAAAACGGCAATGGCAATATGACCCGCATCGCCCGGCAGGGTGATGATGCCCACGTCGTCGGTTGCGCTGCCATCCAGCGAGCCCGTTTTATGGGCGATGATGGTGTTGGGTGGCAGGTACCCTTTGAGTCGGGCGGCACCACCCCGGCAGCGTTCCATCACGCCCAGCAACAACGCCCGGCTTTCGGGTTTGAGAGCCGTTCCGCGGTAAATCTGTGTCAGCAAGTTGACCATCGCATCGGGCGTTGAGGTATCGCGTGGGTCCGTTTTGAGTCGGGCTGCTGCGGCTCGTCTTGTTTCCGGCGTCGTGGTGCTGTCCAGTTTTGCGTAAAATCCGACCGTCCATTTATCGGAAGGGGGCAACGTAATGCCTTCCAGATCAGCGATCAGCTGGATAATCGTCCGGTCGACGGACATGCCCTGAATACCCAGTGTCCTGACCCGATTCTGAACGGCTTCGGTGCCGCCCACCAGCCGAAGGAGAATATCGGTGGCCGAGTTGTCACTGATCACCATCATCAATTCCAGCAGATTTTGAACGGACAACTGAACGCCGGGTTTGGCAAACAGAACGTCAAGCGTACCACTGCCCGGATGCAGGTCGGACGGTTGCAGGTCCACCATCGTCATCAGCGACAACTTACCCTGCTCGATCAGCGTGAACAACTGCACCGCAATGGCAATCTTCACGGTACTCGCCATCGGGAACCGCTCCTGTAGATTCAAACTTACTTGCTTTCCTGATTCGAGGTGCAACGCGCAAATGCCCACTTTGGCTTTGGCAATTGCTGCAATACGATTCAGTTCCTGCTCCAGCCGTTGCGCGGCTACATCTTTTTTGCCGGGCTGTGCCATGCCCGACAGATTGACTAACAGCAGTAAACTAGCGAGCCAGAAAGCAGATTTTAGAAACAATAGATTTATGAAGAGTGGGCGATATGACTTGTCGTGTTTATATTGCTTCATATACATTTTTGTTAAAAACACATTGTAGGCCGGATGCTACGGGTTGGGGGTCATTTCATCAATTGGGGGTGTTGCCCCTTGTCGAACTACTAAACAGAATCTGTCCATGTCTCGTATAGTACTCATTGTTCTTGTTTGTTATACTTCTCTGGCTTTTGCCCAAACGAAACCTGTCATCTCAACAATCGATATCACCAATTTCTGGCTTGCGTTTGATCAGGTTCAAAACGAATCCGATTCGGCTAAAGCCGTAGCGATTATCAAGTCGAGCTATGTTGACCAGGCAACGAAAGGTTTACACTACTTTATCCAAAGCAGGCATTTTAAGCCTGTCGAATGGTATCAAATGATTAAGTCTTATCCCAAGTATCTGACCTCTATTCGACCAAATACATTGCGGTTAGCAACGCAGGAGGTACAGTTCAACGAAGTGCTGAATCACTTTGCCCAACTTTATCCAGCCTTCAAACAACCATCCATTTACTTTTGCATAGGCACCTTGTCGACGGGTGGGACAACCAAAAATGGACAAATTCTTATTGGAACAGAAATCTTAATTGGCGACAGCACCTCCAATGCTTCGGAGTTACCCGCTTTCTTTAAAAGTCTTTTGTATAGCTCGCCCACCAAAATGCTTTATCTGGTCGCTCATGAAGCCGTACATACGCAGCAAAAAACTCATGGCTACGGCATGAAAACCCCTTTGCTGGGTCATGCGCTTCTGGAGGGATCATGCGATTTTATGGCGGAACTGTTGCTGGAGCGTCCAGTCGATTTTCTGCCTTATATAAACTACGGCAAAACGAAACGACAGGCGCTGTGGCAGCAGTTTAGCAAAGACCTTTATTCGACGTCATCGGATACCCGCGACCAGTGGTTTTACAATTCCCTGGATTACCCGGTTGGCCAAGGCGACCTGGGCTACTTCATCGGGTACGAAATAGCTAAACGCTATTACCTGAATGCAAGAGACAAAAAAAAAGCGATCAAAGACATTCTCTCGATTGATTGTAACAGCCCAAAAAAAGTAAAGAAGTTTCTGGCTAAATCCGGTTTCAACGGTTGACCAAAACCAGAGTAAATGCTTATAAAATTGCCAGCGCCTGCTCTAAATCCGTTAGCAGATCGTTTACGTTCTCAATGCCAACGGAATAACGAATCAGGCTTTCGGGAATGCCTAACTGTCGACGCTGTTCTTCGGTCAACTCTACATGGCTGGTAGTTCGGGGTGGCCCGGCCAATGTGCTCACCGAGCCGAGGCTGGCGGCTAGATGCACAAACTGGAGTTTCGGCAAAAACTTTTTGACCTGATCGTAGTCGCCATCCAGCGAGAAACTCATGATTCCCCCAAAACCGGACATCTGTGCTTTGGCAATATCATGACCGGGGTGCGTTTCCAGTCCCGGATAAAAAACATCCCTGACCTTTGGGTGCGCCTTCAGATACCGTGCGATGGTCAGGGCTGACGCGTTCTGCCGCTCAATGCGCAGTTCCAGCGTTTTCATGCCCCGCGCGATCATGTACGCGGCATCGGCCTGAATGCTGGCTCCGTTGATTTCGCGAAACTGGAATACTTTACTCACCAGCTCTTTACTGCCGCACAGGACCCCGCCCATGGCATCGGAGTGGCCGCCGAGGAACTTGGTCGCGCTATGTAATACCAGGTCGGCACCCAGGGCTAGCGGGTTTTGGTTGATGGGCGTGGCGAAGGTGTTATCGACAACCGTTACGGCCCCCACTTTTTTAGCGGCAGCGGCCAGTCGCGCTATATCGACAACTTTCAGGGTGGGGTTAGTGGGCGTTTCGAGGTAGAGCACATCGCATCCTTTGGCAACTTCGGCTTCGATCTGGTCGAAATTCGTGGTATCGCACAGGGTAACGTTGACCCCATAGCGAGGAAGAAAGTCAAGGAAAAGTCGGCTGGTACCGCCGTAGGTATCGTTGAGGGATACCACCCGTTTCCCCGGACCCAGCAGCGCAAACAGGGTGTTGCTGATGGCCCCCATACCGGTGGCAAAGGCCGTGGCGGCTTCGGCCCCTTCCAGAATCCGGATTTTTTCTTCGAGTACGTGAACGGTCGGGTTGGTGTTGCGGCTGTAGATGAAGCCATCGGCTTTGCCCAGGGCTACTTCATGCCATTCATCCAGATCATGGTAGGCGAAGGCAACGCTTTTGACGATGGGTGTGGTAACGGCCCCGTTGGGTAAGGGGTCGGTTTCGCCCGCCCAGACGGAGGCTGTACTTTTCTCGTATTTCGAAAAATCCATTAGTGTAAGGTTATGTCACAGAGATTCGCAGAGAAAAAAAGAGATGCACAGAGGTATTTTTCGCTTCACGGTTTGGTGGTTCGTGGGAGGAGTTTTTATCACTGTTGCACTATGCTTTTTTTTTATTGCCGGAAATCAATAACTGAAGGGTTGGAAAAACCAATTCTTGGAAATGAGTTGATCAGGAAGTAATAATACAGAAAAAAACGAAGGGCTTAGTCCGTTATGTGCTCCTTCAGGCATTGGTCTATGTTTTGCAAGCCGGTTCGTAGCTCGTCGGCGGTGGGGTAGCCGAAGCCAATGCGCATGTAGATTTTGTCCTGCTCGAACCAGTGTCCCGGCCCTACGATGGTTTCGTAAGTCGTATAAAGAGATTCATAAAAACCTTTGATGTTGAGGGAGTAGTTGGCTTTCAGGCGCGGAAAGCAGACGACTCCGGCCGTTGGCTCCACCCATTCCAGATAGGGCGTTTGGGCGAAGAATTGCTGAGTAATCGCAAAGTTTGCGCGGATATGCCGGTGAGCTTCGGTAAGTCGGGTGGTCTGATGCTGTAACATGTGCAGGGCAATCTGTTCATCCACCACCGAGTTGGTAATCATAATCTGCTCCTTTGCCGCCAGAAACCGATGCATGAGCGACGCATCCCGGCAGATGATCCACCCGATGCGAATACCCGGCACGCCGAATGCTTTCGACAGCGAACTCACCGAAATCACATGCTTACTTTTCTCGGCCAGATAGGGGAGACGTGTTGTCTGGAAATTCAGGTAACGGTAGGTTTCGTCAACCAGCAGGTAGCAATTGTACTCTTCTGCCAGAGCGATCAGTTCGTTCAGAGTAGTCTCAGGAATGACCGTGCCCGTGGGATTGTGCGGGTTGGTAATGCTGATGAGCCGGGTGTTGTGCTGAATAGCCTGCCGGATTTGATCGACGTTGAGGGCAAACTGCTCGTCAAACGTGAGGTCGATCAGGCTCATGTCGCAGTTGATGGCCCGTGGAGTTTCGAGGTTGGTAGCGTAGTTGGGACGCACCACAATGAGGTGGTCGTGTTCGCTGAGCAGGGTGGTGGCAATGATGAACAACGCCGTAGCGGCACCGCTGCATACCAGCACATCGTCGGGTTTCAGCAGGGCACTCTCGCTGGCCAGGCAGTCGAGCAGATCCGGGTGGCCCCGGTGGTGGCCGTAACTCAGGACAAGCTGGCCCAGATCGAGGTTCAGTTCACGCAGTTGAATGTCGCGTACCGAACTTTCGGCCAGATTATACTTGATCGTCGAATAGCCGACCTCTTCCGGCGATTCAATTTCGATAGGCATTCGGGTGTAGCGCATATGGGAAGTCTCAGAGCAGGAGGAGATTAGTTGGCTCAGGTACGAAAGTAAAGGTCTGAACAACGTTCTCCTAATGCTATTCAATCTGTAGTATGGTGTACGCGGGTGGAAGAAACTTGCCAAATACACATCTGATTTCAATTACTAACCTACTATTTTTTTATAATGAATTGTTGAATAAAGTATACTTAGCGTAAGCGTTTCCTGATGGATTTACGTAAGTTGCCGAGCGCTTCCGGTCACTTCCAGTAGAAGGACAAACGCGGGAGTGAGCCTCACGAGCGACTTGTTAAGGTTAGCTTTTTCAGCCCAATTCCGTATATGAAGTTTTTACTTTTGGTTTGCTTACTCTCGGCTTCGGTTCATGCACAGACTATTACGGGACGCGTTATTGACGGGCAGACGCAGGCCCGGCTGCCCTTTGCGTCCATCAGTATAGCCGGTACTAAGTTTGGTACAACGGCTAATGGCGACGGGCTTTTTTCGATCAATATTTCCAAATCATCAGGGCCGGTAACGTTGCTGGTTTCGTACCTGGGTTACCGTACTAAATCAGAAGTTATAGCCTCTTCGGCAAGTAAAGAAACCATAATGGTGCGTCTGGCGCCGATAGACAAGACGCTGAAGGAAGTTACTGTCATGCCCGATTCCTCCTTGCGGGTGTTATTGAAACGAGCTTATGATCGTATTGAACAAAACTATCCGACGCATCCAATTGCTTATCAGCTATTTTACCGGGAATCTCTAAAAACGCCGGATAATCGCTATGTGTTTGCTGGCGAAGCGTTAATGAAGGGCTACATCACCGGCTATCAGAATACGGTGGAGGATGGACAGGTCGAATTACAGAAGGTTAGAATCAGCCGATTTGCCGGTGGCGATTCATTGACTAATGTTGTATTTTATGGTGGCCCCTTTTGCTTCGCAGCGGACGATATTGTAAAAAGAAGATTCCGATTCTTAAAGGGCGATATGTCCCGCTATCGGTATCAGCTTGTTGAGGAAACGCTGTTCGATGGACGGCCGACCTATGTTGTATCCTTTGAACGAAAACAGGCTGACCCAAAAAATAAACCGCGGGGTGTCCTGCATATAGACAAAGAAACACTGGCTTACCGGTTTATTGAACGGATGGGCCGGGAGGATTCAACTTCGCTGAATTCGAGAATGGAAGCCGAAAACCAGTCGAGAGCTGTTTATCGGCTGCTGAACGGGAAATGGTATATGCAATACATTACGGTTCAGGCAACCAGTCGACGAACAACGAAAAAGGTACTGGCTTCGGTTGATTTGGTCGTCACCGATCTGGATACGGCGAACGCACAACCCATACCGTACGCTAAGCGTCTGGCCTATGGCGACTTTTTCTACAACTTGCCAAACAATTATTCTACCTCTTTCTGGGACGAATTTACCACGCTGGTCCCCGAAACAACCCTGGGTGTTAGCGTTGCGCAGGCGCAGGCATTGGCAACCAATGTTGTTGTCGCACCGGCTGCTAATGTCCCGGTATCCACCACGAGTGCCCTTGCTGGAGGGGCTATTTCAAAAAAGGGAATGGGCAGAAGGTTACTCATTCACATATTGACTCATCTGGAAACGTTGAGTGGATTACGATATGTACCATTTGCGCTCGGTAATTTGCCGGAAAGCTTTGGATTAACGTATGTACCAGCTAAGTATCGGTTGCGACAGCAAGAAAATGCCCGTTTGTCAATACCCATTTATGCCACAAGTGGATTAGGTTATACAATCAACAAGTGGTGGAGCGTGGGTTATAGATCAAGCGCTGTAAGGGATGATGAGGTATTTTCCAAATCAAAACAGCTAACAACCAGTTCCCATTTGCTCCTGAAACGGCGGGGCAATCCGGTATTTCTGAAACCAACCATCGGGTATTACTGGCAAACGGATCTGCGAAGTGCGGGTCAGATTGGTAACACAACCCGTGACGTGACGGTGGGCAACCGGAGCTTCCGTACAGACCAGATAGACCTGTCGCTGGGCAGTCGTAGTTGGGGTATTCTGGCTTCACTCAAGCTTGAAAAAAAGCTTAAAGGGCAGACGTGGCTTTATCTAGACACCGGCATCAAGTTTGAACAAAACCGCAAGCTGGTTATTTATGGCCGGGAAGCCAGCGGTTTTCCCCTGTTTCGCCGGAGCAACACCAATTTACTCTCACAACAGGCGACGTTCGAATTAACCGAGTTGGTACAGCCGGATCAGGCACTGAAAAATAGTCTTTATACGGAGTTGGGCCTTCGTTTTTCGTTGTTTTAAACAGCAGCGCGGTAGCTTGTGCGGTGAAATAAAGCTGCGCACAAGCTACCGCGCCACCTCAATTTTATACTTCTTCCCTTTCATTTTCTCCTGACTGATTTTGGCCAGAAGCGCGTTGACTTTCTCCTGCTTCACGGCGGCAAACGAGATGAAATCCTGCACGTCGATGCGGCCCAGATCGCCCTTTTCCAGACCGCCTTTCTGGGAGAAGAAACCAACGATGTCCACTTTATTTAGCTTGTTTTTCTTGCCACCACTCACGTACAGTGTCACAAAATCGGGAGGCTGGGGCAGCGTGTGCTTCGGAGAAACATGAAACTCTTCGAGCGATGGGTCGAGATAAGTCGGCGGGGTTTCATCGCTGGATAGAATCACGTAGGCCGTACCCGACGCGTGCATCCGGGCGGTGCGGCCGTTGCGGTGCGTGAACTCGTGGGCCTGCAAGGGTAGGTGGTAGTGAATCACGTATTTCATCTCGGGAATGTCGAGGCCACGGGCGGCTAAGTCGGTGGTGACGAGGTAGCGGGTGCTGCCATTCCGGAACTGGATCAGCGCCCGTTCGCGGTCGGGTTGCTCCATGCCGCCATGATACACGAGCGAATGAATACCCCGTTCGGCCAGTAGTTCGCGGGTGCGTTCGGCGGCTTCCCGGTGATTCAGGAAGATCAGGGCAGGCTCTGAGTCCAGGGAGCATAACAGGTCAAATAAGGTGTCGATTTTATCCTTCGACTGGGAGTAAACTACCTTCGTCGTCAGACCGGTTTCGTCCTCGTTCTCCGCCTTGAATGTCAGTTTGGTAGGTGACTTGAGCCGGATAAAGTCGGGAATGCTGATGCCCGATGTGGCCGATACCAGCACGCGTCTCCGGAGATTGCGTAGTCCTCGAACAATGAACTCCATCTCATCATGAAAGCCCAGCGCCAGTGACTTGTCGAACTCGTCCAGCACCAGCGTATGAATACCATCCAGCGAGAACGTTCGGCGGGTGATATGGTCGGCAATGCGGCCGGGGGTGCCAATCAGCAGCGCGGGCGGGTTGCTCAGGTTCTTGATTTCGGTTTCGACCGGGTGCCCGCCATAGCAAACGTTGACTTTAAAACCCGTCGCCATTTTCTTCCAGACCTGTTCGATTTGTATCGCCAGTTCGCGGGAAGGGGCCAGAACCAGACACTGAACGCTCGTTTTCTGGTCGGATTTGAGCAGGTTTAGGATGGGCAACAGAAAGCCCACCGTTTTGCCGGAGCCGGTGGGGGCGATCAAAAACGTATCGTTATCCTGTGTGATGGCGTTCAGGGCGGCTTCCTGCATTGGATTCAACGCCGAAATGCCCAGGTTCGTCAGGATTTGTGTTTGCTGCTGAGGGGTTATCATCCCGTAAAAGTAACGCAAAATATGCCGGGTATATAATAGGAACGCGGATGAAACGGATTGGGCGGATTAGGACAGATAAAAAATCCGTTTTAATCCGTTCAATCCGTTTCATCCGTGTTCCTATAGGGGATAAGCCGTACCTTCGTACTCTATTTGACTGGTACCGCTATGACATTCGACGAACTGAATCTAAATAAACCCCTTCTGAACGCACTCAGCGATTTGGGCTATACAACACCCACAACCATTCAGCAAAAGGTATTTTCGGTTGTCATGTCGGGTCAGGACGTGTGCGGCATTGCCCAGACGGGAACCGGAAAGACGTTTGCTTATCTGTTGCCAACGCTTCGTCAGTTTCAGTTTTCCAAAGAACGGATTCCCCAAATGCTGATCATCGTCCCCACCCGCGAACTCGTGGTGCAGGTGGTCGAAGCGGTCAAAAAACTGACGACTTACATGAACCTGACGGTGGTTGGGGTATACGGGGGCGTGAACATGAAGGCGCAGACGGTCGAGATTCTACAGGGGATGGATATTCTCGTGGCAACACCTGGTCGGCTGGCCGATTTTATGTTGGGTGGTACCTTAAAAACGAAGGCGATTAAGAAACTCGTCATTGATGAATTCGACGAAATGCTGAACCTGGGCTTTCGTACCCAGCTCAAAATAATTCTGGACCTGTTGCCCCCCAAACGGCAAAATTTACTCTTCTCGGCCACGCTCACGGACGATGTCGACCAACTGGTCAATGATTATTTCAACAAACCCGTTCGGGTGGAAGCGGCCCCGATGGGTACTCCGCTGGAAAAAATAGACCAGTCGGGCTACCGGGTGCCTAATTTCTACACCAAGATCAACCTGCTGACACTACTGCTGAACCGAAACGCGGCCATGACCAAAGTGCTGGTCTTTGTAGCCACCAAGCAACTGGCCGACCAGTTATTCGAGCACATGGAATCGGGCTTCCCGGATCAGATTGGGGTTATTCACTCCAACAAAGCACAGAATAAGCGTTTTGAGGCCGTCAATAATTTTAAGGCGGGAATCTGCCGGATTCTGATTGCCACGGATATTATTGCCAGAGGTATCGACGTGACCGACGTATCGCACGTGGTCAATTTCGACCTGCCCGAAGTACCTGAAAACTACATCCACCGCATTGGCCGAACCGGTCGGGCCGATCGGGAAGGTATCGCCATCTCGTTCATCACGGAGAATGCACATGAGGAACAGGAAGCCATCGAGCAACTAATGAATCAGCCGATCCCGATGCTGCCTCTGCCCGAAAATCTGGTCATTTCGGACGAACTGACCGACGACGAGAAGCCGAAGGTGAACATGAAGTCCATAGAGGTCAAAACTGTCAGACGCGAAGATGTTGGCCCGGCTTTTCATGAAAAAAGTGCCAAGAACCAGAAAGTGAACGTCCGGCGGAATATTGCCGAGGAAAAAATGCTCAAATACGGCCGACCCATCAAGCGGGTGGGTGGGAAGAAAAAGCGGGATAAGTAAGGCCACCCCCCAACCGGAGAGACCACCCCCAACCCCCTTCTAAAACAGGAGGGGGCTAAAAAAAGCGTAGTCCGTTATTAAGCCCCCTCCTGTTTTAGGAGGGGGTTGGGGGTGGTCCCCATCAATTACAATCTATTTCATTCATAGTATGCCCTTTTCAGAACTCGGTTTATCCAAACCTCTCCTCAAAGCGATAGCCTCCCAACATTATCCGAAGCCGTATCCCATTCAGCAGGAGGCTATTCCGGCTATCTTGCAGGGGAAGGATATTCTGGGTATTGCCCAGACGGGTTCGGGGAAAACGGCCAGTTTTGTGTTGCCTATTCTGGAACTGTTTCAGCGGAAATCTCCGACCCGCAACCGCTACGTAAAGTCGTTGGTACTTGTGCCAACGCGCGAGTTGGCCGTTCAGGTGGCCGAAGTTTTCCAAACGTTCGGCGCAAACCTTCCCCGAAAGGTGAAAACGGTAGCGGTATTTGGGGGCGTATCCATCAATCCACAGATGATGGCCCTGCGCGATGCCGAAATTGTGGTGGCAACACCCGGCCGGTTGCTGGACCTGATGGCGTCCAACGCACTTCAACTGACAGAGGTCGACATCCTGGTACTGGACGAAGCCGATAAAATGCTCGATCTTGGCTTTGAGGAGGAAATGGAGCGGATCTTCGACCGACTGCCCCGCCACCGGCAAACGATTTTATTCTCCGCCACGCTGGGCGATGCCATCAAGGACATTAACAAAAACTTACTGCGGAATCCGGTCAAAATTGAAGTCGTTGAGGAAGAGCAGAACCTCGATTTGATTAAGCAGATTGCTTACCGCGTCGATCTTGAGCGGAAAGGACCGCTGCTGCGTTACCTGATCAAAGAGGGGAAGATGAAGCAGGTGCTGGTATTCGTTTCCTCCACCCGAACGGCCGACAATGTGGTTGTAAAGCTCAACAAGAACGGCATTCATGCGGCCGCTATCCACAGTGGGAAAACGCAGGGTGCCCGTACCGATGCGCTCACGAAGTTTAAGGGAGGGCACCTGACCGTACTCGTAGCTACCGATCTGATCTCCAGGGGCATCGATATTCAACTGTTACCGCATGTGATCAATTTTGAACTACCCCGTTCGCCTAAAGATTACATCCACCGCATTGGCCGGACGGGCCGCGCCGAAGCCGAGGGCGAAGCCATTTCATTGATCTCCCCGGAGGAGGAACACCACTTCAAGATCATTCAGAAAAAGATGGGCAAACGGGTTGAGATGCTGGAAACCGCAGACTTGAATCTCATGGGGTACTGACCGGCTACATACGTATAAATAAGTTGATTTCAGCGTCGGAGCGGGTAAAGGAGTGAAGGATTTTACGGGCGAAATACGGGCGAAAATCACGTTCTTAAACATAGTTTCGCAATAATTTCTATATTTATAGTCACATCTCTATTCCTTTACCCGAATTAAATTAACTGACTGTAAACCATGAACAACCATCCATCGCGCCGTAAGTTTTTGGGTGCTACGGCCGCACTTGTAGCCGGAACCGTAGCGGGTACCAACAAACTCTTTGGCGCTCCCGCCCTGATTCGCTCATTAGGTGACAAGCCGAATTCCTTGATCGACGGTGTACAGATTGGGGTCATCACTTACTCATTTCGGGAGATGCCCGACCAGAGTGCCGAAGCTACCTTGCAGTATGTACTGGATTCGGGTGTGAGTGCCATTGAACTGATGGGTGGCCCCGCCGAAACATTCGCCGGTGCTCCAAAAAACACGGTCGATATGCGGTCGGTGTTCCCGCTGATGCGGAAAAAGCGCGAAAATCAGCCGCTAACGGAGGATGAGCAGAAACTGGTTACCGAAGCCGAAGCCCAGATGAAAGCTTACCGGGCCGAGATGACCAAGTGGCGGCTTTCGGTGCCGATGTCGAAGTTTGAGCAGGTTCGCAAACTATATAACCAGGCGGGAGTACGCATCTACGGCTTCAAACCCGATACTTTCGGGATGCAGAGTTCAGACGCGGAAATCGAATACGGGCTACGGGCCGCCAAAATGCTGGGAGCCAATCAGGTTACGTTGGAGCACCCGGCCAATGACGCTCATACGTTGAAACTAGGCACTATGGCCCAAAAGCAGGGTATGAAAGTGGGCTATCACGGACATGAGCAGCAAACGCCTACTTTCTGGGATACCGCACTGGCGCAATCACCGGCCAATGCGATGAATTTTGACCTGGGGCATTACGTGGCCGCCGGTAATCCCGATCCGCTGGCGTTGATCAAACAGAAGCACGACCGTATTGCCAGTATGCACATCAAAGACCGCCAAACGGCCGATCACGGCAAAGGTAATCTGGTGTGGGGTCAGGGTGATACGCCTTTGCTTCAGGTACTAAAACTGATGCGTGAGCAGAAATATAACTTCCCGGCTACCGTTGAGCTGGAGTATAAGATTCCGGAAGGGTCGAATTCCGTAGCGGAAGTTAAAAAGTGCGTTAACTTTTGCCGGAATGCCCTAAGCTAAGAACAGCAGAGAGTTAAAACGGGGTGGCTTTGTACTCATTCACAATTGAGTACAAAGCCACCCCGTTTGTCGTACAGCTTGTCTGGAGCTTGATCGAAATGACCCGTGATGATCTGTCCAAAGATCTGCTCCGAATGATCTATGTAAACTTTTTGTGATTTAATCGTTACTTTCTGGATATTCTGCGTACTACTATAATAAGTCCCCGCACTTTTATAAGTACACTCCATGAAAGTCTATCCAATCTTCTCTGCTTCGTTACGCCAATGGTTATTGATAGGTTCAATTTGCGTGTTTCTACCAACGGTCCACTACGGACAGGTAATTTATAGCAATACATTTACGGGTACCGGAACCTGTCCTACACAGGGCAATACACCTACCGTATCAGCTAACGCAACAGGTACACCCTTCACCCGAAGTACAGTAACATGCACAGCTTCTGCCGGTGTGTTTAACTCTGCAACACTCAATAATACCAGTGCTGTTAATAACTCCTCATACATTGAGTTTTCTGTAACGGCCAATGCTAACGCGCAGTTAAATGTGGCTTCTCTGAGCTTTAAGCGTGACGCCAGCAATAGTGCACCTAATCAGTTGGAAGTCCGTTATAGTACGGACGGTTTTGCCACATCGACCAGTTGGGGCGCTGCGCCAATTACGCCAACGACTGGAGCTTCTACTACATGGAATTTTGCTGACTTCACCGTTCCGTCGGGAACAACGCTAACCTTTCGTTTTTATCCATATGGGACTCAGCGTGCCGATTTGACTGTAGGGCCATCGTCGGGTACTACAGGAACATTCAGTGTCGACGATGTTACGCTCAACGGAACGTCTCCACTGCCCGTCAATCTTGTTTCATTTACGGGCAAACCCAGTAAAAATGAGATTACGCTAAACTGGGTAACTGCCTGGGAGGAGAACAATCAGGGCTTTGATATTCAGAAAAGTACCAACGCAAAAAACTTCGAAAGCGTTGGCACCGTAGATGGTAAGTACGATACGCAAGTACAATCGGTTTATGCCTTTACTGACCAAAATGTGACGCCGGGACAGATTTATTACTACCGACTCAAGCAAAAAGATGTTGGTGGTGGAAGTGCCTTGTCACAGATTATTGCTGTACTGGCAGATGCAACAGCGCAGTCAGACAAATCGGTTATATCGCCCAATCCCAACAAGGGTAGTTTTACCCTTTTGGGACAGGAACAGATACCTGTCAATGTTACATTATATAACCCTTCTGGTGTGGAGGTTCCCATTGATACGGAAGCGAATGAAGTAGATAAAGCACTTGACATCCAGTCCCGTACCTCTCTGTCACCGGGTGTTTATTACCTTCATGTAAAGCCAGCCGATGGAACGAAGATGAAAGCCCTGAAAGTGCTGATCGAACCTTAGTCAATAACAAATCCGTTCGAATGAAGTATGAAAAGCGTGTTGCCGGATGGTTCGGCAACACGCTTTTTTATGATGCGTCAGTGCAAATTTAGAAACCAGAATCATCGGCGCTGGGGCCGTAACTGCCGGGAATGGGTATATCGAGCAATCGAAGAAATACGCCTAACTGCGCCCGGTGGTGGACAATCTGCGAAAAAGACATGCGAATCATTTCGCCCCTAGTCGTTTTACTTAAAATTGTATCGCCGTGTCGCAGCGTCCACATCGGTTCCAGTTGCTCATCCGTAGCCTGACTAAGGGCTGTTTCACCTTCTGCCAGCGACCGCTCAAAGAGGTCCATCAGTTCAGTTGTGTTGTTGATGGTAACGGGCGAATACGGGTTAGTGGCAAAATCCAAACCATCCGTTGCCAGAGCCAACGAAACCCAGGTGGGCAACTCCGCAATATGAGTCGTCAACTGGCGAATGGTCATACTTTTGGGATGCGGCTGCCAGTCGTATTTGTCATTCGGAACTCGTTCGAGCATTTTTCGCGTCGTCTGCGCTTCCTGCTTCATTTCCTTTACCAGCATTTGAATTAGTGACATTGGGCTATTGATTTGGTTGATGGATCAAAGGTATCGGCAACCACTGACAGCCCTATGTCAGTAGTGTTTGGTAAAAATTTACAAACTCACCGGTTAGTTGCAACCAGCCGAATCCAGACGGTATTTGTCCATCGTACGTAAGTCGGGATTACCTCAATTATTAAACCTTACGGCTTTGGAATAGTCTGAGAATAAAACAATCGCTTAACAAGACAAGTTGATTGGGTGCTATGTAACGTAGTAAGTATATATCACGCACTAAAAAATGACGCTATGAGAACGATTCAAAATATGGCCATTGCACTGATCCTAACGGGTATCCTTGGCCAATCGGTAGAAATAAAAGCGCAGGGCCTGGCCCCACAAACCAAAGGTGCCGCTATCGGTGCCGGGGTGGGGGCAGCTGCGGGTGCTATTATAAACAAACGGAACCGGGCCGTTGGCGGTGTCATTGGCGGACTTGCCGGTGGGGCCGGTGGGTATGTTATTGGCAAGAACGGCAAAAAACGGTGGAGCCCGCAGGCAAAAGGTACGGCGATCGGTGCCGGAGTAGGTGGCGCGGCCGGTGCTATCATCAACAAACGAAACCGTGTTGTGGGTGGTGTTGTTGGTGGCGTAGCGGGTGGAGCCGCCGGGTATGCCATCGGTAAAATCAAAGACAACAAGAATAAAGAAGCGGCTCGTGTTGCTGCCGCTAACCGGGCCGCTGCCGAAGAGCGTGCAGCTGCCGAACAACGGGCGGCTGAACGGGCAGCCGGACATACCGGAGTTGCCAACACTAAACCCATGGTGGCTTCTGCCTCGACCAAAGGTACCGCTACGAAAGCCGTTCAGCCGGTAGCCATGCTGGCCGCTCACCCAACTACGCCAGCGTATATGATGAATGCCGGTTTCCTCGAAAACGAAACCTACGGCGATCCTTCCGCTCCCTACGGTACCTCGGAGTACAGACGTAAGAGCTGGTAATCAATTTCCATAAGACTTGTATTCATTCCAGTGAGACAGTATCAAACGTCTCACTGGAATGACAGTACCCTATTTTCTCACCATGTTAAATCATACACTTATGAAATCTTTTTTTGGTATACTAATCGCTTCCGTGCTGTTGACGGCTTGTTCACAGTCGGGCGATGCCGTTAATGTGCAGGACCTCAACCGGCAGTTTATTGATGCCTGGAATAACAAGAATGCGGATAAAATAACGTCGCTCATGGCCGATGACGTGGACTTCCTTCAGGGAAATGTGCATTACAAAGGCAAATCGGAGGTGAGCCAGAAATGGGTTCAGGCAACTTTACCCACGCTGGCAAATCTGAAAACGAACGTAATCAGTTCAGCTTCCGATACCCGCACCGCTTATGAGGCAGGTACCTTCGCCGTCGACGTGTTGACCAACCTGCCTGACCAGCCCCGTGCCTTTGGCGAAGGTAACTTCATGCTACTCTGGAAAAAAGGAGATGATGGTACCTGGAAACTCAGCTACGCGCAACTGGAAGATTTGCCCGTTCAGGCTAAAAATTAGAAAAAAGCTGGCGCGGGTATTTACCTGCGCCAGCTATAAGACCCAAGTGCGTAGGTATGAGAACTTTGCGCCTTTTGTGATTTCATTAGAATGAGAGTTTTCAACATGATTATTCTTCGCTTGCTCTGGCAGATTCCGGCAGGGCTTTTTTTTGTACTAATCTTAGTACTGTTTCTCAATGAATATGCCACTGCCCGGCCCAGTCGGCGCGTAAAAGACATAGCGTACGCAGCAACGAATACTCCCGGCGTAGATGCGGAACGGCATCTGCTGGATGTGTACGCACCCCGAAAAGCTCCGGCAACGGCTCGAATGCCGGTAGTCGTTTTCATTCATGGCGGGAGTTGGAACAGCGGCAGTAAAAACCTGTACTCGTTCATCGGCCGTCGGCTGGCAAAACAGGGTATTGTGGCAGTGATTATCAACTACCAGCTTTCGCCTGCCGTCCGGGTACCTGCCATGGCCGACGACTGTGCGGAGGCTGTTCGCTGGACTACGCAGCACATTGCCGACTATGGCGGAGATCCGAACCGTATTTTCGTGATGGGCCACTCGGCGGGTGCCGGGCTGGCTGCTCTTCTGGCTACCGACAGTCGGTTATTTGCTAAACTGGGTATGGCCAAAAACCCTGTGAAAGGGGCCATTCTCGACGACCCCGCCGGGTTGGATATGTTCGATTACCTCACTAAACTGGAGTATCCGAATGATCAGCAATACCTGATTCCGTACGGAAAAGACCCGGCTGTGTGGCGGGCGGTGTCGCCTATGTATTTTGTTAGTGACACCACAAAACCTATGCTGATGTATAGTGGCGGTCGCACCTATCCAAGCATTACGAGCAGCTCTCAGCGCTTTCATGAACGGCTTAAGGCGCACAACGTGAACCATGACTATAAGGTGCTGCCGGGAAAGAAACACGTTGCCATGGTAACGCAGTTATTCTGGCAGCATAACCTCGTCTATCGGGAGCTGCTGGCGTTTGTAGGCGCTGGTAAGTGAAATGAGGTGTTGGTGTCTCAAAACCGACACCACAACACCAACGACATTACTCAAACTGAAAAGCAAAATAAGTACAGGGTTTGTTTCCCGTATTCTGGATTGCGTGGGGCACGTTGGACTCCAGGAAAATAAGATCGCCGGTGGTGGCCGGATGAAGCTTTCCGTCAATGCTTTCCTGCGCCGAATTATCGACCATCAGCAGGATTTCGGCTGCCCGATGGGTGTGGGGTGGGTGGCTCCACAAGCCCTGGTTCAGCGTCGTGACGTGCATCTCGAATCGTTTCGACATGGCCGTTGCCCGGTCGAACATGCGCCGGATACCGCCTTTGTCGTGGGGCTGAAAGGCAACGTCCTTCCAGTCGATCCAGAACGAGCCCCCCGCTTTTTTGCCACGCTCCGCATCTGCCGGTTCTTTGGCCGTATAGCGCATAACGTAATACGTAGCGGGCGAGTTGCTCCGGTTGTCGAAACCATGCTCGTCGCCGGGCATCATCAGCGCTACACTTCCAGCGCCAAGGGTCTTCGTTTTACCGGCAATGGTAACGGTTAGTTCTCCTTCTTTGATGATAATCAATTCTTCGTCGTCGTGTTTGTGCGCCGGGTGCGGAGCCTGACGGGGTGGGAGGGTAGTCGCGTGAATTTCGATGTGGTTAAAATCCGTTGAGGTGCCGTCCAGAATAGCCCGTTGTTCGGATGCCGTTTTCCGGGTTACGGGTGCCTGAGCCCACACGTAGGTTTTAGAAACGATGGGCTGCACAGGGTCCGGTTTGATGGATAAACCTAAGGCGAGAAGCAGGAGCGTAAGTAGTTTCATGAGGTAGACAGGGTTCTGTTTGATAAAGTAGACAACGACTGTGGATTACTCTTGACCTCCGTCAGCACGTTGCCGGATAACCTTCCGGCTGTAGGGTAGTTATGGTAGTTCAACGAGATGAACAAATCATGAATGTATCCCTTCCAACGAAAGCCCTGCTCTGGGGAATTGCCGGTATCAGTGCCTGGGCGGCCGTTAAAGCGGCACTGGCCCAAAAACGTAAGATTGATTTTCGCGACAAAACCGTATTAATTACCGGTGGCTCGCGGGGGCTTGGCCTTGAACTGGCCCGGTTGCTGGCGAAGGAGGGGGCTAATCTGGCGCTTTGTGCCCGCGACGCCGACGAACTCGACCGCGCTGAAGCTGAATTGGAAGCCCTTGGCGCATCGGTATACACGGAGGTTTGCGATGTGACAAACAAGGTCCATATCGATCAGTTTGCGGAAAATGTTCGGCAGGCACTTGGCCCGGTTGACGTGCTCATCAATAATGCTGGTACCATTATCGTAACTCCTTATGAACACGCTACGGAAGATGATTTCCGGCAGGCTATGGATACTCACTTCTGGGCGTCGTTCTACATGATCAATGCGGTATTACCCCAGATGCTGGCGCGTGACACCCGTGAAACGATTCACCGGCGGGGTAGCATTATCAATATTACGTCCATTGGCGGCAAATTGGCCGTACCTCATTTACTGCCCTACGCAACCAGTAAGTTTGCAATGGTGGGGTACTCGGAAGGCTTACGGGCCGAGTTGCTCACGAAAGGAATTTATGTAACAACTATCGTTCCCGGCCTCATGCGTACCGGTAGTCCCCGAAACGCTATTTTTAAGGGACAGAACGAAAAAGAATACGCTGCTTTCAAGATCAGTGATTCAATCCCTTTCTTTACCATCGACTCTACCGATGCAGCCCGCGACGTTATTGATGCCTGTCGTTATGGCGAAGCGGAACGAACAATAACCTTATCGGCCAAAGTAGGGGCCGCACTTCAGGGAGTAGCCCCTAATCTGATGGCTGAAGCGATGGGCATCGTGAACGACTGGCTACCGGCTCCGGGTGGTATTAGTGAAAAGCGTGCTTTTGGCAAGGATAGCGAAAGCAAGCTGTCAGAATCAGTATTGACAACGCTTACTGATCAGGCCGCCGAACGGAATAATGAATTTAATCAATGATTAATCCGGTTGGCCTAAACAACATGGCATTGCACGTGTTTAGTATTTGTAAACTTGTTAGGTAACGGCCTGACAGCGTTTGCGCAACTAATCACTCACTTAAGGACGAATGTCCACGAACGTTATGAAAAAAGTACTCGTTGCTTTTGCCGCCCTTGTGTTAACCCTGACGGCCGCTCAGGCACAGGATAGTAAAATGAAGAAAAAAGCAGATGTTGTGGAAGCCAAAGCGGAAGTAGCAGGCGACAAAGCAGCTCTGGAAATGAATAAGGCTGAGCGTAAAGCCGCCAAGATGACCGGCGATAAAGAAGCCCTCAAAGCTGCCCGGAAGGATCGGGTAAAAAAGGAAGGCGAACTGATTAAAGACCGCGCTAAGAAAGATGTAAAAGTTGTGAAAGAGAAAATCTAGTTTCTCTCTTACCGCCACCAACAAAAGGCCCGACTCGCAAAAGCCGGGCCTTTTGTTGGTTAATGGTTATGAGTTATTGGTCAATAGTTATTAAGCACTCCATAACTATTAACCAATAACTCATAACCAACTCAGGTTGCAACCTATGACGAAAGCAAGCACGTTTACGACTCGTCAATCGTCACCTCGAACTTTTTTGCGGCTTTCCTGATCCGTTCTTTTATGGTGGCTACTTCGTCGGCTTCGTACTTGGCGGCATTGTCTTTGTGGTTTATATAACTCCAGGCCGCTCGAACGTGTTCGGGCGTATCTATCGGGTATTTGTTATTTGTTCGGTCGGCAAAGTCAATATCACCGTATTTACGCTCGCCCTCGCTGGGGTTAACATCATCCCGTCGGTCAATTTTCGAATCGCTTGCCATAGCTATTGAGGTTTTTGTTGGATTAGATTAACCGTTTTCAAAATTGAATGTTTTATTAAAAAACACGTCTCTATTTACCAATATGTCTGTTTTGTTTTCCTCGCTTACCATCCGGAGTATCCAGCTTAAAAATCGTATTGTTGTGTCGCCTATGTGCCAGTATTCCAGCGAGGATGGCTTCGCAACGGACTGGCATCTGGTACATCTGGGCAGTAGAGCTGTTGGGGGCGCGGGGCTCATTATTACGGAAGCAGCCGCCGTATCGCCGGAAGGACGCATATCACCCAATGACCTCGGTATCTGGAAAGATGAACACATCGACGGCCTTAAGCGCATCACTCAGTTTATCCGGCAACAGGGTTCGGTGGCGGGTATTCAACTCGCCCATGCCGGACGAAAGGCCAGTACACAACGGCCCTGGGACGGAGGAAAAGTTATTGCGCCGACTGAAGCAACCGGCTGGCAAACACTGGCCCCCAGCGCCATTCCGTTCAGCGAAGGGGGACCGGAACCGCTGGCCCTGACCGATGAAGGCCTCGAAAAAGTACGTGCCGATTTTGTTCTGGCGACCCAGCGCTCTTTGGAAGCTGGCTTTCAGGTAATCGAAATTCACGCAGCTCATGGGTATTTGCTACACCAGTTTCTATCGCCGTTGAGTAATCACCGGACCGATATGTACGGTGGTTCGTTCGATAATCGGATTCGATTGTTACTCGAAGTAGTTGAGCGCGTCCAAGGAGTGTGGCCGTCGACGCTGCCGCTGTTTGTGCGTATATCGGCTACGGACTGGACAGAAGGAGGCTGGACAATCGATGACTCGGTGCGGCTCGCCGGTATTCTTAATGAGAAGGGTGTGGATGTTATCGACTGTTCAACGGGTGGTAATGTAGCGGCCCGGATTCCGCTTAGCCCCGGTTATCAGGTACCGTTTTCGGAACAGATTAAGCAGCAGACGGGCATAAAAACGGCCGCCGTAGGTCTGATTACAGGCGCTGAGCAAGCCGAGAGTATCTTGGCGAATGGGCAGGCTGATTTAATTTTACTGGCGCGTGAGTTTTTGCGTGACCCTTATTTTCCGCTCCATGCGGCTCATGAGTTGGGAGAAGAACAAGCGTGGCCGGTGCAGTATGAACGTGCCAAACCCCGCTGAATACGTGGGGTGGTAAAACATTTTAGGGCTGGAAACAGTAATCTTGCCAGCAGAAGTTAAACTATACATTCACCAGTTAATTAACTAGAAGAAATTATGCGTTGGTTAGGAGGACGTGAAAGCGATAACGTCGACGATCGCCGGGGAAGCGGTGGTGGTGGATTACTCGTTGGGGGGGGCATTGGCTCCGTTGTCATTGCCGTCATTGTCATGTTGCTGGGTGGCGACCCATCAGAAATTCTGAATCAACGCTCCTCAGAGCCTGCCGCATCGTCGGCACCCGCGGGCCCCCAGGCCGACGATGCGGCCGCTTCGTTTACCCGGAAAACACTGGCCAGTACAGAAGATGTCTGGACGAAGATTTTTGCCGACCAGGGGGAGCGGTACCCGGCCCCAACGCTGGTTATGTTCCGGGAAGTTACCCAGTCGGGATGTGGAACAGCATCGCAGGCATCGGGTCCCTTCTATTGCCCCGCCGACCAGAAGTTATACATCGACCTGTCTTTCTACGACGAACTCAGAGATCGCTTCAATGCGCCGGGTGAGTTTGCTATGGCGTACGTTATTGCGCACGAGGTGGGTCACCACATCCAGAAGCAGATGGGTGTTATGGATAAAGTAGATGCCCTGCGGAGCCAGTTAAGCGAAAAGGAATACAATAAAGTATTGGTCCGGCTTGAGCTACAGGCCGATTTCTTCGCCGGTGTCTGGGCCAATCACGCGCAGGGGCAAAGCATTTCTATCGATAAGAACGACGTAGAAAGTGCGCTTACAGCCGCCAACGCCATTGGTGATGACCGTATCCAGCAGCAAACCCGTGGCCGGGTCGTGCCCGATGCCTTCACGCATGGTACCTCGGCACAGCGGGTGTACTGGTTTTCAAAAGGGCTGAAAACCGGCGATCTTAAGCAGGGGGACACATTCAATAGCCAGGAAGATTCGAACCTGTAGGCACAGTAAGTTTTTTATTTTTGGGATAGCCGGATTTGTAAGAGTCCGGCTTTTAATAGCGAAATGTACATTGAACTAAAGTCCTATCTGCTTACTGCCCATCAGTTCAGGTATAGTATCATTCCTGGCGCGGTGAGCGTTAGCGGAGAATATGCCAAGTTGTTCATACACCGATTTAGTCAATTAGTATGAAAAGTAAAATCGCTATCCTCATCCTTCTCTTAAAAATAAGTTTTACCAGTTATGGTCAGCAGATTTATATCAATGAGCTGATGGCCTCCAATAGCCGTACGCTGGCCGATGCCACCGGTGCCTACGAAGACTGGTTTGAACTGTATAACCCATCGGATACACCCGTCGATATTGGTGGCTACTACCTGACCGACAACCTTAGCACACCTACTAAGTATAAACTGCCTGTTGGATCGCCCCAAACCGTTATTCCGGCCAACGGGTATCTGCTGATCTGGGCTAGTGGAGAGGTTAGTCGCGGTCCGCTGCATGTAAGTTTCAAGCTGGCGGCTGAAGGTGAACAAATCGGGTTGTACCGTCCCGATGGTGTTACGCTGGTTGATACGCTGAGCTTTGGGGCGCAGCGTACGGACATATCGCGGGGACGTCAGCCCGACGGGAGTGCTACCTGGCTCTACTTTCAAGAGAACAACATAAGTCCCGGAGCGACAAACCAGGGAAAAACAGGTTATGAAGGTTTTGTGAGTGCCCCTGCCTTTTCAAGAGCAGGCGGCTTCTACAATGCTGATTTTAATTTGTCGATTACATCGGCCGATCCTACCGTTACCATCTATTACACGCTGGATGGGTCGGACCCGGACCCGACTAATCCCAACGCCGTTGCGTTCCCTTATAAAAATAGCTATCCAGATCAAGCTGGTCAGCCTTTTGGAACCATGTTGTTCGGGTCGTTCAGAACTTACCCCTATTCAGGAAGCATTCCCATCAGTGATCGAACCAGCAGCGCAAATAGTCTGTCAACAAAGTCATCTACCTTTAATTTTTCTCCTGGTTATTTTCCAACAACGCCTGTTTTTAAGGGTACTGTTGTGCGGGCAGTTGCTTACAAAGCTAATTCGATTGCCAGCGACATTGTTACGCAGACCTATTTTGTTACCCCATCGACGAGCCGCTATTCACTTCCGGTGGTGTCCATTACGTTAAACGAGAAGCACCTTTTTGACTATAACACAGGTATATATGCGGCCGGAGCCGTATTTGATAACTGGCGGACAACGTATCCCGGTGGGCCCGCCGAGTTCTGCACGGTTTCTAATTATACCATGGAAGGCGATGCATGGGAGCGGCCCGGTAACGTTGAGTTTTTTCTGAATAACTCGTCGATCATCAATCAGCCAATCGGGTTGCGCATACATGGCGGTTGTTCGCGGGCGTTTCCCCGAAAAAGTTTACGACTGTATGGCGATACGGATTTCCAATATCCGTTCTTCGCCAATCGACCATCTTCGCTTTTTTACAATCGACTGATGCTTCGAAATAGCGGTAATGACTGGGCATATACCTTAATGATCGATTCTTATATGCAAACCATGGTGCGCCATCTAAATGTCGAAACCCAGTCGAGTCGCCCCAGTGTTTTATTTCTCAATGGTGAATATTGGGGCGTACATATTCTTAACGAGCGGTACGATAGGTATTACGTAAATCGAAACTTCGCCGTTGATCCAGACAGTGTGGATATAGTTGATATCCGGAACGGCTACTCTGCCGATGAAGGTGACCTGGTTAAATATAACGAACTGAAATCTTATTTTACGCAAAACAGCCCTGTCAACTATACATACGCAAAAACACAAATTGATGTTGATAATCTAGCTGATTACCAGATATCGGAAGTCTACTCAGCAAATACTGACTGGCCACATAACAACCAGCTCTCCTGGCGGAAACGAACCAGTCAGTATGTTTCCAATGCCCCCCGTGGGCACGATGGACGCTGGCGGTGGATGATAAAAGATATGGACTATGGCCTTAGCTTAGTTAATGATTTTACTCACACAACGCTTTACCATGCTACTGACAATAATGAGTTTACCCTGTTTTTTCGGCGGCTACTCGACATCCCTGAATTTAAAAGCTACTTTATCAATCGATTCGCCGATTTACTCAACACCACTTTTCTCCCTTCTCGCACGGTTAGTTTGCTAACTTCTTTTAAAGATGAATACCAGCCGCACATGCAGGAGCACTTCAATCGGTGGCCTTCCAGCAATACCTATACCGAGTGGGTATCTAATGTTAATAGAATAAAAACCTTCGTGGAGCAACGGCCTACTTACGTTCGTGAACATTTGCGCAATAAGTTTGGCTTGACTACCAACCGCAACCTGACGGTTAATGTGTCAAATACGGCACAAGGATACGTCAAGGTGAATACTATCGACATCGTACCTACGACACTGGGAGTTGCGGCTAACCCATATCCCTGGACAGGTATTTATTTTCAGGGAAACCCTATTCGGGTGGTGGCTAAAGCGAAAACCGGCTACAAGTTTCAGGCCTGGAAGGAGGGAAGTACCACAGTTTCTACCGATACAGCCTATAGCTATAATCCTACGTCAGATCGTACTCTGGTGGCCGTTTTTGAACTGGATGACAGCTTCAACAGTAACCCGCTTTCGTTTGCGTTGCTTAATTGCAATTATAATCTTGACAGTTGGTCGGCTACAGCACCGGCCGGAACTTACCCGCCTAATATGCACCTGGTTGTGATGAACCAGGCCGATCCGACCCTAACCGCTACCATTGCCGATACGGTCAAAGGAGTTTATAACCTTAGCAGTGGTACCCGTATCAATGGGTTGGGAAGTTCTGGAATTGCCTTCATCAATACGGGCGGTGGAAACCCCGGTTTTACTGCCAGTTCTGTAGGGGGAGCCTTACTCGCTTTACGCACAACAGGGCTTAACCAGGCTTCGGTCCAGTGGACCGGAGGAACGGTGACGCCCAATTCTCGCCAGTACCGAATCCGATTACGGTACCGGGTTGGCGACAGCGGGGCGTTTACAGACCTCCTCGATGCGTCTAACAACCCCGTAGAATATGTTCGTAACGCCAGTGCTGGCCATAGTCAGGTAATTGGTCCGGTAGCCCTGCCAGTAAGCTTGCTCAACAAGCCTTACATTCAGCTACTTTGGCAATATTACTGGACGGGCGTAGGCACTTCCGGAGCGCGTGACCAACTTCGGCTGGACGATATCGTTATCAGCCGGGGAAGCTGCGCAAGCCTGGCATCCGGCAACTGGAGCACGGCGGCTACCTGGAGCTGTGGTCGCGTCCCGACGGCTTGTGATGATGTGCTGATCAGTGCGGGGCATGTTGTTACCATAAACATAAGTAATGCCGAAGCCAAACTTGTGCAATTTGGAACAAACGCCCGGCTTCAATACGACACCTCAACGTCGGCACTGCTGCTGCAAAGACCTTAGCGCCTTTCAGGAATAACCGATATGAGCCGATCACGCAGACTTAATAGAAGGGATAGAACTATCCCTTCTATTAATTTTTCCAGGTGCTTAGAAACTCTTCGAACGCTAGTTTTAAGGCCTGAAGTGCGTCGGCTAAGCCGCTGGTGTCATTCACCTTGAGCTTGCCTTCGGCCGCACGGGAAATATCCGCTACGCGGGATACGCCAATCGTTCCGGCACTGCCTTTAAGGGTATGTAAGTGACTTTTTACGGTTGGGATATCGCCGAGATCGTAGGCCGAAAGCGCACCTGTAACCAGATCATTAGCTTCCGTTACGAACTCTTCCATGATGCTGTCGACCAGTTCCTGGCCACCAATGTCCCGCAGTTGCCCAACAATTTCCTCATCGATAATCGGCAGCTTAGGGTCGGTTAGAGAGGGGACTGGTTTGAGTGCTTTAGGTGATTGGGGTTGTTGTTTGGCCCGGTTGGCATCGGTCAGTTCTTTTACTTTCGCAATCAGGCTCTGGGCCCGGATGGGTTTGGCAATATAATCGTCCAGACCCTGGCTGATGAACCGCTCCCGGTCCTCGCGCATCGAGTAGGCCGTCATGGCAACAATGGTTGGTAACTGAGTGCCAAACTGCTTGCGCAGGTTTCGGGTGGTTTCTACGCCGTCCATGTCGGGCATTTGAATGTCCATAAAAATAACATCGAAGCCTGGTTCGGTACCCGCTGCCCGTTTCTCTACCTCACCGATGGCCGCCGGTCCGCTGTCGGCCGTGGTAACCACGCAGCCAGCCTTGCGAAGAATTTCGCTCGCAACTTTGCGGTTTACGGCATTGTCATCTACCAGTAACACATTGGGATGATATGTGCTGAAGAAGTTGGCAAGGGCTATTTCGGCAACTTCCGTTGTTTGCTGCGTTGGGCTAATGCTGGTTTCCTTCAGTTCGACGGTAAACCAGAACGTACTGCCCATGCCTACGGTTGAGTCGACGCCAATTTCGCCTTTCATCAGGCTGGCTAACTCCTTTGAGATCGCCAGACCCAGGCCCGTTCCACCAAACGATTTCCGCGACGAGGTATCGACCTGACTGAATGAATTGAACAGCAGATTGATGTTTTGCTGCGAGATGCCAATTCCGGAATCTTTAACGGCTACCCGAATCCGGTTGAATTTCCCCCGTTTGCTAATAAGGGAAGCCTCCACCCGAATGGTGCCGTTCTCCGTAAATTTGATCGCGTTGGAGGTTAAATTCGACAACACCTGCAGGAGTCGGGTCTGGTCTGCAATAACAAAAGTGGGAAGGTCGGGGCCGATGTGATACGTCAGTTCGTTGTTTTTGGAATTAGCCTGCTGCCCGAACAACGCAATAAGCTTTTCGAAAATCTCCTTAAAGGCCACAGGTGCTTCGTGGAGTACCATTTTACCGGCTTCGATTTTCGATAAGTCCAGAATATCGTTCAGGATATTCAGCAGGGTTTCCGATGAACGTTTCACCGTTTTGACGTAACTGCGCTGCTCCTCGTCCAGCTTTGTGTCATTGAGCAGGTCGATCATACCGATAACTCCGTTCATGGGTGTCCGAATTTCGTGGCTCATGTTAGCCAAAAACTGCTCTTTCACCTTTAATGACCGTTCGGCTTCGTTCTTAGCCTTCACCAACTCGGCCGACTGCCGTTTCAGTTCGGTGATGTCGCGCGCTAGTACAGCCACTACCGAGTCGCTGCCGGGCCCTTCGTTCAACATCAGCATGTTGAACATAAACTGCCGTTCGCTGCCATCTTTCCGATGCATGCTGGCCTCGAAATTTCGAAGGCTTCGGTTGCGGCCAAGCTTGAACATGGCGTGCCGGATGTCGTTCTCGTCAATAAAAAACTTAGTGATTTCCTGACCCAGCACTTCGTCCGGCGTATACCCCATCCGTTTAAATACCGACGGACTGATCATGGTAATGCGCCCTTTGCGATCTACACGGGCGTAGATGTCCTGCAAATTCTCGAAAATACCCCGGAATTTTTCTTCACTCTGCCGGGTAGCAATTTCCGCTCGTTTGCGGTTGGTAATGTCGCGGGCAATGCCGGACACTTCGTCGATAACGCCACCCGCCAGTAAAATCGGGTTAAGGTGAAATTCGAGGTAAGTTTCGCCTTTGGGCGTTTCGAAGAATAGCTCGAAATTCTGCGCAAAGCCCCGGAATGCCTGTCGGTATCGGTCTTCCAGGTTTTTACGGTTGTCTTCGCCAATCATTCGCCAGCCCAGATCGGGTGCGCTGGCCTGAATGGATGGTGATTCATTTAATTGGTATTCGATCAGCCGGGCATAGTTTTTGTTGAACGACGTCAACTTCAACGCTTTATTGACCGACCAGATCAGGTAGGTACTGCTGTCGAAGATGGCATTCAGGCGGGCGTTCTGCTTGTCGAGCCGGGCTTCCGACTGTTTGCGGGCAATGGCCAGCGCCACCTGACCCGAAATAAATTCCAGTAATTCGAGATCGCGGGGGCCGTAGGTTTGCGCGTCGTTGTACGATTTCACCCCGATGATGCCCGTAATTTCTTCGCCGATTCGGAGCGGAGCCGTGAGCATGACTTGCGGCTGAAGCTGGCCGTAAAGGTCAACGTGATGCTGGTCGGCCAGTTTACGGATGTCTTTCTCGTAGAGGAACAGCGGCTTATTGGCCAGAATGGTGTACTCGATCAGGCCATTTCCCAGCTTTCGTTTCGTAAACCGCATATTTCCGCCAAAGTACTCGTCGACGTAATAGGGAAACGACAGGTACGATTTGCTGGAGTCGTAGAGGGCAATGAAGAAGTTGCGGGCATCGATGATATTCCCTAACTCTTCGTGAATTTTGTGATAGAATTCGCCGAGGTTGGGTGTATTGATGGTCCAGTTGGCAATGCTGTAATACAGTTTCTGCGATTTTTCGGCTCGTATTTTGCCTGTTGTATCGTGCAGTATGCACCGGAAAGCCGTTGGCCGACCGTTGTCGAACCGGCAGTTGACGCTTCCCGACAGAAACAGGGTTTTACCGCTCTTGGTCCGAAAGACCGTTTCGACGTAAGGCAGCTTGTCGCCTTCCTGAATTCGCTTAAGCAGCCCGAGGGTGCTGTCGGCGTAGTCGGGGTGGAGAACGTCGCGGAGGTTCAAGGCCGATATTTCGTCGGAATTGTAGCCCAGTGCTTCGCGCCAGGCCCGGTTCACGAAGATAAACTTACCATCGAGGGTGAGCAGCTGAATCAGGTCGGACGTGTTATCGACCAGGTCTTGCAATTGGGCATTGGTGTTTGACAGGGCCGAGGCAACGCGTCGTTTGTTCGTTACATCTTCACCAATTAAGGTAAATGACGAAACATGTCCGTTAGTACCATTGATTATAAATGAGTTGACTTGTACATTGCGCAAGGCACCTGAGCGAGCCAGTAGTGTAATCTCTTTTTGTTCGGGAAAACCGCCTTTTGTCAGTGCGTCTTCAAATTCGGATTCGAGTTTGGCGCGTTCGGCGGGGGGAATGAAAATGTCGAAAAAGTTCTGGCCAATGATGTGCTCCGGTTGCCAGGCTGTTACCCGGTAGGTATACGGGTTCGCATAGCTCAGGGTTCCGTCGCGTTCGATGGTCAGGCCAACCAGATTGAGTTGGTCAACCGTTTGGCGAACGTCGAAGGCGGGCAGCGCATCGGTTACGACTACGTCGTTTCGTTCGTGCTGTAGCCGTTGGATTTCGGCTACCAGTTCATCTTTGGTTTTGGCAGACCAGCGCATGGGTACGTTAGTGAGTTGATATGTCGTCAGACTCTTTAAATTTACGAAAAATGTTCAGCTTCCTCATCCACAAAAATGAATCCTGGAAACGTTTTTCGGCTATATGATTCAGTATTAGTTACGTAACTATTGTTCACTTTGTTACATTTCAGATAGCTTTTATGCTAAAACGTTTGAGTTTATTACTGCTTATTGTGGCTTCGGTCGCTTGTGAGCCGTTTGATCTGGCGAAGAAAAACTTCCCGGTCTGTGCCAAGCCCACGGCGGGTATTGGCTTCACCTCCGACCGATTGGACGTTACCTTTTTTCTCGATAATCCGCAGGGTGATATTGGCATAGTAGGCTGGGACCCCGGCGATGGCAAGGGTAAAAACCGGGTTGGTACGCGTGTTACCTACAATTACGAAAAGGCGGGAGCCTATACCGTCACCCTTGTTCTCGTTAATTCGTGCGATGATACGTTTACGACCACCCGTAAAATCACCGTCACTAACTAATTATTATGCGCCAACTTTTACTCTTAATAGCCTGTGTATCCTTAGCCGGGTCGGGCCTGGCCCAGGAGCGTGTACGCAATGTTCGGATACGGGTCGCGGACTCGTCCCGGATTGAGGTGTTTTACGATCTGTTAAATACCCGATCCGGGGATTCTGTTTTTCTTGACGTGCGTAGTCGCCTGCGCGGTACATTACGAATTTTGCCCCAATATGTCAGTGGCGATGTTGGGACACGGCTTACGGCCGGTTCCGACCATCGTATTGTTTGGGAGGCTCTGGCCAATGGGTATTCACTCAATGAAGATATTCAGGCGAGGGTCCTGGTGAAAGCGCGGATTAGCGCGTCAGGGAATCCAATAGCCTCGACTCCTCCGCCTGCTACAAAGGAGCCGCCGGCCGCGCCAAAAGTGGTGGTAACGACTCCCGTACTAACAGAGGCACGCCCCGAAGTGGTACCCGCCAAACCCGTTGCTAAAGCTGAGCCTATTCCGGTTAGCGAAAAGCCCCCCGTGCGCGTAGCATCCGAACCGCTCTCCCCGCAAAAAAGCGCCGGGCGCGCCAAACCATCCATTTTTTCTGCCGACACCATTGCGCCGGTAGTCCAATCGGCACCGGCAGTGGTTACTGCACCCGTCGCCCAGGAAGCGGATCCGCCGAAAAAACCAGCCAGTCAGGCCGTAGAAACAGAGACACTTGTACCCGCCGGTGATGGTAAGCTTCAGAAGATACCTTATAAAGGACCGGCGTGGGCATTGCTTTCGGCGGTTGCGCCGGGTGTTGGTAATATCTTTGTCCAGACACCTAAGTCCAAAATAGGCCTGCGCCCATTGGTAACAGTTGGTGTTTATGGTTTGCTTATTTACGGGTTTATGGAGCGCACGAAGTCGCAGGATGCCTATGCTATTTACGAGCAGCAGAAAAACAGGGAAGCGGGCGAGCCGTATTACCAAACGGCCAATGGCCATCATCAGCGGTATTTTCTGGCTACACGGGGTGCCCTCGTTGTGGCCGCTGCCGATGTCGTGCTAACGTTTATTAAAGGACTGCGTAACAGTCAGATACAGAAAGAAGCAAAACGTTTTAAAAGTCTGATGCTTCGACCCGGCCTTCAGGCAGGCCAGCCAACGGCGGTAGTGCGGTATTCATTCTAATTAATTTTTGTCCCGTTTTATTTATGCGCTTAGTTCTGATTATTGGTTTTACGGCCCTGTTTTTCATAGACACGTTTGCCCAGTCGGCGGGTCGACGGCCTAAAACCGCTATTTTCTCGGCTTCCAGCGAGTGGCAGCACGTGACACTCAAACCACTCCCGCCTGTTAAGCCGCCGGAACAGGCTCGAACGGAAGCCGTAACGCCGACTCAGAGTTCTACTACGACAGTTGCCGAGCGAATTCAGCCAGTAACCGGCAGAAGTCCATTAACAACGGGAACAGCTGAATTCAGGCCCGCCTTTACGGGCGATTTTGCGACTAATCGCAATGGCTGGCGAGCAGGCAACCAGGGCGACTATTATTACCAGGTTGGTTTAGGGCAATATAGCATCCGTAAGCGGGTGGCCAATACGCAGCAGCTATCGTTCAGTACAGTTGAGCTACCCAATGAGATCAACCTGAATGCTGCGGACCAATACACGATTAAAATGGATATGTTAGCCGATTCGGGACAGGTACCGGCGGGTGGCCTGTTGTTTGGTGTTCGGGATTCACTCAATTACAACGCCTTCATGCTGAATGAAAAAGGCGAAGTAGCCGTAGTTCGGGTAACCAATGGCCGAACATTCAGCGATTACATGCCCGCCGATTTTATGGCACCAGGGGTATCGGTGGAGAAAAACCGAAATCGACTCACCATTCAGCGACGTGGAAATTCCCTGCATTTTTACATCAATGCGCAGGAAATCCGCAACAGTCCATATCCGGTCAAGGTTCTTCCAGGAAATGGCATTGGCTTCACGTCCTCGGCTTATTGGACCGCATTTCAGAAGTTGACCGTTACGCTGGGGTTGTGAAATGGGGAGGGATGATTAAACGCCATATGTTAGAAATATGGCGTTTAATCATCCCTCCCCATTTCACAACTTAATTCTTAACCTGCTCGCCCTGCCGGTTGATCGTCATGAGTTGTCCGTTCTGGAATACGGCAGCGGTGTTGCCCCGAAAGGGTGTAACGGCTTCAAATTCGGGTTTGATCACCCATTCGTCCTGTTCGTTTATAAACCCCCAGCGACCCTGGCTCCGGGCACGACGCCAGCCCCGTTCGTCGGTGCCCAGCTCCACTTTGTCGTAGGGTTTATCCCCAAAAGCTTCCTTGTATTTTCCCTGCCGGGCGTCGGCGGGCGTGGCGGGTTTGGGCTCAGGTTCTGACGAGGCTATCTCTTCCTTTGGTTGTTTCCTGATGACAGGCGGGTCTGCTTTTTTAGGCTTCTCCACAATGGCGACGTCAGACTTATCGATCATGTCTGGTGGTATATAGGTCTCTTCATCCGGACTGACTTCTATTGGCTTTTGCGCTTGTTCCTGATTTATACTTCGTTTGCGACTTTTGCGTTTGCCCGATGAAGAGTCCGTTTTCTGTTCCATTCTGGCCTTTGGTTCATCGTCCGGTGCCTGCGAATTATTTCGTTTAATGTACCAGTAAATGCCAGCCAGTAAGGCCAGCGCAAACAAAACGCCGTAGATGCCGCTTCGGTCCGGCTCGATAACCACCACCCGAACGGTACTTAAGGGATTGTTATTGGCGTCGAAAAGGGTGTAGTCTGTCGTTTTCGTTGGTTTCACCCAACCCCGGTTAACGGGCGAAAGTCCTTCTCCCAAATCATCGATCGTAACCGCCAGCAGGTTGTCTACCGACCAGGCCAGCGTAACGGGCTGGCCCTTCCGGACACGGCCTGGTGTGGCTGTAAACGACCGAACAACCGGAGGGCGCTCCGGGATTTTTTCCGTTGCAGCCGGTTGCGGTGGGGTTACTGACCGCGTTGGCGCAGGCGTTGGTGATGCAACTACGGGGGCCGGTCTGGTAGTGGTAGATCGATTAACTGGAGAAGGAGCCTGTCTGGTTACAACGGGATCAGGAACTGGAATAGACGGAGTCGGTTTGGCTATAGCTGGTTGAGGGGCCACCGCCGGAGCCGGTTTCGTAACCGCCGGTCCGGCCTTAACGGGAGGAACGACAGGTGCCGGTTGGGTTACCGCTGGTTCAGGAATAACGGCCTTGGGTGGCTCGGGTTTTCGATCAATGAGTTCCTCAAACGTGGGTGTTTCAACGGGTTTGGGAGCAGGTACAACAATGGGTTCGGTGCGTATTGGTTTCGAAGCCACCTCCAGTCGTTGCAATACCGTGGGTATCCATCGATTTTTGACAAAATCGGGCGATAACTTCAACGAAGCGGCTGCGTTGATAATCTGATTTATGTCCTGTTCGATGTACTGGCTTCGCGATGGCACGGTTAGCCGGGCAATGCGCGTCTGTATACTCTGAAACAATAGACTATTGTTGGCAACTTCCTGATTTACATCACTGGCGCGTTTGATGGCCTCATCCTCCGATAAGCCCGCTTTCGGGGCGTCTTTAAGGTAGCCATTAGTACGCCAAACATCAGGGCCATAAAGCACGATAGCTTCACGAAGTCGATCGGTGAGTTCGGTTTCGGTCATGGAGGAAAGACGGGCTTAATGCTATAATTGTGTAAAACACCGAATTTCAATCGAACGTCACAACATTACGTCGATAATCTACTGAAATTTTACCGAACTGTGATAACGCCGACTGGCCGAGCAGCAAGGGTGCCTTGGCCGTTCTCACTACATTGGCGTTGACATTTTCGAGCACCCGGTTGCCAATCTGTACCGATTTGAGCCGAATAATAGCGCCGGGCGATATGTCGCCGTTGGCATTCTGAAAGCGGGCTTGCCCTACAACGTCATCGTCTGTAATGGTACCCTGCTTCATCATAAATTCGGCTTCGGTGGCCGATATGGAAATCAGGCTGGCGCCGGTATCCAGGATAAACTTCATACGTGTTCCATTCACAATAACGGGGACGGTATAAACGCCGTTTTCTTTGCTCATGGTCACCTCAGTAGGGCCGCTGCCCATTTTTGTAAGTGTGGGTTGCCGGTTGGTGTCGGGGGGTGTTTCTGCCGGTTGTTTCTCCGTTTTGGCGGTGCTGTTGCGTTTGCTTCGGCGTGGCTGATGACTACCCGACCGCGAGCATCCCGAACAGCCCGCCAGGTAAAGCAGGTTGCCGAGAAGGAGTAAGAGGATGAGTAGTTTTTTCATGCTTGTTGAGATAACACTATAAGGCCTTATTCGTACCGGATCAGCGCTTTTGTTTTTACGCGCCACGAGCCGTTCTCCAGTACGGCCTCACCGTCCCGACGCATGCTGATGCGGGTGTGTGAGGTCATATAACTGTTTTCGCTGTCGCAGGCGGGCTCAATCATGTAATTTCGATACGTAAGGAAACGTGCCACCCGACCCGGCTCCGCTTCGAACCGAAAGGTCGCCAGGGATGGATTTTTGGCGTCGATGCTGAACCGATAAGCGGATTCGGGGGAGAGGGAATCAGCTTTGTGCTGGCTGTCGAACTGCCCGTTTGGATCGGGTGGGGGAAAGTAAAACACCACTGAGCGAGCGGGTTGTGGAGCAGGTACGGGTGTAGGAACAGCTATTGGCGCAGGAACCGGTGTTGGCGCAGGTGCCTGTTCATTAACCGCCTGTTTTTGGACAGGTGTAGGCCGGGGTGGGGTCGGCTCAACGACCGACTCACTCTGGCGGGCTCGGGGAACTACTTTAGGGGCCGGGCTGGTACCGGGCGAGTTTGGCTGTCTGGTTAGTTGCCGAATAGCCGCCAATGGGTTGTCTGTGCCTAACTCAGTCACGATGGCGTCGAAGGCGCTGGCCTTCTGCACAACATCACTTTGTGGCTTCCTGGGCTCATTGACGGGTTTATTTCGTAGCCCGTCATTCTCCTTACTTAGCTTTTTGTTTTCTCTAAGTAGCCTGTCTACTTCATTTTGCGCTCCACGGTAGGCCAGTAGATAAACGGCACCGGCTCCTAAAATCAAGCCACCAACGGCCCCCAGAAGCAGCATCCAGAGTTGCTTTTTCTCCGCTTCTTTTGCCTGACGTTCCAACTGACTCAGCTGGAGCGTAGCGGGTGTTATACTCGTTTCTTCCTCCACGGCAGTTTGCGCAGCCGTGGAGGGGCTTTTGGCCGGAGCCGTTGCCTGTTGAGGTTCGGCAGGGGGAAGAATAGCGTCAATTTTGGCTAGAATCCGCGCCTGTACGTCCGGGCTCAAGGGCGTCCCGTAATTCTTATCGCGTTTGTATTTTTCGTAGAATATCGCCAGTTGCCTTCGGATGGCCACATTGGCTTCTTCGGGTGGAAGGCTTACAAAACGAGCGGTGTTTTTCAGTTCGCTCAGTTCCTGCATCTTGGCACCTACCTGATCCCAGCTGCCAACTCCCCGGATTACCTGTTGCGGGTCGCAGCCGTCGTCACAGGCGAGCAACTGAGCGTAAATTTCCTGGGCTTTGGGCTGGCTTATCTTCGCGAAGACCGCAATAGCCACATCTTTCGTCAGAGTATCAACAGCCGCCTGATTCGCATTCTGGGCGAAGCTGAGCGAAGCCGACGCGAGTAGAACAACTGTCGTTCGAAACGTACATTTTAATAGGTTCATTGTCGTACCGGGCCACTGGCCCGGTTGTGTAAAATGAATGAGTTGTACAAGACAGAAGGGCACCGCCGGGCTAACGGGAGCAGCCCGACGGTACCAGTATTATGCCAGCGCGTTTGCCAGTTTATTAATCGCGCCAATGAGCGGGTAGAAAAACAACGTTTCTTCAATAGGTGCCCCCAGTGCATCCGTCATGCCGCTGTATTCTGCCACAACATCGCCCTCTTTGCGCTGGATGCCGTCCATGAGCGACGTATCCAGATGCGTCCGTAGTTCCTGCTGGGCAACAACCAGCGACCGCGACGACACGTTGAGGTTCCTGACGAAGCTGAATTGCTGGTTGATGGCAAAGAAGAAGTCAATAAACTCGTTGGTTTCCTTTAGCAATGACTCGACCACTTCCGGTTTCCGCAGGTCGGCGTAAGTAAGCGACTCAAACTCGTCGTTGAACGTGGCCGGATACACATAGCTGATCGCTTCCGTATCGACCGGGCGGTTGTTGGCCGGTTGCATCAGGGCACCTTTGCAGGTAACCTCTTTCGGTCCTTTGCGCTCGTAGAACAACGTTAAGCCACTGGTATCGTAGGTTTTATCGTACACTTTCTCAAAAATTGCCCGCGCCAGCTTCCCTAGCATCTGGTCGTCGGCGCTGATAATTGTCAGCACTTTCGAGCCCGTACCGCTGAAGGTGATGGCCCCCGGCAAACCAATGCCCCGGTGTTTCATGAGCCGGGCAACGTGGTACAGTAAGGCCGTGTAGAACAGCACAAACACTATTTTCAGGTCTTCGTCTTTAGCAAGCATACCATTGAACGACAGCATGTTTTTGGCTTTTACATCGTTGCTCTTCTCAATGGAGAACCAGAAAGCCATGATGTCTTCCGAGCGGTTTGTATCCAGCATTCGCCGGTTGTTGTCGCTCAGGTTGCCAAGACTCTGGCTGTCGAGCAGCGTCTGTATTCGATCGGCATATTTGCGGATAAACCCGTTGTGGCTGGCAGCACCGTATTCGCTGAAGGCATCGCCATAAATGGCATTCCCCGCAAACCGGAAGGACGTCAGCAACTTGGGTTCGTTGCGCTCGTACACCACCACGTCCGACGTACCACCGCCAATATCGACGTTGATCACGGGCCGGGCCGATGCGCTCAACGTTGGGTTCTGTTTGTAATAGTAGAACGGTGCCACCGACTCCGATACTTCGCGCAGCCGCCCGGCCGACCCACCAATGTAGCGGTCGTAAAGCTGCTGCCAGTCGGCGCGGAGTTGGCTCACTCGCCCCGGTGTCATGCTGGCCGGAAAGAACCAGTACACGGTTGTCTGGGCCAGATTTCCGCCTTCGGTCAGAACTTTGTTCTTGATGAGCATCAGCAACTCTTCCAGAAACGCTTCTACGCGTCGTTCGGTCTGGTCGCTGGTTTTAGCCCACTTCAGGTTGGTCGTTATGCGGTTGGAACCGGCCGGTTGCCGCTCCACATAGAATGGAATATTGAAGTCGGCCAGGGCCTGGGTTTGCTGGTTGAAGCTTAAATTCATGGGCTCGGCAATGGCCGTGCGCGTCGGGAAGTTATCGGGGCGGCCGGGGCCGATGGTTGGCGGAACGAACTCCAGATCGTACAGCAGGAACAACTCGAACAAGGCCGGGTTGTACTGAGCCGGAGCCACCAGCGTGGCCACCTGCGGAGTTAGCTCGGCCACATCGAACGGCCGGGGCGAACTGCCATCAACTTTATATTCGACGTGGGTGTTGGTCGTCCCAAAATCCACCGAAAACTCGAACTGTTTGCTGCCGCCATTGTACTCCTGCCAGCGGGGAATGAGTACGCCGTGCATATCGCGACCATCGCCACGGATGTGCGTTTGCAGGTAGTCGAATTCTTCGCGCAAAACATAGTACACGCTCGATCCGTCGGTATTTTGCTGGCGAACGGTGCGCTGGTGTTTCGATTCGACCGTCACTTCGGTATTGGTCTGCTGCCGGAAATAGGTCAGATCATACTGGTTCTGGCTGTCGAAACCAGACTCGATCAATTGAACGCGGTAATCGGCGGGGACAGTGACCGAACCGGAACGAACAAACGGATAAATGTTGACCGTGAATGAGTTTTCGACAATGATCCCTTCGTTCGTCAGTTCATTGGGTGCATTGGACGTCCCAACGGTTTGACTGTACAAGCGTTCGAAGGTGATAAACTGGTTGCCCGGCTGGTTAGGGGCTGTAACGGGAATATCGAGGGTAACGTTGATGCCGCCAGCCTGTGGAGTCATTTTCAGCCGGACGCGCCCCGTTAGCAAATCATCAACGTCGAAGAAGTCGAAGAAGTCTTTCTTGAGCGGCAACAGAAATCCCTTTTCGATAGCCGACGTTTGCAGGTTGCCGTCGAAGAATCGGCCCCGGTCGGTTGGGAAGGGCAACCGGATGAGGTACGGCTCCAGAAAATCGCTGACCGTCAGCCAGGGGTAGTTGCCCGGCTGACCCGGCAAAGGCCGCTGGTTCTCACGCCATGACTCGCGGGCGTAGTAGGGAACGGGTATATTTGAGTTCCACTGCGCCTGCGGTACGTACGTAAACTGCCGGAAAAAGCGGTTTTGCAGCGCCATAGGACGCGGCTGGCTGGGATTTAGACGAGCGTATTTATCGGACTTAATAATGAAGTCACTCACCTTGTCGATGGCGCGGGCATCTGATTTCTTCTTGCGCAGCGGGAAGCCCAGCACCTCGACGACATCGCCGGGACCGGTGGTCAGTTCGTCGAAATCCTGATCGAACTGCTCGCGCGTCAACAGCGGCTGACCGTTATGCGATTCGATGTGTTCGTAGAACATGGTCGGGTTCTGCTGTTGCAGGAGTGCCCGGCTGCGATTCAGGTAATCGTCTACTTCGCGGAACCGGTCGCGGAAGTTGGGCATGAACAGTTTAATAGCGTACCAGAACTTCTGGTATTCAATGTCACGCTCATGCAACGGGCAAACCGACGAGTCGAATAGCCGGTCGTTCCCCATCGTAACATCAACCCAGCTCAGGTCATTTCCCGAACTAAAGAACAGCGTTTTTGGCGATGTGCCACCCACAACCCGCCCCCGGTAACTCAGCACAAACAGCCGGTTAATCTGGTTGAAATTGTACTCGGCTGCATCCTGATCAAGAAACAGCTTTAAGGCATCGCCAAGCCGTTTATGTCCCAGGCTGTTCGACTGCTGCAAACGGGTAAGGTCCGTGCGAATGTCGAACGGGGTAATGGTAACAAACGTTTTGAGCTTGTCGTAATTGAAAAAGAGCTGACCCACATCCAGGCAGTCCGATACAATGCGCTGGTCGTTACTGGTGCCGCTGAGGTCGGGTTTGAGCGACAGGTTCAGAAAAGCCGACCGCACCAGGTCCATCCGGGCAAACGGGCTTGGAATGGACGTTGGCTGCTTCACCGTCTGACCACCCTGCGGGTCACGAATGGCCGCAATCTGGTCGGTACCGAGGGGCTTACTAACGTACCAGTGCAGGCCGGGAGTAGGGTTATGTAAACTGAATGTTGTTGGCATGTTTTTGCTAATAATCCATCACTTTCGGGAGCCGCTCGCGCACGAACCGCTCGGTACCTTCCGAAAATAACTGTATAAATTTATCCGCTTCGGTGCCATAGGCTTTGCCTTCGGCGGTTTTGTTGAGTGTCTGGTCAAGGTCATCGACAATGTCGAGTTTCACATCCGACTCGCCCCCGAAAATCCCTTTCTTTTTCGGCTCAAAGCCCCGGACGGTATGGCCCAGGTTGGCCGCATCGAGCAGGAATGGCTCAAACGACCGTTTATTTTGCCGCATTTCTGTCAGCCATTGCCGGAAGGCTGTATCGAAATTTTTGACGCTGTTGAAAAAGCCTGAGTTCAGAAAGGAGGTGGAAATTTGAGGATTTCCCTTCGACCACTGCACCGTTCCGGCCGCCTGACGCAGGCGCTGGCTCAGGTAAGTGCTGAACAAAGCCATTTTAGAGAGGGGCAAATTAATCAGTTGCTTCGTGGCCCCGGCCAGGTTGCCCAACTGGATACTGATGCCATCCTGCTCGATCCCGAACTCCTTGTAAACCGGGTTGGTGGGTCGTCCGTTGGCAACGGCCAGACTACTATCGTCGGTATTCATAAAGTCGACAATGGCCAGTGCCGATGCCATTTCCACAAAGTGCGCTTCGTTTTTCTGTCCACCCGCGCCGGGGTCGTAGGTGTAGGCTTTCGTCTGATCGTCGCCGATGTAATAAAGCGCGTTGACCGAAGGGTTAACGCCTTTCTGGTAATAATTCAGCGCGGCTTTGGTTTTGGCAATGAACGAAGCCGGGTCGATAAGTTTATTCTCATTGGTGGTCAGGCTAAAATAGGGCATCACCGTTACGGCCCCGATTTTAGCGTTGGTCAGAAACGCCGGATTCGGTATCTGGCCGATGGCCTGAGCGCCCCGGATATTTTTGAGAAGGATGGGAAAGCCAGCTGCTCCCGTACCGCCAAAAATGGAACTGACGATGAATATCCGGTCGTTGGCACCAAAGTTCTCGGCGAAGGCCTGGAACACATCGGAATAGCGGAACTGATTGAGTACCGTACTGCCAATATTGGGATTGCCAACGAAGCCAATGTCCATCTTGGTTTCCAGATTTTCTTCCGAAAATAGCAAACTGGCAAAGGCTTTACTGGGGCCGTCGAGGCCTTCGTAATTAATATAATCCCGGAATTTCTCCTGCTGAACGCCTTGTAATTCAAAGACGTAGGTATCCGCAATGGTAGCATTGCCACCAATGGACCGGTTGAGGGTTTTAATCTCGGTACTGAAGAATCCCGACGTTGGTTTCGTCTGTAAACCCGCCCGGATGTTGCCGTATTCACGCAGCAGATCCTTGGTTCTCAGGAGGTCGTCGTTGGTGGCGTGGGGGTCCAGCACAATGGGGATAACCTCGTCCGTATTGTTGAGTTTCACGCCCGACGCCAGCAAAAACGTGAGGGCTTTCAGCACCCGCGAGCCGGTTCCGCCAATGGCGAATACAAATAATTTAGCCATATTTTTTGTTTTTTCTTGTAGAGACGCGACCCTTCGCGTCTCAGCCGCGTCAGCAATAAATCGCACCACACAGAACTATCCGGTCAGGAGACGCCAAAACCATCCTGTCAGGAGACGCAAAAGGTTGCGTCTCTACGGTAAATTATTTCGATGGCCACAGCATGGGCCGATGTTTGGCGTTTTTACTGAAATTTTTCAGCACCATCGAGATGATAAAGAAAATAAGGGCCGTTAGCAGCGCCATCTCGAAGGCATAACTGAGAAATACACTGACGCCCTGATCGAAGAGGGTGCCCTGGTCGGGGTCGGCTTCGTCGCGGGCAATTTCCTGATTGGCTTTCTGGTAGCAGGTAACGAGCGTAATGACGAAAAGTATCAGGGCACTAACGCCCATCATCAGCAGCCAGCTACCCATGCCACTAAAACTTACCTTGTTAAATGGCCAGATGTAGAAAGCAAAGGCGACAAGAAAAGCCAAGCCAATGGCCGTCCAGGTCAGCGGAGAAAGCAGTTCTTCCTGGTAAAGATCTTCGAGCAGGCTGCCGTTAACGAACAGATTGTAAAAGTTATAAAGTGATTCTTCCATAGGTCAATGAGTGAATGATTGAATGCGTCAATGAGAGAATAAGTAACGCATACACTTATTCTCTCATTGACGCATTCAATCATTCTAAATTAATTGTCAGCGTGAAATATTCGGTTTGGTTGTTAGGGTTGTAGGCGCGCTCGACGCCTTGCAGCAGGTTTTGAATACCAAAGGTTGAATTGGCATCCGGCGAGGCATCGTTGGTTGTGTTGGTGTTGGCGATCCAGCGGGGCGGAAACTGGCGACGCAACCGAATGGTGGCCGTTCGCTCCCCACGGGCTGGTTTTTCGGTTGTCAACAATACTTTGTGGGTGGTACCATTGGCCCCGGAATAAGCTTGTACCGCCGATACCTTGAAGTTGTCTTTACCGTCAACGACATACTGACTGGCATCGGTCAATAACGACGTGGGCAGCCTCAGCGCCGATAAGTCGACGGCTATTGGAATCGTCAGGCTTTTGTCGGTAACGTCGGGTTGTATGTCTTCCAGTCCATGAATGGCTTTGGCATGACTGCGGACCTCTTCGTCAGAACGCTTGAACCGACCTTTGCGGGCGGGGTCGTTCACCAGAATGCTGTAAAAGGGGGTAACGTCTTTGGTATCCCGGCCAAAGAACCAGGAGTCGGTATAGCCGGGCAACTGGTCGAATCGGCGGATAGTCTGGTACGTTTGATCCTGATACAGCCGATGCATGGTTTCGTTGCGCCCAATCAGGCAGAGGTAATAAGGACGCTCGCCGGTGTATTTCTTCTTCGCATTGTTCCAGCTGTAGTACGTACCGTCGAAGTCGGATTTGAGCTTAATAACCAGCATCGAATGGGTACTGGCGTAGGGATTGAAAACTGTTGTCAGCAGGGAACTGGCCGCGTCGAGTGTTTTCTGGGCGCTCATTCCTGCCAGACTTGGATCGGAGTAGATCAGATCTGAAACCAGTATGCTCAGATCATCGCCGGACGTATTTCGCAGTATATCGCTGAAAATGCCTTCGAAGTCGGTGCTGCTGGTTTTGCCTTTCGTTTTCGCAACTGTAAAGATGTCTTTCTGTTTGAAGAACTGGGGCAGCGTAAGGCCCAGATCGTTGATTTCCGTGTTCACCACGAAGAGCTTGCCCTGACCGGGGTTTATGGCATCGAACTGGGTCAGCACATCGTTAAGTGTCCGTTTAAAGGCACCATTTCCGCCGGGAGCGTCGTAGGGAAACATGCTGCCGCTGGCTTCGAGGTATACTTTCAGGCGCAGGGGTTTACTGGACGCTACAGCTCCTGATAAAGACATCGTTGGCGTTTTGCCGTCTTTCGCCAGCTTTCGGTATGTCCGGTTGCGTTTGATGTAAGCCGCCAGCGCCGATTCGTCAATTTTACCGTCGGGCGTTAGCAGGGCTGCCGTTTTTTTGTCATCGCCAAGCGTCTTGCTTTCCTGCGAAACAAAGACGCGCAGGGCATCGGCTTCGGTCACGTCAATGGTGTTGTCATTCTCCAGTGCACTACTGATCTGTTCGTCTAGTTTATCGACGGGACTGGAACAGCCAGCCAATCCGCCAATGGATAAAACAAGAAGAGACAACAAACAAAAACGGGTATGAATCATGAATGGTAGTAAAGTTTAGCAGGCTGCCAGGTAAATGCCTAATCACACATAACGGGGGTCTATAAAAGGCCCAAAATTAGAAATCCTTATTCAGGCTAACCTGTCATTGGCGCAAGTGGCCTTAAATTTTCTTAAATTACTATAGAACGTAACGAAGCCAAGGCCCATTTTATGTCAATCGGTACGGATTAACGATGAACGGACGTTTACCTTTGTAATGATTTTTGAATCTAAAAACATGTCGTTTCGTCACCTTGTCCTGAGTTGTTTACTAATTCTTCCGATTCTGCTTCAAAACTGTGCGCAGGTAGCTCAACCACCGGGTGGTAAGAAAGATACGCTGGCACCAAAACTGGTAAGCAGTATGCCTACCCCCCGCCAATTGAATTATACCGGCAAAACCGTTGAACTGGAATTCGATGAGTACGTCAACAGTGAGAATCTTCAGCAGAAAATAACGATTACGCCCCAGGATAGTAATACGTTTATCGTGAAGTCGCTGCCCCTCGGTATCCGGTTGAGTTTCAACAAGCCATTTCTGCCAAATACGACCTACACAATTGACTTTGCCGATGGCATCAAAGATATTACCGAACGAAACATTGCCAAAAATACCAAAGTAGTATTTAGTACGGGCCCTGTTATCGACTCACTTTACCTAACGGGCAATGTGGTGGACGATGAAAGCCGCGAGCCATTGCTCGGTTTTGTGGTGGGCCTGTTTGCTGCGACGGATACCTTGCCCATCAACCGAAAACGCCCGCAGTACTTTGCCCGCACGGACAGCAGCGGCAATTACCGCATTGAAAACGTAAAAGCCGGACCCTATAAAGTGTATGGTTTCGACGATAAAGATTTGAATCTGGTAAATAATACGCCGGGCGAGCGAATCGCTTTCCGGGATAGCGTCCTAAACCTGACTCGAAACTATACGGGCATTGATCTGGTAGCCTTTCGCGGCTATGGGAAACCCCGAATCAGTCGGCGGGAGCGCACCGACGAAACGCTCGGACTCGAACTCAGTAGCGGCATTGCCAGCTACAAACTGCGATATGGTAAACCCGTGTCCACGTCTGCCGTATCCACGACGGCCGTGTCCACGTCGGCAACGGCTACACCTGCTACAACAGCACCGGTTGCATCGACGGGAGCAAGCAAAGGCGATACGCTGATTTCATTTTTGGAGACGCCTAAAATGATTCGTCTTTTTCGCCCTGCCAACCGGGCTGCCGATGATACCCTGCACCTGACCATTGTGGCCGAGGATTCGGTGGGAAACGTGACGGAGCTGAGAGAGCGAATTTATTTCTCTCCTCTTAAAACGAAAGCCAAAAACCGAAGCCCGCTGACAGTGCAGGTAAGCCCGCCATCGAACGAACCGATTGACAATAATCTGGAGTTTACGCTGGTCTTCAGTAAACCAGTTTTTACCTACAAAACCGAACGGATCATCATCGGCCCCGACAGTACGAAACCCTTTACACTTACCTCCGCCAACCTGACCTGGACGAATAACAATTCCCGTCTGGTTATCAGACAGAAAACAAACCTGAAAGATACGCTGCTGTTTCGGCTGCAAAAAGGGGCGTTCATCAGTGTTCAGGGCGACACGCTCGCCCGCTATTCGGCCCGCTACACCATTGCCGAAGAAGATAGCTACGGCCTCATTGCGGGGCGTGTCAACCCGGCCACTACGGGAGCTGCCGGAAATAAATTCATTGTTGAATTGCTGGACGATAAGTACACTGTAGTCCGATCTGCTTACGGAACACCAACGTACAGTTTCGGCCGACTAAAACCGGGTTTATACCGTGTCCGACTGATTATCGACGCTAATGGCAACCGAAAGCGCGACATCGGCAATGTGCAAAAGGGTCTCCAGCCCGAGCGAATTATCTATAACCCCGGCACCGAAGAGAACGGGACAATCCGGGTGAAGCAGAACTTCGAGCTGACGGATATTGATTTTTGACGTGAGTCTGTTGATCATGCCGCTGAATCGCGATACACGGCCCGGATATTGCCCAGATGATTTTTGTGGAAATACTCGTACACCCCTAGCGCATACAACCGCCCCTGGGGGTGTTCATAAACCCGATTTGACCTATATCCTTTTGCCGATAAGCAGATCAAAAATCTTTATGGTAATCCTTTGCGGCAGCCGCGCTGTCCAGTTACTAAAAGAACCCCTACTTTTCGGAATAATTTGATAAACAGATGTTTACTAAAAACAGTTACATCAATTTAATAGGACTACTTACCCCTGTATTGATTTTGTCTCTATGAAAAATCTAGCTCGTTTTTCTGCCGTGCTCTATTTCGCGGCCGTATTCTTCGTTGTATTTCACAATTGCGGGTTTCAACTGCGCGGCTTACTACAAGCCCGTTTCCTAGTTATGCTGCTAATGGGCGCTCTTGGCTTTATTGCCCTGCTGAAAATAATTCAGGAGGAACCCGACGAATCGAATTAACAACGGGTAGTTACCAACATTGGGAAGTAGCCGATATTCGTACGAAATCTTCCATCTAAATGTATTAAGTTATTGATAGTTAAGTACTAGTGTGAAATTACTTTAGGTTAATCTGATTAACCCCTAAATCCCCTAAAGGGGACTTGGCTTAAGCACGAGCCAAGTCCCCTTTAGGGGATTTAGGGGTTGAAGAGACTGTAAATAACCTAAACTATTTTAGCTAACCTACTTAGTGTCTTAAATTGTGAAATAACTTCTATTATGAAGCCCATGTAAATTTGGACAATAGGGTGGCAGAAACTGAATGGTAGTTAGCTTTTGGACGAATAGCCGCCAATAATTCGCCCAATGGCGCTTACCTTTGTATTGGTCCGTGAACTGGCCGAAAATGCCCGCTCTGGCGGCCTGATACAACATGTACGTTAAACCTAAAAAAGAACTCGGTCAGCACTTTTTGAAAGACCTGAGTATTGCACAGCGCATCGCCGAACTTCTGACCGTACATGCCGGACCGGACGGCGTTCCGTATACCAAAGTGCTCGAAATTGGTCCGGGTACCGGCGTGCTGACCCAGTTTCTGCTACAGAATAAGCAGTTTGAGACGTACGTTATAGAAATTGACCGCGAGTCGGTGGAGTATCTGAAGCAGTATGTCCCGGCCCTTGAAGGCCGCATTCTGGCGTCCGATTTTCTCAATATCCGCCCGGATCTACTGCCCACCAAACAGCCTGACAATACAGAGCCTTTTGCCGTTATCGGCAATTTTCCCTACAACATTTCAACCCAGATACTCTTTAAAGTACTGGACATGCGCGACCGCGTTCCGGAGGTGGTGGGCATGTTCCAGCGCGAGGTAGCGCAGCGGGTAGCCTCGGGGCCGGGCAATAAAGATTACGGCATACTAAGCGTGTTGTTGCAGGCCTGGTACGACATCAAGTACGAATTCACGGTAGATCCCAGCGTATTCAATCCGCCACCGAAAGTTTTCTCGGGTGTAATTTCGCTCAAACGGAATGCTACGACTGACCTGGGTTGCGACGTAAAAAAGTTCACTCAGGTGGTTAAGCACGGGTTCAGCCAGCGCCGGAAAACGCTCCGAAACGCATTAAAGCCCCTTGCACCATCCGAAGCCGCCCTCGCCAGCCCGTTCATGGACAAACGCGCCGAACAGCTAAGCGTGGCCGAGTTCGTAACCTTAACAAGATTGATGTATGAGGTATGAGGTGTAACCGTCCGTGACATCATACATCCTATATCATACATCAACTAATGACTTTCGAACTCACTAAAGAATACCTCGACCAGATCCAGTCGGCTATCGACACGGGCGATGATGCAACGCTGCGGACGGAGATGGAAGAGCTTTATCCGGCCGATATTTCGGGAATTCTGGATGAACTGGCACCCGAATCGGCGCATTACCTGCTTAGTCTGCTCGATAAAACCGTTGGTGCCGAAATCCTTGCCAACCTCGACCAAACCGAGCGAACCAATTTGCTCAAGCTGTTTACGTCGGCCGAGATTGCCCCCTTCATCAACCAGATGGATTCGGATGATGCCGTTGACGTGTTGAATCAACAGCCCATTCAGGTACGCGAAGAGGTGATTGGTTTGCTGGAAGATCGGGAGCAGGCCCGTTTCATTCTGGACTTGCTGCATTACGAAGATGGCGTGGCGGGAAGTCTAATGCAGAAAGAGCTTATCCGGATCAACGTAAACCTGACCGTCAATGCTTGTATCGAAGAGATTCGCCAACAAGCCGAAGACGTAGAAAACGTGTATGCGGTTTACGTGGTCGATGATGTTGGCAAATTGCTTGGGCTGGTCTCGCTCAAAAAGATTGTACTGGCCCGGAAAAACGTCAAAATCGCCGATATCTACGACGACGACGTTGTTTTTGTAGAAACCTATCGACCCGTTGCCGAAGTGGCCGAAGTCATGCAGAAGTATGACCTGGATGCCATTCCGGTCGTGAACGTTCAGCAGCGGCTCCTGGGCCGAATCACTATCGATGATGTGGTGGACGTCATTACGGAACAGGCCGAAGAAGATATTCAGGTAATTTCCGGTTTATCGGGAGAGGTTGAAGAGGACGACAGCGTTTGGCAGCGGTCGAAAGTGCAACTGCCCTGGCTCGTAGCCGGAGCGGTTGGCAGCTTGATGGCAGCAACGGTCATTAACGGGTTTCAGAGCGAGCTTGGTAAAATAGCAGCCCTGGCGGCCTTCATCCCCATTATCGGATCGACCGGTGGAAACGTTGGTATTCAAACGTCATCCCTCATTCTGCAAACCCTGGCTGATACCTCGGGCCTAAGTGTAAGTCTTGGTAAACGATTGCTCAAAACACTGCTGGTGGCGCTCATCAACGGACTGGTTGTAGGGCTCATTGCCGGTGCCTACACCTTTATAATCGCAGAACCCCGTCTGTTTTTTGTCGTGGCTACGTCGCTGCTGGCGGTCGTTATGCTGGCGTCCTTTATGGGAACCGTAACGCCCTTGTTACTCAGCCGAATTGGTATCAATCCGGCGGTGGCTTCGGGTCCGTTCATCACAACGGCCAACGACCTGATTGGTATCGGTGTTTATTTTCTCATTGCCCAATGGTTACTGGCTGAAGTTTAAGTATCTTCCCAGTGCCATGACTATTCGTTTTGCCCATCCTGCAGATGCGCCCGCCATTCTGGCTGTTTATGCGCCGTTTATTACAGGCTCAACCATTACGTTCGAGTACGAAGTGCCAACTCTGTTGGAGTTTGCCAGCCGTATCCAAACAATTCAGCAGCAATTCCCGTATCTGGTTGCCGAGGAAGAGGGGCGTGTGCTTGGCTACGCGTATGCATCCCGGCATCGGGATCGGCCTGCGTATCAATGGTCGGTCGAAACGTCAGTATACGTGCATCCGTCCGGGCACCGGCGCGGAATAGCCCGGCAGCTTTACTCAATGCTATTCGTCTTGTTGCGTCGGCAGGGATACTGCAATGCCTACGCGGGCATCACGAGCCCCAATCCTCCAAGCGAATTATTTCACCAATCGATGGGCTTTGCCTACATCGGAACCTACGCCAACATTGGCTACAAGATGGGGTCCTGGCACGATGTGTCGTGGTTCCAACGGGTGCTGCAGCCGCATGAGCCGAATCCTGCTCCGCCAGTACCCATCAGCCATTTTCAGGGCGAGTTCACGCAAAGGGAGTAAATTTTGACGTGCGACTCGTTTTCGGTCTGAGATGTGCCTGTAAGTAGATAAACGATTGACTGTAAATCGGTTAAATTATCAATTTGTTTGTTTTGGTTTAAAAAATCATCAAGTTGTTTCTACTTAATCTGACCCTGCTAATTCATGAAAAAGAAAACATTACTGATCATCTCGTTCCTGTTTTTCTTTATCCTGCCCTTACTTGGAAGTTACCTGAAATGGGGTGGACTACCTCCAGGCTACGGCTTATTTCCGGCTCAAAAAGTAGCTGACGATCCACCATTTAATCAAACGTATTTTAATGTCTGCTCACTAGTTGCCCTTTTTATTCTAACCTTTTTGTTATTGCCGAAATTATTTGGCTTTAAGAAAAAGCCGGACGTGGTAGAAGCTGAGAAAATAGATAGCAGCTATCCGGTTTGGTTCAGGCCAGCCATTGTTGTTGTCCTGGTTAGCTGGCTGCTGATGTGGGGGCGATTTGACGTACTGAAACCTGCGGATAATTTCACATTTGTACCGCTATGGTGGGGATTTATTTTTGTTTTGGACGGTATCGTTTACAAGCGAAACAACGGTGTATCCTTAATTTCAGCCAAGCCCAATACCGTAAAAATCCTGGCTGTTACATCGGCCTTTAGCTGGTTCGTTTTTGAATATCAGAATTTTTTTGTTCTGGAAAACTGGTATTACCCCAACAACAATATCCTTAGTAATTTCGGTAATATCTCCTGGCAGTTAGTGTCATACACAACGGTACTACCTGCCATTTTTGAATGGTATTGGCTGCTGCGTACGTTCAAATCGATAAAGAACCGATATTCGTTTGGCCCGGTAATCAAATTTTCAACTACGGGCCAGTATATATGTCTGGTTATTGGCGGTATATCCCTTTTCCTGATGGGTTATTTTCCCAACGAGTTATTTTGGATGCTCTGGGTAAGTATGTTGCCGCTCCTGGTTCCGGCAATGGCAATTTCTGGTTTCTGGACCCCCTTCACTGAAATTAGTGAGAAGGGCGACTGGTCATTTGTTGTACTAATCGCTATCAGCACGTTACTGAACGGGTTTTTCTGGGAATTCTGGAACTTTGGAAGTGAATGGTTTCACGATGATATGCCCACAAATCCAAATTACTGGAAGTATTCTGTGCCTTACCTGGATAAATACCATCTCTTTTCGGAGATGCCAATTCTGGGCTATTTTGGGTATCTGTTATTTGGCAATGCCTGCTGGTTATTATGGATTATTGTTGCTTGTTTAGTTGGTTTTGACCCATCAGTTGATGTCAATCAGGTGAGCGATGAAAAAATGTTACAGGTAAGTTAATCCACCGTACATAGTAGGAGGATTCAGGCCTCCTACTATGTACCTACCAGAACTCTACAAGAAAATGAAGATAAAAATACCTAAGGATTTCATTATATAACTGACAGTTTATACTATTAACAAAGACCAAAAACATAGATGAGATGCAGGAAAAATAGTTAATAAATGAATTACCTGTAAAATGATACCGCTCACAGTTCCAATTAGCTTAACTTAACCTCATGATACGCGAAGACAATATACCTGGTTACAAAGTTGATAAAGTTATTTATGAAGGAAAACGTACTGTTATCTATCGGGCTATACGAAGTGTAGACAAGAAGAATGTACTATTTAAGACACTGGCAAACCCATACCCAGGTGCAACCGAAATTGCTTATTTGAAAAAAGAGTATTCGTTGTTGAGTAGTATTGATGTAAACGGAGTCTGTAAAGCATACGACCTACTAAACTATAAGGGAAGACCGATTATCGTACTGGAAGATTTTAATGGGATATCATTAGCTGATTATTTAATCTCGAATCGGTTAGACCTTGACGAATTTCTCGACATTGCCATAAAACTTACTACTATTCTAGGCGATTTACATGCATTAAACATAATGCATAAAGATATCAATCCTAAAAATGTAATTATTAATATTCATACAAAAGATGTATTTCTGATAGATTTTAGATTAGCTACAAAGTTGTCTCTTGAACGTGCATCTGCGCGTAACCCATATATACTGGAAGGTACATTGCCTTATATCTCTCCGGAGCAAACGGGTCGAATGAATCGCTCTACTGACTATCGAACAGATTTTTATTCCTTAGGAATAACTTTTTACGAGATACTGCTTGGCATATTGCCTTTTACGAGCGAGGAGCCAATGGAGTTGGTCTATTACCATTTAGCTAAAAACATTGTTCCACCAGCTGAATTAAATTCAAAAATTCCGAAAGCTATTTCAGATATTATTTTAAAGTTAACGGAGAAGAATGCAGAAAATAGATACCAGAGTGCAAGCGGCCTTAAGTATGACCTGGATAAATGTTTGACTTATGTTATAAATGGACCAGATGTTCTGAATTTTTCGGTTGGGGAAAAAGATATTTATTCTAAATTCAATATACCCGAAAAACTATATGGACGGGATCATGATATTGAAAGTTTACTGTCTTTGTTTAAGGAGGTTTCTGGTGGTGGGTGTCGATTTGCTCTGATTAGTGGAACGGCTGGTGTTGGAAAAACGGCTTTAATTAACGAAATACATAAGCCAACTGTAAAAAGAAATGGGTACTTTGTTTCCGGCAAATTTGATCAGTTCAAAGCCAACTCTCCGTTTAGTGCATTTGCTCTTGCGTTTGCTGAACTGGTAAAGGACCTGGTAAGTGAGCCAAGTTATAAGTTGGGAAAAATTAAAACCGAATTAATTAATGTTCTGGGCTTAAATGCCCCGGTTCTTGTCGATCTTGTTCCTGAATTTGAATACATTATTGGCAAACAGGGGCCGGTACAGCCATTAAACCCGGCAGAGTCAAAAAATCGTTTTTTCTTTACGCTTCGTGAATTTATTCGCGTATTTGCCACACACGAGCATCCATTGACCATCTTTCTGGATGATTTACAGTGGAGTGATGATTCCTCGCTTCGTCTGATTACTGACCTCATTAGTACAGGGATACCCTACTTATTCATTATTGGCGCCTACCGTGATAATGAGACAGGGCCTGGTCACCCCTTAAAGCTTACTATTGAAAAAGTTAAAGAACTACATGAAGTAAGTGAGTTAAAGTTGTCGAACCTGGAGGAAACTCATGTTAATCAGCTAGTTGCCGATACCTTAAAAGTGAGTTCTCAAGAAACTAAAGCACTTGCCACTATAATCTATAAAAGAACTGTTGGCAATCCATTTTATGTGTATGAATTGTTTAAAACGACGTTTACGCAGGGATTGGTATTTTTTGATTACTTAAGTGGTAAATGGACATGGAATATAAAAAAAATAGCTGAGCATAATATATCCAGTAATGTGGTTGACTTTATGGCAACCAAGTTAAGTGAGTTATCCGAAGATTGCCGTGAATTATTAGAGCTTGCCGCCTGTATTGGAAATACATTTGATCTTAGAACGCTTAGCTTACTTACCAAAAAGAATGCCTTCGACACGTCCGTGATTCTTTGGCCTGCTCTTGAGGATGAAATCATAGTTCCTACGAGTGAAGCTTATCGATTGGTTATTGGCGATGATGATTTTGGTGTTTTATATAAGTTTCATCATGATCGTATCCAACAGAGTGTTTATCAACGTATAGCAGAAGACAGCAGGAAAGTATTGCACTTGACGATTGGCAGGATGCTGTTGGAAACAATACCTGATTCAGAGAAGAGTGAACATATAATAGAGATAGTAAGGCATTTTAATGAGGGAATTGATTTAATTGATGAAACTGAGAAGCTTAATCTGGCCCATATGAATTTACTGGCTGGAAGAAAAGCGCAGTCGGCGGTAGCTTATACAGCTGCTTTGGCCTATTTTAAAAAAGGTATTGATTTAATGCCAGATTCATCATGGGATTTACATCATCAGCTGGTGTTTGACTTGTATGCTGGATATGCTCAAAATGCTTATCAGACAAACGATTATAACACGGCAGAACGATGTATGAGCCTTTTGTTGGAAAAAGCCCGGACCAAACTAGAAAAAGTTGAAATATTATCGTTTAGAATACGGCAATATAATACCGTAGGGAAATCAGAAGAAGCTATTCGTTGTGGTATAGAAGGGCTTGGGTTGCTAGGGTATATATTACCTGAAAAACCGTCGTCGGCCGTTGTATTAAAAGAAGTACTCCTTGCCAAATGGCTACTTGGTACAAGAAAACCTGCTGCTTTATTGGATTCTCCCATATTGCAGGATCCGGAGAAAAAAGCTGCAGCAAGGCTACTAACCGAGATTGGTCCATCTGCTTTTGTTTTAGGGAATGATAGTTTATATGGGTTGACACAGCTTAAAATTGTCAACCTTTCCATGCAACATGGAAATTGCGAAGAATCGGCTTACGCTTATGTAGCGTTTGGCGCTGTTTTATCAGAAGCGTTTGGCGATTTAAAATCAGCAGAAAGTTTTGGTCAGCTTGGTCTGGCACTCAACGAAAAACTGGGTGATATTGAGTACCGGTGCCGGGTAATTGCGGCTTATGGCGTCTTAACGCATCATTTTAATAATCACTGGAATACAACCGGCGAATTTTTTAAAAAAGGTATAGAAGCCGGTTACCTTTCTGGTGATTTATTTTATTTAGCTTATTGTGCAACAAACTGTACCGTCTGGCAACCTTCGCTTGACCTCCCAACATCATTGAGCGAGCAAAAAAAATACCTTAAGGTTGTTCTGGATACAAACTATACGGATGCCATTGATTCGGCAAATATGAATTTGCAGCTGACGAAGAATTTAATGGGTTTGACGGAAGGGTTACACTCCATGAATGATGCTGACTTTGATGAAACACATTGCCTGGAACAGATGACGCAACGGAAATACTCTTCCGGAATTGGTATGTACCATATTCATAAAGCGTATTTATACTTATTTTATGGCCAGTATGAAAAGTCTTATGAAGCGGTTAAGCAGGCCGATCAATTCGTTAAGTCTCTCGTTAGTCTCATTAATTTAACCCGCCTTAGCACTGTTTCTTTTTTTGCTTCTTCCGGATTTCTGCTTTATGGTACTGATCCGCCAAAAGACCTGTTAAAAAAGCGGATGAAAAAAGAGCTGGCTAAAATGAAAAAGTGGGCAGATTATAAGCCAACTAATTTTCAGCATATGCAGCATCTGATGGAAGCTGAGATGGCGAATATCGATGATGATTTTCTGGGGGCTACCAAACTTTATGAAAAAGCGATACGACTGGCGAGTGAAAATGATTGGCCGGCTGATGAAGCTTTTGCTAATGAACTAGCCGCAAAATTTTTTAGTCGACACGGAATTGATACAGCTTCTTCCGGGTACTGGAAAGATGCTTATTACTTGTTCAACAAATGGGGTGCGCAGGGTAAAATTAAATTTTTGCGGGAGGCTTACCCCCAGCTATTCAAGACTATACGAAACGGCGTGGCTGAGAATGGCAAAGACCTGATTCGGGATGAGGGGGGCGAACCAGTCTATGCATTGGATGTTGATACCATCGTAAAATCATCGCAGGCAATTTCGGGTGAGATCGAGTTAAAATCGCTTCTCAGCAAAATGATGAACATCATTATGATGAATGCGGGTGCTGAAAATGGGATGCTTTTACTAAAGCAGGATGATCGGATACTTATTCAGGCTTCCGCTTCAGCAGACGAGGTGAAAACGATGCAAAATAGTGCTGTCGAAGGCAGTAAAGAGCTACCGCAAACAATTATAAACTATGTATCTCATTTGCAGGAGTCGGTGGTTCTTTACGATGCTGCCAGTCAGGGCAAGTTCAGAAACGATGACTATATTGTAAGGAATCAGACTAAGTCCATACTGTGTAGTCCAATCGTTTTTTTAAATAAGCTGTATGGAATTGTATACCTGGAAAATAATATTTCGGTAGGTGCTTTCACCGAAGAAAGGCTGAAGATAGTTAGTCTGCTGTCATCGCAGATGGCCATATCCATTCAGAATGCAATCCTTTACTCAAATCTGGAGAACAAAGTACAAGAGCGCACGGTCGAAATACAGGCTCAACGCGACCAGACCCAACAGGCCCTGACCGAACTCAAAAGTACGCAGACCCGACTTATTCAGAAGGAGAAGATGGCTTCTCTTGGGGAACTGACGGCGGGTATAGCTCACGAAATACAAAACCCACTGAACTTCGTCAATAATTTTGCTGAAATAAGTGCCGAGATTGTTGATGACTTAAGGCTGGAACAAAGCAAACCGGCCCGAGCCCCCGAACTGGAGTCTAACTTGTTAGCCTTTCTGAAAGATAACCTTAGCAAGATTCACCACCACGGGCAGCGTGTTTCAAATATTGTTAAAGGTATGCTGGAACATTCCCGCATCGGGAGTGGCGAAATGCAGCCAACCAATCTTGGTGCGCTGGCCGATGAGTATATGTATCTGGCTTATAACGGGTTGAAATCTAAAGATAAAGAGTTTAGCTGTAAGCTGATCACGGACTACGATTCGGCAGTTGATACGGTCAATGTTGTGTCACAGGATGTCAGCAGGGTGTTTTTAAATCTGTTTAGTAATGCCTTTTATGCTGTTCGGGAGCGGAAGAAGCAGGAGGGAGACGATTATCAGCCAGTCGTTAGTGTGCGCATTAGTCAGGCAAACGGATTTGTTGAAATTGTCATTGCTGATAATGGCATTGGTATGTCTCAGAGTGTTCAGCAGAAGGTTTTTCAACCATTTTTTACCACAAAGCCCACGGGCGAGGGAACCGGCCTTGGCCTGTCATTGAGTTACGATATCATAACCAAGGGCCATCGGGGAGGGCTGCTTGTGCAAAGCCGGGAAGGGGAGGGAACAGAGTTCGTTATCCAATTACCCACTTCGGCAGAAAGCGTTGTTTTGTAACGGAAAGCGTTTTTACGCACGTATATGAACTGCGTTAAGTAGTTAATCTGTTCAGAAAATTTTAGTTAATGCCTTGGTAGTGAAAAAGATAGGTTTCGGTCGGTACTAGGATAAACTTAGGGTAGCAGGCCTTGACGTGTACGGGTGGGACGAGTTATAGCGCTACCAGGAATTTCCGCAGACTGCCTACGAAAATCCATGATTTTTAGGGCTGTCATTATGGACTTTCATACGGGCGCATTATATTCCGTCGAGCCATCTATTCACCTATTCCTGTAATACGTACTCATGCGTTGCTTTTTACTTTTGATAGCTTTTGGGTTTGCCTATGCATTGCCTGGCAGGGCATCGATTCCAGTTCATCTGCCGCGTGGTCAGCCGTTTCAATTGATAGGGTTACAAACTGACTATCTTTCTGATCCAACCTACCGCCTTTTGCTGGCTGATGTACAACGTTCGGCTGTTGCTCACCGGTTTCTGCCTACTAATCAGGAAATTCCCAATCTACCTTCTTCGAAACCTAGCCACTGGTTTCGCTTTGTGTTTCAACCGGATAAAAGTCAACAGCATTCCCAATACTTAGTTGAAGTAGGGTTTGGTAATATTCGCCGTATTGATATGTATGTTGTGCGGGCGGGCCGGCCGGTTTATCACGTTCAGGCAGGCGATGCTATAGGCAAAGCAGGGCGCCCGCTGTCATTTCACACCTTCGTACTGCCCCTTCCGGAAAGCTCAGCCCAACCCCAAACGGTGTATTTACATATTGAAAATAAGGACGTTCATAGCTATTTTCCGTTAGCTGTCTGGGAGCGGAATTCATTTTTGGACCATGCCCAACGAGCGTCGCTACTCTGGGGAATTTACTGGGGTATTCTTCTGCTGATGTTCTTGTATCATGCCATTATCTGGCTATTTACCCATGATCGGGGCTATATGTATTTAGCTCTTTATCTGCTGGCGTACCTATTCTACGAATCTGCCCGGGGTAGCAATATAGGAGCTCGGTACCTATGGCCTGATTCGCACTGGTTCATTGAAAATAATCTGGCTATTTTTTCGGTGGCGGTTATCGCTGCTTTCACGCTCTTCTATTCACATGCGCTTAACCTGCGTTACTCGGCAGTTGTATTCTGGCAGTTCCTGCGCTGGCTTTCAGCACTTAGTGCGGTACTTATGCTTGTGAAATTAGCCAACTGGCTACCTATATCCAGCCAGTCATTAGCTATTTTAAGTTCGTATCCACTCGTTTTCGTTATGTTCCTGGCGGGACTTCGAACCTGGCGACATGGTCAGCAAGCTGCTCGTTTTTACGTTATTGCTTCAATGTGCTACGCGTTGGGTTTTACAATATTTGTGCTAAACCGGACTAATGTATTACCAGGAACTGGGTTTTTCCTTCATTATTCCCAGAATATTGGCTCATTGCTTGAGTTTTTATTTATGGCTATCGGTTTGGCCAGTTATGTTAGCTCACAGCAGCAACAGCGACTCAACGAAGAACGCCGACGGATCGACGTAGAGCGATTGGCTCTGGTGGAGCAGTTACGCCAGCGCGAAGAGCTGGATGCAGCTCTGATCGATGGTCAGATTCAGGAGCGCCGACGTGTTGCCGATGAGCTGCATGATCACCTGGGCAGTGTGCTTTTTAGTGTTCGTGCCCGCCTGAGTGAGCTGGATTCCGCTAACATAAGTCCTCAGGTACTGGAATCGTTGCTGAACACGGTACGAGATGCCTATGACGATGTGCGCTTGATTTCCCATAACCTATGGCCCGATGAGCTTGAAAAACTTGGCTTTGGTTATACGCTTCAGCAACTGATTGCCAGTTTGAACCGTATCGGAAAAACCCAGTTTGCCCTGCAGTTGAGTGGTCTGGAGGATGAGTTGGAGCGCCATGCTAAGTTTCATTTGTACTGCATTTGCCTGGAGCTGGTCAACAACATACTAAAACACGCTCAGGCTAGTGAAGCCAGTATCCGCTTTTTGCCCGATCCGGCGGGAGCTGGCCTTCGTTTGAGTGTTCGCGATGATGGAGTCGGCTTTCAGCAGGCAGATGGGAGCGGTCGGGGGTTGCGGACCGTTCGGGAACGAATCGAACGTCTGGAGGGAACTGTCTCGTTTTCGAAATTGCCTGAAGGAGAGGGTACCTGGATACAAATCCGGGTACCTGTACACCGGCCGCAAACAATGCCCACGCTGACTATAACCCCGATAGAAGGGTAAATCACTGACATCAAGACAAGCCAACCAATGGCTATGGATAATTAAATCCATTTGTTCCATTGTTGCTAACCGGACAACTACGTTCATTTTCATAATCCATAGGTATGCTTCGTATTTGTTGGATAAAAGCTGTTTCACTAGTATTAGGTGTGCCAAATCGTTCAGGGAATACCATATAATCTTTGTAGTCTTTACCGAAAAAGCTACTATGATCTGCCATATCCTCCCAATAGTGGCTTGAGAAATTCACTGAGCCATAAGTTGAGTTTGCATAGTTGTATGAGCCTCGTCCTTCGGTATCGCGTAAATTGACAGAGTAAAATGTGCGTCCGTTAAGTTGATAAGCACGATTGTTGCCAATAATGTAAAGGCTAGTTCGACTTTCGTCGTTTGCTGGTACCCGAACCGTCTCAAAAGAGGCTCCTCCCGATGCCATACGGACCAGTTTAAACGCTATCTGATGAGGGGGATCTGGATTTAGATGGTACACCGATTCTCGTTCTAATAATAAGGTCCATACACAGCCTGACTGATCCACATAATATCGATGTTTACCAATCAACTTTACACGCCGGGAGCATAAATACGTCAGTTGCCCTTTAGCTTCCTGGTTAAACTGGTTTCGGTTCAGATGTTTGAGTATCTCGGTTAACCGATCACTCGTTTCCCGAACGGAAAATTGACCATTTTCCAGGTCAACGATACCTTCACACGCCCCCCGGTTGTCTTGTAAATACCAGCGTTTGTCAATTTGGGATATTTCTACCTTCTTCCGTCGGTAGACTACGTACTTTTGTGTCTCCACATCAGCGTATACGTCGTTATCGGTTTTTGCCTGTTCATTTTTTCCGATGTAGGTATATACATAAGGCTCCTTGTCGCTGCAAAGGCCCAGTGGTTTCCCGTCTTTGTCGGTGATTTCCCACCAGCCATCGGGCTTTCTATCATATAGTTTACAGTCGTAGCTCACCTTATTACCTAGCCTGTACACTTTACTATCGGCCAGTTCACCAATGACCGTTTTACTGTTTGGGTCACCGGGTGTTTTCGTTCGGCTGGGGAGCGTGATGCTAACCTGAAAGCCATTGCCAACGGGTTTGTTGTCCCACCGCCAGTTTAAATCGTCATTGATATCGAAGAGAAGAAAGCCGCTTTTTTTTGCCGTGAAGGTGTATGAACTTCCGCACAGTTCCCAGCCCAGATAAGCGTAGTTGGAAAGATTAAATTCTGCACCCTCTTCCAGTACACACACCATAAGTGCGCCGTGGGGCAGGTTACGAAACGTATTGTATTGGTTACCGCTATACTCGGGTACACCGACAGGCGTGCGTTTTCCGGCAAGCATACCAACAATCACTTCGCCTGTTGCCGTAATCTTGATCTGATCACCACATTCTACTTTTGCGTTTGGTGCCCGTTGAATTCTGCTACCGGCGTAATTAAACTGAACGGGCGTTTGCTGAGCTGGTAGCAGTTGGGTGGTAAGGCATAGCAAGCCAGCCACCAGGGAGGTGTAGCATGTTTTCATGGATTCGGGCAGTGGGAATGTCAGGCCAACAGATTAAGTAGGCAACCCTGCTGTCTATCAATGCCACTTACTGGCAAAACGCTATCAGTTTATGGACACTTTTTTTACACCAACCCATGCCGAATGGCAAAATTGGTTAAGCCAACGATACTCTTCACGCCCAGTTTCTGGATAATATTGCGCCGGTGTGTGTCAACGGTGGCGTCGCTAATGAAAAGCTGGTCGGCGATTTCGGATGTGGTGTGCTCCGAGGCAATCAATTTCAAAATCTCCAGTTCACGATTGGTTAACTGCCGAATTTCATCCGGATGTTGCGGGCTTGATAAATCAATGAACAGCCGCAGGATTTCCTGACTCAGGTAGGTCCGGCTACTATCGCGCATAACTTCATGAATGGCTTTGCGAATATCGCGAACATCCTGGCTCTTGGAGATATAACCCGATACGCCCATGCGGATGGCTGCCCGCACATCGTCGGGCGATTCGGACATGCTCAGGATAATTACCTTCGTTTCCGGCGATATCGACCGTAATTGAAGCGCAAACTGTAGTCCGCTCACTCCGGTTGTCATGCGCAGGTCGCTAATGACAATATCGATCAACTGCTGCGATTTGTTCTCGCCAATGAAAGCCAGCGCTTCCAGGCCACTGGTAAACACCCCTCTTACTCGAATTCTGGTATCGTCGTGAAGTAAACTCGACAGACCATCGATAACGAGTTTGTGGTCATCAACCAGCAAAATGTTAATCTCTTTCTCCGTAATCATTTGGGGGATAGCAATTTAAATGAGGGCTCAAGATACGTAACGAAGCGCAAAAAAACAGCAACATGTCAATGATCACATTTTAAGGACAAGTGACATAGATCCCTGTACACAAACACAATGGCACTATGTTACACACCAGCATACTCAATACAGAAATTGATCTGAATCGCTTTAGCAAGGTGTACGCAGGGCGTAGCGGGGGCATGCCCGTCGATGCCGATTTTCTACTGCAGGGTACAGTACGAATCTTTTACGATGATCAGCAGCCTGACCGCTGGTTGGCGGGTTACTGCGTCAATGACCAGGCTCCCTATCGTTACCTGGCTGTGCATACCCCGACCGCGCAGGCCGCCCTGTTGGCGCAGCATCAGATCTCGCCCGACGATATTGTCGAGATCGGGGCCATCTGGATGGACGTGTCCGGGTTGGGCCGGGCGGGTCGCTGGCAGGTGTATCAATTTATGCTGGCCGATGCCTACGCTACCGGAAAAGGTATTGTGCTGGGGGGAACGGTTTATGCCCGAATCCGTGATTTCCAGATGCAGGTCGTTAAACACCCACTCTTTGATGGTACTGTTTTACTGGGTGGGAAGCAGCAACGCGTCTGGCTCTATTTTGCCCGACGGGAGGAGTTGTGGTTCGATTTCTTTCGGTTTACCACCCGCGAGTTCAGTCAGCCCATGACCGGCCCATTCATCAATACAGCTCATTCGTTAAATCAGGTAGCATAAGTGCGTATAACCCGCCCCGTCCGGTGCTTCGTCAGAGACAATCCTGTTGCTGACGGGGTACCGGACAGGCCGGTTTTTTCTTTATTTACTTACCGGCAAAAAAGCCTGCTCATAGAAAGACAGGCCGGAATTTGCCTGTTATTCCAGTAGAATCAGTGGTGAGTTAATTTGTTCTTGTGTGTATGTTTACAAGAAGTTGCTGCCAACTAACACATAATGACCAGCTAATGAATCAAGTCTATCCGACCGATTACGAAAAAGATCCAATGGGTTTCTGTTTAGCGCTCACTCAGTTAAATCCCCGGGACGAACGAGCCTGGGATTATATGAACCGGCGTCTGAAAAAATTCTTCTATCAGTTTGCCCTTCGTAATAGCCTGACACCCGAAGAAACAGAAGATACCATGCAGAATACCGTCATGATATTTCTGGATGCCATTGCATCGGGTAAGTTTACCTGCAAGGGCTTCAAACCCATTGGCTATGTGGGCCGGATTTGCGTAAACCTCTGGCATGACCACCTCAAAAAAGCAAAGAAATACCTCCCTATGATTGACATTGCCGACTTTACCGGTGAGCGGGAAACGAATGAGCCTGACGATTGGTACAAGCTAACCGACAATGATATGGCTGCTCATCGGGCTTCGGAACGGGCCTTCGCCGAACTTACTCCCGCTAACCAGGAACTGATGTGGCGGCATTATGTCGACGGGCAGAAGTTTGTCGATTTTGCCAAAGAAGATGGCTATACCGACATGTCGGTTCGGCAACTCCATCAGCGGGCCAAGAAACAATTCAACACTTTATTTGATAAACATTTTAACGCTATCCGCCGTGGAGAATCTGTCTGAAGAGCAACAAGAGGCCATTTTGGCTTATATTTTCAACCGAATGACAGAACCTCAACGGGTCGCATTCGACGCTGAACTTGAACAGAATCCATTGCTCAGGGAAGAGGTCGACCACCAGCGCACTATCCAGCGGGGAATGCAATTGTTAGCGTATAAACGCGAAGCCGCCGACATGCTTAAGCGTATCAACGTGTCGATGGACGATGAGATACCGTCGGGTAGTCAGTCCGGGTCGGAGCCCGAAAATGATCTGGACAGATCCCCGCTTGTGAAACCATTGTGGGGGCGCCCGATGGCCTGGGTGGCTGCCGCCAGTGTCGTTATGCTACTGGGTCTTTTTATTTATTTACTCCAGCAGCCAACACGTACCGGCTCAAAAACACCCGTAGCCCAAACCGACCGCCCAACGCCACCTGTTAACAACCGGCCTCCTTCCGACTCAATACCCACCAGTACCCCGGTCGACTCTGCTTCAACAGCCCCCCCGGTCGACCCTGCCAATGCAGACCATCTGCTGGCTGATGCGTTTTTTCGGGCCTCCCCGAAAAATGCACCTGTGTTTAGCCCCGGCCCTGATACCGACGCTGCCGCTCCCGACGATTCTGCTGCGGTAGCGATCGACTCCGCCAATGTGCTGCGAGGGGCCAGCCTTCTGAAACGCAGACGTGACCAGGAGGCAGCGACAATTCTTCAACAAATTGTATTGGAAGGCTACCCCGGCCACTGGCGTGCTACGGCCGAATGGTATTTAAGTCTGGCCTATCTGCGTATCGATAAACCCCGCGAGGCACGCGCTATCCTGTCACGTATTGCCCGTACCAAAGGTCACCCGTATGAAGCCGAAGCCCGGCGATTGAAAAAAGAAATGATGTAAGCTAAACTCTTCCACACCATGCAAGTAGTGTATCATCGTGTTACCTGGCTGTTCGGCCGGCTGGTAAGGGGGCAATTCGTGCTTATGCTGGCTGTTATGCTGGTAACCAGTGTTTGCCTGGAAGGACGGGCACAGGAATTTAATTATGGGTTGATTATGGATGACCAGAGTTATCTGCGATTGCCCATTAAGCCACCCGTCCTGACCAAACGAGGTTTACGAAACCTGCCGTCAGCAGTTATGTATGAAAATTACTGTCCCAGGCCAGCCAGTCAGGAGCGGCAGGGTACATGCATGGCGTTTGCACTGGGGTATTATCTGCGTACCGTTATAGAGGCCAAGCGACAACACCTGACGGATCGTAACCGCATTACCGAATTGGCTTTTTCGCCAACGTTTCTGTACGAAGAAGCCAAACTGCCCAACGATTACGATTGTAGTCAGGGGTTAAATGTCGATGCGGCTATTGAGGTCATACGTCAGCGTGGAATCGTTCCCCTGAAAACGCTTGGTTACCCGGCCTGCGGCCAGACTACGGTTAAGCTACGGGCACAGGCACAGGCCAACCGAATTGCAGAAGCCCAGCGTATTTTTGGCCTGACGGATTCGCCGGAAGAACGAATCAGCCATCTGAAAACAGCGTTAACGGAAGGACTACCTGTGGTGGTGAGTTTTCTGGTTGTTCCTTCGTTTGGAAACCTGAAAGCGTCACTTTGGGAACCCACCGCCAACGAAACAAACGCCGTTAAGTCCAAAATGGCGGGCGTACTGGCTCGTCAGACTACCCTCAGGGGACACGCCCTTTGTGTGTTGGGGTACGATAATTCTAAATTCGGAGGGGCTTTTCGCATCGTCAATAGCCGGGGCGAAGACTGGGCAGATGGCGGCTTTTGCTGGATACGCTATGCCGACCTGGCCGCTTTTACCCGGTATGGTGTGCAGGTCTACCCGCAGCTTGAAACTGCCGACCGAAAAGCCATTGGGGGCTTGCAGGCTGAACTATCGTTTGAGCAGCAAAAAGGTGGTTCGATGCCCGCACAGTTCGATGCCGCAACGTCACAGCGCACCGGCATACTTACCTATCGAATGAGCCAATCTTATTCGACGGGAACTTCATTCAAATTTTCGATCAGTAACGACCGTCAGGCTTATCTCTATGTGTTCGGTACCGACAACAGCCCCAACGCCCCTCTGGATAAACTCTATCCGTATACAGAAACCAATGCTGGGCAAACGACTGAGTTTAGTCCGCTGCTGGGGGCTTCTACAACAATTAGTTACCCGCCTTCAAATTACATTGAACTCGACTCCACGGCTGGAACCGACTATCTAGTGCTCCTGCTGGCTAACCGGCCTCAGGATCAGAGCCAGCTCGCCCGGCGTTGGGTATCGGCCCGCAACGCGTCGCGACCTGCTCAATTGCAGCAACTTATTCCGGCTACCGAAGTCATTGCGCCCGCTCAGGTGCACTATGAGACCGACCGGATTCGGTTTACGGTGCGACCCGATGCGACTGGGAGCGTACTGCTCGTACTGGTGCTGATTGATCATCGTTGACGATCCTGTGCAATGTCGTTTACCATGACAGTACCTGAGGCTGTCATGGTAAACGGGTTTTTATCGGGGTGTCATTCGGGGAGCGTTTTGGCAGGCTGGATCGTCGACCAGAATTTTAGACCCGTTCGGTTTACCGTCTTCAAACAGACGCTGTTTACAGTTATTGTCTCGCGTATCAATAAATACAGATCCGTAGCCTTCGCCACTTTCGGGCATATCGGGATATTTGACAGGAGGTGGTTTAACGGGATAGCCACAATCTGTGCTATTTCGTTTTAGCACTTTTCCACGCCGGAAGCCGCCTTTTCCATCGCAGAATTTTTCGTATTGAATATGGGTGACTTCATCACACATCGTTCCCGAGCGTGTACCCTCTTTGCATGGTTCAGGCGGAAGAGGAATTGAGTTGCATTGTCCTATTTTATCGCCGGTTTTAAAGCCGCCTTTCCCGTCACACACTTTTTCATACTTGATTGATGCCACACAGGTGTCTCCCTGTACTTTGCCCTCAGAACATATTTCAGGTTGCATATTCCACCAGATTGCCAGAGCAACTAACGCCAGAATACCAACCGGGATAAACCAGTTTTTTTTGAGCCATGTCTGCCAGGGTGGAGGAGGGGGCGTTGGGCATTTTTCTTTCAGTTCCCGCCCGCAAAGCGCACACTTGATGTCTTTATAACTGATTGTAACGTCGCCGGGTCCGAAGTCCTCCGGCCTCATCAGCTCCGGTTTGGTTTTATAAGGGCAGTTATTGGCCTGACCACAGCCCTTTTCTTTGGCAATGTGATAGGGGTTAATCTTTGGGCAAGGTTCTGAAACAGGCGGAGTGGAAGACGTTTGCATAAATGTGTAGCAACGATGATCACGTTTTTACCAGAGTGGCCATCAATAAGTGTCCGGGGAACAGTTTGGTAAATCAATGATACAACAAACCCACTGTTTACCTGCTTAAATTTCTGAAAATCATGCAAACCATTAGTGTAAATCCCAGAAAGTGGGTATTTGATAGTGGACCTTGAAACCGCACCTTTACATCTGCCGATTTATCCACACCATAAATTTTTCTTTGCTGGTTGTCTGGTTAAATGATGCCCATGAAGTATCAATTTCATTAGGCATCATTTACCCCTTCCAGCCCACTCTCCGCTTTCAAACCTCACTGAATCTTATGCCACAAGCTACCTGGGAGCAGGAAACTGATCCCCGTAAACTGAAATTGATCTTTCCCACACTGGGCCAGAGCTTTTACCTTACGCAAACTGAAGCCATTAATCAACTGGCGAGTAGTGCGAACCAAATCGTTCAGGTACATAAAAATGAGTATTCGTTCGAAGTCGATTTTAGAGGGCTAAAAGCAGTCCCGCAAAAACCCGGTATTCCCAGAGAAGGCAGCCGTCGACCCGTTCCATCCGGCGATGTGATTGGTATTGAGCAAAACGGTGCCTGGCTTGGCATGGATGGCTGGCAATCGGACAAACAGTATTTTAAACTCCGCCCGGCCGACGAGGGTCCCGTTATACAGAATAGTGGCGGGAATATTGCCCCACCGAAGGCGATAAAGTACAAACTCTGCAAAAATACACTGGCAAATGGGGCTACCTGCAATACCCCCAACATTCCGGAAGCCATTGTTTGCCGCAGTTGCGGCTCCGAGAAATACCTCGAACCTGTGTATGAATAGTAAAGTCACAGGTGGGCAATCAATGGGCTGTAAACTAAGTCTATTGTGCTTATCTCCTGTAGTCTGTCCACTACTAAAACTCTCCTCCAGCCGTGAACCCAATTTCTCTTATTGCCAATTCTGGCATTCAGTTCTACGATATTTTACTAAACCTTGGTGAGGCATCGCCCGCAACAAAAGTGCGCTTTGAATATGCCGAACAAGATGACCCCGATAATGAACGCGTTTATCTGACCACGCCCTACCTGATGGAAAATGGCCGGTATGTGAGTCGAATCGACCTTAATGCCGAAGCCTTCCGGGCCGACCGAAGCATAGACGAGAGCAAGATTAACACGGCAAATCTACTTTACCTGCGCGAAGATTACCTGGTTAACATCCAGGGGCGAGATGCCTTGAACATGCTCGAAGGCGTTTGGTTACCAGCCCCGTTTTTCCGGGTTGAAGATTACGACCCCCAATCTTTTTTACCCGGTCCCCACAAATGGGCCAGAATGTATTTGGGCCGGATTAGTAGCCAGGACCGACCGGAAGGTAGCAATTATACACACAAGCTAGTGCTCGCCTTCGACACGCGTTGCGATGATAAGGACAAGCCCGATACCAACCATACCTATTACCTTATTCCCGACAGCTTTGATCAGAAAGGTGGTAAAACCCGTTTCGTTTGTGCAACTCATGAAGATACCAACGGATTCTGGCTGTCGCAGGCGTGGGTACGTGATACACTCAAGAGCGAACAGTACAAACGCCGGAGCCGGTTACCCCGCCAGTTAACCGCCGAAGGGCAGCCCCAGCAACTGTTGCACATCGGGATGTACATGACCTTACTTAGTGTCCTCGAAAAGGCCAATGCCTTTCCGGCTGTCGTGTTGAAAGATGATGAAGCCGGGCAGCGGATCGACGTCAACCTGGTACTGGATGTCGGTAATTCACGCACCTGCGGATTGGTTATGGACAGCACAACCCGTGAGCGAGACCCGGAATTAGCCTTGACCGATGCCCGGCGGCTTACAATTCGTGAATTGTGGAATCCAATCCAGACGAGTAGCAAGCCATTTGAGATGAAAATGGCGTTTATGGAGGCTCCCTTTGGCGACGGAGGTGAACCCAAAAGTTCACGATTGTTCCGCTGGCCCAGCCCTGTTCGTGTTGGGCCGGAGGCTACCCGCTATGGGATTATATTCGGGGACAACCAGTCGCTAAGTGGTCAATACGAAACAACGTTTTCATCACCAAAGCGATACCTCTGGGACGAAACACGGCGCGAGAAACCCTGGGGATTCTATTCCGTAAATATCGAAAAAACAGACACTCCGGCTACTGATCTTCCGCTAACGGATTTGTTTACCCGAGATGGTGCCCTCTTGAGTAAGGCCAACCAACAGGCTGCCAAAAATGGGCAGCTGCCTTACTTTGCCGGGCAAACACCTCAGTACGCCCGTAGTTCGTTGATGACGTTTGCGCTGGCCGAAATTCTGCTGCAAACGATGAGTTACATCAACAGCTTCGAATACCGGGAAAAATCGGGCGAGGCTGGAGTGCCCCGTCGATTGCGAAGGGTTGTATTAACCTGCCCGACAGCCATGCCCAAGTCGGAACGGGTAAAACTCCGCGAATGTGCCGCCGATGCACTCCAGTCGCTGCGTGAGTATTATGGTAATCAATATAAATTGATTTCTCCCGAACTTGAGATTATTCCGGATCATACTATTCTGGCGGAAAATGAGCGGAATGAGGTACCGAGTAACCTTAAGGAAATGCGCGAAGAGCATAATCCCCGTCGGATGCGTACGACCTGGGGGTACGATGAAGCAACGTGCAGCCAGTTAGTGTTTCTTTATAATGAGGTCGTTCATCGGTTTGGCGTGCGTAATGCGCCATTGTTGTTTGAGACGATGGGCCATCAGCGGGCTGGTACCCTGGCACCGGACCAGAAATCGCTCATGATTGCCAGCGTAGATATCGGGGGCGGCACCACCGATCTCATGATCAGTCATTATGAATATGAGCCGGGTGCTACCACGACGTTGATACCGAATCCCGTATTTTGGGAGGGCTTCAACGTGGCCGGTGATCAAGTACTTAAGAAGCTCATTGAAGAGTGCGTACTGCCACAGATTGCCCGCGAAGCGCGTCAGCGGGGGTGTGGTCGGGCCAGTCAGGTGCTGTATAAATTGTTTGGCCCCTATCAGGCCACGGATACCGACGCGACCCGCACCCGTAAAAAACTCTTTGCCAACCAGATTGCAACCGTTATCGCTCAGGGGATGCTGGAGCAGATCACCAGCCAGCCTGATCAGACGCGTATCGTGCCGTTCGATGAATTTTTTCAGCAGCAGGAAGCGCCTATTCCCAGCGTGCTGGAATACGTTAACGAGGGCTTTCGGCAGGAAGGCGCTACCGGGTTCGATATTCGGTTCATGTCCTGGGAAGTATCGCCAACGGAAATTAATACCCGGGTGATTCGGAATGTGCTGGGACAGATGCTGCGGGATCTTTGCGGGATAATCGGTCAGTATGGCTGCGATTACGTACTTCTGTCGGGCCGACCCTCTACGCTCCCGGCGGTACTGGATATGTTTCTGGAAAATCTACCCGTTTCTCCGGATCGTATCGTACCCATGAATCGGCTTCGGGTGGCCACCAACCGCAGTTTCTGGTATCCGTTTAGTGACCCCCACGAGTACACCATCAAAGACCCTAAAACGTGCGTGTCGGTCGGAGCCGCTATTGCCCTACTCGCCGAATTGGGAAATTTAAGTGGATTTAGGCTCGATACGCGCCTATTGGCCGCTCGTATGACCTCTACGGCGGATTATATCGGTTTATTAACGGAGGGTCAGCCGCCCTGTGTAAAAGAAGAGCATCTGCTGACGACTCCCGAAGATCCGGGCGGGTTGGCGTTCTGGCTTAACAATGGCAAGAATACGTTTATAGGTATGCGTCAGATGCCCACCGACCGGTGGATTGCCACGCCCTTATACAAAATCGAGTTTGCCTCCGAGCGAGCGGCACAACTACTTACCCCTAAAATGCCTCTGGAGGTTTCTATTCGTCGACCCAACGCCCGCGATAAAGAAAATCTGATGCTGTTACGCCCCCAAACAGTACTGGACCCTGCTACCGGACAGGACATTCCCGCTTTGCGGCTAGCCCTTTGTACACTAACCGACCCTTATGGCTACTGGCTCGATACCGGTAATTTCATCCTTGATCCCTACCTCAACTAGTGTTCAACGGTGCGTTCAGGGTGGGTTGATGTCCCACGCTGAACGTACTTCCGTATTCCCGAATACCTTGCCCGTTTATGACTCCACACCCGATAGATACCCCACTCGATCAGCTTGTTACGCATCTTTCTGCCCTGTTAGGCAAGGAGGGTATACAACGGCTTCGCCAGAATCCCAATTTCGCTCTGCCTTACGCTGACGAGGTTTTGACGGATGCCGACTGGCTGAGTCGGGCCTTGCAGACGATCTTACCCATAGAAGACATTCGGGCTATTGGCGAAGGGGTAGCCAATTTAACCCTGGAACTGCAACGTCCCTTACTTCAACAGATTGAAGGATTGCGCTGGGAGCAGTTTGAGCAACAGGGAGCTGTCGAGAAAAGCACACAACTCACCGCCGAGGCCCAGGCCGGACGCGAACGGGCTGAAGTAGAAGCCTTTCGACTTCGTAAAGAACAGGCCGCCTTACTACCCACCGACCTGTTTGTGGCGTCGTTCTTCATCGCTGATGACGAGGTTCCGATTCGCGAACTATTGCTGGAAGCTGCCCACCAATCGACAACCGGACTGGCCGAGTTTCTGAAAGGCTTCGTGCCCGGATGGACACGCGTAAAGGCGGTGGTAAGCCATCCTGCGGGTGAGGTACAGATCGATTTACAACAGGCGCATCAGGCCCTGACCGATTTGCTGGCCGGACTGTCGGGGCTACACATCCCACAGCGACGTGCGCTCCTGGAAAAAGTGGCGCAATGGGCTTCCCGACCCTTCCCGGACTACATTTTCGTTTCGCCCGAAGAAAGCCCTCAGCCCGATCCGGCTTTGCACAATGTTCATGGGCTGAGCGGAAGTACCATCGTGGAGGGTCGGTCGTTTGCGATCATTCGGCGGCAGTCGCGAACGGTGGTCATGTATGCCGATGTGATCGTTGCCTGATCACGTTTTGCCGGTTTTGGCATTAATCAATACACGCAGACAGAAACACATAATCAATATGTTTGGGAATCTTACCTCGGAAAGTCAGCAGTTACAGAAAAGTATTCAGAATGGACTGAACTGGCTCAATCAGTATGCCGAGCCGGAAAAGCGCATCAGCACGCTCGATGAATTGGGCAAACTGCGCCGACAGGCTAAACGGCTCCAGTACGCTGCCGGATTTCGGCCTGCTCTGGCCATGTTCGGTATCAGCCAGGTCGGCAAATCCTATCTCGTTTCCAACCTGGCCCGTATTCCAGGCCAGTCGCTTCTCCAGATCGATAATGCGGGCCTACCCGCCGACCGCGTACGGGAGATTATCGGTCATGATGGTCCCATTAGTTTTATTGACGACATCAATCCCAAAGGGGGTGGTACAGAGGCTACCGGTGTGGTTACTCGTTTTACTACCCATCATCAGTCTGGCCAGCCGGGTTATCTGGTTCGCTTGTTAAGCCAGATTGACGTGGTGAAGATCATGGCGCTGGGGTACCAGTACAACGTCATTAATTCAAGCTATCCTGATAAACTGACGGCCGAAAAGCTGGATAAGCTGATCGCGTCGTTAAATGATCTGCGGCAGGCTGGTGAACAACCGGGCATGAGCGAAGATGATGTTCTGGATTTACGCGATTACCTGAATCGTAACTTTCAGGGTATGGACCTGATCGGAACGCTGCGCCGATATGGTTATTGGGAAAAAATAGCATCACTGATCCCGCAACTGCGCCCCGTGGATCGCTGGTCCGCTTTCTCGCTGCTCTGGCACGAAGATGCGTTTATGACAGATCTGTTCCGGCAGATTAGTCAGGGGCTAAGTGAACTGAATTTTGCCGCCGAAGGCTACGTCGGTCTGGAAGCAATTGCCCCTCAGCATCAAACGATTGTGGACGTTAAACGATTCGACGAACTGGGCGATCCCGAAAGAGATACGGGCTCCGTTAATGTCATGATCAATGGAAAGTCGCACTTGCTGAATCGCAGTATTCTAACCACAATCACCGCCGAGCTGGTATTACCCTTGCCCAAAGGTATTGAACAGCACTCGACCCGTCGATTTTTGCAATACGCTGATATTCTGGATTTTCCAGGGGCCAGGAGTATGGAAGGCTCCGAAGAGGTGGTGTATCAGAAAGCGACAGAAACAAACGCTAAAATGGCTCCGTTTCTGCGCGGTAAAGTATTTTATCTTTTCAACAGCTACAACGATTCGTTTGGTATCAGCAGTTTACTGTTCTGCATGGACGATCGGCAGAATGATGTGAAAGGGAAACTTAATATCAACAGTATGATCAGCCAGTGGGTAGGCGCTAACGTGGGTCGAACCGCCGAAGAACGGGAGATCCGCGAAAATGCGTTAAACCAACTCATTCCGGCTGATGTTCGTGGCGACGTGGCCAGGGTGAATCCATTTTTCCTTATTCTGACTAAAATAAATGTTGAGATCGATAAATGTGATCCCGGAAAAATTGGGCAACCTCACTTCCACGACGACATTTGGGAAAAACGACTCGAAACGTTCTTCGACAAAGAGATTGACAAAGGGTCTCTGGATAAGTGGTCACGGAAATGGAATAACCAGGGCGCTTTCAAGAATACATTCATGATTCGCGACCCTCGTTATTCTCAGGTCGCTTACCAGGTGGTTGATGGTATTGAAGAACATAGTACTCGCTTTGAACCGGTTTTTGCCGATCTACAGCAGTCGTTCGTGCAAAGCAGGCATGCCGTCAACCATTTTCATAATCCATTACTGGCGTGGCAAGAAGCCACCCAGCCAAGCCACAATGGTATCGACTATCTGCTCAAATACCTCTTACCTGCCTGTCATCCAGCTATAAAGGAAGAGCAGCTTCGTGGTGCCTTACAAGAGGTGCGGCAGGGCATTGGCCGGGCACTCTGTGCGCACTATGAGGGCGGTTCGGTGGAGGAAAAACTCAAACGTGCCCGCGAACGGCGTGAGCGGATCAAACTGCCCCTCGGGCTGGTTGTTCAGCAAAAACGCCTGGGCCAGTTGCTGGCTACGCTTACGCTGGCCGAACAACACACGGGCGGTGGGATGTGGGACAGGCAGCTGGCTATTGATGCCATGAGCCAGCCCGATATGTTTATGAAGGAGGCTAATGGAACAACGACGGCAACAACAGAACAGGCAAATCAGCAGTCGGTTGTTGATTTTCTGGAGGATATGCTGGGCGACTTTAAAGAGACGCCGTCAGTTGCCACCAAGGCCAAATTAGCCCCAAATCTGGCGTATCGGTATGCTGAGATTTTTCTGGGACATTGGGTAGGACAACTAAAAGATACTGCCGACGATCGGGCTTTCCTGCATGGGTTTGGCTTCCAGAAGGAAGAAGCTGACATTCTGATGGAAGAGATGGTTCGCAGTATGGAGCGTGATACGCTGAAAGACCGGCTGGCCGACAAGGTGGGTCTTTATATTGAACAGCCTGATAATCTGGAAATCGTATTGAGTATCGGGCGAGCAGCCGTCAATGAATTTGTCAACACACTGGGCTGGTCACGCGTTAGTGCCGAGGATAAACGAAGTAACAAAGCCTTGTTTCAGCCGATTCCCAACGCACCTGCCGTTCCTATTTTTGACGATACCGTTCTAACCGTTCCCGATAAAACAAGCCTTCAACCAACGGTAGAAGATCCCGGAAGGTTTTGGTACAGCCAGTGGTTTCGAGGCTATTATCAGTCGTTTGAATACAACGTATTACGAGAGGCTAATCTTGCTGATCCCGAACGCGCCCGCATTAACGGCTTGCTCGAAGTGATCATCAAAGGGCTTGACTATCAGTGCTAATTCCTTACTATTCACACCCATGCCTGCCCGTTATACCGTATTCAGCACCTTGCTGGCTCCCTATCGTGCTGTTCTGTGGCTGGCCCAGCCCGTCCATAGCCGGTACCCGCAACTGCGATCCCTCCTGCAGAACCGCTTTGGCGACGATTACGCCAGTCTATTATCCGAACCTTACATTCCTGCGCCCCAGGAGCAGGGACGGGTCGAAGCCAAATGGTTTACGGATGCTTTCCGCACCGGAAAAACGCTAACGCAACTGGCCGCCGATGAGCGGATACGGGTGAGTGCTTTGCTGGATGCCAAACTAACCAATATTCGGCAATATGCTGATGAACTGGATCAATCGCCATCGGCCGAAGGTAGTCAACTGGCCGCCCTGTTACGATTGGCTATTGAAGTGCCCTCGCCCGATTGTGTGCTGGTCGATGGAAATCAGATCGTGTTAGTCCTTTGGGGGTTCGACTCAGATCGGAGCCGGCAGGATCGGTTTCGGATTAGTCAATTTGTAAAGTCCGAACCGCTTCCTGTTTCTCCGGCTCCTTCACCCACTTCCGGTGTGGTACCTCCGCCGGTAATTCCTTCGAACGCTACCGCAACAGTAGTTGATAGCACTGTACCGCCGGTAGTAGCCACGACGCGCAGCCGGTTCTGGCAATTCTGGCGGTGGCGATTCTGGTGGCGTAACGGAGGACTGGGCACTACAGGAAACGCAGGAGGACCGGGTGGCGGCCGTGGGTTTGGTTGTGCCGGTTTACTAGGTGGTCTGTTGCTGCTGTTGCTCCTGCTTGGTTTATGCTGGTGGCTATGGCCCCGCCAGTGGTGGCCGAGCTGGTTGCCGGGTGGTCCTGCGGCCGATATTGTTGCCCCCAGCCCGCACCTGCCTCCACAGCAAGGCGTTATCCCGCCTATCGATACAAGTCAGATCATTACCGATCCCGCAGATTCTCTGCATAAACCCATTGTTGGAAACCGGTTGAACATGTTCCTGAAAAAGGGTCAGAATCTGGTGGCGTTTGTCGACAAGATAAAAAAGCAGTACCCTGGAAACGACCTTCAGATTGTTGCCTACGATACTGTATACCGCTCCCTTCAGGTGCAGATTCCAACGGCCGAGCGAGATACCTGGCGCAAGTGGTTTACACAAATGCCGGAAGTGTATGTAGTGTTTGACGAGACATTGTTCGAAACGGGCATGAATCCGAATGATCCTGCTTTGTCTGATCGGCAGACGAACTGGTACTTTACGGCTATACAGGCGTTTACCGCCTGGGACATTACGCGTGGATCACCGGATGTGACGGTGGCAGTGCTGGATGGAGGTTTTGAAACCGGCCATCCCGAGTTGTCGGGTCAGGTGGTTTCTCCCTGGAATGTGGTTACGGGCAGTAACGTTGTCAATACCAGCGACGTGGAGGGTGGAAACCATGGCACCCATACCGCCAGTACCGTAGCCGGTCGCGGGGGGAACAACGAAGGTACATCGGGTATTGCACCTGCGTGCCGGTTAATGCCGATACAGGTTGGCGGGGCCAAAAATATATCCAGTCTGGCCATCATTTATGGTATTCAGTATGCCATGCAGCACGGAGCGCAGGTAATTAGTATGTCTCTCGGTTCGTCTCCTGCTCCGGAAATTCAGCAAAAATTACGGGCGATGTCGCCCCGGCAGCTAGCCGGTTTTGTGCAGATGTATCGGCAGACGGCTCATTATCAATCAGATAAGTTGCTGTATGAACGGTTTCATGCTGAGGCTGCCCGAAACGGTATCGTTATTGTCAAGTCAGCAGGCAACGATAATCTGCCGGCCGAGCTGGATGCTGAAAATGCGGCTTCTAATATTATTGTCGTGGCGGCTACTGGCTTGCCCGATGAGAAAGGAGCTTACCCCGTAGCCGATTTCAGTAACTATGGGGCTTTCACAACCGTTTCGGCCCCAGGCGTAAAAATTTACAATGCTGTGACTGGAGGAGGATATGACGCTTATCAGGGTACCAGCATGGCCGCACCTATGGTGGCCGGAGCCGTAGCCCTCATGAAGTCTATTCGATCGGATCTGACCACGGACCAAATTCGACAGATTCTCATCGAAACAGGTCTGACCGTTTCGAATAGTCGCCGGATCGTTGGCCCGATGATTCAGTTGAACAAGGCGCTGGCGGCTTGCGGGAAGGCCCCGCGCGACCCTTGTGCCATGACGATCGATAGCCTCCGTCGTGAAGTAAGAAAACTACGACGTCAACAGCCCGCTATCTAATGAACCCATCGCTTTTATCCCGGCAGTTAGTTGCCACACGGCCAACCGTTGGTTTGCGCCCGGTATTTGGTAGTGGTGTTGGTGAGAGTATTCGTCGGTATCAGGTGTTGCAGGCCATTTTGCGGCCACATACCCTTCATGCTCTGTTTGCTGAACCCATCATCGAAGGGGATCAGATTCGGTGGTATACGACCCTGAAAGGGGAGGTGGTCGCACTGAGTCAACTGCTGCCTGAGCAACAGGAGCGTACGAAACGTATACTCAAATACTACGCCGATGCGGCTTATGAACTAGCCCGCCATCATCGTGACGCCGACGACTTGCGCCGGTTGCTTGACGACTGTTTTGAAATCCCTGATTTTGACACCGTTTTTCTGGTTGGGAAGCGCCCTGTTCTGGTCAATTGGGGATTTTTGAAGACGGATTTTAACAGCGTCAGAGGATTAGTCGCCCGGCTGACTAAAGGGATGGTAACGCCCCGCCTGATGCTCAATGTGAAGGTCATTTCCCGGACGGACCGGCAACCTATGGCGGATGCAGCGGTCGTACTTCACTATGAAGGGCAAACCCGGCGGCTACTGACCAACGAGCAGGGAAATGTTAGTTTCAACGATATTTTTCCGTTCGATTTTCCGGTGTTCGATGTTGAAGCGAGTGCTGATGAATTTCATTCGGCAACCACAACGATCTCTGTTGACCGCGATGCGGCTGATTTGATTCTTGCCGGGTTTACGCCCCTGATCACAACCATCACCCTGGAGCCTGTTGCCCGTGAGCAATCGTTCGATATTCGGGTGGTTGACACGAACACAAACAAACCCATTGATAAAGCCACGGTGCGGCTTATGTCAGGCCCCTTCTCCGCTGATTTACTGAGTGGTACGTCAGGCTGGGCCTCCTTTGCCAATGTACCTCTGTACGGTAATGAACCGGTTTGCATAAACATCGCTCATGCCGATTATATGGATGAGCAGAGCGAGCTCGATCCAGCGGAGGTAGAACATGTCGTTCAACTCAGGCCACTCGAATTGCAGGGAAAGCGCGGCATGTTTAGCGTTAATCTCCGTTGGAAAACAACGGATGATCTTGACTTACTGATTAGCGATCCCGGCGGTAATCTGATTTCGTACAGTCACCGTCGGGTCGATTACAACGGCTACGTGGGTATTCTGGATATTGATGCCAACGCGGATGACAATAATCTGACTGACCAGCCTCAGGAAAATATTTACTGGGAGCAGGCGCACCCCGGTCGATACGCGATTCAGGTATTGCTTTACAAACGCCGAACCGCCACTGCCGAGCCTATTCCGTTCATTATTACCATCGTACAGGGTAACGAGCGATTTGAAATGAATGGTCAGATCAGTCAGGAAAAAGAACGACAGACCGTAAATATCATTGATTTATGAAACGTGAAATCCTCACCACCCCTTTAAAGCGGCTACGGCCTGTTTATTCGTCCGTTGGCGAAAATATCAAGCGTTACGAACAGGTACGCGGATTGTTCACGCCCGAACACAGTTATCTGTTTGCCGAACCCCTCGTTACCGGTCCCGCCCGCGATCACCTGACCTGGTTTGGCGACTACCCCGGTCAATATCGAACGCTGGCCAGCCTTTCGGCTACAGAGCGGGCACAGATGTTACCCGTTTTTAATGAGCAGGTCAATCATTTGTTTCGCGATATTATAAAGTACGTTAAGCGAAATCCGGGCCAGTACGACCGGACGCAGTATCTTACCCTCCGGCGAACCGTTGAAAGTTTTCTGGAAGTGCCTTCTGAAGAACACATTCTACTTTTTGATACGCCCGCTGGTCCCTGCTTCGTTCTGACAAACTGGGGGTTTACCCTCGATGAAGACAATGCTCCCCATGACCTGATTCGGGGTCTTACCCCTTTTGCCGTTACCCCCGTAGTGCTTCAGGCTACCTACCTGTCCAGCAATATGGCAGCGCTGAACGAACCGCTGACAATTGAATGGGAGGGCCGTCAGCTGCAGGCAACAACGGATGCCAGCGGTACGGTTACGTTGCCCGAAGTGCCCTATTTGAGTGAAGTTACTGTTTACCAGATAGACGCAAATGGGCAGAAAGCAAATGTTCAGCAAGTGCTGGTTGATGAGCGGGAGCCGTCTGTACCTTATCCCGTTAAGCTGAACCGTTTACCCTTCCCCATGCGCTTCAAAGTGATCAACCAACAGGGAAAGGTAGTGCCAAACCATCCTGTTCGGCTGGCCTATCAGGGCTTATCGGTGTTGGGTGTGTCGGATGGGAATGGCTATCTCGTTCGGGATGATGTTTTTTACGGCGAAGCCGTTCAGTGCTACGATGACAAAGTACCCAACGCTCCACTCGCCCAGTCGCACACCTTCAGCCGGGCTCAGGCCGAATACCTCATTCCCGTCGTTATCCCGGATCCGTTAAAGCCCGTAAAACGAGGACTCGGGTGTTTGGGCCTGCTGGGTTTGCTCCTGTTACTGTTGTTGGCGGGGGGCGTTGCCTACTATTTCTTCCAGAAGCACGAGAAACCCATTATCAGCGAAAAGTCTATTCTGGAAGAGCCCAAAGAGAACTTTTCAGTGTCTCTATCGGCCTGCAATGGCGGGCAGACAGGCTCTAACCCCGAGTATACAACCACCAAAATTATGGTTGTAACGGCTGAATATGATCTGGTGAAGGAGGAGGGTCAGTTTGTATTTGACTATTATACCGATAGTTACCCCGACAAACTGGAGGTATTCGACGGTAGAGCCGAGGACCTTGATGAAGACAGCAAGCCCCTGTTCACCTACTTCGGCAGTACGATCTACGATTTCAAAACCCTGGATCAGATTCACGAAACGATCAAACTCAAATCGCGATACATCACGGTAAGGGCTACGGGGCAGTCTGTCTGGGACTATAAAGTTAACTGCCCTGATTAAGTTTGGAAACAGGTCAGAAATCATTACACCCTTATTTATGCCGGTAAGCGGCCAAACATGATCATTACTTATCAAGTTTTTTCAGGATCTCCTTTAGTCGTTCAATTAGCGAAGGAAGTTCACTGCGGGCCTGTGCAGCCAGTTGAAGCGGTTTTAACGCATATTTTTGCACAGAATCGTAGCGATCGGTGATCTCCTCCGTACTTTCCTGAACCCACTTGCTACTACGTTCAAATTCTGGTCGGCAGTGCTCCGGCAGTTGGCTGGCTTTATAAAAAATTACATCCCCAAGATTGTCGTAAAAGGGCTTTTGATTTTCATAAAAATGAAGAAACTGAGCGGCATAGGCGTTCGCATTTTTAGAGTCGATATTTTCATACATCTCCTGAAGCAGGGGTAGATCTTCACGGATGCCTGCCAATGCCGTTTCGTTGACATAACTATTGACCGGCGGACATGGGCCGTTTGGCGGGGCAACTGGTGGACCTGTTGGGGTAGGGGGCGCTTTTTGGCAGGTTGGACAGTCGATCAGGTCATTTTTGATTTGTGGATTTTGTGGGTCGCCATTCGCACGGGCCAGGCTTTCTGTCTGCTGAACAACGTCTTTTAAAAGCTTATCCCAGGTAGCCGGGCCAGTTTGCCCATCTGCCATCTGTTGCCGGACTGCGTTCTGCCAGGAAACGCTCATCCATCCCCCTTTAGGGTCGCTATGCGAAAACTGACCCCGCTTGCTGCTACTCATAACAAAACCACCCCGATAGTTGCGAAATAACCGCTGAAATCGTTGTGGATTATAAGTCGTGTTTTTCATGATTTCGACCGCACGCCCCGAGGTGAGAGGGGGCTCATCGGACCGCTCCTTGTTGCAGGCTTCGCCAATTGCAATGGTTAATCGGGCATTGCGGGCGCGGAGTTGCTGATAAATGTCGAGCAGATTACGGGAAGCCGTTTCGAGACTCGTACGATCGGTGTTGGCATTTCCAAAAATTAGCGATGGATAGTCATTCAGGCGACTATTCCACCCGTGTCCGACAAAGTAAAAAAAGATGACATCGTCAGGACCGGCTTTCAATTGACTTATCGTTTCGTCGAGTTCATTGACGCGGCAATGCCCACCAAAATGATTTGACAAATTAAGCGCCAGGCCAGCCTGTTTGGCAATAGCAGGAGCTAAGTCGTTGACCAAATATGTATGTGTTTTTAAGGTAGCACCTCCAATATCGGGATCATCGGTATCGGTAAAGACCAGAAAGTGCAGCGTCTGCCCCCAGGCAGGTAAGCACAGGAGGCAGACAAGACAGCTAAAAAAATAGGTAATGACTCGGAATGGCATCATGCTTTTTTAGGTTTAGGCTTAGGTTTAGGCGTGATTTTTTTGTCAGTTACCCTGGGCGGCACTATGGTTTCCGACGTACTCCCTCCCAACAGCTGTACTACATTCCTGAATTTGTCGGAATTCCCTTTCAGGGTTGCATAGTCGAGTTGGGCATAGGCCGTTGAAATCAGGAAATTAACGTTTGTAAATCGCTGCCGTGGTTTAGGGTGTGATGGAAATAGGGGTTGCGTTTCTATTGTATTGGCCGCTGTCTGTGCTAACTGAGCGGCTTGTTCGTTGCGTTGAGCAATACTGTTTGTCAGGGATGCCTGCTGGGAGCTGGCGTTTACACTGTAGGATTTTTGAAGCCAGTTCATAGCGGCCAGGCGCTGACCTTTCTGTCGGTCGTCTTTATCTTCTTCCGCTAATTTTTTCCAGATCAGGGCCGCTTCCCTGGGGTCGTAGCCCGCCTTCACCATGTAGTGCAGACCAATACGGTCGGCCTGTGCTTCCTGCTGCTGGCTAAAACTACTGACGGCCATTTCGCCAGCCGCTTTGGTGACCAGGGCTGGTGTAATGTCGCCTGTTCCCATCGCAACCAGGGCACCAAACGTACTGATAGCCTCCCAGTTCTGATGCCGTCTAAATTGAGAGGCATGGTGTTTCTGGGTAACGTGGGCAATTTCGTGCCCTAAAATAGCCGCTAGCTGGGCTTCGTTGTCGATCTTGGTAAGCAATCCTTTATGCACCACCACAGACCCATTGGGGTAAGAGGACGCATTAAAGCTCTCATCATCGACCAGGTAAAACTTGAAGTCTATATGATCGGGATGGTCAATGGGCAGTGAGCGGATATAGTCTGGCACTAACTGGCGACCAATAGTGCTGATATAATCCTGAGCCGATGTGCTGGTGATAAACCGAAATTTCCACGCTTCAGCTATGGACAGTTCATTTTTGGTGACCTTCAACTCCTGGTTGGTCGCCTTTCGCAGCAGGTAGTCCTCTTTGCTCATCATGGATGGCCGGTTGGTACCCTTGGTGGCGTAAATAATACCATCCGGTTTACGTTCGCCCCATACCTGCACTTCGCTGCCAAGCTGCATGTCATTGAAAGAGGTGAATTTCTTGTTTTTCCATTCCTCGCGCCCTTCAATAGACTTGCCTTTATCGAGTGTAAGAACCACCATCTGGCCATCAATGGTAGCTTTGTCGCCCTCAAGCCGCTCGTATAGTCCGGTAATAGTGGTCGGACCATAGTATTTTTCCTGCAAGCAGATACGGATAGCCAGGTTCCGCTGAGTAATCTGAAAGTAATCCACCTGTAGATTGATTTTCATACCTGCCCGAAAATCAATGGCCTGCATGAATTCATCGGGTTTGATCGTACTTTTTTTACGCTTGTTGAATGCTGATTTCTTCATAAACAGCGTGGTGTCCTGAATCGTAATCACACTGTGTCTGTTGTCGTCGTCCTCTTCAAAGGAAACATACATCTCCCGAAACGGAGCTTTGAACTCAACAATCGTCGCATTCTCGAGTTTTACGCTTTGCGCCACTTCCGACTGGGCAAAGGAAAGGTGTGGCAACAGGGTTAGCAGTGTGCCAAGCAGACTAGAAAGGATTAGATTTCTCATAATTAATTGATTGAAGAATAGGAAAGAGTACGTTATTTTTTTGCAACATCTGTTGAGCGCGTTGTTACAACCAGTCTGGTTTCGGCTTGCTGAGGCACTCTGCCCACTGCTCGGCTAGTACATCGAACGCTTTTAAGTGCGTCGTTGAGGCTTCCCTCCAATACATCGACACCGTAGATGTTTTGCTTGGTACTGACCGGGCAAAATGAGTTATTGGCCGCTACAGCTATTAATGTCTCCTGGCCGTAGGGGGGCACGCAGACAAATGGTTCGGGAAACCATATGTCCTGATTTTCCTGGCCAGGTTTGATTTCGTAATCGTTCCAGAGCAGCGAAGGTGACCCGTCGGCCTGGATGTAAAGCAGCCGTACGTGGCAGGGTTTATTGACCCGCACTTTAACGTAAAGCGTGTCGTTTTGCCAGAATTCAATGTGCTTGCCTACTTTGGCCGACGTGGCCAGCTGTATTTTCAGCGCATCTGGTTTGGGCGGGCCGGGCGGAGAAGGGGGCGCGCCTTCGTTCAGTTTTTGCTGCGTCGTAATGGCCTGATCATTTCCTTCCGGCTTAAGTTTCAACCCCTTTTCGTACACCCAGTTCATGGGTAGGTCGGTGTTCGGTTTGAGAGCAACCAGGGATTTGTCTGTGGATATATCATAGATTTCAGCGGTTACTTCAACATAATCGGCTTTCTGGCGGTAAGCTCCCCGAACGCCAACACCCTGCGCCGAAGAAGCGGGTTCGACCGTTAATCCTTCGTCTGTGCGTAACCGAAAGCTGAGCGCACTCATCAGTTCATCCGAGAATGGATTGGTAATGTTGCTGTTCTCATAAGAGAATTTAGTTAAGTAAACGGTTTTGATATTGGCAGGAAGCTTTTCCCGAATGGCCCGCGCCACCCGGTGGGCCATCCAGCTCAAATCACGCTCACGAGCGCGAATCGAGTCCAGGTTAATGGATGTGGGAAAGGGTGCCAGACCTGCCGGAATTGCCTTGATGCGTTCGATCAGGGCAATTCGGAAGTCCTTGGGCTCATACCCGCTGTTGCCCGCAAAGACACTAAACACGAAATGAACCCCGATCAGATTTTTTCGTTTGATACGGGCTTTGAGCACCTTGCCGAACTCCACACTTTGTTCGACGTAGGTAACCAGTTCGAGTTTTCCTGCGGGCGTACGACCTAGTCGGTAACTTTCTTTGCCGAACGGGACCGTCAAAACAGCTCGCTTGTTATAAAACTGCCCTAAATACTCAGTGGCCGGATATTGTTCTCCCTCCCGCTCGGCTACGTCATCATAGACCCTCACCGAGTCTGATAAAAAGTGCTCTTTATTGACGGTTTGCTGGAAAAATAAAGCCTCGCCCGGCGAAGGGGCATCGGTGACGATCCCGTTCAGGTGGGTAATATACAGTTCGAATGCATTTCGGCACTCAATTATGAATTTTAAGCTGTCTCCCCGCGAGAACCGGATTGACGACTGCCCAGGGGCGAGTAAGGGCAGTAAGCAAAACAAGAGTACCAGTCGTTTCATAGGGATGGCTAGAGGATAGTTAGAGAATCATAATCTCACAGGTCCGGTCAATGTACTCTGGCTGTTGGCTATTGCCCGTTTTTTGCGTTTGTTGAATAACCTCATTACGGGTATCCCGGAGTACTTCATCAAGCCGCCGTCCCTGGTGAAGGTATTTCAGAAGTGCCTCGGTATAATAGCCGTTCTGGTTGGGGCCGTTGCGTGCCGTAGCACCAGGGGCTGTGGCGAGCGCCACATAACAATTGCGGATTTTGCTTTCAACCCGTACCGGTCGAAAGCCCCGATGAGTACCATCATCGGGAAGTGAATGTACCGGTAGTCGAGGCTGAGCCTGCTTGCCGGTCGTCGATCGGACGCGACTGCTATCCCGTTTGACGGGCGTTGGTGGCACAGTGGCAGATTGTTTAAATGGGTCGTCGCGGCAGGCGTCCAGAATCAGGATGCAGTAACGTGGCTGGGCATTCTGGAGCTGGTCGATCACGGTCGTTACCGAAAATGCCTGCTGTTCTACGGAATCTGGCCGTTCCAGATTGAGGTTTACGTCTACCGGCAGCAGGTAGTTGGTTCCCTTATGCTCAATACCATGACCGGCGTAGAACAGCAGGGCAACATCGGCTCCTTTCGCCTTGGCATAGAATCGGTTAAGGGCAGCCTGTGTCGTGTCGTAGTGTATATCCGTTAAAATCTCTGTTACGAAACCCAGTTTGTCCAGGCGGTCTTTCATGGCGCGGGCATCGTTGAGAGGTTGCCCGTTCAGGCTGTTGACGTTGCGGTAGCCGCTGTTGCCAATGACCAGAGCCACTCGCCGACCTGAGAAGGTTGACGTAGGCAGCACTGCACCGGTCTGAAGCTGACGTTCCAGTTGACGTTTCAGCACGAGGGCCTCTATATAACTGGGCTGGGTGGTTAGCGACAGGTTATAATACCGTAGGGCTTCTGTCGACTGCTTCTTCTGCTGATACGCTTCGCCTAAGTCGCTGTACACACGAAATGGCTCACGGTGTTTACGCTGCAGACTGGCCTCAAAATCGGCGATGGCTAAATCGGTCTGTCCTTTGTACAACCTTGCCCGCCCCCGATTTCTATAGGGAAAAGGAGAGGTCGGGTCCAGATCAATACCGCGTTGAGCCGTTTTTTCAGCTTCGTCAAAACGTCCCTGTTTGGTTTGGCAATAGCTTAGTGTGCTGTAAAAGTTGGCTGTGCCAGGGCTTAGTTTGATTGCCTGCCGAATATCGTTGGCTGCCCGGTCATACTCGCTCAGGGACAGGTAAATAAAGGCCTTTTGAGCATAATAGACAGCCGAACTGTCATTCAGCCTTATGGCCTGCTCAATGTCGTTGATCGCTTCGGTGAGCTGCCCCGCCTGCCGCCTGACAATAGCCCGCCCGTAGTAAGCAAGTGATTCGGTGGGATGTTGCTCGATTATCTTGCTGTAAAGCTGTATGGCTTTTAATGAGTCGCGCTCTTCATCGGCATTTTTAAGCAGCGTTTGCTTATCCTGTGCCATTGCGCAGAAGCCAGCCATGCATAGAATTAAGACAAGCAGAAAGCGGTTCATTTTGGTTCGTTGGTTAATACGACATTCGATAAAGTAGCCCTGTAACTGCTGTTTTGGGCAATCTCGGGATCTACAGGCACTACGTCAGTGCGTTGGCTTTTGTAGAGTTGCGGGGTCGCCAGTGACGCCGTTACTCCTTCCAAAACGGTGAGCCGTCCTGTGTAGTGACCATCCGCAGTACGCAGAAAATCGGTGCAGAAGTGCAGATCAAATGAGGCAATACGGTACAGATTCCACCCGCTTCGTTGTTGGACCGAAGCCCCTAGTTGACTAATGACTAAGGTATCTGTACGGTGGTCTGTACGAAGCAGTAATGTATCCTGGGGTATCAACTGCCTGATCCGGGACAGCGCTTCTGTCTGATTCGGTCCCCCGCCCAGCACCTGAAGCAGACTGGCCTCTAACTGCTGGTGGTAATGCGACACCATGTCTAGCGTTAATCCAGACGGCTCATCACCCCATTTTTTTGCTTCTACCGACTGGATTCGAAAGTTGGTCAGTTTGTCCTTGTGTTTATCGACCCGGAGGGTCATACGCCACTGACCTCGGTACTGAACAGGTTTTCGACTCGCTATGTAAATACCGAATAAGGTAACAGGGACGAGTACCTGTAGTTGCACTGAATGGCGATTGGACGATACTACCTGAATGGAACGCGTTCGTTGGTCGATGTCAAATCGGAAGTTCCTCTCCCAAAATGCAGCTTTCATTCGTGTCAACCAGTCAGCTGCCCGATTCACGGGTAAGCCTATACGTAGCAGGCCCGGCAGGTGGACTGTGTCGGCTACAAAAAATCGATCAAGTAAAGACGCCTGCTGATCCCTTGCCAGACTCGTATCAGCCTGGCCCGACAACTGATTGATAGTCTGTTGAAAATCAGCCAGCCAGCGTGAAATCTCCTGCGTTGTCGTTGCCGGAAGGCGGGTCGTATCAGGCCTGGCTATCGGTTGCCCGCCAAAAGCCCCGTAGGTAATAAGTAAGAGAAGAACATGAATGATGAATTTCATGGTGTGGATAGAAAACTATTATTTGGGTGAATTAGCCGGTCGTAAATCAATGTATTGAGTCAGTAATGGGGGTAATAAGCTCAGGCTGTTGTGTCCATAGAGCTCGGTAATAAGCCAGCCTGAGTTTTCTTTTTCACGGTTTAGATCATTCAGACGTAAAACCCAGCCACGACCCGTATTTAGATATAAGCTAACCGACTGAGTTGTTTCAACGGATAGGGAGCCGTTCTCTATAGCCTTCGATAGAGCGACCAGCCTTCCCCTTGCAGGCGGGTTATCAATAGCAAACGCCATCAGATTTCGGCGGGCGTGCAAGTGGTTGTACAGAGCCAGAAACTGCGTTTCGTGCGTTTGCGAAGCGATAAAAAGCAATGTGTCACGCTGAGCTACGTATTGCTGGACTGTATCGGTCGAAGCAGGCTTTAAAAATGGAGCCTCTACATCAATGATTTTCCACTCATAATATTTTTCGGTACGGGTCATAACCAGATAAAAACGTATTGATTTCAGAACCCCTTTGTAGCGCACGGAATACGTTACATCACCAAATAAGTTGCGGGCTATTTCGGGAATGTATACCTGAGCTGTGTCACTGGCGACCTCGTCGACAAACTCGTTGACCAGTTGTTCATAAATCCGGTTGAATTTCCCCGAGCGTGGACTGGTGCGGGGGTCCTGTTCATCAAATAGGGATCGGATGTAACGAACCCGTGGGTACATCTGTCGACTTGACGAATCAACTATCTGGTTCATGGGCGTACGTCGGTAATTGAGCCGGTTTATGAAGTCCCGTACAAACGCAATGCTTTGTCCCATAAAGGGTTCGGCCTCTCGCCGGTCTACAGTGATAAATGGCTCATTCGGTATTGGAAGTGAATCGCCCGGGAGGCTTTCCCTAACCGGTGCAATTCCCCCTGATACGGTATCCGGTTGGGCACTCAGCCGACTGGTCGTGTCGGACCGAAACGGTAGTACCGGTTGAGGCAACGTATCGGTTTGTACAAACAGGCCTGGTCTTTCCATGTGTTTCCCAACGAGTAGTGGTATCGGTAGGGGAGAAGGCCGTTCTTTCAACTGCAGGCTGGCTAACCAGAAAATAAGGTAGTATACCATAATGCCGGATGCAGTTATTGAGCGGCTGCCTTACCTGTAGCGGAAACACTAATGTTCTCAAATAAGACCATCCAGTGCTTTTCTTTAAATTCCGGGTCGTCGCGCATGCGTAAATCCACATCAATCTTTTTCTTATCGAGGTGGTTTACTACCGGAATCAATCGACCATTTATTCGTCGCCAGGCTTTGAAATTCTGGAAGTAATAGCCTGTTGCCTGGTACGAACCATCTTTTTGTAGTACCCAGTCGTCTACCCTGGCTGCATTGAAGTTAGTTACCTTTACTTGTGAGTAAGGCAAATTTTTAAGTCGTTGAAAGTAGGTTGCAATGGGGATAGGCTGAGAAACGGGGCCATCTGAATTTTTAATGCTGCTGGGGTTTGATGTCCGTGAAACCTGAATGGTTGCATTTCTGGTGAACAGCTTCAGCGCGTTTGTAATAGCCTGATTCCGTTCGTCGAATGAAAGGTCTTTATCCGCAATGGTGCTGATGTAACTCTCCAGTTCTTCGATGCGGGTACGTGCTCGTATCTGGAAATCCGCTAACTCCTGATTTGACAGCGGTGACTGACTTTGTCCCCGGCTGGCAAATACTAAGATAAGGAGTGACAGTATGTATTTCATGATGAAAATTGGTTTTTACGTAGAAACTGGGTGAATAGGGTAATCACTTTAGTTAGGCAATTAGACAGAAGGATAGGATTTATTAAGGCTCATTTCCATATTTCCTGAACGGCCAGTTCTTCATAATGCTGGCCTGATGCATCGAGTTTGGATTGTTTCTCAACCACGTTTATCTGCTGAATTTTGGCCGCCAGTAATGAGTACCGTTCCATAAGTCGGTCTACCGGCACCCACTCTACTTCGGTTGTATTGACAAACACCCGCACCTTCGCATTTGATGACAGAAACCGGCTGGCTTGTCCGTGTTGCCCTTTACGATAGGCATAGCTCAACGACTCGTCGGTCAGGGTGTTCAACAACTGGTTGACCTCGCTGAAGGAAGGGGCCTGTCCTGGCGTCGATATGGCAGGTTGCGTGTTAGCGGCCACTGTTGCTGGTGGGTCGACTAAAACCTGGCTATTCCCGTTGTTGGGAGCAGGCCTTGAAACAGCCGTTTGATTAGCCGGAGTAGGATATGCGCTGGTACCTGCCAGCGTTGCCTGTGCGGCAGCATTGGTAGCACCGATGGAATAAATAGACGCCTGACCAGCCACGCGGGCCGATGTGATTTGCATCATCCGGCTTTGCGTATCGTCCAGCAGGCTCTTCCAGCTAACCTGCTCGTTATAGTGACAGGCATAATCCAGAGCCTGTAAAAATGCCCAGGTGTAGTGGCTGCCATTGAGTGAGGCACCCGACACCTGTCCGCGTTTACTGCTACTGACCAGAATACCACCGCGTTCGCCCAGGAAGAGTTGTCGATAAATTTCTGCGTTGCAGGAAGTGCCTTTCACGAAGGATCGTGTAGTTTCTAATTTTTGATCAATAAGCCGATTGCAGCAATCGCCGAACGTCAGACAAAATCTGGCTTTTTTGCTCATGAGCACCTCGTGTACATCTGCCAGGGGGGGATTTTTATCAAGGGCAGTGGTGTCCATAAGGAGCAACGGAAAGTCACTGTTGTTTTTCTTGTAATTAAATCCATGTCCGGTAAAATAAAACACGATGATATCATCGGGAGCGCACGACAAACTATCAATCGTTGTAGATAACGCATTGAATGTGAATTGGCTACCCATCAATAAAGTAGGCTTGTAGCGATAGCCGAGGGCTTTGGCAATAGAGCCAAACAGCCCTTGAGTTGTTGCTGCATCAATTTGGCAGGGCACCGAAAGTATTGGATCGGTCGTAGCTGATACGATAATGGCGTGAAAAGTAGACTGTGCTAATGCTGTTGTTGACAGGGCCAGATAGATAAGAAAACAGAAAGCAGTACGCATGTTGGTTGATTCTAGTTTTATTAGTAATGGCGGCTAGTGCAGAAACGTGATCAGTAGTAATCTGAAATAGTTTTGAGTTTTAAAAAGTATAGTGGTCAAGCCTAACAAACAACGACTTAAAAGTAGGCCATTAAACTAGCGGTATCAATACCAACATCTGGGTAATCAGTCTAAGAATTGTCCTGATTTGTTAAACCCTATTTTATTCATAAGATTTGGTAGACTTTCTGAGAATTATTAATCGAAGGATTGATAATCAAGCATAAAAAAAGCCCTAAAAGGGCCCAATCCACCAAGTATATCCGTCTGCCCCCTACGCATTTATTGATTCAACTGATTTCGTTTCGTATTGTAGCCCAGTTGGTATCCGCGCTTATTGGCTTCATCCAGAAAGGAATGGTTGATCAGGACATCGACCTTAGCCTGCCGTTCCCGAAAGGGGGCCAGCAACTTCTCAATACGTTTATCCGGAATACCGATGCGCTGGCCAAAGGTCGTAAAATCGGCAACCCCCGGGTGATTGGTGCGTTTGAATACGTCCGATTGATAACCGTCAGCAAATAAGCCTTTGTCCAGCGCAAAATCCGTGTCGTCTACGTGCAGACGGGTGTTGAGTAGATCATAGGCTGGGCTCAGCAAGTAATCCCCGTTGGCCGACTCCATCAGCGAGAAGTTTTTCAGGTGCGCATCGCCGTTGGAGAACAGAAAATTAAAGACCACCAGGGCGAAGTATCGTTCTATTTCGACTCGCCAGGCTGGTACGTACTTTCGGATCAATAGGCCTATTTCTTCGTAGCTGTAGGTGTACTTGAAGTTGGGGCCTGCGTTATGGTGGGTTCGCCCCGATAAAGCCGCAAAGTCCTCTACACCCCATTTCGTGCCGTCCGGTTTTACGTCGAAGCGTTTGGTCAGGTAGGCTGGAGAGCCATCCTGGAAGAAAATCAAGGCATTGGCTGCCGTGTTAATGCCGAACACCTGCCGGGCAATCTGCATGGTGAGGTGTTCATTGGCCGGTACCTGATCCACCTTTTTGATATCGCGGGGGATGGGCTTTAAGATGTAGGTTCCCTGTTCGCCTGGATGGGTCAGCCGTAAGCTGTTCTTCTCCAGAACCAAGCTTTCCTTTTCCTGCACCCCTGATATGGAAATTCGTTTCCGATTTTCCATAAACAACTCAGCAACGATCTCGCTTTTCTGGGGCAGCTCGTAGGGTAGGATAGGGCTGACTTTGCGCCCATTGAATACCGTGCGCAAACAGAGCGGGCTGTAGGTTGTAAAGCTTTCTGCCAGTGTACCGGGGCAATTTTTTATAACGGGTAAACTCATAAGTCAGCTACCGGGCGTAGGGTGATGGCACCAATCGTGTCGTATTGTGCGGTGGCTAGCAGCAGGCCAAAGCTGTCGGCCTCATCGACCCGAAGTTGAACGCTCTGTAACCGCCGATTTACCCCTTCGCTCAGCATGTTGAAAAAGAACGGGAATAGCGCATCACTTCGGTATTCTGATTGGGTTTTGGGAAGAGTAAGACTGATAGCAGGTTTATGCGGATCGGCAAGCCAAAGCTCGTCGTAGCGGAAAAGATACTGTCGGCGGTTTTCCTCCATGAGGTAGCCCGCCAGTTCGCCGTTTCGATAGACTGCTGCCTGACGCATGGTGTTACGGATTCAGTTGCTTAATGACCAGTGTTAATTCCATACCCAAAACATCCGCCAGTTTACTCAGTGTTTCGACGGTTGGGTTCCCCTTGCCGGATTCGATCTGTTTAATGGTACGCAAACTCACCCCCGACAGTTCGGCCAGATACTCCTGGGTGATGTGAAGAACATCCCGACGATTTTTGACTGTATCAATTATATAGTATTGGTGCATTGTACTGCCCTTTTTTGGATAAATATATGCAGTTGAACGTTTATATTAACTGAATGGTGTAGAATAATGCACTATTTAATTTGTTGTAATTGGGCTGCCAGTCTGCATGGGTCTAAGGCAATTTGAATAAGGCGAGCTTGTGGCAGGCCCTGGCTTTCTTAGGACAAGTGATCGTAATTTTCATCTAATACGTATATTCGCATGAGAAATAAAAAGATACGTGTATGGGTAAGGTGAAATTAACCCTGACGGTGGATGAACGTGTGGTGGCCAGTGCCAAGTTGCTGGCCAGACAGCAGCGCAAATCCCTGTCGGCTATGATCGAGGAATTACTGAATCCGGTGAGTAGTGTTCTGCCCGAAACGGCTCCAGCCATGCCCGGCGCTTTACAGCTACGAGGTATTGCCAAAGGATCGCTTAGCCAGAAAACCGACAGGCAGATTCGGGCCATGATGTACAAAGACCGCTATGGCCTATGACCATCTTTATGGATACAAACGTAATTCTTGACTGGTTACTGGATCGTGAAGATACGTTTGCCGAAGAAGCGACCACCCTGTTCCTGGCTGCTGAAGAACATCGCCTGACCATTTATATCTCTGCCGGTTCGGTGTATACCGTGACCTATGTATTGCACCGGGCCGGGAAGCGAGGGCAAAAACAGCGTGAAGCGTTGCAGGCTTTCCTGCATCTGGTGCAGGTAGCGGGAGCCGATAAAGGGACCTTTCTATCGGCCAGCCAGTTGATGACCATTAGCGATCTGGAGGACGGGTTTCAATACCAGACGGCCCTAGGCAACAGCGCAATCCAGTACTTTGTGACGGGTAATACCAAAGACTTCCGGCTAGCAGACCAAAGCCAGCTACCGGTAATAACACCCGCCGAAATGGTGAACTTGTTGTGACAGAGAAGTTGATAGTATGGGCATCAAACGCCTGTTTCATCGTCGCGCGCCATTCAGATTCACTCCCAAGTGCATAGCAAGATATACTTGGGTGATGTGAAGTACATCGTTAGGAATATCATACTTCCCGTGAATCACCCAAGAACTGACATTTCTCCAGCCGACGAACCTCCAGGCTGGGGAAGCCGTACTCCAGCACGACCTTGCCTTCCAGAAGGTACAGCCCGGCACCTCGCAGCGAATACCGCTCCTGCGTTTGGGGAAAATACGTCGTATCGAAATACTGCCTGGCCACGTCCATAAAATACCCGAACACTATGGGGCGACCGTTTTTGGCCGTAATGCGCTTGCAGGCAAGTGGGTAGCCCGTCATGGCTACCCACTTGCCTGCGTGGCCCCGCAGTTGAGCCGCCCTGATGCCCTGCACGGCACCGGCCAGCAGAGCAAATGGAGACCTCAGCGGAAACCCCAGCAGTTTCAGTTCATCGTAGGTGTCTTCCAACGCATCCTGCCAGAGTGCGGGCAGCGACCAGTTCAGCTCAGGTAAGGTAAACAGGTCCACTTCGGTCAGGTGGCGGGTGTAGTTGTTTACCAGCGCGTGGGCCTGCCACAGTAATTTCTTTTTGGTCGACCCTAGGCCCCGGAATTCCCCCACCCGGATCAGGAGTTGCTCCAGCCCCGCCGGTACGCGCTGGGTGAAATCTTCCTGGTTCGTGAAGGGCTGCTTGCTACGCTGATCCAGCAGGGCCTGAATCAGTTTTTTGTCCAGCCCTTTGATGTGAATGAAGCCCAGCCACAGGGTTTGGCCGTCCAGCCGGGTCAGGTAGGTGCTGTGCTGCAGGTCAGGCGCTTCGATGTGGGCACACCGTGGAGATTTCAGGACCATTGGTCAGTTGATTTCGCAGCAAACCGATCAATATCCCTGTACCAGTGCAGTCAGCTTAATAGCAAGGTAACCAGCCATTTAATATGGTAAATTTAAGGTGAAATTACCGGTTAGCTGAATCCGAAATTACCATTTACACCTTGCTGCTAAGTGTGTTCTGAGACAAATCGAATTGCTGATACCAAACCGGTAAGTTCAGTGTTGTTCGAAGATTGTTCATATAGCTCCGTGTCTCCTCATCTGCCGGCAAAGGGGTAACGATGATCAGCTCTTTTGCCAGTTGACCAGTTGTCCAGTATGAGTATTCCAGCAATTGACCAATAGCTTCACGAATGCACGTCCGAATAGAGGGATACGTCTTGATTTCGTAGAACAGTAGTCCGTCACCTTCCTGCCGTACCATGTCAATAAGTGTGTTGTTACTCTTGTGCATTTCACGGCTAACAGCTTGGTGACCATAGATTTCCGACAAATGCCTATGAAGTGCCAAACTGACCTGTAAATGGATTAGGGCTGGCTGTATAGTCTGTTCTGGCTTTGTGTACAACACCCCATTTGGATTAGTTGATTTGGGGCCTAGACCAGGCTCGAACGATATTGGTCCAGGCGGGGGTAAAGGCGGTAGCGTTAACGTTGGCCAAACCATCCGCATAATCAAGTCATACGTCGATTCATATTTCTGTATAAATGCAATCGTTTCGGCGGTTAGGCGCTCCAGAGAATACTCCTCAACGTTTTGTAAGCGTATCTCCTGACAATAAGTATACGATCCATCGGCTGACTTTATGAGCCGTTCGCAAAGTTGTCTCTGTAGGGGTGTTAACAACGCTTTCGCCTGTTCCCGGGCTTGTTCCTGGTAATGAATTTTTATCAGTAAACTCTGTGAGCCTGCATCAACGCCAATGGTAAAGTAAATGCCCTTACCATCATCCCCCGGTTTGAATACTCTGGCCCAAGTGTAAGGTTTGATTTGGGCAACACGACCATTATCCCAACCAGACTTTTGCCACGACTTCCTGAACGATACCTCAAACCCGATTTCAGACCTTTGAACAGACTTAGCCCACTGCTTTGTTTTCTCCCATACTCCGTCAGAAAGTACATGGCCTAATAGTTCATCTTCGAGCACGCCAGCGTGATACGTGCGACCTTGGACCTCGTGGAAGTACTCGATTTCTGGAATAGTAAAAAGGCCCATCGTTGTCGCTGATTTTATGAAAATGTCCGCATTGGTTTTAATAAATACTGACTACTCCATTCAGGAATAGTAAAGAAGCCTCAACACACCTCACATACTAATATCATCTAGAAACTCCGAACTCGGATTGACGCTGGTGATCAGCAACTGATCGCGGGCGCGGGTGCAGGCCACGTACAGGAGGTGGCGTTCGGTATTATACACGTCTTCCAGATCGGCCGTATCGGTGATCGACTCGATTCGCTCCTGGGAGGGGATCACTTCGTCGTCGCAGGCCATCACGACCACGGCTTTGAACTCCAGCCCCTTGGCCAGGTGCATGGTGCTGACGGCCACTTTGGTGCTGATGGTTTCTACCTGTTCGTCCAAAACCAGAAACGGCAGGCCAGATGCCTGAACCGCCAATTTGGCCCGGTCTATTTCCCGGTCGGAACGAACAAATACGCCGATCTCGTGGGGGGATAAACCCGTACGATGGAGGGCAGCGATCCAGTTGCCAACGAAAGCGATTTCCTGCTCCGGTGTATCGACGCAGGTGAACTCCGGTATTGGGCCATTGAATACCGAAACGGTTTTACTCCTTTCTTCCAGATTTCCGTCTGCGTCCGACACGTCGTTGCCCAGCAGTTGATCCGCTTTTCGGCGAATCTGGTGCGAGGTTCGGTAGTTGACCGTCAGCGTTTTGCTGCGACCCTGTATCGATACGCCCAGGGCTTTCCAGGAAAAGGGCTGCTGGAAGATTCGCTGACCACTATCGCCCGCAAAAAACAGGGCGTTTGGACGCGTTGCGCCTATGGCCGCCAGCAAACGCAGGTGATACACGCTTATATCCTGCGCTTCATCGACGATGACGAACTCATACGGGGGCTTTGCCGATACGGAAGTGGCTAAGCGGGTGAACACCTCAGCCATGGTGACCAGCTTTAGCTCGGTCAGACCGTTAATCACCTGACTGAAAATGAACCATAATTTGGCCCGCTGGTTTTCCGGTAATTTCGTTTTGCGACCAAGCCGCTTTACGTCCCGGTAATCCTCCCAGGTTTTGAGCTGCCAGGCATCCACCACCTGCTCCCATTCCGAGAGCAGGAAGGATACACTGAATTTCTGTTCTGGTACGGTGGCGGCTGCCTGACTGATCAATTTTATCACCTGAGCGGATGGGGCCACAACCGGAACGCCCACCGTACGTTTGTACAATCGTAACCCGACTCTGTTGATGGCTTCTACGTCAATTCGCTCGGCCAGATGTGGCTCGTTGCTGATTAGCCGACGGAGTTTAACCTTCAGCGCGTTGGCCAGAATATCCGAAAACGTGGTGAGCAATACCCGGCTGTCGGGGTTTTGCCGGGCGAGGTAAACGGCCCGGTGCAGGGCAACAATGGTTTTGCCCGTGCCTGCCGAACCCGACACCCGCGCCGGACCGGCAAACGAGCGTTCGACGGTGCCGCGCTGGTCGGGGTGGAGGAATACGGCCCACTTGTCCCAGGGGTAGTCCAACGCCCGCTGCAACTCCTCCATGTTGGACATGGTACGGAACCGACGCAGGGCATCGGGGTGCGCAAAGGGGTCTGCTGCCAGGGGCAGCGGTTTGGGTACGCTGGGGGTGCCACCCGTAGCCAGTTCCAGCAGGGCTTCTGCCGCTTCGGCGGGCAAGTGGTCGGTCAGGGTCAGCAGCGAATCTTCGTCCGCAACTTTCACATCGGCCAGCCATTCCGGCGGTACGCCGTAGCTGAGCAGGGTATCGTCAGACACCCGCTCGAATAGCTTTCTGGGGGCAGGTTTGCTGCCTTTTGTTGGTTTTCCGACATTGGCCGGTGCTTCGGCAGGTAGGTAGACCGGCACCCGGATTTCCTGTACCGTTTCGCGGATTTCAACGAATTGGGCGGCACCAGTTTTGGGATGAACTTCCAGTTTTCGGCGCTCGGCCCAGGCGTAGGCATCGTCGTGGTGATCGACGTAGCAGAGCAAGAAGCTGCCTTCGGTCTTGTGGATGATCAACCGGATGTCGCTGCTGACCCGTACCGACCAGAAATTCTTATCCCTGACTTTGTCGAGTTTATGAAAACTCAGGCTGGGGTGCGCCGGGTTGAGCTGTAGATCGAACGCGGTGTTTTTTACGGCTTTCTGCTCGTCGCCGGTGAGTTTGCCCAGACTACCGGTAAAGGTGTCCGCAATTCGAAATTCCATGTTATTGAGTGTGGTTAAGAGCACCTCTGCGATTTTCAAGAATCGCAGAGGTGTGAACGGTAAAACCCGGTCTACGCGACACGGAATACTTTCATGACTTCATCCCCTAAATGGTTGATCACCTTCACGGCTATACGGCCCGATTTTGGCTTTGGAAATGGGCGCGATACATCGCTGTTGAGCGACTCCCAGGCTTCCTGATTGATCTCCGCCTTCAATGTGGTTTTGAGTGCCTTGTAGGGGTCGTTTGCGCCCAGGAAATACGCCTGACGGACAAAAAAGCTCTCTTCGTTGTAGTCGGTGTCGATAAACCAGCAGGCAATGCCCTCTGCCCCGTCGGAGCGTACCTCGCCGGTGTTGGGGTGAAACACATCGACCCCGTTGATCTTCACCTGTACCATTTCTTTGTCGGGGTGCAGCACGTCGATATCCGGCTCGCCGAAGACGACGAAGAGGTTGCCTTTGCCGGTGTTCTTGAGATCGTCGGCCATGTGCAGGTCGGCGTTCATGCGGGCTTTCAGTACGGGTATACTGCCAAGTTTGTTGAAGTCGGTGGCGTGGGCTTCGTAGTTGAAGGCGCAGGCAATGAGCACATCGAAACCGGCGTCGCCACACTCGCGGGCAGCGGCTACCAGATCGGCGCGCTGGACGGTGCCGAACTCCGGACCGATGAAAATGCCCGCCCGCCGTTCCTGATCCCCTTCCGGGTACCGACCTTCGGCGCAGATCAGATCGCCGGGCCAGCCGGTGAGGGCGGTAAACGTAATGCGGTCTTCTTTATGCGCCTGCTGAACACCCGCAGTGCGGAGGTTTTCGAGAATCATCTGCTCGAAGGTACGTTCAACGCCCCCGTAGGCCCTGGCGCGGTTGTTGACCTGGAGCGGGTCTATGAGTTCATCGTTTTCATCGACGCCCAGCATCCGGTGCGGGCTGAGACTCTCGACGGTGAACGGACCGGCCACGCGGACTTTCTTTTTGTCTTCGTAAGGTTTGTCGTAGAGGTACTCCGACTCGGCTTTGGCGGCAATGCTGGCGTCGATCTCCTTTTGCCGGGCAATGCGAGCCTGCCACCAATCGGCGTGTAGCTTCGTGGCCTCGTCTGACCAACTAGGTTTGGCCTCGCGGGGAATTTCCCACTCTTGCCAGTTATTGCCCAATTTGGTGTTGAGGGCTTCGCGTAGGGGCTCCAGTTTCTGTTGCCACTTATCCCAGATTACATTAATCTCAGCGTTGTTGGCAATGGATTTAAGCGTAATATGCGGTACCCGCTCATAGACGAAACCGTGACGGAGATTACCCCGCGTAGGTTGGGTACTGATGGCACTACGGGTGATTTCCGCTTCTTTTAACTGCCCATCAGGTGAATCGGCTAGATAATAGAATGGATAACGGGCACCCATGATGCGGGCACGAGCCAAAGCCAGCGAAACGCGCGATGTATCAATGGTAATCCACCTGCGGCCCCATTGTTCTGCTACGTAAGCCGCCGTGCCAGATCCGCATGTAGGGTCAAGGACTAGGTCGCCTGGATCGGAGGCCATGAGAATACAACGCTTTACTGCCTCAGTAGCAGTTTGAACTACATAAACTTTAGGGTCTGTCCTACTTTGTACACCGCCAATATCTAGCCACACATTTGTTCGAGGATAGATTGAGAAATCATCTAAAAATCGTACGTATCGGATTGACTTACCCTCATGAATAATACGTTCCGCTTTCGCTAAGTTGTTTAGCCCACCTACAGTCGTTTTCCAATGAAGTCCCGCAGACGGTTGCCAAGACGAGTTTCGAAACTGGAACTTCTGTTTCTCCAATTGTGTTGACTCGCCTTGCGACGTCAGCTGATCTGACGTCGCAAGGCGAGTCAACACAATTGGAGAATTTTTGAGTGCGTCAATGGAAGATGCAGGTCTGTATTTTGATGCCCCTTCTCCACCAGCCTGCTTCACATCGTACAAACTACGATACTTCATATTTGGCGCTGACTTTGCAAACCAAATCAGGTAATCGCAAACAGAGGAAAGGTAATTACCAGAGAAGCCTGTGGTCTTTGCATACGCAATCAAACCGACAAAATTCTCATCCCCAAACACCTCATCCATAACGGCACGCACCCGGTGAACGTTTTCGTCGCCAATCTGCACGAAAATGGAGCCCGAGTCGGTGAGCAGGTCACGGGCTACGGTCAGGCGGTCACGCAGGTACGTTAAGTAGCTGTGGATGCCGTCGCGCCAGGTATCGCGGAAGGCTTTTACCTGTTCGGGTTCGCGGGTGATGTGGTCGGTTTTACCATCTTTTACATCACGGCTCGTGGTGCTCCACTGAAAGTTGGAGTTGAACTTGATGCCGTAAGGGGGGTCGAAGTAGATGCACTGAACCTTGCCGCGCAGGCCCTCACGCTCGGCTAAACTCGCCATTACCTGTAAGGAGTCGCCCAGAATCATTCGGTTGGTCCAGTGCTGATCATGCTGGTAGAATTCCGTTTTATCCACGCCATTAGGAATGCCGTTGAAGTCGGAAAACAGATCGGCCACGAGTTTACCCTGCGCGTGTTCCTGCGCCTTGCTCTGTCGTAATAGGTCGTCAATGAGGGCTTTAGGCTGTACTTTCTCCTGAATATACAGCGGGGGAGCCTGTACCATAAGATTGCTCCAGTCCTGCTCGTCTTTACCACGCCACACCAATTGTGGGTCCAGGTCGCGATTGCGCCGTTCGTAGGCTACCTGAACAGGGTCTTTGGCAGCCCGCTGCATCATGGATTGGTATTCCGCCGTCGGGATGTTTTTGCGCGTTTCGTCCTCGTGGGTAAAGGACGTAATGAGTTTATCAGTAGGGGTATTTTTTGCCATTATAAGGTCTCAACCGGTAAGGTTGCGTCGATCAGTTCGTGTAATTGCCGTTCTACTTTGGCCGCAAAGTCAGCTTCAATTTCGTAGACGGCCCTAAATTCGGCGAAGGCCCAGCGGCCATATTGTTTGCTGTTGTTTACGCCGGGTATCCAGTAAGTATCCATGGTGGTTTTCTTCACTTTGGCATCTTCGCGCCGGTAGCCTTTTATCTCTACAATCAGATTCAGTAAGTCGTCGGGGCCATGTCCGTCGTCAACCAGCACAATAAAGTCGGGGATGTAGGTCCGGTTTTCGGAGCCAAAGCGGTAGGGTACCGTCAGGCCCAGGTTATGGTTTTTCACATAGGCCTTCACACGCGGGTGTTGCTCTACCACGCGGCAGAATTCGGCCTCCCAGTCGCTATCCAGAATGACCCAGTTGATGTGGCATTTCCGGGCGTCGGTTTCCCAGCGGTCCAGTTGCGAGGTATTGAAGTTCACAAAGCGGGTGGAGCCAATGGGGTTATAGGGGTCGGTGATGACCTTGATGGGTTTCTGGCCCACCAACGCGCTCGTAATACCCGCTGTAATATGCTCGCAAGCCCTATCGGCCAGCGTTTTGTAATGGAGCTGAGCTGGGTACGTGCCACCGGTGCATACCAGACAGGTGTCGAGCCACTGCTTGCAAATCCGTTTCAACTGCCCGAACAGGTGCAGCTTGGGGGCTTCGCCGGGGTCGCGAAACTTCGTAAACAGCAGATGGGACGTCAGTTCGTATAGCACCTGCGAGGGGCGCACATCACCCGTATGGACGAGGTTCAGGTCAACACGTTCACCAATGATGCCGGATTGCTGGGTTTCTGTAGCGCCAACCAGATCGGGCGTCAGTTCCATAACCGAGTCTTCGGTAAAAATGGCGGTCAGACGTTCTTCGGGTAAATCCACTTTATAGCCTTCCACGCGGGGAAATCGGATTTCGAGATGGTCACGTTCCGGCTTCATGGCCCGCACCTGAATGGTTTCGCGGGGTTTCTGCGGTTTGGAAATGACGGGTTTGGCCGTAAAGTCGAACGGGATACCCAGCACATCGGCGTATTCGGTATTGAACAGTCCTTCTTCGTTAAGCTCGTAGGACTGCCGACGCAATGCCCGGCCAATGACCTGTTCGCACAGTAGTTGCGTACCAAAGGCCCGCACGCCCAGCACGTGGGTGACGGTGTTGGCATCCCAGCCCTCGGTGAGCATCGACACCGACACCACGCAACGGATGGAGCCACCCAACTTGTCGGGTCGACCAACGGTGTTCATGACCTCGCGCAGCAGTTCCTGATCGGAAATATTCTTGCCATCCTCCGCATTCCCCGACCGTTCAACGATTTCCCGACGGAACTTCTCGATTTCAGGAGCGGCCATCTGGCGAAAGTTATCATCCAGTGCCTCGCCTGATTCCAGTTGTTCGCTGTCGATCAGGAGCGTGTTGGGCCGGGCCAGTGGATTGCCGTTCTCATCGAAATTGCGGAACAACGGCAGCCGACCGGCCACAAAGCTTTCGGACTCGTCGGAGTTGGGCCGGATAAAGCCGGAGATATAATCGTACACCAGTTTTGAGGTGGACGTATTGTTGCACACCACAATAAAGCAGGGCGGAACCTTGATGCCCGACTCGACCCAGAGTTTGTACGTTTTCTCATAGTGGCCATACAAGGCTTCGAGGGCCGTCTGTAGTTGGGGCGGCAGGCTTAACGGGTCTAGCTCAGCGCCTTTCCCGCGCCCTTTCTTCGGCATTTTGGTGCGAATATGCTCCCAAAGGTTGCGGAACATAGGCATTTCTCCTCCCGGAATGTTATCGGCAACGGGTACACGGGGGAGTTTCACGATACCACACTCGATGGCATCCATCAGCGAAAAGTCGCTCATGGTCCAGGGAAACAATGTTCCTTCTACATACCCGGACCCGCTCAGGAAGAAAGGTGTAGCCGAGAGGTCCATGACCCGAATAATGCCCAGCTTTCGCTTAACAGCTTCCAGGCCGGAGATCCAGAGCCGGGCCGCTTCCCGGTTTTGTTCGGCTTCGGCTTTATCTTCGCCCGTCAGGTCGGCCACATCTTCCTCGGCCTGGGGCTTTTCCCGGTAGCAGTGGTGGGCTTCGTCGTTGATGGCCATGATGTTCTTCATCCCCATCAGATCGGGCATCACCCGCTGAATCATCTGGCCTTCGGTCTCCAGGGTATCAAGAGCCTCCCCGTTTTTCCCCTGAAGCAGTAACCGGCCCCCTTTCGAGATGTCGATCCGTTCGCGAAGCTTGAAGGCGTGGTAGTTCGTAATTACGATCTTGGCCCGTTGCAGGTCATCGAGCATATCAGGCGGCACCAGTTCCCGGCTGGCATAGTAGCTCTCCGGGTCATTGGGCATCAGCACTCGCAGGCGGTCCTTTATGGTAATGCCGGGGGTTACGATCAGGAATCCGCGCGTGAAGTTTTTGCTCTGTGGTCGACGCACGGCATTGATCGTTTGCCAGGCAATGAGCATGGCCATAACGGTCGTTTTCCCTGCTCCGGTCGCCAGTTTCAGTGCAACACGCATCAGCTCCGGATTGGCGTCCAGATTGGCGTTGGCAAGGCGCTCCAGAATGGCTTTGCCTGTTTTGGAGTTACCTGCCACCTCCGACAGCCAGATGGCCGTTTCAACCGCTTCTACCTGACAGAAGAACGGTCGTATACTGCTAAATGGATGGTTACGCCAGTGTTGCAGGAGCCGAGCTGTTTCGGGCGTCACCTGCCACTGATTCGGGTTGGGCAAACTCCGCCACTTCTCTACTTCCTGACGTACCTGATTGATATAGGGCGTGGGGTCGTACTCCTGTTTAGTTGTCGACAGCCCCTTTCCTTCATCGAATACGATGGATTGCTGGTTTTCGGCTCGTTTCCGCTTCCGTGGCTTCGGGATGGGGGTTATAAACTCGGCAGGTCGCCGGTCATGAATGATGTTTTGTGTAGGCTGACCATCTTTATCCAGCTCCCAATGGCGGGTTGGGTAGGCGTAAGGAGAATTAAGAATGGGTTTCTCAAAGAAAGGGTTCTGCATACTAAAGGTCTATCCTATACGAATAGTTATTTGTCTTTGTGACTGCGTAACTGGATAGCCAGGTGGCCGTTGCCGCATTCCTGTAGGATTGAAATGAATTGCATGCAATAAAGGGGAAAGCATTATCCTGGAGCGCATACGATGTATCGGGTTTAATGGTGCAGTGAAACTTCAGAAACGAAATCTACCATAAAAGTGCCTATAATAAAAAAGGCATTTTTGGTCTTTGGGCCGTATGTTCTGCGCTTTGTTCGTTTTCAGGACGTTACTGTTGACCAAAATATATGGTCTGCTGTAGGATATTGCTATTAAGCAGGAAGGCGGGTATCTGATGGATACCCGCCTTCCTGCTTAATACTAGTAACGTGTTGCCAGAGACTACTTTCCGATACAGAATGTAATTACATGTTATAACTGATTGATAGTCAATTATATATAAGAGAGTATTATTTTGCGTGGTACAGATAGGATACAAAACTTGTAGAGTGCTTTTGGGTAGACTAAGCTCTGTCACTACAACTATCATATTGAAGGAAGACCTTGTGCAGTATATGGTTCATTTACTAAATAAAGTAAAAAAATTTGCATTTGAAAAAAAGGTTCACATAATTCACATTTGGTTAAAACCACACCCAAACCCCTGACTATGAAAGGCATATACGAACAATTTGGTGACATAAATGTGTATGTAGCTCCTACATCTGAAATTTCTGAATCTAATGAAGTAAAGTTAGATGAAAAAAAAGGCGGTATTAAAGCTTCTACAACGTCTGCTGGTCACTCAACTGAGTTTAGAGTAGGTTTAAAAAAAGCTGTTGGGGAAATAATTCGCTCCTTCGGAAAAGAATTAAATGAGTATATAGATGAATCTAGCCCTAACGAGTTAGAAATTGAGATTTCAATAAGTTTGTCTGCGGGAGGTTGGATAATTGGTGTGCAAACAGAAGGCACAGCAAAAGTTACAATGAAATGGAAAAAGAGCTAGTAATACTTGTTCTAATAAGTGACTTATATTTCCTTTCTTATATCCACTACCTAGCATCAAAGTAATGAAAGAATTGCAAAAAGAAGCAATAGTAAAAGTATCTATTAAAAACTCTTGGCAAACAGGTTGGTTTTTTTCAAGCAACGGTCTGATAATGACGGCAGGACATGGTTTCTCTGATATAGAAAATCCAAATTTGCTGCATTATAATATTTTTACCAATAGCGGAAGGGAATCTTTAGAAGCAGAATTAATTGAAAGTCAATATGTCGAAGAAAAAGCTATTGACTATGCAATACTTAAAGTAGTTGAAAGTAGTTATAAAAGATTTAAATCTCTAAGGATACCTTACATACCTTTAAAAGATTTCTCTATAAAATATATTAATAAACTTTTTGTAACTAAAGGCTTTTCGGAAGATATTTCAGAAGATATAGGCTTTACCTTCTCTGGTAAAGTTATAGATAAAGTAAAGCTGAAAAGTAATGACGATTATTGGATACAATTAAGGATTGATTCTATCCATGATTGGGGCGGTGTTAGTGGTGCCCCAATTATAGTTAATAATTATGCTATTGGTTTGCAAAGTGGTCAGGTTGACAAAGCAAAGGTGCATTGTTTAGCTGCGGCCTTCAACAATATAAAGAATAGGTACGTTAGAGAAAGTATTTATGGCGGAATCGGCCTAAATATTCAAGATGCTGTCAAACGTTTTAATTTAATACTAGTTCCACAACCTGAGTATATAGATAGATATACAATTTTTATAACAGATAGAAGTACAGTACAGAATGAAATATATTTATCTATTGCGAATGATGATGCGTTTGACGAAATAAATACTGTTATCATGCACCTTATGCAAAGATTTTCTGGATCTGAATATAATGGGTTGATAAAAAGGAGTAAAGTAAAGTTTAGTAGGATACAACGAAAATCGAGCGTTGATTTATTGAATTATCTAGAAACTTGGGGTAAAGAAAACGATCCTGCTTGGAAAAACCTTGTTCGGGTTATAATAGATATTGATGGAAATATTATTTCTAATCACAATAAGCCTGATAAATTAAACGAGTACTTAGATACATCATTTATTGTAGGAGTAGATATTAAGAAAACTAAAAATAAAAATAGTTTAAATACAAAAGTAGGGCCGTCATTTGATAAACAATATGAATTAGATTATGAAGATGAGAAAGAAAGCGATTCATCGAGAAGCTTTTTTAAAAAGGCAGTTCACAATATAATAGCAGATGTATTTTTAGATACATTATATTTTTACTCTCATCCAATAATACGGAGTTTATATTCTACCATCTCTGCAAAACAATCCTTTTCACAAGCGAAGGCAATCTTTGCAAGAGATAGCCAATTACTATCTTATGGGAATTCGATAAAAGATGACGATACGTTCATTACTTTCTCTTCATGCGCCCGAGATTCAGTTACGGACAAGTTGAACGGTGACAAGTTCATTGAAATTTGGAGTAGATTCGTTGATGGTGGTATTTTTAATAATACACCCACAAACAATAATCCTAATGGTCCAAATTCTAAAAACACAAATGAGCCAGAAAAAAACAAAAGAAAAATGCGAGAAGAGGAAATAATCGAAATACTTTTAAAGGCTCCTAAACTCGGAGGCCAATTGAGTAGGAGGAAAATATTAGGTGCTCTAAAAAAGTTTGATAGTTCTTTAGAGGAACCTTTTGCGTTTGTTGTGGTAACAAAACGTCCCAAAGATTCTAAGGCGCTACGGGGTATTACGAGTCATTTTGATAGGAAACCTGAGAATTTTAAATTAAAGATGTGTAAATTCTTTACAATTAATGATCTTAAACCTTTATTAGTCTACTCACATTTAATTAGAGTATTTTTATTTGGCAAGCACTAAAATGGTTTTGATATGGCTTACTCTTCTATTATTGAGCTTATTGGTATAAGGGAACTTGCTGAAGACGACCCTAAGGCTTTTATCGAAGCTATTAATAGTTTTAAAGGTCAAATTAATATTGCATTTAATGCAGTATTAACTGATAGTAATGAATTGTATTCATTTCAGGCTCATTTATTTAGAGATTATTGCTATATACAGTGTAATAATATTGATAAACTTCTTAAGTTTTTAGAGGAACTACGATATAATTTGCTTGTAGAAAAATCTTTTATGTTTAGAGCCGCTATTATAAAAGGAATTTTAAATTTAGATAAGAATGATGAAGATATTCAAATTGAAGATGAATATATAAAAGGAGTTGTGTTTACATACGGGTTTGGGGTAGAATCTTCAAAGCTATATGGTATTATTGAAAGGTTTAAAGGAGCAGGTATATTTATAGACGAAGACCTTAAAAATGAATTAAATGAATTCCTTGTTTTTCAAAACTACTATATTACTGACATATCTACTAGAAAATATCACCAATACTGGGATGTGCGTTTTAATAGTAAAGATCAAGTGTTTAACAAACTAAATAATGTTATAAAAAAAGTTTATGAATCGAGGGTTATTTCAAAAAAATTAGCTCGGTTTTATGTCCCGTTTTTAGTGAATCTTGCAAGGAATTTAGAATATAATATTGAAGACAAAAACTATACAAAAATTTTAGATGATTTTATTAAGCTTACAGTATTAGAAAAGTTAAAAGATATAGTGGGAATAGAACTTGTATATTTAACGTTAATTGAAAGAATATTCTCTGATGACGATAAAAAAAGTTTAAACAAAAATAATAATCCCGAAGTTGAAAAAAAAATAGAAGATTTGATTATAAAATTAAGTAAAAATAATTGGCTTCTAGAGATTTTAAGAGCAGATAATAAATTTCACAGTATCCCTCAAGAAATAATAAATAGTAAAACTAGGCGGAAAGCATTAAGAGAGTTTGCTGTAAAATCTACTGTTTCATAGTTTTAGTACTCAAGTATATTAATTATTTACTGGGATACAATTAAAGGGGTAGAACTCACTTGAGTTCCTCTTTTTAAGAGACCGAGAAAAACAAAGAGGGATTTCTATAAACTTGCGTTGTAGTCCTCATCGGGTTCAGGTATTCGTTTACCGCCTGAATGGTCAACGATTTGAAAAACGGTGTTTGGCGGTGCTTCAGCTAAATCGTTAGGCGTAAGCGGGTGCTGGCTACCGTCTTTACCAACACCGTACACCGTCCCGGCTATGGTATCATTTACAATCCATCGGTACGGACTGTTTACTTGTTGCTGACTGGTTCGATACTGCTGCAAACTGTCGGTATTACCTGCAAACAGATCGGCAAGCAATTGGCGTTTGCCGTTCAAGGTATTCCGACTCATCTTGATTCAGGTACTTTTCTACGGCCATTGTCTGGAATCATACAAATAGTTAACGACTCATACCGTGTGAAAGCCTGAATATCTTTATAAGGCATAGTTACTCGCTTGCCTTTATGATGAAAACTAACAACCTCATCGGGGCCGGGGTTGAATGCTTCAAACTGATAGATAATAACGACAGCACCGGGGTTTTTAGACTGGCGTAATTTGTTTAAGGTTTCAACACTAGCTTTCCCATCTACAATCTTCATAAGCAAAGCAATCTTTTCAATTCGTTTCATGCCTTTATTATTATTGTTATATATAGTTTATTTTAAATCATTTTCAACGGGAAATCTACTTCTATATTGTAACAGATAATTGATTGTAATTTTACTTTTTTTAGGACGATGATTTGTTACGAAAAGAAATGTGTTAAGAAACATGGAGATTTATGCTAATGAAACTCGATATATTTTTCATGATCTACCTTTTGTCCATTAAAAGACATCTCTGTTCCGAAATTTATCAATTTATCATTTTCGATTTTTAGATTTACAAAATACACAAAACTACCATTGTACCATTTCACTTCAACAGCATATCCAGGTGTATCCATATTAGCTAGTTCAGGACAAAAAGTTGTAGTATATAATGGATAGGTATTATTTTTTGCTAAACTACCAATGTTATCAAAATGATGTACAGAGATTCTATTATTAAGTTCGTCTACGGTTGGGGGCCTAAGACCAACGGATAATCCGTCTCTAAAATGCACAACTCCTAATTGCATCATTTCTCTTCCCCAAAGATCGTGAAATACTACTCGTATATTTTGTAGTGCGTATTTGTTGGGATTATAAAGATCAAAGTTTAGGATAAAATATTTTTTTCTAGATACTTCATGTGTTACCAGTCCACTGCTGTAAATTCTTAGCACTGGTCTACTTTCACCTCCAGTAATTTCATTCTTTAATTCACCTTGAAGGTCAATAATTTTCTTATTAGCATTATTTAAATCTATATATACTTTCTCTAATTCATCTGTTTTCTTTAGGCTTTTCAGTTGCAAGATTTTTATTTCTTTTTGTGCCGCTTCTACTTTTAGCCTATTTGATTCAGCTTCCTTTTCTTCTTCTTTTTTATCTTTCCATTGAGCAACTGCTGCGACTATGGCAATTAATCCTGCTAAAACTCCTGCGAGTAAAGATAAATTTACTTTTTCAACAAGATCTTCCAATGCATTTGTAAAGTTTAAAAAATCCATAAGTTGATTATTAATATGGTTTATAATCTCACTAAGATTACTCTGACTAAAATCTGCTATAGCTAACTTAGTAATGATTAGTTCAAAGTATCTTTTCGAAGTTTAATTCAAATATGATACTTTTATAAAATTAGGGTGTTTGAGCATACAGAATTTTAATTGTCGTAAGGTATGTCTCTATTCATTTTTTTATTCGGGTAGCGGTCGTAGCATTTTACCGTACAATCCGAATAAACGTCAATATGATAGGTCGGTTCGTTGGGGCTTTGCTCCATAGGGTTGTCGTCAGTTCCGAGATTTAACGTCAGGTATATTGGCTCTTGACTTTGCCTTAAATCGGCTAGCTGTTTAGATGTGACCGTACCTTTTATTAACGCCGTCAGTAATAGAACCTTTTCAGTTCGCTTCATAGCTAGCTGTTATCAAATGGCTTTAAAACGGGCGGCTTTGTAGCTATACAATTGCTCAAGACTCATTGCACCAAAGTTAGGCATTGGCGGAGGTAATACCCCTTTTTGCCGGTATTGCTTTTGCCGTATACGCTCGTATTCGGTTTGTAACTCTTCGTTTGTCCATTGTGATAAGTCAGGACTAAGCGGTTTTCTTAGGCTGGCTAAAGGGGCCGTTTGCCCCTCTAACAGCTTGAGTAAGATTCGTGTCTTTAATGACCGATTTAGGCCCATAAACTTCATGGTTAGTCTAGTTTAGCCATTGCCTTATTTAATAAGTCGTCTACCTGTTCGTCCGTCAGCGTCGATAGGTCTATTTTCTGTTCCCGTTGTTTGGGCACTACGTATTCCATGAATTTAAGATAGGCGGCTACCCGGTCTTTTGGCTCTAACGCTTCTAAATCGGCTTCAATCGAATCAAACTGGTTGTCGATTAGCGCGGCTATTTTCGATTTAATATCAAGGGTTGCCCGGTTGGTACTGCCTGTTTTCCGACCGCCTGTTTTTTCGCGTCCTTTTTCGAAAGCCATAATAAGGAGTTAGTTTTTATGGGTGTAGATCGTTTCTTTTTTGCTGGCGGCAACGCCTAACCATTCGGGTAAACCTTTCTTTGGTTCATCCTCTGTTTGTTCAGATCGGAGTTCAACGCTGTTAAGTTTGGGCATTACATAGGGTAACAGAGCGGTAAGTAATCGCGCCCGGTCGGTGGGTTCCATTGCGGCCAATGTATCTGGCAACTCATCTAAAGAGGTTTGAACAATGGCCTGTAATTGGTGCCGTAATTCCTTTACAGCCTTGTTCGGGGTTCCGGTTGTTCGACCGCCGGTTTTGCTCCGTCCTGTTTCAAATGGCATGAGAAATTCTATTTTTATTCTATTTCAGAATGAAACCCTTTAATATATTCCGGTTGGCGGGGTTGCAAGTAGGTTGCTTTTTGCCTTACTTGGTACCCCTTTAAATATACAAAAAAGAATGCAGCTTACCGCCCGCACACCGGCAAAATCCCTTGATCGTGTTTATGCTCTCCAACCCGCTACCCGTGAACAAATTGAGCGATTTAAAACCAGTTACCTAAAGCTCTTACCCCTCATAAATGAGAAGGAAAGTGAAGAGAATGTAAAAGACCACTTGATGGACTTTTTGAAAGAGGTCTATTACCGGGATGCTCACGTTGTTGCGCCAAAAGGTAAAACGGATTTTGTCATTCACTTAGGCAAGGACGCCACTACTCAGGCCGGGGTACTGTTTGAAGTTAAGCGTCCGGCCAACAAGGGCGAAATGATAACCCGGCAAAACCTCAACGTTAAAGCCTTTCACGAACTACTTCTATACTACTTTCAAGAACGGCAACGCTCCCAAAACAGCGACATTCGGCATTGTGTCATTACCAACGTATTCGAATGGTTCATCTTTGACGCGGCTTTGATTGATCGGCTATTCTACCGTAACGCTCATTTAACCAAAGAGTACAAAGCCTGGGCAACGGGCCAAAAGGTCAGCAAGAACAATGACCTGTTCTATAATGAAATTGTAAAGCCCTTTTTGGCCGAACTAACCGACGAAATACCGTTTACCTATTTCGATATACGGGACTATCAGAAAATAGTAGCCGATGCCGATAAGGTAAACGATAAGGCTTTACTGTCTCTCTATAAAATACTGTCTCCTACGCATTTGCTGAAGTTGCCAACGGCTACCGATAGCAACCGCCTAAACCCTAAATTCTATTCTGAACTATTACACCTCATCGGCTTAGAGGAGGTCAAAGAAGGCGGTAAAAAAGTCATACGGCGCAAAGAAGCGGGCAAACGGGATGAGGGTTCATTACTTGAAAATACGTTAATCGAACTGGATTCATCCGGTAAGTTCTACCAGCTTCACGACCGTAGCCAGTATGGAGCAACAACGGATGAGCAACTGTTTAGCGTTGCGTTGGAACTATGTATTACGTGGGTCAATCGGATTCTATTTTTAAAGCTGTTAGAGTCGCAATTGGTCAAGTATCACAGCGGCAACAAAGACTATACCTTTCTAAACCGGGAAACGATACCCGATTTTGACGAACTCAATAAACTATTCTTTCGCGTATTGGCCCGTAAACCGTCCGAACGGCAAGCATCCATTCAAACCAAGTTTGGCCGGGTTCCGTACCTGAATAGCTCGCTGTTTGAGACAACGGAATTAGAAAATGATAGTATAGGGGTCAACCAACTAGATAACGGCCTAACGTTGCCCATACTTCGTAACAGTGTTCTTAGTGATAACCCGGCTTATAAAAACACCAAAGAGGTAAGTACGCTGGCTTACCTGTTTGCCTTCTTAGACGCGTATGATTTTGCATCAGAGAGCCGGGAAGAAATACAGGAGAAGAACCGGACGCTGATTAATGCCAGTGTACTAGGGTTGATCTTTGAGAAGATAAACGGCTACAAAGACGGTTCCTTCTATACGCCGGGCTTCATTACGGAGTATATGTGCCGCGAAACCATCCGTAAAGCGGTCGTTCAAAAGTTCAACGATGCCAAAGGCTGGGATTGTAAAGACTTTGCCGACCTCGAAAACAAAGACCTTGACCGGGCTGAAGCCAATACCCTGATTAATGAAGTTCGCATTTGCGACCCTGCCGTTGGTTCAGGTCACTTTCTGGTGTCGGCCCTAAACGAACTGATAGCGGTAAAGTCTGACTTAGGCATCTTACAGGACGCAACCGGCAAGCGGATAAAGGATTATACCGTAAGCATCCTGAACGATGAACTGATTGTACAGGATGAGGACGAAACCCCGTTTCAGTATGTTTTGGGAGCAACGGGCAAACCGACCGCCGAACGCCAACGGGTACAAAAGACCTTGTTTCACGAAAAACAGTCTATCATTGAAAACTGCCTGTTTGGGGTCGATATAAACCCCAACTCCGTAAAGATTTGTCGGTTGCGGCTCTGGATTGAGCTATTAAAAAACGCCTACTATACCGATGAATCTGGCTTTACGGAACTGGAAACCTTACCCAACATTGATATAAACATTAAACAGGGGAACAGCCTATTAAGCAAGTTTAGCCTGACCGAAGATTTAAGCGACGTTTTCAAAAAGCAGAAGTTTAGCTTAAGAACGTATAAAGACGCGGTAACAGCTTACAAAGAAGTAAAGACAAAAGATGCTAAATCTGAACTTCAACGCTTCATTAACGAAATAAAAAGCCAGTTCCGCGAAACGGTATCTAATAGAGACCCCAAACGAAAAAAATTAGCCGACCTGCGTGGGCAACGGGTCTTGCTGAATAACAATATTGATATTTTCGGCAACCCAATAAAAGACCCTAAACTGGTTGCCGCCGAAATTAGCCGAACAGACAAGTACATTGAACAAATTGAAACAGAAATAGCAAACATTGAAAACAACGCCCTTTATCGCGGCTCGTTTGAATGGCGTTTTGAATTTCCTGAAGTACTGAATGATAAAGGTGATTTTGTTGGATTTAATGCGATTATCGGCAACCCACCTTATGGAGATTTATTTTCAGTTAAAGAAAAGGAGTATATTAAAAATTCATATAAAACCTATCAGTATAAATTTGATGCTTACATATACTTTAGTGAATTAGGGCTTAAAATAGCAAGCGATAAAGGCATCTTATGCTACATAGCACCTGAACTATGGCTGAACCTTGAAACAACTCAAAAACTTAGAGATTATATTGCAAATAATGCTTTTTTAGCAACAGTTAATGTGTGGGGCGAAAATGTCTTTGAAGATGCAGTTGTAAATACAGCAACTTTTCTTTGTCAAAAATCGGTAACAAACGAATATTTTGAAATTACTTATCGTCAGAATAGCTGGAAAATACAGCTTTCAGAATGGAAACTTAACATAAATAAAAAAATCGAGTACAGGATTCCCCCAATAATATATTCTTTGATTCAGAAAATAGAACAAAATTCTTTCAGGCTTTCTGAATATGGTGAAGTCATTCAAGGTATTACTCCTTATGATAGCTATCGGGGGCACAGTAAAGAAACTATTAAAAACCGCGTTTTTCATTCTAATCAATTTATAGATGATACATCAGGCAAATGGTTAGATGGTAAGCATATAGAAAGGTATGTCCAAAAATGGGGTGGTGAATGGTTAAGATATGGCGAATGGCTTGCCGCCCCACGTGAAAAGAGATTTTTCGAAGGGAATAGAATTTTATTTCGTGAGATTCCGGGTGTAAACAAGCGTATACAAGCTTGCGCTGTTAAAGAGGTATATTATCATGGTCATAGTATTAGCCCCTTTAAACCTTTTGAAATTCATACATCTAAAATCCCTTTTATAATTGGTTGTTCTAATTCAAAACTTATAAGTTTTTACGGTCAAAAAACCTTGCCAAATTTCGGGAAAGATATATTTCCAAAACTAAATCCAAGTGATATAAAACAAATTCCGATTGTTAAAGCAGATAATCAAGAACAAGAAGAAATTTCAGATATAGTCAATAAAATCCTAACCGCTAAAGCTATTGATTCAACCGCTGATACCTCCGCTTTAGAAGCGGAGATTGATAGTTTAGTTTATGGGTTGTATGGGTTGACGGATGAGGAAATAGCAATAGTTGAAGGGAAATCCGTTTTTTGATTCAAAAAATGTAACTAGTAGGCGTTCAACTTGAATTTAATTTGTCTAAATATTAAAATAATCAATTATGAAGTTTACATTACTTGCACTGTCTTATTTTGCTATTTCGCTTCTTTGTGACTCACAACCAAAAATAAAAAATACCAATAAAATTGTTTTAACAAGTAATAAAGTTAATACAAACTGGATTGGGACTTGGAGGTTTGAAGATACCGGAGTAGAGTACGTTTTGAAAATTGATGAAAAATACAGAGGGATGAATCTTTGTAAATATACAGCAATAGGCATCCAGACTTGGTATGAGTTAGAGTGTCAAGGGTATGATAAAGGTGATTCGTTTGAATTATATTTTAGGTCAGTGAATGATGGCTCGTTTATGATTGCAGATAAAATAAATCTTAACAAACCCGCATTAACATTGAAACTTCGGAATGGTAAAGTAATTACATATTGGAATCAACTTTTTAACAACTATGAAGGTAATCATAGTGGACGGGTATGTTTTCGAAAGGTCAATCAAAAATAAACTCAGTACTCTTAATTATATGGTAGAAGATGAAGAAAATCCATATGCCACAAAAGATGGAGGGCCACGAAAAGGTAAGGATATGGAATGGAGCAATTGGCTAGATGAGCATAAGCCCCATTTGAAAGCAATCTGGCGTTTGCCTATAGAAGAGCGACAGGAACGAGCCATTGCCCGGCAATCGGTACAGCGACGCTGGGACGCTGAAGCCGGAAACTTTTACAGCGATGAAGAACACGAACGCCGTATACAGGAAGTAATGAAACTATACAATGCTATATGATTGGTTATAGATACTCGCTTTGTTTATAAGGCCCAATCAACCGGATACTGATTGCATGAATCAACCGTTAACCGCTCAAGTTGCGATTCATCCGGTTTAAGAATCGAACCGGGCCGGGCCAATTGTTCAGCTATAGTACGAACTATAACAGGGCGGGGGTTAGCCGGTCGGGAACTACCTTTTGCCTGTTCTTCTGGATAAATCGGTTTTGTTAAACCGTTGCGGATTCCATCCCGAATTGTTTTCTGTGACTTTGTAAAATTCGGCCACTCGCTTGCTACGGTTTCTAACGCATAAATAGCGGTTTGTTCATCTATTCGGCCCGTTGCGATATATCCACCGGCTAGGGTTGCCGCTTTCAATAGTGTTAGGTGTCGCTGGCCTTGTGTTGCCGCTTCAGC
>NZ_OCNH01000003.1 GCF_900230225.1 Spirosoma fluviale
CGATGCCGATGATGAGGTCGAATTTATCGGCGAAGAAGGCGACGGCTTCACTGCCAATCAAACCGGCTGATCCGGTAACGAGTGCAATCTTCATAATTGTATTCTTTTGTTTTAATTTGTGAAATTTAAATTGATGGACGAACGCCACTGCGCGTCAATTCATCCTGTTCCGGCTTTGACATAAGGCCGAATGTACTGAGCCGTTTATGTGCTCGATTTTAATGGCAGTGCATTCTCTGGTACCAATTTATTGAGTAGTAAAAAAAGTTTTAATGTCTTAACGTATATTTTTTGCCAAGCGTTTTAATTAAGTATTAGATTTAATAAATAATATCTAAAATAAAATTGGTATTGAGTTTATTTATTGAAACCTTATCCTAAAAATAAGTCAGCTATAAATGATAATTTTTACTGGAATTAAAACATTTACGTCGTTGGGTGAACGAGTAATAGTCTCACTTCTTTTATACGTATATACCTAACTGTTTAAGTAAGGCTGTTATTCAATAACGTAACTGGGTTTTGCGACCGAATACTAACTATGTAAGCGATATATCTGCTCAAACCCATTATTTAACTACCTTAATGGATAAAAGGATCATGGTTTAATCCTCCTGATCCTGGCGAGTGTAACGGTTGATTAGTTAATCACAAATAAAGTCAGAGCCGTAATTTTACTTATATCAATTTATCAGTCTATTTTTATTCCACATCACAAAATGTCAACAGTAAGAAAATTGTGTTTGTTGAAAATGTATGCCTGTTGACACGACCGAAATTCTAACTCAGTGAAAAAATCGAAATTAAAAAAGTTTATTCCCGGCCCCTGGACTATAATAATAGTCATAAGTATAAGCCTCTTTATTCTAGTCGTCTGGCTGCTACGATATGTATTTATATAATGCCGAAAATTGATTTGACAGGTAACATAAATTGAAAAACTGTTCGCCTGTTTTTTTTATAATACAAGTCATCATTTTTCTGTTAGTCCATATACTTTATAGAAATCAGAACAAGCTTACCGGATAAATCGAGTGGACACATTAGTCGAATTCTTTTGAAATTGTAGTACATAAGTGCCTTTTGCAAATGTACTGACATCAACTGCGGAATCTGACGTACCCGTTGCCGGAATCCAGCTGGTCACTTCTTTTCCATCCATAGAGAAGACCCGGAGTTTACAGTCGCCCTCCACAATAGGGTGTTTAATGTAAAGAATTCCCTCGGTTGGGTTCGGGTAAACGCTGAATTTAGTGTCGGCAGAGGCCGTGAAAGCCGGACTGTTGACCACCTCAGCCCCCGGTGCATCTAACTTGAACTTCCAGTACCCTTCAGGGCGTGTCTGATTGCCAGCGTTAATGACGCCGGTATAGGGAAGATAAGGCCCCCCATTTTCGCTTACCAGTATTCGATAGCGCGTGGATGGCGTAGTTGCGGTGAGGGTATTGGCCTCATCGTCGGCCTTTAGGAGCACAACCGACGGCGAGTTGTTGGCAAAAAAACGCATCTGCTCAATATCAACCACCCGATTGACATTGTAGCCATTGCCCCAAAAATAGATGCGCAGGGTTTTGGGCCTGTGCCAGTTAGCCGCCGGGTCCAGAACGGATGCACTCACGGCATTGAAAGGGCCATATTTGATAAAGGCCGTGCCGTCTACCATCGTTATATCGAGCGGTTGGGCACGATTGAAGATTGGTGCAATAACATTGTTGTAATCTCCCTGCGCAATGACTTTGTCGTTGCCGTAGATTCGTCCAATGGGGGTGGGAACCAGCGTAACCTGGCAATTGATGCGGGAAATTACCTTGTCTTCGTCGTCGAGGATCTCGATATAGCTGCCGCCGTTTCGATTGCGCCCTTCGTCAATACTGAAGAAGTTGCCTTCCTGATTAATGACACCCTGTAGCCGCCAGCTATTGCGTAAATTGTTGTTGTTACCCAGATTACGGGTAATGCTGTAACTGGCGCTGTTTTGTCGGAAAAACATGAACAGGTCAGGAGACGCAAATCGGTCGTATTTTTTGACGGTTGTGCGGGCAGTCCAGTATTTCGCATTCATGTCGGTGTAGTCTTCCTGCGCCGGGCTTCGTTTCCAGCCATATAGGTCATTTTGCAGAATGCTGCTTGCCGGAAGACCCTCCAGCAAGTCAAGGCCATTGGTTGTGTCCGTTTCAATAGGCGGGTACAGGTACTCGGAAGGAACAATCTGTTTGGACTGGCTGGCGCTTGACCACGAAAAAACCGCCCGGTTGCCGCCATACGACTCCAGGCGAACCATGTATTGTTTATGCGCAGCCAGCGAAATACTGCCGCTGTATTCTGTTGAACTGCTCGTGGTGACCTGGTCGATCACCAATTTATTGTCGATCCAGAGCCGTATGCCTTTTGTGGCGTTGACATAAAACGTGTACTGTTCCGAAAACTGAGGACTAACAAAGCCGCTCCATCGTACGGAAAAATCCGACGTACCCGACAGCTTTGCGCCAACGGGGTTTTCTATCCAGTTGACATTAACGAGTTTATCGAGTTGGATCAGTCGGGTGTTGGCGTTGTTGAGGTCGGGCCCTTCGGCGTAGGTTCCGAGCAGGCCATTCGTGCGTGTTCGGGTTAGCGAAACAGGAATGGATTGCTGCTGAATGGTTTCCAGTCCGGTTACTTTCCAGCGATGCAGACCGCTATGCCCCGCTTCCTCGGCATGCCAGATGTAGATCGACCCGTCCTGCCCGGCCACTGCCGTGCCATACAGCACATTACCGCCCATGCCCGGAAAAGCGGGCTGCCCCCCGGTTTCGGTTCCCAGTACACCAAACTGGCCAACAAACAGGCCGTTTTCGTAAACGTGGTTCCACTTATTAGTTTGGCTGTTTTTCCAGAATTCGCCGTGGTAAGACCAGAAAATGTGCCGCCCGCTAACGGTTACATCGCCACCGCCATACTCAACGCTATTGCCTACGTCATAGGCTCCGTCGGGCGGGAAGTTGCCGGTGTACTCCTCTGCCGTGGCGTAGGCTGTTTTCCAGGCCCAGCCTGAGGTGCCTGGTTTGATACCACCCAGGTGAAACCCGAATCCGTTCGATTTGTCGGCGCTGATCTTGTTTTTGTTAAATGAGATGATCGTACCGTTTGCCGTGGTCAAACCGGGGCGCATGTTGCCATAACCCGTGAAATCGACGGGGTCCGTAGCACTGATAACCGGAATACGAGCGGTAAGTAACGGGGGCGACCAGAGGGGGTTATTTTGCGGATTGAAACCCGCCAGCAACTTCTTCTGCCATTTTAGGTTACCACCCACTCCGCTGGGCTGACTGATGGCCTGGTTCAGCGAACCATCCGCTGCCAGGTAATACTCGGCATTGTCGAGGGTAATCCCCGTAAACCGCAGGGGGCCGCTTTGAGGTAATTCAACGACGCTCCATCCTTTCGGTTTCACTTGCTGCAACAACGCATACGTCCGGTTATTGCTGAGCGTCGTTACCGACTTGAATACGTTGATGATGAATGTGTGGTTGATATTCTGCTGATCGAAATAGGTTTCCGGTATCGACGCCCGCCAGTTCCTGACCAGCGTCCAGGAGGAGGCCAGCGGTTTGGTATAATCGACATCGAACTCCAGATACTGGCAAAAGACCCGCCGGGGGTTGTTCTGGTCGACCTCCGAGCTGTAAGCGTGCTGCATGTACTGAATCCGATCAATGAAAGTTCGGCTGGCCGAGTAGTGCTGCGCCCGGTAATTGCCCGAATCGCCCACCCAGAACGACCCATCGGCCTGAAACGCAAGAAACGTATCGTTGATAATCCCGCTCACATCCGAAAAGTAGAACTTGTCGTTGTTCACGGTTGGGTCTGTTGCATAGCCACCCTGTTGACCCAGTGTCCAGCTCGATACGCCACTCACGTTATTGTAGGCTTTCAGTTGCTGGCTTCCTCCGCCATCGGCAACGAGTACGGTTCTGTTATCGGGCGATACGGCCAGGGCCATCGGACGTTCCAAACCCGTCAGGGAAACATCTGTCTCGACTAGATTGCCATCGGTTGCAACGGCGTATTTACGTACGGTCAGGCCGTTGATGACCCAAAGCTGGTCCTGCCCGTCCACGGCTAGTCCGGCCGCATCGTTGAAGAAGAGCGTTTGGACCAGCGCACCGGTTGTCTTGTTGTACACCCGAATCTGGTGCCTTGCCTTGTGCGAAACGAACAGGTAGTTCCCGTTTTTCTGAACGGCCAGCCCCGTTATGACACCATTGGCCTCCCGGATTATATCCAGACAGGACGCGTATGTTTTGCCGAGGGCAGTCTTGAAGGAAAGGCCTTTGGGAAACAGCTTTTCTTTATCATCGCTGGTATTGGTACCATAAATAAACCAGCTGTTGCCATTGCCGTAACCGTCATAACCGGCCCAGTAAACGGTGGTCCCATCAGTGGCCGTAAACAAGGTGGCCTGGGCCGTTTCACCTTTTGGCGAAAACTCAATCCGCGACTGTGGGTTGTCTACCGTAAACTTGGCCTGCGAGGGATTGCCTTCGGCGTAGCCAACGCCAAAATACGTGGTGTTGCCGCTGACGGCCATACTCTGCATACGCAGAAAAGCCCGATGCATGTTGTTGCCCTTGCTAATGCCAAAGGACGAATTGCCGATAACACCCTCCCAGGTATAATTTACATTGTTCGATAATACCCGGATGTCGTAATTGCCTTCCGTAATAAGCCTGCCCTCATCGTCGAGGCCATCCCAGGTTTTTTGATGCGTACCCGCCGGGTACTCGACACCGCTCCAGAGGGTCCGGAGCAGCACGCTGTCTTTGGAGAATACGCCCGCGCTTGTTCGGGCCGCCGTTTTCAGGGTAAACGAGAAGGGAGTCCGGTCTTTGGACTGGGCAGCTGTCATTAAGGGCAGCAGGGTGCAAATAACCAGACTTACCAGCAGGAGCAACACTCCCTTACTCGTTTTTAACCTGTACATAGACTATTTCTTATAATCAGTAAACCACCAAAATTCGAACTGGTTGGTATAATGTGTTTTTTTATTGGTTGACAACCTCTGCTACCCGAGGGGCAGATACCGGCTCATCCAGCAATACCTGGGCAATGTTCGACAGTACCACTTCCCGGCCAAACTGCACCACAAATTTTTCGGCTTCCGATTTGTAGTCTTCAATAACCGGATCGTTGGTAATCACCATAGAGACGTACTTCTTCAGGGTAGCCATGTCGCCGTAGTCACTCACCAGCGCGATGTCGTTTTTCTTCGTCGTCTTGTAGAGCTCCGATTTAGCGTCGGCGTTGACGATCAGCAGCTGACGCATGGCCATGATACCCAGCAGTTTCGATGGGAAGTAGATATCAAATGGTACTTTCACCTGCGAGATAAAGACCGCATCGACATCGGCCAGAAACTCAAGGTATTCGGAGGAGTTCAGGAACGGCATGAACTGTACGTTCCGGATCGACTTCTCGGCGGCATAAGCCTTCAAGCGTTCCAGATCGGCCCCTTCACCAATGATCAGAAACTGTACATCCGGCACGTGCGCAAATTCGACGGCGGTATCCAGCAGAATATCCAGTCCCTGCTTTTTGCCCACGTTACCGGCATAGCCAATGAGTTTGGTGGAGGGAGCAAAGTTGAACTTCTTGCGGAACAGCCCGGCTGCGGGCTTTACAAAGGTTTTTTCGTCGTTGTGCGTCCAGTTCGGCCAGAAAAGGATCTTGCTGTCGGGAAGCTTTTTGCGGTCGCGCAGCAGGTCGAGCATACTGCCCGAAATACTGGATACATAATCGGCTTTTTTGTAGCTCCATAACTCCAGAGCGTTGATGACCTTCAGCATGGCCGATCCTTTCAGCATACCCAGCGAGTAAGCCGCTTCGACCTGAAAATCCTGCACGTTGATGACCAGTTTTCGACGCCAGAACAGGTTCATGAAAGCTGCCAGTACACCCAGCAGAACGGGCGTGGTAAAGACCACGATAACGTCTGGCCGCTTCACCCGGAACGAGTTGATCATGGCAAAGAAGGTCAGCGACACTTCGTGCATGATTCGCTGAAAAGCCGACGGATTATGCGGAACGTATAAGTAGCCCCGGTGAACCGTAACGTTGTTGATCACTTCTGTAGCGAACAGTTTGCCTTCATCCTCTTTGCGTTTCTGCCACTGTGGATAAAAAGGAAAACCGGTGATAACATCGACGTCGTAGCCATTCTCGGCGCAGTAAAACGCGTAATCAGAGGCATAAATAGAGATGCCGCTATGATCGGGAGCGAACGTCTGACTGTAAATAAGAACCCGTTTGTTAGCCATGAGCCAGTTGTATGTTGTTGAGAGTCGTTTGAGAAAATGTTTTGTCATGCCATAAAGGCATGGCGGGGCATACGTAAGTGTCCGGGCCTTCAGAAAAGGGATTTGATCTCGCGACCTGCCAGCAGCAGCGCCGTGACAAGCACGAGGCCAGCCGCTGCACCCCCTGATCCCCAGCCAATATCTCCCCAGTCGAAGTGACGCAGGGGAAGTAGTAACTGACCCGCTTCGGCAAGCGTAACAATGGCGACCAATCCCAGCCAGACGGCTAGCCACATGGGCCAGGGCCGGTTTGTGCTGACCAGCCAGATGGCCGAAAGACCGCCGAGGAAAACGAACGGAATGGCCGTTCGGATATTCATGTTCGCGTCGTCGTCTGCCCAGCGCGTTACCCAAATGGGTAGGTAATTGGATAATTCCAACCTTGGTTGCGGTAGCCAGCTGAACAGAAAGACACTGAGTAAGCCAATCGCTAAAAGAATATAAAGAATACTTGATCGCATGAAGGGGTAGTTACTCACTGGCTACCAGTACCGGTGATTTGTCGGCCGGTTTGGCCTGATGCTGCTTCATTAGCTCCTTTGTCCGCAGCACAATGAAGTACTCGTAAATGGCCTGTAGCGTCGAGTAAGTGACGCCAGCGCCCCCGTCGAGAAAGGCCCGGCGCACGACCACCATGTACAGCCATTTGATAATTGGCCGACCAGGCATTTGGTAGAAAAGCCCCTTCTGGTGGAATCGTTTCTCGGTGAAATCCTTACCGAACAGTGCTTTCTGTACCGAAAATGACGTTTGCCCGTTCATGTTGGCGAGGTGCGTGGCGGCTTCCATATCGGCGTAGCCCAAATGCCGCTGCCACCAGAAACGGAACCCTTTGCTGAACGGATAATGATCCAGAAAACCGCTCAACCGACCCGTAGGGCCATCGGGCAATGACACCGGGTTCACCAGCCGTTCGTAGCGCATCTTGTTCGGGCGGAACAGCCGCAGGTAATACGGCGACATCTGTGCGTGTTTCAGCCAGGTGCCATCCCAGGCAAAATCCCGGCGTTGTACTTCAAAAGCCACAGCATCCGTCCGGGTGGTATCAAAGGCTTTCAGCGAAGCCAGCAAACTATCCGATACCCGCTCATCGGCGTCGATGTAGAGTACCCAGGGGTATTTGAACGGAATGTTGGCCAGTCCCCAGTTCTGGTGTGCCGACCAGTTGTCGAACTTCCGCTTCGTGATGGTCGCGTTGGCAGCCAGGGCAATATCAGCTGTTCGGTCGTCGCTGAAGGAGTCGAACACGTGAACGTCATCGCACCAGGTTACCGATTTCAGGCATTCGGGTAAATCCTGCTCTTCATTCTTTGTGAGGATCAGTACGGAGATCGGGATCATATATCGTTATCGTATGATGTGTCTGAATAAGAATTTTACGCTTCCTGCATGACGCGTTCCTTGATCGGCTTGCAGGGATGACCGGCGCAGATTGTCCAGGGTGGCATGTTTTTGGTCACCACCGAGCGGGCACCCACCACGCAGCCGTTACCAATGGTAATGCCCGGATGAACAAAGGCTTCGGCCGCCACCCACGCGTGGTCGCCAATTTCGATCGGCATAGCTACCAGCGGAGAGCCGGGCCGGGTGTAATCGTGGGTACCTGCGCAGATGTGCGCCCCCTGCGATACCACCGCCCGCTGACCAAGGGTGATTTTGGCCAGTGAATACAGGATAGCTCCATCCGCTACGCCACACTCGTCGGCGAGGTCGAGGTTCCAGGGAGCCCAGATTTTCACGTTCGGGTACACGTGAACGCCCCGGCCAACTTTCGCCCCGAAACACCGGAGCACGAATGACCGCCAGCTATGAAAGGGGCGGGGGGAGAGCCGGAAGAATAAGGCGGCAAAAACACCCCAGACAACCCGGCCAATTCGGTTCTTCAGCGAAAACGAAGGCCCCGTGAATGTATCTTGATTAACCATTACCATGTTGAGCATAGTTGAAATTGCCTGCTTTCTCAGGCACTGATGGCCTGCGCCATGCGGGCAGCCGCCGGATTGATGTAGAAATATTCTTCAAATGCGTACCGGGCCTGCTTTTCCATCTTGCGCTGCTCAGGAGGTGTCAGACTCAGCCAGTCTTCCAGTACCTGCCGGGTGCCTTCGACCGTATTAGGGGCGACGAAACCACCCGCTGCTGATGCGATTTCCCGCCAGATATTGACCTGATTCGAGATTAATACCGGCTTTCCGCACGCGAGGGCTTCCACCACGGCAATACCGAAGTTTTCCTGATGGCTGGGGAGTACAAAAGCCTCGCAGCCGTAAAAAGCACCCCATTTTGTATTGCCCGTAAGCATACCCGGAAATATCACTTTGTCTTTTATGAGCGGGTTGCCAGCCACCAGTTGCTGCATACTCTGCCCGTAAGTCGTTTCCAGACCCGGCCCGGCAATGACCAGTTTCGGAACCGACGCGCCCGTATGCTGACTTGCCGACACGACGGCTGCGTACGCTTTGATGAGCAGATCGACGCCTTTTTTCATGTCTATCCGGCTCAAAAACAGCAAATAAGGCTGGTTGGCTAGTTCGGGACATTTGGTTAGAAAAGCCTCCTTCATGGCTGGCGTAAAAGCCGGTGAGCTGTCGATGCCGTACCCAACGTTGATTTCCTGACTGGGCTGGTAAGGCCTGAAGGGCTTCCGGGCCTGGATCAACTCTTCCTCGCAGGTAAACAACATCCCATCGGCTTCGTTGACAACTTTGTCTTCGATCACCTTCCAGTAGAGCCAGTTGCGCAGCGCTTTTAACTTGCGGCCTTTAGCTTCCTGAAACCAGGGGTCGAGCATACCGTGCGGCATGATGAACACTTTGGGCATTTTACCCGCCGACTTCTGCTCTTTTTTTACCTGCTGGATGGCTTTCCGGGCTGCATAGCTGTGGTACAACCAGAGACCATGCACAATGACGGTATCGAACCGGGTGAGGTTATCGACCAGCCAGGGAACGAGCTTTGCGCTGTACTGCCACGAGCGGCCCGCCGGACCGAGCGCGTGGATCGGGAAGGAGTAATCGGACAGGTATGGGGCGTCTGGCGCGTCAATGCTGGCTACCTCGTTCTGGATACCCAATTCCGTCAATCCATTAATTATCGTGCGTATAGCCTGACAAACGCCCCCGGTTTTGGGGTCCATCCCGGCAACTACATGTAAAACGTTCATTATGTTGTGGTATCTGGCGTTTTGCCGGGTTGATTAAATGACAAAACCCTCAGTACGGGAAAAATATTTAGCCGTTTTGGGCACCGGTTGCAACGCTTTGGCCGGTACACCGGCGTAGAGCATCCACGGTTCCTCAAACGCTTTGTTAAGCAACGACTTGGCACCCAGCACCGAATGGTCCGGTAAGCGGGAGCCGCCCAGTACCACCACGTTGGTCCCCACAAAAGTGTAGTCGCCAATGCTGATGGGGGTGCTGTCCTGCCGGTTCTCCTCCACGTTGATCGAGTGCGTCAGAAACTGTGAGTTGTACCCGGCAATGGTCGAGAACTTGCCAATCTCCAGCCGGTTGGTACAATCCAGATGATGATTCTTATTGACTGAAGCCGATTCGCCCAGCCATAACTCCGGCCGACGTGTAGCCGCCTGGTGGCGAAAATGGGCCGAGTCGGCATCTTTGGAAAAGCCCGTGATCCAGTTGCTCCGTCCGATGTACGCGTCTTTCTCCATCTCAATCCGGTCGAGGTTAACGGCTACGGTGAAATGGTCGATTCGGGCGTTGTCCTTCATAACGAGCCGGGTTGGGAAAATCCAGGCCAGGCCAATGTGCGCTGTTGGACTGATCTCAAAGCCGAACCACTTGTTGAGAGCACGTCGGCGTAAGCTCCACGGAAGGAAAAATGAAATGAGTTTCAGAAACATATCAATGGACCGTAACCGGTACCGGGCTGTGGATATCGAGGTAAGCGTTCATGATGCGATCCGACTCGAAGTTGGCCGCGTTCTCAAAACCCCACCGGATAAACTCGGCGCGGGTGGTTTCATTCTGTAAAGCCAGCAGGGCTTCGGCAAAGGCAATGGGTTCGGATGGGTGCGCGTACAAAGCTGCGCCACCGCTTACTTCGGGCATAGGTTCAATAGTACTGGTGATTACCGGGGCGCCACAGGCCTGCGCTTCGATGAGCGGCCAGCCAAATCCTTCCGAAAAGGAAGGAAAGACAAAGGCCTGGCAAAGACTGTAGAGCGCCACCAGCGTGTTATGGTCGGGTTGGGTTACAGAAACGACCCGTTCGGACAAGCCGTATGCGTTGGCCAGTTGGAGCAGATCGTCTTCCAGCGCATGACCGGCGTAACAGATCGTGCCGGTCCACTGCGAGCCTGCTTTATCGGCCATATCCAGCAGCATCCGGCGGTTTTTGCGGGCCATGCCGGAGCCTACGTGCAGAATGAACGGTTCGGGTAAGCGAATCCCTTTCTGATGCAGCAGCTCACGGGCTTCATCTTCGGGCATAGGCCGAAAATGACCGTTGAACGCATTGTGAATAACCCGCCAGTCCTGCTGTGGAGCTGGGTGGCCGGGGGCCAGTTCGGTCAGCTGTTTCAGGGTAAGCTTAGAGACGGTTGCCAGTAGTTTAGCCCGTGACAAATGACCGAGAATCCATTTCTGAAGAATTTTGCCGAATCCAGACGCCGGGCAGTAGGCATCTTCAAAGCCCATTGCTCCCCGAATGGCGAGTACATCGTGGCAGGTTATGCCCGTGCGCTCATGCGGCAAATGCCCCAGATAAGGCGCGTTGGAATGATCGCAGATGTGGAACCGGACGGCATCGTAGCCCGTACCCGGCCGCAAACGCCAGCGCAGTAGCAGCGGGAAAAGCAACCATTTGTCCAGGTAGCCAAGCCATTTTCCCAGTCCAACGGTCGTGTTACCGGCCCCTTTGGCGAAGAAAACCACCGGACGCCATATCTCGGAGCTAACGCCCAGGTTCTGGAATCCGGTTTGCATCATCTGCGCAAACCGCTCCATACTTTCCTGCTTGTCGGGTGGGTAATTCCCAATTAAAACAATACGCATCGGTGTAGTCATTAGTGTGTGTTGCCGGACGCGTTGGACCGGGATTGATGTAGCGACGCCAGAAAAAGTCCGCCAATCAGCGTGCTAAAGCCCAGGGCCGTTGGTTGTGCCCACTGCGCCTGAGGCACCATCATCAGGATATAGCCGATCAATACCCAGGGCAGGAAATCACCGGCGATGAGCCGTTTGTACCCGATCACCACAAACTCAAGGCTTATGCTCACCCGGATCAGAATCAGAAGAAGCCCCAGTAAAGGCCCCATTTCGCCAATGACCCGGCCCCATTCGCCTTCCGAGATCAGGAAAGCGCGTGAACCACCCGTCAGCAGGGTACTGCCCGCGTTGGTTCCCATGCCCTGGCCATAGCCCCAGAATGGCTGATTAAACGAGTCGCCGAGGGCACCGGCCAATCCACCCAGCCACCGGTCGCCCAGGGAGCCTTTGAGGCCACCTTCTACATCGCTGGCGCTGGTGAAACGGGAAATAAACGCTTCCATAGGTGCCTGTAAAACCGGCAACTGGCTCAGTATCGCCACGACGATCATCGCCCCGATAATCAGCATGATCATACGCCCGGCATATTGCGGCTTGCGGAGGATGGCGATGGCCACAAAAGCAAAATCGATGGCTACGAAAAGCAATAAGCTTCGGCTGATAGAAAAGGGTATCGCAGCTGCCATACCGGCCGTAGCCGCAAGCAGAATCAGTCGGTTGATGCCCTCGGCCTGAACCCAGAAGTAAAAGATAAAGATGCCCGCAAACCCGAAAAAGAGGTGAAGGCCGTTGGTGAAGGAGAAGGTGCCCGGTGGCCGGAAATAACCCATAGCCCCGTCGAAACCAGCCCCCGCCATGTCGCCCCCAACGCCCCGGTTCACAAAGGCCGATTGAGGACTGTAAAACTGAATGGCAATCAGAACGGACATGAAAACCGAGATCAGAACGGTCATCTTGCCGAGTTTAATAACGTCTTCGCGCTCAAAAATGGCCCCGATCACGAACATCAGCGGGAAATGGAACAGCAGAATACGCGCGCCGAACAGGGCCACCGTAAGGTTGCCGTGGCCGAGGAAAATGGCGGTATAAATGCCGAGCAGGCCAATGGACACCATGCCGAGCAAGTAACCGTTTATGCGTAACTGCCCGTTTCTCCAGGCACCAATGATCAGAAAGATCGCAATTGGGTCACGAACGATCAGCAGGGGAGTCGCCAGTCCCGGCAGTACCCACTTTCGTAAAGCACCCTCCAGAAGGAGCAGCCAGAAATACAGCCAGATACCCCGCTTAAGCCATTTGTTGGCCTCCATCTGTTCAGGCATAGCCTGCCGATCGGAAGGCATATTTGCCCTCAACCCAGACTTCGCCGAAATTGGAAAATCAACTACAGACATTGCGTTCGAATTAATGTTAGGCGTTGGCCGCAATCTGCGGCTTCCGTACTAGTTTGGTGTAAAAATCATTGATCGAGTCAACGACCGTTGTGCCGTAGCCATCCCAGGTGTAGGTGGCTGCGTGCGCCTGGGCCAGTTTCCCCATTTCTGGGATCTGGTCGCGGTTGTCGAGAAACCAGCTTAGTTTTTCGGCAATGGCTTTCGGCGAACGGATAGGCACCAGAAAACCGGTCTTTCCTTCCTGAATCAAATCGGCACCACCGGTATTGGGCGTAATAATGAGCGGCAATCCCTGGCTCATGGCTTCCTGCATCACCAGCGCACGACCTTCTACAATGGAAGGCAGGCAAAAGACATCGCAGGAGCGCATTAGGGCCAGCACCTGATCGTGCGGGCGACCAGCCTCGTAAGTAAATCCGGCGTATTGCGACCGGTAAAACTCGATCGGGCTCAACAGCGACCCCATAACGACCAGCTCCAGATCAGGATTATTGAGGAGTTTAACCGCTTCGAACAAGTCGCCGAGGCCTTTGCGCTGCCCCATCGAACCCGCAAACAACACCCGTAACGGCCGACGGTTTGTTGACTCGTTCGTTTTGGGCTGGCTTGCCGCAGCGGGCAGCACCGGCGACCCGAAGGGGGCCATGATGGTCTGTTTGTCGGCGGCCCAGGCAGGGATGGAGTCCATCACGAATAGCCCGGGTCCCACTACAATATCGGCTAGTTCGAGTTCGCGGGTTTTGCGTTCCAGCTTGGCTTCCGAATCCTGAATGCCGCCCCCCAGCGTAGGTGCCCAGGCGGGCATACGTTCGGCTTCTTCGAGCATCAGCTTACGACCAGTTTCCCAGTAGGCAATGGGCAGATCATACACGCACGTCAGGCCCAGCTTTTTAGCCTGCCGAAACGTTTCCAGCGCGCCATCTTCGTAGGCATATACCGCGTTGACGGATTGACTGGCCGCTAGTTTGGTCAGCCGCTGCGCCGTGAGCCGGTCGAAATCCTGATAAACAGCGTCGATACTGGCCCATCCCTGCTCATGCCGAACGAGTTGGTTCAGCCCCAGTTTCGGGAACGCCATCCGGGCAATTTCCCGGAGCGGGTGCGTCTGGATCTGTTCTTGCGGAGCCGGAAACGTTCGGCGGAGTAGTTCGCTTCGCACGCTGCCCGGCAATAGCTTCAGCCAGCCCGCATCGGGATTGGTGGCCAGGGTGGTGTTGAATTCCGCCAGGGCGTTTGCTTTCACCAACGCTGTTAAAACAGCGCGAACGTTGGCATTGCCGGTAGGATGCGAAAGCACAATTTTCATAGGATAGGGATTATAAGCTGTACTCGACTTCCTTTTTTTTCTTGATCGACTGCCGGTTTGGCTGCCCTGAAAACAATTTCTTCGGCTCGAAGTAAAACAGGATATACAGCACCCGTTTTATTCCCTGCAAAGACAGGATGCGCTTTCTGTACCATTCGCTGAACAGGATCTCGACCGCTTTGCCGCGTTTGCCGAGGTTAACGGCTTCCGTAATGGCAATGGGTGCCCGCTCGTACAACCGTTTGGCCCGGACTTCCTCGGAAAATGGACTGTTGGGCTTGCTGTTGCTCAGAATATGATACGCCTGATAAGCACAGTCGCTGGTTCTGGAATGCGAGATCGACTCGGCCGACAGGCGGTATTTGCCAAGGAATTTATTGACGAAGTACATCTTGTAGCCCGCCAGTCCCAGCCGGTACCCAAACTCGTAGTCGCAGGCATCACCGGCGTCGATGTTCCACTGCATTTTCTTGATGATCTCCGCCTTGATCAGGTATCCGTTGTTCGGGAACTGCTGGCAGAGGGCCGATTCAAACGGAGTCAACGCCGTGCCTTCAAACTTCTCGATCCGGTAAAAATCCTGATTGAACGTGATGGACGACTCCGGGTCGATCTCACCGGTATCGGTAATGATGTACTGCTTGCCGAACGCAACACTCACCGATGGGTCACGCTCAAAGACGTTCACCAGGGTTTCCAGCGATTCGGGCATGAGCAGATCGTCGTCGTGCAGAATCATCACCTTATCGCCCTGTGCTTCGTTGAAAAGCATGTTTATATTCCGGGCCTGCTTCAGCGACGGCTTGTTGTGGATGTAGCGAATCGTTACCGGCGATTCTTTCTTCAGTTCCTCAACTACCTGAGCCGTCACCTCGTCGGGTGAGTCGTCGCCGATGACCAGTTCGTAAGGCAGATACGTCTGCTCAAGACACGACTTCACGGCTTCTACGAGAAGATCGGGCCTTTTGTAGGTCGGAATTAAGATCGAAACTTTAGTCATTGGAAGTATTTTTTTATCGCTGGACGTGCCGAAAGGTTAGCCCGGCGGGCAAATCAGTTATCGTTTCCGGACGGCGTATTAACGGCCGATTCTTCAACGGAATGATAGACAAGTACTTTATTCGGTTGGGCAGGCGAAAAAATGCCCGTCGAAAGTTTTTTTACTTTCGTCAGCAGGAACGTAAAGAGTCTATCCCATACAAACCGCTGTTTATCCATGAGCACGCCTAACACCGCCGAAACAAGGGTAACAACAACAATCGCCTGCCACATGTCGGCCGGGTTACCAACCTGATAACCCAAAACGGCCCGCCAAAGGATGAGCAATGGATGGTGCAGCACATACAGCGGGAATGTCATGTTGGCCACATCCCGGAACCGCTCGATCCATCTATTTGGCTTAGCTGGCGCCTTGGCAACGGTTGGCAGAAGCCACAGGGAGAAGGCGAAAATCAGCCCTGAGATCCAGTCGGTAATGAACTGATTGGCGTAGTAAAGCGGACTTCTGCCGAGCTGGTACGGAATGGCGGGCAACGAGAGAATAGATACCACTACAACGCCAAACAGCAAAATGATAAGCAGGAACACCTTGTTTGATGAACTGGCGGGTCCCCGGTATTTGTAAGCGGCCACACCGGCCAGCCAGATGGGCATCATGCAAAGAATTTTGGGACCGGCCATCAGGCACATAATCACGAACGGAAGCAGGGACTTGTAGCCTCCTTTGGCATAAAACCAGGCACCAAAAATGGCATAGTACCAGAATTCATAACTCAATGACCACAGTGGCCGGTTAATGGGCGGGGTGGCCGACAGAAACCAGATTTCGTTCAAAAAGGTGCTGCTGAGCAGATACCTTGGCCAGGCCGCTCCCCGCGAGTACTCCGCCATGAGCACCGGATCGACCTTCGAAACGATGACGCTGGCAACGATGGTAATCAACAATGTGGGGAACAGTACTGAGCACAAACGACTCAGACGCGCTTTAGCGTACTGAAATTCACCCCGGTTGTTGTTCGTCGTTGTATAGGCAATAACATAACCCGACAGCACAAAAAAGACAATGACAGCCCCGTGCGCCAGGGATTTCAGCAGTGCCGATTCAACCCCATACCACTGATCATGAGCATGGACGTATAAGACAACGAGAGCTGCCAACAGGCGGGTGGCATCCAGGTAGACACTCGATACAGGCGAAATTATTCGGATAGATTTCCCAGACATTGGGGTAAGGTTTAATATTGGATGGATATTCAGTCATGATGCAGTCTATTGATACGTTAAACTGCTTATGTATAGTGAATTGCCTGTCTGTTCTATTCAACTAAATAGCCCGATTCGACAGGTGAATCAGTGGTGGTGATAATGAATTAGTTATTGTAGGAGGTACGGTAGAAGTCCATTGGTTTCAGGAAACCTTCGAGCGTATCTTTTGCCAGTTTACCGCGACGCTGGTATTCCGTTTCGTCCATGGTTGCGGCCATCTGCATGCAGCGTGCCAGGCCTTCCACATCGCCCGGCTCAACAATCAGCGAGGCCGCTCCCCCGGCTTCGGGTAAACCCCCATCGCGCGTAACGATAGACGGAACACCTACGCTGCGGGCTTCGATGGGCGTGAGGCCCAAGTCTTCCTGTGTACGGGCGGGGGCCAGCAACCAGCGTGTAGACGACAGATACTTCTGTTTCGTCGCATCGTCGACAAAGCCCGGCATGTTTACATGCTTAATCTTCAGTTCGTCGATCATAGACAGCACGACCGGTTTCAGCGGCCCGTCGCCCAGTATCGTAAGCGGGTACTCGTTGGGGTCGAAGTTGCCGAGGGCGTAGGCTTTCAGGATTTCCTGAATGCCCTTGTTCTCAATCCAGCGGCCCACAAACAGGAACCCTTTACGCTGTTCGGGTGGGCACCAGGCTGTTGGCAGGCGGCATACGGTTGGGACACAGTCGCTGTTGCTGGATTTTTTGCCGTTCTCCCAGGTGCCCCACACAAAGTTGGAGTTGAACCACCGGCGGTAAGCAAACCGGATGGAGAAACGCCAGATCAGGTTGTGCAGGTTGAGTTCGGGCAGGCGACGGTTGTGTACGGTCAGGAAAACCTTTTTCGACATGAACCGGGCCGGAAAAACAATGTCGGGCGGCATATTCTGCACGTGCAGCACATCGGCCCATTTAAGCAGATCAACTAATTCTTTGGACCCTCTCCGGACAAAATAAACCTGTTTGCAGACCGCTTCGGCCGACTGCACCAGATTCTCGACCGCTTCTGCCCCTTCAATTATTTTGAAACACAATTTGACATCAAATTCCTCCCAGGAAGAAGCTGCTTCGGCCAGCGCAATCATGTAGGCCTCAATACCTCCGTAAACACCCTGAGATGAGCCAATGATGAGCAGATTTTTTTTCATTGCAGATTCGTAGTTTAGTTGGCGTCGTTTTTCAGGGTCACAATTCGGTGAATCCCGTACGCCACGTGCATAACCAGATGCACGATACTTGTAAAGATGTTGAGCCAGAAAATCCCTTTAAGGGTCGACACATCAATGATGGATACGCCAATTATAGTGGCCGCAATACTGACGGTAATCGAGATGGCGGGGTTCATGACCCAGCCTCGGCTCGAAGACAGAAAAAATGCGGAAGTGGCAATAAAACCAATCGTGCTGCCCACCATCATAATGATCAGCTCGCTGGTTAAACTCGTGTACTGAGGCCCCAGAACGCTTAAGATCGGCCCCGAGAAAATGACTACTCCTCCCACAATGCCGATGCCCAGCAGAACAAGACCGGCCTGTATCTTTAGGTACTGCTGAACGACGATGGCTTTGATACCCGGTGTACGGCTGAAAACAGGCAACACCAGCGACCCGAACAATACCGTGAACAACGTCATGGCAACCGGCAACCGACCCAACGCACCCGCCTGAGCCACCCCCGACGTAGAGCCGTAAATGGAAATAAGCCAGATGGTAAGCTGCCCCGATATGCAGTAATAAATCGATTCGGGCAGTAACCGTTTAACCATGAAGAGAATATCCTTCTGGTCGGTCAGGTTAACGGGTTGCCCCATGTCGGCAAAGGCCGATGATATCTTCCGTATCTGCCGGTTGGCCCATAGCTGGGGAAACCCTGCCGACAGGATCGCGATAAACGTGATGGGAAACGTGAAGATACTCAGGCTGAGCAGGGCTAACCGGCTCAGTGCAACACCCACCTGTATCTTTTGCAGCGGAGCGACCTGCTGATGCAGCTTTGGCGCAATTTCCAGCAGCGTACCCGACAGCGACGCAAAGAAAGACGGAATCAGAGACAGCACAATCAGTACCGACATTGTCCAACTGGCATCGTGGTGGTGCAGTAAGTAAACCAGTATGGGCAGGGCAACGCACAGGCTGCCAACCGCAAACTTTTTCCGCAGGTTAAATCCCGTAGACAGCACTTCGCCCAGCCGTTGTTTATCTTGCCACACTTTGCCCCCCTTGGCCATAACGCCCGTAGAGATGCCGCCATCGGCCAGGGTTGTCATGGTACCCAGCATGGTATTGGCCAGCGTATATAATGCATACTCGTGCGTAGGCAGCAAGCGAATGACCAGGATACCACTGATAAAGCCAATTGCCTGAACCGCTACCTGCGCCGTGCCGGTAATGGAAATAAGCTTGATCCAATGCCATATTTTAGCATAAGACGGGTTATTAGTTAGGTCTGAAATGGCTTCCTTCATGAATTGGGGTACTTATTAAAATCGGTCCGGCAGATTGACGCTACCATGACCTGCTTGTATGGCTCCGCCCTTTCAGTCCCATTCGGAGACCTATGATTGGGCCAAATACTATGCACTTACTCTTTGTACGCTTGCATTAACCTGACCGACGGGTAATTACCCGACAATAGCGGTAGTGGTCAGATCTACCTTCAATACCATCTGGAGCGACTCCAGCACAACGGTAACGATCTTGCCATCCTGGCGAATAACGGTGCCAGTCGAGTCGCGGAACGAACCCGATTTGATGGTCATCTGCGTACCCGGACGTAAAGGTTTGATTTGAATCAATTGATGATCGACATCGGCCAGCATCGACTTTATTGAGTCGATCTCGGCGTCGCGAACAATGGCTGGTTTTCCTTCCCAGAACAGGTACCGAACGAGGCCGGGTACCGAGAATACCTCATGCCGTTGCCGTTCTTCCAGCCTCACAAAACAGTAGGAGCGGAACAGGGGCTCCTCTACTACCTTAACCCGATCAGACCATTGGCGGGGGCGTTTGATCATAGGGCAGTACACCTCTATGTTCTTTGCCCGTAGTTTTTCCGCAACGATTTTCTCATTTCGAGACTTTGTATAAAGAACGAACCAAGGCATAATCTTAACGTTTGTTGATTAGTAGGCCGTTAACAGCCTGTAGCAACGCTTAGTACGCTTTGCGCTTCGGGTAGCTGTAGCCATAGCCGAAATCCTCACTGTTAGGGTAGTTAACGGCATTGACAATGACGTTCAGCGATTTGAACTTGTGGCTGTCGTTCAGGTTAGACAGCAAACGCATGTAGTTGCGGGGGGTGTACTCGTGGCGTACGACGTAAAAAGCCGTATCGGTATAGGGTCCCAGCAGCGTGGCATCGGCCAGCATACTCACCGGAGGAGTATCCAGTATGATGTAATCGAACTCATTGCGGAGTTGATCGAGCAATACCTGAATGCGTCCGTTAGACAACAGCTCCGTTGGGTTATTAGGAATTGGACCGCTCGAAATGAAGTACAGATTAGGATGAACCTGGGTTTGCTGAATCAACTGCTCATGTCCAATCCGGCCATCGAGATAGCTGGAGATACCCGGTTTGTCGAGCTGAGTCATGTTCAGGTACTGAGCCGTTTGGGGCTTACGCAGATCCAGTTCCAGGACAATGACCTTCTTGTTGAGCAGCGCCAGGCTCAGGGCCAGGTTTATGCTGACAAAGCTCTTGCCTTCTCCACTAACCGACGAAGTGATCAAAATCACCTGCCCGTCTACCGCTCCATCTTCCCGGGCTGCATACTGTAAATTGGCCCGGAGAATTTTGAACTGCTCGGCAATGAGCGAGTGGCTGGTCAAGTCAACAATGTTGTTCTTAAGCTGTTTTGGCTTCCTGGTGATCTCACCGAACACCGCAATGCCTGTTTCTTCTTCGATCTCCTTTCGCGACTGTACTTTGTCGTTCATCAGGCCACGCGCGCTGATAAACCCGGCCGGAATAAGCAGTCCTGCGAAGACGGCCAGCATGTAAATGCTACTGTGACTTGGCTTAATTGGCCCCGGAGAACTGTACGGTGCATCCATAACGCGGCTATCCGTAATGGAAGGCGCATGGGCAATGGCTGTCTCTTCTTTTTTCTGAAGGAGCAGCAAATACAGGTTTTCCTTGATGGACTGCTGGCGCTTAATATTCACAAACTCGCGCTCCTTGCGGGGAATCGTTCGGATAGACGAGGTAAAGCGGCCATTCTGCTGTTTCAGGCTGCTTTGCGTTACCAGCAAATTCTGCCGCTGGTTAGAAACGTAGTCCAGAATAGAGGCCTTGGTACTGGCAATCTGGGCCTCAATCGTTTGCCGATAAGGGTTGTCGGGCTGGGTTGTCCGGTTGTATTTTTCCTGCTGTGTGCTAAGATCACTTAGTTTTCTCAACAGGCCAGACAAAACAGCATCATTCCCCATCACCGTAGCGGGGGCCGCGCCGTCCTGGCTGCTTCTCAAATATCTCTCGACCCCACTTAACATCTTCAGCTGAATATCAACGTCGTTCAGGCGGGCGTCATTATCTTTTACCGATTCCAGAAACAGGTTTCCTTCCGCGCTCAGATCCGTTATGCCAGCTTCACTCTTGTAGGATTCTACGTTTTTTTCAACGTTACCTAACTCGCCGGTAATCATACGCAGGCGCTCGTCGATGAACTGCATCGTACTGGCCGCTTCCTTGTTCTTATCTGTCAGGACTGCGAACGTGTACTCGTCCATCAGCTTGGCCAGAATCGCTTTCCCTTTTGAGGGCACCGACGTTTCCATGCCCAGCTTAAGTACCGTACTCTTCTGGTTGTTCAGTTCTACTTTGACTGCTCCCTGATATTGCTGAATTGTTGACTCTTTGTCGTAAAAAGCAACCTTAATTACGTTTTTTTCGGGGTTATAGAGCGAATCGATATACGTTACGTTAAACGTACCGTAATCACTTTTTGCTACCTGGTTAAAGTTATATTCCCCTTTCTTATTGCCTTCTTCATCCAGCAGTTCATACTGCTTTGGATTCAGAATATGTACAGAAACTGGCGCATAATAAGCCGTTGGATTAAGCTTAATTACGTTTACATGAATAGGCGACGAATCAAAAATTTCTTCATCATCCCGAACATCCCCTTTTTGAAAATAGGCGATGTTCAAATTCAAATCATCGACCACCCGCTGAATCAATGTGCGGGACTTTAATGTCTCAATTTCATTCTCGATATTTTTTTCGCTTGGCTTGCTGTTTTCGCTTTTGATGATGTCATCACCAATCATACCCTTATCCTCTTTTTTGATAAGGAGAGCCGCGCTTACCTGATAAATTGGTGTTGTGTTGCGAAGGTAATAGTAGGCACCACCCAGGGCAGCTACCAATGCAATAACAAACCAGTACCAATTGCGTAAATACTTCGAAAAAAACAAGCGCATATTCACGGGCTTATTTGGCGTCGAATAGTTATACTGATTGTCAATCATTTCTAGTCTTATTTATAACGTGAGTTTCTGAAATATGGCTGTTCGGGCTAGTTGAACAGGATATTTGCCAGAAATAATAATGTGGATGTTAACCCTAAATAAATAGGTAATAACTGAAACGTACGGTCGGCGGATGTCAGTTTTCCACTACGCGGTTCTATATAAACAACGTCGTTATTTTGAACAAAGAAATAAGGTGAGTTCAGCACGCTTCTGGAGGTTAGGTCCAGGCGGATAACTTCGCGCTTTGCCCCGTTCATTCGGATAAGCATCACATTATCCCGACGGCCAAAAACCGTTAAATCACCGGCCATTCCTAGCAGGTCAGGCAATGTTGTTTTGTTATCAAGTAAACTAAAAATGCCTGGGCGGTTAACTTCCCCCAATACGGTAACTTTGTAATTCAACTGACGAACCGTTACCGAAGGATTGGTGAGGTATTTGCCAAGTTTTTCGACCAAAAGTTTATTGGCATCTTTTATCGACAATCCTACTAAGTTTACGTTGCCAACGAGCGGGATATTAACGTTTCCTGCTTCATCGACCATGTAACCCAAAGGCTGCTGTCCCTGCGTGGTTGCCCCCGGAAAGATCGTTAGGTTAAGCGGGTGAACGTTAGGGAAGTTGATGAGCTCGTTCGATTCTTCACTTAAGCTTGTTACAACGATGGCAAGAATATCTCCTTTTTCAATAACTGATAGTGAGGGCGTTACTGGTTGTAGTGTACTGTAGCTTGCGGTATCTATCTGGCGACCCCCCTGAAAGTAGATCACTGATTTAGTTGATGTACATGCTGAAAAAAAGACCATTAAAAAACCGAAGTTAATTAATGTTATACAGAACTTGTTTAAAGTCAGTCTGTTAATGGAGGTGGTCATATCAATACGTTGTCGGTGAAAAGTATACTTAATCGGGTTGCCGGATTACCAGGCATTTTTATCACCTTCAAGCATTGTTTTAATAGTGAGGAAAAATATTTTCATATCGAACAGAAAACTTCTCTGTTTGATGTAAAAAAGGTCGTAGCGAACGCGGTGATCCATTTTTTGAGATTTCTCAGTTTCGCCCCGTGCCCCGCGTACCTGGGCAAGACCCGTAATACCCGGTTTTATTGTGTACCGATTGCGGTAAGTCATGGATGTCCAATGAAGAACATCGTGTTGTACCGCGTGTGGACGAGGCCCAACGATACTCATACTCCCGAGCAAAACATTAATGAATTGAGGTAATTCATCGAGATTTGTTTTCCGTAAGAACCGACCAACCCGTGTTACCCGGTTGTCATTGAAACTGGTCTGCTTAAATTCCGTCTGCTTGCTATTGTACATCGTACGAAATTTTATGCAGGGAAAGCAAGCTCCTTTGTAACCAGTTCTGGGTTGTATGAAGAATATAGATCCGGGAGAATCTATAAAAATGATAATGCCAATTATTGGTAACAACCAACTCAGGACAAACACAATAACTACAGTTGAGATTAGTATGTCAACTATTCGTTTACCAACGAGTAAATAGAAAGAATTCGATTTATCAATGACGAAGCTTTCATCTTCGATCCATTGTAAATATAAATTGCTTGTCGGCTTGGTCGAAAGGTAGAATTTTGAAAGAACGTTTTCCATGTTTCTTTGGCTAAAGCTTGGTGTTACTTCGATTGTATCTAGTTCACAGTCTTTGTTACTTTCCCTTGAAGAAACGATTGTGTTTGTCATGGCCTAAAACCGGTATGTGAAATTTACAACCCGTAGAAAAAATTAATAAGGCAAGCGTAGTAAGTAAACTGTCTGTAAAAGTTACAGTAGCCTCTTAAAGCTTACCGTTATAACTTGCTTCAACTTTTAGACGCTGTTTTAGTCACAAAATTACTTGAGTACTACTAAGAAAATAGGATAAATTATTTAATGGGACTTTTGTATTAACTCTAAAATTTGTTACCACAGTGCCGCAAAAACTGTCATTATAGCCGCATTATGTTTACTATATTTCTTAAAAATAATGTTTTATAATTTATTTGTTGCCTTTTAAAAATTTATGTAAATAAATAATCTAAAACTAAGAAGAGAAATTATAGTATTTTTTTTATGATTGCCGTCTGAAAAAAAAAGCCGCTACTTAGAAATTTTTTTTAGGCAGTTTTACTACTCTGAAAATTGCTTAATCTAATATGGGAATTATATAATTATTTCACTATTCTCTTACTTCTCTAACCTACTGTCCAAAAATTTCGGCGATTTGGGGGGTCTACAGGATTTCTACTAATTGACCCGATTAGCAGAAGTTACAAAGATGTATCGGCTTGTTATTAATTGGTACACTAAACACTTGATCAATAAGGATTTAACAATAAGTTAATGAGAGTTTCAACAGACTGGACAACTGTTGTTTATCCATTTTCTACAAAGACCTTTCTTACAAACACGAGAATTAGCGTCTTTGGTCAACGAAGTAGTAACGGGTAAAAGACAGAAAGTATACGATCGTTTCCACACGAGTGATATTGTACTTTATGAGGAAGTGTATTTATTCGATTTGTAGCTTTCAGGGAAGTAAGTGAAGCTTACGAAAACAAGTAACTAAACTTTTTTTATAGTAGCAAATAGGCAGGAAAAAATTGCTCAAATGGTAGTTTTGTTAAATAAAATTGATGTAAGATAAACCAAAATAGGGGTATAGAGTAAATTATAGTTAGTTATTCATGATGACAAAAGGTGCTTTAAATTGCCCGTAAAGCAACGGTCCTGTTAATCGGTTTTGTGGGCATTTACCGACAGTAAAGACGCGTTGTTTTTAGCTACTTATCGAACTCTTACAGACAGTTTTTTTAATTGATCGAGATGACGTCCGTATAGCCGTTGTATATACACTTTTATTAAAAGAAGAAGGCCAATCAAACCCGCAGTTAGTAAGGCTAACAGCATAAAAAAGGTGGGTTTGTTTGTATTAATTTGTTTAGTGGAAGCAAAAAGGGATCGTTGATTTGCCAGGCGGCTACCGTGTAACCGATGTAGCCGCCCATGAAAAAATGATGGGCTCCGCCCATAGGCAAAAGCTAAAGTGGATTCGGATAAATCGTTCTGCGACCTTGATCTGGCGCTGTAAATAAGTACGCAGGTCGGTAACTTCGGGTTGCACGCCTTCAGTGTTGGTACTGCCAGCTAAAGGCGATGATCTGTACGATACTAATGACACCGACGATGCCCGTAAGCCATCGAATGGTGTACCATCATCATCGTACGGGGCATGGGCCAGCGCTAGTTTGCTGTCCAACACCTGCTGCATGGTTATTTTCTTTTTCTTACGGAAGTAAGAAATGGCGGTATTCAGGCAATCTGATAGAGCTAGGCCGTGAAACGAGGGTCATTCCGAAATAGGCCATGACGTCTAGGCATTCAGCAGAATCTCCTGAAACAGGTCCTCCCGGTCGATGGAGTTGTTAATATATAAATGGCAGACCTTGTGGATGATCTTCTGATGCTGTCGGATGAGGTTGAGGGAATCCGGCGCGGAAGACATGGCGTTTGTCAGGGAACAGCTAGTTCACGGCTTTTATGGTGTAGCCTTTTTTGCGGAGTAACTGAATAACGCCCTTGTCGCCCCCCAGATGACCGGCCCCAACGGCAATAAACGTGGGTTTTTGCTTAACGGCCTGCTCAATCGTCGGAATCCAGTTGGCGTTGCGGTCATTGAGTAGTACATCTTCATACCCCGCCATGTCGCTAAACTCACTCTGCCGCATCAGTTTGAGCAGTCCATCGAGGTCCTGCGCTTTATAGAGGGTGATTAGCTGATTGAATTCAGTACGTGCCTTTTCCTGATTCCGGACCATCTCCACCAATTCGGCAGCTTGTTTCTCGACCGGAATTTTGTCGAAAACGTCGAACTGCGATTCCACGGTTTCGAGCCCCAGGACTTCCTTTTTCTGCTCCGACGCCATTTTGGCGAAGGTCATATCGTAGGATTCGGGCTGGCAGTTAAGCAGTGTCATGTAGTTCATAGACATCAGCGCCAGGGGTTTGAGCATTCCCAACTGAGCGAGGCCCGCGCCCATTTTGCTTTTGTAATAGTCATTCAGCAGGTTGTAATCGTCGGGTTTGAGCCATTCTTTGTACGACTTCCCACCCGTATTCATCATGCCTTTCTGCATTTTGGGCATCATTTGCGGATCGTCCATATCCAGTTCCAGATACACCTGCTCTGTACTCGACAGGGCTTTCCTGATCGGCTCGGTAATGGCGAAATCGGTAGGGCAGATGAGGTGAATGGTTCCGAAAAGGTACGAGGGTTTGGCGAGATCCTTGCCCGATATCTCCCAAAGCATAGACTTGTTCTGACCAAAGCCAAACGTTGTTAGTCCAGTCAGGGTAAACGTTAAAAATAGTTTCTTAAGCATGGTTGCGGGTTATTAATGTTGTGTTTGACGTATAGGTCGCCGGGTTGATTTAAATAGTACAGCAGGAGTGAAAATTTTTCTGCTCGGTATAGTCTGTGACTATGTCTAAAACCTGTTTAAACTTTTGTTTCGATGCTGGTTTTGTCATCCCTCGTTCCTCGGGATGACAAAAAACGCCTAATTCAACTTGAAAAATAAAAATTTAAACAGGTTACCAATAAAAGATGACAGCACTACAAATAAACTGATAATCGCCAATCAACCTCCTGTCGCCAGCAGCGTTAGCCAGGCTTCTTTGACGTTGCGCTCGGCCAGCAGGTTTTTAGCCCGCAAATGAAGCAGGTCGGGGAGGTATTGGCAGCCGTTTCTGGCTTCGTCAAATAACGCCGTCAACGCGCCGGATTCCAGAAAGGCCGTCACCTCGTCGGCGGTGGGCAATTCTGAAATGCTGCCCAGTTTCCCGAGGTCATTCCCTGATAAAATGGCGCTGTTACGAATGTGGACGGGAATGGTATCAACGCCGATGCCTGTCTGCGGGCGGGCTACTTCAAACAGCGCATCGCCCTGCGCACGGCAGTACCAGTCGCCACCCATCCGGGCAACAAGGTCGATCAGATGCGGATCGACGGTGCCTTTTTCGGTGAAAATAGCCTCGTGAAAGTGACCCGCCACCACTTCGCAGATAACCAGATGCCCGGCTCCTGGCCCCTCGCCCGAAGCAATGATCTGCTTCACGACACATTCAAAAACGGCTGGTGATTCGGCAACCCTTGGCGGACGAACCAGATCGGACGGAACAGCGGTAAATCCGGCTTTTTCAAACTCATTGATACCTCGCTCAAACTCGGCACTGGCCAGCGACATTTGTTCCACCATGGCGTAATTAACGACGTTGATGACTACCTCGCCAACCTCTTCCAGATTGAGCAGGGTATGTTTTTTATGCCCGTGCCGGTTAATGGTCGGGGCAAAAACCAGCGTTGGCGGGTTGTAGCCAAAGAGGTTAAAGAAGCTGAACGGACTTAAGTTGACGGTGCCATCGGCAGCAATGGTGCTGGCGAAGGCAATGGGACGCGGCCCAATCGTACCGATCATGTACCGGTAAAATTCGTTAGGGGGCACATCCGCCGGGCGAACAGTTTTAGTCATGCAATGAAGTGGCCGTTGGGCGCGGGTGAAGTTGATAGAACAAATGTATACCAACCCCAACACTATATACCAACGAATTTCCCGCTACATGCCCGATTCCGGGGACAAAATACGGGGGTACTCCGCCGTCTTTGGTACCGAAGATGGCAGCTGTTGTGACCCGGCCCGTAAAGCGGAGTAAAAATCGGGGTGAGAGCGCCGTCTGATGCCCAAGAATGCCTTCAAGTCCAATGGCCAGATTGGACAGGTCGGGAATAGGGCTTTCGTAGTCACCGAATGTAGTGCCTTTGAAGAAGTACGTGCCGGATTGACGGTACGACGAAACCAGCCCGTGCCAGCCAAGTACCAGCCCACCATCGCCTATGCGTTCAACACCCACTTTGAGGTAATAGCCTTCATCGTGAAGCCGTATGTTCCGGAAAATAGTATCGGAGCGGAGACCGGCATACCCGCCAACGATGGATAAATACGTTGTCGACAGTGGGATTTTAACAGTAGCTTCGGCCAATCGGTAAGCATTATGTGCCGGTCCAACGGCGGAGAAAACGGGTTTCAGCACATCGACACCAATGAGTACCGAAGGACTCTTTTGTCCGAAACTCACCGAGGGAGCGAGCAGTAATCCCATCAAAAGTAGCCGTGATTTCATAAGCGTAGGGCTAGTTCAATGTGCGTTTCCTGCGGGCCACCGGGAAACGAACCGTTTCGATTTTGCCAGTACGATACGCTGGAAACAGTGCCCTGAGTTGTCTTGGCGGGGATTCCGTCCGGTTCGAACAGATCCAGCACATAGCCGCATCGCTGATTTCGGAAGGCGAAGGAGCGTCGGTAAAAAACGGTGACGGTATCCCGGCGGCCATTGAGCTGAAACACGTACCGACTCTGGTTGGCATTGAGGTTTAGGGGCAGTTCGAGCCAGATTCCACTGGTGACGATTGATGTCGATACCGGTTGCTTAGGCAATGGATTCCGGGCATCGAGGGCGTAGATTGTGTCGATCTTCGCGGGGGTTGTCAGTTGCAGCGACAAATTGAGAAAGGGCTCTCGGGACGGCCCGCAGTTCTCACAACTCATCAGCGCAAACGATAAGCCAAATGCCATCAATAACAGGGTAAAAACAGGTCGCATAAAACGCAAAAGGAGGTAGGTAAACGACTGACCCTTAACTGGACGGATGCGTTGGACTTAGTAAATTTTATAGTCGTGCCTTGACGTAAACTTAAATGATTGTCCCCGTAACCTCGCCAAGATCTATGCGAATGCCCTTGTGAAAACCGTGTCCCTGCAAGGTTACCGTATCGCCATTGACCAGAAAGGTACGGGCGGTTGTGTGGGATAAATGAAGGGGACGCTCGCCGTTCCAGCTTAGTTCGAGCAGCGAGCCGTAACTGCCGGGTGTGTCGCCGGAAATGGTGCCGGTGGCCAGCAGGTCGCCAACGCGCAGGTTACAGCCGCCAACCGTGTGGTGCGCAATCAACTGGGCGAAGCTCCAGTAGAGGTATTTGGTATTGGAACGGGCAATGCAGACGGTCTCACCATCGGCAGCTTGCAGCCACACGGCCAGTTCAAGATCGAAATGGCCCGGCGCAGAGGTTTGCAGATAGGGCAGGGGCGTGGGGTCCTGCGGCATGCCCGCCACCCGAAACGGCTCCAGATCATCGAACGGTAACACCCAGGCCGCCAGGCTAGACGCAAAGTTTTTCCCCAGAAACGGCCCCAACGGCTGGTATTCCCACCGCTGAATATCCCGCGCCGACCAGTCGTTGAACAGCGCAACCCCAAAAATATAGTCTTCCGCTTCTTCCATAGGAATGGGTTCGCCCAGCGGGTTTTCTTTACCGATGATGAGCGCCAGTTCCAGTTCAAAATCCAGCGCTTTCGACGGACCAAAGGTTAACCGATTGTCATCCATAAACTGGCCGCTCGGTCGGCGGACGGGCGTGCCGGAAACCACAATCGACGACGCCCGGCCATGGTAGCCTACAGGAAGCTGTTTGTAATTAGACAGCAGCGGGTCGCCCTGTGGCCGGAATATGCGCCCCACATTTTCGGCATGGTGAATACCCGCGTAGAAATCGGTGTAATCGCCAATCCGAACGGGCAAGTGCAGTGTCACCCGCGATTCATGAATAAAAACCTGATCGTGAACATCGGCCAGCGCAGCGGTGTCATTGTCGAGTAGCTCGTTCAGTCGTTGTCGGATGGCGCGGTGAGCCGGTTTACCGAGGGCGATAAAGTCGTTCAGCGCCGGTTGGGCAAATACGGTGGGGTCGATGGATAGATCATCGAAATAACCTAGCAAACTCACCACTTCGAGGTCGAGAACGAGGTCTTTGTATTGGATACCCACGCGGGGGCTGGCGATGTCGTAACTGAAAATGCCGTAAAGCATAAGGGTTGAAACGGTTGGCGTTGGATTAGTACAAAAGTAAAGGAATTCCCCCGGAGCTACCCCAAACCGAAAGCCATACAATCCGATAGATTCCCGGCTTGAGTCTCTTTGTAGAGTAGCACTTGTATAGCCCCTTGCCTTCATGAAAAACCGAATTCTGCTCTTTCTGTCTCTCACTACATCAACGATCACGGCCCAAACTCGCCTGTTCGTTTCGCCGTCGGGCCGTGATACCAATCCGGGCACGTTGACCCGACCGCTGGCAACGGTGCAGAAAGCCCTTGAAAAGGTGAAAGAGACTCCCGCCGACAGGGTTCAGATTCTACTGCGGGGAGGGATGTACTTTCTGCCCGCAACCCTGCACATCGATCCGCAAATTACCCAGGGGAAGGCATTGCTGATCGGTGCTTATCAGGCAGAGCGGGTGCAGGTGAGCGGAGGTAGGCCGGTGCGGGCAAATTGGCAAAAAGGTACCGGAAACGTATGGACGGCCGATGTGGCAGGCCCGGCTTTTGAGCAGCTTTTTATCAATGGCAAAAAACAGATTCTGGCCCGCTACCCGAACTACGACGCCAGGGCCCGCGTGTTCAACGGAACAGCCGCCGACGCTATCAGCGAAGCGCGTATCAGCCGGTGGCAGGCTCCAGCGGGTGGGTACGTCCACGCCCTGCACCGGGGCGAATGGGGCGATTTTCACTACCGGATTACGGGTAAAAAAACGAATGAGGTGACGATGGAAGGCGGCTGGCAAAATAATCGACCGGCTCCCATGCACCCCAAAGAGCGTTTTGTCGAAAACATCGCCGAAGAACTCGACGCGCCCGGCGAATGGTTTTACGATAAAACTACCCACAAACTATCCCTGATTCCGGCGCCCGGCGTCGATCTGACGACCGCGACCGTCGAAGTGTCGCGGTTGAAAGGTCTGGTCGAACTGGTTGGTGAGGCAAAAACTCCTCTCAAACATGTACGGATTCAGGGCATCCGGTTCGTCAACGCCGAGCGTACGTTCATGGAGCCTTACGAGCCATTACTGCGGGGCGACTGGATGATTTACCGGGGTGGGGCCGTTTTTCTGGAGAACACGGAAAACTGCCGAATCGACAACTGCGAATTTACTGATTTGGGCGGCAACGCCGTTTTTATCAGCCGCTATAACCGAAACGCGGTGATCAAAGGGGCACACATGCACCATATCGGAGCGAGCGCCATCTGCTTCGTGGGCGATTCGTCGGCGGTGCGCTCACCGGCATTCCGGTACGAATTGTTCGTGCCGTACGCGAAACTGGATAAGCAGCCGGGGCCGAAAAATGAGGCCTATCCGGCGCAGTGTGTAGCCGAAGACAACCTGATTCACCACATCGGGCAACTCGAAAAGCAATCGGCGGGGGTTCAGATTTCGATGGCTTCGGGCATCGTTGTGCGGCATAACTCCATTTATCAGGTGCCACGCGCCGGTATCAACATCAACGACGGAACCTGGGGCGGTCACCTGCTCGAATTCAACGATGTGTTCGATACCGTTCTCGAAACAGGCGATCATGGGGCGTTCAACTCCTGGGGCCGCGACCGCTTCTGGCATCCGAACCGGGGCACAATGGACAGTGTGGCGGTCGCTCATCCCGAACTGATCCTGCTCGATGCCCAGGCCCCGGTCATTATCCGAAACAACCGGTTTCGGTGCGACCACGGCTGGGATGTTGACCTGGACGATGGCAGCAGTAATTACCACATTTACAACAACGTTTTCCTGAACGGCGGTCTCAAGTTTCGGGAGGGGTTTCAGCGCGTAGCCGAGAACAATATTCTGATTAATAACTCCTTCCACCCACACGTCTGGTTTGCCACCAGTGGTGATGTGTTCCGTCGGAATATTGTCATGCGGTCTTACGCGCCCATCGGTATTACCCAATGGGGAAAAGAGCTTGATGCCAACCTGTTCCCCGATGCGGCAGCGTTGCAGAAAGCGCAGAAGAACGGCACTGATGCCCACAGCCTCTTTGGCGATCCCCATTTCGTGAATGCCGCAACGGGCGATTATCGCGTTAAAGACGATAGTCCGGCGAAGAAAACAGGGTTTCAGAATTTCCTCATGAATCAGTTTGGGGTACAAACGCCCGCCTTACGCGCCCTTGCCGAAACCCCTAAACTGCCTGTGCTTCTCAATGCCCAACTGGAAAACAGCGTTCAGGAACTGGTTTGGCTGGGTACTTCCCTCCGAAACGTACACGGTCTGGGCGACCGCTCGGCTTTCGGGCTTCCCGACGAAAAGGGTGTAATCGTGGTCGATATTCCCGCAGCCAGCAAACTGGCGCAGTCGGGTCTGAAAAAAGGGGACGTCATCCGAACGGCCAATGATGAAGAGGTGCCAACCATCGGGAAGCTGATTGCCATACAGCAGGGAGTCAACTGGACAGGCCGAATGGACGTAACGGTCATTCGGAATCAGCAAATAACGAAGTTGACCTTGCCGCTGAAATAGTAAGTGAGTGCGAAGCTGGCGTGGCCCGCGCCAGCTTCGCACCACTCACTCACTGATATTACTATAAATGGAGTCCATAATTCGCACAAAGTGCTGATAATCCTCGTCGCTGAGGTCCCCCCAGCCTTTGCGTCGCATGGCCGATACAACGGGCAGTACTTCGTGGTATTTCGCTTCACCGGCTTCGGTCAGGTACACCAGAAACTTCCGCCGGTCGGTGTCCGCCATGCGCCGTTCTGTGAGGCCTTTCTGGCTAAGCAGGTCGATGATGCGGGTGACGGTTGGCGCGTCTTTCGTGGTCATCTCCGAAATCGTGTTCTGACTGATACCCGGATTTCGGAAAAGGTGGTCGATGATTACCCACTGGTCAACGGTGAGTTCGAACCCCGCATCGGTAAACTGCTTTTGCAGGGCATTCCGGATCTTCTTGATTGTGGTGTCAATCTTAAAAAAATAAGCACGCGTATCGGATGGATGCGTCATTCGCTGAAGTCAAGTTTCGTCAGTTCTATTCAGGCTGGTCAGAACGTATTGGCCGAAGTTTATTTCGACTTTCGGTTTCTGACCAGATCGTATATACCCGCCAATAAATGACAAATGTAATCAACTAACCAATAAGCTTTCCAGCGTCTCCTCAATCTGGGATACGGACCGGTACAGTTGCTTGTACGACTCGATCACGAAATACTGCTCCTGGTAATGGTCGATGATATACGGCGTTTGGAGCAAGGTCGCCACATCGTACGGGACACGTTTCGGAACCTCACTGTACAAACTGTAGGTTGTTTCCCCCACCGACGATAGTATGCCCCCGCCGTAAATCCGTAGTTGACTGCCTTCCTGAATCAGACCAAACTCCACGGTGTACCAGTACAGTCGCGAAATCATGGCAATGGCTTCTTCGCTATCAATATGCTCCAGCGCAATCCGGCTCAGCGATGCCAGGAAATCGCAAAATGCCTGATTGGACAACATTGGCACATGCCCGAAGGTATCATGAAACATATCCGGTTCGGGCAGGTACTCCAGTTGGTCGCGCCGACGCAGCCAGGTCGTTGCCGGAAAATTCCGGTTGGCCATCAACCCGAAAAACTCCCGGTTGGGAATAAGTCCCTCCACAGCCTCGACCCGCCAGCCCGTAAGCCGTTTCAGATTCGGGTTCAGGTCCCGTTCAAAATCCGGGATGCGGTCGGCCCGAAAGCCCGTTGCCTGGATGCCGTCGAGGTAATCCTGACTGGCTTTTCCCGGCAGCTGCGCCAGTTGCCGCTCGAACAGAAGCCGCCAAACGGCCTGATCGTCGGGGGTGTATTTGGTGTATGTCTGCATAATGAATGTCTGAATGATAGAATGCCTGAATGATAGAATAAATGCCATAAACCATTCACTCATCCTATCATTCAGGCATTCCTGATTATCAAAGTGTTCTCCGCAGTTCCTGTTCGCGTTCGATGGCTTCGAACAGGGCTTTGAAATTGCCTTTCCCGAACGAACGGGCTCCTTTGCGCTGAATAATCTCAAGGAAAAGCGTTGGGCGCGGGCAGATGGGCTTGGTGAAAATCTGGAGCAGATACCCTTCATCGTCCCGGTCGACCAGAATACCCAGCGGGCGCAGCGTGTCTATTTCTTCGTCGATTTTTCCGATGCGTTCGGCGAGGTGTTCGTAATAGGTTTCGGGTACGGTCAGGAATTCGACGCCCCGATCGCGGAGGGCCAGAACGGTTTCCACGATGTTGTCCGTAGCCACGGCAATGTGCTGAATGCCGGGACCACCGTAGAAATCCAGATACTCCTCAATCTGTGACTTCTTTTTGCCCTCGGCCGGTTCGTTGATGGGGAATTTCACCCGGCCATTTCCGTTGCTCATGACTTTGCTCATCAGCGCCGTATAATCGGTAGAAATGTCCTTGTCATCGAAGGAAACAAGCTGTTGAAAACTCATTACATCGTGGTAAAACGTCATCCACTGGTTCATTTCGTGCCAGCCGACATTACCCACCATATGGTCTACGTATTTCAGTCCGGCATCGGCTGGCCGGTAAGTCGGGTTCCAGGGTTGATAGCCGGGTAGAAACACACCGGTATAGTCGTTCCGCTCCACAAATACATGCACCGTGTCGCCGTAAGTGTGAATGCCCGACCGGACAACATAGCCGGTATCGTCCTGCTCGCGGGTCGGTTCCATAAAAGGTTTTGCGCCCCGCTTTGTTGTCTCCTCAAACGCCTTGCGGGCATCGTCTACCCACAGCGCCACCACCCGAACACCATCGCCATGCTGGTCGATGTGGCGGCCGATGGCCGAATCGCCATGCAGGGGAGAGGTGAGCACCAGTCTGATTTTACCCTGTTGCACCACATACGATTCCCGGTCGCGCAGACCCGTTGCCAGTCCGGCATGAGCCACAGGTTGAAAGCCAAAGGCCGTCTGGAAATAATGCGCCGACTGCCGGGCGTTACCCACGTATAATTCAAGGTAATCCGTTCCGTTGAGCGGCAGAAAATCCTCAGTGGAGGGTTCTATTATGGGTTGGATTAGTTCAAGTGTTTCCATGATTTGTTGATGTTGTGATTGTTGATGTTGTGTAGAGACGCAATCCTTTGCGTCTCTACATGATCCACGATTTGTAGTATTTTCCGTCATCCAGCGCCACGGCCTGTTCCGTCAGCATGAGCGGGCGGAAGGTGTCGACCATAACGGCGTATTCCTGGGTTTCTTTCTTGCCGATGCTTCGCTCCATCGCACCGGGGGCAGGGCCGTGGGGCGTACCGCCGGGGTGCAGGGTGATGTGGCCGGGCGCAATGTCGTTGCGGCTCATAAAATCGCCATCGACGTAATAGATTACCTCGTCGGAGTCGATGTTCGAGTGGTTGTAGGGAGCCGGAATCGACTTGGGGTGGTAATCGTACAGGCGCGGAACAAACGAGCAAACCACGAAGGATTCGGTCTGGAAAGTCTGATGCACCGGTGGCGGCTGATGCACCCGACCCGTTATGGGCTCGAAGTTGAAGATTGAAAAACCATACGGGTAGTTGTAGCCATCCCAGCCAACCACATCGAACGGATGTGAGGCATAGACCAGCGAGTGCAGGGCACCCTGTTTTTTGATCTTCATCAGAAAATCACCGGCCTTGTCGTGCGTTTCGAGTGCACCCGGCCTGATGATGTCCCGTTCGCAAAAAGGCGCATGTTCCAGCAGTTGCCCAAACTGATTCCGGTAGCGTTTGGGCGTGTAAATGGGCGAATGCGATTCGACGTAGAGCAGCCGGTTGTCGGCCGTGTCGAATTCGATCTGGTAAATCACCCCACGCGGAATAACCAGATAGTCACCGTACTGAAACGGGATCGTTCCAAACAGCGTCCTCAGTTTCCCCGTGCCCCGGTGGATGAACAGCATCTCGTCGGAATCGGCATTTTTGTAGAAATAGGTCGTTAGCGATTGGCGGGGAGCTGCCAGTCCAAACGTGAGGTCGTTATTGACCAGCAGCGGAACCCGGCTATCCAGAAAGTCATCGGCAGGTGCTACCCCAAAGCCGAGTAATTTCCGCGACAGCATGTTTTTTTGTACGGCCAGTTTAGGGGTCATATCGACGCTTTCCAGCACTTCCCGCACCATCGTTGGCCGGTGAACATGGTAGAGCAGCGACGACATCCCTTCGAAGCCGATGGTACCGAACAACTGTTCGTAGTAAAACGGGCCGTCGCCAAAGGGAGAGGGTGCACTCTCCGAACCCGAACCGGCGGATCTGGCAAACTGCGTGTGTCGTTTGGGTGGAATAGAGCCGAGTGTGTGGTAAAAAGGCATAGTGTCGGTCAGTTTTTCCGGCGAATCCACGCACAAAAGGTCCGCTGGAAGTCAAGTTATAGCGCTACGTTTAATTAGTTGTTAAGGCAACTATTGTTTAGCATACAATTATAACGACAACTATTGAAAATTGTATATTGTTTAGATTAATTTTTATTATAAGGGACAGAATTGAGCAATAAGGCATTAACCTCACTTTAAATAGTAAAGCACAACCCCTTTTTTTAATTTTGGGCGGGCAACTTTTGCTATACTTTGCGACCATAAACTGTTTAACGCACCGGCGAACCGGTGATAACTGAAATGCAACCTACCCTTTTGATTCTGGCGGCCGGTATGGGCAGCCGTTACGGTGGTGTCAAACAACTCGACCAATTTGGGCCTAATGGCGAAACCATCATAGATTATTCACTTTTCGACGCCATCCGGGCGGGCTTCGGTAAGGTTGTTTTCATTATCCGGGAAGAACTTCGGGAAGACTTTGAGGAAGTATTCGGCAGTAAACTAGCCGGAAAAATTGAGGTCGACTATGCCATCCAGGCCCTCGATTCGTACGTTCCAGCCGAAGTGGGGGAAGTAAGACGGACGAAGCCCTGGGGCACCGGCCATGCCATGCTTTGTGCCAAAGACCATACGCATACTCCCTTCGCGGTCATCAACGCCGACGATTTCTACGGCCTCGAAGCATTCCAGCTCATCAGCGATTTCCTGACCACGAACACCGACGATCAGCTTCATGCAATGGTTGGTTACGAAGTGAGAAACACGTTGTCGGAGAATGGGTCGGTATCGCGGGGTGTTTGCGAAGTGGCCGAGAATGGTAATCTTCTGTCGGTTATTGAGCGGACGAAGATTTACGAGCAGGCAAACGGTGGTAATGAGAAAAAAATTGTTTTCGAAGAAGCCGACAGTCTGACGCCCTTATCTCCCGATACACCGGTTTCGATGAATTTCTGGGGCTTTAAACCCAGCGTGTTTCCGTTGGTAGAACACCAGTTCGAGAGCTACGCGATTGCGAATATCAACTCGCCCAAAGCCGAGTTCTACATTCCCACCGTCATGACCACTCTGATTCAGACGGATACGGGTCATTGCAAAGTGTTCCGCAGTCATTCCGAATGGTTTGGCGTGACCTACCCCGACGATAAGCCGGTTGTTCAGACGGCTCTGAAACAACTGCACGACAACGGAGCCTATCCGGAAAAACTGTGGTAATTGATTGAACACAGGGACCGTTCGTGTTGTGCATAGTTTATAACTATGCACGGGTATTATCCATAAAAAAGATTTATTAACCACAGAGGCACAAAGGCCACAGAGGATTGAGTTCTCTGTGGCCTTTGTGCCTCTGTGGTTAATAAATCAATTAGCCTAGCTCGTGCGCTCCGCTTCTTTGCGTAACTGAGCCGCAATTCGGGCGGGGAGTGTTTGTGTTCACTCTACTTAACCCACGACTATAGTAAAGATTCTCGCTTTATAAGGCCAGGTTTCTATTGAAGCGATGGGTGCTTTTTGTGCCATTCTGTAGCATCCTGATAGGCTTTTGCCACGGCCAGTACCTTCCCTTCTTCAAATAACTGACCCATGAAGGTGATGCTCGTGGGCAGATTTTGCTTCGTGAAACCATTGGGTAACACCACGCAAGGGTGGCCCGTTAGGTTGGTGATCGTCAGGTTGCCGCCCGCGTAGGCGGGTGATACGTACACATCAATCTTGGCCGCCTTTAGTTGGCCTGCCATTTCATTGATGAGCTTGGTACGGGCTCGGTTTGCCTGAATGTATTCCACCGCCGGCACGAATCGGGCCGAGCGGAAGGAGTTGGGCCAGGCATTTTTGCCCTGCCGCACCATGAGGTCGTCGCGGCCGGAGCGGGTTAGCTCATCGAACGAAGCCGCTGCCTCCACGGTCAGCAGAAACGAAATCCGGCCCGCCGGAACGCCCGTTGGTAAGTCGAACGGTACCAGTTCAGCACCCAGATTACGCAGCGTTTGTAGGGTGAGCGAGTCGTTGGCGCGGTTTGGATAATTGCTTTCAAAGGCCTTTTTGACGTAACCGATGCGGGTGCCTTTCAGCGTTGTCAGGGGTGTGTACCGGAAGGGCGCGGCCATAACGGTGGGGTCGTGGCCATCGGGACCGTAAATCGCGTTGAACACCAGAGCGCAATCTTCCACGCTGCGGGTGATTGGCCCGATTTTGTCCATGCTCCAGCTCAACGCCATTGCCCCGTGCCGACTCACCCGCCCGAAGGTGGGGCGCAGCCCGGTAGTACCGCAAACGGTAGACGGCGACACGATAGAACCCAGCGTTTCGGTACCGATGGCAAACGGCAGCAGTCCCGCCGATACACTCGACGCCGACCCCGCCGATGAGCCGCTGGAACCGGCCGTTGTACTCCAGGGATTGCGGGTCATGCCGCCAAACCACACATCGCCCATGGCCAGGGCACCGAGGGTCATTTTGCCGCACAAAACGGCCCCCGCTTCTTCGAGACGTTTCACAACGGTAGCGTCGAGGTCGAGTGTCTGGTCTTTGTAGGGCATGGCGCCCCAGGTCGTTTTGTAGCCCTTTTTGGCGAGCAGATCTTTAGCGCCGTAGGGAATACCGTGCAGAGGTCCCCGGTATTTACCCGCCTTCAGTTCTGCATCGGCACGTTTGGCCTGACTCATCGCCAGCTCTTCGGTCAGGGTAATGACGCAGTGTAGTTTCGGGTCGTAGGTCTTAAGCCGGTTCAGGAAGAATTGCGTGAGTTCAACCGACGTAATTTGCTTGGTCCGGATCAACTCGCCGAGCTGCCCGACGGTAAAGAATGCCAGTTCATCCTGATTTTTGGGTAGCGATACTTTACCAGCGGGCGACGCTTTGAACGATGATGGCCCGGCAGGCATAGTAAAACCAGCCGGAAGCGGATTGAAATACAAAGCGGGGGCTACATCGTTCGGTAAGTCGATCTTGCGGAGGGCTTCGTAATTGGTACGGGCGTTATTCAGGTTGCCGAGCATGGAATCACGCTCGGCGGGGGTAAACTCCAAGCCGAAAACTTTGGAAGCCACGTCGACCATTTCAGCGGTCAGGGGCTTCATCGGGTCGTCGTTGGTGATGAATGCACCCAGTAAAAAGCTGCCGGCGCAGGCAGTAAGCAGGAGTAAGCGTTGTTTCATTCGATTTGGCTTATTGACAAAGTAATAAGCCAAATTACGGCACAAAGGGCACTAATTGCCCGCCTGTTGCAAAAAATCCTCGTGTAGCCGAATTTTATTGCGTGTTATGTGGTAATAGTAAAAGCTCTCAGAAAACCTAGACTAAAATAGAAGAACGAAATCGCAACAGTATTTACAAGAGGTTAGTTGTTTTTGAATTATGGACAAACTAACTAAAGAGCAAAGGCGAAAAAATATGCAGGCCGTGAAGGCCACAGGCTCAAAGATTGAAATAGCCTTAGCAAAAGCTTTATTTGCTAGTGGTTACCGCTACCGAAAGAATGATAAAACTGTTTTTGGAAAACCTGACTTAACGTTCAAAAAGTTAAAAATAGCTATTTTTGTGGACAGTGAGTTTTGGCATGGTAAGGATTGGGAAATACACAAGTATGACCACAAAAGCAACCAAGATTTTTGGCACCAGAAAATAGAGCGGAACATTCAAAGAGACAAGGACGTGAATAAGGCTCTTGAAGAATCAGGTTGGAGCGTTTTGCGATTTTGGGGCAAAGACATACAAAAAGAAATAAACCTTTGTATCAATAAAATTGAAGAAATAATAAAATCAAGAAATAATGAATTTCATAAGGATACTCAAAGACGGTAAATCGCAGGTCATTAAAGATGAGGCTTTTTTTACTCTTTTAAATAATACACTGCCTAACATAGATAAGTCGATTAGAGAACTTATTTCAGAATTTGACACAGAAGTTTCAAAAATTGACAAGACAGTTACTAAAGATGCTTTAAATAATGTTCATGGAGATTGGTATGAATGGTTGTTAGCTATAGAAGCTTGGAATTATTGCGCTGATCATGAAAAGGCAAACCTAGCTATACTTACGCCTAATATTAGTCAATTTGATGTTGCTAAACTATATAACAATAGGCTATTTTCACTAATTCAAGATTTAAGAGAAAAAGTCCTTATTTCTTCATCTGTCCAATTAATTTCCTCAAATCCTGATTTTGTGATTATTGATAGAAAACTTGTCAATAAAATATTTCCTAAGATTGAAAGAATAAATTTTATTGATAAGAGTTCATTAACAGTTATCGAAAATGCTTTTAGGCATTTCATAAATCAATGCGATTTTGAAGATATTTTTGGCTATATATCAGTGAAAACTTCTTTTAGACCAGATAGACGTTTACAAATTCCCCATGAAGGCAGTTTGATGAAGGCTATTTACACACATTTACAAACAAGAGAATGGATTATTAATCCTAAGGGATTAATGTATTTTGCAATTGCTACCAAAGTTGGGACTCCAGATCGCGCTGCATTAAAAACGGTTGCAACGCATAGCATTACAACCGTCCATAGCATTCCTCAAGCAGCAGTCGATGAGGTTTATGAGGTTAATTCTCTTCGACAAGCTCAGGAAGCATTTGCTCAGATTTTACATGCTTCGCCAAAATCTGTTTCATAATTGCAGTTCCTAGAGCTTGGGCAAGTACTGGAGGAACGGCGTTCCCAATCTGTTTCCCCACGCTTACTAATGTTCCTTTTTCTCTGCCTTTTACTCGAAAATTCCAGTCATAAGGGAAAGATTGTAAAGCGGCCATTTCAATAGTACTTAATCCTCGGTTTTCCCATGGGTGAATATACATGCCTTTAGCTGGATTATAGGCTGCGGTCCTTATCGTAACCGACGGTAAATCAGCAATTAAGCGGCCAAAAGTATCATTTCCTTGATGACGGCCATTTTTCCAACAATTAGGTCTTAATTCCATTGGTAAGACTTTGAAATTTTCACCTTGATTTATATAAGTCATTCTATTAACTACAAAATCTGAAATGTTCATTAAAACATAATCTTTTCGCGTAGTAGTATCTAAAGGTAAATTTTTAAAAGCATCATCTACCGAAACCCATTTTTTGTAGTTATTTAATGGAGCTACATCAAATAATGGAAATGACTGAAAGTCTTTCACATAAGATTCATAATGCTTCAAATTTTTAAAATGTGTAGGAAATGGAAAGGCGGGTTTATCTACACCTTTAATTCCGATTAAGAAAAAACGTTCTCTACGTTGTGGAACTCCATAGTTTGCAGCATTCAAAATTGTATGAGAAATTCCATAACCTAAACCTTGTAACTTATCAACCATATAAGCTATTACATCTGAATGTTTATTTTGGGTAATTCCAACAACATTTTCAAAAATAAATGCTTCTGGCTGAATACCTTTAACCATTCGAACAAATTCTAAAAAAAGATCGCCATTTCTTTCATCATTTTTACCTAATTTTTTACCTATATTACTGAAAGGTTGACAAGGTGCTCCTCCAACAACTAATGATACTTCACCTTTCACTAAACCAACAAAATCTAATAGCTCATCAACAGATATATCTCTTACATCGCCTGGTACTCTCGTTGACACTTTACCATTTTCGAGTTTTTCTTTTTCTTCAAAAACTTTCCACTCAGGGCGATTAAATTTTAAAGTTTCTCTACAATCTATATCATACTCAATACAAGCGGCAGTTTGAAATCCACTATTTTCCAGTCCAATATCTAACCCTCCCGCTCCTGAAAATAAACTAATTACTGGAAACTGTTTCTCATCTTCATTCAGTGGTAAAGCAGAAATATCTATAAATTTTGTATTGGTTTTTGAGTTAGTGTAAATCATTGTCTAGTTTTTTTAGGTTTTGACTTCTGGCTTTTATAGAATGTTTGAGGTTCTTCCAAGTATGCAGGTTCAAAGCTTTCAATCTCACATACAAAAGATTTGCACCCTATTGCATTAAGACATTGTAATAAGAAAGCAGCACTAAATGTACCGCGACTTATTTTACTATCTATACCTGCCTTAGTTTCTTCAACGCCTATTTCTTCTAACAAACTGGTCAGGCTTTCGTTTGTGACACCACGCCTGACCAGTTCAGACTTCAAAAGACGTTTAGCTTTCTCGTTCCAGTCTATCTCTTTCATTAGCCAAAGATTAAACTTCATTTGCATATATGCAAATTTTTATCAAAAAATACCGGCAAATAATAATATATGCAAAAAAATAACTAGGTGTGTCGTTCCCAATTCATAAGAACCTAGACAAATAAGAATGCTATCTTTCAATAAAGTAATAAGCCAAATTACGGCAGAAAGGCCACTAAATGCCCGCCTGTTGCAAAAAATCCTCGTGCAGCCGAATAATCTGTGGAAGCAGCAATTGCCTCTCGTCGTTCTCGATCACGTAATCGGCAAGGCGAAGGCGCGCTTCGTCGCTTAACTGGCGATCAATAATATTCTGAATCTCAGCATCGGAACGGTGGGGGTCACGTTTACGGATTCGCTGGATACGCAGCGCCACGGGGGCCTGTACGACGATGATTTTAGTAAGCGTGTTGCCATCACCCGCAGCCTGGTTCATCAGGGCAGCTTCTTTCACCACATAAGGCTTGTCGGCATGTTCGTTGACCCAGGCCGCTGTGTCGGCAAAAACACGGGGGTGAATCACGGCGTTGAGGGCGGCCAGCAATGCCGGATCGGTAAATACCTGAGAAGCTACCCACGCCCGGTTGTATGTACCTGAAGGGCTGTAGGCATCTGTGCCCAGCACCCGTTTTATATCGGCTTTCAGGATGGGGTCGTGTTCGGTAAGCCATTTGGCCCGTTCGTCGGCTTCATAAACGGGAATGCCGAGTGCCTTGAACACCGTACAAACGACACTTTTACCCGACCCAATGCCGCCCGTTACACCAATTTGAAGGGGATGTTTCATGGGGAATGGAGAAGTGAATAATGTATAATGAATAATGGGCAATGCATTCTGTAGTTTACATTACTCATTCTACATTATTCATTTTAAAGGCGACAGCAGTTCGCCGACTTCAAAACTAACTGCAACCCGGTTGGCGCTGGTGTGCAGGAGCGGGTGGCGCAGTTGATTAAGTGGAAGCTCTTCGTCGTAATTATCCGAAATGCGTTTGCGGGGAATGCGTACCCAAATCGTGTCCGGCAACCCTTTGACCAGCTTTGCAGGACCGTCAATCTGGATGGAACGCGGGGTCATGTTGATCACGCTCGATACCATGAAACGCGGGGCCATGTCCAGATGCAGACTGTCGGGGAGAAGCTGAACCATTTTGGATGTGTGCCGGTCGAAACTAAGTGCCAGTGTATCGGCCACAACGTAGTTGACGTGCAGCTTTTTTACCTGTTCGCCCAGAGCTGCGGCCAGCGAGGATGTATTGATAGCCGTTGCCCGCAACGGGTCCTGAACGATATAATCGACCGGATCGATGCGGAAAGGTAACCACGAATGCCGCAGCAGTCCCCAGCCATCGCTCGACACATTTACCCGTACAAATTTGGGTAATGGCGAGGTGGCAATAAATAATGAATCATCGTAAACAAACCGGATCGGATACTCAACATTGAGCGTGTAACCCGGTTTGTTAAGAGCGTTCAGAAACCAGAACAGGGCAGCCGCTCCTAAGCAGAGAAGCGCTTTTGTTGGTTGAAAGGAGCGAACGTTTGGGGCGGTATTCACACGTTATTGTTTCTCGGCTTCCGTCGCTGGTTTTACCGTTGCCTCACGCGAGATGGAGCTTTTTTCGAAGGTCATCTTAACGCCCCGGTCTACTTCCAGCGTAATCGTGGTTGCATCGACAGAGGCAATACGACCGTGTAAGCCACCGATCGTAACGACGCTGTCGCCTTTCTTGAGATTTTCGACAAAACTCTTCTGGTCTTTCTGCTTTTTTTGCTGCGGACGAATCATGAAGAAGTAAAACACACCAATGATCGCTACCCAAAGGAGCACATTGTAAATCATTGACGTATTGGAGCCGGCTGCGGCCTGTAACAGAATGGACAACATAAGGGAGTGAGTTTAGGACGTTTTGGTGGTTTCGGTCTTTGGATTTACCAGCGCCTTAAATTGAAGGTCGGTCATGGACGGTTCCGTGTTGGCAAAGATGGTGATGGTTTTGTTCTGTTGCCCACTTTTACCCCGGCTGTTGAAGCGTACCCGTACCGATGATTTGGCACCGGGGGCTACCGGCTCCCGTGGCCATTCGGGGGTCGTACACCCGCAGGAAGCCGTAATGTTGTTGATAATCAGCGGAAATTCGCCCGTGTTGGTGAACGCAAAAACATGCTCCACCGTATCGCCTTCCGTAAGCGTACCAAAATCGTAAATACCGGTTTCGGCAAAGGTAATCTTCGGCATTTTGGTCGAAGCCGTTTCTTTGGAAGCCTGGCCCTGCTGGCGATTGTCGCAGCTGATCTGACCAAAACTTAATCCCGCGAAGGCCACTATAAGCAGCCAGTTTTTGAGGTGCATTGCTGAGGTATTGTTTTTAGAACGTCCGGCCCATCGGTGATTGATAAGCCGGACATACCGAATACTATGCGTTTTGCTGTTTAATTTGTGCCATTAGCCGATCTACATCTTCCAGCAGGCGCTCCGCTTTTTCACGAGCATCGTTCACAACCCGCTGACCTTCATTCTTCGATGAATTTTCGGGCAGCTCCACCGAGTTCCCCAAGTCTTCCAGCAACTGATTAATCTGCTCTCTGTACTTCGACAATCGGAACGACAGGCGATCGCGGGTGATCTTGCCCTTATCGGGTGCATAAAGCAAACCGATAAGAGACCCGGCAGCAATTCCGGTTAGCAAAAAGGTTAAATCACGGCCAATTCTGCTCATTTCTAAGAAAGTTTGTGGTTTGTTGTTTATCACTACGAATTCTGGTTTTTGGCCTTCAGGCTAAAGGGCCTTTTGTTGGCAAAACCATACTTCGTAACTTATAAACTAGCAACTCTTTTATTTATTATCCAACAACCCGCGTCCGCTTTTACGCAGTCGACCGGAAGCCAGCAGCTTCTCGGACAGGTTATCCAGAATTCCATTTACAAATTTACCGCTTTTAGGCGTACTGTACGCCTTTGCGAGTTCGATATATTCATTAATCGTTACTTTGACCGGAATGTTTGGGAAACTGAGCAACTCACAAACCGCCAGTTTCAAAATGATTTTGTCGATCATCGCCACCCGCTCAACGTCCCAGTTTTTTAGCTGGTCGGCCAGGAGTTGTTCATAATCGGCGTCGTTTTCGATAGATTTTTCGAACAGCGTGTTCAGGAACAATTCGTCTTCTTCCCAGTCGTCGGTGAGCGGTTCGAGTTGCAGACCCGTTGCACTCTGGGCTGATTTCAACGTTCGGATGGCCAGGCCGCGAACGACTTCGCTGTTTTCTGCCCAGCTCAGGTCAATTTCGGATAGATGGTCGCGAATGACCTCATGCTTGAATACCAGACTACGGAGCACATGTTGTGCCAGCGCCTGATCTTCATCGGCGGTGTGGGTACGGGTTGAGCAGTAAGCCCGGTAGGTATCGTCGGTTTTAAGGGCTTCGCGCAGGGCTTTTCGAACAAATCCAAGGTCTTCCGTCCACGAAATATTGTGCCGGACGGCTTCATTCTGGAGCGGCTGGTGCTGGGCCAGGGCCTTGATAACGGTGTTGTCGTAAAGCGTCGACTCGAAGGGAAAAGGCGTTTCGTCAACGTCGCGATACCGGCGTTCGCTGTCGATCTGGGCAACCTGACCGAGTTCAACGAGTAAGGTTAACACCAGCAGGTAATCGTCGTAGATGCCGTTTACCTGTTTCAGCATCATGTGCGCGAGGTGCTGGCGATCTTTTCTCGTACGAATCTGGTAAAACACAAACCCATCGTTAGCGGCCTTGAGCACGTTACGAGGGGCATCGTCATCCTGAGCGGATTGATTGTTTTTGATGGCCTCTTCGAAGAGAAGAGCGGCCAGTTTCCGGTAGCCTTCCAGTTGTCGCTTATTCTGCGGCAACATCGAGTTCAGGTCGGGTTGGAAGAGGTCATTGATGCCGTCGATGGCTAATTGTTCATTGGAAAATTCGGCCTGTCGAAGCGCATATATCGCCTGCATGACCTTTATTCGGAGTAGTCGCCTGTTGAGCATCCCGCCTTAGTCTATTTGCTACCAGTATGAAAAAGAACTGCTTAAATCGGGTGCAAAAGTAGGGGTTTTTGGGGAGAAAGACAAATTGGTGTGAGTATTAGGAGTTAGGAGTTGGGAGTTGGGAGTGAGAAGCGAGAAATGAGAAGCGAGGAGTTAAGAGGGCTGACGCATGTTTATACTGCCGGATGGCTCCTCACTCCTCGCTCCTCGCTCCTAACTCCTACTACTAGCACTTTCCCTGCAACTTTTCCCCGTGCCGGGCGGTTACGAACTAAACGCTGCCGGTTGAATTGTGAAAGCTCTTTCCTATCTAAATAAATACCTCCTAAAGTATAAATGGTACCTGATTTTGGGGACGGTGTTCACCATCATCTCCAACCTGTTCGGTATTTTTCCGGCGCAGCTGGTGCGCTATGCCCTGGATCTGGTGCGCGAAACGCTGGATATCTATTACCTCTACGATAAATCTCCGCTTCAGTCGTCGCTCTATGAGGTATTTACATTCAGCATTCTGCTGTTTGGTATACTCACGCTGGTCATGGCTTTGCTAAAAGGGTTTTTCCTGTTCCTGGTTCGGCAAACGCTTATTGTGATGTCGCGCCATGTGGAATATGACCTGAAAAACGAGATTTATAACCACTACCAGACGTTGCCCCTGAGCTTCTACCGGCAACACAACACCGGCGATTTGATGGCCCGGATTTCGGAAGATGTGAGCAAAGTGCGGATGTACGTCGGTCCCAGCATTATGTACGGGCTGAACCTGATCGTGCTGTTCATTCTGGTGATTACCTACATGGTAAGCATTAACGCCCGGTTGTCGCTGTATGTGCTACTGCCGCTGCCCGTGCTGTCGGTGGCGATTTATATTGTTAATAACATCATCATTCGTCGGTCAGAAGAAATTCAGCGGTCGTTGTCGCGGCTGTCTACTTATGTACAGGAAGCTTTTTCCGGGATTCGCGTCCTTAAAGCCTTTGTGCAGGAGAATAATTCGGCTGCAAAATTCGAGCTTGAGAGCGATGAATATCGCAACAAATCGTTGAGCCTGACGCGGGTCGATTCCCTGTTTTTTCCCATCGTGGCCATTCTGGTTGGGTTGAGTAACGTGCTGGTGATTTTCGTTGGTGGTCAGGAAATCCTCGCCGGTCGACTCACGCCGGGCAACATCACCGAGTTCATCCTGTACGTGAACATGCTTACCTGGCCGGTTATGGCCCTGGGCTGGACAACGAGCCAGACGCAGCGGGCAGCCGCATCGCAGGAGCGTATCAACGAATTCCTGAACATCAAAACCGACATTGTGTCGCAGAAGAATATTCAGCATACCATCAACGGCGAAATCGAGTTTAAAAACGTGCGTTTCGTGTACCCTGACTCGGGCATCACGGCCATCAAGAACTTCTCGATGCATGTCCGGGCGGGCGAAACGGTGGCTATTCTGGGCACGACCGGTTCCGGCAAAAGTACGCTGGCGAACTTGCTAACGCGCATGTATGACGTAAGTTCGGGTGAGATTCGGGTCGATGGTATCCCGATCAAAGACTACAACCTGACCTCGCTGCGGGAGCAGATGGGCTACGTGCCGCAGGATGTTTTCCTGTTCTCCGAAACGATCAGCAACAATGTTCGCTTCGGTAAGCCCGATCTGCCACAGGAGCGCGTGGAGCAGGCCATCCGCGATGCCGATCTGTACCAGAATGTACTGGAGTTTCCGGAGCAGTTCGATACACGCGTTGGTGAGCGGGGGGTTACCCTGTCGGGTGGGCAGAAACAGCGGTTGAGTATTGCCCGCGCCATTGCCCGTAATCCTAAAATTCTGATTCTGGACGACTGCCTTTCGGCGGTGGATACCAACACGGAGAACATCATCCTGAATAATCTCCAGCGCATCATGGCCGACCGGACATCGGTCGTGATTTCGCACCGCGTTTCATCTGCGAAACTAGCCGACTTCATCATCATGCTGGACGACGGCGACATTATCGAGCAGGGCACCCACGACGACCTGCTGGCAAAGAACGGAGCTTACCGCGAACTGTATGAAAAACAGTTGCAAACGGAAGAAGCGTAAAGATTTAAAGATTTCGATATACAATTCAGGAAAGGGCGGAGGTCGTTAGAATCTCCGCCCTTTTTTCGTTTTTTAACAGGCTGTGTTCAACAACAAATTCACTATTTAATTCGGAAGTTGACGCCTATGCTTCCCTGCCATCCGCTGTTATAGGGGGACAAATAGGCTTTCTGGAACTGGGTGCCTTCTACCATTGCTTCGATGGACCAGCGATTCCCCACCCGATAATGGGCACCTAGACCCGCATTGACCTGCCAGGCCGTTCCCTTAAACCCGGATAGCGTTTGATACGGGTTCGTTGGTTCCCTCCGACCGTAGGAACGCTGGCCATAGTTTGCCCCCACCTGACCAAACATAGCAAAACGGGTGCTGCGTAAAAAGTAATAACGCGTTGACAAACCACCCCCAAAATACCTGAAATGCGGCCCAATGTTCACGTAGCGACCTTCGGCCGCAACAGACCAGCCATCTTTCAGAAAGTACTGGATACGGGGTGTTGTATGGGCCACAGTACCCGGCCCACTCCCATAGCCGCCACCCGCATTGACGCCTACCATGATATGCCCCTGACCCAGCAAATCCTGCTGGTGCGCATCTGGCGATGATTGGGCAAATCCATAAACAGGCAGAAAGAGAGCCATTAATAATACATAACGTTTCATTGTATGGTCATAAATTAGTTTACCCGAAGATGCCGTAATTAATGACCGCGTTGTAAGTCGTTAAATTCTTTTAACATAAAAAGTTATCAGCTGTAGCGTGGCTGATAATCGACTGACCGGAAGCCGCCACGGAATCAGTTGAGTACACGCAAAATGTGCCTATAGAGTCGTAAACCGACGTTCAGCAGAAGGCGGAAAATCCCGGACATATTCCTTACAATAGAACAGGACAATCGGGCAGGGAACAGCGTCATAAAAGTGCTCACCTACGCTTCTTCCAGCACTTTCGTATCAATTTTTGTCATGTTGAGCATAGCCTGCATGGTGCGTTTTGATTTTTCGGGGTCTTTGTCGCCCAATAACCGACCCAACGACGCGGGGATGATTTGCCACGAAACGCCGAATTTATCCTTTAGCCAGCCACACTGGCCGGGCTCACCCCCTTCGCAGAGTTTTTCCCAGTACATGTCTACCTCTTCCTGTGTATCGCAGTGAACGAAGAGCGAAGTGCCCGAAGAGAATGTAAAGGACGGCCCGCCGTTCATGGCTATAAACTCCTGCCCATCCAGCTCAAAGCTAACCGACATAACGGTGTCTGAAGGCAAGCGCCGAATTCGAGTTACTTTCGAGTTTTTGAAAATGGACGTATAGAGCACTGCGGCTTCTTCGGCCTGGTCGTTAAACGTCAGGAAGGTGGTGATTTTCTGCATGTTGTTTACGGGTTATGTTCAGACAAATGTAGGGTATGCGCTTCTCGCAAAGACAGGGTGAAACCGACAAATAGTGGGTGTATTGCGACTATGTAGTACCGAACGGTTGGCACTACAAAACAGTCGCCAGTGGATACACGGCATCGTCGTTTACTAAACCATTCGGCCCGTGCGACTGGTAGTACGTGATCGACGCAACGCCCGCATCGGTGAGCGCCTGTAGACTTTGGCGAGTCCAGTCGGCCCCGAAGCTGGTTGTCTGGCGCGGGTCGGGGGGCTGGTTCAGGCGTTCGGTGGCGGCTCCGGCGCGGGTGGTGAAGCGCGACCGCAACGTTACCGGCGAAATATGAATGGGTTTACCTACGCTCAGGTTGCGGGCTGATGAAACAGTTTCCACCTGTCCGGCAATGTTTTCAAGTAAGGTCAGATCATCAAACGCATGAACTTGCGGATTAACTGAGTAAGCCACGAAATCAACCAGCGAAAAGTCGAACGGATTCCGGTTCAGTTCGGCGAAATTATCGTCGGTTCCACCCCCCACCAGGACGTCAGGCCAGTTGGTGCGCAAGACCGGGACAAGCGCCTGTAAGAGTTCCGTTGAGGTGGTTAACGTCGCGGCATTGTACACGATAATCGAATGAACGGCTGCGTTTTCTGTCTTCAATAGTTGCTGTAAAAGGCTTAGTTCATTCGCGGATTCGTCGCCGAAAAATACGGCCAGTTCCAGCGGAACCGTCAGCAACGTTGCATCCGCAATGGCGTTGATCAGCCGGGTTTGCCAGTCAGGCAGACTAAAGAAAATGTCGGCCCGCAGGTGCGAGAGGTTGAGTTTTTTCAACAAAGCCGCTTCGGTAGCCGTCAACGGTGGGCCGTCGGTGCGCTGTCCGACCCCAACCTGCGGTCTGGTTGAAGTGGAGTTGTCCGACCGTGGAGTTACCTCAATGGGCGCCATTTCGGCCGGGATTTCCCGTTTCGATTGACTGAATACAATACGGTGGCTGAACACGTCACCGGTCTGTACCGTCACCGGGAAAGGTCTGGAAAGGGGAGTCGAATAGGTTTTGAAGGAGGCATCGGTCCAGTTGCGCTGGTCTTCCGTTTCGAACACATCGCCCGAAAAATCAAGTTGCCAGGTACCGCCGGAAGCGGGTCGCCAGCGCAGGGTCTGGATATTTAGAAATGGTTGATGCGGGCTAATGTAGGTTGGGAAATGGGCGTTTGTGTACTGTCCGTCCGGGGCAATCAACTCAGCGGGTTGCCCCGAAACGCCCTCAATTGGATGCAGCACACATAGCCCAACCCGGTTTTTTCGGAAGGTGTTTAGGGCGTTGCCCGACCAATCGACTGTAATTGTCCCGTCAGCTTCGCCCTCGATGGTAACTTTGCCCGTCATTTGAATGCCGAGGTCGTTTGTTTGCCAGTCGTACTGAATATGAAAGGAATCGTTTGTTTGCCCGATCACTTCGTTAGTGAACGTAAGTGCGGCCGTAAGCCAATTATGATCGCGAATGGCGAAGTAGATCATTCGGACAAGTTCCGTTTCGTCGAGCGAAATGTAGCGCAGAAATCCGTTTTCGTAACGAACGTTAACAGGACCAGCGTGTAAGATATGAGACATAGAGGAGTAGATTTGTCGTTTTCGGAGATAAGGCAGGCGGTTTATTAACAGGTAAAAGTAGACCATCCGACACTTTAGTTTACCTACCAATGTGTTTATAAGGTAATACCTAAACCAATGAAAAACACCTTCCTGCTACTCTTACTCATTTTTACTCAAACGCTGGTACTGGCGCAGCAGCCGTTCTCGGGCGGACGCCTGAAAGTGTCCGACAATAAACGGTACCTGGTTCATCAGGATGGCAGCCCGTTTTTCTGGCTAGGCGATACGGCCTGGGAACTCTTCCACCGCCTGAACCGCGAAGAAGCCGACCAGTACCTCAAACGCCGGGCCGAACAGGGTTTCACGGTTGTACAAGCGGTAGCGCTGGCCGAGTTCGACGGCCTCAAAGAGCCGAATCCCTATGGCGAAGTACCACTCGTGGATAATGACCCAACCAAACCCAACGAAGCCTATTTCAAACACGTCGATTTCATTATCGACAAAGCGGCTCAGTACGGAATTGTCGTTGCCTTTTTGCCTACTTGGGGGGATAAAGTTTTTAAAAGTTCGTGGGGGCAGGGACCGGAAATTTTTAACCCGGCCAACGCAAAGGTCTATGGGCGTTATCTGGGCAATCGCTACAAAAACCGCGAAAACATCGTTTGGGTACTCGGGGGCGACCGCCAGCCCCGCGACGGATCGTCGGATGTAGAGCTATGGCGAGCTATGGCCACCGGTATCCAGGAGGCCGTTGGCGGGGCCGATAAAGCTCTGATGACCTACCACCCGCAGCCCAATGGTCTCGACGGGGGCGCATCGAAGTGGTTTAAGAATGATGCGTGGTTCGATTTCAACATGCACCAGAACGGCCACTGCCGTAACAACAGCCCATATGACAACATCACGGTGTCGTATAACAACCAGCCCGTGAAGCCGACGATGGATGCCGAACCGATTTACGAAGACCATCCGGTTTGTTTTAACGCGAAAGACCTGGGTACCTCCAACGCCTATGATGTGCGGCTGTATGCTTATCTGGATCTCTTTGCTGGTGCCCACGGACATACCTATGGCTGCCACGACATCTGGCAGATGTACAGTGCCAAACGACCCGCCGTGAACAACCCGCATATTTTCTGGCAGGAAGCCCTCGACCTTCCCGGAGCGAACCAGATGAAACACGTTCGGCGGTTGATGACCGCCCGCCCGCTGCTGGCCCGCATACCCGATCAGTCGCTAATCGTTGAAAACAACCTCGGCCCCGCCGAACGGATTCAGGCTACGCGGGGTGCCGATTATGCCTTTGTGTATTCGGCCGCTGGAAAGCCGTTTACGGTCAATCCGGGGAAAATTTCGGGCAAAAGTATTACCGCAACCTGGTTCGATCCGCGTTCGGGAAAAACGCAGTCGGCGGGCTCGTTCGACAACCAGAAGCCCATGCAGTTTAAACCACCCACGCAGGGTTACGGGCAGGATTGGATACTGGTGCTGGACGACGCGACTAAAAACTATGCGGCTTTGTAACGCTCATTCAATTATCGAATCATGAAATCACTCTGTCAAATCTGTTTCGTACTTAGTATAACTGGCTATGCCTTTATGGGGCTACCCACTTTTGCTCAATCGCCGGAAAAAGCGGTGTCTTTATTTGACGGCAAAACCCTGAAGGGCTGGAAGACGGTCGATCCGGCCCACCAAAAACTATGGTCCGTAGCCGACAGCATGATCATGAGCGGTGACGGCATCCATAAAATACCGGAAAATACTTACTTACATACGCTAAAAGAGTACGGCGATTTTGAATTTCGCTGCCTGTTTCGCTTGCACGGCGATCCGAAAACGGGCATGATCAACAGCGGCATTCAGTACCGATCTGTGCTGGAAGGTGGCAAAATAGTGGGGTATCAGGCCGACATTGGCAACGGTTTTTGGGGTGATTTGTACGACGAGCACCGCCGGGAAAAACTCGTGAGTGGCGATCTGCGAACGCTCAGACATCTCCTGAAAGAAGACGGCTGGAACAGCTACATCATCCGCTGCAAAGGCAACCGTCATGAACTCTACATCAACGGCGTTAAAACCTGCGACTACATCGAGAAGGACAGCAAAATCCCGAATAAAGGCGTCATCGCCGTGCAGATTCACAGCGGGGGAGTGGCGCAGGTCGAGTTTCGGGATTTAGTAATTGTGGAGTTGTGAAGATACCACCCCTAATCAGTAGGAAATTCAATTCATCTAGTTTCATAGATAAACGTATTTACATTCACCGGCTTACGACTTATTTCCAATGAACAGGTCTTATCTAGTCATCCTTTTTGTTTGCGCTGCCCTCGCCCTGTCCAGCCCATATAGCCTCGCCCAATCGACCAAAGCCAAACCGGCGGCTCAGGCCACGGAGAAGGTTGATCGTGAATACGCAATGGAGGCCACCATGCTCGGTTATTTCTCGAAAGACGGTGCCCGCAACCCTACGCTGAAAGCCAACAAAGGCGACCGCGTTCGGATTACCATTACCAACGGCGAGCAGATGACGCACGATATATCACTGGAGAAACTGGGTCTAAAAAGTAAGTCGATCAACGATAAGGGTGCCAGTACCAGCATCACCTTCACCGCCGATAAAAGTGATACTTATTATTGCTCGGTTCCGGGCCACCGCGCGGCTGGCATGGTCGGTAATTTCGAGGTAGTTGAAGGTTCGTTAGCCACGGCCACCGTTGCCGGACAGCTGCCGACGAAAAACGGGAAGCCGCTCAACCTGAATTTCGAAACGGGTACCCTGGCCGACTGGACCGCTACCGGCGACGCGTTTACCAACCCGCTCGTCGATCAGGACCCGTCGCCGGTACACGATAAAGAGATGCACATTGGTTTCGACGGGAAGTATTTTTTGAGCAGCGGAGGTACTGTCAACTATAAGCAAACGGGTACGTTGACGTCGGTTCCATTCACCGTCACCCAGCCGTTTGCTGCGTTCAAAGTGTCGGGGGGCGCGTTGCTGGATACGCGGGTCGAACTGGTGCAGGCCAACACGGACAAGGTTATTTTTCACAGTACCGGGCAGGGGCGGGCTACCCTTCAGCCGGTCGTGGTCGATTTGAAATCGTATCTGAATCAGGAAATCTTTATCCGAATCATCGACAACGAAACGGGTATTTCGCAGATTCCCTACATCGCGAATGATAAACTGGCGCATATCAATTTTGATGATTTTCAGTTCTATGCCACCCGACCGATTTTTCCCAACGAGCTGAACCAGAAGGATATTATCATTCTGCCACCACTGGACCCCGTCCTTCATGCCGGACTGTCGGGCATCGAAGCGGCCAAAGTCATGACGTTGCCCAAGGGCTTCACGATTACGCTGGGAGCGGCTGAACCAGATGTTGTTAAACCAATTTGCTTTACGCTCGACCCTCGTGGTCGGCTTTGGGTAGTTGAAGGGCATACGTATCCCGTTCCGGCACCGGAAGGACAAGGCCGGGACCGCATTCTTATTCTGGAAGATACCAATGGCGATGGCACGCTGGACAGTCGGAAGGTCTTTGCCGAAGGGCTTAATCTGGTCAGTGGTATTGAAGTGGGCATGGGGGGCGTGTGGCTGGGCGCGGCTCCGTACCTGTTGTTCATTCCCGCTGATTTTAAGACTGATAAACCGCTGGGACCACCTCAGAAAATGCTCGACGGTTGGGGTACCGACGATACTCACGAAGTACTGAATAGCCTCCGCTGGGGACCCGACGGCTGGCTCTACGGCACCCACGGCGTGTTTACGCACTCTAACGTTGGCAAGCCCGGCGCCCCTGATTCGGAGCGGACGAAACTGAACGCTGGTGTCTGGCGATTTCACCCGACTACACACCAGTTTGAGTTATTTTCTGAAGGCACCAGCAATCCCTGGGGGCTCGATTTCAACGATTACGGCCACGCGTTCGTAACGGCCTGCGTAATTCCGCACATGTACAACATGATCCAGGGCGGACGATATTTCCGGCAGGCGGGTAAGCATTTCAATCCCTATACCTACGATGACATTAAAACCCACGCCGATCACGTACACTGGGTGGGCGAGCGGGGGCCACATGCCGGTAACTTTCGGTCGGCTTCGGCGGGTGGTGGTCATGCCCATTCGGGCGCTATGATCTATCTGGGGGGCGACAGTTGGCCGAAGGAGTATCGGAACGATATTTTTATGAACAACATCAACGGGGCCAAGCTGAACAACGACCACCCCGTTCGGGCCGGGTCGGGGTACATGGTTACGCACAAGCCGGATTTTCTGACCATGAACGATTCCTGGTCGCAGTGGCTGAATATGAAGTACGACCCCAGCGGTTCGGTCTGGGCCATTGACTGGTACGACAAAAATCAGTGCCACAGTCCAAACCCGGATGTGCATAACAAAACGATGGGCCGGATTTTCAAAATCACCCACGAAAACGACAAATGGGTTAAGGTCGATCTGGCCAGAGCGTCGGACATGGAACTGGTCAATTACCAGCTAAACGCCAACGAATGGTACGTACGGCAAGCCCGAACCATTTTGCAGGAGCGTGGTCCGAACAAAAAAGTACATAAAGCGCTGAAGGAAATCCTGGCGAAAAATCCTGATCCGACCCGGAAGCTTCGGGCTCTGTGGGCGTTGCATGTGACAAAGGGACTTTCTGAAAAAGAATTGACCGATTTGTTGTCGAATGAAAGTGACTACGTACGGAGCTGGGCCATCCAGTTGTTGACAGAGGGTAAGAATGTATCGCCCGAAACCCTGAAGCGCTTTGCGGCTCTGGCCCAAAACGACAACTCGGCCCTTGTTCGGCTGTATCTGACCTCAGCCATGCTTCGACTGGACCCCGCTCAGCGGTGGGATGTGATGGACGCGCTCGTTCAGAAAGTGCAGGACAAGGACGACCACAATCTGCCGTTAATGGTGTGGTATGCTTCTGAACCCCTGGCTGCTGTCGACATGAAGCGGGCGCTGGAAATGGCCCAGAAGTCGAAGATGCCGAAGCAGTTATCCTACACTATTCAGCGCATCGGGGCCATGGGTACCGACGAAGCAAAGAAGTTGCTGAAAGAGCTGAATGACCGCGTGGGTAAACTCGACCATTCGCACGAGTAACCAAGGGCTGTCCGGTAACCGAGGGCTACCTGTAACGGGGGCTTTACCCGAGGGCTGTCCGGTACCCGAGGGCTACACCCCCGGATATCCACAGTCAACCCCTTCGGGGTTGTTATGTGATAGCCAACAACTCGACAACCCCGAAGGGGTTGACTGTGATTAACCGGGGGCATAGCCCTCGGACCACGACCACGACCACGATGATGGCCACGATATCACCATGAGCACGACCACAACCAACACCAAACTCCACCTACATACCATCCTCCTCGCCTGTTGCCTAACCAGCGCATACGGCCAGGAGGCAAAGCCGCTGTTCAAGGTGCGCCAACAGCAGGCAGAAAACACACCCACACGAGCGACGGCAACACCCGTCGTTCCGGCAGGCGATTTCAAAAAGACCACCCTCACCCGCGATTTTATCTCGGAAGGCGTAGCTGTGGCCGACCTGAACAAAGACGGACGCATGGATATTGTGGCGGGTTATTATTGGTTCGAAGCCCCCAACTGGACGCGCCATGAAATGGCTCCTTCCCGTACGTTCGACCCCCGAAAGGAGTACAGCGAATCGTTTCTTAACCTAGGCATGGATGTCAACCTCGACGGTTGGGACGATGTCGTCATTATCGACTTCCCCGGCAAACCCGCTTTCTGGTTCGAGAATCCAAAGAATAAATCCACATCAGGTGAGTGGAAAAAGCACATCATTGCCGATTCTGTTGGCATTGCCAATGAATCACCCGGGTTTATCGACATTGACGGCGATGGCCGGCTCGATATTCTATGTGGCGATAAGGACAAGAAGCAGATTGTCTGGCTAAAGCCACCATCGAAACCCGGCGAGACGGAATGGACACGCTACCCGTTAAGCACAGAAAACGTGCCCGGCACGGAGATATTTTCGCACGGGATCGGCTATGGCGATGTGGACAAAGACGGTATTAAAGACGTCGTGATTCGGGATGGCTGGTTCAAAGGAACGGCTGACAATAAATCTGGCAACTGGGTCTTTCACCCGGCTAATCTGGGCGAACCCTGCTCACACATGCAGGTGCTGGACGTGAACGGCGACGGAAAAATGGACGTCGTCAGTGCATCGGCACACGCGCTGGGTATCTGGTGGCACGAGCAGGTCATAGATGAGCAGGGGGCCATTAACTTCAAAACCCACCTCATGAGCAACACCACCGCCCAAACCCACTCGTCCATCATGGCCGACCTCAACGGCGACGGCCGCGCCGACTACATCACCGGCAAACGCTTTCTGGCCCATCACGGCCGTGATCCTGGCGACAGCGATCCGGGTATCCTGCTCTGGTTTGAATTCACCCCCGGCAAGGCCCCCTATTACAAAGAGCACGTCATCGACAACGACTCCGGCGCGGGCCTCAACATCGTAGCGCACGACATGAACGGCGACCGCAAACCCGATATCGTTATCGCCAATAAGAACGGCGTTTTCCTGTTCGAGAACAAGGTGAAGAAGTAGGGGTACTCACTCCACAACCCACCATCCGTAACTCTCCGGCTCAATCTCCACCGTCAGCTCAACCTCATAATTCCGGTTTAGCTTATGTATTTTTGCCTTGCCTTCGCCCTGCCGAATGGTCGCCGTTTCGCGCAGGCCGGTGTAGTACAAGGGTAGCTTGATGGTGCGGGTGATTTTTGTTTTTAACGGGTTGAACAGCATGACAAGTCCTTTCTCTTTACCCGTGGGGCTCACATGCATGAATCCGTCCCAGTCGCGACCGTCGGCCCGGCGTAGGTGAATCAGGTCGGCGTTGAGGATGGGGCGGTATTTTTTGTACCAGCTAATCACCTCCGTTACGGTCTGTTTGGTGGCGTCAGTATCGTAGAGACGCGGGCCACGGTAGCAGGCCTGCACACCCGCGCCGTAATACTGCATCATCAGCTGTTTGTAGTCGGTCAGGTGTTCGCTGAGGGGTTCCAGCACGGCTTCCGGGCCACCGCCCTGGTATTTGGTGAGGGGCACAAATCCCCAGCCCATCGCGGGCGTTTTCTCCCAGGTTCCGTCGAAGATGTTCTGCCGGTTCAGGATTTTCTGCTGCTCGCGGGAGAGCGAAAAGTTGACCTCCCGATAACCTAGCCCAATTTTGTTGCTGCCGTCCATGAAATACCAGTCGGGGGCGTTGATGTACACCCCTTTCTCGTTCAGGAATCGGTAAAACCCTTTCTGCATCTCCATTTGCACCCACTGCGAATCGTCCAGCCCTTTGTGGCCGGGGTGTTTGGTCGAGGCACACACATCGCCGGGGTAGGGGCCGTCGTGTTCGAGCAGGTCGAAACCAGTTTCGGTGATGAACTTCTTCAGGCTGTTCAGGTAATTGATGCCCCATTTACTCGCCAGACAGGGCGCGTTTCCGAAGAAAGCCCCTTTGTCGGGGAGACCGGTTTTTGGGTCGATCACGTCGTTCTCATCGTCGATCCGCCGACTGCTGAACAGTGAGTAGCCGCCCAGCAAAATGCCCTTCGCGTGGGCATAATCGGCCAGTTCTTTGAATTTTTTGATGTTCGCGTCGCTGGCGTCTTCCATGTTCAGGCCACTGCCGAAACTGAGAATCACCATCTCGTAGCCCGTTTCGACGCACTGATCGATGGCCCGCTTAACAATGACCGGGTCGGTGCTGACGAGGTGCATGAAAATGGGGTTCTGCGTTGTCCAGGGCGTGACAGTCTTGTAGAACTGCCGACGTGCCAGCCCGTTTCTCTCCCGATCGTAACTATCCAGCAGCAGTTCGAACGTGCGGATGGAGGTGTACGTCTGTCCCGGTTCGGCTTCAACGCCAACGCCGAGACCCGGATATACTTCCAGCACGCAGGGCGTTTCGTAGTTGTAATTAACCTGTGAGGTGTACAGCGAATCCGTTTTCCAGTGCGTCGCCTGATCAGAGAGGTCGTACCGCATAGCGTTGTTGAAGGCGAAGTTATTCTCGATGTAGATTCGCTGCGGCTTCTTCATCTGCTCGGGCTTACCCACCACGGCCGATTCTTCTTCCGGAGTTGCCAGAATTTCATTGACGACCTGGTTGATATGAAGCCCTTTCTGCGATTTATTCGAGATGGTTACCCACTTGCTGAGGGCAGGCAGTCCATCGTAAAGCGCGTAGTGAACCGCAACGTCGATGCCCAGCAAACCAGGCTGTTTCGAGGCAAAGTGCAGGGTAAGTTCCTGGCCGGTGGGTTGCTTTCGGTTGAGTGTCCAGGTGCGGGATTGCCAGTTGATATACGGTTGTATCGGAGAAACGGTGAAGGATGTATACTGAAAATCGGCCGGATTGGCGGTGAAGCCATCGAGCCATTCTTCACGCAGGTAAGCCCGCTCTCTCTGGCCATACAGCCCGCCAACGGCATAGGTTTTCCCGTTCAGCGTCACCCGCGCTTCGGGGCCTACTGCCCGGATGAACTGTTCATTGGTGGATAAATTCTGAAAATCGACTGTTGCCAGATTGGGGCTGATCCGAAACCGACGGCTAATAAGGCCATTGGCTAACACTAAATCTCTGCCGCCGTTGGTCTGAAAAACCCCAGCCTTCTGCGTAACGGGTGTAATGAGCCAGTCCGTTTTGACAGGCGTGGGCTTGTAGATGGGTAAGGTGTTGATTTGGGCAAAGCCACTTTGGGCCATAAGCCAGCAGCCTACGAGCCAAATTTTGCTATTCATTCTCTTCTGGTTTAGGATGTTAAGCGCGAAGCCGCTAATGAAAGCCCTAAATAAGAAGAATAAATTGGAAGAATGTTAGTAGAGTAGATTTTGTCTGGGCCAAGCTATAGCTTGGCCTTGAACTTAAGTATCAAATGTATAAGACCAAGCTGGAACTTGGCCCAGACAACGCATCAAAATATGCAAGCCTCTAACAGGACATCAGTTAACGCAATCGGTAACAAAAAAGGCCGACCCATTTAGATCGGCCTCGCTGGCTAAGCATGTTGGCCTTTATGCTTACCCTCTCGTATTTCCTCGATCATTTTGCGGTTGAAAGCCGGAATGTCGTCGGGTTTGCGGCTCGTGACCAGGCCCTGATCGGTTACTACCTCTTCGTCGACCCAGTTAGCACCGGCGTTGATAAGATCCGTTTTAATCGATGGATAAGAAGTTAGTTTACGTCCGTTCACCACACCCGCTTCAATGAGCATGATTGGCGCGTGACAGATAGCGGCTACCGGCTTCTGCGATTCAAAGAAATGCTTAACAAACTGCACCGCTTTGGGTTCTGTGCGGAGTTTATCCGGGTTCAATACGCCACCGGGCAATAACAGTGCGTCATACTGGTTTGGGTCGGCAGCGGCCAGCGGTAGGTCGACCGGGAAGCTGTCGCCCCATTCGGTTTCGTCCCAGCCTTTTACCTCGCCCCCGTTCGGCGCAATCAGGTGCGTGGTAGCCCCAGCCTCCTGTAAGGCTTTGCGGGGTTCGGTCATTTCGACCTGTTCAAAGCCATCGGTTAGCAGAATCGCCACCTTCTTTCCCTGCAATCGTTGCTGCGTTTCCATAATACGTTGAGAATTTAGTTCTGCTTTTATCAACTCATGAACTAAGAAGAAGGTTATCCAATTATTTCCTGAAAAGGATTACCAAATGAGTAATTTATGTCGATGTAGTTATTTGTTAATAGTCAAACCACAAATTCCGCTATCGGCTGGCATAACTCACTAAACACACCTTAACAACCTGTTTTTGGTTACGTTTGTATTATGGATTCTAAATCATGCGAGAAGGCAACCGGTGCAATTGCCGATAAATACCGGCTCTCGATTTTACTGGAACTGGCGCAGCGCGAAAGCATGACGCCTTCTGATATTCAGGAATTGACCGGCCTCTCCCAACCCTGCGTTTCACACCACGTTAGACTGTTGACGGAGAGCGAGTTAGTGATCGCTGCCAAAGAAGGAAGAAACGTTTATCTACGCCTGAACAAAAATACGACACGGCAATTGTCGGACTTCCTGTCTAAACTGACATAAAATTTTCTTAAAAACATTTAAACTTTTAAATATTTGGTTTGGTTTTCTGTCCGTATATGAAAATCAAACCCGTAGATATACGGACCCTACCAATGGCACAAAAACTTTTTTCGGCGGCTACGCTGGGTAACCTGACGCTTCAGAATCAGATTGTTATGGCTCCCATGACCCGGAACCGCGCCACAACTGATCATGCTGTAACCGACATCATGACCACTTATTATGAACAACGGGCATCGGCCGGTCTAATCATAACGGAGGGTATTGCGCCCTCACCTAATGGCAATGGCTACGCCCGTGTTCCGGGGCTTTACACAAAAGAGCAGATAGCAGGCTGGAAAAACGTTACCGATGCGGTTCATGCCAAAGGAGGTAAAATCTTCGCCCAATTGATGCACAGCGGGCGTATTGGCCACCCCGTCAACATGCACGAGAATGGCGAAGTTATCGCACCGTCGGCCATTGCTGCGGCCGGGCAGATCTACACCGATACAGACGGTATGCTCGACCACCCAACGCCACGCGCATTGACTACGGAAGAAGTGAAACAGACGGTTCAGGAGTTTGTACAGGCCGCCAAAAACGCCATTGAAGCCGGTTTCGACGGGGTGGAAATTCACGGCGCAAACGGCTATCTGGTCGAGCAGTTTTTGCGGTCAACATCGAACCAGCGTACCGACGAATACGGCGGCTCTGCGGAAAATAATGCCCGCTTTGCGCTGGAAATTGCCGAGCAGATTTCGGCCGCTATCGGGAAAGAGAAGACGGGGATTCGCCTGTCGCCTTATGGTGTATTCAACGATATGCCCTACTCACCGGATGATGACAAGATTTACCATTACGTAGCCCAAAAGCTGTCGGATTACGTCGTGTACGTTCATTTGGTCGATCACGAGTCGATGGGCGCACCGGCGGTCGATCCGGCCATTGTAGAGGCTATCCGGAAAAATTATACGGGTGCGCTGATTCTGAGCGGAGGCTATGATGCCGAGCGGGCAGAAGCGGCTCTGACGAGCGGAAAAGCGGATTTGATCGCTATCGGTCGGCCGTTTATTGCCAATCCCGATCTGGTGGAGCGTCTGAAAACGGGTGCGGAATTAAACCAACCCGACTTCTCGACCTTCTACACCCCCGGCGAAAAAGGCTACACCGATTACCCAGTGCTGGAAGAAGCAAGGGCGTAAGTGATATGAGGAGTTAGGAGTTAGAAGCGAGGAGTTAGGAGGGCTTACGCATGTTGTCCTGCCGGATGGCTCCTCACTCCTCGCTACTAACTCCTCGCTCCTCATACCAAAACTGCCTTCAATATCTGCTCTAAAATAATCCGTCCGTCGGTATTGCCGAGAACGGGGTCGGCGGCTCGTTCGGGGTGGGGCATCATGCCGAAAACGTTCTTGTTCTTGTTGGCTACGCCCGCAATATTTTCAAGGCTTCCATTGGCATTAGACGCTTCGGTAACGATACCGTTTTCGTCGCAATACCGGAATAGCACCTGGTTGTTATCGTTCAACGACTTCAAGGTATCGGCGTCGGCAAAATACCGGCCATCACCGTGCGCAATGGGTATTTTATACGCAGGCTTTTCCAGACCCGCCGTCAGCAGAGCGTCGATCGACTCGGGTTTCAGATAAATGTTCTTGCAAACGTATTTCTGACTGCTGTTCTGCAGCAGAACGCCCGGTACCAGTCGGGCTTCGGCCAGAATCTGGAAACCGTTGCAGATACCCATCAGGTAGCCGCCCCGGTTGGCGTGGGCAATCACCTCGTTCATGATCGGCGAAAAACGCGCTATGGCACCCGTCCGGAGATAGTCGCCATAGGAGAAACCGCCCGGCAGAATAATGAAATCGCAGCCTTGCAGATCATGATCTTTATGCCAGAGTTTTACGACTTCCTGGTCCATCAGTTCCAGTGCATCGACTGCGTCCTGATCGCAGTTGGAACCGGGAAAAACAACAACGCCAAATTTCATAGCGGGAGAATTGCTAAATCGAAGTAATACACAAAGATAGCAGTTCAGCCGCTACTTCGGGCAATCAATTTTTGGGAAATGGAGCATAGGGAGAGCACTTACTACACCTATTTCACTCACTTTACTTACTACACCCACCCCTCCTCCCTTTACGCCCTTTCCCCTATCTTTACAGGATGCAATTGCTCTTTCATCGGGTCGATCTTCGCCTGAACCATACCTTTACCATTGCGCACGACAGCCGCGACGTACAGCCAACCCTTCTAGTCGAGTTACGGGACGGTGTGTACAGCGGCTTTGGCGAAGCTACCGCAACCCGTTATTACGGCATCACGATTGATGGTATGGTGGCCGCTCTCGAATCCCTTCGGCACACCATCGAAAGCTACACGCTGACTAATCCCGAAACGTTCTGGGCCGATATGCAGCCGCATCTGGCGCAAAATCCGTTTGCCCTTTGTGCGCTCGATCAGGCCGCGTGGGACTTGTGGGGCAAGCAGCAGCAACAACCGCTCTATAAGCTCTGGAACCTGGACCCGGCCAACGCACCCCTGACCGATTATACCATTGGCCTCGACACACCCGAGCGGATGGTCGAAAAAATGCAGGAACGCCCGTGGCCATTGTATAAAATCAAGTTAGGTCGGCCAGACAAAGATATAACCCTCGTTACGACCCTCCGTGAGCATACCGATGCTGTGTTTCGGGTAGATGCCAATTGCGGATGGACGGCGGCTGATGCGATAAAAAAATCGCGGGTATTGAAGGAACTGGGCGTCGAATTTATCGAACAGCCGCTACCCGCCGATGACTGGGCCGGTGCAAAGCTTGTTTATGAGCAAAGTGCCTTACCCATCATTGCCGATGAAAGCTGCATAGTCGAAAGTGATGTTGACCATTGCGCGGGGTATTTCCACGGCGTCAATATCAAGCTGACCAAGTGCGGTGGCCTAACCCCCGCCCGGCGCATGATCAGCCGCGCCCGCGAACTGGGCCTGCGCGTCATGGTTGGCTGCATGACCGAATCGAGCGTGGGGATTTCGGCCATTGCGCAACTGCTTCCGTTACTCGATTATGCCGATCTGGATGGGGCCATGCTCATCGGAAATGACCCTGCTACGGGTGTTACGTTCGACAATGGTCACGTTGTCTATGCCACCGAAAATGGAACCGGGGTGAACCTGCTGGTGAGCGAATGAACGAGCGAATCCACATCGACCACCTGCCGAACCGGACCATCGCCCATAACGGTACGGATTACCTTTTCTTTAGCGGCACCGCCTACCTGGGGATGCCCCAGCACCCCGGCTTTCAACAACTGGTGGCCCAAAGCATGAGCCGCTACGGGACGGTTTTCGGTAGTTCCCGAAATGGGAATCTGCGGCTCGGCGTTTACGAAGAGGCCGAAGCCAAACTGGCGACGCGAACTGGTGCCGGGGCAGCGTTGACGCTCTCGTCGGGTATGATGGCCGGGCAGGTTATTGTTAACTGGCTTCGCAAAGAGCAGACTACGTTCATATATGCGCCCGGTGCGCACCCGGCCCTTTGGGACTCGCCGGTGGTTTCATTGCCGCAGCTCTCGTTTGCCAACTGGACGGCCCAACTTACCACCCAGCTACAGGCGCTCGACGCCGGACCGGTGGCTATTCTGATGAACTCGCTCGACGCGGTCTGCTCGGATTATTACGATTTTGCCTGGCTAAACGACCTCCCCGATGATAGACACATTACCTTGGTCGTCGACGATTCGCACGGGATCGGGGTGCTCAACAACGGGCGGGGTATCTGGCCGCAACTCTCTTTGTCGGAGAACCGCCGAAACGGACCGATTCGGGTACTGGTTACGGCATCGCTGGCGAAAGCAATGGGCTTACCCGGCGGGGCTGTTTTCTCGGATTCGGACACGATAGCCAGTTTGCGCGAAACGGCCTTTTTCGGTGCCTGTTCGCCCATGGCTCCGGCTTGTCTGGATGCTTATCTGCGTGCCGATGCGCTGTACGCCGAACGGCAGGAGCAACTTCAACGGAACATTCGTCTGGCCGAAGAGCACTTACTCCCTTCCGGCCTGTTCCGCCACGCTACGGGCTACCCGGTGTTCTATACCGAACACGACGAACTATACGCCCGGTTACTCGCCCATAACATACTTATTTACTCCTTTGCGTACCCGACCGCTGCCGACCGGGCCAACACGCGCATCGTGATCAGTGCGTTTCATGAACCGGCAGATATTGAGCAGGTTGCCCGGCGGTTGATATAGCTATTTCAGGCTGGACAGGAAGTTCAGACTGGGCACCATCTGCTCCATCGAACGCGATGACTCGTCTTCGATGAAAAAGTGCTTCACGCCCGATTTTTTGGCCTGTTTCATGATCGCGGCAATACCGACGTCGCCTTGCCCGAGGGTCACGTTCGATTCCACATCCGAGTGGCCGGTGTTGCTGTCCGGGGTGCCGGGTTTGCGGTCTTTCAGGTGCATGAGCACAAACCGCTTCGGGTATTTTTGCAGGAGCGCTACAGGATCATAGCCGGGGGCTTTTACCCAGAATACATCCATTTCAAAAGAAACAGATTTTGGATCAAGGTTTTCGGCCAGGTAGTCGAAGAACGTACCGTCCTTGTAGGTTTGAAATTCGTAGCCGTGGTTGTGGTAACAGAACGTAATCCCGTTTTCGGCCAGCAGCTTTCCCGCGGTGTTGAACACGTCGATGGCCCGGTCGGCTTCGTAAAGCGTCAGAACATCGGTAGCATGGGGAATCCAGGTGCAGACTACGTATTTAGCCCCCAGTGCTTTGGCTTCGGCCAGCACCTTCGGTACGTTATTATCCAGGTCCTCGAAGCTCGCTCCGGTACTAATGGCTTTTATACCGTTCTGATCCAGCAATTTGCGGAAATCCGGTAAACTCAGCCCATAGGTCCCGGCAATTTCGGCTTCCCGAAAGCCCATTTCTTTCACTTTAGCCATCGTTCCCGGCACATCTTTCGCAAACTGAGTCCGGAAACTGTACAACTGTAGACCTACTGGAGCTGGTTTCTGCGCCAGTGAAAGCAGATTGCAAAGCAGCAGACCGGCAAGTAGCAATGTAGATTTTGTGTTCATGGAGTGAAGGTTTGTTAAGGGCGTAAACATCGAACAATAAACTATTTACCCGTTTGGGTGGTAAACGTACTTTCAAAAATCTTGTCGGCGTTGCCCGTTTCGAAGCCTTCGCGCCTGTGCTGTCGGGTAATCTGATCGGCGGGGAGGTGCTGAAACTCGGGCAAAATACGCCGTTCGGCAAATTCAACGTACGAACCCGCAATGCGGAACGTATCGGCAGGCGAACCAGCGACCCCGGCAAACTCAGCGTCGATCATCTGCGCCACGGTAGACGCCTGCCGTAAGCCGCCATCCGGACTTACTTTTATGGTGCCGCCCGCCGAGTTGAGCCGTAAGCCGTTGCTCTCCAGAAAGGCTACAAACTCGTCGATGGTGTTGTAGCCCGGCTTCAGGTTATGGACGCTGATGGTAAAATGATTCAGGTAATAGCGGTTGTAGATCACCCAGGCGGCATATTCGCTTTCGGCCAGCAGGGTCTGGTAGTCGGCCAGGGTGGGCGTTTGCCAGAGGGGCTGGTGCAGAAAGCGGTCAACGGCTTCGGCATCGTCCAGATCCAGCGAATCGACGGGGTCGCTCGTGACCGTATCTGTGTAGTTGTGAATGATGCGCTGCGCTTTGTCCGATAGCTCGTGCACGCGCAGTTCACTCACGAAAATGCGGGGGTAATGAGGGGCCGGAGGGCTATACCAGTAAGCCGTTAGTTTCTTACCGATAAAATTGAACTCGTCCCGGCGTTCGTAGCCGTAATGCGCGAAAATCTTCCCGAACGAAGCCAGCCCCATATTCGGCACGCCCATCGTCCGAAAGGCAATATGGTCGTTCTCGATCTCTTCTGCCGACTGGATAATGCCCGTAGCGATCATGGCGTCAATAACTTTATGCACATCGGGAACGCGCTCGCTGTATCGGCTCATGAGGCCGTCCAGCACGGCGTCGAGGGTTTGGGTAGTTGGTGAAGTAGTCATGGTTGTTGGCGCAAACAGGCTCCGGCTGTTTGATTGATAGACAAATTTAACTTCTGTCATAACAAACAGCCGGAGCCTGTTTGGGCCTTAATTGTCAATTTTCACGCCACTGGCTTCGTGCCAGAATCACCTCTTTACCCGATTCGGTTTGAACGATTCGGTGTAATAGCATGTCGGCCGTTTCGGTAGCGGTTTGAACGTCCAGCCAATCGTGCCAATGGCTTTCGGTCCTGTAAACTAAATCAATTTCGGCAATTTCCCGCGTTTGCAGGGTATCGGTGTTTATGGATTCGATCAGCCACTGCACATACGCCACATTGTTGACATGTTGATTCTGGTCGATGCTCAGCCACCCCACCTCAACCGGCCTGGTTTCTGACGGAATAAACGGTACTATCTGGAAGTCAGGCTTGAGCGGGAGCGTGGGTAATGGGTCAACATTGGTGGGCGGACTCAGTTGGCGTATGAAGTCGGGGAGGGGCACCATACTTCGTTTTTCTATGCTGAACACCAGCCAGATGCTGCCTGCATCGGCCAGCAACGTACCGTCTTCGGCCAGCACCCGAAAGTCGCGGTGAATGAAGTATTTCTCTACCGTAGTGGGGTAGGTCATCAACTGAATCGTATCGCCGTAGCGCGGGTATTGGTGCATACGCAGGCAAAAGCGCATTAGCATCCAGCCAAAGCCCTTTTGGCCCAAATCGGCAATGCCAATGCCGTAGTCAATCGCGTTGCGGTTGGCCGATTCCTGCATCAGGTTCATCAGAGCCGGTAGGCTCATCCGCCCGGAGGCATCGCACTCGTAGCCCCGTAGTGTAAAGGTATCTGTTTGAATAAACGCCATGCTGCAAAGAACGACAGAACGCGGATTGGTAGGATTAAACGGAGGCAAATATTAGCATGTAATTGGCTCGGCTGTAGGAACAATACCGGGCCTTTCGTTTAGACTTAGTTTTTTTTGTATTGTACCGGACCGCATCCTGCTGTCCAGCCGTCAGGCTAATTCTTTCAACAATATTGCATGCCATTTTAGCCTGACGGCTGGACAGCAGGATGCGGTCCGGTACATTAATCAATAAACCTAGTTTACAGGGTCTTCAGGAAAAATAAAAATACCGGCTTTTCTGCTTTCTTTTGCCGGTAGTCGGCCAACTTAATCAATCAAATTGCTGATAACGAACACATTTCTTCTATGACGATCTGGTATATCATGGATTTGGTTGGCACGGGTGTCTTTGCGATTTCGGGGGCTTTATCGGCACTCAGCAAAAAGATGTACCACGACCTGTTTGGCCTCTTTTTTATCGGGTTCGTTACGGCCGTGGGCGGTGGTACCCTGCGCGATATCATCATCGGAGCCCATCCGCTGGCCTGGATACGCGATCCCAATTACCTGATCGTCATCCTGAGCAGCGTTCTGTTGGCTATCCTCTGCCGGAAGTGGTGGCTGGGGGCTTTGCAGCGGCCCCTGCTTGTTTTTGATACCCTGGGCATAGGGATTTACACCATACTGGGTATGCAGAAAGCGCTGGCCCTGGGCGTTAACGATTGGGCTTCTATTTTGCTGGGTATTATTTCGGCCTTGTTTGGGGGCGTCATTCGGGATACGCTGGTCAACGATCTCCCCCTTATTTTCAGTAAGCAACTGTACGCTACACCCTGTCTGGCGGGTGCCCTTCTCTATCTGTTTGGCCGGTCGCTCCCAATCGACCCAAACGTAACCTTTATTGCATCAGTCACCCTGATCACGCTGTTTCGGCTCGTGGCCATCCGTAAAAACTGGGCGTTGCCACAGATTCGATAGCGATAAAGCAACGTATTGTTGTCTTTTCTTTTCCCTTTTACAGGCTGATAAATAGCCCAAATGCTTGTTTTTGACTACTAGATGATCAACTTTTTGGTTGATTTCGTCCGGCGAAATGGTGATTTCAGACAGGAAAAGCTTGAAAAGATTGTTTTTGTGTGGACTTGAATTTTAATTCGTATTTATGGTAGATATGGTTACATATTGCTTTGCCAAAAATAGTGCCTATCCCTATAGCTAACATCCACACTCGCTTATGACACTGTCAGTTGAAAGTTTCAGTCAAGGTCTGGTTGATCTAACTCCCGGCGAATGGAAAGTACTCTTTTGGGTAGCCGATGACTTAACGACGACTGAGATTGCCGAAAAACTAACCCTAACGCCAAAAAGTGTTGAGAACTACCGCACACGTATTGGGCGTAAACTGAATATACAAGGGCATCACAAACTGGCCCAGTTTGCGCGGAAGTACGCTGGCGACCTGCGTGAATGGCATGATGAGTTGTTACGGGCGTTACCCCCCCCCTAAAAACAAAATAAAGTTACATAGAGGTAACGATTGATTTGACGTGAAACTATTAATCAACTGATTGTGAGAAATTTTCTCCAAAATTGAGGGGTTTTCCCTCTTTCGCCGTGTATACCAGCCGAATACCTTTGACACAGAAAAAGCCCCACGACAGTTTGGCGACCGGACGCGGGGCTTTGAAGAAGTTCAATGTTTCACCACTAAACGCAGTAAAGTTAATGAAAAATCTACGCTTGTACTTTTTATCGAAAAGAAAGCCTTTTAGTATTGTCGAAAGAGTAAGCGCCTTCCTCTTTGTATTGATAGCTTTATCCTGTGGAAGAACTAATACTGGCGATATAGCTCCAGATTCTCTTCTTACTGCAAAGCAGTATTCTTTAGTAATGTCTAAGGCACTATATAGTTCAATGCAATTGAGCAACTATAACCTTAAATCTACAAAAGCAGATTTCATATCTACTGTTAGTAAAGATGAAAACGATGTTATCCGTAATACGGCAAGTTCTCTTTCAAATAATGAACGATTTAACAACCTTTTTAATAGCCAGCCATTAGCAAACGCTAGAAGTTCAGCTAGCGATATTGGTAGTCTTAACCTAGATAATATTAAAACGGAACTCAACTCTCCTATTATTTCTGATAATGTTCGTAAAAAGATTATTCAGTTTGGGGGAAACTTAACAAGTCTTAAGACCAAACTAAACCAGAATAGCAGTACAGATCCAAACACGGTCAAATTCGAAGTTGGTCAACTAGTGTCTAATTTTGAAGACGATATAACAAAGGACGCTTCTTTATCATTAGATGAAAAAACAAAGATTTTCTCATTTACTATTCCACTTCATGATAATTTGGAAAATGTTAAACAGCTACTCACAGGCGTAAATAGTGGTGGACGTTTGGCGGCAAGCGCCCGTAGATGCTGGCTTTGTAATATAGTAAATGTCTTTGTTACAGTGGTTGTAGCCGTTGTAGTAGTCGCCGTAGCAGTTATAGTCATCGTTGCTGCTGCTGAGATACTAATTTCAGGTGATATAACGACATCTACATCTATTGCAGCAGGTGCTTTCGGTGCTGCAGTTGGTGCAATCCTAGGTGTTGTTTATGTGTTTACTCAAGATACTTGCTTACATATAGTCGATTACGGACAGACTGTTTATCCTGGTACATTGGTTGGATTCTCCGTTGCCCAGTGCTGACTAGCAGATTTTGAAGAGTGGCGTAATCGGGTTTATCACGCTACTCTTCACATCTGATATTATTAATCAAATCTATCTTTTATGAAAACTGGGCTTCTATTAACCTTAATAATTCTCTTTTTGTCTGATTTAGTGTATAGTCAGGAAAAAGATATCCCGAAAGACATGATCAAATCAAAAGTGGTTGTCAAAATGACGTTCGTACCATTTTTATTTGAAACTGTAGTCAGCGGATATTTTGACATAAACCAGCAAAAATTATCATTTACCCCATCGCCCTGTAGCGAAATCGATAAGAAATATTCATCCGTTTTCCCTTGTAATAATCACTTAATAAACAAAATAGATTTGAATTTTAGTGACATTGCTAAAATTAGCCGCCGTAGCTATTTATTTATTGTACCCAATAGAATTTTTATTAAAAAAGTAACAGGGGAGACATACTTATTCATAACTTCTAAAAGGAGGCATATTATTAATGCATATAAAAAATATAGACTGGAAAATTCGTCTATTGATCCGAAATAGCTAAGGTTTCTGAATATTGTGCCGACGTTATTCTCAAAATTATGCGAACGGCAGCTTTGTTTTTGCTCTTGGGGGCCTGTTTAATTGGATGTTGTGATCCTCAGAAAATGTCTGCTCCTTTTGCCTTTACTATACTGCATAAGAGCCAGACGGGAGTGAGTTGCCAAAAAGATAAAATGAGTGTTGTGTTTGCTGGTGATGTAAATCACAAACAGCTTTCCTGAAAATACAGCTTGAACAGGGAGGGCGTATCCAAAAAAATATTCATAAAGACTCTCTACGTTTCTTTATAACTTCATCGCTAAGTGAGCCTTTGTGGTCTTTTAACACATCACGCGGTTTTCGGAATGAGAAATTATTCATCGTTAGCCGTTTGGATTCTGGCTTTTTGGTCGGGTCTTCCAGGAAGGTGACAATGACCTTCGTCTCATTCTCAAACGGAACTTTGTCGTGCAGGTAAACTTGGCCATTTTGATAGATACCCTCAACCGCGACTAGCATAGGCTTTAGTTTTTATCAACTATACAACAAAACTCCCCCGTCGCGTTTGACCGCAGCGGGGGAGCTTTTGTTGGTGATGATTAACGACTACTGGGCCGTCGAGGTCGGCGTTGCGTTGTCTTTGGTACCGTAGCGCTTGCGGAACTTGTCCACACGACCGGCGGTATCGAGCAGTACGTTCTTGCCCGTGTAGAACGGGTGCGACTGCGAGCTAACTTCAATTTTAACGAGCGGATAGGTCTGTCCTTCGTACTCGATTGTATCTCTTGTTTGAACCGTAGAGCGGGTCAGAAATTTGTAGTCGCTCGACAGGTCGTGGAATACCACTTCGCGGTAGTCCGGGTGAATGCCCTTTTTCATGATTAATCTCAGTTTCTTGTCATCTTCTCGGTTTCCGACCGAAAAGGATTGCAAAGGTACGGGGTTTGCGCCGAATAGCCAAGTCTTTTTTGGCTTCTTTTACGCGTTGATTATGAACGTTCTAAATCAGTACCGTTGCATAATATTGACTTGATGAAGGCTTGCCGGGACAGGATTTTTATTTTTAACTTTAGAAAATTGATTTGCCTTTCTCTACGGTTCGTCTGGTCTCTTGAGCCCGGTTGCACCGATCAATAAATTCGATCTTTTTTATTTTTAGACTAGCGCTTCGGTGGGTTATTGGTAAGTCCTTAACACTGACGACTTAACAAATCCTTAATGTATTGGGTGGAATTGCACCTTTCAACGATTCGTAAAAATCGCCGAACCTTACCGGTTGCTTTTCCGTCTATTTCGAAAGAACTTTAATGCTTCGTCCTGGGAACAGATTTAGGTTAAGCAATATTTCTGCCAATTAAGTTACCTGGCAAATTCAGTACCTTTGGAGAGCTTGAAAACAGGCCGTCTGAGACTTTAATTTTATCATTTTTTCATACATTAACACTAACCCAAACGCTCATGTTTGTAGTCAAACGCGATGGACGCCGGGAGTCGGTTAAATTCGACAAAATCACGGCCCGGATCGAAAAACTGTGCTATGGTCTCGATCCCGCTTATGTACAACCGGTAGAGGTGGCTGTGAAAGTCGTTAGTGGTCTTTACGATGGCGTTAAAACCACCGAACTCGACAATCTGGCTGCCGAAACAGCCGCGTCGATGACCACCAAACACCCGGACTATGCTATTCTGGCGGCTCGGATCGCCATTTCGAACCTGCATAAGGAAACGAACAAGTCGTTCTCCGGCACCATCAAGAAACTGTATCAGTACGAAGACCCGAAAACCGGCGAAAATGCATCCCTGATCTCTAAAGAGGTGTATGACGTGGTTCGCCAGCATGCCGCCCTGCTGGATTCGACCATCATTTACGATCGGGATTATGGCTACGATTACTTTGGCTACAAAACACTTGAAAAATCGTACCTGCTGAAACTCGACGGCCGCATTGCCGAACGGCCACAGCACATGCTGATGCGGGTAGCGGTTGGGATTCACCAGGAAGATATCGACTCGGCCATCGAGACGTACAACCTGCTTTCTGAGAAGTGGTTTACTCACGCCACACCCACGCTGTTCAACGCCGGTACGCCGAAACCACAAATGTCGAGCTGCTTCCTGCTGACGATGAAGGATGACTCCATCGATGGTATTTATGACACGCTGAAACAAACCGCCAAAATCTCCCAATCGGCGGGTGGTATTGGCTTGAGCATTCATAATGTTCGGGCTACGGGTACCTACATTAAAGGCACCAACGGAACCTCCAACGGGATTGTACCCATGCTGCGCGTGTTTAATGACACTGCCCGCTACGTCGATCAGGGCGGTGGCAAGCGCAAAGGCTCGTTCGCGATTTATCTGGAGCCCTGGCACGCCGATATTTTCGACTTCCTGGACTTGAAAAAGAACTCGGGTAAAGAAGAAGGCCGCGCCCGCGACCTGTTCTACGCCCTCTGGACGCCCGATCTGTTCATGAAACGCGTAGAAGATGACGACGTCTGGTCGTTGTTCTGCCCGCACGAGTGCCCTGGCATGGCTGATTGCTACGGCGATGAGTTCGAAGAACTGTACACGCGTTACGAGCGCGAAGGTCGTGCGCGGAAAACGATCAAGGCGCAGGAATTGTGGTTCAAAATTCTGGAATCGCAAACCGAAACCGGCACGCCGTACATGCTGTACAAAGATGCCGCCAACAAAAAATCGAACCAGAAAAACCTGGGCACCATCAAGTCGAGTAACCTCTGTACCGAAATCATTGAGTACACGGCCCCCGACGAAATTGCCGTTTGTAATCTGGCGTCCATTGCCCTGCCGAAGTTCATCACACGCGGTACGGATGGCATTATGCGCTTCGATCACCAGAAGTTGTATGAAGTGACCAAAACGGCCACCCGCAACCTCAACAAAATCATCGACATTAATTATTACCCGGTTGAAGAAGCCCGTCGGAGCAACATGCGCCACCGGCCAATTGGTATCGGGGTGCAGGGGCTAGCCGATGCGTTCATTATGCTGCGGATGCCGTTTGAGTCGGATGAAGCGCGTCGCCTGAACGAAGATATCTTCGAAACGATCTATTTTGGTGCCATGACTTCGTCGATGGAGCAGGCCAAAGAATCCGGTCCGTATGAAACCTGGAAAGGTTCGCCCATCTCGCAGGGTATCTTCCAGTTCGATATGTGGGGGGTGAAGCCGAAGTCGAATCGCTGGGATTGGGAAAGCCTGCGCAAAGACGTCGTTGAACACGGTGTTCGTAACTCGCTGCTACTGGCACCGATGCCAACGGCCTCGACCTCGCAGATTCTGGGCAACAACGAATGTTTTGAGCCGTACACGAGCAACATCTACACCCGCCGGGTACTGTCGGGCGAGTTTGTGGTGGTGAACAAGCATCTGCTCAAAGACCTCGTGAAACTGGGCCTTTGGAACGATGCCATGAAGAACAACTTGATTTTGGCCAACGGCTCGATCCAGGCGATTCCGAACATTCCGCAGAACATCAAAGACCTCTACAAAACGGTTTGGGAGATCAAGCAGAAGCACATCATCGACATGGCTGCCGACCGCGGTGCCTACATTTGCCAGTCGCAGTCGCTGAACATTCACATTCAGGACTCGAACTTCGGGAAGCTGACATCCATGCACTTCTACGCCTGGAAAGCGGGTCTGAAAACGGGTATGTACTACCTGCGTACGAAAGCCGCTTCCGACGCCGTGAAGTTCACCGTCGTTCAGCCACAGGCCGAGCCCCAACTGGAGCCCGTCATGGCCGAATCTGTAACGACCGTCGAGCGTCCGTTAGATTACGTACAATACGCCAAAGACCACGCGCAGAACGCGACGCCACAACCCGTACCAATGGTAACGGACCTCGAACAGCAGTATGCCGCCATGACCTGCTCGCTGGATGATCCGGAAGGTTGTGAAATGTGCGGAAGCTAGTGGTTTCCAGATTTAAGATTCAAATTTTACGCTCCCGGCTGTGGTAACAGGGCCGGGAGTTGTGTTTTACTGGCGTTTACGGAAGTATGTCAGTGTGGGCCTTATCCTGCTTTTCGCGGATATAAGTAAAACCAAGCTACGGCCACTCAGCCGACCGGGACGGTCGGTGTACAGTTAAGACCAGAATAAAATACGGGCTATCATTACTTCGCAATTGTTGTCACCATGCCATCCGCCGATAATTTGCGGATGCAGTCATTTCCTCCGTCGATGATATAGATGTTCTGCTTACTGTCCATGGCGATGTCGCAGCCCAGCGGGAAATTGAATAAGGCCGTCAGCGCTTTTCCATCTTTGTAGCCTTCTTGTGCCCGGCCACCCATGTTTACGTTATTCGGCTGAATGATGCTGTTCCCCGCTATAGTCGCCACCTTGTTCTCAGCAATTTTAATGATCCGGTGCAAGCGTCCGTCGGCGAAAATCACATCGCCCTTACTGTTGATGAGAATATCCTGCGGGGCCATCAATTCAGCCTTGCTGACATCGCCCTGTACATAAACGGGGTGAAATTCACGCTTTCCGCACAGTCCGGCGAGTGTCGTTACCGTTCCGTTAACAGCCAGCTTTTTGATGCACCGCCCCGCGCCATCACTCAAATAGAGATTTCCCGCAGGATCTATACCCATACCGGCAATCCATTTGGTTTTCAGGGTTGTACTTTCCCGCGTGTTTACCAGGGTGGTCACCATGCCATTAGCGTCTATTTTTCGAATCAGGTAAAAGTCGCCGAGGTTGTCTTTGTTGGTGTTATCACGCTCGGCTACGTAGATGTTGCCTGCCTGATCAATCTCAATGAATTCGATGCTCCTGAACTGAGCCGTTTGTAACGGACCGTCTTTGACCCGGCTAACAAACGGCACACCGGCAAAGAGCGTCACCTTACCATCGAGGGTTAGTTTCCAGATCAGGCCTTCATCGGCCATATAAATGTTATCCTGGGCGTCAATCGCCATGGCGTTACAACGGGGGTAAGGTGCCCGCTTAATATCCTTCCGAATATCTTCGGTGATGTAAGACAATTTTCCATCGGGGGTCAGCTTCATCACACGCCCCTGATAGACATGCATAATCACGTTGTCTTTGCTGTCGATTACGATAGCGTTCGGCGACGAGGGAAGTTTAGGAATAGGCGATTGCGCCCGTGCCATCAATGATAGACCGGCGAAGAAAAACAAAATATAGCGCATTGTTTAGGTGGGGTTTATTAGTCGTCTATTGGCCGGGTTGACTCCTTTATAATCAGTTCGCCTTCCAGGTTGGCCTGTGTAGTGGTGTTGTTCTTTTTAATGCTCTCCAATAGAATTTTAGTTGCCAGTTGACCCATTTCCAGCAGGGGTTGCTTTATGTAAGTGATCGGTGTGTGGAACAGGTTGTAAGATTCGGCCTGGTCTATGCTCACGACGGCTACCTGTTCGGGAACACGCAGGTGTAGCCTATTTATTTGCTGTAAGCCGTAGAGGGCTAGTCTGTTGGAGGCAAACAGGATGGCGTCAACAGGTTTCGTTCCTGTCAGCAGTTCGTCAACCGCTTTGGTTATTTCGTTGCTGGATACATCGAGTTTTAACTCCTTCAGCCAGGTTTTTCGAAAAGGTATCTTGTTCCCTTTCAGGGCTTCCAGATAGCCGCGTTTACGCTCGTTAAGGTTGAATAACGATGTATCGAAGGTAACCATGCCGATACGCTGGTAGCCGGAGTCGATCAGGTGCTGCATGGCTTTATGAATCGCTCCGAAATTGTCCAGGGCCACATAATTAGTCTTCAGTTCCGGGAAGTACCGGTCAATCAGGACAAAGGGGATGCCCTGTTTCTGTAGTTCGGCGAGTTGGACTTCGGACCCTTCGGATGGAAAAATCAGCAGTCCATCGACCTGGCGGTTGAGCAACGTGGAGATTAGCTTTTGGGCCTTTCCCGGCTTTTCGTCTGAGCTGCCAAAAAGAACCGTGTAGTTGTGTTTATCTGCTTCGTCTTCGATAATTCGGGCCAGCGAGGAGGAGAAGGGGTTCGATATATCGGCTACGACCAGCCCAATGGTGTAGGTCTTGTTTGTCTTGAGACTTCTGGCAATCTGGTTGGGCCGATAGTTCAGTTCGTTGGCCACCTCCCTGATCTTTTTAGCCACCAGCTTATTGATTCGGTTTTCCTTTTGGTTATTAAGCACATACGAAACGAGGGCTGTTGAAACACCTACTGTTTGGGCAATGTCCTTCAATGATGTCTTTTTGGTCATAGGTGACAAACATAAGAAAAAGCCAATTAATAATTTAATCGTTTAAACAACAGGTTCGTTTAGTTGATCAATGTGAGGACCGGATAATCACGAAAAATCAATATAAATACGAGTTTATTTGTATTATTCTTATGTATTTAAGGGGAGATATAAAGAACTTTGGCCATTTTGGGCTCTCCACGTTTAAACGTTTAAACCAATCTAACAGCCCAGGGGTTTTATAGCTGATATACCTGTTGGATGAACAGGCTTAGTACGAGTAAGTTATATCATTGACCAATGAAAAAAGCAATGAAAACGACTCGGAAAAGTGAACAACTGAATCAGTCAACATAAGGTGAAATTGGTCTACCGATGAGAGAAGATAGCGTATAACGGCTTCTCAGGCGTAGAACCTAAACAAGCGAACGTAAATGGAACCCATATATAACAATACCGAAAAAACAAACGCAATGAGCTTTCGCGCGTCGTTGCAAAAATCCGTATTGACATTCATTACCCAACATGCGGATGTGTTTGAAGCGCTGACCCGTAACCAGACACCATTTGGTGGTTCATTCCTGGCTAATAACCGGTAATTCAGCAAAAAGAGTAAAGGCAAAAGGCGGCTTTTAATCCCGGCCAGTGTGGATCGTGGAAAGAAAACCTGCCCAACAAACATTAATGACTACAACCATGAATCGTTTTTCAGTTTTATATATGCTTAAAGGACAGTATCATCACATTGGGGTCTCTACCCATGCAGAAGCGATGTCCCTATTGCAAAACTTATCAACAAACACAAAGCGGGTACCTGTCGGTATCTACGATGACAAAACAGAACTCTTCGAATGGGAGCCCGGCCGCCAGCAGATTTACACGACAGGAAGCTTTGAAGAACAGGGTAAACTGGCCGATCAGATCATTACGATTGCTCAGTCACTACGCCGTCGGGATGCCAGCTGGCAACCAGCGGGTGTGTTCAGACGCCCTAGTTTCTTCGCCTAATAAGCAAAGGCTACACGGCCCATTACTGGCCATAATCACTGCTTTTCATGTTTGACTGGTTGGCCGGTCTTACCTGCCAACCAGGCATTAGTTACCGGCTTTGGTCCGGTACTGATCGGTCAATTGCCGTCTTTGGATAGAGATAGGATAGGGCTCTCATGCCTGCTCCACACGCGTGGAAAGTCTAGGTTAGCTTTCTGCCCATTCTTTCCGGCGGTGTTTCCGTGTCGCAATCTCCTGATTTGACTCAATAAACTTTAATCATCTAATCCGTATGTTCACAACCACTCAGGAAGTATCGACGGAGTCGCTCAGCTTCCCCAATCTCAAAGCTGCCCACAGCGTATTGGCTTATCCGGCATTTCTGGCCGGGTACCGAACCGTACACGAGGCCATAGAAGACAACTTTGTTAGTGCCTATGTGCGCGCTTTTCTAACAATAGTAGCTAAATCCAAAGTCCCTGTTTCTCCTAATCCGGAAGATGATATCAACTCGTCTATGGTCCATTTGGCCAATTCGGGCGAAAGTATTCCGCTGGATCAGTTGTGCCAGGATGGCGCGTCTAAACTATCGTCGTTGGTTATTCCTATTTTACTCGACCGGCTCGAACAGGGCAAGGACGTGTCGTCGTTGACGTTTCTGCTGGCGGCCTACGGGCATTACCTGCAAGCGGGTGTCGACGACAAAGGACAGGAATATACCGTCGTGGAACCCCAACTCAACCAGCGCGACTGGTCAATTTTGACCCAGGGCGATGCGTTGTCACTGCTGGATGTTTCGGCATTTGCTTCGGCTCAGTTGCGGTCTTTTCCACAGGTGGTGGCGCACTATAAGTCATACCGGCATCAACTGGCGTGCTACGGTCTGCTTTTTTCGCTGAAGCAAACGCTCTGTGCCTTTTGGGAAGAAGAACCCGAATCGCATAGATAGCCAATGAGCCTGGATCGTATCCACTGGTAAGATTATGATATTATTTTATTATATATAATACAACTATAGTAGTCAGGTGTTAATTTTGGGCTGTTGACAGATGCTGAACAGAACAACCTCCTTATTGCTATGGCTACCAGAAAGAAACAGTTGATCCGGGTCGTTTTCGATGTACTGGATGAGATGAAGCAAAATATTCGTTTGGATGAAGATCTGTCCGTTGCCGCTAATGATCCCGACGAAGCTATTGACTGGGTATTTACCGAGATGCAGCGTCAGTTAAATCGGTCCGATATTCGTCTGTCGCGGGTACGTATTTGTGCGTAACCTGCTCCCGTATGAATCGGCTCGAAAGAATTGCCAATTAGTAAGGTATAGAAGCGGTACGTAGCCGACCAACTCGGGAGCAGGGCCGGCAGTTTTCGCTGAGTTCAGTACGTTTTCAACTGTATCTTTGATGCGTATCACCCGTCATCGGTCGGGCCGCACATTGTTAACGGATTGTCTATGCGTTTCCTGTTCATTCTTCTGAGTTCATTGCTGACTACAGTTTCTATAGCTCAGACGCCTTTTGCCGGGCAACTGGCCAAACACCGCGAAACGTACAAAAAAGACTTGCTGGCGTCGGCAGGTGGCCCGATAAAGGCTGAGGAAGATCTGGCCTACGTGCAGTTTTATGCGCCCGACTCCTCCTATCGGGTGACGGCTGCGGCTGAGCGCATACCCAATGCCGAACCCTTCGAAATGCCGACGTATAACGGGAAAACAAGGCCGCACGTGGCCTATGCGTTGCTTTCTTTCGTACTGAATGGTAAAAAGCAGCAGTTGACACTCTACCGGAATCTGAACGTAATTCGGATGCCCGAATATCGCGATTATCTGTTCCTGCCGTTTAAAGATGCCACCTCGGGCAAAGAAACCTACGGGGGCGGTCGTTACATCGACCTGCGTACGGGCGACATTAAAGATGGCCGCGTAACCATAGATTTTAACAAAGCCTATAATCCGTACTGCGCTTTTCAGGAAGGGTATCCCTGCCCGATCCCACCCAAAAACAATACGTTATCCGTCTCCATCGAAGCAGGTGAAAAAGCGTACGGGAAAGCGCATTGACGCGTTGGTTCTCTAGAATCTATTCAGTGCTTCAAGTGATTTCTCCGTTAAGTTGCCGGTTGTCAAAGATTACACACTACGCCTGAAAGATGCCGCCAAACACGAATACGTCACCGACGAAGGGGACGGGGTGGTACTGGCTGATTACCTGTTCGGGAACAAGTTGTACAGCGTCTTCGAAACACAGGGTATTGTTCTGACGTCAACCTACGAACTGATCGGCGACAAGCTGATTTTTGAAGTTACATCGGGCAGGAAACAAGCCGAGCCAAGTCAGGGCGTTATAAATTATTCGGTGGATAATCTGCAGCGGGTCGTGTTCAAAAAGGGTAAGTAGATGCTCTTGGCTTACAGCTTCACATGCACGTCTTTTGCGTACCATTCGTGGGTTTTGGTTTTAAGCCTGAGATGTTCAGAGCCAAGACCGCACGCTCATCCTTTACGGCTCTCCCATTAAGATTTATTAATATCTCCTCCTCTACCAAACACCAGTCGTATGCCGGTGGTTGAAAACGTACAGGCTTCGCGGTTCGGCTGGTCGTCGGTTGTGGTTGAAAGCCTGGATTTACTCGTTTTCTTTTCATCAAGCATCATGGCAAAAACAGGAGCCGACCTGCTGGTCGAACGACTTTTGGAATGGGGTGTCGATACCATTTTTAGCCTCCCCGGCGATGGCATTAACGGCATCTATGAATCGCTGCGCAACCGGCAGGATAAGATCAAGCTCATTCAGGTGCGGCACGAGGAAGCAGCCGCTTTTATGGCTTGCGGCTATGCGAAATTTACGGGCAAGCTTGGCGTTTGTCTGGCTACATCGGGCTGTGGAGGTATTCACCTGCTCAACGGACTTTACGATGCCAAGTACGATTCGCAGCCCGTATTGGCCATTACGGGGCATACCGCCCACGACGTAAGCGGTACATTTTATCAGCAGGATGTCGATTTGGTGAAGGTGTTCGCCGATGTGGCCGCATACAACGAGCGGGTAATGGGGCCGGATCACGTCGTGAATGTGCTCGATCAGGCCATTCGTACGTCGCTGGGGCAGAATACGGTAACGCATATTTCGTTTCCAAAAGATTACCAGGAATGGACTGCCAATGACGATATCCGGTCGCAACCTAACATACCTAATCATAGTAGCGCGACTCGGGTGAGCCACAACGTTGTGCCTGATATTCACCAGCTGCACCGTGCCGCCGAGTTGATCAATGCCGGGGAGAAAGTGGTCATTTTTGCGGGTCGGGGTTGTCTGGATGCCCGCGACGAAGTGCTGGCCCTGTCCGATGCCGTTGGCGGACCAATTATCAAAGCCCTGCTGGGCAAAGGCGTTGTGCCCGATACGGACCCGCACACAACGGGTGGCCTGGGTTTGCTGGGGACCGCCCCATCGCAGGATGCCATGCAGGAGTGCGATACGCTCATTATGATTGGTACCCGTTTTCCGTATCTCGAATATTTTCCGAAACCGGGTCAGGCGCGCACCGTCCAAATTGACATCGATCCGTCCAATATCGGGCTGCGAACGCCGGTAGAGATCGGGTTAATGGGGAATAGTAAGGCTGTTTTGCAGGCTCTGCTGCCACTTATCAAGCGCAAGGACGACCAGAGCTTTCTGGAGAAATCACAGCAACGCATGACACACTGGAACGAGCTGCTCACCGAGCGGGCAACTCAGGACGTGATACCCATGAAGCCGCAGGTGGTTCCGCACCTCGTGAGTCCGCTACTCAACGACGACGCCATCATTACCTGCGACTGTGGCAACAATACAACCTGGGCTGCGCGGCATATTCAAATGCGGGGAACCATGCAGTTCTCGACCTCGGGTTTGTTGGCTACCATGGCTTCCGGACTGCCCTACGCCATTGCGGCTTCTGTCGCACATCCGGGAAAGCAGGTGGTGGCGCTGGTGGGCGATGGCGGCTTCACCATGCTGATGGGCGAGCTGGCAACGGCGGTCAAATACAAGCTGCCCATCAAGGTGTTTATCTTCCATAACAACTCCTACGGGCAGATAAAATGGGAGCAGATTGTCATGGAGGGTAACCCCGAATTTGCCGTCGATCTGCACTCCATCGACTTCGCGGCCTACGCCCGCGCCTGTGGTGCAACCGGCTTTACCATCGACGATCCGAAAAACGCCGAAGCAATTATTCGTCAGGCCATGGCGCACGAGGGGCCGGTTATTGTCGATGCCATTGTCGACGCAAATGAGCCGCCCATGCCCGGCAAAATCACGACCGATCAGGCTATCGAGTTCGCCAAAGCTCTCGTGCGCGGGGAGAAGGACCGCAGTGAGATCATAAAAAATGTGATTACCGATCAGTTCAACGAAGCCGTAGCTACCAAAGGCCGTAGCCTGCTAAATGTGATTCCCGGATTGGGTTAATTAACGGATACCGGGTTTACGCGCCCAGATCATGCTGTAATCCAGTTGGGTCGGAATGGTTGTCGGGGTTGGTTCCAGACCAGCCCCGGTAAACCAGGCCCGGTACTCGGCCCGGCTGTAGCACCGGCCTTTGGTTACCCAGAACAACTGCGCCGAATAGTCCGTGACCGCCAGCGGTCCATCCAGGGTATCGTTCAGAAACGCGTCATGGACCCAGAGTTCGCCACCGGGGCGCAGGGCGGTCGCAAAGCGGTTGGCCAGTAGCTGGCAGGTGGATGTTGGCCAGTCGTGAAAAAGGCTGGCCGCCAGTAGAATATCCGTTTGCGGCAGCTCATCCGTGAGCATATCGCCCGGCAGGAACGTAACCCGCTCCTTCACCTGTGCCGCCCCCGGCCGCCCGCTCTGGGCGAATTCGTCCAGCAGTTCGGCCGCTACCGCCAGTACGGCTGGCCGGTCGAAGAGGGTAGCGGTGGAGGTGGGGTTTGCCAACAACCATTCGTAGGTATAAAAGCCGGTGCCCCCGGCCACGTCGAGCAAGTGGCCTTCACGCTTCGATACATGTGCCGCAACAATAGGTGACAGATGCCGGGCGCGACCAGCCAGACCCAGCGTAAATTTTCGGGATAGCTCCGGGTCGTCCATGGGCGATGGCCCTTCTCCTTCTTTCACGAACGAAATACCTTCATCGATCTGGAGCGGACCGTCATTTTTGAGTCGGACTGCCATTTCGAGTGCTCCCGGATCATCTTTTTCCAGACCCGTGTAGCCCGTCAGGTTCGGTACGTGATCAACTGTCAGAAAACGGCCCAGTTCCGTGAGGGCAAGCCGTCCGGTTTCGTCCCATTGAAGCAGTCCCATGGCACAGAGGGCCGGAAACAGCGTTAAGGCTGGCCGTTCGTTTAACCCAAGCTGACGGCTCAGATCGGCGAGGGCGAGTGGACCTGCGCTGAGTGTTTCGAAGACGTTCAGGTAATGGACGGCGGCCAGTAATAAACGTGAGCCGAACATGGCTCGTAAATGGCGGGTAATGGGTGCGGGGTCGGGTTGAGGGGCGTTGAACATAGTTGGAACCGGCCTGGCTGAAAACGGCCAGGTGCCAAAGATACACGCTGGCCTCTGTTAATGTTTAGTCATTAGCCCCGGAAAAACCTTTGTTGGAGGCTGTTTTTGGGTCGTACTGAACCATTGAATTATAACGGCCTATCAATAACAGACGGCCAGCCAGCACCCGATCATTGATGTTGTGGGTTAGAATATACTGGCGTAGTTCCTGGTGGTAAGTCGTCATCAGGGGTTCGTAAATTTCAGCGTGGAACTTGTTCAGCGTTAATAATCGCCCCGCATCGAAAACGAAATACTCGAACTGGTCTGTATCTTGTGCGAGGGTAGGCTGGTCGGATGAGTTAGCCGGATGACTAAATAAACGTTTAAACGGCCCGTGGGGCTTTCTGAACCGCCGAACAACCGTTAATGGGCCATCCATGCAGACCTCAAAAAAGCACTGGCTGGTGCGCTCATTATCCAGCGGCTTTGTGAGTGAAACAAAATTTCGGCGTTTATGCTGCTCATGGTCGAACCAGCCAAATTCAGCAACCTGGTTGGCCGAAAACGTCCGCACTCGGCCATCCAACTCCCGAAGGGAAACCATCTCCGCCGACCAATTATAAGCTATATCACCTTCCAGAACCACCTTGTTCCAAAAGTGAATCTGTCCCGAGCGCCACAACGGATTTATTTGTTTGGCGTTGCCGATAACATAAAAAAGTACAAATAATAAGGCGAATGTAAATGTAGATGCCGGTTTCATGCTTGTCAATTTTCAGGTTGTATATTCGTAGTCGAAGTAGCGTGTCAGGTCCTGATAGAGCCAGTTGAGCCGTTGCTTCTACAACAACATACCACATAGTTAAATAACTTGTTTTCAGTGCCTAACTAGTCCTATTTCTAAAATTTTAACTATTGCCAGATAGAGTAGAACCGTCTGTAGAAATAAAATGAAGAGTTGTATTTTTCTTTTTTAAGATTAAACTCAGGACTAATTCAATATTTATTAAGTGGACTTATGTTTTCTTTGGCCTGTCTTGCTATCTCAATATAATGCAATAAAAAAGCACCCTGATGTCAGGGTGCTTGGTTACAATTTGGCTGCGTTATCGACTCGTAACTACTTAAACTCCATAAATAGTCGTGTTCAGGAAGTCGTTGCGAAACTTGCCTTTTGGGTCGTACTGAGTAACCAGTTGCTTGAAGGCCGGTAGCTTTTCGTAGCGCGACTGGAGTTGCACGGGCGTCATGGTAAAGAGCTTGCCCCAGTGCGGCCGGGCATGAAAAGGAGCCAATTCTTTCTCGATCATGGGCAATACTTTCTTGACCGATGCCCAGTCCTGTTTCCACGTAAAGTGAATAGCCAGACTCGGTTGTTTGTAACAGGGGCTCATCCATAAAGTATCGGCGTCGATGGTGCGTAACTCCGAAATCATCAGGTGAGGACTTACATGCGCTTTAAGCCGTTCCACTGCCAGAATCGCTTCGACGGCGTTTTTGCGGGGAACAAAATATTCGGATTGCAGTTCTTTGCCGCTGCTGGGGGTAAAGCCCATCCGGAAGTGAGGCATTCGTTCGTACCAGGGACCCGGCACCCCCATTTGCTCGGTGCAGTTCACGGCCGAGAGTTCGGCAATGGGGTGCAGGTTCTTTTTGGCAAGCGTTGCACCGTAATACTCCGGCTTTGCGTCCAGCGTCACCCCCTTGTCGATTCGGCGTTTGATCCAGACTTCGTTGACGCGGCTCTTTTGCCAGTCGGTGAACAGGCTCACGCTGTATCCACCCGAAACGATGGCCTCGAAATGCTCTTTGAGCTGGGACATTGGCAGATTTTCGTACACATCCTGCCGCATTTGAAAGGTGGGCTGTATATCGAGCGTAACTTTCGTTACCACACCGAGCGCGCCTAAGTGCACAACGGCAGCGTTGAAGGTATCGCCATCCTTTGCACGGGAAAGCGTACGCACATCGCCAGCGGCTGTGACGATTTCCATGCCCGATACGGCCGTCGACAGGTTACCATTCTTCACGCCCGAACCATGCGTTGCGGTGGCGCAGGCTCCCGCAATAGAAATATGGGGTAATGATGCCAGATTGTGCAAAGCAAAGCCTTTTTTATCGAGATAAGGGGCTAGTTGACCATATTTCATACTGGCGTCGACGGTAACGGTGTGCGCTTTGGTATCCAGCGAAATAACGTCGTCCATTGCTTTTAATGAAAGCAGATTGTCTTTGCTGTCGGCAATGCTGTTGAAACAATGGCGCGTACCCAGCACCTTCAGTTTGTCGTATTTTTTGACCAGTTCCTGCACCTGCCCAATGGATTTGCCTTCGTAAAGTCGGTCGGTGCTGTATTGTAAATTTCCGGCCCAGTTTTTCAGTTTCTCGGGGGCTGTCAGATCAATAAGTGGGGAGAGTACAGGGGCGGCCATGAGGGTCGAGGATAATTTAAGGAAGGTTCTTTTTTTCATGGTTAACGGGTTTTATACGAAACTAACTGGATAAATTGACAAATGAGATGAAACTACTGCGTAGGCGAACAAATGAGGGAAGTGAGTAGCCCGCGCCTTGAAACCAGCTTTATAGTTGCAAGCTTAACTTCGAGTCTGTTCATGACCTCTTCCGAAATCAGTGCGCTCTTCCAGCGATTCTCAACCATCCGAGTCGGTGTGATTGGCGATTTTGCCCTCGATTTATACTTTACCCTACAAACTCAAACCGGCGAACGATCGCTCGAAACCGGCCGGGATGTATTCTGGGGCAGCCAGCCACGGGCATCTCTCGGCGCTGCGGGCAACGTGGTTCAGAACCTGGTGGCACTGGGCGTATCGACCTGCCATGTAGCAGGCTGCGTGGGCAACGACCTGTTTGGGCGGGAGATGCAAAATATTTTCGGCACATTGGGCGTAAATACCCGGCAGTTGCACGTGCCCGATTCCGACTGGGATACCTGCCTCTACACCAAACCGAACCTGAACGGACAGGAAGCCAACCGGATTGATTTCGGGATTGCTAATACGCTCTCCGATGCCTTGTTTATGGATCTTATGGCCGGCCTGGAGCAGTTACTTGCCGAACTCGACGTGCTGATCATCAATCAGCAGTTTGCCAACCCTTTGCTCAATAAAGACCGGATTGCGGCTCTTAATGACTTGATCGTCCGTTTCCCGGCGGTTCGATTCCTGGCCGACATGCGCGATGTGGGGACGCTGGTTCGGGGGGCAACGCTCAAGGTAAACACCAAAGAACTTGCTAACTTTTTAGGGATTGAAGCGCCTGAATCTGATGACCTCGATTGGTGCATCCAACATGGAAACGCCTTTCGGGCGCAGAGCAAAGGTCCCCTGCTGATCACACGCGGGCCAGCGGGTATCCTTTATCTGGATGATGACCAACAGCAGCTTGTTGATGGCCTGGCTCTTCAGGGCGAACTCGATACCGTTGGCGCGGGCGATACCGTGGTGGCCGCCTGGGCCGCCTGTCTGGGAGCTGGCGCTGCACCCGCCCAGGCGCTGCACATTGCCAATATGGCGGCTGCTGTAACCGTTCAGAAACTGAATCAGACCGGTACGGCCAGCCTATCCGAAATTCTTGCCTTGCATCATACCTACCATTCCAATGACTAACGAAACCTTACGTCAATGCCGTCAGGAATTATACCATCACCTGACTACCGAGCTGCTGCCCTTCTGGACGGCCCGCACCGCCGATCATGTGCACGGTGGTTTCATTACCCACTTCGACGAGCATGGCCACGATTCGGGCGAGGATGAGAAATCACTCATTGCCCAGACGAGGTCTATTTATACTTACGCATCCGCCCACCGGGCGGGCTACGGGTCCGGTGAACTGGCCGATCTGGCCCGGCATGGCGTCGATTATTTGCTGAACCGGATGTGGGACCACGAACACGGCGGATTTTACTGGATGACCAACCGTAAAGGCGAAGTAACGAACGATCAGAAAATAGTGTACGGCCAAAGCTTTGCGATCTACTGCCTGAGCGAGTACACCCTCGCCACCGGTGATGAGCGCGGTATCGAGTATGCCCAGAAGGTTTTCGATCTGTTACAAAAATACGGAGCTGATACCTGCTATGGCGGGTACTTTGAAATGTTTGACCGCAACTGGACGCTAAAAGGGCCGGGCGCTGCCGGTGGAAATCGTAAAACGCTCGATGCCCACATGCACCTTATGGAAGCCTTTACCACCCTGTATGAGTGTACGCGTCAGCCTATTCACCGCCGGAAACTCCTGGAAGTCATCAGCCTGCTGGTTGGGAAAGTGATGCACCCCGTATACGGTACGGGCGTGCCGCAGTTCTGGGCCGACTGGCGGGTAGCTCCCCAAATCAAGTTCGACGTGATTTGGGGCTGGGATCGCTTTACGGAAGATGGTGCCAAAGAAGCCGCCGAAGATAACACCAGCTACGGCCACAATGCCGAGTTTGCCTGGCTGCTACTCCATGCACTTGCCGTACTGGAAATTCCGCACGAAACCTATTTCAGTCAGTTGCAAAAGTCGTTTTCACACGCCGTCGATCATGGTGTCGACTGGGAATTCGGGGGTGTTTTTGTGGAAGGCTCGCACAGTGGTAAGGTTTATGACCGGGAGAAGGAATTCTGGCAGCAGGCCGAGGTACTGATTGGCTTTCTGGACGCTTACCGCATCTTCGGGGAGGAAAAATACTGGCGGGCGTATGAGAACGTTCACCGGTTTGTGATGGACAAGATGGTGAACCATCCGGTAGGAGAGTGGTGGCCGCTCATGACCCGGAAAGGGGTGCCCATCTGGACACATATGAGCCATTCCTGGAAGATAAATTACCATACTGTCCGGTCAATGGTGCAGTCGATCCGGCGGTTGGATATGTTATTAAGTTCCGAAACATCCGGTAACGGAACTGCTGTTACCAGTTCTTTACAGACACCAACATAAGGTGTTTGTTTGAATGATAAAAGTGTAAAATAATACTTGTTTATTGCTATTTAGTTCGCTACCTTGATCAGTCACTAAACACTTTCTGGTCATGAAAACGCCACTTTTGGTAGCCGCTTTATTGCTGAGTACCGTTACGTGTGGGTTGGCCCAGGCCGACAACGATGCCATTAAACGTGTGTTGCGCAGTGAAACAGAAGGCTTTTTTAAGCGAGACAAAGCAGAGTGGTCGAATGCATGGGCCCATACACCCTACATTCATTTTGCGGCCAACTTGTACGGGGGCGATTTTATGCTGATAAAAGGCTGGAACAACCTGGAAAAACAGTTTGCCAGTCAGTTTAAAAGCTCAAAAGTATCGGATAAGGTTACGGTGCAGAATTCGAACTATACCATTCACCAGAATGGGAACATGGCGTTCGTGGCATACGATCAGACGCTCCTGGACAGCCACGGCAAAACGACCTCCAAAGAGTCAAGAACGCTCGAAAAGATCAACGGGCAGTGGAAGATCATTAACGTCACGGCGCTAACGAACCTGAAAGGCTTCGGGCTGGCGCAGAAATAAACGACTGTAATGCCGACCGTCCCGGTCGGGCGAGTCACGCTTTATTGTTGGATATAGTTTGGGATTATACTCAACGAACTAAGTGAATCGCCCGACCGGGACGGTCGGCATTACTAACTAAACTGCTTCACCAATCCTTCCAGCGTACTTAAGTTTTGAACGCCCGATTGCCGCCAGACGATCTTGCCGTCTTTAAACATGATCATGGTCGGGATGCTCCGTATCTGGTATTGCTGAGCAGCTGCCTGGGCTTTGTCGACATCGATCTTAACGACGCGTACTTTGTCGCCGTTGCGCTCGGTCAATTGCTTCAAAATAGGAGCCTGCTGTTTACAGGGTCCACACCAGTCGGCGTAAAAGTCGACCAGGACAGGCTTATCGCCGTTTATGAGGTCTTTAAACGATTGCTTGTTCATGTTCTTTGTGGTTGAGTGGTAAGAAGTAAGTTGCCGCCTTATTCCTGTTCTTCATTCACCGGCTCATTCATAATGGTATGACCCATTTTGTCCCGTTTTGTTCGCAGGTAGCGCTCATTATGTGGGTTGGATTTAATTTCGAGGGGGACGGTATCGACAATCTCCAGCCCGTAGCCCATTAAACCGGCCCGTTTTTTCGGATTATTGGAAATAAGCCGAAGCTTGCGAATGCCAAGGTCCCGCAGAATCTGAGCCCCTACGCCATAATCGCGGGCGTCCATGGGTAAGCCTAAATCCAGATTGGCTTCAACCGTATCGCGGCCCATTTCCTGAAGTTTGTAGGCCTTGAGCTTGTTGATCAGGCCAATGCCGCGCCCTTCCTGAAACATGTAGACTACCACGCCTTTGCCTTCTTTTTCGACAAGCTCCATGGCAGCATGAAGCTGCGGTCCACAATCGCAGCGGCAGGAGCCAAAAATGTCGCCCGTTACGCAGGAGGAGTGAACACGCACCATTACCGGCTCGTTGGGCTCCCAGGTGCCTTTTATAAGGGCAAGGTGGGTATCGCCGGTGTTGCTCTGCTTGTAAGCGATCAGATCGAAGTGCCCCCACTGGGTGGGCATATCGACACCAATCTCACGACGGATCAGCGTTTCGGTCCGAAGCCGGTATTCAATCAAATCCTGAATACTCACCAATCTCATCCCGAAGCGGTCGGCCAGCACGCGCAACTCGGGCAAACGGGCCATGGTGCCATCTTCGTTCAACACTTCGATCAGTACACCCACCGGCGACAAACCCGCCATTTTAGCTAAATCGACAGCCGCTTCGGTATGGCCTGCCCGGCGGATAACGCCACCCTCAACCGCCCGCAGGGGGAAAATATGGCCGGGTCGGCCTAGATCGTCGGGTGTGGTATTGGGATCGACCAGCGCCTGAATGGTTTTGGAGCGGTCGGATGCCGAGATGCCCGTTGTGCAGCCATTCCCCAGCAAATCGACCGATACTGTAAAGGGGGTTGTATGCACCGAGGTATTGCTGGTTACCATCATATCCAGTCCCAACTCGTCGCAACGTTCCTGCGTGAGGGGCGCGCACATAAGCCCACGAGCCTCGCGCACCATGAAATTGACCATTTCGGGCGTAATCATTTCGGCCGCGCAGATCATATCCCCTTCGTTTTCCCGATCTTCGTCGTCAACGACCAGCACAATCTTGCCTGCCTTTATATCAGCAATGGCGTCTTCAATCCGATCCAGCCGGATAGGATTCGGCTCGACAGGATTTCCCTCGTTCGCAGTATTTATCTCGGAGTTGGTACTATTATTGCTCATCATTTTCGTTGATGCGTGTTTGCGCAAATATCTTTGGCAGGCAGTTTCCTGGTTTTGTTTAAACTCAAAACTGATTTTAAGAAAGATACGTTTCGACAGACGCGAAAATGTCCGCTAAAGCCGTTTCAGAGAGTAGAAACGACTAAATTTATACAAACGATAAAAAAGATACTCTTCGTGCGAAGTTTACGACTGTGGCCAGCTGAAGTTAGAATGAGTATTGGTTGGCTGACCAGCTTACTACTATTGACTAGTGCGTTAGTCAATCCAGCAATTGGTCAGAAAGATCTCTGTGATCCTGCCAATAGAACGTCAAATACTGTTGAAGGTGGATTCACTGTAGTAAAACGGACCTGTGTAGGGCAAACGATAGTTGTTACAAACACAAAAACTGCAGCTACAGGAGTTAAGTATATTTATGGTTATACAAAAGACTCAAGTTTAGCAACGGCAGGGACTGCAAGAACCACGTACACTTTTCTTAAAAGTGGCCGGTATAAAATTTTGCAGACAGGAAGTTTAAGTTCAGGGATGATCCATTGCGAGGAGATTGAGGTCCTCCCTTTAGAGCCTGTTAAATTCACCGCTCAGGCCTGTCTGGGTCGCCGGGCTACGATAACCGTCGAGCCTTCTACGCTGGGTCAGTACGATTCCTATCTCATTCGCTGGGGCGATGGTATGCCTCCTGAGGAGAAAAGCCGTGCGGAGATACAGGCGAATCCAGCCCATACCTACAATGCTGGCTCGCCCAATTCGCCCACGATCACGGTGGAGGGTGTTTATGGTACAGTCGCTTCTCCACTATGCAGTAGTCCGCCAACCACCCAGTCAATTACCTTGCTGGCCACCGCCACCCAACCGACAATCAATACATTAACTACCCTTAACGACAACTCTATTGAGATTAAGTACCAGACCAGTACGGGTGTGTCGGTAGAGCTTTATCAAAAAATAGGCGGGACATACACGGCAACGGGCCAGAAGGGCGCGGGGGGCGGTACATTTACGGTTCAGACAGATGCCAAACAGGTACAATGTTTTCAACTGGTGCCGCAGGATGCCTGCAATAGCCAAACAGTAAAATCGGACGAGGTTTGTAGTCTGGTGTTAACGGCTCAGGCGGGCAACAAGCAAAACAGCCTGAGCTGGCAGGCTTATGCCGGTACTGCGCCGAGATTCAAATATTACCGAATCTATCGAAACGGCGCGCCGACTGGCCCTTTGATAACGAGAGCAAATCAGAATACGTACAGTGACGCCAACAACATTGTTTGTGGTTCGCAGTACTGCTATAGTCTGGAGGCTACGGTTGAGGGAACAGCCCAAACTGTGATAAAGTCGGCGAATGCCTGTGTTATCGGCGTTAACGGGGATCCGCCGGGGGAGGTTGGTAATATGATTGTGTCCATTGAAGATGGACGTCCCCGCCTGAATGTTACGCCACCTGTGGGTATTGGCGCAACGGACAGTTACACCATGGTCGTCAGCCGGGCGTCGGGGCCTTCGGGGAGTTTTCAGCCCATTGCCACCCTCGAACGAAAAAGTACATATACCGACGACAGCGCGAACCCATCGGCTGGTTCCTACTGCTATCAGGTCGTTTACCAGACCAGCTGCGGATTGCAAACGCCCCCATCCAAGACCGTTTGCACCGTCTATCTGGAGGCAAAATCGGCCAACGGAATCGACTGGAACGCCGATTCGCCCTTTGCACCAGAACCCGTCGATAGTTATATTGTAGAAGTAATCGACTCCCTGAACGGGACAAGGCAGGAGATCCAGATGGGGGCCAATACGCATTACGAACCAGACCCGAATGATCCGAACCTGCAGTCGCAGAAGTACCGGATTATTGCCCTAACGGCCGGGGGAACCGTTAGCGTTTCCAACTTTTACACATTCCGTCGGGAAGCCAAAATCCTGATGCCGGATGCGTTTACGCCCAATGGGGATGGAATGAATGATGTGTTAAAGGCATTTGGTACTTACATAGATAAGTTCATGATGACCGTCTATAACCGCTGGGGAGAAGTTGTATACAGCACAACGAGCAGGAGCGAGGGATGGGATGGGAATAATAATGGGCAGCAGGCACCCCCCGGACAATATATGTATCGCATTGAAGTCATTGACCTGACCGGCCTGAAAACTGTTCGTACTGGAGCGGTGTTGTTGATACGGTAATAAGCTGGTAAGCCACTTATCAACTTACCCCAACTCACTAACTAATTACAGCTATGAATATGATGGATATGTTCGGGAAGATGAAGGAGGTTCAATCCCGAATGAAAGATGCGCAGGAAAACCTTAGTGCCGTAACCGAAACGGGCGAGTCGGGCGCGGGGCTGGTTAAAGTAACGGTGAACGGCCTCAAGAACGTCCTCAAAATTGAAATCGACCCCGATCTGATCAAGCCAGACGACCGCGAAATGCTGCAGGACCTCATTGTGGCCGCCACCAACAAAGCGATGAGTAACGTGGAAACCAAAGCCCGCGAACAGCTCCGTCAGGCAACGGAAGGCCTGCTGCCAAACATACCCGGTCTGAATCTGGATGGGCTAATGTAGGAAAGTGTTCGTAAGTTTACGGCTTATAGTTTACGGTTTTTAGTTTGCTCAGGAACAATTAGGTCTGATAGTAAACCAGAAACCGTAAGCTGTAAATCATAAACCGTAAACGCGTACTGTGGATACCCTTGCCATTGTTATTCTTAATTACAACGGTCAGCCGTTTTTAGCTAAATTTCTTCCCACGGTTCTGGCCAATGCCGATGGCCATCCGGTTTATGTAGCGGATAGTGCCTCATCGGATTCCTCGGTGTCGTTTCTGAAGGCCAATTTTCCAGCCGTCCGCATTATTGAGCTTCCCCGCAACGATGGCTATGCCGGTGGGTACAACCTGGCTCTTGAACACATCCGAACGCATTTTGGCGGAGCTACCTACTACGTCCTGCCCAATTCCGACATTGAAGTAACGCCCGGCTGGCTGTCGCCGGTGCTTGATTTACTGAAAGCGAATCCCAACATTGCAGCCTGCCAACCTAAAATCCGGTCGTATAACCAGCGCGATTTATTTGAACATGCGGGTGCCGCCGGTGGCTATGTCGACTGGCTCGGGTACGTATTTTGCCGGGGACGCATCTTTGCCACCTTCGAAACCGATCTTGGGCAGTACGACGACAATCGGCAGGTGTTCTGGGCAACGGGTGCCTGTCTGTTCATGCGGGCCGACGTGTTTCACCAGACGGGGGGCTTCGACGGTTCATTTTTCGCGCATATGGAGGAGATCGACTGGTGCTGGCGTATTCAGCGACTGGGGTATGAAGTCTGGGCGTGCGGGCAATCGACGGTTTATCACGTGGGTGGGGGGACCCTGCATAAATCCAATCCGCACAAAACGTTTTTGAACTACCGGAACAGCCTGTTTATGCTGTATAAAAACTGGCCCGCCGATGGCCGGTTATGGCCGAAGATTATGCTTCGGCTGGTCCTCGACGGAGCCTCGTCGATACTCTTTCTGAAGGTAGGGCAATGGCGCGACGTTTGGGCTATTATACGGGCGCATTTTGCCTTCTACGGCAGTTTACCGCGACTGCACAGCCAGCGCAACACGCTGAAAGCACAACAAACGAAGGAGGTGAGCTTATTCCCACACAGCATTGTCTGGAAATACTTTGCAGAAGGCAAAAAGACGTTTAAAGAGATGTGAAAAGATGTATGAAGTAGGATATATGATGTAGCTAGTCATATGCATAGCAACTATACATCCTATATCCTATATCCTACATAAAATTACAGTTCCCAGATGGTTGGGTGGGCATGACGGCGCAGGTGCTTGTTCATTTCCATCCAGAAAGCCATAATCAGATACAGAATAACGGGCGATCCGAGCGTCAGGAAGGACGTGTATATAAAATAGAGCCGAATACTACTAGCTGAGATATTCATTTTCTCACCTAGCCGGGAACAGACGCCAAACGCCTGACTTTCAACGAAGTATCTTATCTTGTTCATGTCTTTAGTTTGCGAAGTGTTTCGACTAAATAGGTATCTCAACGGAAAAAAGCTAACGTTCGAATCAGATAGATTGTTTGCCGTTTACACATAAATCCCATATAAACTTAGTGAAAGTAGGTAAAAAAAGTAGGTAATCTAGTTGAAGTCGCAACATTTTTCTTTTCTTTGTATTGTAACGACGTTAGCAGCCTTCAGCTACCAGGCTCGTCGTTACACTCAACAAATTTCGCTGATTCTCAACTAGGTATCAACTCTGTTGCTTACGCTGCTGTCTGATTTGCGTTTTTGTTATTAACTGACCCTTTAGTGTTTAATTGTTAAATTGTTTAAGTTTTATGCAAACAGGTGTAGTAAAATTCTTTAACGAAAGTAAGGGTTACGGATTCATTGTTGAAGACGATACCAACCGGGACATCTTCGTCCACATCACCGGCCTGAACGGAATTACCATTCGGGAAAAAGACCGGGTTCAGTTTGAAGTGGTTGACGGCAAGAAAGGACTCAATGCTGTAAAGGTGAAAAAGATCGACTCCGATTACTAAGCCTTCAGTTCGTCTACATATGAATGTGTAACCCCCGCCCGATGAATTCTGGCGGGGGTTTTTGATTTCTATCCAATCCATGCCTTCACTTCATCCAGAGTGGGCATTTTGGCTTCCAGTTTTAACTTTTTGCGAACGCCCCCTAAATCGTTGAATAATTTGTTGGGATTGGCTCCCTGAAGTTGCTCAACGCTCATGAAGCCCAGCTTCTGAACGGCGGGTACCCATTCTGCCGGAACACCGGCGGTAATAAAATCACTTTCGTCTGATTGCTCCTGTTTCTTTTCGGGACGCATCTGTGGGAAAAACAGCACATCCTGAATAGACGATTGATTGGTCATGATCATCGAGAGCCGGTCAATACCCAGGCCCACACCCGCCGTTGGCGGCATGCCATATTCGAGTGCCCGCAGGAAGTCTTCGTCCAGCGCCATCGCTTCTTCATCACCCCGCTCGGCCAGGCGCAACTGCTCTTCGAACCGCTCGCGCTGGTCGATGGGGTCGTTTAGCTCGGAGTAGGCGTTGGCAATTTCTTTTCCGTTGCAGATGGCTTCGAATCGTTCTACCAGGCCCGGTTTGCTCCGGTGCTTCTTGGTCAGGGGCGACATTTCAACCGGATAGTCGGTAATGAATGTTGGCTGAATCAGGTTCGGTTCGCAGGCATCACCGAATAGTTCGTCGATCAGTTTCGACTTACCCATGGTGCTGTCTACCTTGATACCCCGTTGTTCGGCTACCTGCCGAAGTTCGTCTTCTTCCATGGCCGATACATCGACGCCGGTGTACTCCTGAATGGCCTCGAACATGGTCAGGCGTTTCCAGGGGCGTTTGAAGTCGATAATGTTTTCGCCAACGGTAACTTTCGTCGTGCCCGCTACATCCAGCGCTACTTTTTCTACCATCTCCTCAATGGTATCCATCATCCAGAGATAATCTTTGTAGGCAACGTAGAACTCAACCTGCGTAAACTCGGGGTTGTGTGTACGGTCCATCCCTTCGTTCCGGAAATCTTTGGCAAACTCGAATACGCCATCGTATCCGCCAACGATCAGGCGTTTGAGGTACAACTCATTGGCAATCCGCATATATAGCTTCATGTCGAGTGAGTTGTGGTGTGTGCTGAAAGGCCGAGCCGCAGCACCCCCGTGAATGGGCTGTAAAATGGGTGTTTCTACTTCCAGGTACCCTTTTTCGCTCAGGAACTGCCGGATCGAATTGACCAGTTTGGTACGTTTTATGAAAACATCGCGCACCTGGGGGTTTACAATCAGGTCCACATACCGCTGGCGGTAGCGTTGTTCGGGATCGGTAAAGGCATCGTAGGTTTCTTTTTCTCCTTTCTCGTTCACCACTTCTTTTACTACCGGCAAAGGGCGCAGGGCTTTATTGAGGATCTTGAATTCCTTAACATAGACCGACAGCTCACCGGTTTTTGTGGTAAATACATGGCCTTTCACGCCGATGATATCGCCAATATCGAGCAGCTTTTTAAAGACAGTGTTGTAAAGCGTTTTGTCTTCGCCGGGGCAGAGGTCGTCCCGCCGGAAGTAAAACTGCATCCGACCGGTAGAATCCTGTATTTCGGCGAACGACGCGCTGCCGCTAATCCGGAAGACCATTAACCGGCCCGCTAACTGAACATTGCCCCAACGTTCGTCGCCGGAATAATCCTGTTCGGGAGTAACCTCTGTACCGGGGCCATCCGTCTGGAAAGCCGCCCGAATGTCGGCAATAGTCGTATTTACGTCAAACAACTCGGCGGGGTAGGGGTCAATGCCCATCCGCATTAATTCTTCGCGCTTTTGTCGGCGATTTATTTCCTGTTCACTCAGCAGCATGGTCGTCAATGTGTCGGTCGACCAGAAAGGCGACCCGTTTTAAGGGTGCAAAAATAGTGAAAAGGATTGGCGTTTACAGTGATATGCCGAAAGAAGCCGTTGATGGAGTTGGAAAGCCGTTCCCATAAATCGTACCATTCATATTAATTTCTTATATATCATTGTGCTATCAAAATGATATTACTTTATTGAACTAGCCTTTACGAAAATGCAGGAAAAACCGCTTACATCAATCTCTGGTTATGTGTTGTTGCTTGTTGCCGTAGGCTGCCTGGTAGCGGCTGCCGGTTTAGGTATTGCCCTGAAGACTGTGGTGATTCCGGTCTTGTTAGTGATACTGGCTATTATTCTGTTCATGGGAATAACCGTGATTAATCCAAACGAGGCAGCGGTGTGTACCTTCTTCGGCGATTATGTCGGGACGATGAGACAGGGCGGACTGCGGTGGGTTAACCCCCTGTATAGCAAGACTAAAATAAGTTTGCGTGCCCGTAACCTGAACGGACAAACGCTGAAGGTCAACGATAAAATGGGCAACCCCGTCGAGATTGCCGCTGTTGTTGTCTGGCAGGTAAAAGACACCGCCAGAGCCCTCTTCGACGTAGATAATTACGTAAATTTCGTACAGATACAGTCCGAAGCCGCCGTTCGGAAGTTAGCGAACTCGTATGCATATGACCACATGGAGGATGAAACGTCATCGGTAACGCTACGGGATAGTACCGGCCAGATCAACCTGTTTCTGGAACAGGAACTGAACGAACGGCTCGAACGAGCGGGTGTCGACATTATCGAAGCTCGCGTTAGCCACCTGGCCTATTCGTCTGAAATTGCCGGTGCTATGTTACAGCGGCAGCAGGCATCGGCCATGATTGCCGCTCGTCGCCTTATTGTGGAAGGGGCCGTGGGTATGGTGGAGATGGCATTGGAGCGACTGGAAAAAAATGGCGTGATCTCTCTTGATGAAGAACGCAAAGCGGCTATGGTAAGCAACCTGCTGGTTGTACTCTGTGGCGAAAAGTCAGTTAGCCCGGTCGTTAACGCGGGGACTCTTTATAATTAAAGTAGTCTTCTTTGAGGAGTTAGGAGCGAGAAGTGAGGAGGGCTGACGCAGGTTATGCCGCCGGATGGCTCCTAACTCCTCGCTCCTAACTCCTAACTTCTAAAAAAACATGGCTACTGAAAAGAAAGCATTTATCTTACGCATTCAACCCGAAACGTTGAAGGAGATGGAGCGGTGGGCACAGGAGGAGTTTCGGAGTGTGAATGGGCAAATTGAATTTTTGCTCAACGATGCCCTGCGCAAGCGAAAAAAACGAACCCCCAAACCGGAGGAAGGGGAAGAGGGTAGTATTAGGAGCGAGTAGCGAGGAGTTAGGAGCCATCCGGCGGCATAACCTGCCGGTCCGGTCAGACCCCTCGAGTCAGCCCTCCTCACTTCTCGCTCCTAACTCCTAATACTGCCTCCCCTACTTAATACTGCCTCACCAATCAGCCGGATGCCGTTTAGGGTTAGGGAGGGGACTATATCGCTGAATACATCGTTCAGGGATGTGATTTGCCCGGATAATCCGCCGGTGGCTACGGCAATGCAATCTCCGTTCAGTTCGCTCTGGATACGGCTGACCAATGAGCGAACCAGTCCTTCGTAGCCCAACACTACGCCCGCCTGAATGGCGTGAGTTGTACTGGTGCCAAGTGCCGAAGCAGGCACCTCAATGGGCACTTCGGGCAGTTGTGCCGTGTTGGCGAACAACGACCGAATGGCGGTTTTTAAACCTGGGGCAATTGCCACTCCCAGCAGTTTGCCGGTTCCGGATACCGTAGTGAATGTTAAGGCCGTTCCGAAATCGACCACAACACAGGTGCGCTGGTAGCGGGTATACGCAGCCAGCGCATTGGCAACTAAATCGGAGCCGATCTCGTGGGGGCGTAGCACCTCAATGGGCAAATGTGGGTAAATATCGGGCCCTACAACTACGGGAGCAAACCCAAATAACTCTGTCAGCATAGCCCGCATGGTAGGCGTGAGGGCCGGTACAACACTGCTCAAAACAGTCGTTTCAACACTACTCAAGGGTAGTCCCGCTTCCAGTAACCAGAGCCGCAACCGACGTTCGTAGGATTCAGCCGACTCATCATGCCGGGCGGGTGTCCGCCAGATGTGCTGCCAGCTGGTTGCATTATAAAATCCGAAAACGGCGTCGGTATTGCCAATATCAACGATAATCTGCACGAGCGAAGGGAATAAATACCGGGGCGAAATAAGGAGAAAAACGGCACATTCTTATCGTATTAGCAGCTCACTACGGGAATAAGGTATAGCGAGTAGGCTAAAACAGCGCCTTTCTGGGCTTTATGGCCATAAAATCTTTCAGGTAGAAGGGCTCAAACGTAGCTACGTCTTCAAATTCACTGCGGGCATAAGAAACTACGGCCAGGTGCCCGACTGTTCGGGCCGAAGGCGCTATGGTTGCGTTAGGAAAGTGCGCATTGGCATGACTACCCAGCATGGTTTCGCATTTTGCGGCTCCATCGCCAAAAAAAACAACGGAATTCTCCGTCAGCCATTCGCTAAACGATTGTTCATCAATGATCTGGGCTGTGGTTTGTTGTAGTTCATGGCCATCCGTACTGTATAAAGCGCAGTAAACTTCCATCCGCCGGGCATCGATCATCGGACAAAGAATATAGCCGCCGGGATAATAGCCACGAACCTGCTCGGCCATGGCCCTTAGTGTATTTACCGCGATCAAAGGTTTGTCGAGCGCAAAACAAAGCCCTTTTGCTGTCGAAACCCCAATGCGTAACCCCGTATAAGAGCCTGGCCCCTTTGCCACAGCGATCGCATCCAATTGGGCTAACTCATAACCTGCCTGGTGTACAATATCGCTGATTAGTGTTGTCAGCATAGCCGAAGAAGTACGCTCTGTGAAGAGTTCATACGATCCCAGCAACGAACTGCTGAGCAAGCCGTCTGTATTGTGCAACGCTACGGAGCAGATGGCAGTCGATGTATCGAGAGAAAGAATAAGTGGCATAGGCTAAATAGGAAACAGAGGCAAAGTAAAGCGTACCTTACCGATTTTCAAGCACCCATTTTTGTTGTGTTCAAATTGACCGTTTCGTTGACAAGATAGCTGATTTATGTTACTCAATAGGTTAGGTTGGACTTGGTTGTAGTTCACTCTCTACCAGATGCCGTAATTCATACATTGGAACAGGATGAATATATATTAAAAGGAGTAAGTACTTGTATATAAATGATTTAAAATTAAAGAGATACAGTAAATTTGATGTTTTTACATCATATAAACTTAAATAGTATAGTAAATTACAAGAGCATACGATAAAAAAAGAAGGCAATATGCTAATTATTAGTATAAAAAGATGCTATTTGCTCCATCGAATTACCGGATAGTTAATATATACTTTTAGGGTATACCGTTAATTTCAAAGAAGTTCGAAAAATAAAAAGTTGTTTTTTAGTGACTTTTTGTAAACTGTAAATTCTACATTAGCAGTATATATCTAAGCTGGCTCAGATTATAGATGGAAAAAATTAGAAGAAATCGCGCGGACACCACACAGCGTATTGTTAACGCCCTCGAAGATGTACTGGCCGAGCAAGGTCTTGAAGGTGCCAGAATTAACCAAATCGCTGAAAAGGCTGGAATTAGCAAAGTGCTTATCTATCGCTATTTTGGCGGCCTTGATGGGTTGATGGAATACTACGTCCGAATGGGCCGAATGTTTCCACACTTTACACCAGCCATGCTGGACCAGATCCGTCCAATACATCAGGATGATTTGGCCAAGGTTTGGTATCGGCAGGCAATTCAGATGTTTCGTTACATGCGGACATCGAAAGCAGCTCGCGAAGTACTGAAGGCGAACGTTGTTGAAAATGACCCAACAGCTGATGTCATTAGCAAAGCACAGGATGATGAATTGATGCGCTTAGTTAACCAGCTTTCATTCATCGAAGGACCCGACAATCAGGCAATTTCGGCAGTAATGCTAGGTGCTTTATCTTATCTGACTATTCAGGCCCAAAATAACCATACTATGGTTGGCATTGATCTGCGTAGTGAGCAGGGCTGGCAACGTATTGAGGGAGCAGTTAAACTGATTTATTTGGCACTTAACAAAATGGCGATTGACACTCAATCTGTTAAGTTAAGCGCTCAAACTAAAGCCCAGCCTGCTAGCCAATGGTAGATTATCATGTATTGTGTAATAAAAAAGCTTCCATTCAACAGAATAGAAGCTTTTTTTATGTCCAGTACCTAAGCTAAAGTAGTGAAAAGTTGATCATCTCACGCCCAAGCTGCTGAATTAGCATTTCTATCTTTTGAGCCTCCTTCGTTGAGGGGTGTTGCTTATTGGTCAGGAACTGACTGAGTAACTCCTGCGGGATATTGGTCTGATCAGCCAGGTGATTTATTTTGAACCGTTGAAAGAGTTCCCGAACACAGGTTAAGTCATGGTGAAAGTTGAACACAAAATCGTTGGGTAGTATTTCCCTGTCGATATCATGAGCGCTCAGATAATTAGTTAACTCATTGAGTTGAGTCTGTAGCTTACTGATGGTTGTTTCATGAGTAGCTCCGGAGGTAATTATCAATATACCTTGTAATTCGACACGTCCCCAAAGCTGGCCTCCTTTTTTCTCAAGCACCACCGGAACGACAGGTACCGCTATTTTCTTCGTATGCTGGCCTTTAAACGAAGTCTTGTGGGGAGTATAGGCTGCTCGAAAGAGGGTATCCAATGTTCCGTTCGGTATGCTGCCTAAGCTTTTCAGGGGGGTGACGAGGTATTGAGCAACGGAGTTATATATACAGCAAGTACTGCTTTGATAGACCAGCTGCCAGTCTCTATTTTGTAAAATATTCACTGATGTCTGTAAATTCATAGTATATACTTACTGGATTTTACAAATATGCAACTTTTTGAAACGAGTGGTAAAGTAACTTTACCTTATATCTAATATTTACTATTATAACTATTATAAATACAAACTAACAATTAAGGCAATTATTTTACGACTTAGGATACATTATAGGGTATAATTATTCTTACCCTACAGAAGTTAATGGGCAACAGAGACCAATGAGTAAGATTGAATCCTATAAGGGACTGATTATGAGGTCAATATGTGTATTTTAAAAAGCAGGTTTATATTTTTATTCGTCTCTATGTTTACAATTATTTTAGATAGTAAATAAAATATATACGGTAATTACTTGTTACTATAGAGAACATACAATATATTTGAAATGTGATAACAAAATTAATAGGTAACAACTTGTTATTTTGTTACTACCTGTTAATCATATAATGTAGTGCATTATCCTGATGAATTACACTATATGGTTAATCGATATAGTAGTTTAGACTAGTAAGCATTTATATCTCTTTCTTTTTAACATAGTTAATTTACTAATTTATGACATTGACATATCATGCCAAGACGCTACCATTACTTATTGCGTTAGCCTTAATTAGCTTCGTATCAGGCTGTACTTCATCGAAGAAGCTGGTTTACTTTCAGAGCCTGCCTACGGCTTCTGACTCAATAAAATTAACAAGCCGATTTGTTCCGACTATTCAACCGGGAGATATCTTGTCCGTCCGAGTGAGCAGCCTAAGTCCGGAAGCTACTACATTTTTTAACCCACCTTCTGCTACACTACCCGTTGACCGTCTGACGACCCCAGCGACGGCTTCAGCCCTTCCAGAACTAACAGGCTATCTGGTTGACACAGATGGTACACTCGAACTACCGCTGATAGGCAAAATACCCGTAAGTGGGCTCAGTACTAGTAAGGCCTCTGACAAAATCCGTGAGCAACTCAAAACGTATTTGAAAGAGCCAACAGTAAACATTCGTAATCAGAACTTCCGGGTGTCAGTTATGGGCGAAGTAGCCCGGCCCTCTCTCTTTACAATTCCTAACGAACGGATAACAATGCTCGAAGCATTGAGCCTGGCTGGCGACATTACCATTTTTGGTCGGCGGGACAACGTATTACTCATCCGTGAGGTAAATGGTGTGCGAAAATTTACCCGTATTGATCTTACTAATCGCGATCTATTTAGCTCCCCTTATTACTACCTGCAGCCAAACGATATAGTGTATGTTGAACCTGGCAAAGCACGGCAAGCTAATGCAGATCAGACGTATCGACTGCTGCCCATTGCGCTCAGTGCACTTTCTTTTCTGGCAATCATATTCCGTTATTTTTAATTAATAATATCATGTCTGAAAATATTTATTCGTATACGCCCTATCAACAATATGGAGTTGAACAGCCTACTATCAGGGTCATATTGTTTCGATATCTGAAACACTGGAAATGGTTTGCTTTATCACTGGTACTAGCTGGTGCAGCTGCTTATGTATTTTTGATTTATCAAACGCCTATCTATAAAATACAGGCAAGTCTTTTGATAAAAGACGAAAAGAAGGGGCTGGATGGGGAGAATATTCTAAAAGAAATGGATATTCTGATGCCTAAAAAAACGGTTGAGAATGAAATAGAAATTATTCGATCGTACACGCTTATGGACAAGGTCGTCAAACACCTTGGGCTTGATGTACAGTACTTTAGAGCCACCCCAACCATTGATGAAGAAATCTACAACGAATCTCCTGTTCGTCTGGTTGTAGAGCGTCCCACATCGGCTCTATACGAGGGTAAACTGACCATTAGTTTTGTCGATAAAAATCATGTCAAAATTAATGATCAGACATACTTAGTAAACCAATCTGTTGCAACACCGTATGGTCGGTTACGGATTTTTGCCCGTCGGCCGCTTAATGATACCTTAGAGTCAATATCGGTTTTAGTTACGCCACAATCGCAGATCGTAAATGATTACCTCAAACGGTTAACGGTTGAACCCACGAGTAAAGCATCGACTGTATTGGAGATGGCACTCGAAGAGGCTGTACCGGCTAAAGGCGAGGCTATGTTGAGCCAGCTTATCGATGAATACAACCGGGCAGCTGTTGTTGACAAGAATCTGGTTGCCGCCAGCACACTTGATTTCATTGAAGAGCGTCTTCGATTAATTTCGGGTGAACTAACTTCTGTTGAGAAAGATGTAGAGCAGTTTAAAACAAGCCAGGGAATTACGGATCTAGGCCTACAGGCGCAAACATTCCTGCAAACAGTACAGGATAATGACGCTAAATTGAACCAGGTTACTATTCAATTGAGCTCGTTAAACGATATTGAAAATTACATCAATAGTAAGTCAGGTAGTCGGGGAGTGACTCCCGCAACACTTAGCTTAAGCGACCCGATTTTGTTGGGTCTGGTAACGAAGGTATCAGAGCTAGAGCTTCAACGCGATGTTTTGGCTCGTACAACTTCAGACCGAAACCCGTTGCTGCAGTCATTGGATAGCCAAATAAAAGCTACTAAGGAGAGTATTACAGAGAACGTACAAACGATTAAAGCTCAGTTGACAGGTACACGCGCCCAACTGGCCATAACGAATCAACGGCTCGAAGGTATGGTGCGTACGGTGCCACATAAAGAAAGAGCTCTATTAAACATTACGCGTCAACAGGCCATAAAAAACAACCTGTATACGTACCTTCTGCAAAAACGCGAAGAAACCGCCTTGTCGTATGCCTCGACGTTGCCAGACAGTCGTGTTGTAGATATGCCACGGCATGAAATGGATCCAATAAAGCCTGTTCGAAAAGTTATTTTCGGTTTGTTTGGTTTTCTTGGCCTACTTGTGCCAGTGGGGCTAATAGCAGCACGTGATGCCCTTAACAATCGTGTTCGGCGCCGGTCTGATGTAGAAGAAGCTTCGCAGGTACCAATTTTAGGAGAGGTAGTCGAATCAGATAGTTCAAAGGCACTGGTTGTGGTATCCCGCAGTCGCTCGGTTATTGCCGAACAGATACGCGCCCTGCGAACAAACCTTCAATTTTTGCGTAGCAACCCATCGGGTAGTCAGGTAATTCTGTTTACGTCAAGTATTAGTGGCGAGGGCAAATCGTTTATGTCGCTTAATTTAGGAGCAAGTTTAGCGCTGGTTGATCGCCCCACGGTCATTCTGGAAATGGACCTTCGCAAGCCTAAGCTGCACGTATCGCTGGGTATGCGCAATCCAGTTGGCATCAGTAACTACCTGATTGGTGAAGCAACGCTGGATGATGTATTACAGCCTATTGAAGGCTTCCCCAACTATTTCCTGATTAGCAGCGGTCCACTGCCTCCAAATCCGTCCGAACTACTAAACGGTCCTAATCTGTCTCGCTTATTTGATGAGTTACGTCAGCGTTTTGAGTATGTAATCGTTGATTCACCACCAATCGGCCTGGTGACGGATGCGCAGGTGATTGCTCCCTTTGCTGATGCAACTCTTTACATGGTTCGCCATGACATTACGCCGAAAACGTACCTTAAGATGGTTGATACGTTGTACAGAGAACATCGTTTTCAAAACCTGAACGTGATCCTGAATGCTGTTGATGATGGTGAGTCCTACTACTACAGTTACAGCTATGGTGGGTATTATGAAGAAGATAAGCCCAAACGCGCCCTTCAAAAAAACTAATAGAAATTATTGTTGTCCATCAATACTAATCATGAAAAGCAAATCAAAATAAATATATGCTTAGTAATGCCTCACTTTCCAACACCAGACCTTATACAGAGACACAGCACGAAGTTTATACTTCGTCTGTGTCCGAAAAAGGTTTGCTCAGCAAACGTATATTCGATATCGTTTTCTCATTATCCATCAGTTTGTTTGTGCTATTCTGGCTAATACCGTTGCTTGGTCTGGCCATACGAATTAACTCGCCTGGTCCCATGCTATTCGTTCAGTTAAGAACAGGGCGAAATGGTCGGCAATTTCGGTGCTTCAAATTGCGTACGATGATAACCCGGCAGGATAATACATTCCAGCAGGCAACAAAAAATGATCCTCGTGTAACAAGACTGGGACAGATACTACGAAAAACAAACTTGGATGAGCTTCCTCAATTCCTGAACGTTCTGCAGGGTGATATGAGTATCGTAGGGCCACGTCCGCATCCCATTCCATTAGATGCCCAACACTGGTACTCGATGCCAAATTATCCTGAACGGTATAATGTAAAGCCAGGGATAACAGGCCTGGCACAAGTAAGGGGATGTAGAGGTGAAACAGATACGCTGATTAAGATGGAACATCGAGTGCGTTTGGACCGATGGTACATAAACAACCGATCGTTTATCCTTGACGTAAAAATCTGCTGGTGGACAGTTTATAATATGATAAAAGGAGATAAAAAAGCCTGGTAGATGATACATACAAGTACTTTATACTGGTAGCTGGATCATAATTAATCCAATTAAAAGATCAACTAAATGGAAGCAGTTAGTACAAAGCCCTCTAACCATTATGGCTGGCAACCGTATCTATTTGAAAATAATCTGTTAAGTAAAATAGGTACGTTCGAATACGTAGCAAACATAATTATTCTATTCTTCTTAAGTGGTGCGTTGCTATACCTTCTGGGAGGTGATGGTGAAAGTGGCGAATCGACTTCCAATATCGCTAATTATATATGGGTAACCTTTTATCTGGTTATGATCTATTATATCCAGAAGGAGTACAACGCAATAAAGTTGTGTATTAAGAATAATAAATATCTCTTATTACTTTCATTAATGGTTCCGCTGTCCGTTTTCTGGTCACAGGCACCTGATATCTCACTTCGCCGAAGTGTATCTTATTTTATATGTTTACTTTATGCATTTTATGTCAGTGAGCGATTCAAAGGTGAACACATTTTAAATCTATTTTTCTATACATCCTGCTTTATTGCTATTGCAAGTATGGTATTTATTTTGCTTCTGCCGAAATATGGATTAGCAAGTGGTATACATACAGGTGCATGGCAAGGTGTATATTTTCATAAAAATGGTTTAGGCAGAATTGCAGGACTATGTCTTATTACAACTGTATTATTTTATCTCGAAAATAAGCGATTAAAGCTACTGTCTTTTTCTGTGTCTGTGATTTGTTTTGGCCTATTAATAATGTCGAAGTCAAGTACAGCACTGCTGTCTTTTGTTTTCATGATTCCCATATACGTTATTTTAAAGTGGAATTATAAACATTATAATCTATACAAGTCCATCTTCAATACTCTGCTATTACTATTTCTGATATATGTTTTTATAATTTTATTTAATACTTATAGTGATCAACTGTTTGGAGGTATAGGGAAGGACGATTCGTTTAGCGGAAGGTTGCCTTTGTGGGTCATGTTAATGGGTTATATAGATAAGTCAATGCTGTTAGGATATGGATACAGTGCTTTTTGGGTCCCAAAAATACTAGCGAATGATATATGGATAGATGCTACCTGGGCTCCCCAACAAGGACATAACGGGTTTATCGATATCACTTTACAATTAGGGGTAACTGGTCTGGCTGGTCTTATTATTGTTCTTTTCAAAGGATTTAGTCGCTCTGTAAGCCTGATTAAAAATAACCCTGACAATAGAAATTACTGGTATATTCTGATCTTAATAAATTTGACTATTGTAAGCTTTACAGAAACTTTCATTTTAAAATATAATAATATTTATTGGCTAATGTTTTTGGTTTGCTGTATGGGCATTCGAAAGGATTTAATGGTTCGCTCTCAAAAGTGATCGTTGAAGTGCGGAAATTTTACAAATTGAATTGATGTCAATAGCTATTATGAATATACTAAACAAAAATACTTTATTTTATGCGGCATCGAAATTTATACCATCAGGTTTGAATTTTCTGTCTTTATCATTCTTGAGCTATTTGTTAGTGCCGGAGTACCTGGGTAAATACAGCGTTACCTTAGCGGAGGTCATGATGGCAAATGCATTACTGTTCCAGTGGATACGGGTATCGTTACTGCGCTATTTCAACCGCTATAAGGAAACGGATAAAGCAGCCTTTATTAATGCAGTGCTTGTTTTAACTATCAGTGTTCTTTTGGTGTCATTTGTTGGATCCACTATTCTATTTTTTAGTAAAGGAGCTAAAGAAAGCCAGTTTGTTATATATGGCTGTCTCTGGCTAATGACCTACTCTGTATATGACATAAACCTGGAACTTCATAGATCTTCATTAAAGGCAAAGCAGTACGCTAAGATAGAAATGTACCGCGCTTGTTTTTTCTTTCTGTTTGCAACAGTAAGTGGGTATTTATTCAAAAGTTCAGAAGCTGTAATCATATCTTATATTATTTCACTACTTATCCCGTTGATTCTATTTAAAAGCGAATACATACATTTTAAAATTAACCATCCGGACAAGGAAATAGTAAAAAGTATTTTAAAGTTCGGTTTGCCATTAGCGCTGATGTTAGCATCAAGCTACATAAATAACGTAGTTGACCGATTGCTTATTGAGAAGTATCTGGGATCAAATAAAGTTGCTTTATACGCGATAGGATACGATATTTTCAAACAAATAATCTGGCTTCCATTTTTGATTATTAACCTGTCGAATTATCCACTGCTTATTAAGCTGCATGAAAATAAAGAAGAAGAAAAGCTACGCCAAAGCCTAAAAGAAAACGTTGATATATTGTGTTTTACATCTTTATTGATAGCACTTATTTTATTTATTAATGCAAAAGAGTTTATTTCTGTTTTTCTAGGTGTTCCATACCGAGAAACAGCTTTGTTAATAATGCCTTATGTTATTTTAGGTACAATAATGTACGGGCTTACAGTATATCATTTTAATAATGCGTTTCAGTTTAAAGAGAAGACGAAACAAATAGCGGTAATTTACATTATTGGCGCATGTATTAATATTTGCTCAAATATATTTTTTCTTCCTGCTTTCGGTTTGCTGGGTGCCGCATACGCAACTGTACTATCTTATGCAAGCATTTTTCTGATGAGTATAGTATGGGGGAGGGTGTATTATAAAATGCCTTTTCCTGATTTAACGAAGCTGGCACCTGTACTACTTATTCTGCTTGTATTTACTGAAGGAATTTCGTTTCTTAAAATGGAAAATATTTTTGCTTCCATGCTCGTTAAAACGGCCTGTTTACTAATTATTTTCACAGGTATAGTTGTGAAATTTAATTTAATTGATTACAGAGCTATTTTGAAAGTTGGGAGATAGTTCTTTTCTAATTAAACCAGATTACTGTAAAAGATATAGTCTATAAACAATTAAATAAATTTAATAAACATGAAAATTGTCCTACTCTATTTAAACCTTAATCAAGGAGGTGTTCAACGGATGATGGTGAATGTTGCTAACTATCTGTCCGGCAAAGGGTTTGATGTAACAATTATATTGTGCAGAAAAGAAGGCCATTACTTAGCTTTCGTAAATGAAGCAATAAAAATAATAAGTTTAGAGTCGGATAATAGATTCGATTTGATAAAATACTTGTCACACTATTTGAAAAATAACAAGGTTGATGTTTTGTTCACGGCGGTACCCCATTTAAATCTTATTGCCATTATTTCCAAACTTATCTCTCGTGTAAATACCAGAATAGTAATATCAGAAAGGAGCAATACAATAGAAGAGTTCAGGAAGTCTCCTTTAGGCATCTATAAAATGAGCTTTTCACTGATACCATTTTTATATCGATTTGCCGATGAAATAATTGCTGTTTCGAAGGGGGTTGCCACAGATTTAGCTAAAGTAGCGTGCATTCCAGCTGAAAAAATAACAGTTGTGTACAATCCTGCATATAATGAGAAGATGATTCAGGAGGCTGTACTACCCGTTCATAATGAATGGTTAAGTGACCCTACTATACCAGTTATCATTGGTGTTGGTCGCTTAACAGAGCAAAAGGATTTTCCATTACTTATTGATGCTACGCGTGAAGTGTTAAAAAAGCGCCCGGTTCGCTTAATAATAATTGGAGAAGGAACGCTTCACAAAGTTCTTCAGCAGAAGATTGATGCCTACGGCTTACACAATAATATTATGCTTGCTGGTTTTCAGGCTACTCCAATTTCATGGATAAGTAAAGCATCACTGTTCGTTTTGTCTTCTAAATGGGAGGGTTTCGGGAATATTCTTGTAGAAGCACTGGCTGCCGGTACAACGATCGTATCGACCGATTGTAAAAGCGGTCCATCCGAAATTTTACAAGATGGTAAGTTTGGCTATTTAGCCAAAGTAGGTGATGTAAAAGATCTGGCTGATAAGATTGACTATGCCCTTGATAACGCCATGTCTGCCACTGTTCTTAAAAGAAGAGCTGAAGATTTTGATGTGAATAAAGTGATGAAAAATTACGAGCGAATTCTTCTAAATAAGAAGGAGCCATCAATGATTATTAAGTCGTCTCTCAATACTGAACCTATTAACTATTAGTAGATATGAATCACGTAGTATCTAATCCGGATAATGTTGATGTACTGGGTATAAAGTTAAACCCGATACGGTACCAGGCTCTCTTTAGTAAAATTGATGATTCGATCCAAAACGGAGCACCGAAGTCTATTATAGCATATACAAATCTTCATGGGCTTTACATGTACTTGAAGAGTAAAGTAGTCAAGGATTTTTACAAAGCGTCTACCGTTAATTATTTCGACGGTATGACTGTCGTATTATTTGCTAAGGCATTGGGCTATCCTATACCCACTAATTATAGAATGACGCTGCTTGACTTTATTGATGAATTTTTTATTCACTGCAAAGACAACAAGTACAAAGTACTATGGATTGGGGGAGAGGAGGATTACCTGAAGATTGGCATTGATCGATTAAAGACAAAAATTCCTGGTCTGGAACTTGATAGCATCAATGGTTTTCAGAAAACAGAGGTATACCTTGATAAGATAAATAATGTTAAACCGGATATTATTTTATTGGGACTTGGCCAGCCCAGGCAGGAAGAGTGGGTTTTAGCCAACAAGGATAAATTTGACTGTAAAGTAATATGGTGTATCGGGGCAACAATTGACTATATATCAGGCAAAGTATATATGCCCCCTCGCTGGGCGGGAAGAATAGGTATGGAATGGTTCTTTCGACTCGTTAGTGAGCCCAAACGAATGTGGTTCCGATATTTTATTGAGCCACTAGTCGTATTAACGTATTTTTTACGTGTCAAGTTGTCATTAATAAATCCGAATACATAATTACGCTGTATTTATTAATTATTAGTCATGAATAAACGATTTCATGTTTTAGACGGATTTAGGGGTATTTTTGCTCTAATCGTAGCCATTTACCATTTTAAGCCTGGACCAGGGTATTTAGGCCATCTTAGACTTATTGAGAACGGTTGGTTCTTTGTCGATTTCTTTTTTGTATTAAGTGGCTTTGTGATTCTGTATAATTATCCGGCTATAAAGACTTACGCTCAACAAAAGGATTTTGTTATTAAACGTTTGCTAAGGCTATATCCACTGCATATAGCCATGCTCTTCGTTTTCCTTTTCTTTGAAGGGTTAAAGTATTTATTATATAGCTCAGGGCATTTTAATAACCCACCCTTTAAGGATGAGAATTTAGCCTCTTTTATTGCCAATGTATTTATGGTTCAGTCGTATGGATTACCCATCGAAAGCCTTAAACACCTCTCCTGGAATACACCCAGTTGGTCTATTAGTGCTGAATTTTTTAGCTATATCATTTTTTGTGCGGTTATCCCTCTCATTATTAATTCTAATAAAGTTCAGCGTATTTTAGTCTTTGTAAGTTTAACTTTAGTTTCACTTGCACTACTGTATATAGTAAATAATGGAAGTTTGAGTTTAAAAATTGGTGCTCATTTCGGAATATTCAGATGTAGCTATAGCTTCTTTCTGGGATGTGTTGTTTGTGAGCTATATACGCATATTTACCAGAGATACGAAAGAGTTTTATCACAGCGTGTAGTTGGTGTATATTTTAGCGTTCTTGAAATTTTAATTGTTTCCATAACGTTATTCGCAGTTTCCTATTTACCTCACGAACAAAGCTATATTGCTCCCCTTCTATTCTTTGTCTGTATTTTTGTCTTTTCCTTTGAATTGGGCTATCTCTCCAAATTATTGACAAATAATTTAATTCAGCAGCTCGGAAAGTTGTCCTATTCTATTTATATGGTCAATGCCTTTGTTACGATATTATTTGAAATAGTATTGCTTAGGATAGTAAAGATTAATAATCCTATAGTGTATGATCTGATGATCTTTCCCTATCTGATTTCAATTATTTTTTGTGCTTCATTGTCCTATAAATATTTTGAGATTAAGGGAAAAGCTGTGATGCAACGCCTATTGGCTAAAAGCGTAAAAGTATTTACTTTGGTATCTGTATATCGCTAAGCAGTTGACTAGACTTTGTATCATTCTCAGGCTACTGTTTTGGCTGGTTAACTTGTCAACCGATTCGATTGGTCCCTGTTTCAGTTAATTAGTTTGTTAATCCTTGTATAAATCCGTAGTAAGCGGGTTTCCGGGAGTAGTTGTCACTAAATAAAAGTGGATAATCCTCGCAGGGACTTGTTTTACGAAGCCAGCTATCGGCGTCACCTACATTCCAGTTTGTTATCCCAAATTGCTGAGATTTTGGGACAACACTTCGGTATAGTTTAGCAACATTTTTATATTTCAGAGCGTGTCTGGTCTGGAGGGCGTTTGTTAACGTGAAATTCGTTGAATAGGTAGGGTTCATCCGGATATCCAACTCCGAAATATGAACGAGAAGGCCTGTGTTGACAAATTGACGTACATCCGTAGTAAGAGCTTCTTCGGAGGTATTGATGTTAATGTGCATTTGAACTCCAATGCCATGTATAGCTATGCCACGCTTCTTTAGATTGTTCACCAGTGCAAGGACAGCCGTCAATTTCTTAGGTTTGCCAACCACGTTTTCATTATAGAAAAGGAGAGCCCGCGGGTCGGCCTGGTGGGCATATTGAAAGCAGCGGGCAATGTAATCAGCACCTAATTTCTCATACCAGACCGATCGGCGCAACGTACCGTCGTCTTCAAACGCTTCATTCACCACATCCCAGGAAGTAACTACGCCTTTGTAACGTCCAACTACCGTTTGAATGTGGGTCTTCATTAAGTTTTCCCAGGCTAATGAGTCGCCTTGAAAGCTGGTGACCCACTCAGGTAATGATTTGTAATAAATCAGCGTGTGGCCGTGAACTCTCATATTCGACTCTTTGGCAAAATTTACAAGAGCATCTGTGTCCTTCCAGTAAAATCCCCCAGCTTTAGGCTGGATTTGATTCATTTTAAAACAGTTTTCGGAGCTTACACTGTTGTACTCCCTTTGAAGTGTCTCTTTGTAGAGCGGGATCGATGACAATAGTCTAGGGTTAATAGCTGCTCCAATTGGAAAAGGAGCGACTGACTTTAGTGTACTGTTGCTATCAATACCAGCGGTTATCCGTGTACCTGAGATCGTATAAACTTCTATTGTATCTTCTGGCTGAACGCTGTCAGCACGCGGACTGCAACTGATTAAATTAAGCGCAATTGAAAAGAAGGTGGTGATCATAACAGCAACGCGACTAGAGCGGACGGTTAATGAAAAATACGAATTTCCGTTGCTCTTATTGTTTACACGTGCTGATGTAGAAGTTGTCATAGCTTTGATCATTGGGCGATGTGCCTTAATCAAAGTTGTCTTCCGGTGAAGGGGCTAGTAGAGACTATTCGATGAGTTGTTCATTCTACTGGTTATTCAGCAATTTATGCCGGATAATGCGTCTTTAAAGGGTGAAGAAGTTGTACTTTACCAAGTTTGAAAAATTTTAACAAGAAATTTTTTCGGTTGAGTATTCTAAAATTATATATATGTAATCTATTGTCTTTTAGTCTGTTGTGGTTGTATGTATTCAAATTTTGTCAAATTATTATTACGAGCAATTATATTTTGAAACAAGAAAGTTTACAATATAAATTGATTTATATTAAGATTTGCCTTATTGTCACTTTGTATTAATAAAAGGTATATGAAGTAGTTATTTTGGCAATAATCAGTATATTTTGATGGCCATGTAACATAGCGCAAATGCATACGTAATGGATCGGGCCAGACCCCAATTTATGGCGAAAATCGGATACCTAACTGCTGTGCGCAGGTTGACATAAAGAGAAAAAATAATCGAACTTTAACAACAGCCGGTAGCTGTCGGGCAGATTAGTAAACTGGAAAAAGTCTACACCTGTGCTTGCTTCAGACTGTTTTGAAGAAGAATGGGATTGATTGAAAGGTTAAGGTCATTCATGCAGCGATAATGGCCGAGGGGGCATTGGTCATGACCTATTTTAGAACAGGGGCGGCAGTTGAGAGTAGTATTTTCTATGATGAGGTGCCGGGTCTTATACGGGTACATTCCTAACTGAGGTGTAGTACTTCCCCAAATGGACACAATGGGCTTTTTGAAGGCAGCGGCTATGTGCATGAGCCCCGTGTCGTGGCTGTACACCATCTCGGCTTTTTGTAGTAACAAGGCCGACTGATTAAGGGTGAGCAATCCGCAGGTGTTATAAATTAGCGAATCGCCAAGCTCCTGACGAATTAGTTCGGCGGCTTCCCGGTCATGTTCATCGCCGAGTAAGACAATGGGCTTGTCTATTTTTCGACAGAGTTCAATCATGCGGTTGATGGGCAGACGCTTGGTGGCATGTTGGCCACCAAGTGCATACGCTATGTACGATGATTGGTGCGTATAGGGTAATTGAGTTGTTGGCTGCTGGTCTTCGGCGGGGATGAAATAATCCAGCCCTCGCCCGTCGTTGACTACGCCAAGCGGCAAAACCGTATTCAGATAGCGGTCCACAACGTGAACGGATGGCATTACCTGTAGCTTAAACCGCACATAAAGCCATTTCAGGATATTGATCTTGTTAAACGTAAGGGACCGCACACCCAGCAGGTCTTTGATAAGCCTGGTTCTAAGGTTTGTGTGCAAATCAACGATCAGGTCGTAACGCTCCTGACGAAGCTGACGGATTAGCGTAGGCAGACTATCGTCCAGATAATGGCATTTGTCAATGTAGGGATTATGGGCAACAAGTGATTGATACCGGCGCTTGGTGCAGTAGTGAATATCAACTCCATCAAGTTGCTGCTTTAAACACCGGATCACCGGTGTTGTAAGGACGATGTCGCCAATGGATGAAAAACGTAGAATCAGTATCTTCATTTGCAATACACGTCTGCCTTGATTTTAAGTGTCCACTCCGATTTGTCGATCAGATAATTACTCTGGCGTAATGGCCAGCTTGCTCCGCCATCGGTGCTTGCTCGGAAGTCGTAGTAACGGCCCACCTTTAATTTATAGGAAACAACTTTCCGATTGGTTCGGGTGACCGAGATCAGATCATTCCAGTCATTCTGCCCTACTTCACTATACTGGGTTTTCATAATAGCTGGCAGCAAGGATTCATCCAGCTTTGTGCCTGAAGGGCAGGAGAATTTAATCTCCAGCGTTACGGGCGGTGGCTCCGGTAAGGCACCCAGGTTAATGGTAATGGGGGTTTGGTCGCAGGTGAGCCCTGGCGCCGACTCGCCAATCAGTCCACCTTTTGTCCCTTTACCCCAGGCATCTGTTTCATCAAAAACCTGAAGTTTAAGCCGCCGGTTTTTCGATTGGTTGGATGCTCGTATAATGGCTCCATTATTTGCGTTGGCGTAGAAGGAAGATACTTCGTTGCCGGTAGCGACATCGATCAGTTTACAGAGGTAGTTTACATCGACATTGGACAGCCTGCTGCTTACTTTAAAGACAGGCCCCGACGCGCAGATGACCTCGGCCCAGCCCACTACATAAGCTGCTGCTTTGGCTGCATCTACGGTATACTCCAGTCGTCCTGTCTGCTGGTTTTTTCTGACAATCCCCGGCTTTTCTTCCTGCCATTGGTTGGTGAATTCGTCGTAACTGAACAGTGGGATGGAATCGCCTGTCTGGATTACTCGGTTTTTTGACGAGTTGTAGGCCTGTTGATAGAGTTCCATCGTTAAAGGGACTGCCGGTAGTGCTGTAGTGGCCAACTGGAACTGGGCATCATAGATCTGTAGGGTTATTGACCCAACAAGTGATAAGAACCGCATCGTGCCCTGCGAAGCCCCGCCATTCCGAGCGGCCACAGAAGACATAATGCCACCGCCAGGCACGTAGCGGGTAGCCTGCCCATTTCGGGCATTTGTGTGGATAAGAACCATTGTCAGGTTGCCGTCGAGGGCGTGGCCGTCCCGATCGCCGAGTTTTGTACCCGCCAGAAGGGTTGCTGTTGCCCGGTCGGCGTCCGTACCCTGGGGCGTTGTGCCAAGGCTTACCGTTGCCGTGACCACGCCATTAACCGTAGTGTTAGCGGTTGTACGAGCGGCATTAAGTGTTGTAGGTGGTTTATTTATATTGATCCGGCGAACCGAGCGGGACTGTTGCTTCACGTCGGAAATTATAACCGGCTGAATAACCGTAAGGTAGTCTTTGGCCTCCACAACGATGGAGAAGCGAAGTGGCTTTTGTGCAGAATATACGGTTGCAGGTGAAGGGGCCACCATTAGTACCCCATCACTATTAAGTTTATAGCGCGTAGAGTTTAGGGTGGTTACGATCTGTCTGGCATCGGGTCCGGCTATGGTTACCTGATTGACAGACGGCATCGGATTACCGGCCGGGTCATTAAAACGATACGTTACGACTCCGTCCTGAAGGGGGTCTTTCAACCCTAGTTTTACCCCGTCGAGTGGGTTTTTGCAGGCGTTAAGTCCGGCAATAAATACCAGGAATACGTAAATAAAATAACGGAGTTGCATAGCGAAAGCGTTAATGAACGATAAGGCGCGTGGCAGAGTGATAGACCTGTTGAGGTCGCCATGCGGTTTCCTATATTATTTACTCCCTGTTAATCTGTATGATACGGTCAGGTTTATGGAGGGCAGGTAGCGGTAATTCGATAAGTTACGCTCAACAGCCGGTACCTGTTCGTCAATTGTTGTGGTTTCCAGAAACCCTTCATAATCTAGACTGACGCTCGGTTTACCCAGATAAAACAGGCCCATCTCAACCCCGGCACCAAACCGGCTTTTGGGTATAGTGCGGCCAAAACCCCAGCCCAGGTAGCCCACTAGCGGATGCCAGTGGAAAGCCAGATTCACTGTTCCAACATCCTGCGGCAATAGTTCCAGCCCGTCAAGCGTCAATTTATCTTCGGTTGTCAGCGTTAGGCGCAGGTCTGGATGCCAGGTATAGGCTATACCTCCCGTCACATAAAATGAGCTGCGCCGAAAGGGATGCCAGATTAAATTAGCCTCCGCAACCCCAATGGTAAAATCTGGCTTGATCTGTACGTAAGAATCTGTTGCTGCCTCGACCCGTATTTGTTTCTGATAAGAGATATAATGTCCCCCTAAGCGCACTGTGAGCCGCCTGGCACTACTCAACTGCCGACTATAAAACACACCCGGTCCCGTTGTGCCAAGATGAATGCTGACAGCCTGCCTGTGTAACGAATCGACCTGTAGAACTGAGGCCCGACATACGGCCCCAAGGCTTAACCAACTCAATAAGAAATAGGTATAAATACGAGTCATAGCAAGAACTAGTTATCACATTATATTATACTACTTATACTATATAGATTTATTATATGGTAAATTTATATATTTATTTTGTTGTTTTATTCAATATGGTTAACTAATATGATAGATAATTTACAAAAGTAGAAACAACTTATTAGTAATTGCTAGCGTAATAACTGTGGCTAAAGGAATATGTATAGTAGTAAACGTCTGTCAATCAATAATATAGGTTTCATTAAATGTTGCTTAGCTGTATGGTTAGCCGGCTGCTGCTGTGTGGCGGCAGTGGGCCAGGCACGTGAACCGGAAGAGCGGGAAATAGGCGTAGTTGCGCTGGCCGGTTTAGCGAAAGCGAGTCACATAACACCTGTTTCGACACAAACCCCTGTTGGTGTCGAATTGCGCTATAGCGTGTTGCATACGCGTCGCCAGTCGTGGGAGCAGTGTCAGTGTTTTTTCCGGTCCGGTGTTTTTATCAATGCCTACTCATTCCGTAATCCAGTAGTACTTGGACAGTCGATAGGTGGAGGACTATTTTATGAGCCTGTTCTTGTACACCATCCTCGCTGGGGTCTTTCAATTCGCGCTCTGGCAGGTATTACATATGTTTCGCGGAGCTACGGAGCCCTCACCAATCCGGGTAATGTGGCGTTTGGAACACCCGTTAACGGGTTGATTGGCGCTGGTTTATACGGCCGCCTTACCCTGGTACCTGGCTGGCGTATACTCGCTGGATTGGATTATAAACATATTTCCAACGCGGGTGTCCGACTACCCAACCAAGGGCTCAATATTCCTGCTATTTCCATTGGTATTCAGCGATATACGAGTGGTGGCCGTTTACCCGATACGCACACCTGGCAACCAACTCCAATGAATAAACGCTGGATGTTCCGTGCGCTGGTTATAGGGTCGGCTAAAGTACTGGAAGCTACCGATCAAAGTCCGGAGCGGGCTTACCCCATTTTCGGCCTGAACCTGATAACGGGTTACCACCTTACCCGGTCTCATGTGGTATCGGGGGGCATTGAAGTTCTCGACGACCACTACTTCAAGGAGCAGATCATGCATTGGACAGGTCGTTATCAGGCGTACCGGCAGGGGACACTACTGGCGGGTTATGAGTTCTGGCAAGGGCATTTTTCATTCACGGCTCACATGGGTTGGAATGCCGTGCGCCCACGCTGGTATAGGCCCGCTACGTATCAGAAATACGGACTGCTCTATCGGTTTGGGAGTGGGTTTACGACGGGCGTTGTTGTGAAGGCGTATGGCGATAACACCAAGAATTTTCAGGCGGTGATTGGAAGGACTTTTTGACTGAATAGATCTGAAACTACTTTAGAAGATAGTTAAGTAATTCAGCAATTTATATCTAATCAATAAAATTATTTGTTATATTGTATACTATTTGTTGCTTTTATGTATTTATTGTCAATAATATGGGTATTTTTTACTAAGATTGTAGGACGTTAGCCTATAGATAATACATATATATAATAAGTCTTGTATTTACCCCTTACGCGTTCGCCAGACGCTAAATGATATCTACTTTATGACCAATTCATTACGGTTCGTTCTTTTTCTTGCCGGTATTGTTGCTGTACCTCGCTTATTCGCTCAGGCCATTCCCGATACGGTAACCGCTCGCCAGAGCTTTATGGTCGAAGCTGGCGGACTTGGGTCTTCGTCCCGGCAAACTCCGTTTTGGTTCCGGTCACGGCAGTATGGAACGGTCCCCTTAACCGGACCGGCCGGGATTGTACGGCTAGGTCTGACAAGGCAGTTCGGCGATCTTCAGCGAATCCATTCAAAAGTAGCGGTCGAAGGGGTAGCCAATGTAGGTAGTAGTTCGCAGCTAATCCTGCCGGTAGCCTATGCCAGCCTGTTGTCCAGGAATTTTGAGCTGTATCTGGGGCGTAAGCGCGAAGTATTTGGCCTGGTCGATACGCTGTTATCAATGGGCTCGTATGCGTGGTCGGGGAATGCTCTGCCTGTCTACAAACTTCAATTGGGCACCCGAGGATACGTGCCTTTAGGCTTTACTAAAGGGGTAGTGGCTCTTAACGGAATGTATGCCCACGGCTGGTTTAGCAACACCGATTCTATTCAGAACTCGTTTCTGCACCAAAAGGCGTTATTTTTTCGGTTTAACCTTTTTCATAATCGGGTCCGGTTGTATGGCGGTGTAACGCACTTTGCTCAATGGGGCGGGCGCTCCAATATATACAAAGACGGTATTACAGTAAAAGGTAGAATTCCCAGTTCACTGGCAACCTATAAGGATATTATTCTGGTTAGGCAACCGCCCAGCGATACCACCCAGTACAGCCGTTTTGACCTGGAAAACCAGGCGGGCAATCACCTGGGTTCTATTGATGTGGCAATGGAAATCGATAATCCGCAGGCCAACTGGTACCTGTACTACCAGCATCCGTTTGAGGATAAATCCGGCGTCGCTTTTCAAAATATGCCCGATGGTCTGTATGGTATCCGCTGGAAAAATAAGTGGATTGATGGACACCGCGGCTTCATAATTCGGCAGCTGACCGTCGAATTTCTAACCACCTTGAACCAGACGGGCTTCAACTTTAATATTGGCAATCGCCTGTATAACGGAGCCGATGATTACTTCAATAATTACCAGTACGTTGACGGCTGGACACACCAGCAACGAGTTATTGGGACACCGTTTTTTACCCGATTAATGGATTCCCGTGACGATCTGCACAACCTTAAGGGCGGGCATAAAAACAAAGGTCCCCTGATGATCAGCAATAACCGCGTGCAGGTGGGGCATTTGGGTATACTGGGCGAGTGGCCATCCGGAGTGCAGCTTCGGGCACTCCTGTCCTATAGTCGTAACCTGGGCCGGCCCATCAGCAGTGACCCGCGTACGCCACTGACCCAGTTTTCTGGTATGGCCCAGCTCATGCTGCCTGTATCATGGCTGGGTGGAGCGCAGCTAAATCTGGCAGTGGCACTTGATCAGGGCCAGTGGCTGACGAATAGCCTCGGAGGGTGGCTAAGCTTACGTAAAATTATTCAGAAACGATAAAACGAACTGGCTGGTATCCTATGGAAAGTCTGACAACTGCCAATCGGCTCGCTATCCGGTCAAAAACCGATTGGTGGCCATTGATCCTGTGTTCAGGACTGGTGTTCACGCTGGTCTCTCACCTGGGGTTTATGCCGCTCGATACGGGTGATGAGGCTCGTCGGGCATTGGTGTCGCTGGAGATGATGCTATCCGGCGATTACATAACGCCTACGCTGCATGGCGAACGTTACTTCAACAAACCCCCTCTGTTCAACTGGCTCATTATTGCTTCTTACCAACTGTTTGGCAACTATTCGTCTTTCGCTTTGCGGTTTCCTATGCTGGTTTCGCTGCTGTTGCTGGGGCTGGTGTTGTTCCGGTTTGTACGGAAAGCAATAAACCCGGTGGTAGGTGGGGCAACCGCCCTGATGATGCTGACGAACGGGCGGGTATTACTGTACGATTCAATGCTGGGGCTGATCGAAATCACGTTCGCGCTGGTCACGTATACGGCCATTATGCTGGTTTATCGCTACGATCAAAAACGGTCGTACTGGTGGCTTTACCTCACAACCTACGCCCTCACCGCCGTTGCCTTTTTGCTGAAAGGCCTACCTCCGCTGGCCTTTCAGGGGTTAACCCTACTGGGCTGGTTCCTGTACACCCGTCGCATCCGTTTGCTTTTCCATCCGGCCCATTTCGCTGGTATTGGGGTATTTGTTCTCATCACGGGTGCGTACTACTGGACATATTTCAGCCGGAACGCCATCCCGCTTCAGGACGTAGCAGGGGTTTTGTTCACCGAAAGTGCCAAACGCACCGGGCTTTACTTTGGCTGGGGCGCAACCCTGCTGCACCTGATTACCTTTCCCTTTGAGCTTATTTACCATTTTGCCCCGTTCACACTGTTGGTGGTGTTGCTGCTACGTCGCGGAATCGGAAAGATCCTGGCCGGTAATTCTTTTGTTGCCTTTAATGCGGTGTCGTTCAGTTCCACGGTGATTATTTACTGGCTTTCGCCCCAGGTATATGGTCGTTACCTGATCGGGTTAATGCCTATGCTGTTTACTGTACTGGCCTACCTCTATTATGAACACAGCAGTCCGGCCAGCCGCGGGCGGTGGTGGGTTGAGCGCATCTGGCTGGTAACTACGGTTATATTGGCTGTAGGTTGCTGGGCCGTCATGGTTTACCCAACGACTCGTGTGCTGCCCGGTGCATTGGCCAAAACGGCGGTTCTCTCTGTCGCGTTAGCAGGCCTTACCTGGCTTATGATTCGGGATACCCACAATCGGCTCCGTCTGATGATTGCGGTGCTGATCGTTGTTCGGATGGGGTTCAACTGGTTTGCCCTGCCGGGTAGGGCTACCAAACGTGAGTTCTATAAAGATACAGCCGTTAAAGCGGCCCGTCTGACGCTGGGACATCCCTTGTATGGCTATAAAACGACTGTAGGTGATGGTCCGGCTACGGATGTCAGCTCATTTCATATCACCCTCGTACGGGGCGATATCTTACGAAGAACCAGCAAAAAGATACCCGGTGCCTTTTACATCGCCGACTCCGTCAGCCTGGCGCACGAACCAGTCAGGACCATTGGGCAGCTTGTCCTGTTTGATCGACACCCGGCGTCTATTGTAGAGTTTAAGTAGCGGTTAATGGTAGTGTTAGTAGTTAATGGTTATTGATTATTGTGGTATGTATAACGAGTAACTAATGACCATTAACCAATACGAGATAGAGATAAATTAGGTAAAACGTTTACATAAGATGACGATTCTGATAACGGGTGGAGCAGGCTTTATCGGTCATACATTAACCCGTCATTTATTGACGATGGGGCATAAGGTGTTGCTGCTTGATAATTTCAACTCCAGCTACGACCCTGCCATCAAATGGCAGCATATTCAGTCTATTCGGCATTTGCCAGACTGGTCGTTGTATCAGGGCGACATTCGCGATGCGGGGCTACTGCACCAGATTTTTAATACTCATCGAGTCGATGGTGTTATTCATCTGGCGGGTTTGGCGGGTGTTCGGCCATCGTTACAGAATCCGTCGGCTTATATGGAGCATAACGTGAATGGAACGGCTATTTTGCTGGAGGCCATGCGTTTGTTCAATATTAAGCGGTTTGTGTTTGCGTCATCATCGTCCGTATATGGCAGCCGGTCGGGGGGCGTATTTCTGGAAACGGATTCGGCCGAAAACTCGGTGTCGCCTTACGCATTATCGAAACGGGCGGCCGAACGACTGTGCCTACACCACCACCAATTACATGGTCTCCAGGTATTTTGCCTACGTCTGTTTACCGTATATGGTCCGCAGCAACGACCCGATATGGGTATCTCCCGATTCATTCATCAATTAATTAACCACCAGCCGATTACGCTTTTTGGCGATGGACTAAGCCGCCGTGATTATACCTACGTCGATGACATCGTTGCGGGAATAAGCCGGTCCATTGAACGGGTGAAGGGCTGCGAGATCATCAATCTGGGCAGTGCGCATCCTGTTACGCTGCTGGAATTGATTGCCCTGCTCGAACAGCTTACCAAAAGACGCGTGCCAATCAACTGGCTGACCGACCAGCCCGGCGATGTGCCGTATACCCACGCATCCATCGAAAAAGCCCGTCGGTTATTAGATTATCAACCAGCTACCGACCTGAAGGACGGCTTACGCAATATGGTGAGTAGGTATCAGCGAACACAGGTTTACGCCCAGCCAATCAACTAATTTCAGGCTCATGAAAAATCGACCGTATGTATCTGTTGTGGTTTGTGTGTACAACGAATCCGGCAACAATCAGCCCTTACTCCAGCAACTTGATCGGGCATTGCAATCGCTGGATTATGAGCTGATTTACGTTAACGATGGCTCAACAGACGCGACGCTCGCCGAGTTATTGGCCGTTCGGAATGAGCGGCTTACGATCCTGGATTTACAAAAGAATTATGGGCAGAGTGCGGCTCTGTCGGCGGGTATCGATGCGGCAAAGGGTACGTTTATTGTTACGATGGACGGCGATCAGCAAAACGATCCGCTGGATATTATTCCCATGCTTCGGATAGCCGAAGAACAGGACGTGGATCTGGTAATGGGGCGTCGGCATAATCGCCAGGACAATAGTTGGTTGCGGGTGTGGCCCAGCCGACTGGCCAATGGCCTTATCCGGCGTGTGCTCGATCTTCCCATTGATGATAATGGTTGTGCCCTTAAAGTATTCCGGGCCGATTTTGTGAAGCGAATTGGCTTATATGGTGAATTGCACCGGTTCATTGCGGCACTTGCTCATCTGGATGGTGCCCGAATCGTACAGGTACCCGTTCGTCATCATCCTCGCCGAATAGGTCAGTCAAAATATGGGCTGGGACGAACGGGGCGGGTTTTAAGCGATTTGTTTTTGCTGCTCTTTTTTAAACGATACCTGAACAAGCCGATGCACCTGTTTGGTGGGTTGGGGATGCTGCTACTGGTGGGCGGCCTTTTTCTGTCCATACGATTTTTGTGGACTGCGGATACCGACATAACCAGTCTCGACCGCCTGGCCATAGGGGGCATCTGGTTGCTGGCCGGACTCCAGTTTCTGACATTTGGGATTAGCCTGGATTTGCAAATGCGCACCTATTACGAGTCTCAGGGCAAAAAAAACTACATTGTCCGGCGTACTTATACCTACCATACGGTGCTACCCGAACCGGTAAGGCGGTTGGCGTATGACCAAACGCAATTTGTTGGGTGAGTGTACTCACATCAAAAGTAATGATTCGTTTCGCAGAGGCTGGGCGCGGAGTAGTTCATACTCTGGCAGGGAAAATAACGAGCCAAGAGCCTGCAGGTCTTCCGGCCGATGGAGGTCACTGCCAATAAAATCGACCCAGTTGTTCTTCAGTATGCGCTGGGCCTGCGTACGGACCTTTCGGCCATACCGGCCGGTCAGGGAAAGCCAGTTAAGTTGAAACAGGCAACCTGTTTCATGGAGCCGGGCCAGGCTGGCCTCGTCGGTGTGGTAATAGGTATACCGTTCGGGATGAGCAAGTATAGGCGTGTAGCCTCGCGTTTGAAGGCGAAACAAAATGTCATCCAGTTGTTGGGGAGCGGATACCCAGCCCGTTTCGATTAGCAGATAACGTTCCTTTCCAAATGTCAGGAGGTCATTTTTATCGAGTAGGTCTGGAAAAAACTCGTCGAGCATGTATTCTGCAGCAACCTCAATTTTCATTGTAAGGCCGTTTTCGTCGGCTAATCGCTGCAATTCCAGTTGGCCCGCCCGTAGCGTATCGGATGAGTTGGGGTACCAGTCCCGGCTGACGTGCGGTGTGGTTATAACCCGTTGAATTCCCCAGGCGGCCATTTGCTGTAGGCAAGCCAGGGTTTCTTCGGAGTTATTCACGCCATCGTCAACATCGGGGAGTAAATGCGAATGCATATCAACCCGCCAGAAACAAGCGTCCTCCACGACTTTAGAGTCGCCTGCCGGATTCTGTATGAATCGCGTTTTTAATTGTTTCCAAAGATTCATAATGTTCTAATCTTGTCAAATCTACAACATCAGTTGGCTAACAAAAAATGGGGTTATGGCAACTAGCTGTAAGTGAGTTGATTAAGAAAATAGCTAATGCGGCTGATCGATATGCTAAGCCCTATTCTCTCATCAAAAGAAACCGACCTCACAGGCTGGCTCACTTACCGGGTAGATCTGAATAAGAAGTAAAGCAATATATGATTCGCTACAAAGATAAAATATAGGTTAAGAAAGTAACCTATATGTTTACATAAATCTTCTGTTTGTAAAAACAATGTTTATTCATTCGATTAGCCTGCTGCATGGTTCAAGTCAACTGGATTGAGAAGACTCTCCAGATGAATGGTTACGGTCGTTCCTTTGCCTAGCTCACTGTCAATAAGTAGCTGGCCCTGGTTGAGCCGGATAAACTCCCGGCATAGCTCCAGCCCCAGCCCCGTCCCTTTCTCGCCCGCTGTGCCCCGGCCGGGTACCACCTGACCCAGCAGAGAGGCTGGCCGTGTAAAGCTCATGCCTACTCCCGAGTCCTTGATGCTCAACCAGCAGGAGTTGGCCTGCCGACCGGTGCTGATGTGGATGGAGCCGCCCTGGGGGGTGAACTTGATGGCGTTGTGAAGCAGATTACGCAACACAATCTGGAGCTGCAGCTCATCGGCCACTGTAGGTGCGTTTTGGAAGTAGGTGCTTAACGAGAGGTTTTTATCCTTTAGTTCCGCTGTGTACAAGTGCAGGACCGACTCCATGAGTTCGGTCAGGTTCAGTTGGGTGGGTCTGGCCAGGAGGTGATCCCGCTGGAGCATGGACCAGTGGAGCAGGTTGTCCAAAGCCAGGTAGACCCCATCAACCATCTGCATGAGCTGGCCGGTGCGCTGCTGAAAGTCCTGAGGGGCGATGTAGCCATCCTGAACGCCCATGAGCTGGGTCTTCAGGCTGGCGACGGGGCTGCGCAGGTCGTGCCCAATGATGCCAAACAGCTTGTCTTTAATGTTATTAGTTTCGGTAAGCTGTTCATTTTTTCGGATGAGTTCGTCCTGAGCCGATTTAATCAGCTTTTGAGTGAAATAATTGAAGTAGATGATACAGCTGAACACCGAGAACCCATTGAGGAGTTGACCTACTTCAAAAGGCAGGTGTAAGTACTGCATAAGAATGATTCTGTACGCTTGGAAGGTAAGGCCTAACACGATCAGAATAACTATTGAATGCTTTATCTCAAATAGGATGATTGTGCCGATACCTATTAATATCAGCATAAGTTCTGGGTGGATGTCTTTTTGATAGTAAAATATATCTAGCCCAAAATACAACACCGAACTTGCATAACTTGTCAGAATCAGGTACCAAGAAGCTAATTGTAGTTTGAGTCGATAGGTTAACCAAAGTACGGGTAACAGGCAGAACGTAAGAACCGCTAGATTAATGATAGCAGTTTGATGATCCTGCACATATGCATTGACACAAAAAGAGAAGATAGTTAAAAGGATTATAAACCATGTAATGATAAGCAATGATCTGAATCGGAATTGATCGAGCTCCGATAGATGGTGATCTACTAGAAATGCTCTGGAAAATAAGGTGTTAGCGTAGAGTTTCATCAATTTATGTAAGTCAGGTAAGTAAGCATTCTTGTCATGAGGCAAAAACGCATGACTAAACTAGGTCTATTTTTACACGGCTGTGTTGCCAAACCGAATGGTTATAGTGGTTCTTTTACCTAACTCACTGTCAATAAGTAACTGGCCTTGATTGAGCCGCATAAACTCCCGGCTCAGCCCATTCCTGCTGAAAGTCCCGAGGTCTATGTAGTCTTCCTGAACGCCTATGAGTTGTGCGAGATGTTAGGTTAAGTTCACGTCATTTGTAGTAAACAGCGCGCTCAATACAACAATAGATAACCTGTACATGAGTGGTCAGCTTGTCTTTGCGCTGATACCAAGCTTTTGCAGGTGCTCATGTACTGTAGGTTGATAGGTAATGCCAATAGGAATTTTGGTAGTTTTAATCCAAACCGCTTTTGATTCCAGTCGTTTCAGATGGCTAACGTTAACTATATACGATTTGTGAATGCGAATGAAACGGTCGTTCGGAAGGTCTTCGGATAAAACAGATATACGTTTATTAATTGCAAAGACACCGTCTAGGGTGTGGACTTTAATGTAAAGCCCATATGCTTCAATATATAAAATGTCGTTGTAAGCAAACCGCTCCAAACGCCGGCCGGATTTTAAGTAAATTTCTTCCTTATCTGGCGCAGGTGCTGGTTTGACCTCATTAGCCCTTGTTGTCTGGATGCGCTCAAGTACACGCCCCACACCTCGCAGAAACCGGTTGAAATCGTAAGGTTTAGGTAAAAAATCAATGATATCGAAATCGTAGCAGTCGATGGCCAGTTCGCTATAGGCAGATGTGACAATAACTGCCGATGTATTACGGGAAGCCCTCAATAAGTCCAGCCCACTCATATCGGGCAAAGTAAGGTCTAAAAACAGAATATCGATATGAGGAGTTGCCATAACCTTCAACGCGTCCACACCCGTATGGCAAATAATAGGATGGGAAAGAAAGTTTACCTGCGAAATGTATTGGCTCAGTTGTTCAATAAAAGCAGGATCGTCTTCAACCAATAAGGTACTGTATAGTACCGGTGATTTAACATCATTCATGTGTAGACTTTTGTTACGGTTACGGAATGGATACAAAAACTATGTCGCCGATATGCATATTTATGCTGATTATTAGATCACTTGATAGCATAAAAGCTCTATATGTATAGAGGAAATAGAAACTTGAGTAAAAATAACACAATCAAGGAGGATATTATGATTAGTGATTAATTTTTTGCTATTAGTTTACTTAATTGACTTATTTAGGTGAGAAATCTGAAATTTAGTATCCTATATGGCTTGAAATATATAAGATAGAGTTTAGAATTTGTGGTAATAAACATATAAAATAGTATTATATACTTGAAAATTAATTTTATTATACTTATATAAGTTTTAAATATACATTGTGCTGTATTAATCTTTATCGCGAAGTATTCGGTAAAATAGTGTTTCAACGTGGGTATCTGCCTGTGGGGTGGATAATTGCATGATGGTCGAAATAGAGATGATTAGTTACTTATTGCCCCACATAGGCAGACAGTAGACAAGTATTAAATCTGTCTCTATGTATCAACTTAGTATAAACTATATGAAAATTAAAACCCTCCTGTTCGTATTGTCTTTCCTGCCTGCCTGCTTAAGCTGCAACTCTCCACAAACTCCGCCCTCTCTGGTAGGTACCTGGGAGCTGGTATCGGCAACAGCTACCGAAAAAGATTCGACATTTTCGACCTTCGACCCGTCGCACAAGATGATTAAGCTTATCAACGCTACCCACTTCGCTTTCTTAAATCATGCGGTATCGAAAAACGATTCATCGGCAACTAGGTTCAGTGCCGGGGGCGGAAAATATACGCTGGTTGATAGTGTATACACCGAGAATCTGGAGTACTTCACCGACAAAGCGTGGGAGAATAATAAATTTCAGTTTGTAGTGAAATTCGCTGGTGATACGCTAATTCAGAAAGGCGTTGAAAAAGTAGAAAAGCTTGGTATTGACCACATCATTATCGAAAAGTACAAACGCGTGAACGAGTAGGATTCTGTAATACCGACTGTTCTGGTCAGGATACAAAGAGCACATGAAGCAGCAATTAACGTTACGTATACGTTTGGAAAGTCCAACTGTGGGCGTCGATTTTGGCCTCCAGAACGGAAGTGGTCATAACTACGATATCCTTCAAAAACAAAAGTCCGCTGCGCAGGATTTATGCTTCGAGTGCACGGTTGTTGCTAAATTGGGCGCCGACAATCAGCCTGATTTTACCGGGCCTCTGGTTCAGGGACCACCGGCAAATCGATTCGTTTATATCAACATCGGGAAAAGTGCCGGCCAGTTTGACTCTATCTGGAGCCGACGGTTGAAGGTTCCGCTAAGAGGGATTACGGCTGAAATAGTTTACCAGACAACGGCCAATTCTGCTATGCTTTTGGAAACAAATGTTCCGGGAACAGGTAAGGACGGAGGGCCAACTTGTGGAACCGTGAAGCCTTTTAACGGGTGGCATATCGCTATGAAATAGAAGTCATAAATGCAGGAAATAATCAGGGCGTATATTCAGGCATATAATGACAACGACATACCGGCCATGCTGGTTTTGTTGGATGATCATATCATCTTCGAGAATGTGTCTAACACTACAGGCGTCACAACGACAACATCGAAGCAGGCATTTGAGCAACTAGCCATTCAGTCGGTCAGCTATTTTGCGGAGCGAAAGCAAATCATTCGGTTCATGGTGATGGGTACCGATTCGGCCGCTGTTGAGATTGACTATCAAGCTGTGCTGGCGCAAGATTTACCCAATGAATTAAAAGCGGGTGATCAACTGAACCTGCGAGGAGTAAGCTTTTTTGAAATACAAAACCGAAAGATTATCCGCATTAGTGATTATAGTTAAGTGCTGATAAAAACAAAAACTGGGTGTACTACTTTCCGTTAGCACACCCAGTTTCGTACGTTTCGCACTCTTACAGGCCAATGGGAACGGCCACGACTGTTGTATCCCAACCCATGTACATAATGGCGTTTTTAGCGTCTTTCTTTGCAAACTGAATGGAGAAGTTCTCCAGTGGACTCTCGGCTTTCTGCACCGGCACATTTACCCGAACCACGTCCAGCTTTTCATTATAACTGTAAGCACCCCACTGGTCAACATCGGAACTGAGGATAACTGTCCATTCGTTTTCGTTGGGAATGGTTAACAAAGCGTAGTTTCCTGCTGGTATTTTTTTGCCGCCAATCGAAACATCCTGGTAAAATTTGATTTCCGGGGCTTCATTGGCACCGGCCCGCCATACTTTGCCGTAGGGCACTAACTTACCGAAAACTTCGCGGCCGTTCTTGAAGGGGCGATTGTAGGTGATTCGAACCATGGCTTTGTCGGTGCCAATTTTGGCGGGAGCAAACTTGCGGTCATGCGCGTAGTCGTCCGGGTAATACGCCATATCCATCGGCGTTTTGTCGAGACCTCTAAACGTCTGAGCATTGGTCGCCCCAACGGCTACGAGAATTAATCCAAGAAGTAAAGCTGTTTTCTTCATGCTGTTTGGAATGAAAGTAGATGAGGTAGTCGGGAGTAATTTGATCTGTGGAATCGAAAGTTGTGAACAAAACCTATTTATCGCAAATAAAGTAGACTCATTACAGAAAAAGGCCCCGCATTGGGGCCTTTTTCTGTAATGAGTTATAAGCTTACTCCACTGTAACGGACTTGGCCAGGTTTCGGGGCTGGTCCACGTTGCGGCCCCGCATCACGGCGATGTAGTACGACAGCAATTGCAAAGGCACCACCGACACCAAAGGCATCAGGATGTCATGTACCCGTGGAATCTCGATGGTGAAGTCAACCATGCCCGGCAGGTGCGTATCACCCTCCGTTACAACAGCGATTACCCGGCCTTTCCGCGCTTTCACCTCCTGAATGTTGGACACCACCTTCTCGTACGAACTGTCCTGTGTGGCAATGACCACAACAGGCATGTCTTCGTCGATCAGCGCAATCGGACCGTGCTTCATCTCAGCCGCCGGGTAACCCTCAGCGTGTATGTAGCTGATCTCTTTCAGCTTCAGTGCTCCTTCCAGGGCCACCGGGAAGTTCAGCCCCCGACCCAAGTAGATGAAGTTGCGGGCATACGTGAAGATGTAGGCAATCTCCTTAATCTTGTCGGCTGCCTGCAACACCTGCTCCACCTTGGCCGGGATGCTTTCCAGCTCTGTCAGCAACTGCCGGAACAGCGACTCCGAGAGTGTTCCTTTTCGATGAGCGGCTGCCAGGGCCATCAGCGTTAGCACCGTCACCTGGGCCGTGAAGGCCTTCGTGCTGGCCACCCCAATCTCGGGACCCGCGTGGGTAAAGGCCCCCGCATGGGTAGCCCGCGCAATGGACGAACCCACCACGTTACAGACCCCGAAGATAATGGCCCCCTTCGACTTGGCCAGTTCAATGGCGGCCAGCGTATCGGCTGTCTCGCCCGACTGCGAAATGGCAATTACAATGTCGCCCTCCTTGATAATGGGGTTGCGGTAGCGGAACTCCGACGCGTACTCGACCTCCACCGGAATGCGGGCCAGCTCTTCGAAGATGTACTCGGCCACCAGCCCCGCGTGCCAGGAAGTGCCGCAGCCGATGATGACGATGCGCTTGGACTTGGCCAGCTTATCGAGGTAGTCCCGCAGGCCGCCCAGTTGGAGGGTACCTTCTTCGGCTTTGACCCGCCCCCGCATTGAATCGGCAATTGAGCGGGGCTGCTCGAAGATCTCCTTGAGCATGAAGTGGTCGAAGCCGCCTTTCTCGATGGCTTCCAGTTCCAGTTCCACCTTGTGGACATAGGGGGTAGTGGTGGTGTTATCCAGGGTAACGACCGAGAGCTGGCCGTCTTTGATGACGGCCACTTCGTAGTCGTTGAGGTAAATGACGTCCTTGGTGTATTCGACAATAGGGGTGGCATCGGAAGCCAGGAAGAACTCATTGTCTCCCACGCCAATGACCAGAGGTGAGCCTTTGCGGGCGGCAATTAGCTGGGTGGGGTCGGTCTGGCTCATGATAACGATGGCATAGGCACCCACTACTTCCTGGAGAGCCAGCCGGACGGCCTCTTCCAGGGAGCCTCCATTGTTTTCCCAAATGTCTTCGATAAACTGGCCCAGAACCTCGGTATCTGTCTCGCTGGTGAAGGTGTGCCCTTTTTTGAGCAGAGCCTGTTTAATGGCGGCATAGTTCTCGATAATGCCGTTGTGGATGATGGCCAGTTTACGGTGGAAGGAATAGTGAGGGTGAGCGTTGGCGTCATTGGGTTCGCCGTGGGTAGCCCATCGTGTATGACCCATCCCGATGGTTGCCTGAATATCTTTTCCGATCAGTTCGTGCTCCAGGGCAACCACCTTACCTTTTTTCTTAAAAACGGATAATCCGTGCTGGTTGATGAGGGCAACACCGGCGCTGTCGTAGCCCCGGTACTCCAGGCGTTTTAATCCTTTTATCACTAATGGGCAGGCTTCCCGATGCCCCACGTAAGCTACAATGCCACACATAATCAGTCTTTGCCGGAACGCCGGCACGTTTAGATTTTACACCGGATTTCCGGTTTGGTTTTGGTTGAACTAGTTAAGGATGGTACTTTTTCAGAAGTAAATAAACAATAAAAAGCCGGGAATTCCCGGCTTTTAAAGGATCATTTTAAAACTATTTGTTAAGTACTTGTTAACTATTTTATAAAAATATTTAACAAGTAGAAGGCTAGCCCGCCAGCTGTGTGTAAAGGTTGTAGTAACGGTCTGTTACGTCCTCATCGTCAACAGCGTCAAATTTATGCTCAGGGAAGTCAGTCATGATGGCATTGAGGCTTTCGCTCGATTCTTCTTCAGCCCGAACCACGGCATCGGCATAAGTAGAGCCAATTCGTATAAAGCCTTCAAAATCAGCTGTTTTTAACTCGGCCAGCATTTCGTCGTCGATGTCCATCATGCGCGCTTTCTCAATGATGTCGCCCTCAAAACGGTGCTCAAAGGAGTTGTTATAGACTGTAAAAACCGACTTGGTGTCCTTAAACATTGGGTCGTTTTTATAGGTTGTTTTGAGATAAAGGGGAATTAGAGCGGTCATCCAGTCGTTGCAGTGAACGATATCGGGCGCCCAGCCTAGTTTCTTAACTGTTTCCAGAACACCTTTGCAAAAGAAGATTGCCCGTTCGTCGTTGTCGTCGTAGAACCGGTTTTCTTTATCATGAAAGACGTATTTACGCTGGAAGTAGTCTTCGTTGTCAATAAAATATACCTGTAGTTTAGCCGTTGGAATCGAAGCTACTTTGATAATTAGTGGTTTTTCATCATCTCCTACGGCAATATTTATCCCCGACAACCGTACTACTTCGTGCAACCGGTTTTTGCGCTCGTTGATAAGGCCAAAACGAGGCACCAGAATTCTGATTTCCATCCCGCGCTCCTGCATGGCTTGAGGCAATTTGCGGACGAAGTCAGCGACGTCAGACGTTTTCAGGAAAGGATTGATTTCGCTGGCAACATAAAGGATGCGAAGTTTGCTCATAAGTAGGGAAGCGTGTGTTGTCTGAGTGAACCAAAAAACTTGCAAAATTATACAAATTTTTCCCGTATTTCAATACGGTTTGTCCAAAAAAGATGCGGTTAATGTATTATTGCAGCCCCAAAAAAAGATTTGCCTGTTATGCTTCGTTTTGATACTATTACCGCGCTGCGTCACCATCTGAGTTCTATACGGTCTGAACAACAAACGATTGGCCTTGTGCCAACCATGGGCGCGTTGCACGAGGGGCACCTAACCCTTATTGACGCGGCCCATCGTCAAAACGGTGTAGTGGTAAGCAGCATCTTCGTTAACCCTGTTCAATTTAATAATCCGGACGACCTTGCCCGGTACCCCCGCACCCTGGAAGAAGACTGTCAGAAACTGGAAGCGGCCGGTTGCGATGTGGTGTTCGTGCCGTCGGTTGGGGAAATGTACCCTGAGTCGCCAACCATGAGGATGAACTTTGGCGAGTTGGAGACCGTAATGGAAGGGGCTTTTCGGCCGGGCCACTTCAATGGAGTGGGAATTGTTGTTGCCAAACTATTCAACATTATACAGCCCGATAAAGCCTATTTTGGTCAGAAAGACCTGCAACAGGTGGCCGTAATCCGACAACTTATTCGTGACTTGAGTATCCCGGTTGAACTGGTCCGGTGCCCGACCGTTCGGGAGGCAGATGGGCTGGCTATGTCGTCGCGTAACCGGAATCTTTCCCCCGACGAGCGGGAACAGGCTACGGCGCTGTTTAAGGCCCTTACGCTGGCCCGCGAGCTGCTGGCCGACGGTCATAGTACTTCGCAGGCGAAAGCGGCTGTAACGGGCTATTTTGTGGGCAATCCGCACTTTCGGCTGGAGTATGTTGAAGTCGTTAACGCCGACACCCTTCAACTGGCAAATGAAGTGCTGGCGCCGGGGCAAACGGCCATCTGTCTGGCGGCTCATTTAGGAAACGTCAGACTGATTGATAATCTGGTGTTTTGAGCCGTGAATCTTCTTTTAAGAAATAAATTTAGGGGGCCGGGCTTGCGGCCAGCCAGGCTGTCTGGAAGAGAAGTGTTGCCCGTTTTTGCAACACCTCATAATTGATCTTGTCTGCCGTATCGGAAGGTTGATGGTAATCGTTGTGGCTACCGTTTGTGAAAAACAGGGCGGGGATACCTATTCTGGCGAAGTTGTAATGATCTGACCTGTAGAAATATCGTTCGGGATCGTTTTTCGTATCGTATCCATCTTGGTTTAATGTCAGGTTTACGGATTGTTGATTCGCAACCTCAGCGATTTTCTGTAATTCGTTGACCTGATCTCCTCTCAGTAAGTAACAGTAATCGGGATTCTTCCGGTGAGCATTATCGACTCGACCTACCATGTCTACATTGAGGTCACACACGAATTGGCTTAACGGAATAGGGCTGTTTCTGACGAAGTATTCCGACCCCAGTAACCCACCTTCCTCGCCTGAAAATAAAACAAACATGATCGTTCTGCGGGGTTTAATACCCCGTTGGGACAGACTATCAAATACGGCGGCCACGCTCAGAACGGTAGCCGTACCCGACGCATTATCATCCGCACCATGAAAAATTCGACTGCCATTTCTACCCAGGTGATCGTAATGAGCGGATACAATGACCACTTCCTGTTTTAAGTCGGTTCCGATGAGTGCCCCTGCCACATTATCGCCAAAAAGCACATGGCTACTGTCTTTGGCTGTAAGGGGTAGTGGTGCTAATTCATAACGTTTATAGGCTGGTGACGTAACACGATAAGCACCGGCTGAACCAAAATTGGCTACCTCTGTGATCGTAAAAGGATACGTTTGTCGAAAAGAACGCCGAGTGGAATCAATCGGGAAAACAGTAGCTAAATGATTTCTTCGAAACGTAGCTGAGCAGTAAAAAGCGGCCTGAAGCTGGCCTTTGGTGCCGGTTGCGCGGCCCTGCAAACTATCGGAAGCTAATAGGTAAACGTGCTTTTTAAGCAGAGAATAAGAAACGGAAACCGGCGAAACATTCTGCTGACCCCAGCAATGAATAATACTGAAAAACGTGTAAAGTATTGCTCTCAGGAGGGTTAGTCTCATCACATAATGACCGCATAAATGTTTGTTCGCAAGCTTGTTACGGGTTGAATATCATTAAGTCACTCCTTACAGGTCAATCTACAATTCTAAACATCATCTTTGCCTTCTCTCTCGACAGCGAATTGAAATGCCACCATTCATACTCAATCGGCGTAAAGCCGCCCTGCCGCATAGCCGTACGCAGAATCTGACGGTTGTCGATTTGCTGCCGGGTTAATTTTCCGGATTGAAGGAGTTGTTTTTCGCGGGATGGGTACGCCAGTTCACCGAAGAAATCGTATTTAGTGCCCATGTCCAGTGCTTTTCCATCGGCCGTGGCTACAGTTAAGTCGACCGCGCAGCCGTAGTTGTGAATAGAACCTATGCGCGGGTCGGCTACGTATTTCCGGCGCTCATTTTCGGATAACTCGGGCAGGGCGTTCCAGAGTTTCCATTGGGCCGAGCGGGGGCGGGCGGCATCATACACCAGCAGGCGAAGGTTAGGGTGATGCGCCTGTAGATACTTGCTGGCCTTTGTGAGTTTTTCGGCGGCCATGGGCTGCATATACGCCCGTGTGAGGTCGCCATACACGTCTTTCCCGACGAAGTTGTCGGTGGTTGAATACTTGAGTTCGACCAGAATGGTGGGGTCTGCTTTTTGTACATCAACAAGGCCCTGTTTGGCCATAGCGGCTTCGAAATCCTGTGCTTTAAGCGTTAAGCCACAGAGATACGCAGAGAAAACACAGAGATACACAAAGAATCTCTGTGCAACTCCGTGCGTCTCTGTGAATCTTTGTGGCTTAACTTTTTTACCGTTCATCATAACGCAAATAACGCCAAAACGCACTACTTTGCTTGCTAAACCGCCCGTAACATGGCCTTAAATTACATCTGGGTTGCCTTTTTTATCGTTGCGTTTATCGTTGCGCTGGCCAAACTGATCTTCCTGGGCGACACCGAGATCTTCAAAATTCTGGTTGAAGGGCTGTTCGATTCGTCCAAAGTGGCCGTTATGGACATTGCCCTGCCACTAGCCGGGGTGATGACGTTTTTTCTGGGATTGCTCAACATCGGCGAAAAAGCGGGAGCCATCAATTTCCTGGCCCGCATCATCGGCCCGTTCTTTCACAAGCTCTTCCCCGAAGTGCCCCGAGACCATCCGGCAAACGGGCAAATGATCATGAATTTCTCCGCCAATATGCTTGGGCTGGACAATGCCGCCACGCCGTTCGGCTTACGGGCCATGGCGAGTTTACAGGAACTGAACCCGACGAAAGAAACGGCCTCCAATGCACAGATCATGTTTCTGGTATTGCACACATCGGGCTTAACCATTATTCCCCTGAGCATCATGGCGCAGCGGGCAATTCTGGGGGCCAAAGACCCGTCGGATATTTTCATTCCCTGCCTGATTGCTACGTACGTTGCCACGGTCGTGAGTATGATTGCGGTAGCCATCAAACAACGCATCAACTTGATTAATACTACCGTATTGGGCTGGTTAGGCGGTATCACCAGCCTGATTGGCCTGGCGTTGTGGTTCCTGTCGACCAAAACGAAAGACGAGATCGAGGTCATTTCGAAGGTGACGGGCAACCTTGTGCTGATGCTCATTGTGGTGTCGTTTCTGCTGGGCGCAATGCGCAAAAAAGTAGATATTTTCGACGCGTTCATCGAAGGGGCAAAAGGTGGTTTCGAAACCTCCGTCCGCATTATCCCGTATCTGGTTGGCATGCTCGTGGCCATTGGGGCCTTCCGCAACTCGGGAGCTATGGATTATGTAATCGACGGGCTGAAATATGTGTTCAGTCTGACGGGTATCAACACCGAGTTTACCGATGCCCTGCCGGTGGCCCTCATGCGGCCATTGAGCGGTTCAGGATCGCGGGCACTGATGATCGATGCGATGAAGCAGTTTGGTCCTGACTCCTTTGTCGGGCGGCTGGCCTGTATGTTTCAGGGGGCGGCCGATACAACGTTTTACATTGTGGCCCTGTACTTTGGCTCAGTGGGTATTCGCAACTCACGGTATGCCATTCCATTTGGCCTATTCGCCGATTTAATGGGTGTCATCGCTGGTATTGCCCTCGGATATTTCTTCTTTCACTGAGCAAAAAACATCAGAAATGTGTTAGCTAGTTAGCTAACCAACAAACTAACCGCTTCGGCGGAATTACCTAATGAACATTACCCAGGTACGTGAACAACTCCACTTACTAATCGACGAGGTCGATGATATCTATGTGCTCAATGGCCTCTATCGCAACCTCCTCTCCGACAAACGTCAGCGGGAAGAGTACGAAAGGGAGCAGTTAGAGAAAGCGAAAAAACAAGGTCGAACTGGTAAGCATGCTTAAGCTAGTTAGCTAACCCGCCAACCGTCAGGGCAATGATAATGGCGTTGAACCCGAAGGATAGTACCCCGTGAACCAGCGCCGTTCGGCGCATGGGTTTCGAACTGATCGCTACATCGGAAACCTGACTGGTCATGCCGATCACAAATGAGAAATAGGCAAAATCCAGGTAGTCGGGTTCATTCTCATTCGGGAAGTCCAGACCGCCCGGATGCGTTTTCTGCTGCTTGTCATTACCGTAATACATGTGTGCATAGCGGAGGGTGAACACCGTATGCACGAGCGTCCAGGCACTGGCAATGGCCGAGATAGCCAGCAGCCTGTTGCGACTCCACTCAGGAGCATTTTTGTTGGTTGAGTCGAGTAGTTCGATAACGGCAAAGAGGCTGGCAACGGCGGCAACAATCACGAAAAGCAGAATCAGCGTTCGGCTCGAATCCTCAAGGCTCGATAGTTTGGGCAGGTCGCGGGGGTGAGTAATGCCGATACTCGTCCACATGAGCGTTAGGATTGTCACGGCAAACGTTATCCAGACAATGGTTAGGTGGGCGGCTACACTGAACTTTCCCGGAACGGCAAAATACGCAACGACTGCCGTGAACAGCCCAATCGCTAACCGATGTTGAGAGTCCAGACGGGCAACGGAGTGCAGTGGGTGGGTCGACATTTTCTAAATGAGTGAACGAGTAGGTTACGAAGAACGTCCTTCAGGTAGTGTTCCCCAAATTTTTAGCGGCTCTCGTTCTATCTTTTAATGTATTCAGTAAATAGACACCATGTCTCAACCCACTCAGCATCAACTTGTCCGAATTGGCACCGGCAGCGATTCACTATCGAAGTCGCAGAAGGAATTTAATCGGCTCACGCAGAAAATAGAAGAAACAACGGCTGAACTAAAGCAACTTCGGGAGGCTTCGGATTACATCTACCAACGATTGCAGGCCAATTACCAACCATTCGTTGATCAGTACATTCAGTTGCGGGTTAACCTGGTCCGGTTGTTCGACCGGGCGTATGAGCATGACGACATCACGAGAGCGGAACAGAAAAAACTGGCTGACCTGATTCGAACCATCGCGTCCGATCTGATTTTTCAATACGACGTCGATAGCCTGGAGCCCATTTATGCCAAATACAAAACGTCCGACTCCGATGAGCCAGACCAGCAACTGGCCACATGGACAGGGGAGAGGAGCGATGATTCCGGGTACGACTCGGATAGTGTAGTTGCGGAGGAAGCCGCCGAAGACGAACGCCAGCGACAACGTGCCAGTAAGCCTAAATCGGAGAAGCGGTTGGCGCGAGAGGCCAAAAAGAAAGCCGATGAGCAGAACACGACCAAAGCTGTTCGAACCCTCTACATGGATCTGGTAAAAGCATTTCACCCCGACCGCGAACCGGATGAGGCCGAAAAGGTGCGCAAAACCGAGATCATGCACCGCGTCATTGCCGCCTATGAGAAAAGCGATTTGTTAGCGTTGTTTCGGTTGCAGCTCGAATTCGAACGCATCGACCAGGCGCATCTCGAGTCACTGGCCGAAAGTCAGCTTAATTATTACAACAAAATCCTTCGGCAGCAGGCGCAGGAACTGGACGACGAACTGGCCGGGTTGCAGAAACAACTGGCGCGGATGACGGGAAAATCCAAGTTTACGGCGGGTTCGCTGGTTGGCTTCGACATCAGTCTCAACAGCGATATAGGGCAGCTCAAACGGGATACTAAACAGTTGAAAAACGACCTGAAAGCACTGGCTGACCTGGGTGTGCTGAAGCAATGGCTGAAGAGCTACCGGTGAGGTGAGCTACAGGAAGGATAAATAGACCTTTACTGGATAAGACACCGCTTCATTAGTTTCTGCAATATTCCCCGAAAAAACTATCTTCTCCAAGGATTATAGAGGGGAGGGTAGTTATTTCAAAATTTTCAACAATCTTGCTATGTTATTTGGCACTTGTATAGCCTGAAGCCGCTTTTGTTGAGAATCATGAAAGAGTACATCCGACCCATTAAACGTTTGCTCGTCGCCAACCGGGGCGAAATCGCTATCCGTATCATGCGGGCAGCTACTGAGCTAGGCATCACAACCGTTGCCGTTTACACCTACGAAGACCGGTATTCGCTTCACCGCTATAAGGCCGACGAAGCCTATCAGATTGGTCGTGATGAAGATCCGTTGAAACCGTATCTGGACGTTGAAGGGATTGTTCTCCTCGCCAAACGGCACAAGATCGATGCCATTCATCCCGGTTACGGATTCCTGTCGGAGAACGTAAAACTGGCCCGGCGGTGCCGCGAGGAGGGTATTATTTTCGTGGGGCCATCGCCGGAAGCCATGGATGCGCTCGGCGATAAAGTACGCGCTAAAAACCTCGCGACCAGTGCCGGTGTTCCACTCATCCCGGATTCGCGGGAGGAGAATATGTCGCCGGAGTTTGCGCTTACCGAAGCACAGCGGATTGGTTTTCCCATCATGGTGAAGGCCGCTGCCGGGGGCGGTGGACGCGGTATGCGGGTGGTACGACAGGCCGAAGAGTTTTCGAAAGCCTTTGCCGAAGCCAAAAACGAAGCTCGCAACGCCTTTGGCGACGATACCATCTTCCTCGAAAAATTTATTGAAGAACCCAAGCACATTGAGGTTCAGTTGCTCGGCGATCAGCACGGCAACATCGTTCACCTTTACGAGCGCGACTGTTCCGTACAGCGACGATTCCAGAAGGTGGTCGAAGTCGCTCCATCCTTCGGGCTGAAACAGGAAACAAAAGATAAACTCTACGCCTACGCCCTGCAACTGGGTCGGGCGGTGAATTACTCCAATGCCGGTACCGTCGAGTTTCTGGTCGACAAGGCCGAAAATATCTACTTTATTGAGGTTAACCCCCGTATTCAGGTTGAGCACACGATTACCGAAGAGGTAACGGGTATTGACATTGTCAGAACACAGATTCTGATTGCAATGGGCTACCAGCTTTCCGATAACGGCATTTATATCAATCACCAGGACGACGTTCCGCTCAACGGGTACGCCATCCAGTGCCGCATTACGACCGAAGATCCCGTCAACGGTTTCAAGCCCGATTTTGGTACGATAACCGCCTATCGGAACGCGGCTGGTTTCGGTATCCGGCTCGATGAGGGGAGCAGCTACGCGGGCATGAAAATATCGCCCTACTTCGACTCCATGATTGTGAAGGTCTCGGCGCGGGGACGGACGCTCAAGGGCGCTACCCAGCGACTCACGCGGGCACTGGTCGAGTTCCGGATTCGGGGTGTGAAGACCAACATCGGCTTCCTGCTGAACGTGATCAGCCACCCGGTTTTTCAACGGGGCGAAGCACGGGTATCGTTTATTGAAACCCATCCCGAACTGTTCAACTTCCGCAAGCCGCAGGACCGCTCAACGCGGGTACTTAATTACCTGGCCGAGGTAATTGTAAATGGTAATCCGGAAGTTAAAAAGAAGGACGACAGCAAGATATTCCGTACCCCCGTTGTTCCCAATTTCGATACCTACAGTGCCTACCCGGCCGGTAATCGCGATCGGCTGAAGGAGTTGGGTCGGGAGAAGTTCGGCCAGTGGGTTCTCGATCAGAGAGGCATATTGTATACCGATACTACGTTCCGCGATGGGCACCAGTCCCTGCTGGCAACCCGCGTTCGAACGCAGGACCTACAAAAAGTAGCCGAAGGATTCGCCAAAAATCACCCGGAGCTATTTTCAATGGAAGTCTGGGGTGGCGCTACCTTCGATGTGTCGATGCGCTTCCTGTACGAAAGCCCGTGGAAACGGCTGGCTGCCCTGCGCGAAGCCATGCCGAACATGCTTCTGCAAATGCTGTTCCGAGGTTCCAACGCCGTTGGGTATTCAGCTTACCCCGACAATCTGATCGAAAAGTTCGTGGAGAAATCGTGGGAAACGGGCATCGACGTTTTCCGTATTTTCGACTCGCTCAACTGGGTCGAAGCCATGAAGGTGAGTATGCGGGCCGTCCGCGAACGGACCGACGCCCTGTGCGAAGCCGCCATCTGCTATACCGGCGATTTGCTGGACCCCAATCAGAAAAAATACACGCTCCAGTATTATCTGGACATGGCGCGTCAACTGGAAGATGAAGGCGCTCACCTGCTGGCTATTAAAGATATGGCTGGTTTGCTGAAGCCATTGGCTGCCGACGTACTCGTTCGGGAACTGAAGAAGGCCGTAAGTATTCCGGTCCACCTGCACACGCACGATACCCCCGGTATTCAGGCCGCTACGTACCTCAAAGCCATTGACGCTGGTGTCGATATTGTCGATTGTGCCCTTGGTGCGCTGTCGGGTCTGACCTCACAACCCAATTTCAACTCTGTTGTGGCTATGATGCAGGGCCACGAGCGTGAATGCCAAACGGATCTGTCGTCGCTCAATGCCTACTCGAATTACTGGGAAGATGTTCGGGAATACTACTACCCGTTTGAGTCGGGTATGAAAGCGGGTAGTGCCGAGGTGTACGAGAACGAAATTCCGGGCGGACAGTATTCCAACCTGAAACCACAGGCCATTGCTACTGGCCTGGGCGACAAGTTTGAAACACTAAAAAAGAACTATGCCGTAGCCAACAAACTCTTCGGCGACATTGTGAAAGTGACACCCTCCTCGAAAGTGGTAGGTGATATGGCTATTTTCATGACCGCCAATAACCTCACCGCTGATGACGTTCTGACGCGTGGTGATTCGCTGTCGTTCCCGGAGTCGGTAAAAGAGCTAATGAAGGGAATTCTGGGTCAGCCCGTTGGCGGTTTCCCGGAGGATATTCAGCAGGCTGTGTTGAAAGGGGAGGAGCCGATAAAAGGCCGCCCGAACGAGCACCTGAAGCCAATTGATTTCGATGCCGATTTCAAAACCTTCCAGGAGAAATACCCCCAGTGCGATGGGTTCGTCGATTACCTGTCGTACCAGATGTACCCCAAGGTGTACGACGAATACTACAAGGCAAATGTGCAGTACGGTAACGTCAGCATCATTCCAACGCCCGCGTTCTTCTACGGATTGAAGGAGAATGAAGAGATTCTGATCAACATCGAAGAAGGAAAGAATATTCTGGTTCGGTTGCTGTTTAAATCGGAGCCCGACGAGTTTGGAATGCGGACCATCACGTTTGAACTCAACGGCCAGAGCCGTCAGGTTCAGGTGCGCGACCGGGCTTCGAAAGTAGAGAAAGCGATGAACGCCAAAGCGAGTAAGGCGGGCGATGTTGGTTCTCCGCTACAAGGTCGCCTAACCCGCATTCTGGTGAAAGAGGGCGATGTGGTCAAGAAAAATCAGCCGCTGTTCGTGATCGAAGCCATGAAAATGGAGAGTATCGTGGCGGCCCAGAAAGAAGGCAAAGTGGCGAAAGTCGTATTGAAAGAAGCCACCACGGTTGAGCAGGATGATTGCGTTATTGAACTGGCGTAAGCTGCTGATTAACTAGCATCTATGATAAATAGACGGTATTAGTGGGAAGCTGAAAAATAAGAAAGTGCTTAAAAAAGGTCGTTTCTCCGCGAAATGACCTTTTTTTATTATTTACACACCTAACGAAGCAGTTGGTCTTTCATAACATTGTATGAATCAAAGTTTTGTCGGAACTTGTTTGTTCATCTAAACCGCTGTTTCTCATGGAAAATCAACCGCCTACTCCCCCTTTTCCGCCTGTTCCTGCACCCATGAGTGAGTCAGATGTTCGCATGTGGGCTATGCTGACTCATCTGAGCACGCTGACCGGCTTATTTACGGGTGTTGGGTTCATTATCGCACCAATTATTATCTGGCAGATTCAAAAGGATAAATCAGCTTATATAGATTACCACGGAAAAGAAGCCGTTAATTTTCAGATTACAATAGCGCTGGCAACGGCCGTATCGTTCTTATTAATGTTTGTCCTGATCGGTTTTGTTCTAATCTGGATTGTCGGTATTGTATGGCTCGTTTTCACTATTATTGCGGCCATAAAAGCCAATAACGGCGAATATTACCGTTATCCTTTAACCATACGATTTATCAAGTAACGATCCTGTTAATCGTTGGCCTGTATCAGCTATTAAAAAATCAGAGCATGACTCCTCCCCAACAAAACCCTGAAGGCGCTATTGACGTCGAATTAAGCGAAGAGATCGCCGAAGGTGTGTATGCCAATCTGGCTATGATCGCCCATTCGAACAGTGAGTTTATTTTAGATTTTATTCGGTTAATGCCGGGCGTTCCCAAAGCAAAAGTCAAAGCACGGATTATCCTGACCCCCGAACATGCCAAGCGTCTTTTGGAAGCTCTGCGTGAAAATATCAGCCGTTTTGAGGAAGCCTATGGTGGCATTAACGAGCCTAATGAATTTCGTTTTCCGGCTGGTGGCTTTGGCGGCCCGGTGGGTCAAGCGTAAATCTATAATTCCTTTGGCTTTCAAACAGTTTTCCGTATCTTTGCACCTCAAAATTCGGGAAGACTGATTTTCGTAAACATAACTAAGAATGCCTACTATACAACAACTCGTGCGTAAGGGCCGCGAAAAGCTGATCGACAAGTCAAAGTCGCCTGCTTTGGACTCTTGCCCACAACGTCGGGGCGTGTGTACGCGTGTGTACACAACGACGCCGAAGAAGCCGAACTCGGCCCTTCGGAAAGTTGCCCGGGTTCGCCTGACGAACCAAAAAGAAGTTAACGCCTACATTCCAGGCGAAGGTCACAACCTCCAGGAGCACTCAATCGTACTGATTCGTGGTGGCCGGGTTAAAGATCTTCCAGGTGTACGTTACCACATTGTTCGGGGTGCTCTGGATACGGCTGGCGTAAGCGGTCGTCTGCAAAGCCGCTCGAAATACGGTGCTAAACGGCCAAAACCAGGTCAGGCTCCCGTTAAAGGTGGCAAAGGTGCACCGCCAGCAAAAAAGAAAAAATAAGAATGATATATGATATAGGAAGTATGATGTATTCGCAACGACATATATCATATATCTGACATCATACATCACAACTGACTGGGCGTTGGAAAGACTGCGTCCAGAGTAAGATCAAAAATCTGAAGAAATCATGAGAAAGGCGAAACCGCCCAAGCGTTACGTATTACCCGACCCGAAGTATAAAGAGGTCCTCGTAACCAAATTTGTTAACAACTTGATGTATGCCGGCAAGAAAAGTCTGGCGTACTCCATTTTCTACGACGCTCTCGATGTGGTTGCCAAGCGCACCAGCGAAAGTGGTCTGGATACCTGGAAAAAGGCATTGAACAATGTCATGCCATCAGTTGAAGTAAAAAGCCGTCGTGTCGGTGGAGCTACCTTCCAGGTGCCAACCGAAGTACGGGCAGACCGAAAAGTCGCGGTAGGCATGAAATGGCTTATTAAGTATGCTCGTTCACGTGGTGAAAAAACCATGGTAGACCGGTTAGCAGCCGAAATCGTCGCAGCCGCAAAAGGCGAAGGTGCAGCTGTGAAAAAGAAGGATGATACGCACCGTATGGCTGAAGCCAACAAGGCGTTCTCTCACTTCCGGTTCTAAACCAATAAAACTGGCCAAAATCCCGATGGCCGTTACCTTTGCAAAAGCTATCCAACATTGGGTAGCTTTTGTTGTTTTTCAGCTATATGACAACTTTAGAAAACGACGATCTCCGGGTTACTATTCGGCCTAAAGGTGCCGAACTAACCTCTATCTTTCATAAGTCAAGTGGCATCGAGCATCTGTGGCAGGCCGACCCAACCGTATGGGGCTGGCACGCGCCAAACCTGTTTCCGGTAGTTGGCGGGTGCCTGAACAATCAATTACTGATTGATGGAAAAACCTACCCGATCGAGCGCCATGGATTTACCCGGCAATCAACTTTTGAGACGACCGAGTCAACTCAAACCCATGCTATCTTCTCATTGCGATCGAGCGAGGCTACCCGCGAACATTTCCCGTACGAGTTCGAATTTCAGATTATCTATGAAATCGAGGGACCGAAACTGACGGTTACGTATCGCGTGGTGAACGAGGATGAACAGACTATTTACTTTTCAGTAGGCGCACACCCGGCCTTTGCGGTGCCGTTTAAAGCGGGTGAAGCCTATGAGGAGTATTTTATCGAGTTCGAGGAAGCCGAGCCGCTGGAAACGCATATGCTCTCGTCAGGAGGGTATTTCACCGGCGAAACCAAAGCTGTTCCGACGGTTGATGGCAATAGGTTACCCTTAACAAAACATTTGTTTGATGCCGATGCGCTGGTATTTAAGAATCTGGCGTCTCGCCGGGTAACCATTCAGAGCGAAAAGCATGACCATTCATTATCGGTCGAGTACTCTGCCTTTCCGTATTTAGGAATCTGGGCTAAACCAGGTGCTTCTTTTGTTTGCATTGAGCCATGGCTGGGCTGCGCGGATAGCGAAGGAGAACCCAAGCCTATTCAGGAGAAAGAAGCTATTCAACAATTGGCTGTGGGAAAGGTGTTTGACGCAGCATTCACCATTACCATCCGGTAAACAGGCATCGCCGTTAGTTAGCTGTTCGTGTTCTGTGCTGGTATCGGCCATATAAGAGCACGAACAGCCAATCAAATAGGGCATAACGGCTATTGCACCTCTTCTAATGGTGTAAAGTCTTTGAACCGACGTTTGAGCGCCTTGTCGTTCGCTTCCTTCTTTGTTTGCCAGTTGGCATCCAGCTCCAGGGCAACCAAACCGCTCAAACTCATTGAATTGCGGAAGTCGTCCAGTTTCTTGATAAACTCCCCACTGCGACGAGCGGACTTCAGCGCAAACTCACGGGCAAATACATCGCCTTTGTTTTGCAGTTCACTTCGCTTTCCCAATACATAATTGTATCGGTCGAGCAAATCCTTCATCGACTTACCAATCACTTCGGTTGCTTCCAGCGTACCCATAGTCAAAACCGCCGTACCCCCAATGGCCGAGATAAGGCGACCATTTTTCTGTGCTTCCGCACTGGTACTTGAGCCCGTTACGGCGGGTGTTACGCCCGTAACGGCACCCAGCGATGCATTGGCTACCGAGCGGTTTCGCTTGCCGCCCTTCGCTTTTTTGTAGTCGTGCTTAAGTTGCTCTTCTTTATCACTTAACTGTTCAACGAGCCCCCACGCCTGTACCAGCAACTGACGGTACTGATTATAATAGTAACGGTCTTTTTCGGCTTCATTGATGGTGTTCAGCACCGTAAAGTTGATCCGGCGCTCCTCCCGGTTCTGGGCTTTATCCAGCACGTAGAAGGTTATTTTTACGTCCAGCGATTCGTAGGGGTCTTTAACGAAATCATAACTGGGTTGCCAGATGAACTCGTACTGATTGTCAGTGTTTTTGACTAAGGCCGTTTTCGGAATTTGCTGGTTGTCAGATAGAAAGCCAAAGGCCGCAATATCATCATCTCCGTTTGGGTCAGACAGGTAAAATTTAAGATTTACGGTTGCATTTTCTTTTAACTTGTAACTGGTGTCTTTGGGAATAACCGCAATATCGGGCGGTAAATCCATGGCGGTTACCTCCACTTTCAGCCGACCTTTGGTGCGTGTTTTAGCGGGTTGGTCTTCTACCCAGAATTCAATGTACTGGGGGGCCTGTTTCAGCTTGTTGAACTGATTTAACGACAGTGTCCAGGTAAGTTCACCCTGCGACGTTAGTTTGCTGCCTTCAGGCATCTGGTCGGCGATAGGGATGAAAACAATAGGGTCACCATCATCATCGCGAACTACCTGCGAATCCATTTTATAGGTATTCTGCGTTCGGTAACTTACATAGAAGGGCCGCAACTCACCAATTACCGGCGGACGGTTTACGTGAATTAGTTTAAAATCGACACTTTGTGTGGCCGTTTGCCCATGCTGGTTCCGAACCTCAAAACTAACCGGGTAGCTTTTTGTCGTTTGAATACGGTCTGCTAAATCAAAGCCGGGTGTCCAGCTAAAATGACCCAGTGAGTCCAGTTGCATTCCTTCCTGTTTGTCATTTCCGAAAGAAAACCGAAGGGTATCTGTAGAAGAGCCAATGGCTTTGAGATCAAACCGAACGGTGCTGCCTTCATGCACCACATTCCAGTTGGTTTGGGTAGGTAGGAGTAGTTGGAGTGATTTGGAATCCTGCGCATGGATGCTACCAATTGTGATTGCGGATAACAGGCATGCTACTATACCGGCAGTTCGGTTCATAACGACGTTCAATGGTGGTCTGTTTTGAGAAACGTAAAAATAAGCCGAAGATTTCGTCTGGTTTACTTTATACGTCAGTTTTAAGACTTTTCTTAGCGATAGCCACTTTTTAGAGCCTAATAATTACACTTCTACGGGAAATAGTAATAGGCTAAACGGGTGCGAAACTGAATTCAGCGTTGAGAAATATAGCTGAGGGTCTTAACGAAAAATCGCTCCTCCATTTCTGAAGAAGCGATTTTTCGTTAAGACCCTCAGCAAAAAATCTTAGTTTTTCTTTGGCGCGGCTGTAGAACCGGCAGGCTTTGCAGCGGCTGGGGCACTACCACCGGTTGTCGCTGGTTTAGCAGCGGCAGCGGCTTTGGCAGGATCGATACCCAGCTTTTTCAGTACTAACTCTGTGATGTTGTTCTCTTCCGGAGCAACCAGCAGAATGGGGATCGTGTTGGCACCCGCATCCAGGTTGAAAACGTACTGATACCCGTTTTCTTTAGCAACGGCATCAATGCCTTTCTGGATTTTCTGCACAACCGGATTTACCAACTGCTGATATTTCGTTTGCAGCGATTGCTCTGCCGTACGGCCGAACTCCTGAATCCGGGTTTGAAGACTCTGCAATTCGGTTTCGCGGTCTTTTCGGATTACATCCGACATCTGAGCGCCCCCTTTTTGATAAGCTTCGTATTTGTCTTCCAATTCTTTGTTCATACGCTTCATTTCGTTTTCTGACTGCGTACGCTGAATGGTCAACTGGTTCTGGATATCTTTTGCTTCGGGTGTTTGCGAAAGAATGTAGTCGATGTTGGTATAGCCTAACTTCAATGGACCAGCAGAAGCTGTGGTAGCCGGTGTTGCCGTTGGGGCTTGAGCCTGTGCGTTTAAACCACCCAATAGCAGGGCTGCCGCAAACGCAATGACGAGGTTTTTCTTCATCTCAAATTATTGTTTGTATTACTTAGGTTTTGTGGTTGTGTTATTGGTTGGATTACTATTGGTGGCCGTTGGTTTAATATCTAACCCCAACTCTTCCATCACATAATCCGAATAATCGTGCCTTGGGTTGGTGTAGAGCATAACAAAGTCAGACGCTTTATCGAACATAAAGTCCAGCTTTTTCTGCAAACACACTTTTTCAACGGCCCGGTTCACTAACTCCATTGGGGCTTTCATTAACTCCTTTTTTTTCTCGAAAAGAAGTCCCTGGTACCCGAACACTTTGTTGTTGTACTCCCGTGCCTCCCGCTCCTTATCGCTAATGGCACGTAGCCGGTCGCGTTTCATGTCTTCGGTCAGCAGAATTTCCTCGGCCTGATACGCTTTCTGCAATTTGTCAATCTCGACGTACTTATCCTGAATATCTTTCGACCATTTATCGGCAAACTTGTCGATTTCACTCAGTGCTTTTTGATATTCGGGCATTTTACCGAAAATGAACTCAGTATCTACGTACCCAAACTTCTGCGCATGAACGGGTGTAGATACCCAAACGGCGCACAAAAGTACGAAAAATAGGGCTTTTTTCATTGATTGTGCCTCAAATATTTGCAGGAAGTGATTGATTGTCAAATGGATTTGTGAAGTATAAATGACGATTTACGATTTAGTGCAACTCGACGGATCGTAAATCGTCATTTATACTTTGTAAATCTACTAAACGTTTAATTTACCTGAATCTTATCTGATCTGTTGCCCAATCGTGAAGTGGAACTGACCGGAAGCTTTGTCTTTCACGCCCGGAATCTTGTCGAAACCGTAGCCATAGTCAATACCAATCAAACCAAATGCGGGCATAAAGATACGCGCACCGAAACCAACCGACCGTTTCAGGTCAAATGGGTTGTACTGCTTGTAGCTCCCCCAGTTGTTACCAGCCTCCAGGAAGGTCAGCACGAAAATGGTGGCCGATGGATTCAGCGAAACCGGGTAACGCAATTCAGCAACGAACTTGTTGTACACAACGCCCCCCTGGCTACGAGCCTGGGCATCAACGGCGCGGTCGTAGTCAGCGGTGTATACACTCCGGTCATCATAACCACGAAGACCAATAATGTCCTGCGCCAGCGCAAACTGTCCCTGACCGGCTAGTCCCGAACCACCCAATACAAACCGCTCGAATGGGCCGATTGATGTGCGGTTGTTGTAACTGCCCAGGAAGCCAAGGTGAGCGCGGGTACTCAACACCAGTTTGCCAAAGACGGTCTGGAACCAGCTGGCATCGAACATCCATTTGTGGTATTCAACGAACTTGTATTTGTCCTCCGGCTTCTCCGATAGGGTTGTCTTGCGCCAGGCTGAGTAAGGGGGCGTAAACGAACCGCTCAGGGTAAACGACGAACCGGCACGGGGGAACTGCGGGTTATCGATGCTGTTCCGGGAAAGAGTCGTGTTGAAGGTAATATTGTTCGAAATACCGTCTTTGTACCCAATGTAGAACAAATCGAGGTTGTTAAGATTGTACCGTTGGAATGAGAGCGAATTACTTAAGCTGAAGTAATCATCCGGCACTTTTAACTGACGGCCCAACCCAATGGTAACCGCTGTATTGGTATACGAACCAGTTGGTTGACGACCCTTCAGGCTTTGGTAAATACTGGCTGGATTGGTAGGGTCATAGAACGTTTTGTATACCGTATGGCTGGCACTTACCGACAGGGCATTGGGTTTGCGGCCACCTAACCAGGGCTCCGTAAAGGACAACGAGTACACCTGATATTGGGAACCGTTCGCCTGGAAGCGCAATTGTACCCGCTGACCGTCTCCGGCCGGCAGAGGACGCCAGGCTTTCATGTTTGTAATGTTGCGGGCCGAGAAGTTATTGAACGTTAAGCCAAGTGTACCCACAAAGCCTACATAACCGCCCCAGCCGCCCGATAGCTCGATCTGGTCGGATGGTTTTTCTTCAACGGTGTATTCGATATCAACGGTTCCGTCGTTCTGCGGAACTGGGTTGATGCCAATTTTCTCCGGGTCAAAGTAGCCAAGCGTTGATAATTCCCGCTGGGTACGAATCAGGTTCGTTTTCGAGAACTTCTGACCAGGCAGTGTACGAATGGTACGCATCACCACGTGATCACTTGTCTTGGTGTTTCCGTTCAGAATGACTTTGTTGATCGTTGCTTGCTTGCCCTCGAAAATACGGATTTCGAGGTCGATTGAGTCACCTTCAATGGCCCGTTCGATGGGCTGGGCATTGTAATACAAATACCCCAGGTCCATGTATTGCGAACTCAAATCCTGTCCTGGATTACCATTCAGGCGTTTATCCAGGTCTTCCGGATTATACACGTCTCCTTTGGTTACACCCAATACGGAACGAAGCTGGTCGGACGTGTAGAGGTAGTTTCCCGAGAAGTCGATCTTACGGTAGTAATACTGATGCCCCTCGTTTACCTTCATGTTGATGGTAATCGTGTTGCTATTACCGCCGTTGTTAATGACACTGTCGCTCTCGATCGTTGCATCACGGTAACCGAGTTTGTTGTAATACTCAATCAACTTCTGCTTGTCCTCTTCGTATTTTTTTGGGACGAATTTCGATGGCGTAAACACCCGGCCAAAGCGTTGTTCTTTAGTGCCTTTCATTTTCATGCGCACCGCCGACTCGTCTACTTCCTCAATCCCTTCGAGGTTGATTTTGGCAATCTTTACTTTTTGGCCCTTATCAACCAGTACGCGCATGGTTGCGTTGTTCCGGGTGCTGTCTGGGATGGTTGTGATTTTTACTTTGGTATTCAGATAGCCCTTGTCGATAAAGTATTTCCGGGTAGCCATCTGGGTGTTTTTGATAATCGTGTTGGTTACGATCTTACCCAGATTCAGCTTCACTTTGTCTTTAAGATTGTCCTGTTCTCCTTTCTTTATGCCCATGAAGCTAACCCGGTAAAGACGGGGCCGCTCCAGTACTTTAAACATCAGAGTTACTTTGTTGTCGGCTACGTTGGTGGAAAATAACTCCACATTGTCCAACAGTCCGGATTCCATAAGTTTTCGAACCGATGAGCCGATGGCTTCGCCCGGAATGCGGATTTTGTCGCCCACCTTCAAGCCCCCCAGCGAAACCAGCGAGTTTGGGTCCAGATACCGGGTTCCCGTTACGCTCAGCCCGGCAATTTCGTACTCTTTGGGGTTGGCGTAGTTGAGCAGATCGTTTGTTTCTGTCAGGGCGGGGGTGTCGCGTCCAACGCCAACACGCACCTGTGCCCAGACCTTAGCAGGCAACAGACCAACAAGCAGGCAAACGGCTCCTACTAGGTATTTTATACGGTGTTCCAAGTTATAATAGCTAATATGTTGTTGATTGTCAGGAGTCCCTGTTAGGTAAAAGGGTTGGATTGTACCTGCTCTTTTCACCAGTTTTTATGCAAAGACTACCCTCCCTGTTTTACTTGACTAATTGTTCGCTGGTTTTGCCAAACCGACGTTCACGTTGCTGATAACTTACAATGGCTTTATGCAAATGTTCCTTACGGAAATCGGGCCAGAGCACATCGGGCATGTATAACTCAGAGTAAGCCAATTGCCAGAGCATAAAATTACTGATGCGCATTTCGCCACTGGTGCGGATCATCAGCTCAGGATCGGGTATACCCTTTGTCGACAAACGCTGGCTAAACAGGGTTTCGTCGATCTGATCCGGCGTCAGTTTGCCATCGCGTACATCGGCGGCTAGCTGCCTGGCCGCTTCCAGAATCTCCCAGCGTCCACTATAACTCAACGCCAGTATGAGCGTTAAGCCGGTGTTCTGGCTTGTCTCACGCATGGCTTCGGCCAGCTCACGCTGACAGTCGCCGGGCAGACTTTCCGTATGGCCAATGGTTGCCAGCTTTACGTTATTATCCATCAGCGTTTTGATTTCCCCCCGTATGGTATGAACCAGCAACGTCATCAACGCGTCTACTTCATATTTGGGGCGATTCCAGTTCTCGGTCGAGAAAGCGTAAAGTGTCAGGTATTTTACACCCAATTCAGCGCACCCTTCCGTGACTTCCCGTACGGCCTTAATGGCGCTGTTGTGGCCAAATACTCTGGCAAGGCCCTGCCGTTTTGCCCAACGCCCGTTTCCGTCCATGATAACGGCTATGTGCTGGGGCAGATTGCTCGGGTCAATGTGTTCCTTCATCCCAATGGGGGAGTTTTAACAAAAGTTAACAAGACCGCGAAGATACGGAATTTTAGTGAGCGCATAAGCCAATAAGTTAGTAAGTCAATAAGTTAATAAGTCGATAAGTTAGTACTTACCTGACTTACCACTTACCCACTCACATCCCGTATCTTTGTCGAAAAGACTATACATGGAGCGTCGTCGTTTTTAGAAACAGACACTCATTAACTCGATTTACTTTCGTATGAACCCTGTTTTTTTAAAAGGTACCCGCTCCATTTCTGTACTTTTTCTGGTACTGATGGTTTTAACAGGCTGCACAAAAAGTGACGACACCGTTGCCACGCCACAGACAATTACAGACCGTATTCTGGAGGACACTCAATTTAGTATACTGCGGGCTGCCGTGACGTACGCAGAAATGGGCGACTTGCTCAAGGGAGGTAACCTGACGCTTTTCGCGCCGAACGATGCCGCTTTTCAGGCTGCCGGGTATAGTTCACCAACCGCCATTGCCTCCTTATCGAAAGAGCAGGTGCGAGCCCTTTTATTGTATCATGTGCTGCAGGGACCCGTATCGGCATCGGAGATTCCGGGAGGACTCAATCCGGTAGCAACGGCTGATAAAGGCGTTGCCTACATCAACAAAGTGTCGGATGGCAGAGTATTTATCAACAATGCCCAGGTGATTCAGTCCGACATCAAGGTAGCGAACGGATATATTCACAGTATTGACCGGGTATTGACGCCTTCGGCTGGCAGCTTACTGACGGCCATTCGCAGCAATCCGAATCTGACCCTGCTGACGGCTGCCGTGAACCGGGTTGCTGGCAGCAACCCAACGTTATTGGCGACCTTGAGCAACGATGCGTCGACTAATCTGGTAACTGTATTCGCGCCGAACGACGCGGCTTTCAGGTCGGCGGGGTATACCGATTTGGCGGCTATAAATGCGGCCAATCTGCAAACGCTGACGAATGTGCTGCTGTACCATGTGGTATCCGGGGCTACATTTTCCAATCAGCTTCAAACGGGTACGCTGAATACGTTACTCAGCGGAAACCGGCTCACCATCATGTCAACGGCAAATCTGCTGACAATCAAGGGAAATAAGAACGCAACAGCGGCTACGATAAAGCAAGGGAATATACCGGCTAATAGTGGCGTAATTCACATTATCGATCAGCTGCTGCTTCCGTAATCGACAAAAAGCAGAGGATGTACAACCTTTTGCCACGTTTGGGGGTCAATGGGCGTAGTATTTATGTTTCCTTAGTCAATTTCTTCTTCATGCGTACATTTCATTTTGCTATTTTGGGTGCATTGCTGATTGGCGGGCTGGCGGCTTGCCAGCCACAAAGTATCGACTCCAATGCCGATGCAGCTACTGTTTTTGCAGCTAATCAGACCGACATTAACAACTATGTGATTAGCAAGGGTCTTTCGGGAACGACATCGGCTTCCGGTCTTTTTTTTCAAACAACCGTACCCAGTTCATCCACAGTCATACCGACTTTTGGCCAGGAAATTGAGTTCAATTACAAGTTATATGTGCTGAATGGGCAGAGTAATACGGGGGTTACCAGCACGACGGCCGTTACCGATAAAGTAGTGGATTCGGCCTACGTGACCACATCCGCCTACTTCCCATTCTTTGCCGGTTCGTTGAAGTCGGGTCTGGAAGAGGGTATCAGGAAAATGCACGAGGGCGAATCGGCCATCCTGATTATGCCGTCGCTGCTTGCCTTTGGCAATGTGGCCTCCTCGGATAAAGCCATTCCTGCCAATTCGCCCGTTCGGTTCGACGTTACCGTACGCCGGGCGCGGACCGAAGATCAGCAGATTGATGACTACATAGCCACTAACAAGCTGGTGGTTACGGAGAAAACGCCGACGGGTTTGCGCTTCATTAAAACGAAAGACAACCCAACTGGTGCAACCCCAACGGCGAATCAAACGATAACGATAAACTTTGCCGGCAAACTTTTGCGGGCTACAACCGGATTTGCGGGTGGTACCGGAACAGATACCAAAACCGTTGGTGTATTGAAATATGTACCCGGTTTTGAAGAGGGGTTGGCTAAACTCCGAGTGGGTGACAAAGCAACCGTTATTTTTCCGTCGTCGCTTGGTTATGGAGCCACGGGAGCGGCCCAGAATCAAACGTACGTGATTCCGCCTTATTCGCCCCTTAGTTTCGATCTCGAAGTCGTATCCGTGAAATAATGTCTTCACGTTCTGAAAGATAAATGGTTTGTGTTTGCCAGCACAAACCATTTTTTGTTGGTCATGGACACTGTCAGGCATTTGTTCCACGAAACACCAGCACTTTACTACCTTTGCAGGATAATATACCCGGCTATACTTCTTTATCTTTTATTTCCATGCGTAACTCTCCTGTATTGATTTTTGGTTTATTGCTGGCGGGCGGGCTGATTTCCTGTCAAAAAGAAAATGTTGATGCCAGCGGAGGTGATGTTTTTGAAGTTGATAAGGCAATTATTCAGGATTATGCGGCCAGTAAAGGGCTTAATGGTGCAATGACCCCTAATGGCGTGTATTATGCGCTGACCAAAGCCGGTGCCTCTACAGTAACCCCCGCCAATGGGCAGGAAGCTGAATTCAGTTATACCCTATACACACTGGCTCGGGGCAGCGGCACCGCCGTGACCGACAAATTTGTTGATTCGACCTACGCTACAAAGTCCAGTTATGTGTATCTGGTGGCCACCAATCCGGGAGTGACCGAAGGGTTGCTGCGGATGCGGGAGGGTGATCAGGGCGCGATCCTGTTACCGTCCGATTATGCCTTTGGCTCATCAGGAAGCTCAGACGGCGTTATTCCCCCTAATACGCCCGTTCGCCTGAATGTTACGATGAAGCGGATACGTACCGAAGATCAGCAGATAAACGAATACATGACGGCCAATAAACTGACGCCTACCGAAGTAACCGTAAGCGGCCTGCGTTTTATTAAAACGGTGACCAACAGCTCCGGTGCTGCGCCACTGCCCAATCAAACCCTCAATGTACGGTACCGGGGATCGTTGCTGCGGTCTTCGTCGGCTTTCGACAGCACAGGCGTTGGTACGGTTGGGTTTACGCTGGGCCAGTCTGTTGCGGGATTTGATGAAGGGCTGGCTAAACTTAAAGTTGGTGAGAAAGCAACGCTCATTATGCCGTCTAAAATTGGGTACGGCGCGAGCGGTCGGTCGGTTATTCCGCCCTACGCACCCATGCGCTTCGACATCGAACTGGTATCGGCCCAGTAACTACGGTCAATTTGTTTTAGAGGAGTCGGGTAGTCCATAGCGTCTGTCCGACTCTTTTTGTTTGTGTAATGGAGTATATCGGCCTGTTATTCTAAAAATACCATTCCTGTTTACAACCTTCTCTTGCTTAAGCGAGTCTTCATCAAAAACCTGAATATACTTAACCTGAAGGTATTTCAGTTAGTTAAAGACAACTCAACGCACATGAAGCCGCTGCATACAATTAAATTGGTCGCGAGTCGCTATGCCCTGTTAGGGCTGTTGGCAGCTACAGCTACCGCCTGTTTCAATGAGCCCAACTACTCGAATGTCCCGCAAATCGACTTCAAGGGGTTTAGCAAATACACCCTGGAAGCTGGAACCGGGGTAGGTCAGCAACGGCGCGATTCGCTGGTTATAACCATCGGCTTTAAAGACGGCGATGGTGACCTTGGTAATAACATGCCGCTCAGCAACGCAGAGGAGGAACAGTATATGCAAGCCGGTGGATGGGGCAATTATAAGATTCGGACGTTTCGGCTGGAAAACAATCAGTTCAGAGAGCTGAACAACACAGAAGAAAGATTCCTGATATTCCCCCGACTGGCTCGTGAGGGAAAAACAGGTGCCATAGAAGGCAGCCTTGACCTGCGTCAAATTTACCCTTATGGCACACGAACTACGAACTACCGAGTCAAATACCGGATTCAGATTCGCGACCGGGCGCTGAATGTCAGCAACGAAATCGAGACCGATACCATTACCGTTCCCTACGCTAACTAAAGCAATACAATAGTCGTTAACGTACGAACTGGTAGCTATAGGGTGTGTAAATCGTGTCTATACTACTCCGTTATCCAGTCATCTTCTGACTTTATGAGAAAATCTCTTTTCGTTATTACGATACTAAGCACTCTATGTTTTTTTCAATGTACGCCCGACCAACCAGCAACGTCCGTTATCAATAAAGAACAGGCTGCCCGGACTCTGCTTGATAACGAAGTGAATCAACTCGTGGGCAAGTGGCGTATACAGGAATCGATTGTTGAACCGCGCCAATTCAATCCTTATCAGGTAGAATTAGCCATTGTAAAAGATACTGTATTGCGCGATCTGGCCACGCTGACAATCCGACCAGCCGCAACGACCAATCGGTTAACACAGGGCTGGCCGTCATCGCATTATACAGGGTTGGATGGCACGCTCGACTATGGCAGTAAATCATACCCGATTTATATTAATCTGGTTATCCCAGACGAGGTGACCAGTACCGGCAGAGGAATAGTCAAACTTTTTAATTTCCTGCCGGGTACGTTTGAGCCAGAAGCCGAAGCCATTTTATTTAAGAAGCTGGGCTTTTTTCATACCGACTTTACGCTGACAACACCATCCGATTCATCCGTAATGCATTGGCGAGACACAGGTCAAGTTTCGTCGATAGGGTTGACCCAGGTTAAGTTAATCAAACAGCCATAGCTCTCCCGGTTACCCCATTCCCGCTTATAACTTCTCCGCAATTCGGAGTTTGGCGCTGCGGGCGCGGGGGTTACGGGCTATTTCTTCGGGCGTGGCTTCAATGGGCTTGCGCGTGATGGATTGCAGGGGTTTGATATCGTTGCCAAACAGATCTTTCTCCACTTCTCCCTGAAATTTTCCTTTGTTGATGAAGTTCTTCACGAGCCGGTCTTCGAGGGAGTGATAGGACATTACAACCAGTCGACCGCCGGGCCGGAGAATGTCCGGCACCTGTTCCAGAAACTCCTCCAGTGCCTGCAACTCTTCGTTTACCTCAATGCGTAGCGCCTGGAAAACCTGCGCAAAATATTTATTCTCTTTCCCGCGCGGAGCATAGCGTTGCAGAGCGGCTTTAAGGTCATTGACCGTTTTGAGTGGCTTATTTGAGCGGGCCGATACCAGTGCTGCGGCTGCCGTTCGGGCGTTGGTGATTTCGCCGTACATACCCAAAATCCGGTGCAGGTCGGCTTCCGAGTACTCATTAATGACCTGTCGGGCTGTTTTATCGGCGTTCTGGTTCATCCGCATGTCGAGGTCAGCGTCGAAACGGGTCGAGAAACCGCGTTCGGGCGTGTCGATCTGGTGCGACGAGATGCCGAGGTCGGCCAGAATGCCATCTACCTGTTCCGCTTTATAGAGCCGTAGGTATCGCTTGACATTACGGAAGTTAGACGCCACGAAAGTAAGTCGGGGATCACCAATGGCCTGAGCGTTGGCGCGGGCATCGGCATCCTGGTCGAACCCAAAAAGTTTACCCCCTTCCAACTGGTTCAGGATTTCCCGGCTGTGTCCTCCACCACCAAAGGTGATGTCGACGTAGGTGCCGCCGGGTTGTAGATCAAGCCCGTCAATACAGGCCTGTAATAAAACGGGTTCGTGGTAAGTAGCCATTCAGAAACTAACCGTAGTTAGCAGTCGTTATTTTGGATGTTGACACTCAGCCAGTAGACCCTATTTGTACCGTTTAGTACGTATACTTGCCTATCAGCTACAGCCTGCATCCTGAATTAAGTAAACACTATGAAACATCTTCTCTCCATGGCAACCGCCACGTTGCTGCTTTTGCCATCGGCCTGCTCCAGCCAGTCGACCCCCGCCACCGTTAAACCCGGTATGTATCGGGCCGTCCTGAAAACCAAAGGGGGTGACTTACCGTTTGGCCTGGATATTCAGCCAACGGCCGCCGACGCCAAATCCTACACGGTCTTTGCCATTAACGGCAAAGAACGGCTAAAAATGGACCCCGCTACCGTTCAGGATGATTCCATCCGCATCCCGATGGCCATGTTTGAATCGGAATTAGTTGCAAAGATAGACGGTAATCAGCTACGGGGTGTATGGCGTCGGCGTCGAACCGCTCAACAGGTGCAAACGATGCCCTTTAACGCCCAACATGGCCAGACGTATCGGTTTGTGCCCGACGATAAATCTGCCGCTACCAACTTAACGGGAAAATGGGCCACAGACTTCGGCAGTAAAAGTGGTAAAGTGGATACCGTGAACGCCGTGGGCGTATTTGACCAGAAAGGCAATCATCTGTCGGGTACGTTCCTGACTCCCACCGGCGATTATCGCTATCTCGACGGCAACGTAGTGGGCGACAGTCTGTTTTTATCCTGTTTCGATGGTTCGCATATTTATCTGTTCAAAGCCAAACACGACCCCGCTACCAAAACGCTTACCGGCGGGCATTGGGCGGGCGTAGCGGGTTACGAAGCCTGGGTGGCCCGGTTCGATCCCAAGGCCGACCTTCCCGACCCGGCTAAATTGACTTATCTGAAGCCGGGTGCTAAAACCCTCAACTTTTCATTTCCTGAGCCGGGCGGCAAAACCGTATCGACGACCGACCCACGCTTTAAAGATAAAGTGACGATTGTGCAGATCATGGGTTCCTGGTGCCCGAACTGCATGGATGAAACCAACTTCCTGAGTCCCTGGTACAAGCGTAATAAACAACGTGGTGTCGAAGTGGTCGGGTTGTCGTTTGAGCGGTCGCCGGAAATGAGCGAGTCCGGGCCGAAGATCGAGCGGATGAAGCAGCGATTCCAGATCGACTACCCCGTGGTGCTGGCTGGTACGAACGACAAAGCGCAGGCCTCCAAAGCCTTACCGGACCTGAACGCTGTTGTCGCCTTCCCAACCACCATTTTTATCGATAAAAAAGGCCAGGTTCGGCATATACATACCGGTTTCTCCGGCCCCGGTACCGGCAAATATTACGATCAATACGTTGAAGAGTTTAATCGACTGGTCGATAAATTGCTGGCGGAGTAGTCTGAACCTGGATTTATTTGATTTTTCTGATTCCTATGATTAATCCTAGCGGTGTAATAAAATTATAAGAATCAGAAAAATCAAATAAATCCAGGTTCAGACATTTAGTATGCATGCATACTAGTTTCGAAAAAAATAGTAGATTTACATCCGGAAGTTGGACTGAGGACGAGACCGATCATGAAAAAGGAAAAGACAGTAGATTTTCACATAAAGTGGGGTTGGCATGCTATTTCGCGAATGTACAATGCGTACGCTTCCCGGTTCGGCATTACTATGGCGATTGGTTATGTGTTGCTGAATGTCGATCTGGAAGAAGGTACGCCAGCTACTAAAATTGGGCCGTTGCTGGGTATGGAACCCCGCTCACTGGTTCGAATGCTCAAAAGCCTGGAAGAACGGGGACTGATTCGGCGGGAAGTGGACGGGAATGACAAGCGATTTGTCCGGATTTACCTCACCGACGAAGGAAAAGCAAAACGGGAGATGGCCCGCGATGGCGTTATCCAATTCAACAACATGATTCGCGAGAAAATCCCGCTCGATAAACTAGTGGTCTTTTTCGATGTGATGAAAGAAATTAACAAGATGGTCGAAGAAGAAAATACGAAAATCAAAGCGGGCGAACCGGAAGAATTGCCTTTGGAGTAATCCGCTGATGTTGATAGTTAACTGAATCCAAAAAAGATAGGAACGCGGCCGGGCCGCGTTCCTATCCCATTCGAGTAAAACAAAACCCATGGAAGCTACCTTAGAAAAACCCAAAGCCCAAATGAAGAATAGAACCATCCGGCGCGTTGCTGTGCTGGGCTCCGGCATTATGGGTTCGCGCATTGCGGCTCATTTCGCCAATATTGGAGCAGATGTTTTACTGCTGGACATTGTCCCCAAAGAAATCAATGCGGCTGAGCAGGCAAAAGGATTGACAACCGATAGCCCGGCGGTACGTAATCGGATTGTCAACGAGGCTTTCCAAACGATGCTGAAAGCTAGTCCGGCATCTTTGTACAGTCCGAAATTTGCGGAACGGGTCAAGCTGGGCAACTTCGATGATAACCTTAAAGAAATTGCTACCTACGACTGGGTGATTGAGGTCGTGGTAGAGCGCCTGGATGTCAAGCGGTCGGTTTACGAACGCGTTGAACAGTTTCGTAAGCCGGGAACGCTCATCACGTCCAATACATCGGGTATTCCCATGCACCTGCTGGCCGAAGGACGGAGTGAAGATTTTCGCCGTAACTTCTGCGGAACGCACTTTTTTAACCCACCGCGCTACCTCCGATTACTTGAAATCATACCCGGCCCCGATACCGATCCGGCCGTTATTGATTTCCTGATGAATTACGGTGATCTGTACCTCGGCAAAACGACCGTATTGTGTAAAGATACGCCCGGCTTCATCGCCAACCGGCTCGGTATTCAGTCGCTCATCCAGACCATTCGCGTAGCCGAAGAACTGGGGCTCACGGTTGAGGAAGTCGATAAACTGACCGGTCCGGTTGTTGGACGCCCCAAATCGGGAACGTTCCGCTTGTCGGATGTGGTGGGACTGGATACAACCGTCAATGTAGCCGGTAATCTGGTTAAAATGGAGCACGACGAATCACGGGCGAGTTTTGAGTTGCCTGCTTCGGTGCAGAAATTAATGGAGAACAAATGGCTGGGCGACAAAACCGGTCAGGGCTATTACAAAAAGACAAAGGACGAGAAAGGCCAAACCCAGATTCTGGCACTCGACCTGAAAACGTTTGAATACAAGCCGTCGCAGAAGGTAAAATTCTCGACGCTGGAAAGTACCAAGGCAATTGACAACCTTAAGAAGCGTTTTCCGGTGCTGGTTGCCGGAAAAGATAATGCCGGTGAATTCTATCGCAAAACTTTTGCCGATGGGTTCCAATATGCCACGCACCGTATCCCGGAAATCTCCGATGAACTCTACCGCATCGATGCGGCCATTACGGCTGGTTTCGGCTGGCAGTTAGGCTTATTCGAGACCTGGGACGCTATTGGTGTGAAAAAAGGCCTTGAGATGATCGAAGCCCAGGGCCAGAAACCTGCTCAATGGGTGTACGACATGCTTGAGGCTGGCGTCGATCGGAATGCCGAACCAAGCTTCTATAAAGTGGAAGGGGGCAAGCGTAAGTATTACGACATTCCAACCAAAAGCTACAAGGTTATTCCAGGTGCCGAAGCCTTCACAATTCTGGAAAACCTCCGTGGCGACGGACCGAGCAACAAGGTCGTCTGGCAAAATGCGGATGCGTCGATCTATGATATTGGCGATGGTATTCTGAACGTCGAATTCCGGAGCAAGATGAATACGTTTGGTCAGGGTGTTTCCGAAGCGCTGAACAAAGGTATTTCACTGGCCGAAAAAGATTTCCGGGGACTGGTTGTCGGGAATGATTCGGCCGAAGCTTTCTCGGCGGGGGCGAATCTGGCAACGCTGTTCATGTTTGCCGTTGAGCAGGAGTTCGACGAGGTGAACCTGATGATTGCCCAGTTCCAGAAACTCATTACCCGGCTGCGTTACTCGTCCATTCCGGTGGTGGTTGCTCCGCATACGCTTACCCTCGGTGGCGGTTGCGAAGCCGTACTGCACGCCGACCGCGCCGTGGCTCATGCCGAAAGTTATATTGGTCTGGTGGAAGTAGGCGTTGGCCTGATTCCGGCGGGTGGCGGTACCAAAGAGATGGCCGCGCGCGCGTCGGACCTTTACCAATCCGGTGATCCTGAGCTGAACATTCTGCAAAATGTGTTCATGAACATCGCCACGGCCAAAGTGTCGACCTCGGCGCAGGAAGCCCGCGAGATGAACTACCTCCGCTCAACCGACCAGATTGTGCTCAACCGCAGCCGACTGCTGGCCGAAGCCAAACAGGCTGCTATTGAACTGGCCGACAACGGTTATACTCAGCCCAAACCCCGTACTGATATTAAGGTGCAGGGTAAAACAGGAATTGCTTTGTTCAAAGCTGGTTTAACGGCCATGCGGATGGGACGTTACATTTCGGACCATGATATGAAAATTGCCGACAAACTGGCTTACGTCATTTGTGGGGGCGACCTGAGCGCACCGCAGGTTGTTTCGGAGCAGTATTTACTTGATCTGGAGCGTGAAGCATTCCTGTCGCTCACGGGTGAGAAGAAAACGCTGGAGCGGATTCAGAGCCTGCTAACCGGTGGTAAACCGCTGCGTAACTAACGTATTTTTTCATCTACTGACTAAGCCACAACGGGCAAAGGGTTTACCTCTTTGCCCGTTGTGGCTTAGTCGTTAATGGGTTAATTCAAGTTTCAGACGTGTGCCATTGGATATGTTTCTGCCGGCACATAGCAACTCTATATAGGAGTCTTTACTTATCTTGTAGACGGAAGCGCGTAAACCTAAACAGGAACACTAACCTTTATACACGATCAATGAGTACTCGTTTGAGTGATGAAGAGATGATTCGACAGTATCTGCCGAGTCAGCCTGCGCACTGTTTTGAGGCTCTTTACAAACGGTACGTGAACAAAGTCTACAGACGATGTTTGTCCATGACTAAAGACCCTTTGAAAGCGGAAGACTTTACCCACGATATATTTTTAAAGGTATTTAATAAGCTCGACGCCTTTCAGGAGCGGTCGAGTTTTTCTACCTGGCTTTATTCGATCTCGTATAACTACTGCTCTGACCAGATTCGCCTGGCAAGACGGCTTCAAATGACGGATATCGAGGATCGTTCCAATTATAATATTCCTGAAGTAAAAGAAGAACTCCTGCATGAGGAGACACTTCATCTGGTGAATCGGGCTATGGAGTCGCTGTCTGCAAGCGAACAGGCCCTATTACGGCTCAAATACGAAGATGGTATGAGCATTACCGCCATCAGCGAACTGTTCGATCTGAAAGAGAGTACCGTGAAAATGCGACTTAAGCGGAGCCGCGACAAGATCTACAAACTATATGGCAAACTGTATGCAGCTTAAACGTTGTTTGCTGTTGAACAAGACAGGTGAGTAGTTGAAAAGGCTCTTATTTTGTGAAGTTGATAAAATGAGCCAATGCGGCCGGATTTCGGAGAGTATCTTTACTCGTTGCCAGCGAAACATCCACGCCGGACAGAATTTTCTTGATCGGTGTTTCGAGTTTCTTGCCGCTAATTGTGTACGGAATGTCGGCTATGGCATAAACGGCATCCGGCACGTGACGAGGGCTAAACTGACGGCGTAATGTGTCTTTGATCCGCGTTATAAGCTCACTCGTTAGCGTAACGCCCTCGCGCAGTACGACAAACAGCGGCATGAAATACTGCCCGCCGGGTTGTTCCAGACCAACCACCAGGCTATCCATAATTTCAGGAATACTTTCTACGGCACTATAAATCTCGCTGGTGCCAATTCGAACCCCATCCCGATTGAGGGTTGCATCCGAGCGACCATAGATGATGATCCCATTCCGTTCGGTGATCCGAATGTAGTCACCATGCCGCCAGATGCCGGGGTACTCCTCAAAGTAACTTTTGCGGTAACGATCGTTGCTGGGGTCGTTCCAGAAATAGACCGGCATAGAGGGCATGGGCTCCAAAATGACCATTTCCCCCAACTCACCCCGAACAGGCCTGGCGTTCTCATCGAACGCTTCTACTTTAGAGCCTAACAGTCGGCATTGAATTTCGCCTTCGTAAACGGGTAAGAGTGGATTTCCACCTACAAAACCACTGCACACATCTGTGCCGCCACTGAGCGAAATCAACCACACTTTAGGTTTCACGGACTCATAGATCCACCGGAAACCCTCCGGCGGTAGGGGAGAACCTGTGGAGCCGATGGTTCGCAAATGTGTTAATTTGGCGGTATCCGCCGGTTTGAGTCCCGCCCGTAAACAGGCGAGGTAATAAGCCGCACCACCGCCAAAATGAGTAACTTTAGCTTCATCGGCCAGTTTCCAGAGGACATTCAGGGTCGGGTAACCAGCCGCTCCATCGTACAGCACCAGCGTTGCCCCCACCAGCATGGAACCAAGTGCATAATTCCACATCATCCAGCCGGTAGTCGAATACCAGAAATACCGCTCCCCCGGTCTAACGTCCTGATGCAGTCCGAGGGCTTTAAGGTGTTCGAGAAGACATCCGCCTACGCTGTGGGTGATGGCTTTGGGCTTACCCGTTGTTCCCGATGAATACAACACCCAAATAGGCTGTTCGAAAGGCACGGGCTCAAACGTCAGTCCGTCGGGAGCGGGGGTGTCCAGCACATCAGGCCAGGAAACAGAGCCCTCAAGCTGGCTGTGCTCGTTCAGATAAGGCACCCAAATGACTCGTTGAAGGGTTGGCAGTTCATCACGAAGTTCACGCGCTACGTCTGTCTTGTCAATCCGCCGACCATTGTACGAATAACCATCGGCCACGATCAGAATTTTTGGCTCGATCTGCTGAAACCGGTCGACAATACTGGACGTACCAAAATCGGGTGAGCAACTCGACCATACGGCACCAATGGCATTGGTGGCCAGAAAGGCAACAATGGCTTCGGGGCCGTTTGGCAGAACGGCAACCACCCGGTCGCCAACGCCAATCTGCTGATTACGGAGGTAAGCAGCCACAGCGGCTACCTGCCGTTCCAGGGTATCCCACGATAGAGTCCGTACGCCAGGCTGCTGTTCAGACGAATAAAGAATTGCTGGTTGCTGGGGCGTACGGTGCCGGAAAATGTGCTCGGCATAATTGAGCGTTGATTCCGAAAACCAGCTCACCCCAATCATGTCCTGCTGACTGGGCCTGAAAACCACCTGATGGTAGGGCGTGTGGCTCTGTACATCGAAAAACTGCCAGATACTTCCCCAAAAATCTTCCAGATCCGTGACGGACCAATCCCACAAATCGTCATAGTCCCGAAAATACAAGCCTTTCTTTACGAAAAGCCAGTTCATGTATCGCTTCAACAGGCTTTGCTCAATCGTATTGCGGTCGGGCGTATAAAGTGGGGTTACGGTTGATCGGGACATACGGGTAATGATCGGGTAGTAGTTTAGGGTAGAAAAGGAGGGGGCGGTGCGCCATTATAGGTATCCGCCGGCAACTGTACCGATGGCTCGGTATTGACTAACGTGGAATGGGTTCTGCGGATTGTTTTTCATATAAAAAGCGTTGCAACAAAAAGGACATAGTCAGGTTATCCTGAAAAGCCCTAACTTTGCACCCCATTTTGTATTTTATTAAAACAGGTGTGCTGATTATCAGCTAGATTAATTATAAAAATATCAGATTTACTGTATTTTTCCATGAGTCAAGATTCAGAACAGAACGACCGAAACACCGGCCCAGGCCGTGATGGTGATTCGAACCGGCAGAGCGGTCGTTCCTTCGGCCGTCGGGATGACGTCCGCAACGGTGGCACAAGCTCGCCACGCCCCAGTCGGGATTCAGATCGCCCCCGTTTTAGTCGGGACAGCGACCGCAATGACCGGCCCAAATTTAACCGGCCTGCCGATGGCGACCGGCCCCGATTCAACCGCGATGACCGTACTGACGGACCACGTAACGTCGGACCGCGTACGGATGGACCACGTAACGATAGACCCCGTACTGACGGACCACGCAGCACAGGCCCCCGTACCGACGGACCGCGTACCAATGACCGAAACAGCGATCAATCCGGGAAACCCCGTTTTGACCGTAATTCAAACGACCGACCTTCTTTCAACCGGAATTCGGAGCGTCCACGCTTCAGCCGGGATAATGACCGTTCTTCATCCAATCGGGATTCGGAACGTCCACGCCGGGATAATGACCGGGATGATCGCCCAAAATTCAACCGGCCTGCCGATGGCGACCGCCCCCGCTTTAACCGGGATGACCGCACATACCGACCCGCTGGAGCCGGACCACGTCCGGATTCACCGGCTCGGCCCAACCGGGACGACCGTCCGGAGCGTCCTCGTCGCGATACCGATTCTCCGCGTTTCCCCAGCGACAGAAGCCGCAGCAATGACCGTTCGGACAGTGACCGGCCCAAACGCGATGAGCGCCCTTCTTTCAGCCGGGATTCGGAGCGCCCCCGCTTCAATCGTACGGATGCCCCGCGTGACGCTAACCGGGAGTCGAAAACTGATGGCCCGGCACGTTTTCCGCGTGAGCGTAAAAGCACGGGTGGATTTCCCCGCCCTGAAAAACCAGCGTTCAAACGGGTAGGTGGTTTCAGCCGGGAGGCCGACGAACGTAATAATTTTGGCGGTGAAGACCGTCCCGGTAATAATCGCCGGAACGACCGTACCGAAGAAACGGGTTTCACGGGTCGGCAGCGTAAAGAGTCGGGTGATCGACGCACGGGGAGTTTTACCAAAGCGCCGGACTATAACCTGGAGCAGATACGGGCCAACCAATCTGATAAACGGGGACGTCCGGATGATCGGCGTCGCAGCCAGGATGCCGATCCGGAAAAAGGAAAGCGTGCACCCGCCAATGATGGAACGACCCGACTGAATCGATTCATTGCCAACTCGGGTGTTTGTTCCCGCCGGGAGGCCGACGAACTCATTGCCCACGGCGATATCTCGGTGAATGGCAAAGTCGTGACCGAAATGGGATACAAGGTAAAAGAAGGGGATACCGTTAAGTACGGTACCAAAGTCCTGAACCCGGAACGCTTCGTATATGTGCTGCTCAATAAGCCTAAAGATTATATCACCACGACCGAAGATCCTGAAGAGCGAAAAACGGTAATGGAACTGGTAGCTGATGCGGGCAAATTCCGGATGTATCCGGTTGGACGCCTTGACCGGAACACCACCGGGCTGCTGTTGATTACAAACGACGGCGAACTGGCCGACAAGCTAACGCACCCATCGAACAACATCCGTAAGATTTACCAGGTTGAACTGGATAAACCCATCACCGAAGAACATTTCGAGGCTATCAAAAAAGGCATTGAACTCGAAGATGGTCCGGTCAAACCCGACGCTGTAAGCATCGTTACGCCGGATGGGTACGTGATTGGTATCGAAATCCACTCGGGACGTAACCGCATTGTGCGCCGTATTTTTGAAAGCTTCGGGTATGAAGTAACAAAACTCGACCGCACAACCTACGCTGGTTTGACCAAGAAAGAGCTGCCCCGTGGCAAATGGCGCTTCCTCGACCCGAAAGAGGTTGTTAAGTTGAAGTATCTGAACTCCTAAATGTTAATGAGTGAATGAAGGAATGAGTGATTGAGTGAATGGACGAGGCAAACCCTATTCACTCAATCACTCATTCCTTCATTCACTCATTGTACTTATGAACCATCTTTTCCCCTACATAGAGCGAACGCTGCTGCATCCCGGCGTTACGATCAACGAGCAATACCAGGCGCTCGATGAGGTGACCCAGTTGGGTATGGCCGGACTGACTGTAGCACCCTTCTGGGTAAAGAAGTTCCGGCGAGAGATGGGCGATACGCACCCGGCTGTGCTGTCGACTGTAATCGGGTTTCCGTTCGGCTATCAGCGTACCGAGGCCAAACAAACCGAAATTGAGTGGGCTTTGCGCGATGGTGCTACCGAGATAGAAGTTGTCCTGAATACATCGGCTTTGTTTTCGTCTACCTCCGTCTGGCTCAAGATCGAGTTAGCCAAACTCGTTGCGCTGGTTCATGCGCAGGAAAAGCTGTTTACGGTTATTCTTGAAAGCTCATTGCTCGATCCCGAGCAACTGGAGAAGATGATCAGGACGGCAACGGACACCGGAGCTGATTTTGTCAAAAATGCTACAGGTGCCCTATCTACAGGCTTTTCTCTCGAAGCCGCCTTGCAGTTTCGTCAACTCGTTCCAAAATCGGTTGGCGTTAAAATCGTGGCCGATGGGGCAACGGAGACCCAACTGGAAGCTTTAGTAGCGGCAGGCGTAGAGCGGCTATCGGCCCGGCGTCTGGATTTGTAATTGCTTCCCCGATTTTGGGCGCTTTACGACCTTTTTATATATTACGGACGATTCATCTTTTCGTTCTGTTATGAAATTCCGCGTTACCCTTTTCTTTCTCCTTTATACCTTTTCGTCGTTCGCTCAAACTGCCATTTATCAGGCATTTGAAGCGGATAGTGCCGCCGAGCCCCGTGGCGGAATGCCGTATCTGACCACATTTCTTCAGTCAAACCTCCGCAAACCAATCGCTGCGGAAGCCCAGGGCATTGGTGGACGTGTTGTTGTAACGGGTATCGTTGAACCTGATGGCCGAATCTCCGACGTGAAGGTTGTCAATGCATTTCGACCCGATTATGACCGGGAAGCGGTGCGCGTGTTCGCCCTTTTCAACGCCTGGAAACCCGGCTACAAAGGCGGAAAGCCCGTTCGGCAGTACGTGAACATTCCGGTTACATTCAAGCCAAATCCACCCTTTATCTATGAAAACGGCGCACGTGTAAGCTACTTCGACGGAGCGGATAAGCTCATTGCCGATAGCAGCAAGGCGCAATTCAAACAAACTGTACCCATCGACTCACTGGGTATACCCAGCGGGGATATTGTGCTGTACAAAGCCAGGGGGAAAGCCTGGAAAGAGGAAACCCGGATGCCCCTGATCCGGAAAGAAAATGGTGTTCGGGGAGCGTCGGGTAAAAGTGGGTACCTGATTGGTTATCAGAACGGGATCATTCAATGGAATGGCTTGCTGGTTACTGTCGATGACAAGGGGGCCATCCTTCGGCAAACCTATTTTCAGGATGGCAAACGGTCGGGTACCGAACTGGTCTACCATCCGACCGGGCTGGTTGCCGAAAAAACCGAGGAGTTTGACGATAGATACGTGACAACCTCCTGGTACACAAATGGGCAAATCCGGCAAATTCAATCCAGTGCCAAACAAAAAATCAATGTGCCCACTCCGCCCGATCATGTACTGACTTATTGGGAAGATACGGGTCGGCAGATGGTGAAGGACGGTGCTGGACGGGCGGTTTACCAAACGCGGACACCCTTACCCACCGACACCACGAAGTTTGTTGCTTTTGTTGAGGAAGGCCAGTACGAAAACGGATTTAAGGAAGGTGTCTGGAAAGGCCGCTATGCCGATGATTCTTACTCGTACGAAGAACAATATGACAAAGGTATCTGTCAAACGGGGAAGGCACGGCAGGCCGATGGCACGGTGCTGGCCTATAAGGAGGTTCAAAAGCAGCCCGAATTCAAGGGCGGTATGCCCGCACTGGGGCAGTTTCTGGCTTCAAACCTGCGTTACCCAGCCGATGCCCAGCGCGCCAGAGTACAGGGAAGGGTTTTTATAACTTTTGTGATCAACACCGATGGCAGTATTGTCGACGCGATGGTGTTGAAAGGGGTAGGATACGGCGCGGACGAAGAAGCACTTCGGGTGGTAAAGTCCATGAGTGGGCGCTGGCACCCCGGCTATCTGCGTGGAAAGCCCGTTCGGGTGAAGTATAATCTGCCTATTAATTTTACGCTTCAGTAAGGCTTCTGGCATCGCTACAGGTTGAAAGCCGTGGATACATTTGTAAATTTGCGGGATAACCCCCGCGCAAATGTCGCTTAAGCAAGTTCCCCTTCATCATATCCATCAGCAGTTAGGTGCGAAGATCGTACCGTTTGCGGGTTTCGAGATGCCCGTTCGCTACTCCTCCGATCTCGATGAACACAATACCGTTCGGAACGCCGTTGGTATGTTCGATGTCTCGCACATGGGCGAATTCATCCTTAAAGGTGAAGGTGCGCTCGACCTCATTCAGCGGGTATCGGCCAACGATGCCAGTATTCTGTTCGATGGTAAAGTGCAGTACAGCTACCTGCCCAACGGACGGGGCGGTATTGTCGACGATCTGCTGGTGTATCGAATCAGCCCGACGGAATACATGCTTGTCGTGAACGCATCGAACATCGAAAAAGACTGGAACTGGATCAGCCAGTACGCATCCGACTACGATCTCACGATGGTGAACATATCCGACGATATGTGTCTGTTTGCCGTTCAGGGGCCATTAGCTGCTAAAGCCTTACAGTCGCTGACCCCGGCCGATCTGGAGTCGATGGATTACTATACATTTGAAAAAACGGACTTTGCCGGGTATGCCAACGTCATCGTGTCGGCAACGGGTTATACCGGGGCGGGTGGTTTTGAAATTTACGTGTCGAATCACCAGGCCGAGGGTGTCTGGAACGCCATCATGGAAGCCGCCGGTCCATTCGGTATCAAACCCATTGGTCTGGGTGCCCGCGACACACTCCGCCTTGAAATGGGCTACAACCTCTACGGCAACGACATCACCGACGAAACCTCGCCCATTGAAGCAGGTTTAGGCTGGGTAACGAAATTTACCCATGACTTCATCGACGCCGATGTGCTGAAAGCGCAGAAACAGCAGGGGGTATCCCGCAAGCTGATTGGCTTTGAACTTCTTGATCGGGGCGTTCCGCGCGGCCACTACGAACTTACCGATGCCGAAGGTAACAAAATTGGCGAAGTAACGTCCGGCACGCAGTCGCCCACGCTTGGCAAGGGCGTTGGTCTGGGCTACGTTCAGACGGCATTCAGCAAACCGGGAACGGAAATCTTCGTTAAAGTGCGCGACCGGCTGCTGAAAGCCCAAATCGTTAAACCTCCTTTCGTGAAAAAATAATCCGAACCGGGATTCATATGATTTTTATGACTGACTATGATTTTTAATGAGCAGCTTTCTCTGAAAGCGAAATCGTGGTTAATCCGAAAAATCATATAAATCCCGGTTCAGACGACGGTATATGAAACAAATTGACGTTTGCTTAACCCCTGAGTTGTTACACCTCCACACCGTTGAAAACACAATTGTTGTGGTGGCGGATGTTTTCCGGGCTACATCGTGCATGGTGACGGCCTTCGCCTATGGCGTAAATAGCATTATTCCGGTGGCTACCATCGACGAATGCCGGGACTGGCAGGAGCGTGGGTACCTGGCCGCTGCGGAACGCAATGCCCAGAAAGTGGATGGCTTCGAACTGGACAACTCGCCTTTCACGTACATGAATGAACAGATTCGGGGAGCTAATGTAGCCATGACGACTACCAATGGAACCTTGGCCATCACCAAATCGCGGTCGGCGGTGAAGGTACTCGTGGGTTCGTTTCTGAATCTGGACGCTATCGCCCGTTTTCTACAAAGCGAGCGCTACGATGTAATGGTACTTTGCGCGGGCTGGAAAGGACGCGTCAACATGGAAGATACGCTCTTTGCCGGGGCACTGGTGGATCGGCTGAAAGATAGCTACGCCATGGCCGAAGACAGCGCCATCATGTCGTGGCGACTTTATTGCCAGGGGAAAGACAACCTGCCGAGCTATCTGGCCAATTCGTCGCACATCCGGCGGTTGCAACGGCTGGGAATCCAGAAAGATATTACCTATTGCTTACAGCACGATCTCTATGACGTTGTTCCGGTTTTGCGGGGCAATGCGCTGGTGAACATGCAGATTTGATTAGTTATTATTTAATGGTTATTAGCTAATGGTTATTGATAACGATTAATCAATAACCATTAACTAATAACTAATCAACTGGCAGCCGCATTCTTCTTCCGGGTGGCGGCTGCTTTTTTTGCGGATGCCGACCGTTCCTCCGGCGTGCGTGCTGCCGATGCGGCTCCCCCTTTTCGGCCGCCTTTCTTTTCGGGCTCTTTGTTTTCGGCATGTCCGCGTCCGGAACCGCTCTTTTTGCCTCCGCCCGATACCTTGTTTACCGTTGCCCAGGCCCGGCTTTCGGCTTCTTCTTCGGGTACCCCGCGCTTTTCGTAACTTTCCTCAATGTGTTCAGCCTGTCGTTTCTGCTTATCGGTATAGGCCGACTTATCTCCTTGTGGCATAGCTTTCTGGTTTAGCTTAAGATGTGCTTTTAGGGTGTAGCCATTACAACCCGTACCCTCCCATTGTGTTTTACCCAGAAAAAAGCTCAGCGGGAAAAATGACCAACTGGTCACTCTTCCCGCTGAGCGTATCGTTTTTGTATCAATTCGGCTGTATCAGGCCGTTGCGGCCTGTTCGGCTTCGAGGTACGTTAAGACGTCCTGCACGGTTGTTAGCTTATGGTAATCTTCATCTGGAATTCGAATACCAAACTCCCGTTCCAGCTGCATGATCAAGTCAACGCTGTCGAGACTATCCATCCCCAGATCACGTGAGAAATGGGTTTGGTCGGTGATGGCTGATTCGGGTATCCCGAATTCTTTCAGAATGTCAATTACTTGCTTTTTCATAACTCCAGTAGTTATATGGTCAACCTGCCTGTTTCTTTATAGAATCCTTTTTAATCCGATTTAGTATGTGCCAACGGCGGGGATTAACAAATTTTAACCTTACAGCAGTGACTCGCCCAGCAGTCTTTTTAGTTCCAGTTGATTCAGCATGAGCTGATATTGAAAGTTTAGCTGGCCTAGTTTGGCTTCTTCCACCCCCGTTTCGGCACTTTGTAATTCAACATTGGTAATGACCCCATTTCGCAGCCGGGCGTTGGCAATCTGAAGCGCTTTTTGTGCCTGCAACACCTGCGTTTCAAGATTGGCCAGACGAGATTGGTTACTCCGAATGTCGGCGTTGAGCTGGGCAATACTTTGCCGTACCTGTGCATTGGCGTTCTCCACGGCGTAGCGGCTGGCGTTCAGGTTGAGCTGTGCCGCCTGGTTTTGCAGTTGATACCGCTTGCCGGCATAAATGGGAACCGTAAGCGACACACCTGCCGCCACGTTGAAGCGGGGCGTATTAATTTCCGGCAAATACCCGTTTCGGTACCCTGCTGAGCCCGAAAAACTGAGGTTAGGACGACCGGACAAGTCAGAAACCAGAATGTCCGTTTCGGCCTGGCGAACCCGATCCTGAGCCAGTTGCACATCTTTACTGCTCGCCAACGGGTTTTGGCCGTCGGCAATCAGGAACGGCTGCGTGGTTGCGCTGCCACCGGCTGCTTCCAGATTGAACTGGGTCATGGCCCGGCTAACATCCGGATTGGGATTGCCGGTCAGGTAGGTCAACAAAGCCAGTTGACGTTCCAACTGGTTCTGGATTTCAATTTTCCGGTTTTGCGCCGATTTTACCCGCACCTGCTGGGTCAGCACATCATACTCCAGCGCGTCGCCGTTTTGCAGCCGTGTCGTCAGGAGCCGTACATTGGCACCGGCGGTCTGAATTACGGAATCCTGCACCGACAAGCTCCGTTGCAGAAACCCGACGCCGTAATAAGCTGCAGCCACCTGATAAGCCAGTGTCTGTTGGGTAATTTCCAGACCCCGCCGGAGTACCTGTACATTATCGGCCGCTTGCTGTACCGATGCATTGGTACGGCCCCAGTCGTAAATGGTTTGCCCAACGCCAACGGAGGCATTTACGTTGTGGTTGGGCTGAAACTGAATAGTCCGGTTCACACCGTCTACCGGTAGCGTAGCCTGTGCAACGGGCGTTACATACTGATAAGACGCCGTACCGTTTACGTTGGGCCGAAGGGCCGTGCGGGCAATATCAGCTCGCAGGTCACCCGCCTGAATGAGTTGTTGCTGTTGTTTCAGGCTTGGGTAATTGGTGTTTGCCTGCTGAACCAGCGCCCGCAGGTCGTCGGGGAGTTGTACCGGCTGGGTTTGTGCCCTAACGGCTCCCGCAGTGAGTAGTATAGCAGTTACTGTGTAAAGTCTGTGAATCATGGTTGAAGATGTTACGGTTTCTGTCTGCTGGCCTTCAAGAGTTTGAAGGCCAGCAAACAGAAACCAGAATCAGTGGGCGGCATCGGCAACCGCTTTGGCAGCGGCCGCGTCCATTTTTCTACTTTTGAGGAGGAACAACAGTGGGAACGAGACGACAAAAAACAGACCAGCCAACCTGAACGTATCCAGATAGGAAATCATCAGGGCTTGTCGGGAAATGATCAGATCCATCGTTTTGTAAGCGCCCGTCACGGCATCGAAGGAGTTAACGCCTTTGGCAATTAGTCCCTGTGTAATGGCATTAAGCCGCTCCATCGTGAGCATTTCACCCGGTTGCAGGTTCGATACCAGGTCGCCCCGGTGTACCGCTGTGCGTTGGGTAACGTAGGTATTCGTAATGGCTACCCCGAAGGCACCACCCACCTGACGCATCATGTTGACAATGGCAATGCCGGTTGGTAACTGGCGCGGCTCCAGCGTTGCCACCGACTGGTTAATGAGCGGCACGTTGACAAAGGCCAGCCCGATCCCCCGAATGATGAGCGCCGTAATGAAGTCGCCGTTTGAGGCATCCATGTTGTACGTTGCCATCATGAAACAGAACGATGCGAACGCAACGTACCCCACCGCTACCAGCGTTCTCGGCGATGTTCCTTTCGCCAGCAACCGCCCGACAATAGCGAACATCGGTAAGGTGATGATGCCGCCCGGAATGAGGAGCTTGCCCGTTTGCGTAGCGGTAAGTCCAACAATACGCTGGGCAAAAAGTGGGTAGAGAAGGACCGAGGTAAACAGGCCGTATCCGATCACGACCATCAGAATCGAGCCAATGGACAGGTTTCGATTCTTAAAGGTTCGAAGGTCCACCACCGGCTCTTTCGTTCCTTTGAGTTCCCACAGAATGAATGCTGGGATCGCTACCGCAGCCGCCACCGCCAGCCCCATGATCACGTTGCTGTCGAACCAGTCGTCTGCTTCGCCCCGCTCCAGTACGTATTGCAGACTGCCGATACCAACGGCCAGCAACAAAATACCCGTTTGGTCGATATGAATAGACTTTCGGTCGATAGCCAGTTCGTCTGCTTTCTTATCAATGAACGCAAGACTCAGCATAACAGCCGCAATACCAATGGGTATGTTGATGTAAAACATCCAGCTCCAGTGGTAATTGTCGATGATGAACCCGCCGAGCGTGGGGCCGAGCGTGGGGCCCAACACGATGCCCATTCCGAATAGCGCCGACGCCAGAGGGCGTTGTGACGGTGGAAACGCATCGAACATCAGCCCTTGCGAAGTCGACAGCAACGCGCCACCCCCAATGCCCTGCAAAAAGCGGAAGGCGACCAGCGTCCATAAACTATCGGCAAAGCCACAGCCGTAAGAAGCTATGGTGAACAGGATAATGGACCCGATGTAATAATTTTTCCGGCCGAAATACCGCTGCAAAAAGCCCGTCATTGGAATAACAATGACGTTGGCGATGGCATAGGCCGTTACGACCCACGATACATCTTCGACCGTAACGCCCAGGTTCCCCGCAATGTCGGTCAGGCCAACGTTCACGATGGAGGTATCAATTAATTCAATAATGGCGGCCGAAATCGCGGTCACGACAATAATCCACTTTTTAAATCCAGTGGGCATTGCCGCCTGCGTCGGGAGGGCCAATGGTTGAGTTGCCATGTCTTTAATGAAGAATGTATAATGAATAATTGACCATTGAGGGCGCTTTCGAATGAAAGCTGGGAATGACTAACACATCTGGGAAATGATCCCATAGACATTATTCATTGTACATTATCTATTATTCATTAGTTAGCGACTCGTACCTCAGCGTCTACGCTCAGGCCTGCCCGCAGTTGATTTTTGTATTTCTCCGGATTTAGAATCTCAATTTTTACCGGCACGCGCTGGGTGATTTTGACGAAGTTGCCCGAGGCATTATCCGCCGGAAGCAACGCAAACCGTGCTCCGGTAGCATCCGATAAAGACGAAATGCGGCCTTTAATGTCAAGATCAGGATACGCGTCGAGCTTGATGTCGACGGCCTGACCCAGTTGCATTTTCTCCAGCTGCGTTTCCTTGAAGTTGGCAACAACCCAGAAAGTCGAATCGGCAACGATAGTGAACAGGTTCTGACCAGGCTGTACATACTGACCAACCACCACGTTTTTGCGCCCGATTTTACCGGCAATCGGAGCGGCCAGACGGGCGTAGCCTACGCGCAGTTTGGCGTTGTCGATGGCCGCCTGTTTTACCTTCAGCACCGCCTGAATTTTCTGGATGTTTGCTTGTGCCTTTGCGATACCGGCCTGGGCCACCCCCTGCGACGTTTTGGCGAGGTTGATCTGCTCAACATTGGCATCGTACTGGCGTCCCTGCACTTCGGCATTGTTCTGCGAATCTTCCAGTTGCTTGCGCGTCAGCGATTGCTCTTTGTAAAGGTTCTGATCGCGCTGCAAATCCTGCCGTGATTTGTCCCGCCGGGCGGCCTGTACTTGCGCGTTCGATGCCGCAACCCGCGCATTCTGCACTACGTTACGGGCGTTTGCCTGGGCATTCTGCAAATCAGCGCGGGCGTTTTCGAGGTCGGCCAGCGACTGCTGGTAATCGGCTTCGGCCTGAGCCAGTGCCACGTCGTATTCCTGCGGGTCGATGGTGACCAGCGGCTGACCGCGTTTCACATTGGTGTAATCATCTACGTTCACGGCGGTAACGTAACCGGCTACCCGAGCCAGTACGGGGGCTGAGTTGCCTTCAATTTGTGCATTATCCGTGGTTTCGTATTGCTGACTGTGTACGTAAGCCTTATAGCCAAAATAGCCACCAACGAGTAAAACGAGGGCTATAATGATACGCGGTAAGTACGCTTTAATTCCGCTTTTTTCGTCTGTGGTTGCCATTGGTTCAGTTATGGTTGCCATAGTTTGAGTAGTGTTTTAGACATAGGCTGATGTCTTATGAAGAACTTAGTTGATAGTCAACACGTTTGACTATTGTATGACAAAAGTAAACCAAGTTGACTATAAAGTCAAGTAGGTTGACTATATTTGTACAATCTTTTGATTAGAATTGGTTCAGTATTTTTTATTTTGCGAGTATGTTCGTGGAAACAGATAAAAATTCCTTTGATTTTACCCAATTTCAGGCGATTAGAGATCGGTCTATCGGGCGGTTGTTTTGGCGGCTCAAACGATACACGAGTGCCTTTATCGAGCCGCGTCTGCACGCTAAAGGATTCGCCGATTTCAAAATGAGTTACCTGATGTTCCTCTCCAATATTGAAGAGGGGGGTACGACCAATAATGAATTAGCCAAACGAGCCTGCGTAACGAAACAGATGATGAGTAAAATCGTCGGACTGCTTGAAGCGGAAGGGTATATTTATACGCAGAAAAATCCCAATGACTCCCGTTCCAGCATCATCTTTCTTAACGAGCGGGGTAAAGAGCTGTTCGTTTCGCTCAAAGCCTGTATGCAGGAAGCCCGCGACAAATTTGACGGGATTGTAGGCCACGACCGCATGGAGCAGGTTATCGACACCATGGTCGAATTAGCCAATAAATTGGAAAACGAAGAACAGTAAGGAGGTGTATGATGTGTAGGATGTAGGATGTATGGGTACTTCACTACTATAATCAAGTCGCTCTCGGTGCATATATCATACATCTCTCTATGTTTACGTCCATAAATCCCTACTCGCAGAAACGCATTAAAACCTATCGGCCCGATAGCACCAGCGCCATCGAGCGGAAACTCAAACAAGCCGACCGGGCCTTTGCTGACTGGTCGGCTTTGTCGCTTTCGGAGCGCACGGATTACCTGCGGAAAGTCGGGCAATATCTAACGGCTAATAAACAGCGATACGGCGAGTTGATAACGGCCGAAATGGGGAAGACACTGAAAGAAGCCGTGGGCGAAGTGGAGAAATGTGCCGCCACCTGTACGTTTTACGCCGACCATGCCGAAGCTTTCCTCGCCGATCAGTCTATACAATCCGACCGTACCGACGGACCGGCCGAAAAGAGCTTTGTAACCTATCAGCCACTCGGGGCCGTGCTGGCCATTATGCCCTGGAATTTCCCTTTCTGGCAGGTCATGCGCTTTGCTATTCCGGGCCTTATTGCGGGCAACGTCGGGCTACTCAAACACGCACCTAATGTATTTGGCTGTTCGCTGGCCATTGAGGAAGCCTTTCGAGAGTGCGGGTTGCCAACGGGCGTTTTTCAGTCGCTGCTGGTCGATGTGCCCGTTGTTGAAGAACTTTTAAAAGACAAACGGGTCAAAGCCGTAACACTTACGGGTAGCGGACGGGCGGGGTCGTCGGTGGCTAGCATTGCCGGTCGTGAAATCAAAAAATCAGTACTGGAACTGGGTGGCTCCGACGCGCTGATCGTTCTGGCCGACGCTGATCTGGATAAAGCCGCAGAAGTGGCCGTGAAGTCACGCATGCAAAACGCCGGGCAAAGCTGCATTGCCGCCAAGCGATTCATCATCGAAAAATCCGTGAAAAAAGCCTTTACCGAACGGGTGCTACATCAGATCAATCAAATCCGTCAGGGCGACCCCCTGGACGAGACTACCACCATGGGGCCAATGGCGCGGCTTGATCTGGCCGATTCCATTGAGCGGCAATACCGGCAAACGCTCGCTAAAGGAGCCAAACGACTAACGGTCGGTGAGCGCGAAGGGTGTAATGTGCAGCCCATGCTGTTGGACAATGTAAAGCCCGGCATGGCGGCTTTCGACGAGGAAACCTTTGGGCCGCTGGCCGTTCTGATCGACGCCAAAGACGAAACCGACGCTATCCGATTAGCAAACCAGTCTGATTTTGGCCTTGGCTCAGCCATCTGGACGCAGGATCTGGACAAGGCAGAACGACTTGCCCGCCAGATTCAGGCGGGGTCTGTATTTATCAATGGGCTGATGCGCTCCGATGCCAGGGTGCCCTTTGGTGGTATCAAAACATCGGGCTTTGGGCGTGAATTGTCGGAAGCCGGTATAAAGGAGTTTGTGAATATGAAGACAATCTGGGTTGACAGAAGTTGAGGCTAGTTTAAACCTATAAGGTTTCTAAAACCTTATAGGTTTGTAGCCAAATGAGCACTAATCGGTGTTCACTTCGGCTTTCTTTTCCTTTCTGGCGTTCAGATAGCCTTTCACAACCGTGAACGTGGTTACGGCCAGGAAGAAGAAAATGATGTATTGAACATAATCGACAATACCCGGGAAACGCTCCCCGAAGAAGAAGCCGCCCCCCACCAGCGTGATTACCCAAACTGCCGCCCCAATGATGTTATAAAGCATAAAAAAGCGGGGTGGCATATGGATCAGGCCCGCCAGAAGCGGGGCAAACGTCCGGACAATAGGCAGAAACCGGGAGATAATCAGGGCACTATTGCCATATTTGATAAAGGCCTCCCGCGTATTTTCGATGTATTTCTGCTTGAAAAACAGCGAATCGGGCCGGTTTTTGATCCGTCCGCCAAAATAATAGCCCGTCAGATACCCGGTCAACGACCCTAAAACCGCTGCTGCGAAAACGCAGCTCAGCAAGAGCCAGAGGGGTACGTTCAATAGTTTTATTCCAGCAAACACACCCGATAGAAACAGCAGGTAATCGCCCGGCAGGAAGAAGCCGAAAAAAATGCCGTTTTCAACGAAGACAATCAGCGTAATCAGTACAAGACCACCCGTTCGGATAATATCCTCAGAGTCGAGCAGGGTCTGAAAAAAAGCTATGATCTGATCCATATACAATGATAGAATTCTAAATGAGTGAATGATAGAATAATAACCTGTGAACTATTCATTCTGTCATTCACTCATTCAGAATTAAATAAACTCCGCCAGTTCCAGCCAGCGGTCTGATTTTTCGGCAATGGTTTGGTCAATTGATTCGATTTGCCGCGACCATGCTATTAACTGTTCATGGTGACCTCCTGCGTTGAGGAGACTCACGATTTCAGTTTTTCGTTGCTCCAGAGACTCAATATCTTTTTCAAGTGTTTCATACTCCCGAATCTCTTTGAAGGAGAGTTTTCGTTTGGCCCCGTTCTGACTCGCCGGTACCGACGAAACGACGGGAACTGCGGCCTGACTCTTTACATCGGCCGGGGCCGTTTTGCCCGGACGCGCATTGGCTTTGGGCTGCGAATCGCGCCACTCCCGGTAATCGGTATAGTTGCCCGGATAATCGCGCACTTTTCCTTCGCCCTCCATCACAAAGACGTGCTCCACCAGCCGATCCATGAAGTACCGATCGTGCGTAACAATGAGGACACAGCCCGAGAAGTTGAGCAAAAAGTCTTCCAGTACATTCAGCGTGGTAATGTCGAGGTCATTGGTCGGCTCATCCAGAATCAGGAAGTTCGGGTTTTGCACCAATACCAACAAAAGTTGCAGACGCCGTTTTTCTCCTCCGCTTAGCTTCGCTACAAAATCATACTGCTTGGAACGGTCGAACAGAAACCGGCTCAGGAGCTGCGTTGCCGTGATGGTGTCGCCGTTGGCCAGCTTCATCACTTCGGCCACATCCTGCACCACATCGATAACGCGCTGGTTTTCGGGTAAATCCAGTTCGGTTTGGGTGTAATAGCCAAACTTGACCGTGCCTCCCGTGCTGATCTTGCCGGAGTCTGGCCGGAGTTGGCCGGTTAGCATGTTCATCAGCGTGGTTTTGCCCATGCCGTTTTTGCCGATCAGTCCAACGCGGTCGGGCCGTTTGAAGGTGTACGTGAAATGGTCGAGCAGGACTTTTTCGCCGAAGCGTTTACTCAGGTTCTCAACCTCCAGAATTTTGCTGCCCAGACGCGACATGCGCAGGTTGAGGTCCAGTTCCCCGTCGTTCTTTTTGCCGCTGGTCTTCTCTTTCAGCTCTTCGTAGGCATCAATCCGGTATTGTGCTTTGGTGCCGCGCGCTTTGGGTTGCCGACGCATCCATTCCAGCTCCCGCCGGAACGTGTTGCGATCTTTGGTCAGTTCGGAGGCTGCGGCTGTTTCGCGCTCGTCTTTTTTCTCCAGAAAATACGCGTAGTTACCTTTGTAAGTGAATAACTGCCCGTTGTCCATCTCGGCAATCTGGTTGCAGACCCGGTCCAGAAAGTACCGGTCGTGAGATACCATCAGCAGCGTACCGTTGTTGGTGTTGAGGTAATTTTCGAGGTATTCGATGGCTTCCAGATCGAGGTGGTTGGTAGGCTCATCCAGAATAATCAGATCGGGATTTTGAATGAGTACCCGTGCCAGCGCAACACGCTTACGCTGTCCGCCGGATAGCGAGCCAACAATTTGCTCGAAATCCTGGATTCCCAGTTCACCCAGAATTTGCCGGATCTGGGCTTCGTAATCCCAGGCTTCGAGCTTCTCCATGTCGGCCATGGCTTGTTCGAGACCTTTGTTGTCTACGTGAGCCAGGGCATGTTCATACGCCCGAACCGCATCGAGCTGAGCGCTTTCGCCCGCCAGCACAACTTCCATTACGGTCAGGGCATCATTGAAGTCCGGCTGTTGGTCGAGGTAACCAATGCTAATGTCTTTACGATGACTCACAATGCCGGAATCGGGCGGCATGGCACCGGCCAGAATAGAGAGCAGTGTAGTTTTTCCGGAGCCATTGGCGCCAACGATAGCTACTTTGTCACCCCGGTTAATGCCAAACGTGAGGTTTTTAAACAGAGTACGGTCGCCGTATGTTTTCGATAAATTTTCGGCTGAGAGATAGTTCATTCGCTAATCTTATAACGGACGGAGGAGAAAAGGTGACAGTATTTCTGTTTGCCTGACTCACTTAACTGGTATACCAGCCCGACCGCGTTTTCATTTATTTTTACAAAGGTACAACAAAGGAAATCGTTCGTACTTTTACCTGTCGATCAATACTGATTCCTTTTCTTATATAACCAACAATGCGTCTAAAATATCTCTTATTGACCATCGCCTTTTTAGTGGGCGTTTTGGTTCGTACAAGTGCCCAAACCACAACCGATTTTAAATCGTACACGCAAACCGTTCCGGGCAGTAACCAGACCTATGCCATGGTGGCTGTTCCTGGAGGAGTGTATCTGATGGGGAGCCCGGCCGCCGAAAAAGGTCGTAGTGCCGATGAAGGTCCACAGCATAAAGTGCAGGTTGAACCCTTCTACATGGGTAAGTTCGAGGTTACCTGGGACCTTTACGACCTGTTTGCCTTCACCAATATGGAAAAGGAAATGGCCGCTAAGTACACCGAGTCAGACGCCAATCTGGCAAAGACAGATGCCACCACCCGGCCCAGCCCACCTTATGTCGATATGTCGTTTGGTATGGGACGGGCGGGCTATCCAGCCATCAACATGACGCAATACGCGGCTATTAAATTCTGCGCCTGGCTCTATGCTAAAACGGGTATGTTCTTTCGCTTACCCACCGAAGCCGAGTGGGAATATGCCTGCCGCGCTAATACAACAACGCCCTATTCGTTTGGGGCCGATGTGAAGAAATTAGGCGAATACGCCGTGTTTACCGGTAATAGCGACGGAGCCTATAAAAAAGTAGGTACCAAAAAGCCGAATCCATTTGGCTTGTACGATATGCACGGCAATGTAATGGAGTGGACGAAAGACCAGTACGTTGCCGATTATTACAAGCAAGTGGCCAGTGGCAAAGTAAAAGAACCGTTTGCACCAACCACAGCGCTTTACCCCAACTCGGTTCGGGGTGGCTCGTGGGACGATGCCGCCACCGTACTTCGGTCGGCGGCCCGGACCCCCTCGGCCCCGGCCTGGAAAGTCCTCGATCCCCAAAGCCCCAAATCGGATTGGTGGCTAACTTCGGCTTCCTTCGTGGGTTTCCGGCTGGTGCGCCCCGCCAAAACGCCCAGCGAAGAAGAGATCAAAGCGTATTATGATATAAAGCCGATAAAGGATTATTGATCGATCAATAAGTGAGTGAGTGAATATGTTCGAGACGACTTTATTCACTCATTCACTCATTCACTCATTCACCATTGAAAACTCACCTCCTCCTCGGCGCCAACCTCGGCGACCGCCCTTATACGCTTCTTCGGGCAGTTGACTTTATTTCGGAACGTGTCGGACGAGTAGTGCAGCAGTCGGGATTGTACGAAACGGCTCCCTGGGGCGTTACCGATCAACCCGCTTACCTGAATCAGGTGCTGGCGGTTGAGACTACTTTACTGCCTAAAGAAGTGCTTGAACACACACAGGCGATTGAGCAGGAACTGGGCCGGGTGAGACTGGAGAAGTGGGGTGCCCGCGTGATTGACATTGATATACTGTTCTACGATCAGCTCATGCTACACACAAACACCCTTACGATTCCGCATCCGTTTCTTCACCAGCGACGGTTTACCCTCGTGCCGCTAGCCGAAATTGCCCCGGATTTTGTGCATCCTGTTTTGGGGAAAACGACAACTGAGTTACTGGGAGATTGTGAGGATGAGGGAGAGGTAACAAGGTTTATTTAAAAGTTATGACACAGAGATGCACGGAGATGCACAAAGAAGAAAAAAGACCCTCTGTGCATCTCCGTGCATCTCTGTGTCATAGCCCCTTTTTTAATTTCCTAAAAACTACGCCCCTCCGCTGAAAACCCACTACCTTTGCGGTCAGTTTGTTATCATTTTCTCAAAAACATCACTGATTATGTCTGCCACGCTTGACACCGTGAGTTTGTTAGCCGACCGCATCAACGCGCTGGAGGAGTCGTCCACGCTGGCGATGACCAAAAAGGCCCGTGAATTGGCCGCTCAGGGCCACAAAGTAATTAGCCTGAGCGTTGGGGAGCCGGATTTTAAAACACCCGCACACATCTGCGAAGCCGCCAAGAAAGCCATTGATGATGGTTTCCATGGCTATTCGCCCGTTGCCGGTTATCCCGACCTACGCAAGGCCATTGCCGATAAATTCAAGCGCGACAATAATATCGACTGGAAACCCGAGAATATTGTTGTGTCGACCGGTGCCAAGCACTCGCTGGCAAACGTCATTCAGGTGCTGGTGAACCCCGGCGATGAAGTAATTATCTTCTCGCCGTACTGGGTTAGTTATTCCGAAATGGTGAAACTGGCCGAAGGTAAAGCGGTTGTCGTTGACGGTAGCTTCGATAATAACTTTAAAGTAACGCCGGAACAGTTTGAAGCCGCCATTACGGACCGGACCAAGATTGTGATGTACGCATCGCCGAACAACCCAACGGGTTCTATTTATTCGGAAGCCGAACTGCGTGCCATTGCCGATGTGGTGGCCCGGCATGAGAACGTCCACGTACTGGCCGATGAGATTTACGAATACATCAACTTCACCCCCGAAGGTCATTTCAGCATGGGATCGATTCCCGAAATTGCTGAACGTGTCATTACGGTAAATGGAGTAGCTAAAGGCTATGCCATGACGGGCTGGCGGATCGGGTATATTGGCGCGGCTAAATGGATTGCCGATGGTGTTGAGAAACTCCAGGGCCAGGTAACATCGGGTACCAACTCTATTGCGCAGAAAGCAACGGTAGCTGCCCTGAACGGGCCGATGGAACCATCCATGGAAATGGCTAAAGCGTATCACCGTCGGCGTGATTTAGTCGTAGGCTTGCTGAAAGAAGTCCCTCATTTTCGTACTAATGTACCGGAAGGTGCCTTCTATGCTTTCCCCGACATCAGCTATTACTACGGCAAGTCGGATGGAACGACAACGATCCAAAATTCGGATGACTTCGCTGGCTGGTTACTGAATACTGCGCATGTGGCAACCGTTGCGGGTTCGGGTTTCGGAGCTCCGGATTGCCTGCGTATCTCAACGGCCGCATCCGACGAATCACTTGTCGAAGCGGTTCAACGCATTAAAGATGCAGTGGCTACATTAAAATAAATAAAGAAAAAACGCAAAAGGGGACAAAAAGAGCGTGGTAAACCACCAACTCTTTTTGTCCCCTTTTGCGTTTTTGTTGGCTAAACCTCTATATTTAATATAGTAACAGGTTGTAAAAAAGCTGGCTAATCACTTACAAAGCACCCTTTTGACCTGATTCGTTATAAAGTTTTGTAGTTCAGCTTTATAAGGAAATTTTTGGCATAGTAATTGACAAGTAGAATACAAGGTAATGGTGGTGACAACTAATTTATCTATTTATACTAAAATGTAGTATATTAGACAGTGAACTTTTTATCGTAGCGTTTGTTTTTGTACAAAGACAAGGTTAATTTTGAATATCGATAGAAAGTGGCACTGAAAAGACTAGATATTAGTTATCACTTCTTAAATACCGTAAACTTAACTTTAAAATATCTTTTAAGCCGATGAAGAATTTTCGTTTGCACATGGCTTTTCAGTGGATCTTTTTTTTGCCAATCATTCTCCCTCTATGCATAGTCTTCGGAGCTCTTCGTGGGATCATTCAAATGATTGAGCGCGTAATGGAGCAAATTGTGCTGGATGTAGCGCCTACAGAGCCTAACACCTCCACATTGACTGAACGCTGATAACACCTCAACTCGGTATATAAAAATGGCTCTGTATTCCTTTCTCGGAATACAGAGCCATTTTTATGATTAAGCCAGAGCGTTGGCGGAGATTACTCAAAGGTAATATCCAAATTCTTATCGTTATAAATCTCCGTGTCCAACTCAAGGAATTCTTCCCAGAATGGGTCGTTTGGCAACCCTGCTTTACAAATAATGGGGCGATCCTCCGCTCCGGCCTGCTTGATTGGATGGATGAAATACAGTCGGCGAGCGTGTAGATAGATCTTTTTGTCGGGAACAGCCCGGTCGTATCCATATTTAATATCGCCCCGAATAGGACAGCCCATGTGCGCCAATTGCGAACGAATCTGGTGTGGCCGACCTGTAATCGGATTTACTTCCAGCAAATAGTGTTCATTGATCTTGCCGAGCAGCCGGTACGAAAGTTCGGCTTTCTGCGACTTGGGGACCTCGTAATCATACACTGTTACCTGATTTTTCTGCTCGTCTTTGATAAGCCAGTTAACCAGTTTATCCGCATCTTTTGGTGGTTTTCGCCTAACCACGGCCCAGTACGTTTTTTGTACCTGCCGTTTCCGGAAAATCTCGTTCATGCGTTCCAGCGCTTTCGAGGTACGCGCAAACACAACCAGACCACTAACGGGCCGGTCGAGCCGGTGAACGAGTCCCAAAAAAACGTCGCCGGGTTTATTGTACTTTTCCTTGACATAGTCTTTAAGGACATCCAGTAGGGTAATATCGCCGGTGCGATCCCCCTGTACCAGAATGCCGGGGTCCTTATTGACAATAAGCAGGTGGTTGTCTTCGTAGACCACCTGAAATGGTTTATTTTTCATGAGTCGTGCGGGTGAGAACCCGCATTAATAATCAATTGGCCGATTCCCACCCGCCTTACTTAACTCAATACGCTTCTTTCTCGTTCGGGAAGTCGTTGGTTTTCACGTCGTCTACATAATGAGCGATGGCCTCGGTCATGATTTTGTGCAGATCAGCGTACCGGCGCAGGAACCGTGGCTTAAATTCATTGGTGATGCCCAGCAGGTCATGGACAACAAGAATCTGCCCATCGGCGTCCGGGCCAGCGCCGATACCAATCGTTGGAATTGTGAGGCTTTCTGAAACGGTTTTGGTGAGTACCGCCGGGATTTTTTCAAGTACCAGCCCGAAGCAGCCAATATCCTCAAGCATGTGTGCATCGTCGATCAGCTTTTGCGCTTCGGCTTCTTCTTTGGCGCGCACTGCGTAGGTGCCGAACTTATAAATGGATTGGGGCGTCAGGCCCAGATGCCCCATGACGGGTACGCCCGCACTTAAAATCCGCACAATCGATTCTTTGATTTCCAGCCCACCTTCCATTTTCACGGCATGAGCCCCTGATTCTTTCATGATCCGAATGGCCGACCGCAGTGCTTCCGTCGAGTTGCCCTGGTAAGAACCAAAGGGTAAGTCGACCACTACCAGCGCCCGTTTAACACCCCGCACTACCGAACACGCATGATAAATCATCTGGTCGAGGGTAATGGGCAGCGTAGTTTCGTGGCCAGCCATAACGTTGGAAGCCGAATCACCCACTAAAATCAGTTCGACGCCAGCGGCATCAACCGCCTTGGCCATGGAGTAGTCATAGGCGGTCAGCGCCGAGATTTTCTCGCCTTTATTCTTCAGTTCCTGAATGGTATGCGTCGTAACGCGTTTGATATCGGGATTATGAACAGACATAGTGTCGGTTTACTATTTACGGATTTCGGTAAAAGGTTATAAAAGTACGGTTTTTTACCGATGCCCTTTTCATCAGTACCTTATCGGATCAACTCAAAACGGGTTGATCTAGCGGGGCGTAAGCCACGACTCCGGGTTGAGTTTGGTGAATTCCTTCCAGATTTGGAACTGAATTTCAGACACTCCATTCTTATCCGTTGCTACCGTACCGATGGATTCGCGGGCTTTCACTCGTTGCCCAACCCGAACCGATACGCTGCGAAGTTTGGCGTAAACCGTGAAGTAATCGCCGTGCTGAATGGCTACCACGTTGTTCATACCGGGCATGCTGGTCACGTCCTGTACAATGCCATCGTAAACCGACCGGACGCCTTCGCCCGCATTAGTCTGAATATCGACGCCCTGATTTTCCACGTAAATTCCCTTCAGAACCGGGTGTGGTTTGCGGCCGAAACGGTCAGAGATAAACCCTTTGGTTACCGGCCAGGGCAGATGCGCCCGCGACGATGTGAAGGACGAAGCCAGTGCTGTCTCTTCGTCATTAAGGTTATTGTTTCGGCGTTCGTCCGGTTTTTTCGGCGCTGGTTCCGGTTCTGCCGGCCGTTCTACTTTGGCTACGTCGGCGGGGGCGGGTTTTTCTCCGGCCTTTTCGGCAGCCGCAATGGCATCTTCAGCTCGTTTGCGTTCCGCTGCTTTGCGGGCGGCTTCGAGTCTGGCAATTCGGTCGCGCTCGGCGCGTTCACGGGCTTCGCGTTCGGCACGTTCTCTGGCTTCCCGAACAATCAGTCGTTTGATCAATGCTTCGAGTTGTCCAACAGCCCGGCGACTTTCGGCTAGTTCAGTTCTCAGTTCTGCTTCTTTTTGGCCCAGCTCCTTAACAACCTGGTTCTTGACGACCTTAAGGGTTTCGAGACTTTTAGTCTCCTGCACTTTGGCACCAATCGTATTCTTTTGCTCCTGACGTTTGCGCTGAGTGGCCCGCTGTTTGCCGTCCAGCATCGTCTTGACGTTCGACATCTGCCGCACCTGACTCTGGCGGGCATCGGAGTATTGCCGTAAATAGCGGTAACGGGCAACCAACTGATTGAAATTGTCGGCGGCAAACAAAAAGCCCATTGGATTCACCTGCTGTCGACGTTTATCGGCTGCGTAGATCATTGACCCGTATTCGTCCCTGAGTTTATCAAGATCTCTGACTAGGGTAGTACTAGCCCGTCGGAGTTCCGCAATTTCGGCTTCGGTTAACTGAAGGTCTTTGTTGAGCAGTCCAATTTGCTGCGATTGCGTCTGAATCTGCTGGTCAAGGGCCTTTAGCTGGCCCAGTCCTGCCTGCTTTTCGGTGGCAGTCTGTTTCAGAATGGTTCGAATCTGGTTCATTTTCTCCAGATTCTGCTTTTTTTCTTTTTCCAGTACCTGTCGGTCACGCACTGTCTGCTGCGCCTGCACCGATGGCATTGACCACACCCAGCCAATGATGACCAGCCCGATTACCGACCAGCGAACAACGTACGGAATGTGGGAAATTTTTGACTGCATAAGGGCTTTAACCAACGAATAAACTTAGGGTCGACGGGTATAATTGGCAGGAATAGTAAAGGGAAATCCCGGCGCTTTGTCTATCAGTTCAACTTTATTGTGCTTGATACGAAGCAGCGTTTGATAAAACTGCCCGTCAGATTTCGATTTGTAATCGACCGTAACCAGACTGGTATAAGGGAAGAGGAAGTTGTTGAGCGAGGTAAAATCTTCGTAATCCAGCCGAAGGGTATTCTTCGTTGGCTGCTCGGTCACCATTAGTTTCTTTAACTTTCGGTCCTGCTCGCCAATGTAATTTTCAACCAGTACTTTGCCTTCGCTTTGCCGGAGTAGCAGGTAATCCCGCTCATTTTTTATTTTTTGCGCCGGTCGTTTGGGTAGCGGCAGGTTGCCAACAATCAACGCCTGAAGCAGATCGAAGCTCAGGTTAAAGTTGAACCGCTTGCTCAGGGTCGGGAAATCATATACGGAATACTCGCGGTGTATTTTATCCACAATCGTGATGGAATCACGGGTAATCATACCCCGAACGGCTTCAATGCCCAGCTTGGAAACCGATACCCATATCAGGCTGTCTTTCCGGACCCGGATACTGACATTAGCGTTATCAATATCCTGCTGTTGCCCTTTGAATGAAATCTTCGACTTAGCGGTCAGGTAGCGAAAGTCGATTTCCGCAACATTGGCGCGGGCCTCTTCAATTCCGGGCCTGGATGGGTCCGGCCTGGATGGGTCCGGCCTGGATGGGTCCGGCCTGGATGGGTCCGGCCTGGATGGGTCCGGTTTTGATAACTCAGGCACAATCTTCGTAGAGTCGGTAGGTGGGTTTGGCGCTGGGTTGGCAGTAAGGGCAGAATCGACAGGCGTGGGGACGACTGAAACCGGCGCTGGGCCAGTGTTGCGGGACATGCGCTGACGTCGACAACCTTCCGAACTTAACAATACGCTTATCAGGAGCGTAAACAGCAGGTGTTTATTCATTTAAGAGCTTTTCGGTCTATCATTTTTCCATCTACGGCCATCAGAATAAATGGATTGACAGGGTAAGGCCGTATTCATGGACCGTAAACCGGTTTACATTTTGCCAGAGGTTATTTTCTTATCTATATCGGGGCTGGCACCACCTTTCGTCTTCGCTTTCTTCCACTGCTCAAGTGCCTTGTCTGCCTGGCCTAACTGGTAAAGAACATCGCCATAATGCTCAATGATGGTTCCGCTTACGTTTGTTGGATCCGCCAGCGCTTTTTCGAGGTATTGTTTTGCCTTGGCGTAGTCTTTCGAGACGTAGAGCACCCAGGCGTAGGTATCCAGATAGGTCGCATTGGTTGGGTTGCGCTCCACGAGTTTCTGGGCCAGTTGCAAGGCACGGGGCAAGTTCTCTTTCCGTAAAGACAGAAAATAGCTGTAATTGTTCAGAACGTAGTCGTTCAGGGGATCAACCTTCAGCACGGCTTCATACGATTCGTCTGATTTGGCATAATCGCCAAGGCCGTTGTACGCATCGCCCAACTGGGCACTGATTCCCTTTTTCAACTCGTTGCTCGAACTGGTAGCCAGTAATTTCTGACTTTCTTCGAGGGCATCGACCGCCTGCTGATACCGGCGCTTGTACAAATTGGCCGACCCGTTGGAGTACCAAAATAGCCCCTGCGTTGGGAATACCTCCAGCGCCTTTTCGGAGTGGACAAGGAGACTATCAACCTGATTCAGTTCATTATCGAGCTGTAGCAAGGCACCCCAAACTTCGTAAATGGAGCCGTCCAGACGGGTGGCTTTGGCATACGCATCGCGGGCTTCGGCTTTCTTGCCCTGCTGCATGAGCAGGTCGGCCAGCATTACCTGCGTTTTCGGGTCGTTGGGCGATGTTTTTGCCAGGTTCTGGGCCATAACCAGGGCGTCCTGCTGCGCTGCGCTATTAGAGCCAGTCATGCCCATGTAACTCGACAGGATACGGGCTTTCAAACCAGCTTCGAGGTTGGGGTTGGCCAGTACTTGATTCAGCTCTTTACTAACCCGGTCCATGTCCCCCTTTTTGCGATAGATATCGGCCAGCAGCACATGGGCCTGGGGCAGATCGGCGCTTAACTTAAGGGCGCGGTCAATCCAGCCGATAGCCTGATCGGTGCGGTCGTTGGCGATGAGCATTTCCGCGCCTTCGAGCAGGTAATCGGGGTCGGAGGGTTCGGACGCTACCAACTTTTCCGCTTCCTCAATGGCCTTGTCAATTTTGTTCTGCTTGAGGTAGATGCGTTGCTTCTGGCGGGTGATTTCTTCGTTCAAGCCCAGTTCGCGTTCTACTTTGTTGTAGGCGTCAAGCGCCTTGTCGGGCTTCTCATTGAATAGGTAAATAGCCGCCAATTCGACGCCATATTCTGCGTTTTCGGGGCCTTTTTTCAGCAAGGCTTCGTAGAGGTCCTCGGCTTCATTATATCGCTTTTGTTTGACGTACAGTTCCGCCAGCAGGAGTGAATAAAATTTGTTGTCAACGTCCAGTGAATGCGCTTTAACCGCAAACGGAAGGGCTTCGGTCACTTTCCCGCTTTTGAGGTAAGCACTGGCTGTCGAGTACTGAGCGGCTGCATTGTTGGGGTCTTTCTGCAGCACTTTGGCAAACTGGGCAATGGCCTTGGACGGGTCATCCGTCATCAAGTACCGGATCCCCTCCGTAAACTGCGTTTCGGCCTCCATCCGGACGGTGGTGGTCGATGTAGAGCCTGGTTTGGCCAGTGCCGTGTCGGCTTTGTCGCGTTTGCGTTGCGCCAGGGCAGGCGCGTCCGCAAGGCAAAGGAGCAGGCCTACACTACTTGCTAACCCAATGAGTAGCCGATGGCTTCGATATGTTGAATATATTGAATTCATGTTGGTCAGCGTGTCGTGATGCATACGTACGAAAAACGCGGCTCAACCCGGTCTATTGCGGCTCCGATCTAAATAAACCGCTAAGACAAAGGTAGTTTAAAATGGTGGAATGTCTTCTTTTAGGAGTTAGTATGTAGGAGCGAGGAGTGAGGAGGGCTGGCGCAGGCTGGCGCGGGCATTAGCCCGTGACTTTCGATGAAGTCAGTGTTCACTGACGCCTTATCTGCTAATGCCAGCGAATGCTGGCTATATAAATAGTCACGGGCTAATGCCCGCGCCAGCCCTCCTAACTCCTCGCTCCTACATACTAACTCCTGATACTCAAAACATTCACTATCCCACTGCATCATAAATCTGCACGCGTTCCCAGAGGTGGGCGCAGTTGGCCACGAAGGCCAGGTGGGTAGGGTGTTCCTGATAGACATCGTGGGCGGCTTTGTCAGTGAAGACCAGCGTTAACGAGAAATCGTAGGAGTGGTCGATAACCGGACGGCGGGTTTCGGCGGGGGTGCCTACATAAGCCGTTGAGATGTCGGTTATTGATTTCAGGGTTTCAAGACCGGCGCGTAAGGCCTGATGGTCGTCCTGGCTTTCGGGATGGCGAAGCCAGAAAAAAACAGTATGAACAAACATAAGCGTAGAGCAGGCTATTTACTGGCTGCTCCGTAAAAGTAAGCATAGTTTCCTGTAAACACCGCCAGGTAATCAGTAGAAACAGACGTTGTAGAACCGGTTGATGGAAATGCTGAAACGTGAACGCCAGCCGTTCAGTTTTTTTTATCGGCATATCGCTTTTCTAGCAAACATTTCGCTACCTTAAAAACGTTATGGGGGTATAAACGACATTATTTACGCAGCGAACGAATGGATGGAGATGGTAACGCTATGAAAACGCCGGGTACCCCTGATGGTCAGGGGAATAAGAACCGGATTCAGAATGATAAAGCAACGGTGCGTATACCCATGCTATTGGGTATTGCGCTGGCTGGAGGTATGTTGATTGGGGCGACGTTTTTTGGCGGCACTCGGAGTATGAACAACATCGGACGGGGATACGGTAAATACAAGGAGATTTTACAGCTGATCGAGAACAATTACGTCGATACGGTCAATACCGACGATCTGGTCGATTACTCGATTACCAAGATGCTCGAAAGGCTTGATCCGCATACGGCCTACATGAACCCGCAGGATGCCGTGGCCGCCCGGGCGCAGCTGGAAGGTGGATTTGATGGTATTGGCGTGGAATTTAATATCTACAAAGACACTGTTTATGTGGTGACGCCCCTGGCGGGTGGACCCTCTGAAACGGCGGGTATTCAAAGTGGCGACAAAATTATTAAGGTCGATGATAAACCCCTGGCTGGTGGTAAAATTGAAAATAGTGCCGTGTTTAAGGCCCTTCGCGGTAAGAAGGGCACAGATGTCAGGTTAACCATTCTTCGGAAAGGGGACAAGCAACCCAAGGACTTTACGATCACGCGCGACCGGATTCCGACTTACTCTGTCGATGCCGCCTATATGATCGATGCCAAAACGGGATACATTAAAATTAACCGGTTCTCGGAAACAACTTACGATGAGTTCAAGACGGCGCTGGCATCGCTCAAGGCAAAAGGAATGACCCAGCTCATGATGGACCTTCGGAATAACCCCGGCGGATACATGGACCGGGCTACCAACATTGCCGACGAGTTTATTTCGGGTAACAAGCTGCTTGTTTATACCGATGGCAAAGACAACCGATATGACCGCAAAACGATGGCCCATATTGCCGGACAGTTTGAAGAGGGCGCTCTGGTTGTATTGATCGACGAGGGAAGCGCGTCGGCTTCTGAAATCGTGTCGGGGGCATTGCAGGATCACGACCGGGCCTTGATTGCGGGTCGTCGGTCGTTTGGGAAAGGGTTGGTACAAATGCCCGTAACGCTGTCTGACGGTTCCGAATTGCGGTTGACCATTTCACGCTATTACACACCCAGTGGTCGTAGTATTCAGAAACCGTACGTGCCGGGTCAGGAGGGTGATTATGAGAAAGACCTCGAACTCCGCTCGAAACGGGGTGAGTATTACATTGCCGATTCGATCAAAAACGATCCCAAGCTGAAATTTAAAACCGATGGCGGACGGGTTGTCTATGGCGGTGGCGGTATCACGCCGGATTATTTTATCCCGCGGGATTCAACCTGGCAGACGGCCTATCTGGTGCAACTTTACGGGAAGAACATTATCCGCGAGTTTGCGATGGAATACACCAATGATAACCGGAAGAAACTGGAAAAAATGTCGTTCGATGAGTTCGATAAGGCGGTTATCATCAACGATGAGCAGATGAACCGTCTCGTAAAAGAGGCTACCTCGGAGGGGATCAAGTTTAACGAGAAGGAGTACAATCGCTCGAAAAACTACATCCGTACGCAGATAAAGGCACTGGTAGCCCGGTCTGTCTTCCAGAAGACCAGCAAGGGCGGCCAAAATAACGAGTTCTTCCGCATCATCGCCCAATCGGACGATACCTATCAGAAAGCGCTGAAACTCTTCGATCGGGCTAACAAGCTCGAACACGGAGCGATGACGTATAATCAGAAGTAGAATTAGGAGTTAGGAGCGAGAAGTTAGGAGTGAGGAGGGCTGGCGCGAAAGTAACACATGCGCCAGCCCTTCTCACTCCTCGCTCCTAACTCCTAACTCCTAATACTCGCTACCGTCATGGTTTCTTCGAAAACTGATAGGCGAAGCCCAGAAAGGATTGAAGATTCCCTGTTTTAAAATCTTTTCTCGAATAAGGCGCCAGTTCGAAGGCTACCCGCAGGTTGGGCATAAACAGGAGCGGCTTTATTCGTACACCAACGTGCAGTGAATACCCTTCCAGCACATCCCGATTGTCGATGCCATTCAGTGCATTGAAGCGAACGCCCAGACCTGTATAGTAATTTACCTGCGCCTTTCGAGCCACATTGACCATAGGACAGATCGTTGTACTCAAGGAGCCAAACAACGTATTCGTCTGCATACGGGCATCGGCCCAGAAAGCGCGGTCGGCGTTGGTACTGACCGTAATCAGGCTGTTAAACGGATAATAGGCTACTGATGCCTGACCAAAAGCAGTTATTGTGACACTTAAAAGAAGCGCAGTTAAAGCATGTTTCATAGGCGCAAAGCAACAAATTTATTGGTACAAAAAAACGGTATGTACCCGAAACTGACTGTCTGGTTTTTTCAGGGTTTCCTGGTTTAGTTAGAAGGAGGTTTCTCAATTGCTCATCTCCGAATAGAGAACAATACTAGTTGATGCTTCTTTTCTTTGTACCTTTGCCGCTCCTTTGCTGATAATTACTTACTGAAAATGTCTTGGTTCGTCCGAAAAGATAAGGGTATTCAGACCCCAACCGAAATGAAACGGGAAGCTCCCGACGGGTTGTGGTATCAATGTCCGAACTGCAAAAAGGTAATGAACACGCGGGAACACAAACTCAACGCGTATACCTGTGTTCATTGCAACTACCACGAAAAAATAGGCTCCGATGCTTATTTCTCCCTCCTGTTCGATGATAACGAATTCACCGAACTCGATGCCAACATGCAATCGGCCGACCCGCTCAAATTTGTCGACACCAAAGCCTATCCGGATCGTGTAAAGGCAACCATTGCCAAAACGGGTTTGAAAGATGCCGTTCGGACAGCTTACGGGCCTATGAACGGGTTGATCGTGACGGCGGCTGTCATGGATTTCAATTTCATTGGCGGTTCAATGGGCTCGGTAGTGGGCGAAAAAATTGCCCGTGCCATTGACCATGCTATCGCTCACAAAACGCCGTTCCTGATGGTGTCGAAGTCGGGCGGGGCGCGGATGATGGAAGCCGGTTTCTCGCTGATGCAAATGGCGAAAACGTCGGCAAAGCTGGCGTTGCTCGATAAAGCCAAGCTTCCTTACGTGTCGTTGCTGACCGACCCGACTACGGGGGGCGTAACCGCTTCGTACGCCATGCTCGGCGATTTCAACATTGCCGAACCCGAAGCACTGATCGGTTTTGCCGGGCCGCGCGTTATCCGCGAAACCATTGGTAAGGATCTGCCAAAAGGCTTTCAAAGTGCTGAGTTCGTCCTCGATCACGGCTTCCTCGACTTCATCGTCGACCGGAAAGACCTGAAAGATAAATTAGTGAGCCTGTTCAATATGCTGTTGTAGAGACGCAATACCTTGCGTCTTTTACTCAATAAAAAGACGCAAGGTATTGCGTCTCTACAAATGCCCCATGCGCCTTGTCTCCCATCCTGTTCTCTGCAACTACTACGTTACCTATCGCTGTAATGCGAGCTGTAGTTTTTGCGATATATGGGAGCGGCCTTCTCCGTATGTCACCCTCGAAAACGCCCGGCAGAATCTGCGTGACCTCAAACGGTTAGGCGTTCGGGTGGTCGACTTTACGGGTGGCGAACCCCTGCTGCATCGCCAGCTTCCCGAACTTCTCCGCGAAGCCAAACGCCTTGGCCTGATTACGACCGTCACGACGAATGCGCTGCTGTACCCCAAACAGGCGGAGAGCCTGCGAGGTCTGGTCGACATGCTTCACTTTTCGCTCGATTCGCCTATTGCCGAAGAGCACGATGCCTCTCGGGGGGTGAAGTGTTTCGATAAGGTAATGGAGTCGATTACACTGGCCCGGAGCCTTGGTGAGCGACCCGATATTCTCTTTACGGTTTTTGAACATAACGTGCATCAGATCAAACAGATGCATGAAGAAATTTGCCTGCCAAATGGTCTTGTGCTGATTCTAAATCCGGTATTTGAGTACAATACCGTCGATACCGGCGACCAGCTCTCGGAGGAGGCTCTGCACCAAATGTCGTGGTGGGGAAAGCAGAAAGATGTGTACCTGAACGATGCCTTTATCCAGCTTCGGCGCGACGGGGGGAATCACATCGAGGCCCCCATTTGCCGGGCGGCCAGCACAACCATCGTTATTTCGCCGGAGAACAAACTCGTGCTGCCCTGTTATCATTTGGGATTGACGGATTTTGCCATCGACAATAACCTGTTTGCCCTCTATCGCTCTGATGAGGTACAGAAATTAGTGGCGCTGGAAGGTCGGTTGCCCGCCTGCGAGGGCTGTGCCATTAACTGCTACATGCAGCCGTCGTTTGCTGTCGAAATAAACAAATACTTCTGGCGGGCACTGCCCAGCACCCTCAAATACAATTGGGTAAAAGGCACCTGGAAACAGTTGCTTAAGTAAATGATCCCAATTTGCGGCTTGTAGGTCATGAATATCGACTAAACTCGCCCCATGATGAAGTATGCACTCCTGACGTTCCTTTTATCAATTGGCGCACTGGTAACACAAGGCCAGACGAAAAACCCGCCCGAACAGGTCGTAATCACCTCTAAGAAGGGTAAAATCCGGCTGTCCAGTCATGAAAATGGGCAATTACAGCTGAATGTGCCGCCAAAAGATGTCGTTAAATTCAAGGCTGCTGGGTTGGTTCATTATAGCGACTTCGGTGCCGCAGGCAATGGCAAAACGGATGATATCGATGCTATTGCGGCCACGCATGCATTTGCCAACCTGCATGGCCTTTTAGTGAAAGCCGATGATAAAGCTACCTACTACATTAGCGGCAAAGAGCGCACAGCCTTCATCCGTACAAACACCGATTTTGGCACGGCATCTTTCCTTATTGACGATACAGAGGTTCAGAATCGCAATGCCTCTGTGTTCACGGTCAGTTCGGACCTCAAACCGTTTAAGCTGGAAACGATAACGTCCCTGAAGCGAAATCAGCAAAAGATTGACGCGGTTTTGCCTGCTTCCTGCCTGATTACTGTTACGAACGCCACCGTAAAGCAGTACATCCGGTTTGGACTCAACCAAAATAATGGCTCCCCACAGACCGATATTTTTGTCGTTGATAAACATGGCAATGTCGATATGAACGCCCCGATCATTTGGGATTTCTCTCAAATCACCGACATCACGGCGCTGCCGATCGACGAAAAGCCACTGACTATCAAGGGGGGACGTTTCACAACCATTGCCAATAAAGCCGAATCAAAGTATACCTATTATAACCGAAATATTGCCATCAGACGGTCTAATGTGCTGGTTGAAGGACTGCAACATTACATTAAAGGCGAAGAAGACCACGGTGCGCCCTATGGCGGCTTCATCAACATCGGTGAGTGCGCTTATGTAACGGTAAAAAACACCATCCTGACCGGCCACCGGACGTATAGCACGATTGGCGCGGCCGATAAGCCGGTTACCATGGGCACTTACGATCTGTCTGTCAATCGGGCGCTCAACGTATCGTTCGTTAATTGCAGCCAGACCAACGACATCAACGACAATACGTACTGGGGCATTCTGGGGTCCAACTTCTGTAAAAATCTTCTTTACGATCAGTGTACCCTCTCTCGGTTCGATGCCCATCAGGGCGTTGCCAATGCCACCATCCGTAACTCGACGCTCGGCCACATGGGGATCAATGCGATTGGCAGCGGCCTTTTGCTAATCGAGAATTCGACCATCCGGGGCAGGAGTGTAGTCAACCTGCGCCCCGATTATGGTAGTAGCTGGCAGGGAGAGCTAGTGATCCGTAACTGTGTTTTCGTGCCATCCGATGGCAAACCCATCAGTGCTGCGGTGATAAGCGGCTTTTATTCAGGCCAACATGATTTCGGCTACACCTGCTATATGCCCGAACGAATCACCATTGAAAATCTGCGTATCGACGACTCCCGGCATCCGGAAAATTATCAGGGACCGGCCATTTTTGCCAACTTTAACCCGCAACTGACCGACGCTTCCTACCAGGAGAAGTTCCCTTATGTTAAAACGAAAGAGGTCATCCTGAAAAACGTGACGACTGCCAGTGGCAAGCCGCTACGAATCAGCGATAACCCCTTCATGTTCCGGGATGTGAGAGTTAATAGCGGTCAGTGAGCCTGCATAAACTACACAAATCCGTTCGGCTACATCCGGTCAAAAACCTACCGCTCACCGTTTCACAACTTTGCGCGTCAGTGTTCGTCCGTCTACGTCAACACGCAGTACATAAACGCCAGGCGTCAGACTACTCATACTGACAACCTGCTCATGCTGGCGGGCCATTCGATGAAACGTTAACTCATGAAGTTTGCGGCCGTTATTGTCCGTTAGTTGCAGTGTAGCGGTTGTTGGGTTACTGGTCTGAATGACCACCTGCAACCGATCATCAACGGGGTTGGGAAACGTAACGAGCCGGACGTTGACATCTTCATAGTCTGTTATAGCCGTCACCAGGCCTGTTGGCGATGGCCCATCAGCTACCGGTTCGTAAGGAGGAATAATGCCCGGTGTGCTGGGAATATCCTCAACAACAAGCGGAATTTCCTGCATTGTCTGGCTGATCAGGATACCGCGTCGGTATTCGTTAATGGTTAAGGTTACGCTGTAGTATCCCAGTTCAGTCGGGGCATCCCAGACTAGTTCGCCCGTTCGGCTGTTGAGCTTGAAGGTCCCCCGGCGCGTTACATCGTTCGGATACTGGTAGGAGGCCACCGACTGCGCATTACACGATGCCTGCGTTACGCTGGTCTGCGCTTTTGACAGTCCATACACCAGACTATCGCCTTCGGGGTCGGTGGCAGCCAGGGCAATCGTTGCCCGGCGTCCAACGCCAACACGGAAGCCATTTCCGGGATAACCCGGTGTAGGTGTCTGGTTGACCAGGTTGGTCGATAGGACCGAATTCAGGGTAAACAACTGCGCGTCGGCATTCGTAATGTTCTTAACACCTGTCCGGTTCGAGAGAATCAGGGTTAAGGGATAAACGCCCGGTCCGGCATACGTATGAATGAGCGTGTAGCTATTGATACTCGTTGTTTTATTTTCAATCAGCAATCGGCTGGCGCGAAACGCTTTTACGGTACTGCCATCGCCTAAACAGATGTCCAGTACATCGGCCTGATCGGCGGCCGGTTTCCCGCGAACTTCGTCCATGTACAATAAAGCCGATATTCGGTAGGTGAGGGGTGAACCGGTGATTGGCGTAGCCTGAATATAACCACCCAGCAAATGGCTTGCCTGTGCGGTGGACAAGCCAATCAGCAACAGGCAGAACAAGGTAATGATTTTCATGACGGATTCGGGAGAAGGAGAACGCATGGAGATAACTTCAACTGGACAACTAACCATATGTCCAGACCGGAACATTTCGTAAGCGGTATTTTTTGTACTTTTCGCCCATGCTGTATACGCCCGAACAAACTGCTCAACTACCGGCCGATGGCTTTCGTTACCTGCTCACCTCGGTCGATGACCACGTGCTGACGATTACGCTGAATCGGCCCGAAAAGAAAAATGCCCTCCATCCACCCATGCTGGCTGAACTGGCTTTTGTACTGGCTTATGCCAATTACACGGCCCACATCTGGCTTGTTGTGCTGGCCGCTGCGGGCGATACGTTTTGCGCGGGAATGGACCTGAAAAGCCTGTCGGTGGGCGATACGGAAACCGCAACGGTGCCCGCACCTGCGGGGCCGGTTCGGCTGGGGGAGTTAATGGCCGGGTTGCACAAGCCCACTATTGCCCGCGTGCAGGGACCGGTGTATGCCGGTGGTTTTTTGCTCGTGGGTGCCAGCACGTATGTCGTTGCAGCGGAGTCGGCAACGTTTACGTTACCGGAAGTAAAACGGGGCTTGTTTCCCTTTCAGGTGCTGGCTATTCTGCTGGACATCATGCCCGCCCGAGCCGCTCTCGACCTCTGCCTTCGGGCCCAAACGCTGACATCCGCTGAGGCAAAAAGCCTGGGGTTGGTTACAGATGTTGTACCTGTTGATGAACTGGACAACGCCATAACCCAGTTGGTAGACGAGTTGAAACAACTTTCGCCCACGGCCATGCAGTTTGGGTTACGGGCCTACCGGCAACTAAAAGACCTGCCGTCGAGTGAACAGCAGGCCTATTTATTCGATCAGTTTCAGCAACTCCAGCAAACGCCCGACGCCAAAGAAGGGATGGCCGCTTTTCTGGAAAAACGCAAACCGAACTGGGGCAATGTATCAAACAGCTAGAAGCTGTTTGGTACTTTACGGCTTCGGTAAATCCGGGCAGTTGTCTTTCCGGCGGGTGTCGATAATACCCTGAATCTTCCAGTTACCATTAACTTTCACAAGCGTGAAGGCATTCACACCGCAGTGGCTTTTCTGATCTTTGAGGTAAAAGACGTAGGGTGTCCAGGCGGTGGCCAGTTCGGCATCAATTTTTATTTCCATGCCCGATAGCCGCTCGTCGAGGGTGAAGGCCGGGTATTTAACAACCGAAGCCGCAAACTTGCCAATATCATCGGTCCTGACGGAAACATCGCCTTCTTTATTTTTAGCAATTGTCTGTAAGGACGCGCCGGGCATGAACGTATTTTTTATCTGGGTCGAATCCCCTTTTCGCATGCCGTCGAACATAAGTTTGATGGTCGTTCGAACGGCGGCTTCATCGGTGCTGGCTTGGGCAAAGGCCGAAACGGTTGAGAGAAAACTGACGAAAAGGAATAAATGCTTCATGAAATACGCTGTTTACGGCCAATGAAAATATAAAGGAGTGCTCCGATCAGGTTCAGGAAAACGATAATGATTACCCAGATCACTTTATCGTTTGGGCCACGAAAGTCGCTTCGAACAACATCGACGAGCGCAACAATGGGGAAGACGAGCAGAAATGCTAAAACGCCCAGAATGAAAAAAAGCTCTATTCCACCAATACCAATAAATGCTTGCATAGAGATAGAGTTTACCCGGACTTGCCCAACACGGAGTTCGGCAAGTCCGGGATGTTTTGGTTAAATATACTGGTTAACGATCATTTCGTATAGCTCCTGTTTGCCACTTAGCTGTTTGGGCTCGCCATTGGTCATGGCATACTGGCGTAGGTCTTCGAGAGTCACTTCACCTTTTTCAAAACGGGCACCCTCTCCCGAATCGTAGCTGGCGTAGCGTTCTGCACGGAGTTTCCTGTACTGCGATTTGTCCAGAATGGCTTCGGCCGCGATGGCTGCCCGTGCAAATGTGTCCATGCCGCCAATGTGGGCGATGAAAATATCGTCCAGATCCGTTGAGTTCCGGCGCGTTTTGGCGTCGAAGTTAACCCCGCCGGATTTCAGGCCGCCCGCTTCCAGAATGACCAGCATGGCTTCCGTCAGTTCATACACATCCACCGGAAACTGGTCGGTATCCCAGCCGTTCTGGTAATCGCCCCGGTTGGCGTCGATACTGCCCAGCATATTGTTGTCAGCGGCAACCTGCAATTCGTGCGCGAAGGTGTGGTTGGCCAGGGTAGCGTGGTTGGTTTCGATGTTTAGCTCAAAGTCGTCCTGTAGACCGAAGCGATTCAGGAAACCAACAACCGTAGCTGCGTCGAAATCGTACTGATGTTTGGTGGGCTCCATCGGCTTGGGCTCAATGTAGAACGAGCCTTTGAAGCCCTGCTTACGGGCGTAATCGCGGCTGATCTGCAGAAACTTGCCCAGGTGTTCCTGCTCGCGTTTCATATTGGTATTCAGCAGCGACATGTACCCTTCCCGACCTCCCCAGAAGGTATAGCCCGAGCCACCGAGTTCGATGGTGGCATCGATGGCGTTTTTCACCTGCCAGCCACCGTGGGCGAGCACATGAAAATCCGGGTTGGTGGAGGCTCCATTCATGTACCGCTCGTGCGAGAATAGGTTGGCCGTTCCCCACAGCAGTTTTACCCCGCTGGCGGCCTGTTTTTGTTTGGCGTAGTCGACAATAGCCCGGAAATTCTTCTCGAATTCGGCATTAGAATTGCCTTCGGGGGCTACGTCTACATCGTGGAAGCAGTAAAACTCCATGCCGATCTTCGTGATAAATTCGAAGGCAGCATCCATCTTGTCGTGCGCTGCGGCCAGCGGGTCGGGGTTGGCATCCCACGGGAAATGCTTGACACCCGGACCAAAGGGGTCGGCTCCGGTGCCGCAGAAGGTATGCCAGTAGGCCGTTGCGAACCGAAACAGGTCTTTCATCGGTTTGCCCAGAATGAGTCGGTTGGCATCGTAGAACTTGAAAGCCAGTGGGTTATCCGATTCACGGCCTTCGTAGGCAATTGGCTTTTCTATAAACGGAAAGTAAGTTTTCTCGCCGAGGGTCAATTTAACGTCTGACATAGCAATAAGAATTGAGGTATTTAGGTGAAAGAAAAGAAAGCTAAAGGTAGTTTCTCCTTATTTAGCTGGCAATGCCTTTCTGCTATGTCGGTTCTATTTGTGTAAGTGTTGAATTATTTCAATTCAATTAAAAAAAAATACTATAAATCTTGATTTTGTTGATTTTGAGCTTATATCTTTGCTTCTGTTAACTTAGTGCGTTAAGTGTATGAAAAGAAATCTCCGCTGGCTGATCGTTTCGTTACTCTTTGTGGCTACGGGCCTAAGTTTTCTGGATCGGCAGGTACTGTCCATCGCCATCATCAAGATTCAGCAGGAGTTTCATATTTCAGACGTACAATATGGACTGATCAATACCAGCTTCCTGATCAGCTACGCCATCATGTTCACGCTGGGCGGCTGGCTGATCGATCGGGTAGGGGGCAAGATCGGACTGGCCATCTCGGTGGGTCTATGGTCGGTAGCCAACAGCCTGCACGCAGTAATGAATTCGTTTTCGCAATTGCTGGCATTCCGGTTTCTGCTGGGTATGGGCGAAGGCGGCTGCTTTCCGGGTGCGGCCTGGACGGTTTACCGGTGGTTCGATAAGGAAGAACGCGCACTGGCGAACGGGATAGCGATTGGTGGTTCGGCCATTGGCGCTGTAATCGCTCCGCCACTAACTATTTGGCTATCTACTCATTACGGCTGGCGGGGCGGGTTCCTGATTCCCGGCCTGATTGGTATCGTCTGGGTAATTGTCTGGTTGCTAACGCCCTGGAAAAAAGAAAATATGGTTGCTCAGCAACCGCTAACTCTGTCTGCTGGAAAAACGGTTCCCTTTCTGGATTTGCTCAAAATACGACCTACCTGGGTGTTCATCCTGATCCGGTTTCTGCTCGACCCGGTCTTCTATTTCATGATGTTCTGGATTCCCAAGTACCTGAGTTCAGTTCGAAATGTGTCGTTCGAAGCGATCGGAAAACTGTTCTGGATACCCTTTTTAGCCCTTGGGATTGCCAACATTCTTGGGGGCTGGTTTTCGGGTCAGTTGATCGCTCACCAGTATTCGGTCAATAGAGCGCGAAAAACGGTTATGGGCATTGCGGCTGTACTAACGCTGGCTACTCCGGCTATCTCGTGGGTTTCGTCGGTGGAGGTTGCCGTTGCGCTGATGTCGGTTTTCATGTTTGCGCATGGTTTCTGGATCACCAATTACATTACGTCTATCTCCGATATGTTTGGCCAGAAAGCGACGTCGACGGTGGTGGGCCTGTCCGGAACGGCCGGCGCGGTGTCAAGTCTGTTGCTCAATCCCCTGATGGGCGTAATTATTCAACGGTACTCATACACCCCGCTCTGGATCGCTTCGGGACTGCTGTATCCACTGGCTTTCGTTCTGCTTATCGTGCTCATTCCCAGTATAAAATCTTTGCCTATTGGTTCAGAGCAGGACCCAGTTAATCCTTCTGCCCCAGTCGCAGCTCATTAAATCAGCTTTGACAGAGTGGCTTCGTGAAATACTCGCTCAACAAGGTAAACTAATCTTCAGTTAAACTTAGTGCACTAACTCAACTGCACAAATACACCAACTTTAAATCATGCAGAACCTATCACCAAATGGAGTAGCCCAGGCCAGTCAGGCCGCATTTGTCAAACGAAAACCAACGACCGCCCGGATCGGGGTCTTTGGCGTGGGATATTATAAATATTGGAGTCAGTTCGATGGCTTGCTGGATGACCTGCTGAAAAAACAGGCTGTTTTCATCGAGAAAGTTGAATCGATGGGGGCCGTCGACATCGTTGACTTCGGGCTGATCGACGATGTTACGAAAGCCTATGAACTTGTCCCGAAACTCAATGCGGCCAACCTGGACCTGATTTTCTGCGATATGCTGACGTATGCCACCTCAAGTACGTTCGGCATCATCATCAAAAGCGTCGACATTCCCATTGTGCTGGTGGCCCTTCAGCCCGATAAGGCTATGAACTACAGCCAGGCGTCGACCTATCTTCAATTGTACAATGATGATATCTGCTCGTTGCCGGAGTTTGCCGGGGTAGCGGTCCGAATGGGCAAAAAAGTGCCGCAGATGATTATCGGCACGTTGCACGACGACCCTGCTGCCGATGCCGAAATTGAAGAATACTGCCGGATAGCCGCCGTACTGCACGATCTGAAAACGGCTAAGATCGGTCATATCGGTCATCCGATCGAAGCCATGCTCGATATGCACTCCGACTCGACCATGCTGACGGCTCATTTCGGTGCCCACATCGTTCAGTGCGAAGCGCACGAAATTGTTACGGAATACCAGCAGGCAACGGAAACTGAAATCAATGCTGTTAAAGAGCGTATCTTGGCTTTTTTCGATACCCCTGACCCCGTCTCCGATCCTATTTCGGAGAAACTGAGGGACTCCGATCTGCACATTGCGGCTCAGGCGGCCGTGGCGCTTGAACGATTCGTGAAAGCCCGGAAGCTGGACGGGCTGGCTTATTACTACGATGGCCCCGATGGCAGCGACACGCGGGTGGTTATGTCGAATCTGATTGTCGGTAATTCGCTGCTTCAGGGCGCGGGCTTTCCCATGTGTGGCGAATCGGACTTGAAAACCTGCATTGCCATGCTCATTATGGAGCGACTGGGCATTGGCGGCAGCTTCGCCGAGTTTCACCCGGTCGATTTCAACGAGGATTTTGTGCTCGTTGGCCACGATGGGCCGCACAACATTGCCATCGCCGAAGGGCAGCCGGTGCTGCGGAGTCTGAAAAAATACCACGGCAAACCCGGATTCGGGGCCGGAGTCGAGTTCAAGATAAAGGAAGGTCCCATTACCATGCTGAGCATCAGCTCGAACTACGAAGGCAAGATGAAATTTGTCATTGCCGAAGGCGAATCCATTGCCGGGCCTATTCCCCCAACGGGCAATACCAATACCCGGGGCTTTTTCAAACCCGATGTTCGGACGTTCCTCAAACGCTGGATTCAGGAAGGGCCAACCCACCACTTTGCGCTGGGCATCGGCCACCATGCCGAGTCGATCCGGAAAATTGCCGACTACCTGAAAATCGAATCCGTCATCGTTAACGGCTGAAAATCTTGTAACCTCTAACCCTTACTCTTTTCCATGAATCACTATTTATTTCATCGGCTTCGGCTCCTGGTCATCGGGAGTATGTTAAGCGTATTGACCGTTGCCCATAGCGTGTCCGCTCAGTCGGGCAGAGTGCCGGTGAGCGGTAAGATTACCGCCGATGAAGACGGCGAAGCGTTAGTTGGGGCCACCGTTACCGAGAAAGGAACCACCAATGGTACTACCTCGGATGTGAACGGCAATTTCAAGCTGACCGTAGCGGCCAATGCGACGCTGGTGATCAGCTTCATTGGGTACGCGCCCCAGGAACTACCCGTCAGCAACGGCAATGGCCAGCCGCGCACCAACTTCACCATCGCGTTGAAAACCGACCAGCAGCAGTTGCAGGATGTAGTGGTGGTGGGCTACGGTACCCAGCGCAAAAAAGACCTGACGGGTTCTATCGTCAACCTGACCAGCAAAGACCTGGTGCCGGTACCCTCGGCTACGAGTGTCGACCAGATGATGCAGGGCAAAGTGGCGGGGGTGCAAATTACTCAAACATCGGGAGCGCCGGGAGGTAATGTCAACGTGATCATTCGGGGGATCAGTTCCATTACGGGTGGTAACTCACCGCTTTATGTGGTGGATGGATACGCCATTGGTACCGGCGGGGGCGGCTCTGATCTGAGCAGTTTCGGGGCCAATTCCTACACGGCCAGCGGGCTTGCCAGCAGCAGCTCGACTAACCGGATCAACCCGCTCAGCATCATCAATCCTGCCGATATTGAGTCGATTCAGGTGCTGAAAGACGCGTCGGCCACGGCTATTTACGGCTCGCGGGGCTCCAACGGGGTCATTATTATCACGACTAAACGGGGTAAGCTTGGTAAACCCACCATCAGCTTCGAACATTCGACGGGTATGCAGGAACTGGCTCGCAAAATGAAACTGCTGACGCCCCGCCAGTATGCCGAATTTGTTGCCGAAGGGCGGGACAACGCCTGGGTATTCGGGGGCGGTAAAGCCACCGACCCAAACAACGTTCGGAGTACGGCTACGCAGGTGAAGCCCGACTTTCGTAACCCCGGCCAGTTTGCCGATGCCGGTTACGGGACCGACTGGCAAGACGTGATTTTCCAGAAAGGGATGGTTCAGAATTACCAGTTGTCGGCCAGTGGCACGAGTCGGGACGTTAGCTATTACGTTTCCGGCGGCTTTTTCAACCAGAAAGGTATCATCATCGGGTCGGATTTTAACAAGTTTACCCTGCGCACTAACATCGACGCCCAGCTTACCTCCCGTCTGAAAATCGGCGCGTCGTTTTCGGGCGCTCATTCGTACGGCAACTTTGCCAGGGCCGAAGGACACCTCCAGTTTCGGGGCCTGATTTCGGCGGCCCTCGCCAGCGACCCAACCATCCCGGTAAGAAACTCCGATGGTACGCCTTATTCCGAATTTTCCAGTCCAACGGGGATTCCCGTCGAAAATCCGCTGATCATTGCCGCCGAATTTTCGGACAAACGAAATAACACCAACGTATTCACCAATAACTACTTACAGTTCGATCTGGCACCGGGGCTTGTCCTGAAAACGTCCGTCGGGGTCAACTACTCCAACAACGTAACCCGCTTATGGAAGTCGTCGAAGGTGGGGTTAGCGACCAGCCGGACGGGTGCGGCTACGGCGGCTGCAACGGAAGTTAAAAGCCTGAACTGGCTGAACGAAAACACCATTAACTACCGGCATAAGTTTGGTGGCAAACATGACATCGATGCGCTGGCGGGCTACACCATTCAGAAGAATTCGGACGAGATACTCCAGGCCGGGGCAACGGGCTTCTCGACCGATTATGTGCCTTTTCTGGCCGCAGGAACCGTTTCGACGGGTACGAACTACATCAGCGAATGGGCCATTATGTCGTGGCTGGCCAGAGTGAATTATACCTATAACGGAAAATACCTGCTTACGGCGACGATTCGAAAAGACGGCAGTTCGCGCTTTGGCTCGAAAAACCGGTGGGGAACGTTCCCGTCGATTTCGGCCGCTTACCGCCTGTCGGATGAGCCGTTTATGAAGTCGGCCAGCTTTATCAGCGACCTGAAAATAAGGGCCAGCTATGGTATTTCGGGCAATAACCTGATTCCAAACTACGCTACGCAGGGCTTGCTGGGCGTGGCTCGAACGGTGGCGAATGGTCAGATCGTATCCGGTATCATCCCGACGAGCCTGGCTAATGACGAACTGACCTGGGAGCAATCGCTGCAGAGCAATGTGGGTATAGATCTGTCGCTGTTCCAGAATCGGCTGTCGTTTACGGTCGACGCCTACCAGGCCTATAAAAAGAACCTGCTGCTCAACGTAACCCTGCCCTCGGCTTCGGGCTTTGGCAGTTCGGTTCAGAACATCGGCGAGGTGGAAAATAAGGGAATCGAGCTGACGGTCAATTCGCAGAACATCGCCAAAGGGCCGTTCCAGTGGAATACGGATTTTAACATTAGCTGGAACCGAAACAAGGTGCTGGCGCTCAACTCGAATTCGGCCCGGATCGTCACGTCCGATTATCAGGTGGCGCAGGTTGGCTACCCGATTTCCAGCTTCCGGCTGCTCAACATTCTTGGCGTTTTCCAGACGCAGGAAGAGGTCAACAACAGCCCGAAGCAGAACCCACGCGTGCAGCCGGGTGACTATAAATACCAGGATGCCGACGGCAATGGCACCATCAACACATCGGACAGAACCATTGTCGGCAATCCGTGGCCCCGGTATACGTGGGGACTAGGCAACCGCTTCACTTTCAGGAATTTCGCCCTGAGCGTGAGCCTGAATGGCACTTACGGCAACCAGGTTTATTTTCAGGGGGGCGAGGTCAACCTCAACGGGGCCGGGGTGCAGAACCAACTGGCGGCTATGGCCGACCGCTGGAAGTCGCCGGAAAGTCCGGGTGCCGGGTTGTACACGCGTGCTATCCGGAACGATTATGCTTTTGGGTTCAGCGCCGGAACGACCAAATACCTGTTCGATGGGTCGTTCACCCGCATTCGGGACGTCAATTTATCGTATACGTTTCCATCGACAGCAGTCAGCAAGCTAAAGCTTCAGGCCCTTTCGATCTATGCCGATGTCACGAACCTGTACACCTTCACGAAGTATCCGGGCTATGACCCGGAAGGCAGTACCGGGGGCGATAACCTGGCCAGAAGTGGCGTCGACTTCTTTTCGTATCCAAACCCACGGACCTATACCGTTGGCCTGCGCGTGACCTTCTGATCAGACCCTTGATTAACTCCCATTAACCATCATGAAAAAGCGAATACTGGCCATTTTAGCGGTAACGGCCACCTTATCATCCTGTCAGGATTTCCTGAACCTCAAACCCGCTTACCAGATCAGCGACCAGGGGTTTTACCAGAATCAAAATGATTTTGAGACGGCGCTGGTTGGCGTTTACAGTACTACACGGGGCCTCTACAGCAGCAGCACCATCCATTACGTGGGCGATCTAACGACCGACAATGCCGAAATTCAATGGTCGTCGCCCTCGGCCGATGAGATGCAACTGGATCAGAATGGCGTTACGGCAACGAATGCCTACGTCCGGTCGGTCTGGAATACGTGTCTGTACACCATCTCGCAATCCAGCAATATACTGAACCGGATTGATGCCGTTACCTTCGACCCGATCGTCAAGAACCGGATAAAAGGCGAGGCTCAGTTTCTGCGGGCGTTCAGCTATTTCTACCTCGTACGCATGTTTGGTAATGTCCCTATAGCCACGCAAACATTTACCAGCCCAGCGCAGGTAGCTTCCGCCGACCTTACCCTGAAGCCTAAAGAAGAGGTGTACAAACTCATCGTGTCAGACCTGACCAGCGCCGAAACTTTGCTGCCTGTTACGGCCGTGACGGACAAAACCAGAGCATCGCAGATGACCGTAAAAACGTTGCTGGGTAAAGTCTATTTAACCCAAAAGAGCTACGACCTGGCCGCTGCAAAGTTGAAGGAAGTGATCGACGCAAAGCAGTTTTCGCTGGTTGCCGACTACAAAACGCTGTCGACCAACGGCAACACGAATCTGCCCGAAACGATTCTGGAAGTCGCTTACCTCTCTGGTCAGACGCTGGGCAATAACTACTCGGCGCTGTTCACCCCCGCCATTACGAGCATGGCTATTTTCCCCAATAATTCGCAGGGAGCGGGGCGCATCGTGCCAACGCTGGACCTGATCCAGACCTACGAAACCGGCGATGCCCGCAAGGCCGTATCCGTGAGCGATTCGGTCACGTTGATTGGCGGCCGGAAATCCTACAGCCGATACGGGTTGAAATTTGTTGACTTCAAAGCGGTTGATCCGGGCGATGGCAGCGTTTCGTTTACCGTTCTTCGCTTCGCCGATGTGCTGCTGATGTATGCCGAAGCGCTGAACGAGCAGGGTAAAACGACGGAGGCATTCCCTTCTCTCAATCAGGTACGTCAGCGGGCTAAGCTACCTGCTTTGGCGGGACTTTCGCAGGCTGATTTACGGCTGGCGCTCGAACGGGAACGACGTGTTGAGTTTCTGTACGAGGGCCATCGCTGGTTCGACCTGGTTCGAACCGGGCGGGCGCAGGGCGTATTAAATGCGCATTATGCCAGCCAGAAACTCAACTTTTCGGTGCAGGATTTTGAGTTGTTGTTTCCTATTCCCCAAGCCGAAATCGACCTGAATCCAACTTTGAAGCAGAACCCGGGATATTAACGTACCCATGGGCTTTAGCCCGTGACCAATGCTCGGTGAGTCACGGGCTGAAGCCCATGGGTACGTTACCTTAACTTTTCAACCTATGCGCACTCAATTCCTGACCTTTCTTAGTCTGTTAAGTCTGGCTTTGCTTGGCTTTACGACGACCGTCGATACGCCTAACCTCGACAACTCGACGTTGCGGGGAAAGCCGTTCAATAACATCACGTTGGAGGCTTCACTTAAGCCGTTCAAGAAAAATGACAAGGCTTATATCCGGCAGGTAGCTACCGAATTATTTACGCAATGGTCGGCCCTGCTACGGCATACGGATACGGTTTCTGTCATGCTCTGGACGTCGGATGGGTCGGAGATTCTGGACTACAAGGGGAAGCTGGATCAACCGCTGGAATGGGCGCGGTATATCGGCAATCCCAATACGGAGCACGAAGTGGGTTCAGGTCCGAAAGAACTCTCCCTTCACGAACGGGCGTATCTGTACATGGAAAATCCGCCAGCGTTTACGTACGGTGATTTGAAATTTATCATTCAAACGTTAAAAGAAACGGGCAAACGAATAACCGGAAAGCCCGTTCTGATCGGGGCTACGTTCGATCCGGGGCCGGAGTTTGCCAAATCAGAGTTCAAGTACAGAAAACACCCCGAGATTCTGGGTGGCAATGCCATGGGTCACAAAACCATGGTCAGTTGTTACTCGACCCTAAACGCCGACGCCGATGCCTATGCCGGGTTTCCCAAAGGCATTCCGGCCAACACGCCTTTTGGTACCTTTCTGGGGCGGCAGAGCCAGCATTTTCTCACCGATTTAGGCTACGATTACATCTGGCTCAGCAACGGTTTTGGTTTTGGGGTTGAAGGCTGGTCATCGACGGGGGCCATCTTCAACGGCAAAGCATTTGCACCCGAAAAACTAGCGAATACCAAAGCCCTGATTGCCGGTTTCTGGAACCTGTTTCGCAAGGAATGCCCGGCATTTCAGATTCAAACCCGGGGTACGAACCTATCGACCGGGGCCGATTTAGCGCGTGATGGCGTTGATCTAAAACAGATTTACGGCGGCAAGTACAACATGCTTCCTCCGCCTAATTCGCCCTGGGCCGCGTTGGACGGTGATTTCGGGCTGGAAATGGTCGGGTATATGTCGCGCATGGCTGAGCTGCCCGACGAGCGGTATCTGTTCAGGTATTACACACATGACCCTTGGTGGGTCAACAGTCCGTGGCTGGACCGCTACGGGCAGGAGCCGCACGATATTTACCTGCCAATGGCAGTGGCGCGCATCAATGCAAAGGGCGAGATCAGACTGCCTACCCACCTGAACTTCCTGACGGCTGATAATTCGTATGGCGAAATGCCGTCGCAGGTGCCCGACGAAGTAACGCCCCATATTTTGAAAGCCCGCTACGATTCGCCCACGGCACCGGGGCCACTGGTGTGGGTCTATCCGTTTGACGAGTACCATAGCTGGGCCTATAAACAACCTGACCGATTGCCGGAAATCTATTACGGCGACTGGCTCATCCGACAGGCCATCAACAACGGATTTCCGCTGAATACGATCACGTCGACGGGCTCGCTCCAGAACGTATTATCAGCCAAACCCACATACTTTAAGGAGTCTATTCTGGTGTCCATCGTGCCGGACGCGGGATCGTCGCTCGAAAAAACGCTGATCGACTTTGTGCAGCGGGGTGGCAAGCTCCTCGTCTACGGCCCCGCCGACCATGCCGGACCCGCTTTTCTGAATCTGCTGAACCTTCAGAATACCAAGTCCCTTGAGGGCGAGTTTCAGGTTAAGTCAACGATCATGCTCGACGAACTCACCAAAAAGTACCCTGACAGGATTGTTCACAACGCGTTGTTTTCGGGTGGGGGCGTAGCGACACAGGTAAAGAACAGTGCCGATGCTGGAACGAAGGTGCTGGCTCAGCTAATGCAGGGAACAACCCAGCGGGACGTGGTCTGGACGCGCGAAAAGCGAGAATGGAACGGCGGCAAAGTAGCGTATGTTCGCGGCACCAATTCGAGCAAATTCACGGGCGGCAAACTCCTGACGCCCGATGACCCGGAACAACTCTTTACCGGCCCGCTCCTGATGCGCTATGTGCTCAGTCAGTTTGGCCTCGACTACCGGGTCGACAAGCGAAATCCATCCGTTAAGAATCCCGTACTGACTATTTCGCGGGGCAGCAACGGCTTTTTCTTTTCGGGGTACTGCCCCAATACGACCATTACTCATCGGTTCAAACTACCGCAGGGCGCACCCATTCTGACAGGCTACGAAACCGAGTTGGCCAATGGCTATTCGGTCTATTCAATGCCCAAAGCCTGGCATCGGGAGAGCCGGGTATTCATCGACCAGCCCGATGGTATCGTGTCGTGCCAGGAAATGACATCGGGCGTAAAACACATGAAACGATGTATTCGGCTAACGGGCCTGAAAAACGCCACGGTCCGCATCTACCCCGACGATGGCATTACAGATCAGACACTGCATGTCTACACGAATACCAGCTACCCCTGGAAAAAAGGGCAAACGGCCTTCAAATCCGGCGATCAGACGTACGGTAAGCATTACGTAGTCGAAAACGTAACCGGCGATCTGGTAACATTCTGGTGATTGATACTGAGGCCTACCGACAGTTTAAATGCATTAATTGATAACGGAAATGAAAACACACATCGGGAAACTCTTACTGCTGCTGATTGGACTGAATGCCCCATTCGTTTCAGCCACCGACAAGTCTGTATTTCAGCCATTAACACAACCGGAAGTTGCCGATGAACCAACCCGCATCCGCGATGTTGTTTACGGACACAAGTTCGGAACGGCGCTCACGATGGATGTTCTTAAACCGGCTAAACCCAACGGCATTGGTGTTATTTTTACCCTGAGCGGAGGCTGGCATTCGGACATCAGCATGATTGAAAAACGCCGGAAGCATTTCCATTACTTCACCGACCGGGGCCAAACGGTATTCCTTGTCATTCACAGCTCGGCACCCAAATTTCAGGTTAGCGAAGTCATTCAGGATATTCACCGGGCCGTTCGATTCATTCGATTTCACGCGGCCGAGTACGGCGTGAATCCCAATAGGCTGGGTATTTCGGGTATGAGTTCGGGCGGGCACCTGTCCTTGTGCATCGGCACCGGCGTTGGTCGCCCCCGCTTACCGGATACGACGCAGCGAAGCCCCGCTGCTACGCTCGATTCTGTCGACCGGGTCTCCAGTCGGGTGCAGGCAGTGGCCTGTTTCTTCCCGCCAGCCGATCTGGCTAATTTTGGAAATCCGAACCGCTTATTTGTCGAATGCGATACCGTTAGGCGGTACTGGCCGCAGTTTGGCGTTGACGGGAAATCGAGAGCGGAGAAGCTGAGGCTGATGGAGTCGTTATCTCCATTGATGGCCATTGCTCCGGATACCCCGCCAACCCTGATTTTACACGGGACGGTCGACCCGATCGTGCCGCTTGAGCAATCCGAGCGGTTCATTGACAAGCTAAAAAAAACGGGCGTGCCCGCTCAACTGATCGTACATCAGGGTGGCGGGCATGGCTGGGACGAAACCTGGGAGTCGGACCTGGGCGTGCTGGCCAATTGGTTTGAGAAATATCTTCGGTAAATTGCCCAACCTGTCTATGCCCTGTTTATGAACAAAATCTACGTAGTCCTTACCTTACTCATAGTCCTGACCATCAGTGCCAAAGCTCAATCGTCTTCCATCGCCGATTCGGCCACGTATTTAGCAAACATAAAACTGGAACTAACCGTACAGTGGCCCAAAAACCGAACCATCAATCTGGTGTTTCATGGGCATTCTGTACCCGCAGGCTTTTGGCACGACCACGAGGTACATACGCTGGAATCGTATCCGAATCTGGTGCTGGCCCAACTGAAAAAGCAGTACCCCTATGCGGTCATTAATATTATCGTTACGGCCATTGGCGGAGAAAATGCGATAAAAGGACAAGCCCGCTTTGAGCAGGAGGTACTCGTGCATAAACCCGATGTGCTGTTCATCGACTATGCCCTCAACGACCGGTTCTCGGACATCGGCAAGGTGAAAGAAGCCTGGTCGAAGATGGTGGAAGCCGCCCTGGCTCGAAACGTAAAAGTCATCCTTTTAACGCCCTCGCCCGACCAGCGGCTGAACATTCTGGATGCGGCCAACCCGCTGGAGCCGCACGTTCAGCAAATTCACCAGCTGGTAAAGCAGTACAATGTAGGCCTGGCAGACCCGTACACCCAGTTTAAACGGGTAGCCAAAGGCGGGGAACTGACCAACTACATGTCGCACGTGAACCACCCGAACCGAGCCGGTCATGAGCTCATTACCAGCGAAATTCTGAAATGGTTTACGAAGTAATTGGGCTGGGCTGCCGGTAGTCGTGTTCAGGACTGGCAATAACGGCGAACTTATACTTATCGCCGTGGTAATACGACTGTTCAATTTCCACGACCTTGTCGCCGGTGCAGATAACGGCACTGTCGAGCACAAAGACGGGCGTTGGCTTGCTGAGGTCAAAATTAGTGGTGTTGGGTTCCAGAATTTTTACGCCTAGTGTCTGCTGAACTTCGTCGATTTTTAAATGATAGTTGTTCTCGTAGACTTTAAAGTAAGAGACTTCCGTAGGTATTCTGTTGATTTTGGGACACAACGTCAGGGAAATGTATTTGACTTCATCTTTAATTAGTAGCTCATCCGCATAGCGCAGCTGATGAATTTTCAGCGCCGGACCTTCAATGATAAAGTGACGGCCATTGATTTCGGACGAGATGCCGTCCTGTAAAATCGTTTTCTCCAGCACAATGTTCCTGGGGGTAAATCCTTCGGCAATCAGACTATCGTGAAAACCGCGTCGGGTGGCATAGATCGAGCCAAGCGTACGGAGCAAATGGTGATCTTCCGTCCGGTTCAGCACGTAGGTTCCTTTGCCCTTTATTCGCCGTGCCCAGCCTTTGGATTCAATTTCGAGGAGTGTTTTGCGGGCCGTTGTATTACTGATGTTGAATGTTTTGATAAGCTCATTTTCGGATGGGATCTGGTCGCCCGGCAGTAGTTCACCATTTTTTATCTTTTCAATAATGCTCTCGCTCAGCGCAATGAATTTCGCTTTTGGAGGGGTGGATGGAGCCGTTGTCCGTTTCTTTTCCATTCAATTGTCGACAATAATGAGCTAACGTGCCTCAGAAAACAGGCCCTGTCAAAAGGGTTATCGCTTCAGCAAGTTGTGTAAATATAGCAGACCGGGCAATTGATCCCTACCCATAACCGCAGGTGACAAACGCCCGGAACGGGTGAATGGCTTACTTTTTAGGGGCAAAAAAACGCAGGGCATTGTAAATGGCCTGATGGGCAATGGTGGCATGGTCCTCGTCCGGCAGGTAATCGAAGTAGACAGTCATGGTACCGGGCTTACTCTTCTTTATTTTTTCGGCCAGCAGATTGGCATCCACTTCCATAACCCGGGGGATTTCGGTTGGCGTCAGCCCTTCCTTCCCGACACCAATGTAAACGTTGGTTTGCCGGTTTTCGGCGCGTTCCAACGGGCTGGCGTCGAGGTTCAACAGCGAGCCGTTGTCCCACCACAAACTTGGGCTTGTAATGATGTACTGTGTAAAGAGCATGGTTTTTTTCAACAGTACTTCGGTAGCCAGCAGACCTCCTAATGATTGCCCGATCAGGGTCTTAGCCTCATTCGTCCTATAATTCTTCTCCATATAAGGCACCAGTTCTTTTTCCAGAAACTGAATGAAGTTCTCCGAATGGCCAGACGTAGGGTATTTCTTTTTATCCGCGTCAATCGTTGTCGGAAAAGTGAAATCCCGCCGTCGGTCAACCGTGGCAATACCAACAATAATCGACTTCGGGGCTATGTTGATCCACTCAAACGCAGTGAATTGATACAGCCCTACTACGTGAATAAAATCTTCGTCTGCCGAGCCATCCAGCAAATACACTACCGGGTATTTCAGGGTGTCTTTTGGGTCGTAGCCCGGAGGCAGATAGATGTTCAGGGTTCTTTTTTCGTTGAGGATACGGGATTGTATTTCGATAATTTCGCCGAGCACAAATGGCTTTTTACCAGACGGTTGGCTTGCTTTTTGTGCTTGCCCGAATGCAGTCAGGCTAAACAGGATAACGCAGAAAAACAGACTTACTTTTTTAATCACGTTCAGATTAAGTTAGCCGCCATCATCAACCAGTTCGGTACTAATTGGCGGGTTAAATACGGTAGGAGTCTAGTTGACGAAACAAGGGTTCGTATAAAAGTCTGCTAAATTAAGTGCTATTCGATCAAGAAGGAATAAAGTAGTACCTAAAGCACGTAAACCATTTTCGGTAGGCGGGGTTTGTTTCACACACTGCCTATCCGCCTTATGACTATCCGGCTTCAGCAATAGTGGCAGCAACCTAACGAATCTCTCTGGTTTTTACCCGGCCTGATGGGGCTGTTTTCCAAAGAGTGACATCGTCGATACCCTTTAGTTTCAAATCGACACTTTGGGCCAAATTTCCTGGCGAACACTGTGTGAAAACGCGAAAGTCGGATTGGCTTCAGTTACCGGTTCGGTGAAGCGGTTTCTAACGTGAGGGAAAAAGCAGAGCATGCAACTGATATGGCATCGAATGATAATAGTTTTACTATTGTTGCCTTCATTTTCAGTACATATACGCTCAATATATAGTATTATATGGTTATTATTTGTAAGATTTCCTTATTAAGTAAATAAAAACATAGCATGAAGATGCATCTATATTGACTAAAAAAAATTCGATTGTACGTACGATAATTTGTAGATAGCGCCTTAAAATTTAGTACTAACGTTCAGGTTTGATGAATAGTAATTAATCAACGATGAGTTTGACTTTTCTGGGGGTCTACATGAATGACAGACACTTCGTTTTTGAGCAAGCAGAACACGTGAAAAACGCAACAGCTAAGGGTGTGTCGGGAGTGTAACAGCCTCAAGCCAATAGCGTCTGAACGTGTAAAAACAGTTTAACCATTGATGATAACTTATAGGCTTTACAATGTATGAGGCAATGCTGAATGTATACGCTTGTTCTATGTCTTGTCGATCTGTAGAGTTGCTCAACACAACAACGGGTAATTGCCGGAAAACAAGGTGATTTTTCAGAGACTCGAGGAGCGCGATACCATCTTCCCGACGAGGTAAATACAAATCGGTTAGAATAAGTCGGGGAAGTTCTTTCTCCGCCAACAGACAGGCATTTAAATGATTGATTACCTGTGCCGTATTATTCATCCACAATGGTTCTACTTCAGGAAAGCATTGGGAGAGGGCAGAGCGAATTATAAGCCAGTGATCAGCATTATCTTCTATGACTAAAATAGGAATCCTGGGTACTTTACGACGTCGTGTACTGGGTAGCTTAGCCATAGATTTTATAGTAAATGTTGAGCCGGTTTATTCAAATCAAATATATCCAGAATAACACTTACTTTTTCGTTGGACTAGAATTTTGTTCCTCCTTTTTTAATATACTTATCGTACGACATTTTTTTTATTGAAAACCTATTCTTCTGAATGAATATGTTAATTGGTGAATTGAGGAAGTGGTTTATAATGTCTGATTTATATTAATTTCTTTTGTATTAATGGCTTAAAATAATAAAATAAAAGTAAAAAAAATAAGTCACCAAAATAAGTATATTAATTAAGTATACTATTTACAATCGACTGAATTTCAGTGACTAAGTTGGCCATAGAAATGAAATGTCTAGAATAGAATTGTTCTACCTAAAAGGTATTTTTTACTTGGGTTAACTATAAAAACTACCTACCTGAATAAAATCGCTGGAAGTGACGTTTGATTTATCATGACTCTTTTTTACAACGCAGAGTACATAGTTGTTTAAAAGTGATGTTGTTGAGCGCATGTTCATCAGGAAAAGGCGCTTTTTAGGGTATTTAATTGGCTTCTTCAGGTGTAAATTTTTGCTAAAGTGTATCATAAAAGTTATTTACGGTTTATTTAAATCGATTAATAGTTTGTCAAGATCGAAGAATGTATTCATGTGCGGATTTATTTATGGGAATTTCTTTGTGAGATAGATAAAATCGGATGACTGGCCAATCATAACGGGAATGAACTAAGCAAATTAGTCTAATGCTCTGATGAGCATACAGTTACCTAAGACGACCAGGGTGCATTTACGTAACACAACGAGGAAAAGTTTTTATTTAAATTGGTCTATTTGTTGGTGAGAGATGGCTTAGGTAAGCTGGGTAGTGAGGCTGTCTGCAACCAGAAGCGGCAGACCCGCTCAATCGTTTGTACAAAAGACAACTGGCCATCCTGTAAAGAAATGACCGAATTCGCCTGCCGTTTGTAGCCATCGCTAATTAGTGTATCGGCTGGTGTAACAAATAAGATGACGGGTATCCGGCATAAGTAAGGGTCCCGTTTGAGCCGTTGCAGCGTCTGAAGCCGCTCCACTGTAGTTGTACGGGCATCCAGTAAAATAAGCGTTGGAAGTTCTTCGGCAGAAATTCCGGCCAGATGATCGGGTAGTTGGTTGCTTTGCTCCGCAATTTGCAAACGGTACTGAGGCCAGCGTTGGCTCATCATCTTTGTAACAATAGGCTCGCAGGACGGATCGTCGGTAACCAGCAGAATTGATTGCTTCGAGACGTTTTCCGAAGGAGCCTTTTTGGTTGAGCTTATCGTAAATGTAACCGCTGCGCTGGCTTTTTCAGCATCTGCTGCTAAACGGTGGTCAAGGGCTTCTGCCACTTCGTTCCAACGTCGGCGGCTCACCGGAAAAATAAGTCCACTCTCAAGTTGAATCTCGCCGGCCATTTTCTGACGGGGAGGAGCTGTTAGGGTCCGGGCGTAAATCGGGTTAATGAGCACACTCTTGTGGGTCCGGATAAAGCCCGGTAACTCATCCTGTAAATAGCTGATTGGTTTCGCTAACAGTTTTTTATCGCCGTTACGATAATAAATCCAGCAGTAATTGTTAGCGCCTAATAAATGGGTGATGAGGTTTGGATGTTCAAGGGCCGGTTTTATAACGCTCATGGTAAAAGGTAGAGATATTAAAAAGTGGTCAGGCTTACCAACGGTTTACACCAGAAAATATCGGTTTATATAGTCTACACTTTGTGTAAGGGTACTGTTTCAAGTTTACCTTAAAATTATCTACTGAACTAGTAGATTAATAGGGCCGGGCCTGCCTTTTTAGAAACAGGCCCGGCGGGAAACGTACAAAACAGCGTTCCTCAGGTCTTACCGGTCGTAGTCGGTCGCTTGTGGATTGACATTTGTCCAGCCCGAAACCCAGTTGTCTGTACCAAAAGCGCCCCGATAAGTCACCGACGTAAAGAACGAATTAGCCAGTTTGCCTCCGGTTACGGCACCCGTCAGGAGGGGTGAGCCGGTTTGTGGGACAAAAGCCGGCGAACTGAGGGTGAGGTTGCCCGGATTCAACAGCAGCGTTGCGACATCAGACGTTGCTATAATCTGGTTGGATCGTCCGGCTCCTGTGAAGTAGGTTGTAGCCTGCTCAGGGGTGTTCGATCCGGCACCCACTACGGGTGTTAGCGCATTGGCAACAACGATGCCTTTTAAATCCAGCGTTCCGCTCGTAAAGTTGGCCTGCGGCCCAACAGCAGCTCCTTCCAGGTAAACCCCCACCGGAAAGCCGTATACCAGCGAGTTATAGATGGAAACAGCGGTATTTCGGCGCAGGTATATGCCCGCATTGTATAAGCCGGTGGTAGGAGCGGTACTATAGGCGAAGCTGCTGAAGTTGGCGAAGGTCGGTGCCGTTTGCGTATAGCCGTTAATGGCCGTTACTGCCGTCACATCGCTGGTTTCGGCAGACTGGTAATTGTCGACTTCAAAGCCGTTCGAGCCGGAGGGGTCGCCCACACTCACGTCCCTTAGCGACACGCCGAATTGTACGTTACCCACATAGCCCCAGTCGGCACTCCAGTCGTCGTCGAACGCCCGGTACGAAAACACGTTCTTTAATCGGGCAGTCCCGCCAAACCAGGCAAACGCATCACTGCCGCTGTACGACACCTGCACGTGATCGATAACAGTGTTAGTTCCAACGCCAATCAGTGTCAGGCCGCCGAGTCGGCTGGCGGGTGTGGTTGGCTGGGTCGCTCCGGCGTATTCGATGCGCACATATTGCATTGTACCCGAGTTGTCCAGGGGTTCTCCGTAAGCTTCGACCGTACCCCGAACGCCATTCGGGTAAGCTGCTGTGCGGGATTGATTAACCGGCGCTTTTCCGATCAAAACAACACCGCCCCAGTCGCCATAACTACGCTGACCGGCTGCTTTGGACGAGGTAAACACGATGGGCTGTGTGGGGGTGCCAATGGCAATCAGCTGCGCCCGACGCTCAACGATCAGCGCGCCCGGATAATTAGTGCCGTTGGGATCCATTTCGGGACCGGTGCCTTTGATAATCGTTCCCGGCTCAATAGTCAGCTTGTAATCGGCCGGGATGTAGACTTGTCCCCGGAGTACGTAAATCGTATCTTTTTTCCAGGTCAGGTTGGCAAAGGTCGTTCCGCGTACCTCTTTGGTGGGTTTCAGACCCGGAAGGGCAACGGTAAATGTTCCGGCGCTTTGGGCCGTCTGACCGTTGGCCGTTACCGAAACGGGACCGTTGGCGGCACCCGCTGGCACCACGACGACCAGTTTAGTTGGCGAGGCCGACACTACCGTGGCCGTAACGCCCCCAATGGTAATGGTGTTGCTGGCCGGATCGGTGCTGAAGTTCGTTCCCGTAATGGCAATGGTGCTACCCACCGGAGCCGTAGCCGGATCGATAGACGTTATTGCCGTAACGGCGGGCTGCGGGTCGGGATCGACGGGATCTTTTTTACAGGCCACAAAGGCCAGCGAAAGGCTCAACAGCAGGAGCAGTGCGGACAAAAGTTGTTTTACATGTTTCATAACTGGGTATTAGTTGGGTAAGATGATGACTGTTTAGGACTGAAGTGTACATTCTAAAATGCGGTGACCTTCAATGGCAATGGGTAATTCGCGGATGATCCGGACCCGGCCGGTTTCGATGAAATACTCGATCTGATAATTGCTGCTTTCATCGATTACGTAGAAGTGCGGCACCACCGACCGGGTGAAATGCTGGCTCGGGATGATGTCATTGACCTGATACTTTTCGCGAACCGATTTCAGCACCTTGTGCTCTACGGTAGCGCTCAGGATATTCGTTGGTTGCGTTGCGGTATCCCAATCCAGCAGATAACGAACCTTCGTTGTCTTGTCGTGGAACCAGATGGGCAGGAAGTAATCGGCGGTTTCGACAAAGACGGGGTACGCTTTGTTCAGTTGCGGCAGGTAGCTCAGCACCCCGCTGGGAAAGACATTGACTTTTCGGTTCTGGTAGAAAATAAATCCCGCCAGCGCGAGTATATAAAGGGGCAGGAACTTTACCCGAACCGCAACACGGCCCGGCTGTAACGGGCGACGATCCAGAAAAAAGTAGACGGCATACACCAATTGATACACGACCAGCAAATGACTCGGCCACAAGTACCGGCTGATGAACACCGACCGAAAAAACAGAGACACAACCAGGGCGATACCCACCGGAACCAGATACAGAAAGCCCGCCAGCAGGTAAAAGGTAAAGGCTTTGTCGGCGATGAGAAACTGAAACCGGGTGGTTCGCAAACGCGGCAGGGCGATGTACACCCACAACCCCACAATGAGCAGAAACCGTAGAATGGGCAAAACTTTAAAGACGGATTGCCGTTCGAGCGAGGACGAAAGCGACGGAGCCAGCTCACCGACAACCGTAAAAAAAGACGACAACGTGGGCACCGGAATCCAGGAGTGGGGCTTGCCTGCTTCGGTCTGAATGGCGAAGTTGGGATACCAGAGCAGGAGCCAGATCACCAGAATCAGCACATGTGCCCCTACTAAATAGGTGTATCGTTTATTCCCGGACCACAGAAACAAACTGGCGAAAAAAGCACCGGAGGCCGCTGTGTAAAACAACCCGAAACTATGAGTGAACACAATCAGTAACCCAAGTACGAAAAATGCGACTAACGATTCTACGCGCTCGGGGGCGGTAGTGAGCTGATGCAACACCATGAAATACCCGAAGCTGATGAGCAGAAAAAGCGAATAGCCGCGAATCTGGGTCGATAATGTCAGGTTCAGGTAGGTGAATGCAACGATGAGGCTGATGAGCAGGAAGTTCCTGACCGGCGTGCCGATAAGCACCGTTGTATACTGGTAAAACACGGCAAGCGTAGTAGAAAAAAGAAGCACCGAAACCGCCCGTAGAAACTGCGGATTCTCACTGATGACATGCCCAATGAACCAGTACAGATTCGGAAAAATGGGTGGATTCTGGTCCATGTTACTCACCAGCGCATCATTCATGTGCGCCAGGGAAGGGTCAGAAATCAGGATATAACTCAGCACCTCATCCATCCACAGCCATTTCTCCTTGAAAAACAACGAGACGATCAGGCTAATCGAGAAGATAAGCAGCAGGGCTATACTCAATAAAATGATCTGTTTTCTTCGCTGATTCACCTTCGTAACGGGTTTGAATACTATCTTTTTCGCTTGTCAGTGTTTACCCTTTGTAAGCTGGGTCAACGCTCAGTTGCGCACTGCTTGCCTCAGCGCTTTTGGCCGTCTTTGGGCTCATACAGTGCTTTTTATAAAGCGACACGTATTGATCGGCGACTTCCTCAATCGGAAATCGCGTTTGCACAATCCGGATTGCGTTGGTCGAGCACCGTTTGTAGAGTACCGGATCGGACAGGAGTTTATCGACGGCCTCCACCATCTCGTCCACCTTCGTAACGTCGACCAGCAGGCCTCCATCTTCCACCACCCAGGCCACCGCCCCGCTGTCTTTTCCGGCCACAACGGGCACGCCAAAACTCATGGCTTCGGCCATTACCATGCCGAACGATTCTTCGAGGGAGGCATGCAGCAACACTGTACTCTGAGACACTTTATCGAGTACCTCCGCGTAGCGCGTCGAGCCATGCAGCACCACGTTGGGTATTTGATGCTCCCGGCAGAAAGCGTCGGCATGTTCGCCAGGTTCGAAGGCTGTGCCAAAGGCCCAGAGGACCGCATTCGGGTGCCGCTGCTGAATGCCTTTAAACGCCAGCAGGGCATTTTTGCTATTCTTTCGGTCGTCCCAGCCGTTCACAACCATGCTGATGGTGGGCACTTCCGACCGGGTCGAATGCCGTCCTTTATCGGGCATCGGCACCGGGTTAGGCACCACGGCTACAGGCTCGGTTATCCATTGCTGTACGGTGCCGGCCATGTAGGGCGATACCGCCGTGAACCATCGGCCCCGCTGAAATACGTACCGGGCGAGCAGCAGATGGAAGAAGCGATTCAGCGTACGAACGTAGTTGAAAATTATCCGGGCGTTGTCGTGTACGGTAATGAGCGCGTTGGGTGTGTACGTCAGACCTGCCAGCGCGTACTCATACGTCCAGTGAGCATGTACCACATCGGGCTTATACTGCTTCAGCACGGCCACCATCTGGTTTCGCTCGAAGCGGAAAAAGTCGGCGGTGCGGCCGGGGCGTTTCCCGTTGGGGCGGAACGTATGTTTTCGTTTAGGAACCACCACATAGGTCAGCAACGGGTCGGTATACACAAACGGCGGCTCATCGTCGGCCAGCTGATCGTCTATGGTAATGGCCAGCACCTTATACCCGCGAGACAGGTATTCGTTAATGAGATTACTGATCAACGGAGCCCCCGGCTGTCCTTTCGGGTACGAGCCGAGTTGCCGCCGGGCGGCCTCCGTCAGCAGGTCGTTCGTTGCAATAGAGCCCAGGATACTGATGTACATGTTGGTTGTTGAGTTAGTTTGACTATTCCTGACTGACGGCCATGACCACGCTGGCGGACTGACCCATGAGGGCGGTGTAGTATCGGCGGATAATGTGGTCCACTTTCAGCTCCCACCGTTGCTGTTGAGCAAAGTGAAAGGCATTGATTCCCATGTTAACCCGCTTTTGTTCGTTGTGATACATCCAGGTAATCGCTTCGGCCAGCCCCTGTGCAACGGTTTCCGGATCGGTAACGGGCACCCGAATACCGGTCGAATCATCCACTAGCTCGGCCTGTCCGTGGAGCTTCAGCGTTACTACCGGCAGGGAGTAGCCCATAGCCTCCATCAACTGAGCGGGGCCGGTGTCGCGCAGGCTCGTGAACAGAAATGCGTCGGCTTGGCGGTAGTATTCCTTCACCTGCTCGTAATTGACCTTGCCAACCCATGTAACCCGTTTGCCGAGGTTGTATTTCTCGATGTACTCAGGAACGAACTGCCCCATTTCGCCATCGCCCACAATCGTTAGGTGAATGGGTAGCTGCGGGTCTACTTTGCTCATGCCATGCAGGGAAAGTTCAAGCGCTTTGCGGGGCATCAGTCGGCCAACCCAAACCAGCTCCAGTGAATCATGGGTGGGGCGATGAATGGGTTTCGACGGGATAAAGCGGGCACCCACCCCCCCGAACTCCTTCTCAACACCTTTGGTCCGGCCCATCGCTGCGATCATCTGGCGGGTGTCTTCGTTCCAGGCCAGCACATAATCGGCCTGGCGGACAGACTGGTAGCAGCCGGGATTGAAATGACGCATAAGATCGCTCACCCACGACCGCATCTTCTCCTTCAGCCAGTGAGATTTAAAGTAATGGCGCATGGTGGCGGGGGCTTCCTGACCACCGCCAACGGGGCCGTAGATAAAGGGTAATTTGAGTTTATAGAGGTAACTACCCAGTTGCAGACTGGTGTAACTGACGTGATGGACCAGGTCGAACTTGTGCTTTTTCGTGAGTTTCAAGGCCGACTGCAACGCAGTCCACTGCCAGTAGAGGTAATGGAAATACATGCCCAGCAGACCAAACGAACCGGCTTTTTCGGCCCAGCCGGGCAGCGTAACGAACTCAAAATTCAGGTTAGGGTATGCGCACTGGCGGAGCTTCTGTTCGATTTCGGCTTTGCCGATGTCTCTGGTCAGGCACCATACTTCATACCCCTGCTGGCTAACCAGCGATGAGTAGAACCAGCCGTTCCCCTCCTCCGACCCTCGGTCGGGAATGCAGGCGTAGGCAGAAATAAGTACTTTTTTCATAACGTAAGGGAGTCAATGCACTGGTGAAAAGGGTGAAGGGTCAATGGCTAGTGGATCATGCGTTAGGGTTTAGTTTTCAGGTAGTTCGCCAACTGCAGGGCGTGTGCAACAATGGTAAGGGTCGGGTTGGCATGTCCGCCGGTTGGAAACACCGACGAGCCCGCCACATACAGGTTGTGCAAGCCGTGTACTTTGGCGTCTCGATCGACCACGCCTGTCTGCGGATCATCAGACATCCGGGTGGTGCCGATGTGGTGCGAGGCCGAGTTAAAGGTCTTGAACAGTTCACGGAGGTAGCTTCGTAGACCCGGTTCCGAATACCTTATTTCGCCCATCTTTTTCTCGACAAACGTCCTCACGAATAGAGCGTGTGTTTTAACGATCGACTCAATGTCGGCTTCCAGAAAAGCGAGCTGGACTTCGGCTCTGGGCATACCAAATGAGTCTTTCTGCGAGTCGGACAAACGCACCCGGCTGGTTCGGTTAGGCGACTGTTCTGCCTGGAAATACAAACCCCAGTATTCGTTCCGTCGGGAAGGCAGCAGGAACGGCAACCGGCGTTTCGCCATGCGTTTCAGCCCGATCTGGATCAGATTCGGCACATCCATCAGGCCGTTGCGGGCAATGTTGACGGTATGCTCACGGAGGTCGGGTATCAACTGTTTCGCCTTACTCACCGACCGATGAAACGAACGCTGGCTCAAAATGGACAGTACCGATTTGACCACGAAGCGGGAGGAAAACAGGACGTCCCGATGGCCGGTTTTCTGGGTGGGGTGGTATAAAAAAAAGATGGTGTTCAGTAGCTTGTTTCGAACCTGAACCGGCTCAGGGAACCACCAGCGCCGTCGGCAGTAGACCCCTCCCGCATCCCGTTCGAAATCGGCCATGAGCTTTTCTTTGTCGTGCAGTTTCAACTCCGCATAGGTGCCGCTGATGTGCACCATGTAATAGCGCCCTACATTGTCGTGCTGGTTGCCGAGGCCGGTAGGAAAGCGGTCGTTTGTCGAGACCAGCAGCAGCCGGGCATTTTCAATGCCGCCGGTTGCCAGCACAAAATCACGCGCCTGAACAGACAGCATTTTGTCGGTCATGGACACATCGACATGACTAACGCTATCGGTTGTGTCCTGCGTTTGCAGACTGATAACGTGCGCATCCAGCAGCACCCGAATGTTGGGGCTGTTTTCCAGTTGTTTCTGGTATGTTTTGCCGAAATGAACGGGCGGACTCCAGCGTTCCAGCGGGTAGGAGACCAGTCCATCGGAGTCTAGTCCTTCCAGAATTTCCTGTTTGTTTTCCGGAAAGGCCTTTTGGGCGTTGAACTCAAAACGGCCGATCTGGCACAGCTCGGCCGCCTGCTCGTAATAGGGATGCAGGTCTTGATAAGTCATTGGCCAGCCGCTGTCGGGCACCCAGGAACGGGCTTTGAAATCGACCGGCTCGAAGGGCATACAACGACCACCCCAGGCCGACGACGTACCACCAAACTGGCGTCGGCGGTTTTCTTCCAGCGGTTCATGAGAACCTCTGGGCGAAACGGCGCCCCGGTATAAATCCTGGTTTGAGATGGTTTCGGACCAGTTGCCGCCCGTGATCATAATGACCGAGAACGGGGAACCATCCAGGCTAAGTGCCATTGAAATAGCTGCCGGACCACTACCAATAATGCATATATCGGCGTCGAGCGTGTGACCTGGCGGGAACGTGTTTTTTGTGACGATCATGACAGGAGTTGGTTAAGTCTCGACAAATGAGGACGCAGGGGTTCTACGTACCGCAGGGCATCGATGTTGTGCCGGAGATGCCCCAGATTACTGGTGCCGAACAGGGTGCTGTCCGCCTTTCTTTCCGCCAGTACAGCCGCAATCAGAAACTGCGGCAGTGAAATGTTGGATAGCCCGTCCAGCTGGCGAATGACATCGGCATTCCGGGAAAAGGTATCCTTGAGGGACTGGTAGGGGCGTAGGGTCTGGTTGGCGATTACCGGAATCTGGTGCGCCCGGCATAAGGCAAGAATGGGCGATGCCCCGTCTTCCTGCCAGCAGGTCGACGTTTGCACCAGTTGCACCTGTCCGCTTTGGATGCCTTCTTCCACCACGCGGTAATCGTTGGTCGACACCCCCGTGTACCGGGCCAATCCCCGCTGCCGGATTTGCGCCAGTCCATCCCAGCTATCGGCATCGGCCAGGTCGGCCCAGTCGGGTTCGTGCAGCAGCAGCGCATCGACTGCTTCAACCCGCAGTCGTTTGTTGCTTTGCCGGACACTGTCGATCAGGTACGCCGATGTGTAGTTCTTTCTGGCCCCCACCCGTTGTATGATCTTCTTGCCAATCTGGTTCAGGGGCGACAGCCAGCCGGGTGTATGCACACGCGGAAGCCCGGCTTTGGTGACCACAAAAAATGGTAATTCTGTTGCTTTAATGCTCTGGGAAATGAGCCGTTCGGCATCGCCGGAACCATAAAAATCGGCCGTATCGATCAGGTTGATTCCCTGTTCAGCCGCTACCCGCAGAAACTCCACGAACTCGTGTGTTGCCAGTCGACTTCCCAGCGATGCAGCCCGGCTAGTGCCAATACCTAGTGGTGATAGTTGATCCAGGGTTATCATGATGAGAAGGGTTAGCGTGCGTAACGTTCTAAAAGCCGGTGAAAAGCTGCTTAGCTTCGTTTGAGTGCCGCCGAATAAGCGGGTGTTTTAGGCAGGACAGACGGATACAGTTCGTCGAGGAACACCCTGATCTTGGTTTCCCAAACCTGCGTCTGTGCGAAGGCGTACCCCGCCTGACCCATAGCCAGCCGCTCCGTTGGGTGGTGGTACATCCACTCGATGGCGCGGGCCAGATCGGCCACCACCTGCTCCTCGTCGGTCACTTTCACCCGCAGGCCGGTTGCTTCCGATACGAGTTCGGACTGGCCGTGCAGATCCAGCGTTACCACGGGCAACGAGTAGGCCATGGCTTCCAGCAGTTGATGCGGGCAGGAGTCGCGCAGGCTCGTGAAAAAGAATACGTCCGATTGCTCGTAGAATTCCTTTACTTCCTGGTAGGATACATGCCCCACCCAGTTCACCCGGTCGCGCACGTTGTAGCGGTCGAGGTAGTGCGGCACCTGTTCGGCCATTTCGCCTTTACCGCCCACAATGGTGAGCGTAACCGGAATGGCCCGATCCACTTTCCCTAAAGCCTGAATGGTTAATTCGAGGGCTTTGCGGGGTAACATGCGGCCTGTCCAGAGTAATTTTAGCTGATTGCCGGGGTAATGCTCCGTTGGTTTGGCGGGCAAAAAGGAAGGGCTCAGGCCTGCGTCCCAGATCCGGTCGATGGGGCGTGTCGGGCGGAGTTTCCGGGCCAGGGCAAAGGTGTCCATGTTGGTCACGACCAGCCGGTCGGCGGCAGCTACGGATTTATAGAAGCCCGGATTGACGTACTGAAGCATCGTGCCTACCCAGTCGCGCATCCACTCCCGCGACCAGTACTGGCCAAAGTACCGCTTCATGTTCTTGGGGGCCCGCTGCCCGCCACCTACCGGACCAAAAATGAACGGCTTGCGTAGTTTGTACATGAAGCTGCCCAACTGAATGCTGCCGTAGGTAACATGGTGAACCAGGTCGAACCGGTGGACCCGGTCCAGCTTTCGAGCCAGCTTCATGGCGCTCCACTGCCAGTAGAGGTAATGAAAATACATGCCGATCAGGTTGGAATTGCAGAACCTATCCACCCATTTCGGCAGGAGTACGTAATGAACCGTCAGGTTGGGGAAGAACCCCTCGGCCAGTATGGAATCAATGGATGTTCGGCCGTCTTTTTTGGTCAGACAGTGAACCTCCAGTTCATTCCTGCTCAGTGTTGTGGCGTATGTCCAGCCCGTTCCTTCTTCAGAACCATGATTGGGAATGCAGGCGTAGGCGGATAGAAGCACTTTTTTCATGGCTTATAGCGGTTTCATCAGTTTTACTTTACGCAGTAAAAAACCCGTGCAGATTCGACCCACGTCGAAACAGAAGTAGAGCGCTTTCGTCTTGGAATGGTCGATGGCGAAGTTGTAGCGTATCCGCAGGTTGGTGGGCGACTTGATGGAGGTAAAGCTGTCGATGAATTCCTTCAGCGTTATTTTGCGCTCCACCTGAATACCCGTTGCCTTCACGTATTCATACACCACACTCGGCACGTTGACGATGAGCCGGTAGCCCGCCTTCCGCGCCCGCACCGAAAACTCGATGTCGGACATGTAGTGAATGTATTTCTTGGAATCGTAGAGCCCGATCTTATCGAACACTTCCATCGGAATCAGCGTGCCCCGGCCCGGCAGGGAGTGCGACTCGACGTAGGAGGTCTTGGCAGCCAGTTCGCGGTAGCTGTTGTTATAATCTTCGCACAGGTGTCGGCCACCTGCCGTGTACAGTTCGAAGGAAGCCCCGGCGTATTCCAGCTTTTCGGGGTTGTCGCTGTCCACACTCACCGATCCAATTAGGCAGGGCTTGTATTTCCGGTAAGCGTCCAGCATGGTTTGCAGGTAGTCTGGTGCTACGCGGGTGTCGTCGTTAAGGGTCAGGATGAAATTTTCCTGGCGTTTGTCCTGCGTTTTCTGGGCGTAGCGAATGCCCCAGTTCGTGGCTTCCGTCCACCATAAATTACCGTCGCCTTTCAGGACAACGACCTCCGGAAACTCCTGGCCGATCATGATATCGGTACCATCGGTTGAGCCATCGTCGACGACAATGACCTGAAAATTGCGATAGGTTTGCGCCGAAAGGCACGCCAGGCATTGCCGGGTGTACTCAAGGCGGTTGTGGACAGGTATAACGATACTAATCATAACAGTGATTGGCTTTGGGTTAACTCAGTGGATTGTAATGGATGGGTAGAATCGATCTCCTCGAAGGGCGTATACTCAACAGGGAGTTCGGGCGCGGGGCGTTTGAGACCGTAATACATGCCCAGCCCAACAAATCCCCAGAAAAAGACGGGTAACTGATACGAAACGGCGTACACAAGGCCGCTGACGATAAAGCCGAAGAGGACGGTCTGCTCAAGGGTGAACACCCGGTTTCGGCGGTACATGACCCACAGCGTACCCAGTATGATGAGCAGGTTGATGAGCAGCCCCGCAAATCCGTAATTGTAGAGCATGTCGATGTACTGCGAGTGGATGATGGTGCCCTTCTCGGGGAAATCTTCATTCTCCATGATCTCGCCCTTGTCGTAGCCAACGTACCGCCAGCCCAGCATGGGTTTGTCCGGGATTTTGCTCAGGTAAAACTCTGACTGTTCCAGCCGCCAGCTACCCGTATTGTCATCTTTGGGGTCGAGGATGCCGCCGATGTTTTCCAGAAAGCCCGCCACTTTATTGTCGGGCAGCATACCCGCCAGCGGAGCCACCAGCACCAGCAGCACCGCAAACGTGGCAATGGTGCGGCCCATCGGGAAGCCACGGGTTGGTAGCTTGCCCATTACCGACAGACCAGCCACTACGCCAATGGCAATGAAAGCCGCTGAGATCACCGAGCGGTGCAGCAGGAAAACGATGAATGCGAAGGTGAACAGCGTGAGCAGCAAATCCCGAACCTGACGATCGCGCAGGTAAAGCATCAGGTAATACAGACACGGAATAACCAGATAAAGCGCTTCGTTGGAGGTTACGGTACGGCTCTCGGAGGTAAGGTTATAGCTGAAAATCTGTCCCAGAAACAACTGGTTGATGATGTAGAAGCCGAAAATCAGGAGCACAATGTGCTGAACGCTTATGTCGCCCACCTTCCGCGCAATGGCATAGGTGAGCAACGCCAAACCACAGTAGGCAAAGCGTTTGATGACGAAATAGGAGTAAACAAACTGCCCGTAATCGTATTTCGATTCGAGAACCAGACCGATAACGCCCAGCAGAATCATCCAGGCCGCCACTTTGTAGATACCCGGCTGGTCGAAATAATAGACCACCAGCCCGACGATACCAATCAGCGCGGTACCGCTAACGGCCTTATCGAACAGCGGATTCAGGGCGTTGCCCCCATAAATCAGGGCACTCATCCCGAACAGCAGGAGAAAGAGGACGAACCGATAAACCCAGATCATCATAAAACAGGTGCCAGTTGAGTGACGGCATCGGCAGGAACACCCGCCGTTTGCCGGTAAAATGAAAGTAGTTTTTCGAGATTACCCCGGTGATTGAACGATACGGCGGCATTAGCCCGCTGGGCACCGGTCAGTTGTTTCCGCCGGGTCGAATCGAGGTAACGGGCTACCTCAGTGGCCAGCTCGGCGGGCTTTGTGCCGCTGAAAAGGCCAGCGTCTTTGGGGAGCATTTCGGGAATACCGCCCACGGGCAAAGCCAGCACGGGCGTTTCCACGGCAAAAGCTTCGACAATGGAGTAGGGACAATTGTCGTTGAGGGCGGTGTGAACGTACAAGTCACTCTGGGCCACTAACTGCCAGGGCGCGGCCTGCCGACCCAGAAAACGAACATGGTTGTTCAGATCAAACTGCTGGGTTAGCTGTTCGTAATCGGCGCGTTTCGGACCATCGCCAATCAGCCAGATCATAAAGTTGTGAATACCCCGGCTGCGGAGCTTGCGCCCGATCTCCAGCAGGAGTTTCTGGTTTTTTCGCTCGTCGATATAACCCACGTTGCTGATAACGAACGTATCAGGGGCCAGACCATCGGGGCGGCTCTTGCTCACCGAACCCGCCAGCCGAACCGTGTTGCGGAGGATTTGCTTGTTGACGTTAGCCGGTAACAGGTGCTTCGACTGGTTGTAGGCGTAGTTCGAGACGAAAATGTAGTTGCTGATGTACGAAAACAGGTACACGTACCAGCTCGTGAGCCGTTTAGTGAAGCCGGGCTTAAGGGAAAAGTGGTCGACTAGTTCCTTTACGGGGTCGTCGTTGAAGTGGCAGGTCAGCACAATGGGTGCCCGCCGACCCAGCGCCAGGTAAGCCGCCACACCGGAGCGGGGGTCCTGCGCGTGAATGAGGTCGATGTTGGCGTTCCGCCACTTACGGGCAGACAGGTAGATGCCGGTGAAATACGCAAACTCGTCGTACAGCACAAAAAACGCACCACCCAGAGGCCGCATCACCCGCTTCAGGATGCCCAGGAATTTCCGCCAGAGAACGGGCGTATTCGTCGCATCAACGGTATGCACGCCAACCCCGGCATCGGCCAGATCGCTGGCCAGTGCTTTGGTATAGGTAACAACACCCGAGGGTGAGTTTGGGGCGAGATACGTGGCAATCAGTACATTCATGGCCGGGTCTTATTTATGCATGAATCGATAAAGCCGAACCGTGAAAATGGATTCGGGGCGTTTGCGGAAGTTGTTCAGCAGGCTGTCGAAAGCCGCTTCGCCGTAGAGCAGGAAGTTATACAGTCGGTTCTGTCGTTTCTCTTTGGCTTGTTGCAGCGTAGCCCGGATAGACCATTGCAGGAAAACGACGATGCCGTATTTACTGCCGTACATGTTCTGGAAAATGCGTCGCTGGTTCCGGACAGCGTAGTACTGTTTCCATGCACCGGGCCAGGGAATGCCGTTCCGGTCGAAGGAGGGCGGATGGTAGAATACCGATGTTGGCACAGTAACCACCGGAAAGCCCATTTTCTGGGCGCGGGTCATGTATTCCACTTCGTCGCCCCAGATGAACAGTTTCTTGTCGGGGATACCAATGGTCCGGATCACCTCCGCGCTGATGAGTGTGCCGTTGAAGAGCGACGCCACGCCATACACCAGGTCGAACTGGGTCATGTCGGTCACTTTCCGAAAGCTCTGATTGGGCCGGTCGACGTAAAACGCCAGTTCTTCGTGGTCTTTGACGCTGATGGACACGCAGTTTTTGATGGCTGGCCCGATATTGGGCGACAGCAGCAGGTTTTCGAGCGCATCCGGGGCCGCAATGCAGTCGTCGTCCATGCACCAGATGCCGTCGAAACCATCCTGAAACGCCCGTTCGATACCCGTAGCAAAGCCCCCGGCACCACCCAGATTGGCCTGCGTCAGTACCGTGAGCCCCGGCTGGCTTTTCAGCCACTCATCGGTGCCGTCGGTACTGCCATTATTGACGACATAGATCGCATCGGTCCGGCGGGTCTGCTTGTGCAGGCTCGACAGACAGATTTTCAGATCGGTTAGTCGGTTATAGGTCACAACAACTGCGGCTATTTGTTTCATGATTGTTGTTTAAACAGGACCGCCAATCGGCTCTTGCTGAATGTTATAGCTTCCTGTAAGTAACTGAGCTTCACTACCTCGATGCCTTTGTAGCGGAGGTAGACGTAGAATGATGTGGTAACGAATGCCTCGGTAATGACCCACGAACAGGCCACGCCCACGTGACCGAAGCGTTGAATGAAGAGAGCGTTGAGCGATAGACTCACGATGGAGCCTACCGCCGAAATCCTGAAGAATGCTTTGTCCATACGCAGGCTGAGCATGGTATGAACGCCGAATAGATTGTTAAGCCCCAGTGTAATGGGCAGCAGGGCCACGATGCGCAATACCAGCACGGCCTCCTCGAACTTGGCCCCGTAAAACATGGAAATGAAAATGGGCGCAATGAGCCAGATGCCCGCCGAAACCAGCATCATCAGGAGTGTAACGGGGAAGAAAATGGTCCGTACGATGGTCAGCCCTTTCTCTTCGCTTTGCCCGAAGGCGTTGGCTACGATGGGGAAAAAGGCCTGATTCAGCGCCAGCGACACAAACGCCTGGGCAATTCCCACAATCCGGGTCCCGGCCGAAAAAATGCCTACGTTGTACGGCGTGCTGAACATGCCAAGCAGGAAGATGTTCGACCCGGCGTAAATGGTAGCCACCACCGAGGTGAAGAACAGCGTGCTGTCATCGCGGAACCGCTTCGTCATCTGGGCCATCGTTGGCCAGGAGAAATGGATGTTGAAGCGTTTGACGGCTACAAAGAAGGCAACGAAACTCACCATCACCTGCGATAAGCTCAGCGACAGGTTCTGGTAAACATAATCTTCCGGCTGCTGGATAAAGATGAACACCGTGAGCGTGACCAGTACCTTGATGATGGTGTTGAACAGCGCCACCCGCCCCAGATTTTCCATGGCCTGGTAGAGCCAGACCGGAAAAAATACGATCCCGATGGTGCCAATGTAGGTGCAGATGTGCAGCCAGTAGTGCGCCCGGAACTCATCGACAAACGAAGAGATGACAGCGAAAATGATCGTCGAAACGACCCATAATGCCGATTTTCCGAAAATCACCTCGCTGAACACCCGGTTTTTCACTTCGGCATTGTCGCGGTTGGCGGCAATCGCCCGCACCGAAGCCATGTCGAAGCCGTAGTTGATGAGCAAGGTAAAGTAGGCAACGAATGCCTGCGAAAAGTTGAGCAGTCCCAGCCGCTCCGGCCCGATGATGCGCACCACGTACGGCACCGTGAGCAGGGGCAACAGCATGTTTGCCACATGCAGACTAAAGAGCGACGCCACATTGACCGCGAACCGCTTCAGGATGGGTTTCGATAAAATATCCTGTTTGCGGGGAGCGGGAGCAGGTGCCGTTTCTACCGCGCTGGAAGATGAACCCGCATAGGCAGCCCGGTCAGTTACCCGGATCGAACTCTCTGCCTGGTCGGTCAACTCACCAGCCGCCATACTTACGGAGCCTACTTCTTTACTAACCATATACTGTTGTTTGTTAATGACTTGTGTAGTTGGGCGGTCGGCTGCTGCCGTGGGGTTAGTACTTAATTCAACTCGTGGCAACCCCGAAGTAAACGTACTCCAGCGGGTCGTCGCCGGTGGCTTCCAGCCGGTGCGAGACACCCGCCGGAATCCGGACAAAAACACCGTGATGCAGCGGAATCGTCTGGTCGTCGACTACGTAAATGCCTTCGCCTTTGAGGAAGAAAAAGCACTCTTCCATGGTGGGATGCGTGTGTAGTTCGCAGTAATCCGCCTTCGTAAAAATGCCGTAAGCCACCTGCGTTACGTTGGTTGGCGTGTCGCTGTTCCGAAGGAAAACCTGCTTTGCGCCCTGAGCATGAGCGGTTAGCTCGCGCTCAAGGTGCAATAGGGAGGCTGTTATCCGTTCCATCAGGCTTCGACCGGTTCGAGGACTTTCTTCTGGATCTGTTCCGAAATCCAGTCGTAGGTTTTCTCAACGCCTTTGCGCAGTGGGGTCGACGGTGCCCAGCCCAGTTTTTCCTGGATCAGGTGGTTGTCCGAATTGCGGCCCCGTACGCCCAGCGGCCCCGGAATGTTATTGATCGAGAGGCTCTTGCCCGAAATGTCGATGACCATTTTGGCGAAGTCGTTCAGCGAAATCATCTCTTCCGAGCCGATGTTGACCGGTCCCGAAAAATCTGACAGCATCAACCGACGAATACCTTCTACGCACTCGTCGACGATCAGGAAGGAACGGGTTTGTTTGCCGTCGCCCCAGATCTCGATGGAGCCGCCATCTTCGGCCATGGCTACTTTCCGGCAAACGGCAGCGGGTGCTTTTTCACGACCGCCGTCCCAGGTACCCTGTGGGCCAAAAATGTTGTGGAAACGGGCAATGCGGGCTTCGATGCCGTGGTTTTTCTGGTAGGCCAGAAACAAGCGCTCCGAGAACAGTTTCTCCCAGCCGTACTCGCTGTCGGGGTTAGCCGGGTAAGCCGACTCTTCCGAGCATTTCGGGTTGTTGGGGTCCATCTGGTTATGCTCCGGATACATGCAGGCCGACGAGGAATAGAAAATCCGTTTCACGCCTTTGTTCTTAGCCGCTTCGAGCACGTTGAGGTTACAAAGCACCGAGTTGTGCATGATGGCCGCGTCGTTGGTGCCCGTAAAGACAAAACCGGCACCGCCCATATCGGCCGCCAACTGATAGATTTCGTCCAGATCAGATGTGATCACCTCATTTGCAACCTCCGGGTCTCGTAAATCGCCAAGGATGAACTCGTCGGCATTCCGGTTTTCGTATTCATTTTCTTTAACATCGACTCCACGAACCCAGTATCCTTCTGATTTGAGTCGATTAACGAGGTGGCCGCCAATAAAGCCACCAGCACCACAGACGAGAGCTTTTTTCATACTTGTTGATTTGCCGAAGCAGTTGATTGTTTAACGGGTGAGATAAGTTCTTTTATGTTGAGCAGGATAAAGAGCGGTACAATTTCTAAGTATCTCTTATAGAGTCGTTTGGGTTCGGCCATGAGCCGGAACAGCCATTCCAGCGACATCCGCTGCATCCAGCTCGGAGCCTGCGCTACGCGGTCGGTGTGGAAGTCGAAAGCGGCCCCCACCGTTACGATGAAGTTGACGTTGACCCACTGGGCCAGCCGCCGGGCAAAGCGTTCCTGTTTGGGCGTACTCAGCCCGATCCAGACGATGTTAGCCCCCGAGCGGTTGATGGTTTCGGCCAGCTCCTGAAACTCGCCGTCCGTCAATTCGCGGAAGGGCGGACAGTAGGTGCCGCTGATCTGGTAGTTGCCAAACTTGCGGCCCACGGCTTTTTTTAGCTCGTCGGCAACCCCTTCCTGACCTCCGCAGAAGAAGTGCTTCACCGATTTGTCGGCGCTGCTCTCCATCACGAATTTGAAAAAATCGGGGCCGTAGCACCGGGTCATCTGTTTGGCGCCTTTCATCTTGCCAACCCAAACACCGGGCATACCGTCGGGCAGGTTCCAGTAAAAGGAATCCAGCGTAGCCTTGAATTCGGGTTCTTTGAAGGCCGTTACCAAGCCATGGGCGCCCGTGGCGCTGATGCATTTGTTTTGTTTAGGCAGTACCGGGTCGCATTGCCCGATAATGTCCTGCACGGCAGACGGGAGCCCGGCGTCGTACAGCTTCACTTGTAGTACTTTTGTCATCGTACCTGAGTTAATGGGTGATTGGATAGGATTACTGAGAATTACCAGGCGTTTTTGTTGCCACCAATGGCCGCCTTAACGGTCCACCAGCAGATTTTGGCATCCAGCCGGGTCGACTGCCGGTTGATGTACAGGTGGTCGTAGCGAACGCGGACCTTCATTTTGTACAGCTCACCGGTTTCGCCCCGTGCCCCGCGTGCCTGCGCCAGCCCCGTAATGCCGGGTCGGACGGAGTAGCGTTCCTTGTAGCCCGGCATGGTATGCCAGTGTTGGGCATCCAGCGGAATGGGGTGGGGGCGGGGGCCAACAATGCTCATGTGCCCGGCCAGTACATTGAGGAACTGCGGCATTTCGTCGAGATTGGTCCGTCGCAAAAACCGTCCGATACGCGTTATCCGCATGTCGTTGCGGGTTGCCTGTTTAAACTGGGCATTGCGCTCGTAAGCCATCGTCCGAAATTTCAGGCAGGGGAATACCTTGCCATTGCGCCCCGTCCGGGACTGCACGAAGATGGCCGGACCCGGAGAGGTCAGTTTTATCAATAGGGCAAGTAGAGGTATAAGCCAAATAAGAACTGATACCAAAACGATGCTCGCAACGAACAGATCGAATCCGCGTTTTTTGAGCCCCTGAACAATACGCTTCGTTGTGTAAGGTCTGGCCTCACCATCGTAGCTTAGATATACATGAAAAGTTTTTCCGTCGGTAGAAGCCTGCATAGGAATCTCCAGTTTCTGGGGTGGACAAGTGAGTAATCCAGCATCCAAAGTAAAGAGCCAGCTAGTGTGGCACCGGGTTTAGCGGTATGAGTAGCTATTCTTGTACTTGCTGTTGAAATGGTAGCCATCGCCACCACCCACGGCATTAAGAATGATGCTCATGTTCTGGAATCGGTGCTCGCGGTGGAGCATATCCAGAATCTTGAGGCTTTCTTTGGGCGTTACGCCGTGCCGTACCACAAACAGGGTGGCGTCGGAATACGGAGCAATCGCTTGGGCATCCGTAACGATACCCACGGGTGGCGCGTCGATGATGACGTAGCGGAATCGCTCCCGAAGTTCACCAATGAGCTGTTTCAGGTTCGGGCCGCTCAGGAGTTCCGACGGGTCAGGGGGTAGCGGACCACTGGGAACGATAAAGTAGTTGGGATAGCCCGGCACCGGCTTCAGAATGTCGGCCAGGGTGGCTTCGCCGTTCAGGTAGTTGCTGATGCCGACCGAATTGTCGATGTCGAAATGCTGGTGCAGGCGGGGTAGCCGCATGTCCATCTCCAGAATGACTGTGGGCTGTTTCAGCAACGCCATGCTGGCACCCAGATTTAGCGATATGAACGATTTGCCCTCGCCACTGATGCTGGACGTAAAGAGCAGCACCTGGCTATCGGTCGATTCGCCCCGGCCAAGGTGGAGGTTGGTCCGGATGGTTCGGATCTGTTCAGCAATGACCGAGCGGTTATTAGGGGCCACAATCAGTACGTCGCGGTTACGCTTGTTCATGATCTCGCCCAGGATGGGTACCTGCGTTACGTCTTCAACATCGTTCCGGCGCAGCACTTTGGTGTTCAGTGCGCCTTTACCCGCCACAGCAGCCGTTGGTACCAGCAAACCCACCAGTGCAAACAGGGCATAGATGACAATGCCCACTGGCTTCACCGGTCCCAGACTGCTTTTGGCAGCATCGATGGTGCGGCTGTCGGCAATGGCAGCGGCAAAAGTAACGGCCATTTCTTCGCGCTTCTGAAGCAGGTAGGTGTATAGGTTATTCTTGATGGTCTGCTGCCGGGTAATGTCCAGCAAGGCCCGCTCTTTCTGGGGAACCGTCCGGATAACGCCCTCCAGCCGGGCATTGGTGGCCACGTACTGGTCTTTAGACCGGTTGAGCATGGACTTCATCGTACGGATGTTCTGCGCGATGTTGTTCTGCGTATTTTTTATCTGCTGATCCAGCGACTGAAGCTTGGGGTTCTGGTCGCCACTGGTTTGCCGTAACTCGTCCCGCTGCAATTCAAGCTGCGACAGTTTGTCGATTTGGTTGAGCAGAACAGGATCGCCCAAGCCAACCGTAGCGGGCGTGCTGCCCCGCTTGTCGGCGCGGGTGCTTACGAATTTGTCGAGGTCTTCCAGCGCGGCCAGTTGAATGTTTACCTGGTTGAGCTGAGCGTCGTTCTGGGTGGTCGTTTGCATGATCGACTGTGCCTGTGCGCCCAGGTCGGTGATACCCAGCGTCGATTTATAGGTTTCAACGTTTTTCTCAACCGTCGCCAGTTCGCCGGATACGATTTGTAGTCGATTCTCAACGAACTTGAGGGTGTTGTCGGCTACTTTGTTCTTGTCGACGAGGGAGGCCTGATTGTATTCGTTGATGAGACTATTGAGCACCGCTTCGCCTTTTTTGGGAACGGCGTCTTCGAGCGTCAGGCGAATCACGGTCGAGGTTTTGCTGGTTGGCTCGGCTTTTAGGTTGTCCAGATACATCCCAACGGCCGCTGCGAGCGGTATCGCCTGTACAATCACAGGCTCCGTTTTTGGGCTGATTGGCTTGCGGGTTAGAATGCGTAACTGGCCGTAAGGCGTTCCAATCCGCTGATTTAGAGGATAGGTTCTATCATTAATTCGGACGGATTTATTATCGATAAACGATAGGGTAAGTGGTTTTTTGTACAAAGCTTCATCGCCTTCTTCAACAAGCACCCAAACCGGCGATTCGGTGTAGATTTCCCGTTTGCCGAAAGACGCTTTCCGGAAATACCGGGCGTCGAGGTGCAGGTTGGTCACAACCCGCTCCATCAGGGTAGAGGAACGAAGCACTTCCAGTTCGTTTTCAACTACTTTTTTGGGCGAGTAGACTTCCAGTTCCTTCAACGGGTTGGTTTGTCCGCTCCCTTTTTTCTCATCCTGGAGCATCAGGCTTGCCTGAATGCGGTAAACCGGTTGTTTGTAGAGCAGGAAAACGTACGCACCCACCAAGGAAAGCGCCAGCGACAACGCAAACCAGGGCCAGTAACGAAGGTAGGGAGCCAGATGCGTTCGAATCGGAGAGCCGCCGGGGTCGACTACCTGATAAGAAACATACGATTGGTTGGTTTTTGTATTCATACTCATTAAGTCTACGTTGAGAGGTAAGTGTTGGTCCGGTTAACGCCGGGTCGCAATGATGGCAATGATTGACAGAATACCCGTCAGGATGGGGGCCAGCTGATAGGCCCGGTCTACACTGGTTGCTCTGGCTTTACCGGGTTCTACATACACAATATCGTTGGGGTGAAGTGTGTAATAGGGCGACCGGAAGGCGTCGCGTTGGGTGAGGTTGAGCCGCGTAAAAATTCGCTTGCCACCCTCCTCCCGGATAACCAGTACGTTGTCCCGCCGACCGTAGATCGTCAGGTCGCCGGCGAGCCCCAGGGCTTCCGGAATGGTGATCTGTTCGGTTGGGATGGTAAACAGCGCTGGCCGCGACACCTCACCCAGTACGGAAATTCGGAAGTTCAGGTTGCGCACATTGACAGTTGGTTCTTTGAGGTAGTTTTTTAATTTACTGCTGATTAAGTCACCTGCTTTGGCATTCGTCAGACCAGCGACCGCCACCTGACCAATCAGCGGCAGTTTGATCGTGCCATCATTGGCAACCACATAGCCTACTGTTCGGGCCAGTGGGTTGGTGCCATTGGCCGTTGCGGCAGCTTCGGCCATGGATACCGGATTGAAATAAGCCGATGCCTCGGCGTTGAGGCTGCTCACCTGAATGGAGAGCACATCGCCTTTTTTTATCGTTGGAATGAAGGGTTCTGCTATCGCTATTGTATCGTCTTTGCTGGTTGCCCCCTGAAAATAGACCAGTTTCTTGGCGGATGTACAGCCGTCCAGCGAAGCTATTGAAAGTAAAATGGCTGCTAAGGCGGCCCAGGTGGCTACCCGTGCGTGTACTCTCTTACTCGTTCCCTTACTCATTCTTAAACGTTGGTTGGTCATTCTACTCAATGCTTCAGGGAGAACAAGGCTTCCTGAAGCGTATAATCAGTCATTGTCCTTTCAGATATGATCTGGTAGCTGATAATCAGCAATTGGTTAAAAGAGGTTCTAAACCCGATGATTGGTGAAAATGGAACTACAGTTTGCTGGTAGCAGATGGCTGTAGTGTGTACTGTAAGAGTACGTTTATGATGGGCGCACGGTGGATTGCAAAGGCATTGACTGGTGTGTTCAATTCTTTACTTGATTATTTACCGAATGTAAAGCCGGGATAATTGAAGACAAAGGATGATGAGTGAGCGGCTGAAATTCAGGGGTTAATAAACGGGAGATATTTGTATGTGTGTATTGTGATGTGTTAACAATTTAGGCCTAATAATGAGCTAACGTTAATACAATCATTGGATATAATGAAGTTTTTTTTGACTAATACTTACTAATACCGATTTAGAAATTAACGTAGCCTTTAGATAGTTTACAGGTAAAGTTATACCACTAACAGAAATTGTACTATACTAAGGATGGTACTATACTTATAAAAAATTAAACTATTTGAAAAATACCAAAAAGGCAAGGCGTTGGTTATACACGTGGGCCTGTAAAACTAATTGTAAAGATTAGCTGAAAAGAAAAACTACAAGAGACCGTAAAGCACAAATCGTCTGTTGGGGTTGAATCAACAGACGATTTGGTAAATGGAAAAAAGCGGAGAATAGGCTAGCTCGCTATAAATCAGGGAAGTAGATTGCCTGATTCATCATAGTTCATCGACGCCTTAACACTGCCTCCCAGCACAGCATCGTAAGGCTTGCCCCCACTCCCCTGAATCAGCTTGTTGTTTGTGAGAACATTATTCGTGGCTTTACTGCCATACGCCATAAGCGTAGCCTGATTGCCGGGATTGGTTTTATTGGAAATTGTATTGTTGATAAATGTATTATTCGGTGAATTGTCGCAGATGATCGCTTTGTTGGCGGCACTTTCTATGACGTTTTCGGTGAACAAACCACCCGCTGTAGAGTGGGCCAGTTCCAGCATGCCGGTCATGGAAAAGGTGTTTTTCGTGAACTGAATGGCCCCTCCGTTGAAAAACTGAATACCACCCGTAACGGTGCCCACGGTTCCATTGCCAGAAACGATCATACCGCCAATTATTGTCCCCCCGTTTTTGTCTGGCCCGCTTCCATCATTCGAACCCGTCAGAAACTTATCGAAAACGCCTTCAAACTTGTTGTTGATAATGCTGACGTTCTGGGCGGCTCCGGCAATCTCGATACCAAACAGGCTGCAGTTTTTAAGGTAGTTGTTCGCAACGGTAAGCTGGTCCAGCGGTCCGGATAAGGAAATGCCGAAGCGGCAATTCGAAAAGCTGTTGTTGCTAACCGTTATGTTTTTGCCCGCATAGACATTATAGTTGTCATGGTTGAAAATCTCGCAGGCCATTCGCTTTGCCTGAACGGTGTTGTTGCGTACCACGATGTCCTTACCAGTTCGATTGGCCTGTATTTTTACCGTGAGCCAGTTGGTACTGTCTTTTGCAGCCGCATCGTTGCCTGCACAGTTCTGGATGGTCAGGTTAGTAATGGAAGGCCCGTCGATGTAGATGGTACCATAAGTACCCTTTTCCTGCGAGCTTGTAATCCAGGACAGGCCATCGATCAGAATGTCGTTTAACGGGATTTTCGGATCGTCGGGATTAACCAGCGAGATATAGGATTTGGGCAGCTTGATCGTCACCTTGCCCGGATTGGCCCGAATGGCGATGTTGCTTTTCAAATGAACCGGCGTGGTTTGGGTGTAGGTGCCGTCCGGAATGGTCAGGTCACTAACGGCCGTAACGGCAGTTTGTAACTCAGGACCTATGTCCGTATCCGCTACATCCACCCCAAACCAGTAAGCACTGGCAGAACCGCTATAGGCTCGCTTGTAGCGGTGGCCCTTAGTCGTAACGAGCGTGGTGCCCATGTTATCGGAGCTGCTCATGTCGGCTTCGTCGAGCGTGAAAACACCTTCCCGGCCCGCGTCGGTAACCCGGATTCGGCTGGGAATCGGGTTTTCGTGGAAGAGCCTCACCTGCGCAATGCTCATGGTATCCTCCCGCTGAACAACGGTTTCCGGAACAGGATCGGCTGGTTTACAGTAAGCCAATAGGCTCACCGCAGACACGAATAAGCTTATCTGAAATATGCTTGAGTTCTTCATAGTTGTTGTCAATAGATCAATCCGGGCGGTGAAAAACCGCCCCCCTGCCCGAATAAGCCAGGGGGGCGGTGACCATTAGCGCATACCGGCAATGGTTTTCAGTCGGTTAAAAATTCGAATGGGCACACTGTACCGACGCAGCGTTTGCTGGTGGTAATAGTCGGTCGTTTGTACTAGTCTGGGGAAGGTAAAGACACGCTGCGTACCGTTGTCAAGGTCCGTTTTATAGCGATTGTAGATGTTGGTATGGGTGGCTTCTTCGCCAAAGCCAATGTTTTGCACTTTTGATTTTGTTGGATAAACCGTTAGGCCATTGCCTTTGAACCGGTTGAAACAGAACCGGATATCCCAGGCATCGGCCCGGCCTTCCATCTGGTCGCGCAGCATACCGAGTAGGTCAGACCCACCCTGCATAAATGCTTTTTGCTGTTGTTTGTCCCGGATAAACGCCGGATACTCGTGCATATCCCAGTCGATGGATTCCCAGCGGTCGGCCCAGGTAGCCCAGCCCCACGGACTATGGCGCGGGATCATGTAAGCGTCCGTTTCGTGGGTTAGCGGTTTTTGAAAGGGAAAGGTATAGCCCGCCACCGAATATACGCGCTTGTTGAGGGCGTATTGGCGGAGTCCCTGGTTCATAAAATCCAGGAAGTTAGGCGACGTAATCAGGTCATCTTCAACGATAATCGCGGTTGGATGCCTGGCCAATACGTAGGATATACCCCGGATAACCGAATCGGCACAACCGATGTTGGTTTGGGCGTAGTCCCGCTGAATGGTTCGAAATCCCGTAACGCTGTCTAAAAGTTGCCGGACTTCATTGACTTTGAGCCAGTCCTCGGGACGCTTCGGCGCATCGGCGAAGATATAAAGATCACTTTCCGACGCCAGGTAGTTTGCCTGTAGGGCCTGGATCGTTGCTTTAAGTTCATGAGGACGCTTGAAGGCAAATAAGATTACCGGTGCATTCATAAAATCGAAACGTTTGAGTAGTAGAACAAGCCATTAATGAAAAGACAAGGTCGATGGGTAAGGACGCGTTCCTGAGTCCTGTTGCGCTCAGGTTTTCCAGCCTTTAGCCGCCATTTGGTAAGCAGGCAGATGTTCAACGGTACACGCCTGAAAGGGCTGGAGCAACAAGTGATGTACTAAAGAGTACCAACAGCTACATAGAGTAGGCTCACCCATCTATTCATATTGGTGAAAACAAAGGCGGTAAGTAGCCCGGAGGAACCCCCTGATTTTTGCCCTGTTTGACTGAATGCCTACTATAAAGCTAGATGGGTAGTTTGTGAGAACAAAAAAGTGGCCTTCAGCAGCCCTTCCTACTGATTAAATTAACGGCCTTCTTTTATATATCTCTGATCGCTAAATGGATCTATCTACTTGGTGAAGGAATTAATTGGTAAACAAAAAATTGAACTTTGCCACTATATAATAGGCTGTTGCTTGATTATGCCTGTTAAGAAATTAACTCTGTTTTGACGGTATCCTGCTCAGAACCTTCGTGTATGGACTTCGCCAAAACAAAAAAAGCAATCGTCCTGTAGTGTTAAACAGGCAATTGCTCGGGTGGTGTAAATGGTAAACGCGTATTAGCGGTTTGCTCGCTGACAGATCGTTCAATCGGCCAGGGGGTAATCAGACAGGTCATCCGGCATGTCATCCAGCTGCATTTCCTGCCTAACGATCAGGGTAAGCTGAGCCGCTGTGTAAAGAAGCCGATCACGGGAAACGGGTATGACGGTGTCGTCGAGCAGCCGTACCCAGCCCGACCGTCCTTTTTTCTGGACAAATTCGCGGGCGTACGCTGGATTAATGATGGCAGAGCGGTGAATTCGTACAAAATTCAGATTTTGCTCAAACCAATGAAGCGGCTGAGTGATTGTTGTAATGGTGCCGTTCTGAAAATGAACCCGGGTGTAATTTGCATCGCCTTCCAGCCATACAATAGAACTTATGTGGACCTGGTGTGTGTAGCCTACTAATTGAATGGTATCCATATAGAGCTTGTTGAGTTGCTTCTATATACGTATTGTATGTAACGCTGGTTTTCGTTAACTGGTGGTAGTTTAAAGGGGTTTCGCCCTAGTTAACTGGTTTTGTGAGCATACGGTAGCTATGGAATAGATGCTTATATTTACTTGAAAAGGTACACTAAAAAGGCTGTTACGTCTAAACTATTTATTATTCGTAGCTATTTATCAGTAAAACTATGGAGCTATCCAGTCGCCAACCAAGTCTGAAGATCAGTCAATCGACACTTATATTTACACAGGCAACTGTTGACAAACCCTGCTATTTGTTGCTAACCGTTGCGCAACAATATGCAGATTCTCCCGTAACAATCGAGACAGATTCTCCGGACCATTTTCTGCTGGCAACGGACGATCAGCCGATTTATAAGCCTAAACTTACCTTTGTACCATCGCCGGAAGGCACGTATGTACACGTACGTTATATGTCTTCACAAAGGGCAACAATACAGGCACTATTGACTGTTCAGTCGCCTTATGCGACTCAGACGGTCGCTCTGAAAGGTCGGACGGCGGGTCTGCTGGCAGTTGTGCAAAAGGCCATACCCACCCGAAACCTGCCCCAGTTGGCCAGCGGTACTGAGCCGCATACCCGCAAACGATGGATTGCGCTTGGCCTAGTCGCGGTTCTAAGCGGCCTGGGCTACGCTGGCGTTATGTACCGGTGCGAAATTTTTCCCGGTTTATGTCAGCCTACATCGGTCAGTGAATCAACCGTTGAGCAGTCCCCGGCGCTTCCAACCGACTCATTGACAATCAACTTGGCCGATGATGCCCCTTCTTCAGGAAAACGCCCGTCTGTTGAGGGAACCACTTCGCAGCCGACCGCGAAAGCCGTAGCAGAAAGCGATATTTCCCCAAAAGCAGTTACCCAGCAAAAAGAAACGAAAGCAGTTAACCGCCAGAAATCCGACTCGACAGTGCTTGATCAGGAGAGTGACCTGGAGCGGGAGCTGAATGGCAAACCAGGCACTAATTAAAAGGCTTTCCTATTTCTTTTTTAAACGGCCTAAGTTTCACATAGCCAGAAGGTGAGTAGTAAGTTATTCGTATACGTCATGCGGTTAATCGGAGCATGATGTATACCTTTTTTACGGGACGGAAATAGATTTTGTGCCAGTTTATTTCTTCGCGTTTTTTTAATCTACATACCGTTTAATAAACAAATCCTTCGGCTTATCTTGCGTTGACGGCTCTGCAAACGGAGCCGTCGGTCGAACGCATTACTCTTTTTATCCGCTGGTTTACTTTATTAAATATGTTCCAAAAATCCATTGGTGAGCACCGTTCGTGTGCCCGTTCACCACTTCTTTTTACCCTCATTCTTCTTTTTTGTACGCTCTGCCAACCTGTACTTGCTCAAACGACGTATTATGTCGCTAACTCGGGGAGCGATGCCAACAGCGGCAACTCGGAAGGGACGCCGTTTCAGACGTTGGCTAAAGTCAACAGCCTGGCCTTACAACCGGGCGATGCTGTGTTGTTTCGGCGGGGCGATACCTTTCGCGGCAGTCTGGTTATCCGGCAGTCCGGTGCGCCGGGCAGGCCCATTGTGATCGATGCCTACGGGGCCGGGGGTAAACCGGTTCTCGCCGGGTCGGTGCCGGTGACCAACTGGGCCAATCTTGGCAATAACATTTGGCAGGCCGATTGCCCATCCTGCGGAAGCCGGGTAACGGGTGTGTACCGAAATGCCACGGCTTTACCACTGGGCCGCTACCCGAATCTGAGCGATGCCAGCAAAGGCTACCTGACTATCCAGTCGCACAGTGGTAAAACACAGCTTACCAGTCAGCAGGGGCTCGCGGCCAACTGGACGGGGGGCGAAGCGGTTGTGCGGCCCAATCAGTGGATTCTGGACCGGGCGGCCATCACCCAGCAAAACGGAAACACCCTGGCTCTGGCCAATACCAGCAGCTACAACCTGGCCGATGGCTGGGGATTTTTTATCCAGAATCACCCCGCCACGCTGGATCAAACCGGCGAATGGTATTATAACCCGGCTACCAAAACGATTCAGCTGTTCGATAATCAGGGCAATCCGAATAGCCAGTTTATGACGGCCACGGCGTTCAACGAAGGAATAAAGCTGGCGGACGTATCCTACATAACGGTGCGCAATGTTAAGATCGCGGAAACCCTCAGTAGTGGCATTGCCGTTACGGGCGGGTCGAATTTCACCTTCTCTGGCAACGATATCACCAATTCCGGCGAGGATGGCGTCACAATTATTGGCTCGGGAAACACCGTAGTGGCCGAAAACAACCTGATCGAAGATGCCAATAGCAGCGGCTTCTACATTGGTCCGTACCAGAACTTTACGTTTCGGGGGAATACGCTTCGGCGGATCGGGACGCTGCCCGGTCGGGGGAAAAGTGGTGATGGCACGTATTCGGCCCTGCAATCACTGTGTACCGCCAATACCCTGATCGAAAACAACGTGATCGACAACATTGGCTACAGCGGTATTACCGTTGTGACCAACGCCACAGTGCGGTATAATCAGGTGTCGAACTTCTGTCTGACAAAAAGTGACGGGGGCGGTATTTACACCTGGAACGGAAGCGGCAGCAGCACCGGTGATCTGCACATTGTGTCGAATATCGTGTTCAGTGGCATCGGAGCACCGGAGGGAACACCCGGCGGGGCTTATTCCGGCGCCAACGGTATTTTTCTGGACGACTGCTCGAAGAATATAAACGTGCTCAACAACACCTCCTTTGGCTCGAAAGGGATGGGCATTTTTCTGCGGGGCGTGTCCAGCATTACCGTTAAAGGAAATACGAGTTTCAACAATACGGAAGAGCAACTCAAACTGGCCTATAACGGGGCCTGTGCGTTACGGAACAACATCGTTGAGAACAACATTCTGTTCAGTCGTCTGGCTAATCAGGTGGTAGCTGCTTATGAATCGAACGGAAACGATCTGGCGAGCTACGGCCAGTTCGATTACAACTACTACGTGCGGCCGTTCGAAGATTTGTTCAAGATTCGGGCCGTTTATAACCCCGGCTCCGGGCTAACCGGGGCCGAGCTGTCCCTGAAAGCCTGGCAGACGCAGTTCGGGAAAGACGCCAACTCGGCCAACAGCCCGATCACGTATAAAAGCCAGATCGTTGGCCAGACGGGAGCCAGCTTACTGACCAGTTCGTTCTCGGGCGATGCCGGGGGGTGGAGCGTCTGGTCGCCAGCGGGCAACGGCCGGGCCGACTGGGATAACACCAGTCGACTCGATGGTGGCTCGCTTCGCCTGGCATTCAGCAACAGCCAGCCGGATTCGTACCTGCTGGCCACGGTAAAGATTGGTACCGTTACCAAAGGAAAATCCTATCAGTTGCTGTTTGACGGAGTGGCGTCGGCCGATGGCAAGAAAGTGGAAGTGTACCCCCGGCAGCTGTCGGGTAGTTACCGAGACCTGTCGCCCCGCACCCTGTTATTGATGGGCACTGCCCGCCAGACGTACGAAGCCGTTTTTACGGCCACGGCCGATGAGTCCAATGCCATTCTGGTGGTGCAGGTAACCGGCGACGGACAAACCGCCTGGATCGATAACGTCCGGTTGAAAGAAGCAACACTTACCACCGTAAACCCGGACGACTACATTAAGTTAGTCTATAACGCAACCAGCCAGGATAAGACCGTGGGTTTGGATGGTTCGTACCGGGATGCGAAAAATACGGCCTACGCCAATCAGATAACCCTGTCGCCTTTCTCGTCGGCAGTGCTAATGAAGGAGATCAACCCGGCCGCAACGCCCGTCGTAGCCTTGCGGGAACCGGAAAACCCGGCGAACGCCACAGCCGGGCTCGACTATCAGTATTACGAAGGCTTCTGGAACAACCTGCCCGATCTGAATGGCCTCACGCCCGCAAAGTCGGGAAATGCTCCCCGTGTCGACCTCTCGGTGCGTAACCGAGCGGAGCAGTACGCCCTGCGTTATACGGGCTATGTTGACGTACCGGCCGATGGCAGCTACACGTTTTATACCTCTTCCGATGATGGCAGCAAACTCCTGATCGGAACAACGGAGGTGGTTGCCAACGATGGCGTACACGACGTGATCGAGAAATCCGGCAGTATCGGTTTAAAAGCGGGCAAACACGCCATTACCCTGCTTTATTTTCAGGCTGGCGGTGGTCAGTCGATGATCGTTAGTTACGAAGGCCCCGGCCTGGGCAGGCGGGAGATTCCGGCATCGGCTTTTTATCGGGTCACTACCGGAACCAGTGGCGTCTATCTCTCCGACCTGAACTGGACAACGGCCAGCAACGGCTACGGTCCCGTAGAGAAGGATCGCAGCAATGGTGAAGCCAACGCAGGCGACGGCCGGACTTTAACCCTTAATGGCGTGACGTACCCTAAAGGGCTGGGTGTACATGCCGCTTCATCTATTACGTATAGCCTGAACGGTCAGTACACGCACTTTCTCTCCGACATTGGTATCGACGACGAAATCCCCAACGGGAGTTGCGGGTCGGTTACGTTTGAGGTCTACCTCGATGATGTGCTGGCTTACAACAGTGGGCGAATGAATCCCGCCATGCCCACCAAATCCATTGATCTGGATGTATCCGGTAAGCAAACGCTGCGGCTGGTGGTAACAAACGCGGGCGATGAACCCACCTGCGACCATGCCGACTGGGCCGGGGCCAGATTAACCGGTTCGGGAAGCGGCCGCATCGCCAACCGTAGCGCCGAAGAATTCCCGGCCGAACTGGCGGTGCTGGTTTACCCCATACCCGCCCGCGACGAAGTTCAGGTGCGCTACCGAACACCGACTTCCGGCGATGTGAGTGTACAACTGGTCAATACAGCCGCTATACCGGTCATTCAGCTACGCCAACCGGTGTCGGTCGGTGAGAACCTGATTCGGCTCCCCGTTGGTGAACTCAGGCGCGGTTTCTACGTGCTGACGGTGACGCAGGATGGTAAACGGTTCACCCGAAAAGTGATCCTGGCGGAGTAGAGGGAGGGTGTAAAACCGGGAAACTTCACCAACTATATTATTGTTGATCATATAGACAGAAAATCCTTGTTAATCTGGCCGGAAAAGCGTTAATTTTACCTTTGCGTTTCGTCAGGGTATTCGCCAGATAACCTGATTCCCGTCAGTCAACCACCGTCTTTTTACAAACCAGTCAATGATCATGGCAATGGGGGCCTATGTCGATCAGAAGAGCCCCGTCAACGAAATAAACAGTTATCAAAAAACCTATACGGTAGAACAGGCCGAAGCGGCTAATGAGTCCTTCGACCTGGCCGTCAAACAATTTCTGCGCGACTGGATTGAGCAGGGAACCGTTTCAACCAAGAGTCTGGAAGGTATCGGCGATACCGAAGAATTCGTCGAACACGGTGCCCTGCGTAGTTTCTTCAAACACCGGGACGATGCCTTTGAACGCCTGCTTGAGCAGGAGTCCATAGCCCGGCATTTACTGCGGCCCATTGACGAAGTGTATTTTCAGGGGGATGCCTACGAGCCCTTACTCGCCAAGTTCGAGAAGCGCATTTACAACATAGCCGCGCATCGGGAAAACCTCGAAGTTCCGTTCCGCTATAGTCCCCTGAGCCGTCAGGGCGATCACGGCGACACGCTTCAGTTGATCGATGCCAATGGCAATCAGTCGCACGAAGACATTGGCGTCTATTTTGGTACCCGCCGTACCGATAGCACCGCGCTGGCTATTCTGGCCCACCAACTGCGTTGGGAAGCCCTGTCGCCGTCCGAAATGCCCATCCATGTGGTTACGGAAGGCTACATGATCGACTCGATGCAACGCGTTAAAGCCATTGCCGAACAACTGGGCGAACAGGGCGTAACCGCCCCCCACTGCTTCGTTATCCAGCGTCGACATGCGGCCGACGACCGGCATCTGGGCACTGCTCTGCTGGTTATGAACCCGCAGGTGCCGTCCGTGCCCCAGCGCATTATTTTCTGTGATACGCTCAGCACCGGTACGCGCCCGCCCTGGTGGGATAAATTCAGGCATAAAGTCGATCTTGTGTTTCCTCAGCCCGAAGGCTACGAGCCCGTTTCGGCCCGGCTGGAAGATGGGGGCGTAAAGCTCCAGCGGTTGCACGACGGCGTACCCGTTCGGCATCAGGACATCGACTGTGCGTTTTATACCTCCTCCATGTGCCGGGCGCTGATTCAACTGGTAAAGGCCAGCCCCGACCTTATCCTGAACGGCTCAATCGACGCCATTGTCGATCAGATGACGGAACGGATGCCGGAGTATTACGAACAGCCCAATCAGCCGAAAGAACCTGCCATTGTTCGGGAAGTCAATGTGATCCGCCGGTGGAATACCGGTTGGCAGGCGTTGAAAAATATGATGCAAAACCGCCTGACCGACCTCGTCGCGCAACTGTCGAGTAGTCAGGTTGTCAGTTAGTTGGTAAGTTAATAGGAAGTTAAGAGGTTGTCAGGAAGTTGTCAGAGAATAGTCAAGAAATAGTCAAGAAGTAGTCAGGAAATAGTCAGGAAATAGTCAAGAGGTTGTCAAGAGTAGTCAAGAAGTAGCTAAGAGAGACCTTAAGAACTACTTCTTGACAACCTCTTGACTACTTCCTGACAACCTCTTGACTTCTTGACTACCTTTTGACCAATTAATTGACCAATACCTTCTCCCGGCTCCAGAAGCGGTGCTGCTCAATGGCATCGATGAACTTTTGGGGAACATCACCACTCGTTTCTGAACGGGTAACGACGCCCTCGCTGCTCAGCAGGTTTTCGGCACCTCCGTTGGCGGCTGCCTGTAGCAAGTCGGTGCCTTCGCCGGTAGCCGCTATGGCTTTGCAGTGCATGAACGCTTCGTGAATGAACCGGATGGCGTCGGGTTCCTGAAGCAGTGAGTTTACGCTGCTTTCTCCGCCCGGCACGTACACGGCGTCGAACAGTACGGAGGCCGTCGTTTGTAGACTGGCGTCGATCTTTATCGTTTCTCCGCCCGATGTCTTCAGCATACCTACCCGTGGGGCAACAATACCAATAATCGCTTTCTCGGCCGAGAGGGCGTTCATCATCGCTTTCAGCTGCGTGGCATCGACACCATCGGCCGCCAAAATAGCTACCTGACGCGTTTTAATGCCTTTTTTGACTGTGTGCGCCATGCTCAGAGCCGCCGAACTACCCACCGTTGGCTTGGCTGGTTCCGACTGGTAATCGGCTGGGTTGGCATCGGCCGGAACGCTTTTGTTCAATTGCACACCGTTGGCCGATGGCACCTCCAGCCCCAACCCTTCGCCAACGAGCGTTGCCAGGGTCATATCGATCTGCGAGAGGTGAATAAGCATACGCTTCCGAATGTCTTCGATAACCACTTTGCCTAACTCAAAACGCAGGGCTTTGACGATGTGCGTTTTCTCCGTTGTCGACTGGCTATTCCAGAACAGTTTTGCCTGGTTATAGTGATCCATAAAGCTCTTGCTCCGAGCGCGGACTTTGTTGGCGTCAATCCGCTCGGCATGACTCACGAAGCCGCCTTCTGCCTCACGGGCCTGCGCGGGCGAATCGCCGTTGATGGCATTAGGGCCGTAGCTGGTACGACCGGCGTTGATGGTCTGGCGCATGTGTCCATCGCGCTGACCGTTGTGTACCGGAGCGATGGGCCGGTTAATAGGGATCTCGTGGAAGTTTGGTCCACCCAGCCGTTTCAACTGCGTATCGGTGTAAGAGAACAGACGTCCCTGCAACAGCGGGTCGTTGGAGAAGTCAATGCCGGGAACAACGTGACCCAGGTGAAAAGCTACCTGCTCCGTTTCGGCGAAGTAATTGTCCGGATTGCGGTTGAGCGTCATCTTGCCAAGACGAATAACGGGCACCAGTTCTTCGGGAATGAGTTTGGTTGAGTCCAGTAAGTCGAAATCGAATTTATGCTCGTCTTCTTCCTCAACGATCTGAACGCCCAATTCCCATTCCGGGTAAGCGCCCCCTTCAATGGCATCCCACAGGTCACGACGGTGAAAATCGGGGTCGCGGCCCGAGATGAGCTGTGCTTCGTCCCAAACAACGGAGTGAACGCCCAACAGGGGTTTCCAGTGGAACTTAACGAAACGAGATTTGCCATTGGTGTTAATCAGTCGGAAGGTATGCACACCGAAGCCTTCCATCATGCGGTAGCTGCGGGGAATGGCCCGATCCGACATAACCCACATCACCATATGCATGGATTCGGGGGTTAGCGAGATAAAGTCCCAGAAGGTATCGTGCGCCGATGCCGCCTGTGGAATTTCGTTGTTGGGCTCTGGTTTCACGGCATGGATCAGGTCCGGAAACTTGATCGCATCCTGAATAAAGAACACGGGTATGTTGTTGCCGACGAGGTCGAAATTTCCCTCTTCGGTATAGAACTTTACGGCAAAACCACGTACGTCGCGGGCGAGGTCTGTAGAACCCCGCGATCCGGCCACGGTAGAGAAACGGACAAAAACGGGTGTTTGAACGGCAGGGTCAAGCAGGAACTTCGCTTTGGTGAGTTCGGGCTGGGGCTCGTAGGCCTGAAAGTATCCGTGAGCGGCAGCACCACGCGCGTGGACGATGCGTTCCGGAATCCGCTCATGGTCGAAATGAGTAATTTTTTCGCGAAGAATGAAGTCTTCCAGTAAGGTAGCACCACGGGGGCCAGCTTTGAGGGAGTTCTGGTCGTCGTTGACGCGTAAGCCCTGATTGGTAGTTAGAAACTGGCCCGAACTATCTTCCCGGTTTATGTCCAGTTCTTCCAATTTTGCATTTGTATTAGTTTTGTTTTGTTCGGTACTCATGTTAACGTTGAGTTAATAGCTATTATCTAATATCTATAGGATTACTTGTAGTACCTCTGCAAATAAGGTTTGTTCAGAAAATAAGAACAATTTAACGTGACTAACGGCCCTGTAGAGGTTAACTGCCCATCAATTCAGGACCTTAAGGCATGCTTTTAACTCTAAGGACCATAAATAAAAACGCCCGGTTTTTTGGACCGGGCGTTTTTGTATAACCTGCTTGAACGTTCATCTACGCCAGCGTGCAGGCATGATTTTTTGATCTGATGAAGACACTGCCATCTGAGTGGCAATAGAAAGGCTACTCTGACTGAGATTCAAAAATAGCCATAGCCTTGTCGATGATTTCGTCGTCTACGCCATCTACCGTTAATTCGTTGTCGTTTTCGACGTTGCTAACAACGACAACAGAATCCATATCCAGACTTGGATCGGCTAAAAAAAGCGCAGCGCGGAAACGCTCCTCAATTCGCCGGTTCAGGGCATCATTAATGTCATGCGTAAGCGCACTGGCTAACTGAGTTTCTTCTTGATTATTAAGCATGCGTAAAGGGAAGTTTTGAGAACATTGAGAGTATAAAGGTAACAAAACTAACGCTGAGGGCAAGCGTATCGGCGCGTAGTTTTGCCGTAAATTATCCTCTGTAATCGGCCCTTCTCCAAACGGGTTTATGCCAGATAATCCTTCCGGGTCTGGCTTTGTAAACCCGAGTAAGCCAGTTCGTAAGTCGATGTCTTTCGAACCGAACGATTCTGGTTTAACTCATTGAGTACCGCTTTGGCAAAAGCTATTTTATCCGATTTCCGATACTCGTCAACGTGCATTGCTCCGGAAGGCGGACTAAATTCCTGGCTGGTGCGCTGGCAGGCAGCCCATAATTCGGGGTGTAACTTGATCTTGTACTGACGAATGGGGGTGTCTGCACCGAACCAGAGATTTTTGATGTTTTCTACAGTAGACTTCATGTTGATAAACGCTAGCTAGTATGTAGCCAAACCGCATCCTGTATGTATTGTTCGAGAATGCACTGATCGTTAATAAAAACTTAATCAGATAGTTAGCCTACGGATTTTGTGGAATTACTTACTTGCTGGTGAATACTTTAAACGACTGTTTGGGAGAATGATTGCGCCTGTTAGTCAAACATTCGTTGAACGGCCTAAGTAAGTGCGTCGGCCGCTCAACCCCCTTCAGCGGGCCTTTGTCCGTTTAGACTAGCTTTTTTACCTTTTTGTATTTTACTTGCAATATACTGTGGGGGGTGTATTATAGCAGGACTCACGACCAGATCAACCTACTTTCTCAGTGGGGTCAACCCTACGCATCCCGCCCAAACGAGCCGCACGCCAGCCGACCTTATTATGGAACAGGAACGACTTGACACGTTTGACAACACACTCTTCAGCCCTCCATCCGACAGGTCGGTAAAAGTCTGGCGGTACATGGATTTTACGAAGTTTGTCGCTCTGCTCAATAGCGGGAGCCTTCATCTGACAAGATGTGATCAGTTCGACGACCAGTTTGAGGGGGCTTTCCCGGAAGAAGACTCGCAAGGGCAACGGGATAACTACAAAGACGCTCTGATAAACAAGGCCAGACTAATGCCCGACCAGTTGGCTCAGGTACTCGATACTGTGTGGAAGAAGTACCAGAGGCAGTATATGTTCATCAACTGCTGGCACATGAACAGCCACGAGTCGGCCGCGTTGTGGAACGTGTACGGGGCTACGAAGGAGGCTATTGCCATTCAAACGACTTACGACCGGTTACGCAGTGTGTTACCGGCCAGTTATCAGATCGGCGCGGTCCGGTATATTGATCATGAAACGTATCTGAACGAAGAAAAAGAAGGGTTCTTTTCGGTTATGTTCAAGCGAAAATCCTTCGAGCATGAACGGGAGTTGCGCGTGTGTTATGTAGACGCTTATGAGTTTCAGCAGGATGTGAGAAATCCCGCCGAGTTCTTCTGCCCGACAAACGCTCGTCTGGTCGAAACCGTACCGGTCGATCTGAATACACTGGTCGAATCGGTGCGAATCGCGCCCCAAACGCCGGACTGGTTTGTGAAACTGGTGAAAGATGCCGTACTCCGGTTCGGCTACAACCTGCCCGTCAGCCAGTCGGGTCGGGATGATTACCCCCGGCTTTAATGTTGTTGGGTGTGGGCTTTGCGAAAATCAGGCGGCACCCAGACGGATACCGACCGACTGGAATCTCTATTAAAAACAGTGACCTATACGCCGGTTCTGTTCGAAAGGTGCCAGCTATTCATATTAAAAATCTCTTTGACTTAAGGCCGTTTACTGTTGTCTAAAAAGGTAGTTGAATCAATTTGACGACATGTATAAGCCCGACTGCCTTGATGCGGCCGGGCTTTTTTGGTGGCTTCGGGGTGGTAAGTTTCTAGTTTACTTCGACGGATTGGCCAGCGCTGGAGACGGCTTTACCCCGCTCAAACGCCAGATCGATGCGGCCGAGGTTGATGCCCGCAAACCCAACCTGATTGATCCAGACAGGTTGCCCATCGAGGTTGTTGACCGCTACCGGCGCGTCCAGAAACGTGTGCGTATGTCCACCAATAATAAGGTCGATCTGTTTGGTTTTAGCCGCCAGTACATTGTCCGACACGGTGGCGTCGTTGTACTTGTAGCCCAGGTGAGACAGGCAAATGATATAATCGCACTTCTTGTCCCTGCGCAGTTTAGCGGCCATGTCGTTCCCGATTTCTATCGGGTCGAGGTACTTCGTTTCTTTGTACGCATCACGCGGAATCAGCCCTTCCGGTTTGATTCCCAGACCAAAAACGCCCACCCGAACGCCGGCTTTCTCGAAGATTTTAAAGGGCATTGTGCGGCCGTCGAGTACGGTATTTTTGAAATCGTAATTAGCAATCAGCAACGGAAAGCTGGCTTTGCCAAACTGCGTCACCATGTTGTCGATACCCCCGTCGAAATCATGATTTCCGATGGTACCGGCATCGTAGCCAAGCTGGTTCATCGCCAGGATTTCGGGCTCACCTTTGTAGACATTGAAGTAAGGCGTTCCCTGGAAAATATCACCGGCATCGAAGAGTAATATCTGGCGGGGCTGCCCATCCACCTGTTCCTGCCGGATTTTTTGGATGAGCGTTGCCCGGCGGGCCACACCACCCTTGCCCGCATTCCGGCTGCCGTCCATCGGGAAAGGGTCCAGTCGGCTGTGTACGTCGTTGGTATGCAGAATAGTGAGCGACGTGGGTTTGGATTTACCCGAATAGGCCAGCACATCCGGCGCTACGGAGCCAATGACGGCGGCTGTTCCGAATACTTTTAAAAACTGGCGTCTATTCGATGCTAATGCGTCCATCAGAAACGGGATTTATGGGTTGACCGGTTTTGCCCAACTGCCGGAAATAGTCGATCAGGGCATCGCGCATGAGGTAATTGATGTTTTCGCTTTTAATGGGGTTCTTCAGGAATCCCGCTTCGTCGCCCCCGTTAGCCACGTAGTCGCTCATGACCACGGTGTAGGTTTCGTTGGGCTGGAGCGTCCGGCCGTTGGTAAACGTAGCCGATTGAAGCTGCCCATTGTGGAGTTTAGCCCGCAAACCGCCAATGACAAGTTTATCTCCTTTGGCAAAATGATTCAGCATTTGCCGGAGCATATCGCCCGTCATGGTCAGTACAATCAGCTGATTATCGAAGGGCATGACCTCAAAAATAGAGCCGGTGGTAATGTTTCCTTGGGGCAGGTTGTTTCGAATGCCACCGTAGTTCAGGTGCGAACAGTCAATGGGTTTGCCATAGCGTTCAATGGCTTGTTTGAGCAGGGCGTCGGTTAGCAGATCATTGAGTGGTCCTTCGGGCTGGCCTTTCTCGATGCGGGCCGTTGACCGGGCCAGTACCTCGTTCATGGTTTTTTCGAGGCCCTGCCGGTAAGGCGTCAGAAAACGGGCAACGCTGCTGTCGGTTGTAGCCGACAGGGAATCCACACCGATGCGGCTGGCCGTTCGGTTTGTGAGATGATAACTCGGATTACAGGCCGATAAAGCCGCCAGAGCGAGTAACAGGAGGTGTTTTTTCATACTGAAGGGCAAGTTCGGAAACTCTGCGGAATCGTGCGTTAATAAATCGTTAGAAAGGCGGCCCGGCGATCCGGCGATCCGGCGGCCCGGCAACCCGAGAGCCTAGTTAAGCATAGTGCCCTGCAAGGGAATCAGGGTATGATCGGGTTTATAAACGACCCGCCGGATTCGGCTGAACCCGCCCAGGCTAATTTGCAGGTTGATCAGCCCACCCGAAAAGGTATCCTGCGCCAGCAGGGGGCTGTACGAAACTTTTGTCCGCACGAACCAGAAACTGTCTTCCGAGCGGTCGGGTTTCTGGGTATTATCGCCCAGCTTAATGTCGACGATCAGCCCGAGGGTAGGGGCGTGGTTATAGAGTGATAATCCTTTGTAGCGTTCATCATTCCCATCGCGGGGCGACAGGTCGAGCAAGCGATAGCCAACGTACGGAATGAGTCGGCTGCGGGGTAAATCAGCGACAATTCGGCCCAGTCCGACTTCAAATAAGCTCGACGTAATCGACATATCTTTCTCCCATGTCTGGTTGTTATGCGAAAAACCAGCCCGTAAGGTACCGTTATACAGTGTGGGATGCAGGAGAAGCATGGTTCGCTGAAACGCAATATCGAGGCCAACAACAACCCCCGCTGCCGGGCTGAACGTTTGTGTGAGTGGGCCCGCAGGTAACATACCTCCTCCGCCAACGAACATACCATACCCTATTTTCGATGAACGGAACGTCGTTCGCAGATCGGGCGTATCGTACAGGCGCTGGGCTACCTGCAACTGCCAGCGTTTGAGCGCGGGCAAATCGTCGCCCCCGCCGGTTTCGGCCCGGAACCGGTTCACTTCGGCACCCAGTTCGGCATTTGTCAGGTACTCAATTTGGGTGGCCTGCTGTTTGAAATGCCGGTCGGTATGCAGCGCCACCAGCTTGGCTTTCATCAATCGGGTATAAACCTCTACCAGATCGAACAGCACCTGATTGTAAGCTAAGGTGCGTTCGTTACGGGCCGTTTCGGACACCCACGACAGGTTGCGGAACATCAGGCAAAAGGCGTCGATGGCGGGCTGACTCCAGACGGATGTCGGGCGAACTTCGTAGCCTATCTGGTAGTGAAATTCGGAGCCGCCCAGGCCCGATTGAATCGGCGCGTGGAAATCACTCAGGAGAAGGCGCCGGGTTGTGCTCCAGTGCAGCGTGTCAATTGTCGCCTGCGCCGAACCGAGCAGGGGAGACAACAACAGCACAACGAGCAGACGATTCATGGCGGGTATCGTTACATTAAGTCAATTAATCGTATTGAAAAACCTCGTAGCACATTATCCCCGGTCAGTTCATCGGAAAATGTTTTTATCTGTGGTTCCCTATCTGGACGATAGATTGTTACTTGCTGATTGAATGGATCTACTACCCAACCTAGCTGAAGGCCATTCTGGAGATACTTTTCCATCTTCGCGGGCAGAGTGTACTTCTCGTCTAAGTCCGACATCAACTCAATGACAAAGTCTGGACATATTCTGGCAAACTTACCCTGGTCATTTTCTGAAAGGGCGTTCCAGCGTTCATTACTGATCCAGGAAACATCCGGTGCTCTAACTGAAGTATCGGGTAGCGTAAACCCTGCACTAGAATCAGCTACCATCCCTAACTTCGACCTACGGTTCCAGATACCAATTTCAATTATTAAATCGGCGTTTCTTAATCCAGTTTTCGTATTAGTAGGCATTTCAAAGACAATCTGGCCATTGGCTTCGCGTTCGATACGAAGCGAAGGATTAGCCTGACAAAATGCGTAAAACTCATCGTCCGTCAGGCGATCATCCCGGCGTGTAGTAGGATTTAACGGGAACATCATAGTCGAGTAGCTTTCCTTGGGTCAATACTAACAAATTTAACGCAAAAAAGCGCAGCCCCGTTTCCGAAGCCGCGCTTGGTGATGTATGATATAGAATGTATGGGGTTGAGCCAGCAATATATCCTATATCATACATCCTACATACCTTAATACCGATACATTTCCGATTTGAACGGGCCTTGTACAGGAACACCGATGTAATCGGCCTGATCCTGTGCCAGTGGCTCAAGCTTGGCACCTACGTGAGCAAGGTGCATAGCGGCTACTTTCTCATCAAGAATTTTAGGCAGCACATATACTTTGTTCTCATATTTGTCCGAGTTAGCCCACAACTCCAGCTGAGCCAGCGTCTGGTTGGCAAACGAACACGACATCACGAAAGATGGGTGACCCATAGCACAGCCAAGGTTTACCAGACGGCCTTCGGCCAGTACGATAACTTCTTTGCCGTTTACTTCATACATGTCTACCTGCGGCTTGATCTGGCTCTTCGTGTGACCGTAGTTTTCGTTGAGCCACGCCATGTCGATTTCGTTGTCGAAGTGACCAATGTTACAGACAATTGCTTTGTCGCGCATGGCTTCGAAGTGACGGCCTTTAATGATGCCGACGTTGCCCGTGGCAGTTACAAAAATCTGAGCGCGGGGAACGGCTTCATCCATCGGAAGTACCTCGAAACCATCCATAGCGGCCTGAAGCGCGCAGATTGGGTCGATTTCCGTTACCAATACGCGGCAACCGGCACCCCGGAGCGACTCCGCCGATCCTTTACCTACGTCGCCGTAACCAGCCACAACGGCTACTTTACCGGCCAGCATCAGGTCGGTCGCCCGGCGGATAGCATCAACCAGCGATTCGCGGCAGCCGTATTTGTTATCGAACTTCGACTTCGTTACCGAGTCGTTAACGTTGATAGCGGGCAGGTGCAGCGTGCCATTTTTCATGCGCTCGTACAGGCGATGAACACCGGTCGTCGTTTCTTCCGATAGCCCTTTGATGTTCTCGATCAGTTCGGGATACACATCAAAGACCATGTTGGTCAGGTCGCCACCGTCATCGAGGATCATGTTCAACGGCTGACGATCTTCGCCGAAAAACAGCGTTTGTTCGATGCACCAGTTGAATTCCTCTTCGTTCATCCCTTTCCAGGCATACACGGGAATGCCAGCCGCAGCAATGGCAGCCGCAGCGTGATCCTGCGTCGAGAAAATGTTACACGAAGACCAGGTTACCTCGGCACCCAGCTCAGCTAGGGTTTCAATCAGCACCGCCGTTTGAATGGTCATGTGCAGACAGCCCGCAATACGTGCCCCTTTCAGGGGTTGCGAAGGGCCATATTCGGCACGGAGGGCCATCAGCCCCGGCATTTCGGCTTCGGCAAGTTTAATTTCCTTGCGGCCCCATTCGGCCAGCGCAATATCCTTAACCTTATAGGGAACGTAGGTTGACGTTTGCATGATTAGTTTGTGAAAAACAAAGGAACGTTCGATTAGTCATAAAAACGGATTCCTTCGTATGTTGCGATTCTTAGCAAAATGCAAAAATAAAGATTGATGGGCAGAATCCCTACTGAACAACAACTACTTTAGCCAGCGGAATGCGGTAATCCTGTCGAAAGTTACCCTATCTAAATACATCAATTTATAACCACCATGAACGACATTTCCATCCATCCTTACTCACCCGGATACCAGCCTGATTTCAAGCGTCTGAACATCGAATGGATATCCCGCTATTTCGCGGTCGAGCCACACGATCTGGAGCAACTGGATCATCCGGACGTACACGTACTGCCCAATCACGGTCAAATCTTTTTCGCCAAACTAGACGATGCCATTGTTGGCTGCGTGGCGATGGTCAACACAGGAACGCCGGAGCAGGGCGTAAGCGAGTTTGAACTGGCTAAAATGGCCGTTTCGCCCACGGCGCAGGGGAAAGGAATTGGTAAAAAATTATGCCTGGTCGCTATCGATTATGCCCGTCAGTTGGGTGTTAAGACCATCTGGCTGGAGTCGAACCGGATTCTTACGCCCGCGCTTACGATGTATGAAAGTGTCGGGTTTCGGGAAGTACCCAGCATTCCAACGCCCTATGCGCGGGCGGATATCCGGATGGAGATGGTGCTGTGAACGGGCTCGGTGATTTTCAACCTCCAGCCAGTAAAAAGCTATAGGGCTGGAGGTTGAGTAAAGTGTAGTTATGACTAACTTTTCATGCAACTTAACGCAACGTTTGATTATGAACCAGATTTTGATGAAAACACTAGTCCTTTTCGTTGGCTTTAGTAGTTGCCTGTCTTCGTGTGTTACATCAAAGATTAAACCCCTTGAACAGGTAGTAGGCGCTGGTTTACAGACGGACAGCTCATCGGTTAAGGTTTTTCTTTTGGAGCGGGATATTCCTCAGGATATTGAACAGTTAGGCGTTGTCTCTTTATCCGTCAATGTTAGGCCGGATCTGAACGTTGATCAGCATGTAAAGCAGCAATTACAAAGTGACTGCCAACGGCTGGGAGCTAACGGGGCCTACCGAATCAATGATGGTACGTACTACCCCCTTATCGTAAGTTACCTGGTTTTTAGATACAAGAAGTAGTGATTTTGTATCAGGGTACTTAGTACAACATCAAATTAGTAGGGTGCATTGTAATTGACCTACAGGTTTCATGGACGATTTTAAGATAACAAAATATTGTCGTATTTTCTTATTGTACAATATATTACTAGTTTAATAAATTCCATATGCTTGCCCTTATTTAAACAATTTGCCAATTTACCCGTCCGGAAAAGTGTTGGCCGGTTGTTAATAATTCGTTTGTTTAATGATGAAAAAAATAGTTAAAATGAAATTGATTGACAAATGGTTTTTTGTGATTTACAACTGTTATTATAAGGGCGAAGATTACAAGAATAATATTCCCGCTTTTACAGTAACTATATTGTTCGCTTTTGTTTTTTTCTCAACTACATTCTTATTATATAGTCTTTATAATGACTTTATAAAGTTTATTATAAATAATGTCGCACCTACTAGAAGCGACACGGGCTCTAAACATGCAGGTATAACGACTTCGAACTTCTTAGCCGCGCTGCTGTTTCTCGTTATAAGTTCACTAATGTTTATTAAGAACAAACGTTATATAGTTATTTATGAGACGTACCGATCCAACCAAGCTTTATCTTCATACCACGCCAAATATCTTGCATTTTCGCTGATTATTTTAGTTATTTTATCGCCGATTCTGTTCGCATTTATTAGAAATTATTATTTCTGGAGAACGTGGTTGTAACATTAGATTGCTGTCTTGTAAGGTCACTCGAATAGATGCCAATAATAAGGAGATAAAAAGCAAATCGCCGGATGAATTAACGAGTAAACAGCTACAGGATATCGTCTTATCGATACGCATTAGGGAGATTTTACTGGTGATGCCCGCCGAGCCAAGGTAAAAATATGCCCGATGTACACATTGGGATGAGCTAATAGCTTATTTGCACGCTGAGCGAAAAGAAATAAAACAAAGTTCGATTATACAACAAAAGAAATGATGAATAACCCTCTTTTCCTGTCTTTGCCTTTGGTGATTATGGTCTTGCACCTTGTCGCTTATGTAGTCGGTATAACGATGGGTATTTTTGGTATTCAAGCTCTTCGTAAATACTTGCGTGAGTGAATCCTGGTCTACATGATGCCACTTATACAATAGAAAATTTTATGATTTACCAGTGGTTTAAACGGCTTATATTAGGAAGTGTTATTCTGGCACAGAGCACCTTTGCTCAGTCAGGCTACCCCCCGCCCTGTGATGAGGCTCAACTGACAGATATAGTAGCGAAATCACCCACTAAACGGCAGATACTAGCTGACTATGTCGAAAGTTGTGAACAGAAATTATGGAGCAATGACAAAGGCATTGTCATGCTTTATCAATACCGTAACCAACAGGATCAGCTTTGTTGGTACTTATCATCCAGTATAGATGACCACTACAAGGACAATCTTCCCCGGCAATTCATGGATTTTGAAGGAGATATTGTATTGATCTACAATGGCAAGCCAGGGGAGCTAAGAAGCGATACAACCATTAACAAGAGCGCGTTAAATCATTGTTTAGAGCAGATTATTGGCGATAGAGTTTATAGTCGGCCAACTGCCAAAAGTCGCTGGACAAATGGAGTTTTGCCCATTAGTAATCATAAACTAACCGTTGGCCGAAGACGCATCTTTGCGGGTAATGGAGGGGCGCTAATTATTGTATTTGCATCAGATGGAACTTACCAAAAGATTTTGCCCATTTAAGTGCAAACTTCAGATGGTATGACCCGCTAACGTATGGACACCGCTATCGATAATTTTCCGCTCTCCGCTGTCCTTGGTCTATACTTAATACAGGCTTGACCAATGTAATACTGAGTTGCCATAACGGTATCAACCTTTCCTGTAATGACAACCTTTAACCTCGGTGTATAATAGTGATTTGTACTGTTTATATCATTGCACGCATCGACCGAAACACTCGCCCGCCCTTTTATTTCTCCCGTTACATGAACTTTTATCTGTGAATACGAGCGACTCCGTACGTCCTTCTCATAAGTAAAAAAGGCTGGTTGTCGAACGTCTTCGATAAGGAAGTGTTCATAGCCGTATTTGCGCTCGTAAAGCAGATAAAATGACAACAACAGCAGCGCTAATAAACCAATCCGTTTAGCGCTGCGGGTAGCCAAAAAGGCAGTATAGCGTTTTTTTATCACAAGTACTTTGGCTTGTTTTATACGTGGTGTAGCTGTTGCAAAAACCGTTCAATGGGGTTTGCAACAGCTACACGGGCTATCTTCTTTACTTCTTCGCCGTTTCCTTTGGCCACACGTATTGGAAGGTGTTGTTAATAGGCGCACCGAAGTAATTGACGTTCAGAAAATCAAGTCGTTTTTTGTGTACCTCAAGTCGTTGTTTGAAATCGTCGATGTTCCGGGCATCCTGGGGTGTCCAGCCTGTTTCGGCGACGGCAAGGAGACGCGGGTAGGCCATGTACTCCACCGAGTGCGTCGTGGGCATGTACTCCGACCAAACGTTGGCCTGTACGCCCAGCACGTGTTTGGATTGTTCGGCCGTCAGGCTGTCCGTCACCGAGGGGTTGAAGCTGTACACCTTCTCGATGGGCAGCAGACCGCCAATGGTTACGGGCTGCGTTTTGGGGTCGGCCTGGTAATAGTCGAGGTAGCAGTACGTGGTTGGCGTCATGATCACATCATGGTTCTGCCGGGCGGCTGCAATACCCCCGTTAATGCCGCGCCAGCTCATAACGGTCGCGTTGGGCGATAGGCCCCCTTCCAGAATTTCGTCCCAGCCAATGATCCGGCGACCTTTCGAGGTGACGAACTTGTCAATGCGCTGGATGAAATAGCTTTGCAGTTCATGCTCGTCTTTCAGCCCTTTTTCCTTCATCAGCGCCTGACAAAATTTACTTTGCTTCCACTGGGTTTTCGGGCATTCGTCGCCCCCGATGTGAATGTACTGGCTCGGGAACAAGTCAATAATCTCCGTCAGGACATTTTCCAGAAAGGTGAAGGTCTCTTCACGCGGGAACAGAACATCGTCGTGAACGCCCCAGGTTGGGGAGGGTGTCAGCATCTTGTCGGAGCTGCTTCCCAGCTCAGGATAGGCCGCCAGAACGGCTACCGAGTGGCCCGGCATTTCAATTTCGGGGATGACCGTCACAAACCGTTCCTGTGCGTATTTGAGCACATCGCGCACCTCATCCTGAGTATAAAAGCCACCGTACGGTTTGTTGTCGTAGACCTTGTCCCGGTAGTGACCCACCATCGTTTTGGGGCGTATGGAGCTGATTTCGGTTAGCTTCGGGTACTTCTTGATTTCGATCCGCCAGCCCTGGTCTTCGGTGAGGTGCCAGTGAAACGTATTCATCTTGTGCACGGCCAGTAAATCGATGTATTTCTTGATGAAGGCAACGGGGTAGAAATACCGGCCAACGTCCAGCATCGACCCCCGATACCCGTAACGGGGCTGGTCTTCGATGGTACAGGCCGGTACGGTCCAGGCTACACCACTTACTTTTGTCGGGCTGAAAACAGCCGTAGGCATTAGCTGCATCAGGGATTGAACACCGTAGAAAAAACCCTGCGGCTGCTCGGCAGTAATGACAATCTGCTTCGGCGAAACAGTCAGGGTGTACCCTTCGGCGCCGAGCTTCGGGCCTTTTGCACTCACGAACGAGATACCGCCGGAGGCTTTCCCCGTCGTGACAACCGGCGTTGACCCCGTTGCTTTTGCCAGTTGGTCGGCCAGCATCTGGGCAATCCGGCGAATTTCGGGATTGGCCGCCTGAACGGCAATGGTTGGTTTGGCGGGCAGTGCATAACTACCACTGCGTGCTTCCAGATGGGTGGGTTTGGGAATCAGCGCGTACGTATTGGTCTGGGCGTAGTTGGCCAGAGCCGTCAGGCATAAAGCGATCAGGAGGAGAAACGATTTTTTCATGTAGGAAAGGGTTATTGACAGCATCACTCACTCGGGTTACTCATTTCAAATAAGGACTCAATATACGGCCCCAGCGCTCATAACCGGCCGGGAGCATATGCAGGCTGTCCGACTTGAACAGAATGGGCTCGGGCTGGCCATTTTTGCCAAGCATAATTGGTCGGATATCGACAAACTGGGTGTTTTCCTGTTTGGCCAGATAGTCTTTGATAAGCTGGTTGGCGATGTCGTTTTCCGCAAAATACTGCCGGCGCGACGGGCTGGACTTTATGGAAATAAACGTAAATGTAGCTTCGGGCAGCTTTTGCCGAACGTGCGTGAACAGGGCCGCCAGCCGGTCGAAGGTTTGCCGACCGGTTTGTTTGCCGCTGGCAATGTCGTTCTCGCCCGCGTAGATAACCACCTATTTTGGGTGATAAGGGGTAATGATCCGGTCGGCATAGAGCAGCACCTGACTCAATTCCGAACCGCCGAATCCACGGTTGAGGATTGGCTTGCCGGGGAAGTACGTGGCCAGATTTTCCCAGAGCCGGATGGACGAACTTCCTGTAAAAACGATGGCGTTCTGTGGGGGCGGAGACTCCCGGTCCTGCGTCTCAAACGCACGAATTTCGGCCTCAAATGGGGTATCTGTTGCAAAAAAGTGGACCTTTCCCGTTATCCAGGTGCTCAAAAACAACAGGCAAACTACTAAACTGATCTTCATGATAATGGAAATGTTGAGTTTGTGCATTTGCCGAACCGGCTAATCAGAAACTTCTGATTTATATAAAAGGCACAACCGACTCTAAACTCATGCCCCGCGACCCTTTTATTAAGATGTGGGTGTTTGTCATAGGATTGTCCATGACCCAGTTGTGCAGCGAAAACTTGTCCGGGAAGTAATACGCTTTAGGCAGGTAGGCCAGGGCAAAGCGCATGTCTTTCCCGGCCAGAATGACCAGATCGAAGTTACTCTCCGCAATGAGCTTTCCCAGTGCCGCATGTTCGGCTTCACTTTCGTCGCCGAGTTCATACATGTCGCCCAGGATAACGGCTTTGCGTTTGGCGGGAGTGGCGGCAAACTGCTGAATGGCCGCAGCCATGGAACTGGGGTTGGCATTGTACGCATCCAGCAGCACCATGTTGGTGCCTTTCGTAACATGCTGGGAGCGGTTGTTGGTTGGATTATAGTCGGCAACGGCGCGGCTGGCCTCTTCGGGCGATACGCCAAAATAATCGCCGATGGCCAGAGCCGCCAGCATGTTGTCGAAGTTATACCGGCCGGGCAAATGCGTCGTGATCTCCTGACCGGAAGTAGCTCTATAAACGACCACCGGCGATTCACTAACCAGTGTAATTGGGTCTTCGTCCGGATTGGCGGCCGGATAAAAAATAGCTTCCGCGAAGGTCGTCTCGGAGCGTATGTCTTTGAGCCGCTCGCGGTACATAGCCGTCAGGGTTTTGTCGCGCGAGTTTATAAAGACCGTTTTGGCGTTTTGCGCCAGGTAATCATACAGCTCGCCCTTGCCTTTTCGAACGCCTTCGATGCCGCCGAAACCTTCCAGATGGGCTTTTCCGATGTTTGTGATCAGGCCGTGGGTGGGCAGGGCAATGGAACACAGGAACGCAATTTCTTTCTGGTGATTGGCCCCCATTTCGATGATCGCCAGTTCGTGCTGCTCGTTCAGCGACAGCAGCGTGAGCGGTACGCCAATATGGTTGTTCAGATTGCCCGCCGTGGCGTAGAGGTTATACTTTTTCGACAGCACGCCCGCAATCAGTTCTTTGGTCGTCGTTTTGCCGTTGGAACCGGTCAGGCCAATAACGGGAAAGGTAAAGGTTTGCCGATGGTGACGAGCCAGATCCTGAAGCGCCGTCAGGCCATCGGCCACGAGCAGGCATCGGTTGGTACCACTGGCCCGGTCGCGTTCGGCCACGGCGGCATCGTCTACCAGCGCATAGCGGGCTCCCGACGCCAGGGCCTGTTCGGCAAACTGGTTGCCATCGAAGTTGTCGCCTTTGAGGGCCACAAATAAACAGTCGGGCGTAATACGGCGGGTATCCGTCGAAACACCCGTACATTCCTGAAATTTATGGTAGAGTTGTTCGGTTGATAGCATACCGATAGACATAAATAGTTCCTCCGTTCGTTCTTTTGAGTGAAGTGCCGGTTGTGATTGATAAAGGTCAAAATTAGATGAAAAAGCTGTTTACGCTCTGTTTTTTAGTAATTCCGTTTCTCACCCAGGCACAGTCGGGCGGGAAGATCGCGTTCCGATACGACCAGAGCCCAACGGTTAGCGTCAATAACCGCCCGCTGCTCAACCCGTGGGCGGGTGGCCTGAATACCACACAGTACTCAACCATTCGCCTGAACAACGACACCCGCGACGATCTGGCCGTTTATGACCGGACAACCGGCAAGGTAAGCACCTTCATCGCTGTCGACAATCCCGTTGGCAGCGGCACAGTCTGGCAGTACGCGCCTGAGTACGAACTGGCGTTTCCGGCAGTGATGTACAGCTGGATGCTGCTGGTCGATTATGACTTCGATGGTCGGAAAGATATTTTTACCAACAGTTCGAAAGGCATCAGCGTATGGCATAACGAGTCGGAAGGCGGGGTGGTGTCGTTCAAGCTGGCGGTCGACCCGCTCCGAACACTCGGCTTCAGCGGCTTTCAGATACCCCTTTACGTAAATGCCAGCGATTTACCCGCCATCACGGATTATGACGACGACGGCGATATCGATATTATCACCTTCGATGCCGATGGAAACATCATTGCCTATCAGCAAAACATGAGTGTTGAACGAACCGGCAAAAAAGGCGGGCTGGACTTTGCCCGTGCCGGGAATCAGTGCTGGGGGCATTTCCAAAAAGAGTTTTGCAACGACTTCAGGTTTGGTATCAATTGTGACGATGGCTCCGGCAGCGGTGGCCGCCTGGCTGCTCCATCCGCTACCGGTCGGGTTGGCCTGGGCAGTCCCAGCGGGGCAAGACCATTGCATTCGGGCAATACTCTTACAGTGATTGATACCGACGGGGATGGCCACAAAGACTTACTGTTTGGGTTTGTAAGCTGCGAAAACATTGCCCGTTTGCGAAACAGCGGGCCGAACAGCGTAAGTGCCAATTTTACGAGTTACGACAGCCTGTTTCCGGCCCGGAACCCCATACTCTTTCCAGCCTTTCCGTCCACTTTTTTTGAAGATGTCGATGGCGACGGGCAAAAAGATTTGCTGGCATCGCCCAATGTAAACTTCAACGACAGCTATCTGTACGATTTTCGAGCGTCGGGCTGGTTTTACAAGAACACCGGTACGACGCAAAAGCCCGATTTTCAGCTCGTTCAGAAAGATTTTCTGCAAAGCGACATGCTCGACCTGGGTGAACGCACGGCTCCCGCGCTGGCCGATCTGGACGGCGACGGCGATCTGGATCTACTGGTCGGATACGGCGGTGTAGGGGTTGGTTCCGGCTACCGGGGCGGTATCTGGCAGTTCGAGAATAAAGGCACAACGCAGAGTCCGGCCTTTGTTCTCGTTACAACTGATTACCTGGGTGCTCAGTCGCTGGGGCTGACAAATGTAATGCCCACTTTTGCTGATGTGGATGGCAATGGCAGCATGGACCTGATCATCACCGCAACGGGAAAGCAGGCCGTAGAGATTCGCGCGCTGATCAACACAGCGCCGAAAGGGGCAGCCGCACAATATAGCCTTGCCGGTGCCACCCGCTGGCCTACACCCGACCTGATGTTCCCGCTCGATTTGCTGACGGTAACGGATGTGGACAGGGACAATAAACCCGACTTGTTAATCAGCCGATACAACGTGGGTACCATTCTCTATTACCGGAACGCAGGTACAGCCACGGCTCCCGTTTTTCAGTTGCAGAACCAGACGTTCGGGGGGATCACGACGGACGATTACATCTATGCCCGCGCCCGGTCGCTGGTGGTGGCAGACCTGAACGGCGATCAGAAGAACGAACTCATTGCCGCAGCCGATAATGGGTCTGTTAAGGTCTACCAATTCCCCGAAACGCCGACCCAGGCGTTTACGCTGATCGACTCGCTGGTGGGCATTGGCTTGCCCGGCAAAGGGCTCATTGCCGCAGCCGCCGACCTCGACGGCGACCAGCTTCCCGACTTGTTGCTTGGCGGAACGGGGGGCGGGCTGCGCTACCTCAAAAACACTTCCCAAAAGGTCGTTGTGACGGGTGTACCCGAAGAACCGACTAGTCCCTGGGTATTCCCCAACCCAACCAACCGGTACATTACCGTTCGTCCGCATTATGATGGGCGCGTTGAACTGGTGTCTTTGACGGGCCAGACTGTGGTACCCGTTCAGCCGGTGAAAGCCGGTGCAGAAAGTCTCCTTGATTTGGGAAATCTGGCCGATGGAACGTATCTGATACGGCTTCAGAGCGACAACCGCCCGGTACAGATCCAGAAAGTGGTGGTCTGGAAATAACCGAAAACTCTTTTAGACGTTCGGAGTTAGGGAGTAATAACTGGTGCCGAATGCGGCCAGGCGGTCGTTTCGGTTATTACCGCCAGTAACTAAACTCGTATGGAAAATACCAACAACTCCGATCAACAGCGCGTCGATGAAAATTCGGGCGGTCCGCTGGAAGGTATGTCGCCCCAACACACGAACATGCCCGAAAATGATCTAGAAGAAGACGCTGTTGTTTACGCCGGGCTTGGCGTGAACAACGAACCCGACAGTATGAATCCGGGCGATGAAGAAGCCTCCGATACGCTTTTATATACCGATACAGCCACCGCCCGCCACGCCACCGACGAGCTATCGAACGACGCCGAACCCGACGAGTTCATTGATGATGCAACCGATGCCGATATGTCGGACGACGACCTCGACGAGCAGATCATCGAACTCGCCGAAGAGGAAGACGAGGGAAACGAGCGGTATTAAGTGAATGTAATACCGACCGGGATGGTTCGACGCATCGACGGTCGGTATTACACCTTTTTGCATTCTGTTGCTGTATATTGCACATGAAGTAAGGAAATAATTTCCGGGTTTCTGTTAGCAAGACCATCGACGGCATCTAAACAGTAAAAAGGTGAAAATTGGGTTTACCGTTGATGTACTAATCGGGCTGTTCATTATCAACGTGGGCTTCTTTGCGGCCGGGTTGCTGTGGTTTTCACACCATAACCGGCAGGCAAACCGGTTTCTGGCCTGTTTGATGGCTGCCCTTTCGTGTTGGCTGATTGATGGCTTTTTTCGATTAGCCGGAATTTATCAGCAAAACGCCAATCTGTATTTCCTGCCCATCTTCTATTCGTTTGCCTTTGGGCCGCTTATTTACATCTACGTAAACAGCCTTACAAACAGTACTTTTCAGTTTAAACGGAGCTACTGGTGGCATTTTCTGCCGGTGGCTGTCCAGGCAGGCCTTTATCTGTTTCTGACGTTACAGCCATACGAGTTCAGGAACTGGTTCTGGAACAACATTCATTCCCCGTACACCTACAGCATTGAGTTCGATGGTACGCTGCTTTCCCTGCTCGTTTATCTGTTGCTCTCTCTTCGGTTGTTGCGTAAGTACAGCCGGTATGTTCAGGAAAACTTCTCCGAAACGAGCCAGCTTACCCTGCGGTGGCTTAGGGTACTACTGGTCATTATCGCGCTGGTTTGCGGTCAGTGGGCTATCGAACTGATTTTGCGCCATCGGTTCAATCTGTATTTTCAATATGATTACTCATACTGGCTGCTTGGTTTGCTGCTCATTGTGCTGGGTACGGCCGGTTTGCAACAGACTAACCTGGCCAATGTGCAGTTCAGAGACGAAGCCGTGCCCGATAGCCTGCCGTTGCTGCCGAAGACTGACGTTCAGGTTAGCCCTGAGCAGATTGCCCAGGTTCGCCGAGCTATGGATACCGACAAACTCTACCTCAATCCAACCCTGACGCTCACCGAACTGGCCCGCCATCTGGGGCTTAACCCCAAAGTCGTTTCGCTTATTATCAATGCCGGTATTGGCCAGTCGTTCAATAATTTTGTCAATTCCTATCGCATTGATGAAGTGAAGCAACGGCTTCGCACCGACGACCTGACCCGCTTCACACTGCTGGGCATCGCCTTCGAATCGGGCTTTAATTCCAAAACGACCTTCAACCGAATCTTTAAGGAGCACACGGGGCAGTCGCCCAGCGAGTATGCCGGTCAACCCTAGTCCCAAATCGTCCGTTGGGACGTCCCAATCCTGAATTGGGGCGATGGGGGCCGGTTGCCACCCCACCTTTGTATCGTTCAACGACTTAACCCCGTCACAACGATGCGCACATTTCTGCTCCTTACGCTCAGCCTGATCAGCCTGACTGCCAGATCCCAACAACAGTCTTCCGGCTGGTCGAACAAGTCCCGTTTATTGCCCGACAAGCTACGTTTGCTACCCGTTGGCCTGACGCTCTGGCATACCAACAACCCCTGCATACCCGTGCTGGAAGGCGACACCTATTACTGGAAACATGCCACAATGGTCCGCGCCGAAGTAAGCGATCTGGAACTGGTTGAAGCCGGTAGTTTTATCTGGTACGACTCAACCGGCTGGCACCCCAACATGCGGTACAATCCCGCCGAATTTGCCGCCACGTTTGTCTGCCCACAGGGAAAACTCCAGCGCGGCCAGACATACACATACCCCAAAAACTGGCGGTATGGCAAGCAGGCTTACGGGGGCGATGCGCTCTGGTACGTCATTGCGAAAGACCGTTCCGGCAAACGCTACAAAGGCTACGGCCTGATCGAAACGGAAGGAAAACCCAACGCCAACTAATCATTAACTAAATCAACTTCAAATCAGATACCATCATGAAAACGCTTTTCATTAGTTTCTTTTTCGCATTTGCTCTTGTTTCATCGACCGTTGCGCAGTCTCAGTTCACCGTCGACGCCAAAGCCAGTCAGCTCAACTGGACGGGATACGCGGAGCTTGGCTCCTGGGCACCGTCGGGCACGATTCAGGTAAGTAAAGGGCAGTTTTCCGTTGCGGGCAGACAGATAACCACTGGCCGAATCAGTATTGACATGACTACCCTTCAACACGAAGACGCCAAACTCCAGGCGCATCTTCGGGATGAAGATTTCTTCGATATTGCCCGCTATCCAACCGCCACCTTTCTGCTGGCCAGCTTATCGGGTCAGGTGGCAACTGGCCAGTTAACGATTCGGGGCGTTACCCGGCCGGTTACGTTTCCGGTTGTCGTCAGCCCGGAGGGTGACGGATTGCGCATCAAAGGCAAAGCCGTTATTGACCGGACGCAGTTTGCCATTCGGTACAACTCGACCAGTTTCTTCTCGGGTCTGGGCGACTATGCGATCAAAAACGAGTTTTCGCTGGCGTTCAACATCGTGGTGAAACCGGCAGGTAAGCCGGGCATTGCAGGAAGACCAGCCGAAAGCTCCCGCCGATAACCGGTGGGCGTTTGCCGGTAGTACCGTTTAAACAGTTTGTTCAGGTGGCATACGTCTGTAAACCCAAATTCATCGGCTATCTGCGAAACGGTCAGGGTACTCAGCCTGAGCCTTGTTTCAACCAGTTGAAGCTTATACCGAATGATATATTGCTGAATGGATTCGCCGGTTTGCTGTTTAAACAGCGCGCCCAGATGCCGCTGCGAATAATTAAAGACATCGGCCATCTTTTCCAGGCGCAGGTAGTCCGGTTCCGTAATGTACCGGTGTACATAGGTCCCAATCCGCTGCCGAAGTGACGAAGCGGTGCAGGATGATGTTCCTGCGCCTGGCTGGTAATGTGAGAGTTGGCGGTCTATGATGCTCAGGATCGTTTTCATGAGCGACTCCACAACGGGGTTGGCTAAGGGGGACTGATGTGCGTAATGTTCGACCAAGATAATCTGGAACAGGGCCTGTAAGTTTTGTTGTTCCATACCGTCTGTAACAAGGCTGCCCGCCAGGGGCTGGTATTTGGTCAGGCCGTATTCCCGAATCTGCGGCCAGGAATTCGCTCCCATTTGCGACAGGTTAGCCAGGTAAAGATCAGTGAAGGATAGAAAGCAGAAGCAGGTTTTTTTATTGATCACAAACGAGTGGCAGTCCAGAGGGCTCAGAAAGAATACATCACCCGCCTGGTAGGCGAATCGATTGCCGTTGATGAGGTGATACCCACTGCCACCTCGAATCAAAATTAGCTCGAAGTGATTGTGGGAATGAACAGGATAAGACCATTGACTTGTTTCAACTTGTTGAACCGCTAAAGGGTCGTGCTGGATATTACGTTTCATAAGAAGAAGTGTTTAGTGACCATCCACTTAGCCAGTGCAAACGATTCTGCCAATCAAGTGCCAAGTCTTTAAAATGAGTCCGGAATAGAGGGGTTTATGTATAAGTTGTTGCTATTCAGTATAGTTTACATATACTATAGTAGCTCGATAACCCTCTATTATTTTGGGCCTCCAATATATTGGAGATGTAAATTGGAGGTCGTATAACCTCGTACCTTTGCCATTCACTAACTCAACGAATCGAATGGTACTACCCAGCGAGTTTATTCCGTTACCTAAATTACTCATTGTTGAGGATGAGTTTTTGATTGCGAATGACCTTAGCCGGATATTGCAAAAGGCAGGTTATCAGGTTGTTGGTACGGCAGCATCCGTAACAGAAGCCAAAGCGATGGTCACCAGCCATACGCCGGATATTGTCCTGATGGATATTTTCCTGAATGACGACCAAACCGGTATCGATCTGGCCAGTTGGCTCAATGAGCAGGCTGTTCCTGTTCCGTTTGTCTTCCTCTCCGCCAACCTGACCGATCGTATTCTGGAAGCGGCCAAAGTAACCCAGCCGTTTGGCTTTCTGAACAAGCCTTTCCGGGAGAAAGATGTACTGACAACGCTGGAAATTGCCCGCTACCGCCATGCCCACAGCGAAGAGGCCAGATTAAGAAAACAACAGGAAGTACAAATTGCCGTCAACAATGCCATTGTCACCATTCAGGACCGCGACCAGCTTTGTCAGGCAATCGCCCATCAAATCAATACATTCGTTCCATTTTCATTCTTTAATCTGCGAATCGGCTTGCCCGACGAAGTGTCTTTTTACTGGCTGATGCTGGCAAAGACCGACACGGGTACGTTTGAGCGGGTAAATCTGACCGCGCTGCTTCGGGGCGAAGTGGAAGACGGACTGATTCAAAAACTGGATCGCGAAGCACCAGACAGGCTGGGGGAGGAGCAGGGCGTTTTCACGGGCGACGCCTTCGATCAACTCTGCGACCGGTACATAACCGCCCGTTCGTGCCGGGATAACTTTGGCGTTCGTTCGCTGGTGCTTTTTCCGATTCAGTTGAAGCGGAAAGCCTTTACGACCATTATTCTCTCCAGCACCCGTACCGATGGGTTTACGCAGAAAGACTACCAGGCCGTTAGTCTGATTGCGCCCCAGATTGCTCTGGCACTGGATAACCTGCTGGCTTACGAAGAAATCGAAGCACGCAGACAGACCAAAACAACGGAACTGGCCCTCGTCAATGTATTTCAGAATGGCAAAGACAGCCGTGAGATCATACCACAGGTAGCCGCTATCCTCAACGAGTTGATGCCGTTCGATCTACTGGCTGTTTACCGAATTGGCCGGATACTGGAATCGGCAACCATCGACAGGGCCGTTCAGAAACAGCATGGCGTTTTTGTGCCGTTGACGGGAAAGGAGAGTGTTCCCCACGCTATTGTCGACCAGCCGGACTGGAAACAGTCATTGGCCGATCTGGAAACCTGGCTGGTAGAACCCAGCATCAACGTAGGCACCCGATTTGCCGACATGCGCCAGCGAAGCGTAGTCACCCGGTTTTATGCCGACGCCCTGGGCTTGAAATCGTCGATGTATGTGCCCATTCTTAGTCAGGGAAAGCCGATAGCCGCGTTGATTCTGGCCAGTAAAGCGGCTTATGCGTTCACCCATAAAGATCTTTGTACATTGCAGGATATTAGCGTTGAACTGGCGCTGGCGCTGGAAAATATATCTGCCTACGAACGAATCAAGGTGCTGAGTGAACACCTGGAACAGGAAAAAACCTACCTGGCCGAAGAGATTAAGACCAGCCATAACTTTGAAGAAATCATTGGCACGAGCCCGTCCATGCAAACTGTGTTCAATGCCATCGGGCAGGTAGCGCCTACGGATTATACCGTCCTGATCATGGGCGAAACGGGAACGGGTAAGGAACTCATTGCCCGGGCTGTTCATAGTTTGTCAGCCCGTCGTGACCGGCCCGTCGTTAAAATAAATTGTGCCGCTTTACCCGCCCAACTCATCGAGTCGGAACTGTTCGGCCACGAGCGCGGAAGTTTTACGGGCGCAACCGAAAAGCGGATCGGTAAGTTTGAACTGGCCAACGGAGGCACGCTCTTTCTGGATGAGATCGGCGAATTACCCCTCGAATTACAAGCCAAACTGCTGCGGGCTATTCAGGAAAAGGAAATTGAACGGGTAGGCGGGAAAGGCGTTATCCTGATCAATACCCGCATCATTGCAGCCACCAACAGAAACCTTCAGCAGGAAGTAGCCGCCGGTCGGTTCCGCTCCGATCTATATTACCGGCTCAATGTGTTTCCAATTGTAGTGCCGCCCCTGCGTGAGCGTCAGGAAGATATTTTCCCTCTGACAATGCATTTCCTGCAAAAGATCAGCAAAAAGCTGGGCAAGCCCATCACAAACATCGCCAACGCATCGCTGCAACAACTCCTCCACTATACCTGGCCGGGTAACATTCGGGAGTTGGAGCACGTGCTGGAGCGGTCGGCTATTCTCTCCCAAACCGCTACCCTGACGCTGGCCGAACCGCTGCGGACAGCCAGTGGTTTACCGTCGTTTGTAATACCGTCGTCTGAGGATGTAAAATCGATTGACGATGCCATGCGATCAGCCATTCTGGCGGCACTGGCGAAATCGGGCAACCGGATTCGGGGTGTTGGTGGAGCGGCTGAACTGCTCAACATTAAGCCGACCACGCTGGAAGCCCGGATGAAAAAGCTGAACATTAGCGCCTACCAGCAGTCAGGTAACTGATCAGAGCAACCAGCTACTGGGATGACCAGGCCGTTCGGGCTGTTTTTTTGACGATGCTAAACTGTAGGCTGATCTGAACACCGTCGTCTCCATTAATACGCAGCTGCCCGCCAATCTGTCGGCTAAGGCCTTTGATCATGGTCAGGCCCAGGGTGTTGCTTTTGTCCACATCGTAGCCAGCGGGCAGGCCAACTCCGTCGTCATTGATTGTCAGCAGATAAGACAGCTGATCTACCGGGCTAAGGCTGATGGTTAGCGTTCCGGGGCTGTGCGGAGGATACGCACCGGACGGGAAGGCATACTTCAGGGAGTTGGTAACAGCCTCATTGATGATCAACCCCAGGGGAGTCGCCAGTGTTACATCCAGCAGAACCACCGAAACGGCTACGTTTCCCCGGATGGAATCCTGCCGGTCGAAGGAGTCAACCAGGTAGTCTACAATGTCACGGATATAGTTGGCCATATCGACTTGAGCCATGTTGTTGGACTGGTATAGTTTCTGATGAATCAGGGCCATGACATGTACCCGATTCTGACTCTCCCGAATGGCCGCCAGCGCCGTTGAATCGTGCAGAAAGTCGGACTGTGCATTCAGCAGGCTGCTGATAACCTGTAAATTGTTTTTGACCCGGTGGTGGATTTCCTTGAGCATCCATTCCTTCTCAGCCAGCAGTTCTTCCTTTTCGCCCAGCACCTGCTCCAACGACTGGTTTTTCTGGTTGATCTCAACCTGTTTGGCTTCAAGAAGCTGGTTGCTCTTTTGCTTGAGCCGATATCGGTTATAGCTTACGCCCAATAAACCTGCCAGCAAAATAGCCCCGGCAATAATGCCATTTCGGGTTGTCTGGGCGTGTTTAATCTCACTTTGCTGTAACCGGCTCTGTTTGGTGAGCAGGGCAATGTTCTGTTCCTTTTTCTGGGTATCGTACTGAATCTGCAGACTGGCGATCTGCCTGCTTTTGGTTTCGTTGAACAGGGAGTCGTTGAGGGATTTGTAGCGTCGGAAATGGTTGATCGCCGAGAGGTAGTTGCCCTGCGCCGAATCAACTTTAAAGAGCATAAAATGAATATCTCTGACCGTCGACAGAGCATTTTTCTGCGGGAGAAAACTCAACGCTTTCTGTAAATGATAATTCGCCTTGTTGAATTGTTTCCGGTTGAAGTAAAAGCCCCCAATATCCTGATGAGCCTGTTGTGAGGCCTCGAAAATCTTGTTCTTTGCGTACCAGTTCAACGTTTCTTCGTAATACCGTTCGGCCAGCGGGTAGTTTTTCAACGCATCGTAGCAATACGCTAAATTCTGGGCAACACAGGCTTTCTGAATGATGGTGTTGGTGGGGATTTCCCTGACGAGCTGTTGAATGAGCCGAAGGGCATCCTGCGGTTTTTTCTGGTCGATGAGGTCTTTCGCCAGCACACCCGCTGCATAATACATGGCAAAGTTAGGGAGCCGTTCGTGCCGCCAGGCTGCCAGCGATTTTTTGTACCACTCAATCCCTTTCTGGTGGTTGCCGATCTCGACATAAATCCTGGCCAGATCGCCGTAGAAAGCCGCTGCCGACACGGTATCCGCCGTTTTGTTCATGCTCTCCAGACACAGCATGCCATACAGCAGGCCCTTGTTGAAGTCGCCTTTCATCCGGCCAATGGTAGACAGTAACGTATAGGTATAGTGGAGCCTGGGATAGCGGATGGCTTTGTAGCGGTTCAGTACGTTGAGCAGCTCCGTTTCGGCAATGGCCAGGTCGCCATGATACAAATGCGTGACAGCGATTTCTTTCAGGGCGGTAATCTCCTGCTCCGGCTTATGTAAGGCCTTGTAAATGGCAGCCGCCTGACGGAAATTGGCATAGACGTTGGTATAATCGGGGTCGACGTTTCGGAGCCAGATACCCAGTCTGAACCGGGCAATAGCTTCGCCTTCTTTGTCGCCCGTACGCTGGCAGTCGGTGATCAGTGCCGAAAACTGGGAACGTCCGGATTCCGGATTACCCCCTTCCATGTTGGCAATCACGAACATGCTTTCTATGTTGTGCTGCCAGGTTCGTAAATGGAGCGAATCGCTCAGCTTCTTCGCTTTGTAGAGGTAGGTCCGGCCACTGTCCAGGTCGACTTTAGATTCTCCCGGTTTGTAAATATGGAATTTGCCCAGTTCGAGTAAAGCAGACAATCTGTTCGTATCCGGCTGGCTTTTCTGCAACTGAACAAGCAGGCGGTTAACGAGTTGCCGGTTTATGTTTTGCCCGGAAGCCGACAGGCTGTGCAACGCCAGAATGCAACCCACCACAAATAATTTATGGTTGCAAGAGGCCAATAGCCCGGTTGACCGCTGGTGAGCGTTACCCTTAACTGGCTGCATACTACGTTCGTTTAAACCGTAAGCCTTTCGCTTAGACCCGTGCCACGGTTACCTCGTGCGTTACAGGGTAACCGTGGCACGGGTCTAAGCGAAAGGCTTATGTATGGAAACAACCGCAAAAATAGTGATTGGTTGATGGTTATTAGTTAGCAGTTATTGGTTATTGAGTTAATGATTATTAATGAGTAGATCATTCTGAGGTTGGGCTATTTCCCTTACCCCTTACCCCTTACCCCTTACCCCTTACCCCTTAACTACTTAAGGTGTGCCCGCAGCATCCAGGCTGTTTTTTCGTGTTTTTCCATTAGTCCCGTCACAAAATCGCTTGTACCGGCATCCTTATGCGCATCGGCGAACTCATCAATCGTGCCCCGAATAAATTCGATTATGCTTTCATGATCGGCCAACAGCTTTTTGATCAGGCTCCGGCTGTCGTTGCCGTCTTCATCCTGCTCGGTAAGGTGGGTGAGTTGCAGGAAGTTTTTCAGCGTGGCCGGGGCGTAGTGACCCAACTGCCGGATGCGCTCGGCCACCGCATCTACAAACTCGGCCGATTCATTGTACAGGTCCTCGAAGTAGACGTGTACGGAGTGAAAGTCGATACCTTCCAGGTTCCAGTGAGCGTTGAGGGTTTTTGTGTACAGGACGAATTCATCAGCCAGTAGTTTGGCCAGCTCATGAGCAACTACTTCCCGGTTTTCGGGTGAGATACCAATGCTTGTTTTCATAAATGCAGCTTGAAATAAGTTGTACCTGAATGGACAGTGTTTAGTCGTCTGTTGGGAGATTCAGCTCAGCACGGGTAGCGACGTCTCTATTTTGGCCCGTTTGTCTTCGTGCTGTCGGGGAAGCTTAAGGTGGGTGCCCAATTCTGCCAGCGGTTCATCGACCGTAAAGCCAGGGTTGTCGGTGGCAATCTCAAATAGAACGCCCCCCGGTTCGCGGAAGTAGAGCGAGAAGAAATAATCGCGGTCTATTTTCGGGGTTATTTGTAAGCCTTTGCTCAGAATCTTGTCCCGAAATTCCATCTGAATAGCATCATTAGCGACCCGGAACGCTACGTGGTGATTGGTCCCGGCGGCATTCCGGCCGAGGGTTCCGGTGGGTTCTTCCAGCAAATCGACGATGGATGCCGTGGGTGTTGAATCGGTTATGAATCGGTAGCGGTTGCCCTCCTGTCCTTGTTGCACATAGCCAAAAATATCGGTCAGCACCCTGGCGGTGGCATCAATGGATTGCAGGGTCAGTGTAACGCTGTGAAACCCCCTGGTGGCGATGTTCTCTTTCAGGTCTGCGGTTTCCCAGACCGGCCGGTCGTCGGGGTGCTGAATGAGGGCAATAGCCAGCCCGTCGGGGTCGGTGAAGGGGAGATATACTTCGCCAAACCGTTCCGCCTGTTGGCCCATGGACACGCCCATTTCCCGGAATCGGCCCGCCCAGTTATCGAGGCTTCCGGTGGGAACCGAGTAGCCGATTTCGGTGGCCATGCCCACGCCGGTTCTGCCTCGCCCGATGCCTTCCCAGGGAAAAAAGGTAAGGATAGTACCGGGCGTCCCTGTTTCGTTGCCGTAGTAAAAGTGATAGGTACTGGGGTCGTCGAAGTTGACGGTCTTTTTCACCATCCGAAGGCCCAGCACATGGGTATAAAAATCGTAGTTGCGCTGGGCGTTGTTGGCAATGGCGGTAATGTGATGAAGCCCTAAAATGCGGTTTTCCATAGCTGTTTGGTAATTGGTTAGTTGCGAACGGGTGTTGCCCCGATCTGAAGTTTGTAGAGGTGTACTGGGTAAACAACGGCCGATCTTCCCGGCTGAAACAAGGTCGTTCGGTTGAGTTGTCCCGCCGGGAGCCACAGAAATCCGGCCTCATCAATCCACATCGCGCCTACCCAGATAAGTCGGGGATCGGCAATGAGTATCGAGGTTTTTCCGTCGGGCGTAATTTTTAAAATTCGTGACTGATTGATATCCGACAGATAGATGTTGCCGTCTGCATCAATCGTAGTTCCACCCGTGCCCGGCGTATCGACGAAGAGCTTCACCTGTTTAGCTATGTTGGCGGGGAGCAGGGTCACATCGTTCACGAAAAAGGTGTCAATTCGGCTCATCAATCCCGATGCCGGTTGAAAATACAGGTATCGGCCATCGGGCGACACTTCCAGTTGGTCGGCATGAATGCGTACTTCTTCGCCGTTCGGGTAGCGCAAAATCTGCCCTTCGGCCAGTATGGGCCGCATGTCCGTTACGGAATCGTCGTCTTCCAGAATCCGGCGACCCCGACCCGATTGCCGGTCGAGCACAATCAGCGCGGGGGCTCCGGCATCGGTCAGGTAGATATGCGACGGGGTAATCCGGACATCATCGACCAGACTGTTTGCCTTAACTACGCCATCGAGCGGAATGACCCGTATTACCCGATTCGTTTCTACCTCGATAACAACCACTTTGGCCCCCTCCACTATTGACTCGGGCCCCATCTGTAAATGTCCCGTATCCACAATCCATAGATTATGGTCGGGGCCGATGCGCAGGGAGCGAACCCGAATAAACGTTGGCCGGGTCGTCTGGTTAGCAGACAGCTTATTCCACTCCTCGTCAGGATAGGGAATAAGCGTACCATCGGCCCGGATTTCGCCGATTCGCAGGCCTGCTTCATCTGCCTGGCGTGGAAAACAAACGAAAACGCGTCCAGTATCGGTTGTCGTGACGCCATTCCAGACCAGATTCGATTGATAGGCCGATATCAACTGGAAATCTGAAATCCGTTTACCAGACTGACCGTTGCCGTTTACCATACTACTGAGATCAATAAGGGAAGCCCAGCTGTCAGGTCACTGGTGCTAGTGTAGAGCTACCTTTAAGGCCGCCCCGATAATGGTCTTTGCTACCTTCTGGGAACAAGTTGTTCCGGTTCAATGCTGATTCGGTTATTCATGGCTTACGTTAAGGTAATTCGATGATAGTCAGATTTCTGCGTCGATAAATTAGGGTATTGTTACTCCCCTGTCTCTACACTTGCAAACCTAAGGAAGGGCTACCCACTGAGAGCGGTACGAATCGACGATTTTTCGGTAAAAGGAGAGGATTGTCAGGAAAGAGCAAGGCAAAAGTTGCCAGAATGAGGGAAACAAAATGATGTGGAAATAGCTAGCCTACTTCTATTACGTTACCCGACTTGATTAAAGATAGCCGTTAGAATATCTATAGTTAACTCAGGCGGTTAATATAGATTTGCCTTTCAAATACCTGTAAAAGCGAATACGACGAAGTCCAGTAGACAAATAGACGTATGCTACTGAAATAGGTTTACAAAGGGGAAGAAAAGGCCGTATCTACCGGATATTGCACATTTCCGTACCGCACTTTTTTATAAGGGTACCATTTTAAGGCGTGATACCCTGTCTGTTGATGCGCTCGATTGGGTGATAAGTTGTTTAATGACCCATGAGGCCGCAACGAATTATACGTATCAATCGCCTGCGCCACGGCGGCTTGGGCCGCCACAAAACTGGGAAAACCACGCAAGTGAAAATCGTCCTTCAAGCAACGAAACACCCGCTCGGCCAATGCATTCTCGTTGGGATCACCTGACTCCGTCATGCTGATGGCGATACTGGCCTTCTTTAGCCGGTCTACATAAGCCCCCGAGCAATATTGAACCCCTCGATCGGAGTGATGAACCAACTCCTGTTGGCTTTCGCCACGCTCCCTTAGGGCCATCTCTAAAGCCGCTAAGGGCCCTTTCGCTTCCAGCGTTTTATGCAACGACCAGCCCACGATTTTCCGCGAATACCCGTCCATGATCACCGATAAATAAGCAAAGCCATGCCCCACCAAGAGGTACGTGAGGTCACTTACCCAAAGCCGATTCGGCCGATTCGGCTTCAGCTCTTTGACCTGATTAGGCCGGGCCGATTTCTATGGTTCAAACAAGGGTTGGCGTATAATTTTTGTTATATTTTTTACCCTGCTTAACGACTGCATAGACCCGATGGATGAGCTTATTTCTTAATGCGTTGATGACCAGCATCTTATTTTTACCCTGAGCCACCTTTCGCTAATAATACGCCTGTAATTCACCAGGCACTTGAAGTGCCGACATAGCTGCCATATGAAGTAATGTTTTAAGTGACTTTCGAGCATGGTGATTCACGCGGGTCTTGCCCCGTACACTACTTCCCGAAGAGTGTTCGAAGGGAGCTACGCCCGCATGGCAAGCTAGTTTTTTGGGATCTTTAATGGCGTTGAACTCATCACTGGCCAGGATTAATTCAGTGGCCACGACTTGACCAACACCGGGGATAGAAGTCACCAACTCAAAGAGTGCTTTCAGCGTAGGATCGTCAGTAATAAGCTGTTTGATCGCCTTTTCGACCCCTTTTAAATCGCTTAGTAGCGCCTTCAGTGAGCTACTGCAATGCTGACCTAGTTGGGTAGTCAGGGCTTTGTCGCCAAATCGTTTTTGTTCGGCTAGGGGCACTTTCAACTGGCTGATCATACCTTGCAGACGCTGACGAAGTCGAGTAAATTCCGCCAGCTTTTTCATGACGGGTCGAGCTGGCTTCCATAGGTTGCGAGCCTGGCCGGAGACGCTAGGGAAGCCCGCTCGGTTGTCTGTCTGGCAAGCTACCCAAATCTTGGTTTCTTACCAGCCCTCAAACCTAAAGGCCGGGGCGGCACAATACTTTCAGACTACGCATTAAACAGTTAACTGTCTTTTTTTTAGGTATTTATAGCGAAGATTTCATCCTAACGTGGGGCCGGCCGACGGTCGATTGAACGAAAAGGGGAAGAATTGACAGAGTATCATCTTTTAAGGCCTTAAAATCGTTTCATCCGCGGTGGCGACGGGCAGACCCGGGTCGGCGCACCGACTGCTGGCAATTTGCCTTTTCCGAAATCAAATCGCTTCGGCCGGTCCGCCGGTGCGACTCCGATTCATGAAACCTGCTCATTTATTGAGTTTTACGAAATGAACCGGGCCGCGCCACGGTGGCCCGCTTTGGTAGCTGCAACCTTAGCAGGGCCATAGATCGGCCTAAACTGGGGCCTTGGGAATGAACCTATCGTTCAACTATTCCTTTTGGCCGAAAATTACTGTTTTATGGCTGAAATGTGAAAGCCCTTCTGTGGGTATCCGGCGAAGTTTGTCTGACTGTTCACTGATAAACTCCCTGAGCCATGAAACTTGTTTATGCTTTCTTCTTTCTGCTTTCTCTCCCGCTGCTCGGGCAATCGATCCGGGGAACTGTTCAGGAAAGTGATGGTAAGATAATACCATTTGCCTCCGTTCTTCTACTTAAAAGTACTGACTCATCGCTGATAAAAGGCGCAGTAGCGTCCGTAACAGGTACGTTTATCATTGATAATGTGCCAGAGGGTACGTATATCCTTGCCGTTAGTATGGTTGGCTACCAGAAAGCTCACACAAGTCTTGTAGTTATGGCAGGGGCTACCAAACTACAATTACCTGCACTTACTCTTTTGCACGAAATCCAGCAATTGGCCGAAGTGAAGGTTGTCGTCCAAAAGCCCATGTTTGAACAACAGCTGGATAAGCTGGTAGTCCATGTCGGTAGTATGCTATCGGTGGCCGGGAGTTCAGCGCTTGATGTGCTCGAACGTTCGCCGGGCGTGATGGTGAATCGCCAGCAGAATGCCCTGACGCTCATCGGTAAAGGGGGCGTAACGGTAATGATTAACGGCAAAATCAGCCGCCTGCCGCTCGATGCCGTTATGCAGCAACTAGCCGGGATGAACGCCAGTAACATCGACCGGGTCGAACTCATTACCAGCCCTTCTGCCCGGTACGACGCGGAGGGTGATGCAGGGATCATTAACATTATCCTCAAAAAAGACATCTCCATGGGTACGAATGGTACCTATAACCTCACGGCAGGCTATGGCTTCTACGAAAAGCCGGCCGGTTCGATCAACCTGAACCATCGCAGCCAACGGCTGAACCTCTTCAGCGATGCCTCGGCGCTGTACGACAGGCAGCAGCAGGAGTTCTGGGGCGAACGCCGGTTTAGCTTCAACGACATAGAAAACCTATATGGCGTCACGGTACGGCATAAGCCGTTGGGGCAGAATTATAGCGCCCGGTTAGGGGCTGACTATACGCTAGCAGCACGGACCACCCTGGGTGGATTGGTAGCCGGTTTTTTGAACCAGTGGTCGACTCTGAAAAACAGCCACGTTACGCTTCAGCAAAGTATGAGGCTCACCGAGCTGAACCAGTTGGCAGACCGGGAGCTGAACCGCTGGACGCAGGGTATGGTCAACCTGAACCTGCGCCATAGCTTTGGGAAGGACCGCCTGCTGAGTCTGGATGCCGATCGGCTTCAGTATTTCAATACCAATTCGCACGACTACCGCAGCCACTATACTTACCTGCTTACAGAACAGCAGCGGCAGGAAGATATGAACAGCAGCAAACTTACACCCATTCGGATGTGGGTGCTGAAAGCGGATTACAGCCAGCCCCTCGGCGCAAAAGCCAAACTGGAAATGGGGGCCAAGAGCACCCGGACCCGCCTGACCAATGACGTTGTGGTGAATCGTTTACTTAATACCGGCTGGCAGGCCGACCCTGACTTTAGTCAGAATTACACGCTAAGCGATAATATTACGGCCGTTTATGCCAATTTCAATCAGAGCTTGACGGCCCGGACGAAGCTTCAGGCAGGGTTGCGGTATGAACACACCCGCACTGACGTCAGTACGCAGGAAAACCCCATCCTGGTAGCCCGCAATTACGGTAGTTTGTTCCCGAGTGTATTTCTATCGCATGACCTGGGCAAAAAAGGAGTGCCGTCCACGCGCAGCCTGCAACTATCGTATAGTCGCCGGATTCAGCGCCCCGACTATACCTTACTTGCTCCGTTTGTTCTATTTGTAGATCCTCAGTCGTTTGTGACGGGCAATCCGGCCCTTCTACCTACCTTCACCAATATAGGGCAGCTCACCTACCGATTCCGCAGCAGCTGGCTCGTGACTGTTCGCTATAGCCACGACCGTAACGCGCTGGATCGATTCCGCATCCGTTTCGACTCTACCCTGAATCGATCCATCACTACGCCAGATAATATACGCTCATTCCAAACCGTTTCGGCGGCTTTTACCATTCCCCTGGTGCTGACCCACTGGTGGCAGGTCCAGACCAACCTGATTGGCATTTGGCAGATGGCATCGACCGAAATTAACCAAAAGACGCTCACCTACGGCAACCGCTACGGCAGCGTGACCCAAAGTCATACGTTTAAATTGTCCAAAGGCTTCACCGGTGAGCTAAGTCTGAATTACCAGTCGGCAATGCTGTTGGGACTGGCGAGAGCCCGTCCGCTGGGCAGCGTCAACGTTGGTATCCAGAAGAAGTTTACTGATAACCGAAGTTCACTGGCATTGTCGGTCAGTGACCTGTTTTGGACCAACCGCCGGGCCCTGGATGCTATCTTCACCGGAGGAACCGGGAGTTATGGTTTCCGCAACGAACCCCGTATCGTACGGCTGACCTACAGCCGGAGCTTCGGCAGCCAGACCGTCAAAGGCGCTAGCCGACGAGCCACCGGCTCCGAAGATGAACGCGGCCGGGTCTCCACTAGTAATTAGGTGATTTATTCACGTCATTGGAAAGACGGAGCAGAATTGTATAAATTGCCTGATAATCAGTTTATAACGAATGAGGAAGGTAATCGCGTGCATAGGCAGTAGTAAGGTTACTAAAGGGGATGGGGAACATGCAGGTGGAAACTGAATCGGGCCGCTTTACCCAACGTATTGTGCTTTTATACCCTTAACCCGGAAATTCGATGAACACTGACTGGTTTGAATTAAATGTAGCCGCGGTTGCTTCGGTGGCTGAGCTTACCCTTTGCCTGGCGATCCTGAGTTACCTGCTCAGTTTGCCTAATAAGGATAGGGAAGCCAAACTGTTTACCGGTATATTCTTTCTTTTGTGTCTGTTTTATGCTGATGATGTTTTCTACAACTTTGTCATTTATATGCCCTTTCGCAGGGTTATAATTGTCGTGGGTAACATCATCCTGTGCTTCTCAAATTTATTGTTTGTGTGGTTTGCCTACCAATGCGGGGGTAACCCCTTCAGAAGGGAGTCTACTTGGGCTCTGTTGGTTTTGAGCCTGATTTTAGCCCTCACCCTTCTACTATCGGATATAGGTACTCGAAATATATATCTAGCCCTGGCCTTTTCGCTTTGTGTAGCTTGGGTAGTAGGGATATATACCCGAAAGGCCCGCCGAGTCGAGCAGGAATTGGGGCGGCCTACGCCCACCAGCAAAATGCTGAGAGGCTTTCAAAAATGGGCTATCATCGATTTTTTAATTTGGACAACTGCTCTCTATTTTCACGTGGCCAGACTTCTGGAGTATCTTCCCTTTACGCTTTGGTACTATGTGGCACACTCATTAGGCTTTATTCAAATTACCTATTCCACGATTGTCTTTCTGAATTACACCCAGCAGCGTACCTCGTTCCAGGCCAAAGTAGTTGGCCTGGTACTCTGTCCGCTGCTGATCATTCTAGCCCTTACGCCTTTTTTACTACGGCAACTGATAGTGGACCTGCCCAATTTCGGCTCGGTCAACCACCGGATGTCGGCCGCCTTTTTATGGCTGATTCCCATCACCACCCTGACCGTACTGGCTGGGCTGCCGCGTTTGTTGCGGTCCAATCTACTCAACCCGCTCAACCAGATCCTGGACGGGGTTCGGCAGGTTGATGCGGGTAATCTGGGGGTACAGGTACCGGTATTGGTCAACGATGAGGTAGGTCTGCTAGCTCAGCAATTCAATCGCATGACCAACTCGCTGCAACGGTATAGTAGCGAAATGGAAACGCTCGTAGCCGAGCGAACCGCCCAGCTCCAGCAAACGCTTGACACGCTCAAAGCCACGCAGGCCCAGCTCATCCAGAAAGAGAAGATGGCCAGTCTGGGTGAGCTGACCGCCGGAATCGCCCACGAGATTCAGAACCCCCTGAACTTCGTCAATAACTTCTCCGACGTATCGGTGGAGTTGGTGGAAGAACTTAAAGAGGAAGCCCAGGCGGGTCGAACAACTCACGTGCTGGCCCTCGCCGACGACCTGAGTCAGAACCTGCAACATATTACCCAGAATGGTCAACGGGCCAGCAACATCGTGCGGGGCATGTTAGAGCACAGCCGCACCCCGAGCAGCGAGCGCCGGCCCACTAACCTGAACGCCCTGGCTGATGAATACCTGAAATTAGCTTATCATGGGATGCGGGTGCAGGACCCGGATTTTTCGGTCCAACTGTGTACCCAATTCGATGATGACTCAACGTCGGTGGTGGTTTCCCCGCAGGACATCGGCCGGGTGCTGCTCAATCTCTACAACAACGCCTTTTATGCCGTGCGGCAGAAACAGCAGCAGCAGGTTACCGGATTTGAGCCGCAGGTTATGGTCAGTACGCAGGTCGACCAGGGCACCATTGTCCTGCTGGTAAAGGACAACGGCACCGGCATTCCTAAGAATATTATGGATAAAATTTATCAGCCGTTCTTCACCACCAAGCCGACCGGGCAGGGCACGGGTCTGGGATTGAGCTTAAGCTATGACATTGTCACCAAAGCGCATGGGGGTGACATGCGGGTAGTGAGCCACGAAGGTGAGGGAACCGAATTTGTCATCCAGTTACCGCTTTTTTAACCAGAAACTAACTCATGAAAAATGTAGCAGTCGACGACGAAGCCCAAATGAAACAGCTGTTTGACGCGCGGTTCCGACGCGAACTCAGCAACGGTGAAGTACACCTGACGTTTGCCCGCTCGGTAGAAGAAGCCCTGAACGTTAAGCCCGGCTCCGGCGTGGTACTGATCCTCTTAGCCATCAACTTGCCCGGCATAAGCGGTCTGGAATTATTGCGCCGGACTCGGGAGACGCATCTCCACCGCCCGCCTGCCGTGATGATAACGGCCTACCCAGGAGCCGCTCCGCTTCCCGCCGATCGGCAGCAGGCCACCCGCTACGGGGCAGACGTTTTCCTGACCAAGCCCATTGCTTTTAAACGGTTAGGGAAACTATCCGAGTTCGTTGTGGATGATGAGCCGTCTGCCTCATGAGCATCAAAATTCTGATTGTCGACGACGAAGTGCTACTCCAGACTCTGATGCAGCAGCGGTTCCGGCATAAAATCCGGACGGGAGAGTATGAATTCCGCTTTGCCCTTAGCGGTCGGCAGGCGCTGGACTCCATTCGGGAAAATACCGATATTGATGTAGTACTACTCGACATCAACATGCCCGACATCAGCGGACTGGCGCTACTGGCCCAATTGCCCGATCTGCTGCCGCTGAGCCAGGTAGTGATGGTTTCAGCCTACGGGGACCTGAATAATATCCGGTTGGCGATGAATCGGGGAGCGTTTGATTTCGTAATGAAGCCCATCAATTTTCAGGATCTGGAGACGACTATCGACAAAACCGCCCGGTACGTGAGCCAACTCCGTGAGTCTGTCCACACCAAGGCCGTAGCAGAACTGAAAGCCCGGTTTTTCGACAACATTACCCATGAGTTCCGAACCCCCCTGTCGCTGATTCTGGCTCCGGTCGATGCCCTGTTGCAAAATACGCAGCACGACAATCGCACCCGGCACAGTCTGCTAACGATCCGTCAGAACGGCCGACAGTTGCTGCACCTAATCAACCAGTTGCTGGACCTAACGAAGCTGGAAGCAGGCAGCCTGCCCATAATTGAATTGCGGGGCGATGTAATCCTGTTTGTGACGCAGGTGGTGGACTCCTTCCGCGTCATTGCCGAGCAGAAGGAGCTGGCGCTGTTTTTTTCGACCGATACCGCCGGACACGAAGTGCTCTTTGATGGCGATAAGTGGGAAAAGATCCTGAAAAACCTATTGTCAAATGCTCTCAAATTCACCTCCCCCGGTGGTTGGGTATCCGTTACTTGCCAGCTACAACCGGACCGGGTGGTACTGACCATCAGCGACTCAGGCATCGGTATTCCAGCCGAACACCTGCCCCACATTTTTGACCGCTTTTACCAGGTGGTTACGTCGCTGACCCGCTCGTACGAAGGTTCCGGCATCGGACTGGCACTGGCCAATGAGCTGACCCGTCAATTGGGCGGTACGGTGTCGGTGGAGAGTACCCCGGCCGTGGGAACCACCTTTATCGTAGCACTGCCCGTTCGTCCCTTACCGGAAACGGCTACGTTGGAGAATCCGCAACTGGTTTCGGCCGATACCGAGCCATGGCTGTTTACCCGCGAATCGGCTGAAGACGACGATGCCGATGCCGCCAAACCCCTGATTCTGCTGGTAGAAGATAATAGCGAACTGCTGGCGTTTATTGCCGAATCATTGACAGGTCTGTACCGAGTGCTGACGGCGACAAACGGTCGCGACGCGCTGGACATCGCTCAGCGTGAACTGCCCGATGTAGTCGTCACCGATGTGATGATGCCTGAACTAGATGGCTACCAACTAACGCGCCACCTGAAAAACAACCCGACCACCGACCATATCTGCGTAGTACTGCTGACCGCCCGGTCGGCCCCGGCCAGTCGCCGGGAAGGCCTGGCTGAAGGTGCCGACGATTACCTGACCAAACCCTTCGACCTGGATGAACTGCGCCTGCGGCTGCGTAACCTTATCAGCCGGCAACATAAATTGCGGGCGTTCTTCGAGCGGCAGATGGGGAGCCTCTTGCTGGAAGAAAAAGCTGACGAAACACCGCCGGTAACCGCCCGGGAGGCTTTTCTGACTAAACTCAACAAAATCATTGAAGCGAATCTGGATGACTCCAATTTTCGGGCCGAAACTATGGCCGACGAAGTATGCATGAGCATCCGGACGCTTACCCGTAAACTCACCATGCTCACCGGTATCAGCCCGGGGCGGCTGGTTCGGACCTACCGGCTCCGACGGGCCATTGATCTGCTGCGGCAGGGTCACCCCATTGCGGAGACCGCTTACATGGTCGGCTTCGAGAATCCGTCGTATTTTACCAGAGCTTTTAAAGAGATTTATCAGAAAACGCCTTCAGAGTATTTGGCAGTCAACGAACACTTGTCATGAAAGGTACTCTATTGCCAAAATAGACTGAAAGTTGGCCGAAAAGCACCTGTTCTTGTTCTACCAGGCGCAGCTTCCGCCGGTGGATGTCTAATAATAAATATTCAGGTATATAGTGGTTCAGCGTCCTTTTAGGTGCATCCTGATGGTTTACTTAGTTGAGTGGCTATGGACCTGTCCGCGCTAACTGTCTTCGTAACGTAGTTACTTAATCAGGCCACTCCGCCGTAGGCGACGAACTGGACTACGGTGGCGAGGGGCAGACCCGGGGCGGCACCGACTGTGAGCCACTTGACAGATAGTAAAAAATCAGTGTCTCGCAAAAACGCTCCCTCCTGAGACGTCCAATCCCTCACAAGTAGCTGCATTATAATCGTAGTGGTTTCAGGCTTTGACAAATTCCCGAGGTTAGGTAAGAGAGAAAAACGCTTCTTTCCTACCTTTACCAAGTATGAAGATTGACAAGTATTCGCTCAAAGCGGAAAGTAGTCTGACTGTTTTTGAGTTTGTGAGCGAAGGGCCAAACGGCCTCATCCGTAAACTAATTCAATTTCAAGAAACCAATCAGCCTGATGTATATAATTTGGCGTTCGGTGATAAAAATGTGAAAACAGGCGAAATCGACGATCTAATCGTATCTAACAATGGTGACACTGACAAAGTATTAGCTACTGTCGTTGCAGCCTTGTATGCTTTCTTCGACAAACATCCTGATGCATTCGTATATGCTACCGGCAGCACTGAAGCACGAACCAGATTATACCGAATAGGGATCACCCGTTTTTGTGGGGAAATGATTCAGGATTTTGAGTTATATGGACAAATTGGAGATGAATTTTATGAATTTGAGGTTGGTAAAGAATATGCGGACTTTTTAGCACAACGAAAATTTGTTTAACTTGTCAGTATTATGCGAACCGTTGAAGAACTCAATAAAAGCAAAGCGCCTATTGTGCGAATTGATCCTTCATTGGAGCAATATCGTGACAAGGTGCTGTTTCCCGAAAAATTGGCCAAAGCCAACGAACTATTGAAGACGGCGAAGTTGCCGAGTCGGAAACGAGTTACGTCTTGAATTCCAGATATTTGCGCAGTAGCTGACCGTCCGCAAGATAAGATTTGACTGCCCAGGCGTCCACGAAGGCTTCTTCCTGAGACGAGGAAAAGTTCATAAAATAAGCTCCCGCCTAAGACGACGAAGTAGTCATGTATCTGCTCATTAATTCGGGCGTTAAAATAGATAGCTTGTTTTAACAACTGTCAAGTACTATTCGTAGCATACGGACTCTTTGTACTAGTTTGCGTTTGACCGTTTGGCGATATGCCGAACGTCAACCATCGCCTACAGCTATCTAGCGACATCCGCTCATTTCTCCAGATTTACCAGGGTCTGCCAACACTGGTATAAGCCTCTCGGTACATGGAAACAGCCTTTCCATTTTCCTCCTTTCAACGGGAGAAGAACCTCGCCCCGGCGGTTCAGGTAGCCATACCACTCGCCATGAACCGGGTCCGGGAAATGCGCCCAGGTGTAGGCATGTACGCGTTCAAACCAGTCCCAGCAGGCCTGATTGCCCGTTTTATGATGGCCTTTTAGCAAGGTTACCAGTGTTTCGACGTGTACCCACCAGAGCTTCTGATCCCATTCCAGTTGCTGAGGTGGATGCCCCTGACTATCCATAAAATAAAAGAGGCCGCCAAATTGACTATCCCAGGCGTATTCAAGGGTGTTGAGCGTGATGCGTACGGCCTTGTCGAGTAGTGCATGGTCATTGCGCCGGGTGGCCAGGTCCATGATGAACCACATGGCTTCGATGGCATGACCGGGGTTGAGCAAACGACCTTCGTAACTGTCCGAAAACTTCCCTTCGGGCGTGACGTTTTCCCGAATCAGGCCTAAATCCGGGTCGTAAAACACATCCATCACTTCATGAATGCATTCGTCGATGGTCTGGTCGACCAGCGTTTGATCGAGCAGGTGTTCGATTTCCAGCGAGAGGTTGCACAGGATCATAGGCAACGCAAAGTTCTTCAGTGGCCGGGTGCCCGCAATGGCTTTACTCCACTGGCCCTTCGGATTGTCGCGTCGACGCAGAATCTGCTCAAACGTCGATTTGGCGATCCGGGCGTATTCGTCATTACCCGTCGCTACCGACAACTGCCCGAAGGCCATCGTGGCAAAACAGTCCGAGAAAATATTGTAGGGTTGAACCAACGGCTGGCCATCGCGGGTCAGCGAAAAATACCAGCTTCCATCCTCGGCCCGGCCGTAGGTTTTCAGAAAGCTGGCCCCGTGCTCAGCCATAGCCAGCCAGTCGGGGCACTGCTCCACCTGATTATACAGCATGGAGAAGGTCCAGACCTGGCGCGCCTGGAGCCAGACAAATTTATCGGTATCGTAGACCTTGCCTTGCTGATCGAGACAAGTGAAAAAGCCACCGGCCTGCTGATCGACGGAGTGCTGCTGCCAGAACGGAATGACATCCTTCAGCAAGGCGTCGCGGTAAAGCTGGGTGTAGGATTGGGTGGTGATCATATCAGGGGGCTTATTTAATCAGCCAGTCGTAGCGGAAGCAGGCGTAGGTGATATTGGTGTAGTCATCTTTTTCATAGAGCACGCCAACCCTATTATCCTGCTGGATAACAAGGTCTGAATAGGCCGATGAACCCGCGTAAATGGTTTTTCCCGCCGACCAGCTTTTGCCATTGTCGCGGCTGACACGAACGGTTAGATTAATGCGGCTGGTCTGGCTGTTGGCATTGGCGAACAAAAGAACGCTTTGGCCACGACGGGGCTGGTAGTTAATCATGCTTCCCTGGCAAACCGGATCGGGTAAATCGGTGGCGACAACGACGGGGTCCCAGCGTTCGCCCGCACTGGCCGAGAAGGTGAGGAGCCGGTTCTTGACATCGCCCGACTGGTTACGGGCGTTTAGCAACAGCCCTCCGTCGGTCGTTTCGGCCGCTGTACTTTCATTGCCGCCGGGATAGGGTATAGTTGGCGACAGTTGCCAGCTCTTTCCGTGATCGTCCGAGTAAAATCCATGCGCCCGGTAATCCCTGAACTGCGGTTGAGGCTGGCCTTCGGAGTGGTTGGCCGCCACAAAAATCCGCCCTTTGTAGCGCCCTTTTTGAAGTTGCAGCGCGTGGCCGGGGGTATTGGCATACGAACGCCAGTCTTCCGGAAAGGCATAGCCCGGATTCACATCGGGCTTGTTGGGCCGTGATACCTGCGTGGTAATATTGACCGGTTCCGACCAGGTCTGACCGCCGTCCGTGCTGGTTTTGTACCAGACTTCGCGCACCGCCAACCCTTTTCGAACATCGGCTTCCGAAGCGGTGCCGGTATTATACAGTAAAAACAGCCGCCCATTGGGAAAACGGGAATCGCTCAGATCGAACACCGGGGTGGGGTTACCGGCTTGTTGAGTGCCAAAATCGACAGCCGTCTGAATGGGACTCCACGACTGCCCGTTGTCTTTACTGGTTCGTAACACAATATCGACATCGCCAAAGTCACCGCAATCCGTTCGACGCCCTTCAGCAAACGCCAGCAGAATACCCTTCGGTGTTTTCACAATGGCCGGAATCCGGTAGCAGAGGTAGCCCCCTTCGCCATTCTGGAAGACCGTTGTTTCAACAATAGCCTGTTGAGCCGAGTCGGTAGCAAAACTACCGGGTTGTGGCAGGCTGGGCGGGCCAAGAAAAAGGCTGGCCACCAATAAACATGAATAAACCATACCGAGGGGTCAGAACAGGCGTTGAAAGTGATTTTCGAAGTGGTTGCGCATGGCGTTACGAAAGGCTTCGGGCGTGCCGTGCTGAATTACGTCGACAATGCCCCGGTGGGAGACAAACTTCTTTTGCTGCACCTGTTTTTTCAGGATGCCGCTCTCGTGGACATACTTGAAAATGGGCAGCAGCATCCGCTGAAACCGGCGCAGGGTTTCGTTGCCGGTAATGTCGTACAGCTTGCCGTGGAAACGAACCTCCTGCTCCGAATCAAACAGCAGGTCTTCCGTATTGAGCGGCTCATTGGCTACGATGGCGTAGAGTTCGTCAATATCATTCTGGGTTACCCGCTCGAACAGTAAATCGCCCATGCCGATTTCCAGCACCATCCGTAGTTCGAAAATGTCGCGTAGGGTGGTGTTGTCCAGAATGCCCGGATACATGGTCTTTTCAATCAGCGATAACAGATCCGGGTTGGTGATAACCGTACCGCGTTTCTTTTTCGTATCCAGCATCCCCCGCATCCGCAACCGCATCAGGGCTTCGCGTAATACCGTCCGGCTCACCCCCAGTTGAGCCGCTAATTCGATCTCTTTCGGGATAACATCCCCCGCTTTGAACTGCTTGTCGTTGAAAAAGTCAAGCAGGTCACCTTCCACTTTGTCGACCAGCGTGAGGTTTTCATTCAACTTGAAATCACTCTGGCTATGTACGTAATCCATGTATTATGTATAATATAAAAAGTTCTTCTGTTCGATTAAGTCAGACAATATTCGGCAATTATTCCATTCTAAAAAAATTTTAACGCTTTATTGACTTTTATGTACAACATAATACCTTTGTAAAGTCATACTTATTTCCTTATCTGCTGTAAACTATGCGATTATCCGTTACATATCCGCGCAAGTATCGATATTATGTCGTACTTATTATTTGTTGGCTCACCTCTGTGGGGGCCTGGGCACAAACCACGACCCTGTCGGGCAGCGTTCGGGATGTCCGAACAAACGAGTTGCTGCCGGGGGTAAATATTACCGTTAGAGGCACCAACCGGGGTACGGTGACCAATCAGGACGGTCAGTTCTCGCTTCCCGTCAAAAAAGGCGATGTGCTGGTGGTTTCGCTCATCAGTATGAGCACGCAGGAAGTCGTGATCGAAAATCAGACCACGCTCGACGTCAAGCTGACCGAAAGCGCCAAAAGTCTGGACGAAGTTGTCGTGGTTGGTTATGGCCAGCAGAGTCGAAAAACGCTGACCGGGGCCGTATCAACCATCGACCAGACCGTGTTTAAATCGGTACCGCGAACAAACGTGGGCACCGCCTTACAGGGCACCGCCCCCGGCTTACGGGTGCAACAAACGACGGGGCAGCCTGGCGCAACGCCAACGATTGTGTTTCGGGGCGGCACAGATTTCAATGGCTCCGGTTCGCCATTGGTGGTGCTGGATGGGGTTATTGTGCCCTCGCTGTTCGGTATCAATATGGAAGATGTGGAAAGCATCGACCTGCTGAAAGATGCCGCATCGGCCGCCATTTATGGGGCACGGGCTTCCAATGGCGTCATTCTGGTAACAACCAAGAAGGGCAAAAAAGGCCGTACTTCCGTAACGTATAGCTTTAAGCGGGCCAACAACTACATCCGGCGAAATCCGCTGGAATATATGTCTGCGTCTGATTACATTCTCTGGAACCGACGCGGGATCGCCAGCCGATACGCAGCTGCTCAGGCCGACAACAATACCGCCGAAATGAATAATGCCCGAAACCAGCTGACGGGTGCCTGGGGATGGGGCGTAAATTCGGGCTGGACCGCCCCCGATGGGAAATACTCCACCCAACTGGTATCAAACAGTAACCGAAATCTGCTCACCGACCCGCAATACAGTTTACTGATCGATAAAAATCCGTTTAACGCTAATCAGACTGACAGCTTACTTTATCGATCCACTTCGCAACGCCAACTGGAAGACCTGATTCTCCAGCAGGGAGTCCTCAATGAGCACTACCTGAACGTTTCGGGGGGCAATGATCAGGGTAATTTTGCCCTGGGCGTGGGCAGTATTCGTGATGCGGGAACGCTCATTGGCTCGTCGCTGAGCCGGATGAACATGAACTTCAACGGCGGACTGAACGTCGGCAAGAACCTGGTCGTGAGTCTGAACATGTCGGGTTACAGTGCCAAAACGACGCCTTCCTTTATCTCGGCCGATGCTAGTGGGGGGCTACAGGGTGGAGTCGTACAGCGTTTCGCTGGCATTGCTCCAACCGTCCGGCTTACCAACGACCAAACGGGGGCCATACTGCCGGGAGTCGACGCCGTCTGGCTGGGGAACCCGGCTTACTTTAAGGATAAATTTTTTAACCAGACCCTCGAACAGCGGTATGCCGGTGGGCTGAATCTGGAATACACCATCCTGCCGGGCCTGAAAGCCCTCGCGTCGGCTTCGGGGTTTTACCGTTACACCACCGCCGAAAGTTTTACCAAAGCCTACGTTAACGGCACCGGGGGCGCGTTGGTCAACACCCGCAATGCGTCGTTTACGAACCAGCGGGCCAGTCAGTATACCTACAATGCGTTCCTTCAGTACAACAAGGATTTTGGGAAACATACCGTGTCGGCGCTGGCAGGTGGTGAGTTTTTCGAAAGCCGGGTGTACGATTACGGTGCCACCGCTAACTTAGCCGCTACTGATTTCATTCCGTGGTTATCGGCCTCAACGGCGGCTGTGGGTGTGCCTACCTCCTCCTTTTCGAGCTGGCAGCGGCTGGCTTCCGTTATTGGCCGGGTTAATTACACCTTCGCCAATACCTACCTGCTGAACGTCAACCTGCGGTACGACGGCACTTCGAAACTGATCACGAATCAGTACGGATTCTTTCCCGGCGTTTCGCTGGGCTGGAACATGCACTATGCCGATTTCTTCGCCAATTCGTTCCTTCGTCGGTACGTGTCAACGCTGAAGCCCCGGATCAGTTTCGGTGAAAACGGCAGCATCAACCCGCTCAACAGTGCGGGCCAGCCCCTCATTGGCGACTATGCCACCATTCCGCAGTACGGCAGCGTTGGCACGTATAGCGGCCAGCCGGGTTTTGCCGCCAGTGGTATTACGAACACCAACCTCAAATGGGAACGGGCCAATACGCTCAATTTCGGGGTGGATGTGGGGCTCCTCAACAACCGCGTAACGGTCATTGCCGATTACTTTGTCCGCAATGTGTACGATAAAATTACCTCGCTTACCATTCCGGGCTGGACGGGCTTTAGCTCGTACGTGACCAACCTGGGACAGCTTCAAAACCGGGGTATCGAACTGGAAGTCAGAGCGAATGTACTGAAACCGACAAGCGCCGATGGGGTCTCCTGGACCGTGAGCGCCAACCTGTTTCACGTTAAGAACTTTGCCAAAAAACTACCGAATAATGGCCTGGACCTGAATCGGCAGGGAGCCGTTCAAATTTTCGATCCCGCCCAGAACAAGCTGGTTTGGGTAGGTGGTTTACAAGAGGGTAAGCGCGTCGGGCTGGATGAAATTTATGCGCCTATTTACGATGGTATCTATACCTCACAGGCCCAATTGGACGAGCGCGCCAACCTGCTGAATACCTACCTGCCGTACACCAACAAGCGAATCAAACTGCTGGGCGATGCCCGCTGGCGGGACACCGACAAAAACGACACCCTCGACTACCGTGATAACGTGTTCGTTGGCCGAACGACCCCTACCATTCAGGGCGGTTTCTCGTCGAATCTCTCCTGGAAAGGCTTCAATCTATACGGTCAGTTCGATTATTCGCTGGGCTTCGTCATCGTCAACCAGTCCTACCTGCGCGGTATGTCGCAGGTGCAGGGCTCGCAGAACGGGCCGGTCGACATTACCAAAACCTGGTCGCCGGAGAATCCGACCGGTACATTGCCCCGCTATTACTGGGCCAATTACGGCCGGAATTATTTCACCGATGCCGGGGGCAACACCACCGCTCCGGCCAATTTCTGGCAGAAAGGCGATTACCTGGCCATGCGCGAAGTAACGCTGAGCTACGACATGCCCGCCAAATTACTCGAACGGGTGGCCCGCAATCGGGTCAAGAGTCTCCGGGTATTCCTGACGGGCTCCAACCTGGTGTATATCACGGGGTATAACGGAACATTCCCCGAAGTAGGCGGCAACGATGTAGGCCGTTTCCCGCTGCCCCGAACCGCTACACTGGGTGCTACGATCAGTCTCTAACCTCCAAGCTGAACATCATGAAACCACATATAGTAACAATTACGCTGGTCGGCTGTTTGATAGCCGGTTCCGGCCTGTTTTCCTGCCAGAATGAACTTCGGGAAGTGATTCCGCAAACGTCGCTCAACCAAAGTCTGGTCTTGTCAGACGCCAACGCGGCACAAACCCTCTATACGGGCGTTTACAGTTCATTCCGAAACTACCACAGTACCTTATTCGCCCTGGGCGAAATGCGGTCCGATCTCTGGTCCGATGGGCTCTTTACCGAATCGGAGGACGCTGGGCTTAAGCAATACTGGTCGCACAACATCAGCCGAAACAATGTGCCCGTTGATAACTGGGGTGGACTGTATAATCTGGTCGACCGCATCAACACCGTTATCAAACTGTTTCCGTCGGCCCCACTCGACGACGCCAAACGAAAAACGTACCTCGCCGAAATGTATGGCATGCGGGCCTTTGTCTATTACACCCTGCTGCGAACGTGGGGGGGCGTGCCCATTACGACAGAGCCTGTTACGGCCGTGGAGAATCTGACCGACCTCTACAAAGCCCGGTCAACGCCCGAGGACGTGATGAAACTGATCAAAAGTGATCTGGAACAGTCGTTAACGCTGTTTGCGGGCAGTAATGCGTTTGCCACCAAACGCGTCAACTGGAATCGGGCTGCCTCACTAACGCTGAAAGGCGATGTATTTATCTGGTCGGGTACGCACATGGGGGGCGGCAATGCCGATTTCACGGTTGCCAAATCGGCGCTGGAAGAGGTAAAAGCCCTGCCAACGCTGGGCCTACAGGCCACGTACGCCGACATTTTCGATCCGACAAAAAAGAGCAATAACCGGGAAATCATTTTTGCGATCAATTACGAGAAAAACGAAGCCATCCAGGGCGTGTACGGTAGTTTTCTGGTGAATACGACCCAGGCGGGCACCTTGTTTTTCGATCCCGTTCCCGGTCCGGCCGTGGCTGTCAATACGACCTTTCCATTCGTTGCCGGTGCGAGCCGGGTGGGTATGTCCAGCGCTACGATCACCAAACTGAGTAATCCCAACGATCAGCGTATTCGCGCATCGTTTCGGGTCATGTACCGGAATACGGCGGGTTTCCCCATTGCCGCGGTCATGCTGACAAAGTTTATTGGCCGGGTCGACGCGGGTATACAACTCTACGACAATGACTTTCCCATTTATCGGTACGCGGATGTGCTGCTCCTGCTCGCCGAAGCGAATATGAAATTGGGTAACGATCCATCCGCCGACATCAACGCCATTCGGGCGCGGGCTTATGGCACGGGTTTTACGGTGTATACCAACGGAAATCAGGAGACGAACATGAATGCCATTCTGGATGAATACCTCCGGGAGTTTATCGGGGAAGGCAAACGGTGGTGGGCCTTACGCCGGGCGGGCAATGCGTATGTGTTTGCCGCGGTGAACCCGGTTTATCTGCCCGCAGCCCAGGCCTTTAAACTGGTATTACCCATTTCCGTTTCCATGCTCAACACCGACCCGAAACTGGTGCAGACGCCGGGGTATTAAGGTGTCAGATCTTTGGTGGGTAGTGGTGTCAGGCGTGCGTACCTGACACCACTACCCACCAAACGCAACAAGCGTTTACGAGTACATTATTCATAGGTTGGTTTCATAGTTCCTTCGGATTTTGTTCGAAGGAACTCTTCTTCCTTCATTTTTATGTCAAACATTCCAAAAACCGAGGGGCTGGTAGCGGCTCCGTTTACCCCCATGCTGGCGGATGGTAGCCTGAATCTGGCTCCTATTCCGCAGTATGCTCAATTCCTTGTTCAGAACGGAATCAAAGGCGCTTTCATCGGCGGCTCAACGGGCGAGGGGGTTTCGCTTTCTTTTCCCGAAAAGCTGGAACTGCTCCAGGCATGGGGCCAGGTGGATGCCCCCGACCTGACGAAAATCATGCTGGTAGGCGGCACATCCCTGGAAGAAAGCAAGCTACTCGCGCAAGAAGCTGGCCAGGCTGGTTTTCAAGCCGTTGCGGTGCTGGCGCCGTTCTATTTCAAACCGGCCAATGTGGAACTGCTGGCCCGGTTTTGTATTCAGATTGGCGAAGCGGCTCCCGAACTGGGGCTTTATTTCTACCATATTCCTGCTCTGACGGGAGCCAACCTGTCGATGATTGATTTTCTGGCCTGCATCGACGGGCGGCTGCCTAATTTTTACGGCATCAAATACACCCACAACGACCTCATGGATTTTCGGCAGTGCGTGTTGTTCGGCAATCAGAAATACGATATCCTGTGGGGCTGGGACGAAATTTACCTGGCCGCCATGGCTATGGGCGCGCGGGGTGCGGTGGGCAGTACGTTCAACTATGCCGCCCCGCTATACTACGATCTGATGGCGGCCTTTCAGGCGGGCGATCTGGAAAAGGCCCGGCAGTTGCAGGATAAATCCATTGCCATTGTCCGGATTCTGGGCAAGTACGGCGGCATTGCCACGGGCAAAGCGTTTATGCGGGCGGTAGGTCTCGACTGCGGAGAGTTCCGGCTTCCCATTGCCAACATGCCTGCCGAACAGTACGCGCGTTTTCTGGACGACCTGAACGCCATCGACTTCCATACTTATGCTTCTCAAATGCCTATACCGGCCATCGCCAGCGAGCTGTAAACGAGCTTGTATCGGGCTACTTATGATCAAGTTGATGTTACTTTCAGCCAGTACCCAGGCGCAGTTGCGCTATACCCGGCTCCCGGATTTACCTCTCGTGGACGGTCAGCCAAATCCGGGTGTGGCCGGGGCCTTTGCGGGGGTCAGTAATGGGGCCTTGCTCATTGCAGGCGGGGCCAATTTTCCCAGCGGCTTCCCCTGGCAGGGAGGTAAAAAAGTGTGGCATTCGACGGTCTATGTGCTGGTTCGCGAGGGCGAGGCATACCGCTGGCAATCCACGCAGCAACTGGATCGACCACGGGGATATGGCGCTTCGGTGGTCTGGAATGACCAGCTGATTTGTGCGGGCGGGAATGACGCGGATCACCGTTTCGCCGATGTGTTCGGCTTACGCTGGAACCCGTCGACGGCTACGCTCGACCGGCAGACGCTTCCCGCACTGCCTATGCCGTTGGCGAATCTGGCGGCCGCCCTCTCGGGAAATAACCTATACGTGTTCGGGGGGGAATCCGGGCAGGGAACGGAGAAAAGCCTGTTTGTGCTCGACCTGAAAACCCCGGCCAGCGGCTGGCAGAAACTGGCCGATTTGCCCGGTCCGGCCAGAGCCTACGCCGGGGTGTCGGCTCAATCGAACGGGGCCGGTCAGTCGTTGTATATGGTGGGCGGCCGGCAGACGGAAAACGGACGGACCACCGTCTATTCCGATGTGTACGAATACCGGATAAGCCAGCAGAAGTGGTACCGCTTGCCGGATTTGCCTCACCCACTCGCGGCCCATCAGGCAATTGCCCTTGGTTCACATACGCTGCTTGTGTGTGGCGGTGACGATGGCACCCGACTGCAACAAATTGAAGCGTTATCGAATCAGGCAAACCAATTACCCGATGGTGCCGAAAAACAGAAACGCACAGTCGAGCGGAACGACTTGCAAATCAATCATCCCGGCTTTATCAGAACGGTCTGGCAGTTTCGGACGGATACGAAAAAATGGTCGGTCGTGGATACGTTGCCTTTCCCCACGCCCGTAACAACCCCGTTGGTACGGTGGGGCACGAGTATCGTTATCCCAAGTGGCGAAATAACGCCCGGCATCCGAACCCCAGCCATCTGGAAAATAGACAGTAACCAATCGAAATACTGAGTCAGGCAATCCCATCTAAGCGAATGAACGACAAGGGAGTAAATCAACAGGATAGAGTATATCCCTGGGTAGTAGTGGGGCTTTTGTGGGTGGTGGCTATGCTCAATTACATGGACCGGCAAATGCTGGCCACCATGCGGCCGTCCATGCAACTGGACATTAGTGAACTTCAGTCGGCCACAAATTTTGGCCGGTTAATGGCTGTTTTTCTCTGGATTTATGGCTGTATGAGCCCCGTGTCGGGCATTGTGGCGGATCGGTTCAACCGGAAGTGGCTGATTGTGGGTAGTTTATTCGTCTGGTCGGGGGTTACGTTTTCGATGGGATACGCTACCACGTTCGATCAGCTTTACTGGCTGCGGGCCATCATGGGCATCAGCGAAGCCCTGTATATCCCGGCTGGGCTGGCGCTTATTGCTGATTATCACACGACCAGAACACGATCGCTGGCGGTTGGTATTCACATGACCGGCCTCTACATGGGCCAGGCATTGGGCGGATTCGGGGCCACCGTAGCCGAGTCCTATTCCTGGCCAACCGCCTTTCAGGGGTTCGGTATTGCCGGGCTGGTGTATGCGGTGGTGCTCAGCTTCTTTCTGCGCGAGATCAATCGGGGGGCAGTTCTGAATACGGTTACGGATACGTTAACCCCGAACGACATTCCTCTGACGAAGGGCCTGAGTCTGCTGCTGGCCAATACGTCTTTCTGGGTCATTCTCTTCTATTACGCCATTCCCAGTCTACCCGGCTGGGCCACCAAAAACTGGCTTCCAACGCTCTTTGCCACGAATCTGCACATCGACATGGCTACCGCCGGGCCGCTTTCTACCATTACCATTGCTGCATCTTCCTTTTTTGGTGTGTTGTGTGGCGGTATTTTATCCGACCGGTGGGTACAGACCAATAACCGGGGACGCGTCTATACCAGCGCCATCGGCCTGTCTTTAACCATACCCTCGCTGCTGCTCATCGGCTTTGGCGATTCGCTTTTTCACGTGGTGGGCGCGGCTTTGTGCTTCGGTTTTGGCTACGGCATGTTCGACGCTAACAACATGCCGATTTTATGCCAGTTTGTTCCGGCTCGTCATCGGGCAACGGCCTACGGCATTATGAACATGACCGGCGTCTTTGCCGGTGCGTTGATTACCAACTGGCTGGGCAAATCAATGGATTCGGGTCAACTGGGTGCCGATTTCGCCATGCTGTCGGGTATTGTTCTGGTTGCGTTGCTGGTGCAGTTGTATTTTTTGAGACCAACCGTCAATGACTTTGTTGCTATAGAAGGCTAATGTATGTAAAGGGGCGATGGCGCTACTTCTGTTCTGGAACACGATATGCCCGTCTTACGCGCAACTTCGGCTGGCCGCCATTTGGCAAAGCAGGATGGTTATCCAGCGCAATAAACCTATACCGATCTGGGGATAGCCTATGCCTGGTCAACCGGTGCGTGTTCGATTGGGAACTGCCCAGCGCCAGACCGATGAATCCTACGAAAATGGGCCGCTGATGGTTGTTAAACTTAGGAAAGGATGGTATGCAATTGATTACATTTGACAGATATTAGAAAAAATTACTGTCTCGCAAAAACCCTCGAAAAGTGATCAGTGTCTTCCCGGTACAGTCTGCTTTGAAAACCCGCTCAATGCGGATCTGCTTTACTCACTATGTTCGTCTTTGAGCCCTTTGAGCAAGGCATAAATAGCCATCGCGTGGCCTTGACCAAGCGAGAAATCCTTCGCCAGCCATTGGGTAATTTCACCCGCTTTTACGTCTGGTTTCAGAATTCCCTCCGTGGTCAACCCCTTTTCCTGGGCCAGTTGGCGGAAATCGTCAGGACTTTTGCCCGTTTTGGCTTTGATTGTTTTCAGATAGCCTTGGAATGACATAGTTAATTAAAGTTGAGTTTGGATATACTGAGAAATCTATAGGCTGACAATAGCAAATCTATACGGTTTATAGCGTCTTCATAGGGGTAGTTGTGTGCTTTGTAAGGCGGATCATCTCCATTCGGAGAGGCATCGGTTGGATTAACCGTTGAGCGTTATCTCAGAATTAAGTAGTCAACGCTAAGAAAACGCGCTTAAAATAATTGGAACACATGTTCCGGTATCGGCTACTTCATCCGGCGCTATAAAGTAACATCTATAGACATTATGTCTGATATTTTTTACTTGTTAATGTTGGTAAAGGTAGTTCCATGATACCAATCACGCCTTGGTGTTTAAGGTCGACAATACCCCGATAATCCCTTGCTCGAAACGAGCGTAGACCGGCTTCCAGTTCAGTTCCTGTTTGGCTTTCTGGTTGTTGACCCGAAACGAGCTGGTCAGCGATTGCACCAGCGGCCGACCGATCAACAGCCCAATCAGCCAGGGCGGGATACTGCCCACTGGCTTCACGCCCTGGCTGGTGGTCAGGTGGTTGACGAGTTGGCGAAGGGGCAGTGGTTCATCATCCACAATGTTGTAGACCTCTCCGGCTTTTCCCTGGTCGAGGGCTTTCTCAAAAGCATGGGCCAGATCCTGGACATGGATCGGACTCCAATAGTTGTCCCCTTTACCAAAGACCCGTAGTTGACCTTTCTTCAGGGTGTCATAGAACGAAGCCTTGAATAAGCCGCCCGGACCGTAGACAAAACCGGGACTCAGCACGATGACGTTGAGTCCTTGCTGGTGGTGTAGCGCCAGAAGTTGGGCTACGACTGCCGCATGGCCTTCGCCCAACGGAGAGGGTATAGCGGGGGTGGTCTCATCGATCCAGGTGGCACCATGATCGCCGTAGTTGAAGCAACCGCTGGTATAGACTAGCCGTTTGTCATGTTGCAGACAGGCCTGGGCTAATGCCAGCGTCATGTGCTGGTCGGCCTGGTTGATCTGTTGTTTACTGGCGTTAGTAAAGCGGCCCTGCACACTCAATTGGGCGGCCTGAATGACTGCATCGACGGTAGGTACCACGGGCAGGTAGGTTTGAGCAGCAGCCATCTCACCCGGTTGGGGGACCATGCCCTGCGCAATAAGTGGTTGCGCTTTGGCTAAGTCGCGCACTAAACCAGTAACCTGGTGGCCCTTGGCCAGCAGGGTCTCGACGATGGCGCTACCAACGAAGCCGGTGGCACCGGTAACAAATACATGCATAAGGATGGGGGTTGATGACAGGTCAATCTACGAAGGAATTCGACTACTGGTAGCGGGTGGTACTGTGGGCATAAACGAAGGGGGGGGCCGTGTACAAGCTAAACTGGTACAATACGGTTGGTGCTCCTGGAACGGCGTTCGCTTTAGTCGACGAAACTGCCTGATCAGTCAGCTTCGTTGATCTGTGCCTTACTGACCCGATTTGACCAGAGCCGTGATGTAGGCCTGTAACGTGATTGTCCCCCGAATAGGGGCTTCGGGTAGCTCGTAGGTTTGATCCAGGGTAATCCCCGTCATCGTGGCCATCGACTCGGCCGCTTGTTCCGAAAAGCCCAGCTGCTGTAGGGTCGTGGCCCACACGTCACGCGGTGTTTCGACCGCTTCAACGTCTTTACCTAACACATCGGCAAACGCAGCGGCCACATCCGCCGACGAGTAGCGTTGGGGTCCTTCGACGTAGTGTAAGCCAGTTTGTTGAACCGGTTCCCGTAACAGAGCCGCGCCCACCGTGCCTACATCCCGGGGAGCGACCATGGGTAACTTGAACGCAGGCGGGAACAGCGTAGGTACGCGGCCGGCCTGTCGGGCCGTAGCCAGCGCTATGTCCCAATTGCTCATATAGTAGGCCGCCCGGAGGATGCTGGTCGGAATACCGGTTTTCCCTAAGCCCTGCTCCAGTTCATACAGCACGCCCAGGTCACCTATCCGCTCCCCGGGCTGCGCCCCGTAGGTTGATTGGGCCACGATCTTCTCAATCCCTGAATCGATTAGGGCCGCTAGAATCGATCGGACACTGTTGCGTTCTTCCTGGACCGTGTTGGTGGTGATGGGGGCGGGTGGGTTAAGCACAAACAGGCGTTTTCCCCCCTGAAAGACCGCCCGCAGCTGGTTCGTGTCGTGCACGTCCGCTACGGCGACAGTTGCCCCTTTCTGCTGCCACATCTGGCCTTTTTGGGCATCGTGGGTAAGAACGGTGATCGATTCGCCCTGATCGAGTAACGATTGCGCCACGGCTGATCCAACATGACCCGTGGCACCCAGAATAATGTACATGGCGTTTTGATGTTTAGCGAGTTGAGTGATGACCGACAGCGGCTCAAGGGCTGTCCCGACAAAGCTAACGTGGCGCTGCGACAAGGGTATGTCAGGGGTACTCACTTTATTTCACCCAACGTCTCAAAGTATTGCTTCAGGGTGAGTGGATGGGGGGTGAATGTTTCGGTCAGCACGGTAAGCTGCTCGATACGGTCCAGCCTGAAGATGCGATAGGCACCGCGCAGCCCACACCAGCCCACCAGCAACCAGTTCTCCTGCGTGCTCAGCAGCAAAGCGAAGGGTTCCAGGGTTCGGTTGGACAGCTCCCCCGAAGCCGCCCGGTACTCGATTCGCACCCGCAGAAAGGCGGTCAGGGCGTTTTGCAGGGTGGCCAGATGGCCACTTTTAGGCTGGGTATGGGTATACACTTTCATCCGCGAGGCCAGAAAGTCAGCTTTCTGTTGGGTAGGCTGGCGTAGAACGGCCCTGAGCTTAGTCAAAGCCTGAGCGTAGGCTTGCACCAAAGATGTATCCTGATGGGCCTGGATAAGGTGTTCCACGGTAATCAGGGCGTTGGCTTCGGCTTGGGTAAATGAAACGGGTGGCAGTCGGTACCCTTCCACGAGTGCATAGCCTCTTCCCTCGACGGTCAGGATGGGCACACCGGCGCTTTCGAGGGTTTTCATGTCGCGGTAAATGGTGCGCACGCTGACCGAAAAGCGACTAGCCAGCTCCGTGGCCGTGGTTAGTTGTTTCGATTGTAACAAGGTCTGGATGGCGACTAACCGGGAAAGTCGCTTTGTCTCTGAATCAGCCATGTAGGTCGACGGGCTAAGTACAGGCTAAAATTACGCGATGAAAACTTCCGTATGCTTGTAAACGGGGCAACGAATCTAAACCGGTCGTTGCTGGCGAGTACCCCCTATTAGTCAAATTCTCAAAATTCGCTCCCATATGAGACCAAGAAGCAATCATCTAAGTACTCATTAAATGGGGCGTTTAAAGAAATGGCTTATTTTAATAACCGTCAACTACGGTTCGTAGCATACGAGTTAAGTGCAAAACCACTGGATCACCAATCGGCCATGGGTTATTTGCGTTGAACCAGAATCTGGTTAGTCAAATACGAGATCTGGTAATCTCCTTTCGTGACGGTGTCGTTTGGTTCCCACTGATGAAGCGTAAATACGGACGTTGGTAACGGCCTGTCGTTGACAGCAAACCGGTTTACCGTTAATGTGCTTATCTGTTCAGCGTACAAGCCCACAGAAATGAACTGCGTTCGGGCAGGGACTTTAATCAATTGTTCAGCGGCCGTGCCACTGTTGATGGGCAACACATAATGAGACAACTGTTTGTTTAGTCTATCGTGGCAGTATACACTGAGTCGCACCGAACTTTCGGTATCCGCTATTCCGGTGAAGTCAGCCCGCAGCGAAAGTCGAACCTGACCCGCCTTGCGTAGCTGATGCCTGAGCGAATCGGTCATGTTCAGGTAAAGGCAGAAAAGAGGAACAACCGAACCGGCGTAAATGCCCGTCGCGGATGGGGTGGGTGTTGATTCACGGCTGTACAATAGGGCATCAAATGCGTCGGGTAAGGTCTTGCAAGGCCATATCATGCCGGTACGTTGGTCTGAGGTACCGTACGTAAGCTGGTTGTGCACCTGCAGGAACTGCCTTATCGTCGGCGAAGCGTTCAGATTGATAAACCCGTAGGGCGTACTCGTAACGGCTCTAATAAGCGTGCCTACTTTCCGACGATCCTCAGGAACGCGGACGGTAAAGACTCCTTTTTCATTCCAGGATGTGTACGTTCCCCTACCTACTTCCGTACCGATAGCGAGATACTGCTGGTGGTAGGCGCTATCCAACCAATACCCGGCCCGGGTTAAGCCCTCCCATGCGTAACAGGGCCGTTTCTCAATGTGTGCGTTGTGAATGTTGATAACGGCAACTTTACTCGTTGACCGTCGTTCCTTGAGCCAACGAATGTTTTCATACATCGCCCGGTCGCGGTAGGCCTGCGTGGGCCGACTAAACGTTTCAAGTGCCTCGGGAAGTTGCCCAATACACTGGCGCTGCCAAGCTTGCTTCAGCGTTACGGAAGCGGCCGTATCGCTGCGAGCCAACCACACCGTCAACGCCTTAGCCCGCTTTACCAGGGAGTTCGTGTTGGCTTGAGCCTTATACATATCGGGTAGGGTCATCAATTCAGCCAGCAGGTTGTGCAGGGAGTCGGGCAAGGCCATTCGCCGTGCTTTAACGTATGATAGCGCAAGGCGGGCAAGCTGACCGGGAGGGCCCATCTCCGCACCAAGCAGCCAAACCCGCTGCGCCACGGGACGAGATGCGTTAACCGTTCGTAGCCATTCAACAAAGTCAAGCATGTCGGTAGTCATACCAACAACGGCCGCCAGGGTTTGTTGGGTATTGTCTTTGCCGAACAGCACGTAGTCATTCAGGAGCCATGTATTACTGAGGTAAGCCTCCCCAAGTGATACAGCGTTGAAACCGTGCTCCTGCACCAAGGTCTTAGCCACCCTGATCTGAAGCCGCTGAATTTCCTGCGTACCGTGGGTAACCTCCCCAATAGCAATGACCGATCGATTACGGACCAAGTCGGTTAGCGTCGGCGGCAATACGGCGCTATCCGGATCATTGAATGGAACAACAGCTTGGCGGAGCAGTTTCTCCTCGGCAGATGATAGTCGCTGCGCCCAAATCGGCGTAATATTGAAAAATAAGTAGACGACAAGGGTGTACCGTAGGTGTAGCATCTGACAAAAGAGTTTTCATCGGAAAAGTAACTGCTCAAGACCAGTAAGCGGATCATAGCCGGGTTAAATGATGTTAAAACGCCGGCACCTTACGGCTGTCCCATTATCCGCGTCCGTTTTAACCGCTTCTGGACTACTTCAACCGTCAACTCTCTGGGTAGAAAGCGTCACTGCCAACGGCGGTCGCCAAGTCAGGGTGTTCGTGGCGACAATTGATACTGGTGACACCTTCTTCGCAACGATCAGCCATCTCACAAAATGCTCAATTTCTAATCTACTATATTTCAATGTCAGTAAAAGACAGTCAGTAGCCTACTCGATAAGTATATCTAGACAGGTAAGTACACACTAAACGTGGCCCCCTGACCCGCATGGCTGCTGGCCGTGATAGCTCCCCCATGATTGGCGACTACTTTTTCACAAATAGCCAGACCAATGCCGGTGCCCGCATACTGGGTTTTACCATGTAGGCGCTGGAAGACCTGAAAGATGCGCTCACTGTATTGCTCATTAAAACCAATCCCGTTATCGGCGACCTCAATCTGATGGTAGCTCGTCGCCTGACGGATGGGTTTAACACGGGAAGGCAGATCCCCAGCGCTTAGGCACCGGTAACGCACCTGAATCCGTAGAGGTTGGTCTGACCGGCGAAACTTTACCGCATTACTGAGCAAATTTTGAAAGAGTTGGCCTAATTGCAGCGAATCACCCAACACCGTTGGCAAGGAATCGAGGGTTATCTGGGCACCCGTTTCGGCAATCATTAAGTCTAAATCCGCTAAGCTCAGGTTGAGTACAGTCGACAGCGATACGGGTGTGATTTGATCGGCCTGGGCCGATTATACGCGAGTAGGCCAGCAAATCCTGGATTAAAGTCGACATTCGACTGGCTGCCGTCTGCATCCGCTGCAAGTAATCGACACCATCGCCCAGCGGTTCTGAACGCTGCCCGCGGAGCATTTCGCCAAACGATTGAATCTTGCGTAGGGGCTCCTGGAGATCATGGGAAGCCACGTAGGCAAACTCCTGAAGGCTTTGGTTGGAGCCGGCTCAACTCCCGGATCTTGCTTTCAAGCTGAAGTTGCAAGTGCCTCAAGCGGGTAAAATCAGTAAAGTGGATAACCACTTCCTCCCCCAGTTTAGCCGTACTCATCAAATTGTAGAGGTCAAGTCCATCCTGCTCGTAATGGATCTCAAAGGTAAGGGGCTTGCCTGTTTTGTAGGTTTCAACCGGGTTGCTGAAGCTCTCCGTTTCTTTATATCCGGGAAATACCTCGCTCACGCGTTTACCCTGCAGTTGTTCCGGGGTCGCCTTGGCATAGGCGGCATAGGCCTGGTTGGTCAAGGTAAAGCGAAAGTCAATGATTTCCCCATTTTCCTGAATCGGTTGAAGAACCTGCATGGGTTCTTTAAACAAATTGATGATGGTTTGTAGATAGCGGTTGGCCTGAGCGACCTCCACCAGTTGCACCTCCGTTGTGATGTCCTCAACGGGCTTATTCGCCACGCGCCAGGCACGCCCCTCCAGTATATAGGTTTGGTAGTAGGACCGCTCGTAGCGTAGGTCCATGATGGACTGGATCTGTTTGGTTTGTACTACTTGGGTCAGTGATTGGAGGAGTTGTTGGGCACCAGCCTGGTTGCCACCGTCGCTGAAGAAGACCTCAAACACCCCGTTGCCTAGTAAGGGCTCGCGTTGAAGGTTGAGGGCTTTCAGGTAGTCGTCGGAGACAGCTACAATGGTGAACCTTGGCGCATCGGGCAATAACACCAGATGATTCCCGGGTATGGCATTCATCAGTAGCGAATGGAAGGTCAAGCTACCCGGGTTGGTTGGGGTATCTTGCTCATCAAGGACCTGCCTATCACTAGACTTTAAGGATCATTACCTACGGGTAGCACGGATTATCATCCCTTCGTTAAACCGGCTCGAAATTACAACTAAGTTCATTAGTACCCGAACTGATTGGGGAATAAACGCTCACCTGGTTTTAATTCACCCTATCGACTTCTCTTCCCTTAGCCGTCATTCAGAAAACGGTCCAATAAAACGCTCCCTCATGATACGTAAAGAGATTCCTAAATAGCCGCCTTTAACAGACTGTTATAGAAACATTATGTTTATTTATGTACTTGTTTTATTATACCTATTATATTATAATTGCTACATAAATACTGAAACGATTGTTTGTGTACAAATACACTTACCAATATCCAATTATAGATTAGTTAATTGGGCATGATACTGTACGAATAAAGTGCTAATGATTCAACTCATTGTCAAATTGCCCTTTTAAGGTTTATTCTTACAGGCTTCCTCAAACTGTAGTTCAATTAACCTAAAAGGCTAATCACGAGCTACAGGCTAATCAGCCCGATCGGATTCTCTTGCCACATAGATAATGCTGATAGTTGTTTCTGTAACTCACTGTAGCAGGAAGACCGTTAACTCGATTATGTATGATCAGAACTGCTTACTTTTTTATCCTTTAACCTAAATTAAAAAACACATGAAATCGCTGTGTATTGCTTTTGCATTTTCGCTGATCATTGCAGGGGTCACTGCCTGTCAACAATCGACCTCAACATCCGAAGCGGCTCCAGGAAAGGGGTCTTTTACTAATTCCGGCCCTGACGTCGACCTACTCAAAAAGGTATCTGAAGCTTATGCGAAAGGGGATTGGGAAACCTATCGCGCCTGCTATAGCGACAGCGCTGTAGTCATCGTCAATCAGTGGGCAGCCGATACCACATCAAAGTATATGCCTATTGACACTGTTATAGCAGGCATAAAAAAGTTTAGGCCTATGGTAGAATCGGTAAACTTAAATCAACCCATCTATGAAGTGATTACCGACTCGACGGGCAATAAGTATGGGCACGTATGGGCAAAACTATCCACAAAAAACCGTAATCAGAATAAGCCAGAAGACGCCATTACCTTTACATCATATGGCATAAAAAACGGCAAAGTAACTTACCAATGGACGATCTTAAGTGCTAATAACTCATCAAAGTAACAAAACTGATTTGACCATTCGTATACTCGAGTACCCTACCTTTCTCACTGAGCATAATCGAGTGAGAAAGGTAGGATATAGTTTGCAAGAGCAAACCGATCCGTTTCCAAAGTCAGATTGACTATAATGCCCTTTAAAAAACGGGGCGTATGCTACTGATTATATTGGACAGATATTAAAAAATAAATGTCTCACAATTCGCTCCTGAATGAGACGAAGAAACGTTCATGAATAAGCTCCCGTCTTAGACGACAAATTTTTCATGTATCTGCTCATTAATTCGGGCGTTTTATTGGACAACTTTTTTGATAAATGTAAAGTACTATCCACAGTATACGCTACAAACGTGCTTCCTTCTATAGGGCCTTTTCAAGCGATTCGCTGCCGGGAATTCGCCTGCCTATATGTCGCTCCGTTAGCCTGCTAAGGGCTACTTTCAGTTGGGTAGGTCTGGCACGGATGGCCTATCAATTCAGCTAAAAACAGTCGACGATGTTAGAATCTATAGCTCTGCCTCTACGGATAACCTCATGCATCATCTTCAGTTGCAAGATGTACAGGTGAGGTGACCAGCTTCCAGAACAGAGTTTAGTTTATGGAGCCTGTTGGCGATTCTATTATTGATTAGCGCCTTGGCAATTACTCACAAAAAAAGCAGTCAATTTAACTATCCAAATAAAAATTAGTGGAATTTAAACAATCTGACTGTATTAAAACTAAATTAAAGAATAGAACCTCCCTTCGCATTATATTTGTTATGATCCAATCGGGTGATCATGCAAAAACGGAAATATAGCGCAGTTTGGCACAGGCTTTTTTGCTTATTGATGGCTTTTTACGTCATCAATGTCAGTATTGACGCGCCCGATGGTTATGTGTCGGCCAATAGCTATGGCGAGTACCGGGAAGATTTATCCGTCAACGAGATCGAAAGCTTAGGCGAACTAATTCTCGAAAACGTGTTTGGCATCCACGATGCAGTTCCTGAGCACGATGAATCAAACGAAGAGGAAGATCAGCTGACCAAGATCTTCATGGACTGGTCTATTCCCAGTCCACTTGTCATTTATTTAGTAGATCCAGTGGCTGGTTATCTCACCCCCACGCGGATGCCCTTTACGGGACTTATCTACCGGTCTAACCCGGCTGAGATCAATACACCTCCCCCACAACGACGGCCCGGCCAGGTGGCCTAAATCTCCTCTTTACCGACACTTCCTTCTCGTCGGCCCTTTCCGGTCGCTTGATGAAAGCGTTAAAGCCTACCGTACCAATTGTATAACCAGGTACGCAGTCGCTAGTTGCTAGCTATTTTCTCCATTATTTTTCAACTCATTTATGTCTCTTCAAGGAGTGACCCGTTTTCGGCGGGTCCGATTGACAACGCATATCCTGTCAGTTTGGGTATTGTTATTCGTCGTAACGGCTTGCTCAACCGAGCAAAAGACCGAGCAGGCTAAAACGGAAACATACCCGGTTATCCAGCCAGTCGTAACCGACACGCTATACGCCAAAGATTACGTTGCTGATATTCAGGCCGTACAGAACGTCGAAATCCGTACGCGCATTGAAGGTTATCTGGACCACATTTACGTGGATGAAGGGGGATTCGTCCGCAAAGGGCAACTGCTCTTTACGGTCAATAATCCCGAATACCGCGAGGAACTGATGCGGGCAACGGCCAGCCTGAACAATGCAACGGCGGAAGCCAAAACCGCGGAGGTCGAAGTGAAAAGCGTGTCGCTGCTGGCCAATAAAAAGGTTATCTCCGAGATTGAATTAGAAAAAGCGCAGGCCAAACTGGCTGCCGCCCGGGCGAAAATTGACGAAGCCAAAACCGCCCAAACGGGGGCCCGCCAAAAACTGGCCCTCACCCAAATCCGCGCGCCCTTCGACGGCGTGGTTGACCGGATTCCCAACAAAGTGGGCAGTCTGGTCGACGCCGGAACCCTGTTGACCACGCTCTCCGATAACCACCAGGTGTTCGCTTATTTCAATGTTCCCGAAGGGGAGTACCTGGATTTTGTTACGGCTAAGGACGCCCTTCAGAAACGGGACGTATCGCTGGTGCTGGCCAACAATCAGATACATACCAATAAAGGGAGCATCGAGAAAATCGACGGGCAAATTGACCGCAATACGGGTAACATTGCTTTCCGCGCCCGCTTTGCCAACCCCAAAAATCTGCTCAAACACGGTTCGAGTGGGAAAGTCAGGATGAATCAGGCGGTGACCCAGGCGTTGATGATTCCCCAGAAAGCGGCTTTCGAATTACAGGACAAGCTGTTTGTCTTCGTGGTGGGTGCTGACAACAAAGTCAGGATGCGCAGTTTCGTGCCCAAGCTTCGGCTGCCGCAGCTGTACGTCGTGGCGTCCGGCCTGGCCGCTTCGGACCGGATTCTCTACGAAGGCATTCAGACCGTGAAAGAGGGCGATACCATTGAGCCACAAGTACTGTCGGCTCCCCAACTCATGGCGCAGTTAGCTAATCAGTAAACGTTCAGACACTCAACAACCGCAAGGGCGGACCACTATGTTTGCAAAATTCATTGACAGGCCGGTGCTGGCGATTGTCATTTCGGTGATGATCACGCTGCTGGGGCTGCTGGCACTCACGCAGTTACCGATGACCCAATTCCCGGCCATTGCTCCCCCGGAGGTTAACGTGACGACCGAATACACCGGGGCCAACGCCGAAACCTCCGTTAAGGCGGTTATTACCCCCCTCGAACGCGCGATCAACGGCGTACCGGGCATGAAATACATGTCGTCGGACGCCGGTAACGACGGGGTAAGCGTGATCCAGATCATTTTTGATATTGGCACGGATCCCGACGTGGCCGCCGTAAACGTACAGAACCGGGTAGCGGCCGTCATGGCCGAACTGCCCTCGGAAGTCATTAAAAATGGGGTTAAGATCGCCAAGGAAGAAAACTCAATGCTAATGTATCTGAATGTCTTTAGCAGCAACGATGCCCTCGACGAGAAGTTTCTCTACAACTTCGCCGACATTAACGTGCTGGCTGAACTCAAGCGAATCAAGGGGGTTGGCTTCGCCGACATTATGGGGGCCAAGGAATATGCGATGCGGATCTGGCTCAAACCCGACCGGATGCTGGCCTACAACATTGCCGCCGATGAAGTAGTGGAATCCCTCCAGAACCAGAACGTCGAAGCGGCTCCGGGGAAGCTGGGCGAAAGCTCGGAGAAAAAAGGGCAGGCGCTGCAATACGTGCTCAAGTACACGGGAAAGTATACCACCGAAGCCGAGTACGGAAATATTCCCCTCAAGGCAAACCCAAATGGGGAACTACTCCGGTTGAAAGACGTGGCTGATATCGAGTTCAGTACAACCTACTACGATGTGGTATCCAAGTTCGACGGTCGGCCTTCGGCCGCGATCATGCTCAAGCAGTTACCCGGCTCGAATGCCAGTCAAGTAATTGCCGATATTAAAACCCGGATGGCCGAGCTGAAACAAAGTTCGTTCCCGGCGGGCGTCGACTACGAGATGAGCTACGATGTCTCGCGCTTTCTGGACGCGTCGATTCACGAGGTGATCAAGACGCTGATCGAAGCGTTTTTATTGGTAGCCCTGGTGGTATTTCTGTTTTTGCAGGACTGGCGATCGACCCTCATTCCGGCCATCGCCGTGCCGGTATCGCTGGTAGGTACGTTCTTTTTCATGCAGCTCTTCGGCTTTTCCATCAACCTGATCACGCTCTTTGCGCTGGTACTGGCCATCGGGATCGTGGTCGATGATTCTATTGTGGTGGTCGAAGCGGTTCACGCCAAGATGGAGAAAGAGGGGCTTAGTCCCTGGGAGGCTGCCAAAGCGGCCATTGGTGAGATTGGGGGAGCCGTCGTGGCTATTACCCTGGTCATGGTTGCCGTGTTCGTACCCGTTACGTTTTTGTCCGGGCCGGTTGGAATTTTCTTTCGGCAGTTTGCCGTGACCATGGCCGTTGCCATTCTGATTTCGGCGCTGAATGCCCTGACGCTCAGCCCGGCCCTGTGTGCGCTCATTCTCAAACATTCGCCAAGCCACGATGGGCACGGCGTACCCAAAAAGCCGAACGCGGCCCGGGGATTAATAAACCGCTTCTTTGCCGGTTTCAACGCCCGCTATGAATCGCTGGCCGGCCGTTATGGGCGATTGCTGGAGCTGATAATCAATCGGCGAGTAGTGACATTTGGGGTGCTGGCCGCGTTTTGCGTTGGTATCTGGGGAACGAGTTCGCTTGTGCCCTCGGGTTTTATTCCCAACGACGATCAGGGTACGTTCTATGCCAGCATTACCACGCCGGCCGGTTCGACGCTCGAACGAACCCGGGCCGTCGTGGACCAGATTCAACAGGCGGCCAAAGGCATTCCGGCGATTAAATCCGTCTCCTCGCTGGCGGGTACCAACGTTCTTTCGGACGGTACGGGTGCTACGTATGGTACTTGTCTGATCAACCTCAAAGACTGGGATCAGCGTGCGGAGTCTGTGGAAGACGTTACCGAAGCCCTGACCCAACGTACCCGCCACATCAAAGACGCGAAGATTGAATTTTTCCCGCCCCCTGCCGTACCCGGCTATGGCAACGCCAGCGGTTTCGAGTTGCGGCTCTTAGACAAAACGGGTAAGAGTGATTATAAGAAGCTCGAAACGGTAACCCAACAGTTTATGAAAGACCTGGTGGCCCGGCCCGAAATTGAGAACGCGTTCACGATCTATGATGCGAGTTTCCCCCAGTATATGCTCTACGTGGATCCCGATAAGGCCGCCCAAAAGAACGTGTCGGTGGCCAGGGCCATGCAAACGCTGCAAACCCTGATCGGCTCAGAGTACGCCACCAACTTTATTCGGTTCGGGCAGATGTACAAAGTGATGGTCCAGGCCCTGCCGGAGTACCGGGCTCAATTGGACGACCTGCTGAAACTCTACGTCAAGAACGACGAGGGCGAGATGGTTCCCTTCTCCGCCTTTATGCGCGTGGAGCGGGTGTACGGTATGGAACAGGTTACCCGGTTGAATATGTACCCTTCGGCGGAATTGAACGGCGAAGCCTCCCCCGGCTTCAGCAGCGGCAGCGCCATCAAAGCCATTCAGGAAGTAGCCGCGACCAAACTTCCCAAAGGCTACGACATTGACTGGGCCGGAATCTCGCGGGATGAGGTGCAGACGGGTAATCAGGCCGTGTACATTTTCCTGATCTGTCTGGTGTTCGTCTACCTGATCCTGGCCGCGCAGTACGAAAGTTTCCTGTTGCCCCTGCCGGTCATCCTCTCGCTGCCCACGGGCATTTTCGGGGCCTTCTTTTTCCTATGGGTCATGGGGCTGGAAAACAACATCTACGCCCAGATTGCAATGGTGATGCTGATCGGGCTACTCGGTAAAAACGCCATTCTCATCGTGGAGTTTGCCAACCAGCGCCGGTCGGAAGGCATGACGGTCGTACGGGCGGCCATCGAGGGGGCCGTAGCCCGGTTGCGACCCATCCTGATGACCTCCTTTGCCTTCATCGCGGGGCTGATTCCGTTATGTGTTGCCACCGGAGCCGGGGCCGTGGGCAACCGCACCATTGGCACAGCCGCAGCGGGGGGGATGCTGATGGGAACCCTGTTTGGGCTAGTCATTATACCGGGACTCTACGTCGTGTTTGCGGGCCTGACCGGTCGTTTCACCAAACCACGTCAGGCGCAACAACCACCTTCATCCGTATCTAGTAAAACCAAAACGAACCGTGAAGTACTTGAAAAAGCATGATAGGATGTCGATGCTAGCCGTAGGGCTGCTGGTTAGCCTACTGAGTGGTTGCCGAATCCTGCACAACCCGGTGGCCACGCCGGTGGTTACCACGCCCCAATCGTACGTGGCCAGCACTGACTCAGCCAGTATGGGCGACCGGCCGTTTCAGACGCTATTTGCTGACTCGAACCTGATTGCGCTGATCGATACGGCCTTAGCCCGTAACCTGGATTTAAAAATTGCGTTGCAGCGCATCACCGTAGCCCGGGCCAATTACGGCATCAGCCAAGGGGCGCTCCTGCCGCAGGTCGATGCCGTCGCCACGGCGGGGCTGGACCGCTTTGGGCGCTATACGATGAATGGGGTCGGCAACTTCGATACCAATCTGTCGGACAACGTGACCGGACCCAGCCTGATTCCAAACCCCACCCCCGACTTCTTCGCGGGTTTCCGGGCCTCTTGGGAGGTGGACATCTGGGGCAAACTGCGCAACCGTCGCCGGGCGGCTTACAACCGGATGCTTGCTTCACAGGAGGGGCGCAACGTCGTCATTACGGCGCTTACCGCTGAGCTGGCCCGGCTGTACTATACCCTGCTGGCTCTGGATGCGGAAGGAGAGATTATCCGAGATAATATCGGGCTACAACAAAAAGCCCTGGAGCTGGTGGCGGTGCAAAAATCAGCGGGTCGGGTGACCGAGCTGGCCGTGCAGCAATTTCGGGCACAACTACTGGGCACGCGCAGCCGGGAAGGCCGGGTTCGCCAGCAGATCATCGAAACCGAGAACCAGATCAACGTCCTGCTGGGTCGTTACCCCCAGCCCATTGCGCGGGGTGTTTCCATCCGGGATCAGCAGTTGCCCGCGTCAGTGGTTGCGGGTATTCCAGCGCAGTTAGTTCGTCGTCGGCCCGACATCCGGCAGGCCGAACGGGAACTGGAAGCGGCCAACGTAGATGTCGCCGTGGCGCAGGCCGACTTTCTGCCCAGCCTGAACCTGACGCCTTATGTGGGCCTGAATGCCTTTCGGCCCTCAGTGCTGCTGAGTCCGGCCTCATTGGCTATCGGTGTGCTGGGTAGCCTGGCAGCTCCGGTCTTCAACCGGCGCCTGCTGAAGGGAAACCTGGCCATTTCACTGGCCCAAAGCCGGGAAGCGTATTTGGCCTACCAACGCGTCATTCTGACGGGCGTAAGTGAGGTCGTCAGCAACCTGAAAGGGCTGGAGAATTATCGGGACGTGGCGGACCTGCAAACGCAGGAGGTAATGGTTTTGCGGCAGGCCGCCACGACCTCCGATGAGCTGTTTGCCGCTAATTACGCGACGTACCTGGAAGTGATCACCGCCCAGCGGTCGGTACTGGACGCCGAATTAGCGCTCATCAATACCAAACAGGCGCAGTTTCTTTCGCTGGTCGATTTGTACCGGGCACTGGGGGGCGGCTGGCAGTAAATTTAAACCAATCGGCCTACCCGTTGCTTTATAGTTTGGGTAGAACTACCTTATATACGACCCCCGGATGATTCTCAACCTGTTGTTTACCCTGTTGCTGGTGGCCTTGAATGGCTTCTTCGTAGCCGCCGAATTTGCCATTGTCAAAGTGCGGGCCTCCCAGCTGGAGCTCAAAGCGCAGGCGGGCAACGCGTCGGCTAAGCTGGCCACCCATATGCTTTCCCACCTCGACGGGTATTTAGCCGCCACGCAGTTTGGCATTACCCTGGCCAGCCTGGGACTCGGTTGGATTGGCGAGCCGGTCGTGGGGGCGCTCCTGACAGCTGGATTCGATCTAATCGGTCTATCGCTGAGTGCCGAGATGGCCCACCGGATTTCGTTACCCATCGCCTTTGCGCTCATCACGATGCTGCATATTGTTTTTGGCGAACTGGCCCCTAAATCGCTCGCCATTCAGCGGTCGGAAAGCACAACGCTGTTAATCGCTTATCCTTTGCAGGGGTTTTATCTCGTCTTTCGGCCCTTCATCTGGGTGCTGAACGGATTTGCCAACGCGGTACTGAACGGGTTTGGCATTCAGGCCATTCACGGTACTGAAGTGCATAGTCCGGACGAGTTGAAGTACCTGGTTCGCCAGAGTCAGGAAGAGGCCGAAGAATCGGATCACCCAATTCCGGCCTCCGATCTGACCATCGTGGGCCGGGCCTTTGACTTTTCGGATCGAACCGTCCGGCAGATCATGGTACCCAGGACGCACATTTTTGGGGTCAACGTGAATGACTTCGATCAGGTGGTGCTGGATCGTATCATGGCCGAAAAATACTCGCGTATCCTGTGTTATGACGAGGACATGGATCACGTGCTGGGTGTCATCCACCTGCGGGATCTGCTGATTACCCTGCGACAGCATCCATCCGTGGATCTGCGTTCACTGGCCAAACCGCTGCTGGTGGTGCCTGAGAATAAATCGATTCGACTGCTCCTGCGCGATTTACAGCGGCAGCGTAAAGTCATGGCGTTGGTAATCAATGAATACGGTGGCACGGAAGGGTTAGTGACGATGGAAGATATTCTGGAGGAACTGGTGGGCGAAATTCAGGATGACTCCGACGAGGAGCGCCCGATGGTGGAACAGGTCAATGAGACCACCTATTCGGTGCTGGCCACCCAGTCGCTCGAAGACCTCAATGCCCTGTTGCCTCACCCGTTACACCGACAGGGCGATTACGAATCGCTGGCCGGGCTCCTGCTGGGTCGATTTGGCCGCTTGCCCAGCGAAGGCGAAAAAACCAAAGTCGATAATTACGAAGCGACCATAACCGCCCGGATCGGCAACTCCATTGAACGGGTGCAATTACGCGACCTGAGTGTCGATCAGGCGGCCGAGTAAGCGTTTAACGACCATTCACTCCAAACAATCTTTAGCTTATTCACCATGGCGTCTTCTCCTTCTGACTTGTCTGACTTTGCCCGTCGTGTGTGCGTGGTGGTGGGTATTACCTTTTTCTTTGCGTTACTGGTTTGGCTGATTGGTGCTTCGTTTGATGTCTTATTGCTACTCCTATCCGCCATTCTGATTGCCTCGCCCCTGCGAGCCGCTGCCCGGTGGCTGAGTCGCCAGGCAGGCTGGCGTGAGGGCATTGCGTTACTCGTTGTCGGTCTAACACTAGTGGGGGTGCTGGTGGGCCTGGGTATGCTGGCTGTCCCACTCATCGGCGAGCAGGCGCAGCAACTGCAAGCGGAATTACCCAATGTGTGGGAAAATGCCCGTCGGCAGCTTGAAGAGCGTGCTTGGGGACGACAACTGGTAAATTTGGTTATTCAATCGCCGGGTAAGCTGCTCAAGGGCGGCAGCGTACACGGCACATTCTGGCGCAAATCGATGATTCGCTGTTGGGGTGGTTACTGGGTACGCTCATTTCCATGACGCTGGTGGGGGCCTTGAGCCCTTCTGCTGGTTGTCCAAATCATCATTGGCGCATTTTTCGGCACGTTGGGCCTGATTATGGCGGCTCCGTTACTGGTTATTACAATGGTCCTGGTTCGGACAATTTACCAAGAAGATCTATTAAGTCAATCCAGGGATTAACCGATCCGTCATTCTGGTAAATTGTATTGTAATTTTCAGCCCACTACAGTCAGGTCTTGAGGCAGCTGATAGTCAATTAGAAATTAATTGAACGTATTATTGAGTCTTACCAGCAAAGACTATCATCAGCAAATCTTCAGATTAACAATTGAATAGAAATCTGGTAACGCCAACACAAAAGTTGTCACTGGCAATTTTCAAGATGCGTGTGCGACTGATCGAATTAGACAGATAGTAAAGATAGAGTGTCTCACAATTCGCTCTTTTGAGGATATTGGATAGGTGCCTCACTTTAGCTGTATGAGGTCAGATCTATAGTCGCATAACTCCGTAGCGTCAGAGCTCCGCCGGAGTAGGGCGTTTGTGCAAAGCCTTGGGTGTTTATCATCTCTACGGGTACTTGCCGTTTTTACCAATACGGTTGATACATCTGATCAGCTACCCTCTTTTAAGTCGGATGTGCTCTTTTTGGATGTTCACTTACCTGAGAATAGATTAGTATAAATCACTTTTATGCCAACCTTATATGGAATCGCCAGTAAATTTGATGCAGCTTCAATTCGACGTCATCCAAACCGTCAATGCCATCTTCAACACCACCGATCGGCAAGAGTGGCATTCGTGCCAAGATTTGTTTGCTGATGAGGTCTTACTCGACTATGAGTCGTTGAGTGGGCAAGCACCCATCCGGCTTGCACCCAGCCAGATTATAAGCGCTTGGCAACAAGTTTTACCCGGCTTTGCCTTTACTCAGCATATGCTATCTAATCATGAAGTGAGCGTGATTGGTGCTGATCAAGTCAGTTGCGTCTGCAAGGGGCATGCTGTTCACTACATCCCTAACGCGGTTGGTGGCGAGGAGTGGGGCGTTTATGGGACCTACCGCTTCGAGTTGGTCCGCCATCCCGGCGGTTGGAAAGTATCCACGATGCAGTACAATCACAAGTTTGCGCACGGTAATTTAAAGCTGGGTGAACTAGCCAGCGAACGGGTCCGCCAGTACAATCAATAGCATACGTTCGGTTACGATATAGGACTTGAGTTTGCCGGTTTACCCTAGAGCCGCTCATCGTTTGGTTTACCGCGTCTAAAAAACCACCAGCCAAGCCAGCCTATCAAGCCTTCTACTAAACAAACTAGCAACCACAGCGGGGGATTTACTCGATTGCCAAAACTGATCGACGTTAAAAAAATCACCAAACCCAGACCTGCCCAATAACGGGGATGACCTAGCTGATCCCCCCGCCAGTGTATAGACACTGTCGTATCCTGATTAGGCTGTAACAGAGGGCTCAACTTGGAGGAGTCCCATCCCAACAGGCCCAGGTTGGCTAGCACCATCAGACCGGTTATCAGCGGAGTGCCATGAAAGTCCATCGACAGCGTAATCAAGAAGATATTGATACTAATGGGTAAAAAGGCCACCGCTCCGAGCGTACTCCAGCGCTGAGTAAGTAATAAAAAGCCCGACACCAGTTGTCCCCAGCCTAGGAATTGCCACCATAAACCGGTTCGATATAAGGTTTCGAAGAAAACATCCAAAGTCATGCCCATTGGGGGAATTTGCATCGAGCCTGCTTGGATAAAGCGCTCTCCCATCGCTTTCCCTATTCCTGAAAAAACATAGGCCCCACCAATCAGATACCGAACATAAATAACTAACAGGCAAAGGCTTGTCTTTTGTCTTAGCAAATTGATCTGAGTCATTGGTGCTAAACTATATTAGCCAAAGTAGAAAAATATAGCCTGCCTACTTAGGTACTGTCATTCTCTTTAAACGCTCCAATGCGAGACGAAGGGTCATTCATGTATGTTCGTTAAAGACGGGCATTTTTATGAAACTGAGTAATTTCCCAATCCTGCCTACTTGTGGACAAGCTATGCCATGTGGTCTAGTTGGGACCGCCAGCCTTTCCCATACCCCTTGAAGATTGTATCTTTCCCGCAAATCTTCTTGCTTACTCGAACTCAGGGAGGGCAAACGGACCCAATTATTCAATAACTCAAACCCATGAATGACTATTTAGTCGTGTCTTTTTGCCTCTTATTGGTAAGTCTGCTCCTGTTTGTATTGGGTAGGATACGAGTACTGAATGACAAAGTTTATATCCCAGTTTGGTTAAGCAGTTTCATCTTCGCTGGATTTTATGGACTTCAAGTTGGGCGACCAGTTGTGATCCAATGGTTGGGCTTTCCGGATAGAATAAATCATTTACTCTTTTATGATTATGGTAATGGGCTTCTTGGACTACTCCCCTTATCGCTGGCAATGGTGTTGATTGGCAAGTATCTACTAAACATAGACTACCAGGAGCAGTGGAGTGGGACAACTAGGTTTAAGTTGGTCTCGCTAAAATACGGACTCATTAGCGGCCTACTACTGGCCGCTGTCCCTTTACTACTAATGGCAGCGAGTGGCCACACATTCACCTATAAAATAGATGTATATCGATACAGTGTAAATGGGGTCACCAACCTCTATGAGGAACTCATTTGTCGGGGTTTGCTCCTGGCTTGTTGTGTTAAATATTGGACTAAACTGTGGGCCGTTGTGTGGACCTCGGTGGTGTTCGGCCTGGCTCATGGAGTAACGGAAAAGAGTGTAGGAATTGCTTTGGGAGCGGGCCTGATGGCTTGGGCCGTTCTAAAGGCAAAAAGTTTGTGGGCTGGTTGGACAAGCCATCAACTGACCGATACGCTAGTCGATACGTTTTTACCCTAACTGGGTAAGGTCTTTGACTCACCAACTTCTTCGTCGGTTGACATCTATAGGCTACCAAGTGAGCCGCAGTATATAGCTAAGCCGTGGACCCCACGGAGCAATCGGAATCTGAACTTCAGGAGATTTATCTCAACTTCCCGATCTCTTGAAACGCTCCTACTTGAGACGACAGGGATGGTATATGTCTGCTTCGAGAAGCGGGCGTTTAGTTGGACGATTACTTCTAAATGCCTGTTAAACGTAATTAGTGGCATTCAACTTTATTACAGCTGTTGCTATTTGTCATGCGGTCCATTTTCCAGTGTACTAAACCGCCAGGCATTAAAAGCTCCAGATTAGACAGGCAAATGACTAGTTACATCATTCAATAAAAAGAGCGATTTTACGAACGGTTCACAGGTTTTACGCCGAATTCGACCACTTACTCAAAACTTCAATCGACTTATCCTATATACTTTCTGTATCTCTCTTTTTCTTGGTACGTTTAGGCCAGCTTTAACTAAACGACTCCTGTGGAAACTACTTCATTAGCTGGCATTTTAGTCGATCTACAAGTACCCCTGCCTGTGTCTTCCGACGTATCCCCAGAGGCCCCTCAGCACTTTTCTCTCCTGGATTCCGTTTCGGATTCCCTTGAACCACAGACCCTGGTTGAGCCACTCGATACGTTCCTGCCCCGACTCGAACGGATTACGAAGCTGTCCGGCCCCCGTGTTACGTTAAAATCTTCCCTGGCTGCCTTGTCACGGCAAGTTTCCCACCGCCAATGGCAAACTACGCTCAACGTGAGTCAGGCTTCCCGGGGCACCTGCTGGGCCTTCGCCGGTATTGCTGCCCTGGAAGCCGCCTACGCCCGCATTGGGGTGCACGTTGATCTTTCCGAGCACTACTTGTTCCATCTGTCCAAAGCTCACGAAAATCACGTGGGTGGGCCGGGTATTCATTCGCTGGTGGGTTTTCAGGGCAGTGCCGATATTGTTCATCACCTCGCTTACTGGGCCGTACCCCTTTCTGCTCATGTACCTTATAGTGACCAGGGACCTCTCCAGAATCTGGCAAATTCTATTCCGAATACCGGAATGGCGCTCTCGGGGTCGGGGGGTGGTACCCGGGAGCAAGCCGACTGGTTTGAGTTCGATCTGCGCAACATCCCCCTGATGGGGCGTTGGTTTGCCCAGTACCGCGTCAAGACCTTTGGCAAAAAAGATAATTTTACCAACGATGACATACGCCAGACACTATCCGATGGGTATGATGTGGTGGTGAATGTTTACGACAAAATTAACGCGGGAGGCCATGTCCTGTTAATTCATGGATACGACGACGATACCAAGACCTTCGCAATCAAAAACTCGCAGAGTCTGCCCGGTTTTTCCACGATGCTGTATGTCAACGATCCACAGTTTACCATCCAGTATGGTTCGATGTATTTCATCACCGCCGTGCAGCCTGTTCAGACGCAATGGGCGGCCATGTGGGTGGGCCGCTGGGAAACGGATCATGATGGCTGGCGGGGCAGGTTGATTATCCGCCGGTTTATCAATATCCGGGGCAATGGGCAACTGCCCAATCCCGGCAGCCGGATCAGTCTGGGTACCTGGTACGCCGAGGATGGTCGGGTCCTGGATGTAGTGGGTCACTTTGTCGACGATGGGCGAGGGCTTCATTGCGACATTGGTGGTCAGCCGTTTGAGTTATACCTGCATACCCGCGACCCCTACCGGGCCGGGGGCCGAACCTGGTGGAACAAGTTGCCTTTTGGGGTCGTCCTGTCGCGGGGGACGGCCGTTGGCGCGGGGTCGGGCTTCGACCGGAGCGAATCAATTGGCATCTGGGACACCGTACACGACGGCTGGCGGGGTCAACTACGCATCGGCGTCGATCCGTCGTATGTACAGGCGGCCGACGCCGTTACACGCCGGACCTGGATTGACCCCGGCACAACGGCTCACCGCATCGACACGCATGTCGATTTCGGGGGCGACAACCGTAATCAGTATTTTCAATTACTGCTCCATACGCGCGAAGACGGGTTGATGGGGGGAGTTACCTCCTGGGGCGGTAAGGATTGGCCCGTAGAAGGTCGCCTTTCGCAGAACCTGTACACCATTACCCCGGAGGGCACGCTCAACTGGTACCGAAACACCGGCCGCGCCCGGCTGGCGCGCGAATGGGAAGGCCCAAAAGCCGTTGGGAGCGGCTGGGGCGGTTTTAAGACAGTCTTCGGTGGGGGTGACGGCGTGCTCTACGCGATTGCTCCGGATGGCAAACTGATGTGGTACTTCCACGATGGCCGCAACCAGGGGCAGTTTCAATGGCAGGGAGGGAAAGAAGTGGGAACCGGCTGGGCATCGTTCGCTCGGGTCTTTGCGGGTGATGGGGGCGTCATCTATGCTGTCGCGACAGATGGCCGACTGCTATGGTATCGGCACCTGGGCCGGCGGGATGGCAGCGCTCGCTGGCAAGGGCCTTTCCAGGTTGGTACGGGGTGGAACGGCTTTATTGCCTTGGTGGCGGGTCCTGACGGGTGCCTTTATGGCACGCAACCTGACGGCTCCCTGCTTTGGTACCGCCATTATGGCTACGATCAGGGCTATCCCATCTGGCACGGTCCCGTGCGGGTAGGCAGCGGCTGGCAGGGTTATGATAAGATCTGGGCGGTTGGCAATGGGTACATCTATGGACGCACGGCGGCTAATGGCGGTGACCTGTGGTTATGGCGTCATCATGGGTTTCTTACGGGTGAGGCCTCCTGGACCAATGGCGTGAAAGTCGGCAACGGCTGGGGGGGCGGTATGCGGGAAGTCATTGCTACCTAGGAATTGAGGGTAAGACTAACCCTACATGAGGTTTATCGATGGCTTTTTGAGTTACCCCAACGGAACTCGTTGATTACCTATCAGCCGACAGAATCGCTTAGACGAAGACCAGGGATGATGACAAATCGATTTTAAACAAAATTTGGCAGCAGGTTTCTATGGCACTCATACAAGTTCTAAGTACAACCCGAGTTGGGCAACTTACAGGAAGCACGGATCTGGGTGCCCAACACCCAAAATGGCCCTTGCTGGTGGATGCTCAACACTTCCCACTGCTCAATGATACCGGACATTGGGGCGCTCAGGGGGCCGACCTCGGTGCGAATACGGAGCATTCGGATGGTCGGCTTTACATCTTTTTCGGCGATACCACAAAAACGCAGAACAGTCCCAATAAACAGAATACAGACCTGGTGGCATGGACCGATGAAACAAACGTGCTCGAGCATGGAGGCCACCTTGCCCTGGGCTTGAATTTCACGCTTCCATTTGAGCCGACCTCCGTACCCGGACAGCCAGACTGGCGTTTTTGCGGAAAATGCAGTACGCTTTTCTGGGACGGTGATGCCCACTTTAAAGGCGTTTGTTCAAAAGGAAGAGGGCACACCGCCATTGGGCTACGATTCGTGCTGCCTTTCGAGCCCACTTCAGTATCCGGGCAACCGGAATGGCGTTTCTGCGGTAAATGCGCTGGATTATTCTGGAATGGAGAGGCCAATAAGGGGGCTTGTCCAACAGGAGGGATGCACGAAGCCATTGGCTTTCGGTTCGTTATCCCCTTTGGAACGACTGCCATAGCGGGGCAGCCGAATTGGCGATTTTGTGGGAATTGTCGGGGACTTTTTTGGGATGGTGATGCAAACAAGGGCCTCTGTACGGGTGCTCCGGGTGGGGGCTTTCATCTACATGGAGTGCTGAACAATACAGGCATATTCGACCCTTTCAGTGCCGACCCGCCCATTGGACAGACACTTAGCCTTGAAGTGCCAAACGGGGCATTCAGCTACGCTGGAAAAGTGTATGTTTTTGCTGGCATTGGCGATCCCAAGTACACAAATGAACCCCCGCGCTTTGGCGATCCGGCCGTAGGTGCTTACTTAGTTAGTAAAGCACGTCCTGACTTGCCTGGTCCCTATCGCAAAGAATTCCTTTACAGTCCGAGGATCGGATGGTGTCCGACGGATGAACGTCGCAACGTCCTGGAAAGCCACCAGCCACTAGGTTTCAAATTTATTGTGTCTCATAGTATACCGGTTAGCTCAACCCAGCAAGGCGACTGGCGTTTCTGTGCAAAATGCGCAACGATGTTCTGGGACGGAGATGCAACCGATAAGGGTATATGCTCCCGAGGAGGGAGTCACAAAGCAGTGGGATTTTCTTATGTATTAACCCACTCTGTCGGGGAAGATAGCCAAAACCAGGCAAACTGGCATCGATGCCGAAAATGCGCGGCCTTATTTTGGAATGGGAACCCCCAGCAAAGAGGTTTATGTCCCGGAGGAGACACCCACGAACCAACGGGGGTCAACCTGGTTATGCCTCATAGCAGCCTTAACGAAGATCCCCATCGCCAATTGAACTGGCGCTTTTGTAGAAAGTGTGGTGGCTTGTTTTGGGATGGTGATGGTAGTTTCAAAGGTACCTGTTCCACCGATGGCAGAGGACACGAAGCCATTGGATTCAATTTTGCCCTGGCACATGATGTGAATGAAGATGGGCAAAACCAGCAGCATTGGCGCTTCTGTAAAAAGTGTGCCGGCCTATTTTGGAACGGTGACCAAACGAATAAGGGGATATGCCCCAGCGGGAACAGCCACGAGGCCATTGGCTTCAATTTTGTGTTGCCCCATGACGTAGGTGACAATGCGCAGAATCAGCATAATTGGCGTTTTTGTGGGAAGTGTAGCGGCTTGTTTTGGGACGGCGACAGTGGTTTCAAGGGTACCTGCTCTAAAGATAGCAGAGGACACGAAGCCATTGGCTTTAATTTCGTACTACCTCATAACCCGGGAGAAGATGTTCACAATCAAGGCGGTTGGCGATTTTGCACGAAATGCTCTGGCCTGGTCTGGACACAACAACCGGATCTTTTCTCCTGGGTGGCCCCCTGTGTAATACAAACGGCCGCCCATCCGGGTCTTCCTGAAAGTCCTCATCCACTCGGCCTGGTTATGTTTGGCTTTGGTTTTTCGGCAACGCCCGGTATTCGGCTGGCCTGGATGCCGCTGAAGACGCCCAGTTCTCCTCAACTGCAGGACATACTGTATTTCACCGGTAATGAAACAGAACCATGGTCGAACGAGGCTGATGGGGCTGCTTTACTTCTATCACGTGCCAACACGTACACCCACCTGTCGGCAGCCTGGCTGGAAGGGCCCCAGCGGTGGATTCTGCTCTACTCCAACGCCGTAGATGATTTAAGCGCCCCCAATAAGTTTCAACTGCCGACTGTAGCCCGATTCGGGACCACACTTTTTGACTGGTCGGAGGAGATTGAAATTTTTAATCCCTTGCGAGAACAAGCGTATGGCAAGTACATGCACAAAATAGGCCGTGATCGCATTCATCCGGACGTCCCACCGCAGCAAGACCCTACCAAGCCCGAGCATGATGGCTGGTCTTATGGCGCATTCCTGCTAAACCGGTTTACAGAATGGAATGAACACACCCGCGAATTAACTATTTACTATTTGCTTTCGCTCAGTTCGCCTTATCAGGTACAGTTGATGCATTCACGTTTGCTTATTCCGGACTAGTTAACTTCTGTTAGCCAATTAAGTAATGGACAAAGACCTGCTCTATGACACCTTGATCCTGGAGCAGGTCTTTGAACAAAGGCGTAGGGACGGATGGTGTTGGACAGATAATGTAAAATCCCAGTCTCACAATTCGCTCGGCCAAATGAACGCTTATCCCGACTGACGGAAACTGTCTAACCCTTGTCTTGTTAAGGAATACGCACAGCTGACGATTGGACAGGTTCAGGTTCGGCTGAAAGACCTGCCAATCACTATCCGGGACTTAAGGTTAGGGCAGCCCCGTTTGGCCCAAACCCTACATACAGTAAGATACCGTAATTGTTGATTTGTTCATCAGGACGTTTCGTATCTTGCTTCACTTGGCCCTGTCACGAAACGCGCGGATGCCTTACGACACTCAACGATTGGATGAACTCAACCTTTACCGAAACCTCGCCCGCCCTGCTACAGGCGATTGTAGACCACTCCCTGATGAATACCTACGCGGCCCGCGCTGTACGAGATACCCAGACGGGGGAGTTGGTTGACTTTCAGATTTACGTGAGCAACCCCGCTTTCTGCCGACACGTCCGGCATACCCAAACCGACCTGCAATCGCACACCCTGCTGACGCTGTTTCCCATACTCAATGAGACTGCCTTTTTTGCCGCTTACCGGCAGGTCGTCGAGACGGGGGAGCCCTTCGAGGGAGAACAGGAATATCCCGGTCTCCAAGGCCACTTCTGGTATCAGACAGCGGTTAAAAAATTAGAGGATGGCATCCTGGTTAACTTCATCGACATCACCGAGCAAAAAGAGGCCTCCCTAACCCTGCAACGACAGGCCCAGCTCCTGGATGGTATCTTCAACGGCTCCCTCAACGGCCTGTTCGCCCTGAAAGCCATTCGGAACCCTGCCAAAGAAGGGGGAGTCGAGCCGATCATCGATTTTCAGATCATCCAGGCCAACCAAATGGCCGCCCGGATAACCCGTCAGCCGGTTGAGACCATGGTTGGCGAGCGGTTTAGCCTGTTTTTTCCCGGCTACCTACCCAGTGGGCTGTTCCAGCAGTACGTCCGCACGATTGAGACGGGCCAGCGGCAGGAAATCGAACTCTACTATCCCTATGATGAAGCAGCAGCCTGGTACTGGGTTGGATCAGAACCCTTCGGTGACGGGGTGATCCTGACGTTTCTGGACATCACCCAGCGCAAAGCGGACCAACTGGTGGCCGAACAGCAAACCGCCCTTCTTCAAACGACGCTCGATGCGTCCATCAGCAGTATTATGGCCATGACCGCCCTTCGAAACGAGCAGGGCCAGATCATTGATTTCCGGATGGATAAGGCCAACCGGGCTGTCGAGCGAAGCTTAGGAAAAACACCCGCCCAGTTGGAAGGCCGCACGTTGCTGAGCGTCTATCCGGGTAACGTGGAAAGCGGTTTTTTTGCCCTCTACGCTGAAGCCGCTGACACGGGGAAGCTTCACCAAGCCACTCAGCATTACACCGACGTGAATGGGTTCGAGGGCTGGTTCGAGGTCTCGGCGGTACGGCACGGACCCGATAAAATCGTACTCACGTTTATGAACGTGACCGACTACAAGCAGACCGAAGCGCTGGTGCGCCAGCAAGCCGACTTACTCCAAAGCGTATTAGATGCGACTATGAATACGGTGGCGACCTATCAGGCCGTTCGCGACCCACAGTCGGGCCGAATTATCGATTTCCGTTTTACGATGGCCAATCAGGCAGCCTTAGGGGTGATTGAGCTGACGGCCGATGAGCTGTACGCCAAAATCCTGCTGGAAGTAAGCCCTGACCTGGTCAATCAGGCGGTGTTCGATCAGTACGTCAGCGTTGTCCAAACCGGCCTGCCCACCACGCTGGAACGGTATCGGCAGGGGCGCTGGTTTTTAGCCACCGCTGTACGCTTCGGTAAGGATGGTCTGCTGACCTCGTCCATCGATATTACCGCAAACAAGCAGACACAGCTACAAATTGAGCGGCTAAACGTCCAACTTCAGCGCAGCAACGACGGCTTAGGCCAGTTTGCCGCCATCGCTTCGCACGATTTACAGGAGCCACTACGCAAAATAATAGCCTTTGGCGACCTCCTGTTGGACCAATACGCGCCCGCCCTGGGCGAGGGAGCCGACCTGTTGCGCCGGATGCAGGCCGCTGCCGGTCGGATGCAGACGCTGATCCTCGATTTACTGGCCCTCTCCCAATTATCGAAAAATGACGAACAGCTTCATCAGCCCGTCGCGCTCACTAAACTGGTAACTCCAACTCCGGCAGGCGTTTCAGAACCTGCTCACCAACGCACTCAAATTCAGCAAGCCCGGTCAGTCGCCCCGCGTAACGGTACGGAGTGAGTTACTGAACCGGTCTGACCTGCCCACTGGCATAACCCTGCCTGGAGAGTTCACCCAAACTTATTGGCAAATCACGGTGGCCGACAACGGCATTGGCTTTAGCGATGCCTATCGGGAGAAAATCTTCGGGGCTTTCGAGCGGCTGCACGGGCGCACCAGTCCATACAGCGGATCAGGCATTGGGCTATCCATCGTTCGCCGGGTGATGGAAAACCACCAGGGTGCCGTAACGGCCCACAGCGTAGAGGGGGAGGGTGCCACGTTTACGCTCTATTTTCCGGTTGAGGCCAATTAGCTTCGCTTCCTTACGGCGTAGGTGACTGATTGAGCCGCGGTGGCTGGTCGGAAGGCCAAGCGTGGCCCGGCCAATCCAGGCCGCACCAACACCGTCAGCGGTGCAGGACTACTTGACAAATGGTAGAAAGTTAGCGTCTCGCAAAAACGCTCCCTCCAGAGACGTAGAAGCACTCATGTACCTGCTTCCTAAATTTGGCGTGTCACAAAATAGTAAACTTGCCAGAATTTAACGGGTAAAGCGTCAGATGCAAGTCAAGAATAGGGCAATAAGCCACCTCCGGCAGTAGGAAACACAATTGTAACACTCTGTTATAAAAATCCTGTTTGTGTTATGCTTAAGCATTGGTGGAAAGCCTTAACCATTCTGATTCTGGCCTATGTCTTCATCGCGGGTTTGATGAGCCCGGTGCCAAAATTACCCATTTTACATGAAGCCATCCGCAATACATTCTTCCATCCCCCTCTTTGGATCGCCATGATGGTCCTGCTGTTCGCATCGGCCATCTTCTCGATCCGCTATTTAAGAAAGGGAAAGCTGGATGACGATCTTATTTCGGTTGAGCTGGCGAACTCGGCCCTCTTATTTGGGGTGTTAGGCTGTATTACCGGATCAGTGTGGGCTTATTTCGCCTGGGGCGATTTGTGGCCCAACGATCCTAAAACTAATGGCGTAGCCGTGGGCATGCTGTTGTATCTAGCCTATTTTGTGTTACGGGGGTCAGTGGATGATGAGATGCGTCGTGCCAGGATATCAGCAGTTTATAACATCTTTGCCTTTGCTGTTTTCATCCCCCTCATCCTCATCCTACCCCGATTGACGGATTCGTTACATCCTGGTAACGGAGGGAATCCAGGGTTTAACCAATACGATGCCGCAGATTCCATCAAGCGCATCATCAGACCTGCTTTTGTGGGCTTCACTTTACTTGGTTTTTGGATTACTCAGCTTCGGGTCAGATTACGCCGGTTGGAAACGTTGTTAGATGAGCAGGACGACCTGAACAAGACATCGACTCGGCAGTCATCCGATTTACAAAATACACCAGACTTATAATGAACTATTTATGGATCAGCTAACGGACTTATTACGCCAGGATGGTAAGATATGGGTGGTTGTAGCGGTGATGGGCATTGTCCTAATAGGCTGGTTAGTGTATCTGGTTGGGATTGGTCACCGAGTCAGCAAAATTGAGAGACGAGCTCATAGGTAGTGTTTCTCATTAAAGGCTCGATTCGGTTTATACTGAACTACTCGCAAGTGATGGATTTTTGGTCCGCCGTTGCGGTATCAAACGACATACACACCCCATCAAGGGCAGTGGGTGGGCTTGTGTGCATCATAGCTGATAAAGAAGTTAATCCAAGTCAAGCGCGCCAGCCGGAAGACCACCGGTGTCAACACGATCAGCAACGTGATCAATAGGGTTAAAAAATAACTCAATTCTATCTCTACCATTACCTGAAAGGCCACAAAACAACTAACGATCAGAGCCGTATAATACGCGTAACTTACATACATGGCGCCGGTGTAATAGCCCGGCTCTCGCTCAAAGCGTTCACCACAACAGCTACACAGTGGATTCATCTGATCAAATCGCCTGAGGTTATAGGGGTTATTGACCGAAAAGAATCTTCCCTTCTGACAACGGGGACAGGTATTGAAAAGGATGCTGTAGAGTTTAGTGCCTTTTCCCATAGTGTTGGTAGGATGCATAGCTTTCGCTCAAAAAAAAGACGCTAAGCGCATTGACTAATTGGTATACCTTTATGACCATTTTATCCGCCACTTTGTTTACCATAATAAGGCTACTTACCCATTGGCTAAAGCCAAGCGTACTTTACTGATTGAGTTGAACAGTTGTTGCAAATCAGCGTCTCCGCAAACGCTCCCAAATGAGACGAAGAAGTTTTCATGTATCTGCTCATTAATTCGGGCGTTCTGAGAATCAGCTATACCCCTTACTTCTGACTCTCTTTACCCTTATATTCCGAATAATTAATAAATGTTTTTCCGTTGAAAAGGTAAAGACCTGTTTCTCTCGTGCCCACCCAAAGATCTCCGGTTTTATCTTCTAAAATTGTCCAAATCCATGGATTGATTAGTCCATCTTTAAAACCGGTAAATGATTTCCCATCGTAACGGGAAAGACCACCATCACCACCAAACCAAAGGATGCCATTTTTATCTTCTATAATCTTTGCAACCAGACCATTATAACCTGGCATACCATCGCTTTTTGTAAAACTTGTAAATGTTTTTCCATCATAACGGTAGGCTCCGCCCCAATTGCTGAACCAAATATTCCCGTTTTTGTCTTGTAATTGAGGACTGGCCCAATTATGACCGACCCGTCTCGTCTCAAATTGGAGCGTTAGTTCCTTTAATGAAAAGTTGATTACAGATTTTCCATCGTAACGATACACACCTGCATTACCTCGTCCTCCAAACCAAATGTTACCTGCTTTATCTTCTAAAATATGTTCCACGTTATTGTTACTACTTAAATATCCACCTGAGGCCTCATTGATTATAAACGGAGTAAAGGATGTGCCATCGTAGATATAAACACCATCTATTGTTGCGAACCATAGTTTTCCGCTTTTTGCTTGCATGATACTGAATACCCAATGCGAGTTGCGATAGTATTCACCCTTGTTGGGAGGCAGGTTTTTTGGTAAAGGTATCTGGATTTGGGCAAATGTTTTACCACCTGTCCTGAGCAGAGTTGAAGGGTCGTAAAGGCAAAGTTCCGCATCAGTACCTATCCAAATTTTACCATCTCTATCTTCCAAAACGCAAGAAATATTATTACTACTTAGCCCATCGGCCACTAAAAATTGAGTAAACGATTTCTCGTCATATTTATAAAGCCCATTAGCTGAGGTTCCAAACCAAAGGTTACCTGCTTTGTCCTGTAGGCCACATTGAACATTGCCATTTCCTATGTTTTTTATAAGTTTTGGATGTGCCTTTTCTTTTGGCAAATCTTTTTTAACTGGTCCGTTGCAGGCAGTGCCAAAGAGTAATATTGTGAGGAAGGTAAAAATTTGTGCGTATTTCATGATTTCTTTTAATTAATTAAAATTATTTTTTGCCATGATTTTTATATTAAACTCAATGGAATCCGAAATAGCTTGATCCTTTAAATCATCAAAAAACTTTCCTGATTTATATCGAACATTCCATAGTGTTCGATCAATGACCAGCTTACCATTGGCTTTGACTATTCCGTCCTTAACTTCTACTTTAGCTGGAAAACTAACTGGCTGTGTAGTACCTTTAATTGTTAGGTTTCCGGTAACTTTTCTGTTCTCATTATTTGTTAATTCAACCCTGGTAATGGCAATTGTAGAAAAGAGAAATTTTTTGACATCAAAAAAATCAGGATCTTTTAAGTGCTTGATGAGATTATTATTACTCCTATGGTCAACACCTTCAATTGTACTCATGTCGATTTCAACAGTACCACCTATAAGCTGACCGTTTTCAACCATTAATTCTCCTTTTTATATATAGACGTACCCTGTATGCGCCCCATCAATACTAGAACCTTTCCATGTTACAACACTTTCCTTCGTATCTATTGCAACAAATTTCTCATTCCCAATATGTAAGGATATGGAGCCAGCCGATGCTTTATTTTGCTCTTTCCCTATTCCATTGCAACTGAAAAAGAAAGGAGCAATAATTAAAATCAGGCAAGTAATTAATGTCTTGTTATTCATACTACAGCAATAATTTTAGTAAATAGTAATTGATAAATGACTTCAAAATCAGCAATACAAATTATTGCTCACCAGTTGCACTTTTAAAATCCTTCATGGTCTTTCCACCATAACGACACACGACAGCACTAGAGCCAAACCAAATATTTCCTTTCGCATCTTCTAAAATCCCCAAAAGCATTCCGGATGTTGTCTTTATTTCGGTTACAGTTGGCTTTTTATTGTACAATGACTTTACATCATGATAGGAAAGTATCCAGACTGTCCCACTACGATCTACGCTACCGGTAGTCCAGATGTTTCCTTTTTTATCTTCTACGATAGCATAATTCCCCTCTGCGGCACCTTAGAAAGGTTCTGCACATATACGAGTTTAGTCATTACGCTTTTTGATACCAATGAATTTCAACCTCTGCGGTGGGCCGCAAACCTACCAGTCCTTGTGCCCAGATGTGTTAGAGGGATAGTAAAAGAATGTTAACGAAACGTAAAAGTTGCTTTTACTGACTGCAGTGGATTTTTGCCCCTAAGCAGGTGGGCATAGTCTATAAATATGTTGCCTATACAATGGTCTCGCAAAAATGCTCTTACTTGAGACGAAGGGGCGTTCATGTATCTGCTGCTTAAATGGGGCGTTTAAAGAAACTATACCGTAAGGCTTTCGCTATTATTTAAACCCCACAACTCTTCTCTCCTAAAAGATCGAAAAAAGAAATCCTAAACGGCATCACACTATCAAATCATTCGTCGAGTATTAGAAACATAACATACTGTAAACAAAAGGTTGTTTCTGTCCTCCCGACGACAGGACCGGGCCGCCGGGAAGACAAAAAAATCAATTAATTGTCTTGCCGTGAACATATTCCGCATCAAGCTAATCCATTGATTAGGCTAGTACAGCGTGTAAACTCTGCTGCCAATTCATTTTTTCAAGTTGTCCACAAATAGTCGCCCGATACGTCCGTTTGCGGACATCATCGTTAAATTCAAAAATATACACCGCTAACAATCAATAGATTACCAATTTGGTACGGTATTTGGCCGCTAACAAATGGGCAAGCTCTTTATTTACTTGCTCCGTCTTCTAACTAGCTAACTTCAACCTATCACTGACATGCTACGTAATCACATAAAAATCACGATCCGGGCGTTCTGGAACAATAAGCTGTTCAGCGGTCTTAATGTAGTCGGTCTGGGGATTGGCATGGCGGCTGTGTGGCTGATGGTGCTTTACGTAGTGGATGAGCTGAGCTACGACCGGTTTCATACCAACGCGGATCGCATTGTTCGGGTCGTTCAACACGCGCAGTGGCCGGATGGCAATCTCAATCTTGCAGCTACGTCGGCTCCGTTTGCTGCTGCGCTGAAAAGCGATTACCCGGATGTTGAAAAAACCGTTCGGTTCCATCCCGAAGGTGGTGGTCTCATTACGTTCAATGACAAGAAAATGGACGTACCCAACATCTTATTCACCGACCCGACGGTGTTCGACGTATTTACGTTTCCGTTTCTTTACGGCGATCCGGGTACGTCACTAAGCAAACCGCAAAGCATTGTTCTGAGTAAAAGTGTCGCCGAGAGCCTGTTTGGTGATGCGGGCAAAGCCGTTGGAAAAGTTGTTGAATTCAGCAATCATTTTCCCAATACTGTAACTGGGGTTGTCGAGGACGTACCGGCTAACTCGCATTTGCAATTCAGGGCGTTACGGTCCCTTCCCGATAATTACACGAGTGGCTGGCAAAACGCCGAACTCTATACGTACCTGCTCCTGACGAAAGGAAGCCATTACAAAACCCTGGAAGCCAAACTACCTGATTTCTTCCAGAAATACCTGAAAAAAGAAATGGGGGCGAATGTCGATTACCGACTGGAGCTTCAGCCTCTGACGTCTATCCATCTTCACTCTCACCTGGATTACGAAAACAGTCCAAACGGCAACGCCCGTACCGTTTCCATTTTTGGGGCTGTAGCGGCTCTGATTCTGCTGATTGCAGGCATCAACTACGTAAATTTATTCACGGCCCGCTCCCTGAAACGGACGCGCGAGGTCGGCCTTCGAAAAGCCATAGGCTCGTATCGGCAGCAACTCATCGGGCAATTCCTGACCGAATCGATGCTGATGACCTTCCTGGCGGGTTTAGTGAGCGCCGGATTGGCGCTTATGGCTTTACCGTACTTCAACCAGATGGCTGATAAGTCACTGTCGCTTGGGAGTTTGACGAATACGTTGCTGATTGTCATACTCTTCTCGCTGGCACTTGGCCTGTTGAGCGGACTCTATCCAGCGTTACGGATGTCAGGGTTCCGGCCTGTGGCGGCACTACGTGGGCAGATTGGCAATCAGTCGGGTAGCCTTATGTTCAAGCAATCGCTGGTGGTGTTTCAGTTCGTCGCAACGGTAGCACTGATTGCCTGTTCGGGTATCGTGTATCGGCAGATGCAGTTTGTCATGCACTCGGATTTAGGCTTCAACAAAGAACAGGTAGCCACGTTCCATATCAGTTCCGAAGATAGTCGCCAACGTATCGATGCGCTTAAAGAAGCGCTGTTACGCAGTCCGTTAATCGAACGTGCTTCAGCAGCCAGCAATCCGATTGGCAACAATAACATTGGCGGTACGGGTATGTTCTTCGAGCAAAACGGTGCGTTTGCGGCCAATGCGCAGATGGTTCAGAAATTTCTTGTCGACCCGGACTACATCAAGACATTAGAAATCAAGCTCCTGAGCGGACGCAACTTTTCCGAGTCGCTCAAAAGCGATTTATCGAATGCGGTATTGGTCAATGAAACGCTGGCCAAACAGCTTGGCCCAAATCCTGTCGGCAAGCGTGTCAAATACGTTATCGATCAGGAAAGTCACACCGCCGAAGCTCGCATCATTGGGGTGGTAAAGGACTTTCATACGTATTCGCTTCAGCACAAAATAGAGCCGCTGGTGTTACAGATGCCCACGGCTTCCGACAAAGATAACCTCTACGTCCGGATTCGGCCTGGCAAGGTAACGGAAGCGCTGGCTTACATTCAGTCAACCTACCGCAGCTTCGATCCGGCTAATGCGCTTGATTTTCATTTCCTGGACGAAAACTTTTCGAAGCAATACCAGGCTGAACAAAAGCAGGGCGAGGTGTTACTGACGTTTACGATTCTGGCGGTCTTGATTGCCTGTCTGGGCCTATTTGGACTGGCCGCTTTTGCCGCTGAGCAACGGACCAAAGAGATTGGGGTGCGCAAAGTCCTCGGTGCTTCGGTGGTCAGCATCGTTACGTTGCTTTCCAAAGATTTCCTGAAACTGGTCCTGATCGCCATTGTGATGGCTACGCCGATTGCCTGGTACGCCATGAACCAATGGTTGCAGGAATTTGCCTACAAGACGGACCTGTCGTGGTGGATCTTCGCCCTGGCGGGCCTGCTGGCTATCGTTATCGCGTTGGTAACCGTCAGCGCACAAAGCGTGAAAGCCGCGCTGGTGAATCCGGTAAAGTCGTTACGTAGTGAATAATTAAATCTTCTCGGAAATATGAAAAGCAACGACAATCAACTTTCAGCATTAAAGCTGCGTATGCGACTAACTAAGTTTGATAGAAATTAAAAAGTGAGTGTCTCGCAAAAACGCTCCCAAGCGAGACGTGTAAGAATCGTTCGTGTTTACTTACAAGATAGGATGCTTATTGATAAGAGATCGGTTTTTTTGTCGAAAACAGCAACTAATTATAGCGAATGTCTAAAAACAACTCGTCGTTGCCAACGGAGCCATATTTTCTTGAGTCCCTTAGCTTGCCTCAACTCGACTTGGTATTCGGTCACGATTTGCCGCTTAAGCCGGTAATAGACCGTTCGCCGTTGAAACGTATATACAAATTCTGCTTTCATCGATTTTCGAGTTCTAGAATCAATCTAAAAGGACTTTTGTCTTGCGCACTGATGGACAAGATCAAAATTTATCCTACTCGGCGAAGGACAAAACCCTTTCGCTGCTCAAGGTAACAACTATAGAACATTTTGCTTAAAGAATGCCTAACCCGTTCTGAACCCGTTTTGTCTTGATTCAGCCTCTCGTGATTCAAGACAAAACGGATTCTTGACTATTTTCTTTGGGTTCGATTGACTACCCTTCACTCAAATGTTCAGTTGGTTAGTGATCAGGCCACTTGGAGGAGTCAACTAAAGAGTTACTCGCTGAATGGTTCCCTCGAAGGTCTGAGCGATGTAGTAGGTATTTGAACCGCTTCGTTTAATGGAGTTGGGGTAATTCAAACCACCGAGCAGGCGGGTATTGCCCTGAGTCGTTGACCGCATGATCGTTCCTGAATTGTCCAGAAAGCCCTGCCCTATCCAGGTGCCATATTCCAGGACAACCGGTAGCCCATTTTCGTCCAGCTCAATATCGGTTAGAGTGCTCAGGCCCGTTTGATACGTGGATTCGTTTCCCTGCAGGTCATACTGATAGATGGTGGCCCGCCCACCCGGATACGGATAGCCGGTAAAATTGCTGACCAGAAAGCGCTGACCATCAAAGACAATGCCCGTGGGTACCGCTTCCAGCGTATCGGTACCTGCGGTAATAATGGGCGGAATAGTGGCAAAGACGCTCAGCGCATGAGTCGTTGCGTTCCGACGAATGATGGCATTGGCCGCGGCATCGACAATAAACAGATCACCCCCGGGTCCGATCGTCAGATTGAACAGATCCGTTTCATTGGTATCATCCACAAACGAATACGCTTTGACCCAGTCGCCCACGGCTTCATAGGCCAGCGATTGAGCCGATACGGGCGGATTACCCGGCTGAAAGGACATAACGTCAAATGTATACAGTCGACCCTCGACGCCGTGCACCATATAGAGCGTCGTGCCCTGCAGCAGCAGGTGATTCAACCCAAAAACGGCCCCTTCCGGACTGACTTGGGAAGTAAAGCCCGTCACCACCGGCCAGACTTTACCTTGTGGGGTAATCATTGCCAATTGACCATCATTGGCTGTGCCACTCCCGGCCTGGGTAACCCAAACCTGACCTTTTGCATCCGTTTCGACACCCAGCGGGGCCACCAACCCACTGGCGAACGCAGTTATCTGGGATGGGTCCCGATGATCCAGTAAGGCCTGACAACCTACCATACCGAACAGGATGACTAATACGAGGGAAAGGGCTGTACACTGGGAACAAAGCCGAGTGCGGCTACCGAGGAGTTGAGACTTGTTTTTCATAAGAGAGAGTAAACGTTATTTTGAGGAAATTGTGGTTGGCTGAACGGGTGCCTTACCAGCCGGTTGCTGCCGGGTGACGCAGTGCATGCCGCCAGAATCGTGGTTAAGCTTGATGAGGTTAATCTGTACCAGCTTTCGGCCCGGAATGTGTTTTTTAAACAAGGCTAGGACCTCGGCATCTCGCTTTTTGCCTGCTTCCGATTAACCCGGTTGCCAATAGGCCGGTAGTAGAATCACCCCGTTGGTGATAACATAATTCAGATAACTGGACGAGGGAACGATGTACAGGATAGTACCCGCTTTAAATCCTGCTCGATAGCATCCTTCGACAGGTGCGGGTTACGCTGCAACGTAACGGACTCCACCTGTACCAGTGTCCCTTTCCCATTCACCTCGATGGCACCACCTTCCATGAAAACGCTGGACGTGATAATGGGCAGTCTCAATCGCCGGGCGAAGTCCTTATCAATGCCGTCGTGCTGGCGGGCGCGTTCGGTTAGCGAGTCCGGATGAGCCCCGTAGTTGCTATAGCGAAAATCGACGACGGCCAACTGACCCTCGGCATTACGAACGAACACCGGTCCCGGATCGAGGTACCAGTAGTCCGTTTGATCTTGTTTGATGATCGCGATTCGGCTGGTATCGATACCAAGCTGAGTAAACCAGCCTTTCCCCTCCCGAAACAGGGTGTCTTTTTCCAGAACCAGATTCACCCGGACAACCGGAGTCAGTGCCCGAATCATCTCGATGGTTGCGGTGTCTAATTTCGTTTGGGTTTCTTCGGTGCGCAGGCCCATCCACACCGCATCCTGTGGCTCCCATTCAGCCGGCATGGTGTAGGTTGAGCGGGTCTTTGCCTGACTTAGAGTCGAGACGAGGTAGATCAACAAGCTAATAGCTGGCGATTTGTACATATTTATTAGTTGATTTACTGACTACCAGGTTTAGTTCCGGATCGATACGGTAGACTGAGGTTGGGACAGCACTTGACGCCATCGCCAGCGGTACTTTCTAGTCAAAATCGCCAAAAGGATAAGGTATGAAGCCCAGATCGTCAGCACCGACAGCCAATCGAACGTCAACTGGCGGGTGCTGAAAACAGATGGAGCCGGAAAGCTGTCAGACGGAGCATTGACGATCAACATACTGAACACGTTGTTGGCGGTGTGGATACCGGTGCTGACCTCAACGCCATTATCGAGAAGCGTAGTAACGACCAGCAGCAAACCGAAGCTGCAGAAATACGTCATCGATACTGTTTTATCGCCATCAATATTGCTCCAATGGGGGCCTGCAAACGATAGAATAGTGATTAGGGCTGTAATAGGTACGTTTTTAGTGGCTACTCCAAAGGCCTGAAGTATGTAGCCACGATTCAGGGCTTCCTCGGCCAGCACCTGCCCCGTAATGAAAACCACGCCAAATAGAAGGGCTGGTATAAACTGACGCCAAGTTAGGCTGAGGTAGTAGTTGGCCGGATCGGTTAGATAACTTATCGCTTCAACTATTGCACTCAGACCCAGCACAACGCCAAACGCAAAGAGCATCCGATCCCAGCGAAATCGAGTGGCCGCCGTGAGCACGGTTAATGGAGGGCGTTGGTGCAGATACCTGATCACCAACAACAACACAGGCAGCGCCGATGCCCGGTAGAGGAAGTTCGCATAATAATTGACGACCTCAGCTGGTAAATCTAATTGTCTTAGGTAGTTGAGGAATAGGTAAAACAGTACCGGCAGATGCAGGAAGATACCGAACAGACCGATCACGTAGCGCCACCAGTGGTTTTTGCCAGTTTTTGCGATAGCAATAAATGGATGCATACTTGTCACTTTAGTATTCGATAAACACGAATGAGCCATCGGACAGCAACCCATAGATGAGCGGTAGCGGGTGTTTCAACGGCTCCAACCACCAGTAGCCGCAAAAGCCAATGATGGGCCGTTGACCAGTCTCCCGAACAGCCCACAAGCCGTAGCCGATTGCTAGTCTGCACTCGATCACATCAATTGTCCAGGCATTTTCCATAATCAGGTAATCCACCACGTAACGCCGGGCAGGTCTGCTGTAGCAACTGGCTTTAGCGTTAGCAAGTGGGTCTGCTTACGGTTGGTAGCTACGATTTCTTTGCAACGGCAGCCTTCACCAGAAATCGTTTGTCAGTCAGCGATCGCAGGAATTCTTCCAGATCCAGTTTCTCCTGTTGGGTGAGTCCTAATGGTTTAGCCAGTAGCGGGTCGCGGTTGATAGCGTCCGGCACTCGTTTATCGGGCTCATTGTAATGATCAATGACCTCGGCCAGCGTTTTGAACATGCCGTTGTGCATGTAAGGTGCCGTCAGGGACACATTGCGCAGGGGGCCAATCTTGAATTTACCCAGATCAGCCGCTTTTTTGGTGATGGCGGCCCGGCCGCTGTCGGCCAGGGTTTTGCCATTGAAGAGACCGATGTTTCTAAATTCGGAGCTATTAAAATCCGCTCCGAAATGACACTGTACGCAATTGGCTTTACCATTGAAGAGGGCAAAGCCCCGCTTAGCGGATTCGCTCACGGCGGCTTCATTATCGTTCAGTCGCCAGTCATCCAGGGGTGAGTCGGCCGTTTCCAACGTCTGCTCAAACTCGGACAGGGCCCGTGCCAGATTGGCTTTGGTAGGTAGTTCCCCAAATACCTTCATGAAGTAAGCCCGGTAGGTCTTACTCCCATTCAGGCGCTTGATGGCTAAATCAATGGGCAAATCCATTTCATCGGGGTTGGCGATGGGAATCAGTGCCTGCTCTTCCAGGGTAGTGGCCCGTCCATCCCAGAAGAAGTTGGCTTGCAGGCGCACGTTCATCGCCGACGGGGTATTGCGTTTGCCTTTGCGGCCAAAGACACCCAAACTCAGCGCCGATGTATCGGCAAAGGCGTAGTCTTCCCGGTGGCAGGTCGCGCAACTGATGGTGCGGTTGCGCGAGAGAATGGGGTCGAAAAACAAGCGCTTTCCTAACGTCATTTTATCCAATGGTTCGTCGGTCACCAGCGTAGCCCCTACCAGAACAAAGCTGACCAGAGCGAGCATAAAACATACGTAAGTTTTCATGGCTTAACGGGGGTGACCCGGCCAAGCGCCAGGGTGGGTACCGTCTCCCGGCGGTCCCGACAGGTATCCAGAATCGTTATGAAACGAACCGAATCCGGGACTGAAAATTTCAATCGATAGATACCAAAGTAAGCCGGGTTACACTTGCCGTCAGTGACGCCCATCGTATCCTGATGCACGTAATAGCGTCCCGTCAAATACGACTTTCCATTAACGAACCCGTCGTAGGTACCGTCAGGCCGGAAGTTAAATCGTAGCGTTACCCTCTCTATCTGCTGTTGCCAGCGCCCGACCATTGGGTTTGGAGGATCAATGGCAAAAGACGACAGAACTAGTAGCCCAATGAAGCCTACAGGGAGGGTGAATCCTTCTTTCATGATCGATGTGGCTGTTTGTCTCATTCATTTATCTACTTATTTCCTTTATGGCTTGGCTTTGTTAACCGCATCGGCGGACCGCCGACCCACGGTAAAGTTGTGCAGGTCCCCGTTACGGCCCTTACAGGTGTCCCGAATGGTAACGAAACGGACTGAATCGGGGGCATAGAAACCCAGTTTATAGGTGCCGTAGTAAGCCTTGTTGCAACTGACGTCGGCCATTCCTAGGGTATCTTGCCGGACGAAATACGTTCCGTGGGTGAATGCTTTGTTATTAATAAATACATCGAACGTACTATCGGCTCGAAACACAAACAGAGCGGTGGCTCCTTTATAGAGCTGTTGCCAGCGCCCTACCAACGGGTTTGGTGGAGTAATAAAGGATACAGCTGTTAGGGCAATGCCTACTAGGGGGAGGATAAATACTTTTTTCATTGTTGGATAGCTGGTTAACGTATTGTGCTGGTTTCAGGCAACCGTTTAGATCAAGGTAAACTACCCTTGCGTAGAAGAATTATATATATGTTCATTAGATGCTTCACCTATGCGCAAATTTCGTTTTAAAGCCTGTAGAAGAATTGTAAAAAACGGCCAATTCTGACCACTTGCTCAGTTTCTATTCGTAGAGGGCATCATGCAGCCCCGCAGCCTGACTTTCGTAGAGCCGGGGCGACGAACCGGAGAAGTAGTTAAACTCATTAATCAGGTGGGGCTGATCATAGTAGCCCGTGAGCGATAAGACATCCTGCCAGTTTAACTTGGGTTGTTGGTCGAGGTAGCGACGGGTGTGTATAAACCGCTGCATCCGTACGTAATATTTTGGCGAAACCCCCACCACCTGAGTGAACTGCCGACGAAAGGTTCGTTCGGAGCTGTTAAGCCGGTAGGCCAGTTCCTGCAGGTTTACCTGAGCAGGGTAACGCTGCATATAGCCTACAGCCGCTTCAATGCGACCGTCGGTGCGGAGTTGGTTTGCCCAGTTCGCCTTACCCAACCGTCGAAGCAGAAATCCTTCCAGCAAAGCAAACCGCCGGGCTGTGGAGCGGGCTTCGCGCATCTGGTCGGTCAACTCCAGGACGTCTTGGTTAACCACCGCCGTGAGATCCAAGCTCTTTTCAATGAGCTCATGCACGGGTAATTGCCATAAAGTTTGAAGACCCGTAGGAGTAAAATCGATTACTATGCCCAGCGTTGGTCCCCTAAAGTACTTCGTCATTGGTACGCCAAAAAGTCCAAATACAGTACTTTCGCAGACTTCCAGTGGCTTATTTCCTGATGCATAGACTTGAAACGGACTTTCCAGACTGAAAACAAAGTGCGACCGACCTGTACAGGTAAAGGGCACGGCGATGGTTTCATCGAGGGGTAAGTCATGCCTGATTTCCCAAAGGCACCTTACATAAGGCGTTAAGGCATGGCATGGAAGGTGCTGATGGATTTGCATAACACACGGGTTTAATCAGGACTTTTGAGTGCTTTACTGCCTGTTCGCTTACATGAAAAAACATCCACATCACACTGACAGCCAACCGGTATGTGTATGATAAGCGTATTGAATAGCCTCTCTTAATCCGGTAGTTTATGATTAAAAAACAAGGTATTATCCTGCCAGTTCCTTTATGCCGGGACACGCAGGATGGGCTGCCGTCTCCAGTACGTCAGCGACCGCCACAGCCACTCGAGCGGCCCCAGGCGGAAATAACGAAGCCAGACCGCCGAAAAAATGAACTGAATCACCCATACACCGGCGACCACGTAAAGAAGCTGGTGCGTCGTCATTGTTCCGTAATAACCCAGACCATATCCATAGAAAAACAGGGTGCACAGCACCGACTGCATCAGGTAGTTGGTGAAGGCCAGCTGCCCGACATTGGCCAGTCCCCCCATCAGCGAAGGCACCAGCCGGGAGCGATACAGCAACAGCAACAAACTGGCGTGTCCCAACGCTGTGCTGGCGCGCCGAATGTGATACAGCGCCTGGAACGGAAAACCGTCGGCATCTATCGCGGCACCTGGATTGTGAAACCAGGCTACCCCATCCCAAAAAGCCAGATAGCCTAAGGGCAGGCCGATACCGTAGCCCAGGAGCAGCGTCAGCACGTAAGTGCGGGTGGGTATCTGATTGGAGAAAAAGCCCCAGTTGAACAAGGCCATTCCCAGAAACATCATCACCAGTACGTCCCAAAAGTAGATATCATAAAATTCGACTGATTGTAGTCGGCTGGCAACGGGCATCACGGTAGCGAACACCGTGCCATAGCCAGACTGCATCTTTTTGATGATCTCGGCCTGTTTTTGGGGATCGAAACGCGTTTTCTGCTCAGTTTCCAGCCACCCGATTCTGGCAGTTTGCTGCTCGGCGGTGGGCTTCTTATGCTGCTTCTCCGCGGCAACAGCCTGTAAGTAGCCCACCCGTTTTTCTTTCATCTCCAGGCCGGTCATAGCCCCCTTGCCCATTGAAATGATCATACAAAGCCCGGCCGCGGCTAGCCAGTAGCCCAGCTTCAGCTTACGGAAGGGAAATAGAAATAGTCCACATACACCGTACGCGAAGAGAATATCGCCGTGCCACAACAGGACATAGGCGTTAATGAGGCCGAACAGGATCAGCCAGAGTAACCGACGATAGTAGAAATCAGCGATGGTATACCCGCTGAACGTATCTTCTTTTTTGGCCGTAAACAAGAGCACACCGGCCCCAAACAGCATCGAGAACAGAGCGCGCATGGTGCCTTCACAAACTGAAGCGAGGAATTCAAAGGTTTTGAAGTTGATATCGTCCACGGGCTGGGTAAATAGCCTTGGAAAGACAGTCTCTACCGGCAGACCAAAGCCTACAATGTTCATGAGCAAAATGCCACACAGGGCAAATCCCCGAATAACATCAATCGTCCGAATACGCTCTGTATGGATTACCAGCGGTACCGAATCAGGGCTGATGATGGGGGTTGCGACCACCGGCGATAGGTCGGTATGTTCCATAGTTGGGACTCGTTTAATAACTACTTCTGAGCGGGTTGTTTACAACAAGCCAGTTTTGGTGCAAAGCCTGGAATGAGTTGGTACCATTTGGCCTACCTGGCCTGTGAAAGAAGAACCGAGTCTGGTGTTGTTAGTCGTACAGTTGCCTGCTTAAAGAAACATACCGCCATATAAATGACGACTCCAATCTCCACTAAGAAGGCCATTTTACGAATCCAGTCGGTTTGCCACAAACGCGCCATCAGGGCCGGGCTGTAGTGACCCTCATCAAATTGCTGCTCGATCGGCGCCTGAAACAAAATAGTCGACGTCCAGGCGGCCACAACGCAGGCCAGCGCTACCCAAAGCGTCCATCTTGGTACGCTCGCTGGCCGGTTGAAGAATAAAGCGATTAGGGCGATGTTACCTAACAGAATGGGCAGCACCAGAAATGGCAGAACGTTCTGACTGGTGGCTTGATGCCAGCGGGCGAAGTCGGCCGGGGGGAAGGAACGACCCAGATCGGCATAGCTCAGGTACTCGACAAACTCGTTCATCATGCCCGCGCCGAAGCAGTAAAACGTCAGCAGCAGGTAGGTCAGGAAGACTCCGTAAGGCGAATGTGGCTTAATTTCCATGATGTGTTTTAGAAAGGGTTATCGGCGGTCGGATCGAGGCCGGCGAAACAACACCACAAAGGAAAACAAGCCACCCCTGAGCGGCTTTCGCGTGCGTTGCAAATTCATTCGAAAACGTTGCAATAGCTGATTTTTAGCGTGTTTAAGGGATAAAACGAGTGAGTCAGGTCTTAGAATAAGGATATGTCCGCTTTCTTTTTTACGTCGCTGGGGGCGCAGCCAAAGTGGCGGGTAAAACTGGTGGAAAAGCTGGCTGGGCTGCTAAAACCAACCAGGTAGGCCACTTCCGATACGGTAGCTACGTTGCGGGTCAGTAAGTCCAGGGCGCGTTGTAGGCGAACCGCACGGATCAGATCACCGGGCGATTGATTGAGGAGCGCTTTGAGTTTGCGGTGGAGCTGGGCTCGACTAACGCCCAGGTCGTCGCTCAACTGATCGACGCTAAAGCCTTCGTCATCCAGCCGGGCGTCGATGGCCGTCTTCACCCGGTTTAAAAAGGCTTGCTCTATGGACGGTAACGCATCTCCGATATGCCATAGATTGTCCCGGCTGAATCGCTCCCGGAGCTGCTGACGACTGGTCAGTAAGTTCGCGATCTGAGCCAGCAGCTCCCGCTGGTGAAACGGCTTGACCAGGTAACTATCCGCCCCCGTTTGCAGCCCCTCAATCCGGCTGTCGAGGTCGGCTTTGGCCGTTAACATCACGATGGGAATATGGCTGGTGCGTTCGTCCTGCTTCAGGGCCGCACAAACCTGATGCCCATCCAATTTTGGCATCATCAGGTCAGTGATGACCAGATCAGGTACGTGCTCCTGAGCGAGCCGAACGCCTTCCTCTCCGTTGCGAGCTTCAATGATCCGGTACGGATGTCCTACCGATGAGCGGATGAATTGACGTACCTCATCATTGTCTTCGATCAAGAGGAGTTCTGGTCCGTCAGCCGCTTCGGACGGTTGAGGAAGCAGGTCCAGTACCGGATCAACTACTCCCGGTGATGAAGTAGGTAACTCATTTTCTGGCCCGTTCTGAACGGAATGTTTCTGACGAATGGGTAGGCGCACGGTGACGGTAGTGCCCACATTTTGCTGGCTATCGATATGAATACGACCGTCGTGCAGTTCAACCAATTCCCTGGTTAAGGCCAGACCAATGCCAAAACCCGCCTGCTCCCGCGTGTTGGAGGCATCGACCTGATAGAACTGATCAAACACATACGGAAGGTTGGCGACAGGAATGCCGACACCGGTATCACGAACCGCCAACTCAACCCAAGGTTCGTCTCCGACGAGTTCACGGGTTAGCCGGACAAACACACCGCCCCCGGATGGCGTAAACTTGATGGCGTTGGAAAACAGGTTGTAAAGAATTTTTTCGAGCTTATCGCGGTCAAGGTCCATCATGAGCTGGTCAAGATCAGTTGCCACATGCAGCGAAATTTGTTTCTGTCCGGCCAGCGACTCAAAGGAGAGCAGGGTGCCCTTCACCAAACTAATCAGGTCGGCCGGGGTAAGAGCCAACTGGGTTTTACCCGCTTCCAACTTACTTAGGTCGAGCAGTTGGTTGATGAGTTGCAACAACCGCTGGGCGTTTCGGTGCAGGAGCCCAACCTGCTGCTTGGTTTTGGATTCCTTAGTTTCAGCCAGCACCTGTTCGGCCGGGCCAAGCATGAGCGTCAGTGGGGTACGGAACTCATGAGTCAGGTTGGTGAAAAAATGTGATTTGATAGCGTCGATCTCCCGGAGTTTATCGGCCTGCTGCTGAATCTGCTCGGTTCGCTCCTGCACGGTTTGCTCCAAGACCTCATTCTGTTCAGCTACCAGCTTGAGCTTTTCGGCTTCCTGCGCCAGTGTCTTTTCGGACAGCGCCCTGACCTGCTCGAGTTGTGTTTTCAGGTTACTATTTGTCCGGGCAAAGTCTTGAGCCAGATACAGCGAGGTGCATAGGGGTAATGACAAAAACCCAAATGCAATTGTCAGGCTTGACCCGTATGGATTATTATGCCAAAGTGCGGGAAACACATTACCGACTGCTAGGATCGCCACAATAATAGTGATCAGCATACCCGCGCCAATAAGCCAGATACCTGGCTGCCGGCGGTGCATCGCCAGACCAACAACCCGGAATACTTCCAGTGTACAAATGATCAGAAAGAACCAGAAGAGGGCATTAACACCAAAGCCCGGAAACAATGCGCCGATGAGCATGAATTGGAACGCTGCGGCACAAAATAGCCACACCCGTCTGGGTTGTCTGGGGTAATAAATGGAGTAGATAAACACGACCATCAGTAACGGAATGGCTACGTTAGCAGGATAATACAGCCAGAACAGGGCGTGCTGCGTATCCGGACTGATGACAATATTGTCAAAGAAAACGCAGATGGAGCATACCGAGAAACAGAGCATACAAAGGCTATAATACAAGTTAGACTTGCGAGCCGGGTAAAACAGGAACAGAAACAGGTGTAACAAGGCAAACAAACCTGGGCCAGCAGCCGGAATCAGGTTGAGGGCGTTGGCTCGGGAACGGTACAATAAGTTCTCGTTCATTTTTTCATGCGTTCCGATCCAAGCTAAAAATCCTTGTCCAAGCCTGACTTTTCGGGTTAGGTATTGATGAAAGCAGGACAGCCGGACGGCTAATACGTGCGGCCCGGAATGATCAATACGAAAAGCAATTGGCTCATTATCGGGCAAGTAGGTTGTTTCAGTAGCCAGCGAATGACCGACTTTGCCAAAACCACCGATGCGCTGCCCATCCAGGTAAATGTCCGAAGCACCCATGTGGGCAATCCTTAACGCCATCATCTGGCCTACCAGTGACTCATCCAACGTGAAATGCAGTCTGAACCAACCTACTCCTTTCCAGCCGGGCGGAGTGTTCCCTACACTGTTACCGGTTTTGAATGATATCCAGCTATGATCATCCAGCGCCGGATTAGCCCAAGTCGGGTTGTCGCCAGCCTGGAATCGCCAGGGCATTGGATACAGAAAATAGCCGGATAATGTTTTTTGTAAGCTGTCCGCCGTCAGTAGTAAACTCGTCGGCTGAGCCCGGGCGACACCCGTTGATAAAGTAAGCCAGCTTAGTATGGCCAAAACGAGTAACAACCCTGGCAGGAAAGCGCCTGATGGACGATGTTTCATAGCTGGCTGGACAAGCGGAGCAACAATTGCTATTGACTATCTATCAATTTAGGCATTATTGCTGATTACTAAACCAGTAAGTCGGAATCATATTAGTAAGCGGCAACAAGCACTACTCCTTTTGAGTTTGCATCAGCCACCTCTTTTTTGGTACCCCCAACAGTCTTATAAAAAAGCTCTTTTCTTAGGATATCTGTTACATGACTTAAAGCAAATGACACTGCCGGGCCGACCGTTAACAATCCGCCCAGCGTCGGAGTGGTGTCACACCCCGTCCCTTTCGGCCCAAAATAGCCTAAGTAGCTAATCCCCTACTTCAGTTCCACCCGATAAAACCCATCGGTTACTGCCAAGCCTGCCGCTTTAAATGCAAATGTACCTTCGGCTCAGTTGCCCTTGAGAGCCGTGATTTCCATGGTGCCCGAGTAATGCTAGTAAACGGGGCCATCTTTGATCCAGTAATCGACCGCGTAACCATCCCCCAAGCGGGCCCGTTTGCCCACTTGGGCGGACCGTTTTTTGAAGCAATACATCATCAGATAACTTGCTTCACCCACATAACCGATCATTACGCCAGCCATGGCGGGTGGCATCATCGAGGAAGCCCGCCATGGTTTGCCGTTTATGTTGGCACTCATCGTCCAGCCGCTCGTGGTCGTGGCTACGGCTCCCGGCCTAGGCGCATCTTTAATGGCGGCTTCCATTTTTTTTGCTTGTTCAGTAGCCGATTGTCCCAGGCAAGCACTCATCGTGGCCACTAGAAGCCAGGTCAGTATGGGTAATTTCATGAGTGTTGTTCTATCGTTTGTTTGCTGGACTCTCTACTTTTTACGGAACTCATTATCTCGAAAAAGACTGGCCTTTTAGACGTATCGAAAGGCTATCGCTGGCGGGATAGTCGAATCCGCTTTTCCAGGGGAAGCGCTAGCTTTTAGGGGTTGTTAATGCCTGAACCAATCATCCGTTTGTGCAACTCGGCTAGTAACTCAAGTCACTAGTAAGCATAAACTAATGAACATCCAGTCAAGGAGCTCCTAGCCGGGTAGTCAGCCGCTGAATTTCCATCCTCACTGTTTTAACTGATGGATGGGTGGTCTCACCCGCTTAAAGCCGTGCGCTTGCCGAAACTCATCCTGTTGCGCTTCGCTCATCGTTTTCATGACCCCTTCACTGATCTGCTGAAAGCACGCGTTGAAACGTCATCAGCAGCCGACCCTCTCCTGGCCCTACTTTGGCAAAACAATGTGGGACGTTGCGCGGACCGAAGACGGTGTCACCCGCTTTAACCGGATGGATGACCTCACCAACTTTAATTAAGAACTCCCCTTCCAGCACATACCACAGCTCATCCTGGTTGAAATGAACGTGCAGAGCGGGCCCGCCTTCTTTGACCCGCCGGGATTTATAGATGTACAAATCCCCGTTGGTGTCTTTGGTCGACACCTTGGTCATAAAGGTGTCGCCATCGAAGAGGGAAATGGCCTGATTAAATCGGTCCTTGCCCGCATCGACTTTGAAGCCCTTGTCGATTCGATATTTTTTCAGGGTATCGGCCGCCCACAGGAAAGGGGATACCAAAAAGGTAGCGGTGGCTAGACTGGCTTTCAGAAAGCGGTTCCGTTGCATATCCGTTTTGGGTTTTATAATCAATCTAGGGCCATTTCTACAAATGAACATGTCTTGTCCATACCATTGGTCAGTTGTTTAGCAATGGTCAATATAGGTCAATACATTCTCTTGAGCCAGGTACTTTATCTACTTGATTAAAGGCTTACAAGCTGTAGGCCAGCCCAACAAGTAGGTAAACGCGTAAAAATAATCCATCCTGGCAAGGTATGCGATGGATAGCCGTTGTTAGGTACAGAAAGGTGGCCAATTGCTTTTGGTGGCCTGCTCAGCCATTCAATGCGCTTAAGTAGAGGAAATAGATTCAGTTAAAAAGAGAGTAGAAATCAATGTATTATAAAACGCTCCTGAGTGAGACGAATAGGCTTGTATGCGTCTGCTATGTAGTTGGGGTTAAATTGGGCGGTTTCTTTAATAACTGTCAAGTGGTACGCCACCGCGGTACCATTCATAGCATACAAGAAGGCAACCTTAAAATAATATCATGGCGCAAACCTAAAGGCATACGCTATTTAGGGCCCAGCATTGGCGGACAAATTGGTACTCTGCGCCTGCCAAACAACCGGCTTCGCCTGGCAATCGGGGAAAAGCAACGAAAGCTTGCCTTTCCCCGATTTGTCAAGTCAACCGCTCCATTTGTTAAGCCGGAACGCCATTTCATAAAGTTATATTCCCTTCTGTTGCGTCAGTAACTTATCTTGTTAAGCCTAAATATGCTTGTGCCTGCCGATGAGTTATTACTGGAAATTGATTTGTGGAAGCCTTATTTTAATCCTGTGGTGGCAGACGACATGCGGACAGGGTACGCCCATTTTGCGGGGTGATAGCTGGGCGCAGGTTCAGCAGCAACGAGGAGGGGTGATTACCATTGTCTGGGATGAGGTGGCGCCGTATGCTTATCGGGATTCGACGGGTCGGCTGGTGGGTATCGAGGTCGAACTGCTCGAATCGTTCGGGCGCTTTGTGCGTAAGCAGTACGGGTATGACCTGCGGCTCGAATGGGTAAATGGCGGCAGTTTCAACAAAACTTACCGGTATGTGCAAACGTCGCCTAACCCCGGTGTATTCGGGCTGGCGTATTTCTCGATCACCCCCGAACGGCTACGCCAGGTGCAGTTCACCCCCGCTTACATGCCCGATCTGAACGTACTTGTTACCCACCCCGACGCACCCACCTACGCATCGCCCGGTGAGTTCATTCACGATTTGCCCACGATGACCGCCTACACGATGAGCAATACGACCATGGCGCAGGATGTGGATTCCCTCAGGCGCACATTTCACCCCAACCTGCCCGTCCGAACCGTGACCGACGACTATGCGGTGCTGGACCGTATCCGCCTTGACAGGCATGGGTTTGGCTACGTACCGCTGTCACTCTACCTCTATGCCCGCCAACAGGGACTGACTTTGAAACGGCAATCGGTTTTGCTTAGTGAACGCATTGGCTTTGCCGCTATTTATCCGCTCAAAAGCGACTGGAATGAGCCGATGGATGCCTACGCCCGTGCCCTCGGAGCGGCAGATATCACCAATGAAATCGTAAAGCGTTACTTAGGGACGACCCTGGCCGGAGTTGTTTTCGACGCGCCAGAGCGACCCTCACGTTACGCAATGGAGCTTCTGTCACTTCAGAAAGAACTGGTGACGCAACGGCTTATCAGCACCGCTTTGGAAGTGCAGACCCAGAAAACACAGCGCAGTTTAGCGGTGCTGGGGCTGTTCCTGCTCGTAACGGTGGCGGTGTCGCTTTACGTTCGGACGGTGAACAAGCAAAAAATCAATCAGCAATTAGCCCAACAGAACACGTTGATCCGGCAGCAGCGCGACGAAATTGAACGGGTAAGCCGCCAGTTAAAGTTAAAAATGCTCCAGGCCCAGCTCAATCCGCATTTTATCTTCAATTCGCTCAACGCCATCCAGTATTTTATTATGCTGAACGAAAAGCGCAATTCGCTGGCGTATGTGGCGGCTTTCTCGCGGTTTATGCGGCAACTGCTTACCACAGCTTCCCAACCCAGCGTATCTGTCCGGCAGGAGGTGCAATTGCTTGACCAGTATCTGACGCTGGAAAAAATGCGCTTTGCCAACAAATTTGACTTTTCCATAACGACCGATACCGCACCGGATTCTGCCTTGTCTGCGGTGTATATACCCACATTATTTGTCCACCCCTTCGTCGAAAACGCGCTTTACCACGGCATTATGAACCGCCCCAACGGGGGAGGAATGCTGCAGATTCAGTTTGGCGATGACCCATCGGGCGTGCGGGTTACCCTGACCGACAACGGGGTGCAGCGGTCAGCGATGCCGGTTGTCAACGGTCGGCAAACGACGACGGATCTGACGCCCCACTGGGAGTCGGTACAGGAACGGCTCGCACTCTTTAATGTCCAGACTAACCGCCCTATCCGTGTCGAAACCAGCGCACTAATGACGACCAACGGCACGGCGACCGGTATGCAGACAATCCTTTATTTGCCGGTAATGACAGAATCCAACTAAGGCCGTACTTTACACCGGCTAACGCTAACGCCAATGCCATGCCTGCTTCACTTACTCAACTCTGGCAATCACTTTCTATCCTTGGGTTAAATCACCCTCGCCTGAGCCAGCCGGGCCTTCCCGCCGACCTCGACAAAAAAGTCGTCCTGTGCAATCGGATGGCCGTAACTATTGGGCTGACATTATTCCCCGCTACGTTTCTATTCTGGTCATCGCCCTGGCTTTTTACCTTCTATCTAGTATCGGTGCTGACCTTCATGTCGCCCCTGCTGCTCAACTTCCTGGGCTATTTTACCGTGTCGAGGCTCGTACTGACCATCACGCCCTCGCTGTACGTGCTGGTGGGAGCCGGACTAACCACCAACGGTCCGGCCATGAGCCAGCAAATTGACCTGATGGCCTCCATTGTGTTTCCGTTGCTCTTGTTTCAACTCACCGAGAGCCGAAAAATGTGGTTTGGCCTGATCTGGATTGGCCTGATGCTGCTGATTTTTGAGCCGGTCACCCGCTTTATTCCCCGACTTCCGGAACTGGTCAGCGATGAGCAGACCGAGAATGCGGCTACCCGAACGGCCAGTGGGTTGTTCGCCTTCGCTATGGTAACAGCCGCTTTCCTGTATCAGCAACGTATCAGCCAGCAAACCGAAGCCCGATTGGCTGAAACGCTCCGGCTGGCCGAGGAGAAAGGCGAGACGGTCTGGCAGCAGCACGAGCAACTGCAACGGCAAATGAGCGAGATCGAGCGGCAAAACGGGGAGATTGAACGGATTAACCGGATCCTGCGATCACAGGCCCTCAAAGCCCAGATCAACCCGCACTTTGTTTTTAATGCGCTGAACTCCATTCAGCATTTTGTGGTCCAGAAAAATACGATGGAAGCCCTGAGCTACCTGACCAAGTTTGCCAAACTGATCCGGCAGGTGCTCGAAAACTCGGTGAACGAACGAATTCCCGTAGCCGATGAACTCAAAGCCCTGACGTACTACCTTGACCTGGAGAGACTTCGTTTCAACAACGCTTTTGCGTACCAGATCGAGGTAGACGAGACGCTCGATGTACACACGATTGAGGTGCCCTCCATGCTGTTGCAGCCGTACGTCGAAAACGCTATTGTGCACGGTTTGCGCCACCGTTCCGGCACGAGCGGACAACTCACCATTTGTTTGTTATACCAGACAGACCAGCTGCTGTGTGTGATTGAAGATAACGGCATTGGGCGCCAGGCGTCCCGGGCGTTCAGTGCTGGACGCACCCACATCTCACGCGGCACGACCGTAACCGACAACCGTCTGCGGCTGCTCAGTCCTGACGATACCAACCCGATTAGCGTCATCACCCTTGATTTGTTTGATACCGCTCAACAGCCCTGCGGTACGCGGGTTGAACTAGTTATCCCCCTCCTCTGACACCATGAAAACGGTTATTATCGAAGACGAATATCACAGCCGCGAGTTTCTAAAAACCGTTATGGCCGATATGCTGCCTGACCTAACGCTGGTCGGCATGGCGGACTCCGTACCAACGGGTGTCACGCTCATCAATCAAACTGCCCCCGATCTGGTATTTTTAGACGTCGAAATGCACGCCGGTACGGGTTTCGATTTGCTGGAGCAGGTTGGGCAGCGGGGATTCGACGTTATTTTTACCACCGCCTACGATCACTACGCGTTGCAGGCCATTAAATTCAGTGCCGCCGATTACCTGCTCAAACCCATCGACCTCGACGAATTGCATGTGGCCGTTCAGAAGGTTCGGGAGCGACGAGCCAGCCAATCCCCAAATCTGGCTCTCGACCGGCTGCTACAAACCCTGAAACAGCCCACCGCCGATCCCCAAACCATTACCCTGGCCACCTCCGACGGGCTGGAGTTTGTGTCCCTGCCCGACATCGTGCGTCTTGAAGCTGCCGGCGCCTACACCACCTTTCATTTGAAGGGAAACCGCAAAATTATGGTCAGTAAAAACCTCAAGGAATACGAGCAGATGCTGCCCGAAAAACACTTCTTCCGGCTACATAACTCCCACATTGTCAACCTGAACGAAGTACGCCGGATGCTCAAAACAGATGGCGGCTACGCGATTTTGTCGGACGGCAGCACGATTATGATTTCACCCAGAAAAAAGGAGGAGTTTCTGCGCTTAGTGACCAGCCGTTAACTGCGCAGATCAACCACGGATAACGTGTACAAAAAATGGGGGCTGTCCAATTGGGTGGCCCCCGTTTTTTGTGTCGGTGAACCAATAGAGCTGTTCTGTCAAGTGAGGGTCCGCAACCGTCAAGCGGCTGTTTACTTGCCCCTGCCCGGCAACCTACCTTTGACGAGTCGATTAGCTACTAATCGCTTAACCAATCAGGTATAAACCTTCCATAAGTTCAAAAAAGCATGAAAACAGCACGCATTCAATCCCCTGCCTTCAGTTTCGCCGAGGCATCAACGTTGTTAACCACCAGCCGCAAAGACGAGATACAACCGGAATCCCAGATGAACCCTTCAGGGGCGGGGCGAATTGGCGACATGGCCACCGCTCAATTCGACGGAGCCAAATTCGGCAAAGCCATCGAAACATACATGAACGGCCGGGTGGCTGGCTACGGGTACACGGTTTTCCACGACGGGAAACTGGTGGCCGGTGGTGGTAACGGATGGGCCCGTAAGCCTTTCGAGAGCACGCCCACCAAGCACAGCGATCAGCAACGGCAGGATATTGCCAGTTGCAGCAAATTTGTGACGGCTCTGACAACCGTTGCGCTGCTGGAGAAACACAAAATCTCCCTGTTAACACCGGTTTACCATTACCTGCCCGTTTCCTGGAAACCCAGCGCTGCCTTTAAGGAAATTACGTTTGAGCGGCTCCTGGCGCATCAGACAGCCATTACTAACTATAAAAACGGGTGGGCTGGCCTTAAAAAAGGGGTAGAAGAATTGGCCATTGATAGTAAGGTGAGAAACTACGACAATGTCAATTATAGCCTGATGGCCGTGGTTCTGGCTTATGTCGATATCAAAAAGAATCAATCTTTCACGACGAAGCAACTACTCGATTTAGAGGCTAATCCGGATAGCTGGTATTCGCCAACTAACTTAGGACTGCGGTTCCGGTCGTTGGTACGGGTACTCGTTTTCAAGCCCGCCGGTCTGTTGCACTGGGGCGTAATGGATTACACAAGCTGGAACAACAACGGTGTCATGAGTCCGGAACTGGGAACCAAAGGCTACCCGTCTGTAAACGGGAATGAACCGGGCATTGCTAAAACTGATCTCAGAATCAACGGTGGTTCAGGCGGACTCTATATCAGTGCCAACGAGTTTGGTCGTATTCAGGATGCGGCTGCTCATGGCCAAATCGTGAGTGACCCGTATTATGAAGTCATGAAAACGAAGTTTCTGGGCTTCGATGGGGTCGTTAACGGAGCCAGAGGCAACTACTACTGGAAAAACGGCGGGGCCAATAACCAGGAGACGATCCTGTTCGATACGGGCCGTACGCAAATCTGTGTGTTCGCCAACTCCCCGCAGAGCGCCATAAGCAGCGACCGCTCAATCATTGCCAACGCGTATGATAATGCCTGGGTGGCCAAGTAGAAAAAGTCTGAACGTAATACCCTCAATCCATCAGCCGCCCCGCCTGGGCGGGGCGGCTTCCTAACCTCCTAACTCAATTAATTGACATGAAAACGGCAAAAACAATTGGCATTATTGGTGCGGGCGTAAGCGGCCTGGTAACGGCTAAAACGATGCGTGAACACGGTTTTTCGGTCATTATCTTCGAAAAAGAAGCGGAACTGGGCGGGGTCTGGGCATCCACCCGGCGGTATCCCAACGTAACGACGCAGAATACCCGCGATACGTACACATTCTCTGATTTTCCCATGCCGAAGCATTACGCTGAGTGGCCCACCGGAGAGCAAATCCAGGAGTACCTGACCAATTACGCCCGCCAGTTCGCTATTCTGCCCTTTGTTCGATTCAGCACCACCGTCGAGCGGGCCGAACCGGTTGAGGGCGGGCAGGACGGCTGGGTCGTTTACACAACCCAGAACGGAAAATCGTCCCGGCTGATGGTTGATTTTCTGGTGGTCTGCAACGGGGTTTTCAGCGAGCCGAATAGGCCCCAGGTTCCGGGCCGGGCGTTGTTTGCGGGCACGGTGCTGCACAGCACGGAGTTTCGTGCCGGGCATCTGGAAGCCGCTAAACAGCAGAAAGTGGTGGTGGTTGGATTCGCCAAATCAGCGCACGATATTTTGTCGCAGGTGAGCGATGTTTCCCATAAGCCGGTGTGCATTTACCGGGAAGCCAAGTGGAAGATGCCGCGTATTTTCTGGGGTCTCAATTTTAAATACCTGCTGCTCCACCGCTTCGGCGAATCACTGTTTCCGTACCGGACACTGTATGGCATTCACAAATTTCTGCACGGCCCGCTGGGGAAACCCGTAACCGGCCTGCTGACAAAGGGCATCGGCAAACTGATTGCGGCTCAGCTTGAGCTTAAAAAAAGCGGTCTGCTCCCCGAAAAGCCGTTCGAAAGCATTGCCAACTGCTCCATCGGGCTAACCTCCGATCATTTCTACGAGCGGGCACTCTCCGGCGACATTCAACTCGAAAAAGGTGAAATCGCTGCCTTCGACACCGATGGCGTGGTGCTGACCAATGGCAAAAAAATCACCGCCGACACGGTCGTTTTCGCTACGGGTTTCCAGCAAACCGTACCGTTTTTTGCGCCCGAAATCAGTCGTCGGCTTCGCAATCAGAAAGGCTGGTTTCAGTTGTACCGCAACGTACTGCCTTTGGGTGTTTCCAATCTATCCTTTGTTGGTTATAATCCGTCCTTATTCACGCCGTTTACGTCCGAATTAGCCGCCCATTATACAGCGCAATACATTAAGGGTGAGTTGAATCTGCCCAGCCCGGAGGCTATGAAAGCCGAAATTATCCGGCATCAGGAATGGCTGGTAAACCGTGCTCCTAAAAGTCATTCGTCGGGTACGTGCGTGATCCCGTTCTCGTTCCACCACGCCGACGAACTGATGCGGGACATGGGCCTGAGAACCCGCCGAACCTGGAACCCGATTAAAGAGTTTATGGTCCCGTTCAATCCGGGAATCTACAAAGGACTAACGCAGGAGTTAAGTCAGTTGAGTTCTCAGCCGTCAGTGCTACCAGGTCAACACGTAGTGCCAGTTAAAACCAACCTGGCCCAACCGGCGGGAAACTGAAGAAAATGTCGTCGTTTCATGAATGGAAAACCCGTTATTTCGTCCGCTTTAAGGATTCGAGCTGCTACCTAACGCGGATGAACGGCTAACCGGCTGACACCGATCGTTCTTGGTCATTCCGTCTTTTGCCTGTTAAAGTACCTGATCTTCGGGCACGAAAAGAATTGTTGCCCGGGGGTCATTAAATCGTTTGATGAGCCAGGGGAGATCCATGGTCGATATTCTGGCGTTCGCTCGTGATCCGGTTCATGACCAGTAAAAGGGCGATGGTTTTTGTCAATTAGGCAAGAAACCGTCAATCAGTCATCCCCTACTGCTTTGAGGCCCTCTAGCTTTCCTGTTTTATTGTATACAACCGTTTACTTGTGTACAGTATAACAAAGCTACAGTGGTCGTTCCTGTTTGTAACCCTTTTAACTATTCTCATAAAAACGCTCCTATTCGAGACGAATGAGCTTACATGCGTCTGCTTCTTAGTTGGGGCCTTTAATTGGGCACTTGGTTTTAATAACTGTCAACTACCATCTCTATTATACGAAAACGCCCACACTGGTTTCTACAAAGTTGACGTGACTCACCCCTTTCCTTACAACTCAAAGGCGATTCTCAATCGAACATGGGTTGCTTGATACATAGTTTTAGTCAGTTTGTGGAAGCTGACTAAAACTGTGCCTTTATTCAACGGCAGATAATTATCCTCAGTTAATAACAAGACAAAATTCAATTTTTTAGAAAAAAAATTAAAAACGGCTAAGTGTTTTTTGCCCTGATACCGTCTTAATGAAAGAAGGGTTTTTAAAGTAGGTTACGATCGTTGGCCCCAGAACGAATTACTCTAATAAGAGATACAAAAATGAATCATCCGCTTCATTTACCAGTAGAGATGGGACAGGGTTTAGTACTGAAACAACAGTCTGATGCTGGATCGTTGTACTTATCGGATCTGGGAGAGGCCAATAAGCCAGCTTCTAATAAGGCAGGTTGGGATACTGAACTTTTCCTCCGGAAAGCTTTTCAAGAAAATAGCGATAACGGCATTAGCCTTCTATTCCGTCAATATTACTCCTTATTGTGTAGCCATGCCGTTCGATATGTATCCTCAAAAGCAATCGCAGAGGATATCGTCTCCGATATTTTTTATGAATTTCATACTGAATTACGCTATAAGCATATAACGACCTCCTACAGAGCGTATTTATTTACGGCAGTTCGAAACAGGGCTTTTGATTACGTAAGAGCCGAAATGCGACAAAGTACCTCACTTGACAGCGCTGAATTCATACCCGCCCATAGCACCCAAAGCCCGGACATGATCACGCAGTATGAGGAACTATATCATGATGTGGAAAATGCCATTAACGCGATGCCTGTGAAGCGTCGTCAGATTTACATAATGCACCGCTTTGAGGGAAAAAAATACCAGGAAATAGCTGACGAACTGAAAATATCACTGCGCACCGTTGAAGCACATCTTTTTCAGGCAATACGTCAGATGCGAAGCTTGCTAAAAAACAAGTGGCTGCTTACTGTGTGCCTGTTAAGTTATTTCTGGTACTAATGACTCTTTTTCGGGGGGCGACTACAGGGTTACCTCCTCAAACGGTCATGATCTAGTTAAAATTTTACCCATGAAAATTCAGGTATCAAAGGAATTGCTTCTCACCTATTTTGCCGGACGGGCTACCGCTCTGCAAAAACAGGCTATTGATGAGTGGGCAAAAGACGAAGATAGCCGCGAGCTGTTTTACATGCATCTGGCTGCGTGGGAACGTCAGAATCCGCAGTTTATAGCCGATGATCGGAATGCGTTGGAACGCCACCAGCAACGCATGCAGAACGGCGTGACCCGAGAGTACATTACCCCAACCGTTGTGGAAGAAGAACCCGCTGCACGCTTGCTACATCCTGGCTGGCTTCGCTGGATGATCGCAGCGTCCATTGCTACTATTCTTCTATTAAGTGGCTTGTTCTTTAACGATTACGCACTTTACCGTACCTACCACACCAATTTTGGACAAACCCGACTGATCAAACTGCCTGACGGTAGTCGGGTTACGTTAAACGCCAATTCTACACTACGGGTACCCCGGTTCGGATTTGGTACGAAAAGCCGTAAAGTCAGCTTGGTGGGCGAGGCCGATTTTTCGATCCGGCATTTGCCTGACCATCAGCGCTTTATTGTTGCCACGGACAAGGACTTCGAGATCGTAGTGTTAGGCACCGAGTTTATGGTGAGCACACGGGAAAGGACAAAGAAAGTGGTGCTCAATACAGGCCGGGTTCAATTAGTCTATAAGGAAGGCAAAGCCAGCAAACAATTAACCATGAAGCCAGGGAATCTGGTGACGTTCGACACGAAAGGGCGCGTTCGGTTAAAGCACACATCCCATCCGGAAACGTTTACGTCCTGGAAAGAACACAGGTTTGTCTTTGATCGAACAACCCTGGAGGAAATTGGAAACCTCTTCGAAGAAAATTACGGACTAGAGCTTCAAATAACGGACAAAGCATTAGCTCACTGGACTATTTCCGGTGCTTTCAGGGCTTACACAGCCGAAGAGCTCATGGAAACGTTAGCAACCGCATCCAATCTGACTTATACGGTACAGGGTAAGACGATCATTGTATCCCAGAGCCATTAACTAAGAACCCCTTAACTACATATGAAAAAACTACTACATAGACTGCTTCTTATGGGAGCAGTACTGGGAGGAGTACACCCTGGCTTTTCTCAAGTGTTAGCCAGAGCCCAGCAAACCCAGCAGAGAGATACTCGCACCAAAGCAGATCCGCAGCAATTAAAAGATGTGCTGAAGAAATTACAGGAGCATTATGCGACCGACATCCTGTTCTTCGACCGAAATGTAGAAGGACTTGTTGTGGCGGCCAATGTGGTCAATTTCAATGCAAACATTGAGCAAAACCTCAGTGCCGTTCTGAAGCCGCTTGGACTGCGGTTCAAAAAAGTAAAAAATGGTGGGTATGTAGTCGTTGCGAAAGAGTCTGCCGAACGAGCAGAAGCAAGCGTCAACCAAACGCTTACCTCCCGGATGGACACGCCGGATATACCAGATAAACTACAGAATGACGCCGATTTTCGGGAATCGTCTTTAGCGCTGCCAAGCAGACTTCCTGCCGAAAATAAAGCATTGGATATCACCATTCAGGGGGTGGTCTCCGACGAAAAGGGCGAAGTCCTGCCGGGGGTAAGCATCATTATCAAGGGGTCTCAGAAAGGAACTACTACCGATGCCGGCGGCAAGTTTAAACTGGATATACCGACTGCGTCTTCCGTGCTGATATTCAGTTATGTTGGTTATATGCCCCAGGAGGTAAGCGTTGGCAACCTCACTACGCTCAACGTAACCCTGAAGGCAGACGATAAGACCCTTGACGAGATTGTGGTGGTTGGTTATGGATCAGTTAAAAAGAAAGATTTAACAGGGGCAGTAGGTACGATCGATAGTAAAGAAATAAAGGAAATGTCGGTAACCCGAATCGATCAGGCATTACTTGGAAAAGTGGCAGGCGTTCAGGTCAAACCTGTCAGTGGAGAACCCGGTGCCCCGCCACAAATCCGAATCAGAGGCATCGGCAGTATTTCTGCCGGAGCTGGTCCTCTCTATGTTGTGGATGGTTTTCCAACGCAGACCATAGAAACGCTGAATCCGAATGATATTGAAAGTATGGACATTTTGAAAGATGCTTCCGCCACCGCTATCTATGGATCCAGAGGGTCGAATGGTGTTATTATTATCAACACAAAGCGTGGAAAATCGGGCAAAGCCAACATTACATTCGATACGTATTATGGCTTGCAGAAGGTCTCGAAAGTACCCAAATTCATGAACGCCCGAGAACAGGCTCAGTATTTTTACGATGGTGTCAGAAACCGAAATATCGATGCAGGCAATAATGTAACGGGACCTGGCAATACCTGGAATTTTAAGGTGCCGCAGTTGATACTGGATGTTTTGGAAGGACGTAACACGACAGACGTTGAACCACTTGACGAAGTACTGCGTGTTGCACCCCAGCAGCAATATCAGCTTTCTGCAACGGGCGGTAGTGAAAATGTAAAATACGCCATTAGTGGTGAGTATTTTAACCAGGACGGATTAATCGTCAATAGTAACTTCAAACGGTATTCGTTACGAATTAATCTGGATGCCAAGTTATCCAGCCGGTTAGCCCTGCGGGTAAATTTCAATCCGTCGTTTATCGATAAAGGGAATGTGAATTCGAGTGGCGTAACGGTCGGTGCCGGTGATTTCAGCGTCATGGGTGCTGCAACGTCAGTCAATCCATTTTACCCAATCTATGACGATAAAGGCGACTATTTCTGGTACAACGGGCTCGATGCCGTTGGCAACTTTAATAACCCGGCAGCGCTGGCTAGAGAGGTAAAGGACAAACAACGACGAATTGGTCTGTTAGGAAACGTCAATGCCGAATACACTATTCTGGATGGCCTGAAATTCAATGTCCTGCTGGGGGCTACGCTGTTTAGCAGCAAAGGGTCCCGGTTTGTACCGCAACTCCCGGCCTTTTTCAATGAACCGGCTTCCGGAACCGACAATGTAGCTGCGTCTTATAACTGGCTGACCGAGTATACCCTGAATTATACGAAAAGCTTTGGCAATCATAACCTCACCGGATTAGCGGGTTTTACAGCACAGCAGGAAACGGGAGAGTCCAATTCTTTAACCAGTAATAGATACCCGAACAATCTGGTTCCTACGCTAAGCGCAGTTAGCGGGATCATTACCAACGGTACGTCTGAGCAGTACCAGTGGTCGTTGGTCTCGTATCTGGCGCGGGTCAACTACAATTACAACAGCAAATATTACCTCACCGCATCGGTCCGTACAGATGGATCGTCCCGGTTTGGCAGCGATAACAAATACGGGATTTTCCCTTCGGCCGCTGTGGCCTGGCGTATTTCGGATGAAAATTTCCTGCGTAGTATTCGTTCGATCAGTGAGCTGAAATTCAGAGCTAGCTATGGCGAAACGGGGAATAACAACATTGGCAATTTTGAACAGTTTGCTACGATCAATTATCAGAAATACCCACTGGGCGAAGTGCCAACAGCCGGGTTTGTGCAAGGGCGATTAGCTAACCCGCTCTTAACATGGGAAACCCAGCAGCAGCTGAATACGGGTATCGATGCCGCTTTTTTCAACAGTCGGCTTAGATTCAATGTCGATTACTTTATATCCCGAAACACGAATCTGCTCTTAAATGTCAATACCCCAGGTATCACGGGGTTCAGTACGGCCCTGAAAAATATTGGCGAGGTACAAAATACCGGCTGGGAGTTTTCGGTAGGTACGGTAAACACAACAAACCGATTCAAATGGACAACCGACTTCAATATTTCTACCTTCAAGAACAAAGTAACCAAGCTTGGCCCAAGCGGTGATCCTATTATTTCCGGCGGTAATATCACGATGATCGGCCAGCCCATTGGTATGTTTTACGGCTGGCTAACCGATGGCGTTTTCTTAAATCAGGCGGATGTTGATAGGGGACCTGTTTTCAGTCCGGGAACCGGTTCACGCTCCCGGCCCGGCGATCTTCGTTTTGTTGATGTGAGCGGTGCCAACGGGAAGCCTGACGGCGTTATCAATAGTTTTGATAAAACGATTATGGGGTCGCCCTATCCAGAGTTTTACTACGGGATGACTAACCGGTTTGCCTATAAAAACCTGAGTTTGAGTGTCAGTCTTCAGGGGGTTAATGGTAACCAGCTGCTCAGCATCGCCCGGCGATCAACCTATGCGACCCGGTCCCGCTTCCGGAACGCAGCCTCGCAGAATAACTACTGGCGGTCAGAGCAGGAGCCCGGCGACGGCAATACACCTCGGCCTAACGATGCGCCAACGGGTAACGTACGGGGTGAGTACAGCCAAAGGTGGCTCGATACCGGCACTTATCTGCGTATTAACAACATATCGCTGGGTTACTCCATACCCGATGCTATTGCGCAGAAGGTAAAATTAGGATCGCTTCGCATTTATCTGAATGCCAACAATCCGTTCATTTTCACTAAAAATCTGGGCTTCAACCCAGATGTAAGTAACGGCGATAATCCATTGACGCCCGGGATGGACATGAATGATTATCCATTGCCGAAAAGTTTGATCCTCGGTTTAAGTGTCGGTTTTTAACGAGCATTCTCACTATATATAACGAGACAAGAATTATGAAAGGTATTTCCCGTGCATTAGGACTAGCCTTCCTGTTGCTGTCGTCCTGTAACAAGAATTTTATTGAGCTTACACCTGTATCGACCGTTAGTGTTGATGTCCTGTACAAAACGGATAAAGACTTCCAAGACGCGGTGGTTGGTGTATACAACGGTTTTCGGATACCGTATCAGAACATGTGGCAATTCGGCGATCTACGGGGGGACGATACGAAGCACGACCTGGCCAATGGCCTAGAATCAATCCGGGTCGATAACTTCCTCACCGATTACAATGATAATATTTTGCTGACAAGCTGGCGTGGCTATTATAGCGTGATAACGAATGCGAACGCTATAATAGCCAAAATTGCGACTGCCGATCCAACGGTTGTGAAAAATAAGGACCGCCATATTGGAGAAACCAAGTTTCTGCGTGCCCTGGCTTACTTTAACCTGGTTCGGATTTTTGGCGACTTACCCATGATAACTACGCCCATTACGCTGGAGGAGGCCTACAAGACCGGACGTGAAAAGGTGGATAAAATTTATGATGAAGTCATTATCAAAGACTTGCTGGATGCCGAAACAAAATTGCCCGTAAAATACACCGGGGCCGATGTTGGAAGAGCAACCAGAGGAGCGGCCAAGGCGCTACTGGGAAAGGTCTATCTGACCCGGAAAGATTTTGTGAAAGCCGAAGAAAAACTGCGTGATGTAACGACCCTTGGGTATGCGCTGGTAAAGAACTACAATGACTTATTCGATTATACGAAAGACGAGCATCATAGCGAATACGTATTTGATATTGAGTACATATCGGGTGGAATCGGCCTTGGGAGCACCTTCACCAATACGTTTACCCTGGAGTTCCAGTCTGGCGGCAGGGCACTTGTGGATGAGCTATCCCGTATTTATGGTATTCTGCCCGGTGCTACGGCCGCTAGTGGCGGTAACCCGACGACGTCGATATTTCAGGCTTTTGATCCAAAAGATCTGCGGAAAGACATTAGCGTTGCTACCGGGGTCATCGGGGCCGACGGGAAATTTGTTGGCTTGTCAACAACAGGGGTCACGTCCTTCTCGAAAAAGTACATGGCTCCGCTGAAGGCCAACAACGATAGTCCGGCCAATTGGAAAGTAATTCGTTACGCGGATGTATTGCTGATGCTGGCCGAAGCGATGAACGAAAATGGAAAAACTACCGAAGCGCTCACATATCTGAATCAGGTTCGCCAGCGCGCCGGGGTAACGGCCTATAGTGGATTGACGAAAGATGATTTTCGTGAGAAAGTATATCTGGAACGACGACTGGAGCTTTTTCTGGAGGGCCATCGCTGGTTCGACCTCGTTAGAACGGGAAGGGCCTTATCTGTCATGGCTCCTTTTGGCATGAAACCCTACATGACGGTTTTCCCGCTTCCGCTAACCGAGTTGGAAATTATTCGTAATCCCAGCGTTTTTGCTCAGAATCCGGGTTACGAATAGATGTATTTTTTTCAACAGCGGGAGTAAAGCAGGCTCGAACGTACTTTTCAGACAGTTTCCATTATGCAACAGGATATCAATCGGGAGAACCAAACCGTTAATCGACGACATTTCTTAAAACTGGCTGGAATCACTACGCTGGGGGCCAACTTTGGTACTTTCCCCCCTGTAACGGCACAGGCTGTTTCCGTCGTACTGGATCCCGGCGATTCCATCGCTGGTTTGCCTTCAGTGCAATGGGCTGTAAACGAACTGGAAACCGCCCTAAGCGCTAGAGGCATTGCCGTGGATCGACGGGAACAACTCGCACAGACAGCGGCTGGAAATCTGTGCATTGTCGTGTCTGGTTCCGGTTCATCACTGGCCGGGAAGCTTCTTAAGAATGCAGGAGCGTCAATCCCGGCAAAGCCGGAAGCACTGGGCCTTGTACCGGGTCAGGTAGCCGGGAGGCAAGTGTTGCTCGCCAGTGGCTTTGATGAACGTGGTTTGGTCTATGCTGTACTTGAACTGGCCGATCAGGTACACTATGACGCCAGGCCACTCCCGGCGCTAACCAGCCGGAAGGCGCTTATTGAACAACCGGCCAATGAAATACGTAGCCTTACCCGGCTCTTTGTCAGTGAAGTAGAAGATAAAAAGTGGTATAATGACCGGGCTATGTGGCCTGCGTACCTTTCTATGCTGGCCACCCAGCGCTTCAATCGGTTTAACCTGAGTTTAGGAATTGGCTACGACTTTCTGCGAAACGTCACGGATGCTTACTTCCTGTTCTCGTACCCATTTCTGCTTACGGTGCCTGGATATAACGTCAGGGTGCCGGAGTTGCCGGATGCCGAGCGGGATCAGAATCTGGCCATGCTGAAATTTATCAGTGAACAAACGGTGGCGCGGGGTTTGACCTTTCAACTGGGTTTATGGATGCATGGGTATGAGTGGCTTGATAGTCCGAATCCAAATTATACGATTACCGGCTTAACCCGCGAAAATCATGGACCCTATTGTCGCGATGCCGTGCGTACTCTTTTGCAGGCCTGCCCGGCCATTAGTGGGGTGACATTTCGTGTTCACGGCGAGAGTGGTGTCAATGAAGGGAGTTACAAGTTCTGGCAGACCGTATTTGAGGGGGTAGCTACGTGTGGCCGGAAGGTCGAAATCGACATGCATTCGAAAGGGATGGATCAGACAATGATCGATTCGGCCGTCAAAACAGGTCTGCCTATTGTGATTTCGCCTAAGTACTGGGCGGAGCACCTGGGAATGCCTTACCATCAGGCCGATATCCGCGCTTTGGAAGTGCCGGACCCGAAGAAAAAGACATCGACACTCATGAATCTAAGTGAAGGTTCGCGTAGTTTCATGCGGTATGGGTATGGCGATCTGTTAAAAGATAAACGTCCGTATCGGGTCCTGCACCGCGTATGGCCTGGAACGCAACGGCTGCTGTTATGGGGCGATCCCGTTACGCAGGCCGCTCACGCACGGGCGTTTAGTTTCAGCGGCAGCGCAGGGGGCGAACTGATGGAGCCACTCTCATTCAAGGGGCGACGGGGAACGGGTATTGCCGGTGGACGATGCGCCTACGCCGATACTACGTTAGAGCCTCGCTGGGATTGGGAAAAGTACCAGTATACCCTGCGGTTATTCGGACGGCTGCTCTATAATCCCGACGCCAAACCCGAAATCTGGAATCGTTATCTACAGAAGCAGTTCGGTGCCAGTGCCGCATCGGTGGAACAGGCGCTTGCCAATGCCACCCGAATCCTGCCCATCGTGTTGACCTCGCACGGAGCGTCGGCCGGAAATAACACGTACTGGCCTGAACTGTACACCAACCAGCCGATCGTCGATCCAGCCATTAATGATAACCTAACCCATCTGTACGATACGCCATCCCCTAAAGTCTTCGGTAATGTCAGTCCGCTCGATCCGCAGTTGTTTTTATCCATCAACGAATACACCCGGGAGCTGTTGACCGGCAAATCTACCGGTAAATACACGCCTGTCGAAACGGCGCAGTGGCTGGAAGATTATGCCGCCGAAGCGGCTAAACACCTGGCACTGGCTGAAACAAAGACCAGCGATAGAAATAGCCCTGCCTACAGGCGTCTGGCCATTGATGTTGCCATGCAAATCGGGCTGGGCCGATTCTTTGCCACTAAATTTCGGACCGGAGTGCTGTATGCCATCTTTGACCAGACGGGCGACCGTACGGCACTGGAGGAGGCACTCAAAACGTATCGCAAAGCGCGGGGCTACTGGGCTGATCTCGCAAATCGGGCCAAAGACGTTTACAAGTCCGATATTACCGTTGGTGAGCGGACCTTTTTACGGGGGCACTGGCTCGATCGGTTGCCCGCTATCGACCAGGACATTGCCGCTATGGCTCAGAAGCTGGAACAGGCGGAAAGCGAAACCGCTAAAGCTGAAAGCCGTTCGCAGGTAGCTATCCAAAAAGCGATGGGACGGCCCGTACGGCCTGTTATGGCCGTTATTCATACGCCACCCCAGTCGTTCCGGGCGGGCCAGCCGGTCGACATTGACCTAGCAATGGATAAGAACCCCCAGTCGGTACGATTGTATTACCGGCACATAGATCAGGCGGAGCGGTATGAACAGGTCGAGATGAAGATGGTCGGGCACCAATATCGGGCCACTATTCCGTCGGCCTACACAAATTCACCGTATCCACTTCAGTATTACTTCGACATTAACGATAGTTCGGAAACCGCCGGGCTACATCCGGGTTTTAACGCTGCCTTGACAAACCAGCCGTATTTCATTATGCGCCAGGTTTAACGAAGCCCTATATGGGTATAAAAGTACATTCATTATTTGAATTGATCCCGGGATTGTCGTTCGCCATGCCTAAAAACCGGATAACTCTCAAAACCTCCCGTGTTATGAAAAATCTACGTTGCTTAACGAAGCCTGCCCTTATTCCCTACCTCATAATCATCCTGATTACAGGCTGTTATGGCTATGTTAGCGGAGAAACACCCGAGGTATCGATCATTAGCGATCAAAAACAAGCCGCTGCCATTACACACGGGCTAACCAAAGTGACGGAAGCGTTAACGGCTAAACATATTTCATTCGAAAATGTAGCGTCCATCGGGCAAGCCCGGGGAAAAGCAGTTATTGTGGCCGGGCTGGCGGCAGGAGAGGGGAAAGCGGCTACATTACTGAAAGCAGGAAATCGCCCGATACCGACCGGAGCAGAATCCCTGTTAATCTGGAAAACCAGCTCGGCTAAAAAACCAGTGTGGGTTGTCAGCGGCTCCGATAACCGTGGGCTAATGTATGGGCTGCTGGAACTGGCTGATCGAATTGGCTGGAGTAAAGATGCGAAGAATCCACTAAGTGCGGTCAATGAAATGACCGAAAAACCTGCCGTTCGTAATCGGGCGATTTCCATATACACCATGAACCGTGCGTATTGGGAAAGCCGATTGTACGATGAAAATCATTGGGTCCGTTACCTTGATCTGCTGGCTCAAAGTCGATTCAACAAGCTGGTGGTTATCTTCGGCTACGAGAATGGCGGGTTTCTGGCTCCCTGCTATCCCTATTTCTTCAATGTTGAGGGGTATCCGGACGTTCGGATGGTTGGCATCACAGCCCAGCAGCAGCAACGTAACCTGGCGGCCTTTAACCGCCTGATCCAGATGGCGCACGACCGGGGCATCGAGTTTACGGTTGGAATCTGGGACCATATTTACCGGGGTGGTGTGCAGGGGGGAGGTATTCCCGGTACAAAAGATGCCCCGGATAAACCCGTGCCAGGTTTGGTATGGGGACTAACGGCAGACAATCTCACGGCCTATACTAAAACGGCACTCGTCAAGTTCGTTAAACAGGTCCCTAACCTCGATGCGATCCAGTTCCGGATGCACAACGAATCCGGTCTGAAAGAAGGTGAACAGGAAAGTTTCTGGACAGATGTATTCCAGATGATGAAAACCGCAGCTCCTAACTTACAGCTGGACTTGCGGGCCAAGGAATTACCTGAATCGGTTATTCAAAGCGCGTTGAGTGTGGGCGTCAACTTTCGGGTCAATACCAAATACTGGATGGAACAGATGGGGATGCCGTACCATCCTACGCTGGTAAATCCCGATAAAAGCCCGATCCGGCACAGTTACGCTTACTTGTTGCGTTATCCACAAAAATATAAAATGAACTGGCAGCTCTGGAGTGGGGGAACAACGCGTATCCTGCTGTGGGGCGATCCAGACTATGCGCGTCGGTTTGCCGAAAGTACACACTTGTACGAAGGCGATGGTTTCGAGATAAACGAACCGCTGGCCACCAAAATGGAAGCGCAGCCCCACGACGCAAAACCTTTTGAACTGCTGAATGCCCCGTATCGATATTACACGTATGAATTTGAGCGATACTGGCACTTCTTCCAGGTTTTTGGCCGGATTGGCTACAACCCCGATACGGACCCAGCCGTCTGGAACCACGAATTTGATCGTCGGTTTGGCGAAAAGGCCGCTCCCTTTATCGCCAAAGCCATTCATCAGGCCAGTTGGATATTACCCCGTATCATTACCTCCAGTTACCCGTATACCAGCTTTCCAACGACGAGGGGCTGGGCCGAAAAACAACGCCTGGGTGACTTGCAGACGTTTGCCAAAGCCGAACTGAGTGATATGGCCCAATTTGCCAGTTTCGATGAAGAAGCCAAATTTAAAACCGATGGTGGCGAAACGGCCCGGATGTTACCGTCTGCAAACAGTCGCTGGTTCAGGCAAACGTCCGATGCGCTGAACCAGCTTATCGCCAACGCCGAAAAAGCAGCGGGGAAGTCGTCGAACAAGGAGCTTGTTTCGACCTTGACCGACCTGAAGATTCTCTCTAATCTGGCCCTGTATCATTCGCACCGAATTCTGGCCGCCGTTAATTACCGAATTTTCGACCGGACTCAAAACGTAGCGGCTTTTGACGAAGCTATTGCAAAAGAACAGGCCGCTATTGCTGCCTGGCGACAAATGGTAGCCGCTGCGGGTGATGTGTATACGGATAATCTGGCGCTTGGCGTCTGTGTTGCCGACCTGTGCGGCCATTGGAGAGACGAATTAGCCGCTTTGGAAAAAGGACTGGCTGGCCTGCAACAAAGAAGAACAGCGTTACGGGCTGAAGCCAGTACCGTAAAAACGGCTATTGCTAGTGCAACTTTACCGTACAAGGCCCTTCCGGAGACCAGTTCTGATCCGAACTTTCAAATTTCGCACCAGCCCGTTACGACTGCACCGGTGGGTAAGCCTATCAGCGTTCGAATACAGGTTAAAGCACCGGCGGGGGTGAAATGGATTCGGCTGCGTTACCGAAACGTAAATCAGGAACTGCCCTACAACACCCTGGCGATGTTGCCATCCGGCGAAAAAGACGTTTACTCCGTCGTTGTCCCGGCTGAACAAATTAAACCGGAATGGGACTTCATGTACTTCATCGAAATCATGGACAACAATGGAGTAGGGCAGATCTATCCGGATTTGGCGAAGGAAACACCCTACCGGATCGTAAAACTAATCCGGTAAATAAAAACCAGTTCTGGTTTGGCTACACCCATTCAAAAGCGATTAAATCGTACCAACATGATAAAAATAACGCTGCTTTTTTTGATGGGCTTGGCTGGGTTCGGCCAGTTTGCCTTTTCCCAGAGCGTGAGCATACAACAGCCGAATCGGTTACCCCAAACGGTCTATGCTGTCAGCATAATCAAGAAAACGCTTTCCGAAAAAGGAATTAAACTAAAGCAGGAACAGGGCGATTTTTCTTTGGACCTTAAACTGAATACCGGTAAATCGAATCACGAGGCTTATTCAATTGACTTGACGGGCCGAAAAATCACCATTACCGGCGATAGCGAGAATGGACTTCTATACGGCTGTCTTTCCTTTTGTGAGGACATACGAAACGGGGTACAGCTCCAGAAAATCAAACCCCGGAATGAACGGGCCAGCTTACCGTTTCGGGCCATAAAATTCAACCTGCCCTGGGATACCTACCGACACAGTACCGCGCTCGATCTGCACAAAGAAACGTGTCAGGATTTAACGTTTTGGGAAGCCTTCCTGGATATGATGGCTGAGAACCGGTTCAATGCCCTCACGTTATGGAATCTTCATCCGTTTCCGTTCATGATCCGGCCGACCAATTTTCCCGAAGCCTGCTCTTTTACCGACCAAGAACTGGCCCGCTGGCAGGCGCTTTACCGGGGCATTTTCCGGCTGGCCCGCGAGCGTGGAATTGACACATACCTGGTTAACTGGAACATCTACGTAAGTCCTGAATTTGCCAAAGCGCATAACGTAACGATGGATAATCTGGACCATAAAATCCACGCAACAGGCGACACCTCCGAAATCATCAAACGGTACACTCGCGAGTGTGTCACTCAAGTGCTGAATGAGTACCCCGACCTGTCGGGATTAGGCTTTACCCACGGCGAAGCCATGTGGGGAATGACACCCCAACAGCGTCAGGACTGGTTTGGCGAGACGATTCTGGCAGGCATGCGGTTGGCCAATCGAAAAGCTAAGCTCATTCACCGAATCCCTTTATCGGCTAACCTGGCGCTGGGCGGATCGACAAGCGTCGAAACCGAGCAGTTGACACGCAGGGCGATGGAAAAGCTGGATTTTCTGGATGGCCCCATCTGGGCCGAAATAAAGTTTAACTGGTCCCATGCGTTTTCATCGACTGACCTGATAAAAGTACACGGCGGCAAACTGAATGACACCTATTTCAAGCCGCAACCAGCCAACTACAAGATTGCCTGGATGGCGCGTAACGAAGACTTTTTCTGTTTGCGCTGGGGAGTGCCCAATTTTATTCGTCAGCACATTGCCACCAACAGTCAGCCCTATGTGGGCGGCTATTTTGTGGGGTCAGAGTGCTACATTCCGGCAAAGGATTACTTTACGAAGGCTGGTCAGCCGGTAGACTGGCGGTATGCCTTTGAGCGGCAGTGGTTGTTTTATAAACTCTGGGGGCGTTTGCTGTACAACTCCGCCACGCCCGATTCCATCTTTAAGGCTGAGTTCACCCGGCGTTATGGCAAAGGTACCGAGACGTTACTCGACGCTTCGGCCCTGGCCGGAACCACTCCCTTACGCCTGGCGTCGGCTTTTGATTTTACCTGGGATTTTACGCTCTACAGCGAAGGGTTCATGGCGTTGAACAAAAAGAGTATGGATTACATCTCCATTGACCGCCAGATCAACCAGCCCCCCGCCGATCCGGCTTATGTATCGGTGGCCGAGTACGTCAAAGTGATGGCTGCTGGAGGTACCTTCGAAAAAGCCAGAATTACGCCACCCATGCTCATTCAACGCCTGGAGCAGGATTGTCGGAAAGCGCTGGATTTAATTAAAACGGTAAACGTCACCAACAACAATTCCCTTCGGTATGAGGTGGCCGATGTGAAAGCGTGGGCCAATCTGGGATTATACTTCGCTCAGAAGCTGAGGGGTGCCGTAGCCCTGCAAACGTATCGGTTAAAAGGTGGAGAACCCAACAGGACATCGGCCATTGCACACCTGCAACAGGCATTGACTTACTGGGACGATGTGATCGCCATTACCCGGCCCTTATACAACGATATGCCGCTTGTGCATTTTAGCGAGTCGGACGATGGCCTTAAGTTTCATTGGAGCATCTTAAGACCAGCTGTTGCCAATGATTTGGAAATTGCCCGAAAGGCAACTGTTAACACCTCTAATTAATACTCAGTTATATGAAATTTTCAATTATCGGTCTCGTATCATTTTTGGTCTTCTCCGCTTCGGCAAATAAGGAGGTTCCAGTAAGTCACGAAGCGGTCTATTCCCAGCCGGAACAATCGGTAGGGGATACGCTGAAAAAAAGAAAACCCGGAAGCCCGCTCGACAACCTGCCCAAAAATATTGAGGTGCTAACCGGTTTTGGCGAACGTGCCGATTTCTCGCCGGATAACAAACGGATTGCCTTTATGACCAAAAGTTTTGGGGATGCAATGGTACTTGATTTAGCCACTCGTCAGATTAAATGTCTGACGTGCAATGTGCCTGCTGCGGTGTTTCTTCGGGTAATGCACCTGGTTAACGGGGATTACATTCTGATTGGCCCCGAAAAATTTGAGGATATTCGGATTAGCCGGTCACGGGATAATGAACTCTGGTTTTTGAGTAAGGTGCCGGGTTCGAAGCCTGTTAAGTTAGGCGTACACATGAGCGAGGGCGTAGCTATTTCGAAGAAAAGCCTGAAAATAGCCTATTCGCAGGTACACGATCAGGCGCCGGAACTCGCCGAGAAAGCCTCACGCCTGGTTGTTTGCGATATCGATCTTTCGGGAGGGACTCCGAAACTGATCAACAAAAAAACGGTCTACGAAGGAGAAGGGTATCCGTACGAAGCCCAGGATTTTTTCGATAATGATTTGAAAATGAGCTTTGTGCAGTATGAGCCGGTTCGGGATGCCCAGGGCAAACAAACAGGTTTGAATGCATCGACGATGACGCTGGATTTGAAAACCAATAAAGTGGTCAATCATTCTCAGAAACCGCTTACCTATAATGAGTGCGAAGGCATTTTTCCGGATGGAAAGTACACGCTCGTTGAAGCTGACCGGCAATGCGATTGGCTGGGCGGCAAACGCGGTCCCGCTAACATTGACATCTGGAAACTGAAACTTGACGGAACCGGTAAGGATTTCGTCCGGCTAACCCATTTCAATGATTATGAAGGCGGCAAAGCCTCTAACCCGGTTATTTCGGCTGATGGCAGGTACATGGCTTTTCAACTGGCGAACACAGCAGATCCTGCGGGGGTTGGCTATGGCCTGCTTCTCTACAAGTTTTAAACTCAACTTTTTCCCGCAAATCTTTACCGAGTCAATCCAGTGCCTACGTGCAGTTGCCTGCCTGCGTTGATGTCGGCTCATGTACTGGCTTACATATACGGGTAGCCGTTACCCTGATTAACAGAAAATGAGTAAAGTCTTCTGATTCTCAGTTTTTTGGATGGTAATCAAGTGATTGACTTTAGCAGGAGTGACCTTGTCGTAAAGCTAACCTTACCTCTTTCTTTCTTTATGCACGTCGGACTGTTTATTCCCTGTTATGTAAACCAGTTTTACCCGCAAGCGGCCATTGCGTCGTTGCAGTTACTCCGGAAACTCGGCGTTAAGGTGACCTTTCCACCAAAACAAACCTGTTGTGGGCAACCTATGGCTAACTCAGGCTTCGAACATCTTACCCAGGAGTGTAACGACTTGTTCCTGCAAAACTTTTCCAGGTTCGATTATATCGTAGCACCATCGGCCAGTTGCGTATTGCATGTAAAGCAGCATCTGCATTCGACGGTTGATCCGGCTCTGGCAGAGGGTGTTCGGTCGAAGGTGTATGAACTGGTCGAGTTTCTGACGGATGTGCTGAACGTGGAAAACCTGAATGCCCGCTTTCCCTACAAAGTGGGCATCCATCAGAGTTGCCACGGGCTACGGGGGCTGGGTCTGGCTCAGATGAGCGAGCTAAATGCACCCAGCTTCTCAAAACCGGTGCAGCTCCTTAACATGGTAGAAGGCCTTGAGTTGGTTTCCCTCGATCGACCGGATGAGTGCTGTGGATTTGGCGGCACCTTTTGTGTCGCTGAAGAAGCCGTATCGGTGAAAATGGGGAAAGACCGAATTACTGATCATACAAAAAATGGGGCTGAGTACATTACATCCGTCGATCTCTCATGTCTGATGCACCTGGAAGGAATCATTCAGCGTAAAAAAAACGCTGTGAAAGTCGTACACATTGCCGAAATCCTAAACTCAACCTGGTAATGGAAAAAATAACCAAAGATCACGCGGCCTTAGCCGAGGCTTTTATCCAAAATGAGGAACACGTTGACTGGCACGACGGAGCTCTTTGGTGGATTCGACAGAAACGGGATATCGCTTCCAAAAAAATTCCGGAATGGGAAGCCTTACGCGAAGCGGCTTCGCAGATAAAAAATAATGTACTTTCCAATCTGCACGATTATCTGCTTCAGTTTGAGGCTAATGCGACCAGGAACGGAATAAAGGTTCACTGGGCAGCTGATGCCGAAGAACACAATGCCATTGTTTATTCCATCCTGAAAGAAAAAGACATTCGGCAACTGGTTAAGAGCAAATCGATGTTGACCGAAGAGTGTCATCTGAATGAGTATCTTATTGAACGGGGAGTTGATGTGATCAACTCCGACCTGGGGGAGTATATTCAGCAATTGGACAACGAGCCGCCCAGTCATATTGTACTTCCTTGCATACATAAACGTAAAGAGGAAATCGGGGCGCTTTTTCATGAACATCTGGGTACAGAAAAAGGCGTATCGGACCCCACTCTGTTAACCCGCGTTGCCCGTAAGCACTTGCGTAATGTTTTTGTGACCCGACGCGCTGCGCTGACAGGTGTCAACTTTGCCGTGGCCGAAACCGGAGAATACGTTGTGTGTACGAACGAGGGAAATGCCGATATGGGTGCTCATTTATCGGACGTACAGATTGCTTCGATGGGGCTCGAAAAGATTGTTCCCCAGAAGAAACACCTGGCCGTTTTTCTGCGGTTACTGGCCAGAAGTGCCACCGGTCAGCCCATAACTATTTACTCCAGTCATTTTAAAAGGCCGCGAGAAGGGCAGGAGATGCACCTGATTCTGGTCGATTACGGCCGGAGCCGCCAGTTAGGACGCCCCGCCTTTCGGGATTCGTTAAAATGCATCCGTTGCGGAGCCTGTATGAATACCTGCCCAGTGTACCGCAAGAGCGGTGGTTTGAGTTACCACAACACCATTTCCGGGCCTATTGGCGCTATTCTGGCCCCGAATCTGGATATGAAAAAACACGCGGATCTGCCGTTTGCGTCAACACTCTGTGGGTCCTGCTCCAATGTATGCCCCGTGAAAATTAATATTCATGATCAATTGTACGAATGGCGGCAGGTAATTGTGCGGGAAGGGTATGCTGCGAATACCAAGGTGTTTGGGATGAAGGCAATGGCCTGGACGTTATCCTCGCCAACGTCCTATGCCAGAATGGGGAAAGCTGGACGATGGGTTTTGAACAACATTCCCTTCGCGGTGAATAACAAACTCAATCCCTGGTTCAAACAGCGGGAAATGCCGGATGGCCGGAAGGGTTCGTTCGACGAATGGTACGCAAAAAACAACGATCAGACAGAGGAGGCTGACGAACATTGACAAGTCGGATCACCGTTATTTACCCCTGAAAGCAAGTTCGTATCCTGTAATCTGCGAAAACCGAAATGAATAGTCGAGAAAATATACTGGCTGACGTACTAAAAAACCAGCCACCAGCCAGACCATTACCCGATACCGATGTATTTAAGGACGACAGTCAGCATGTTGTCAGTACCTACTGCGATGTGTTTACCAGTATTGGCGGGCAGGTTTTTTTAGCAAAAAATTGGTGTGAGGTGAGTGCGTTGATCCCACGGAATTTCGATGCAACGAAACGGATCATCACCACCCTGCAGGAGTTGAGCGAGTCCTTTGAATTAATATCAACCACGGCTGACCCTCACACATTTAATGATGTTGAGCTGGCAGTTATTGAGGCTGAGTTGGCGGTTGCTGAAAACGGTGCCGTCTGGCTCCCCGAGCAACGAATGGGACAGCGGATCATTCCGTATATATGTCAGCATCTGGCAGTGGTAATCCCGGCTCACGTCATTGTTGCGACTTTGCACGAAGCCTACGCCCAAATTGGCGAGGGAAACTATGGTTTCGGTGCATTCATTGGTGGCCCATCCAAAACGGCGGATATTGAGCAGGCATTGGTACTGGGAGCGCACGGTGCCATTACAATGACGGTATTTATTCTGGAACAGAGCCCTGATGTACCTTTTGCCGCCTGATTCTGCTACGTCCTTTCTATTTCTTTCAATCACCAGCCATTTAACGCCAAAGCGTATCTGCTTTATGTCCAGTCATCCGATTTCAATTCGTAACGACCTGCAAGTAATTTATCAGGACGTTTATACACCAGAGGCCCTGCAGGCTCTTGCAATCCTGACCCCCTTCAACCAGCGAATCAAAGCCCTGATGGATCAGCGCATGCAGCGTAGAAACTGGCGGCAGCAACAGCAACAGCGTATCACGTTCCTTGACCCGGATAGTACTATTCCCGGAACAGGCCTTCTGGTGCAGGACGCACGCGATGGTAAATTCGACGGGGCGGTGATTCTCGCCGATCTGCAACGTCAATGGATACAGGGAACCGGACCGGCTGCAAAACCTAATGCACCTCTTGAAAACAGCATTCGAAACGTAGCGTATGCGCTGCTGTCCGGTGCCGATGGCTGGATGTTCGATGGCGAAGATGCGCTGGGCCAGGTTGGCACCATGTCGCTCGATAACCAGCGAAATCTAAAGCTGGCTATTCATAAAGATCCACGCTTTTTAACTGTAGCCGAACAGGTAGCTATCGAGATGAACCGCTGGGCAGAGTCGTTCCTTGGCCACCCAACCATTACTGACTGGGCAGAACAGCTTAATTTCACTACGAAGATATTCCGGGCAAGAGGCCTTCATCTTGACGACCGGCATATCCGCGATGCTAAAGGCATAGCCATGGCCGCTTCAATCGTCGACCTGACGCTTTATGTAGTGAATAACTACCAGGCCCTGCAAAAAGCCGGTTCCTCTATTGTGCTGTATCTGCCCAAAATTCAGACTGCGGAGGAGGCTGCCCTATGGAATGAATTGTTGAGTAGTCTGGAAAAACATCTTGACTTGAGCGTGGGCACAATCAAGGTTTATGTGCTGGTCGAACAACTGGAAGCTACTTACCAATTAATGGAAATTCGAGCTGCTTTGGGCAGGCACTTTGTGGGGTACAACACCGGCCGTTGGGATTACATTAATAGTGTTGCCGATGCGCTGGCCTGGGATAAGACCTTTATTAACCCAAATATCGAAGCGATCACGATGACGTACGGCTACATGCGAAACTACGAAGATCGTGTTCGACGGGCGGTTAACACACCCGATCAGAACGGCAATTTTGCTTTATGGCAGGGTGGCATGGAGCCTAATATTCCGGTGGGTTCAGAAGCCGGCGTAGCGGCAAGCATGACCAAAGCGATTGCCGGGGCTCAGCGGGAGCAACAGGCGGGAGCAAGCGGAAAATGGGTGGCGCACTGGAAAATGGTGCATATTGTCAGACCTGTGTGGGAGAACGCTGGCGAAGCGAATCAGTTGGGGCGTTTGTTTCCGCAGCTTACCTACACACAAGCGGATGCCGCTGGCTTAACACAGCTCGAACCGGCTCCAACCGACATTCGGGGCGCTCGTAATTTGCTTAGCGTGGCGCTTCAATATGGAAATGCATTTGGACAGGGAATGCAGGCAGCCGCGTTAAAACCGGCAGACTTCTTTGGCAATGAAGACATACTGTATCTGATGGAAGATATGGCCACTGGCGAGATCAGGCTCAGTATTCTTTGGGAATGGCTGCATAAAGGGGCCTTACTGACAGAGGCTGATGAAGAAACGGGTACCCGGGCAGGCGACACATTTTCGGAAGCCCTATTAAACAGAATACTGGATCAAGAGTACGAAAAACTCCTGAATGCCGATAACAAAGACGTATTCGATCTGTCGAAAACGACTACGTTGCCCATTGCTAAAGAAATAGCCACAGCATATATTCTTAGTCAGGAAAAAATCCCTTGGTTTATCGACCTGCTCAATATCAATCTCAACAATATGGATCTGGATGTGGCAAAACAACGGATCCGTATGTATGTGGATACATTTACCAACGAACGTAAACGCATCACCGAAAATCTTGATTTTCGAACAAGCGTTACCGAAGAAGTTCTGTAAGCCTTCAGGGACAGGTCGAAATAATTTTCAGGGTACACATTTTATGTAGTAAACTCTATGAAATGGACACAGGTTATTGATCCTCTTAACAATATTTTGTTATCTGTCCTAATTGCAGCAATGCCTATCATCTTCATTTTCTGGGCATTGATCATAAGAAAAATGAAAGGTTACCTGGCTAGTTTGATCGCGATCCTCATTGCCTCACTTATCGCCATTATTATCTATGGAATGCCGATAAAACTGGCATTGCTCTCAATAGGTCATGGAGCTTTGTACGGCCTTTTTCCTATTTGTTGGCTGGTAATCATGTCTGTTTTCCTTTTTAATCTAACCGTTAAAAGTGGTCAGTTTGAAATTATTAAGCACTTCATGGCGTCTATCACATCCGACAGGCGTTTGCAGGCTTTGTTGATCGCCTTTTCGTTTGGTTCTTTCCTGGAAGGTACAGCAGGTTTTGGGGCTCCTGTTGCTATTACCGCAGCCATGTTAGTGGGTTTGGGTTTTAATCCGCTATACGCATCCGGCATCTGCCTGATTGCTAATACAGCTCCGGTGGCGTTTGGCTCCATAGGTATTCCCATTACGGTGGCCTCGCAGGTGTCCGGTATTCCGGAGTTGCCTATATCGCAAATGGTTGGCCGGACCCTTCCCATTTTATCCGTTATACTTCCATTTTATCTGGTAAGTATTATAGCCGGATTTAGGAAAGCCAGGGAAATATGGCCCGCTGTGCTGGTATCGGGTATTTCGTTTGCTCTCCTTCAGTGGTTTTCGTCTAATTACTTAGGGCCTTCCCTCCCGGATGTCATTGCGGGTTTAGGGTCAATTATCTGTCTAATGGTCTTCCTTAGATTCTGGAAGCCCAGGACGGTCTGGCGCTTCAGCAACGAACCAGCGCCTACTTTTAACCCCGATATTACGTATACCGGCGGTCAAATGCTACGGGCCTGGTCGCCGTTTATTGTGTTAACGATTATGGTCATTGCCTGGGGTATGAAACCTATAAAGGAGGTCCTCAATACAATTGGATTGTTTCAGTTTGAAGTGCCCGGACTTCACAATGCCATTCTGGATAAAGAGGGAGTTTTAATTCCTAAGTTGTTCAAGGTTAACTATTTATCGGCTGCTGGCACGGCTATACTTATCGCGAACCTTATTGTAATTCCGTTGATTGGCTTAACCTATCGGGAGGGAGCCCGCATTTTCATCGCCACACTTAACCAGTTGAAATTTCCAATTCTGACGATTGCTGCCGTGTTAGGCTTTGCCTATATTGTTAATGATTCGGGTATTACACTCACGTTGGCGGCTGTACTGGCAAACACTGGATTCCTATTCCCGTTTTTTGCGCCTGTACTGGGCTGGCTGGGCGTATTCATTACCGGCTCCGACACATCGGCCAACGCTCTGTTCAGTAAACTTCAATATGCGACGGCTCAGTCTATCGGTGTTGATCCGGTGATTACAGTTGCCGCTAATGTATCGGGGGGCGTTGTGGGTAAAATGATCTCGCCCCAGTCTATCGCCGTGGCCGCTGCTGCTGGTAATTTAGTTGGGCAGGAGTCGCAGTTGTTCCGGTTTACGGTGAAGCACAGTTTTATCATGCTGCTTGTTATCTGCTTTATTACACTGATACAGGCGTATGCGGTAAAAGGAATAGTTCCGGTATATGAGATGCTCAACAGTACCAAAACTATTGCCACACCTGATATATCAGGTGGTTATATGTACCTTTTGGGACTGGCTTTTTTGTTGATCACCCTGACTTCTACAATTTCGTTAAAAGCGAATAAGAAAACCCATACTCCTGACCTGGCAAACTGACGTAAAGGAATTGTCTTACACTAAATTCGCTTTATTGGCGGGTATCGTTGAGCGTTAAGGACCTTGTAGGCTTTAAGTCTGCTCAGTAGCATTGGACAATTGCTGAAATTCCGTATGCGACTGATTGATTTTGACAGATAGTAGAAAGTGGGTGTCTCACAAAAATGCTCATTCGTGAGACGAAGAGACGTTCGTGTATCTGCTTCACTATTTGGCGTTTAGTGAGGCAATCGGCGAATCAGTAGCCATTTTATGATGCCCCCCCAAGCCGACAATTCCAACTGATTTTCTCTCAATCTGAAAAAGTTGCGAAACCGAATGATTGCACGTACATTTGCAACCATTCGGTTTCGCAAAGTAAAATTCAATCAATATGAGACGAGATATTTTTCAGGCAATAGCCGACCCCACAAGGCGGGCAATCATCACCCTGATTGCCTTGCAGGCAATGACACCCAACGCCATTGCGGAGAACTTCAACACGACCCGACAATCGGTTTCAAAACATCTTCGCATACTCACGGAATGTGAACTGGTGAAACAGGAACAACAAGGCAGGGAGATATACTACTCACTGGAAGTTGAAAAAATAAAAGAGGTTGATCAGTGGGTAAACCAATTCAGGAAAATTTGGGAGACTCGTTTTAATCAACTTGACGACGTATTATCTACCCTCAAAAAAGGCTAAAAATGATCGATTTCACCGTTGACAAAACAACAAAAACAGTAACCTTCTCTCGAGAATTTGATGCCGACCTTTCGTTGGTATGGGATGCTTACACAAAGCAGGAAATTCTTGATCAATGGTGGGCACCCAAACCTTGGACCTCAAAAACAAAATTTATGGATTTTGAAGTGGGCGGTCGACGGTTTTATGCGATGGTAAGCCCTGAAGGAGACGAGCATTGGTCCATTCAAAAATACACGTCCATTAGTCCCAAAACCAATTTTAAATTGTTTAATGCTTTTGCCGACAAAGATGAAAACCCAGAATTGCCCGGTTCTGAGTGGGATTTAAATTTCAGCGAGCAAAACGGCAAAACAACTGTACATATCAGTATTTATAATGAATCGCTTGTCCGGTTAGAAAAGATGATTGAAATGGGCTTCAAGGAAGGAACGGCGATGACACTGAAAAACCTGGAAGAGTTATTGGCAACTTTATCGCAACAAAAGTAGAGGCATAGTGCCGTTAACATGGGCTTGGAGAAGTGGGACCGTAGGCTATGGATAGAGCCGCGATGGCCGGTCCCTCGACGGCACGGTCCGCCATCGAGGGACTGTGCCGTCGAGGGACCACTGGACAGATAGTAAAAAATCACTGTCTTATAAAAAGGCTCCCACTTGAGACTAACGAGTTTATCGACCTGCCTTTATGCTGCCGTTGGAGTGAGAAGATTCGAGAAAGAGGACACTCATGCCCCCAACAGTCACTAGTTTGTTAAAACTTCTTAACGGCTTACAACCGCCCGACCCCTATCCGCGTCTGAGTAGTAAAACCGCTGGCATGAACCAACTCCTTACCCTTTATCTTCTTCTGAATGCCCTTCGCTTCGGTGCATTCAACCCGGCTAGTCTGCCTGGCCTGGCCGATCAAAACGATTATATAACCTATCATCAAACCATTGCCAGGGCTCAACAGCTTATTGCCCACAAGCACTATCAGGAGGCATTCGCGTTGTACAAACAGATGTTTGATCATTACGAGTTCGTCTTTTCAAGGGACTACAAAGTGGCCACGCAGTTGGCCCTACAAGTGGGCCAAAAACAGCAGGCGTTTACCTATCTTAAACACGCAATCGCTACGGGTTGGACCCTGAGCGACATCAAGAAAAATGCCTTGGTCACTACGCTCCAAGGCGATCCGCAGTGGCGTGTGGTTGAACAACAGTACGACTCGCTCAGAGCGTTTTACCAAAACGGAGGAAATCAGGATGTTCGGGTCCGGGTCGAGAAAATGTTTAAGAAGGATCAGCGAAAGGCCCTGTTGGCGCTGTTTCGCATTGGGGCTACCCAAGAGCGGTACGCTGAAAAACGGTTTGCGCCCCACAGTGAGCAGCAGATGGCTCAACTACTCCCAATTATCGATCAATACGGGTACCCCGGTGAGCGACTCATTCACAATGGCTACTGGGCTGCGGTCATGCTGAGTCATCACAACTCGATTAGTAAAGCCTATGCCTTACAAGATACGGTGTATCCCCATGTGAGACCCAAGCTCATGAAGGCCTTAAAATCCGGTCAACTGTCGCCCTACGAATTTGCGATGATTGATGACTGGTATATGGCCGTCAAGACTAACGGTAAAGAGACGCACTTCGGCTACTTAAGCAGTTCCTTGACTGCTCAGGCGAAGACCATAGTCGATCAACGCCGGGAAGCCATCGGCCTGAGTAGTGTAGTAACAATCAGTTTGTTGACGGATCTGCAAAAACAGACAGGCTTCAACTGTTACTTTCCCTCCAACCTGGTCAAGAAAGTAGCGACCGCTGAGTAGGCTGGGTAATGTTATGGCGACAGCAAGGGTAGTAGACTTGAGGACATTTTAGGTTCCGTTCGCTCATCCTCTGCGGAATAGGCTTTCTCAGATAACGCTCCAACTTGAGACAGAGCAATCTTCATATATCTGCTCCATAAATAGGGCGTTTCGTGACACTGGAAAAACACGATTCAAAGTAACTATTAGTAATTATCCGAATCGCTTTGCTACGAGCGCCTCTGACCAAAAATGTTCCTGAGGAAACCAGTAGATAAAAAGCATCAATGACTCTGTAGTGTTGTAGCTATCTACAACACTACACTGCCTGGTATGATTACTTTTGACCAAGTTTGCTTTCGATACAAACAACGCAAGCCAATCTTCGAAAAGCTGAGCCTTTCCCTTACCCCTGGACACATCTACGGCCTACTTGGTAAGAACGGTGAGGGTAAATCGACATTGCTTCGAATTACGGCGGGTCTGCTCTTCCCCAACAAGGGCCAAATCAACGTATGGGAATTTACGCCGGCCAAAAGAGAAGCCGAATTTTTGCAGCAAATATTTTACCTGCCTGAAGAGCCTTATCTACCATCAGGTACCATAAAGAACTATGCAAAAACATACGGGGTGCTATATCCTAACTTCAAACTAGAACAGTTTGAAGAAGCAATGGCCCAGTTTGGTATTGTCGGTGAAGGGCAATTAGATAGCCTGTCATATGGGCAACGAAAAAAAGCCGCGATTGCCTTTGCTCTAGCCTGTAACACCAGCGTTCTACTGTTGGACGAACCGACCAACGGATTAGATATTCCATCCAAGATACAGTTTAGGAAGTTGATCCTTTCCGCTTTCGACGAAGACCGCGTCATTATCATTGCTACCCATCAGGTACGTGATCTGGAAAACTTGATCGACAGCGTAATCATAGTGAACCAGAACAAGCTAGCACTTCAAGCAAGCACCGATGACATAGAACAACTGCTCTCATTTCACACCTGCAGCGAACTAACGCCTGATGCCGAAGCACTATATGCACAAACGGTCCCAAGCGGCTATAAAGTGGTGACCAGAAATGTAGGGGGTTTGGATAGTCAGTTGGATCTTGAATACCTTTTCAATGCTGTCATTGAAAACCCAATCCGCATCCAACAGATCTTCGATCAATTACCGGCTGAAGGTGATCACCTCAAATCGAACTAACATCATGAATCAATCCTTTAGCTTTAAACGGATTAGTATCCTAATTGGCCTGGACTTTTCCCAAAAATGGAAACAGTATGTGTGGGTAGGTTCGCTGCTGATCGGCTGTGTACTGCTGACGCAACTGCCCCCCTTGTTTTATGAGGCCTACAATAACATCTGGCAGCTAATCCAGTACGCAGCTATTCCCCTAGTTCTTTTGTTTGGCAGTAGCTTTTACACCAGTACAGCATTGAGCGACTACACAGGCGGTCAGAAAGGGATATTTGCCTTGATGATTCCGGCTTCCACAGGGGAGAAAACCCTGTGCTCGCTCTTGGTTAATCTGGTATTTGTGATTCCGTTTCTGCTCTCTTTTTGGCTACTTCACTACCAGACTACCCTCATGGCTAACGAAAGAATATCGGTTGGTGTGAACCGATACAGCGCTGTGTCCAGGGAGGTAGCCATTTATGCTTCTTACTGTTACTTCTTAATTCATAGTGCTGTTTTTGTCGGGTCAATCTACTTCGCTAAACTAGCCTACGTCAAAACACTAACCTATCTGCTGGTGGGTGCACTGGCGATTAGTATCTTGAATACAGCGTATGCTAAATTTCTGGCCGATTATCCACTCATGCTAGGAGCTATCCCCTTTGCTGGCTGGTCCGTGGTGCGTGATAGTAGCTTGACCGTGTACCGGGTATCTGCCGCCGATTTGACTTATCCCTGGCCTTATATATTACCCCTTGTCGTGGTACTAGGGTTCTTCGTAGTAAGTTACAAGCGCTTACAAGAAAAGCAGATCTAATTAATTTGACACTTAGTGGACTTTAAAGACCGACAATCAATATACTGGCAAATAGCCGAGCGTATCTGCGAAGACATTCTACAGGGAAAGTGGAATGAAGGCGAACGGATCCCCTCGGTTCGTGATCTTGCCATTTCCCTGCAAGTAAATCCTCACACGATTCTAAGGAGCTACGAATACCTTCAAAACAAGCATATTATTATTAACAAACGTGGTTTAGGCTATTCAGTAGCCCCCTTGGGTAAAGAACAAATTATGGCGAATCGCAAAGATCGCTTCATTGAAAGCGATTTGCCTTCGTTCTTCTTCACCCTGGACTTATTGAACATGAGCATAGAGGAAGTGCTGATACACTATGAGGTACATAGACGTAAAACGAGTACAATCGAAACCAATTTTCACCCTAATGAAAACAAGCAATAAATCACTGATAGCTTTGTTGATTGGGCTCTTGCTCGCTATTCTAGCCAATAACTTATTCGTCAAAGCACAATACCGAAAAATGATAGAATCCCAAACTTCAGGAAAGGCTAAAATAACTCATTAACCGCCGGCTTATCTACATTTTAGCTTGCTTTACTTAATCGTATGCTCCTAACCGTAGCCTCGGTAATTGTTAATAGTGCTTATCTCTTTAAACGCTTGGTCAAATGAACGCTTGTCATTGCTTTGGGAAATAAGCTAACCTACTTTCAACGTCAGCAATCCTTCATTAAAACGTCCGATTGCGACCGGCATGGTCCAAGATGTAAATTGAGTGTGACACTGGTTTTCAATCCTTTTCTCATTGACGCATCCCAAAAATCAGGTCATACAAAAGCCGCACCAGCCGCAACTGAGCACAACTTTCATCAAAAAGTTGGTGTACTCCTATAAGCACCTACTGTTAAGAGGAGCGGGTTGATCATTGGTTATTTCAGTTTGATGCCCTGAGCTTCCATTTGCTTTTCCAGCGCAGCGTGATTGGCTAAGAACTGTGCGTGTTGCTCCTCCGTGCGCTTTGTACCCAGACTGTCTAACTGCTGCCGTAGCTCCTGGGCAGACATATCAGCTGCGTAGCACGGTGTGCCGGGTTGTTGCCGCCACGATTCATGCAAGCTGCCGTCATCCACCGCATCAAAGCCCAGTTCCTCTACCAGAGCCATTACTTTTTGCTTGGCAGCGGGGTCATCACCGGCCACCGGCAGCCCGATACGGCCGGGTGAGCCCACGGGTTGTCCCAATTTTTCCAGGTGGTCGGCCAGGATATTGTTGAATACCTTTACCACTGGCCGACCCAGGTGCTGCTGCACCCATTCGCTTTCGGTCAACTCACCCTGTTCTAATTCGGCGATGTGTCCATCCCGCAACAGAGGGTAGTAGTTGCTGGTGTCAATGACGGGCACCTCAGCGGGTACGCCATCGAACAAGTCTTCAGGCAGATCAGGAATATTTTTCAGCGGAATGGTCACCACGATGATTTCGCCGTAGTGAACCGCTTCATGGGGCGTACCGGGAGTAGCGCCGGTCTTTTGGGCCACCTCACCCAGGGTTTCAGGGCCACGCGAGTTGGCAATAACCACTGAGTGGCCGAGGCTGGTGAGCCGAACGGCCAGGGCACTGCCGATGAAGCCGGCCCCTATGATTCCTATTTTCATTGTTGGTATCAGTAACGAGTGATGAGTCTATACTTCGTGTAGCTCCGGATTTTAACCTTGGAGTAAGCAAATTGTTTGTCAGTACCTGATCGGGAGGTAGCGTCGAGCCTGGACTTGCCACGAAACACGGGACGCGGTCCCCGCCGACGTGGAACGGGACAAATCGCTAAGGACATGTTGACATTGCCCATCTATCTTCGGCTTATCAGAAAGCGAGCCCCTACTTAATGAATTCTCAGCTACCTCTTCGTAATGCTTTCCAGTGGGGCTCCGCGTGTCGCGGTAGCTTACGTATCCATTTGCGAGAGCCGCAGCACCTATGCCTATCACAGGGGTATGTGCCGGGGGCTGGCCCGGTGTACGCATGGGGTTAGTCAGGTGTCGGTGGCGCAGGCTCGAAGTGCAGGCTAGGTGCCCTGTAAGATCTGCTATTAGGTCCGGCGGTGCGGGGCACATAAAAGCCCCGATAGTCGGACTACCGGGGCTTCACAAGCTTGATGACTATTAAACGTTGATTCTAGCCCCTTTATTGTGCAGCCTGAAACGGGATAGGTTCTATTTAGCACTTTATCTTCACCAAGCTAACTGCCCGGTTTCTTATCGGCTCCATCAGTTGACGGGCTTTCTTCATATGCAAGAAAGAAAGGAAACCATATATCATCAACCCAACGGCTGATGAGTTACGGGCATGGCTGGCAGCAAATCAGATTCGGATTTTGAATGTGGCCGGTAGTCGGGGAAGCAATCTGTCAGTGAAACAGCTTAACGAGTACCGAACGGTATTGCTTGTTGCGTTGAGTGATGATGATTAGCTAATTGTCAGCGTAATGAGTACCGTATGATTCGTGAAATTTAGTCCAACAATAAAAAAGGTCTTCTGTATTTACTTTTAGAGCAAATACAGAAGACCTCATTCTAGTAGCTATATTCAATAAACCTATTTGCCAAGCGATGGATCAGAGCCCTTCCCTTCCTTCGCAATTACTGCCGCTGCTGTGATTCCAGGAGTTCCCGTTTTGTGACCACCACAACAACCTTTCATTCCGCCTGTCGTTTCATAACCCTGTGCACCTGCCATCCAACTTCCGGATAAGTTAACGGCGTAGACTAAGTCCGGAATATCTTTGAACGTCCATATAACAAGTCCTTCGACTTGAAACCATCTTCCACTGTGTACGAAAGGAGTGGAAGACCAAGTACCATCTGCCTTGAATGTTTGATTAAATGAGCCAGTAATACTACCATCACACCCCCAATCGGTGGTGATTGCCCAAGTTCCGACGACGCTTGCCATAGTGATTATTGTTTAAGGTTTAGTTTATGAATTTTTAATTGATTAATTAGTTGATAATCAGGCATTATTAAAGTGAGGATTAATTAATACCGCTGGGGCAGGCTATTGCGCAATACATTCACCACGCATATAGTATACGTGATCTCAATAAAGTGGCTTACGTGAAAATATTAGTTTCTAGTGACCGTTTAGAAAGCAGGAAATTTTGCCGGTCTGGTACCTGTGGAAAGGCTCATTTTGATGCTTTTCACAGTCAAAAATGCATTTGAGAATAAACTCGTTTTGAAGAATTATCTTTAGCAGATATTATAGCGGGTATTTCATGCCATTTGGCAAGAACGGTAAAATGGCCCCTTTGGTAGCTGGTATAGGTCGCATAACTATCTAAAAATCAGACTATTATTGTTTCCGGCTGGCAGATATTCCTACAGTGTGCCAGCGACCTGGCAGCTTTTCAAGCTGATAAATGGTGTGTAAAATTACTTAGTTAACAGGTCGGTAGCAATGGGAAAATCACCCTTTTAGGGGTCAACCATTCTGGTGCGAAAACGGCCGAATATCCTATAGAACCAGTAAGATTCGTCAAAACACTCTTCATCCGTACTTGGAAAGAATGCCTGTTATTTCACCTCCAAAATATCCTTCCATTTCGTCGTGTAGCAGGGCGACAGGTGTTCGCGTTTATGATGCCAGGTCGGATTGTAACCCGCTCCGGCTAATCTCACCTTGTCGCGGCCGTGTCGGTAGTTGAGCTTATCCATGACTTTCGAGAGTTCAGCCATCCGCTGGTCGGGGCTATACGTGCTGTAGAGTAAGGCGTGCCCAATCCGAATATCTTAGGCCATTCGAACAGGTAAAAAGAAATGCATCCCGTACGCGATCCATTGATCTTGAAACGGGTATTGCTTTCAATTGATCTAGTTCAGTCTCTTCGAAAAAGACACGGCCTCCTTCTAAAAAGCGAGGTGTAATCCGGGCCTGTCGTGGGTCTAATTCAAATGAGTGTTTGCAATAATTAAAAAAAGCCCGCAAATGCTTACAAACATTAAAAACGGAGTTCGGATGTAGGTCTAACTCTGTCCAGCAGAATGCCAGCAAATCTTCGTGAACTGCCTGCGAGTATACATCAGCAAAAAGAGGCTGGCCCTTAGCTTCATACTCACGAAGTCTGTACAGAGTAGTTCGATATGTTCGAACCGTGTTATCACTTTGCCGCCTGATCGGTAATAGTTCGCATGGTCATTAACTGGTTTGGTCAATGGCAATGTACGAACTTAAATAATGCAGGGGACGAATGAGGGGACGAATAAACCTTATTAAACCGTATATCAATCAATAAGGCTGAATAAAGAAAAAAAGGCTAGCCCGTTGATTTTGAGTATTTAAACTCTAAAACGGATTAGCCTAAATGTGTTCTTGGAGCCTCCTATAGGACTTGAACCTACGACCCCTTCATTACGAATGAAGTGCTCTACCAACTGAGCTAAGGAGGCTTTTAGTCGCTTTTGCGAGTGCAAATATAACAGAGTGGAATTTAAGAACGCAAGTATCCGTTCTATTTTTGGTAAATTTGCACCCATGATTTCCATTACGAACCTATCGTACTACCTCGGTAGCCGGGCACTTTATGATAATGCCTCGCTCCATATAAAGCCAAACCAGAAAATCGGCCTCATTGGTCTTAATGGTACCGGCAAGTCTACCCTGCTCCGTATTATCAATGGCGAGTATCAGCCTGATGGGGGAACCATCTCCAAAGCAGGCGATGTAACGATTGGCTTCCTGAACCAGGATTTGCTGTCGTACCAGACCGACGACTCTATCCTGTCGGTGGCTATGCAGGCGTTTGCGCGGCAGAATGAGTTGCAGATAAAGATTGACGAGCTGCTCCATCAAATGGATGTCAATTATACCGATGATCTGGTCGATAAGCTCGGAAAAGCACAGGAAGAGTTCGATGCGCTCGACGGCTATACCATTCAATCCAGAGCCGAAGAAATTCTGGAAGGACTGGGCTTCTCGACCGACGATCTGCACCGGCCTCTGCGACTCTTTTCCGGAGGGTGGCGCATGCGGGTTATGCTTGCCAAGCTGCTGCTCGAAAAACCGTCGCTGCTCATGCTTGATGAGCCAACTAACCACCTTGACTTACCCTCCATTCAGTGGGTTGAGAAATATGTTCAGAATTACGAAGGCTCGGTTATCGTGGTATCCCACGACCGCGAATTCATCGACAATGTGGTCGACACCATCGTGGAAGTATCGGGTGCGAAACTGAATTATTATGCTGGTGACTACTCCTATTACATGGAAGAGAAAGCCCTGCGGAATGAAATTCAGAAAGGCGCTTTTGAGAACCAGCAGGCCAAAATCCGGCAGACGGAACGATTCATCGAACGCTTTAAAGCCAAAGCCTCGAAGGCTAAACAGGCTCAGAGCCGGGTTAAACAACTCGAACGGATGGAGCTTGTCGACGATGTCATCGACAGCAATGCGCGGGTGAACTTCAAGTTCAACTTCTCGCAGCAGCCCGGTCGGCACATTCTGCATCTGGATGATATTTCGAAAGCCTACGGCGAGAAACGCATTCTAACGCATTCTACCGCCCGGCTCGAACGGGGTGACAAAGTTGCTCTGATTGGTGCCAACGGACGTGGTAAGTCAACACTGTTACGAATTATTTCGGGCTCTGAACCCATTGATGGCGAGCGGATACTTGGCTATAATGTTTCGTTTAGCTTCTACGCCCAGCACCAGCTTGAGTCGTTGCGGGTGGAGGATTCGATGCTGGAGGAGTTGAAACAGGCAAACCCAACGAAATCGGATGGTGAACTCCGGGGCGTACTGGGCTGCTTCCTGTTCTCGGGCGATGATGTCTTCAAGAAAATTAAAGTACTTTCCGGGGGGGAGAAATCGCGTGTAGCACTGGCAAAAGTGCTGCTTTCACAGGCGAACTTCCTGCTGCTCGACGAACCGACCAACCACCTGGACATGCAGTCGGTGAATATTCTGATTCAGGCTCTGCAACAGTATGAAGGTACCTACGTGGTAGTTTCCCACGACCGGTACTTCGTATCGCAGATTGCCAACAAGATCTGGTATATCGAAGACGAACAGATCAAAGAGTATCCGGGCACCTACGACGAATACGAGTGGTGGCAGGAAGAGCGAAGAGCGCAGGGACTTGGCCCGTCGAAGCAACCCGTCGATAATTCCAAGATGCAGCCCGCCACGACTCAGGTACCTGCTAGCAATGGACATTCGAATGGAAAGGCCCCCAATGGCCGGGCGTCGGACGATGAGCGCAAAGAGTGGCAGAAGACACTGAAGAACCTGACCCGTCAGGCGGAGGAGTCAGAAACCAAAATTGCCCAACTGGAAGAGCGTAAAAAACGCCTTGAAATCGAACTCGCCGACCCCGCAACTTATGGCGAAGACAAGCTGATGCAGGCCAAAAATGACGAATACCGCCATGTGATGGCCCAGATCAATAAGCTTCAGGACGAGTGGGAAACCGCTATGCTCGAAGCGGAAGAGTGGGAGAAAAAACTAGCCTAAAGTTAGTAAGTTAATAAGCGGCTTCGCCCAGGTCAGTGAGTCGGTAAGTAGTTGCATACGTCAGCCACTTACGAACCTACTGACCTGAGCGAAGCCATTTATTGATTTAGTGAAAATCGTACATGTAAAATATATTTATGTTTTATTTGTACGATTATGGGCGACTACAAAAAGGGGCGGGGAGCACAGTTTAATTCAGTCAATTCATTTTCGGCACATCAGTATGAGCCTGACGAAGAAGGTGAGTTGTTTGACGAAGATTTTCCGAAACCAACGGTAAAAACGCAATTCTTCGAAGAGACGCCAAAGCAGATCATCAGTCGGCCCACTAGCCCGGATATTGGTTTTTCGGCTTCCATAAATCCCTATCAGGGGTGTGAGCACGGTTGCATCTATTGCTACGCCCGACCTACGCACGAGTACTGGGGCTTCTCGGCCGGGCTTGACTTCGAGAGCAAGATCATGGTGAAGAAAAACGCGCCCTCCCTGCTCGAAAAGCAGTTTCAGTCGCGGTCCTACAAACCGGGCATAATCCATTTTTCCGGAAATACTGATTGCTACCAACCCGCCGAACGTACATACAGGCTCACCCGGCAGATGCTGGCGTTGTGCCTTCAGTACCGAAATCCGGTGTCGATCATCACTAAGAATGCATTGATCCTCCGCGATCTGGATATTCTAAAGCCACTTGCTGAACGTAACCTGGTGAGTGTCGCCATCTCGATTACCACCGGCAACGAATCCCTTCGGTTGTTGATGGAGCCGCGTACGGTTACGGCTACGCAGCGGTTTAAAACGATGGGTGCGCTGCACCGGGCGGGCGTTCCCGTGGGGATTATGACGGCCCCGATAATTCCCAGCCTGAACGATCACGAAATTCCGAAACTCATTGAGCAGGCTGCCAATCAGGGTGCGTGCTGGGCGGCTTATACGGTTGTCCGGCTAAACGGTGCGGTGGCCCCCCTGTTCACCGATTGGCTTCGGCAGACCTTTCCTGAGCGGGCCGACCGCGTTCTCAACCAAATTGCCGATTGTCATGGGGGCCAGCTGAACGATTCCCGGTTCAAAACCCGCATGTCGGGCGAGGGTAAGTACGCCCAGCAGATTGCTCAACTGCACCGGATTGCCTGCCAGAAATACCTCGCCGATCGTCGGCCTGTCGAGTTGACGACGACTCTGTTCAGGCCCGCCGGGCAACTTGGCTTATTTGAGTGAGTTGTTTATAATCGCCTATTTCTCATACGAAAAACCCTTTGGTATCTCGCTGAGTTGGTCGGTTTGCGCCAGCATTTCGGTATGGTCGAACGACTGGGTCACAGTTTTGTGGATGCCCTTACAGATGGTGTCGAGCGGCAGGTCATTGTCATCGGTACCGAATGGGTTTTCGATTTCTTCGGCAATAACTTCAAGGCTGGCCAGCACATAAAAAACGAATACGACCAGCGGCACAACCAGGTAATGCAGATTGGAGACGTACCCCAGCGGCAGGGAAATGCAGTAAATGAAAATGAATTTCTTGATAAACGAACTGTAGGAAAAGGGAATGGGGGTGTTTTTTATCCGCTCACAGGCTCCGCAAATGTCCATCAGCGACTGAATTTCCGGGTTGAGCAGGAGCAGGTGTTCGGGTAGCAAAATACCCCGGCGCTGTAATTCATTTAATCGGCCAAAAATAGCCAGCGCGATCTGCTGGGGAACATGCTCACTCAACCGAAGGTTGTGCACGCCGAACCAAGCACTTTCTGCAAATTCATGTTCGACGCCCTGTTGGCGTAAATGGTTTTTGAGGGCAAACGCGAAGTTGGGAATCATAGCCCTGAAAAACTGGCGGGGCTCGCTCTGGGCCGGTTCCAGCAGCTGATCCAGCTTCAGGGCCATATTTCGACTGTTGTTGACCAGAGCGCCCCAAAGTTTACGGCCTTCCCACCAGCGGTCATAAGCGGTGTTTGTCCGGAAAACCAGTAACATCGAAATAACGAAACTCAGCAAGGTGTGCATGAGCGAAAAATTCTTCAGATGCGGGTTATCACTCAAATCGGCCATCTCAATCAGATGAACGATAATAAACGAGTAGAGACCAATAATTACCAGCGCCGGTAACAGCTTACGCACCGTGTCGGCCCGGTTGAAGGTGATAATAAACCGAAACCAGTCTTTAGGGTTATAGTTGACCATATAGAAGTTTACCTGAGTAGACAATAATCGTAAAGATATCAACCGCTGAAACCGGCGAATGTTGATAGCACTGTATAATCAGGGAAGAGTCTATCGTTCATTAACAAATAGACTGACGACTGGCTATTTACCAATCGCCGATTAAAACCACTGTAAATGATTGCTTCCCTAAGGCTTCCTGCCGTTATGTTACTTTGGGTGTTTGCTTTTCCCATAGCTGCCCAGCAACTTCAGACCATCGACCGTATTTATGATCCTAAAATAGCTTCTGTTTTGCTATTTCCGCAAGTCGGCACTAACCTGATCGACCCGGCACTAACGCTGAATCCGCCCGTTATCTCGCTGGATGAACAGGTAGTGCTCCAACTGGAGTTCGACGATCTGACGGCCGATTACCGGTCTTTTCGGGCTCGTCTGGTGCATTGCAACGCCGACTGGCAACGCTCCATCCTGAACGACATCGAGTTTACGTACGAATACAACGACAACCCCATCACAGAATACCAGAACTCAATTAATACCAAAATCCCGTATTACCACTACCGATTTACCCTCCCACGGGTGAAACTGCCGGGTAATTACGTGCTGGTCGTTTATGACGAACGCAACCGGAACAACATTCTTTTTACGCGCCGGTTCAGTACCTATCAGAACCGGGTAACGGTGGCCGCCGATGTGCGCTTCTCGTCAAATCCGTCCCGTCAGTTTAGCGATCAGCAAATTGATATGAGCGTTAACTACAGAGGCTATCAGGTAATTTCGCCCCAGGATGATTTTAAAGTTGTTATCCGTCAGAATTACCGCGACGACCGCGAGATTCGGGGGCTGCGGCCCACCAATGTGCAGGCGTTTGACCAGACCCTGGAATACCGACTCGTTGATTTGAGTAATATCATGCCGGGCGGGAATGAATTCCGGTTTTTCGACACGCGGACGGTGTTATCCCGTGCCAATTACATCGACCGCATCGACCGCCCCGCCGACCGAAACATTGCGTACGTACAAACTGACCAGCCGCGCAGCCGGGGCGTTTACATTCAAAGCGACGACTTTAACGGCCAGTTTGTTATCGACCACCGCGAAACGGGCAACGGAGCCACCAATGCCGATTATATCGAAACGATTTTTACCCTCAAAACCGCCGAGATACCGGGGGTTTCTATGTACGTAAATGGCGCGTTTAACTTCTGGCAACTCACAGACCGCAACCGTATGGAGTTCGATCCAACACTAGGTGCCTACCGGGCTACTATTCTGCTGAAGCAAGGCGTCTACAACTACGATTACATTGTTGCCACAACCGGCCCACAACCAAAAGTGGATGAGAACTTCATCGAAGGAAGTTTCTCATCCACTGAAAATGACTACGAAATATTCATCTACCACCGGCCACCCGCTTCCCGCGCCGACCAACTGATCGCCTATAGACGGGTAGGGGTGAATAAACGGAAGTAGTTAGGCGCTGTGCAGGAATTCCATGATGTCGCCGTCCTGTACAACGTATTCTTTACCTTCTACGGCTAATTTACCGGCTTCACGGACGCCCGCTTCGGTTTTAAACTGCGTAAAGTCGGGGAGTTTCATGACCTGTGCCCGAATGAACTTGCGTTCGAAATCGGAGTGGATTACCCCGGCGGCCTGTGGCGCCTTCCAACCGCGGTGGATGGTCCAGGCACGAACCTCTTTAACACCCGCCGTAAAGTAGGTGATCAGCCCCAGCAGTCGATACGATGCCTTAATAAGCTGGCTCAAACCGGATTCGGTCAGACCATATTCGCCCAGGAACATCTCGCGTTCTTCGAGGTCTTCCATTTCGGCGATCTGCGATTCAATACCGGCACTGATAATGATTACTTCAGCCCCTTCATCTTTCACCGCTTCCCTGAGTTTATCAGAATAGGCGTTTCCGTTTGGAAGGGATCCTTCGTCGACGTTAGCCACGTAAATAACGGGCTTCACGGTAAGCAGGGCAATGTCGCCAATAGCAGCTTCCTGCTCTTCGGGCGACACCTGAACGGTACGGGCGCTCTTCCCCGCTTCGAGGGTTGATTTATATACTTTCAGAATGGCTAACTCCGCTTTCGCTTTCGCATCGCCAACCTGAGCCGCCTTTGCAATTTTCTGGATTTTCTTATCAACAGCTTCTAAATCCTTTAGCTGTAACTCAGCGTCGATGATCTCCTTGTCCGATATTGGATCGACCTTGCCTTCAACGTGAACGATGTTATCATCTTCGAAGCATCGGATTACGTGAACGATGGCATCCACTTCACGAATATTGGCCAGGAATTTATTGCCCAGCCCAGCCCCCTGACTAGCGCCTTTCACCAAACCGGCAATGTCGACAAACTCGATAATGGTAGGCACTACCCGCTGGGGTTTCACCAGACTTTCGAGGGTGTCCAGCCGTTCGTCGGGTACGGTTACTACGCCCACGTTGGGCTCTATTGTGCAGAACGGATAGTTGGCCGCTTCGGCCTTTCCGCTCGATATTGCGTTAAACAGCGTCGATTTGCCAACATTCGGCAAACCCACGATTCCACATTGAAGTCCCATAAATAGTTTTGAATGAGTGAACGAGCGAATGAGTAAATAGCTGCTAATAGGTTATTCACTCATTCGCTCATTCAACATTCGCTCATTGATTTTTGCAAAAATACAACCGCAACGGCGGACCACAAAAAAAGCCTTCAACCTGACAGGCTGAAGGCTACCTATTTATGTAAGGGATCATCCCTTAGATGCTCGTGTAAAGTTTATTCATCCGAAGGTATAATTCTGTTTATTCCCATTTTAACTCACTAGCGAAGTCATCCTGTTCGTCCCGTTCGCGCTGTACAAACTGCGAGAAGTCTACTTCGGGCATGAGTTCGGTTTTTATATGACTGACGGTTTCCTGCAACGCTTCGACAAATTTGTCGAAGTCTTCTTTGTAGAGAAACATTTTGTGCTTTTCATACACAAATCCCTCGCCTTGCGGGTGTCGGCGACTTTCGGTGATGGTCAGGTAGTAATCGTTTGTACGGGTCGACTTAACGTCAAAAAAATAGGTTCGCTTACCCGCCCGAACTCGCTTTGAGTAAATTTTTTCTCGGTCTCTATCGTCCACAGTTAAGAAGTTTAGTCTTTTCTCAAACGCTAAAGTACATTCTATCAGGATAGAACAAAAACAATACAGTCAAATATATTTTGGGGCCAATTTACCTCAAAAATAACCGGGGATGTAGAGCTTCTTCTACACTTTTTTGGCTAATAGCTTGGTTATAAAGGATGTGTATCCTATCTTTGTTTTCAAGGAATTGCACTTTTTTGGGGCGGTTGGTATGTGAGAGTTGCACAAACATACCCCCCGCCTATTTTTTTCACGTAACTAGGAGCTGTATGAGTTTGATCATGTCCATTATGTTGTTCTTTAGCAACATAAACCCGGCGGAGGCTCTTCCGAGCCTCATACAGAAAGGCAAAGCGTCTTTTTATTCCAAGAAGTTCAATGGTCGCAGGACCGCCTACGGGGAGCGCGTGAGCGCAGAATCACTCGAAGGTGCCCACCGTAACTTACCCTTAAACACGTTGGTTGAAGTCACAAATCTGGATAACCAACGCTCTGTAATTGTACGAATCAATGATCGGGGCCCGTTTGCAAAAGGTCGTGTCATTGATTTAACCCTGGCAGCTGCTCATGCTCTTGGCATGGTTTCGAAGGGAATTGCTAATGTATCGCTTCGGGTTGTTGGTAAAGGATATGCCGTAGCGATGACGCCCTCACCCTTTACAACCCCAATTGAGTTTCAGCCCCTGCTGGAGCCTGTAATGTAAGCAGGTAACAACTGTTTTTGCGAACCGTTCGATATTTCCCCTTGCAATTCCTGCTGGAGATGTCGAACGGTTCGCTTTTTGCATTAAATTCAAAGAGCGAAAGAATAGATTTTTTTTGCGCCAGCTCTTCACTCTTTCGCTCTTTAGAGTTCATGAAACAACCCCTTAATCTTAGTCAGGTACGTTCGTTTGGAAACGTCGAATTTCTGGCCCGTCAACTGGTCGAAGGATTTATTACAGGGCTGCATAAATCGCCCTTCCATGGGTTCTCGGTCGAGTTTGCAGAACACCGGCTATACAATACCGGCGAAACAACCCGACACATCGACTGGAAGGTGTTTGGCAAGACAGAAAAATTATTTGTCAAACGCTATGAAGAAGAAACAAACCTCCGTTGCCACCTGCTGATCGATACCTCGTCGTCGATGTATTACCCGGAAGCGAACTATGGCAAGATGACCTTTAGCGTTATGGCCGCTGCCTGTCTGGCGTATATGCTGCAACGCCAGAAAGACGCCGTTAGCCTGACAACCTTTGCCGATCAGATCGACCTGCAAACGCCTACAAAATCGACACCGTCGCACGTTCATAAGTTGTTTACTCAACTGGACCTGCTCATGCAACAGCCTAAACCACTACGAAAAACATCGGCGGCTGATGTTATTCATCTGGTGGCGGAAAAGATCAATAAACGGTCGCTGGTGGTGATTTTTAGCGATATGTTCGATAACAGCGAAAAGGCCGATGCGCTGTTTTCAGCCTTGCAGCACCTACGCCATAATTTACACGAAGTTTTGCTGTTTCACGTAACGGACAAAAAGACGGAAGAGGATTTTGCGTTCGATGAGCGCCCCTATGAATTTATCGATCTGGAAACCGGCGAGAAGGTGAAACTTCAACCTGGTCAGGTACGAGAGACCTATCAGCAGGCAGTAAAAACGTATTTTCAGGAATTGAAGATGCGTTGCGGTCAATACAAAATCGACTTCATTGAAGCTGACATTGCCCAAGGCTTTGACCAGATTCTACAGGCTTACCTGGTGAAACGGACGAAGATGAGATAGGCTTTTTTAGTAATAGGAGCGAGGAGTTGCTGACGCGAGAATACTGCTTGCGTCAGCAACTCCTCACTCCTCGCTCCTCACTCCTAATACTTACTTCTTCACACTTGCTTTCGCGGGAGCGGGATTGGGTTTATTGGCTACCTGCGTAGCCTGTTGCCGTTTGTTGAACAGGATAAAATCTTCGATTTGCTCGGTAGGGAGTTTGCGGCCAATGATTTTCTTGTTCTTGTCAAGTATGTAGACGGTAGGTGTCGTCCAGACATCGTACTGCCGCCGGAAGTCGGTGCGGTACGTGTAGTCGTATCCGTTTATAGCATTGCCGAGCTTGAATTCCTTAACAAACTTCTTCCATTCTTCGGGGCTTTGGTCGATGGCGATGGCTACAACTTCAATGCCTTTCCCTTTGTAGTCGTCCACCAGTTTTTTCAATTTCGGCGCACTCTCCCGGCAGTGACCGCAGGTTGGCGAATAGAAAAAGACAACTGTGTAATCTGATTTCAGATTCTGGAAGGCAATGGGCCGACGCAAGGTATCACTAATAACGGGAGCGATGAATGGTTTGCCCACCAGATTAGGCTTCATGGTAGCCACCCTTTCGCCAATGCTTTTCAGGGTCGATGAATCGGAGACCGTCATAACGCCCGTTTTGTAATACTTTTCGAACATGTGTACAAACAGCCCGTCCGTCCCCATCACTTTAGGCTGCTCATACTGGCTCGTGATGTAGTAAATTGTGTAGTATTTAACCTCGGTGCTTTTGCCCGCGATTGCCTTATTAACGACCAGATCGGCTTCTTTAATAAGGGAATCCGGCACCTGAACGGTTAGTTCTTTGATATACCGTTCCACTTTCTGCTGCAACAGGGGAGACCGCACAAAACGCTCGTCGGAGAAGTCGAAATCATCCCAGAAGTGCGCCTTGAAGTAATTGAAAACCCAAACAGAATCCGGACGTCCATTGGCGGCTTTGGGCGCGGGGGGGACGTCGGGCTCGGCCGATGCTTTGAACAGCTTGGCGGCAAACGAAGCTGAGTTTTCTTTCAGGAACTGGCTGCGGTAGTCGGTGGCCTGTTTTTGCAAATCGCTCAGTTGCTTGTTCACCATGGCTGCTGAAACGGCATCGTTACGCATCTTTTTCTGGATGCTCAGCGCCTGCGCTTCGTCCGACAATTTGCTAAGCTGTTGCTGGTAGGCGTAGAACAGCTCGTTTTCTTTGGAGCCCGATATCTTCATGTTGGCGATGATATTGGTGGTATCGGTCTCGAACGAAAACTGCTGATCGTCCGTAACCAGCAGTTGCAGATACCCTTTTCGGGGCATAACGACAATAAACAAGCCTTCGGGAAGTTTCTTCGTACCTTCAAAAACCATGTTTCCGGCACCGTCTACACGGGCGGTATCTTTGGGTATATATTGCGTAGAACCAAAGAAATGAGCCAGTACGCAGGTTGTATCTTTTAGCCCTTTAACATGACCTATAATTTTGAAACCAGTGTCAAGTGGTTTAGTCGTTGACTGAGCCCAGATGACGGGGAGTAAGCACAAGCTAAACAGCGTAGTTAAAAGGAGTTTTTTCATACAGGGTGGTATGTATCTTCGCAGCAGAATAGGATCAAATTTACGGTATTTTACTGGTACGTTCGTTCTATCAAAACGCTTGCCACGTCATAAATAGTCTATGTTTTATTTCTTTTCCAAAACCGCTACCTACCTGCTAACGCCCGCCGGGTGGCTCGTGACAGCGTTAATTTTCGCCTTTTTCGTCAAACGGGCGCGATTGCGTCGTCAGTTCATCGGGCTTGCGTTGGGCATTTTCTGGCTGTTCGGAAATTCATTTCTTGTCAATGAACTCGCCTTGTGGTGGGAGTATCCGATCAAGTCCGACATAGCAGCGCCTAAAGACTCCGTAAAACGGGTAGCCATTGTCCTGACGGGAGGTATCATAAACGGAGATCGTGAAGCGCCGGGCACGCCATTGAATCGAACGCATCTGGCCCGGTTTCTCTTAGGACGTGAAGCCGACCGGATAGGGCAGGCGTTGTATTTGTATAAGACGGGGGCCGTTCAGAAGGTGTTAATTAGTGGCGGACTGGGTAGCTGGCCCTTTCAACCGATTAGCCTGAACGACGAAGGGCATTTGGCCGGGGAGTTGCTGATAATTGCCGGCGTACGACCGGAGGATATTGTACTGGAAGGTAAATCTCGAAATACGCATGAAAACGCACAGTTTTCGGCACCTATTCTTCGGAAGCGGTTTGACAAGACTCATTACGAGTACGTCCTGATCACATCGGCCTGGCATATGAAACGGGCCATCGCCTGCTTTCAGAAAGAAGGGATTCAAACAACTCCGTTTCCGAGTAACTTTTTGGGAAACCGGCGGTTATTTGGCCCCTCCGAATGGCTTCTTCCTGACGAAGAAGCTTTTTTTGAATCGTATTACCTGATTCGTGAATTTGTTGGCTACGTTACTTACAAACTTGTTGGTTATGCGTAGTTTTTTGAGAAGATTACAGGATTAACAGGTGTTTCCTAAATGCCTGAATTTTCTCAATCCTGTAATCTTTTCAAAAAAACTATACGGATAAAATCTTTACCATTCGTAGCAAGTCTTCGCTGATGGGCTTAGGCAGGCGGATGGTGTCGCGGAACGGGGTGTAGACCAACTCATTATTTATAATTCCCGCCATTACGTTCTGCTCGCCATTCATTAAGCCTTCCAGGGCACCCAGGCCCAGGCGGCTGGCCAGAATCCGGTCGTAAGCCGTTGGGACACCCCCACGCTGAATGTGCCCCAGCGTTGTTACCCGCATATCGATGTTGGATTGCACCTGAAGACGAATTTTTTCGGCGATCTCAGCCGCATTTCCCGCTTCTTCACCTTCGGCAATAACAACGATGGAGGATGATTTCTGACGGCTCCAGCCCGATTTCAGGGTTTCGACAACTTCCGAAATTGGCGTGAGTACCTCGGGTACCATGACCATTTCGGCACCCCCGGCAATACCCGACTGAATAGCGATGTACCCGGAGTCGCGGCCCATTACTTCAATGAAGAAAATACGGTCGTGGGAGTCGGCCGTATCGCGAATTTTATCAATGGCTTCCAGAGCCGTGTTCACGGCCGTATCGAAGCCAATCGTGTGGTCAGTTCCGTATAGGTCGTTATCGATCGTGCCGGGTGCGCCAACGGTTGGAATACCGTACTCATCGAAGAAAAGCGTAGCACCGGTAAATGTACCGTTACCGCCAATGGCAACAAGTCCTTCAATATCGAATTTCTGGAGTTGTTCGTAGGCTTTCGCACGCCCTTCCGGCGTCATAAACTCTTTGCTGCGGGCCGATTTCAGGATGGTGCCTCCACGCTGTACGATGTTGCTCACCGAGTGGGAAGACATCTGAAAGATATCGCCATTTATCATTCCGCTGTACCCCCGGCGGATACCGAACACTTCAATACCGTGATAGACCGCCCCCCGTACTACAGCCCGGATACAGGCGTTCATACCCGGTGCGTCGCCACCCGAGGTAAAAACAGCTACTCGTTTCATAGGTTAAATCAATTTTTTAGGAGAATTTCACAAAAAGGCTACGCGGGTGACAGAATAAATCCTGCAAATTTATCCGCATTTACCAATCAAAAGGCATATAACTGGGAATTATCCCATTGTTTTCACACAAATTTCACAAAAAGGACAGATTGATAGTTAAAAGAAGCTCATTTGTTAATGTAGCCGGTCTTATCCTATAGACCTTATCCGCATTATCCTTTAACTAAACAGGCCCTATCAGACACTTTTTTTGAACTGACTGGCCCGCCATATAATCCGGCCGTGGTTGATTACCGTCTGTACCCATCCGAAATAGGTCACGAGCACTTTGAAACGGTCGATGAGCGACCGGCGGTGCTGCTGTACCGATAAGCCACCCACCAGATACCGGCACAAAATAAAGGGCACGAGTTGAATTCCGGAGGCTGCTTTCAGGCATCGAATCTCCCAATCCAGATCGGCACTAAGGTTATCTATGGGGTAGGCGGGAGCAATAGCCCGTCGGGCCACGAACGCCTGGTGGCATACTTTCATGCCGAGGGCCATATCGCGCCAGGTGAGGGTGTGGGGTAAGGTGTGCGGGGTAATCTGGCTTCGTAGACCCACCGGGCTGCCGTCATCCTGAACGAACAGGGCATCACTGTAATAAACATCTGCCTGCGTGGCTTTAATGGCTTCGAGCAATTTGGGCAATGTTTCCGAATCATACAGCTCATCCCCGGCATTCATAAACCACACATACTCTCCCGTGGCTCGTTGCTGCCCTTTGTTCATGGCATCGTAAAGGCCACCGTCGGGTTCGGAGACCCAGGTAGTAATGTGGTTTTCGTAACGCTTGATAATGTCCAGCGTACCATCTTTTGAGGCACCATCAATCACAATGTACTCAAAATCCGTAGCCTGCTGCGCCACGATACTTTCAATCGTGCGCTCCAGAAACCGCTCGGCATTGTAGGTGATGGTGATGATGGAGAGGGTTGGCATTGGTGAGAAGTTAGGAGCGAGGAGTGAGGAGCGAGGAGTGAGGAGTTGCTGACGCGAGAATACTGCTTGCGTCAGCAACTCCTCACTCCTCACTCCTCGCTCCTAACTCCAATAACTGACTATATAATTCCACATGCTGTCCCGCCACTACGTCTTCCGAAAAACGGGCTTCGGCCGATTGACGGGCGTTTTGCCGTAAGGTGTTGGCGTCAGGATGCGTCAGGATGAACGCCAGTCCATCCGCCAGTTGCTGGGCGGAACCGACGTCGGCGAGGTATCCGTTCGTTTGGTGGTCAATCATTTCCGGGATTCCTCCCGTTCGGAAGCCTACTGCCGGCGTTCCGCAGGCCATGGCTTCGACCACGGTGTTGGGCAGGTTATCTTCCAGCGAAGGAACAACCAGCGCATCGGCGGCATTGTAAGCGGCTACAATGTCTTCTTCGGTTGTCAGCAAGCCCAGGTGCCGCACCGGGTAGGGGAGTTCATTCAGCAAATACGAACGTCCTTTTCCAAATACCAGGATTTCGGGGGTCAGGGCAGGGTGTTGCTTGTGCAGGAGCGTCAGGGCTTCGGCAAAATAGCGGAACCCTTTGCGGGTATCGGTGATGTTGGCGCTCCCAAACAATAGACGGGGCTTGCCTGTGTCGAGTAAGTCAAGTTGATGAGCGGCCTCGCTCCGGTCGATAGGTCGGTACAGGGTTTGGTCGACGGTGTTGGGAATGACGGTAAACGGAAAGTTGCCCAATAAAGTACTGCTCCGCCCTTCATCGGCCAGCCAGCGGCTTGGCGAGACAAAGTGAATATTCGAGTTTGCAAACAACCGCATTTTCTTCTCAAAAACCTGGTATGATAGATCCTGTGCTTCCGGCTTTTTGAGGTAGGGGCAATGGTGGCAGTGGGTTTGAAAATTAGGACAGCCGTGTGTGTAGTGACAGCCGCCCGTAAAAGCCCACTGGTCGTGCAGCGTCCAGACAATCGGTTTGCCCAGATCAATCAGCGCACGAAGTCCGTTAAGGGATAAAAAGCCGAAGTTGATCCAATGCAGATGGATAACGTCGGTCTGTTGAATAGCCGGGTGAAACGTTAATCCCGCACCAAACCGCGCGGGCGAAAACTGAAACCGGACTGAAGGGTCTCGCTCGTAAGGTAGAAACGCCAGCCGCTCGGCCACAAACCGGCCAAAAGCGGTTTGTTCGGCCAGAAAGTTATTCGCTAAAAAAGAAACGCCAGGGGCGGGTTTGTGCGTATCCAGCCGATTTGGTGTGCCAATCAGCATCGTGCTTTCTACCGATCCAACTGGTTGCGTTGCCAACGACGCCGGGTATTTCTGCAACGCGCGATGCAGCCGGGTTGCCGCCACCGCAGCCCCGCCAAACGACTGGTAGGTACTAAGCAGGGTAACTCTCACCGACCAAGCAGTTTATCGAATTTCTTGACAACCTCGGGCCAGAAGCCGATTTCAAGGATGCGTCCCCAAACCCGCCGACGCGAGTAGTTCTCCATCTCGTCGAAAATAGGGTCCGAAAAAAGGCTTTTGGCTTTTTGCGTCAGGATGAGCGCAAACCCATGCTGTTTTAGACTGGTGGCAAAAACCCAGCCCAGCAACAGGTTCCGCTGCGTGAGGGCAGCCTCGTCGGCGAAGCGGTTCAGGTAAGTCATTTCGCCCCAGGCCGCGCTGCTTTTCAGGGAAAAGAGCACGAATTTTTGCAGCAATGGCTGAGTCGTAAAACTATCAAGCAGAGCCGGTGTAATGCGGGGAGAGCCTTTCGGAATCAACTCGACCAGCCAGTGGCTGTTCTGTTCTTCCATAAAGCGCAGCACCTCATGGAGCTTGTCTTCGCCATCGTAAACGGATAAGATACCCGGCTCGAACTCGGCCGTTAGCACTCGTTTGGACCGGGCTTCGCCGAGGTTACGGAACAGCCGGAGGTCGGTGCCCTGCGAGTCGGTTTTGAACCAGTCTACCTGATTGATATTCAGGCTATCAAGCGTGGAGCGGAGACTGCGTGTTTTTAACTGAACTACTTTGGACAGTTCAAACTTGGGCGCAAAAGCGTATTCCTGAATCAGGTCGGGCCGGGGTGGTAGCAAACTTGAACAGTGGGGAGATGCGGTCAGGTAAAAGGCCGACGTGTCGGTGTCTTCCTCCGCCGACTGTGGCCCGGTAACGATATTATTGAAGGTATATAACTTCCTGAAATGCCTGGATTCGCTTTCAACGTACCCAAAGTCGCGGTCGTCAGCGTCGAAGGCGATGCAAACGGCGTATTTGGCGAATGCCTTCCAGCGGCCATGCAATTGCCCCGATGCCCCAATGTCGACCAACACAGGCGGCTCAGTCTGGAACTCAGGGCGGGAAAGTATTTTGTCAATCATTTTACTACTTAGTTGCGATACGCAAAGATATTCAATTGCAGGTCCATGCTGTCGCTGCCTTTGTAACGATGGTTGGCCAGGGGCGCGTGGCGGTATTGGCTGGTGTTGATGTAATACCGAAAGCCGCTGTCTTCCAGCACGTTCATGACCGAGGCCAGCGTTTGCGGATGGTCGAGGTAAGCGTGGAACTCAACGAACAGATTCTGAACGTGAGCCAGCGCGTCGTGGCAGTCGGTTAGAACGTCCGTTTCGGCCCCTTCGATGTCCATCTTGAGCATATCGACGCGGGTTTCGCGCAGGAGGAAATCCCGCAAGCGGATTGACGGCACCAGCTTACGGTCTGTCTGCGAGAAAATAGACGCCGAGTCGGCCTGGTCGCTGCCGAACCAGATGCCTTCGTCATTGGTCCAAACGGCTTTGGTAATCACCTCAACGCCCGAAATCTGGTTTTGCCGGAGGTTGTCCTGCAAGGTGGCACTGATTTGCTCGTCGGCTTCAAAGGCAATGATCCGGGCGTTGGGGTACGTCTGCCGGAAATACGCGACGCTCGTGCCAATGTTGGTACCGCAGTCGAAAATGACCGGACTGGTGCTGGTCGTATTGAACCGATAAAATTCATCGACGAATATCTCCCGAAACTGCCAGACGAACGACAGCGCATCCGGCACCCGAAATCGGTACTTGCCAAAGGAAACATGAACCGTCTGGTTGCGCGGCTTACCGCCGTACCGTAACGCCAGCCCCAGCAACCGGCGACCTTCTGCCGAACGGAGAAGCCGGGCTGTTTCGGTGAATAAGAATCTAAAAACCCACATGAGGTATAAAGGTTTGCCACAGAGATGCACCAAGCTACACAGAGATACACAAAGAAAAACTCAGTGTATCTCCGTGCCTCTTGGTGCATCTCTGTGGCATAATTTTCATTTGTTTATAAAACGCTTCTTCAATCCGTCTACCATCTGGTTAATGTCAGGCGATAATTTCAACGCTACGACGGCTCCCCCAAACAACCCGGTAATCAGGGCCGACCGCCAGGCTGTATCCAGTATAAAACGCCACTTGGGAGCATCAACATCGGGATACGGAAGTTGGACCGATAACCACCAGACAGTTAGTCCCAGCATAATGACCACCAGATTTCGCCAGGTAAACGGCTGCATCTTGAACGCAAACCCAACGAACAGCGTCCGGGCGAGGTTAAAGAGCAGGGTCACGAATGCCGCACCGATCGCGGCACCGTTGATACCAAAACGGGGTATCAGGTATAGATTGGCATAAACGGTAATAAAAATGAGCACCACAAAAAAGACCGAGTCGTAGGTATAATAGCGCGATGTGGTTAGGATGGTGCCGTTGATGCCCGTTGCCATGTCGAACAATTTGCCCAGGCCAAGCCACAGAATCACGTAATATCCCGCCGAATAGCTTGGCGGTAGAAACTGAAAGACATTAGGCAGGTTGGCGGCCACACCCACGAAGACCAGGCAACCCGCAATTAATTGATTGAGGCAACTTTTTCGGTAAATACTGGCAATATTCTCCAGGTCATTTACCTTCCATGACTCGGCAATGAGCGTACCGGACACTTTGTAAAGGGCCGTTGCCGGAATGGCGATGACGGCGGCAAAATACGAAGCTGTCCCGTAAATGCCCGTATCGCCCAAGCCCTGCTTGCTGTTGATCATCATCTTGTCGATGGTAATGACAACCTGCGACGACAGAGCCGAAGTAAAGGTCAGGCTGGCGTAACGGATCATATTTCGTCGTAAATCCGGGTTGACGGATACAAAGTTTCGGCTGAAGAATAAAGCTTCATCGCGGGCCACACTAATAATCATGAACACCAGCGGCAGCAGGAACGCCAGTAACCAGACGCCCAGAAATTGCGGAAACGTAACCCAGCCGAGCCAGTACAACCCACCGGCCAGTGTGACCAGCAACCGTTGAACGAACTGTTGCAGCAGCGTTCCGGTAACGGGGTCGTAGAGCAGGCGGGAATAGTTATCGAAAACGGTAAAATAAACCGTACAAAAGGTCAGCGGAATGAGCAGGTAATAGTATTCGACAAACAACGCTGATTGTTCCTGATACAGATTGACAATCCAGGGCCGCGCCAGCCACAACGCCAGCACGCACAGGCAGAAGCCCACAAAGGTAGACAGACTGGCAATGAGCAGAAAGCCGTTATGCTGCCGTGCTGCGTCACGAAAATAAGGAAAGAACCGCCCACCGGCGCCATTTATGCCCACGTTCGAGGCCTGCGCCAGGACCAGTGACAGCGAAATCAGCAAGGTTAGCAAGCCAACCTGTTGCTCACTGAACAAATTCGGGAACCAGATCCCCTGCGTTAGAAAACCGACAACCACACCCGCATAGGCGTATATTGAACTCTGGATGGTTTGCCGTTTTATGATACCCACGTAGTGAATTTTGAATGAGCGAATGAGTGAATGAGCGAATAAAGAACGACCAGCCGGTATTCAATAATTTGCTCATTCACTCATTCAAAACTAATTTATTAAGTCCCACGCCAGCGCTGTACCGGCTTGTATGTTGGTGGTGGCTGTTTTGCCGAGGATGTCGTCGTAATAGCGGGTGTGCAGGCCGTTGGCCGGGCGGATGCTCCGGACGTTTTCGGGGGTGAAGGATTCGCCCGCGCTCATGTCGCGTACCACATAGAGGGAGCGCTTGAATTGCAGGCTTTTTTCTTCTTTGGGAGTTAGTGTGTAGCTCACTTGCCCCAGGGCTAGTTTGGCGCGCTCGGTTTCGATCACGAGGTTTTTCAATTCCTCCGGCTCCAACGAAAAAGCCGAATCGACACCGCCATCGGCCCGGCGCAGGGTCACGTGTTTTTCCAGCACTACGGCCCCCAGAGCGACAGCCGCAACGGCCGCGCCAATGCCCATGGTATGATCAGACAGGCCAACGGGCACATCGAACAACTGGCTCATGTGCGGGATGGTAAGCAGATTGGTGCTTTCGGGCGTGGCCGGGTAGGTGCTGGTACACTTGAGTAGAACAAGCTCCTGACAGCCATTGGCCCGCAACACCTTCACCGACTCGTCGAGGTCGGCAACGGATGCGACCCCGGTGCTCATGATGACGGGTTTACCCGTTTGTGCTACTTTTTTGAGCAGAATATGGTCGGTATTCTCAAAGGACGCAATCTTATACAGCGGCACATCCAGCGATTCCAGAAAGTCGACGGCCGTGGTGTCGAACGGGGAGCTGAATGCGATCATGCCGCGTTTTTTGGCGTGGTCGAAAATCGGTTTGTGCCATTCCCAGGGTGTATAGGCATCCTGATAGAGCTTATACAGATTCTTATCGGCCCAGAGTGATTTCGCATCCCGAATGTAAAACTCCTCGGAGGCTCCGTTGAACGTGATGGTATCCGGCGTATAGGTCTGGAGTTTAAGGGCGTGGGCACCGGCATCGGCAACGGCGTCCACGATTTCCAGTGCCCGTTCCAGCGACTGGTTATGGTTGCCCGACATCTCGGCAATAACAAAGGGACGATGTGCCGATCCGATGGTAAACTGGGCAACCTGAATGGGTTGAATCATTGGTAAATTGACGTTTGCGCTGGATAGCTGGCTGGTTCGTGCATCAGTAGGCCAGCCACTTTTTGTAACGCCAGTAGCTGGCTTACAAATTCCAGCCTGGTTTCAGCACCTCAAAATTACCACTTTTTGGGAAGAATTGTCTATCAAAGGCTAAGTACCAGGCGTCCGCCGAGTCCGTAGGTTATCTGGGCGGCTCCGTTGATGTACACCCTTAGTGCGTTTGCCTGAAAAGCCGGGGGCACCGTAACAACATGGCGCACCTGAACGGCATCGGTGGCTGTGGGTATACAGCCACAGGACCAAACGGTCGGGTCATTCCAGTTTCCGTTTCGGAGGGAGACGAAAGGTTGGGCCGTAATGGGATTCAGCGTGAAGTCGGTTTGGCAGGTTGTTGCCTGATACAACACACGCACCTCAGCATCCGATAGTATTCCCCGATAAACTCGTACATCATCAATGGCTCCATGAAACGGTTGAATGAGAGTACCTCTCGTTGGTCTTATGCCGATGCATGCCTGTAAGGGACACGTATAACTCAGCGGAGCTGTGGGGGTTATTTTTACCGTTTGAGCACGTTCGCCATTGATATAAAAAATCAGAGCACTGTCAGCCTGTATGGCCGTGAGGTGAGTCCAGGTGCCAATACTGACCGACTGTGTTGTAATAACCGATCCCGTTGTGTTGTAGGAAAAGAAATTCCAGACATTTCCTCCATAAACCGGCTGATTGGTTAATGTCAGGCACTGGTTCGGTTCACTAAACGAGAAAATGGTGAACGCATCGGCTTGGGCAGGGAACGAGGCCAGTTTCACCCAGGCCGACAGGGTGTAGGTTGGGTTCGTAAAAGGAGCTGCGGGTAAGTCGATGTAAGAATTTCGGTCGAAAAAATAAGCGCTGTTCGGTTTGTTAAAACGATCTGTGGTTAGGGTTGCGCCATTAACGGTACCGTGATTTGGACCAAAACCGTCCTTCGCATCACCCGAAAATGGATAACACGCTATTAGTTGACTGGTGGTCTGACCAAAACTATAGCTGGCAAAAAAAAGAATCAAGGCAACAACGCAGAGTGTACGGCAGATCATTGCAATCGGATAGTAATGGGGATGTATATATTTTTTGCGGCAAGTCGGCGAATCAGGCGATTAATTCAGTTCATAAACCCGTTTAGCTTCCGCATCAGACAGGGCACGATTGTAGACGCGTACCTCATCAATGGCTCCTCTGAACGAGAAGGTTCCGTCGAAACGCTGACCGATCAGCGTACGTACAGTACCCTCGTAGAAGGGTTTACCGGTTAAGGTCTGTGACGAACTCAGGGCACCATTTACATAGATATTCAGCTGATTTTTGCTACGGCTGGCCAGGATATGATACCACTGGTTCGTGTTCGTTGGCAAACTCCCGGAGTAGGCGAAATTGAAATTGGCCCGGTCTTCGGTATACGACCACATCCCCCATCCTAACACGGTTGTATTGGCCAGTACCATGGCATGGTCGCCCCGATAGTTGCCCGTATCCATAATCGTGAGCACATCGTAGGATTGCGGAACAAACGCCAGTTTAACCCAGGCAGCATAGGTGAATTCGTCCGTAGAAAATTTGTTTGGCGGCAATTCAATATAGCTACTGCCGTTAAACGCATAGGCTGATTCTGTCGTACCGAAGCGGTCAATTGTAGGTGTGGCACCTACAACCTGAGCCGTATTATTATTGCCGCTTAAATCTTTGACCCCTTTCGTAAAGTCTTATTAAGCGACCAGGCCAGCAACCGGCTCAGGCTCTGCCGGTTTTTTACAAGCTGTAAACCCAAGACAAAGACTCGTTAAAAGGAAAGTCAGGGAAAGTTGCTTCATTCCTATGAAAATACGTTGTTTTTATGTGAATGTACTGAATGAATCTGATTGTTTAAGAGTGAAATGGGTAACTACGTAGCGTTAGTTACCGTATATTTTGGTCCGCATAATAGCTCGGTAGGTGTCCCACTCCTGCTTTAAAAGTGCCAGCCCAACGACATCCTGCCAGGCACCGTCTTTTTTTACGTGCTGCCGGTAATAAGCCTCCCGGCGGAAGCCAAACTTCTCGTGCATCGAAATCACCTTGTCGTTAAAGGTCATGACTTCGCATCGAAGCTTGTTAAGCTTAAGCTCGTTAAAGACGTATTCGAGCACGTTGAATTCAATTTTGGCCCCTAAACCACCGCCCCGGATACTGGTATCGCCCAGGTAAAACGCCCAATAGCAACTGCTGAGCGTTTGGCTGATACCCGTCAGTGAGGCTAGTCCTATCTTTTTGTCGTTGTACTCGATCACCCAGTACCGGGACGACGAGTCCTGCTGAATACGGCTGAACCAGGCCTGTTGCTGCTCGGCCGTAATGGGTTCGCTGGTGTACATATATTGGGCTACTTCGGGGGAGTTGCGCCAAAGTCGTACCAGTTCAATATCGTTTTCTGTCAACGGAGTTAGCGTGATATCCATAGGTTGATTAATTAAGCTGGCAGTAATGTTCGGAAAAAAGCAGCGATTCGCTCGCCTGATCGACCATCAAAAAATTGATACTGTCTGGCCAGACTGTTATTGACCGTCGAAACGGGCAATGACATAGTCGACCAAAGTTCAGAGTTGGTGAAGGCTTTCTCCAGTACTCCCAGCGCAATGTGATTATCCTTATAAAATGTTCGGAGAATGGCCTGGTTATCGGCCGTGAGTATACCGACAAACGGTTTGCCCACGGTGGCGACTTCGTACGAAATGGTACTGCACGACACCACGGCCACATCGCAGGACTGAATGACCGTCACAATCTGCTCGGGGGATAGATTCCGCCGTATCTGCACCCGCTCTTCTGCATACCTGGCGAAGCTATCGCCGTGCGGATTGGCGGCACCCAATACGATTACGATCTGCTGCACCAGCGGTTCGCTCAGCAGCGCTTCGACAACCCGGTGACTTATGTTATCGGGATCGGCCCCGCCCAGATTGACCAGAACCCGCCGGGGTTGAAACGTGGTCAATGCCTCTTCAGACCGATGAATGCCCGCTTCCAGAAACGGTTTTCGGAGCAGCGCGTAAGCTGTACCGGTCAGGAATTGGGTGTAGCTTTCCGACTGATAAGCCGCTGCCTGTATAGTGCCGCCATGATTGATAACCACATCGGCGTATTGATGCCAGGCTACCAGATCATCAACGACAATCAGTTTCCGGCAATGCCGTTTTATGGTTTTTTGATAATCAGCGCCAAAAGAATAGCCATCGAGCAGCACGAATTCATCCCCCGTCAGGTGGGCGCGGAGGTTACGGGCATCGGCTGCGGAATCCGCTGTTTCGGGTAAGCTGATGAGGTCGAAAGCCGCTTGTGCCAGTATGTGCCGAACTGCATCCGACGGCTGTTGAATGGCGAACGACAGGCTGAATAAATCGCCTGTCATTTCGGCAATGGCAAGGCAGCGCATGATGTGGCCCAGACCAATTTTAGCGCCCCCATCAGCCCGAAAAATCAGCTTCGGTGCGTTGGCATTACTCATTCGGTAGTAAATTATTGAGCAGACGATATTTGAATTCGGCCACTTTCCAGTCCGATTCGGTATCAATGTCGTGCGCGTGCATTTCGTCGATTTCAATCCCCCCGGCCGTCAGACCGGGTAGTTGCCGATGCGTCCGCAGCCGGTCTACATTGAACCAGTAAAACTGTCCGGCATCGTGATACATTGGTTCCAGATCCTGCGAACGCAGCAGAAAGGCATCCGGCTGCGCCCAGCTTAACAGCCCGTCATTGAGCTTGAAGGCCCGCTGAATCGGAAATGAAAACGCCTGGATGGGATACACAATATCGACTTTCTTATCGAGCAGTACCCGATGCGATGCCGTCAGTAAATCGGCCGTAACGAAGGGGGCGGTGGGGTATAGGCAGCAAAGCGACTCAAACGTTTGGCCAATGAGTTCGTATTCATCGAGTACCTCCAGCAGCACCTCAATCGTCGACGCATAATCACCCGATGTTTCGGGCTTTCGCAGAAACGGGACGGATGCACCCTGTTGCCGGGCAATGTCCGCAATTTCGGCATCGTCGGTCGACACCATTACTTCATCGAACAGGCCCGATTGTATGGCTGCGTCGATAACATAGGCGATGATGGGTTTACCCAGAAAGGGGCGAATATTTTTGCGGGGAATCCGTTTGCTGCCGCCCCTTGCGGTAATGATGGCTACGTTGCTCATATGAGGCTCACACAGGCTCCGGCTGTGTGACTGTGTAAACGGACAAACGCACAGCCGGAGCCTGTGCGGGCCTGATTAACGACAAAACTCAAGAACAGAGGCAATGACATACGCCTGTTCTTCATCCGTCAGGGTTGGGAACATGGGCAGACTCAGGCAACGGGCGTAGTAGCGTTCCGCATTGGGAAAATCGCCCGGTTTCCAGCCGAACTGCCGGTAGTAAGGCATCAGATGCACCGGTATGTAATGCACCTGCGCCATAATGTTACGAGTTCGCAGAAAGTCGTACAGCCCTTTGCGGTCGTCCACCTGAACGACGTACAGATGATAGGCATGACTGACGTTGTCGGGTGGAACGATGGTGACGGCGGGCGTTCCGGCAAAGGCGTCGTCGTATCGTTTCGCAATCGCCTGCCGACGCGCCAGCATGGCTTCGGCACGGGCCAACTGGCTATTGCCGAGGGCTGCCTGCATGTCGGTCAGGCGGTAATTGTAGCCCAACTCCTGCAACTCCATGTACCAGCCGCCCCGTTCGGGCTCGCCGGGATACGGCTCCGTAAATTCACCCGGTTTATTGGTGATGCCGTGCGTCCGGAGCCGCATCAGGTGTTTATACAGTGCTTCGTCGTTGGTGGTAATCATGCCGCCCTCACCAGCCGCAATGTGCTTAACGGGGTGAAAACTGAAAATGGCAAGATCGGCCAGCGAACCGTCGCCACAGCGATGGTCCACGCCCTGGCTATCGGTAAATGAACCGCCCGGCGAGTGGCAGCTATCTTCCAGAATCCACAGCCCATGCGCATCGGCCAGTTCGCGAAAAGCGGCTAAATCGACCGGGTACCCCGCAAAATCGACTGGAACGATACCCGAAAAATAGCCTTTCGGATGTTGTTCAACGAGTGTCCGTACGGCGTTTATATCCAGCAGTGCCGTTTCGGGATCGATATCGGCAAAATGGACTTCGCCCCCGCAATAGCGAACGCAGTTGGCCGAAGCCGAGAACGTGATGGGTGTGGTAATGACGCGGGTTCCTTCGGTCACGCCGAGGGCCATGCAGCACAGGTGCAGTGCGGCTGTTCCATTGGCCACCGCCACGGCGTACTGACAACCGATATAACTAGCAAAAGCCGTTTCAAACGCACTGATGTGCGGCCCCTGCGTCAAAAACGGGCCGCGTAGCACCTCAGCAACGGCTGCAATATCTTCGTCGGTAATATGCTGCCGACCGTAGGGGATGGGTTGATTCATGTCTAGGCCGAAAAGTTAGGATCAACATGCTCGCGAATCTGCTCACGCAGTTGGTCGACGTTGAGCCATTCGGTGTTGCTGCCGGAGTTGTATTTGAAGCCCATCTCTACCGGACGCCCGTTGAAGGCTTTCATATAATCCTCAATGCTCCAGGTGGGCGTTGAAGGCGTAATGACGTAGTATTTTTCCGTTTCGACCGTATTGAGCGAGTCGGTTTCGGTGATCATTTCCTCGTGGAGCTTCTCGCCCGGACGAATCCCGACCAGTTTCTGTTCGCAGTTGGGACCAATGGCCGTGGCGACGTCGGTGATGCGGTAGGAGGGGATTTTTGGAACAAAAATCTCCCCGCCCCAGGCATGTTCGAGCGCATGAAATACCATTTCGACCCCTTCTTCGAGTGAGATGTTAAAGCGGGTCATGTCCGCGTGGGTGATGGGCAATACCCCTTCTTTACGCTTGTCCAGAAAAAACGGTACGACCGATCCCCGAGACCCGATCACGTTGCCATACCGTACCACCGAGAACTGCAAGTTGCGGCTGCCTTTCATGTTATTGGCGGCTACAAACAGTTTATCGGAACACAGTTTGGTGGCTCCGTAGAGATTGATCGGTGCGGCTGCTTTGTCGGTCGAAAGAGCCACAACGCGCTGTACGCCGTTGTCCATGGCGGCATTGATCACATTTTCGGCTCCGAATACGTTGGTTTTAATGCACTCCATCGGGTTGTACTCAGCCGCCGGAACCTGCTTCATGGCGGCTGCATGCACAATGATGTCGATACCTTCGCAGGCCCGCTTTAGTCGATCGCCGTCGCGCACATCGCCAATGAAAAACCGGATGGATTTGTATTTGGACTGTGGATAGTATTGCGACATCTCGAACTGTTTCAGTTCATCCCGCGAATACACGACCAGGCGTTTAATATTGGGGTGGCGTTGGTACACCATCTCGACAAACTTCTTGCCGAAAGAGCCCGTACCGCCCGTAATCAAAATGGATTTGTTCGTTAAATCAAGCATCGTTTTACGTACTCAGTTGACCGCTGTGGGTCAGTTAAAAAAGCTGTCTATTTTGTGTTTTCGCGTTCTCGGATGGTTTTGAGCAATGCCGCCAGTTCGGTGGTTAGCTGCGGGTTGCTCTCCGCCAGGTTCTTTGTTTCGCTAAGATCGGTTTGCAGATTATACAACTGCGGTTGTGATGCATACCCTGTCTCGATGTTGGTGTCACGATTGAGGACCGGGCCACCAGAAGGCTCAATGTACTTCCAGTTGCCGCGTATCAGCGAAAGGGTACCATTGATGGCATGTTCTATAACGTATTCGCGACTCTTTTTAGTTGTCCCCAGCAGCGTAGTCAGGCTATTAAAACTGTCGGGCGCTTCGCCCTTCGCCAACGACTGACCCACCAGGGCGGCAAAAGAGGCTGCGAGATCAACCTGGCTAAACAGAGCGTCGGAGGTGCCGGGTTTCACGTTGACCGGCCAGCGGACGATAAACGGCACCCGTGTTCCGGCATCGAACGCACTGTATTTACCACCGCGCAATGGTCCGGCGGGTTTGTGGCCGTTTAGTTTTTCAACCGCCTGATCTTTGTAGCCGTCATCGACAACCGGGCCGTTATCACTGCTGATAATCACCATCGTGTTGTCTTTTAAACCCAGCCGATCCAGTGTTTTCATTACTTCGCCTACGCACCAGTCTAGTTGCAAAATGGCGTCACCACGCGGCCCCATGCCACTTTTACCCGCAAAACGGGAGTGCGGCATACGCGGAACGTGAATATCGTGGGTGGAGAAATAAACAAAGAACGGATTGCCTTTACTGGATTCGATAAACTGATTTACCTTGCCGGTCAGCACATCGGCCATCTCCTCATCGACCCACCGCGCTGCTTTTCCTCCGCTCATGTAGCCGATCCGGCTAACCCCATTGATGATCGTTTGGTCATGGCCGTGCGAGAACAGCATTTTGAGTAACTCAGGATGCTCTTTGCCGGTCGGATCGGTACCAATGGGCTCTTTGTAACTTACCTGAATCGGGTCGGCAGGGTTGAGATTGACGATGCGGTGATTCTCGACGTACACGCAGGGCACCCGGTCGCCGGTGGCGGGCAGGAGAAAGGAATAGCTGAAGCCAATTTCCAAAGGGCCGGGCTTTATGTCGCCGTTCCAGTCGGGGCCACCTTTGGGGCCAAGGCCCAAATGCCATTTGCCCACGACACCGGTTTTATAGCCTGCTTTTTGCAGGATTCCGGGTAGTGTGATGCGATCGGTCGGAATCAGCAGAGCCGCATCGCCGGGAGCAATACCGGTGCCTGTTTTCCGCCAGGCGTAGGCCCCCGTCAGGAGGGTATAACGCGATGGGGTACAGGTGGAGGAGGAGGCATGAGCGTTCGTAAAGCGCAAGCCTTCTTTGGCTACCCGGTCGATGTTTGGCGTGCGGACTTTCGTAGCTCCCTGGCAGCTAATGTCGCCGTAGCCCAGATCATCGGCGTAGATCAGGACAATATTGGGCTTCTGCTGCGCTACCACGGCCGATTGGCCAAATAGGGACAGGCTAATGAGGAAAAAGTAAATGGCTGGTTTCATGATGGGTTTAGGAATTACTCGTTCGTGACCGACTCGCTGGTGACTTGTCGCTCAAAGGCGTCAATGTAACTTTTGGCACTGGCATTTATAACCTGAACGCCCCGGTAATCGGCGTAGTCACGCAACACTTCATACCCGCGAAAGGCCTTGTGTAATGACAGAAACTGAGCGGCCATCGAAAACGTGCGCTTCCGCTCGGCGTCCAGATACACAGGCTGGTGCGTAACGTCTTTTGGCTTGTCGTAAAAATGTATTTGCTTGATCAGCAGTTGATTCTGATCGTTGAGCCGGATTTGTTCATGCCAGGACGTATCCGCTCCAAACAGGTAAATGGTTTTAAATTTCCGGTTGATCATCAGTGCCAGAGCAGCGATGATAACGGTTTGGGCCTGTGGCATACCGAAGCCTTTGGCATAAAGCCAGTAGGTTAACCGTTTAAAGCCACGAACAACCGTGTAGTTGAAATAAACGACGGTAATTAGCGGGTTGCCCTGTTCAATTTTACCGAGCAGATACGTGCCTTTGGCGAAATGCGGCACGAACAGCGTCATGGGCCAGTCGACCTTTTCCAGAAAGATCGAGAGCGTTTTTCGAATATCGTCGCGGTCGGCGGTTTGTTCGGTGAAAACGAAATAGTTGGGGTCTAAAATGACGTAGTCTTGTGGGCGCAGCTGGGTAAAAACCTCGGCATGAGCGAAGTTGTTGACGCAGACAATCTCCGTTTGCCGGATGAAATCGAGTTGGGTCGTCAGGGACTCCGTCAGTGAGGGGCCGTTTCCCAGCACCGAACAAACTGGTAGCTTTGGATCGGGCAGACGGGTAGCGTGCCGAATACGGATAGCGACCTTGGCCAGCGACACCAGGGATGCGACGAGGTCGCTCAAAAATTGACTTACCGAATTAAACGCAGCTTCGACCATGCAAGCGGCACAGTGGGCGTGCCTTTTTTCTGCAAAACAACGAAAAAAACAGCAGACCGGCAGATGTTTAACTGTATTACCGAATGAAGAGAGTTTTTAACGGGCCATCCTGCAATTCAGTGAAATCATCCCGGTCAATGCTTCGTTCAAGCGTATATTTTGGTGACTCCTGCGCACCCAGATTACGTTTAAAGCGTAGTAGACCAGGCTTGGGCTGGCGTCTGGCATCGAGTGACACCCCTAAATCGAGCAGTTGGACTTCCTGTTGCTGGCAGTAGCTACAAAGCCCATCAATGAGAAAGATCATTGGGCTAAAGTTGTGGCAGGCCGGATCGGAAGCGGGCAGGAACGTATACAGTATATCGTATCTGACGCGTACCGTTATCACGACGGCTGCCAGAGAAGGGCCATTAGTTACGGTAAAAACGCTGAATTGCTTCGGAAATTCCTGAAGTAAATTTATCAATTGGTCTGGCTCAAGGGTAAGCGGGTAGCCCAACTGCTGCCGGGTGTTTTGAATGAACCTAACGACTTCGGGCACATTTGGGGCTTGCCGATGGGCGAATACAAAACCGGCCTCCCGGCATTTGCGTAGCCGCCGACGCGCGGCCGGAATCAGGTTGTTCTCTAAGGGTTTGTTATTAACTGGCAGAAAAGAACTGACGTTTGATTCGACAACGACAAACTCGTGCTCGGCCAGCACAGACAGCAGGCGGTCGGTTTGTTGGGGGGCGTAACAACGTGGATAGTTAACGAGCCGAATGCGGTTGCAACCTAGTTTGTGAGCCGTTTCCAGCAGGACAGAGACAAAGGCGTTCAGCACACTGGTTGGTAAGGTTTCGCTCAGTTCAATAGACCCGAACGGAGCCGCAATTGGACTAAGAGCATCGCTCGCATTGAGGAAAAAAGCGCAGCGGGCTTCGGCTTCCTGCGTGAATCGGTTTACCGCTGAGATCAGGTAAAAAGGGCCGTTGTTCTGCTGTCGAAGGTGTGCGTATTCGTTGAAAAAAAAGCCCGGCTGGCAAAAGGAGGCAATATCGGGTTGCTGAGGATTAATTTGTACCAGAAACGTGTAATCGGTCGGGCCGGTGGAGATCATGTCCGTACTGACGACCAGCCTGTAAGTAAAGTAACGGATTGCCCGGAGAGATTGGGCTTTCTCTCTTCTGTGTAGACACTATAGTTGTCAGTCTGTCTAGGGTGTTGATGGTGATGTCAGGTGCTCACACCTGACAAGCGAGGTTTCTCAAAACCTCGTTAAGCAAGTAGCCTATGCGTTAGGTTTTAAGAAACCTAACGTGTCAGTTTTGAGAAACTGACACCACCTGACACCACCTTCCGACACGACTGGATACCCTAAAAAAACCCAGTCAGCTGCTGCCGACCGGGGATTTTATGAATGGGCTTCTTTCCGGGGAAACTTATTTCCGTTTACACACCTGAGCGTAAACTTGTTGAATAATACCATCTTTCAGACCTAAATCCGGGACGACAATTTTGTCGGCTCCCGCCCACTTCATGACTGATATATAGATGTCGGCGGCTGGTACGATTACGTCGGCGCGGTCGGCATTCAGGCGAAGTTTGTTAATCCGGTCCTCCTGGCTAAACCCAGCTATATAATTGCGGATACGTTCAATTTCGGCTCGGCTTGTTTCGCTTTCCGAGACTTTGGAAGCCAGGTTAAAGAGCTTGCTGATGTTGCCCCCGGTACCAACGGCCGTGACTTCCTGCGATGAATCAATATTTTCCTCTACCCAGTCCTCAATCTTCCGCCAGGCACCCTTGGTTTCTTTCCCTTCAAGCAACCGAACCGAGCCAATTTTAAATGATTTGGAGTTAATCTTCTGGCGGTTGACGTACACGTTTAATTCTGTGCTGCCTCCACCCACATCGATGTGCAGGTACTGCCGGTCGTCCAGCGCATGAACAACCACATCGTTGATAAGCTCGGCTTCCCTACGGCCGTCGATGATATGAATTTTTATGCCGGTAGCGGCTTCAATGCGTTTGGCTACTTCAGGTCCGTTGGAAGACTCCCGCATGGCCGAGGTGGCACAGGCCATATAGTCTTCTACCTCGTGCAGCTCCATCAGCAGTTTATAGGCCTGCATTAATTTGGTGGTACGGGCTTCACTTTCAGGCGTCAAAGCGCCAAAATTGAACACGTCGTGGCCTAGCCGTAGTGGAAAACGTACGTATTCAACCCGCTTGAAGCTAACCAGGTCGTCGTTGTGTAAGACTGTCGAAATTTGCAGACGGGCTGCGTTAGAACCGATATCAATAGCTGCCAGTTTCACTAGTTGAAGTGCTTTGTAAGTGGGCCAAAGGTAAATTTTTTACGGGTATGTAAGACGTTTCACTATTTATTTCCAGTGCATGGGTTGAGTTACTGGATTGTTATATTTGTGAAAGATGCGCTTTTATTCCGTTGCCTCATTAATAATTGACACAATGAGTGTATACTACTAACCAAATGTTAAGGTTTACACAATAAAAAGGAACAAGAGCGTATTTAAGGATAGAAAACAATACAATAGTTACTCTAATAAGAGAGAGGAGCCCTGAAGGGCGTTCATTATGTTACACACCAAAACCTGGATTAAAGGAAGTATACTATCTCTGATAAGTTTCGTTTTTAGTTGGTTAGTGCTAGAGGGGGTTTGTAATCTTCTGCTGCGTTGGAAACAGAGTATTACGTACAATTCCAACGTTCTGCCAACTGCCACAACAACGCAGAATAAGCTTACGCTAATAAAGTACGATAGTTTAGGTATAATCAGGCCTGCACCCGGCCAGTATGAGGTCGTTTATTCTGTCGATCAATCGAAAAGCGGTAAACAGAAGCTGCCTTTAGTGTCCAAAACGGCATCTGTTACGTATCACATTGACAGTTTGGATCGACGCGTTACGCCTTTCGACAGTCGGCGGGCCGTTGGCAAATATGCCCTGTTTCTGGGGTGTTCGTTCACCTATGGCGAATCCGTGGCCGATACGAGTACCCTTCCGTATTTTTTCGGCAAAGAAACGGGTTATCGACCTTATAATTACGGCGTTTCGGGCTACTCGCCAGCTCATATGCTCGCGCTGATGCAGGCGGTCAATATGCGCAGTGAGGTAGTCGAAAAGGATGGTGTTGCGTTCTACACGTATATTGAAGATCATCTGGCTCGGGTAGCCCCAAGTACAAAATGGATTTATAATTCAAACGGGTATTGGCCTAATTTCGATCCGGGTACAATGACCATAAAAGGCACCTATGCTGAACGGCATCCGGTCTATTATAGCCTGATTCAGGGTATGTACAAAAGCAACATCGTCAACCTTTTCAACATCAATTTTCCCCGGCGATACAGCGACGATCAGTATCTGCGATTTGTGCGTATAGTCAAGGAAACAGAAGAACGCTACAAACAACAGTTTGGAAACGATAACTTTTATGTGGTTGTGTTTCCTGCTTATCCAATGGCCCCTGAGCTGCGTCAGTATTTTAATCAGTTCCACATAAAAGTGATTGATTACTCAAACCTCTGTTCGTGGAAAACGGCCTATGATGGCATGCACCCAGATGAACAATCCTACCGTCAGGTGGCAGAAAAGTTAGCTAAAAAATTCCCGGAGTAAATCATTCATGATTTATATGTACAAATAAGGCTTCTAATTATAGTATAATCCCTATTTAGGGTCTTAGATCAGACTTTATAGTCTAATAATAGGTTAAACAAGCATTAGAATTAAGCCGTTGGGTAAGAAGCGTCAACTACTATGTTATGACTCGTAAAAATAACGTTACTTTTGGCGCAATCTGAAGTACTATAGTTCATGACCATATTAGGCATATCTGCTTTTTATCACGACTCAGCGGCAGCATTAATTGAAGATGGGAAAATTGTTGCCGCAGCACAAGAAGAGCGGTTTACACGTAAAAAACACGATCCCGGTTTTCCGGCTGAGGCAATAAAATATTGCCTTCAATACAGCGGGGCAGATCTCAATAAACTCGACGCTATTGTCTTCTATGACAAACCTCTCCTTAAGTTTGAGCGGTTGCTCGAAACGTACTACGCATTTGCTCCGCAGGGATTACGGTCGTTTTTGATGTCGATTCCGGTGTGGCTCAAAGAGAAGCTGTTTCTGAAACGGCTGATTCGGGAAGAGCTGGAAAAACTGGGCTACAAATCAGCCAGTAAGGTTAAGCTGCTTTTCCCTGAACACCATCTTTCGCACGGTGCCAGTGCTTTTTACCCATCTCCTTTCGAACGAGCGGCCATTCTGACCATCGACGGGGTAGGCGAATGGGCTACGGCTTCCATTGGTCTGGGCGAGGGAAAAAACATTTCTATTCTGAAAGAAATGCGGTTTCCGCACTCGCTCGGTCTGTTGTATTCGGCATTCACCTATTTTCTGGGATTTCGCGTTAATTCGGGGGAGTACAAACTCATGGGCCTTGCCCCCTATGGCGACCCCAGCTCGCCGGATGTGGCCCGCTACATGACCACCATCAAAGAGACGCTGGCCGACCTTCGACCCGACGGGTCGATCTGGCTCAATCAGGAATACTTTGACTACGCTACGGGCCTGAAAATGGTGAACGAAGGCAAATGGGCCGAACTATTCGGGTTTCCCAAGCGTCAGCCGGAAGACGAATTGCTGCCTCATCATTGTAATCTGGGGCTGGCTATTCAATACCTGACCGAAGAGGTGGTGCTGAACATGGCCAAAGAAGCAAAACGGCTCACCAATGCCGATGCGCTGGTACTGGCGGGCGGTGTGGCCCTGAACTGCGTATCGAACGGAAAGCTTCAGGCAGCGGGCCTTTTCAAGGACATATTCATTCAGCCAGCCGCCGGCGATGCCGGTGGGGCTCTGGGCGCAGCTCTGGCCGCTTACCATATCTACTTTGGCAAAGAGCGGGTGGTAACCACCGAGCGCGATGCCATGCGGGGCTCTTATCTGGGGCCAACGTTCTCGGATCTGGATGTGGAGCTGATGGCGAAAAAATACAAAGCCGTAGCCACCCATTATACCGATTTTACCGAACTGAGCCGGGATGCCGCCAAACTACTGGCCGAAGGCAACGTGCTGGGCTGGGTGCAGGGCCAGATGGAGTTTGGACCACGGGCGCTGGGCGGACGCAGCATTCTGGGTGACCCCCGCAATGCCGAAATGCAGAAGAAACTAAACCTGAAAATCAAATACCGCGAATCGTTCCGGCCGTTTGCTCCCTCGGTACTCGCCGAAGACTGTGCGGAGTATTTTGATTACGATGGTATTTCGCCGTATATGCTGCTCGTTCATCCGGTAGCGCAGAAACGACGCACACCCGTACCGGCCGATTATGCCAGCTTCCCGCTCCGGGAGAAATTGTATTACCAGCGATCTGACTTGCCGTCCATTACCCACATCGACTATTCGGCTCGTATTCAAACGGTTCATAAAGATACCAACCCGCGTTACTATCAATTGATTGATGCGTTCAAGCAGCTAACGGGCTATGGGGTTATCGTCAATACCAGCTTCAATGTGCGTGGCGAGCCCATCGTTTGTACGCCGGATGATGCGTATCGGTGCTTCATGCGTACCGAAATGGACTTTTTGGCCGTCGGTAACTACCTGTTCGACAAACGGAAACAACCCGAATGGCAGGAGAAAGACAACTGGAAGGAAGAATTTGTTTTAGATTAACGAACGAACTGTCTTAAATGCAATCAAAGCTCTTTTCCAGTGTTGTTCGCCTGCTTCTACTTGGATTTTTAACGTTTGTTGTTCTATATGGCGACCATTTTGGGGTTAGTTTCGACTATCCACACAAGGGCCTATTCGATAACATATACGTCCGGCTCGCTAAATGCTGCCTTTTTCTGTTACTTATCATTGAACTCCTGAGGGTATGTTATTATGGGGTCGTCAAAAATCCGACTACGCCAAAATTGCTTGGTAACATAGTGACGCTGCTGGTGCCCAGTATCGTGGCGCTGATCTTTGTCGAAATGGCGTTTATGTTTATTTCCCAGAGTCAGGAAGGAGGAATAACCCTGGCGTCTAAGATCTGGTTTGAACGCTACTGGCCACCCATGACGGGCGATTACCGCGATACCCCTAAGACAGATACACTGGGTAAAAAGAAAGTTTTTATCGTAGGTGATTCCTTTACCGCCGGGCATGGCCTGAAATCGGCCGACGAACGGTTTGGTAATATCCTTGCTGAAAAACTCGGCACCAGCCAGTATGTGGCGTATAATCTGGGTATTTCCGGCTCCGACACGCGGGATGAATACGCCCGTCTGGTGAAGTTTGGTAAGAAGCCCGACATCCTGATTTTACAGTATTTTCCGAATGATATTGAGAAAGTCGCGGCCGATCATGGGGTGATACCCGTCGGTTTTCGGCCCTATTCCGATCTGCCCCGGCCCGTGCAGTCGCTGTTTATCAAGTCATATCTGTTGAATTACCTGTACTGGCAGTTTCCCCACGGCAATTTTACTCCGTTCGATGTGTACGCCCGCAAAGCCTACGGAACACCAGCCATTATCAACGATCATTTGAGCGACCTGAACCAGTTTATTACGTACGCCAAAGACAATAATGCCCGGCTGTATGTTGTGATGTTTCCGTTCTCGCACAACATTGAGCAAACGGCGGAGTATGTTAAACCAGTGGTTGACTTTTTTCGATCGAATAACGTGCCTATGCTGGATGCCGGAAAACTCATGCTCGACCTCCCTATGGCCGATCGGGTGGTGGGACGTAACGACGGACATGCCAGCCCAATTGTGAACCAGCGGGTGGGTGAGGCTTTGTTCAACCTGATCCAGTCTAATCAGCGTGCTCAACTAACTTTTACTGATAATTAAACTCAAACAAAACGTATGGAATTCTTACAGGACATTTTTCGATTTATGAAGCAGCGCAAGAAGTGGTGGCTGGCCCCCATGATCGTTTTACTGCTTCTCATTGGTGTTCTGATCGTCATTGGCGGTGGATCGGCCGTTGCTCCGTTTATCTATACTCTGTTCTAACGTATGGATGTTACCGAAAAAGTGAAGGCCCAACTGGTTATTGTAACCGGACTTGTTGTACTCTATTTTATCTTTAAATCGCCCTGGTGGCTTTACGCGGCTGCGGCAGTGGGCGTGCTGAGCCTGGCCGTTCCGGCAGTAGGCGATCTCATCGTGAAGGCCTGGTTTAAACTGGCCGAGGTGCTGGGGAATATCAATGGTAAGATCATTCTATCCGTCTTATTCTTTGTGTTTCTCTTTCCGATTGCTTTGCTCTATCGAATGAGCGCCAAAAACCCGTTGGCCATCAAACGCACGGACGAGAAGTCGTTTTATAACGAACGCAACCACTTGTACACAAAAGAGGATTTAGAACAGATGTGGTAATGATAGTACCACATGAACTCATTTTGGGTGTTCCGCTTGTCGGGGCACCCATTTTTTGCTTAATTTTGTCACTACTTATCCAGAAAGACGGAGGGAACGGACCCGATGATGTCTTGGCAACCAACCTACCCAGGGGAATGGTGCCAATTTCCTCCCGCCGTTGGCGGGATAGATAAGGTAGCCTTGTGCTTTCTGCCTTTCTGCGAATAAGCCGTTTTGCTTTTTGGACTTTTTTTAGTGCGCCGGTTGTTGATTCCCAACAAGTACGCGTTGCAACACTGCCTTTGAAAACGATATACGAACTTCTTCACGAACGCATCCTCGTCCTCGATGGGGCGATGGGTACGATGATTCAACGGTACAACCTGACCGATGACGACTACCGGGGTGAGCGATTCCGCGATTGGCCGCACGACCTGAAAGGCAATAACGATCTGCTATCGCTGACCAAGCCGGAAATAATTCAGGCCATTCACAAACAGTACCTGGAAGCAGGTGCTGATATCATCGAAACCAACACCTTCAGCGGCACGTCCATCGCCATGGCCGATTACCGGATGGAGGACCTGGCTTATGAGTTGAACTACGAATCGGCCCGAATTGCTAAGGAAGTAGCCGATGAAATTACCCGCCAGAATCCCGACAAACCGCGCTTTGTGGCCGGTGCCATGGGACCAACAAACCGTACCGCTTCCCTTTCACCGGATGTCAATAACCCCGCCTATCGCGCCGTTACATTCGACGAACTGGTGAATGCCTATTATGAGCAGGTGAGTGGGTTGGTCGACGGTGGGGCAGACCTGCTGCTGGTCGAAACCATTTTCGATACGCTCAATGCGAAGGCGGCTATGTTCGCCATCGATAAGTATTTTTCGGAGCATGGGGCACAGGGCACAGGGCAGGGGGAATCTGTAGCTAGTACTTCACCCCATGCCCAACACCCTATGCCCTTACCCATCATGATCTCCGGCACCATTACGGATGCCAGCGGTCGGACGTTGTCGGGGCAGACGACGGAAGCGTTTTTGTATTCCGTTTCGCACCTGCCGCTGTTAAGTGTGGGGCTCAACTGTGCGCTGGGTGCCCAGTTGATGCGTCCGTATATCCAGACACTCGCCAAAGAAGCGCCTTTTTTCACGTCGGCATATCCGAATGCGGGATTGCCCAATGAGTTTGGTGAATACGATGAAACGCCGGATATGATGGCCCTCCAGATCGAGGACTTCGTTAAAAGTAATTTTGTCAATATCGTTGGCGGTTGCTGCGGCTCTACGCCCGATCACATTCGGGCCATTGCCGATGTGGCCGCCAAATATCCACCCCGGCAGTTGCCCGCGCCGGAGCCTTACCAGAAGCTAAGTGGTCTGGAACCGCTGAAAATAACGGAGCAAACCAACTTCCTCAACGTTGGCGAACGCACCAACGTAACGGGTTCCAAGAAGTTTGCCCGCCTGATTAAAGACGGTAATTTCGACGAAGCCCTGAGCATTGCCCGTGGGCAGGTAGAAGGGGGCGCGCAGGTGATTGATATCAACATGGACGAAGGCATGCTGGATTCGGTGGAGGCCATGAAAACCTTCCTGAACCTGATTGCTGCCGAACCCGATATTGCCCGCGTACCCATCATGGTCGACTCCTCCAAATGGGAAGTTATCGAAGCCGGGTTGAAATGCGTGCAGGGAAAAGCCATTGTGAACTCCATTTCGCTTAAAGAAGGGGAGGAGGCATTCATTGAACGGGCCAACTTGGTAAAACGCTATGGGGCCGCTGCGGTTGTGATGGCGTTCGATGAAAGCGGCCAGGCCGATTCCTACGAACGGCGTATCCAGATTTGTGAACGCGCTTACCGGATTCTGGTCGATAAAGTTCACTTTGCCCCGCAGGATATCATCTTCGATCCCAACATTTTGACCGTTGCTACGGGTATAGAAGAACACAATAATTACGCCGTTGATTTCATCAATGCTACGCGCTGGATCAAGCAAAACCTGCCGCTGGCCAAAGTGAGCGGTGGCGTATCCAATATCTCATTCAGTTTCCGGGGTAACGATGTCGTGCGCGAAGCCATGCACTCGGCGTTTTTATACCACGCCATCCGCGCCGGTCTGGACATGGGTATCGTGAATGCCGGGCAGTTGGAGGTATACGACAGCATCCCAAAAGATTTGCTGGAACGTTGCGAAGATGTACTGCTCAACCGTCGGGACGACGCCACCGAACGCCTGGTCGAATTTGCCGAAACCGTAAAAGCGAAGGGCAAAGCCATTGTTCAGGACGAAAGCTGGCGGCTCGAACCCGTTCGCGAACGACTCAAACACGCGCTTATCAAAGGGATTACCGATTACATTGACCAGGATGTGGAAGAAATTCGGCAACAGGTGGAACGCCCGTTGCACGTGATCGAAGGGCCGTTGATGGACGGCATGAATGTGGTCGGCGACTTATTCGGAGCCGGTAAAATGTTCCTGCCCCAGGTCGTGAAGTCGGCCCGTGTTATGAAAAAAGCGGTGGCTTATCTGACGCCGTTTATCGAAGCGGAAAAGTCGGGAACCGGCTCATCGAATGCCGGTAAAATCCTGCTGGCTACGGTGAAAGGCGATGTTCACGACATTGGTAAAAATATCGTTGGTGTCGTGCTGGGCTGTAATAATTACGAGATCATTGACCTTGGTGTCATGGTGCCGACCCAGAAAATTCTGGATGCTGCCCGTGAGCACAACGTTGATATCATTGGCCTGAGTGGTCTAATCACACCATCGCTGGACGAAATGGTTGGCGTGGCCAAAGAGATGGAGCGGCAGGGTTTCAAACTCCCATTGCTCATCGGCGGAGCCACCACCTCCCGGATTCACACCGCCGTTAAAATTGATCCGCACTACTCCGGGCCCGTTGTTCACGTGCTGGATGCCAGTCGGAGCGTACCCGTAGCCGGTCGGCTCGTGAGCGAAACGGATGGTACAAAGGAGAAAATCTTCACGGATATAAAAGCGGAATACGTCAAACTGCGGGAAGATCATGCCAAACGGCAGAAAGAGAAAGCCAGCCTGACAATTACCCAGGCTCGTGACAACCGGACAAAAATTGACTGGAACACGTTTGTGCCAACTAAACCGACGTTCCTCGGTAATCGGTATTTCGACGATTATTCAATTGCCGAACTGGTTGATTATATCGACTGGACGCCCTTTTTCCAAACGTGGCAGTTGCACGGTAAGTACCCCGCTATTTTCGAGGATGCCGTGGTGGGTAAGGAAGCCAAACAACTGTTCGAGGACGCCAATAAGCTTTTGCAGGAAATCGTTGACAAGAAACTGCTCAAAGCTAAAGCCGTAGTGGGCTTCTACCCCGCCAACTCGGCCGACGACGATGTGCTGCTCCACGATTTTGAAGAGCACGTACGCGAAACCGCCTGCGAACGCCACGGCTCTCACCAGCATATTGAGTATAGAATCAGCAAGGCCCAGTCGCAAGCGGCCGTTAGTCCGGCGGGCGAGTTGATTTACGATACCAAAACGGTGCTGCACTTCCTGCGTCAGCAGAACCAGAAAGCCCCCGGTTTACCCAACTTCTGTTTGTCGGACTTCATTGCTCCGCTGGAGAGTGGCCGGGAAGATTACATTGGTGGCTTTGCCGTAACGGCGGGCATCGGTATCGAAACCCTGCTGGAGAAATACGAGCGCGACCATGATGATTACAACAGCATCATGGTGAAAGCCCTCGCCGACCGTCTGGCCGAAGCCTTTGCCGAGCGGATGCACGAGCGCGTTCGGAAAGAGTTCTGGCCGTATGCCGTCAACGAAAATCTGTCGAACGAGCAACTGGTTAAAGAAGCCTATCAGGGAATCCGGCCCGCGCCGGGCTATCCGGCCTGCCCCGATCATACCGAAAAAGGTACGTTGTTCAACCTGCTGGACGCCAATAAAATCGACATCGAACTAACGGAAAGTTATGCCATGTACCCGGCCTCGTCGGTGAGTGGATTCTACTTCTCGCACCCTGAGTCGAAATACTTCGCACTTGGCAAGATCAATAAAGACCAGATTTTAGACTACGCCCAACGGAAAGACATGCCGGTTGAGGAAATCGAGAAATGGTTGAGCCCGGTGCTGAGCTATGATGCGTAGCATACGAGCCATTCGAAAACCTATAAGCTTTGACACAGGAATGCCCGACCGTTTGGCCGGGCATTCCTGTGTTGACTAAAACAAAGAGTTTAATTAGGGCATCAAGACCGTGTCGATTACATGAATCACACCGTTCGACTGGTTTACGTCAGCGATGGTGACCGTTGAGGTGCCTCCTTTGGCGTCCATGAGAACAACATTTTTGCCTTTCATCATGGCGGTCAACGTACCACCCGAAACAGTGTTTAGTGTGGCTTTTCCACCACCGTCTTTGATTGCTTTCACCACATCGGCTGCACCCATTTTACCTGCTACTACGTGGTAGGTCAGGATTTTGGTTAGTGTCTCTTTGTTTTCTGGCTTTACCAGCGTTTCAACGGTTCCTTTAGGCAGTTTGTCGAAAGCTTTGTTCGTTGGGGCAAAGACTGTGAAAGGACCAGCACCCGACAATGTCTCAACCAGACCAGCAGCTTTAACTGCGGCTACGAGTGTGGTGTGGTCTTTGGAATTTACGGCATTCTCAATGATGTTTTTGGAAGGATACATCGGAGCACCGCCAACGGTTACCGTTTTTTCCTGCGCAAATGAAACTTGGCTAATAGCCGATAAAGCAACAATTGAGAAAATTAATTTAAGCGTTTTCATGTCGTTATTTTTTTGATTGGTTGAAATGTGCATTGAATGTTTTTACTCTGTTTGTCGACAACATGAAGACTTACGGACAACCGATTAGGTTTGGATTTAAATTATTTAAAATTATTTTCAATGTACTGTTATACAGAGATTTAGCTATTTTATACTAGTAATTTATGCTAGACTTGTTTGAGTAAAAATACTATAAGTGATTAACAAAAATGTTTCAGAAAAAATGTGAATTTTTAGCGTCTGATGACTTTTAAGATTTAGTCCGTTCACAATCTCTACAAAAAAATGGGGAGTACAGGCGGGAGTTTCCCCGCCTGTACTCCCCATTTTTTTGAGAACCCAATTGACCGAATTATTTCTAGCTGTTCAACACTTTCAGCCATCGCCCGTAGGCATCGCGGTATCCTTCCTGCGCCCGCATGTCGGGCTCAATGGTTTTGGTCACGTGCAACCCGGCGAAGGCTTCCTGTGCGTTTTTGTAAAAGCCCAGCCCTAAGCCAGCGCCACGAGCTGCACCCTGCGCCCCGTCGGTATTGTAAAGCTCGATGGTTGCACCGGTCAGGTTGGCCAGCGTGTCACGGAAGAGGGGACTCAGGAACATGTTGGCCTCACCGGCACGAATCGTTTGTAGTCCCACACCCACGCTTTCCATGACCTGAATGCCGTAGTAAAGCGCAAAAACAATGCCCTCCTGAGCCGCCCGAATCATATGGGGCAACCCATGCCGATTGAGCTGAAGCCCATGAAAGGAGGCTCCTAAATCAGCGTTTTCGAGCATCCGTTCAGCACCGTTACCAAACGGCAGGCAAATCAATCCATCGGCACCCACCGGCGCTTCGTGAGCGAGCACGTTCATGTCGGGGTAACTCACCGACCGTTGCAGCATCTGATTCCGCAACCAGCTGTTCAGAATACCAGTGCCGTTTACGCAGAGCAGAACCCCGTAACGAGGAGCTTCGACCGTGTGGCTTACGTGCAGGAACGTATTTACCCGCGACTGGGGGTCGTAGCTGGCCTGATCGCTCACGCCATATACCACACCCGAGGTGCCCGCCGTAGCGGCAATCTGACCCGGCTCCAGTACGTTCAGCGACAGCGCGTTGTTGGGCTGGTCGCCAGCGCGGTAAGTAACGGGTGTTCCGGCTACAAGGCCCAGTTCGGTCGCTGCCGAGGCCGTGATCTCTCCCTGTGGGGCAAACGTTGGCTTGATGGTGGGAATCAGCGACGCATCAAAACCAAAGTAATCGAGCAGAAACTGAGCGGGTTCATTGTTCTGGAAATCCCAGAAAGCGCCTTCCGACAAACCCGATGCCGTCGTGACAATGTCGCCGGTCATGCGGGCCGCCAGGTAATCGCCGGGGAGCATGAACTTGTCGACCTGCGCGTATACGTCCGGTTCGTTGGCTTTTACCCAGGCGAGTTTAGCGGCTGTGAAGTTGCCTGGCGAATTGAGCAGATGATGCAGTGTTCGGTCGTGTCCCAGCGCATCAAACGCCTTATTGCCATAAGGAACAGCGCGGCTGTCACACCAGATAATGGATGGGCGCAGGACGTTAAAGTCCTTATCAACAACAACCAGGCCGTGCATCTGGTACGAAATACCGATTGCCTTTACGTCCGCAGGTTGAATAGTAGCCTTCTGCATAACGGCCTTGCTGGCCAAACAGGCGTTTTTCCACCAGTTTTCAGGCTGTTGTTCGGCGAAACCCGCCTGGGGCGACTCTATAATCATTTCCGTTTCCGGAAAAAAGGCCGAGGCCACAGCTTTGCCGCTATCGGCATCAACTAAACACGCTTTGACCGACGAACTGCCGAGGTCGAATCCAAGTAAATACATGCAAATACCAGAGTTAGGAAATCTAATGCGAAAGTACAACAGGATGGCGACAAATGAGTAGTGTGGACGGTCACCGTCAATGCTCATTAAGAACACGAAAACATCGACCCTGATCCGGGAGTTAGTAGCTGATAATCATTGCTTTTCTCTTCTGTTAATTAGCATACACTAACCAGACTGTATGACTCATAAACGTTTACTTTTCTTTTGTTTCGCTCTTATTTCTCTTTGTTCGCCTGTTTCGTCTGCACGAGCCCAGACGGATGCCGACCCAATCTTCACGAAAAAACAGGTATTCCGGTCACTTTCCGACCGCTGGGAACTTGACTCCACCACCCGGAAAGGCACCTTTCTGGTTACGGCCTATAAACCTTTATACATAACCGCCGGGCGCTGGTCCACTGATCCTAACGGGCAGCCGGTCAGTGAAAACCCCGCTTATAATTACCCATTCAACATACCGCTGGGGCGCTACGAAGCCCGCTTTCAACTAAGCCTGAAAGTAAAAGTATTGCAGGGAATTTTTGGCCGTACCGGCGACTTATGGGTGGGCTACACCCAGAAATCACACTGGCAGATTTACAACACGACGTTTTCCAGACCCTTTCGCGAAACCAACTACGAGCCGGAACTGATCCTGAACTTCGCTACGAACTTCTCGTTTCTTGGGATGAAGACCCGGATGCTTGGAATAGCTTTTAATCATCAGTCCAACGGGCGGGCTGTGCCACTTTCCCGAAGCTGGAACCGCATTATTGCGCAGGCTGGTTTTGAACGCGGCAAATGGGTGGTGCTGTTCCGGCCCTGGCTTCGACTCCCGGATATGGAAGATGAAAACCCCGCTATTACAGACAATATTGGTCGGGCCGATGCTACAGTCATTTACCGAACGGGTCGTCATTTGTTTTCGGCCGTGGGTAGTCATTCATTGCGGGGAGGGGCGAAAAACCGAGGACAAGTTCAATTCGACTGGACATTCCCCGTAACGGGCAACCTCCGGGGCGACCTCCAGATTCTGCACGGCTATGGCGAAACATTGATCGACTACAACCACAAACAAACGACCATCGGGTTGGCGGTATCCTTGGTTGACTGGTTGTAAAGTGAGCTTTCTGTGTACCACCGACCGGGACGGTCGGTGGTACACAGAAAGCTCCGTTTTTGCTGAACAAAAAAAGTTTAATGGGATTGGATAACCGCAGAAAACGTCCGGAAAAAGTAACTTGCAGTACTATTTCCAAGCGCTTCTTTTTATGACCTGGTTTCGTATTCTGTTCTTCGTTGTCGTATCATCGGCAGCTGTGTTTGCCCAAACACCTACTCCCGACTGGACTAATCAGTACTGGCCTGCCCGCTGGATTCTGCACCCAACCGCTCCTGCCCGCCAGTATGGCATCTATCACGTTCGCAAGGCTATTGAACTGACGCAGAAGCCCGCCCGTTTTGTGGTGCATGTCTCGGCCGACAACCGCTACCGGCTGTTTGTGAACGGGAAATCGGTGGCGATGGGCCCCGCACGCAGTGATACGCAGAACTGGAATTATGAAACCCTCGATCTGGCACCTTACTTACAGGCGGGCCATAATGTACTGGCCGCGCAGGTCTGGTACATGGGCGAGGGAGCACCCTTCGCGCAGATGAGCTACCAGCTTGGCTTTCTGATGCAGGGTGATGGCGAAACCGAGAAAGTGGTGAATACCGATGCCAGTTGGAAAATCTATCAGAATCCCGCTTACTCGCCCATTAAAAACGACATTCCCAAGCTCAAGACCTACATCGTGGCCGGTGATGGCGACCGGGTCGATGCGGCCAAATATCCATGGGGCTGGGAGCAGCCCAACTTCGACGATAAAGCCTGGGTGGCCGCTAAACCCCTTAGTTTCGCTACCAAACCCCGTGGCTTCGGCACGGACGGCAACTGGCAACTGGTGCCCCGTACCATTCCCATGATGGAGGAGGGAATCGTCCGGATGGCTACCGTTCGGCGAAGCGAAAAAGCGAAAATGGACAACGCTTTTCTGCAAGGGAAAGCCCCAACGACCGTTGCGGCCAATACGAAAGCCGTGTTTCTGCTCGATCAGGGCCATTTGACCAACGCTTATCCCGAACTAACTGTGAGCCAGGGCAAAGGGGCCACTATCACACTCGTTTATGCCGAAGCGCTGGTGAATGCGAAAAATCAGAAAGGCAATCGGAATGAAGTCGAAGGACGGACGATGCTGGGGTTTGAAGATCAGTTTGTGGCTGATGGCAGCAGCAAACGGACCTTCCGCCCACTCTGGTTTCGCACCTACCGGTACCTGCAACTGACTGTCGAAACCAAAGACGAGCCGCTGGTTCTGGATGATCTGCTGGGGCAGTTTACCGGTTATCCGTTTCAGGAAAAAGCCCGGTTTGCCGCCAGCGATACCACCCTGAAAGCCATCTGGAACGTGGGTTGGCGAACGGCCCGGCTCTGTGCGGGCGAAACCTATTACGATTGCCCGTATTACGAGCAACTACAATACACCGGCGATACCCGCATTCAGTCCCTGATTTCGCTCTACGTTGCCGGCGATGACCGCCTAATGCGCAAAGCGATTCAGGATTACGACCATAGCCGGTTCAACGACGGCCTGACCCAAAGCCGCTACCCCTCCGCCGATTTTCAGGTTATTCCCACGTTTTCGCTCTTCTGGGTGTGTATGGTTCATGACTACTGGATGCACCGGCAGGACGACGCCTTTATCAAATCCATGCTGCCCGGTATCCTGAGTGTGCTGGAATGGCATGAAAAACGAATGGCTAAAACAGGCCTGAACGGGCCGCTGGAGTGGTGGAACTTCGTCGACTGGTCGGCCTGGAAAAATGCGAAAGATGAAACGAGTGGCGGTGTTCCGGCCGGAGCCCGAAAAGGCGGATCCAGCATTCTGTCGTTGCAACAGGCGTATACTTATTTTCGAGCCGGTGATTTGCTGGCGCATTACGGCCAGAACGAACGGGCCGAACATTACCGGGAACTGGGTCGGCGGTTGAACAAAGCGGTTTTCACCCAATGCTGGGATGCCGGACGCGGAGAGATGGCCGACCAGCCTATCCGGCAGGTAGGTACGCCCGATAAGACCTCCTTCAGCCAACACGCTAATATTCTGGCGGTGCTGACCGATGCTGTTCCGGCGTCTCAGCAAGCGGCTTTGTTGCAGAAAACCATGACCGATACAACGCTGACCCAAGCCACTTTCTACTTCAAATTCTATCTGTTCGAAGCCCTGAAAAAAACGGGCCTCGGCGATCAGTTTGTAGCGCAGCTAAAACCCTGGCGCGATATGCTGGCAATGGGCCTGACCACCTTCGCCGAAAACCCTGAACCCACCCGATCCGACTGCCACGCCTGGAGCGCATCACCCCTTTACGAATTCCTGTCTACCACCTGCGGTATTCGCTCTGCCGAACCAGGGTTTAAGTCCGTGCGCATCGAGCCGTTTCTGGGCGAGTTGATAACGGTAGACGGCAAAATGCCGCACCCATCGGGCGAGATTGCCGTGCAGTTCCAGAAAGCACCAACGGGCGGTTTAACTGGCACCGTTACACTACCCGCCAACCTGACCGGTACACTACGCTGGAAAGGCAAGTCAATACCCTTAAAGTCTGGTAAGCAGACAGTGAGTTTATAGTACCGACCGTCTGCGTAGTACCGACGGTTCGACGCATCGACGGTCGGTACTACACTGCACTACAACCCTACATAGTAATCATACCCTCGTTCGGCCCAGAAGTCGGGTGGGCGCTGGTCGGCGAAGAACATCCGGCCAATGCGCTTGAGATTTTTGACGCCGTACTTGACCGGGATGATCAGCCGGAGGGGAGCGCCGTGTGCCGCATTGATCGGTTGGCCGTTCAATTCGTAAGCCAGCAGCGTTTGCGGATGCATAGCACTTTCGATGTCGATGCCCACATAATATCCCTTGTCGGGCGTTTCCATCCCGACGTACTTAAACAGATCGTTGGTGTTATCCGGTGTCGGTGAGTTGCCGCTTTTACTGCCCAGTTTGTAGTGTTCCAGAAAATCAGACAGGCGGGCACCACCCCAGTGCTGCACCTGGCTCCAGCCTTCAATGCACTTGAACTCATACACGATTTCGTGCTTTGGCAGTGCTTTTATATCGTCGATGGCCAGCATCAGCGGTTCGGCATTTGGGCGGTCGATCTGTAGTTTCCAGTCTTCGGGAACGGGCGTTCGAATACCATCGTACCCATTCACACGGGCCTTCTTCTCGGCTGCTTCGACCGGGAATGTCCGCACCAGATTGGTGTTGCTGAAGTACGTCCGGGCTACCTGCTCATTGGCATCGAGCACCTGCCGAAACGGCTTTTTTATCCCCCGCAATTTGGGGCTATGGGTAATCCATTCGTATACGCCAACGGGCACAGCGGCCGCCAGCGCAAACAAGCCGAAGGATTGCAGGACTTTCCGGCGAACAGCCGATTCAGGAACGTCGCTTTCCGGGAGTTTGGGTTCTGTTGACTGGCTCATGCTAAAGTGGGAGTAGTAGGCGTTGGGGTAGGATCTACGGGTTCGCTGATGGGTTCGGGGGTTACGGATGGCCGTTTGGGGTCGTTCCGCTTGACGACTTCAAATCCCGTTATCATCGACTGGAAGTTGTTCCAGCCCGCGCGGATCACCTGACCAATGTGGACGAAGAAAAACAGCACATAGCCGACGGTTAAAACAAAGTGTTCCAGTCGGGCGGCTTTGTAGCCTCCGAGCAAACCCGTCAGCCAAGCGAACTGAGTAGGCTTGTAGATGGCAAAACCCGTTAGTATAGAACCCACACCCATCAGCATAATGGAGAAATAAGCGATTTTCTGCGCGCCATTGTATTTAACGAACGGGGGCTGCGTCTTGCGAAGTCCCAGATCATAAAGCGTTACGGCAATGGCTTCGCGAAACGAATTGCGATTGGGTACCAGATGTCGCCATTCGCCGGAGACGAATGTGTAGACCACATAGGCCAGCCCGTTCAGCATAAACAGCCACATAAATACCCAGTGCCAGGCCATGCCTTCGGCCAGTCGTCGCGGAACCTTCAGGAATTTGTAAAATCCATCCGGAAAGAAGGAAACGAGGGTATAGTCACCAACCGTAATTTTGTAGGGATCATACGCCCAGTAGATCAATAACCCGCTCCAGATCATGACGAACAGGACCGGGAAGTTGATCCAGTGAAACCAGCGAATAGCCAGCGGGTGCTTATGAACGATTCGTTTCATAGTATAGGAGTAGGCGGTTGATGATGTAAAGTACTGTAGATTTAGGACGTGAATACGTCAGTTACCCGACAATTTACCAATTTTTTGCGTATAGATCGACCCCTTATGACCATCAAACCCATTGATATTGGCCCGTTCAAACTCGACGGAGGAGCCATGTTTGGCGTTGTGCCAAAAACTATCTGGCAAAAACAAAGCCCTGCCGATGATCGCAACCTTTGCAACTGGGCCTTACGCTGCCTGCTCGTCGAAAACGGCAACCGGCTCATGCTCGTCGATACCGGAACGGGCGATAAACAGGACGCTAAATTTTTTGGATTTTATGACCTGCCCAACGGCAAAACCCTGACCGGTGCCGTTGAGCAGGCCGGTTACTCCCTAAACGACGTAACAGACGTGTTATTGACTCACCTGCATTTCGACCACGCGGGCGGGGCCGTCCGGTACGCCGATGCGGGGCGTACAAAGCTCGAAGCGACCTTTCCACAAGCCGCCTACTGGAGTCATAGCGGGCAGTGGGATTGGGCTACGAATCCCAACCCCCGCGAACGGGCCACCTATCTGCGTGAGAACTTTATCCCCTTACAGGCCAATGGACAGCTTCGCTTCACGGATAAAGAAGACCTGCAATTACCCGGCGTTGACCTGCTGTACATGGACGGCCACACCGAAAAAATGACGTTACCGCTGTTTCAACTCACGGGGAGCACCGGCTGGCCACGTACTGTCGTATTTTGCGCGGATCTGATTCCATCGGTTGCCCACGTACCCGTTCCGTATGTGATGGGCTACGACGTTCGGCCGTTGCTGACGATGGATGAAAAGACGCAGTTTCTCAATCGGGCTGTCGATGAAGACTGGCTGCTGGTTTTTGACCACGACCCCGTTTATGAAGCCGCTACGGTCGAACGCACTGAAAAAGGAATTCGTGTAAAGGAAAAAGGGCCTGTGGCCGAGTTACTGTAGCGCGGGTTCCCACGGCAACGGTCGGCCGTCCATGCTACAGCACAGCAACAGCACAAACCAAACTTGTATACGTACCGTTATCAAACCGAACATTGTTCATCTAGTAGTTGACTTATGAGAGTAGGGTTAGTATTGTCTGGAGGAGGAGCACGGGGTATTGCCCATCTGGGTATCATCAAAGCCCTTCAGGAAATGGGGATACAGTTCGACCAGCTTGCCGGTACCAGCGCCGGGGCGATTGCCGGTGCGCTGCTGGCTCAGGGATACACACCCGACGAAAGCCTGAAAATCATTGAATCTTCCTCCTTTATGCGTCATTTGCGGCCCGCCTGGAACCGTATGGGGCTGCTGCGGCTGGATAACGTGGTGGAGCTTTATAAGAAATACATTCCTCACGACTCGTTCGAGGGGCTGAAAATTCCACTGCATGTGGTCGCCGTTGATCTCAACGCGGGTGAGCAGGTCGTTTTTGAGACGGGTGAACTGATCCGGCCTGTTCTGGCCTCGTGTTGTTTGCCGGGTATTTTTGAGCCCATGCTTATTCATAAGCGGCAGTTTGTGGATGGGGGCGTACTCAATAACTTACCCGTTGATGTGATCGAGAATAAAGTTGACTTTCTGATCGGCTCGCACTGCAACGTGCTGGGACCCCGTAAACCGATCACCTCGATGCGCGGGGTCATTGAGCGTAGTCTGGTGCTGGCTGTTCAGAGCAAAACTCGGGATCGGTTTGCAAAGTGCAACGTCCTGATCGAACCTCCGCAACTGGCTCAGTACACAACAACTGACATTAGCAAAGCCAGAGAATTATTTCGAATTGGGTATCAATATACCCGTTCTATGGCCATTGAGATTGGTAAAGCTTTAGATAAGCCCACATTGGAAACGTCGTAGAGTATAGTACAGAGAGATTAAAAATGCCAAACTACCCAGTTTGGCATTTTTTGTTTGAAGTGTTTGAGGAAAAAATATAAAGTTCTGATGATTGATCTGCAGGCACTCCTAATAATTGGGGTTTACAAATCAGTCTAGGTGCTATTGTCAAGGGCTACTATTCTATTTGTTTAAGTATAAATACGACATTTTAACATCGTTTTAACACTGTAATAGGTGCTTGATCAGGCTAATGATCAAAATAATATTTTGTACACGAAATAGTTAATGTTCTTAATGATAGGCCATGACTCTCTGAGGGAAAATTTTGATAACTGTGATGCTTAGTATACTTTTGTTGAAAGTACTCATTTCTTAACTTACTAAACAGCTGTATTTATGAGGAAAATTTTACTAATGAGCTTACTCCTGGTATGCTCATTTTGGCTTCCGGCATGGGCTCAGGAGCGAACAATTACAGGTAAGGTTACGGCCGCTGAAGATGGCACTCCTTTACCTGGTGTATCCGTTGTATTGAAAGGTTTAGCCAGAGGTACGAATACCGATGCAAATGGCTCGTATTCATTAAATGCCCCCGCAAAAGGCGGAACACTCGTATTCAGCTTTGTTGGATCGGCTACGCAGGAAATAGAAATTGGTAACCGTTCCGTTATTGACGTTAAACTGGCTAACGACGCCAAGCAACTGGGCGAAGTTGTTGTAACGGCTTTGGGCCAGCAACGAGATAAGAAGGCTCTGGCCTATGCTGTCTCCAACGTAAAGGGAGATGTGCTCCAGCAACGCTCCGAGCCAGACCCACTGCGGGCACTGTCGGGTAAAGTGCCGGGGGTGAATATTACGGCCGGTAACGGAGCCCCGGGTGCGGGTACCCGCATTACCATCCGGGGTAACAACTCCTTTACAGGCAATAACCAGCCCCTGTTCGTTGTGGATGGTATCCCCTTCGATAACTCAGTAAACACGCCCCAAAATGGTAGCCAGGGGTACAATCAGAACACAGTGACCACAAACCGGGCTTATGACATCGATCCCAACAACATCGAAGCCATGACCGTGTTGAAAGGTGCTGCCGCATCGGCTCTGTACGGCTCACGGGCGGCCAACGGTGTAATCGTTATTACGACCAAATCGGGCAGCAAGTCGGCACGGAAAGGTCTTGAGATCAACTTCAACTCGTCGTACTCCGTCGAAAACGTATCGACGGTGCCGGATTATCAGGATACGTATACGCAGGGCTCTAACCAGACCTACAACGGTGGCTTTATTGGAAACTGGGGAACCGTTTTTCCATCTGAAGTTGACCGCATCAACGCAGGTTTGGGTTTTGAGCGCTATTCGAAAGTAGTTGATCCGGATTATCCAGCGGGAACCATTCCGCATCCACTGGTCGACGCAACGGTTCCTTACGGTGCTGCCCGTTTCCAAACGGCTTTCCCGGAATTGTTACAGGCAAATGGCCGGGGTATTGCTGTGCCACTTCAGCCTTACGATATCATTGGCGGTTTTTTTAAGACCGGTAAAGTAATGGAAAATGGTATCCAGATCAATTCGACCGGCGATAAAACGTCGCTGAACGCATCGGTCTCGAGAACCAAAAACGAGGGAATCATTCCGAACTCGTTTACCGACCGTACCACCCTGAGTTTTGGTGGTAACGCTACCCTTAGCAACACGATCAACGTAGCCGGTAGTGTAGCCTATACAAACACCAACCAGCAAAGCCCACAGTCGGGCGCCGGTTACTACGCTGACTATGGCGGGCTAGCATCTGCCGGTTCGATCTACAGCCGTTTATTCTATCTGCCCCGTAACTACGACCTGAACGGCTATCCGTTTGAAAACCCTGTAGACGGCTCGAACGTATTCTACCGGGCACTGGATAACCCACTCTGGACCGCGAAGTACAACCTCTATAACTCTGCTGTAAACCGGATTTACGGAAATATGACGTTGAGTTATGACATTACGCCCTGGCTGAACTTTACGGCTCGCGGTGGAATCAACACTTATTCCGAAACGCGTAAAAACGTGCTCCGCCCAGGTGGTTCCTTTGCTCCCCTCGGCTCGGTATCCCGGCAGGATTTGACGAAGACAGAAGTTGATTTCACCTTCCTGGCCACCGCACAGCACGATTTCTCGGAAAAAATAAATGCCAAACTGCTGGTTGGTTTCAACCCGAACCAGCGGACCTACACCGAATCGGCCATCGCTGGCGCACCCGTTATTGATCCGAACATTCTGACGATTGGGGGAACACTAAACCAGAATGCGGCCGATTATCGGAACCAGCGCCGGTTATACGGAATTTTCAGTGAGTTGACAGTAGGGTATGGCAACTTCCTGTTCCTGACGGCTTCGGTTCGAAATGACCAATCATCGACGCTGCCAGCCAGCAACAACAGCTACTACTACCCGGCTGTATCCGGTTCGTTTGTCTTCACCGATGTGCTGAACCTGCCAAAGAACATTATCAATTTGGGTAAACTACGGGCCAACTACGCCAAAGTGGGTAAGGATGCCGATCCCTATCAGGTATTTACGGCCTATAACCTCGGTCGTACGTTCTACAATGGTACCGCCATCTCAACGGCCACGCTGCCCAGCCAGCTTAACAACCTCAATCTGAAACCTGAGTTTACATCAGAGGTTGAGTTGGGGACTGAGTTGCAATTCTTCAACAATCGGATTGGTATTGACGCGGCTTACTTTGATCGTGTATCGACCGACCTGATCGTTACCCGGGAGTTACCCCGCACATCAGGCTTTGCGAATGAGATTACCAACGCCGGTAAAATCTCTAACAAAGGTTGGGAAGTGGGCCTGACGCTCGTTCCGCTACGGATGGCCAATGGTCTGACCTGGACGTCCTACTTTGCATACACTAGTATCAAGTCGAAAGTTGAAGATGCCGGTCCGGGTGGCGAAATCTTCATTGGTGGTACCGGCCTTACGTCGCTGGGAACCATTTTCCGCAATGGCCTGCCCTATGGACAGATCATCGGATCGAAGAATGCCCGGGATGAAAGCGGTAATCTGCTGATCAACCCGTCGACCGGACTTCCAATTCGGGCGGCTCAGTCAAGCATCATTGGCGACCCGAATACGAAATTCCAGGTAGGCTGGACCAACACGGTAAACTTCAAAAATTTCTCGCTGAGCGTACTGCTCGACTACAAAGCTGGTGGCAGTCTGTTCTCCAGCACGGCAGCGTCGTTGCTGTTGCGTGGCCAGCTCAAGAATTCTGAAGATCGTGAAGGTATGCGGGTAATTCCGGGTGTGCTGGGCGATCCGGCTACCTACAAGCCACTTGTAGGTGACAATGGTCAGCCGATAAAAAACACCATCGCCATGACTGCCTTCCAGTATCACTTTACGGATGGCTATGGTGCTTATGGTGCCGATGAAGTAAACATCTACGATGCCACGGTTGTGCGCCTGCGGGAAATTTCTTTGGGCTATAGCGTACCCAAAGATTTCCTGAAGCGGTACGCAAAAGTACTTGGCAGCCTGCGTCTGTCGGTATCGGGTCGTAACCTGTGGTTCTATGCACCCAACATGCTGAAAGGGCTGAACTTCGACCCTGAAGTACTGTCAAACTTCGCCGATTCGAACATCCAGGGCTTTGACCTGGGCGCTTCGCCATCGACACGTCGTTTCGGTATCAACCTCAATGCTTCATTCTAACTACGATCAGGAAGATCTGCCTGACAGATCTTCCTCATTAAAAATTCTAACTAAGCAGTTACGATGATCAAAAATAAAAACATTGTCAGGACACTGGCACTGGCTGGATTTATAAGCATAGTCAGCTCGTGTAATTATACCGATCTGGATATCAATACAGATCCGAACAAACCAGCAAGCGGTTCTTTGGGTCTTCTGTTACCTGTAGCGGAAAATGCGGCCCGTGATGCATTCACGAGTATCAATAGCAGTGCTATGGGCTTTGCCGGGCTCTGGAATTCCAACGATTCCTATAACCTGAGCAATACAAGTTTCCAGGGAACCTGGAATGATGCTTACCGAAACATGCAGAGCATAGAAGAAATGCTGCGGGCTACGGAAGATGGTAAGAATCCTCGCTACCGGGGAATCGCCCTGGTGCTCAAGGCATATTCGATGGGCAACTATGTAGATATGTTTGGCGATATGCCGTATACAGAAGCCTGGAAAGGAAATACGGCTCAACCAAATACATCGCCTGTATTCGATAAGGATGCTGCCATTTACGAGGATCTGCTCAAACTGTGCGATCAGGCTATTGTCGAACTGGCTAAAGCTCAGCCTGTTGCCGTTATCAATGACTACATGGGTGGAGGTAACGCCACTACCTGGACTCGGATTGCCAGAACGGTGAAGCTGCGCCTGTTGCTTACCTCGCGCAAAGGCCGTACCAATGGCAATGCTGAATTGAAGGCGGCTTTCGATGCGGGCGGGTTTATCTCAACCCCTGCTCAGAACTGGTCTTACCTGTATTCCAAGCAGATTTCGCCGGAGCGCAACACGCACCCCTGGTTTATTACCTATACCGGTACATCGGACCCAACCTACATCAACCACCAGTTGATGGGCGAAATGATGCTGAACAAAGATCCGCGTCTGCCTTTTTACTTCTACCGGCAAACGTCACGGATTCTTGACCAGAATAACCCAACCGACCGGGGTACTACGCCTTTTGGCGGATCGTATCTGCCGCTTCGGGCTTCGTTCCTGGACGAATACAAAAAAGCATTCGGTATTACCGGTGCTATACCGGCTACTGATCTGGCTTACATTGCCGGTTTCTTCGGACGTGACCGCGCCGATGTATCGGGTGCGGCTGCCGATGGACCACTACGTACGGCTCCCGGTACCTATCCAGCGGGTGGTGTTTATTCGGACCGGACTGTGGCCGCTGTAGCCCTCACGGGTCAGGCAGCACTCAACTTCGGTGGTGACGGTATGTGGCCGCTGATCCACAGCTGGAACACGAAGTATTATCAGGTCGAAGCGATTCTGGACGGAACCGGTGTAACAGGCGACCCCAAGGCTCTTTTTGAAGCAGCCATGCGTGAGCAAATTGCCGTGGTTGTAGCCCAGGGCCTTAAATCAGATCCTACCCGGGCAAAAGCACCTGCGCAGACTGAAATCGACGCCTATGTGAAAGCATGGCTGGACCTGTACGATGCGGCTACGTCCAATCAGTCTAGACTGAACGTAGTAGCCAAGCAAATCTGGTTCTGTTCATGGGGACAAGGCATGGATATGTGGAACCTGCAACGCCGGACCGGGTACCCTATTCAAAGTCAGTTCAAACAGTTCTCGATCGGTATACAAGCTCCGATTTCAAAGCCACCACGCCAGTATGCGCTTCGGTTGCCCTATCCGCAGTCTGAAGGTGCCCTGAATCCGAATGCAACTAAGTACGTTGCCGATGTGATTTTTGACCGGGATCCGATTTTCTGGGACAAAGTAAAAGTTAAGTGGGAGTACTAGGAAAATCATAGCTGCAGACTGCGCACTTCTAAACGTGTGCAGTCTGTGGGTAAACCAGATAATGACAGAGATGAAACAACTCTTTTTATATTCATTAACGGCAGCAGTTATGTTGCTGGTGGGTTGCCAGGACGAGTCACTCAACCCAAACAAGCCATGGGAGCCAGCGGTGCACGCCCTGGGGGTTTTTGACGGAGTAGCCGAAACCGGTAAAGCCAACTTTGCTACCAATGCAAAAAACTTTCCGCTCACGGGACAGGATGCCGCAAAGATTGACTTCAAAATCCGGTGGGTGTCGCTCGATAACAAATTGGCAGTTAGTAAAATAGTTGTCAAGGTAGACATGGTTGAGTCGTATACCGATCCCGACGGTAACCCAAAGACGGTATCGCTGGGCAACGGAGGGAAGGTGGTGAAAACGATTGAAGCACCGGCGGCCAACCGCCAGTGGAATGCGTTTAGCCTTTCTCCTGCTGAAATCTACGCGCTTTACAAGGATGCCACGGTTAAATACGATAAGGTAAACGCGGTAAAGGTGTTTGAGAATCCGGCCCGTCCCCGGCCTGCTGGCGCTCGTCTACAAGGTGCACAGGTAGTAGGCGGTAAAACGGTTGCCAATGCCGATGCGTTTGTGGTGAGCTGGGAGTTAACGACAACGGATGGCCTGGTATTTAAAGTCTGGAACGAAGAGAGCATCTGCCTCGATCCAACGCCCGTATCGCAGGCTAACTCCAATTGCCGCCTGAACTTCACCGTTCGGTAATCGCGGTAACAATTCATTGACTAGCAGCAGCGGGGTAACCCGTTGCTGCTATTTTTGTATATTCGACTACCATGAAGAAAGGGCTACTTGAATTCGTATTGCTTTGGTTACTAACGGCTCCTGAGATGGTGGCCCAAATACCGACCTACACGACCGATATTCAGCCTATTCTTGCCCAACACTGCGCTCCCTGTCACCATCCCGGCGGGCTGGGACCGTTTAGCCTGCTGACCTACGAAGACGTAGTCAAACGGGGTAAGTTCGTCGCGAAAGTTACCCAGATTCGTTACATGCCGCCTTTCCCGGCCGATCGCGAGTTTCAACATTACGCTAACGAACGAGGCCTTTCAGAAACCGAAATCAGTACAATTCAGGCCTGGGTGCGGGGAGGAATGGTGCGGGGGGTACAGGGCATGGGGCAAAGGGCAGGGGGTAGAGGACAGGGGGTAGAAGGAAGCTCGACAGATAACGAACCCTCTGCCCTTACCCCTTTGCCCCCTGCCCGTACACCGGATCTTGTTTTGCGTATGAAACCCTATGGGATCAGGGGCGACGCACGGGAGGACTTTCGGTATTTCCACGTACCTATGGGGTTAACGCAGGACATCTGGGTCGAAGCCATCGAGTTTGTGCCCGGCAACCGAAAGCTGCTCCACCATAGCCGATTGATGATCGATTCTACGGGTACTATGGCCGGTATTGACGGCATTACGGAAGAAGACCCTCGCTTGCGCGACTTTCAGAAAACACCACTTGCCGACGAGTTCCTCTATGGATGGGTGCCGGGGAATGACCGGGTAACATTTCCAGACGGAGCTGCCAAGCGAATTCGGGCGGGTAGTGACCTGATTCTTAATATTCATTATTCACCGTCGGCAAAAGCCGATCAGGACCAGTCGGAAGTACGGCTGTATTTTGCCAGAAAACCGGTGGAGCGAGTCGTGAAAACGCTTACGCTCACGGAAAACAATGTGACAAATCAGCCGTTTCAACTGCCTGCCAATGCCAAACCAACGTTCTACATGAACTACGGCCCACTACCTGACACCGTCCGGCTGCTATCTGTTTTGCCGCATATGCATCGATTGGGCAAGTCGGTGCGGGCGTTTGCTATAACACCCGATGGCAATGTGATCAATCTGATAAAAATCGATGCCTGGGATTATAACTGGCAATTATCTTATTTCTTTAAGGAGCCGCTTGTGCTGCCCAAAGGGGCCACCATCATTGCTGAAGCTAGTTACGATAACACAGACCAGAATCCCCTCAATCCAAACCGCCCCGCCCGAACCGTGGGCTACGGCTGGAACTCGACGGATGAAATGATGAATCTGGTGTTCTACTACATAAAATAGGCAACTTTTTAATTTAATAAACAACCTACGGCCTCTGTTCGGGCAGTGACAACTACCTGATTGGCCAGCAACGCATTCAGCGCCTGCTGGAGGTAAGCATTCGTCACCTCAGGGCGGGGCTTACCCAATGAAATATACCAATCGTCAATAGCACCCTGGTATCGTACGGTACCATTTGCCTGCATAACCACTACTTCGGGTGTGGTACGGACCCGAAACTGCCGGGCCAGCCGGGCTCCAACATCTGGCCGACCCGCAAAGGGAAGACCATACTCAGAACGGAATTGCCTGATCCGTTGGGGTGAATCGCCAGCCAGCGGAAACATCGCTATAAATCGAACCCCCGATGGATTGAACCGCTGGTACAATTTGTCCAGTGTCCGAATATACTGCTGGCTAATGGGGCACTCAGTGCTAAGAAAGGTGTAAACTGTTAGTCGTGGTGGAACGGGCTTTGACTGGGTAAACAGCAGAAGTACCAAGCCTAACCCGGTCAGGCCTTTAAAATAGACAGTGATCTTTTTGAATGATTTCCGTTCAACTATTCTAGGTTGAGGAGTCTGGTTATTCCAATAACTGCGAAATGACTTTACAGACCTCGTGAAGTAGTTTAAACTGCCCATAGCTGGTTTCATTATCTACAATTTCAAGGCAATATACACTAACAAATGAGTTAGTTGTGACTTCGACATGAGCGTTGTTGCTCACTTGGTTAGTGCTATCTGTTTGATAAATCCTCTCTGTATTTAACAGACCTCCTACTTTGGCTAAAAGTACAATTCCAAGAATATAGTTATGCACATATAAGTAAGACGTGTGGTTAAAAGGAGATTAAAATTTTGTACTATACCGTGAGGTCAGGTAATTAAGGATTTCGTTTTTCAGGCAAAATTTAGTACTATAAAAGGTAATCGTTATAATTTTTACTTATGTTAGTGTTCTATGTGGTTATTACTCATATACACAATGTTTTGATTTTAGGTAAATGTCGGCAATTGGTGCAACCGTAATAGGCTTAAATTTTGGCCGCAAACAAAATAAAATTTTACAAAAGCTACTATTAGGCATAGTATAAATTAAATTTGATCATCTGTTGATAATTTTTTATTGAATTTTTTTGATATTAGTTTTGTGGTTGGGTATCATTATTTAACCTAACAAGCAACAACTAAATGAGTAGAATTCTAATATTGAGTTTCCTGTTGGTAAGCTCGATCTGGTCTACAGCGTGGGCTCAGGAACGGAGAGTAGTCGGCAAGGTTACGTCGGCAGAGGATGGATCCGCTTTACCCGGTGTTTCTGTGGTAATAAAAGGATCAACGAAAGGTACGACCACAGATGCCAGTGGTATTTATGACCTTACAGTGCCCGGAGGAAAAGGGATAATTCTGGTATATAGCTTTGTGGGAGTGACAACACAGGAAGTTAAGCTCGGCAGTGAATCGCAGGTGAATGTGAGCCTGGTGTCCGATTCTCGTCAGCTATCAGAAGTAGTGGTAACCGGTGTTGGTATAGCTACCTCAAAAACCAAGCTGGGTATTGCCGTTGAGTCCGTATCGGCAAAAGACCTTCCGGCTGCGCCAACGGCTTCGATTGACCAGGCACTGGTTGGTAAAATTGCCGGTGCGCAGATTGTGAGCGCCAATGGTACACCCGGTTCGAAAGCAAACATTCTGTTGCGGGGTATCAATACGATTAACCGGGGTACATCGCCAATCGTGTTGATGGATGGTGTGCAGGTTGGTTCTACAGACATTAACAGCCTCGATCTTTCTACCATTGAACGGGTTGAAGTCATCCAGGGTGCGGCTGCCGGTACGCTCTACGGGGCACAGGGTGCGAATGGCGTTATCCAACTGTTCAGCAAACGGGGTAAGGATGGTCCGGCCCAGATTAGTTTCTCAAACAGCTATGCCAGCAACTCGTATATTAACAAGGGTGGGGTTGCGCAAGCCGATAAGCACGCATTTGTAACGGATGCCAGCAACAATGTAATTGGTGTGTCGGGTAAGTCCCTCGCCTTCGATCAGGCAACCAGCACCTGGAGCGAAAACGTTCAGTACAATGCTTTGGACGTGAACAGCCAGGCCAGCAAGCCTTACGATCAGAACCTGAAGTTCTACGATTATTACAAGATGTTTTTCCGGCCTTCAGAAACGATCAACAATTCGTTGAACATCTCAGGCGGAAGCGGTAAGGCCGATTACAGCATCACCGCTTCGAACAGCTACCAGTCGACCATCCTGAAAAACAATGGTGCCTTTAACCGGAGCAACCTGGTCAGCAACATTGGGATGACTCTGGCCAAGAATTTAACCCTACGCAGCGTATCTCAGTTGGTGTATACCAAAAATACGATCAATACCAACGACCGGGCCGTTTGGTACGATATTAACAACACCCGTCCATTCAATAATTACGATTATACTGATCCCGATGGAAACTATGCCGCTTATTTTGGTAGTGCTTCAGGCGTAAACGGGTATAATCCAAACTATCGTCTACAATACCGTAACCACGTTGACAACAAGGTAGACGTTATTCAGAGCGTTGAACTGGACTATAAACCCATCAAATACCTGGACTTGAACGCCCGGTATGGCTTGAACTATACGCAGGAAGGTGAACGGTATACGTACGGTAATCAGACGTTGAACCGGAACATCGTTGCCAATGGAGCCGGTTATGCTACCACGCTGAACGCCAGCGATGCCAAAGGGGAGATTTCGACCTACGATTACAAAACGGTATTCCAGAATTTCCTGGCCAGCGCGTTCATCAAAACTGATTTTCAGGAAGATTTCAAGTTGAACATTCCCATCCGGACCTCAACCCAAATTTCGTTCGACTATCGGAAAAACAATTACAAGGAATTTGATACCTACGCGCTTGGCGTACCTACCTACAATCCATATACAGCCGCTCAAGCCAGTACCTACCGGGTATCGCTTGACAACAGTACGCCGTTCGTAACGTACGGGTACCTGATCAATCAGCACATCGAATACGGCGAACTGCTGGGCGTTACCGCCGGTTTCCGTTCGGATTATTCGTCGGCATTCGGCCGGGGGTCAACGCCGTTCACCTTCCCACACGCTGATGGGTATGTCCGTCCATCGTCGCTTACGTTCTGGCAGAACAGCGCCCTGGGAACGTATGTGCCTGAATTCAAATTGCGGGCAGCTTACGGTCAGGCGGGTATTCAACCCCGCCCATTCGACCGGTACGTAACGCTGGGTACACGCACATTTGGAGCTAACAATGTGTTTTATAACACCGTAACCCAAAGTAATCCGGATTTGGGTGTGGAGGTTTCGAAAGAGCTTGAACTCGGAACGGACTTCACGGTTAAAGGCAGTAACGGCGATTGGCTCCGTAAGCTCAACTTCTCGTTCAGCTACTGGGATCGCTCTACCGACAACGCTATCTATAACGTAAACTCGGCTCCGTCTACAGGTATCGGTACAGTTAAAGATAATGCGTTCTCACTGTCGTCGAAAGGAACGCAGTTTTCCTTAAATGCAACGGTTTACCGGGGTCGCAGCTTTACCTGGAATTTTACAACGAACTTCGGACACCAGAGCTCGCAGATCGACGCGGTAAAAGGAAATCAGCAGATTGTTGTAACGTCCAGCGCCGGTAGCACCAACTACGTGCTGAAGGCCGGTCAGAAAATTGGTCAGCTGTTTGGCTTCCTGGCTATTCACAGCCTTGATCAGGTGTTGCCCGATGGCAACCCTGCCATTGCTGAAAGTGCTAAAGGAAACTACGAAGTGGCCAGCAACGGCTATGTGGTTAATAAAACGACCAAGCAGCCCCTGTTTAGCTCGGCTCAGTACAGCTTTGGCGACCCGAACCCTACGTTTGTATCGTCGTTCATCAATGATATTTCGTTCCGCGACATCGTAACGCTGAACTTCCAGTTCGACTGGACGCAGGGCAGCCACATTTACAACCAGACGAAAGAATGGATGTACCGCGATGGTATCCACAAGGATTACACCAACCCCATCACGATCAACGGTCAGACGGGTGCCTGGACGGCCTTCTACCGGGGTGTTTATCAGGCGGGTGCCAACAACGGAACGAAGGATTATTTCTACGAAGATGCCTCGTTTGTACGGCTTCGGAACATTGCACTGGGTGTCGAATTGACGAAGCTCATTAAGTTGCCGATGCGCCGGTTGCAGGTTGTCTTCAGCGGTCGTAACGTGCTTACGTTCACGAAGTACACGGGCTTCGACCCTGAGGTAAGCTCCGGGCAGACAACGGGTAACGAAAGTTCGGCATGGGATCGGGGTACGGACCATAACACGACGCCAAACAACCGTTCGTATCAGGTTTCTCTCAATTTTGGCTTCTAATTTTTTATCAGCACGAACAACTTCATGAAACGATATATAAAAACAACAGTCCTGTCTCTGGCACTGGTTAGCCTGCTTGGCGCCTGCAAGGAGCAACTGGATGTCAAAAATCCTAACCAGCCTACTCCCGCCAGTGCCTCGACCGAAACGGGCGTTATTGCCCTGGCGCAGGGAAGTGTGTACATCAACGGATTCAGAGACGGCATCAAATACAGCGACGGTATTCCAGGGTATTTCTGGACCGGTGCCGTTGGATTCCACGAACTGATGGGCGATGTAGTGGGTGAAGAAGCGGCTAACGTATATGGCAACCAGATCGGTATGCCCGATGTCGTAATCCTCGACGACGGTACCAGGGTGGCCAACCCCAGTTCCATCAATACCCAGATCGCGTTGTTGCGGACCGTGAACACAAACGCCAACGCCGGTGCAAACCCATTGTTTTACGAATGGGGGTACATGTACAACCTGAACAACGCCATGAACAACGTGATTGACATTGTCAATTCAACTACGTTTTCGGGTACGTCGGCAGCTGCGAAAAAGAACACCGTTCTGGCCTGGGCGTACTGGTGGAAAGGATATGCCTATTCGCGTATTGGGTCCATTTATTACGCTGGACTGATCAATGATAAAACGGGTGCCACGAATGCCAACTATGTGACCAAGGAAAAAATTATTGACGAAGCCAACAAAAACCTTGACCAGGCTGCTACGTTACTGACCGCCCTGGGAACTGATGCTGCCTATACGGCAACGATCACCGCGCTGGTTCCGCAGTTCAACCAGGTGGGAAAAGGTGTTCCGCCAACAACGGATATGTGGAAACGGAGCATCAACACGCTCAAAGCCCGTAACATCCTGGTAAATACGACAGCGGCTGCCATGACGGCCGCCCAGTGGGGTCAGATTCTGACGTTGACCAACGATGGCGTAAAATCAACCGATAACGTCTTTACCGGCCGATCGACCGACAACGCCGATTTCATTTCCAGCGTCAATGGCAGCATGGCCGCCAAATCGACGGGTACGCCGGGCACGGTTACCTACAAAATCAGCGAGCGCCTGATTCAGGATTTCCCGGTCGGCGACAAGCGGTTAACCAATAACTTTACCCAACTGGCTGCTCCGGCCTTGTTCAACTCCGACCGGGGTAACTCGTTCAACACACGCTGGCAGTTGGTGAGTGGTGGTAAAGGGCAGGCTGGTGTCGTTGTCCTGAGCAACCTTGCCGTTGGCGCTTATGAACTGTATCTGGCGGGTACCTACGAAGAAAACGAACTGATGAAAGCCGAAGCGAAACTCTACACGGGCGATATTGCCGGTGCATCGGCTTCGATTGATGCGGTTCGTTCGTTTCAGGGAGCCGGTCTGGCTCCGTTGAGCGGACTAACACTCGCAGCGGCCAAAGAAGAACTTCGCAAAGAGCGTCGGGTAGCCCTGGTTTTCCGTGGATTATCGTTCTACGATGCCCGCCGTTGGGAAGTGATTTCGAAAGGCCGTACCGGTGCCGTTGTCGTTGACAAGGCCGGTAAAGTGAATACCAACGCAACCATTACCTATAACTTCCTCGATTACTGGGATGTACCCGATAACGAGTTAGTCTATAACCCGGCGGCTGCGGGCAGTGCACCGATAAAAAATCCGAAGTAGTTAACTTCCTTCCGTCATAGCGAGAGGCTCCCCGGTTCACCGGGGAGCCTCTCGTCGTATAGGGATGGCGCGCCATTTAAAAAATATTGTCACACCGTATATATAATGCATCAAGTCAAGCGTTTTTCACGTACCGAGGAGTAAATGATTTGCTGAAAGGCAATTAACGCAACACGATATTTTTCCTCGCCACACGATTAGCCTGTTTGTTAAAAGGCGTCTGTTCTTACTGGTTTAAAACTATTGAGTTCATGGAATAAAAATGTATTTTCATGTAAAAAATAGTAGCTTGCCAGTGGTTTCTGCTATCATTTTCGGTGTAAATAAGTAGTTCACTCCCAAAAACTTTTGCCTAGCGTATAACCTATACATGAGAAAATTTTGTGGTACTATTTTGGGACTGGCTATGCTGGTTCTGCTGCCGGGTTATCTGTTCGCTCAGCAGCTGCGTATAACGGGTAGGGTAACATCACAGCAGGATGGACTGCCAATACCGGGAGTGAACATTGCCGTTCGGGGTACAACCAATGGGGTTAGCACCGATGCCAATGGTAATTATACGATCACGGTTCCGGGCAGTTCGGCCGTGCTTGTGTTTACCTCCATCGGATTGGTGCAGCAGGAAATAACGGTGGGCAACCGCACCGTCATCAACGTGCCCATGAAAGAAGCCGTTAATGAACTAAGCCAGGTGGTCGTTACGGGCTACAATACAACCCAGCGAAAAGACATTACCGGCTCTATCGCATCTGTCTCGCCCGATAAATTCAAAGATATTCCCGTTGCCAGTTTCGACCAGGCCCTGCAAGGGCAGGCGGCCGGTGTGCAGGTGACGCAGTCGTCGGGTACACCGGGTGGCGGACTCACCGTGCGGGTACGGGGAAATACCTCCATTTCGGCTAGTAACCGCCCGCTGTTTATTGTCGATGGTGTGCCCGTATCAGACGGGGGCTTATCGGGTCGGGAGTTTGGCGGACAGTCCGATAACGCCCTGTCTCTCTTTAACCCAAACGACATTGAGTCCATTCAGGTATTGAAAGATGCCTCGGCAAAAGCCATTTATGGCTCAAGGGCGGCCAACGGTGTGGTACTGATCACGACTAAGCGCGGAAAAGCCCAGAAAACAAGCTTTACCGCCGATGTCCAGCGGGGTTTAACGGATGTGGTAAAGCGGCCAGATCTACTTAATTCTGTCGAACTGCTCGAATTACAGCGCGAAGCCGTTACCAATGCCGGGCTGGACCCCGACAAACTGGGGCTGATCAAAGGCGTTACGGACGGGCAGAATACTGACTGGATAGATGCCGTACTACGGAGAGGAGTCTATCAGCAATACCAATTGTCGACCCAGGGTGGCAACGACCGTACGCAGTTTTACCTCAGCGGCAGTTACCGCGACGAACAGGGGGTGCAGTTGAACAACCAGTTTACACGCTATACCGGTCAGTTAAAACTGGATCATAAGGCAACCGATAAATTATCGTTCGGAACAAACGTAACCCTGTCGAGAGCGTTGAATAAACGGGTTAAGGGCGACAATTTTCTGGATGGCGTGTACTCGGGCGCGATAAAAAGTTTGCCGTATTATTCGCCTTATAATGAGCAGGGGCGGCTTTATGGCCCCGCCGACACCGAATATGCAGGGTTTCCGAACTTCAACCCGGTAGCCCAGGCTGTATTGCCGCGATTCAACGCCTACACGGTCAAAATACTGGCGGGCCTGTATGCCGAATACGAGATCCTTCAGAATCTTCGCTTCCGTTCAAAAGTAAATATCGACTACAACAACGTAACCGAAGATCAATTTGAACCCTCTACGACGGCTATTGGTGGGTTTCTGTCCAGTGTAGGCGGACAGGGCTATGGCGTATTCATCAATCAGTCCATATCTACTTTTGTCAATACGAATACGCTGACCTACAATTTCCAGATCGCCGAAAAGCATCAGTTCAATGCGCTGGCGGGGGTGGAAATCCTGCAGGCTACTGCCCGGGACGGGAACGTTCAGGGTCGGTTGTTCCCCAGCGATGACTTTACCTACATAAACTCAGCCGGTGTTGTCGATCAGGGTGGCTCCTCCGTAACGAACAACGGTCTGTTGTCGACCTTCGGCGAAGCCCGCTATAGTTACGATGAAAAATACCTGGCCACTATAACGGCCCGATACGATGGCTCGTCCCGCTTTGGGCAGAGTCGGCGGTTTGGCGTGTTTCCATCGGCTTCATTTGCCTGGCGTATTTCGAGCGAGAAATTCATGGAACGCTTCCGGTTCCTGAGCGATCTGAAATTACGGACGAGTTACGGGTTTACGGGAAATGAGCGCATCGGCGATTTTCAGTTTCTGGGAACCTGGGCATCGGTTACCTACAGTGGAGCAACGGGCGTGGGTCCGGCCGCTCTGGCCAATGCGAACCTGCAATGGGAACGCACCCGGGAAGCGAACATCGGTCTGGATGCTTCGTTCTTCAACGGGCGGCTTAATTTCATCATTGATGCCTACGACAACCTGACGGACAAGCTCCTGTTTGCGCAGCCTATTCCACAAACAACGGGCTTCAGTAGCGTACAGGGGAACATCGGAAAGGTATCGAACAAAGGAATTGAACTGACCATTTCGACGGTGAACATCAACCGGGCTGTCCGCTGGAATACCGACCTGAACCTGTCGCATAACCAAAACAAAGTGGTGGAACTGGCCAGTACAGAGCCTGTATTTCGGGGGTATCAGGGTAGTGGCGTGTCCAACACGAACGTTGTACTGCCGGGCGAGCCGTTGGGAACGTTTTGGGGCTTGAAATTCCTGGGTGTTGACCCCGCTACCGGCGATGCAATTTACGATGACAAAAACGGCGATGGCCGCATTACTCCTGCCGATGGACAGGTTATTGGCAACGCCCAACCCAAATTATATGGTGGATTGACCAATAAGATTTCCTGGAAAGGTATTGATCTGAGTGCGCTGCTCCAGTTTTCGTACGGCAATAGCATCCTGAACTTCTCAAACGAAACGCTGCTTAATTCGGGAGCTGACATTCAGAATAATCAGACGCGGCAGGCACTCAAACGCTGGCGTAAAGAGGGCGATATTACGAGTGTGCCCCGGTACGAATACCAGAATACCTATAATAACTACACCAGCAGCCGATTTGTGGAAGATGGGTCTTACCTGCGCCTGAAAAACGTATCGCTGGGGTACAACATTCCCAAGACCTGGATCAATAAATACAAGGTGGCCAACGCCCGTTTGTACGTTTCGGCTACAAACCTCCTGACCTGGACGCGTTATTCGGGAGCTGATCCGGAGGTGAGCACGCTCGATGGGTCTACCACGGCGCAGGGCATTGACTTTTTTACCTTCCCACAGATCAAAACGGTATTGGTAGGGGCAACCCTTAGCTTTTAATTCGCTTTACGATGATTCGCTTTCTACGATATAGCCTATTGATTACACTGGTCAGCCTGGGAGCCTGTCAGGAAGTGCTGGAACCCAAACCGGTTACCCTGCTCGTCGACGAACTGGTGCTGAACGAACCCAATGACGTGCAGCCGGTACGTATTGGTTTGTACAGCGCATTTCGGGGAATGGCTTCTCCGAACATCATCGCCGGGGACTTTACCGCCGATTACATTCAGACAAACGGTACATTTACCGACAACATTGAGTTTGGCACCAAGCGAATTACGGCCACGAACGGTGCTGTCGATGCGCTTTGGGGTGGTATCTACAACACCGTTTATGTCGCTAATTTTATTCTGGAACGGTTGCCCACCGTACCGAATGTGAGCGAAGCCACCCGGAAGCAGGTTACGGCCGAAGCCCGTTTTCTGCGGGGCTGGGCCAATTTTATCGGTGCGTATACCTTTGGCGATATTCCTAAAGTGACGACCACCAATCAGGTGGCTAACACGACCATTACCCGCTCATCAAAAGCCGATATTCTGGCCTCGGTTCTGGCCGATTACCAGGCTGCCCTGACCGATTTGCCCAATGTGACCTCAGCGTCGACCAACGCAACGACCAATGCCGCTTACCTCAACAAAATAAATTGCCAGGCAGCGATGGCCCGCTTTTACCTGTATCAGAAAAACTGGACCCAGGCCGAGCAGTTAGCTACCGTCGTGATTGGTTCGGGCGTGTATACACTGCAAACCAATTACTCGGACCTTGTCACGAAAGATTATACCAGCGAGTCCATTATTGAGGTTGGCTATAACTTATCCGATGACCCCGGAACCGGTTCCTACAGCCTGAATAACCTGCTGGTTGGTCGGCGGGAAGTTATCCCTTCCAACCAGCTCGTTAGTGCGCTCCTCTCGGTCGAATCCGGTACGCGGAGTGAAACCATTACCTTTAATGCTCAGCAGCAACGGGGAAATGATAATGGCTGGACGGTACGGAAATACGGTACAGCAACAGAAGACAACAACAACATTGTGCTCATGCGATTGGCCGAAATGTACCTTATACGCGCCGAAGCCAGGGCGCAACAGGGTAAACTGACGGGTACATCGGGTGCCATTGCCGACATCAACGTAATTCGTACCCGGGCAAAAGCCCCTGCCATTACTGCAACTGCCCAGGGCGATGTGTTGCTGGCCATTGAGCGGGAGCGGGTATACGAATTCGCGTTTGAAGGCCAGCGCTGGTATGACCTGGTCCGGACGGGTCGGGCACAGGCCGTCATGTCGGCATTCTCGCCAAACTGGAACAGCCGCTTTGAACTCTGGCCGATACCGCAGCGGGAAATTCAGCAAAACACAGCCTTGACGCAAAATCCGGGCTATTGATTGGTTATTCAGGTATTCGTTGTTGCTACCACGCTGACAGACAGTAGATGCGCGTGGGGCAATTATAAAAAATGTCTTGTTCTGGATTATGGAAAAGAAAAAGAAATATTCAATGACCAGTGGCCGCTGGTTGCTTGGTCTGTTGGCCGTTACCCTGATTGGCTGGGCGGTGAGCGCCTGCGAACCGCAGGATCTGGACCGGACGTTTGAAGGGCCGTACTTCGTGCGGTTTACAGATACCACCCTAACGTATAAAGAAAGCTACAGTAAGCCGATATCCCTCAGCGTACACAACGCCGGCCCTATACTCGACCAGCCGATCACGGTCACTTATAGCATCAGTGGTACGGCTCGCGAAGGCAAGGATTATACAATTGCGGGTACGAAGGGAAGCATAATTATTCCGGCTAAGGCCAGCTCAGGGAGTATCAAGCTCCAGTTGATCAACAACGCCAACAACATCCTTGAATCGCAGTCGCTGGTCTTTACCCTGACGGGCGTTCAGCCGAGTACTTTACAGGTCGGCTTTGGTAAAGAAGGCGCTTTAGGCAAGCAGTTGAAATTTACCATTCAGGACGACTGCCTGTTTGGTGGTTCCTATTCCGGTACCGGACGGGTGGGCTCACAAACGTATTCGGTATCGGATGTGGAGATTACCAGCACCGATTGCAAACAGTATATCCTGAAGAACTGGAACATCGGCCTTCTTGACTTCAACGCCACAAAGCCAACCCTTACGTTTGTCGACAATGGTGATAACTCCCTGACGATACCGCCCCAGAGTAACCCCGAACTCAGTTCGACCGACCAGATTTCGGGTAGGGGGGCCTGGAACCCCGTCGATCGGAAGATTTCACTAACATTACAGTTCAGGCTTAGAATGAGTAACGGCAGAGATACCACCGTGTCCTACGCCCAAACCTATACACCGCTGTAGTCTGGTTAAAGGTTAGTAGTTATTAAGTTATTGACAAATTTCGACCATGCGACATCTTATACGTTTAGTACTCATTCCGGTTCTGACAGGGTGGCTCTTTGGAGGCTGCTCCGAGAAGCTGGAGCCCAAACCGGCTACCTATTCGCAAATCCTGACCGGTACCGAAAAAAAATCCTGGCGGATGGTATCCCTTCAGATAATTGATGACGGTACGCCGTCGGGCGTGATACCAGTTTCGCAGTCGGGTATCAACCCCTGTATTTCTGATGATCTGCTAACCTTCTACGCTAACCCCGAACATAAGTTCGAAGCCAGTGAAGGAGCCACCAAGTGTAATTCGTCGGACCCGGATATTTATGTGACGGATACCTGGACACTGGTTAACGCTAATGCAACTCTGGAGTTTTACATTCCCGTACTCGATGGTATATATCCCTGGACGATTAAGAACCTGACGGCCAACTCGCTGACGGTCCAGTACTATTTCCCGGATATTAATGCCAGCTATCAATTTACATTTAACTCGGTTACTACTAAATAGGCGTATGTTCCGACTACTACTCAGCTTATTACTATTTGTCCTGTTGACGTCCGGGGTACGCGCTCAGACTCTCCAACAGTGTGCGACGATGGAGATGGATAGTCTGCTTCGCGCCCGCCATCCTGAACTGGGCACTCTCAACGACTTTGAGCGGGCGTTACAGCTTAAAATGGTTGAGCTTAAAAAGCAGATGGCCAGCGGCCGGGTAGGACTAGCTACGGTCATTACCATTCCGGTGGTGGTTCACGTAATCCATAACGGTGAATCGGCGGGTTCCGGGCGTAACATCAGCCGGGCGCAGGTGCAGGCGCAATTGGCTACACTCAATGAAGACTTCCGGCGGAAAGCAGGTACGCGCGGGTTCAATGAAAATCCAGTAGGTGCCGATATTGAAATCGAGTTCTGTCCCGCTATCGTCAATCCGCAGGGACAGTCGATGGCTGAGCCGGGGATCGACCGCTACAACGGTAACCGGGCCAACTGGAACCGGAATGATATTGAAGGTATCCTGAAACCCAGCACTTACTGGAACCCCGACAAATATTACAACATCTGGGTTGTTGAAATCAATGATCCAACAATAGGAGGTCAATTGCTAGGCTACGCACAGTTTCCGAGCCGGTCCAATCTGCCCGGTATTCCTTCCGATGGCCCGGCCAGTACGGATGGTGTCGTGGTCGACTATCGGTCCTTTGGCAATGCCGAAAAAGGAAATTTCCCTACTATGCGCGCTACGTACAACCTCGGGCGTACGCTATCGCACGAAACAGGCCACTGGCTCGGTCTTCGCCACATCTGGGGAGATGCTAACTGCGGTGACGACTTCTGCGCCGATACGCCCCCGCAGGCGTCGGAGAGTAGTGGCTGCCCGGTGGGTCGGGTGAGTTGTGGGTCGACCAATATGGTGCAGAACTACATGGATTATTCCAATGATGCCTGCATGAATATTTTTACCATCAACCAAAAGGACCGTATACGGGCGGTTATGGCGCTTAGCCCAAGGCGGGTGAGTCTCTTATCGTCCAACGTATGCGGTACACTGGTGGCCATTCGGCCGGTGTCGAACTTCCGGGCCGACAACCTACAGGTGTTGTTAGGTGGTCAGATCAAGTTCAACGACCTCTCGGATGGTTTCCCAACGAGCTGGTCCTGGACATTCGAAGGGGGGACGCCATCTACCTCAACGGAGCAGAATCCTGTCGTTACCTACACCCAGCCGGGTAAGTTTAAAGTAACGCTGGTGACGTCCAATGCCATTGGGCAGTCGGACCCGGTTACGCGTACCGAATACATCGAAGTGCTCAATCAGGGCCTTTGCAACACGGTTACCAACTTTAGCGGAACACAAACGCTGCTGAGGGAAGTAGGCGGAACCGGTTACGTAGCCGGGCAGAACAGCCGCAAAAGTAAAGCTGTGTCGGAGTTCTTTGCCAATAAGCTGGGCTATACAAATCTGGCCGGGGCATCGCTCAAGTTTGGCGTGGCCAAAGCCGCCCGGGGAGCCTCCACCGAATCGGTCGTGACGGTAACCGTTTGGAACGGACGCGGGTTTCAGGGTGGACCCGGTGCGGTGCTGGGCGAGAAAGATGTACCTCTGCGGGTTATTCTGGACGATGTGGCCAACAACCGCCCAACCATCGTTACCTTCGATCGGAACGTACCCGTAAGCGGTCTGGCCTTCCATGTAGGCGTCACGTTCCCGTATGCCACTGGTGATACCGTGGCCGTTTTCACGACGGAAAATGGTAAATCGCTGGATGCCACCTCCTGGAGGCAGAACCAACAGGGCAACTGGCTTCGGTATGCCGATAGCCTGGGCCTGAACGTAGCACACAACATTGTAGCTAATGTGGGCCAGAAACCTTCGGTACAGATTGCGGCCTCGTCGCTTTTCATCAATCCCGGCGAAACCGTTACGCTGAACGCCCGTGGAGCCGGTATTTACAACTGGGTTGGTACGGGTCTGAACACCACCTTAGGACCGCAGGTAGTGGCGCAACCCACGCAGACTACTTCGTACACCGTTACCGGTTCGGGGCTGGATTTATGCAGCACCACGGCGGTGGTTACGGTCAACGTCCGGGCGGGTACCGTTACCGCCAACACGCCATTAGCGGAGCAGGCACTTCAGGTAACGCCTAACCCCAGCGATGGGCAGATGATGGTACTCTTCACCGGGCCACAACGAGGGACCTTGACGCTGGGCGTGCGAAACGTGACGGGTATAGAGCTCTCCCGACAGAATCATCAAAAAACAGCCGATCTCTTCCAGCAAACGCTCGATATAAAAACGGCCCCGCCCGGTGTGTACTTCGTGGAGGTCAGGATAGGGGAGCAGGTATTTAGAAGGCGGGTGGTGAAGCAGTAATCGTCAGGGGGCGGAGTTTCAACTCCGCCCCTTCTTGTTTTAATAGGTTATATCTAAATGAAAAGCAACCGGACATAAGACGGTTTGTATTTTAATAAGATAGGCGTAAGCGTCTGGTTATCCCTTAACCACAAATAAGTAGCTACCTTCCAATCGTTATTATACTATATACATAGATTTTGTGATTTTTATCGTTGTGCTTGATATTGCAATATATTGATTTGTACTTTTGTTGGTTTATAGACCTAATAGATCAACAAATGAAAAACTTTCTACTACTTCTGTTGATAACCTGGTGTAGTCTGCTAGCGACTAACGCCAGTGCTCAACAGGAACGGCAGGTGACCGGTAAGGTCACATCAGCCGAAGATGGTAACCCACTACCGGGGGTATCTATCGTTGCAAAAGGAACAACCCGAGGTACGCAGACCGATGCCGACGGGAACTACACACTTTCGGTGCCCGTCAATATTGGTACGCTGGTATACAGCTTCGTGGGTGTCGTTACGCAGGAGGTGTCGATTGGAAACCGGGCGGCAATTGATGTTGCACTGAGTAACGATACCCGTTCCCTCGATGAGGTAATCGTGACTGGATACGGTGCGCAGTCGAAGCGTAACCTGACGGGTAATATTGCCAAAGTAGGTGCCCGCGATATTGAAAACATCCCCGTTCCGAGCGTTGAGCAGGCCTTGCAGGGTCGGGTAGCTGGGGTGCAGATTACTTCTCTTAACGGGAAAGTAGGGCAGGGGCTACAGATTCGGGTGCGGGGCACATCGTCGCTAACGGCCAGCAGCCAACCCTTGTATGTTATCGACGGGATTCCCCTGACCTCGTCGGATCAGTCGTCGACAACGGCCCCAACCAACCCCATCGCCGATTTGAACCCCAACGACATCGAATCGCTGGAAATCCTGAAGGATGCCTCATCGGCGGCTATTTACGGATCACGGGCGTCAAACGGTGTTGTGCTGATCACCACCAAGAAAGGCCGTGCCGCCAAGACCTCGTTCGAAGCGTCGGCACAAATGGGAGCCAGCAACCCAACGCACCTGCGCGAGTGGCTAAATACCCAGCAGTATGTGGAGCTGTTGCAGGAAGCGCGGGCCAATACGGGGGCTACCTCGGCTACTTCGCTGGCCAACCGCCTTACGCGTTATGCCGCTGGTGATCCCGCAGGCTGGCAGGGTGAGAATCCGAAATACAATACCGATTGGCAGCAGGAAGCCTTTCAAAAAGCCCCGTCGCAGCAGTATGACCTGAGTGCGCGCGGGGGCGATGCCAAAACCCGTTTCTTTATTTCGGGTCAGTATTTCGACCAGACCGGGATTATCATCAAAAACCGCTTCCGTCGCCTGAGTGGCCGGGTCAACCTGGACCATACTGCCACGGATAAGCTGACGCTGGGGGTGAACTTCAACCTGTCGCACTCCATCAACGACCGGGTTTCGAACGATAACGCTTTCTCGACACCGATGCAGATTGTGGCCCTATCACCCATGACGCCCGTTATCGATCCGCGAACCGGTCGGGTGAGTGGTGCTGATCCTGATCTTTTTCCGAGCTACCCACTGTATTATAACCCGCTGATCAACCGGGATTACGCCAACCTACAGGCGCGGGTGTACCGCATGATCGGTAATGTGTATGCCGATTATAAATTGCTGCCCGGTCTGTCGTTCCGCACCGAATTCGGCACCGATCTTTTAAGCCAGCAGGAAGAAGAATACTACGGTCGCGAAACACGGGGCAACACGGGCGCACCTAATGGCTTGGGGTCGAACACCTTCCGGCAGGTGGCCAACTACACGACTAACAATTACTTTTCGTTTGGCCGGACATTTGCCGAGAAACATGACGTAGACGCTACGCTGGGTATGTCGTACCAGGAGTCGCGTAACAACTACAGTTCGGTAACGGGGCAGCAGTTTCCCAGCAGCGCCTACAAACAAATCACATCGGCGGCCCGAATCACGGCGGGCGATGGCCAGGAAACCAGCTTCAGCTTTCTTTCCTACTTTGCCCGGGTCAACTACCGCTTCAACAACCGCTATCTGGTGGGTATATCGGGCCGGATCGATGGGTCGTCCCGTTTCGGAACGAATAACCGGTATGGTTTCTTCCCGGCGGCATCGGCAGGCTGGATTCTTACCGAAGAGTCATTCCTGAAAAATGTCAAAGCCCTGAGTCTGCTCAAACTACGAGCCAGTTATGGTCTGACCGGAAATGCCGAAATCGGTAATTTCAGCTCGCTTGCCCTGTATGCGGCCACGAATAATGCCGGTACATCGGCTGGCTATGCGGGCGTACCGGGACAAGCACCGTCGCAGATACCAAACCCGGACCTGACCTGGGAAAAAACCTTACAGACCGATATTGGCCTGGAATTTGGTTTCCTGAACAACCGTTTCTCCGGCGAAATCGACTACTACCAGAAGAACACGAGCGGCTTGTTACTCAATGTAAACGTGCCGGGCTCGTCGGGCTTCCGGACGCAGCTACGCAACGTGGGTAAACTGGAAAACAAGGGCGTCGAATTCGTCTTCAACTCCAACAACTTCAACGGTCCGTTCAAGTGGACTACCTCGCTGAATCTGTCCTACAACAAAAATGTAATTACCGATTTGGGCGGTACGACCATCACAGGCAGCTTCCTGAACCGGGCGCAGGAAGGACAACCCCTGGGTGTGTTTGTCGGGCCTGAATATGCCGGGGTTGATCCTGCCAATGGTGACGCACTCTATTACCGGAACTCAACCAATGCCGATGGGTCCATCGACCGGTCGACTACGAATAGTTATAACGATGCGGCTTATGTACCGCTGGGCAACCCGGCGCCTAAGTTTATCGGTGGTATTACCAACACCTTCAGCTACGCAGGCTTCGACCTGAGCGTGTTGTTCAACGGGCAGTTTGGTAACTACATCTACAATGGTGGCGGTAAATTTCAGTCGGCTAACGGCGATTTCTTCGATAACCAGTCAACCGATCAGCTAAACCGCTGGCGTAATCCGGGTGATATTACCAATGTACCCCAGGCTCGTCTGCTCGGTGGCAACGGAACCGGCGAATCGTCACGTTACCTGCAAAAAGGGGATTACGTTCGTCTGCGTACCATCACGCTGGGATACACACTTCCGAAAGAGCTGCTGACGCGCATCCACCTGAGCCGGGTTCGGATTTTTGCCACGGGGCAAAACCTGCTCACGTTCACGAAGTACACCGGCTGGGACCCGGAAGTTAACTCGGATGCCTATACCGGCAACCCCGTTAACCTCGGCATTGACTTCTACTCGGCTCCGCAGCCCCGCACAATCATCGGTGGTTTACAAATTGGCTTCTAAGCGACGATACACAACTTATGAAAACGACTAAATCAATTATACTGGCGTCGGCGCTGTCGGTTGGCTTGTGGCTAACCTCCTGCAACAGCCAATTGGATATAAAGCCGGTTAACTCGGTCGCTACCAGTCAGGCACTGACAACGGCCGACGACCTGAAAGCCCTTCTGGTGGGGGCCTACGATGGGCTGGGTGGCGTTAACCTGTATGGCGGCAGTCTGCTCCGGGATGCCGAACTGCTGGGCACTGTACCCGGTACCGGCGATGTACTCTGGACGGGCACTTTCGTAGGTCCACAGCAGATCTATACCAAGAACTTACTGGTCAATAATGATCAGGCCGACGTGACCTGGACCAACGGGTATCGTACGATCAACATCTGCAATACCGTTCTGGCAAATCTGCAACTAGCCTCCACGGCCGATCAGCCCCGGATTGAGGGGGAAGCGAAGTTTATTCGGGGTTCCGTGTACTTTGAACTGGTGCGGCTTTATGGTCGTGACTGGAGCGATGGCGACCCGAATGCCAACCTCGGCGTCCCCATTGTAACGACTCCGACGGTCGATCTGGATGCGAATTCAAATGTGCCGCGCAGTACCGTAGCCGCCGTGTATACGCAGGCACTCGCCGATCTGACCGATGCCGAAGCTAAACTGCCGCTTGCCAATGGCTTCTTCGCCACGAAGGGAGCCGCTGGAGCGCAGCTATCACGTGTCTACCTCCAAAAAGCTGATTATCCGAATGCGGCTAATGCGGCCAGCCGGGTAATTACCAGCGGACGTTATCAGTTGGTCGATAGTGAAAGCGTTTTCGACACGCGGCAGTCCCAGAGCGGCATAAACACCGCTGAAACCATTTTCGCAGTTCAACTGACCGACCAGGACGGTATCAATGACCTGAACACGTTCTATGGCTCCAGCGATGTAGGTGGCCGGGGCGATATTGAGGTCAGCGAAACGTTCATTGACCAGTATGAGCCAAATGACCTTCGGTCGCAGTTGTTTTACGACGATGGGGGGCCAATCCGCACGGTTAAGTACGTGAATCAGTACGGTAATATTCAGGTATTTCGGCTGGCAGAAATGTACCTGACCCGCGCCGAGGCTAATTTCCGGATGGGAACAACGGTAGGAGACACGCCATTGAACGATGTCAATGCAATTCGTAACCGCGCGGGCGCTACGCCGTTAACGGCCGCGCAGCTGACGCTGGCAAACATCCTCCGGGAACGTCGGCTCGAACTGGCCTTCGAAGGGACGTACATCCACGATCTCAGACGGACAAAAACCAATGTTGGTACATTACCGTTTAATTCCCCCAAGCTAATCTTCCCGATTCCATTGCGGGAGATTACAACCAATCCGGCCCTGGTGCAGAATGCCGGTTACTAAGAGGTAGGTATAGGTAATTCAAATGAGCAGTTAACGTAAAAAGGCTCGGTTTAGAACCGAGCCTTTTTACGTTAACTGCTAATCTACGGGGCCATCAAATGCTGCTTAATAATCATACTTGATGCCCATTTTCTTGGCCATATCGGAGAACACCTGCGGATCGAAATCATCGGCTCCGGGCGAGTTGAGCTGTGGTTCTTCCTCCAGATCCGGAACCGGGAAACCCGGGATCGCACCTTCAACTACGACACATTCCTGTCCGTCGTCGGGGTGAGGACCGTTCCAGATCAATCCAGCCTGCTTGTAATCGTCCTGGCTGAAGGTATATAACTGTAAATGAAGCTTTTGCTCCATGAACTTTTTGGCTTCCGGAAATGCATTGTTGCTTAGATCGGGAATGGGCAGCAGCTTGGTTACTTCAACACCCGTAAGTTTTTCGAGCGCTTTGGCATAGGCCACAATGTGCAAACCACCCCGCACCAGGAGATAGCCAACCATAGTGCGGGCCGTAGGGTCCGACACCATTTCGTAGGCACGCATCTTGTTGCCCCGTGCTCCGCATTCCAGAAAGAAATTATGGAGCAGGTCGAGTTTAAGGTTACCGCTGCTAAACACATTCTGGCCGGTCCAGAAGTTACCCATGGAATCGACCGGCAGGCTCCCCTGTCCGCTGGCAATGTAGTGGTATGTATTACGGGCATTCACCGCATCGGCCAGTGGAGCCGGAACCGGATCATGTCCGCGTTTGGTTACACCCGTCAATAACAAATTGATTGCGTACGAAACCACCTCGATATGACCGTATTCTTCGCCGGCAATACTGGCAATGACGTCGTAAAAAGGCCGTATTTTCTTGCGTCCCCGAAAGTTGAACGACTGAAAGGTATAGTTCATCAGCGTAGACATTTCGCCGAACTTTCCTCCTAATAATTCCTGAATGGCCGCAGCATCATTGGCGGAAGGATTTTTGGGAATTGGCAGCTCAATGGGGAGCCGATCCATCTTTAAGATCATAGTGTAAGGATTTAGCTGATTGTCAGGCAAATGAGTATATACCTTTCTATCAACTAACTTACTCCATAGGTATTGGTTATCATCGACAGTGGAAAGTTAGGCAGTGGTCTTCCTGGTATAAGCTAATATTGCTGCTTCGTTTAATTTTTGGTTTCTTCCGCAGGCAGAATAAGAGAAAAATGCTCATATTGATTGGCTATGATCAAACGGATATCCTTTCTTTCCTTATCTCTTTTTCTACTCTGCACGTTAGTCCATCCTACGTTGGCACAGTCGTATACATCCTGGATTGTCGGCGACAGTGCCGATGTGAAACCCCTGCCCTTGGGGGGCGTTGTGCTGGCGGGTGGTAGTACGGACGATGATGCCGCTATGCGCTGGTTTTTGCGCCAGTCGGGTGGGGGCGATGTGCTCATTCTCCGGTCGTCGGGTAAGGATGGGTACAACGACTACCTGTACCAAAAGTTAGGGGTAGTCGTCAACTCGGTCGAGACGATTATGCTCGATAAGCGGGAACTGTCTATCCATCCGGATATTATCAGGAAAGTACGGAATGCGGAGGCTATCTTCTTCGCCGGGGGCGATCAGGGTAATTATGTGAATTTCTGGCAGGGGACCCCCATTGCCGATGCTCTGAACGAGCGTATTCGGGCGGGTGCTGTACTGGGAGGTACCAGCGCGGGATGCGGTATTCTGGGACAGGTCTATTTTACCGCCAGAGAAGGCACCGTGACCTCCGCCGAAGCGCTGGAAAATCCTTACGACAAACGAGTTGATCTGCGCCGGGACGATTTCCTGAAACAACCCCTGCTCGCCAATACCATCACCGATATGCACTATGCCGCTCGTGATCGGCAGGGGCGACACCTGGTATTTATGGCCCGTGCCGTTAGGGATTGGGGCTTGAAAACGCGTGGTATCGGGGTCGATGAGAAGACGGCCGTTTGTATTGCACCCGATGGAAAGGTTATCGTTTTTGGGAAAGGTAATGCCTATTTCCTGAAAGCGGGTAAACGAAAACCCGAAGTCTGTGAGAAAAATCAACCGCTGACCTGGAGCCGAAAAGGAAAAGCCGTGTCTGTGACAACGGTTGCGGGTTCTGGAGAGGGAACGTTCGGGTTTAATTTGACGACCTTTCGATCAGATAATAACGCTGCAACGGCCTACTGGTTTGTTGAGGCTGGAGTGAGGAAATAAACAGCTTAAACAGTCTGAGAAATACGTTCAATTCAAAATGATACAGCCCCCTATGCCATCACTTTCCCTGCCGAACCTGATCCGTCTGCCTGTGTTTGGCGGACTTGCCCTGCTCCTCTTATTGATCCGCCCTTCGCCCGTGCGGGCGCAATCGCCCCCGGAAGCTGATATTTTTCTGGTTGATCTGACTCTGAAAAGCCAGCCCGTTCAGGTAGGGAAGCCGGTGAATATAACGCAGCGCAAAGGGTACGACAACCAACCGTCGTTCACGCCCGACAGTAAGGGCATCCTGTACACATCCATGCGCCAGGACGGCCAGACCGACATTTATCGCTACGATCTGTCTCAAAAATCGACTACGCCATTGACCCGTACGGTCGAAAGTGAATACTCGCCCATCGTTACGCCCGATAAGGAATATTTTTCGGTGATTCGGGTCGAGAAAGATAAAACCCAGCGCCTGTGGAAGTTCCCGATCTCGGGCACGGGTGAGCCAACGCTGGTGCTTCCAACGGTGAAGCCCGTCGGGTATCATTGCTGGCTTACTCCCGACCGGTTGGCCTTATTCATTTTGGGAACACCGAATTCGCTTCAACTTGCGCAGGTAAGCACTGGCGATACCACGCGGATTGAGGGCAATGTTGGACGGTGTATTCTGAAAATCCCTGGTAAAAACGCGATCAGCTTTGTGCATAAGCGCACCGCAACGGAATGGGATATAAAGCAGCTTGATCTGCAAACCCGCCAGATAACAGCCCTTGGCCAGACTCTGCCGGGCAGTGAAGATTACGTCTGGACACCCGATGGCACCCTGCTCATGTGTCAGGGCGCGCTCCTGTATCAACTCAAACCCGCAACGGCTCAAAACTGGACCCAACTTGCCGACTTCAGTGCTACGGGAATTAAGCAGTTGACCCGGATGGCCATTGATACTGACGGCAAAAAACTGGCGCTGGTAGGCCAGTAATACCGACCGTCGAAGCGTCGAACCGTCCCGGTCGGGCGAGAAGCAGCAGTTGCCTCTCGCCCGACCGGGACGGTTCGACGCTTCGACGGTCGGTACTACAGATTATAATCAATACCCCGGGTTCTGAACCAGACTTTTATTCGTATCAATTTCCCGTTGTGGGATGGGCAGCACCAGGTTGTTCGAGTTGAACGGTGCGGTGCCAACGGTACTGGCTGTACGCTTGATGTCGGGAAGTTGCTGCCCTTCAAACGCCAGCTCCAGCCGACGTTCCAGTAAGATAGCGGCCAGATCGACGGTGGTGAGCGGAGCGGCTTTTGCCCGGTTACGAATCCGGTTTACGTCGTTCAGGGGTGTGTCGCCAGTGCTCGTGCCTAACCGGAAGTTGGCTTCGGCACGAATCAGGTACATTTCGGCTAGACGAACCACCGGTACATCGCCATAGCGGTCGTTGAACTTGCTGGTAAAGGTGTTCTGTCCGGCGGTATTGAAAAACGTACCCCGTACATCACCAGCCGCGTACAACTGCCGGAATTTGGTCTGTACCCGCACATCACCACGCCCCTGATTCAGGGCCGATGCGTAAAATGTGTTCATGTCGTTAGACCCATCCTGATCGGTAACAATAACCTTAAAAATAACTTCCGGGCCTTTGGTGGCATCATTGAACGCATCGGCAAAGTTTGGAAGCAGGCTGAACGTGCCGGATGTAATGACCCGGTTGGCGGCATCGCGGGCGGCAGCAAAATTCTGCTGTTGCAGGTAAACACGAGCTAGTGTAGCCGCTGCGGCTCCTTTTGTGGCAGCACCAAAACCAAGAACACCGGTTTGCGTTGCGGGTAGCAGACTTTCGGCTTTCGTCAGGTCATCAATCGCCTGGGCGTATACTTCGGCAACCGTATTGCGGGCTTTATAGTCCGCATCGGTAACGCTGCTTGTCGGGGTCAGAACCAGCGGAACGCCGGGGTTTGCAGTGGGTGTGCCATCGCTCCAGCTTTTACCAAAAGCTTTGACCAGCTCGAAGTAAAGAGCGCCCCGTATGAACCGCGCCTGTCCTTCGAAATTAGGCCGATTGCCCGTGCCTACCTTGTCTAACGCGGCCAGTATGTTGTTGGTCCGGTTGATGGTGTTATACCCATCCAGCCAGAAATCGCGTGTTACGGTGTTAGAAGCCGTAACGGTTTTTCGCCAGATCTCGTCGATGGTGGCAAACGTACCACCAAAAACAACATCGCGGTTATCGCCCATCAAATCGCCGATGTACTGAATAGCACCACCGTATAGATTGACGTCACCAAGACCATCATAAGCACCCGTCAGAGTAATTCTAACATCCTGCTCTGTGCTCAATGCCTGACTAGCTTCGATACTTTGCGTAGGGGTAACGTTTAGTTTGTTATCACAGGCCATAATCGAAAGACTAAGGGTGCCTGCGTATAACCACTGTTTTATAGATGAATTCATAAGAGAAAATGCGTTTAAAATGTCTGTTCACTCACGTTGGCGTACGTATGTATTAGAAACCAATGTTAATGCCGCCCGTAATGGTACGGGCCTGGGGAGCCGTGTAGAAATCGTATCCCTGGGCAATGTTCGACACGATATAGTCGGCGTTGACTTCGGGGTCCCAGCCAGCATACTTCGTAAACGTCAGCAGGTTTTGCCCCGTCACGAACAGACGGACGCTATTCATCTTCACGCGGCTGATGAGCGTTTTGGGCAGCGAGTACGACAGGGTAGCTGTACGTAACCGGACGAATGAACCATCGAGAATGAAGCGGCTGGACGACTGGGCACCGTTGTTGTAGAACAGACGGGCTTCCGGAACGTCGGTATTGGGGTTTTCTTTAGTCCAGGCAACCAACTGGTTGACCGTCTGGTTATCTTCAAAACGACCGTTGGCCGATGAATAGCGACCCACGCCGTAGAAGTTTATCTTGTTGCCAAATACCCCGTTGAAGAGCACATTCAACGTAAACCCTTTGTAGCTGAAGGTATTGGTGATACCACCCGTCCACTTTGGCAACGGGCTGCCCGAAACTACCCGCTGTGCCTGGTTGTAGGTGCTGGTCGTTGTACGGTCGATGCTACCGTCGGTATTGGTTGTATTTTTGTACCAGAGTGCATTGCCATTGGCCGGATCGACACCGGCATATTCCTGCGTAAAGTAAACGCCCAGTGGCTGGCCTTCTACCGCCCGGCTCATGGCGTTGATACCGCCTTCAATGATCTGGCCCTGTAGATTAGTGACCTTGTTCTCATTCATGGCCGCATTGAAGCTCGTTGTCCAGCGGAAAGCACCCGTCAGGTTTTCGGTATTTATAACGATCTCAATCCCTTTGTTTTCCAGGCTGCCCACGTTTCTGAACTGAGTGGCAAAGCCCGTTGTGCCCGGCACGTTGACGTTCAGTAGCAGTCCCGACGTTTGTTTATTATAATAGTCGATTTCGCCGTTGATGCGGTTGTTGAGAATACCGAAGTCAAGACCAATGTCGAACTGGTTGGTGGTTTCCCACTTCAGGTCGGGGTTGGCCAGCTGCGACGGGCGCTGACCGGGCAGAGTGCCGTAGCTGGCATCGCCGATGAAGAGACCCAACTGCGGGAAGTTCTCGATTTCGGCATTACCCGTCTGTCCGTAACTTGCCCGGAGCTTCAGGAAGCTGATCGCTGTTGTGTTTTTCATAAACTCTTCTTCACTCAGCACCCAGCCGGCCGAAACCGATGGGAAAAAGCCGTAGCGGCTATTTTTGCCAAACCGCGATGAGCCATCTATCCGCGCACTCACACCCACCAGATACCGGTCGGCAAACTTGTAATTAGCCCTGGCGAAGTACGACAGAAAGCGGTAATCTGTTTGCGATGAACTTCCGTCTGTTTTACGCGCTGCACTGGCAATCATCCGGTAGGCATCAGACGGGAAATCCTGCCCTTCGATAAAGTTCGTTTTCCGCTGTGATTGCTGATACGACATGCCCACCGTAGCGTCGAGGTTGCTCCGGCCGAAGGCGGTGCCGTAGTTGAAGAAGTTATTCGTCGTGTAATTCTCTACCCGGGCAAAACGGTTTCGGCCCAGGCCCAGCGGAGAACCGAAGTTCCGCTGCGTTTTGCTGTTGTAATAAAGCTCTTCCTGCTGATTCAGTACGTCGAGTCCAAACTCCGTCCGGAACGTAAGGCCTTTCATCACCTGCAACTGCCCGAACACATTGCTGATATTCCGGTAAACGGTGGTGTTGAAATAGGCATTTCCAGCGTTAATGAGCGGGTTGTAGTAAACCGGGATGCTGATGTCGCCGGGAGGAGTACCCACGGGTAGACCCGTCGTGGCATCCGTTGCGGGCGTCATGGGTGGCAGAGCAACCATCTGCATGGGGTTGTCGAACTGATTGTCGCCCGAAAGTCGCTGGTTTAAGGTACGGGTGAGTCCCATGTTGAAGCCCACCTTGACCCGGCTCGATACCTGGTGTTCGATGTTCAGACGACCGGCATAGCGCTGTAAAGCGTTGCCAATCAGTATACCTTTCTGGTCCAGCAATTGTCCCGATAGGTAAAAAGTTGTTTTTTCATTGCCACCGTTCAGGTTCAGATCGTACTGTTGATACGGTGCATCCTGATACGCCAGATCGCCCCAGTTGGTGCTGGCCTGATTGGCAGTGCCGTACGTACCTAATCCCTGCGTTTCATAGAAGCCTTTCATGTAGGACGTGTACGAGTCAGGATCGCTTTGGTCCAGGCCTTCAATGCGGTCGGAGTTAGCGGCTGCCTGATTATAGAACTTTACGTACTGTTCCGTATTCAGAAACTCCAGCTTACGGGTTGGCTTGCTCGACCCGTACTGAGCGCCGAAGTTGACGTTCGTGCGTCCGGCTTTACCGCGTTTGGTGGTGATCAGAACCACGCCATTGGCGGCTCTGGCCCCGTAAATAGCCCCGGCCGATGCATCTTTCAGAATATCGACCGATTCAATATCCTGCGGATTAATGTCGGCCAGTGGGTTGGTTGACGCGCTGCTGATGCTGAGGTTATCTGTCGTTACGGGAATACCGTCAATGATATAAAGCGGCTGGTTGGATGCCGATACCGACGATTGACCCCGCACCCGCACCTGTATTCCCTGACCCAGTTTGCCGGAGCCGGAGTTGATCTGAACACCGGCCGCTTTTCCCTGCAAAGCCTGATCGAAGGTCGTTACGGGCTGATCCTGAATATCGGCGGCTCTAACTTTCGCGATGTTGCCGGTTAAATCCCGCTTGATTTGCTGACCATAACCCGTCACAACGACCTCGCTCAGATTGCGTACATCGGTTTTTAGCTGGATATTGATCTCTGACCGATTAGCCACCTTTTCTTCCTGAGTCGTGAAGCCAATGAAGCTGAAAACGATTACCGAGTTGCTGCTGGCATTGATGCGATAATTACCGGTGGCATCGGTTAATGTTCCCTGGGTTGTTCCTTTGACACTCACCGATACGCCGGGTAAGGGGCTGCCGTCGTCTGATGATGTCACCTTGCCTGAAATAGCCTGACCCTGTGCGTAGGTCGCCCATACGGTTATCAAAATCAGGAAACTAGTTTGTAGCAATTTCCTCATAGTAGTATGTTGAGAATGGTTTATGATGAATGGCAAAATTACAATTAATCACCCAGTATTAAAAAGAAGTTAATTAAGTTGAATTTTGGAGCAACGTTTTGGATCAATATAATAATCTAAATATTGGTATATAATTGACACAATATTCTGATAAAAACGAAGATGTTATATTATAATCAATTAGTATATATATAGGATGATATTATTATTTTTACATTTAGTCTATAAGTTAACTAGATTGTGATTTGGTATTTTTTGAGGAAAGGGCGCCGTTGTTAGTATCGGAATGATCTATGTCTATTGTCGTAACTCGCACGCAATCCTGCCTATTGGTTGAGGGAGCTCATTGCCTTGAATTTTATAAAAGAGCCATTAAACTCTGGAACAGCTGCCATTGTCTAAGTGTTAAGTACTACACGCTTACTGGGACGTTATAGCTATGATAAGCGATTACCAAACTGTGTTTTGCCTTTTGTTGACCAGGTTATTTCCTAACTAGCCACGGATGAATAATGAAGTAGGTCCGTAAACACAAACTCAATGAAATCCAGCCTTTTCACGATCTTTTTTCTACTGTTTGCCTCTGCCTTGCAGGCACAGGTCCAGTTTACAACTGAAGCCCCCCGCGTCGATGATATTAACGATAGGGACGTTAGTATTCAGCGGGTTGAGTTAACGGCGCAGTACACCATCGTTTACATGAAATTTCAGGCCCGAAAAACGGGCTTCAATGGCCGGTCGTTCCCGTTTGATATACCCATGCCAAATAGCCGGGGCGGAGGACAGCTGGAGTCAACTAGTAATATTGGCTTTCAGCCAAGTTCCCGGTTGTACGTGAATCAGGGCGAACGGTCTTACAAACTTATTCGGGCTGAAAATATACCCGCCGAAACTCGTCGGCAGGTTCGACCAGGGGAGCGGGTTGACTTCGTGGCTTATTTTGAACGGATTGATCCGGGTTACACCACGTTTGATCTCTTCGAGTGCAGAGACAGCAAAAACTACGTTTGCTTCAATTTCTGGGGTGTTCACATTATAAACCCACCCAAGAATAGCTATTCCCAGCGTAAGCCGCCCGTTCGGCCCCGGCCGCAACCACCCCGAACCGTTCCCCGTCCACAACCGGAGCCGCCAACCGAACAGCTTCCATCCGATAATACGCCCGTTCCCGTTCAGCCAAAAGAACTACCTGCCCCTGCCGCAGTGGCTATCAATGGCATTACACGCGATGCGAAAACGAAGCAGCCCATTGGCGCAATGGTTACGTACCGCCTTATTTCAGGAGCGGAAGCATCGGGCGACGAACCGGCCGATTCGCTGCAGAGTGGTGGTCTGACGGGCAAATACCGGATAGACATTGACCGACGGGGCGTTTATGCTGTTACAGCTTCGGCAAAAGGCTATTTCAGTCAGAGTGATACGCTGGTAACGAACCGGATCGATATAGCCCGCGATTTCGACCTGGTGCCTATTGAAGCCGGGGCCAAAATCACGCTGAAAAACATCTATTTCAATGTCTCCAAGTATGACCTCAAACCCGAGTCGTATCCGGAACTCGACCGTCTGGTAACGATGATGCGGTCGAACCCGACGATGCAGATTCGGCTTGAAGGGCATACGGATACCGTTGGCGAGTTTGACGCCAATGTGGAGCTATCCCGCAACCGGGTCAACGAAGTAAAACGCTATCTGGTCAATAAAGGAATCAGCACCAGCCGCATTGAAACCGTTGGTTATGGGCCATCAAGGCCAATAAACACCAACAAAAGCCTGAAAGAACGTCCCGAAAACCGGCGTGTCGAACTGGTAATTGTGAAAGTATAAAGTAGCTTAACCGAAAAGGCGCAAAGGTGCCGTGAAGAACGCAACGAAAAAAGTTTGCGTAGTTCACGACATCTTTGCGCCTTTTCGGTTAAGCATAGATGAAACCTGACTTCGATCTCAACGTTGTTTTAGCACATATTGAAACCGCCATTCGGCCCTACCCGAAAGCGGCTATGTTCGATCTGTTCGAGCGGGGGTACAACACCTTGTTCGAGCAACTGATTTCGTGCATCGTATCCATCCGAACGCTCGATGAAACAACCATTCCCGTCTCTCTGCGCCTGTTTGAACGCGCCCGCACCCCCGAACAACTGCTCACCCTCGACGTACCGACGCTGACGGAACTGCTCTACGGGACCACTTACCCCGACCAGAAAGCGTACACGATGCTGGGCATTGCCGAGCGTATTGTCAATGAGTTTAACGGCGAGTTGCCAGCCGATTACACTACCCTAACGTCGCTAAAAGGCGTCGGTCCGAAGTGCGCCAATCTGGCACTGGGCGTCGCCACGGGGCAGGCCGCCATCAGCGTGGATGTGCATGTGCATCGGGTGGTGAACCGCTGGGGGTATGTACACACCAAACAACCCGAACAAACGCTGAAAGTACTGGAAGCGCAGGTGCCGAATGAACAATGGGTAAACATCAACCGGCTGCTGATGCCCTTTGGGAAGCACATTTGCACGGGCACATTGCCGCATTGCTCCACCTGCCCCGTTTTGCCCTGGTGCGAGCAGGTAGGTGTGGACCGGCATCGGTGATAACTATTCCTCCGTCATGGCTTGTTTCAGGCTGGCCAGCGTACTGCGGCAGGACTTATCGATTTGCCGATACAAATCGGTCTGATCGGCAACGATCTGTTCGAGCAGGTCGCGGTTTTTAAGCGATTTGTCAGCTGCTGCGGTCATCTCCTCAACCGTAGAACTGGCCGCCCGAACGGGTTGCGTACGGCCATTATCGTCAATAATCAGATCGGTTAATGTAGCCCGGTAGCGGCCAAATTTTGTTTCTATCGTCAGCGTATAACGCACAGACTGCCTGCCAATGTCATAAAGAGTTCTGACAAATAGAATATTGTGTTCCTGATCGAACTGCTGCTCTGCTTCGCTGGCTTGCGGATAATATTGATCGGCCCACTCCCGAACTTGTTCCATGAGCTGGCGAGCGGGTCGTTTGCTGTCCGGCACCCGTACAAGGTCCTGGTACTGAACCTGACCCAACTCATTGGTTGGTAGCCGGACCTGCGCAATTGAAGAGAAAGATAGGATTAGAAAGAAGAACAGGGTGTATTTCATGCTGAGCTAACGTTGTATTCACGGCACCGAACCAACAGCACCGTTTGTAAGTCAACACGAAGATAAAGTAAAAGCGGTGAAGTAGTAAGTTGACACCTTACTACTTCACCGCTTTTACCACTTTACCAGTCTATCACTTAAGCCAGTACATCTTCCAGTGTTTCCTGGGCTTTGCGAGCTGACTCCTTTATCGAATTGCCAACGTACTTCGATGAGTTTTTAGCCGAATTAAGGGCCTTCCCTGCTTTGTAGCGGTATACGGCCTGTTCAACGGGCGTGCTCCGGCGGTAAGCCAGGTATAGCCCTGCTATAACACCGGCGGCTACCCCAATGCCCAGAGCCAGGCTGGTCAGCTGACTTTTCTCGTCGTCCGACTCATCTTTGGGCATCATGTCTTTGCGGGCATTGGCGGCTACGAATGGGTCTGGTAGCACATGAGCCATCGCTACTTTGGCTTTATTCTTCCAGCCTGCCACCACATGATCTTTACCCTTCATGAGTGCATCGTAGCCTTCTTTAGCTACATCGGCGGGGTTGGCAGTTTTAGATGGGTCGGCCCCTCTGACGTGGGCAGCACCGGCTTTATTGAAAAAGTCGGTGTTGGTCGCGCCCGGCATCAATACCGTAACGGTGATGTTCGTGTCGATCAGTTCGTTGCGAATGGCTTCCGAAAAAGACTTGATAAACGCCTTTGTAGCTCCGTAAACCGCCATCATCGGATTTGGACTGACGGATACTTCCGAGCCAAGCATCAGGATTTTGCCCTCGTTGCGGCCTACCATATCTTTAAGATACAACTTGGTCAGGTGCATCAGCGAGACGGCATTGATCTGTACAATGTCCAGTTCTTTTTGCAGGTTCGTTTCGGTAGCGAATTTGCCGTATTCGCCCATACCTGCATCGTTGACGAGGATGTCGACCGTGATGCCCTGCTGCTGGGTTTGCTCATAAATAGCGTCGGCGGCTTTGGGGTCGGCCAAATCCTGGGTGATGGTTGTGGCCTTAATGCCGAACTGCTGTTCGTATTCATCCGCAATCAGGCGGAGGCTATCGCCCGAACGGGCTACCAGAACCAGGTTGTAGCCGTCTTTGGCGAAAAGATTGGTGAGTTCGCGGCCAATGCCGCTGGTGGCTCCTGTGATCAGGACTGTTTTTCCGGTTGTATTTTCCATCGTTGAGTTATTGGGGTTTGTTGGTTCGTCAGGTAACGCGGCTGGAAAGCCGTGTAGCCGATAGGCTAAGTCGTAACTTAAAATTCAGCCTGTCGGCTACACGGCTTTCCAGCCGTGCTACGTAAAGTCACTACATTTCCTCCGGTTTTGAGAGTAAGCCTACTACCGTACCAAATACACCGATAGCGAGGAAGGTATTGCGGGCGCGTTTGTTCTTCGAAAAACCGAGGAGCCAGGGAGCCGCCAGTGAAAAAGCACTCACGGCGGCATCGGCCGCTAGGTGGGCTTTGAAAGGTATTACCTTCCACAATCCCCATTCGTAGCGGGTTAACAGACTACTGGCTAAGACGCCACCGCTGATGATTCGGGCTAGCCGGGTAGCCGTTGGTTCGTTTTCAAAACCAACTAGTGAAGGTGCCGCAGCGACCAGCGGGATATATCCATAGTCGGCAATACCGTGTTGTTTACGCGAAATTGGCTGTTCCATTGTTTTGTTGAGTTAGGTGATGCATCAATACGAAACGTACCTGTCAAGGCTTCAACACAACTTTGGTGCAATCGTCCTGTTTCTTCTTAAACATATCGTAGGCTTTTGAGGCATCGGCCAGCGGGAGCGTATGCGAGATGATGTCGTCAAGGACGACTTTGCCCTGCACAACCAGATCCAGCAGGTGGCTCATGTTCTTGTGAACGAACGACTGCCCGAAGCGAACTGTAATACCTTTGTCGAACATGCGGCCAATGGAAATATTGTCGAAAGGCGTGCCATACACCCCAACTACCGATACGATACCACCCCGCCGAACGGCCTGAAAACACAGTTCCAGTACTTTGGGCGTTCCTTTCTCGAAGTTGATAACGGCTTTGGCTTTTTCCAGCAGCGACCGGTCGGCTTCCATCCCGACGGCATCCACACAAAGGTCGGCACCGCGCCCGTTGGTCATCTGGCGAATGGCTTCAATAACGTCGACCTCATCGGGGTTGAGCGTTTCTACGTTATTGACGCGCCGGGCTTTTTCCAGCCGATAATTTACCGGGTCGATGGCAATGACGCGGGCGGCACCCTGTATCCATGCCGACTTTTGGGCCATGAGCCCCACCGGCCCCGATCCGAAAATAGCGACCGTTTCACCACCCTTCAGCTCACCCCACTCAATGGAACTCCAGCCGGTCGGGAAAATGTCGGTCAGGAACAGAACCTGCTCATCTTTGAGCGATTCGGGGACCGTGTGCAGACCATAGTCGGCATAAGGCACCCGGACGTATTCGGCCTGACCGCCGTTGTAGCCGCCATAGAGATCGGTGTACCCGAATAATCCGCCCCCTTTTTCGGTAAGGAGCCCCCCATCGGGACCGTAATGCTCGGGGTTTGAGTTTTCGCAGTGCATTTGCAGGTTCTTCTGACAGAAATAGCATTTGCCACAGGCAACCGTAAACGGCACCACGACCCGGTCGCCTTTTTTGAGGTTCGTTACCTCCGAGCCCACGTCTTCCACGATGCCCATGAATTCGTGGCCGAGGACTTCATTTTTGAGTTGGGGAATAAACCCGTCGTATATGTGCAGGTCGGACCCGCAGATGGCCGTCGACGTAACCCGGATGATGGCATCCCGCGACTGTTCAATGCGCGGATCATCGACGGTGTCGACCTGAATGTCGCCAATTTTGTGAAATACGGCTGCTTTCATTCGTATCTGTTGAGTAAGTAGTAGATGCCGGTAAACCGGTTTCGATAAAGAACTAAAGTGTATAGATTTAGTTTTGTTAATTTGTTCAGGAAGAGGTAACCAGAGTGTCGATGGAATCTGTCCGACTAATTTGCAAATCGTTCCGCTCAGGATGGTTTCTGTTTATGCTTTTAGTAAGTGCCACGGCTTACGCTCAAAAAGGTATTTCTGTACAGTTGACTCTGATTAACCAACGAGCGTCGGCCACAGCGGGTCAGGACGTGGGGCTTTTGCTGGATGTTAAAAACCAGACGAATCAGGATGTGGCTCTGTTTACTCCGCTGGGCGACTTAATGAATTATGTGAAGTACTACAAACTGAATAGGCTGACTAACCAATATACAGAGATTTTACACCCTTTTTACGAAGAAATAAAGAGAGAGAATGCATTGAAAGACAGCGTATTCAGTGCAAGTGGCGTAATCATTGATTTCTTTGGCCAGGAGGATTATAACTCAAAATCGGGGATTTACCGGCAGTTCATTCGTGATGATTCATTGTGGTACAATCACCAGTATAATACGGAGCAGTATGCAAAGCGCATCAGCGAGACGGATGTTCAGCACTTCCGGCAAGTGACCGGTTTAAACAAAGAAACCGTCTTGTTTACTATGGTTAAAGCACAGGAGCACTATCAGGATTTTTACAATGCCAGCTTCCTCTATGCGCAGCCGGGAGATTATAAGATTCTTCTGGAGTTATCTCCGCTGACTTTACAGGGGGGCAGTTGTCTGGTTGGGGGCTTTCGGGTAAAGGAGTCGGGCACAGTGAGTAGCAACGAACTGCATCTGCATGTGCCCTGACAGATGACTCGGCGCCAGGTAAGTCTGTTTGTAAAGCACAGGTTACCGTGGTTACTTTACCGGGCTTCGAACCCGATCGTAAGTGGGTTGCAGACTAGAAAAATTACTTACAAAAAGCCAGAATTACAACGTTATGTCATTGAAATCGGAGGAGGACTTGATTGGTATGCAACAGATTAGCCAGGTTGTTGGCTTAACCCTGAAGCGCATGCAGGAATATGCCCGTCCGGGTATGTCGACGCTTGAACTGGACCATTACGGGCGACAACTGCTGGAACTACACGGTGCCCGTTCGGCCCCTAAGCTTACGTACGGCTTTCCGGGCTGGACCTGTATCAGTTTAAATGAAGAAGTCTGTCATGGCATCCCTTCGGCGAAACGGCTGCTCAGGGAAGGAGATCTAATTAACATTGATGTGTCGGCCGAACTGAATGGCTACTGGTCAGACAATGGTGGGTCGTTCATTTTAGGGCAGGACATTCATCAGCACAGTCACCTGGTGGAAACCTCGAAGCGAATTCTGGCCAAAGCCATTAGCCACATCCGCGGAGGGGTTCAACTCGCTGAGATTGGCCGCCTGATTGAAACGGAAGCCCGGCGAAGCGGCTACCGCGTTATCAAGAATCTGGCTGGGCACGGCATCGGCCGGAGCCTGCACGAAGAGCCGCACGAGATTCTGTGTTATTATGACCGATCCAACAAGACGCGTTTCCGAAAGCATTCTGTAGTGGCGATCGAAACGTTTTTATCCACCAAAGCCACGTATGCGCAGGAGAAAGGGGATGGCTGGACGTTGATCGCCAGGGACAGTTTTGCGGTGCAGCATGAACAAACGATCGTCGTTACCGATGGGCAACCGATCATCCTGACTGCGGCCAACCAATTGTGGGGTTAACGTATCAAAGCGCTGACCCTCATTTGAGGTGAATCAAAATCGTTTTTTCCTCGATCACTTCACTCACACAACACCAAAACAACGTGGCAAACTGGTATTTTGTCATTCTTATTCAGATCGTCCTGAATTTACTGTGTAATGGCTATTTAAAGAGGGAAAAGCAACGTCGACAGTGGATGCTTTTCGCCTTGTTTGCTTTTCCTCTCTTACTTCTTTTATGGACCTTTATGCCCTTAATCGGGGAAATTCTTCGAGCCCAAAATATCTCAATAGGCATAGTGTGGAGTAACCTAATGGGCCTGAAGTTTTTGGTCCCTATTGGTATTCAACTAGTTTTTAATCGCTTGTTATTCAGAACGCCTGCTTAATAATTGTTCAGTTATAGTTCGGCATGCAAACAGTAGATACGGAAGAAACACCAGTTCAGACAGGTATCAAGATGGTTGTGAGCTTGCTCCTGGCCGTAGCCATGTTTGTTGGCTTAGCGCTGCTCCTCTTTGGTGCTTACCTGCTCTTTAACCGTGTCCCTGATGCCGATGTGAACTTAAGTAACGTGGCCAGAGACACTACCTTTTATGTAGGAACGGCAGAGAGCACTGGTGGTGGAAGTGACCGGATTTCCATCTTAGCAACGGGGGCTTTGGATGACTCGACTGCTTCGATTCGGATTGAGTATACCAAACCGGCGGGCGTAGCCGGTGAATTTCAGTTGCATAACGGAAACAACGGGCAAGTCTTTAGCAGTGACTTTTACGACAGCAAAGCTAAAGTAACGTATCGTCATCGAGGGGTTAAACAAGGTCATTTACGCTTGCAGATAAAGCTTACTGACCCACCAAAAGAATGGGGGTATAAATGGCACACTGCCAGCGCTACCTGGGTTAAGGTCAGGTAGCTTCCCTATTTGGCCTGACTACAACAACCAGAACGGTTCGACGCATCGACGCATTGATGTTACTTCAAATATTTCTCAATCGTCTGCCGGATAAGCTGCCGACTGGCGGCTGAGTTATAGGTTGCTTTTTGGGTTGTCGCGGCCAGTTCGTCCAGTTCGCGGCCCAATACCTGGCCTTTAACCTGCCCTCTCAAGGCTACAGTATTTCGGTTAGCCAGTACCTCGCCCCAAACGTTTCGGACATCGGCCCAGTAGGCCCGGTTTTTCGCCCACCATACTTTTGCGGCCTGACATTTGGCGGCATCGGTGCGCTGGTAGGTATTCAATCCTTTCTCGGAAGCCAGCAACTGATCACCCGCTTCGGAACGGATAATTTTGTCGTTATCCTGCTCGTGGATGTACCCGTCCGGACGAATTTCGTGGTGATTGGTTCGGCGCATCACGTTGTAATCCGTCCGTTTGGTGTATTCACGGCGGGGGAGGGGCGCATCGACCGTACTTTCCCAATAGGTGCGACCATCGACATGAACCCAGGTGGCCGATCCTTCATAACGCGGACTATCATCGACTTCAAAGACCTTCTGTGTCCATTGGCCTTTAGCCTGTTCGGGCGTAAGCTTCGCCCGTTTCCAGGTGGCACTCTGGTCAAACTTGAGGAGACTGGTGTTTTGAAACTCCCAGTCTTCCCGCCAGTGCTTAATGACCATTGAATCGCCTACCACCAGCAAATGCTGAATAACCAGCTTGGTTGGTCGATTGGCGGGGCCAGCTTCTTCATCGACGAAAACCAGCTCGGTGCCTTTTGCCGTGTACCGGTCCTTAAATGCATAGCCTTTGTCTGAGGCAAAGGTCTCAGCGTATAAAAAGCTGACGTCATGACAACCACACTGGCCCTTGATAGCCGCAATGTCTTCCGCTTTTGGAGCAGTCTGGGCCTGTATGGAGTGAGCTACTATAAAGAATAGGGATATTATAAACGAAGAGCGCATAAGAAGGAAGGTTAACAAGTGTAATGATGGGGCAAAGGTATTCTTATTTAGAATCTTTACAAATTATTTTCAATTTTGTTTGGACAGATTCTAAATAGACTCTACGTTTGTGGCGTAGACTAACACAAAAGGAGCTGTTAGCCTTTGCACCTATCTGGATTTACAACCTTGCTATGTCTTTAAGTTTACTTATATCGCTGTCGCTTATACAGCCAGTGCCTACCGATACGCTGAAAGCGCGGTCTATAGACGAGGTCGTGGTAACCGCAACGCGTACAGAAAGGCCAATGGGGGCTTTGCCGTTACCCGTCTCGGTGATTAGTAGGAAGCAAATTCAGCAGATGGGAAGCCTGCGGCTCAACGATGTGCTGCGTGAGCAGACGGGTTTGGCCGTTGTGACGGACCACGGACAGGGGATTCAGGTGCAGGGCTTCGGACCCGATTATACTCTGATTCTGGTCGATGGTGAACCAATCGTGGGTCGGACAGCGGGTACGCTCGACCTGACCCGGTTGGCAGTGGGTAATATCAAACAGATCGAAGTAGTCAAAGGCCCATCGTCAAGTTTGTATGGCTCCGAAGCGCTGGCGGGTGTGGTGAATATCATCACCCAAACGCCCGGCGAAACAACTACGCAGGCAAAAGGCAGTTTGTCGGCCCGCTACGGAGCAAACAAAACCAGCGATTTCTCCGGCGACATCAATAAACAATGGGCGGTTGGTCAATCCGGTAAGCTGGGCGTGTATGTGTTTGGCAATCGGTACCAGTCGGCGGGGTACTCGCTTACGGAAGGAAGTCAGACAGTAGCCCCGTTTACCAATTATACTGGTAGTGGACGACTGACCTACACGCTATCGCCGAGGGTAAAGCTGTCGGTTTCGGGGCGTTTTTTCAGCGAGAGCCAGTCTAACGAGTTCATCATTAATCCGGCCAGTCAGGTATCCGGCCCTGGAACGGTACGGGATTATTCCCTGAATCCGGTGCTCACCCATCAGCTTTCACCGGGCTGGAAAATGACCTACCGCTATTACCGAACCGGTTATTTTACCGAGACGAATCTGCGCTATACGACCACGCAGGAAGCTTACGATGCCAGCTTTTTTCGGCAGACGTTCAACCGTCCGGAAATTGTAGTCGAACGGATCATCAACCCGAAAAATATATTGACGGCTGGCACTGGCTTCATCGCCGAAACGGTTGAAGCCACCCGTTACACCGAACGCAAGCAGTTCAATACCACCTATGGCTTTGCCCAGTACGAATGGATGCCAACGCTACGCTGGACGGTTATTGCCGGTGGACGTTACGACGCGCACAGCCAGTATGCGAGCCAGTTCAGCCCCAAGTTGTCTGCACGGTATGCCCTGAGTCCGGCTGTAGCGCTGCGCGGCAGTGTAGGCGTTGGCTTCAAGGCACCCGATTTCCGGCAGTTGTACCTCAACTTCGACAATGCCGTAGCTGGATACAGTGTCTTCGGAACGCAAGAGGCCGCAGCGGGTATTGCCCGTCTGACCCAACAGGGCCAGATTGCCGAAGTCGTACTTGACCCGGCCCGCTTATCGGCCATCCGCGCCGAACGGTCGGTGGCGTATAATCTGGGTGCGCAGCTTAAGTCGCCCGTGTTGCCGCTAATGGTGAGTGTGAATCTGTTTCGCAACGACGTTCGGGACCTGATCGAAACACAAGTGATTGCCCGCAAAACGAATGGGCAGAATATATTCAGCTACAACAACCTGAACCGGGTATTTACGCAGGGTGCCGAGCTGGAGAGCAGCTGGCGGTGGAGTCTGGGAACTGGCTACCTGACTATCAGTGGTGGTTATCAATACCTGGTTGCCAAAGACAAAGCGGTTGTAGACGGCATCGATGCCGGAACCGTTTACCGGCGTAACCCCGAAACGCTGGGAAGTGAACGGGTAAAGCCCGCCGACTATGGTGGCCTGTTCAACCGCTCCCGGCACATGGCGAACGGCAAACTTTTTTACGAACACCCTAAAAAGGGACTTTCGGCTTCACTTCGCGGTATCTATCGGGGTCGATATGGATTCGCCGACCGCGATGGCAATCTGATTCTCGATTCCGATCCCGAGTACGTTCGGGGATACATACTCTATAATTTGTCGGCGGCCAAAACCTGGAAGACGATCACGCTGCAAGCCGGTATCGACAACCTGACGGGGTATTCCGATCCTGCCTACATACCAAATCTGGCCGGGCGGCTTTGGTACACAACCCTGCGGTGGGCCTGGAAAGCGTGATTCAGGTATTAAGTGAAGCAGCCAAAAACTAATGTAAACCTTAAACGCTCATTGTGTATGAACTGTCGATGCCATCTTTTATCCGATTCCGCCCACGGGCGCATTACTCTGTATGATCGGCTGATGTCCGGCCATACCGACCCCATTTCTTTACCAGGTCAGGACGAGTACAACATAACGCTGGAGTTTAACAACATCACGCAATGGCTGTGCTATGAGGATTTTCTGGCCCTGGAGTGGAACGTGCGCAGCATTGATACTTCGGCCTATTTTGAAGCCCATCCCTACGAAGAGCGAATCCACTTAAGCACACCATCTCGCTTCCTGACGTTCAGTTTCCGGGTTCACGAACTGCTTGAATTGCGGAAGATGCTGAGCCGGGCGGTGGCACGGCTGCACTGGTTTGAGGTACTGCGTAACGCCCGGAATTAACGCAGGAAGGATATGAACGTCCTCGTTTTTCAAACCAACATAAACACCGACGAACGGGTGCATAGGGCGGCCTGCCGCTTGTGTAAGCTCCGGGCCATCTGTCGCTGGAGTATCGACCTGGAAGACTGCGTGCTCCGGGTCGAATCCGAATCACTCACCGAAACGGATGTCATTCGCCTGCTAACGAAGGCCGGATTGCACTGTGATGTACTGACTTAACACCTGCTTACAATCAACTCAATCAATTATGCGTATTTACCATGTACTACTGGCGGTTTGCCTGAGCACCGCTTTCATTTCCTGCAATAGTGAAGATAACCCGGTCGTTGTGCAACCCCTCACGGCCACAACCGTTCGGGATTTAGCCGCCGATCCAACCAGCATGACATCGACCAGTGGACAGCAGCCCGTTGCGGCAACGGGCAAGTTCACCCTGTTTAGTTTTATAGACAACAAGCAGATTGCAAACACCGATTCTGCAACGAATAAATGGGATGTTGGCTTTCGGGGAACAATGATTATCGTAAACGGTGGCGCGATCCGTAGCGGACAGGGTGGCGCTTATATACATACGGGGACATTTGACGAAACAGCCACGGTGCCCACATCGGCTACGTTTGCTCAGGACCAGAGTGCTACGCAACTGGCTATTACGGCAAGTTCGGGGAAAGGCTGGTACAACTACGAGCCAACGACCAACATCATCTCGTCCATACCCGGGAAAGTACTGATTATCCGTACAGGCGATGGTAAGTACGCCAAGATGGAGATACTCAGTTACTACCAAGGAGCACCGGCAACACCGACATCGGCCAATGTAGCCCGGTATTACACATTCCGATATCTGTATCAGCCGGATGGTAGCCAGACGTTGAAGTAAACGCGTTGGGGTCTGATGAACGCCACATCTTGAAGATATGGCGTTCATCAGACCCCAACGCGTTTACTTTACTCTTATTTACTCGAAGGGGTTGCCATCGTAGGTAACGCTGGCGAGTTTTTTGTCGAGGTAGTAGATCTGATCTGATGGGATCTGGTCGATGAGTTCGAGGCAGCGACGGGCAATGTATTCTTCTTCCATCTGCTCTTTCACGTACCATTTCAGCAACTCTTCGGTTGCATAATCGCCTTCCCGGCGGCAAATGCCAATGATTCGGTTGATCGAATCCGTTACGGCGATTTCCTGATCCAGAGCGCCCTCAAAAACCGAACGAAGGGTGTCGAACTCCTGACTAACGGCCGGTATTTCGGGCGAAAAAGCCGTGCCACCCTGGTCGCAGAGGTAATGAAAGAGCTTCATGCCGTGCTTCCGCTCTTCTTCCGACTGATTGTAGAAGAAGCCCGCGCAATGGTCGAGGCCATTGCGGTCGCACCAGCCTGCCATGGCCAGGTATTTCGACGATGAAATCATCTCCATCTGTATCTGCTGGTTCAGTGCCAGCTCAACGCTTTCCTTTACGGAACTGCGTAATCGTGCCAAGTCTTTCATGACGAGTGACTGTTTGCGGTGAGAAGTTTATGTAACAAAACAACGAAAAAAAACCGACTGTTGTTAGACAGCCGGTTCAATTATAGAAAACCTACGATAAAGTCTATAGAGCATTATGCACCCATTGAACAGCCGCATTCGCGCAACATGGTATTCAAGTCCAGCATTATTCGGGCACCCGCGAGCAGTTCCCGCAGATGAACCACCTCGCAGAGGGTTAGCACGTAACAACGTTCAGAACGGGGAGGTGCCAGAATCTCAACATCATCGGCGGCAGCTGTGCTTAACGCCATTTGCCGAATATCGACCGTTTCGACCATGCGCCGAAACTGCGCAAAATCGCGGGCCGATAGATAGGTATGGGTATCCCAAAACTCCAGTATGAGCCGATTGCTGGCATCACACTGATAAACAGCTCCTTTGTCGGTTCGGAATACTTCCTGTAAGGTTGTCGTTACGTCGTTACTCACCGGTTGTTGTAAATGAATGAACAAAGATACAACGCACGATTTAGTTTAGATAGTTTCTAAACAATATTTTTTAACGAACGGCAACGACCTTATTCAGGCAAGGGCATATCTTGCAAATCTTCGTCCGTCAGCTTGATGGTAGCTGCTTTCACGTTTTCCTCCAGGTGTTTTACCGACGACGTTCCGGCGATGGGCAACATAACCGGCGACGCGGCCAGCAGCCAAGCCAGCGCAATTTGATAATCGGTAGCCTCGTGGCGTTTTGCTACTTTCTTAATTGCGTTTTCAGCTGCTACATTACCCGCGTTTAAGGGATACCAGGGAATAAACGCAATGTTGTTTTTCTCGCAGTATTTCAGCACGTCATTCCAGCGCTGCTGCCCGAAATTGTACATGTTCTGGACCGATACAACCTCGAAGTATTGTTTGGCTTCTTCAATCTGCTCGATACCAACTTCCGACAGGCCGATGTGCCGAATTTTGCCCTGTTGCTGTGCTTCCTTCAAAAAGCCGAGGAATTCTTCCGATGGCACTTTATCGTCGAACCGGTGTAACTGATACAGGTCGATCCGGTCCAGTTTCAGACGTTTGAGGCTGCCGTTCAGCGCTTCTTCGAGGTGTTTGCGGCTCCCATCAACCGGCCACTGGTTCGGTCCGGTGCGGAGTAAAGCGCCTTTTGTGCCGATGACCAGCCCATCGGGGTAGGGGTGAAGGGCTTCGGCAATGAGTTCTTCCGACACATAAGGGCCATAACTGTCGGCGGTGTCAATAAAATTAATACCCAGTTCGAGAGTACGTTTCAGGACCCGAATGGCTTCATCATGGTCTTTGGGGGGTCCCCAAATGCCATCGCCCGTGATACGCATGGCCCCATAGGCCATTCTGTTGACGGTCAGATCTCCGCCGATGGTAATCGTACCGGCCTGTAGGGCAGGTTGTTGGTCTGTTGCTTGCATGAGTGTTTCGTGTTGTTGATCAGGATAGCAGGTCCTGTGTATTGTATACATAAACTAACAGAAACACCTTTTGGATAAGTTGCAGTGTAATGTTTTTATGTCTTACCGTTTCTCAACCCCATCCAGCAGCCTCACAAGGAGTCAACTATCAAAAAAGCGCTCAGACATATTTCGCGAGCTGTGCTGTATTGTAATGACATCGATTTGCCCATCATTTACAATCTTACAAACAATGCGATACTCACTATGAATCAATTCCCGGAGGTAAGAGAGATCAAATTCCGGGACTTTACGACCCATTTCCGGAAACGTTTTTAATTGCTCAACTTTGGCGATAAGTGTATCGATCAGATGATCGGCGTAGGCAGGCGAATAGGTGGAACGGTACTCGTTTATGGCGTCTAAGTCCTCTATGGCTCGGTTTGTAAAGTTTATCCGAATCATTTACGCAGCCGTTGTTTTACGTCTTCCAACGGTACTGTTTCTCCCCTTTCGGATTGTAATAATCCCTCCTGAACATTTTGAATGAACAACAAGCGTTCGATGAAAGCTTCGATAGGAAATTCATCCGGCATTTTCTCCAGCGATTCCTGTATGGCTGCCTTTGTCATAATGATATTAGTTTACCAAATATACAAACTTTACCGTTTCTCAATCCCATCCAGCACCCGCCGTATCACGTTGGCCCGCTGCATAAAATCGAGGGAGTTTTTTACGTCCTGATCGTCGATGATCTGCTTGAACTGCTGCAAAAACTCGATGTAGTCGGCCAGTGCCTGCGACACATTCTGCCGGTTCTGGTCGAAGATGGGTGCCCACATGGCGGGGGAGCTTTTGGCAAGCCGCACCGTGGAACTGAAGCCCGTACTGGCCATGTCGAAAATAGCCTGTTCGTCTTTTTCTTTCTCCAGTACCGTCAGGCCAAGGGCAAACGCGCTGACGTGGCTCAGGTGCGACACGTAGGCCAGATGCAGGTCGTGCTCCTGCGGACTCATATAGAACAGCTTCATGCCTATATCCCGAAACAGGCTTTCGGCCAGGGTGAGGCTGTCGGGGTGGCTCTTCTCACGGTCGCAAATGATGAGGTTTTTGCCGACAAGCAGTTCTTTGAATGCGGCCCCCGGCCCGGAGTTTTCGGTACCGGCCATCGGGTGAGCGGCTACGAACTGCGCCCGTTTGGGGTGCGCATCGGCTACCTCGCAGATGAGTCCTTTGGTGGAGCCTAAATCCAGAACGGTGGCTCCCGATGGCAGGTGATCGAGGACGGTGGGCAGCATGTCGATGATCACATTGACGGGTGTCGCCAGCACGACTAATGTGCTTTGGGCAATGGCTTCTGATAGGGGCAGAACGTCATCCACAATACCTTTCGCTAGGGCCAGTTGCCCATTTACGGGCGATGTATCGACACCAATGAACCGCATTTTGGGGTATTTTTCACGCACGGCCAGGGCAAAAGAACCCCCGAGTAAGCCTATTCCAATTATACTGACAACCATCTGAACCGGGATTTAACAGATTTTGGGATGAAACAGATTTTGCCGTTTCTGTTTAGTCATCCCTAATGCATTATTACTATTTGCGGTGGAAGCGACGAAAATGAGGGTTTAAAACACGCTTAAACTCCAGACTAGATGCCCCAAAATTAATCAGTAAACCAATTTCGAGATTATAGGCTTCCAGATAGTTGATAGCTTGTGCCAGATGCACTTCTTCTAATTTAATGATGGCTTTTAACTCAACCATTACCTTTTCTTCTATCAGGAAATCTGCACGACGTGTGCCCATCAGCATACTTTTGTAAAAAATGGGCATGTCTACTTCTCGTGCAAACCCAATAGTCTGTTGCTCTAGTTCATACGCTAAGGCTCGCTGGTAAATAACCTCTTGAAAACCATTTCCTAACACGCGGTGAACTTCCATTGAGCAACCAATTATACGGTGAGTCAGGTCGCCATACTTATAATCTTGTTGCATAATTACGGTAGTTAAGCAAAACGCATAATTACCAATAATCTATTTAAAAACAACCTGCTGAAATAGAGACTGTATCCAACCTGAAAGGCATCCTGAACGGATAGTTCAAAATCTGTTTTATCCAATAATCCGTTCAATCGCGGTTCGGATACGCTCCTTCGGCATACACAATGACACCCGCACGTACCGGTTTCCTTTGGGCCCGAAGATGAAGCCGGGGGCAATGAACACGTGTTTCGATATAAGCAAATCGTTTACCAGATCTTCGGCCGATGCTACCGAGTCGGGGAGTTTGGCCCAGATGAACAGTCCCTCCTGATCGGTCGAATACGTACAGCCCAGCGCATCCAGAAAGGCATGAATAGCATCCAGCCGACCCTGATACACGGCGTTGCGTTCCCGATGCCATTCGTCGGAGTTGGTGAGCGCTTCGGCAGCCGCGTCCATCAGGGGCTTGAACTGCCCTGAATCGACATTGCTTTTTATGGCCAGCACAGCATCCACGTAAGCTTTAGCACCCGCCATCCAGCCAATGCGCCAGCCCGCCATGTTATGCGACTTACTCAAGGAGTTCAACTCAATGGCTACCTCTTTGGCACCATCAATAGAGAGCAGGCTGATGGGTGCTTTCTTGTTGAGGATCAGGCTATATGGGTTGTCGTGGCCGAGCAGGATTTTATGGTCGTGGGCAAAGCGGACCGCCCGCTCAAACAGAGAACGGGTGGCTGGTGCGCCAGTTGGCATGTGCGGGTAGTTCATCCAAAGGATTTTCGTTGGATTGGCGGATGTGTTGTCCGCTACCAGCTCGGTCAGCACATCCCAGTCGGGTTGCCAGCCGCCATGTTCGAGCAGCGGGTATTCGCGGACGTTGGCGCCCACCATGGCGCTCACCGCCCGATAGGCCGGGTAGCCCAGTTCGGGGACCAGTACGCCGTCGCCTTCATTCAGAAAGGTTAATGAAATGTGGGTAATACCTTCTTTGGAGCCGATCAGCGGCAGAATTTCGGTATCTGCATCAAGGGTAACGCCGTAGGTATGCTGGTAGAAATTGGCGATGCCCTGGCGTAAACCCGGCGTGCCTTTATACGGTTGATAGCCGTGCGAGGTCGGCTGCTGCACCGACTTGATGAGGGCTTCAATTGTGTTTTCTGACGGCATCAGGTCGGGGTTGCCGATGCCTAAATTGATCACATCATGACCAGCCGCCTGTAGACGACGTACTTCGGCCAGCTTAACGGAAAAATAATACTCCTGCGTTTGGTCAGCGCGTTGGGCTAGGGGGATAATCACTTCTGAACCGGGATTTGTGGGATTTTTTTGATTTCCCTGATTTTGTACAAAATGAATGAGTGAGCGGTATAACAGCGTGCAAAGATACTAGCCGCTACAATGCTATGAATCATCACCTACTCACATTATAAAAATCAAGCCTGTTCAGATAAATCAGAAAAACCCGCGGGGCCGCCCATGCGGTTAAGGAGGTATTTCAACAACGGAGCCAGGTGCAGCGATTGCATCATTTCGCCCGTATTGATGATTTCCCGCGCCCGCTCATGGGAAACGATGTGCACCGTGATCTCTTCCGTCGATTCGAGGTGTTGCGCCTGTTTCAGCTCGACACCCGTGGCCAGATAAGCGTAGGTTACGTTAGAATGTGTGCCCGGATTGGCCGAAAGTGTCATGAGCAACTCCCACTGACCGCCCCCAAAACCCGTTTCTTCCAGTAATTCGCGCTGGGCGGCTACCAGCGGTTCTTCATTCGGGTCGACCACGCCCGCGCAGAGTTCGTAGTGAATCCCCGCAATCGCATGACGGTACTGCCGAATCAGCACTAGTTGATTATCAGTTGTTACCGCAACGACATTAATCCAGCTGGGGTATTCAAAGACAAAATAGTTAGGGATCGTGCCACCATTTTCCATGCGGATGGCGTCTTTCCGAACGGTGAACCATGGTAGGTTGTGGATGTATTCCGATTGCTCGACCTGCCAGGGTCGTGGGTCATTTTCATGAATCATGCCGCAAAGGTAGGCACAGCTAGCGGACTAATTCATCGGCAAAGCGCAGGTATTGCTCCCAATCATAATCCGTTACGTCATGTATGCCGGTTCGGTTGTGGTAGCGAACGGTTTTACCAATGGGCTGATCAACGGCCGGGAACGTCGTTGTACCCAGACCCGTTTTGCCGTAAAGCCGGTAAATGGGTTCGGTGTGGAGCGCACCCAGAAACTCCCCTTTCGGGTCTGACCACTGGTCACCGTCGGCACTGGCCACGTACAGCGGGCGCGGGGCGATGAGGGCCATCAACTCGTGCTGATCGACGGGTAAATCGGCTACGCGTTTGTTGAACGTCTTGTATCGGTCAGCAAACCAATGTGGAAAACTGGTATTTATTCGCTCAACGGTTTCGCCGTACCAGCGCCGGGCGAGGGCCGCCCCGCCTTCGCCGGATTCGTTGGCAATAACGGCGGCAAATCGTTCGTCCTGTGCCCCGGCCCATATAGCGGCTTTGCCGATCCGCGAGTGGCCGATGGAAATAACGCGTTTGGCATCAATGGCCGGGTCGGTTTGCAGGTAGTCAAGAATTCGGCTCATGCCCCAGGCCCAGGCACCTACCGCCCCCCAGTTCGTCGCTTTCGTCGTGTCGCCCAGCACCGACCGGATTCCGGACTGCCATCCCTGCGGAAAATCGGGTTCGATATCGCCGTAGTAGGCGGTAGCCAGCGCGTAGCCGCGTTTTACAATCATCTCGATGGGCCAGCGTCGGGCTTGCATCCCGCGTGCTTTTTCCGTTGCCTTGTTTTTATTCACAGCGTCATTATTTCCGCCCATCATCCAGCGGGCCGACAGCGGAATGTCCGCTTCGGTCGTGACGCAGTGGTTGCCGCAAAAATTCAGGCCCAGAAATACCGGAGCGGGCTTTGAACTGGCTTTGGGTAGGTAAATCAGGATGTCGATGGGCGGTAACTGCGGGTAGTCGACAAAGAAAATAGACACCTGTTTGCGAATAGCCAGCCCATTTAGGGCCGATTTGTCGACAGACGTTGTCTGGAAACGAAGCTTAACGGAGTTGGCGGGTGTTTCACCATATACGTTTTCGGCAAATAGCTTCAGCAGTTCGGCTCGTCGGTTGCGCCAGTCGACTTTGGTCTTAACCGCTTTGCCCTTTGTATTCACTAGCAGATCGGGCAAGGTATAGATGCCTACTTTAGCTTCGTCATAATTGTAGCCTTCGGGGCCTTGTCCGTTGGCAAATTGCCCGGAGAACAGGATAAGCGTTGCCCAAAACAGAAATCGAGTCATAAGCGGGTGTGTAAAAAGGTCTTGTTTGCAAAGGCAAATGAGCTGTGTTTCATACTTATAGTGCCGTTTTGTGTAGTTCCGGTCGCCGGGCCGACGCTCGGTACTACATGAAAGATTTCGGGCAAATCATATTAACCGTCTAGTCCAGTTCGTTGTAGAGAGAACTTTTGTGTTTTGCCGATTTCGTTCGTACAACCTTTAACCTGATGAGGAACACCATTGCCCTGTTTGCTGCTGCATCCTGTCTTTTCTTTTCGTCCTGCCAGCGTCCCGTGGCGTATTTTCAACCAACAGCGCACCCGGCAGCTACCCGACTTCCAGTTAAAAAAGTTGCTGAGCAGGAACGTGCCCCAACGGATGTTGCCCCAACGGATGTTGCCCCAACGGACGTTGCCGCACTGGACATTGAAAGCGAAAATGAACAGGCTATTATCGAAGTACTGACTCCCGAATCCGGGCAAACGGCGAGCCAGTCTGTTGCCAGTTCATCCGTACTTGCCAGCCGGACGGCGCAGTCTCACCAGACGACAGCCAGCCGGATCGAACACCACATGCAGCGGGTCAATACACTCCTGTCAACGCCGGAAACTCAACCGACCGACCAGCAGCCGGGGCCGAAGCCCAAGAAGAAATTGAAGCTGGGTAATCAGATCCGGCAGGGTCTGGGCATGAAACTACGCCCGGAGTTGAACTGGTGGCAGCGCATCAGCTGGAAGTTGAAAGCATCGGTATTTGTGATTTTGGTGGCCGTTGTCTTTGCTATTTTAGGCATTACAATACTGGCCATCATCTTCGGCGTTTTAGGCGCGTTCCTTATGATCAGCGGCCTGAAAAAGTCGTTTAAAGTGCGTAGGCCCTGGTTTTGATTCCCTCAGGGCAATACCTTCACGGCATCGTAAATCATCTGGATATACTTCTCCCGGTCGATGTCGTACACAAAATCGACGTTTGGCGTTTGCTTCAGCACATCGAAAAAATCAACAATCGTCGTACCCGCTGTCAACGTACCGGCTACTTCCACATCGACATAACAGGGTTTTGAGGTAAACATCGACGGGTCGATCAGCCAGGCGATGGCACAGGGGTCGTGCAGGGCAGCACCACCTTCCAGTTCGGGGCGTTCCCGCCGGTAATAAATGGAGAAGAAATCCATTAGTTCGGCTACCACCTTGCCCGATCTATTGCCGATGGCCCTGAACCGCTCAATATCCTCCTGAAAGACCAAGGCTTTGTGCGTCACATCCAGCCCACACATCGTGATCGGAACCCCCGACTTGAACACGATGGCTGCCGCTTCGGGGTCGACATAGATATTGAACTCAGCCGTAGGCGTAATATTTCCCCGAAAAGCCCCGCCACCCATCAGCGAAATGCGTTCAATCTTCGGTTTTAAGTGCGGGTAAGCCAGCAGAAACGTGGCGACATTCGTCAATGGGCCGGTTGGTACAATCGTGATTTTCTCGTCGCTTTCGGCCAGGATCTGCGCCATCGCTTCCAGCGCCGACAGCGGATGGTGCTGTAAGGTGGGTTCGGGCAATACCGGGCCATCCATACCCATTTCGCCATGAACGTTATCCGCGATGATCAGCTTGCGAAACAGGGGTTTGTCGCTGCCTCTGTAAACGGGCACATCGGCACCAATCAACTCCATGATGCGCATCGTATTCTTGAGCGTCTTTTCCTGTGTCTGGTTACCTGCCGAACTGGTAATTGCTTTGATATCGAACAAGCCACTACCGAAGGCCAGTAATAACATGACGGCATCATCGTGGCCGGGGTCGCAGTCGATAAGTACGGGTATTTTCTTCATGATCTGGTGGTCAAGATACAGAATTGACGTTACGCTGACAGGTGGTACGTCGTTTCTACCCGCGAAGGTACAATTTGCTGACGCCCTGAGATAGAAAACCCGGAAATGAGGCAGAAGTTGAGTTTAAATTTGATCTGGAGAAACCGTAACTTATTTTTAGCTAATCGTTTTGTTCTCTTCACCTCGTCTACATGCGTTTTTCTCTTTCTGTCTTGTTCGGCCTATTCGCTACTAATCTGGCATTGGCTCAATCAAATAATATACCAGCCGATGCTCAGCGCGTGGTTCAAACTGTACGGCCCGACGCCATTCGGAACCACATGCGCATTCTGGCAAATGATTCGCTGAAAGGCCGCAAGCCCGGCACACCTGGCTTTGCGATGGCGGCAGAGTACGTCATGGCGCAATTCAAAGCCCTTGGCCTGAAACCCGCCGGAGAGAACAATACCTATAAGCAGAATGTGCCGCTTCGACGGTGGGCAGTGCAGGAAGACAATAGCGCATTGGCGCTGATTCTAAACGGAAAGGAGCAACCGCTTGCTTATGGGAAACAATTCATTTACAGCCCGACGCCCGATCATGCCATTAGTGATATTACGGCCCCCGTCGTTTTTGTTGGCTTCGGCGTTACCGCACCCGAGCTGGGCTACGACGATTATACCGGCATTGACGTAAAAGGAAAAATCGTAGCCTTCCTGAACGGGGCACCGTCTACTTTCCCATCCAACCAGCGGGCGTATTACTCATCGGCGAAAGCTGAGAATGCCGTAGCGCACGGAGCCATCGGTACGCTGGCGTTCAACTTGCCCACCGATCTGCGTAATCGAATCGAAACGGCGGCACCTCGTGCCCGCCAGGGTGTGTATCGCTGGGTAGACAAACAGGGGCATCCGCAACGAACCTATCCGGGTATACAGGCCGCTGCCTCGCTAAGTGATTCGACCGCCCGGCTGCTCTTTACCAACGCGGGTACACCCATTAGGGAGATGTTTACCAAAGCGCAGAAGAACATTCCGCAAGCCTTCCCGCTGAACGTATCGGTACACATAAAAGCGCAAACCGATGTAGTAGAAGATGTGGCCGGACTGAATCTGGTGGCCATACTGCCCGGCTCTGACCCGGTACTGAAAAATGAATACGTCGTGTTTGTCGCTCACCTCGACCATTTGGGTATTGGCCGGGTAGTGAAGGGCGATTCGATCAACAATGGGGCGCACGACAACGCATCGGGTGTCGCGATCAACCTCGAAACCGCCCGTTTATTCGCGTCCCTGCCGAAAGCACCCCGTCGCTCGATCCTCTTTGTGGGTGTTACCGGGGAAGAAATGGGGTTGCTCGGTTCAGATTATTTCGCCAGTAACCCAACGGTGCCGAAGGCCAATATCGTCGCCAATTCGACGCTGGATATGCCGTTTTTCTTCCATCCGTTGCTCGATATTGTGCCCTATGGCGCGGAGCATTCGAGTCTGAATGCCCCGGTTAAACAAGCCGCTGGGTTCCTGGGCGTTGGCATTAGTCCCGACCCAATTCCCGAACAGACCGTATTCATGCGGAGTGACCATTTCAGTTTTGTTCGGCAGGGTATTCCGGCGCTGTTCATCAAAAGTGGCTCGCAGACGGGTAATCCCGACCTCAACGGAACCAAGCTAAACCTCGACTGGCGGGCCACTATTTACCATACCCCACAGGATGATATGAACCAGCCGTTTGACTTTAATGCGGCTGGTAAACACGCGCAACTGCAATTTCTGGTGGGTTATTTAACCGCTCAGGCCGACCAGCGACCTGTCTGGAACAAAGGTGATTTCTTCGGGACAAAGTTCGGGAAAGACAGTGCCGCGAAATGAAATAGTATATAAAAACATATTAATGTGTTAATTTACCTCATAGGCGACTGAGTATATTTAACTATCTTTTAATTATCGTCAATACCCTTTAAACGCAACTTTACGGTTAACAAACTAAGAGGTAATCAAGTGTTGAGACCCTACTTAGGCTAACCAATGATTTTGCGAAAACTGATCGAATACCTTCTGTGCATGAGCGTCGTTTTCACGGCCTCTGCACAGACAACGCTAACCCTGCGGCAGACGCTCCAGCAGGTACGCGAAAACAGTCCGGCCCTGCGTGTTGAACGGTTAAATATCAACGCAACTCAGGCCGACCAGATAACGGCCAACCTCCGGCCGAACCCGGTGCTTAATAATCAGACTCTTTTTCAACTGGCACAACCGACGGGTGCTTCGGCACCACTGCCCGGTGCCGAAGGAGTGGGTGTGCTGAACCGCCAGCGACGACAGTTCTGGCTTCAGGCAACCAAAGAGTTCGACATTCATAATAAACGTACGTATCGAAACCGTTTTGCCGAAGCCAACACAAATTTGGCGGTGCAGAGCGTAGCCGAAACCGAACGGGGAATCCTGTTCGATGCGGCCAACCGCTACCTCGATGCGTGGTATGCCCGTGTGCAACTGGCTCTTCTCCAGCGAGCCAAAGCCAACGTCGATACGCTGGTGCAGTTAAACAAAGTACGGCTTAAGAATCTGGTCATCACAGAGACCGACCTCACCCGGACGCAGCTAATATCTGACCAGTACGACATCCAGACTCGCACGGCCCAGCAGGATGTGCGTAACCGCCTGAACGAACTGCGGTTGGTTGTGGGAGTTGCCGACAGCATCAATGTGGCGCTGAACGACTCGATCATTAATCCTGCTTTTACCAACCCATTAAGCTTGTACCCGACGGTAAGTGCCAGTGCTGACAGCTTGTTACAACTGGCAATTACGTCCCGTACCGACGTGCGCGTAGCCGAAGCCAATCTGGAAACCGCCCGCCGTAATGTCGACCTCCAGCAGGTGCTTGCCAAACCCCGCAACGAAGCCGGGTTGATCTGGAATCCACAAAATTCCGTCCCTTACGCAGGTGTTTTCCTAACCCTCGAACTACCGGTTTACAGCCGCAATCAGGGTGAAATTCAGAAATCGCGGGTATTGCAGGAACAGGCGGGCCAGGCCGCTGCGCTGGTACAGACACGGATACGGTCGGAGGTGGAAACGGCCTATCAGTCGTTTGCCACCAGTCGGCAGAACATCGACCGCTATGTGGATATACGGCGCGATGCCGACCGCGTGCTGGCATCTGTTCGCTATGCCTATTTGCGCGGGGCCACCACCTTAATTGATTTGCTCCAGGCCCAAACGTCGTGGTTCGATACCCAGACCGCCTATTATCAGGCCCTCTATACACACCGCCAAAACTACGTCCGACTGCTGTACGCAACCGGGCAAATCAACACGTACTGAGCATGAAATTTCATCCTATAATCTTGCTGGCTCTCCTGACGGTTGCGGCCTGCAAAGACAAGCCAAAGCCGGTTGTTACGTCTCCGCCCCGCCCAACCACCAGTACCGATGGGAGCCGCATCAGTTTTCCGGATTCGGTGATGATGCGGGCATTTACGACGCAGCCTGCCCGTTCGGGAGCTATCCATACCGATTTTTCGGCACCCGGCCACGTGGCGGCTATGGTCGTGCGTTCCAGCGAAAACCCGGCCGAGCGACTCGTTCTGTTCGATGATCCTGGTTTGTCAGACAACTATACGGCCATTTTGCAGCACCGGATCAACATTCAGACGGAGCGCGGCAACCTGGAACGGGTAAAGGATTTACAGGCGCATGGCGCGGCTTCGGGCAAAGAAGTGATCGAAGCACAAACCCAGCTAGCCAACGAAGAAGCTGCAATAATTTCGGATGAAGCGACGCTCAAGCTGGCCGGTTTCGACCCCGAAGCCCTACGCACAGCCCGACCCAATACCATTCTGGTCGTTTGTGAAATTCCGGAAAATCAGTTTGGTAGTATTCGGCGGGGGCTAAACTGTACGCTAAACTTTACGGCTTTCCCGAACGAGCGGTTTGCCGGTCGGATCGACAATGTGAATGATTACGTGGATAACACCACTCGCCAGATAAAACTGCGCATTTCGGTGGCCAACCCCGACGGGCGGCTCAAAGCGGGCATGTTTGCCACGGCTGAGTTTGGCATCAAAGAGGCTGGGCAGTTTATAACCGTCTCGCGCGATGCCATTGTAACGGTGCAGGGACGCGATTACGTCTTTGTCCGAACCGCCCCGCAAGTCATTGAACGACGACCTGTCGAACTTGGCCAGCAGCGGGAAGATCGGGTGGTGGTGCAAAACGGCTTGAAAGAAAGCGACCAGGTCGTTACGGCCAATGTTTTGCAATTGAAAGGATTGAGTTTTGGGTACTAGGTAGGGTACAGCATCCTGCTGTACCAGCCGTGGTAACGGCTAATATGTATGTAGATAGTAAAGTTAGCCTGGCGGCTGGTACAGCAGGATGCTGTACCCTACAATTATGATTCAGAAACTAATAGTATTCTCCCTCAAAAACCGCTGGGTCGTTGTTGGCCTTGCGGTGGCGATTATGGGGCTGGGGTTGTGGTGCTTCAAACTGCTGAAGATTGAGGCCTACCCCGATATTGCCGATACCAACGTTATCGTAATTGCTAAATACGATGGGCGGGCGGCTGAGGAAGTCGAACAACAGGTCACAATTCCCATCGAGCGGGTGCTGAACAGCGTACCCCACGTAACGGACCGCCGGTCGCGGACGATCTTTGGGTTGTCTGTCGTGCAGTTGAACTTTGACGAGACGGTTACCGATTACTTTGCCCGTCAGCAGGTCATGGAACGGCTCGCGGGCGCGCAGTTGCCGGATGGTGTCTCGCCCGAACTGGCCCCGTTGACGACGGCGGTCGGTGAAATTTACCGCTATGTCATTGAGGCTCCGGCCAGCATGACGCCCATGCAACTGCGCGATTTGCAGGACTGGGTGATCATTCCGCAATTACTTCAGGTGCCCGGTCTGGCTGATGTGACGACTTTTGGCGGGCCTATCAAACAGTATCAGGTGATACCGGACCCGGCCAAGCTCCGTAAGTTCGACCTGACGTTACAGGATGTGATCGAAGCGGTTCAAAAGAACAACCAGAACACGGGCGGTAATGTCATTTCGCGCGGTGGACAGGGCTTTGCCGTGCGGGGGTTGGGTGCGCTCAAATCGCCCGACGATGTGCAGAATATCGTGCTGAAAGCCAACGAAGGCGTGCCCGTTCTGGTACGCGACGTTGCCAGTGTCGAAATTAATCCACCCTCGCCATCGGGTATTCTGGGCTACCGTATTCCAGACGAAAAGCTGGACGTCGTTGGGGCTACCGAAGGTATCGTCCTGCTGCGCCGGGGCGAGAACCCGAGCGAGGTGCTGGAATTACTCAAAGAGAAAATTGCCGACCTCGAAGCACGCGAACTGCCCAAAGGGGTTCATTTGCGGATATTATACGATCGGGGTTTCCTGATCGACCACTCGCTGGAAACGGTGGCGCATACGCTTATCGAAGGGATTTCAATTGTGGCTATTCTGCTCGTGCTGTTTCTGGGAAGCCTGCGGGCGGCTCTGGTCGTTACAGTCACCATTCCGTTTTCACTGCTGTTCGCGTTCATCCTGATGAAACTGGTGGGTATTCCGGCCAACTTGCTGTCGTTGGGCGCTATCGACTTCGGGATCATTGTGGACGGCGCCAGCGTCATGGCCGAACATCTTATCAGGCGATACCGATCGTCCGGTCCCGCTGACCGCAATCAGGGCATCGTGAACGTAACGGCTCGTTCGGCGGGGGAAGTGGCGCGGGAGATTTTTTTCTCCGTAACCATCATCATTCTGGCCTACCTGCCCATTTTGCTGATGCAGCGGGTGGAAGGGAAACTGTTCAGTCCGATGGCCCTGACGCTGTCGTTTGCGGTGATTGGGTCGCTGATCTGTGCGCTTACGGTCATTCCGGTGTTGATCTCGTTTGCCTTCCGCAAAGTGCTCGCGCCTAATGGCAAGCCGCTGAAAGAACATAAAAACTTCCTGCTGTCGCCACTGGAGCGGGGGTACCAATGGCTGCTCAAATCGACCTTGTTCAAAGCGCCGGGCGTGGTGGTGGGTGTCGGCATGACCCTTGTGCTGGTTATGATCGGCTTTGGGCTCAAATTGGGTACGGAGTTTCTGCCCGAACTGGACGAAGGGTCTATTTTCATGCGGGCCTTCATGCCGTCGGGCATTACGATTCAGGAAAATGCCAAGATCGCGCCCAAAATCCGGGAGATCATCAGCAGTTATAAACCGGTCAGTTTTGTGATCACCCAAACGGGCCGCAACGACGACGGTACCGACCCGTTCCCCACCGACCGAACCGAAATTCTGGTGGGTCTGAAAGATTACAGCACCTGGTCGGATACGATTTCGAAGAAGGAAATTGTCCGCTCCATGCAGACCAAGTTGCAGGAAACCTTTCCGGGCGCTTTCTTCTCGTCGGGTCAGCCCATCATCGACCAGGTTATGGAAATCGTGACGGGCAGTGCCGCCGACCTGGCCATCTCCGTCGTCGGGAATGACCTGACCCTGATGCGGGCTAAAGCGGATAGCATTGCCGCCCTGGTGAAGGGCATGAACGGAGCCGTATCGGTGAATATCGAGCAGGAGGGGCCGCAAGACCAATTGGCGATTAATATTAACCGTCCGGCGGCTGCCCGCTATGGGATCAACGTGGCCGAAATCGAAAACATGATCGAAGCGGCCATTGGCGGTAAAGCCATCGGAACGATTTACGACGAAGCCAAGCGGTATGATATTGTGGTGCGCTTCACGCCCGAAAGCCGGGGCAGTATCGACGCCATCCGGTTGTTGCAGGTGCCGTCGGCGACGGGGGCGCTGATTCCGATGAGCGAACTCGCCGACATTCATTATGTGCAGGGCCAGACGAACATTTACCGGATCAACGGCAAACGGATGGTGACGGTGCGCACCAACATTCGGGGTCGCGATCAGGGCGGGTTTGTGAAAGAGATTAGTGAGAAGGTACGCCAGCACGTGAAAATTCCGGAAGGCTACAGCGTCATCTACGGCGGGCAATACGAAAACCTGGAGCGGGCGGGCGGGCAACTGTCCATTTCGATTCCGCTAACGATTGTGGTGGTGTTCCTGTTTCTGTTCATGCTCTACGGCAATGTCCGCGACACCTTGCTGACGCTCACCTGTTTGCTGTTTGCGCTGGCGGGTGGTATCGGTGCCCTGTTATTGCGGGGGTATAACTTCAACGTTTCGGCGGGCGTGGGCTTCGTGTCGATCTTCGGTATTTCGGTGATGGCGGGCGTATTACTCGTGTCGGCCCTCAACCGAAACCTGATGAGCAGTACAAAATCCTTAAAGGAAGTTACCATCGAAACGGCGCAGGAGCAGTTCCGGGCCATCATGGCGATCATGGTCGTGGCGATCATCGGTCTGGTGCCAGCCGCTATCTCAAGCGGCATCGGCTCCGACGTGCAGCGCCCTCTGGCTACGGTCATCATCGGTGGCCTGACGACGACGCTGTTTTTCGCCCCGCTCATCATCCCGCCCCTGTTCTACCTCGTTAACCGCAAACGTCCCCGTCCAACCCCGCTGGATTCATCAGGTCACCATGTGCCAGAAGCGATAGAAGAAGGGACGGAGATGTAGTGGTATTTACCGACAACCCTGAAAGGGTTGACTATGGATAACCCCGGGCGTTAGTCCGGGGTTATTCGCTATCGGGACAGCACGCAACCCCGACGGGGTTGACTGTGTAGGGCGTCGTATATAATCAAGATACTACCTACTACCTACTACCTACTACCTACTACCTGTGCCTGCTATCTGTCACCTGCTACCCGAGCTACCTGCCCCTGCCCCCTGCCCCCTGTCTCTGCCTCCTGCTACCTGTCTCTGCCCCCTGCCACCGGATTGCATCCGGGGTTATCCAGAGTCAACCCCTTCGGGGTTGGGGGGTTGTTTTGGTTGGTACTTCCAGGATAATCTTGCCGATGTGCTCACTACTCGCCATCAGGTCCTGGGCTTTTCCGGCTTCGGCTAGCGGGAGGCTGCGGTATACGATGGGTTTTATCTGACCGGTCGTGAGGAGGGGCCAGACCTGCTTTTCAATGTCGGCGGTGAGGGCGGCTTTAAAATTGGCGTCTCTTGGTTTTAACATGCTGCCGCTGATGGTAATGCGCTTTTGCATCAGCGTTGGGATGTGAATCTGGCTGTCGGCTCCCTGCATGGCGTTGATGAACATCAGTCGGCCGTCGGTGGCGAGCAGACGCAGGTTTTTGGGCGTGTAGTCGCCCCCAACCATGTCCAGAATGACGTTTATTTCGACTCCATCGAGGGCTTTCTCAAAGTCTTCGTTCCGGTAGTTAATGCAGTTTATGGCCCCCAATTGTTCGCAGAAAGCACATTTGTCGTCGGTCCCCGCCGTGGCGTAGGCGTTGGCTCCGAACGCTTTAGCCAGTTGAATGGCGGTTACCCCAATACCGCTACTGCCGCCGTGTACCAAAAAATTTTCACCTTTCGCCAGATGCCCCCACCGGAAAACCGTTGACCAGACCGTCAGTATTGTTTCGGGCAACGAGGCCGCTTCAATAAAGCTTAGATTGGCCGGTACGGGCAGGCAATGGCGTTCGTCGACGGCTACGTATTCGGCATAACCACCCCCGCTGATGAGGGCGCAAACGGCATCGCCAACCTGCCAGCGATTTGCATCGGGGCCACAGGCCTCCACAATGCCAGCAACTTCCAGACCCGGAATCTGGCCGGATGGGTCGGCACCGTACCCGCCCGTCCGCTGGTGAATATCGCTTCGGTTGACACCCACAGCCCGTACCCGGATAAGAACCTGTCCTGATGCTGGTTTTGGCGTGGCTTGCTCCTGTAAAGTAAGTACCGAGCTATCGCCGGGATGGGTGATGGTGATTGCTTTCATAAAGTCGAGTTAGTCTAAATATGTTGAGCACAGTACCAACCCTGAAAGGGTTGACGCTGGATAACCCCGGATGCAATCCGGGGGGTAGGGCAGTGGTAGGGTGTGGCACATCCTATAGGTATCGACCTCTACTGCTACCACCGTGTCTGTGTGGCTACACCTGCCTCTCTATGCTCTCTCCCTGCCCCGGATTGCATCCGGGGTTATCCGTAGTCAACCCCGAAGGGGTTGTGAGCTTATGCAAATTTCTCCAACTGCTTTACGAGCACGTTGAAATCCTTGGGGTAGGGGGCCACGAAAGTTTGTTCTTCCCCGTCCAGCATCGCGAAGCTGAGCGAGTGAGCGTGCAGGGCAACGCGGTGAATGAGGGGTAACTCTTCCGTACCTTCTTTTAAATTGAATTTGCGCTTCACGTCAGACAGGAAAACGGGTTTCCCGCCATAGGTCGGGTCGTTGACAATCGGGGCTTTAAGACACATCAAATGCACGCGAATCTGGTGCATCCGGCCCGTAACGGGCATACACTCGACCAGCGTTGTAGTTCGATAAGCCTGTAGCGTGTTGAAAATTGTTTCGGCCACTTTTCCTTTCTCGCGGTCGATTCGAACGGCCGTACCGTCCTTAATGGGCGAGATGGGTAAGTAGACCGAAATACCTTCAAAATTGTGCACCCCGTTCGTTACGGCATGGTAGCGTTTCGTTACCTCGCGGTGTTCGAACTGCATAGCCAGGTGCCGGTAAGCCTCCGGATTTTTGGCAATCGCCAGAATACCCGACGTTTCCTTATCCAGCCGATGCCCCAGTTGTGCATCCGCATGGTAGGCTTTTGCCAGCCGCAGAATGCTCTGACCACCCCGGTCCGTTGTGCGTTCGTCGAGCGAGGCCACGTGAGGGGGTTTGTTGATTAGTATATAATCCTCATTCTCAAAAACAATGAGGTCTTCAAAATTCAGCTTCATAGATGAATTGTTAGATCAAAAAGTTGGAACACAGACCGGGCCACCGGAGCGGACGCACGAAGAATAGCAGAGATACACGGAGAAAAGAACTAAAAAAACTCTGTTTATCTCTGTTATCCCCTGTGCATCCGCTCCGGCGGCCCGGTCTGTGTTCCAAGATATAACACAAAAAGCCTCCTCCCAGTCGGAAGAGGCTCAGAGGAATATTATTTTGAAAGACTATACCGTCAGCGTACCGCGCTCGTAAGCTTTCTGTAGCGTCGCTTCCAAACCATTTTTGTTGATGGTTTTGATAGCTGACGTAGCTACTCGTAGTGTTATCCATTCGCCGGTTGATTCGACGAAGAACCGCTTCTTCTGCAGGTTCGGGAAAAATTTACGCTTGGTTTTATTGTTAGCGTGAGAAACGTTGTTTCCCGTGCGTGTGCGCTTTCCTGTGATTTGACAAACTCTGGCCATTACCGTACTCGTTATCCGTTTGAGGGCGCAAAATTGGCTAAATAATTCATAATCTGCAAGTCATTCTTCCTTTTTTTTGAATCCATAGGGGCAATGAAGGCACCCGCTCTTGCAGCAATACCCTCGTCTGAGGTGGTAAGCGGCCGTAAAAACCACAAATCCCTCGGGCGTATAGTAATAGTCGTCGTTGGCCAAACCGGGTATTTTTTTCTTTGGGGGGCGAAGTGGCATCGTTTTGGGCGTCTGTCGAAGAAGCCGTATTTTTGAAAGCCAACGGACTGTTACATCAGTTAGTTGCAAAAAAGTAAAATGGCTCTGCCAATCACTCAATCTAATCGTTTTTCGCTATGATACTCGAACCAACAACGCCCATCTCATCTGCCGATAAGGCCATGCAACTGGAATGGAAGTACGGCGCGCACAATTATCACCCCATACCGGCGGTGTTGACTCGGGGTGAAGGCATCTTCGTGTGGGATGTCGACGATAAACGGTATTTTGATTTTTTGTCGGCTTATAGCGCCGTGAGCCAGGGGCATTGCCATCCGCGCATCATCAACGCCATGATGCAGCAAGCCCAGCGCCTGACGTTAACGTCGCGGGCTTTTTACAATGATAAAACGGGTCTTTGCGAGAAATATCTCTGCGAATACTTCGGCTTCGATAAGGCGCTGATTATGAACTCAGGGGCCGAAGGGGGCGAAACGGCCCTCAAACTAACCCGAAAATGGGCCTATAAAATCAAAGGGATTCCGCAGAACGAAGCAAAAGTGGTCTTTGCTGCCGGAAACTTCTGGGGGCGTACGCTGGCCGCGATCTCGTCGTCGACGGACCCCAGCAGTACCAATGATTTTGGTCCGCTACTGCCGGGTTACATCATTATTCCTTATGATGACCTGACGGCACTGGAAGAAACGTTCAAAAGCGATCCCAATATTGCCGGGTTCATGGTCGAGCCCATTCAGGGCGAAGCGGGCGTGGTTGTTCCGCATGAAGGCTACCTGCGCGGTGTGCGCGACCTATGCACAAAATACAACGTGCTGTTCATTGCCGACGAAGTACAAACGGGCATCGGACGAACGGGCAAACGCGTTGCCTGCGATCACGAAGGTATAAAGCCCGATCTGCTCGTGTTAGGAAAAGCCCTTTCGGGAGGAACCATGCCCGTTTCGGCGGTGCTCACCTCCGATGAAGTGATGCTGACCATCAAGCCCGGCGAACACGGGTCGACCTACGGCGGAAATCCGCTGGCCTGTGTCGTTACAATGGAAGCCCTTCAGGTCGTTGAGGATGAAGGTTTAACCGCAAATGCCGAAGCTATGGGCGAAGTTTTCCGCGCCCGTATGACCGCCCTGAGTGAGAAAACGGAGCTGGTTAAGTCGGTGCGGGGCAAAGGACTGCTCAACGCCATTGTCATTACCGAGCGCCCTGATCTCGGCGAAGAAACAGCCTGGGAAATTTGCATGAAGCTGAAAGATAACGGGTTACTCACCAAGCCAACCCACGGCGACAAGATCCGCTTTGCGCCCCCGCTCGTCATCAACGAAGAACAGATGCACGAAGCCTGCGACATTATTGAGAAAACGATTCTGGCATTTTAAATAGTTATGTTTATTTATTGAACACATTGGACCGCCGAAGCGGAGACGCGGAGAACACAGAGATTAAATAGAAGCTGTTTTTAAGCTTTCATAAATAGTTGGTAATAAGTGTTTTTTGTCATCCCGAGGAACAAGGGATCTTCACGTGAGTCTGAAAATCTCCGGTGCTCGAAGATCCCTCGTTCCTCGGGATGACAAAAACGCCTAATTCACCTTACAAAATCAAAGTTTAAACAGGTTCATACTTAAAAGCCTATAGTATAACCTATGTGTTCTCCGCGTCTCCGCTTCGGCGGTCCGATGTGTTCAATCAAACCTCACTACTTAACGCTAAACAGCATGGACGCAAAAACAATTGGCATTATAGGAGCCGGGAATATCGGGCAGGCGTTTGCCGGGCACGTAGCCAGGGCCGGTTATCCGGTTATTATCAGCAACAGTCGGGGGCCGGAGTCACTGGCCGAACTGGTAGCAACGCTGGGCAATGGAGCCAAAGCGGGTACCGTGGCCGAAGCCGCACAGGCATCCATCGTTCTGCTGGCATTGCCCTGGACACACCTGGCCGAAGGGCTCGCCAACTTACCGGACTGGGAAGGACGCATTGTGATCGATGCGACCAATTTTATCGTTTTTCCGGAGTTTAAACCGGCTGATTTGGGTGATAAAACATCCAGCGAAGTCGTTGCCGGATATGTGCCGGGGGCTCGCGTCGTGAAAGCGTTCAACACGCTCGATGCGGCCATACTGGCGGCCGATCCACATGTGGCCGGTGGGCAACGGGTCATTTTTATGTCGGGCGATGATGCCGATGCGAAAGCAGATGTAAAGCAACTTGTTAAAGCCATTGGCTTTGCTCCGATTGACCTGGGCGGGCTGGTAGCAGGCGGAAGATTTCAACAGTTTGGCGGCCCGCTACCGACCCACAACCTCATCAAATTGCCAAAGTAACTGGGAGCCAGTTGTGCAAATCACCTGCTTTGGGCCTCAGCAGACCTGAATAACGGCTACACCGAGCAATTCACCTAACTTTTTAAGCTTGCCGGATATATGCCCTATACCAACGGCGCAGTGGTGGGCGGGTCCGTGGCTGTTCCAGTCGTTGACAAACTGGCGGGCACCGATCGAAAACCGATAACGGCTGTTGGTATTGCCGATTTCGAGAATTGGCCCCGCTACTGACTCGCCCTCGGCCAGCAGCAGTTGGATCTTGCCGTCTACAGTTTCGACAACCGAAAGCAGGGTTACCGGCCCCTGCTTCACCGACATTTCTACCGACAGACCGTTTCCTACTTTACCGTGATAAACCTGAAGCGGACGCACCTTCGTTTTGCCTTCGGCAATGGCGATATGCCCCGGCCCGTCGTGCCCCATCAGCATTACATCATCGGCGAAGTCCATGGCGTAATACTCCGTAAAGGAGCCGCCTACCCCAAAGGAATCCATGATTTTCATGGCCTGCGCGTTCTTCACTTCGTACTCACCCGCAACGGGTATACCCCTGGCGGTTAGTAGTGAATTGCCCAGAATGACCGAAGTCATGGTGTCTTCGTTGAGCCGGTTGCCGGTGCCTTTGTAATAATACGCCATCGACCCCAGGTCAAGCTCAGCCACCAGCCGGTCCAGCGCAATTGATGTGCGGGCAGCCCGTTCCAGTTCGGCCGGGGTGCAGTCGGGTTGTACGGCAAAGGTTTCGGTGAAAAGAGCCACCCGTTGTTGAATATCCTCGTCGGAAACCGTCTGCCGCAGAGCCGATAACTGGTCGACTTCAATCATTTCGATATGTCCGCCGAAGGTGGCGCTGTGCAGCGTCAGGTTGGAGTAAATGTCCAGCATACCCCCATAGTAGTTGCCCATTAGGCCCAGGCGGTTGTGCGCCATAATGTTGGCCACGCGGGCGGCTTCGATCCACTCGTCGATCTCGGTCCAGGCCAGCGGGTCGTTTTGGAGCATACCCGTAACCTGATAGAACGGAATGTTCGACCGTTTGAAGACCGACGCGATTTCGGGCACCGGGCAGGCCGAGCAGTACGCCAGCCATTCGCCGGTCATGCGTGTGCGGTCGCCGAGTGCATTGAACCAGGTATAGTCGATGGCTGGTTCGGGAGCCAGGTTCAGCACAATAACGGGTACTTTGGCCCGTCGCACCACCGGCAATACCGTAGAGGACAGGGCATAAGTGGTTACGTAGAGAAGGATGATGTCCACATCGGCCTGCCGAAACTGGTGTCCGGCCAGCATTGCCTTTTCGGGTGTGTCGACCAGGCCGAGATTAACGATGTCAACACCCGGTCGCTGCATTTTTGTTGCGAGTTGGCTCAGGTAACCTTGCAACCGAGCCTGCAAACCGTCGAACTGCTGCCAGTAGGCGTCGAGCCCAATACCAAACAAACCAACTTTTAAGGCGTACGTAGTCGTTGCCTCAAAACGGGCCGCTGGCTGCGTTGCGGATGTAGAGTGCATAATGAAACTGGATGGTAAACGACAGTGCTGTAAAAGTAAGCTTACCAACACAGACTATCCAGTCTATTTTGTCCTTAATGGTTAGTTGGATGAAGTTCGAGTGTATATATTTACAGAATAATATTTTTAATAACTTATCTAACTTAGTTAAGGTTTTGATATAACTGTTTATCGTCATATATCTTGTAGTAGTAACTTTACCGGCCTGATTTAACAGATACGCAGTATAGGTGCAAAATTTACAAGGCATTTCTCAAGCTGATTCTTTTAGCTATAAAAGAAATTAGCTGACGTTAGAAATCTTTTCTCAACATGAATCAAAACCAGCGGATCTCTTTAATCGTCGTGATGGGGCTACTCATTACAGTCGTTATTGGCATAAATGCCCGTCAAACTATTCATCGCTTAGTTGAAACGAATAATTGGGTGCTGCATACCTATAAAGTCCTTAGTAAGGCCCAGCGCATAGAATCGCTGCTGACCAATATGGACAATGATATGCGAGGCTACCTGCTTAGTAACAACTCGTATTTTCGATCTGATTTTGAGCGTACCAGCCGCAAATTGAGTGCAGAACTTAAGGGCATTCAGGATTTGACGAGCGATAACCCGATTCAGCAGAAAAAGGTACAGTTATTGACCCGGCTTTTTGAGAAGAAGGTTGCCCGGAGCCGATCTTTACTTAATACTGGCCAAGTTCAACCAGGTGTGCCCCGGCTGGATTCGCTTGATCTTTACCTGACGCTGAGCGGAAATTTTCAGCAGGTAGTAAACTCGACTGTAGACCATGAAGATCAACTACTCGAAGCGCGCATCGCTCAGAGTCACCGGTCCGCTTCCTACGCGTTAGTCAGTAACCTGGTTGGAGCGAGTGCTACTTTAATAATGATCCTTTGGGCCATTTATGTGCTCTATCGATCCTTAAACAAAAGCAACCTACTCAACCAGAAACTAGCCGATAGCGAACAGCAGACCAAGAAATTACTGGAGGCTGTTCCTGTACCGGTTGTTGTAGTCAATCACGAGGGCAAGTTCTATTATGCGAATCAAGCCGCCAGTCAACTGGTTGAAAATATAGAGGAGTACGATCCTCACGATGACACAGCCAACTCAAATCGGTTCTTCCGCTATCCGGATGGTGTGCCCTATCCCCGCGAGCAACGGCCCACGTACCGGGCCTTACAGGGCGAAGCAACTCAGGTAAATGACATCGAATTACGGATGAACGGAAAGCGATTTCAACTGCTCAGCTCATCATCGCCGGTTTACGATGCCAGTGGAAAATTGCAGTATGTCATTACATCGAGCATCGACATTAGCGAACGCGTGCAATCACAACAGCGGTTACAGGAAGCCAGAACAATAGCGGAGAAAGCTGCCAAGCTTAAAGAGGACTTCCTGGCCAATATGAGCCATGAAATTCGAACGCCCCTGAATGCCATGCTCGGCTTTTCCGAACTGCTGGAGACAACCAATCTGGATAACGATCAGAAAGAATTCATTCGGCTGATTCGAACGGCGGGTAAGAACCTGCTCACCATTGTCAATGACATTCTGGATATATCCAAGATCGAAGCGGGCATGATCCGGCTGGAATCTATTCCGTTCAGTATCCAGATGCTTACGGGCTCCATAAAGGCTATGTGTCAGGGGGCTGCCACCGATAAGGGGTTACAACTCGCTGTGGAGGTCGACCCGGACCTGCCTACCGTTTTCATGGGCGACCCAACCCGGCTGACGCAGATTTTGCTTAATTTGATCAATAATGCCATCAAGTTTACAAAGCAGGGCAGCGTAAGCCTTCGTATTGAACAGGGCGAAGGCAAAATACCCACCTGTGTACCGGTACGCTTCATTGTGCAGGATACCGGTATTGGGATGGCTATGGATGTGCTGCCTACAATTTTTGAGCGATTCCAGCAGGCAGATAAATTCACGACCCGGTACTACGGCGGAACGGGTCTGGGACTAAATATTGTGAAATCCCTGACCGAACTGCAAAATGGTTCCGTCACGGTAACAAGTGCCCCGGGGAAAGGATCCCGCTTTACGGTTGAGATTCCGTATATACTAGCCAAGGAACAGATCAATTTTAATCAACCGCACATCTTAACCCCAAAAGGCAACCAAAAGCCGGTACGTGTTCTGGTCGTAGAGGATAACCTGATGAATCAGAAGCTGGTCCTCCAGGTACTCAAACATTTAGGCTATCAGGGGCATGTGGCCGAAAACGGGCGAAAGGCAATTGATGTACTACAGGAAGCCACGTTCGATATTATTTTGATGGACCTTCAGATGCCGGTCATGGATGGATACGAAACGACTCGCTACATCCGGTCAGACATTAATTCGACCGTGCCGATTATTGCCATGACCGCTCATGCCCTGCCCAGCGAAAAAGAAGAGTGTCTGAAAGCGGGCATGAATGATTTTCTTTCCAAGCCCTTTCAGATCGAAGAACTCCAGCAGCTTATCCGGCCGTATTTGCCAAAAGAAAATGTAACCAACAACGTTGTGCCGACGCCTGATGCACTACCCCCTACAGGCTCCGCACGTTTCTCGGCTGAACCGATACTGAAAATGCTGGGAAATAATCTGGAGGCAGTCGTTGAGATATTGGGAACCTACTTAAATGACACGCCGGAAGATATTGAGAAGCTGGAGCAAGCGCTGAACCAGCAGGATATAAAAGAAGTAAAGCGGCTGATTCATATCCAGAAAGTACACACGAAAATGCTGGGTATGAACGAAGCAACACGCTTGATTCTGGAGACCGAAGCCCTGATCATTGCCGGCAAAGGCATGGAGGCTATTACCCCGCTGATGGAGCCGTATATCCGGGAAGTGAAAGCAACCCTACCCCTTATCGGCGATTATATACGGTCCCAAAGCCATACCATTGCCTAACCGAAAACGTAGGGAGTAAACAGCGTTGGGCTCAGCGCTGTTTACTTTGTTCCACCTTTTTTTCGGTCGGTATAACGCCCGTCTCCTGTTCCCGCTCCGTTTGTTCAATGTACACAGCGTTATCAGCCGGTTCAATCTTTATCCCGAAATGATTGGCATAGGCCTGGGTGAATTCAGCCCCGAAATACAGAATAGCGGCTGTATAGTAAATCCAGGTCAGGATGACGATGAGCGATCCGGCGGCTCCGTAGGCCGAACTGGTAGCGGTGGTATCAATGTACAACCCGATCAGGTACCGTCCCAGCATAAATAGCAGGGCCGTGAAAAGGGCTCCCCAACGTACATCTTTCCAGGCAATTTTGGCATCGGGCAGCACTTTGAAAATGACCCCGAACAAGATGGTAACTACAGCCGCACTAATCAGAAAATTAAGCGCACTGATCACGTAAACGCCAAGGCCGGGCATAAAACGGGTGAGCTGATCACTTAGTGCCAGAACAATACCGTTGACGATCAGCGAAACCAGCAACAGGAATCCTAAACTGACAATCAACGAAGACGATAGCAGTCGATCTTTGATAAGTTTTAACCAGCCTTGTTTCGGTTTCGCCTTGACCCGCCAGATCAGATTGACGGAATCCTGAATCTCTACGAACAGGCTGGTCGCGCCAAGAAGCAGGGTACCAATACCGATAATGAGTGCGGTGCTGGTTTTGCCCGAAAGCCCTACATTTTTGATCATCTCCTGAATCTGCTTCGCGGCTTCATTGCCAACCAGCCCGTTGATCTGCCCAAAAATCTGACCACGAATGGCCTCTTCGCCCAGAAACACACCCGCCAGCGATATGACCAGTACCAGCAGGGGAGCCAGTGAAAAGACGGTATAATAAGCCAGTGCTGCGCTCAGTTTGAGGCAGCGGTCATCCAGAAAACCGTTAAACGAATCGCGTAAAACGATCCATGCATTGGCGAAAAAGCCCTTTGGCGCCTTGGTAGCCGCAGTGGCAGGCGCATCGGGCAAAGGGATTGAGTTTGCAAAAAGCCGCTTGTAGAGCCTCGTCAACAGATTTGTCATAAGAGTAACCATTTTGGTGGCAGAGGCCCCACGCTACAGCATACGGTAGCGGTGCGGGGGCTTCTGCTCACCAGAGAGGTTAACACAAACGCAGACGAGTTGTTAATGAATTGAGCCTTTTGAGAGGGAGTGGGTCTGGCAGGCCGTTATATCATTCGGTTAAAGTCGCTGGGCCTTTAACTCCCGAACGGCAAAGTCGGCAGCGCGGGCCGACAGCGCCATGTACGTCAGCGATGGGTTGACGCAGCCCGACGAGGTCATACAGGCACCATCGGGCACGAATACGTTTTTTACAGTATGAATCTGATTATGAGCGTTGAGGACCGAGGTCTTCGGGTCGAGGCCCATCCGGGCGGTGCCCATCTCGTGAACGGCCCCGCCCACAACTGACCCCTGATCGTAGCCCTTTACGTTGCTGATCCCGGCTGATTCGAGCATTTCCTGAGCATCGTTGAGCATGTCTTTGCGCATCTTTCGCTCGTTTTCGCCAATCTCTGCGTCGAAGGCCACGGTCGGCATTCCCCATTTATCCAACTGGGTTTTATCCAGATACATGTGGTTCCGGTATTCGGGCAGTTGCTCGCCAAACCCGATCAGGCCCATGGTCCACTGGCCGGGGTGGGTGAGTTCTTCTTTCAGTGAAGCTCCGAAAGACAGTTCGGCAACACTACGCTGCCAGCCCTGCCGACCGCCCCCGCCCTGATACCCGAAGCCGCGCAGGTAGTCGCGCTTGTCGGTTCCGATGTTGCGGTAGCGGGGAATGTAAATGCCGTTGGCCCGGCGGCCGTAAAAATACCGGTCTTCGCCACCTTCCCACAGGCCGGAAGCCCCAATCCGGAAATGGTGATCCATTAAATTATGCCCCAACTGCCCCGAATCGTTCCCCATGCCATTGGGATAACGGTCCGACACCGAGTTCATGAGCAGGGCCGTGGACGCCATGGCACTGGCACAAACGAAGATGACTTTGGCGAAATACTCCCGCTGTTCCAGCGTTTCGGAATCGACGACCCGCACACCCGACGCCCGCTGTTTCTGCGCGTCGTGCATGATCTCCGTCACGACCGAATGCGGACGCAGCGTTAGTCGGCCGGTTTTTACCGCCGGAGGAAGTGTACACGACTGAGTGCTGAAATAACCGCCATACGGACACCCCCGAATGCACTGATTGCGGTATTGACAGGGAGCCCGGCCACTGTCCATCTGTATTTTCCGGGCTTCGGATAAATTAGCGGTTCGGCCAATGGTCATGATTCGCCCCGGAAAATTCTTTTCGATCCGTTTTCGCACTTCTTTTTCCACCAGAAACATGTCCATGGGTGGCAGAAACTCACTGTCGGGAAGCTGTGGTAATCCTAATTTTTCGCCCGAAATACCCGCTATTTTCTCAACGTACGAATACCAGGGTGCAATGTCTTTGTAGCGGATGGGCCAGTCGACCCCAACACCTTCGCGGGCATTGGCTTCAAAATCAATATCGCTGAACCGGTACGACTGCCGCCCCCACATGATGGACTTTCCGCCTACAATACCCGGCCGGAGCCAGCGGAAGGGTTTATCCTGCCGGTACGACGTATCGGCACCGGGCATCCAGTAGCTCGGGGCACTTTTGGCCAGGGTCGAATCCTGCGGTGCCTGTGGGTATTTGGGTGCCAAGTCGCCTAAACGGCTCGTTGCGGGCATTTGCCAGGGGCCTTTCAGCGCATCTTCGTAACCCGTTACGTGTTCCAGCGGGCGGCCACGTTCCAGCATAAGTACCCGTAACCCTTTCTCGGTTAATTCTTTAGCGGCCCAGCCTCCGCTAACCCCCGACCCAATCACGATGGCGTCGTAAGTCATTTCTTTTTTGGCGTCGATTGTAAGGAGCATGTTTTTTTTAAGGAGTTAGGAGTGAGGAGCGAGGAGTTAGGAGTTGGAGGGTTGACCACACCGGCGGACCGGCACGTTTTTATGCCGCCGGATGGCTCCTCACTCCTCGCTTCTAACTCCTCACTCCTAAAAATTCATACCGCCCACGCTTTCTGACCCGCCTTCATTGGGATGTCGCCCTGGAAGCGGCCTGGGATGGATACGTAGTCGAGGGCTTTGGTGGCACCTGTTTCGGAGGTGAAGTACCCAACGATGGTCAGCTCACGCAGGCTCAGAAAAAATGGCTTTTGTTGCCGGGTTAGTTGGGTCACAATCTCAGTTTGCTGAGGACGGGTGAGGGCGGAAAAAGACTTCCCAAACGCTGACTGACTCAGTTGTTCGGTTTGGTTTAATCCCAGCTGAAACGCTTCCTGCTGGCTGGCCGCACTGCAATGTCCAAGTACATATTCGATGAACTCACCAACCCCGGCGGCTTTGGCACCGGGCGTATCGGTAGTGGGAATAATCACATCGGCCAAATCGGTAATGAGCATTTGCTGATCCGCCGAAAACCGGACAGCCGTGGTATTTATAGGTTCGCCCCGTAAGGCCGCCTGCACTGGCAGAGAAAGTGTCGCCCCGACCAATAGAGCCAGTCGCTGCAAAGCTTCCCGGCGGGGAATAAATGAGTTGGTTCGTGACGGGGTAGCGCTCATAACTCGTAGCAGACAGAATAAAAAGAGACTACGTACTAAAGCGCCAACGGGCCTTTACTTACCCAAATTAAATCATAGTTTAACTACTTATTGTTCTATGTCACCTATCGATAACCTACGAGTCGACCCTGCTGAAAAGTTAGTCTGAAAGGCCGTCGAAGTACCCGTTAGAACCCATTATTGGTGAAGGAGTAAGTCTGAAATTTAATCGAATTCTATTTTAACAGGCCTTTATAGCAACGTTTGAAAATATTTTCAGAAAAAATGGGATTAAAAACGCCCGGTACAGGCATTAGTATATAGCGGCCTTTGTTTAAGCCAGCTAAATCCACGGATTGTTTTATTGATACTCAACTAACCGTTCCTGATTCCTGTGTTATCCGCCCGTCCTCATACCGATCTGTGGCACGCCTTTCGACAGGGGGACCAGGCGGCCTTTCAGCAGATTTATGGCCTGTACGCCCGCGATCTGCTCAATTACGGTAACAAGGTAACCCGCGACGTGCCTCTGATCGAGGATAGTATCCATGATCTGTTCATCGAACTTTGGCAAAGCCGGGCCAATCTGAGCGATACGGATTCCATCCGGTTTTACCTGTTTCGCTCCCTGCGCAATAAAATCACCAAAACGCGCAATCGGGATTTGTTCTTTCAGGCGTCCGATATCAACGACGCCCCTTTGGCGGCCGACGACTTTATCATTGAAAATACCCTCATTGAAGGCGAAGAAGTACACCGTATCAACCAGCAGCTTCTCAAAAGTTTCGCGTTGCTCACACCCCGCCAGCAGGAGGCTTTGAACCTGCGCTTTTACCAGCACTTCAGCAACGAGGAAATCGCCCAGATTATGGGCGTCAATTACCAGTCGGCCTGCCGGTTCATTTACGCAGCCCTCAAAACGCTTCGCGAAGTTGTCCGAATTCTGAGTGTGGGCTTGCTGTGGGTAGGGTTGGAGGGATTTTAAGAAGACAACACCATGAACTACTATCAATTCAACGCGGAAGACCTGGCAGCCGACGACTATTTTAAAGAATGGGTCTGTTCGCCCACACCCGATACGGACGCGTTCTGGAAGTCGTTCCTGAACGAATATCCCGAACGATATTACCAGCTTGAAGAAGCCAGAGCATTAGTAACGGGGCTGTGGGCTATTCAGCACTTACCCGATCAAACAGCCAGCGTCGAACGCATCTGGAGCCGAGTTGAACAGACGCTGGAGCCAGCGCAGCCCGTATTCCTGCTTCGCTGGATGATCGGACAGCGGGGTTGGCAGGTAGCAGCTCTAATCCTCCTGACACTGGGGGCCGGTTGGCTGGGGATGAATCAGTGGAAGACCGGCAAGACGTTAAAAAATGGACTGGCTCAAACCAATAATGACTGGACCGAAACGCTCAATGAAGCCAGCCAGAGCATGGATATTCAACTCGCCGATGGCAGTCTGGTAAAGCTCCGGCAGGGGGGGCGGCTGCGGTATCGAAAGGAACTGGCCGGTTCTCTGCGCGAAGTCTACCTGACGGGAGAGGCCTTCTTTCAGGTTCGGAAGAATCCCGCCAAACCATTCGTTGTGTATGCCAATGGTCTGGTGACCAAAGTGCTGGGAACCAGCTTTCGGATCAATGCCCCCGCCGATGCACCTACGGTGACGGTTGATGTAAAGACAGGCCGGGTGTCGGTCTACGCCAATCAAACGAGCCGCGTACAGGACCCCGAATCGAACGGGATGGTGCTGACGCCGAACCAGAAAGTGGTCTTTCACCGGGAAGCGGCCACACTCGACAAAAAATTGGTGGATAGCCCCAGCCTGCTCATTTCGCAAAACGAACTACAGCAATTTGTCTTTGACGACGCGCCCGTGGCCCGAATCTTCGGGGCTATCGAACAGGCGTATGGGGTCGACATCATTTTTGACGAGGAGGTGATGCAGCACTGTACCCTGACCTTAAGCCTGGATGACGAAGACCTTTTTCAAAAACTGGACGTCATCTGTAAAGTGCTGGATGCCCAGTACAAACTCATAGATGCCAAAGTTGTCATTTATAGTAAAGGATGCCCGAACGTCAACTAATTCCATGCTGAGGTCTTGAATGGCCTCTGTTCTCAACGATAAACGAAAACCAGTTAAGCCAATGAAAAAACCAATACCAGTTCAAACCCTGCTTTATTTTATGAAACTCTCGGTGTTACAGGTCTGTCTGGCCATGACGTTCTCGGGTGTTTCGCTGGCACTCGATGTTACAGCTCAGGAGATATTGACGAAACGGGTAAGCTTCCGGCTCGAAAACCAGGGCTTACGCAAGGTGTTCAAGGAAATTGAACAGCAAACGAATATTCGATTTGCCTTTCGGTCGCAGGTGATTCCCTTTGATCAGAAAACGACCATCGTTGCGTCGAACGAACCGCTGGGCGATGTACTCAACAAGGTAGTTAAACCGCTCCGGCTCCGGTATGAAGTCGTGGGTCGTCAGATCATTATCAGCCCTGTTCCTCAACCGGTCCAACCGGAAGCTTTGCTGCAACGCATCAATGGCCGTACGGGCTTGCTGGCTGCGGCTGAGCAAACGGTTACGGGCACCGTATCGGACGAAGCGGGCGTAACGCTGCCGGGTGTGAGCGTGGTCATAAAAGGCACCACCCGCGGCACCTCGACGGATGCCGATGGGGCGTTTCGGCTCGTTGTGCCCGATGCGCAGGCCGTGCTGGTGTTTTCCTACGTTGGCTACGAGCCGCAGGAGGTGGGCGTTAACAACCAGACCTCCTTCAAAATTACCCTGAAGGCCGATAGCAAATCCCTCAATGAAGTAGTGGTTGTCGGGTACGGTACGCAGAGAAAAGCCGACCTCACCGGGGCCATTGCGACCATATCGGCGGAGAAGTTAAAGAGTCGGCCGGCGGTTTCCTATGGCGAAGCGCTGGTCGGGCAAATGGCCGGGGTACAGGTGCAGCAAACCAACGGCGCTCCCGGTGGCGAAGGGCTGACGATCCGGGTGCGGGGCACGGGCTCTATTTCGGCTACCAGTTCGCCCCTGTACGTGATCGACGGCTATCCCATTGACGGGAATGCCTTTTCGCTGGTGAATCCGTCGGATGTTGAGAGTATACAGGTACTGAAAGATGCTTCGTCGACGGCCATTTACGGCTCGCGCGGGGCCAATGGCGTTGTGATCGTAACCACCAAAAAAGGCAGCGTTGGCGCACCGACCATTTCTTATAATGCCTTTTATGGTATCCAGCAGGTGGCGAAGAAAATGAACGTCATGAACACCCGCGAATACCTCCAGTTCTTCAAGGATGGGCATAACCAAGCGTGGCTGGATCGGGCTCCAATGCCCGGCGATGCACCTCATACCATCAATGACCCCAACTCGATTCGGGAAAAATATACCAACTCCAGCTTTTACGTCATTCCTGAAAGCTTCAACGACCCGAACAATTTTGCGGATATCAACTGGCAGGACCAGATTTTCCGAATAGCCCCAACCCAGCGGCATGAGTTATCCGTAACGGGCGGTGTCGAAAAAACCCGTTACGCAGTGTCGGGCGGGTACACCAACCAGCAGGGTATCCAGATCAACAGCGACTACAAGCGGTATAACCTGCGCACGAACCTCACCTCTAACCTGAGCAAAAAGCTGGAAGTGGGCGTGTCGATAAGCGGCTATTACTCGGAAAACAACAATGTCGACAACGGCAAAGACAGCCCCTTGTCCTACTCGGTTTATTTACCCCCAATCTACCCCCTCCGCAACGCCGATGGCACCTACGGCTCGCAGGTTCGCAACCCGGAAATCTGGGCGGGCGACGTCGCCAACCCGGTTGGTATTGCCACGGCCATTACGAACTACACCAGCCGCAACGGCTTCATTGCCTCGGCCTACGGTCAGTATGAAATCATCGAGGGCCTGAGGTACCGGATCAGTCTGAACGGCACCATGGAGAACCGGCGGCTGAAATACTACCGCCCTTCGTATGTGGATCTCGACGGTTCCCGGGCACCCCGAACGGCCGACGCCCGCAACGAAACCTGGCTCGACCGGAACTGGCTGATCGAACACACGCTGAATTACAGCAAAACGCTGTTTACCAAACACAGCATCAATCTGTTGGCGGGCTACACGGCCCAAAAGTCGTATGGCGAGTATGCACGGGTCAATGCGCAGAATTTTCCTAATGATGTGGTGCGCACGCTGAGTGCCGGTCAGATCGTGGGCGGAACCAATACAGAATATCAGAACTCACTGATTTCTTACCTGGGCCGCTTCAACTATGCCTACGACGATAAGTACCTGCTGACAGCCAGTATCCGAACGGATGGCTCGTCGCGGTTCGGGTCCAATAACAAATGGGGAACGTTCCCTTCGGTTTCGGCAGGCTGGCGGGTGAGTGGGGAGTCGTTCATGCGCGACGTTCGCCCCATCAGCGACCTGAAAATCCGCGCAAGCTGGGGTCTGGTGGGCAACAATCGCATTGGCGATTACGACGCCATTGCCCGTACCGGCAACAGTTATAATGTCCTGAACAACGCGCTGGTTAATTCGGTCGATCCGATCAACTACCCCAACCCCGACCTCGGTTGGGAAAAAACCCGCCAGTGGAACATCGGCTTCGACCTGGGGCTGCTCAACGAACGAATCCGGCTCGAAGCCGATTTCTACAACAGCCGTTCCGTCGATCTGCTGCTCAGCGTACCGGTACCCACACTGACCGGTTACGCCACCCAGTTACAGAACATTGGTCAACTGGAGAACAAGGGTATGGAATACATGGTCCGGTCACGGAACCTGGTTGGCGCGTTCAAATGGTCGACGGATGCTAATATTTCCTTCAACAAGAATAAAGTACTGGCGCTGGGTCCCGACAGACGGCCTATTTATGCCGGAGCGGCCAACGCGGGGAATACCTTTATTACAACCATTGGTCAGCCCATTGCCACGTTCTTCGGGTATAAGTACGACGGCATTTTCAGGAATCAGGCCGAGCTTGATGCGGCTCCGCACCTGGCAAACGACCACCCCGGCGACCCACGGTATATCGACACGAACAAAGACGGGGTGATCAACGCCGACGATAAAACCTTTCTGGGAAACAATCAGCCCAATTTCATCTTTGGCTTCAGTAATGATTTTTCCTACAAAGGCTTCGATCTCAACCTTCAGCTGACCGGTTCGCAGGGGGCTAAACTGTTCAGCTTCTTTAACCGGATGGTGGGTATCTATCATGGCGACCGGAACGGGCTTGTGAAGTTGAATGACCGCTGGCGTTCCGAATCGGAGCCCGGCTCGGGCGATATTCTCCGGGCCAACCGCGACCCGAAAGGGCTACAGAAAGAACCATCCAGCTATTGGGTGGAAGATGGCTCGTTTGTGCGCATCCGAAACGTATCTCTCGGGTATAACTTTAACAGCGTCCTGCTCAAGCAGCTACGGCTCAAAGGACTACGGGTTTATGTAACGGGACAGAACCTGTACACCTTCACGAAGTATCCCGGTTTCGACCCGGAAACAAGCAGTGAAGGCGGCAGTCTGTCGCGCGGTGGCGATTATCTGGGGTATCCCTCGGCCCGCACCCTCATTGCCGGACTTAACGTAACGTTTTAATCACCCTCTGCTTAACGAGCTACCCATGAAGCGATTTATCCTATTGGCCCTGCTGACCACGGCCTCTCTTTCCTGCCGGAAGGAATTTATTGATCTCCAGCCTATTTCGGAAATGAACGCGGGGATCTTTTACAAGACCGAACAGGACATGAACCAGGCGGTGATGTCGCCCTATGCCTCCCTGCGGTCTCTCTACAATCAGCCGTTTATCTACGTGAGTGAAATCCGTTCCGACAATACGACCTTCTCGTGGGTGCCGGGCAACTCCAAAGACATGACCTCCATCGACAATTTCGGGGATGTGCTGCTGTCGGATAACGGATATGTGCTGACCGTTTGGAACAACGCCTACAATACCATCCTGCGCGCTAATCTCGTGCTGGACAAGATCGACGCCGTTCCCTTCAAAGACCCCAAGCTGAAAGAACAGTACAAAGCCGAGGCAAAATTCATTCGGTCACTCATGTATTTCTGGCTGGTTCGCGTGTATGGCGATGTGCCGAGAGTCGAAAAGCAATTGTCCGTAAACGAGGCTTACACGCTGGGCCGTGCGCCAAGCCAGGAGATTTACGACCTGATTGTGGCCGATCTGAAATTTGCTGAAGCCAACCTGCCCGCTTCCTACGCAGCCGTCGATAAAGGGCGCGTAACCCTTGGCGGAGCCAAAGGACTGCTGGCCAAAGTGTACATGACGATGGCCGGGTATCCCCTCAAAAAAGGTGCGGCCTACTATGCTCTGGCAGAAACGAAAGCGCTGGAGGTTATCAATAATTCGCAGTATTCGCTGGTTCCTGATTATAAAACGCTATTCGACGTAACCAAGAAAAACAGCAGCGAATCGTTGTTTGAAGTGCAGTATAAAAAAGGCGGAACAAACACGGGCAGTCCCTGGAACAACGATTTTGCGCCCCGGTTCTCGAACCGGGAAGTCGTTCTGGTGGGCGACAAAAGCGGATTCAACGCCCCAACGCCGAGCATCTCCAGCGCCTACGAAGCCGGCGACCCGCGAAAAGCAATTTCCATGAGCGACGGCTACGTGTCTACGGCAACGGGAAAACCCGTCAACGAGAAGTACGTGAAGAAGTATTACGATGTGTCATTCAGTGCTTCGGACAATGACAACAACTGGATTGAACTGCGCCTGGCCGATGTGTATCTGCTATACGCCGAAGCGCTGGTGCGGCAGGGCAAACAACAGGATGTGGCCCTTACGTATCTCAACAAAATCCGGCAGCGGGCCAGAAACAGCACCGGTGCAACACCATCCGGTGGGCCCCCGGGTATATTGCCCGATTATACCCCTTTTACGTCCGATGCCGAATTTTTGCTGGCTATCGAAAAAGAACGGCGGGTTGAGCTGGCCTTTGAAAACCATCGGTGGTTCGATCTGGTCAGAACCGAACGGGCCAAAGCGGTGATGACGCAGGAGCAAAAGGAACAGACGGGATTCAACCCAACGGCCTGGAACGACAACATGCTGCTGTTTCCCGTTCCGCTTCAGGCCATTCAGGCCAACCCCGAGAAAATCAAGCAGAACCCCGGTTATTAAGCTGAAGAGGTTTGTTGAACACAGAGGTTATTGTGCTGTCAGCCGGGTCGCCGGTGCGATTCTTAAAACTGACACGTTAGGTTTCTTAAAACCTAACGGATAGCCAATCTGCCTAACGAGGTTTTGAGAAACCTCGCTGGTCAGTTTTAAGAAACTGACCACACGGAAACGATTCTTAAAAGCAAGTTTAGCCTACAAGGCTAGACAACAGTCAAAATGAAACTAACTAGCAAACACATACTGATCAGCAGTGCCTTTATCTGGGTAATGGCATCAGCACCCGTACTGGCACAGCAGGCCAATGCATTAACGCGTCAGGAGAAGAAAGAAGGCTGGGTTCTTCTGTTCGATGGCGTCAGCACGGCTGGCTGGACAACCCCCGGCGGTAAGCCGGTTCCGGCGGGCTGGGTAACAGAAAATGGAACCCTTACCGCGAAGAAAGGCGCCAAAGGGGGCGACATTATCACCCCCGGTGAATACGCCGATTTTGAGCTGAAATTCGACTACAACATCGAACCGGAAGGCAACAGCGGAGTCAAATACTTTTACACCAAGTACGAAACGGGCGGCAACCTGGGTATGGAATACCAGCTACTGGACGACAAACTGGCGGAAGATAACAAGAAGGAGAATCACCTGACGGGCTCCTTTTACGATGCGATACCGCCCGATGCGTCACGCAAAAAGGTAAACGAACCGGGGCAGTGGAACACCGTACGTATTGTGGCTAAAGGCCGACAGGTCGAACACTGGCTCAACGGGATCAAAATTCTGGAATTTACGCGGGGGAGCGTACCCTTTACGGAAGCCGTGGCGCTGAGTAAATTCAATAAGACAGTGCCCGCCTTCGGAACAGTTGAGAAAGGCCATATTCTCCTACAGGAACATGGGAGTGAAATTTCATTCAGGAACATTAAAATCAAGGCATTATAAATTTCATGCAGAACAGACGTGAGTTTATCAAGACAGTAGCCGCCGGTTCGGCGGGTGTGGCCGTGGGCGGAACTGCCTATGGCTTTAGTGCCAAAAGCTACAACCGAATTATTGGGGCCAACGAGTTGGTGCGTGTCGCCACGATTGGTGTCAACAGCCGGGGCAATAGCATGGGGGCTACCATTGCGGGCCAGAAATTCGCCGAGGTAGGTACCGTCTGCGACGTAGACGAACGAGCCATCCCGAAGGCGATTCAGACTATTCTGAAAACCAAACAGACCCTGAAGCCCAAGTCCGAAAAAGACTGCCGACGGGTAATGGAAGACAAATCCATCGACGCTATTTACATCGCCACCCCCGATCACTGGCACGCTCCGCTCACGATCATGGGCTGTCAGGCCGGTAAGCACGTGTACGTCGAAAAGCCGTTGAGTCACAACCCCAAAGAAGGGGAGATGGCCATTGCGGCAGCCCGCAAATATAACCGGGTCGTTCAGATGGGCGCCCAACGGCGTTCGGCACCTACTCTGACGCAGGGTATCGAAGAACTCCACAAGGGCATCATTGGCCGGGTCTATCTCGCCAAAACGTGGTACACCAACAAACGGAAAGCGACCAACCTGAAACCGGGAACGGTGCCGTCGTGGCTCGATTATGACTTATGGCAGGGTCCCGCGCCACGAGTTCCGTATCAGGAAGGGCTGATCCACTACGACTGGCACTGGTTCTGGCACTGGGGCACCGGCGAAGCCCTCAACAACGGTACCCACGAGGTCGATGTGGCCCGCTGGGGACTTGGCGTCGACTTCCCGACGCGGGTCAGCTCCGTTGGCGGCCGGTATGAGTTCAAAGACGACTGGCAAACCCCCGATACGCAGATCGTGATCATGGATTACCCGAACCGGGTATCGCTGATGTGGGAATCGAGAAGCTCGAACGGGCGGAAGATTGAGGGGCTCGACCGGGGTATCATCTTCTACGGAGAAAACGGAAGCCTCGACACCGGTGGCGATAGCTACAAAGTTTACGATCTGGATGGCAAGCTGGTAAAGGACGTCAAACCCGCCGTAGCCGAAAGCGACATGCAGGGACGTAACACAGCCAGTCCCAGCCTGGGCATGGATAGCCTACACGTAGCCGACTTCCTGGACGCGATCAAAAATAACCGTCGCCCAAACTGCGATGTGGAATTGGGCTATAAGAGTGTCGTGGCCATGCAGTTGGGCAACATTGCCTGGCGAGTTGGCCGGGATCTGAAGATCGACCCGAAAAACGGCCATATTCTGGACGACAAAGAGGCTCAGAAACTCTGGGGTCGTGAGTACGAGAAAGGGTGGGAGCCCAAAGTCTAAACGCATAGGGTCCGTAGACGGAGAGACTAACGCTTAGCGTAAGCGACAGTCTCTCTATCTACATTCAGTTACAGGGTGCTCGGTGAATGATACTCTAAACGCTACATTATAGTGTTTAAAGTATCATTCACCGAGCACCCTTTTTGTTTATTTATTAATCGGTCAGTAGTGTCTATGCCGTTTAATAAACAAATATCAACAAATTGTCATTGACGGGTTTCCAGAAAATAATAAAACAATTTAGAATTGTACTTATCCACTGATCATTAGCACCTTAATAATAACTCTAATAAATATACGTAGTCTATAACGTCCATCTATTAAAAAATATTTATTTTTCGGTCATTAAACCGTAACTGTATACTAATTTTTAATTTAAGTAAATAATGGTTTGTAGAATCCTCTTCCTCTTTTTCTCACTTTCGGTTGCCCTTTGCCCGCTCAAGCCCGCTCAGGCCCAATCCAAACGTCTTGTCTCGTTTTCGTTCACTCTCTCGGGTGATAAGCGCACCAGTGCAGGTGTGTTTACCAAAGATGGTGTTCTCCTTCGCACGCTCTGGAGCGGTGTCAATATGACATCTGGCTCATATACCAAATACTGGGATGGTCTTAACGATGAGGGACAGCCGGTCCCGTTAGCGGCTTACGACATCAAACTGGTTTCGAACAACGTGACCTATACCTGGGAGGGTGTTATTGGCAACTCCTCCTTCGGTAAAAGTCAGGGCAATGCGCTTCAGCGGGGTTTTCTGCGTATTCAGTCCATGGCCACTGCGGGTAATGCCGTCTACTATGGAGTGGGGTATGCGGAGGGCCACCCGTCTCAGGCTAAATTTAACGTAAATACCCCTCAGCAGCGGATCGAGTTTTCCCGCAAAGGCAGTACAGACCAGGCTACTTTGTTTGTTGCTACCGATGGCACTACGGTTTACTGGGCAGGCTATGATGGCTATAACAACGGCAACAACTGGTTCATTTATGGCACAAATACCAGTGATAACGCCCAGCGGCAGTTTTCCTATGGACAGCCCCAAAAGATGGTCATGGGCGATACATACAGTTCCTGTATCGATGTGATCAACAACTCCAATGGCACCATAACGGGGCTGGCCGTGCAGAAACGGGGGCGCTTTCTGTTTGTGTCGCACAAGGCCCGCCACCTGGTTCGGGTAATTGATAAAAACAGCGGGGCGCAGATACAAAACCTGTTCTTTAACGATGCCGCCGGTTTGGCGGTAGATCGGGACGATAATTTGTGGGTTATCAATGGGAAAACAGTTGGCAAGTTCGGCGTACGGTCAGATGGCACCCTGACCGATCCGCAACTGATGCTGTCTGGTATAGAAGCGCCCATGGCACTGGCGGTTTCACCCGATAACAATACCCTACTGGTGGCCGATGGCGGAGGAAGCCAGCAGGTGAAGGCTTTCAATAACCAGACGGGCGAAGCCCTTTGGCAGTTAGGTCAGGCAGGAGGTTACAGCGTAGACCCCAACGTGACAGATGATAAATTCTACTTTTCGGATGTGAGCGGCAGCATTAACAGTACGTTTCTGTCGTATAACGAAGATGGTTCGTTCTGGGTGGGTGACTCGGGTAACTACCGCGCCCAGCATTATTCCGGCAACCGTTCGTTCATTGACCGGATTCAGTACATGCAGAATAACTACAGCTGTTATGTAGACCAGAATAACCCGCGTCGTGTGTTTGGCCAGTACCTGGAGTTTGCCATCGACTACAGTCAGCCGGTAGGCACGGGATGGACACTGGTCAAGAACTGGCGGGCTACAATTCCGGCCAGCTATTTCGAGAACCTGACCATCAACCACATCTATATTACCCATATTTTTCGCGATGTAGCGACCCTCTCCAACGGGCGAACGTACGGTTTCCTGCGTCGTTTTACCGACAATAAATGGGTACTGGTGGAGTTGCCCGCCACGGGACCCGTTCGCATGACCGGTGTCGTTTTCGATACAGACAACCGGTACACCTATCACCTCTGTGCCGATGGCTCCCTGAAGCAATCCGTTGCCAACCTCAGCGGTACGGTAGGTACGGTCGACTGGCAGAATCGGCCTCTAACGGGTTTCAATGCTAACAATGATCCCGTATGGGGACCGGCCGCTCCCTATGCTACGGCACCCATTGCCAGTGGGGGCGAACCCATCACCTGGCAGGGCGGGCAGTCACGAACGGGCGCAACGACCACCTCAAATGTGATGGTTTCCTTCGATGACGGTAAAATTGACGGAGAAAAAGGCGGTGGATATCATTTGGGTGGTATTCGGGTTAATGACAACAAGTGGTTATGGAAAACCGCCCATGCTACATCGGTCGACTATCAGGGAGCGTATCCTATTGACGGAGCCTATGATGTGGGCAACGACGTCGAGTACGGCGGTGGGGGCGTCAGTATTTTTGAGCGCAGTATTTTCTGGAATTACCACGGTGAGTTCTGGAAGAATACCCAGGTCAACAAATGGCAGCACGTCTACGATAACGGCCTACTGGTCGGTATTTTCGGAAAAACAGGCCTGGATGCCCGGGTTGAAGCACCCGATGGAGGACCCGTACCCGGCATGGCCGGTAATGTGTATTACGGTACGGTCATTAAGGGGCCGGATGGTAATGTTTACCTTTACCACGGCGAAGAAGCAGGCTGGTCGGGTATACACCGGTGGCGGATAGACGGGCTTAACACCATTCAGGAGCAAACCATCAACTTACAGGATCTGGGCAGCTACGGCTACGGTGATGACCCGTCTCAGTCAGGGGGCGTCGATTTGCTGAGTGGCCTGCCAGTGCGGGGGACGCTTGCCGATAATACCGCCGGATGGAGACGAAACCCGGCTAATGAATTCAATAATGCGTATAATGATAAATGGACAGCCAAAACAAGTATCATGAGTTACGACCGGTTCAGCAGTCCCGATTTGTACGTGAACTTTTCCAAAGAAGGCGCAACGTATACGGTAACCCGTGATCTGGGCACTTCCTCCAGTCTGTCGAGCTGGAGTCTGAAAGGCGTCATCACTTTCAACGGGACCAATCCCAATAATGGCACGCCAGAACAGGCCGACTCCGGGGGTAGTTATTTCGAGGTGCTGGACAGCAATGGGAAAGTACTGGCTCGAATTTTCAACCAGGTATTTTTTGGTGAGACCAATACGCCGGTACGATTGATGGCCAATCGGCAGGTTATGGGACAGTCGGAGTTTTTTAATCCGGCTACTTCCACCGGCACGACGTCCGATCCCATTGATATAAGCATGTCCGGCGGAATGCTAACCGTGAAATATGGTAATTATGCGCCCGTAACGGTACCTTCTTTCGAGAACGGCGGAAACCTGATGAGTCCTAAAACCGTTCGACTATACTTCTGGAGCAAGGGCCGAAACTACGAGCGAACCATCGACATCCAGCGCCTGCGTTTTTACACCGGTGCAACAACCAGTGTTACCTCGTCGGCCCCCGTGGTGTCGAACCCCCTGGCCGATCAGGTTGGTGCGGTTGGGCAGAGTATGACGTACACCTTCCCGGCTGGCAGCTTCACCGATGCTGATGGCGACAATTTGACTTACTCCGCCAGTTTGTCGAGTGGGGCGGCACTGCCCGGCTGGTTAGCCTTTAATGCAACCGGCCGTACCTTTAGTGGTGTAGCCAATGCCAGTGGTTCCCTAACGATCAGAGTAACCGCCAGCGATGGGCGGGGCGGGCAGGTTTCCGATGAGTTCGGCCTCACCGTCAATCCGGCAGCCGCTGCTCAACAGGCCGTGGTGAGTATGAGTTTGATGAATGCTGATAATCTGGAGGAGATTAAAGTACTTACTTCCGGTGAGCAAATTAACCTGGCCACACTGCCTACGCGTAACATCAGCATTCGGGCCAATACCAATCCCGGCACAGTTGGCAGTGTAAAGTTCAACCTCACCGGTGCCCGGAACCACAGCATCACCGAGTCGATAATACCTTATGCTTTGTTTGGTGATAACAGCGGAAGATACAATCCCTGGACACCCGGAACAGGCCAGTATACGCTAACGGCTACGCCTTACAAGAATAGCGGAGGGGGCGGTACGGCGGGTACGGCATTGACTCTTAACTTTTCGGTAATCAATCAGGCTCCCGGCAGCCGCTTGGGCGCAACCGAGCCGCAGGATTTTGATGGCTTGCAGGTTAAGTATTATCCAAACCCATTTACTGAATCGTTTACGGTACAGGTGCAGGGTCAACCGTCGGCCAAACTGCCTTTGCTGATGTACGATAGCTACGGCCGGGTGGTGTTGCAACGGGACGATCTGGCACCGGAACAGATCATTAGCGTAAGCAGCGGATTTGCGCCGGGTGTGTATATGATTCAGATAGGAACAGGAATAGAATCCAAACGCTACAAGATCATTAAAGCGCAGTAAACTATACGGTTTTCCGTTACAGTAGTCTCAATACCCGCAACCCCGGACCCAATTATAGCAGATCGCTGTAATCGGGTCCGGGGTTGTGGTTTTAGGTCGATAAAGTTTGTCGATATATGAAGATTTGTTCAAAAACCAGATTACATTTGCCTTGCTGAAAAGCAAAGCTTTAGGGGTGCCCATGCCGGGCTGAGAGATCACCCTTTGAACCTGAACAGGATAATACCTGCGGAGGGAAAAGCGAGAATACAGGCCTTTGTTCAATCGGTTCGTGCCAACAAACCGCACGGGCTGCAAAAGGTCATTCTACGTATTTCCCCGTTCGTTTAGTCCCCAGGTTGCCCCGATAGCTGTTTTTTCTGCATAACCCATGCACGATTATGACGCTAACGGTCAACAATCAATCCGTCGAAATCGCAGCCTCCGCATCGCTGGGAGCCCTGCTGACTCAACTGGCCATCGCTAACCAAAAAGGTATTGCGGTGGCCGTCAATAATGCCATTGTGCCCCGCGCTGCCTGGGAGCAGTTTGCCTTATCGGGCAACGAGAAAGTCACCATTTTACAAGCCACTCAGGGAGGATAACGATGAGCCACGCTACGATTAGTCCCCTACAGTACATAACAACCCGCCCCGAAGAGGCCGAGGTTACCTGCCGGGCCGGAGCCGACTGGATTCAGCTCCGACTGAAAAACAGGTCGTACGCCGACTGGAAAGCCATTGCCCTAGAAACGCTGGCCGTTTGCCGACAGTACAGGGCTAAACTGATCCTCAATGACAACCCGCTGCTGGCCGCCGACATTGGTGCCGATGGCGTGCATCTGGGTCAGGAGGATATGCCAATCCCGGAAGCACGTGCCCTGCTGGGCGATAAATTTATCATCGGAGGAACGGCCAACACCCTCGAAACCATACTGGCGCATCAGCGCGATGGTGTCAATTACGTGGGGCTGGGGCCTTTTCGGTTTACGACGACCAAAGCGGAACTAAGCCCCATTCTGGGTCTGGAAGGGTATCGGCGGATTCTAACGGCTTTGCTGCATCAGCAAATTTCGTTGCCCATTATTGCTATTGGCGGGATTACTTTGGCGGATGTGCCCGCCCTGCTGGAAACGGGCGTGTATGGTGTCGCGGTGTCGTCGGCCATTACGGGGGCGGCCGACCCGGTGGCTCAAACGCGGCTGTTTCTCAGTCAACTAACGACTTCAACTTCTTTTTTCGAATGAACACACAATCGGTCATGATTGCCGGTAAATCGTTTGGCTCGCGCCTGTTTACCGGAACGGGCAAGTTCGGCTCGGCACAGCTCATGGAAGACGCCCTGCTGGCCTCGGGTACCGAACTGGTAACGGTGGCCCTCAAACGGGTCGACACCACGAATCGCCAGGACGATATGCTGTCTTACTTGGCTCACCCACAGTTCAATCTGTTGCCCAATACATCCGGTGTGCGCACGGCCAAGGAAGCCGTTTTTGCCGCCCAAATGGCCCGTGAAGCACTGGAAACGAACTGGCTCAAACTGGAAATTCACCCCGACCCCAAATACTTGCTCCCCGACCCCATCGAAACGCTGAAAGCCGCTGAAGAACTGGTTAAACTGGGTTTTGTGGTCTTGCCTTACATCCATGCCGATCCGGTGTTGTGCAAGCGACTGGAAGAAGTCGGGGTGGCGGCCGTAATGCCACTGGGCGCGCCCATCGGTACGAACAAAGGATTACGAACAATTGATTTTCTGGAGATCATCATTGAGCAGAGCCGTGTGCCGGTGGTCGTGGATGCCGGTTTGGGAGCACCCTCTCACGCTGCCGCTGCCATGGAACTGGGGGCCGATGCCGTACTCGTCAATACGGCCATCGCCGTTTCGGACGACCCGGTACGTATGGCCGTAGCCTTTAAGCTGGCCGTCGAAGCAGGTCGGTTAGCCTACGAAGCGCGACTGGCCCAACCTTCCGTAGCCGCCCACGCCAGTAGTCCGCTCACCGCTTTTCTCGATGAATTATGAGTACAACAACCTGGTTTGACGCCCACGACTGGAACACCGTTCAGCGGGATATTCAGGCCGTTACCCCCCGTCAGGTAGAACGGGCGCTGGGCAATACCCGCCGGACACTCGATGATTTTAAAGCCCTGATCTCACCGGCGGCTCAGGCGTATCTGGAACCCATGGCTCAGCTTAGTCACCAGCTAACGCAGAAACGGTTCGGCAAAACGATCCAGTTGTACGCTCCCCTGTATCTGTCCAACGAATGCCAGAATATCTGCACCTATTGTGCTTTCAGTCTCGACAATAAAATTGTCCGCAAAACCCTCACCGATGCAGAGATAGGGCGCGAGGCCGATGCTCTGAAGCAACTGGGTTACGATCATGTTCTGCTGGTGACGGGTGAGGCAAATCAGACCGTTGGGGTGCCTTACCTGCGGAACGCTATCCGGCTGCTACAGCCGCACTTCGCCCATATTTCCATGGAAGTGCAGCCGCTCGACCAGCCCGAGTATGAAGAACTAATTGCTGAAGGGCTTAATACGGTGCTGGTGTATCAGGAAACGTATCATCAAGAAACGTATAAAAACCATCACCCGAAGGGCAAAAAATCAAATTTCGCTTACCGACTCGATACCCCCGACCGGCTGGGTCGAGCGGGCGTGCATAAGATGGGCCTGGGCGCGTTGCTGGGCCTGGAGGATTGGCGTACGGACAGCTTTTTCACGGCGGCTCACCTGCACCACCTCGAACGAGCATACTGGCAGACCAAGTACAGCATCTCCTTCCCGCGTTTGCGGCCCATCGACTTACTCCAAAATGATACCATCACGTCCAAATCCTTCGAACGCTGCATGACCGATCGGGATTTGGTCCAGTTGATCTGCGCCTATCGGCTGTTCAACGAGGAGGTCGAACTCTCACTGTCGACCCGCGAAACGCCCCGCTTCCGCGACCACGTTCTCAAATTGGGGGTCACCAGCCTGAGTGCCGGGTCGAAAACCAACCCCGGTGGCTATGCCGTAGAGCCGCAGTCGCTGGAGCAGTTTGCCATTTCGGATGAACGAAGCCCCGCCGAGATGGTCGACGTTATTCGCAAACAGGGATACCAGCCGGTTTGGAAAGACTGGGATAAAACGCTCGCTGCCTTATGACCGATGGTGAATTGAATCGCTACAGCCGCCATATTAGCCTGCCCGAGATTGGGCTGGCCGGGCAGCAACGATTGAAACAGGCACGCGTGGCCCTTATCGGGGCGGGTGGATTAGGGTGCCCGGTGGGGCAATACCTCACGGCTGCGGGCATCGGTACGCTGGGGATCATCGACGGCGACGTAGTGGAAGAAAGCAATTTGCAGCGGCAGATTCTCTTTTCGCCCGAGCACATTGGCCAGTCAAAAGCAACGGTAGCCGCCAATCTGCTGGCCCGGCAGAATCCATATTGTCAGGTGATTGCGCATCCGGTCTTTTTAACCCGCGACAATGCGTTGTCCTTATTAATGGATTACGACATCGTGGTGGATGGCTCCGATAATTTTGCGACGCGCTATCTGGTCAATGATGCCTGCGTTTTGCTTGGGAAACCGCTGGTGTTCGGCTCTATTTACAAATTCGACGGGCAAGTGAGTGTGTTCAACCACGCGGACGGTCCCACATACCGATGCCTGTACCCCGAACCCAGCGACCTTGCTGTCTGCGCCGAAGTGGGGGTGCTGGGCGTGTTGCCGGGCTTGACGGGATGCCTGATGGCCAGCGAAGTGATTAAGCTGGTAACGGGCGTTGGCGACTTGCTGAGTGGTACGCTATTAGTTTTCAATGCGCTTACGCTCTCCTTCAACACCTTTTCGTTTACGGCTAATCCGGCCAATAAATTGATCACAGCGCTCCCCCGGTCAGAAGCCGACTGCGCCCTGCCCGTTCCGGAAATAACGGCATCAGCCTGGTTAGTCCAGACCAACCGCCCTGTATTGATCGACGTGCGGGAGCCGCATGAGTACGAGCGGGAGAATTTGGGTGGGCAGTTATTGCCGCTGGCCGAGCTGTACCAAAATCCCGAGCGGGTGCCGAGCGATCGGCCGGTTATTATCCACTGCCAGTCGGGGGCGCGAAGCCGGAAAGCCGTAGCCTTTTTGCGGGAAAAAGGGTATCGGAACGTGCTCAACTTGCAGGGCGGCTTGAACGCTCTCAAGCGCCTTTAGCGGGAAAGTACTTCCTGTATTTGCCGGAGTGCATCGACCGCATCTGCGACTTGCCAGAGTGCGCCCATCAGCGCGGCCCCATCAAAACCGGCCCCACGAACGAGGGCTACATTCTCCGCCTGTATGCCACCCAGCCCAATCAACAGGGGTAAGGCTCTGTGCTGTTGCCGAATTGCCGACACTTCCTGTGCGGTAACCACCAGACTGCTCGACGGCCCATAGCCCGGTTTACTGATGCTCGGAAAAAGTGGACTGTAAAGCACCAGCTCAACCTGTCCGGCTAGCCGTGGCCACTCGCTGAGGGAATGAATGCTGGTCGAAAAAGGGAGACCGTCGGCGAAGGTCGCAGACCAGCGATCGGCGTCTTTCAGATGCCAGCGAAACGATGCCGGTACAGCGCTCCCTTGTGAAGCCGGGAGCAGTATTGATGGCTGAAAGACGGTTGGAAGTTGGGTCAGTCCGGCGCTATCGGCGGGGGCTCGCCAGTATAGAAAATCAAGACCGCCGGTCAGTAGTAACTGAGTCGTTGCGATGTCCTGACTTTGCGGGCTGCCATCGGTTATGCCCAATAGTAGAAACGGATTTTTATTCACTTGATAAACTGCACTGGGGTTTTCGACTAGAAATAAAGCGAATTGATTGGCCAATAGCCTGAATCGGGCCTGTTGGCGTATTAGTTATTGGTTATAAAGTTATTGGTTTGGGACGTTGGCTATACCATTCAAAATCAATCAGTAACTCAATAACTAATAACTCACTAGCTAATAACCATTAACCAGTCACTACTAACCACTAACCAATAACGTGACTAAAACAGCATTAGCCATACAGGGTGGCGAGAAAGCCGTCAAGACCACCTTCCCATGGCCCATTTACGATGAGCAGGATGTACAGGCCGTCGCCGAACTGGTGCGGAGCGGGCAATGGGGCAATCCGGACTGCGCCGGGGCCGTTGCGGAATTCGAACAGCAGTTTGCCCGGTATTGCGGCAGTAAATACGCCATAAGCTGCGTCAATGGGTCGGTGTCCCTGCGTTTGGCGCTGATTGCCTGTGGCGTACGACCCGGCGATGAAGTCATTGTTCCGCCCTATACATTCATTGCCACGGCTTCTGTGGTGCTGGAGGTCAACTGCGTTCCCGTTTTCGTCGATATTCAGCCCGATACCTATAACCTGGACCCTGTTGCCATTGAGGCCGCCATTACGGAACGGACCAAAGTGATCATTCCGGTTCATTTTGCTGGTTTGCCCTGCCACATGGACGCTATCCTGGATATTGCCCGCCGACACAATTTGCGGGTCATTGAAGATGCGGCCCACGCGCATGGTGGGGAGTTCCAGGGCCGAAAACTCGGGTCTATTGGCGATGCGGGCAGTTTCAGCTTTCAGTCGTCCAAAAACCTGACCTCGGGCGAAGGCGGCATGGTCATTACCAGCGACGACGACCTGTACCGAACCATGAACTCTATGCGGAACGTGGGGCGACTGCCGGGCGGACAATGGTACGACCATTTCAATCCGGGTTGTAACTACCGAATTACGCAGCTACAGGCCGTTTTGCTCAGTAAACAGCTGGAGCGGCTGGAGGAACAGACACACATCCGCAACGAAAACGGGCTTTATTTGGATAGCCTACTGGCCGATGTAGAGGGAGTTACCCCGCTGAGCCGGGGAGGAGAGGAGCTGATTCACCCGTATCATCTCTATATTTTCCGGTACGATAAGACCAAATTCGGTCAGGTGTCCAAGCAGGAGTTTGTGGCGATGCTGGCGGCAGAAGGCGTTCCCTGTTCGGCGGGGTATCCGCATCCGTTGTACAAGCAGCCCGTTTTTCAGCAAAAAAACTGGCTCTGCTACGCCCTGCCCGACACCGTCGATTATACGAATGTGACCTGCCCGGTTGCCGAACGCGCCTGCACCGACGAAGCCGTGTGGATTTTTCAGCAGGCCATGCTGGGGTCACGCACCGACATGGAGTCCTTTGCCGAAGCCATTCGCAAGGTTCAACACGCCGTTAGTAATTAGCCTGTCCCGTTTCCCCGCCCACCGTATGTACCTAACCCGTCTTGTTTCCCGACTCTTTTTCCTTACACTTCTGACTGTTGCCGGATCGGGCTTACTGTTGGCGCAGCCTATTAATCTACAACGGGCGGTTGTGCTCGTATCGCCCTCAATTCCGGCACCCATGCGCGTAACGGCTCCCCAAATGCTGACGGAGGAGATTGCCAAACGAACCGGCACAACCCTGAAAAGCGTAACCGTCTGGCCAAAAACGAACCCCGTTTGTGTAGCGTTTGCGCTGGCGAGCGATACCGATTTACAAGGTGTTTCGGTGCCAGTAAATTCAGAAAAACAGCGCCCGGAGGCACTGCCGGAAGGGTTTCGCGTTGTCAGCGATGTAACACCCAAAGGCACCACGCTCTGGATCATTGGCGCCGACGCCCGTGGTATTTTATACGGTACGGGATGGCTCCTGCGAAACCTTACCATGGATCGAAAGCGGCTCGAACTGGCCGCACCCGCCAACATCGCTACTGCACCCGCTTACCCCATCCGGGGGCATCAACTGGGGTATCGGTCAACGGCTAATTCCTACGATGCGTGGTCGGTGGCGCAGTTCGACCAGTACATTCGGGAACTGGCTATTTTTGGTACCAACGCCATCGAGGGCATTCCGTTTCACGAAGACGAAAAGCCAAGCCCTCATTTTAAGCTGCCTGCACCGGAAATGCGGGTCAAAATGAGCGAGATATGCCAGAAATACGACCTCGATTACTGGGTGTGGACACCCGCCACGTTTGCGCTGACCGACGCGGCCAAACGAACCGCCGAACTCGCACTGCACGAGGCTTTTTACAAAGCCTGTCCCCGGCTCGACCACATCTTTGTGCCGGGGGGCGATCCGGGCGATAATCACCCCCGGGAGGTGATGCCTTTCCTGAAAGACCTGCACACGCGCCTGACAAAATACCACCCGAAGGCCAAAATATGGCTCTCGTTACAGGGGTTCAGCGTTGAGCAGGTCGATTATTTCTACGGGTACCTCGTGCAGCAAAAACCCGACTGGCTGGCGGGTCTGGTTCACGGACCGGGGAGCCCGTCGCTCGCCGAAACCCGCTTCCGGCTCCCGAAGAAATACCAGCTTCGGCAGTACCCCGACATTACCCATAACGTCCGTTGCGAATACCCGGTCGAGCGCTGGGATCAGGCCTATGCGCTGACGCTGGGCCGGGAAGCGGCCAACCCGCGCCCGTATTTCTTCGCCAAAGCGCAGACAGCGGCAGCCCCCTTTACCGACGGCTTCGTGTCGTATTCCGATGGCTGTCATGACGATGTGAATAAGGTCGTGTGGAGTATGCGTGGCTGGAATCCGGAGGCCGATGTCAACGAAATACTAGCCGATTATGGCCGTTTTTTCTTTGGCCCGACACTGGATGCCGCAACCGCCAATGGCATTGCGGCTCTTGAACAAAACTGGCAGGGGCCACTGGCCGAAAACGGTGGGGTAGAAGCTACCTTCGCCTTCTGGAAAAAGCTGGAAGCCGATCAACCAGCACTCGCAAGTAACTGGCGGTGGCAACTGTTCCTGCTTCGGGCAACTTACGATGCGTATACCCGCAGACGTTTGCTGTATGAGCAGAGCCTTGAAAAGCAGGCTAATCAGTTGCTCGCCAGCGCCGACATCACCGCACCCGAAATGGCTATGAGTCAGGCGCTGGATGTGGTGAATCAGGCGGATAAAAATCCCGTCTTGCCCGAGTTGCGCAACCGGATCGAAACCCTGTGCGCCGATTTGTTTACCTCCGTTGGCTTGCAAACCAGCGTGCCCAAGTACAAAGCAAAAGGTTACGAACGCGGCTGTTTGTTGGATTTTGTCGATTATCCACTCAACAACCGCTGGTGGCTGGCCGATGAGTTTGTTAAGGTCAAATCCCTGCAAACGAAGGCCGGACAGCTAAATCGTTTGCGGGAAATCAGCGTCTGGGAAAACCCCGGCAAGGGCAGTTTTTACGACGATGTGTCGAGCGTGAGTAAAGGGCCGCGCGTAAAAACCATCTCCGACGATGCCACCGATATTGCCTGGTGGCAGGATGGCCGCAGTCGTGCCCGACTATCGTCGCAAACCTACCAGCGGAGCCCGTCGCTCACCTACGAAAATCTCGATCCCGGTGCCCGGTATGTTGTTCGGGTGGTGGGGTTTGGCGAAGCCCTGTTGCGCGTTGATGGTCAGCGACTCGAACCAACGGTCTACAACCGGGAGGCCGATACCGTGAAAGAATGGATTGTGCCGCTGTCGGCCACGCAGGACGGTCGCATCAGTGTCACGTTCGATCAGCCGGAAGAGTCGCACCTGAACTGGCGGCAAAATTCCCGCATTTCCGACATCTGGCTGCTGAAGGAAAAAGGAGGTGAGTAAATGGAGCCGCCTGGTTCTTTGGACGTAGTTTGCGCACTGGTGCAATGTAGTCGCGTAGCGACGAGATGTTTATAGTCAAGGTTCTCCCCTGAGCCAACGGACGTGCCGTAGGTAAGCGACTTATAGCGATTGTTGCGTACCTACGGCACGCCAATTAAGGCTATGACGATTTATTGCTACAAACATTTCATCGCTATGCGACTAAAAATTTTATAGGATTGATCGCCGTATAGTACTGATTATTAAGTTTATATGTTGCCGTAAAACTCGACCCCCGAACTATTTATGCCTGTATCTATTGAGTGCTAAAAAAGATTGTTAGCTTTGTAATACAAAGTACTTTTAATCCACTCTCTTTTTATGCGCGACGAGATTCTGTCCAACCTGAACAATCCCCGGCAACTGGAAAAGTTGTACTGGACCAACAAAACAACCTTCAAAGCGGCTTTTAACGCCCTTTACCCAAACCTACAGGACAACCCGCTGGCGGAGGGATGGTACCAGCGACTCAACTACAGCCCCGATGATCTGCTCTGGGGCACGCCCACTGAACGGCTTTTTGTCGTAACAGCGTCCGGGTTGGCCGCGCTGCTAGCCCAACTCCCCAAACTGTTATCGCTGGATCAGGAGTTGTTTTATTCCCGCAATGTGGGCTTCATCGTGTTCCCGCTGTTGATCGCCTACTTTGCCTGGAAAAACAAAATTTCCTGGAAAACGGGCGCGTGGCTAGGGGGACTTACCCTGTTCGCCATTGTGTTCATCAACTTTCTTCCTAAAAATCCAACGAGCAACACGCTGATCCTGTCCTGTCTTCACTTGCCCCTGTGGCTGTGGTCTCTGCTGGGCTTTACGTTTGGCGGAGGAAAGCTGAAAGGTGAGGTGAACTGGCTGGGCTTTCTGCGGTATAACGGCGAGCTGGCAGTTGTAACGGCCCTTCTGCTGATAGCGGGCGGACTAACGACGGCACTTACCATCAACTTGTTCGCCCTGAGTGGCTGGAAGATCGAAACGTTCTACTTCAACTACATCGTAATTTGCGGACTGGCTGCGGTGCCTATGGTAGCCACTTTTCTTACCCAGGCCCAACCCGCGCTGGTCAACAAAGTCGCTCCGGTCATCGCGAACCTGTTCAGCCCGGTGGCGCTGGTGATGCTGGTCGTTTATCTGACCGCTACGGTTTTCTCGGGGAAAGACCCGTACCATGACCGCGATTTTCTGTTGCTGTACAATGCGCTGCTGATCGGCGTGATGGCCCTTATTTTCTTTTCGGTAGCCGAGGCTACGTCAGCCAGTAAAAAGCCCGCCCAGATTCTCATTCTCTTCCTGTTATCGGTAGTAACGGTCGTGGTGAATGGCATTGCTTTGTCGGCGGTGCTGTTCCGGATTGCCGAATGGGGCCTAACACCCAACCGGGCTGCCGTACTGGGGGCGAACGTCCTGATGCTCAGTCATCTGTTGTATGTAAGCGTACGACTCTTTGGGGCTATGACCCGCAAAACAAATCTCTCGCTGGTGGGCCGGTCAATGGCTTTCTTTCTGCCTATTTACAGTGCGTGGAGTGCCATTGTCGTCTTCCTGTTCCCGCTGCTTTTTAGCTTTAAATAAAAGTTGGAAACAGGGTTAGCACGGCAAAGATCATGAATATAGCGACTACGCTCGACCGGCTTCATGCTCGGGTAAAGCAAAATCGGTGGATGCGGTATTTTGCGGTTTTCAACCGCGTGGCACTGGCGATGGGGTTTTTACCGGCGGGCTACGTGAAAATTGCGGGGGAGCGGTTTACCAATTTATCCAATAATCACCCGATGGGCCATTATCTGGAAGCGCTTTACCATACCGGGTATTATTATACCGTTATAGGTGTTGCCCAGATGATGGCGGCTGTTCTGTTGCTGATACCACGCACGGCAACGCTGGGTGCGCTCCTCTATTTTCCCATCATTCTGAACATTACGATCCTGTCGTTTTCGGTGCGATTTGACGGGTCGTTGCTATCGTCGCCCTTAATGGTACTGGCAAATTTGTACCTGCTTTGCTGGGATTATGACAAATTGAAATTCATTTTTCCGTTCAATCACTCAACACCTCCGGAGGCTCTGCCCGCGCCCGCACTGAAAAGTCTAATGAGTACGTTTCCCAAACGGTTCTTCGCCGGGGTGGCTACAACGGTTTTTCTGGTAGGGTTGTTCGTAACAAACGTTTATGACATCAAACCCCGCAACACGTTTCCGGATTGCGTAAGGCAACGTGCGAATAGCCGTAACCCAAAGGCATGCCACGAGTTCTGCGACTGTATTCACACCAGGGGGAAGCCCCTCAATACCTGTTTGGAGCAGTACAAGAGCGCGCTGGGAGGCAAACGGGTGAATTAAGAGAAGAGTTTAAGGACACTACATTGATTTTGGTTGCAGAATATTCTGGGGAGATCTGTCAGTGTTGGCAACAAGGTGGGTGTCAGTAACCTTGATACTATGGACATCGGCTTGAATAACAGTCGGTTCGCTCTCTTTCTTTGTCAGATTGAAGCTCTTGAGTAAACTTTGTATGCGGGACGGGTCATAGCCAGCCATATAAGCAAGCAGCGATACCGTTACGGCAAATCGGGTGTACGAAGACGCCGTCAACCCTGTAAACTCACCCGCGTTATTGGTATCGATTGAGCTCGTAAAGTTCGTCAGGTACGACCCGGCAATAAAGATCATGAAGGTGATAAAGCCACGGAGAAGCGAAACCAAAGGGCTTTCGGTCATGTACAGATAGCTCTGAAAATCGGTCGAGTTAGGACTAAGCGAAGCCGGGTTAATGATAGAAAACTTATTACTGGCGGCTAAATTACTGGCGATTCCGCCCAACGCTCCTGCCAATGACGCCAATAAAGCAACGTTTGTTGGCGTTAGGCTGACGGCGTAAAGGGTGAGATAATACCAGTCTATCCTGTCGGCAGGAATGATGCAAGCCCTAAACGTTGTCGAGTCCAGACTTAAACCGAGGACAAATAAGGTAAGCCATCCCACAAAAAGAAAAGTACCGATAATATTCCGCGTTGCCTTCCCGGCTTTAGTGAGCAAACGAGGGTTTATCTCTTGTGCTTCAGGTATAGCTTTATCCACGGGTGTCTCATGTTTGGCAGGCATCATGGTATCTGAGAAGTAGAGTGTATACAGGGTAAAGCCAGATAATGTAACGTGTTGTCAGTTGACTTAAGGAGCAGACAAATCATTCTGTTTATTGCTAATCAGCATGTCTGCCAGCTGGTCCAGTTCTTTATTACAGGTAGTAGCTGTCGTTTTGCCAACTTCCAGAAGAGCCCTCAGATTTTTTGGCTGTGCATTATCCATGGCCATATCGGCATCTCTGAGATCAGCGGGTTGGAAACGCATGTACTGCTCTTCTCTTTTTATGGCTGAATACATCTTGGAGAGGTGGTAATCAGTAACTTCAGCGGCTCCCGACATCATAATGTCAATAACGGGCCGTACCCAGCCAATGGAGCCCCAGTTGCGTGCTACGTTGTATGAGTACGGTTCGTTTTCGCTGCCCGTACCCAGCGATACGATGAGCATGTCTTTTGCCGTTAGTTCGGGCTTCATGTTGCGTACCTCCGAGTAGGCGCACAAGGCCGGATTGTTGGCAAATACGCCACCGTCAATGAGCGGGTAACTAACATCATCAAGCGAATGAATAAGGGCTGTTTCAAAGTAAGTAGGAGCCGCAGAAGTTGCCCGGCATACATCCCGAACCAGGAAGTCATGTGATTTTCCCAGCGCACCTGCGTCATTCTTATTGAAGAAGTGCGTTCTGCGTTTACGGATATCGTAGGACGTAATCAAACATGGCCTGAGTAGCTCACTGAGTTTTGTGTTGCCGAAATAGCGTTTTAGTATTCGTTCCAGTTGTGTAGCATCATGCTTCTCATCCAGCACACCGTCGCCGGAAGCAACCTTTTTCCAGACGGATATCTCAAAGATGTCATCACCATATTCCAGGTAAAGATCCACTGCATTCTGAGCCGTAAAACGCGGTCGTTGCTTATTGTCCGGGCATAAGTAAAGACTGGTAAGAATGCCTCCCGTTGACGTTCCGGCAAAAAAGTCAAAAAAATCCGCCAGCCTAACCCCATCCGGATAGGCCAACTTTAACGAGGGTATTTGGTTAACTCGGGCAGCTAATTTGGCTTCGAGTGTTACAATGATTTGTCCGGGAATAATGCCTCGGATACCCCCGCCGTCAATTGATAAAATTGTGTACATTACTTTTGGTATGCTTACAGAAACTTAAGACTATCAGGGGGTTAGGTGTATTCTTAGTAAGAAATAGTCTGCTTTTTTGTGATAAACCTATAAATTTTATATGTATTTAAGAATGGGAAAAATACCCTTTTTTGACGGTTACTCAGAAGCTGAAAAGAGGAGTTTGATGATTTTTTTTATTGTTGACAGACGGTAATGAATGCCCCGCGCCCGCTACTTCCCGGCCAGGTACCGATGCCGGTATTTGAGGGGCGTACAGCCTTTGATCTGCTTGAACTGACGGGCAATGTTCTTGGTGTCGTTGAGCCCTAAATCCATGGCAATCTCGAACACCGCCTGATCGGTTTCGAGCAGTTTTTTGGCGAATTTCTCGATGCGTAAATTCTGGATGTACTTGTAGATTGGATAGCCGATCACCTGCTGGAAACGCATTTCGAGCGACCGTCTCGATAGGGGCACCTGCTTCACGACATCGTCGACCTGTAGGTTCTTGTCGATGTTCTGGTGGATGTATTTCAGCGACACGGCAATGTACTCGTCGGGAGTGGCGTAGATGTCGGTCGATTGGCGGGTGATGACCTGCGTTGGTTCAACCACGATGTCGTAGCCCTGGGTTATTTCTTTGCGGATCAGCCGGTCGAGGAGGTGGGCGGCATCATAGCCCCCTTTCTCGGCATCGAGGGTAATGCTGGACAGGGGCGGGTCGGAGAGTTCGCAGAACATCTCATCATTGTCGACACCCAGCACGGCCACCTCTTCGGGGATACGGATACCCGAATGCCGACAGGCCTCCGTAATGTGCTGCCCAAGCCGGTCGTCGCAGGTCATGATGGCAATGGGTTTGGGTAATGAAGCCAGCCATTCGCTCAGTGAGCTGGGTTTGTAGTACCACAGTTCGCTGGAACGGGCTTTTTCGTGTTCAAAATACGTGACCTGATACCCCGCTCGCGTCACCCGTTCCTCAAACCCTTCGGCCCGCTCCCGCGACCAGACGATGTTGCTGAAGCCATAAAAGGCAAAGTGCTGGAACCCCTTTTTTAGAAAGTAATCGGCACCCATCGCCCCCGTTTCGCGGTAGGCCCCGGTGATGTTGGGAATATCGGTAAAACGCTCTTTAAAGTCCTGCGCAATGACGGGAATCCCCGCCTGCACGATCTTTTCCACACTGACGTCATTGTACAACTGTCCTACAATACCGTCGGCCTCCCACTCCCGCGCCCAGTCGAGGATGCCGTCGATACCCATCGTTTCCCGGTGAAAAAGCGGCATCCGGCAAAATACCCAGGGGCCGTGTTCCCGCGAATATTTGGTGATGCCTTTCAGCAGACTCTTGCTGTACTCTTCCGAAAAGTCGATTAGCAGAATTATCTTGTGCATGGGGGAGGGGAGTGTGGAGTTAAGTCCTTACTAAACTGATTGATGTATCGGACCGCATCTTGCTGTCCAGCCGTCAGGCTAATTTTTTAAACAGCAGTATATACAAATTAGCCTGACGGCTGGACAGCAAGATGCGGTCCGATACATCAATCAAAATACAACATGACTTAGCGTGCTCTATTCAACTTCCTGCGGTTTCCTTTACCGATTCAGCCTTTCGCTTAATCGTCGCATTACTGACCAGCGGTTTGGCCCAGAATCCGATACTGACAATGTAACCCAGCGTGATGAGCATGAGCAGCATAGACCAGCGCAAGCCCACCAGTTCGGCCACTCCACCGATGAGGAGCGGGGTCAGCGCACCCCCGACGATGCCGGTACACAAGATACCGGAAAAGGTGCCATGGTGATGAGGTACCGAATTCAGGGCCAGCGAAAAAATGATCGACCACATCACCGACGCAAAGAAACCGGTAGCCGGTAAGGCAAAAAGCGCCCACGCTTTGGGGCCAAACAGACCAACGACCAGCATCAGCATGGCTCCCAGGGTGAAGATGATCAGTACTTTTCGGCTATCGGTAAATTTAAGCAGCACTAACCCCAGCACACAGCCAACGGTCATCAGCCCCCAGAAATAAGCCACGGCCGTAGCGCCCGCAGTGGCCGGATCGACGCCATGATACAGTTGCAGAAACTTCGACATCCAGTTGGCAATACCCTGCTCCGTGCCGACATACGCAAAAATACCAGCGAAAAAGAGGAGAACTGTTCGGTTACGCAGCAGCTCCCGAAGCGTACCGCCCACCTCAATCCGTTCGTCGTCGCGCAGAACCACCGCCGGGAATTTGATCAGGCCCACCACCACGATCATGAGTAGGGTAATGACGGCGAAGACCCAGTACAACGATACCCACTCCAAATGCAGCGGCACCAGCCGGTTGAGTAACTGAATGAGGAAAGAGGGATCATTGGTATGTACGGTGCGGACAAAGTAACTGTACAGCAGGGGGCTTAAGAAAGAAGCCGCACCGGTAAAAAGCTGCGCCAGTACCGAATTGAACGCGAAGTGTTCTTCGCCCCCGGCCACCCGGAGCAAGGGGTTGATGGCTACCTGCAACATCGCCATGCCCATGCCAATGGAAAATAGCGAAACCAGCGCCACCGAAAAATGGGGAATCAGCGCAAAGAACAGCGCCCCCAGCAACGCCAGAAAAAAAGCCCCGATCAACACCGGTTTCTCATGGTATTTCTCCACCAGAATACCCGACGGCATGGACACGCCATAAGCGACAAAAAAAGCGAACGGCAGAAAACCCGCCAACCCGATACTTAGCTGGAAACTGTCGACCAGATCGGGGATGATTGGCCCGAGAATATTGGTCAGAAAGGAAATGACAAAGAAGATCAACAGAATCAGGACAACCAGCAGCGAGTTTCGTTTCATAGTTTTTTGGAAGAGGAATCGCGGATTTTATACCAGTTGGCGCACCAGCGCAGCCGCGCCCAACAGGGCAATATTCTCGTTCTGGGACTGAAAAATCTGTAGCCGACGGAGCGTTACCGGATACGCAAAGTCGGCCATGCTTTCGTACATCGTTTCCCGGAAAAATGAGTACGCTTTGGCAATGGAGCCGCCCAGCACAATCACGTCGGGATCATAGGTATAAAGCACCGCTTTTACGGCCACACCGAAATGTTTGCCGAAATCAGCCCAGAGTTTCAGCGCGGTTTTATCCCCAAGGGTAGCCGCCAGACTGGTCTCCAGCGCCGTTGTGCCGTGAACGGACTCGAAAAACTGCGTAGCCGCATACGACTCGATATTTTTGTCGAGGTACGGCAGCAGCCCGATTTCGCCCGCCCCGCAGTTGCTGCCCGCATACAACTGATTGTCGATGATAATGCCTGACCCCAGCCCCGTTCCGATGGACATACCTACCGCCGATCGGTAGCCTTTGGCCAGCCCGAACTGATGCTCGCCGAGGATAAAACAGTTTACATCGTTATTCACGAAAACGGGAAGATCGAACTCTTTTTCCAGAATATCGCGCAGGGCCACTTCCTCCCACGAGGGAATGTTGGCAACATTATAGACAATCCCCCGGTCGATATCCACCACCGATGGCACCCCAATGCCGATACTATTTACCGAATCATCCGCGAAGGGCTGGATAAGCGCGATAAGCTGCGCCAGAGTAGCCGAAAGGGAGTCTTTTTGTTCCAGCGCCATGCTTCGCTGGCGAATAAGTATACCATTATCGACCAGACCAACGCGCACATTGGTTCCGCCTAAGTCAACTCCGATAGTCATAGAAAGCAGTTTTTGGTTTTAATCTATACGGTCACTGTGACTTTATAGACTTGTACTGGTAACGGCCACCGCCCGGCTCGACCGCCCGGCGCTGTCAAAACTTTTCAATTTCACGCTACCCGTCACCGGCACTGGACTTTTGTACAAAGGCGATTGACTGGTAGGTTCGGAGCCGTCGGTGGTGTAGCGGATTAGCAAACCCGGTAGCTCGACATTGGCGCGGAGCATTCCCTTTTCGACGAGTGCTCCCGGTGGTGGAAGCCGGTAGGCATACCCTCCGTTGATGCGGGCCAGCCGGGGCAGGTCTTTCTGCGCGATGGTATTGGCGAACACGTTCCAGCCAGTGCTGATGGCTTTTTCGCGCGCCTGTCGGTTCTCGATGGTCTCCCAAGGGCGTTCCGGTGCCCAGGCACTTTCGGCAAAACCCATTAGTTTGGGCAGCATGTAATATTCGGCCATGTCGCGGCCTTTGACGGTTTCGCTCCAGAGCTGAGCCTCAACGCCCCGTATGTTTTTGCGAGCTTCGGGCTTCATCCGTTCTAGGCCGGTAAAGTCAAGGGGTTTGCCCATGGACGTTTTGTAGGTGGTCTTAAACATATCGAACGGGGCAAATACCCAGCTATTGCGGGTATCAACGTAACCCGCCCAGTAAAGTCCCGGCTCGCGGGGGTCGTTGGTATAGGCGAGGTCGAAGTAAAAGTTCGACACGTTGCACAGCACGACCGGATAACCGGCATTGGCCAGGCGGTTGCCCAAATCGGGGTCGAAAAGGTTATTCCAGATGTACGGAACGACCTTCTGACCGACAAAGGCCGGGTTGGGTACATAAGCTCCCGCTGCCGATTTAGTGAGGGCGACCTCTTCCCAGCCGTGAACTTCCAGATTGCGCTTTTTGAGCCGCTTCAGCAGGTTTTGGAAGAAATACGCCTGTAAATTTTTAGGATCGCCAATGGTCGGGTTTTCTTTCAGCAACTTAGCCGCAATGGGTGATTTTGTCCAGGCGCCCTCCGGTACTTCGTCGCCACCGGCGTGCATAACATCCATCGGCACCCCGGCTTCTTTGTACAGTTTGGCGATTTCGTCCACCACTTTTTCGTAGAAACGATAGGTGGATTCCTGCCCAACGCTCACCACGTTGTCGGTGTATCCCTGCGCGGACAGGTAGACGGATTTGTCGTTGGGGTCGATGAGCCGGTATTCGTTCGCTTCGCGCTCTTTGCCTTCCTTCATCAGCCGTTCGTAACGGGCTTCCATGGCTTTGATGGCGGCCCGCGCGTGACCCGGAAAGTTCAGTTCGGGAATCACCTTGATGTGCCGCTCCTTCGCGTATTTCAGGATTTCGACAAAATCGGCTTTGGTGTAATAGCCGCTGCCGTATCTCCCTTCGGCATAGGCGTTCGGGCCGGAGCCATAGGCTGGGTGCAGTACCGGCGTTTCCTTGCCGGACGTGTGTTGCCGCTGGGCACCCACTTTGGTCAGCTCAGGGAGCCCGTCGATTTCGAGTCGCCAGCCTTCGTCTTCGGTGGTGTAGAACAGAAAGTGGTTGACTTTGTAAAAGGCCAGCAGGTCGAGAATACGCAGGATGGTTTCTTTGGTCTGAAAATTCCGGCTCACATCCAGGTGCAATCCCCGAAACGGGAAACGGGGCGCATCCTCGATCTGGGTGTAGCGGAGCGAAATAGCAGCGGTGGGAGCCAGGTATGCTTCCGTGGGCAGGAGGGCCAGCAGGCTTTGTATGCCGTAAAACACCCCGGCTGCATCACTTCCAGTAATGGAAATGCCGGTTCCGTCAACACCGAGCCGATAGGCTTCCTTAGCCGTACCATTGACGCTGACGCTGCCGGTTTTTAGGAAAATACCCGTTGCCGGTGGTGTTCCGGTCGCTACCGAAATGTCTTTTCCGGTTAAGGCTTTCAGTTTCTGTTTGAGAAAATTCGCTTCGCCTTCGAGCCCTTTTTCGGTGTAAATCGACATGGACGATGTTAAGGCCAGGGTTTCCGTACCGGTAGTCAGTTTGACGGGTGAGGGAATGATTTTCTGGAGCTGTTCGGCGGGGAGCAGCGAAACCGACAGGTTGTTTCGATAGGTGTTTTCGGCGGAGTAGGGTGGTTCCAGGTCGTTCCTGCCCCGCTGCATCTGTTCTTTCCGGGTAAACGGCCGGACGGTGTAGTTGGCAATCTCGGCCACGCTTTCTTCCTTACCCGCTTTGTCGTACAATACAACGTACAGGCCCAAAGGTGCATCGGTCAGTTTGGTAACGGCTTCGGTGCCTTCGTACCGGATTTGAGTCGATGCACCGGGTTTGAGCGTAAATCCTTTGTTCGGTTTAAGGGTATACCAGTCGCCGTTGATGTGCCGAACCGTGGCCAGTTGGGGCGTTTTCGGCGTAATGATCGGGCGGGGTGCCATGTTGAAGAACAACGCCCAGTTGGCATCCGTCAGCGTCTGGTCGCTGTTGTTTTTGATCGTAAAACGAGCTTCGAACCCATCTTTGACGTCGGTGAAATTACTGACCAGCTCCCAGGAAACCACCAGTTGCCGCCCCGCTGCGCCGTCTGCTGTGGGTGACTGCCGACAGCCGAAAATGCCAGCGACCGTCAGAAAAAGGAGAGCGGCAAAAAAACCAATACGCATAAATAGTCAGGTTAAGTAGCCTATATAGTACTCAATTCAGTACTAAAGGTACTATTGCCGTACGTGTGCTTTTTTATGTTTTAAATGATACCCCAACCCCATCGCCTGATTTCGCTGGATGCCATGCGTGGATTTACCATTGCCGCCATGATCGTTGCCAATTTTCCGGGCAGTGAGGAGTTCGTTTACTTCACGCTGCGGCACTCGGTCTGGAATGGTCTGTCGTTTACCGACCTCATTGCGCCGTTCTTCCTCTTTATCGTGGGCATTTCCATTGTGCTGGCCTATGCCCGGAAGCAGGCCGACGGGAGTCCGAAAGGGCCGCTGATTCAGAAAATCGTGTTTCGGTCGCTAAAGATCTTCGCCGTGGGTATGTTCCTGAACCTGCTGCCCGATTTCGATTTTGCTAACCTGCGCTGGACGGGCACCCTTCACCGAATCGCCATTGTCTTTCTGGTCTGTGCCCTGCTTTTTCTGACGACGAACTGGAAGCAGCAAGCATGGATTGCCGCCCTTACGCTGGTAGCCTACTGGCTGGCTATGACCCAAATTTCCACGCCAGACGAGGGCCGCGTGGTGCTGGAACCGGGCCGGAATCTGGCAGCCTGGCTCGACCGGCAGTACCTGCCCGGACGCATGTGGCAGGGCACCTGGGACCCCGAGGGCATTCTCAGCACGTTTCCGTCCATCGTAACGGGCATTCTGGGGATGCTGGCCGGGCGTCTGATGATAAGTTCTGCCAGCCCGACCGAAAAGGTATCGTACCTCATGACGGCGGGTTTGTTTACGGCGGCTCTGGGGTATTTCTGGGGGCTGACGTTCCCGGTCAATGAAAACCTCTGGACGAGTTCCTTCGTGCTGGTGACTGCCGGTTTCGCAGCTCTTGTACTCGGGGCAGTTTATTTTCTGGTCGATGTGCTGGGGTACACGTCCGGCACGAAACCGGGGGTTGTTTTCGGGGCCAACGCCATTGCCGTCTACGTACTGGCCGACCTGCTTGCACTCATTTTCTACCGGCTCAAGGTCGGGGGGGGACCCCTGAATGAGCAGGTGGTAGCGGGTCTGACGGCCGTGGGTGTGCTGCCCGAACTCGCCAGTCTGCTGTACGCCCTGCTGTTCGTCGGCATCAATTTTATCCCGGCTTATGCGCTGTACCGGCGACAGATTTTTATAAAACTTTGAGCCTGTGTAGGGTAGGGGCTAACCCCAATTTTCCTTACCCCTCAAAACGACCCTGATCCGAACCCTTGCCTGACACCTTCGTAGTATTCCATGAAAAATCTGCCCATTTTTGATCTTGCCGTTATTGCCGCCTACCTCGTTGCGATGGTGCTGGTTGGCGTTTACTTCTCCCGGAAAAACAAAAACGCCGACCAGTTTACTAAAGCGTCGGGACTCATTCCGGGCTGGGCGACCGGCTTGTCCATCTACGCGACGTTTCTGAGCAGTAACACCTTTCTGGGTGTGCCGGGGAAAGCCTTCGGCGGTAACTGGAATTCCTTCGTTTTTAGTCTATCCATGCCCCTGGCGGCTTACATGGCGTCCCGCTTTTTTGTGCCGTTCTACCGGCAAACGGGCGAAATATCGGCCTACACCCACCTCGAACACCGTTTCGGGCCGTGGGCCAGAACCTACGCCGTGGTCTGTTTTCTGCTCACGCAACTGGCCCGGATGGGCTCGATCTTTCTCGGTATTGCTCTGAGCTTGCAGGCGCTGACGGGCTTTTCCATGCAGATGATCATGGTCGTGATGGGCGTTTGCATCATCATTTATACCGTGCTGGGCGGCATGGAGGCCGTTATCTGGACGGAGGTGGTGCAGGCTGTCGTTAAAACCTTTGGCGCGTTGCTGATTCTGTACCTGATCGTGCAGGCCATGCCGGGGGGCGTTACCAGTATTGTCGACATTGGGGCCACGCACGACAAATTCAGCCTGGGTACGTTCTCGCCCGATTTCTCCCAATCCTCGTTCTGGGTGGTGCTGCTCTATGGGTTCTTTATCAACCTCAATAATTTCGGGATGGACCAGAATTACATCCAGCGCTACCACACTACGGCATCGGCCAAAGAAGCGTCCAAGTCGCTCTGGCTTTGCGTATGGCTGTATGTTCCGGCCTCGCTGCTCTTTTTCGTGATCGGCTCCTGCCTGTTCGCTTACTACCAGGTTCACCCCGAATTCATCGACGCCATCAAGCAAAAAGTAGCGCTGGACCGGTTACCCGCTACGGCATCGGCGGCTGAGGTAGCGCGGTTGGTAACTTCCCTGCAACCCGCCGACTATGGCGATAAAGTGATGCCGCATTTCATGGTGACCAACGTGCCGCCGGGCCTGATGGGCCTGATCATTTCGGCCATTCTGTCGGCGGCCATGAGTACCATCAGCTCGGGCATGAACGCATCGGCAACGGTCTTCACCGAAGACATTTACAAGCGGTACTTCAACCCCAATCCCAGCCCGAAGAAACTACTGGCGCTACTGCATCTGTCTACGGTTGTGGTGGGGGTAATGGGGCTGGCTGCGGGGCTGGCTATGATCGGGGTGAAGAGTATTCTGGATGCCTGGTGGACGCTTTCAGGTATCTTTGCGGCCGGTATGCTGGGGTTGTTTCTGCTGGGTCTGATCAGTCGGCGAACGACCAGCCACGAAGCGCTGACAGCCACGGCTATCGGTGTGCTGGTCATTCTCTGGATGACTTTCTCCGGCAACCTCCCCGACGAGTATGGTTACCTCCGGAATCCGCTGCACAGCAACATGATTATCGTGGTGGGCACGCTCACCATTTTCCTGATCGGGGTACTCCTGACAAAACTAAAAAATGGCCGTTCGACGCCCAGCGAACAGACGGCCGCTATGGCTAAATGATTGACATGAAAACAGCGACTAAAGGCTTTATTCCCGTAATGCTCACGCCCTTCACCGATTCGGGGGCCATTGATTTCGACGCCCTGACGCGGCTTACTGAATTTTACCTGGAAGCCGGAGCGGCCGGTATGTTTGCCAACTGCCTGTCGAGTGAGATGTTCGAACTGAGCGAATCCGAGCGGCTTCAGCTCATCCGTCACGTCATTAAAGTGGTGAACGGGGCAGTGCCGGTCGTGGCCACAGGCACCTTTGGCGGGCCGATTGACCAACAGGCCGATTTTGTGAAACAGGTACACGACACCGGCACCGATGCCGTCATTCTGATAACGGGTTTACTGGCCGACGAAACGGATTCGGAAGCGGTGTTCAACGAGCACGTTTTTCAGTTGCTGGACCGTACGGAAACTATTCCGGTCGGGTTTTACGAATGCCCGGTTCCCTACAAACGCCTGATTTCTCCCGAGAATCTCAAGCTGTTTGTGGACACCAGCCGGGTCATTTACCACAAGGATACCTGCCTCGATATTCACCAGATCGAAGAGAAACTACGGCTGGCTTCCCGCCCTGGCTTTGGCCTGTACGATGCTTACATGGCCCATGCCGTCGCGTCGCTGAAGGCCGGTTCGGCGGGGCTATCGTGCATTCAGGGCAACTACTTCCCTGAGCTGATCGTCTGGCTTTGTGAGCATTACGACGACGCCGATCAGCCCGAAAAAGTAGCCCGCGTGCAGCAGTTTCTGATCGACAAGATGGATGTGATACACCATGTGTACCCCATCACATCGAAGTATTTTTTGCAGCAGCGCGGGCTCAACCTTACCACGTTTACCCGCCGGGAAGTAGGCACGTTTACCCCGGAAATTGCCCGGCAGATCGACGGCCTGCTGGCCGACTATACCCGGTTACAGGAGGAGTTGGCCTAAGCCGACCTACTCCCAGCCACCACCCAGCGCCCGGTACAGATCGGTGAGCGACAGGAACTGCGACTGCTTCGTGTTGATGAGGGCCAGTTCCGCTTCCAGCACCGAGCGCTGGGCCGTGATGACTTCCAGATACGAGGCATAGCCGCTGGAAAAAAGGTCGTTCGACGTGGCAACGGCATTTTCGAGCACATCGACTTCCTGCTCCTGTAGGTCAACCACGGAGCGGAAGTTTTCGACGCCCCGCAGGCTGGTAATGACTTCGCCGAAGCCGGTTACGATGGTTTGCTGGTAGCGGTAAAAGGCCTCCCGGCTCTGGGCTTCGGATTGCCGGAAGTTGGCTTTCACGAAACGGCGGTTAATGACCGGACCAGCCAGACCACCCAGTATACCCGTCGCAATGGACGCCGGATCGAACAGCGATGCGGCCCGGAAAGAGTTCAGTCCCACATAGGCCGACAGGTTCAGGCTGGGCAGAAATTCCGCCCGCACGGCTTCAACGTCGATATTGGCGGCTGCCAGTTCGAGTTCAGCCTGCCGGATATCGGGTCGTCGGGTAAGCATCCGGGCGGGCAGGCCCGTGAGCATCTGGCCGGGGAGTTCCCGTTCCTGAAGCGACTTGCCCCGAACGACGGGTTGCGGATACCGGCCCAGCAATCGGTTCAACTGGTTTTCGGCGTCGACAATCTGCTGCTGAATCTGTTTTTGCCGACTGCGGGTGTTTAGAAGCTGGGCCGCAAACTGCTGAACGGCCAACTCCGTAACCCGACCGGCCTGTTTCTGAATCCGGACCAGATCGAGAGCCCGTTGCTGAAGGGAAATGTTCTTTTGAAGAATCTCCTGTTCGCCGTCCAGCGCCAGCAACGAATAATAGTAGCGGGCCACTTCGGCAACGAGGGACGTTATAACCGCGTGACGCCCTTTTTCGGACGCCAGAAGCCGGACGTACGCGGCCTTTTTGCGATTACGGAGCTTGCCCCAGATGTCAATTTCCCAGGTAGAGCGGGCACCCAGAAAATAGTCGGGAGTGGGGTTGGGGATTACCAGATTGCCCCGGATGTTTTCCGATAGGTTCGTGTCGAAGTTACCCACACCATTTAGGGTGGTTTGCCCGTACCGGTCCAGCCCCGCCGACCCCACCGCGTTTACCTGCGGAGCCAGGAACCCCCGGCTGTAGTCGAAGGAGGCTCTTGCCATCTCGATCCGCTGGGTGGCAATGCGTAAATCCAGATTACCGGCCAGTGCTGTGTCGATGAGCTGCACCAGATTCGGGTCGTCGAAGAACTGCCGCCAGTTCTGGCTGGCAATCCCGACGGAATCCGTACTGCCCACGAACGAAACGGGTGTTTGCCGGGCCTTGGGCGGTTGCATGAGTCGGGGCACCTGACAGCCGCTTAACAGTAGCAGGCCCGCAATTAAATAAACACTGATTCGGGTTAAGTTAGGGATGAATGGCTGTTCCATTAACGTGAGATTGGGTGGATACGGGAATGACATCCGCATGGGTTTGCTTGGGGTGATGGGTAGTCGGCTTATTGTCTTCCGTAGGTTTGGACGCGAACCGTTCGGCGAGTTTGGCGAAGATGACGTACAGCCCCGGTATGATTATCAGTCCGAAAATAGTGCCGGTAAACATACCGCCAGCCGCTGCCGTACCGATGGAGCGGTTACCCAGGGCACCGGCACCGGACGCCATACAGAGCGGAATCAGACCGGCGATGAAGGCGAACGACGTCATCAGAATAGGGCGCAGACGCGATACGGCCCCCTCCAGCGCGGCCTCTATAATTGGCAGCCCTTCTTTCTGACGCTGGTTGGCGAACTCCACGATCAGAATGGCGTTTTTGCCCAGCAGGCCAATGAGCATGACCAGCGATACCTGCGCGTAGATGTTGTTTTGCAGACCGGCCAGTTGCAGAAAGGCAAACGAGCCAAATATGCCCGTGGGTAAGGATAACAGTACCGGCAGGGGCAGGAGCAGGCTCTCGTACTGGGCCACCAGCAGCAGGTAGACGAACACCAGACAGATGGCGAAAATATACAGCGCCTGATCCCCCGACATCACTTCCTCCCGCGACATCCCCGACCATTCGTAGGCGAATCCTTTGGGAAGTTCTTTGGCGGCTACTTCCTCGATGGCCTTGATCACGTCGCCACTGCTGTAGCCGGGGGCGGCATCCCCGTTGATCATTGCCGACGTGTACATGTTGTAGCGGGTAAGCTGCTCCGGCCCGTACACCCGCTCCAGACTAACAAAGTTGGAGTAGGGCACCATTTCGCCCTGGTCGTTCTTGACGCGCATGTTCAGCACATCTTCAGGCTTGGTCCGGTAGCTGGGTGCCGCCTGTACCATCACTTTGTACATCTGCCCGAACCGGATGAAGTTCGACGCGTAGTAACTTCCCATCAGCGTTTGCAGGGTGCTCATGGCGTTGTCGATGGACACCCCTTTCTGGGATGCTTTCTCCTGATCGACGTGCAGCATGTACTGCGGAAAGCTGGGGTCGAAACTGGTAAAGGCGTTCCCGATTTCGGGGCGTCGTTTCAGGGCGTCGATAAAGTCCTGCGCTACTTTCGCCGTTTTTATAAGGTCGTCGCTCCGGCCCTTGTCAAGCATCCGCAGTTCAAAGCCGCTTGAGTTACCGAAGCCCGGCACCGTAGGGGGAGGGAAAAACTGAATACTGGCGTCAGTCACGCCTTTTGTTTTTTCTTCCAGGGTAGCAATCAGCTCCTGCATCGACTCGTTTCGCTCTTCCCAGGGTTTGAGGTTGATCATGGCCATGCCGTAGGAAGACCCGGCCCCGTCGGTGAGCAGACTGAATCCGGCCAGTGTCGAGACGTTTTCAACCGATTCCTCCTGAGAGGCAATCACTTCGATCGCGTCCAGCACTTTCTCGGTCCGGCTAACAGTGGCCCCTACGGGTGTGGTTACGTTTACGTACAGCATACCCTGGTCTTCGGTGGGGATGAAGCCCCCCGGCAGCACGGTGCTGATACCCCAGGTAGCTACCACGAACAGCAGCAGCAGCCCCCACGTAATGATTCCCCGACTCACCACCCGGCGGAGCAGGCCCTGATACCAGTTCGCCAGCGACTCATACCCCCGGTTGAATTTAACGAAGAACCGCCCCAGCAGCCCCGTCTTCTCGCCGTGCATGGGTCGGAGCAGAATAGCGCAAAGAGCGGGGGTGAGTGTGAGGGCGTTGACACCCGAAATGACAATGGCAATCGCCAGTGTGAGCGAGAACTGCCGGTAGAAAATTCCCACCGGCCCCGACATAAACGCGACCGGCACAAATACCGCCGACATCACCAGTGTAATAGCCACAATGGCCCCGGCAATGTCGCCCATGGCGGCAAAGGTGGCGGCTCGCGGTGCCAGGCCCTCTTCTTCCATTTTGGCGTGAACGGCCTCCACCACCACAATGGCATTATCGACCACAATACCGATGGCCAGCACCAGCGCGAACAGGGTAAGCAGGTTGATGGAAAAGTCAATGGCACTCATGAAGGCAAACGTACCGATCAGGGCCACCGGTACCGCCAGGGCACAAATGAGCGTTGAGCGCCAGTCCTGCAAAAAGAGAAAGACAATGATGAACACCAGTATGAAGGCTTCGATCAGGGTGCGGATTACCTCGTGGATGGACGCATCCAGAAAACGGGATACGTCATAGGCGTAATTGTAGGTCATACCGGTTGGAAACGACGTTTCCTTCAACTCGGCCATGCGCGTTTTCACGTTGGCAATCACGTCGCTGGCGTTGGAGCCGGGCCGTTGCTTGAGCATGATAGCCGCCGAGGGACGCCCGTCGTTTTTGGATAAAACACCGTAACTGAGGGAGCCGAATTCGACATCGGCCACGTCTTTCAGGCGAAGCAGTGAGCCGTCGGCGTTGGCCCGCAGCACAATATTTTCGTACTGGGCCGGTTCGAAGAACTTACCCGTATAGCGGAGTACGTACTGTAATTCCTGCTGTGCCTGGTCGGCACTTTCGCCCGCTTTGCCGGGGGCGGCTTCCACGTTCTGCTTCCGGATACCGGCAATGACCTCGTCGGCCGAAATGTCGTAGGCCGTCATGCGGTCGGGTTTGAGCCACACCCGCATGGAGTAATCCCGGTTGCCCATGATAGCGGCAAAGCCCACGCCGTCGATGCGTTTGAGTTCGGCCAGCACGTTGATATCGGCGAAGTTGTAGATGAATTTCTCATCTACCTTCGGGTCGTCGCTCACAATATTGAGGTACAGCAGCATACTGTTCACCTCTTTTTCGGTCACGACCCCGGCCTTTATCACCTCTTCGGGTAGTTCGTCCATGACGGTTGTTACGCGGTTCTGCACGTTGACGGCCGCCAGGTCGGGGTCCGTCCCGACCTTGAAAAATACCTGAATCAGGGTGGAACCGTCATTCCCCGAAATAGAGGTCATGTACGTCATGTTGGGCACTCCGTTGATGGCGCGTTCGAGGGGCGTGGCTACCGCCTTGACGCACACGTCGGCGCTGGCTCCGGTGTATTTGGTCGTTACCGTTACGGACGGGGGAACGATGTCGGGAAACTGCGTTACGGGCAGACCAGTGAGGGCCAGTACGCCCAGCAGCACGATCAGTACCGAAATGACCGTTGAGAGTAAAGGCCGTTTAATGAAGGTATTAAACATAGTTGAGGCTATCTATAAAGCGAAAAAACGGGTAAAGACTGGCGCAGTCCTTCGTTAGCGGGCAGTGGCATAGAGTGCTTGTAAGCTACTGGTAGCCAAAGGTTTGGGTGTAATGGTCATCCCGTCTTTCAAACTCTGAATACCTTCGTAGACAATGCGGTCGCCTGCTTTCAGCCCCGATTGAACGATGTAGAACTGATCGACCCGGCTGCTGGGCACAAAACTTCTGCTTCTGACTTTATTGCTGGCATCGACTACGTAAACGAAGTTCTTGTCCTGCACTTCAAAAACGGCTTTCTGTGGTACCAGAATGGCATCGTCTACGTCGTTGCTCATCCGGATCTTGCCCGTAGCGCCATGCCGCAGCAATTGTTTGGGGTTGGGGAACGTAGCCCGGAAGGCGATGGTGCCGGAGTTACCTTCGAAGACCGTCTCGGTCGTTTCAATCTTGCCTTTCTGGGGATAAACAGAGTCGTCGGCCAGGAGCAGTTCCACTTCGCGGGTGGTCGTTTTGTTGGGGTCCTGCCGTTTTTTGACGAAGGCCAGGTACTCTTTTTCCGACACGTTGAAGTACGCGTACATCTGGCGGAGGTCGGAAATGCTGGTGAGCAGCGCCCCCTGTTCGATCAAACTGCCGCGTTTGAACGGTATCCGGTTGATCACCCCATCGAACGGTGCCCGGATGCTGGTTAGGGACAGGTGGAAGCGGGCCTTATCCAACGCGGCTTTGGCCCCGTCGATGGACGCTTTGGCCGTTTCCATCTTGGCGCGGGCGAGTTTGGATTCGGAAGGAGAGATGATCTTTTTTTCCACCAGCAGCTTCACCCGCTCCATTTCTACCTCCGCCGATTGTGCTTCCGCGCTGGCACTTTCGAGGTTAGCCACTGCCCTGGCCACTTCAACCTGGTATTCGGTTCCGTTGAGTTGAAAGAGGAGTTGACCTTTATGGACGGGCTGGCCTTCGTCCACCAGAATATTATCCAGATAACCGGCCACTCGTGCCCGAACTTCCACATTCTGAACGGCTTCCAGTTCACTGGCGTAGTCGCGGTCGAGGGTGGCTTCCTGTTTGCTGAGCTGAATAGTGGGGAGCGCCGGGGCTGATTCTTCCTGTTTTTGTTCACTTTTTGCTGAACAGCCGGTTAGCAGAACGCCGGTCAATAGGGCTAGTATGCCTGAATAATGACGCATAAAGAAAAGTTGATCTAAGAAGGGGTGTATTCGAGGTCAGCGACGGTCCACTTGCGGACGGGTACGCTGAATCCGTCGGTAAGTAGGCACACCCAACTAAGGATCAGATTAGAAAAATATTAGAATTTCATTAGAGCGGTCTCGGGAGGTTGATTTTTGACTTGAAAAAGCACGGGTTCAGGATTGACCTTGCTGGATCTGGCGGGGAAATGAATCATGGCGTAAATCAACGACCTGTTTTGTAAAACCGGAAGTAGGCTTAACTTTTCCCGGTCTTTACGGCTTTTTCACCTTTTTGCGAATCGTAGTTTGTAGCGTAGCTATATCGCTATACAGGTAAGGGACTCCCTTGCAACGCTGATTGGTTTACTGGTGATAGCTATTCTCTTTAACCCACTGTTTCCTGTTCATTTGCCTCAACAAACGTGGCGTATTACTGATTTGGTGACAGCTACCGCCTTTATTCGACTGGCATTCAAGCCTTCAAAAACGCGAAATCAGCGACAGTTTTAAGCGTCTACTTTACATGATTGCACTTTTACAACAGGTTAGCGCTTGTTAATAGGGTACGCTAGTTAATCATTTTAGATATCTGCTCAAGCGTTAAATCGCTACCTAAAATAACTCCTTCGGGCGATAATAAGAAGGTTTTAGGCAAGCCACCGATGTTATAGACTTGGGCTGCCAGGCTCTTGAAGCCTTTAAAGTCACACACGTTCAACCAGGTAATTCCATCCTTTAAGTAAAGTGTCAATGAGAAACATATACACAGTTTTTGCATGGTTACTAATTAACATGAGTTGTGAATCGACTAGTAAGAATCAGTCTCCGTCAGATAGTAGGTATCGTACTTTAACCAGTGCTGATTTAAGAGGTAAAACTTTTGAAGGCAAACTTCATCCAAAAACCTCAGTTCATCAGGAAAATAAAACTCTGGAAAAAATTGGAGATCAGGCCAGGATAAAGTATCAGTTTAAAGGAAATAATGAGGTGTCCTACCGTATTGACTTAGAAAGTATGGCTAATGAGTTGGTTTTTTCGTGGCATTTAGATGGAGATTCTCTCACGTTCGAACAGTCAAAAAATGGTCAAGCCCAAAGAATTCAGTATCTAATTAGACGATCTATCAATGGGTTTACTTTGGAGAATGATGAGTACTTCATTTATCTAATGGAAAATTGATTTTCCTGTTGTACAACTACACGTATTCACGCTAGTTACTAACGATGTCACCCGCGCACCCGCTCTCTCAGGATGGAGGATCAGACGGGTAAGTAGACGCTGAAGGTGGCTCCGTTTCCGGGCTGGCTGGTGGCGGTGATCGCTCCCCCGTGATTGGCGGCCACTTTCTCGCAGATGGCCAAACCAATGCCCGTCCCTTCATACTGTCCTTTGCCCTGTAGGCGCTGAAACACCTGAAAAATACGATCTATGTACTTCTCCTCGAAACCAATGCCGTTATCGATTACGTCGATGCGGTGGTAAGCGGTAGCCGTCCGTGTGGGTCTGACCAAGAGAGGAAGATCGGTAGCGGGTACTGTGTTGACCCTGATTTGAATGTGGGGCGTTGTATCGGGCCGGCGGAACTTCAGGGCATTGCTTAGGAGATTCAGAAAGAGCTGGCCCAGTTGCGACGCGTCGCCCAGCACCATAGGTAAGGGGGCCACCTCAATTAAGGCCCCGGTCTCTGTTATCCGAAGCTCTAAATCGGTAAGCGCCCACTGGACGGCCTCACTCAAAGCGATTGCCCGCGTGGCTTCCTGGCGTGTGGAAATGCGGGAATACGTCAGCAAATCCCGGATGAGCACTGACATCCGGTAAGCGGACGACTGCATTCGGTTCAGGTGGTCGAGACCTTCGCCTAACGTTTCGGCATACTGGTCTTTCAACAGATCACCAAACTGCTGAATCTTGCGCAGGGGTTCCTGTAAGTCATGCGAAGCTACATAGGCGAACTGCCCAAGGTTCTCGTTCGAGCGTTGCAGATCCTGGATCGACGCCTGCAACTGCTGGGTTCGTTGCTGGACTTGCAGGTCCAGCTCTGTAGACAGCTTCCGTAAACGAGCTTCACTCTCTGCCAGCTCCTGGCGGGCAATTGCCTGATCATGAACGTCCACTACGGTGCCAATCATACCGACATAGGTTCCGTCTGCCGCAAAGCGGGGCCTTCCCAGGTCAACAGACCAGCGGTATTGCCCGTCGTGTTGGCGTAATCGGTAGAGCGCCCTGAAGGCAGTATGGTGCTGGTTGGCCTCGATAAATAGCCGCCCCGTTTCGGCCTTGTCGTCGGGGTGGGTAGCGTCGAGCCAGCCAAACCCTTGGGCTTCCGTGGTCGTTTGACCGGTAACTTCGTACCACTGTCCATTGAGATAGGTACAGTAGCCATCGGGCTGAGTCTCCCAAATAATGGCGGGTACGGCATCGGTTAGCTGCCGTAAGTAAGCCTCGCTTTCTTTCCTCTGTTGTTGGGCTAATACCTCCTGTGTTACCTCTACGGCCATTTCCAGGATGGCGTATACGTTACCAGCCGCATTGACAAGGGGCTTCAGGCTAATATCGAAGTAATAGGTTCCTGGTACGCCATTAATCACCAGATCGGCCGGAGCGCCTTTGGCGTCAAAGGGTTTTCCCGTGGTAAATACGTTATCTAAGAGCTGGATGGCGGGTCCGTCGACGGATCGGATTAAGACCTCCCGGATCGGTTTGCCTACAATGGATGGCCCCTGGCCAAAAAAAGTAATCATGGCCTCATTGGCGAGATCAATTCGCATCTCGGAACCTACAAAGAGACAGGTAGCAACGGGTGCCTGCTCAATAAGGGTGCGAAATTTGGCTTCACTGGCCTCCAGGGCCTGCCGGGATACTACCTGCCCGGTTACATCCTGGCAAAGCAGAATGACGCCGGTGGTGGTACCATCCAACTCGTTATAAGGCTGTGCTACCAGGTTAAAATAGCCTTCTTTTTTATTCCCTTCTACCAATACAGCGTAGGGATGATCGTACAGGTAAAGTGGGTTTCCCGTTAATCTGACCTGTTCAATAAGCGGATACAAGTCCGCTTTGGCTTCGGAAAGAACGTCGAATAAGCATTTCCCCTGCAAGTCGTCCAGACGTCGATTAATGAGTTGAGCATAAGACTCGTTAACAATCTCAATCCTCAAATCCTGTCCACTCACAACAACGATGCCCACAGATGCTTTAGCTACCAACTGCTGAAAGCGTTGCTCGGAGGCTCGGAGCCGGTTGAAACTTTGTACTTTCTGGGTCGTTTCGAAGCAGGTGACCAGCACACCCGCCACTCGGCCAGACTCGTCTTTTACAGGACTGTGACTGAATGTCCAGTAAACATCGTCAAGCTGGCCATTGCGGTAAATGGGAATGAGCTGGTCTTCGCTCCAGGTAGCCGGGCCTCCATCCATTACCTGCTTAATTAAAGGGTAAACCGTTGGCCATACTTCCGGCCAGCATTCTTCCCCTTTCTGGCCCAGGGCGGTTGGGTGTTTGCCGGTATTGCCCAGGCTGGGTCGGTAAGCATCGTTATAAAACTGAATCAGTTCCGGCCCCCACCACAAAAACATCGGAAATCGGGCATTGAGGACAATGCTCAGTGTAACGCACAGGCTCTGGGGCCATTGGTCGGGGGTACCCAGCGACGTATTCGACCAGTTGTACTGTCGGGTAAGCGCCCCCATTTCGCCACCGTCGGCCAGAAAGGGGTATATATGGGCGGTAGCAGCTGTTTTCAAGCGATTACAGTCTATAAGTATAGGCAAGTTAACCAATCGAAAACAATTAATTGAGCAACCCGGAGCAGAACGAACGAGTTTGGCGGTTACTGATGCTTCAGTAATCTGTAAAGTTGACCGCTGTAGCTACCGGGCACGGTTTAGTAGACGGTATACCCTTAGTTATGAGTGTAATCACTCGATTTAAGAGTTACAAACTAATTCATTAAGGTACGTACCCTTATTATAATGCGTAGTAGAAAATGGGCACTTAATGTAAGTTAGTAAGGTAAATATATCATTTTCAGTTGTCTATATCTGAAGTCAATAAACTATCTTCATTTTTTGATGTTCGATAACAACAGGGGGCATATACGTTGATCGGATATATACTTTTTACAAGCCTCAGTGGTCGTTATAAGCCGGATACGACACTACTACCGCAATCGGCCTATTCATTCGTTAAGTTTATCGAAGCATGCTATGAAACTCTACATCAAATATATGGTCAGTATGCGTTGTAAATTGGTAGTACAGGCAACGCTGGATAAACTCGGTCTGGATCACGAACGGATCGAGTTAGGGGAGGTGGAACTTAAAGAGGCCATCACGAAGGAGCAATGGAACGAGTTGAACAGTGCTTTATTGACAGTAGGTCTAGAATTAACGGATAACCGGAAAGCGATACTGATTGAACGAGTAAAAACGGTCATTATTGATCTGGTGCATTATGCCAGCGATATACCTAAAATCAATAACTCTAACTATATCAGTGAAAAACTTCACTACGATTATACGTATCTGGCTAATCTGTTCTCGGAAGTAACGGGCTTCACCATTGAGAAATACATCATCAACCACAAAATAGAGAGGGTAAAAGAACTGTTGCTCTACGATGAACTTACGCTTACACAGATAGCTAATAAATTGAATTACAGCAGTGTAGCGCATCTGTCTGCCCAGTTCAAGAAAGTAACGGGTCTTACTCCCAGCCTGTATAAACAGCTCTCATTCAATAAACGCACAGCCCTCGAAGATGTAGGCGTTTTAACATCATGAAGTCAATAATGTGACAATAATGTAACAATAAGATTGTAAAGTATAAGAAAGGTTGGCATTAAGAGGTTTAAGTTTGTTTTGAGGAAACTTTAATGTTTTAATGACAACGAAATGGCACAAAGAATTTTACTTTATCTAATCCTGGTAACTCTGCTAATCCTCCCGAAAGTAGGGTTCGGGCAGACGCTGAACTTGGGGACCACCTCCGGATTTGCGCTCTTCACGGCAAACGGAGCACTTACCAATACGGGGGCATCGGCAGTTGTAGGTGATATTGGTACGAATGTGGGGGCCATTAGTGGCTTCGAAACCGCATCCGTAACGGGCAGTACCCGTCTTGCCGGAAGTGCCCAGTCTACGCAGGCAGCCCTTGACGTTGTAGCGGCCTATAACTCGATAGGTTTATTCACCTGCGGTACGCAGATAGCCGCTGAGTTAGGCGGTCAGACGCTGTCGCCGGGAGTCTCCTGTCAGAGTACGGCTTCGCCTACCACATTAAACGGAACGCTGACATTAAGCGGGTCAGGTACTTTCATTATCAAGCTGAGCAGTGCTCTGGTTACCGGAACCAACTCCAGTATCGTGCTGACAAATGGAGCTACCGCCAACAACGTATTTTTCCGGATAGAAGGAGCGGCAACGCTGAATACTGGTTCTTCGTTCAAGGGAACTATACTGGCCCTGGGTGCTATCGTTCTGAGCACCTCAACCCTCGAAGGTAGAGCCCTGTCGACAACCGGAGCCATTACCCTGAATGCCAGCAATGTTACGACTGTGGCAGCCCCAGCCCCGCTACCGGTTTCGCTGGCGTCCTTCACGGCTAAGGCCCAGCCCGATCATACGGTGAGAATAGACTGGACAACTTCGCTGGAAACCAACAACAAAAGCTTCCTGATCGAACGCAGCAAAGATCTCCGGCTCTTTGAGACCGTAGGTGTCGTGAGCGAACTGGCCCCTATGAGTAACGCCCTGAAGACCTACAATCTGGTTGACGCGATGCCTTATGCGGGTACCAGTTACTATCGTTTGACCCAGACCGATCTGAACGGTAAAACCAGTGTTTACCCGGCTGTTTCGGTGGTGTTGCGGGACGATGCCTATGGTGTATTTCCTAACCCGGTAGTGGGTGAGGGGCGTTTTGACCTCCGGCTGGATGAGCCCGAAACGGCAACGGTACGTTTTTATAGTGCAGACGGCCGTGTACTACCGCTTCAGAAAACGGGCGTTGAGTCGGGCAAGCTACTCCTGAAAATGAGCAGCAAACTGGCAACCGGCGTATACGTATTAACCGTAGAAGAGCGGGGGCAGGCTCGCCAGCACCGTATCGTTATCGAGTAAGGGTTTACGTATCAACTTTAGGGATTTTACCCCACTAACTTTTCAAGACTCATGAGCAAAAAAGCTGTACATATATCGGCTTCGGCCCCTAAAAAGGCGTATAAAACCCCTAAGATCAAATCGCTGGGTAATGTGAAGCAACTGACGCTAAAAACTGGTTCGGCCGTTGATGGTTTCGGTACGTTTACCTAAACGGTTTAGCTGACGGTATAAAAAGAGCCTGGTTAGTCATCGCGATGACTAACCAGGCTCTTTTCATATATCACCAATCTGCTTCAGCGCGGAGCTTACACCCGCAGGAACACTTTTTTCTTGTACAGGATGTACAGGAAGACCCATTTAACAGCTAGAAAGGCCAGTACCGCACCAACAGCCGTTACCACTTCGGACGTAGACTGTTTGAGCAGACCGCCGAAGAAAAAACGAGCCGCGTACTCGAAGTCAATGAATTCGCCCGCCAGATAAATCAGGATGGAGTTCATACCGATGACGGTGAAGAAGAATGTCCAGCCCTTAATGCCTTTTACGTCGATGACCCAGTAAAATAGGGCCAGCAACATTAAGCTCAGACCACCCGTAACCAGTACAAACGAGCTGGTCCAGAGGTTTTTATTGATAGGGAAGATGAAATCCCAAAGGCAGCCGAGCAGCACGAAAACTGCCCCTGCGCCGAGCAGCAGCACCGCTTTTTGATTGCCCGTTCGGCCATGTGTCCGCAGAAATGTACCAGCAAAAATGCCCAGCAGCGTGTTGCCGATGGCAGGGATCGTGGAGAATAACCCTTCCGGATCATGGATCGTTTTGTACAGATGGCCCGGCACCACCAGTCGGTCAATATAACTGGCCAGATTGCACTCCATCGTGAGCACACCCGCTCCACAGCCGGGTACGGGTACCAGCATCATCAGGGCCCAGTAACCCAGCAGCAGCCCAACGAACCAGATGTACTGGGTGCGCGGGCGAGCATACAGGTAGATCAATTGCCCAAACATTCCCGCCAGACCAATACGCCCCAGTACACTCGAAAAGCGCATATCTTCGAAGACCCGGTTAAACAGCCCATTGTTATAAACGATGCCCAGCAGAACCAGAATAAGCCCCCGGCCAATGATCTTGCGGGCAATTTGCGCTTTGTCCGTTCCCTTGTCCAGCCGCGACCCGATTGAAAACGGCGTCGATACGCCCGCCATGAACATGAACAGCGGAAAAATGAGGTCATAGGCCCTGAAACCATTCCAGGCCGGGTGCGAAAACTGGTCGGCCAGCAGAATAGCGCCCGCCCAGCCGGTCGTCTTGGCCAGCACGTGGAAAATTTCCTCACCGCCCATGATCCAGAACATATCGAAACCGCGCAGTGTATCGAGGGAGAGAAGCCGTTTAACGGGAGTTGGCTGAGCAATAGCCGGTTCAATGGGCGTATGTAATGTACTCATTCGAAAAGAAGTCAGGGATAAGAGAGGGGTTTGGTAAGCGAGATGTATAGCACCAGCCCAAATTAGTCTTTTTTTGCCTGTTTTCGGGCTTTATACGCCTTAAAACGATTATTGTATTCCTGCATCTGGTCGGGTGTGTATCGTTTCTGGTACTCCGCCGGTAGGTCGAGCCGTTCGGGAGCCAGTGCCGGAGCCTGATCGACAAGTGTATTTTGTCCTTTGCTGTTCTTGATCAGCTCGAACGAATCGTATTTATCGCCCGTCACTGTGTAGGACTGATACGACAGTTTATCGCCGTCGATCGAAATCGTCTGGTACAACTGGGTATTGGAGGCCGCCCGGTCCATCCAGTTCTGCAAACCAATGTCGTACATTTTAGGGCCGCTGACCGACACTACATAAATGGGTCCGTCGGGGTGTTTACGGCTTTTCCCCAGGGGCATGTTCAGGCCCCGGCCGTAGGTGTGGTCGTGCCCCTGCAAAACCAGATCGACCCCCATTTTTTTGTAAATGGGCTCTATCCGCTCGCGCCATTCATCGTTGTCGCGCCCCTGTTTCGTGGAATAGATGGGGTGATGGTGCACGACAACCGTCCAGCGGCTGGGGTTGTTGGTCAATACCTGCCTGAGCCAGTCTGCCTGTGCCCTCAGCACGGTCGAATCCAGCAGGGCGGCCTGCGAGTTCAGGGAAATAAAACGGGTGCCCTGATAATCCATAAAGTACGTGGTTTCTTCCAGACCTTTTGGTCCGTTTTCGGGTAGTACGAAGGAGGGACGCCAGTGTTTCGATACCTGCGTCTTACCCTTTTCGTCCTTAAAATACTCGTGGTTGCCGGGCGTGGCCAGCGTGGGCACCATGCCGTTGATCCAGCCCCCCGCTTCGAACCACTCCGCCCACTGCCAGTCGGCGTTGGAGGTCGTGATGAGGTCGCCCGCATGGATCATCAGATTCGCTTTCGGCAGGGTCGAGTATGCGCCCCGAATGGCCCGTGACCAAAGCGACCGGATATCATTCTGGGCATCGCCGAAGTACAAAAATGAAAACGGCGCTGGCCGGTCCTGCGCCGTTCTGAAGTGAAACCACTCGCTCCAGTGAGTACCGTCGCCTACGCGATACGCATATTGGGTGCCCGGCTTGAGATTTTTGAAATGGACTGAATGATACCGAACCGATTTGCCGTCGAGGACAACGCGTTCGGTGGTGGCCGTCACAACCTGGGCTTTGTCCACAAAATCGGGCGAGGGGTCGGCTTCGGCAATGGCCCCGACCGCGGTGGTAATGGTGGAGTCGGTTCGCCAGTTGACCGATTGGGAGGTGGCCGGATTGCCCTGCCAGCCCAGAACGAGCCGGTCGGGATAAGCCGTTGGGGAATAGTCTTTGTGGAGCTGTGCCCAAACCGGCGACAGGCTCAGGGCGAGCAAACAGGCAAGAAAATGTCGTTTCATGACGTGAAGGTAGTGTATGCTTAGTGAGTTGGTTTGGCGGCCAGAGTTTTATACATCTGAAGTGCCTGATCCGTTTGAATGACGTCTACACCCATGCGAGACGCTTTTTCGTACGCAGCGGGGGTGTCTAATTCGTCCAGCAGATCGGAAAATACCTTTATGTTTTGCTGATGAATTTGTCTGACCAGCGCTTCGGTCAGGGCGGGCCAGCTTACATCAAAGGCATACGGATGCAGACTGGCGATTTTAGCGGCCATTTGGTCGGCCCGTTTCAGAGCAGGCATGAGCTTCGCTCCTGCTGCTACGCTTTTCAAGGCCAGTAGTTTTTCGTCGGAGCCATAAAAAACGGCATCGGCGAGAAGTCCATAGCGCGTCAGAACGGCCACCAGCGGCTCGGGGGCCACGTCCTTACAGTCGACGTACAGGTTTGTTTTTGCCGAATGCCGGGCATTCCAGTCGGCCAGCAACTGGCAAACTTCGGCCAGCGTTGGAATTTGTTCAGATTTAAACGCATCAGACATACCCTTTGCCGCCGATAGTTTTTTCAGGTCAGCCAATGTCTGGTCGCTGACCGGGCCGGTTCCATTGGTGGTGCGGTTCAGCGTACCGTCGTGCAAGATCACCAGGCTGCCGTCTTTCGTCGTTCGGACATCAACCTCGATGTAATCGACCTGCATCTGGAGCGCCAGCCGAAACGTAGCCAGCGTATTTTCGGGTGCCGCACTGTATGGTGCCGCACTATCCAGTGCGGCACTGGATGCGCCCCGATGAGCCGAAACGCCTATTTTGTAGTGGGCCTTGAGTTGGGTTCGGTAGTAAGAGATTGAGTCTGCTACCGGCAGCTGGCCAAAAACGGAATTTATTTCAATAAACCACCCAAGCAGTAATCCCGGCATCAGGCGTTTTAGCGCTCGTTTCATTTATGCTTTGCGTTTTTGAGATTGGGTTTAGCTCTCCAGTCGGCTTCCGGACCAAACCGGAGGTGCATCGACTTGTTGGGCTTTTCGTTGGCTGGATATTGATAGATCAGCCGGTTTGTCAGCAGGAAACATACGCTCGAAATCGTTACCGTTAATGCCACACGCAGCCAGAGTTGGCGATAGACCGGTGCAAAAGAGGGGATAGGCTGGATACTGACCGTTGTCCGTTCGCGTGGTACCGTCAGCACCAGCATCGTCGCCAGGATGGCGTTTACCGTAATGACCCATTCCGTGAGCAGCCGCTGAGGACGCCAGTCGACCAGCGCCCGTTCAAAATTACCGACCACCATCAGCCAGAGCAACACCAGAAAAATGAGCTGCCCTCGCCCGAGCCAGGTGGCCGGAACGATAGACAGCGGTTCCTGCGCGTGCCGACGGATGAGGATGATGAACAGGAGAAGAACCAGCAGCCAGGTTGCCTTGAACCAGCCTTCGGGTGTCATGTATAGGAAGTCGACGCCGGGCAGGTGGCCCAGATACGGCGCATCCCAGAAAGCGGCCGTGGTTTTTGGGCCATCCGGCGAAGGAACGACCTGTGTCCACACCTCGGGGTTCAAGTGCTCAGTCCAATCTTCGACGTTCTTGACCAGATTGACGTATGGAATGGCTAGCAAGACGAAAACGACAGCGACGCCCAGCGTCCATTTGCCGGGAGTCGGTTTCGGTGGATCGATATGAAGCGGAATCCGCGTTGCCAGAAAGCCCAGCGCCACCACAATAGCGATGCCGTTTACGAAGCCGTAACCCTGCTCCAGAAAGCTGTGCCAATTCTGGTGCTGCCAGTTGCTCCAGTTGGCGGTGATGGTTTTAACCGCTTCGCTTTCGGGCGAAAGCCCTTTGCCGATCAGTATGCGCGGGTTTCCGGGAGCCATCATCAGTTGCTTCACCCATTGAATCCCGGAAAAACCCAGTCCACCAATGATGCCGCTGATGAGCGACGCCACGGCAACGGGCAGCAGTTGATGTCGGCGCATCCAGCGAATCATACCGATAAACGCACCCGTAATACCCGCCCAGTCATCGCTACGGGGCGGGGTCATGTGGAGGCCGCCGTAGCTGGTGAACAAGGCGCTGCCGAGCACCGGAACGACCAGAAAGAAAAGTAGCCAGCCAGCCGCCATGTAGACAATGAGCGAGGCCCCGTGGCGGAACCGGCCAAACCGGTTAAAATAAGCCGTTATCCCAAGTAAAAGACCGATGATCCAGCCAATATGCTGCGGATAATCGCTGAACCCCTGGGGCCAGTTGTTGAGAAAATTAGCTGAATCGAAGGCCAGCGTTCCTGTTTTGGGGTCAATGTAAGTCGGATCGCCCAGTGGATAGGTCACCAGCGAAGCCAGCTTGCGGTCCAGATCAGCTACTTGCAGCAGTAGTTGAACCCCCCAGCCAAACAGCGCACCCACGCCCGCAAAAACGGGTAACAATACTATGTTTTTCTCCTTTCGGTCGATCAGGTCGTACAGGGCCATGGCCAGCAGTGCAAACAGAGCTGCCAGGTAATCGGCATCGAGCCAGTAGAGCGGACTCTTGTGCCGCGACCAGGTATGATCGGCCGGAAGGCCCGCCTGCAGCCATTCCACCAGCGGGTCTTCCACCAGGTCCTGAAGAAACCAGATGCCGAATAGAAACAGAATGGGCTTGACAAGCTGAACGAGTTGTTCCCGTTTGGCCACTGCCGCCAGTGCTGTTCCGGCTCCTCCCAGTGCGGCCCATAAAAAGCCAATGTAAAACAGACCAACGTACCCAAACCATTGCGTAGCTGTATGACCGCTCTGAGTATACGCAATGACCTGCATGTAGGAAATAGAGCCACCAAAACCCCAGCCAATGGCTCCGAAGAACGCAAAGTAAAGAACGCGCTGTCGCCAGTCGGCCCGGCCCGATAGCAGGGGGACGACGATGGCCGCGAGGCATCCGGCAAAGGCGGCTCCGTACTCGTGGCCAAAATTGCCCCGGATTCCCCAGCCAATGGACAGGGCCAGGCCGCTCAGCAGCATGGCATCTAACCGCCAGATGGGCGCTTGTGTAGTTGAAAGGCTCATGGTTGTTATACAATGGGCGAACTAACCGGCTCCGGCCCCTGATTGTCGCCCACGGCTTCCCGGATGAGGGTCAGATCGTGGCGCAGACGCTGGCTGAACAGAGCAATGTCGAAACTATGCACAACCATGTTGGCCCCCTCGTTTATCCACTTGATCTGGCGTTCGGGCTCCAGCGAAAAATGAATGCCGACGGACAGCCCGTTTGAACGGGCCGTGTGAATAATGGTGCGAACGGCTACTTCAAAGTCGGGGTGGTCGTACTGCTCCGGCAAGCCCAGACTGACCGATAAATCGTGCGGTCCGATGAACACGGCATCGAGACCCGGTACCGACAAAAGCTCGCCCAGACGATCCAGCGCGGGTACGCTTTCTATATTGGCAATGCATAGCTGGTCGGCGTTGTAGGCCGCGATATACGCCAGCATGTCGGCCGACAGGACTTCCAGGCCGCTCAGCACGTTAGCTAATCGTTCACCTTTCAACGGTCGAAATTTGGTAGCACCCACCAGTTCCCGAACCTGCTCCACCGATTCGAGGTAGGGTGCTACAACGCCAAGCGCCCCGCCATCAATCACCTGACAGGCCCGGAATGGGTCGGGACTCGGTATCCGGACGATGGGCGTAATCCCGTAAGCCCGAAACTGCTGGCACAGGGTGGCCAGCTCGGCCCGATCCATTGGAATGTGTTCGGTGTCCAAAAAGACGAAGTCCAGACCGACCTGACTGATGGCTTTCGGCCACATGGGAGCGGTCGATGTGATACAAGTGCCATAAACTCGCTGACCCTGTTGTAATTTCTGACGGAGACTCTGCTGGGTTGAACCCTTCATTTGAACACTGATTACACGGTTTGTCAACGGGTAACTACCCACAGTACGGATTACTGGCCCGTTCGGGCTATGGGTGCGCTGATTACGCCCAGGTAGCGGCCCATCCAGTAGGGTAGCAGCCAGATGTCGCCCGCGCTATGTTCCGATGCACCGTTGCCTCGCGTTCGGTCCAGCGCAAAGGTGTTGCCATTGTGCCGCTGGATGGGCCGTTCGGCGGGGGAGAGCACTTCTTTGGTGGTTTGTCCCCGGAAGTTATCGGCCAGCATCTCAAGATCTTCCCGGTGGCTGTTGTGGATCTCCCAGTCGATCAAATCGAGCGGGTGCTCCCGCAGGTACCAGGCGGCTTCGTTGAGGTCAAAGGTTTTGGTGCCGGTAAGGGCTGTAAAAATATTCCAGGCACCGTCTTTTTCGGGGCGTTCAATTTCCCAGTGGTCGAGTATCGCCTTTTTGTAGTTTGCCTTCAGGGTATCGTTAAACGCATAGCGGTACAAGCCCCAGTAACCCACAAAGTACATTTCATCGTCGGAGTGGTTCCATCCGTCCGACATATGCTTGCTGTGTTCATCGGCATCGTCGGACGCTTTTCCAATTACCCGCATGGGGCGCATCATATTCTCCAGATAGCCGTATTTCTGCATCAGCTCGAAGGCCTTCTTTTTATACTTTCCCTTTTTGGTGAACTGGTAGGCCGTTTGCAGCATGGCGATGATGTTGGACGAGTTCAGCTTCCGGTCGCCCACGTTGACGGGGAACGCGTTGACATACTCCGGGTTCCATTTTCCCCACAGCGTTGGCTTGCCATTAAAGTCGATCAGGTAGAGGTCGTGGCTCAGGATGTGGCTCATGAGGGTGTCGATGAGGGTAATGGCCCTGCGTTGCATCGACTTGTCGTCGACCAGTTCGGCCATAGCTCCGAAGGCGAAAATATGCCCGATCACTTCATCGCTGCTTGTGGTCGACTTCCAGTCCCAGCCGGGCTGGGGCGAATGCTGCCAGCGTTCGGGGTCGCTGAGCCGGGCAATATAGCCCGCCCGCTCGAACGACCGCGCCGGAAAGCCCGGTACCGGATTGATGGTGTACAACCGCTCCATGGCATCGAGCGATTCGCGGCAGTTTTGCAGGGCGTCTTTTTCTTTCGTAACGGCGTAGCGGAAGATTTCTCCGGCCAGATACATGGAGGTCCACAAGCCGTCATTATCCGAATCGGCCAGGTAACCCGTTGCCAGATTTCCCTTCTCCAGCCCGTCCAGCGAGGCATTGAAGCCATTCCGGATGTGTCGGCTCCGCACCTGTTGTTCGTAGAATACGGCTTTGTCGTGCAGGGTCATGGCTTTGGTAGTCAGCTCGGCCATACCCGCCGTGGTGAGCACCAGGACGCTGTTTTTTGGTCCGGCAACCAGTTGCGTGACCTCATTGCCCGGCAACCAGCGTTCGCCGTTGAAGTAGTTGAACTTCCCATCTGGCCGTAGGGAAAACGCGCCTTTGGTGGAGCCGAACCACAGTTGCCCGTTTATGTCGGCTACGGCTGTGAGTTCGGTCCAGGGGAGTTTCCGGTGGATGGTCCCGAGCTGGGTTTTGGTGAGCGGATCGAATTCAAGATAGCCGTCGGTAGTGCCGATAATTACTTTTTTACCCTGGCTGGTGAGATCGAAGGCGGTGAAATTCTCGCCATGCAGCACGTTGGTAAGTTTGTACCCTTTCTCCGCCAGCGTGTACAGGCCCTTTTTGCCCAGTACCCAAAACAGGCCGGTGGCGGGTTGATACCGCACCCCGATCACCTGATCGTCGGGCAGTTCGCCTTTCCACACAACCGATGTTTCGCCCACCAGGTGCAGGGCTTTCCCGTCTGAAACGAGGAAGGTGAAGTTAGCGCCACCCACAAATAACTGCGCTTTCGGCAACTGGTGTTGAGCGTAAAGTTTTCCGGCCCAGGCATTGCTCAGCACCGCCTGATCGTCGAGGTAAACGATTTGCTGGTCGTAGGTACCCACAGCAGCCAGTTTCCGATCCTGCATGGGTCGATAAGTGCGGTCGGGTGGTAAGGTACCGGGAATGAGAAACTGCCCGCTGTAAGGATGCCGCAATCCATCGGTACTCAGTAGCTGAATAACCCCGTTTCGGTCGCAGGCCAGGCTGGTGAGTTTTCCGGTTGTTTTCTCCGAATAATATTTGATGCTATACGTCTGTCCAAACGGTTTGTCCTGGTAAATCGACTGGGCGAGTAAACTCCGGCCAGGGGAGAGAACGGTAAGGAAGAGGATGAAGATTCGGGTAAAAGAGAAATTTTGCATAAGAATCGGGTATTCGGTTACGGATGATTGCAGACGGGTACTTTATCGGATCATGGTTAAATAGCGCCCCATCCAGTACGGCAATAGCCAGAAGACAGGTTCACGTTCAATATCGGGTGTGCCATTTACGGCGGCCCAGGGGTTTTTGTCCCAGCGTACTACGGTGCGGATGCTAGCCGGGGGAAGCTGGTCCACCTGAAGTTCGTCCAGTACGGGTGTTCGCACCAGCTTTACGTCTTCACGTTTAGTATGATCAACCGTCCAGTTGACCAGATCGAGGGGCGTGTCGACCAGAAAATCGACGGAGGGGGCAAGGTCAACCTGTTTATTGCGGGCGTAGCAGTACAAAAAATTAATGAGCGGGTTTTTGTCGGCCCGGCGTTTGGCCAGCCAGGTGTCCATGTGGTTTTCGTAGAAGGCCCGGAGTTTTGGGTCTTTCTCGCAGCGGATCAGGATTGGATACACATAAGCCGCCAGAATCACATCGAAGTAAATAAACCAGGCCGGATTCTGCCGGGCAATGTTAGCCATATTGGTCAGATACCCTTCCCGGTCGATCAACCGGCGGTAGTGCTGCTCGTAGGTGACGTTGCCGGTTGTGTAATACGCCAGTTTGAGAAAGGCCAGCAACTCCATCGAATTCTGGTTACGGTCGGGTGCCCAGTCTGGGTCACGGTTCAGCAAATCCGGCGACCATACGCCCCAGCGGGTAGGCCTGCCGTCAATGTCTGTCAGCGTGAAGTTGTGGGCGATCAGGTGATCCACTAATCGGGAAATATGCGCCCGAACGACTTTCTTCTCAGCTTCGTCGGCAACTAGTTCGTAGTAGAAATAGTAGCCCATCATATGGCCGCAGAGTTCATCGCTGCTGGTATCGCCTTTCCAGAGCCACTTGCCGTCCTTCGATTTTCGCCAGCGCACGGAAACGGGTTTGAACCGGGGCTCTTTCACTAGTTCGTCGGCCCGTTCCCGGTCGGTGAAGGTGCGGTTGCCATCGTCGATTTCGGTCCAGTCTGCCGGAACGATCGTGCGGGCAAAGAAGCCATCGGTTTCGGTCACCTCCTGAAGTAAGGTCAGGAACTGAAAAGCTTTCCGGGCTTTTTCCTTCGCATCCGGGTCGTGGGTAGCCGCATACCGGAAGCACTCCATGGCCAGGTAGTTACTCGTGTATTCACCATCGTTATCGTCGTCGTCGGGTGCCCACGTGCTAAGATCGCCGGGGGTTGTTAAGCGACATTGTCCGGCAATCCAGGGCGCGCGGATATGCCGCTTCATTAGCACATCATAGAAATAATCCTGCTTGCCAACCAGTGTCATGGGTCGCTTTCGGATGGCGCTGACCCCTTTTTCGGTGGCAATCCAGGCGGTGCCCTGCGCATCGAACGCAATGTCGTTTACGTGGTCGTCCAGCAGCCAACGGCGCGTGAACCGCAGGGAGTGACTGCCATCCGGCCGGTAGCGCACAATGCCCACCTCCGTACCCACCCACATACTCCCGTCCGGCGATGTCTCTACGCAGCGCACAAAGATGGACGGAATACCCTGCTCCGGGGTAAGCGTCCGGTTCTTCCGGCCCTGAGCCAGTATCGTTACGCCCCCGAGGCCCCCAACCCAAAGGTGCTGGCGGGTATCGAACGCGATGCCTTTTACGGCGGCACTCAACAGGTCTTCATTCTTCCGGAAAATGCGGGTCAGGGTATCGTTAACCTGGTAAAGTCCCACATCGGTAGCTACCCACAGGCCACCGCTGCCATCAGAAATGGCCTGTCGGATGGAGCGGGGCAACTGATAGACTTTTTTCTGACATCCCAGATCGGTAACAAGCCATACGCCCTGCGGCCCGAGGGCATACATCCCTTCCCGCGCCGGACAAACGACCGAAATGGGCGAATCGGGGCCTGTCACGCGCTCAGGTTTCTGGTCTTTATACCGATACAGGCCAGTCCAGGTACCCACCCAGACAACTGACTCCGCGTCTACCACTATCGAATAAGCAGGTCCATCAGGCATGCCCAAAACGGGTAGCCAGTTCGACTGATCTACTTTTTTTAAGAATACGCCCGCATCCGTAGCAATCCAGACGGTAGACTGGTTGTCGACCGCAAGGCTGCGTACGTTGGTGTCGTTTCCGGTACCATGTATTGGGTAAGCTTCGTGGTATTCCTGCCCGAAAGGCCGATCGGTATACACCGTCGGTGCAGGTATACGTTTCTGGGCCATCGAACGGCCCGGCCAACCGATGCCGACCAGCAACCCCGCAGCACAGAGAATGACCCATTGGGGAAGGCATCGATACGGATTCATTGGGCGTGTGGGCAAACGAGTGAATTAGTTTTAGCCGCTATAGTCAAAAGATATACGCCACTGCGACTCTATCGGACTATTGGCAAACGGGTAAATTTTGCATCTGCGAGGAGGAATGCCCCAGTTTGCCGGTCAACTAACGATGAATAAACTGTTATTTTATTGTTAACTGCGCCAAAAGTCAGGCTAAATAACGTGCTGATACTAAGCGGCTAAGATAATAATCCGCCGATTTAAATTATGCAGATGTGAAATTGATGCACTTTGCGCAAATAGACGATATTAATACGCAAAGCGCGAAGATTAATTGAAATATCGTAATCTATATTTGTTTCGAAGATTGGGAGAGGGCCAAATTATATTTGGCTATGTGGAGGTATGAGAACGAGAGGTTGCTATTTTTTGCTCAATTGTATAAGAATTATTTGGTAAATGATCCAAATTATATTTGGATATATGTCGAAATTATAGTGAAAAATTCGTAATCCCTAGTTTACCTAACCGCAACCCTTCCATATGACAAGCAACTATCCTATTGAATCCATCCTCGGCAGCGTCATTCAGGGTGATCAGGCTGCCTTTGCAAAGCTTTATCGGCACTACCGCACTCCAGCCCTCAAATTCTGTTTTTATCTGGTGAAAGACCAGGAAGAGGCTGAGAACATGATTCATGATCTTTTTATCAAAATCTGGGAGCGACGCACCCAAATCAACCCAACCCTGAATTTTAACTCCTACTTGTTTACCTGCCTTCGAAACATGGCGTTCGATTACCTGAAGCAGGTCGAAAAAAGCCAGCTCCTCCGGCAGCGTTACATGGAACAGATGGAGAGCGTTCCGGAAGAACCCGACGATCAGGAAGCCCGCATTCAGTTGCTCGAAGTAGCGATCAACTCCCTTTCCGAAAAACGAAAAATGATTCTGCTCATGAATGTCGAGGGGGGTAAATCCTATCAGGAGATTGCGGAGATGCTGCGCATTTCCAAAAATACCGTCAAAAATCAACTCGTAAAAGCCAAGCAGCTCCTGCGCGAAAAGCTCGATTTCGCCCTTTATTAATCATCTGTACGCCAAGTTGTGAACTAATGGCTTGGTCGTGTTAGCGATCACCCTGCACCTTGTGTTACCTATATAGATGTCGGTTAGCCTGTTTTTGGCTGGAATTCGCGGGTGCCTGCCGGGACATGCGAAGGGCCGGTCTGCTCGTTGAAAAAATAAGTGGCCTAGGGATAGTCCTTTATATGACGTTGTCCGTATTATAGGCAAACCCGCTAACGGTTACGATACAATGTCAACGGCTGACAGTAACTATCTGATCCAACAACTGCTCCGTAGCCAACTAACGAGAACAGAACTGGACGAATTCCTGGCTGGGCTGCATGATGAAGACGACGTCCGGGTGTATTCGGAGGTACTGGAAGCTTTCTTTATCGAACTACTGAAACAACACAAGCAGCAGCCTGAACCTGATCCGCAGGCTGACTAAGAAATACCCCTTCAACCCGTACTTATCCAAAACCCGTTTTTAACCCTTTGTATTTACTGACTATTTATAACTGAACACGCATGAAACCATTTTCTACTTTTCAGTTGATTTTGAGGCAAACCCTAACCATCGCTCTGCTGATGGGAGTTTGCGCTCTGCACACGTTGGCCGTTGGGTCGGCTACGGGCAAGCCGCCCAGAACGATTACCGGGAGCGTTACTCTGGGCACTAACAACCAGTCGGTGGCGGGTGTCAATATCCTGGTAAAAGGTACCCAGCTTGGCACCGTCACCGACCAGCGGGGTAATTACGCCATTACCGTAAGCACCGACAATGCGGTGCTCGTCTATTCATTTATCGGCTACAAAACGCAGGAGATTACGGTCGGTAACCGGTCGGTTATTGATGTGGCGCTGGTTGAGAACAACGAGGTGCTGGGCGAAGTCGTGGTTACGGCTCTGGGTATCAAGCGCGAAGCTCGCTCATTGGGGTATGCCGTTGGGGAGGTGCAGGGCAAAGACCTGAGCCGGGTAGCGCAGGAAAACGTACTGAACTCGCTGGCGGGCCGTGTGCCGGGCGTTCAGATCAGCTCAACCGGGCCGTCGGGTTCGTCGGTGAGCATGATCATTCGCGGGGCCAAATCCCTCAATACTGACAACCAGCCGCTGTTTGTGGTCGATGGGGTACCGGTCGCCAACTCGCTCAACAATGTTAGTCAGATTGGTAACGATAACCGCGTCGATTACGGAAACGCCATTTCCGACATTAACCCCGACGATGTGGAGAACATATCCATCCTGAAAGGCCCCAGCGCGGCTGCCCTGTATGGCTCACGGGCGGCTAACGGCGTGGTGCTGATCACGACCAAAAGCGGATCAAAATCGCAGAAGATGACGGTGTCGGTTTCGTCGAACACCGTTTTCGACCAGCCTTACCGATACCTGAAAATGGGCTCACAGTTTGCCACCGGTATTTTGCCGTTTACGCCGGAAAATAATCCGTATCCGGGGGGTATTCTCCAAATCGACGAGAGTTCGGCAGGTGGGGTTGGTCCCGAACTGGACAAAGGATATAACGCCATTCAATGGAACAGCCCCACAGGCCCCGACGGCAAGAAAATTCCGACGCCCCTGGTGTCGCACCCGAACAACATTCGTGACTTTGTTAGAACTGGTATTACGAGCACCAACGGCGTATCCATCGCCAACAATTCGGAGAAGGTCACTTACCGGTTGTCTTATTCCAACATGAATAGCCGGGGTATTGTGCCGAACTCCGATCTGTTCAAGAACACGCTGGCGATCAACACATCGGTGCGGGTCAATGATAAACTGACGCTGAGCACCAACCTGGACTTCAGCCGGAGTAATTCCAACAACCGGCCCGCCGGCGAACGGGGCACCAACCCGCTGCAATGGGCATATGGCGTCGGCTCACACATCGACATCAACGAGTTGCGGGATTACTGGGTGCCCGGTAAAGAAGGACTGCAACAGAAGTCGCAAAGTATCGGCAACTACAACAACCCGTACTTTCTGGCTTATGAGGTCAACAACAGCTTCGTTCGCGACCGGGTGTTTGGCAACCTCAAAGCCGAATGGCAGCTTACGCCCGAGATTAAACTGATGGGCCGCTACGCGCTCGATACCTACTCGGAGCAGCGGGAAACCAAAATTGCCAAGAGCTATACCGGCGAACCCAACGGGGCCTACGGGCTGATCAACCTCAAACGCTACGAGCGAAATGCCGACTTCCTGGCCACCTACACCAAGCGGTTCAATGCGCTGAGCGTTGTGGTATCGGCAGGCGGAAACAACCGGTATTCGCAGTCATCGGATCTGAGCACGAGCAGTCGGAACGGTGCGGGATTGGTTATTCCGGGTCTGTACACCATCCAGAACATCGCGCCAAACAACCTTCAGTATAACAATTACCTGTACAAAAAGGCCATTTACAGCGTTTACGGAATGGCCAATCTGGGCTTTAAGGACATGATCTACCTGGACCTGACCGCCCGCAACGATTGGTCAAGTACCCTACCGGTCGATAATCGTTCGTACTTCTATCCATCGGCTTCGCTGAGTGTGCTGCTCAACGAAATGATCCATATGCCCAACAGCGTCGATCTGTTCAAGCTTCGGGGCGGTATTGCGCAGGTGGGTAACGATGCCAATCCGTACAGCCTGTTTGCTACTCTGGGCGATGCCGGTGCCTGGAATGGCGTGACCCGCCTGTCCAAATCGGGGGGTATTCTGCTGCCCAATCTGAAGCCGGAGATCGCTACATCCTACGAAGTGGGTATCGACTACAACATGTTCCGGAACCGGCTCCGGTTCTCGGGAACGTACTACACCTCCGAAAACCGGAACCAGATTCTGCCTTCGCAAATTGCTCCGTCGTCGGGCTTTACTACCAAGAGCATCAACGCCGGTCTGCTCGAAAGCCGGGGTGTTGAACTCTCGCTGGGCGGTACGCTGGTTGAAAAAGGAGGCCTGCGCTGGGACCTGACCACAAACTACACCAAAAACACGACCCGCATCAAAGAACTGGCGGAGAGCATACCGTACTATACCTTGTGGACCGATGCCAAAGGCGGTGCCTGGACGTACGTGGGCGATAAAGTGGGCGACATTTACGATGCGGAGATCATTACCGTAACCGACAAAAACTCTCCTTATTTCGGCTATCCTATTCTGGACAACGACGGTTCCTGGCAGAGCAGGAGTGCGTCAACATCCAAGAACAAAATCGGCAACTTCAACCCCAACTTCATCCTGGGCGCACAGAGTTCGCTCTCGTATAAAGGCTTCACGCTCAACCTATCCCTCGACTGGCGGTCGGGTGGCGATTTCGTATCGCAGACGTACCGCTATATGGAATCGGATCTGCGTTCGCAGCGGTTTCTGGACAACCTGATCAATCCCGGCGGCCGTACCGGCGATGCGCTTCGTAACTGGCTGGTCGAGAATGCCGATCAGTACATCAAGATTCAGGGAAACAACTTCCCGATTGTGGGCGGCCCAACCAGTGCATACGGCGGGTATCCCTTTGAATTTGGCGGTAAAACCTATGCCTATGGCGTGTTCAATCCGGGCGTACTGGCTCAGTATGACGATAAAGGCAACATAATTGGCTATACCGAAAATCTGGGTGGTGCCGATACCAAAATTATTCCTTATGGGGATAACTACCCCTGGAGCTTTACCCGGGCGGCTACTTTCGATGCCTCGTTTGTTAAACTTCGGGAGATCTCGCTGGGCTACGACCTGCCCGCCAAATTCGTTAAATCCATTGGCTTGCAGAACGCCAGTTTCTCAGTCTACAGCCGCAACATCATTCTCTGGACCGCTGCCAAGATCAATGTCGATCCCGAAATGGCTTTCCAGCCCCAGTCCAGTCCGCAGGCGGGTACCCAGTTCAAACAGGGGATTGAACGCTATAACGTAACCCCCTGGGTTATTCCGGTTGGTTTCAAACTTGGCCTCACGTTCTAAGCACGTCAAAACTAGTTAGCCATGAAAAATATCCTGAAAAAGAACACTGTCTGCCTGGTTCTGTTTGTGTCTTTCCTGTTTTCCTGCAAAGACCTGAGCCAGTTGAATATAAACCCGAACGGCGTACAGCCCGAAACGGTCAACCCGAACCTGATTCTGCCCACCGTGCTCACCGAGACCGGGAAGGCGTTCGTAAACCTTGGCTTTCAGGACATTGCCGGGGTGGTTCAGCACACGCAGAAAGATGCCTGGTTTAACGGGCACAACGATTACGACTGGGGGGGCGACCAAAGCTGGACCCCTTACTACGACCTGCTCCGCAACAATGACCTGCTCTACCAGCGGTCGGTTACGCTCAATATGGAATTTCAGCAGGGGGTGGCGCTGGTCATGAAATCCATGATCTTTGGCCTCATCACCGACCTGTGGGGTGATGCGCCGTACACCAATGCGCTGAAAGGCGAAGCGGGTGGGGCAGATTACATAACGCCAAAATTTGACGATCAGGCCACGATTTACGCGGGCATTCTGGCCGATCTGGACAAAGCCAGCACTTTATTGTCGAAACCCAAAACGGCCTACTCCAGTATTGTGGAAAGTGCCGATGTGTATTACGGGGGCGATCCGACGAAGTGGCAAAAGCTGGCCAATTCGCTCAAGCTCCGCTACCTGATGCGCATTTCGGCCAAACAGCCCGATATAGCCAAAGCCGGTATTGAGAAAATCGTTGCTAATCCGGCTCAATTCCCGATTATCGACGATGCTTCGGCCGATGCTACTATGGCGTTTGTGGGTAATAACTCGGGCGATGCCTGGCCATCGAACACGGTATTTGACATCAGCGGCAGCAACTACCGCCGGATAAAAATGTGTACGACCCTTCTCAAACCCATGCAGGCAACGAACGACCCACGGCTCGCTATCTGGGCGAAGAAGGTAGAGATTCCGCTCTCGGTCGATGCCACAATGCCCGCCGGTACGGACAAGATTATGAACGGGGTGCGGTATCTGTCGCCGGATAAAGTTGGATCAACGCCCGTCGATACCGACCCGAATTACGTAGGGCTTCCCCCCAGTGTATCGCAGCTGCCATCGGGTTATAACTTCAATCCAACGCCGGGCCAGACCTCGGTCAACCCGCACGTTTCGTACCTGAACGAGATTTATACCCAGGCCAAAGGCCCGCTATTGAAAGCCCGGCTGATGTCGGCGGCTGAAGTGCGGTTCATTCTAGCCGAAGCTGCCCTGAAAGGCTGGGTCGCCGGGGATGCCAAAACGCAGTACGAAGCCGGGGTGAGAGCATCGCTCACCACCTGGGGTGTTGGTAGCAGTTACGCTACATTCATTACCCAGAAAGGTGTCGCTTACGAAGGTACACTGGCGCAGATTATCGGTCAGAAATGGATTGCGAGCTGGACAAATGGTACGGAGGCATGGTTCGACTACCGGCGTACCGGTTTACCGGCCTTGTCGGCGGGTGTTGCGGCTAAGCGGAAAGCACTGCCGCTGCGGTTTTACTACATGCGCGATGAGCTGAACCTCAACAAAGCCAATGCCGGAGCCGCCGTCGATAAACTGGAGGTAACCGCCAACTCCCAGTCCGACGGCAAAAACAGCGCCTGGTCGAAACCGTGGCTGGTTCAGGGAACCGGTAAACCCTGGTAGAGTTTTGTTTTGTAGGGGACCGCATCCTGCTGTCCAGCCGTCAGGCTAAAAATTTTCCATTAATTGCAATTTTAGCCTGACGGCTGGACAGCAGGATGCGGTCCCCTACAATAGTGCTTTGCCCTACATGAAAAAAATCGCCGTTGCGCTCATTATTTTCGGATTAACGGTCGTTTCCGTTTCCGCTCAGGTCTTTAAGGCAGGGGCGGCCGTTCGGCTGATTACCCCGAGTCCTCTGCTGCCCGTTTCCGGCGGAATTGGTACGCCCAAAAAAGCGGTCGAGGCAAAAGGGGAGTTGTTCGTCCGGGCCTGTGTTTTTGAACGGGGTGGCACACGCGTTGCCATCGTTAGCGTCGATAACCTGGGCTGGCCGTCGGTCCTGGGGAATAAATCGAGGGCGCTCATTAAGGGAATCCCGCCCGAAAATGTCCTGATCGGTGCTACGCATACCCACAGTGGACCGGATGCCTATGGCTTCCCTAACGAGAAAGGAGAGTCTTTTGCCGACCTTCCGTATCTGGACAAGTGCGTACACGCCATTGCCGATGCCGTCAACGAAGCGCTGGCAACGGCCAGTCCGGCCACCCTGAAAATTGCCGTTGGCGATGCCAAAGGACAGATCGCCTACAACTATTACGCCCCTGCTTTGTACGACCCTCGCTGCGGGGTTATACAGGCCATTGCCACCTCCGGCACAAATGCCGGTAAGCCCATTGTAACGCTGGTGAACTACGCCATTCACCCAGAGGTGATCGGCTCGGACCGGGGTATCCTTAGCCCGGATTTGTGCGGCCCGCTTTGTCAGCGAATCGAGTCGAAAGCGGGGGGCGTGGCCCTGTTCATGAACGGCGCTCAGGGCGGCATGGTCACCGCCGACAACCGAAGAGAAAACGGCAAAGAAGCCAACACCTGGGAGGAGTGTACCCGCATCGGCGAACTGCTGGCCGACGAAGCCCTGCGTATTGTAACCCCCGCTGAGCCACAAGCGAACCCAACTTTATTCTGTACCACCCGTAACGTAACCTTTCCCATCGAGTCGGAGGTGATGAAGTACATCGTCAAAAACTCACTGTTGAAGTACCCCGTAGCCGCCGGGGATAAGGTAGTGGCTCAGGTAAACCTTCTCAATCTTGGCAGCGCGCAGATACTCACCATTCCCGGCGAAGCCTTGCCCAACATCGGGTATTACCTGAAACGACACATGCACGCCAGTGTACCTTTGTTATTCGGCCTGACCAACGACGCCTTTGGGTATATGCTCACCAAAGTAGACTTCAACAGTTTTAAACGCTATGAGTACATCAGCCGAACGAGCCTTGGCGAAAACACGGCGGAGATTTATATGGACGAAGCCCTGAAACTAATTGCTGACTCGCCCAAGGCAGACGGCTATAAATAGCGTAAATGCCCTGTCCGTTCAGAATGACCAACTCGCATTACTGACTAACTTCCTAAACCCTGTCTCCCGCTCCTGTAAAGGGGTGGGAGAACCTTTTACTCCATGAAACTAAATCGATTCAAAACCCTTGCCCTCGCCGGTCTCCTTGGTGTCAGCGCCCTTTTTTCGTTCGAACTGCCCGAACCCGCCGACGTCATCACCCCGGCCACTGCGCTGGAGAGCTACCTGAAAAATGGCGATCAGTCGTCCAAGTGGGAAGTGAAAGACACCTATACTTATGGCGACATTACGGCCTATGAGGTGATGCTTACTTCCCAGAAATGGCGTGAACACCTCTGGAAACACCAGCTAACCGTCATGGTGCCGAAAGAAGTTACCCAGGACGGAGCTTTGCTGTTTATTACGGGCGGGTCTCTCAAAGAAGGCGAACCCAGATGGAACGGCCGCGAGGATGGATTCAACCGGGCCATGAGTACACTGGCTACGAAAAACAAGGCCATCGTGGCCGTACTTCGGCAAACGCCCAACCAGCCGCTGTACGATAATCTGACGGAAGACGCTCTGATCTCGTACACCCTGCACCAGTTTAAAAAAGACGGGGATTACTCCTGGCCGCTGCTTTTCCCGATGACGAAAAGCGCCGTTCGGGCCATGGACGCCGTGCAGGAACTGGCCAAACAGACGCTGCACAAAGACGTTAACCGCTTCGTGGTTTCGGGGGCCTCCAAGCGTGGCTGGACCACCTGGCTAACGGGAGCCAGCGACAAACGCGTTGCGGCCATTGCGCCCATGGTTATCGATGTGCTGAACATGCCCGTCAATCTGGATTACCAGATGAAGGTCTGGAATAAGTATAGCGAACAGATCGAAGACTACGTGAAAATTGGTATTCCGCAAACGGTACACAGCAAGGAAGGGGCGGCTATCAACCAGATGATCGACCCTTATTCGTACCGCAAGAAGCTAACCATGCCGAAAATACTCATTATGGGCACCAACGATGAATACTGGACGGTCGATGCCGTGAAACACTACATTGGCCAGATTCCGGGCGAGAATCATATTCATTACGTACCTAATGTAGGGCATGATCTGGGCGATAAACGGCAGGCGCTGGAAGCCCTGAACGCGTTCTTCGGAACGACCCTGAATCGCCAACCGTACCCGGCCTGCCAGTGGACCGTGACAACCACCAAAACAGGGGTGAACCTGACCGTAAAAGCCACCGCCGATCTGCTCGAAGACGCCGTTATCTGGTCGGCGAATTCAACGGATATGGTTTTTCAGGACGAGAAATGGGAGGGCAAAAACCTGGGTGTCAAAAACAAAGGAGCTGTGACACTAACCGACATGTATCCGGCATCGGGCTTCCGGGCGTTCTACGTCGATCTGAAGTACAAATCCCCGACGGGCGGCACCTACACGGAAAGTACCCGTATGTTCGTAACCGATAACGACGAGATTTTCCTGAACTAACGATCTTGCCGTCTTTCTTTAAAAACGGTCAACCCGAACCTTAGTTGCCTACCTCTTTTCATAGTGCATGCATGAATTCGGGTTCACGCCGTGAAATCGAGTTCATGTCGTGAAGTCGGGTTCTCAAACCCGAATTTGGTAGGTTTCTCAAAACCTACTGACTAATGATCCGGTAGGTTTTGAGAAACCTACCAAAAGTCAGGTTTGAGAACCTGACTCCACACCTTTAAAACCAGCCAGCCCGTTCGGTTTTCACTGAACGGGCTGGCCGTTTTTGAAGGTCGCTTCAACCTTGTCGCCATCGGCGAAATAGTAGATGCCTTTGCCGTTGGGCATGTTATTCTTGAACCAGCCCGCATATTTATCACCGTTGCGGTAGTAATAAACGCCATAGTCGGAGCGGAGGTTATCGCGGAAATTGCCCTTGTACTTTACTTTGCCGTCGGCGTAATATTCTATTCCTTCGCCGTGTTTGTCGCCCTCTTCAAACTCGCCCGCGTAGCGCTCACGGGTTGGGTAAACGAATACGCCCGTACCATCTTCGCAATCGCCCGACACACAACCAACAGTTGTCCGATTGCCGGACGGCTGGCTCGGTGCTTTGGTAGGTGTCACAACCGGGCGGGCTGCGGCCACGCTACCCGATGACGTATTGATAGGTTTGGGGGCCATGGCCGTTGGCGTTTTTATGACCGTTCGGCTTTTGGGGTACATGGCTTCTGCCTCCAGCCATCCTTTCCGAATGGCCTCTACACGGGCCGGTTTGGCAGGGTGCGTCGAGGTAGCGTGCTCATCGCCGAGTGCCCGAACGGCCACGGTGGCGTCTTCCAGCGATGCGCCTAACTGGTGTAGCACAAATCCCGAAAACTTGTCGGCTTCAATTTCCTTTATGGGTTGCCCACCCCGACCGTCGATGGTGTGACCCTGCAAATGGTGCCCGATCTCGTGCGCCATGATGCTGATCGCCGACCAGTCCGTTTCGGTTTCCTCTTCGATCTGCGCCATGAACGCGCCATCGTAGACAATAAACCGCTGGCCTTTCAGCACGGTGGCAAAGCAGTTGTCGGTGTTGGAGCATTCAATGACTTTGAAGTTCCGCATCAGGCCGATGGGTTTCAGGATTCGGTCAACGACGTTTTCGGCGTGGCGGTTTGAGGAGGTCGTAGGCGAGCAGATAACGTCTGGACTTACCTTGCCGCCGGTATAGCTGCAAATGAAGGCACCGGAAGCAAACGGCAGGGTCGTTGTGGGTGTTTGGGCAAACAAGGGTACGGCAAAGGCCGTTGTCAGGAAAACAGAGGATAAAGCTAAAGCCGCTCTCACAGGCATAACCGGGTAGGGGTTAATCGTTCAACACGGCAGAATAACGAAAAAAAGTCGGCCGCTATTTTAGGTACCAGAGGAGAAAGTTTTCTGAAATAGTTGCCAAAAAGGTATCTGGTGAGTGTTACCCGTTGCGGCTATTTGCTGAACTTGCCTGTAAAACCCGCAGATCATGAAATACAGAAAACTTGGTAATACAGCTGTTGAGCTATCGGCCATCGGGCTGGGCTGCATGGGCATGAATCATGCTTATGGTGAACCGAATGATGAAGAATCTATAGCTACCCTCGAAAAAGCCCTCGACATAGGTATTAATTTCTGGGATACCGCCGATGCCTACGCCAATGGGAAAAATGAAGAGCTGGTGTCGAAAGTGCTGGTCCCGAATCGTAACAAAATCTTCATTGCCACCAAGTTCGGCTTTCGTGCCGATGCCAACGGGAAACTGACGGAGTTCGATGGGTCACCGGCTTATGTGAAAACAGCCGTGGAAGCCAGCCTGAAACGACTGCGAACCGACGTGATCGACCTGTATTACGCCCATCGAATTGATCCCAATGTTCCCGTTGAGGACATGGTTGGGGCCATGGTCGATCTGGTGAAGGAAGGCAAAGTGCGCTACCTCGGGTTATCCGAAGCATCGGCCAATTCCATTCGCCGGGCCAACACCGTCCATCCGATCAGCGCGCTCCAGAGTGAATATTCGCTGCTCACGCGGGAGGTTGAAACGGAAATTCTGCCGCTTTGTAAAGAACTGGGCGTCTCCTTTGTGCCGTTTAGTCCGCTGGCGCGCGGGCTGATAACCAACGCGCTGGATGTGAATGAACTAGCGGCAACGGATTTTCGGAAGACGCTGCCCCGGTATCAGAAAGAGTACGAAGAGAACAATAGAAATCTGGCGCAGGGCTTTGCTGAAATCGCGGAGAACAAAGGTTGTACACCCGCTCAGTTGGCGTTGGCCTGGGTGTTGGCGCAGGGCGAAAACATTACTCCCATTCCGGGTACCAAACGCAGAAAATACCTGCTCGATAATGCCGGAGCGGTGGACGTTGCGCTAACGACCCACGACGTTGCCGCTATCGAAACCCTGCTGGCAACCTACCCGAACACCGGCAACCGCTATAACGAAGCGAACTTCAAGTTTGTGGATCGGAATTAACGGGTGTGGCAGCGTGTACCGCGTTGGGCATAGTCTATGACTATGTCCGGGTGTTATCCGGTCTCTGACCGGTTTGTCCGACAGGCCTCGCTCACCGGTCAGAGACCGGATAACGCACTGACATATCACAGACTATGCCGAACCTGAGACGACGCCTGGCTTACTTAAACCGCTGCACCGCCACTTTTCCTTTGGCGCCCACGGCGTAACAGGTGCCTTTGGCGCAGGCTACGGAATGAAAGCCGTCGGTGTCGAGTCGTTGCCAAGTCTGGCCCTGATCGGCGGAGAGGCTCGTGCCGGAAGGGCCTACGGTGAGTAACCGGTCGCCCGGAAGCAGGGCAACGGCTTCTTTAAGGCCGGGCGGGTCGGTGGGGGTGAGCAACTGCCAGGTTTGCCCGCCATCGCGCGTGATGGCCGCATTTGGTCCGGGCAATTGTTCCTGCTTGTAATTTCCCCCAACAACAACCCCGATTTTGTTCGTGAAAAAACGCATACCGAATAGCCCCGTCGCTTCAGCCGCCGGGAGCGGGGTATTACTGACCGCCCAGGTACGTCCCCGGTCGGCAGATCGGAACACCCGCCCGAACGTACCACCACCCGACGCAATCCAGACATTTCGCTTGCCCTGCACCACCAGACTGGTACCACTGGCGGCAAAGGCGGCTTCGTTCGGTTCCATCAGGGGTAGGCTTGCTGGTGAAACCGGTTGCCAGGTTTTGCCTCCGTCGTCGGTGGTGAGCATGAACCACTTACCGTCGATGGGGTCGCTGAAAACGAGGCCGTGCTGCTCGTCCCAGAAGTCGATGCCATCGAAAAATACCCCTTTTTGCTGGGTTTGGTAGAGCAGTGTCCAGTGCTGCCCGGCATCGGTCGTTTTATAGATACGGGCCTGGCCCTGTTCGGCGGGTCCGGCACTCATGAGGTAGGCCGTTTGAGCATCAATGGCCTGCACATCCCGAAAGTCGCAGGCTTGGGCATCGGGCACGGTGCCGGTTTGCCAGGTTTTTCCGCCGTCGGCGGTGCGGACGAAGGTACCTTTGGTGCCGCCAAGCCAGGCGATGTCCGGGCTGGCAACGCTAACCGCCCGGAAACTGGCATCGGTCGTTACGGCTTGTGGTTGCCATTGCGAAAAAGCGGGCAGCGTCAGCAAAAAGCTGGAGATACTAAGAATGAGGTGTTTCATCGGAAGTGTATTGGCGGCAAAATGGCAAAAAATAGGGTGAAAGCCAATCCATCCGATTGGGTGGTTAGGGCGTTGTCGGGCGTGGAAGTGGGCTGGTTTGCTGCGTCTGGGCTTTCAGTCGGTCAATTTCATCAGCCTGACTGGCGGCTTTGAAATAATAGTAAAGACCAAGAATCAAAAATACTTTCGAGAGAATAAAGATGGCGATAAAGGCGGTACGCCAGTACTTATGCACTCGTATATGCGTGTTGTCTACCTCAACATGCACATAAGACGGCTCCCTCTTTTCGGATTCGGTCGATTGCGGTTCCGTATAGGTATGGGCCGGTTCTTCCCATTTTTGTACCTCTGTCTGGCTGATGCGCAGCTCAATCTTTTCCCGGATATCGGGTGGGGGAGGCACGGCATTTCGCAGGAAATACTCTTCCATACTGGCTTCCAGTTCATTTAATTCGGCCAGTACATCCGCATCTGTGGAGAGAAGCTTCTCGACTTCTTCCTTTTCTTTCTCCGTAGTTGACCCCAACAGATACGCTTCCAGAATACCACTTCTTAAATACTGATAGGTCTTCACGGTACATGCGATTAAGACGAACGAAGGTACTTAAAATACGGGTAAATCGCTTCTAATACGCTTGTAAGGGACATTTGTAACCTTTTAGTGCTGGTTTTCGACAGGCACCTTATAGAGAACCAGATCGAAGATCAGCCGAAAGTTATGGTTGATTACTGACGATACTGATGCTGAATACTTTGCGTGAGTAGCTGGTAAATTTCGAAGAGCTTCGGCTGATTGCTGAGGTAAGTCAAATGAGTGTCTATAGTAGTCAGGTCACCACGGCGGGCGGGGCCTGTCTGCACATCGGCAGGGTCAGGAGCGGCCAGCCCTTTTCGAAAAGTTTCGCCGATGATGGGCCTGAGCAGATCGAAATCCAGCCCGTCCTGAACGGTGAGGTCGTGGGCGAGCGTCAGCAGGTGGTTGGTGAAGTTACAGGCAAAAACAGCGGCTACGTGCAGCGTCCGGCGTTCTTCGGAGGTGATGATGTACACAATATCGCTGATGTCCTGACCTAGTTGAACCAGTATCTCTTCCGTTACGCTGTCGCCCGATTCGATACAGAGTGGAATTTCGTCGAACACCATGAACGACTGCCCTTTGCTGAACGTCTGGAGCGGATAGAAAACGCCCGTCAGGACCGGCACATCACTGTAAACAGCCATCCACTGCTCCAGCGAGGCCAGCGTACGGGCTCCCGCTGTATGAACCAGAATGGCATCTTCCGGTAAAACCAGTTGCGAACAGACCGGTTCGAGGGCATCGTCGGGGATGGCCAGTATGAATAATTTCGATGGACTGTCGGCGAAGTTCAACTCCGAATGCGTATGCGCGTCGTATAAATTACTGACCAGCTGACGGGCGTGCTGTAGTTGTCGGCTGTAAACCTCATTGATGTGATGGCCAGCATTTTCGAGCGCCGGGGCAAGGTGCCAGGCAAGATTACCGGCACCGATAAACGAAATTTCCATGTTCAAGTATAGGCTATTTTACGGGAATCTGAGTTTGATGGCCAACTGCCAGACCGGAAATTTAGTGAACAAATCCCGCGACACAGCCTAATTAGGACCTCCATTTACTAACCATTTAGGCTCTTATCCAGTTACTCCTTAGCTTAGTCTACTAGAATATTAGATTATTAGCACATGGTACTATCGTCTCGTCTTCGTCAATATGGAAATTCTGGTCCTGATACTATACGCAATGGCATTACTCCTGTTGTTCGTATATAACTGTGGTCAATTAAGTCTGATAATCATTTATTTGCGTTCAGAAAAGAAGCGCCGGGCAATGGCTCAATCGCCGGTCAATTATTCGCCGGAAACGCTGCCCCGGCTAACCGTTCAATTACCCATTTACAATGAATTGTACGTCGTTGAGCGGTTGATTGACGCCGTTGTGCTGCTCAAATACCCAAAAGAAAAGCTCGATATTCAGCTGCTGGACGACTCGACGGATGAAACTGTCTCCATTGTGGCCCGAAAAGTGGCCGAATACAAACAGCAGGGATTCGATATCGAACACATCCGTCGGCCGGAGCGGAAAGGGTTTAAAGCCGGAGCCCTCGCGTATGGGCTCACCCTGGCCAAAGGAGAGTTTGTCGCTATTTTCGACGCCGATTTTGTACCGGACCCCGAGTTCCTGCTGAAAACGGTGCCGCACTTTTCCGATCCGAAAGTGGCTATTGTTCAAACCCGCTGGGAACACCTGAACGAAGACTTCTCGCTGATCACGCAGTTGCAGGCGTTCGGGCTGAATGCCCATTTTACGGTCGAGCAAAGCGGACGTTATGCCGCCGGACTACTGGCTAACTTCAACGGTACTGGTGGCGTCTGGCGCAAAGTGGCCATTGCCGATGCCGGTGGCTGGCAAAGCGATACCCTGACGGAAGACCTGGACCTGAGCTACCGGGCGCAGCTGCGGGGCTGGAAGTTTGTATACCGGGAAGATGTGGGTTCGCCCGCCGAGTTACCCGTGGCCATGAATGCCCTCAAGTCGCAGCAGTACCGCTGGATGAAAGGGGCCGCCGAATGCGCCCGCAAGCTGTTTGTGAACGTTCTGAAAACGCCGGGCGTCTCCCTGTCGATGAAGCTGCACGCGTTTTTTCATCTTTTCAGTAGTGCCACCTTTATTCTGGTGCTGATTCTGGGGGTTATGAGCGTGCCCCTCATTTACATTCGCAGCCAGCACCCGGAGTGGGAATGGGTGTTTGTGGTCATCAACCTGTTTCAGTTCAACCTGCTGATCCTGATCACCTTTTACGGCATACCCGTGTGGTTTTTGAAAGGCGCGAACAAAGCCCGGCTGGCCTGGTACTTTCCTATGTATTCGTCCCTGATGATGGGCTTGTCGCTGCACAATACCATTGCGGTGATTGAAGGGTACATGGGCCGTAAGACGCCTTTTGTCCGGACACCCAAGTTTAATGTAAAAACGGCCGCCGATAGCTGGGCCGCTAACAAATACATCAGTCGCCGGATTAGCTGGCTGACTATTGCGGAAGGGTTTCTGGCTTTGTACTTCTTCTTTGGTCTTGGGCTGGCTGTTTACCTACAGGATTTTCGGATGTTTTTTCTCCATATCATGCTGATGGTGGGCTTTGGCATGGTTGCCATTTATTCGCTGATTCAGGCTGTAAGGCGCTCATCGCCAGTACATGTCTTGCCCTTGACCGGCGTGGTGGTTAAGGAGTCTCATTAAGTGTTTTTAAATTCTGGCCTGGTAATTGTAGGGCGTTAAGTGACAGGTGCGGAGTGCTTCACGAACGAAAAATATTTTAAATCGTTGTGACACTTATTCGTATGCCATTCGCTTAATGCCTACTTTTGTTATATAGATATGCTATACCGAAAGAAAACCGCTATATAAAAAATCTGTCATTCAATTAGACGATTGGGCCAATTTTGGCCGTTTGATAGAAGAACGTCCCATACGCTACAAATTCTGAACTATAAAGTACCCTCAATGGTGAACCCTTACTTTGTTCACACGTCTGTCGTTAGCCACTTAATTCCCGCTGTCACCAGGCTCCTGTTTGTTCCGAACGGGTGGCTTATGATGGGATGCTGGTTGCTTGTGGGGCTGGGTGTGAGTTTAGGACAGGAACAGCCCGCCACGACACCCGCCCGACGCGGAGCGGCTAACCGACGGCAACAGGCCGCAGCCGATTCGGCCCGTGCCAATGCTCGTCGCCGGGCAATTATACGCGCCGATTCGGCTAAACAGGCCATTCAGGAACGTAATGATAGTATCCGTTCGTTACGAAGCGCCAACCGGCGGCCAACCGTTAACTGGCCCGATCGACGTGCCTCCCGGTTCTCGGAGCGGTCATCTAAATCACCATTTATTCTTCGCGATCCCAAAGGCGTTTCGACCGATTTCCGGTTAGGCCCCGATGGCGACATTGCCGTTACGGAGCGGGTACGGTCGGGGGTATCGCTGTCCGGAGCGCCCATGAGCAACACGGCTACCAGCTCCGCGCCGGTTGTGGGTACCGCCGTGCAGGGGGCTATTCTGCCGCCTTCCCAATTTGGCCTGCCGTACCGACCCGGCGAAACGATTCCCTTTTCAACCTACAATCAGCTTCAGAACCAGCGGGTCGAGCAAAATATCTGGCGTGAATACAGTGCCAAACGTGATGGGCAGAGTGCGCTGAGCGGCCGGGGACTAGTGCCTAAGCTCGAACTGCCGCCCGTTATCGACCGGCTTTTTGGCGGTAGTCAGGTCGACTTCAAGCCCAATGGGTTCGTAACCCTCGATTTTGGCTATCTGTACCAATTCATCGACAATCCGGTCCTTCCCGTTCGGCAGCGCCGTAATGGCAACTTCCTGTTCAATGAGCAGATCAGCATAAATTTCAACGGTAAGATCGGCGAAAAACTGGGCGTACTGGCCAATTTCGATACCAAAGCCAGTTTCAACTTTGAGAACGCCCTCAAACTTAATTACCGGCCGGGTGGTGGACTACCCGCTTTGGGCACCGGACAGGGGTTGCCGGGAATGCCTAACCTGCCCAGTGTTCCGAACCTGCCCGGTACACCAAACTTGCCGGGGATGCCAGGGATGCCCGATGCACCGGGAATGAACGGGTCGATACCCAATTTTACACCCCAGAACGAAAGTATCCTGCAAGGGCTGGAAGTCGGTAACATCAGCTGGGCGGTCAATAGTCAGTTGATTCCGGGCGTACAAAACCTGTTCGGTATAAAAACCCAACTGCGGTTTGGGAAACTGAACGCCACGCTGGTAGCTTCCCAGCAGCGGTCGCGGAAGAACGAGATCGTGCTGCGGGGAGGAACGTCGAGCCGTCCGTTCGAGATCCGGGCTGATCAGTACGACGAAAATCGACACTTTTTTCTGTCGCAGTTTTTCCGGGCCAACTACGAATCGTCGTTAAAAACATTACCTCAGGTAACCTCCGGGGTGAACGTGACGCGTGTTGAAGTGTACGTGACGAACCGAACAAATACTACCGAATCCCTGCGGAATATCGCTGGTTTTCAGGATTTGGGCGAAGGCAACCCCTACGCGCAGAATAACCCGAATCTGCCGCCCTTCTCGCGCAACAACCGAACCCCGACCGACAACGCAACCAACAGTCTGTATAACCGACTGACGGCCAATACGGCCAACCCATTTCGACAGGTAGACCGGACCAATGAGATTCTGACGGGCACCTACGCACTTAACAAAGGAACCGACTACGACCTGCTTCGGGGCGCCAAACGCCTGACCGACCGGGAGTACAAACTCCAGCCCGAACTGGGGTATATCTCACTGGTAACGCCCCTGCGCAACGACGAGATTCTGGCCGTTGCCTACGAGTATACCTACCAGGGTCGACGTTATAAGGTAGGTGAACTGACCGAAGATTATCAGGCCCGACGGGACGATGAGGTGCTGGTACTGAAACTGCTGAAGTCGGCCACGCTCCGGAATAATCTCCAGTTGCCGATGTGGAACCTGATGATGAAGAACATCTATTCCCTCAACACGGCACAAATTACGCGTCAGGGATTCCAGTTGCGGGTTATTTACAAAGATGACCTCACGGGTATCGACAACCCCAACCTCCAGGAAGGACCGATTCAAAACATACCGCTGGTGCAGGTGTTCGGCATGGACCGGCTTAATCAGCAGCTGGACGCCCAGCCCGATGGGAACTTCGACTACGTCGAGAACATCACCATTGACAGTCGGTACGGGAAGATCATTTTTCCAACGCTGGAGCCATTTGGCGCTTATCTGGCTACTAAACTGGGCAACGACGCAATTTTACGGTCCAAGTATGTATTCGATCAGCTGTACCGAACTACCCAGACCGACGCTCAGCAAATTGCGGAGAAGAATAAGTTTTTCCTGAAAGGCTCTTTTCAGTCGGGCAATGGTGCCGATGTACAGTTGCCGTATGGCGTCAATGAGCAGTCGGTAACGGTAACGGCGGGCGGTGTGCCGCTGGTAGCTGGTCAGGATTACGTGCTCGAAGCGCAGATTGGCCGGTTGCGGATTATCAACGAGAGCGTGACCAATTCCGGTCGAGAAATTAGGATTAGCTACGAACAACCCGATCTGTTCCAGAACCAGATTCGCACCCTGCTTGGTACCCGGCTGGATTACGCCATCAACAGAGACATTAGTATTGGGCTGACGGCCATGCACATGAAAGAGACGCCCGCCGGTTTTCTGACCCGCGTGGCCCTTGGCAACGAGCCCGTCAATAACACCATTCTGGGCGTTAACGCCAACATCCGTAAAGACGCCCCCGGCCTGACGCGCCTGCTCGATGCCCTGCCGGGCGTGCAGACCAAGGAACCGTCGGCCATTCAGCTCAATGCCGAAGTAGCGCAGTTGTTTCCCGGTACGAACCCAAAGGCGCGGAATGAAAGTTATCTGGACGATTTTGAAGCGGCACGCACCATCTTCGATCTGACCCGCCAGCCAACGCGCTGGCGATTGGGGGCTACTCCCCAGCAGTTTCCGCAGGGCTCCTTTGCCGATCCGCTGCCGTATGCGTATAACCGCGCCCGTATGTCGGTATATACGGTTGATCCCAGTATTTTTGGCTCGACGGGTACGCTGGGCGTAGCCTCGAACATTGACCTGGAGGATGTAAATGGCCACGTTTACGAGCGCCCTTTCCTGCCGCAGGATTTGTTTCCGGGCCGTTCGGCGCGGGTGGTTCAGTTGCCTGAAAGTATTCTCGACGTTTCGTACTTCCCGGCCGAGCGGGGGATGTATAACTACAATACCAACCTGGATGCCGCCGGTCGGCTGCCGAATCCAAGACAGAACTTCGGGGCGGTAACGCGGGCTATTGCCTCGGACATTGATTTTGACAACGCCAACATCGAGAACGTAACCTTCTGGCTGATGGACCCCTTCGTGCCCGGTGAGGCCGGTAAAGTACGGGGCAGCAACGACGATACCAAAAACATAAACAACACCACAGGCGGTAAGCTGGTCTTTAACCTCGGCGACATTTCGGAAGATGTCATCAAAGACGGTCGGTACGAGTTCGAGAATGGTTTCCCGGCCAGTGCCGATACCGCAAATAACCCACGAATCGGGGGCGTTCAGACAACCAGTTGGGGAAAAGCACCGACGCAGCAGTTTGTGACGAACGCGTTTCAGAGTGGTGTCCGCGAACGGCAGGATATTGGTCTGGACGGATTAAGCAGCCAGCCCACTATTCCGGATGGCGTGACGTCCGAACAGCAGTTTTTTCAGAACTATCTACGGACTATTCAAACACGCGTAACCGACCCGGCGGTACTGGCTGATATTCAGCAAGACCCCTCCGGCGATGATTTTAAATTCTATCTGGGCGAAGAGGCCGATCGGCAGAAATACATTGTGGCACGGTACAAGTGGTTCATGGGCATGGAGAATAACTCGCCCGAAAATACCAGCACCAACCAGTTCCTGACCCCCGCATCGTCTACATTGCCCGATATCGAAGACCTGAACATCGACAATACCGTCAACGACAATGAAGCCTATTACGAGTACGAGATAGATTTGCGGCCCGGTCGGCTGGAAGTAGGTCAACGATACATTGTGGATAAGGTATCGGTACCGACAAAAGGGGCGCCGGGGGGCGTTGTTACCTGGTATCAGTTCCGGATTCCGATTCGCGAGCCGCTCCGCAAAGTGGGCAGCATCAACGGCTTTAAGTCGATGCGTTTCATGCGGATGTACCTGACGGATTTTGCCGAACCGGTCGTGCTGCGGTTTGCCCAGTTGCAGATGGAGGCCAACCAGTACCGTAAGTATACCGGCGATCTGACCCAGCGCGGTTTGCAGGAAGTGCCCGAGCCCTACGACGCCAACTTTACGGTGTCGACGGTGAACGTGGAAGAAAACAGCAGCACCCAGACAAGCGCACAAGGGGGCGATAAATACATTTACTCCGTACCGCCGGGCTATGTTCGCGACCGGGATTATACCCAACCGAACGTCGTTGAACTCAACGAGCAGTCGATGCGCCTGAGCGTAACCAACCTACGCGATGGCGATTCGCGCGGAGCATTCCGGAACACTAATTTGAACTTGCTGTTCCGGGAGCGGCTCAAAATGTTCGTACACATGCACAACCCGGACAACGAAAGCGGGCAGGTGTCTACCTTCATTCGGGTGGGAACGGACTACACGGACAACTACTACGAAATTGAAATACCCGATCTGGTAGCTACCCCTTCCGGTAATCAGCCTGCCGAGGTAGTCTGGCCGACCGCTAATGAACTGGATCTGGCGCTGGATGAACTCATTAATCTGAAAGCCAACCGAAACCGCTTGTACACCCGCCGAACGTCGCTCCCGTACTCGGAGCGATCGGCAAATAACCGCTACATACTAACGGTAGTTGGTAGTCCCGATTTAAGTTCGGTGCAGTCGATTATGATTGGCGTTCGCAACCCCAAGAAGGAAGGAGACGGCGAACGACCCAAATCATTCACGGTCTGGGTCGATGAACTGCGGGCCTATGGCTACGACCAGCACGCGGGTATGGCCGCCATTGGGTCGCTGAACATGAAACTGGCCGACATTGGTACGCTGACAGCCTCCGGCCGAATCACGACCTTTGGGTTCGGTGGGGTACAAACGCGCATTGGCGAGCGAGCTCTCGAAACAACCGCTGAATTTGGCTTCTCGTCGGCGCTGGCCGTCGACAAGTTCCTGCCTGCCAGCTGGGGACTTCGTATTCCGCTCTACGTAAACTACGACCACCGCAACGTGGACCCGCATTTTGACCCGCTGGACCCCGATACACCGCTGGAAACGTCGCTGTCGACAAAAGCAGAGTCGGACCGGGATAGCTACCGCCAACTGGTGCAGGATAACACCACCCGCCGGGGGTACAATTTCTCGAACGTCAGGAAGGTAAAGACCAACCCGGAGTCCAAATCGCACTTCTGGGATTTCGAAAACTTTGCGTTTACCTATGCCTTTACGGATGCCAAGCGGACCAATATCCTGACGCAGGAATACCTCCAGCAACAGACGCGCGGGGGCATTGCCTATACCTACAGCGGTCAACCGAAAGCGTTTGAGCCTTTCCGTAACAAAGCGTCTTTCGAAGCGCCGTACCTGCGCTGGCTCAAGGATTTTAACCTGACGTTACTGCCTACGCTGGTGTCAATTCGCACCGATCTGGACCGGAGTTTCGTTAAAACGCAGCTTCGCTCCTCGGATTTAACAACCAATGGCATTATACCGCAGTACGAAAAGTATTTCCTGTTCAACCGGTATTACGACCTTACCTGGAACCTCACGCGCAGCCTGGTACTGACCTATCATGCCCAGGCCAACGCCATTATTGACGAACCGGCGGGCGATATCAATACCCAGGCCAAGCGGGATTCCATCCTGTCCAGCCTGAAGAACCTCGGACGGATGAAGAACTTCGTGCAGGACATCCGCGCCACGTATCGACTGCCGCTGGACAAAATACCGCTACTCGACTGGATTGCCGCCGATGCCGTGTATGGCGTTGGGTACCAGTTTCAGGCCAACTCCTATGGCGTGGTCGATTCGCTGGGTGTACCCTTTGGCAACGTTATCCGCAACAACCGGGAGCGGGGCATTACCGGACGGGTCGATTTGATTCGTTTGTACAACAAAATCCGGTACCTGCGTTTCGCCAATACTCCGTCGCCCATTCGTAAGAATTTTGCCCGTAACCCCGGCGACATCGAGGATGTTGTTCGGAGTGAAAACACGGTGCTGAAAAACTTTACACGGGCTTTGCTGACGGTTCGGGGGATCAACTTCTCGTACACGCAGCAGGAGTCTACCATTCTGCCAGGCTTTTTGCCAACGCCAAAACTGTTTGGCGTCAGCCCTGAGAATGCACCGGGGCTTGGGTTTGTGCTCGGTAGTCAGGACCCGAACATTGCGTACAAAGCAGCCGACAAAGGCTGGCTTTCGCCCAGCACGGTACTCAATACGGCTTTCCAGCAAAACATCACCCGGAAGTTTACGGCCAACACGACGCTGGAGCCTTTTAAAGATTTTAGGATGCAGATTAACTGGCGGCTGGACCGAACGGATGCCTATCAGGAATACTTCCGCCCGGGGGCGCAGGGTGGGCCGTTCGAAACCTATTCGCCGGTTCGTAACGGACAGTTCAGCATGTCGTTCTGGTCGTTCCGAACGGCGTTCGAAGGGTTGCGTGGGGATAATACCTCGCCCATTTTCGACCGTTTTGAGGAATATCGGGCCATTTTTATTGAGAAGTTGACAAAAGCCAATGCCGAAGGCGTGGTGAAGGGAGAATACACTAAAACATCGCAGGATGTGCTGATCCCCGCGTTCTTTGCCGCTTATAGCGGACAGCCGGTTGATAAAGCCCAGCTGTCGCCGTTCTACAATTTCCCTTTACCAAACTGGACAATTGCCTACAATGGTTTGTCGGGGCTGGGTATTATCCGGAAACAGTTCAGTGCGTTTACCATCAACCATAGCTATTCGTCGACCTATAGCGTCGGGAACTTCATCTCGAATCTGGACTATACGGCGGCTTACGTCAACCTGGCCGTGCAGGGTTACCCAATGGCAGCGGCCATCAATCAGTTGGGGCAGTACGTGCCGGTGTTTGCGATGAGTACCATCACCATGTCGGAGAAATTCCAGCCGCTGATTGGCGTGCAGTTTCAGACAAAGAGCCGCATCAGCGGGCGTCTGGAATATAACCAGAGCCGCGATGTAGCGCTGAATCTGTCGAACTCGCAGGTGGCTGAACTGAGCAACAAAGACCTGACGGCTTCGATAGGCTTCACCCGGCAGAATGTGCGCATCCCGTTCCTGATCAATGGGGCCGTTAAGCGGTTGAAAAACGATCTGACGTTCTCCTGCAACCTGACCCTGCGCGATACGCGGGCCATTCAGCGAAAACTGGATGCCGAGCAGATTATTACGGCCGGTAACGTGAACTTCCAGCTTCGTCCGCAGGTCAGTTACATCGTTAACCGGCGGTTGAACTTCAACTTCTATTTCGACCGTACGTTCAACGACCCACTCGTATCGAACTCCTTCCGGCGGGCTACTACCTCGGGCGGTATCCAGGTGAAGTTCAATCTGGCGGAGTAAGGCTGGGGTCATTAGACCGGTTGTACCCCCAAAAATGCCGCCGATGTAGTAAAACGGGGCTCTTTAGAACACATTTTGCCCGTATTGGTTTTCTGATAAACGCTAGGCGCTGGAAACGTGGCAGGGAAACAAGTTGCAGGTTGTCTGATAGGCATTTTGCTGGCCGTGTGTCCGGTCCTGGCTCAGCAGCATATACCAAAATTTGCCCAGCGTGGACTTGGCCGGTTCATCTATCAAACCCTGAACGACACCTCGTCGACAGCTTCCTCGCGGGTGCTTGTTTTTCCGACGGCGGGCTACGCGCCCGAAACCAGCCTGGAAATCGGTGTACGGGCCTTCTCCCTGTATTACGCCAAAGACGACACGCTGGTGAACCGATTGAGCGAAATCGTATTGTACGGTTTTGTGACCCTGCGTGGCCAGTTTGGTGCCCAGCTCGAAAATGCGGTATACACCGATAAGAATACCTATTACCTGCTGGGACGGGCCCGGTATCAGCAATTTCCGCTATTATACTACGGCATCGGTCCCAATTCCAAACGGGCTAACCCATCGTTAGTCAATTCCAGTTACGTACAGTTTCGGCAGCGGGCACTGCGAAAAGTGGTTGGAAACCTTTATGCCGGACCGGAAGTCGACTTCCAGAGCTTGCAGGGTGTTTCATTTGAACATACCGATCTAGCTGCTGCTGAACTGCCGTTGGGAGGGCGCGGGTCTACGACGCTGGAACTGGGGGTTACGTTGGTTTATGACAATCGGAAAAACATCCTGAATGTGCGGAAGGGCGCTTTTTTTGAAGCGGCTGTCCTGCGCAACGTCCTGCGGACCGAAAATTTCGGGTTTCAGCGTATTCTGTTCGACGGACGGCTGTACCGGCCGCTGGGTACCCGAAACCGGGTGCTGGCCCTACAGGCAACGGGTATGTTCATAAACGGTGATGTACCGTTCAATAGTCTGGCCCTGTTGGGGGGCGAAAATACCATGCGGGGCTATTACCTCGGCCGTTACCGCGACAAAAACCTGCTGGCAGCGCAGGCTGAACTGCGCTGGCTACCTTTTGTCTTCAGCCGACGCTGGGGCGGCACGTTATTTGGTGGTGTAGGTACCGTTGCCCCAACTGTCAGTGAGGTACAGCTCAACCGGGTTCGGTGGGCGGTTGGGGGCGGGGTGCGTTTCCTGTTTTTCCAGAAGAAAGACGTGTACCTTCGTGCCGATCTGGGCATTACGCGTGAAGGTACCGGCATCTACTTCTCACTGGGCGAGGCCTTCTAATTTCAGTAGAAGGGTATTCCCGTCTCGTTGGGTCATAGGTTATGCCGGGCATTAACATTCCGGGATGTTACCGGTTGATGTAAGCAAACAAATAAACCACATGAAATACAACCAACTTGGCAGTACCGGCGTACTCGTCTCCGAAATCTGCCTCGGCACCATGACATTTGGCGGCAACGGCTACTGGAAAGCCATGGGCGAACTTCAACAGGATGCCGTCAACGACATTATAAAAACCGCCGTCGATAACGGCATAAATTTTATCGACACCGCCAACGTGTACTCCTTCGGCGAGTCGGAACGGCTGCTCGGGCAGTCGATCAAATCCCTCGGTCTGTCGCGCCATGAACTCGTAATTGCTACAAAAGTAAGGGGCCGCATGGGTGAAGGAAAAAATCAGGTGGGCCTGGGCCGTTTGCAGATTATGCAGCAGCTGGACGACAGCCTCAAACGCCTGCAACTGGATCATGTCGACCTGTACCAGATTCACGGATTTGACCCCATCACGCCCCTGGAAGAAACCATGCGCGGGCTGGAAGATGTGGTCAGGAGCGGTAAGGTGCGCTACATTGGCTGCTCGAATCTGGCGGCCTGGCAGGTCATGAAAGCCAATGGTATTGCAGACAAGTACGGCTGGACGAAGTTTATTTCTACCCAGAACTACTACTCCATTGCCGGTCGTGACCTCGAAAACGAGATCGTGCCCATGGTGCAGGATCAGCACATGGCGATTTTACCGTGGAGCCCGCTGGCGGGTGGTTTTCTGTCCGGTAAATACACTCGAACCAATAAACCGGAAGATGGGTCACGGCGACTCAACTTTGACTTCCCGCCCGTTAATCAGGAACATGCCTACGAGATTATTGAGGTGATGCAGTCCATTGCCGAAGCCCATCGCGAAGACGGATCGGGGGTATCGGTTGCCCGGATTGCGCTGGCGTGGGTACTGGCAAAAACCGGAGTTACCAGTGTAATTATCGGTGCCAAAAACACGGATCAACTGCTGGACAACATCAAAGCCGTTGATATACGCTTAACGACGGAGCAGCTTCAACAACTCGACGAAGTCAGTGCCAAACCCAAGCCGTATCCGCAATGGATGATCGAACGACAGGGTAACGATCGGCTGGGGGCATCTAATTTCTCCCCGAACCAATCGGCGGTAGCTGCCAAATGATTGACTATCAGTAAAATCCTGCTGCCGGGCAGAACGTCCGGGGTGGTATCGCTTGCAAATACGCCCTCATCTGTCGTATTTTGCGGGCATAAATCAATTTCCCAACAATGAATTTTCCTGCAGAACTAAGCTATACGGAGGATCACGAATGGATTCGGATAGAAGAGGACGGTACGGCCGTAATTGGTATTACTGAATTCGCACAACACGAACTGGGTGATATTATCTTCATCGATGTTGCGACCGTTGGTCAGTCATTACCAAAAGGTGAAGTTTTTGGCGCAGTAGAGGCTGTTAAAACCGTATCAGATCTGTTTCTGCCGGTAGAGGGAGAAATCCTTGAACTGAACCCGGCCATCGAAAAATCGCCGGAACTGCTCAACAGCGATCCTTACGGCGAAGGCTGGATTATCCGTCTGAAACCGGCGGATGCGTCGCAGCAGGATGGCTTACTAACCGCCGATGCCTATCGGGAATTGGTTGGTGCCTGATTTACCGCATTGAACTCCAGAAGGCTCCGCAAGGGGCCTTTTTTTTAAACAATCATTTTTACCCGGCCTCTGCTCCCGAAAACCGCCGGGACGTCACTCATGCAACTCCTGATTCGTTCTGCCCGTATTGTTGATGCTGCTTCATCGTTCGATGGACAGGTATGTGATATTCTGGTCGAAAACGGCCTGATTCGTCAGATTGGTGCCCAGTTGCCCGTCGACACGAACGTCCGGGTCGTGGAGGCCGATAATCTTCACGTCTCCCTCGGTTGGGTCGACATGCGCGTGCTAACCCAGGACCCCGGTTACGAACACAAAGAAGACCTGACCAGTGTATGCCGGGCCGCTGCCGCCGGGGGCTTTACAGACATTGCTGTACTCCCCAACACGCAGCCCGTTGTGGATGCCAAGGGCACATTAGCCTATATCCAGCGGATGGCCGAGGGGCAGCCGGTACGGGTACACGTCATTGCTGCCGTTACGAAAAAAGCCGCTGGTGAAGATTTTACGGAAATGCTCGACCTGCATCATGCGGGTGCCGTTGCGTTTTCTGACGGGAACCACCCGCTTCAAAACCCCGATCTGCTGCTAAAGACGCTGCAGTATTTAGAGCCAATTAACGGGTTGTTTATGAACCGCCCGGAAGAAATGCTGCTAACCCGCTTTGGGCAGATGCACGAGGGTGTTCAAAGTACGCTGCTCGGACTGAAAGGCATGCCTGCTCTGGCCGAAGAGCTGATGATCGAGCGCGATCTACGGCTGCTGGAGTATGTTCTCGGGCATGGGGCAGAGGAGATAGGGCATGGAGCAGAGGAGAATGAGTCGGAACTTTACCCTCTGCCCTCTGCCCCCTGCCCAATACCCCCCGCGCTGCACTTCTCTACGATTTCCACGGCCCGGTCGGTGGAGTTGATCCGGCAGGCCAAAGCGCAGGGAAGCCCGGTAAGTTGCGACGTAGCGGCTCATCAGCTGGTTTTCGACGATTCGGCTTTGTCCGGCTTCGATACAAATCTGAAAGTAAACCCGCCATTCCGGTCGGTGGCTGATGTGCGTGCGTTATGGGATGGCCTGAAAGATGGCACCATCGATGCGATTGTATCGGATCATACGCCCCATGATCCTGAATGTAAAAACCTGGAATTCGATCAGGCTGACTTTGGTATTATCGGTCTGGAAACGGTTTTTTCAAATGCCGTCATGCATAACCAGGACCTGCCACTGGCGCAGCTTATCGAAAAGCTGACCACCCGGCCCCGGCAAATACTGCGCCTGCCGGTAACGACCATTGCCGAAGGGCAACCCGCCACCCTGACGCTCTTCGACCCTGCGGGCATCTGGACATACAGCCGTACGTTATCCAAATCAAAAAACTCACCATTTCTGGGCCAAACGCTCACGGGCCGCGTAATCGGCACGGTGCATCGCGGCCAGTTCACGACCACCTTATGAAAAGTATCCTCAATTATTTTGGGCATCCGCTATTAAAGTTTCCGCTTCTTGCCGGGTTGGCTACGGGTGTTCTCTGCTTTCTTTATTTCCTGGGTCTGTATGCCATCGGGGTACCGGCGCTGGGGAACATCCGCGTCCTCGACTACGGGATTCACATCATTATGATGATTGCCACCGTCTGGTATTACCGGAAGCACATTGGTCAGGGGCGGCTTCATTTATGGGAAGGCTTAACCATTGGTTACGTTCTTAATACGGTAGCCGCTCTGGTAACGGGCTGGCTTATTTACCTGTTTGTGACGCAGATCGATCCGGGCGTTTTTGCCGAGTACGTCACGAACTCGAAAAAGCTGCTACTGGAAGGTAAAAAGCAGATCACCGATCAGTTTGGGCCGGAAACCTTTGCCCAGCAGTGGGAAAAAGTATCGAACATGCAACCTGGCGTGTTGTTGCCCGACGAACTCACTAAAAAAACAGCCCTGGCAGTATTGCCCGTTCTGATCATTTCGCTTATTTTCCGGAAGCAAGATTACAGCATCATGCAGTAAAACCAATTTATTATGGAAGAACAACCGTCTACCGCTCGTGTGGCCCTGAAATGGGGTGTTATTTTTGGCCTCGTACTGATGGCGATTACCCTGGTTATGTACCTCACCGACCAGACGACCAACCCGTTGTTCAGCGGGCTGACCTTAGGGGCTATGGTTGCTTTTCTGGTACTTTCGATGCGGGAATTCCGGTCGTTGAATGGGGGGTATATGACCTATGGCGAAGGGCTTGGACTTGGCGCGCTTACGTCTGCCGTGGGCGGAATACTTTCTTCTGCTTTCACGACCTTTTACAATGTATTCATTGATCCAACGGTACAGCAGCGGGCTATGGAAAAAGCCCGCGAGAAACTGGAAGAGCAGGGAAACATGTCTGACGAAGCCATTGATCAGGCCATGGAATGGTCGGAGAAGCTACAGTCGCCGGGTTTTACGTTCATTGCCGGGGTGTTTGGCACGTTAATCGTTGGCTTTCTTTTATCGCTGATTGTAGCTGCGTTTATACGGCGCAACAAAGCAAATCCGTTTGATTAACTAGTGTTTCAGTAGGCTGCGAAGATAAACCACCTGCCGAAACGTATTAACCGTAAACAGAGCTTTATCCGTGCTGGCTATTTTTCGTAAAGAGGTCAATCAATTCTTCTCGTCGCCAATTGCCTACATCATCATGGGCGTATTCCTGATGGCTGTAGGGCTGTTGCTTTGGGTGTTTCCGGATACGAATCTGCTGGAGAATGGGTATGCCGATATGGGTACTTTTTTTAACCTGACGCCCTACGTCATGCTGTTTCTGGTACCCGCCATCACCATGCGGTCCATCGCCGACGAAGTGCGGGCGGGTACGCTGGAGTGGCTTCTCACCAAACCCGTCAGCCGGTGGGGCGTGGTAGGCGGCAAGTTTCTGGCCAGCTGGCTGCTGGTTGTGGTCACGCTGGTACCTACGTTACTGTATTATATTACGCTATATCAGCTTGGTTCGCCCATAGGCAATATTGACTCGGCGGGTGTATTTGGGTCATACATTGGGTTAGTGTTGCTGGCGGGTGTGTTTGTTGCCATTGGCTTGTGGGCCTCTTCGCTCAATGATAACCAGGTAGTAGCCTTTGTGCTGGGTGTATTCTTTTGCTTCTTACTGTATGTTGGTCTGAGTGCCCTGGCGGGTCTGACCCTATTTGGCGGCTTTTCGTACTATTTATCTTTGTTTGCGCTGGATGAGCAATACCGGGCACTGGGCCGGGGTATTATCGACACCCGTAACGTTGTGTATTTGCTTAGTCTTATTATACTTTTTCTTCTTTTTACGGCCAACAGGCTGAAATCAACCTGATGAAAATTACTCCAACTCTAGTGCGATGGATGGCCATTGCCTGGACAATCATAATGCTGATCGGCTGTTTGACACCGCATACCGAATTGCCGGATGAATTACTTACCTGGAACGACAAGGGGCAGCATTTATCCATATTCGCCCTGTTTGCCATACTCTGGCGCATGACGGGCTTCCCGTTCGTTACGGTCATGGTGGTGGGCCTGCTTTTTGGTGGGCTGATTGAAGTCCTTCAATATATATTACCCATCAATCGCAGTGGAGACTGGATGGATCTGGCTGCCGATTTTGTGGGTGTTCTAATCGGCTTGTTGCTGGTCCCCGCCGTTCAGAAAATGGTGAAAATTGGCTATTGACCGATGTATAGGGCTTAACCAATAAAGGCCTGACGTTGCCAGCAACGTCAGGCCTTTATTGGTTTTAATCAGTAAGCCGCCGTTAGCGCATAGCTGTTGGCCGGGAAGCCGCATTGCATTTGGCACTGATAATCTTGTAAGCCTGTGAATAGCCCAGCTCACCGGATCGGCTCAGATCGATACAGGCTGCGGCCTCATCGCCCGAATCGAACCGGATAATACCGCGCAGGTAATAGGCTTCGGCATGACGGGGGTTTAATTTAATCGTGCTGTTGCAATCAATGAGCGAGCCTTTCTGGTCCCCAAGCGATGACCGGACAACCCCACGAATAAAGTACGTTTCGGCGTTGGTGGGGTTGAGTTCAACGGCCCGGTTAAGGTCTTGCAGGGCTAGTTTACTCTCGCCACCCGAGTTGCGGATGATGCCCCGCACCAGATAGGCATCGGCGCGGTCGTCTGCCAGTTCCGTAGCCTTGTACCGATCCTGAACAACGGAGCCGAATAACTGGAGCGTACTGGCCGTAATAAAGTCACTGTAATAGGCCTTGTTGGTGGTGTTGACAGCTCCCATCTCGATGGACTTGTCAATATCGGCAACGGCCTGTTTTACGTTGCCCAGTCGACTTTTGCTAAAACCACGACTGAATAAAGCCCGGAAATGATTGGGGTTCAACTGTACGGTTTTGTCAAAATCAGTGAGTGCGTTTTCAAACTCACCCAATCTCGACTTAACCAGCCCTCGCCGGTAGTAGAGTTCCGCGTCGTCCCTGCTTATCTCGATGGCCCGGTTAAAATCGAGTATTGCATTTTTATAGTCATCCAGTTTGAATCGGGCATATCCACGCCCTGCCAGTGCCTGCGATCTGTTCGGTGATTTTTCAAGGCATAGACTGTAGTCGGCCAGCGCCCCTTTGTAATCGTTCAGCTGCATTTTACAGTTTCCTCTGGCTATCAATATGGCAACATCGTTGGGAGCCAGGGTTATGGCTTTGTTGAAGTCGGCCAGCGCGCTGTTCGTGTAGTTGATCTGAAGCCGGCAAAGCCCTCGGTTGTAATAGAGCAAGGCATCGTTGGGACTCAACTCAACCGCCCGGTTAAAATCCTGCATGGCTCCCCGGAAGTCTTCCTGGCGGGTTCGGTTTATACCCCGGTACAAGTACGCGTTGGCATCGCCGGGGGTAAACTCAATGGCTAAGTCGAGGTCAAGGTTAGCGCCCTGGATATCATTCAGGCTGATTTTGGTCAGCGCCCGATTATAATAGCTCGGCCCATTTTCTGGGTTTTGAATGATCGACATGGTGAACGCCTGTAGGGCACCCGGGTAATCTTTTGCGGCACTTTTTTGGATTCCTTCGTTAAAGTAGTCAGTTGCTGTTTGTGTTTGCTGAGCAAAGGACAAATGCATTTGAGTGATCAGGTAAAGAAAGAAAAGGGATACGTACAATGTTCGCATAGTATTTGATTAGTGGGTGTTGATTTATGTAGAATAGATGCCTGGACTAATTGTCGCTACAATTAATGAATAAAAAGGCACATATATGTATACTAAATACAAAATAAGTTTTCAATTTCTGGGCAGTTAACAAATAAGGCTTATCCGTGTTGCCTATATAGAGCCGCATATAACCTCTAACGCACAGGTCAACCAACGGAGATTTCACGGCATGGCGGTGTTAGTAGGCTGGTGATCAACGCATAGTCTGGTGGAATAAGGGCAGGGCGTTACCGAAAAAATCGCCAACTTAACCGCTCAAATCATTGATTGTTATAAATATTGGATTTATTGGTTTAGGAAAGATGGGGTTCAATTTCGTCAGTAATCTGGTAAAACATGGCCATACTGTTGTTGGCTACGACATTAACGAAACGTTAGTTGAAGCCATTAAGGGCGAAGGAGCCCAGGGAGTGAGCACCTTACAGGACCTGTATACCGCGCTGCCTGAGAAGCGGGTATTATGGCTGATGATTCCGGCCGGTCCATTAATCGATATTGTTATGGAGCAATTGCTGGCCATCATGCAGGCGGGCGATGTGGTTATTGATGGGGGTAATTCACATTATAAAGACTCGCTTGCATGGCGTTTTTCGGGACATCTCGGTAGAAGACGGCTATTTGTACACGGGCCCGGCGGGTAGTGGTCACTACTTTACGAAACGAGTTTGGTAGACATGCTGTTGAGAAAAAATAAATTTTATCTTAATAAAATACTATCAAATTAAATTGCCTTACTTTCGTTGACAGTATATGGAGGTTCAGGCAGTTTCGAGTTCGCTATGGACATGAAACTGCCTGAACCTTTTTTTTAATAGACATCTTATCTTAAACTCAACATACGTTTACATGAAGGTATTAAGCACCCTACACGACCCTACTTTCCAAGGTCGTGATTACAGCAGATTGGATCGTTTTTTTCTCCACTATATTAAAGACGAGCGGGATCTGCCCTTTATTTACCTCACCCTCCGTATTAGTCTGACGCTTATTCCCCTGAGTGTACTTCTGTTTATGCCTTTCGTAACCGGCTGGGCCTGGTGGGCTGTAGCGGCCGTCCATTTTTTTATCAGCAATTTCAGGTTCAAGGGGCCCTTCGGGCTGATGCTGCACTGCACGAGTCATCGTCCGTTTTTTAAGCCGGAGTACGGCTGGATGAATAACTACCTCCCCTGGATATTAGCTCCTTTTTTCGGACACACGCCCGAAACGTATTATAGCCACCACATCGGCATGCACCATCCCGAAAATAACCTTGAGGATGACGATAGTAGCACAATGACGTTTCAGCGAGACAGCTATCGGAGCTTTCTGGCTTATTTTGGTCGGTTCTTTGTCGTTGGCGTACGGAATCTGCTGGACTATCTGCGGCTGAAAAACCGGGGCAAGTTAGCTACCCGCGCGCTCACGGGCGAGATCGCCTTTGCTATCGTTTGTGTGGGATTGTGTTTCGTGAACTGGGCCGCTACGGTGCTGGTATTTTTGCTGCCGCTCGTTATTTACCGGCTGGTCGCGATGCTCGGCAACTGGACACAACATGCGTTTGTGGATGGCGAAGATCCCGGAAATGCCTATAAAAACAGCATTACCTGCATTAACGTAAACTACAATAAAAAATGCTGGAATGACGGGTATCACATTAGCCACCACGTTCGCCCGGCCATGCACTGGACCGAACACCCGACTTTTTTCCTGAAAACAATTGATAAATACGCCCAGAACAGAGCCATTATTTTTGACGGTCTGGATTTTGGGCGGGTATTTTTTCTGCTGATGCGCGGTAAGTACGATGTGCTGGCTCAACACATGGTCAACATCAATAATACCTTTGCCGACGATGCGGATGCGATTGCGTTACTGCGTCGCCGGACGCAGCGGATACCGGTAAAAATGGATGTTCCGGCTATGAGCCAGGTGAGCGTGGCAACCGCCTGAGCATTTGTAAGCCATCTGGTTACAGAGGCCCAAAAACATTGATGAAGGAAACTCCTGACTATCTGTGTTTTTGGGCCTCTCTTTTTGTACATCTGTCAGCTGTTGCTGCCGTCAATCCGTTTCTCGATAATCTGCTGGATGTCAATGGGTACGGTTGACAGGAAGTCGTAGCCGGTCATGCTTTCGATAGCGTCGATGGTGGTCAGGTAAGCGCGCCAGGGCTTGTCGGCAGCTAATTGGCTGTTCGGAATGGATACCGCAATAACACGTGTGTTTTCGGTGAGCTGGAAGGTATTGTCACCAGTGGCCGGAACCACAATGACTATCTTCCAGAGTGTGGCCGGAACCGTTAGTTTTCCGTTGGCGATGGAGGTGGCAAACCCATTTTGGCCCGTGCCGCCGGTACCACTTGTACCGGCCAGAATGTAAACATCGTTGCCGTTGCTAATGAGCTGCCGTTCATACTCTTCCAGATTCTTCCAGACTTCACGGTTGTGGCGTGGCGCTTCTGGCACGATGTTGGTGAGGAGAAAGGTAGCGGCATTATCTTCGGGCGTTGCATCGCGGTCGTCGGAAGGGCAGAGGTGCCCCCGGTCGAAGCCGGAGTTGGTATAATCGGACGTGCGTACCGCCGACCAGCCTGCCGGTAAAGCCGGGTCAGGACGGAAAAGGTCCGCTCGTTTGGTGTCGCCTTTCCAGGCCGTACTCAGGTGCCAGCTTACCCAGTTGGCAATGCCCCGGCTGCGGCTGTACGAAAGCGTATACTGGGGTCGGCTGATGAGGTAATTGTCCGGATCACCGGTGGATGCCTTACTTGGATTGCCAAGGGCGAGGTTATCGGTTCGGCTAAGGGCAGCGGCTGTGCTGGTGGCGGGTAACGACGGACGAACGGTAAGACAGCTGTTGAGCAGCAGGCTCAGACCAAGCGCCCAGGTTATAGTTTTAAGTTGATGGAAACCTTTCATTGATTTTACTGACATTCTTGCTGAACTTTACAAATAATCCATAAATGTACTGATTCTCTACGTTGGCGTAAGGCCTGCCAGGGGAAAGAATCAGGACGAATCCAATTGACGAATACCCGCTGTTATGGCTAAAAAGAAGCAATCACAGGGCTACGAGAATCCTCGACCGCCCCAGGACAAAACGGTCACTCCTAAACCTGCTTTGACAAATACAGGCAGTGCTGGTCGACCCCGCGCCACCGACCCCGGCCAGCGCCCGGTGGTAAGAACCAATTCGCCAAACCAAACAGACCAAAATACTGACCTGCCTATTAACGACCGGCAGGTAAAATGGTGGCCTCCCGTAGTACTAGCGCTCCTGGGCGTTGCCTTGTATATCAACACGTTTGGGCATCAGTATGCGCTCGACGATATTGCGGCTGTGGGGCAGAATTTGTTCGTGAAGAAAGGTATTGCTGGTATTCCTGACTTGCTGCGCACCGAATTCTGGCACTTTAGCAATATTTCGCTGGGTTACTACCGGCCTTTATCACTAATTACATTTGCGCTGGAGCAGGAGTATTTTAAAGATAATCCGAACATCAGCCACATGATCAATGCGGGTCTGTATGGCCTCACAGGCCTGGTGGTAGGTATACTGCTGCAAAAATGGCTTGTTAATCAAACCATTACGGCGTTCCTGATCGGGCTGGTTTTTATTGCCCATCCACTGCACACCGAAATCGTGGCCAACATCAAAGGGCGCGATGAAATACTGAGTTTTCTGTTCATTGCACTCATGTTGCTAGCGTATTGGCGGTATCTCGAAACGACCCAAAAGGGCTGGATTATCGGGGCTTGTGTATCGCTCTATCTGGCTTTCCTGTCCAAAGAATCGTCCATCGTTAGCCTGGCACTTATTCCGGCTATGCAGTACTGGTTTGCCCGCCGGAATCTCTGGAATTCGCTCATTAGCCTGTGGCCGTTCCTGATTGTAGCGGCTCTGTTCTTCTACCAGAAGCAGAAAATGATTGGTACCCTCAGCGGTACGCCCCCCGTCGACTGGGCTAACTATCCCTACGCCATTGAGAAGACGCAAAAGTCTACCATGTTCAAGTTTCTGGAATACTACATCCGCCTGCTGGTTCTGCCGCATCCGCTGGTGTATGATTATTCATACAATGTAATTCCATCGGGTGGGAAAGGTGATCTATTGACCTGGGCTGGTTTCTTTACCTTGGTCGGGTTGATCTGGCTGGCCTGGAAAGGGTTCGTTAAACGTACCCTTTGGGGATTTGGTATTTTCTGGTTCTTTGTCACCATGGCACCAGGGCTGGGCTTTATCTGGATTCGTGGCGGTATCTTTGCCGAACGATTTACGTATGCCGCCGTCATGGGCTTTGCCTTTGTACTTGTGTGGGGATTGAGAAAGTTACTGGTCCGTAACCCGGTCGATCCTGCTGAACCCTCAGCCCAGTCGCACCTGGTTCGCTATACCCCTCTGCTGGGGCTGATGGCGGTTATTGCCGGTTTGTATTCGTTCAAAACCGTAGAGCGCAACCGCGACTGGGAGAATAACTTCGTTCTGTTCAACTCGGCCCTGCCGTATGCACCCAACAGCTGTCAGGTACAGCGGCACGTAGCGAATGAGTGGATTGAAAAAGGCCTGAAAGACCGCGCTAAAGCCGATTCCATTGCCAACGCAACGAACGCCATCAAGCCCAAGCCAACACCCGAGCAGATCAAAAAAGCCCAGACCCTGATCGATACAAACATTGCTCATGCCAACAAGCACGGGCGCTGGGCACTCGACCATCTTCAGGAATCAACCCGCATCTATCCGAGCTTCGGTGAAGCGTATTTCTCGATGGCCTATGTGTTTCAGAAAATCACACCTAACGTCGACTCGGCCAAATACTATTACAAGCAGACAATCCGGGCGGCCAATGCCTATGCACCGGCCTATAATAACCTGGGTGTAATTTATCAGGGCGAAGGAATAGCGCAGAACAACCGGCAGAAACTGGAACTGGCCTCGTATTACTACAATCGGTCGATGGTGGTGAACCCTGCCTACGTCGACGGTCAGAACAACCGCATGAACCTGATGAAAGCCACGGGAATCGACGTACAAGCCCTGCCCGATTCAATTATCAATAAGTATTGATTGTATTCAAAAAACTTATTGGTTTACATATAAAAAGCCCGGTTCTGGATCAGAATCGGGCTTTTTATATGGTTAATTCAAGTTGCAAGCTACGCCTGAACTACACCATTCTACAAACATACCGTGCCTACGAAACTTAAAGTCTTGAATATCAATCTACATAGTCCATTGTTCACGTTAGTTGTATTCCGAGATGGATTGACACTTTGGCGCCTGATGCAATAATAAGCTTAAGGTAGCTGATCCAGATTAATGGCCGGAGCCAGTTTCTGAGGTGATCTTGTCAAATCCGTTTTGAGGGGCGTATAGTCATCGAAGAAGCCGCAGTTTCGCAGAAAAAATCGCTGATTTGGGTGTAAGCCACCCGCAAAATCCATCCGGTACAATTTCCGGGCCGTATTGTCGCCCGTGAACTGCGCCTGGGTTAGTTCCTGCCAGATCCCTTCTTTACTTCTGACCCACTGATTCGAGAACTCAACCTCCCGCGACACGTTTCCCGTTTCGGGTGTGAAGTTTTCCAGGAACGAATAGAGCGACTTGAGATACGTTGTCGTTTTGGGCCGTTTAAAGCTGGCGATCAACTGCCAGCTGGTCTCATTAGCTGGCAGTTGATAGGCTGTATAGGTCGTGTATTCACCCGTATCGGGCTGGCCGTGTATCAGAAATTTGTAGGTCTGACCTGCCACCCAGTTGTAGCGTACGTAACTTTGTCCGCCGGAGCCTTCATTGCCAAATTCATTCGTAATTACGTTCGGCCCCTTTCGGTTCAGCAGGATTTTCTGATCGGCCGGAATCTGGCTAGGGTTATCGGTCTGAAACGGACTCCAGACCGAAAAAAGGATTCGTCGTTCGGTAGGTGAATTGACCTGCATCCCGAAATACCCTTCGCCAAAACCGTTGGCCATATAATACGACCCGATGACATCATTGCCTTTCGGCACCGTCACCTCATTGTAAAACCATTCGGCATCCACGCCTTCTGGAATGGGGTAGCGTAAATGAACCGACGGCCCCCGCCGACCCCAATAGAAAAAATTCCCTTCGTTGTTGCGTACAAAAGCTGTTTCTTCATCCACAGCCTGTCCGCTAATGCCAAAATCGGTCACGTCGGCATAGGTTGTGCCCGTCTTACTGACACCCTGCAAAATCAGTTTAACATAACCGACCTTGGGAATAGCCCATTGGCCAAGCGGATAATCGGTGAACGTGCTGCTCTGAACATCAATTTCTGTTGATTTTCCCAGCACTGTAACGCGTAATCGGCTCTTACCCGTTGGAACGCGTAGGTTGATGGATAGGTTTACCGTTCCCGTCTTCGCAAACCGCACGTACGTCTCGACTATACTGGCGGGGCTTGACCAGTTTGTTGGCCCATCTTTCGAAATAGCGTCCGGGTTATTTGTGGCATTCATTATCCAGCTATTGCCGCCAAGGGGCACCCGCACTACGTTGGGCTCGTGACCGGTGCGGGCGGCAACGGATGTGCTGAAACAAAGGAAAATCGGTAAAAGTAGCCAGCTGACTAAGAGCCAATTGCGTACGATCATAGTGAAGGGAGAAGTAGCCGAAGAAATTGACCAGCAAAGTAGTGCCAAAATCAATTCGTTGGCGAGCCGTCACAAAGTCCGCCATTAGTTTCCTGCCCGGATCAGACTTATAGCTTTTTCCAGGAGTTCATCACGGCCGGACTCAATGCCCTTACGAGTAGGGCGCATTTCTACATCCACCCCTACGCCGATTCGCTGGGTTTCGCGGCCGTCCGGATAGTTGACGCCAATGCCGCTGATCATGGTGTACAGACCACCGGGTAAATAAAAGGGCGAGATGTTGCCATCGGCCGCAGCTGTTGTGCTGCCCAGAACAACCGCGCCCGGTGCTTGCCGAAAGGCCATAGTATGGTACTCCGCCGAACTCTGGGTTAGTTCGTTGACCAGAATAACGACTTTCCCTTTGTAAGCCTCCCGTACACTCCGCTCGCCGACCAATATGGGCGACTGCCAGCGGAAAAGGCCGGGCGTCTCAACGTTCCCCGCCGTGAACTTAGCGAACAGTTTAGGGGTAGTGAGGTATTTCCCCAACGAAAAAACGACAAACTCCGAGGGGTAACACCGCATGTCAATGACCAGCCCTTTTGTGTTGCTGAAAAGGCGCATGATGTCGGGCAGTTTGTTGGCCTTTATATTCCCTAGGAACAGGTAGCCAATATCCGGATGCAGGAGTTGATAGCAACTGTCTTTGGGGTAACTGCTGTAATCAATCTGATCATTAAATTTTGCCTGACCGGGTTTGTACCGATTCATGACCACGGTTTGCGTTTTGCCCGCTCGTTCAATTCCCAGTTTAACGGTGTTTGTATGACCGGCCAGCAGGTCGCGGCTTATATCGCGGAGTTGGGTAGGCTCGTTCGATGCGGGGTAGTAAGGCTTGCGTTGCTGAATGAGTGCGCTGGTTGGTACGCCATCGACAGACGTTACAACATCGCCCCGTTTCAGCCCCGATAACCTGCCCAGTGAGTCGTTGAAAAAGTTAGTGACCACAAACTGATTCTCGATGTATCTGACCTGAACCGGCGAGAAGAAGCTCCCTTTGTAATCTTTCCGAATAATTTGGTCGCCCCACACATTGGCGTGCGTATCGTGAATGCGGCCGATGAGGGATAGCGCAGCCAGCCGATACGCCAGTGAATCGCGGGCATTGACAAACGCCGGAATAAACGTTGGCAGCACCTTGTTCCAGTCTTCGCCGATGAGGTGCTTGTACGGAAAAAAGTACTGGATGATGTTCCAGTAGCGGTAAAGCGACAGAAGCCGGTAGCCCGCGTCTGGTGTGGTCATCCGTCGGTAGGGCAGTTCATTTTTAAATTCGGGATTGCCCACCTGCGGAAACAGGCTCACGTAATAGGACTTGTTCGGGCGTTTGGCCTGCCGAATGGTCATTAGCTGGGCCTGTAAAGGCTCGCCCAGTCGGGCTACATCCGTAAGCCAGACGAGGTCTGGGCGTAGAACTGCCTGGGTCGTGTCGGGCTCTTTAGCGGTCGTTTTCACCGGGCCGAAAGTGGTAAGCCAGTTCAGCAGCACTTCGCTACGCTGAGCCGTAGAGGTTGCTTTCAGTACGGCAGGCATTATTCGAAACAGCTCGGCGTCCATATTATGGTTGCCTTCGGTTACGGCAGGGTGGTAGTATTTGACAAACCCCCATACTTTACCCAGCAGATCCAGGTTGTCGATTTGCTGTTTAGTAAGCGCGGTGAGTTCAATCCCGGAACCGTTGGCAAAGGCCGTGTCGGTCTGGGCTTTACTCAATTTTACCACTTTTGCCGGAGCCTTTTCGACGGGCACTCCATCGACCGTCAGCTCGACATCGTCGAACCAGGCGGTTCCTTTTCCGACCAGAATACCCCCCAGATGAATACTGGCGGCTTCGTCGGGGATGGTGAGGGTAATGGTGCAGGGTTGCCAGTCGGTGGTGCCTTTGATACCCCGGTCGGCCATGTTGTCAAACGCAAGCGCTTTGCTGGCCGCGTCGTCGATTCGCATCCACAGGCCCGCATAGGTGTTTGGTTCTGTACCCGTGCCGCTGGTTTTAACGAAGGCCTTCAGAGTGAGCTTTTTGCCTGCAAAGGTGGCTGGTACCCGCCAGTGACTGCCCCCAAACGTACCGCTATTTTTATAGGCAACCTGAAGCGCATACCGGCCACCGTGCGTTACCGCCGAATCGAGCGTAAAGAGGTAGTCGTTGCTAAGACTATTCCAGCCAACGGGCTGGCCGGTAGCGGTACGCTGTTCAAACCCGAAGTTACCCGTTTGGGCGAATAGGGAGAGGCTGGTCAGGCTGGCGAGTAGAAGGAGATACGGGCTTTGCATATAAGGTCGAGGGTGTCAGATACTGACGCATAAACGAGGTCATCCGGCAAACTCTACCCATGTGGTTTAGTAAATTAAAGAATATTAACGTATGGCGATAAGTCTAAGCTTATTCCGCCATCAACTCCGCCAGAATTTTCTGAGCCGCTACGGAAATTACCGTGCCGGGACCAAATACGCCTTTAACGCCCGCATCGTACAGATACTGATAATCGCCAGCCGGGATAACGCCCCCGGCAATGACCATAATATCGTCGCGGCCAATCTTTTTCAGTTCGTCGATGAGTTGTGGTACCAGCGTTTTGTGTCCCGCAGCCAGACTCGATACGCCCACAATATGCACGTCGTTTTCGGCCGCCTGCCGGGCTACCTCGTCTGGTGTCTGGAACAGCGGCCCCATGTCGACATCGAAGCCGAGGTCGGCAAAGCTGGTGGCAATGATTTTGGCACCCCGGTCGTGGCCGTCCTGTCCCATCTTGGCCACTAGAATCCGGGGACGCCGACCGTCGAGTTCGGCAAATTTGTCGCTCATTTCGCGGGCGATCCGGAAGTTCTCATCGTCCGACACTTCGGCGGAGTAAATGCCTGATACGGCCCGAATGGTAGCCTTGTGACGGCCAAACGCGTTTTCCATAGCATCGGAGATTTCACCAAGGGTAGCCCGGTGCCGGGCCGCTTCTACTGCGAGGGCGAGCAGGTTTTGGGATTTGGGCAGAGGGGTTTGGGCAGAGGGTTCACCGGAAGATAGGGGTGGGGTCATGGCGGCTTCGGTAATTGCGGCCAGTGCCTGCTTGACTTTTTCGTTGTCGCGTTTCGCCCGAACGTCGTTCAACCGGTTTAGCTGACTTTCGCGTACCGCTTTGTTGTCGATGTCGAGCAGTTCTATGTCCGTTTCCGAAGACGGTTTGTAGCGATTGACACCTACAATGACATCTTTGCCGGAGTCGATCCGGGCCTGTTTCCGGGCTGCGGCTTCTTCGATCCGGAGTTTGGGCAAGCCCGTTTCGATGGCTTTGGTCATGCCGCCCAGTTGCTCTACCTCTTCGATGAGCGCCCACGCTTTTTCGACCAGTTCTTTGGTCAGAAATTCGACATAATACGACCCGCCCCAGGGATCGACAGCACGGGTAATGTCGGTTTCGTGCTGTAAGTAAAGCTGGGTGTTACGGGCAATACGAGCCGAAAAATCGGTTGGCAGGGCAATGGCTTCGTCCAGGGAGTTGGTATGCAGACTCTGCGTGCCACCCAGCACTGCCGCCAGGGCTTCAATGGTTGTACGGGCCACGTTATTGAACGGGTCCTGCTCGGTCAGGCTGTAGCCAGACGTCTGGCAATGAGTACGAAGGGCAAGCGATTTGACGTTTTTCGGTTCGAACTGCTTCACAATTTTGGCCCAGAGCAACCGACCGGCCCGCAGCTTGGCAATTTCCATAAAGTGATTCATGCCGATCCCCCAAAAGAAGGATAAACGCGGAGCAAACTCGTCGATACCCATACCCGACCGTAAGCCCGTTCGGATATATTCAAGTCCATCGGCCAGGGTATACGCCAATTCAAGCTGAGCGGGTGCTCCGGCTTCGTGCATGTGGTAGCCGCTGATGCTGATGGAGTTGAACTTGGGCATGTACTGCGCCGTATAGGCGAATATATCGCCCACGATGCGCATGGATGGCTCCGGGGGGTATATGTATGTATTTCGAACCATGAACTCCTTCAAAATGTCGTTTTGAATGGTGCCCGACAGTTTTTCCGGTGGAACGCCCTGTTCTTTAGCAGCTACGATAAAAAAGGCCATAATGGGCAGTACAGCCCCATTCATAGTCATGGACACCGACATCTGGTCGAGGGGAATCTGGTCGAAGAGGATTTTCATATCCTCCACCGAATCAATCGCTACCCCGGCCTTGCCCACATCGCCAACCACCCGCGGATGGTCGGAGTCGTAGCCCCGGTGGGTGGCCAGATCAAAGGCAACGGATAGGCCTTTCTGGCCGGCTGCGAGGTTACGCCGGTAAAAAGCATTTGACGCTTCGGCGGTCGAGAAACCCGCATACTGCCGAATGGTCCAGGGCTGGCGAACGTACATACTGGCATAGGGGCCCCGCAAAAACGGCGGAATACCGGCGGCATAATTCAGGTGCCCGGCATCCTGTACGTCGGTCAGCGTAAAGTGCGGTTTTAGTTTAATGCCTTCGGCGGTCGGGAACGTGCGGTCGGTGCGTACGGACACGGACTGATCGTCGGACGTAGTCTTATCGACCGCTGAAGGATGTTGTATAGTTGTGAAATTGGGTCTCATATCGGGTGCGGTGTGTTAATTTATTCGAAGGCTTTCGCTAATCGACGGCTCGGTAATACCGTTTCAGAAGCCACCGGAGGGGTGTAGGACGGAGAGCCGGATTCGTCGAGCCGAAATTTCGTAACGCCGACCAGCACCTTCCCCGCCCGAACCGCTTCCACCTTTTCCTGGTAAGCTTTGTCCAGTTCGGCCGATATGAATCCACTGGCCAGAGCCTTCGCAAATCCGCCTTTTTCTTCGACAGACATGAACAGGGTCCAGGCGGTTTCAACCAGCTTCGCCGTAAGGGTTTCTATATAATAAGACCCGGCTGCCGGATCGGCAACTTTGTCCAGGTAGCATTCGTCTTTCAACAAAATAGACACATTGCGGGCAATGCGAGCCGAGAAATCGGGGTTGGTTGAGGTGCCTAAAACGGTATCGTACGGGTGTATCGTCAGGGCGTCGCAACCCCCTATGACAGCCGCCATAGCTTCGGTTGTAGCCCGCAGCAGGTTGGTGTTTGCCGTAGCCGCAGCGTCGTAGAACGTCGACGTTTGGCCCTGTACAAAAAAGGATGAAGGGTGAATTGAGGATGAATAGGCCGTAATCAGGCGGCCCAGTAACACACGTAAAGCGCGCAGTTTGGCAATTTCCAGAAAGTAACTGGTACCAACCGACAGCGAAATTACCGTTTTGGGAATAATCTGCTCCAGGGTCAGGCCGTTGTCGGTCAGTTGGTCGTAGGTATCGGTTAGCGAAGCCAGGGTAAAGGCCAGCTCCTGCGAAGCGGTGGCTCCGGCATTGTGAAATGCGTGGCTGCTGGCGCAGATGGTACGGAACTGGGGCGAGTCGAGTGTCTGGCGGGTAATTGTCGCCGTCGACTCGCTGGTGTCTGTTAATAATCCGCCTTTCAACTGGTAAGGGGCCACGGTTTTAAGAACCTCAACAAAGCGGGCGGTTTGTTCGGCAGGCAACCGAACGAAAATAGGCGTTTCACTCAGTTTTATACCGTTCAGCAAACGGGACAGGCTCTCGGTTGTCCAATCGGGCTGAGCGGATGGCATCGACAGCACGAGCGCATCGGCCCCACGGGTAAGGGCGTCACGCAAGCTGGCATTGGTCGACTTGTCGTTGGCAACAACGTATTCCGGTGCATTGAGCCAGCCGGGCGTTTGTTTTTGAGCTGCCTGAATTGTTTGGATGGACGAGAGCTGGGTTAGATCATCGGCAGTATAATAGGGGTCTACACTAAACCCCTCCGGGCTATGCCAGCGGAGGCTTTCCAGGGCATCTTCGCTGGTTTGAGTCACTTTAAGCTCTTTCAGCACCTGGGCCATCCAGTCTGATTTGTCGGCGGATGGGAATATTGTTGAGAAAAAAGACACCATCAGGGATGTTTAGGATAAGATAACAGTAAAAGTACTGTTTTTCTTTTTTCTGGGGCGAGCTCAAGTGTCTAACTGATGAAACGTGACTCTTAATTGCATTATTCAAAGGGATTTTCTTTCGCCCTTGCCCTTCTGTCCGAATCGCGTAATTTTAGCTTATCGTCAAAATATAGACCGATAACTCAGAAAAACGTGACCTCTCCTACACCAGACGGTCAGATATTTTCATACATTTGTCTCCCTTTTTTGATGGCACCCAACGTAACAGAAGTATAAACCCGTGAATGTAACTCCTCAGACCGGCATGCAGCGTGAAGTAACGACGGTGTGGAATCGCTGTCTGAATGTCATACGGGAGATCGTCCCCGAACAGAGTTTCAATACCTGGTTTGAGCCAATTGTTCCGCTGCGGCTGAACGGCCATGTGCTCACCATTCAGGTGCCTAGTGAATTTTTCTACGAGTGGCTGGAGGAGAATTTTGTACATGCCCTGCGTAAAGCCCTCGATACCGCAATCGGTCGGGATGGTCAGCTTGAATACTCCATTATTGTCGATAAAGGTAACGAGCAGAACAGACCGCTTACGGTTAATGTGCCCACCACCAAATCGACGCATACCTCCAAGCCGGATAACGTCAATCCCGACATTCTGAAGAGCCCGTTTCAGCTCAAAGACCTCGATTCGCTTACGCTGGATTCGTACCTCAATCCGAGTTATACCTTCGATAATTACGTGGAAGGAGACTGTAACCGGCTGGCGCGTTCGGCGGGATATGCCGTTGCCGAGCGGCCCGGCGTAACGTCTTTCAACCCCCTCATGATTTACGGCGGGGTTGGACTGGGTAAAACCCACCTGGTGCAGGCTATCGGTAACTTTATCAAGAATAACAACCAGGGTAAGTTCGTCCTCTACGTTACATCGGAGAAGTTTACGAATCAGTTTCTCAACGCCGTTCGTTCCGACGGTATCCGCGACTTCACGTCGTTCTACATGCAGGTCGATGTGCTGGTGATTGACGATGTGCAGTTCCTTCAAAAGAAGGAGAAGACACAGGAGATCTTCTTCCACATTTTTAACCACCTCCACCAGTCCGGCAAGCAGATCATCATGACCTCCGACCGGGCACCGAGAGCATTGGATGGCCTCGAAGACCGATTACTCTCGCGCTTCAAATGGGGACTCTCCGCCGATCTGCAAACGCCGGATTTGGAGACGCGCATCGCCATTATTCAGAAAAAACTTCAGGCCGAAGGGATCTACATCGAAGATACCGTCATTGAATATCTGGCCCACAGCGTGAATACAAACGTTCGTGAGCTGGAAGGTGTCATTGTGTCATTGATGGCGCAGGCATCGCTCAACCGGCGCGAAATTGACCTCGAACTGGCCAAGAAAACGCTGCGCAATATCGTGGTCGACTCCGAGCGCGAAGTGACCATTGATACCGTGCAGGAAGCGGTTGCCAATTATTACAACGTGACCATCGCCGATCTGAAAGCCAAAAGCCGCAAGCGTGAACTGGTTCATCCGCGCCAGATAGCTATGTATCTGGCCAAAGAAAAAACAGATTTGTCCTTGAAATCCATCGGCTATCATTTCGGCGGTCGCGACCACAGCACGGTTATTCATGCCATTCAAACGGTAAGCGATCTGGTAGCGAAACCCGGTGAAACCCGCGATAGTGTCGAGAAGCTGAAGGCGATGTTTAAGTAAGCAGGCCCGGTTTATTGAAGCCCGATTCTTCCCGAAAGGATACTTTTGGCTACTTCGTTCGTCAGCATGATAACCATGCTGAAAACAATTCCCCGTCATAAACTCGACGCCAACGCCTGGGATGTCTGCGTGGCAACCTCACGGCAACCAGGTGTCTACGGCTATACCTGGTATCTGGATGCCGTACTGCCCGCCCCCGGCTGGAAATGGGTTGGCGTTGTGCAGGTTGATCAGACAGGAACCTACCACGCCGTTATGCCCGTTCCCCTGCGCCGAAAGATGGTAGCTGGTATCCCGTACGAATGGGTCGTGCATCAGCCCTTTTTCTGTCAGTTTCTATCCGTCTTCAGTGCTGATGAACTACCGGATACCGACTCGTTTTTTCGGCATATGGTCGAGCAGTTCCGGTATGGTTCGCTGTATTGTACAAACCAATTGCCCGGCATCGATCTGCCTTTTGCCAGCTTTCAGCTACGAACTACCCATGTCATCTACCTGTCTTTCGGGTATGAGGTAATCTACAGCAACTACACCCGCGACCGTAAGCAGAACCTGCGTCGGGCTCAGCGTGCGTTTGAACTGGATAACCGCTGGGCCATTGTTGAGTCAAGTGATGTTGAGCCGTTGCTGGCGTTGTTTCGGGAAAACCATGCCGCAACTATTGACGGGGGCGTAGCGGACTGGGCCTATGACATGTTCAGAAATCTGGCTCAGGCGCTGCACAAACGCGGTTTGGTTACACTGCGGTATGCCGTTTACAACGGACAAATTGAAGCGGGAGCGCTGTTTATCTGCGATGACAGGCGCATTATTTACCTGTTCAATGCCGCATCTGCCACCGGCCGACGGGTAAACGCCCGTACCATCCTCATTGACCAGCTCATTCAGGAAAAAGCCGGGCAGAAACTAATCTTCGACTTCGAAAGCCCCGAAAAGCCGTCCATTCGCAAATTTTACAAGAGTTTCGGTGCCGTTGAAGAGCCGTTCCAGGCCATGCGCTGGAACCGGCTGAGTAAGCTTGAAAACCTGTTATGGACTGGATGGCGGTATTTGAATCGGTAACGATCTGACTTGTTGGTTCCTTAATCGTTCGATTTCTTCTTCCAAAGATATGATTCTGGCTTTCTGAACCTGAATTAGCTCTTTCTGAATCGAGAGTAGCTCGTCATGAAATGCCAATTGGGTAGAAGGATGAATGTGCTGGTTATTGCTATGCGAATTGTCTCTATTTTGCTGTATAACTTTCACGGAAACTACTTCTGTGAATAGTTCAGAAATCGGAACGTCAAGTACCTCGGCCAGTTTTTTGATTTCATCCCCATCCGGGCTACTTGATTCTGATTCCCAATTGTGAATTGTTGATTGTGCTACACCAACAAGATCGGCTAATACTCGTTGACTCATTTTTTTCTTATCACGTTGCTGACGTATGTTAGTAGCAATGCCCATCCTACCTATCAATGTAATTATATGTCTACAATTGGGCCATATTCAGAGAATTAATCAAAATTATAATTAAATTATTACATTAATCGTTAAATATATAATATTTTTGATTATGTTTACTACGTAGGTGCGCCATTTTTGTATTGCACAAAGCTTCACATCACGTGTGGCGGGTAGGCGACTAATAATCACATGAAAAATTTATTAAAAGTACTGACTTTGTCAGGAGCAGAGGTACTAACCAAAGACCAGCAGAAGCAAATTTCGGGAGGTAAATCTAAGGTTCCAGTAACTTGCTGGTGTCCGGGTGCAGGGAAAGGTAAGTGTGATGGTGATTGTAACCACTGTGGAGGTCGCGAAGGTTGTTTTTAATATGTTTCTTGAATTTCACACAGCAAAAATTATTTGCTGTGTGAAATTTTTTATGAAAAATTAAAATGCTACTATTTCTTTTAGTAATAAACATTTTTCTAAATCAACCGCCTTTGATAAATAAAAAGGTACAAAAATCCTATGTAGTATTTGAAGGTAAAAAAATAAACTATGATACTTTATTTAAAGTACATGTAAATATTTATGCCATAGGGATAGGAGGAGGTAAATTCAGATTTCTTAATCAGGAGAAGCAAAAAATTTCTGATATATATGGATGTTGGGGAGATACTTTCAAAGAAGGGATTCTGCCTGTAATGAGTTCAAAGACAGGGGATTTGGGCTTGTTAGATGAGAATTTGGATGAGATAGTTCCATGTAATTTAACGGGAGTAAGTTATTTTGAAGGAGGGTTAATTCAAATTGTTAGATACGGAGAGCCTGGCGTTGATTATAGGTATCAGCTTCCTCTTTCTGAGTATAATGTTTTGGGTCGGAACCCTTTAAATAAGCGTGACAACTATTTAAATCATCAATTCGAATTGATGATCCCCAAATATTACGATTCTATAGTGCCTTATCGCGATGGTAAAATCAGGATGGTCATGAAGAAGGCACTGTTTGGTTTTCTGGATACTACAGGTCGTGAGGTTGTGGCCCCTACACTAACTGACTTTGATGCAGATAACCAATATAGCTGGCAACACCTGCGCCGGGTTCAGCACAAAGGGTTGTTTGGTTTCGTGGACGACCGCAACGGGCAACAGATTATTCCGTTCGCGTATGAGGCTACTGTAGCGTCTACGTATCCATTCACCTGGGTACGAAAAGCCGGTAAGTGGGGCTGTATCAACCAGGCAGGGGTAGTTCTGATTCCGTTCCTATACGATAACGTCAGTTATTTCGATGCCGATAGCATTAGCCTCGCGGGGCTCAATGGCCGTATGGGTCATATCCGGGCCAACGGCAGTATCGTTACGCCACTGCTTTATGAATCGGCCCAGCCCTTTGCCGAGGGGTTAGCCCTGGTGAGTCAGGAAGGGCGTTATGGGTATGTAAACCAGAAAGGTCAGCTGATTATTCCCGCCGTTTATACCCGTGCGGCCTCTTTTCGACATGGGCATGCCCATGTCGAGCGATTCGGAATAAAAGCTACAATTGATAAACAGGGCCACTGGGTCAACTACCGGCTCGGTACGGGCTGGAACCTGAGTATTGTGTTGTTTTTTTTGATGCTTGTACTCTTCGTCGCTTATCGGCGCAGAGCATTCTAAGCCCCAACCCGCTTTATCATTTACCATGCAACTTTCTTATAACGATCAGATCATCAGGGTCGTCAGTTTGCTGCTGACCCAACTGAAAGTTCCCTTTACCGCAACATCGCTCCGGGACGACCTGGAAACCCATCCTGACTTTCCGAGTCTTCATGCCGTAACGGGTGTATTGCGGGAACGTAACATCGAAACGGCGGCTATTAAGCTATCGGCCGATCAGCTTTTTACCCTTGACGCACCAGTCTTGATCGTTCCCGATAGCGATTTGCAGGAGCCATCGCTTATTTCGAGCATTAACGAGGGCTATATTACCCGGCAATACCCAGATGGACGGGTATTCGTTAGCACACTGGCCGATTTTAAGGCTACATGTATCTGTTTGGATAACTGTTGCCTGGTTTTCGGGTTCCTGCATTGCCTTTAGGTTGGTTATACGAAAACTTCTGACAGTCTCTGCCAAGGTGAAGCCATTGCGCACTCAGTTAGGTAAACTACGTCGGGGTGAGACTATTTTCGGTGCCTTATTAAATAACCAGTCTGCCGTTCAGTTTCAGGAAGTGGACAACGATATTTCTGTTGGTTCTACCAATGCTCCGTTTCAGATTGTAGTTGTCACCGACCCACATTGTGCACCCTGTCAAACGACACATCAATTTTTGGAGGAATTACAGACCCAGTATGCAGATAGTATTCGGCTGTCGTGCATTCTCCATACGCGGCATAAAAACCTGTTGGATGAACGAAATCAGGTAGCTATTTCGATTCTTGGTTTGCCCAGGACTTACGCCATGATGCCTTGGTCGGGGTAACAGAACCAGCCCAATTAGGAGAATTGGCTATTTGCAATAGTTCAGGGGCGATACCAGGCTGTAATTCGGGTTTTCTCTGAAGAGTTCCTGCAGCACGCCAACATGCGGTTGCCCAAAGATCAACAGCAGTTTTTTGCCCTGGTACTGACGCTGGCTGATCAGGGCGTTGCTGTAAATTTTCAGGTTTCGATTGTAGAACAGACTGATAAATTCGGCACCGATGTAGCGTTTATCAATATGGCTGACATTCATGGTGTTCGTTGCTGTTTTGGAAAACTCCCCATCAACTACCAGGGCCGGTAAGTTGTAAAACAGGCGATGCGTAAGCGTGATCATGTCTGGTTGATTGAGCTTACGGATGTACTCGTACACCGATAAGCTGTCTTGTTGAACCTGCTTTTTTAGCGGACGGGCAAGGCCCTGAAACTGTTGCAGCGCCTGCTTGTAAAGATCAATATTGGTTCCTTCGGTCAATAGCGACTGAGATGTTGCCTCGTAATGATCCACGCAATAAATACGTTTATGCTTCAGGCGTTTGGCCAGCGCAAAGCCAATCTGATAGGTCTCGCTACGTCCCGAAGGCAGGTCGTTTAGCGTCAATTTTCCCGCTAAATAAAGAGCATATAAACTGTCGATTTGCGGCTGTTCGCTGGGGTCGACTTCAACCATAATCATATCGGGGGCATACGACTGAAAACAGGTAGTAAGCTGGTTGATCTCCGCTTGTTTTTTTGCACTGTACACATCGGATTTGGGCTGTTGATTGTACAGTTGGCTAAGATGATCGAAGCCCACGAGCATGACCTGTACCGAAGGTCGGTTTTGGGAGTTTCCATTGATAACCAGCAAGCTAGATAGGATAAAGAGGAGAAACTTAGGGTACAAATGAGTCATATAGTGAGTAAGGTGCTAAGTCTGAGGAGAGGTCAACAGCGTACCTGGTCAGGTGGTAAGGCGAGTGATAATTGGTTATTAATGACTGTTTGGGCAGGAAAAGGGCGTCAAAAAAGAAACCCGAGTTTTATGCTCACATTGTCGGAGTGTTCCGACCGATCGTATCGGTCACCATTATAAACCGCCTGATTCAGTACGTACTGTGATAAATAACCAACGCTGAACACAAGTGCTGATTTTTCGGCAACGTAGGTACGAATGCCGATTGCCGGGTTTATGTATAAGTCTCCTTTATTACCGATGCGCTTATCAAGCAATAGTCCGTAGCCAATATCGCCCACCAGCATCAGGGCTGTTCGTCCACCGATGTAAGTTCGTAAGTCAGCGAAAATTGGCAGGAAATTAACAATATCAGTCGGGCCATTACTGAATCGTGTATACGAAACGCCCAGGCCTGCTGAGAAGTGATCGTTTGGTTTATAGCCATTGATCGTTGAGACAGTAATGGCTCCGGCACGTCCGTCAATGCTGGGTGCATAGCCAAATTCGCTGATGTTGACGTAGCCGGATGTTCGCCTGCCCGTGCTGAAGAAATTCTGGCCGCTGGTGTTAAGCGTCACAGCCAGGAAGAAAAGGAATAAGTAAGTTGTTTTCATAACGTTTTTCAACTGAACGACGAATGTAATCCGTTAGGCTAACACAAGAAGCCATAGTTACCCAATGGTCTCAAAAATACTTCCTGGCCATTGGAGCTATCATCTGATGCTACAAAATAAAAACGGGGTGCTACAAGTCTATACTGTAGCACCCCGCTTTTATCAAGACGGACTATCTCTATTTATAATACCGTAGCGGCTGCTTTAAGCCCCCGTCGCGCTTAAGATCCATTTCCATGGAGCCGACAAAAAAGTCGACCTCTACCTTAATGGGCACTTTATTGGCATCGTCCGAAACGAAGATACGGATGGATTCCTCTTCCTTAATAAGTTTATTCTGTGGTAGAACCGGATTCAGCTTAATGACATTGATCTTTCCCTGCTTCGTCTTGACAACGTCTTTGCCCCGGTAGCGTACCTTCATGTTGTAGATGGTATCGTCGTAGAAGGCGGGTACTTCAATAACCTGTCCACTACTCAGTTTACTAAAATCAATGGTGCGAAGGAAATAGTACCCGCTGATGAGGTCATGTACATTATCGGGTACTTTAAAAACGTCTTTCTCGGTGCGTTCTTCGGCTTTCACCGTGTTCGCTTCGTGGTTGAACGTGATGTTTTCTTCCTTCCGATAGCTGTTTTCCTGTAAGTTGGTATAGAATTTCTGTGGCAGAATGGCCGAGGTGTCGATGTACGACCGCCAGGTGTCGCGTATGCGCGTCACGAGGTCGAAGGCACCCAGTGTTCGGGCATCTACATTGACGCGGTAACAGGGGCGTTCGTTGACTTTGTAAAGCGTTGGGCTAACGTCCACCACGGCCTCCGCTGCGTTGATGAACCCATAGTGTACCCGATACTCCAGGTGTTCGCCCGGACCAAAACTGGTATTGTGTACGCGACGATAGGCATTCATAGCCACAAAGCCCGCGCTTAGAGCAGATAAAATACCGATGCTGATTACTAACTTCTTCATGCGAACAACCGCCCAACTGCCGGGCTTTGTTTATGATTATAACGATGGATAGGTTTGTTTCAGGTAAGCTAGATACCGTTTGAAATCCCCGCCAAACCGACTCTCAAATTCCTGCCGAAACCGATTCTGCTGTTTTCGATAGGTCAGATAACCAATGAAATACGCATTATTCGGTAAGTTTAGTTTTTCGGATGCCTGCTTTTTTACTGAGCGTACCCGTTTTTCCGTCCGTTGATCGCTGATCGTGTCCGACGAGACAACGATTTGCCGGATGGTTTGCCACTTCAACGAATCTTTGACTATCGTTGGCGTGGTTGGTTTAAAGGTTCTGTACAAACTGTCGAGCATTCGGGTGCCGTGCAATATATGTTCATCGTACTTGTCGTAAAACATTTTTGTGGCTAAATAGTCCCGGTAGGGTACAGAATTTACACCGTATTTCTGCCCCAGAAACCGCAACGCGCCGTATTCACCCACAAAATCAGCCAGGTTTTCGTTGTATTCAAGGCTGTTTTTGATAAATAAGGTGCCGTGTGTCAGTTCATGTATAATCAATTCGGCCAGGCTCCCAACGGGCCTATTCAGAAAGCTGGACAGGATCGGGTCATTTAAAAATCCTAATGTCGACCAGGCCGATACTTCACCGATACGCGTATCGAACCCCGCCCGTTGCAACTCCACTTTAACCGAATCAGCCCGGTCTTTCTCGAAAAAACCTTTGTACGAAAACGTACCGATTATGGGAAAATGCCACTGTTTTGCAATGAGTTGGTACGGTTCTGCAGCTGTAACTACCCACAGGATCGGCTTCCCCTTCTGATCGTAAAACGATTCGTAACTGCCCGATTTATCCAGCCCGAGCGAGTCGATGGCAAAACGCTTGATTTCTCGGATTAGTTTTATTTTTTGTTTTGTCGAATCAGGGTAAGCCGGGTCTGCTAGTACATCGGCTACGGGTTTGGTATTCCATAAAAGTTGCACCTGTCCCTTCGCCTGCATCCAGCCGTAGCTAACCAGCTCCCATTGCCAGACAACTACCACAAGCAGAACCCCTACAAAGACAAGAGCAATTTTTTTGATCATGGGTTGGAATAATTCAATACAAAAGTATAAAAAATGAGCCCATGCCATATAAAAAAACCTATAAGGTCTTTGAGACCTTATAGGTTTGACAGTTCACATGACTTTGAACAATAAGGTGTATTTAAGCAGAATAACCCCGTGTTTCGACTTCCTGAACCGTCTCTCCTGTCAGTTCGTCCAGAAACTGCGTGTGCGTCATGGGTTTTGAGAACATCGGGAAGTTTTTGGCGCAGGCAAAGGCCTGTTCCTCTTCGCTGAGGGTGGCCGTACAGTCGGTTAGGGTAATCACCTCGAACCCTTTCTCATAACCGGACCGCATGGTCGACTCCACGCAGCAGTTGGTCAGGAAGCCGCTCAGCGCGATGGTTTCAATGCCTTTACTGCGAAGGATAAAGTCGAGGTTCGTACTGGCGAAGGCGTCCAAACCGCGTTTGCCTTCCAGGATGATATCGCCGGGTTGAGGGGCCAGCGAGTCGATAATCTCAACACCCCATGAGCCTTTCCGAAACGATTGGCTATCGACTACGCCCTTTAAAATGCCGTACGGATGCTTCGTAATCTCGAAATAACCTTCCTGAAAGCTAATGGGCGAGTGGATAATGACCGCTCCGGCCTCGCGGGCTTTGGCAACCAGATCGAGGGTATTGTTCAGCATGTTCGATGAGTCCATAACTCCTTTCACGGCATCGTGCAGACTACCGCCCGGTGAGGTGAAATCGTTCTGATATTCAATCAGAACAACGGCTGTTTTTTGCGGATTCATAGCGTTTTTGGTTTAAGTTGATTACGTCCAAAAGCTCGGTAAGCCTGCCGTTTACTCCACTTACGTACCCACGGGCTTCAGCCCGTGTTTGTATTGAAGTAAAACACGGGCTGAAGCCCGTGGGTACGTAGATACGCTTTTACCAATTCCACACTACCACAATCCAAGTTTCGCCAAGGGCTGAATCGTGAAACTCGTGGATGTTCTCAAAGCCAACCCGGCTATGAGCTTTTAACGAACGGGCATTATTCGCCGAAATGTCCGTGATCAGCAGCCGGAAACGGTCGACGTACACATCCCGGTGATGCTGGTACATCCGGTCGAACACCCGCTGCCCCCGGTAGCCGTCGGCCACGCAAATCTGCCCCATGACGTAATATGGATATTCACTCAGGGGTTTGTGCTGATACGTGAGCGAGTTGATGAGGGCGAAAAGGGGGAGCAGTTCCGGAATGTCGCTGCCAAACTCGGGAAGCATCGTCAGGGCGTAACCGACGACCTTATCGCCGTCTTTGGCAATGATGCTGGGGGCCGCCTGATTCATGCGGGTCAGTACGGCCGGGTCATGCTCAACCGTGACAAATCCCTGATCGAGTTGCACGTCGATGGGTACATTTTTTCGAAGATTGGCCTGTTGCAGATCGAGGATACCCTGCACATCGGTGGCCGACTGAACGGTGGTGATGGTCAGCATGAAAGCGTCAGGAAATGGTTTTGCACGGTAATTTTGCCAGAAAAGCGGAGTCTATTTCGGCTCCGATTCCCGGCGCGTCGGGCAGTTCGATCTGGTAGCCGTTGTACGTGATACCGCCGTATACCGGATCGTCGGCATGTTCAAAACAGGCATCCAGGTCGTAGAAACGAATATTTTGGCGGGCCGTGGCAAAATGGGCGTTGGCCGTCAGCGCCAGCCTCGACTCCGACATACACCCAATCATACACGGAATTCCGGCGGCTTCGCCAATGGCGTTTATCTTGAGCGCGTCGAAAATGCCGCCACTTTTGGAGAGCTTGATATTGAAATAATCGACCGCTTCCTCCCGCACCAACCGGATGGCATCGACCGAGTCGAACAGGCTTTCGTCGGCCATGATGGGTACGGTCGTTTTCTGCCGAATCTGCCGCAATCCGGCAATGTCGTGCCGTTTGATGGGCTGCTCGCAATACTGCACGTTCCAGTCGCCGATGGCGCGTAACACGCCGGTCGCCGTTACCACATCCCAGCCCTGGTTGGCATCGGTACGGATGGGTATGGCATCGCCAATGGCGTCGCGGATGGCTTTTATACGGGCAATGTCGTCGCGGAGGTTGGTGCCCAATTTAACTTTAATGGCTTCCGCTCCCTTCTCCTGAATCCGTAGCGCATCTTCCACCATACGTTCCGGCGTGTTGATGTAGATGGTTTCGTCGGTTACGAGCGTCTTCCTGGAGCCCCCCAGAAACTGGTAGAGCGGCATCCGGGCCGTTTTGGCGGCAAGGTCATACAACGCCATGTCGAAGGCCGAGCGGGTGGTGGGGTGACCGGGCAGGTAGCGGGTAATGGCCGTCAGGCAACCCTCAATATCGAGCGGGTCACGCCCGATCAGGAGCCTGGCCATATCATCGGCAGCGGCCAGTGAAGACGCCTGCGTTTCGCCAACGATCATCCAGAAGGGAGAGCCTTCGCCCCAGCCCGTAATGCTTTCGTCGGTCTGTATCTCGACCAGAATATTCCGGGCGTTCTCGATGGTGCCGAGCGAGATGGCAATGGGTGCTTTAAGCGGAATGTCGTACTGGTAAAGGGAAATTTGGGTGATTTTCATTTAATGTCTGGGCCAAGCTCCAGCTTGGCCATATGAATTTTTATCATGGGCCAAGCTGGAGCTTGGCCCAGACATTATTTTGGAAACTGGCTCTTGTCCAGACCTGGCACGATCCGAAGCGCGTTTTTGTAATACACTTTTTTCAGGATTTCGTCCGGCAATCCCATGCCGTACATCCGCCAGAAAGCGTGGTACTTTTTGTGGTAGGGGAAATACTCGTCATCGCTTTCAAGAACGCGGAAATAGGTGGCGTATTCGGACGGTACCCAGCTGTCTTTCCCGAACAGAATCCGGTCCTGGTATTTCTCGAAGAATTTCCGGCTGGCGCGTGGCTGGCGGCCCAGTTCGGCAATGACGGCCCCAATCTCAACGTTCATATTCGGGAAAACCGTCATCAGGCTGTCGAGTTTGTTCAGGTCGTTAGGGTACCAGCCCATGTGAGCGGCAATAAAGGTGGTTTTGGGATGCTTCCGAAAGACATTATGCTGCTCGGCAATGAGCTGTTCCCAGGGGACGGGGTCGTTGGGTGACCGTCGACGACCGCCGTGTAATTTGAGTTCGAGCCAGCGTTCGTTGTAGCGGTCCATCGGGTCCCAGAACGACTTGGGGTCGGCGGTATGAATCAGCACGGGAACGCCCAGTTCGCCACATTTGGCCCAGATCGGGTCAAGTCGCGGATCATCGACTCGCACGCGTTGCCCTGATTCATCTTTGTTGTTGAGGCCCAGGTTCTTGAAGATCTTGAGGCCACGGGCACCTTTTTTTACGTCTTCTTCGAGTAATTTAACGGCATCTTCCGTCCAGCCTTTCCGGCCAATCTCGTCGAAGTTAAGGTTGGTGAACATCGCCAGTCGTTTGGGGGCCGCTTTGGCCGCATTCGCCATCGCATTATCGAAAAACTGCGTTCCCTGCGCCACGCTGCCCCAGCCCCGACCGCTGAGGTTGATCATGATGCCCATGTTGAGGCTGTCCATTTGGACCAGGAGTGGCTTCAGGTTCGCCTTGTCCATATCCCACTGGTGATTGTGGACATCGATAAACGGGTATTTCGAGCGGGTCAACTTATGCTCTGGCACTTTCAGGGTCGAAACGGGGTCATATTCTTCGAAGCCCAGCGGCAGGTCGGGTTGAGCTGGTTTGGACTGCCCATAGGCAACTAAGCCAGCCAACAGAAAGGCGGGAAGGTAAATCAATGACTTCATAGACGAATTGTCGTTGACAGGTTGTGATTAAAACTAATCCTTAAAGATAAGCGCCACACAATGAGCCGCAATACCTTCGCCCCGGCCAACAAAGCCAATGTGTTCGGAGGTGGTGGCTTTGATCGAAATATCTTCTTCGGGAATGGCCATTACCACCGCCAGGCAGGCTTTCATGGCGGGGATGTGTGGATTGAGCTTCGGCTCCTGCAACACCACTGTCACATCGACGTTGGAAATTTCGTAGCCTGCTTCCCGCACCATCCGCAGTACTTCGGCCAGCAGGAGTTTACTGTCGACGCCTTTCCAGCGCGGGTCTTTATCCGAAAAATGGTAGCCGATGTTTCGCATGTTGGCAGCACCCAGCAGGGCATCGCAGAGCACGTGGCATACCACATCGGCGTCGGAATGGCCCACCGGGCCGAATGTACTTGGAATCTGGATGCCACCCAGCCAAAAGACGCGGCCCTCTTCCAGCCGGTGTACGTCGTATCCCTGTCCTACTCGTATTTTCATGAAGTAAATCCGTTTTCGCGGAGGTAAGCTTCGACTTGAAGCAGAAATTCGGAAGCTATGTCAATAGCTTTGCGAGTATATTTTTCGAAATATCTTCATCTGGATCATACTCACCTGTTTGGCGTAACTCAAATAATTCGTTTAGGAATGTTGAGTCTTGTTTAACAAATGGGCCTTCCTTTACGAAGTGGGCGCTGAATAGCCCACGTGCGGCAGCATGCGATTTAGTTATGATACCTTTTGTGGCTAGTAAGGCGCGAACCGCATCAAAGTAAGCATAGTAAGCTCTGCCACAAGTACCCCGAAATTTCTCATTTTGGTAAAGAATAATTGCTTCTTCCGAACAATCTTGTGCAATCAGAATATAACTCCCAACTGTGCTCATATCGTTTTACCTTCCCGACGTACGTTATGATAGAAAAGCAGATCTGATGAGAGGTACTTTCTTATTGACGTCGGTTTGAAAGAAACAAATACATTGAATTTGTCTGTCAGATCGCTGGCCGTTCCTCCAAAAAACCAAATCTCCCTCCCCGCTTTCACCTCTTCGTCAGTCAGCACCACCATATAATCGACATCCGACTCGGGCTGGAAATCACCCCTGGAATATGACCCGAACAAAATCACCTGGGCAAGCCGCTCGCCGTACAGCTCGGTAAGTGCCTGCTTTACTTCCTGCGATAACGCCTGAAGCTCATCGGGAGAAAGTGCTTTGGGTTGATAGGTCGTTTCCATGATGATTTTTCGGCTTGATCAGGCTTCTGCCTGCCGGTAATAGAGTGTCGAACAGTTGTCTTTCCGGAGTACCTGACGGGCCATTTTCTGAATCGAATCCGGCGTGACGGCCTGAATCTGTTCGGCTTCCTGATTCACAAAATCCGGATCGCCCGCGTTGGCTGCGTAGGCGAGATTCATGGCGCGGTTCAGCAACTCAACTTCCGAGAAGGCGAGCGTCGCTTCAGCCTGATTTTTTACCTTCGCCAGTTCATCTGCCGGTACGGCCTGATCGATGAACTCCTGTACCACCGATTCCACGGCGGCATCGGCTTCTTCCAGCGAAACGCCTTTGTTAAGATTACCCTGAATAACCAGCAGGCCGGGGTCGACGGAAGCGGTAATATAAGCGTTGATGCTGCTGAATAGCGGATTCGTCCGGAGTAATTGCTGATACAGACGCGACGATTTGCTGCGGCCCAGAATATCGCCCATCAGATCGGCCGAATAGAAATCGGTGTCGAATCGGCCCGGCATGTGGTAGGCTTTATACAGGCCGTTCAGCGGTACTTTGGCCGATGTTTCCAGCTTGCGGGCCTCTGTTTGGGTTGGCTCTGCCGGAAGTTGACGAACATACGGATCACCAGCCTCAATAGAAGCGAACCACTTGGCGCACAACTGCTTCACCTGCTCAACGGTAACGTTGCCGGCTACGACCAGAATGGCGTTGTTGGGCAGATAATATTTGAAGAAAAATGATTTCACATCGTCCAGCGTAGCGTTTTCGATGTGACTGATATCCTTGCCAATGGTTGCCCAGCGGTAAGGGTGTTGCTGGTAGGCCAGCGGCCGGAGTTTCAGCCAGACATCGCCGTAGGGCTGGTTCAGATACCGCTGCTTGAACTCTTCGATGACCACTTTCTGCTGAACGTCCAACACCTGCGGGTCGAAGGAAAGGCCCAGCATCCGGTCCGATTCTAGCCAGAAGGCCGTTTCCAGATTAGCCGCCGGAAGGGTAATGTAATAGTTGGTAATGTCGGGGCTGGTGAACGCATTATTTTCGCCCCCCACTTTTTGCAGGGGTTCGTCGTAGCTGGGAATGTGCCGCGACCCACCAAACATCAGGTGTTCGAAGAGGTGCGCAAAGCCTGTTTTGGCTGGGTCTTCATCGCGGGAGCCTACATTATACAATATATTAACGGCCGCCATAGGGGTCGATTCGTCTTCATGAACGAATACCTGAAGGCCATTATCTAATACAAATTTTTCGTAATGAATCATCGAAAAGCGGTTCCTTGTAGTCTTATCTACGTACTACGTATTGAACAAAAGTAAGGTTCTGGGCGTATAGAATCAAACGACGTAATTTCATCAAACACTTTGTCCATTCTAAAAAATACGCTTCTCCTTTTAAGCAGTCTGGTCCTTTCCCTTACGGCTCCGGCGCAGGTGCTGACCGATCCGGCCATTCAGCAAACGGTTCAGAAAACGCTCGACAACATTTATAATCTCGATTTTGCCGAAGCGGATGTGCAGATCCGGCAACTCCAGAGTCGTTTTCCGCAGCACCCGATCGGGCCTATTTTGCGGGCTACCGAACTGGAGTTACGCTACCTGCCGATTTATGAAAACAAGGCGGCTTCGGCCCAGTTTACGCAGGCCGTCGATCAGGGGCTGGCGCTGGCAAAAAAAATGCTTGAGAAAGACGAGAACGACCCAGAAGGTGTGTTTTTCGCTCTGACGGCGCACAGCTACATGGCTTCACTTTATCACAATAAAAACGAATTGCTGAAAGCCGTCGGCGAGTCGAAAAAGGCGTATAACTACCTTCGGGATGGGTTTGTACTGATGAATAAGAATCCTGATTTCTACTTCACAACCGGGCTTTATAACTACTACATAGAACGCTACCCGATGGATCATTCCATTGTAAAGCCGTTTCTGGTTTTCTTTGAGTCCGGCGATATGGCGAAAGGATTACAACAGATGGATGTAGCTGCTAAAAAAGCGGTGTTCATGCGTCCGGTAGCCAATTACTATTTGGCGCATGTTTTATTGAAACATGAGATGAGCCCCGGTCGGGCGGTGGGTTATGCCAAATTCCTGGCCGATAAATACCCGAACAATCCCTTGTTTGGGATGCTTGGGGCCGAATCACTCCTGCTGGTGGGCCGATACGCCGAAGCTCGCCCGTATGTGCAGCGGTTAAAGCATTCACCAAATAAGCTGGTTCCCATGGCTGTCCATACCTTCACTGGAATGCTGGCTGAGTATGCGGATAAAAACGATAAAGAAGCGGCTGAAGCCTACGAAATGGCCCTTCGGCTGCCGTTCAACGAGCCGTACACCAAAGAGTACCATGCCTTTGCCTATGCCGGTCTGGCACGGATTGCCGCCCGCAGCAACGATAAGAACCGGGCTAGGATCTACTACCGGAAAGCACTTACCATAGCCCAGTACAAAGCCCTGATCCGCGAAGCGAAAGCGTACAAAGGATAGATTCAGGAGTTCATATCTGTACGGATTAAACCGGAAATCAAGCGATATAACATTACCGTAATGTAGCAGGTCCATCAGCTCAACAAAGTCTGGTGGACCTGTTCTTGTAATATGGGTATCGTATAGGGAGTTTCCTGCCTAAAAGTGCGTTTTCTGCTCATTAAGCGCCTTTTATGGGACGTATGTACTCAATAAAGGTATAAGTGTGACGATAGGTGAGTATTTTAAATTTTTTTTATGCTTATCCCCTAAGTTGAAAAAATTAATTAATAGAAGGATTTTTGCGCTCACATATTAACTACCAACACTATGACATTTTTTTACCCCTCTTCACCGCCCTCAACTACCAGATGGCGGTTTCTGTTGTGTTGTGTGCTGGCATTCAGCTCATTGATGACGTATGCCGAACGGCCTGCTCTGGCTATAAATGCCGGATTTTATGGTATAGATGAAAAACCGACGGCCGATATAACGATCAGCGGCCGAGTTACCGATGCCACTACCAACGAAGCCCTCGCGGGTTGTAATGTTGTGCTGAAAGGTACGCAGAAGGGCACAACCACAGATGCCAGCGGGAACTACAAAATCGTGGTGCCCGATGGTAATTCTATACTGGTATTCGGGTTTATCGGCTTCATTTCGCAGGATGTGCCGGTTGGTAATCAAACGGTTATCAATGTGTCGTTGAAAGCATCGGCTTCGGAGCTGTCGCAGGTTGTTGTTATCGGGTACGGTACCACCACCAAGAAAGACGTGACCGGATCGCTCAAAACAATTAAAAGTGCTGACTTTAACCGGGGCATCATCAACTCCCCCGAACAGCTTTTGCAGGGCAAAGTAGCCGGTGTAAACGTTACTTCGGCCAGTGGTGAGCCGGGTGGCGTGCAAAATATTACGGTACGTGGGCCGGGTGGCGTTCGGACAGGTAGTACCCCGCTCTTCGTACTGGACGGTATTGCTCTCGACAACTCAAGTACGGGTGGCGCTACAAATCCGCTTAACTTTCTGAATCCGCAGGACATCGAATCCATCGACGTGCTGAAAGATGCCTCTGCCACGGCTATCTACGGGGCGCGGGGTGCTAACGGTGTGATCCTGATCACCACCAAGAAAGGCAAAGCGGGTGCTACAAACCTCACTCTTTCGTCAAATATAGGCATCTCGAACATGGCCCGTCCTCTTCCGCTGTTCTCCGCTGATGAGTACAAAAAGCAGGTGGCGAGTATAGGGGGGGTGGTCGATGATCAGAAAGCCTCGACAGACTGGCAGCGCGAAATCAGCCGGACGGCTATTACGCAAAATCACAATTTATCGTTTGGCGGTGGCGCCGATCGACTGACGTATTATGGTTCGATTGGGGTGCAGGACCAGCAGGGTATCCTGAAGAACAGCAGCCTCAAACGGTATACCGCCCGTTTCAACGCGTCGCAGAAGTTTCTGGAAGACCGGCTGGTGCTGGATGTGAACATGACAGCCTCGCAAACGATCAACGAGCGCCCACCCATCGAGGGTATCATCGGAGCGGCCCTGTCGGCCAATCCAACGTATCCGTCTCGCGATGCCAACGGGAATCCGGCTCGCTATCAAGCGTTCACCAACCCATTGCTGGCGCTGGACCTGAATAAGGATGTAACAACCATCAACCGGGTTGTGGCTTCGGTATCGCCATCGTATAAGATCACCAAAGAGCTGGTGTACAAGCTGAATTTGGGTGTCGATAACTCCAGCTCCACCCGCGATCAGCAGTTGTAGGCCAGTACGGTACCCCAGCAGGATGGCCGTCTGGACGCTACCTATCTGAATAACCGGAACGTGCTGATCGAAAACTACTTTACGTTCACCAAAAACTGGACCGATCATAGCCTAACCGCTTTGCTGGGGCATTCGTATCAGAAATTTACGCTACAGGGCCGCAACTGGAGTATCAACAAATTCCCAATATCGCCTATTGAGCCCGCCAATAACCCCGGCCTGGGGCAAGACCTGACGCTGCAGAACAACCGGCCCGGCGGCTATGCAATTATCAATGAATTGCAGTCGTTCTTCTCGCGGGTCAATTACGCCTACAAAGATCGCTATCTGTTCACGGCTACGGTGCGGGCCGACGGTTCGAGTAAATTCGGTGCAAACAACAAATATGGTGTCTTCCCCTCGTTCTCGGGTGGATGGCGGCTGTCTGAGGAAGGGTTCCTCAAATCGGGGCCATTCTCTGATCTGAAACTGCGGGCAGGCTGGGGACAAACGGGTAATCAGGAAATCCCGTCGAAGATCACACAGGCCCTGTTTACGTCGAACGTATCGGCGTCAACCAGTTATCCGCTCGATGCGTCGACCAACTATCCGGCGGGTACCACCTACACTCGTCTGGCCAATCCGGACATTCAGTGGGAGGTGTCGACTCAAACCGATTTAGGGCTGGACTTTGGTTTGTTCCGGGGGGCGCTGACGGGTTCCGTCGATTACTTCCGCAAAGTATCCGGCAAGATTCTACTCGAAGTAATTCCATCCGATCCGATTCAGCCCGCTGCTACTTACTGGACCAACGTGCCGAATATGAGCATTACCAACCAGGGTCTTGAACTTGACCTGAACTACCGGTATACGGCCAACAGCGGGTTCCGGTTCGATATTGGAGGGAACATCACGTTCATTAAAAACGTGGTGAATAATTCGCCTTACACCGTCATCACGTCAGGATCAGCATCGGGACCTGGCTTAACATCGGCCACGGTAAACGGCTACGTGAACGGACAACCCATCGGAACATTCTTCCTGCGTGAGTATCAGGGTGTCGACGACAAAGGGGTGAACCGCTTCAGTGATATCGATGGTGATGGGATTGGCGGGACAGATAAAGACCGGATTGCGGCCGGAAGTGCCTTGCCAACCCGACAGTTTAACCTCAATTTCAGCACGGCTTACAAAGGGTTCGATCTGACGGCCAACTTTAACGGGGTATCGGGCAACAAACTCTACGACAACACGGCCAACGCTTTCTTCTATAAAGCACGGCTGGTAAAAGGGCTGAACGGCCCGGTCGAGGCAGTTGGTGAATCGAATGAGTCGATCAATAACCCGGCTCCCGTGTCAACACGCTTCCTGACCGACGGTGCTTTCTTCCGACTCAATAACCTGTCGTTGGGGTATAACCTGAGCCCCCGTACTATTGGAATGAACCGCTGGATCTCTAATATCCGGCTGTCGGTAACGGGTCAGAACCTGTTTGTTATCACGAAGTACAAGGGGTATGACCCCGAAGTAAACATCGACCGGACGGTTAATGGGATCTCGTCGTACGGGATCGACTACCTCAGCTATCCCAAGGCGCGTTCGTTTGTGTTTGGCTTAAATCTCACCTTTTAACATGTATCATTGATCAGTAGACGTCAGTAAGCTCTCTGATAAACAATGCATTATACTATGAAAAAGATATTTCTCAGCACGCTGGCCATCCTCAGCCTGCTTTTTCTGGATAGCTGTACGAACTTGGTCGAGCAGGTGCTGGACGAGTCGTCGGTTACCGGCCAGACCGACAAGCAACTTGCAGATGGTAACATTGCTCCGGTATATGCCCGTCTGGTTGACATTTTTAACCATACGAACTATTTTACCATTCAGGAAATTTCTACCGACGAAGCCATCCTGCCCTATCGGGGTGGTACTGACTGGGGCGATAACGGTATTTATACCGCCATGCACCAGCATACGCATACCAGCACAGATCCTAACCTGCGCAGTACCTGGTTGTTATTGACGCAGGAGGTATCAAGGGCGGTTTCGGCTATGAGTGCGCTGCCCACCGTGAATGACCCGAATGCCAAAACCTACCTGGCCGAAGCGCGGGGTATGCGGGCGTACTACAACATGGTACTGCTGGATTTGTTTGGCGTGGTATTCGTAAAAGAGGACCCACAGGGTATTTCGCAAGTGCTCAGGGGCGAACCGGCTTACGAGTATGTGAAAAACGAGTTTCTGGCCGTTGAACCCAATCTGCTGACTACGGTTGGCCCCGGACGCCTGACCAAAGGAGCTGTATGGGGTCTGCTGGCGCGGCTGTATCTGAATGCCGCGGTGTATCGCGACCGGTACGCAGCCAGCTTTAGCTTCAAATCAGAAGATATGGACAAGGTAGTCGAGTATACAGATAAGATCATTGCGTCAGGTCAGTACCAGTTGTCGAACGATTATTTCTCGATTTTTAACTCCGACAACCATGATAACAAAGAGTTGATTTTTGCGGTTGACCAACGCGCCGAACTGAACGGACACAACCGTCTGGCGTACTTCTCCCTGTCTGGCGACCAGTTTCCGCTGCCAGCATTCCCCGCTGCCAATGGTACCGATGGGCCAGCCATCACCCCTGATTTTTACCGCAGCTGGACATCGGCCTACGCTCCACTTGACCCGGCTGGTACAGACCCCCGCTTTTTCAAACAGAACTGGACTATTCCGGCCGATTCGTGCATCAGCGACGCTAATTTCAATTTCAATCGGGGTATTTTACGCGGACAACAGTATGGTTTGTTGCGGGTTAATGGTGCTTTCGTGCGTTGTGGTAGCAATTACAAAGTGGGTAAGCTCTTTAGCGTGACCCGTAACCGGCCCACGCTAGCCGTTGACTTTAGCGAGCAGGTTGATTTCTCGGTGGCGGGTAGTAATTACAACACCGGTTACCGGGTATTGAAGTACGAATTCAGCAAAAAATCGCAGTCGGGTAGGAATCTGGGCGATGCCGATATTTCCATTGTGCGTTTAGCCGATGTATATCTGATGCGGGCGGAGGCCAAACTTCGCAAAAGTAATGATGTCGCCAGTGCGCTGGCTGACGTAAATCTGGTGCGGGCATCGCGCAAATCCTCAACGCCTGCCCCCGCCCTGACGGCCATGAACCTCGATCTGCTGTTGCGTGAACGGGGCTTCGAGCTGTACTGGGAAATGGTGCGCCGGACCGATATGATCCGTTTCGGTAAATATGAAGGTAGCTGGACAGAAAAGACCAATACCGATAAGTTTAAGCGGGTGTTCCCCATTCCGCAAACCGCTATCGACGGAGCGTCTAACCTGCCCGGCTATCTAAAGCAGAACGAGAGCTATTAAGTATGAACCGCATGGATTTCCATGATCTGTGCAAAGGTTAGAGCCTTGCCGGCAATCCGGTTGAGTCAAGCGCAAGTAAAACAGGGTGGGTTACCCCAGAGGCCGCACAGAGCTGGAACGCTGCGACCCCTGGGGTAGCCCACCCTGTTCACTGAATGGCAAGCTACCAAATTAAGTTACGGTACTTGTTTCCTTTCTGGCCGTTGATCGTATCACCTCATCCATTCGCTTTAAGGCCACCGATTGGCCAATATATATGTGCCAAATAAAAACCAGATCGAATAACAGAGCTGTCAACCACCAGACATACAGGAAACCTGCGGCAGTTATGAGTAAAGGCCATATAACAGACTCGTCGTCAATAGACTCGTACGATTCAATATGCCCGTAAATCATTCCTACAATGGTTAATGTACCTAATACAATGAGAGGAATTACGCCGGTTGATGGCCATTTCTTGCTCACATAATAAACGATAGTAACCATTGTAGTAATGGCTATGACATGCACACTGCCCGTAGGAGTAATAAAGCCTAATGCATTATCAAGTATGTATTTAAGTTTCTTCTGTGGAAGGTCATCTTCAGGTACAACAAAAAGGAAAAGCATAGCACAAAAGAAATAAATACCCAATGCGCCTACTCGCCACATATTGATCCGCGTTAATCGGGGAATTCGGCTGGTAACAGTAACTCCGTATAGTAATAACGTGGCACCTAATACATTGTAAAAAATAAATCGTTCACCTCTACTGCCATAATGTGTTCGCTTGGGATCTATGTATTCAAACACTGCCCTGATGAGAAAATAGTCGACAGTAAACAAGATGAGTCCGATTCCCAAATAAGGCAGGATTCGACTCAACCATTTTGTCCATTTGATATCCTTTGGTGGCTTTGAAAATTTGGACAGAATGCCGTCGGATGTATTGCTACTCTTAGACGCATCCGGTTTATTAATTACGGATTCGATGAAATGTCCAAAAACAGCATTGTCGTCCCAGTAGTCAACGTGGGCTTTTCCTGGAAACGGATAACGTATGAAGCCAAAATCGTGTTCTTCTTTAAAATTAAATAGATGCTCAAACCCACGATGGTTGAGCCAATCACGGGTATCGTTAAGTTCAAATCCAATCGGGTCACCGCGGTCATAATAATTTCGCCATTCTATCTTCTTACTCAGGGTGATCTTCGGTGCAGGCATTTTTGACTCAAACAGTTCCGGCCAGAGAATCATGTGTTTATCTAATGGTGAACCTAAAGTCATAAAGCCACGAACATTATTGATCCAAGGTGATGAAGTAGGCTCGCGCAATGCTTGTAGCAACCCTAAAAAAGCGATAACGGTGCCTTCGCTATGGGCCACCAGATGAATATCCGATTTGGGGTAAGTCTCGTGAACACTTTTCATTACAGAAGAAAAAGTATCTAGAATTTTTTGCCGTTGTATGCTGAATTCAGCGACAAGCTGTACATCCCCCAGGTAATCATTAAGTAATTTTCCCAAGTCAAACGTAAATAGGCCGGCCTTTTCAGCTAAGAAACAAAGTCTTTCCAGCACAGCAATCGTTTGAATCATTTCACGAAAGATCAGTTTCAACAACGTAAAATCAGCTTCGTTGCAATGGGTCTTACAATCTTTTCCTGAATCTTTATCCTTCTCCTGTTTCCATCGCAACCGTAGTCGTTCCACGATGGTGTTCGCCCACCGCTTGGCTTCTTCCAGCGTGTATTGATCGGTAACAACATCTCGTGGTACTTTTGCCCCATAGACCTCAGCAAAAGCCATATGTTCAAACCGCTTGGCTGGATAAGGTGGCTGTACAGAAAAAGTTGAATGACCGGTGTGGAAACTTCCTAGAGGAATGGCTGTTGTTTCGCCAAAGACCTGACAAAACTGATTAACTACTGACTGAAGAGTGGCGAACGTGTGTTGATCACCGACACCATGAATGGTGACAATAACCTGTTTTACTTTATCATCCGGAACCGAAGTCCGGATAATTGTTCCGTCAGTCTGCACATCTACATGTTTAGGTGCATCTGCTCCTATCATCTGTATAGATTCATAATTGAACACGTCATCCATAGTCATTCTGACCGAAGGTTAGGTAAAGCCTTCGGCCTCTCGTCGAAACTAGTGGACATAATACTCTGCCGCAACGGGGATTTTCACGTATTTTTTAGCTGAAATACCTGATCTATAGATGATACGTGATTGTTGCGGTGATACTAATGCGTAGCTTCCTGGATGTTGGGCGGCTGGATGCTTTAGTAACCAACTTTCAAAACCTATCCAACAGTGCCCGCCCCCGTGTTTGGTGGCACTGGGTGAACGGTAACGTAACGAAAGACGGTATTTCATCAACCCCAGGCAACGTGAATCCGCTGAAATAAAGGCTCGTGCATACTGTAAATACAGTATTTTATGAGATTACTTAGTGAAACATCCCCTGATCCTGTTAAAATACCGTACACTTATGAAAAGACAGCCAATCAATTCTTTTTCAACTATGTTTTAACTTTTTTAAAAATTCTTTGAAAAAAATGAATTAAAAGAAGGGCTTTTTGACACTGGGAACTAGTAAAACGTAAAACCCGCGTTCAGGCTTCCCGACATTCGGGTAACTCATCAGGGCAGAACCATCCGGCAAAAAGTGACATTGAAAACAAAAGGAGCCAACCTGGTCATCAAATTCGACTAAGCCATTACCCTTACCGCAATGAACGTCTTCAAACAAACCAAACCATTGATGTCATTGCCCGATGCCGAACGCTGGGCCAATGATGCACAGGTATGGCAGGCCTTCAAGCAGGGAAACCGCGAAGCGTTTGAGTTTTTGTACCAGCAAAATATCCAGCATCTGATTCAGTACGGGTCTAAAATCACCAGCGACAGAAGCCTGATTCAGGATTGTATTCAGGATCTTTTTGTCGAGTTGTGGGACAGCCGGGAAAACGCCAGTCAGGTGGCGTCTGCCAAGCACTACTTACTAAAATCACTCCGCTACAAACTTATTCGGTATCTTCAGTACACGCCAACGGAGACACTGGAAGAAACCAAGTTTGTGACTGATTATGAAAATGGCGAAAGCCAGTTGCTTCAGCAGGAAACAGTACGCAGCCAGGGCCATCTGTTGGCCGCAGCCCTTAAACTGTTACCCAAACGACAGCAGGAAGCCATTCATTTGCGGTATTTTGAGGAACTCAGCAACGAAGAAGTGGCCCAGGTTATGGGCGTCAATTATCAGTCGGCCTGTAAGTTTATTTATACGGGACTTAAAACGTTACGCCATACCCTCCAATTGATTAGCTTGTTGCCACCTGTATGGAGCATTTATCAGTTTTTTAAAATTCTTTGAAAAAAATGGATTAAAAGAGGAGGTATTTAACACTGGGTAGCAGACAACACGCTCAACCATGTTAAGGGACTTCTCAAGCTACGAAATCGAGGACTTTGCCTTTGATGAAACGTTTCAGCACTGGGTGCTGGAGCCCGATTCGCCACATCGCGAATTCTGGGAAAAATACATTGCCAGCCATCCTCAGCAAACCGATAAACTGCTGGCTGCCAGGGCGCTGGTTGTTGAATTGAAAAACAACCCAGCTTCGGCTACCGACAACGACCTGGCTCCCGTTATCTGGCGAAACATTCAGGCTCGTATTATCCCCGTCCGACGAATAGGCTGGCAACCCTGGGGCCGTTGGCAAGTGGCGGCTTCGGTTAGCTTGTTGCTGTTGCTGGGTGCGGGCCTGTGGTGGCAATTCAATCAATCGACGACAAATCCATCCCTGGTTTTGTCAAAGTTTAGCACCAATGAACGGCTGCTCGAAGAAGTAAACCGCACAGAAAATACGATCCGGATTCATTTACACGATGGCACGGTGGTAAGCCTGGCCAAAGACAGCCGCCTGACCTACCCCCGAACGTTCGATGGTCGACAGCGGGTCGTTTATCTGAGTGGAGAAGCCTTTTTCGAGGTAACCAAAAACCCTGACCAGCCTTTTTTGGTGTATGCCAACGAAACGGTAACGAAGGTACTGGGAACAAGTTTTCGGATAAAAGCCTACGCCAATGCCCCTAAAGTGGTTGTTGCGGTTCGTACAGGTCGTGTTTCGGTATTTGCCCGGAACGATTTTGAATCCAGTCCGGCAACAACACAGCCCAACGGTGTCGTGCTTACCCCCAATCAGCAGGCCGTTTTCTCGCGGCAGGAAGCGCAGCTCCAGAAAACCCTGGTCGAACAACCCGTATTGCTTGCCACGCCCGCCGAACAACCGTCCTTCAACTTCGACAACACACCCATCGGTGCGGTGTTTGCCGTGCTGGAAAAAGCCTACGGGGTGGATATCGTCTATGATGAAACCCTGTTCGCCAGTCGAACCCTGACGGTGAGCCTGGAGGACGAGTCGTTGTACGAAAAACTGGATGTGATTTGTAAAACAGTGGGCGTTTCGTACCAGATCATTGATACACAGGTGATTATCGAACGCAAAAACAACGGTAATCCATAATTTTCAATGAACCCTATTACCCGGTAACCGCCAAAATAAAGGGTCGGCAATGTGTCCAGCATTACCGACCCCAACTTGACTTCCCAACGCATCCGTGAAAGCATGCAGGGAATTGTTTCGCTGATCCATTTTCCAATTAAACCCACAAAACGATTAAAAGTATGAAAAAACTTCGACCCCTGGTTCAGGTTACATTAATGACGATCAAATTCTCCTGCTTTCACCTATTCCTGGTCATGCTGACCGTCGGGATCAGCGACGCAAAAGAGAGCTATGCCCAGGAGTTGCTCAGTCGACCGGTATCGGTAGTGCTGCAAAACCAGGCTATCCAAACAGTACTGGGCCGGATTGAAAAAGCGGCTCGCGTTAAATTCAGCTACGAGCCCTCGCTCATGAACAGCAAAGAGAAAGTAACCCTCATTACCCATAATGAGCCGCTTTCTACGGTGCTGGACCGACTGCTGAAGCCACTCCAACTGAGCTACGATGTCTCGGGCAAATACATTATTCTGACCCCGACGCCCCGGTCGTATGAAGGTGGGGCCGAAAAAAAAACCGCCCCTGCCATTGATCTAACCGTGACGGGTAAGGTGTCCGACGAAAACGGCGCGGCTCTGCCAGGGGTTAGCGTGCTGGTAAAAGGGACACAAAAAGGAACGACTACCAACGCCGATGGGGCATTTTCGATTGCGGTGGCCGATGCGTCGTCGGTGTTAGTGTTTTCGTACGTGGGCTATCTGTCGCAGGAGGTAGCCGTTCGAACTGGCAGCGGCCAGGCGCGGTCGGTGGTCGATGTGCAACTTGTCTCGTCGGATAAATCACTGGAGGAAGTGGTGGTAATTGGCTACGGTTCGGTTAAAAAATCGGATATAACCGGGTCGGTGAGTAGTATCAAAACGGCCGATCTCAAAGGCGTTCAGCTTACGTCGATTGATCAGGCACTACAGGGCCGGGCCGCCGGTGTGCAGGTTACCAACGGTGATGCTACGCCAGGAGCCAGACCCAACATTCGCATTCGTGGAACTAACTCACTGGGAACCAGTAGCGAGCCGCTGTTTGTGGTCGATGGTTACCCCAGCAACGAAGACATCGCGTCGATCAACCCCAACGACGTGGAGTCTATCGAAGTATTGAAAGACGCATCGGCCACCGCCATTTATGGATCGCGGGGGGCCAACGGGGTTATCCTGATTACAACTAAACGCGGGAAAGCCGGTAAACTGTCGGTCGGCCTGGAGGTCTATCGGGGAGTTGCCTCCGTTACCAAAACGCTGGATGTGATGGACGCCCGTCAGTATGCCGAATACCGCAACGACGTGATCAAAAACGTGGGCGCACCAACGGCCAAACCCTTCGCTTCGCCCGCCACGCTGGACTATCTTTCCAACAACACCACCGATTGGCAGAAGGCCATGTTCCGGGAGGCCCCGGTCTCCAGTCTTCAACTCAACATGAGCGGGGGCGACGACAAAACTCGTTTTCTGCTAAGTGGGGAGTATTTCAAGCAGGAAGGCATAATCCCGAACACGGGCTTTAGCCGGGCAAACCTGCGTTTTAACTTTGACCGCCAGATTTCGACCAAATTGAAGTTTGGGCTGACTACCGTGCTGGGCCGTACCCTCGCCAACAACACCCGCGTAAACACCAATGGCGGTACGGCGGGGGGCGTGTTGCTGAACCTGCTCCGGTTCAACCCGGCGGTACCGGTGTATGATGCCAATGGGAATTATTCGTACAGCAACAACCTCATTAAAGATGCCAATTCCGACCCTGGCGCAGATGTCGATCAGTTGGGCAACCCAATTGCGTATGCCCAACGGGTGGTTGATGCTAACTACCTGAACCGGGGTCAGATCAGTATGTTTGGCGAGTACGACATTAGGCCGAACCTGAAACTCAAGCTCCTGTTAGGGGGCGAATACCTGAACAACTGGCAGAATTATTACGCGCCTTATGACCTGTTCGAGCAGGCGCAGAACATTGGTACGGCCTCGCGATTTAACCGGGTTCGCACCAACTGGCTCAACGAAAATACCCTGACCTATACCCAAGAGTTCGGTTCAAAGTTCTCGATAGCGGCCCTGGTTGGGTTTTCGTTTCAGCAATTCAATGATGAATCCAATACGGCTACAGCCACCAATTTTTTCACCAATGCCTTCACCTTCAATAACCTCGGCGCTGGCGGGGCGGCTACCGTAACCGCTACGGCGAGTCAGAATCAGTTGAACTCGTACTATACCCGCGTCAATGCCCGGCTTTTCGATAATCTGCTGGTAACAGGTACATTACGGGCCGATGGTTCCAGCAAATTCGGCGCAAACTACAAATACGGCTATTTCCCATCCGGGGCTGTTGCCTATAAACTGGCGGATCTGGCGTTTCTGAAGAACTCAAAAGTTATCAATGACTTAAAGATACGGGTTGGCTATGGCGTTACGGGGAACCAGGAAATCGACCCGTATTTATCGGTCTTTGGCTATGATCTCGCGGGTGCATTTAGTCCGGGCGTTCAGCCGGGGGGGCTGGTGTTTGGCACAACCCGGCAGGTAAGCGTAGCCGCCAGCCGCCCGGCCAACCCCGACCTCCGTTGGGAACAAACGGCCTCGGCCAATGCCGGGATCGACGTGGGTTTATGGGCGAACCGGTTAACCGTCACGCTTGATTATTACAAAAAACAAACCAAAGATCTGTTGTGGAGCGTGGCGCTACCCGCCACCACGGGGTTTAGTAATGCCTTCAAAAACCTGGGGTCAATCGAGAATGAAGGGATCGAACTGAGTTTGTCGGGTACACCAATTACTACCGGTGCGTTTCGGTGGAACTCAACACTGACGCTGGCTAAAAACAAGAACAACGTATTAAGCCTGGGAACAGAGCCGCAGCGATTGCTCGGCTCCGCGCTGTTTGAAGCCCTCATCACGCGTGACAACTTCATTATCCTAAAACCCGGCTATGAAATTGGGAAGTTTTATCTCTACGATTTTCAGGGTATCTGGCAGTCACAAAGCGAAATAGATGCGAGTACGCTTAGCACGGTCTATAAAAACAGCCTCAAGCCGGGCTATGCCAAATATCGCGATGTGAACGGCGACGGGACCATCAACGCCAACGATAAAACCATAACCGACGGGTCGGCATACCCCAAAATTGTGTTTGGTTTTTCCAATACATTCTCCTACAAAGGCTTCGAGCTAAATGCCTTTTTGCAGGGGCAGCAGGGTAATAAAATTCTGAACCTCAATAAATACTGGCTCGAATACCCCGTCACGTCCAATAAAAGCATCGAGGTGCTGAACCGCTGGAAAGGCGAAGGCACGAGCAATTCCCTTCCGGCCGCCGGGTTTGAAACCAGCCGGTTGCTGGCCCAGGACTTTCTGGAAGACGGGAGTTTTGTTCGCCTGAAATCGCTCTCACTATCCTATCAGCTGTCGGGCGGCAGCAAGCTGCTCCAGGGGCTTAAACTTAGCTCGGTACGGCTATACGTGACGGGAACCAACCTGTTTACACTGACTAACTACACGGGTTATGACCCGGAGGTGAATTCGTACCGGGGTAACCTGTTTGTGCAGGGGATAGACCAGGGCGCATACGCAGTGGCGAAGTCGTTTATTGTTGGGCTAAAAGTCGGGTTTTAATCTCTTCCACGCGAAAAAAAACGAAACTATGAAAGCGATTATAAAATTAATAGTTGTTGCCGTCGGCCTGTTTACGCTGGCTGGTTGTAAAGAGTTTTTAGTTGAAAAAACCTTTACCAATCTTAACCAGAATATCTACCCCAAATCGGAAGGCGATTTGCGGGTATTGTGTAACGGGCTGTACAACATGTTTGCCGTGAATGAGCATTATGGCCGGAGCTACCTGATTCTGTCCGATGTTTATTCGGACGAACTGACGACCATTGCGCTCAGCGGCCCGCGCTATGAAATACAAAACACGCTGATAACCCCGGCCAACACGGAACTGGCCATGGTATGGTCACGGAATTTTACCATTATTTCGAGGGCCAACGTAGTGGTGCAGCAGGCCCCGACGGCCCCACTGCCCGAGGCTAAAATTCAGCCGTTTGTGGCCGAAGCGCGGTTTATTCGGGCTCTTTGCTACTTTGAACTGGTCAAGTTTTTTGGCGACGTACCCCTGATCCAAAGTCAGCCAACCAACCTCGATTCATTGCTGGCGTTGAAACCGGTTAGGTCCCCCCAGAAAGATATTTACAAACTCATGGTGGACGATCTGAAATTTGCCGAAACGTACCTGCCCAAAGAAAGTGCCATTCCGGCCACCTATAAAGGATTAGCCAGCACTGGAGCAGCTTCGGCCCTACTGGCCAAAGTTTATTTGACCAGAGCGTACCTGCCGTTTGCAGAAGCAGCTGACTTTCAGGATGCGGCTGCCGCCTGTGCCAAAGTGATTAATTCGGGTTCCTACGACCTGTTTGCCAATTATGCCGATGTGTTCGACGTAACTAAAAAGAACGGCATTGAGCATATATTCTCTATTCAGTACGATCAGGCCCCAAACCGGTCGGGAGCGATGACGGCTTTTTTAACTCCCGTCCAGGTATATCCCCGGTCGTTTGGCGTATTCCCTGCCGAGCGGAAGTTTTATAATGACTTTCCGGCGACTGATGTGATTCGTAAAAAGTTTGTTTTTTATGACCAGGGCGTGGGCATTGGCGGGGCAAGCTACAATTTTCTCACCACGCCAACGTCTACCCCATTTTGCGCCAAGTACCGCGACGATGTATTAGCGGCTGCCTCCACCAACGACCGGTGTAATTACTTGATAGTGAGATTTGCCGATGTGCTGCTGATGCACTCCGAAGCCCTCAACCGCGTGAATGCGGCTGAGGCCAATAAGTACACAGGTATCAATCGGGTTCGGGCACGGGTAAAACTTCCTCCCCTTTCCGGGCTTGATCAGGCGGCTTTTGAAAACGCGGTGCTGGATGAACGCCATTGGGAGTTGTGTTTTGAAGGTAAACGCCGGGACGACATTATCCGAATGGGCAAATTTGTTTCGATCCTGACTGCTGCGGGCAATACCAATGTCAAGGAGTTTAACCGCTATTACCCCGTGCCACAGTCAGAAATTGACATCAACACCAACCTGAAGCAGAATACGGGGTATTGATCGACTCACGATTGCCTGGTAACCACCAGTTGATAGCAAGGTTTGGCTACCAGGCAATCGTGAATTAAGCTACTGGTATTAGTTGGTTCTAGCCGATCCTCAATACGTACAATTTAACACGCAACACCCCGAATCGCACAGCGGCTGTGATTCGGAAAGCACCTTACATCATCGTAATGAAAAGACAATTGATCGTCAGTATTAAGGCCGTTGCCGCTTTGTTTTTTATCTCTTTTTCCACGGTTTTTGGGCAATCCGTTCCTGAGCCCACGATCCGCTACCTGAACGAATTTACGTTCGGCGATACAGCTCGGCTAAAACTTACAGGTCCGGCACGGGTCATTAATGTGGAGGGCCGGAGGGGCTTGAATACGACGAGCATTCATAGCGTGTTGACCCTGAAAGCGCACAATATGAACCAAAAACGGGGCACGGTATCCATGTGGGTTATGTCGCTGGAAGAGTTGGGGACTTCGGGCTTAAAACCGACGATGGCTAAAAGTAACCCGTACTGGCAGATGTACCCGTTGCTTTCCGATAGTCCTGACCCGCAGGATGTTGTAAGGGCTAATTTTAAGCTGGTCTGGATGAATGCCTGGCATCCAAATCTAATCGCCCTTTTCGGGAAGGATAAACTATACGAAAATGCGTTCGACTTACCCCATAAAGCCCTGGTTGAGGTAAGCCATTTTGCCTTTAAAAAACACAAATGGTACAATTTTTCCCTTACCTGGGATTACGACAAAGATGAATATCGCCTGTATGTCAATGGCATTTCAATTGGTAAAGAAGATCAGTTTAAAAGGCAAAAATTTCATCGGGACTCGATCAACACATCCCTGTACCTGGGAAACCCGACGTTGTGTTATTCTGACATCAAGTTTTATTCGACAAGTCTCAACGAAAAAGAAGTATACGGCTTATTCAGAAAAGAAGTGACCCGCTTTGACGGGCCGCTGGAAGAGGAATTGCGGCACACGTACGCTGGAAAAAACAGCAAGCCCTTTCAGTGGAAACTAGACGCTAGCTGGAAGCCAAAACTAAGTTTAAGCCTTACCAAACCGGCTGATCTGGATAGTTTGCATGTGCAGGGAAAACCGGTTCAGGTGGCGATTACGAAGGAAGGTTTACTGATTGAAACCGTTGATCGGGAGATGAATGCGGCTGTACTCGATTCGCAGATGTACGTCTGGACTAAAAAACCTTTTGAAGGCAATCTGTACGTAGAATACGAGTATAAGACCCTCCGCTCCGGTGGCTTAAGTCTGCTCCTGACCCAGGCTTCGGGTATGAATCGGGAAGACTTTATGACCGATTATCCCTTACGAACGAGCGGGCGCATGACCATGATTTATGGCGAAGATGTGCGTAGTTACCACTGGGAATATTACCGGGAAATGGCCGATATGCGAAATGACCTGGACAACTCGGCCTTGATAAAACAACCGTGGAATTACCCGCTGGCGTTTGCCACCCGAAACGCTCCCGTCGCTAAAAACACCTGGCACAAACTGCAATTCCTACAGATCGGTAACAAACTGGTTGGCGCCATCGACGGGATCATCCTATTTGACTGTACCGACGACAGTTTCACGAACAATGGTCCCGTTTTGGACTTTGGTCGAATTGCGATTCGCTGCATGTTGCGCTCAAAAATGGTTTTCAGAAACCTGAACGTTTATACGAAAGAACGAATACAGACAGAACGACTACTGGAGGGTGAACGGATAAGAAAAACCAAAGACGGAGTACGGTTTAACCTAAACTGAGCAATCGCTTACGCCATCATTCAGACGTAAAAAAAGTAATGACCCAACGCCAATACATTCGCTTTCTCCAGCCCTCTTTTACCCTGTTAGTCAGTCTCCTGTATGCCTTGAGCCTGAGGGCTCAGCAAGCCCCGGTTCGCTACTGGAATCAGGATACGCAGCTGATTCCCTGGCGGATGCCGCTGCCCACAGATGCGAAACGAGTAAAACGGGTCGATCTGGACAAAGACGGCGACCCTGATCTGATTTACAGCTTTGTACGGGATAACGTACCCATCGTTTGGATTGACGACGACGATGACATGAAATCGACCGATCCGGAAGGCGATGCCGACAGCGATTGCCTCCTGATTGATCGAAATAAAGACGGCCTGTATGCCGGGCCCGGCGACTTTTCGATTGACTGGTGCGATGAAAATAAAGATGGCGTGGCGGATATTCAGGTCATCGTCAATAATGGCCGTGCTTCTGTCCGCAACTTCTTCGACTGGTCGGCCGAGATCATGTACATCATGGACGACGACAAAGACAACATCATGCACTTTGTGGATTGGAACACCATTTCCATGCTGGCCTGGGAACATAACGGACACGCCAATTTTTACGAAGACTACCACGGCAATACTTCGTTTATCAAAATGCACGCGTCTTCGTTTCGCATAAACGACTTGCGGTATAGCTGGGAGAACCCTTTCCTGTTTTACGACTCCGACGGGGATAACCTTTCTGAAATGGCGATCCGGTTTGTAAATACGCCGACGTTCCGAAGTAAAGGCAATACAAATCCGGCCTTTGCCAATATCGACACGGCCTACGATGTGCATTTCAACGGTAAAATGGATTACGTGGGCTTAACCTGGGATCTGGACAATGACAATTCGCCGGGAAATGAATTCGACTTCGATATGAGTATCTTGCTGAAAGGGGGAGGTTTTGATTATTTCAGTCAAAAACACCGGTTCAGCAGCCTCAAAGGATTGGGTAAACAAGCTGAATTCTTGTTTTATGACAAACGCTGGCGGCAGTTGGACGAACTGATTTATCCCGACCGGAAGCAAGCCTGGCCGTTGACGTTTGATAAGGGAAAGTGGACCGAATGCAGCCTCGTTTTTGACGAGGACGATGATTGCAACCGCTGGGAACGGGTCGAGTTTTACGAACCCAAAGACCTCTATAAGTTGGGGAGTGGCAATGGTGGTCTGGATAACAACGCGCAGGCCGATGCCGTGGGCGACCGGGGCGAATTTGATACTGATTTTTCGGGCAAAGGCCAGTTATACATCGGTGCATTTGATGGTAAAATTCATCTCGTCGGGGCCGAATGGGGCGCGTGGCGCATCGACCAAACGGCCTTCTCGTTTCAGGGCTACGGGGGCATTTACGACCGCTGGCGGGGCAAAGGCCGGATGCAAACCGAGCCCAAACAATTTGCCCTCATCAGCTATGCCGATACCGATCAGAATGGATTTGTCGACAAAATTCGGTACGATCTGGACGGGGATAAAGTATTTGAGGATAGTGTTTCGCTGAAAGAAATCGGGGTGAACGATGTGCAGGCTACCTTTTCTAGCAAGTCACAAACGATTCTAAAATCCCAGGAGCAGTTTAAAAAAATGGTCGACGCCAACTGGCTACGGGCAAAGCAAGCCATACAACTGGCCGAAAAAATAGGACTGCCTACGCATTGGTACAATTTTTACAAAAAGCCTGCTTCTCTGCATCAAAAATATGACTACGGCTTTTGGCTAAACTTCTACCTCTACCACGATTTGAGGGATCACTACAAATCCCAAAACAACGCAGCGCAGTTGAAAAAACTTGACAAAGCCTATTACTCCGGTAACTGGAGCCTGATGAATTGATGGAGCCATTTTGCCTTATTAACTACAAGTATTTGCCGGAAAGTTTATGAATATTTACGTTCTAAACCCCTCCAATCCGTGATTATCAAGTACGCGATTGTCGTTGTCTGTTCGCCGGGACGAAACTTCGTTACCCTGCTGCTTTATACCGAAGATATCTGGCAATATGCCTACCGGAGTTCCTACCGTCGACGCGGCCCGGTAAGCATGGCGGCTATCGGCGCTGTCGATTTGGAGCTTGGTTTGTTGTTCAGTCCCAGCCCGGATAGTAGTTTTCGGCACTCGGATAAAGACGAACAGGGGCTGGTTGACCTCTTCAAAGAGAACGGCATTCGTACATTTAAAATTGACCTCGTCCAGATTCCCGACAAAACCGCTGAAACCAACTTTCGCAAGTTTCACGATGCGGTCATGGCGGGTACCAACCATCAGGTAATTTTCAACATGGACGTATTCGCCACTACCATGATGGCTCAGCCACTGGCCAGCCTGCCTGCCGAAACGTTCCGGACAAATACCCTCATCCAGACCTCCCGGACGGTTCAGCAGCCACTCCACAGCGGTCAGATTGTCCCCATTGGCGACGAACCGAGCGGTAAAGGCTGGACGGGTTTTCAGTCGATCAGCACCAATACCGACAGCTTTTTGCTGGTGTTTCGGAAGGATTCACCGATTGGTGTGCAGGCCGTTCGCACCAGGTTACCGGCTGGCAAACGCATTAGGCTGCAACCCGTGGCCGGTGCCGGAAAAGCGACGGAGGTCGTCACCTGGGAGAATGGCAGCATAACGCTGCCATTGTCGACGCCAAACAGTTTTGGTCTCTTTAAATACAAAGTATTGCCCCAAACCCGATAAACGTCATGAAAACCATCAACCTGTTCTCGTGGTCCGTGCTGCTTGCCTGTCTGCTAACTGGCATCTCATTGATGTCGTGTTCAGATTCGGCAGAGGTGCCGCAGGAAATTCAGGCGCTGGCCGATAAGCTACCTGAATCGGTCGATTATAACCTGCACGTCAAGCCCATCATTTCGGATCGCTGTTTCAAATGCCACGGCCCCGACAAGAGCAAAATTGAAGCGGGGCTGCAACTGGCTAATTATGAGGGGGCTACCAAAACCCTGAAAAGCGGGGTGGCGGCTATCGTACCGGGAAATATTGGCAAAAGTGAGCTGATCAAACGCATTCTGAGCCACGACCCGGAAGACGTAATGCCCACGCCCAAATCGAACCTGACGCTCACCGACGAAGAAAAAGCGATCCTCGTGAAGTGGGTGCAGCAGGGTGCCGAGTACAAAGAACACTGGTCGCTGATGGCTATCAACAAGCCGGATGTGCCCCGCGTGGGCGCGAGCCTCTGGGCACGTTGGGGACTGGCCAGCGACGAACAGACGCGCTGGGTCAGGAACGATATTGACCGGTTTACGCTCGACAAAATGAACCAGCGCGGTCTGAAACCCTCGCCCGAAGCCGACAGAACGACGTTGCTCCGGCGGGTGTATATGGATTTGACCGGCCTGCCGCCCACGCCCGCCGAGGTCGAAACGTTTCGGAGCGATACCCGGCCCGATGCCTACGAACGAGTGGTCGACAAACTGCTGGCTTCGCCCCATTTTGGCGAACAACAGGCCGTTAGCTGGCTCGATCTGGCCCGTTTTGCCGATTCGCAGGGCTACCAGGACGATCCCATGCGCAATGCTTATCCGTACCGCGACTGGGTGATTCGGGCGTTCAACCAGAACAAGCCCTTCAACGAATTTGTGACCGAGCAACTGGCGGGTGATCTGCTGTCCGGCCCCGTTTCGCCCGCCGTTCATCGCGACCAGCTGGTGGCTACGTCGTTTAACCGGCAACACGCCCAAAGTGGCGAAAATGGTATTGTGCCCGAAGAGTACCGCATTGAATACGTTGCCGACCGCACGAATACCTTCGGCAAGGCTATGCTCGGCCTGACGTTTGAATGCGCCCGCTGCCACGACCACAAATACGACCCCATTCTGGCGAAGGATTATTATTCACTCTTCGCCTTTTTCAACCAGAACAAAGAAACCGGGCAAATCACACACAACGGTGAAGCCTGCCCCACCGTCATGCTGCCCTCCGCCGAGGTAGAAAAAACAGTCCGTTATATCCATACTCACCTTAAAACCCTTGAGCCGAAGCTTAACCCCAACAGCTACCGGCCTGCCTTTGCCCGCTGGGCTGCTAACCCAAAACCAGCCTCCACCCTGACAAAGGGGTTGCTGGTTCATCTGCCCTTCGAGCAGGAAGTCAACGAAGGCTATGCCAATGCGACCGGCCCCGCCTACGAAGCTTACGTTAGCGGGGATAAGGAACGGAAGCCAAAGCCGGTACCGGGCCAAACCGGGCAGGGGCTGCTGCTTCAGGGCGATTGCGGCATTGGCGTGGCACTGGCGGGTGTTGATCGGGTGGATGGCAAGCTACAGGAACCGGCCAAACGATTCGGCAAGGGCCTGAACTTCGAGCGCAACCAGCCATTTTCGGTCAGTATCTGGGCCAACGTGATGCAGGCCGGGGTGGAAGGGTCCATTTTCCACCGGTCGAATTACGAAAATGAAGGCTACCGGGGCTACGGCCTGCGGCTGAATGCCGACGGAACGCTGCGGGTGTTGCTCAGCTACGTATGGCCCGCTAACTGCATCGAACTGCGAACCCGTCAGAAACTACCGCTTCGGTCGTGGCAACACCTCACGCTGACCTACAACGGCAACGGCAAAGCCAATGGCGTCCGGCTGTTTATCAACGGCAGCCTGGCCCCCTGCGAACTCATCACCGACAACCTGACCAAAGGCCTGCTGCACGGACCTTTTAGTACCAATAAATCGGGGCAGTTACCGGCTTTCGAAATTGGCAATGAGCAGCGGGAGAAAACCCTGCGACAAGTCATTGTGGATGAACTGCGGATTTATAATCGCCAGCTATCGGCGCTGGAAGTGCAGTCCCTGCGGTTCTCCGGCGGAACCGGAACGTCGGACGCAGTAGCGGGGTTGCTGGCTGTTCCGGCGCAGCGTCGGTCGCCCGTGCAGCAACAGTTGCTGCTGGAACACTACCTGCTGACGAGCGATTCGACGGTGGCTCGCTACAACCGGCAACTGGCCGACTGGCGTGGCAAAGAGGTAACGCTGCTGACCGACGTGCCGGAGGTGATGACCATGCAGGAACTTCCCGTCAGCCAGAGCCGAAAAACATTTATACTCAAACGCGGGGTGTTCGATGCGCCCGGCGAACCCGTTACCGCCGAGACACCCATCAAGCTGGGCAAACTACCACCCGGCTATCCCCGTAACCGGCTGGGACTGGCCCGTTGGCTCCTCGACGAATCGAATCCGTTATTTGCGCGGGTGATGGCGAACCGGTTCTGGCAACAGTACTTTGGTAACGGGCTGGTAAAAACACAGGAAGATTTTGGCAGTCAGGGTGAACTGCCCTCGCATCCCGAATTACTGGACTGGCTGGCCGTTCAGTTGCGCGACGATGGCCGTTCGCCGTGGGATGTTAAAGCCTTCATCCGTCGGATGGTAACCTCGGCTACCTACCGGCAGTCGTCCATCGCCACCAAAGAGCAGATCGAAGCCGACCCCGACAATAAATGGCTGGCCCGTGGATCGAGTTACCGCTATGCCGCCGAACAGGTACGCGACAATGCACTGGCCGCCAGTGGGTTGCTGGTGCGTGACATTGGCGGCCCCAGCGTGTATCCCTACCAACCGGCGGGCATCTGGGAGGCACTCGCTACCCGAAACACCGTCAGCTATCGGCAAAACCACGGCGACAGTCTGTACCGGCGAAGCATGTACACGATCTGGAAACGAACGTCGCCCCCGCCCATGATGCTCAACTTCGACACCCCCGACCGGGCGTTGTGTACGGTGCGTCGGCAGAAAACGGCCACCCCCTTGCAGGCGCTGGTTACGCTGAACGATCCGCAGTTTGTGGAAGCCGCCCGCGTGCTGGCTCAGCGAACTCTGAAACGTACCCGGACGCTGAACCAGCGAATCGATTCCTTTTTTCTGGCGGCCCTCTCGCGGCAACCCCGGCCCACCGAACGGACCCTGCTTCAGGCGCTTTACCAGACAGAGTTAGCCGGTTTTGCGAAAGACAAAAAACGAGCTGACGCCCTGTTGAAAACCGGCGAATATCCCGCCGATCCGTCGCTGAACCCGGCTGAGCTGGCGGCTTATACGGTGGTGGCAACGACTATTCTAAATTACGACGAAGCTTTAGTAAAACGCTGACCAACAATGGAAACAGACGTAGAAAATCAGATTCATGACCTGTTCAGCCGCCGGAATTTTCTGGGTCAGGCTGGCCTGGGGGTTGGTGCTGCCGCGCTGGCATCGTTACTGCCCCGGCAGGCAATGGCTTCGGCCAACCAACCCCAAGGCACGGACGGTCCTCATTTTTCGCCCAAAATAAAGCGGGTCATCTACCTGTTTCAGAGTGGCGCGCCCTCTCAACTCGAAACGTTCGATTATAAGCCCAGACTGGAAGCCATGTGGGGCCAAAACCTACCCGAATCAGTCCGGAACGGACAACGGCTCACGGGCATGTCGGCGGGGCAAAGTTCATTTCCGCTGGCGGCCTCGCTCTTCAAATTCGCGCAGCATGGCCGGAGCCGGGCGTGGGTGAGTGAACTATTGCCGCACCACACCAAAATAGTGGATGACGTGACGTTCATCAAGTCGATGTACACGGAGCACATCAACCACGATCCGGCAGTGACGTTTATCCAGACGGGCAACCAGATTGGCGGACGGCCCTCGATGGGGTCGTGGATGAGCTACGGCCTGGGATCGGAGAACAAAAACATGCCTGCCTTTGTGGTGCTGCTCTCCAAAGGCCGCTCCGGCGATCAGCCGCTGTACGCCAAGCTGTGGAGCAATGGATTTTTGCCTTCCACGCATCAAGGCGTCATTTTCCGGTCGGGGCCAGATCCGATTTTCTACCTCAATAATCCGGCTGGAATTGACAAAACCTCGCGCCGGAATATGCTGAATACCCTGGCCAAAATGAGTCAGGATCAGTACAAGCACGTGCTCGACCCCGAAATCAACAACCGGGTGCAGCAGTACGAAATGGCTTATCGGATGCAGGCGTCGGTACCCGAAACCTTAGACATTGCCAGCGAACCCGATTACATATTCGATCTGTACGGCCCCGAAAGCCGCATTCCCGGCACGTTTGCGGCCAACTGCCTGCTGGCCCGAAAATTAGCCGAGAAAGACGTGCGGTTCATTCAGCTCTACCACCAGGGCTGGGATCAGCATTTTAACCTGCCTAAAGACATCAAGACCATGGCCTCGTCGGTGGATCAGGCATCGGCGGCCCTGATTCATGATTTGAAACAGCGCGGTTTGCTGGACGATACGCTGGTGATCTGGGGGGGCGAATTCGGGCGGACGAACTACTCGCAGGGCAAGCTGACGAAAGACAATTACGGCCGCGATCACCATCCCCGCTGCTTCACGGTCTGGCTGGCCGGGGGCGGCATTAAAAAAGGATTCACCCTGGGCCAGACTGACGAGTTCAGCTATAACATCACCAAAGATCCCGTTCATGTCCACGATTTGCAGGCGACCATTCTGCATTTGCTGGGCCTTGACCATGAGAAACTTACGTTCAAATTCCAGGGTCGCCGGTACCGCCTGACCGATGTAGCGGGCAAGGTTGTAAAACCAATTCTAGCGTAGCAGGCATCAGCCATACAGCGACGCCATGCCCGTGCAGAAAACTGATTTTCAATTGTAACCAACATGACTGTTCATTTCTACCTTCTGCTTTTTTCAATCCTGATGGCTTCGCCATTTTGCTGTGCTCAGTTAGCTACGACTACCGGTGAATTGATCTTTCAAACCGGGTTTGACGGCAATAGCCGCGTGGTGAAAGATGTTGGCAGCAATGACCACGGCGCGTTGCTGGAATACATCGACGGTATCGACACCGGTGTTTCACCCCCGGCAAACTGGCAAACGGACTGGCAACGCATCGTAAAAAACGGTCGGATGCAACTGCAATACACCGGTGGCGATTCGACCAAACGATTTGCCCGCGTGATAGCCGAGCCGGGCAATCCCGCAAATAAGGTGCTCCAGTTTTGGCTCGATGACTCGTGGCTGGCGTCTGAAGGCCAGAAAAAGGCGCGCATACAGGCCAATATATACGGCATTAAGAATGGCTACACCGAGTTTTATCAATCGGTTCGGGTGTTTTTGACGGCCGATTTCAATGCGCTGAAAACGTATCCGCATCCCATTAGCTGGTGTACCCTTTCCGAATTCTGGAACAACGAGTGGTGGGTAAAAGGCGAGCCGTATGGATTCCGGATTACGCTTGGTATTGGTAAGCCAAGTGCCGGAGAAAGCGAACTGAATTTTATACTGAACGCCGAAAATGCCGGGCAAAAAGAAGTATGGCACGCCGAGCCCACTACATCCAATGTGGCGGTGCCCATTGGAAAATGGTTTACGATGGAGTACTATTTTAAAGAAGGAAATCAGACCAACGGCCGGTTCTATCTGGCCATTACACCGGAGGGCCAGCCCCGGCAGGTGGTCTACGACATCACCAACTTCACGCACAACACCGCCGACCCGGCTCCCAGTGGATTGACCGGTTACAATCCGATGAAATTATACACCTCGAAGGAACTGATCAATCACGTAAAAGCGCAGGGGAAAACGCTGCAGATTTACTGGGATGATTTTAAGCTGTGGAAATACAAACGCCCAGGCACCTAAAAAACGAGACGACTATCCCGGCCTCTGCCACACAGCGGGGGCATCTGCACGTAAACCGAATAACTGTATCTGATCGCACAAGCCTGCCAGGAGCACCCGAAATTTTGCTTTATGTGGTTTGTGCTCGTGAGTCTGCAAAGCCGCGTCCAAATGGCAACGCCATACAAAACACAGCAACGACGTGTTTGAGAGCATTCGGTTTGACGAACCGGCGGCTTTGTTCGGATTGCCAACCCGGAAACACTATTCCGGCAAATCCGCCCGAAAAACATCACCATGCAGAGCAAACCGGTGCCTCATTAAAAACACCATCCGTGGCGTCACCTTCGATAAGGTATCACCCGAATGAATTACCACGTAGCCAGTAACCCAGTTGGTCTGAGCGCAAGCGGTCTGAATTAACGAAAATAGTAATCAAATGCACAGCAGTAATCGTAGAAAATGGTGCATTGAACTCCGTGTAGTTTAAATAGTCTCAGGTCGCCTTTATCCTTTTAATCTGATAAAACATTCAGCCTCCTGGTCTAATAATCAACCTCCAGGTTAAGCACCCTCCTTAGCTCGTGCAGGGCCGGGTTTTTCTCGGCGAGGTAATTGTATTTATCCTGCGAGCTGTAGATCATCTTCTTGACCTCCTGCACCGTAACCTGGTGTTCCAGTTGAATCTGACTGTTCTGGAGTTCACTGCGCAGATAGCCCAGCAGCTCCGGCTTTACTTCGGTCAGGTAGCCCACTTGCAGGGTGTTGTCGAGGGTTATGTGGATGGTTGTTCCCTCAAGAAGAATATCCCTATTGAGAATGAGCTGCTCCGAGGCCGAATCGTTCTGCTGTTGCCTTATTTTCGAGAAGGCACGCCATACCTCCTGTAAGTCTTCAAACGTAAACTGTTTATCCGGCCGGGTTGGAGCCGTCGAAATGACTTCTGCTACCGTATCGGCTAACGGCTGAATCGGCCCCGTTGTCAGCGGAACCGTCGATCGCAAACGGCTGGTAGCGGGGCGCTGGGGCGGAGCGATCTGTGGTTTTGCCCGAATCTCCGGCTTTAGTGATGTTGTTGACAGAGCCGCAGGCGAATCGATAACGCCAACGGGTCGGTCGGGCGTTGTAACCGGAGTTGCCACCGCGCCTGGTGAGGCTACCGCAGGCGTTGCAGCCAAATGGCCATTGCTAGTAGCCGCAACGGCATAACCGTTTGACTGAGGCTGTACATTCGTGTTGCTCCCGTTTGTGGGCTGATAGCCATTTACGGGTTCACTCGTTATGGGGTGACTTTCGACTAGTTGACCGCTAGTTGGCGCTTGCCGGGACTGGCTGAGCTGGTGTTCGCCGTTTTTTTTTTCGTCCCCCGGTTCCGGGGTAGTAAAGCGTTCGGTCGAGTGCGTACCGTTTTGCGGTAGGCTCAACTCGGGCATGGCGTCCCAGTTGAGCAGGTTACGCAGGTTGGCCAGCTTCATCAGCCAGAGCTCGGTGTGTAGCCGCTGGTCTTTGGCCTGTTTGTAATTCATATCGCACTGACCGCCTAAGCTGAGCGCCGACAGCAGGAACGACATCGGAGCCCGCATAGCCTGGTCGAGGTATTGCTTGCGAACGTTTTCCGTTACCTGCAACAGCTGCACCGTAGCGGCATCTTTGCAAACCAGCAAATCCCGAAAATGGCGGCAGAGACCCACAATAAACTGGTGCCCGTCAAATCCCTTTCGTAGAATTTCATCGACCGTGAGCAGGCTTTGCGGAAGCTTTCCCGCCAGCAACAGATCGGTCAGTTTGAAGTAATAATCGTAGTCGAGAATGTGCAGGTTGTCCAGCACTTCCTTGTATCGGATAATTCGATCGGCTGCGAAGGTCACGTTCAGGTCGAACATCGACAGGGCATCGCGCAGACCACCATCGGCTTTCTGGGCGATCAGGTCGAGGGCTTCCGTTTCGGCGGTAATGCCTTCTTTCCGGGCAATATCCGCCAGGTGGCTGGCAATGTGCTGCGGCTGAATCCGGTTGAAATCAAAAATCTGACAGCGCGACAGAATCGTTGGCAGGATTTTATGTTTTTCCGTTGTGGCCAGAATAAAAATGGCGTAGGACGGTGGCTCTTCCAGCGTTTTCAGAAAGGCGTTAAAAGCCGCCGACGAGAGCATGTGGACCTCGTCAATGATATAAATCTTGTACTTTCCCGACTGGGGCGGATAGCGAACCTGATCGATCAGGTTACGGATATCCTCAACCGAGTTATTGGAAGCAGCATCCAGTTCGTGGATGTTGAACGATGCATTTTGATTGAAACTCACGCACGATTCGCAGGCATCGCAGGCTTCACCTTCGGCAGTCAGGTTCTGGCAGTTGATCGTCTTGGCCAGAATCCGGGCACAGGTGGTTTTGCCGACACCCCGCGGGCCACAAAATAAAAACGCCGACGCTAAGTGATTGGTCTTGATCGCGTTCTTTAATGTGGTAGTAATGTGTTCCTGCCCAACGACCGTGTCGAAGGTAGCCGGGCGATACTTGCGGGCCGAGACCACGAAATTTTCCATACTCAAAGTTAGCAACGGTGGGGGTGAAAGGCAAATGGGATTTTGGTGGAGTGAGTGGAGGTACTTCACCAAAATCAAATCTCTTTCCCACAATGGGGGCATACTTTTCGCTGGGGGGGCTTATGTTCCCGGATGTGCTCATTAAATCCGGATACCAGAATACCGGTCGGCAAGGCAAACAGCCCGATACCCAAAATAGCGGTGATGCCACCGAGCAGTTTCCCCAGTGGAGTTATGGGATGAATATCGCCGTAGCCGACGGTTGCCATGGCCGAAACACCCCACCACATGGTGGCCGGAATGCTCGAAAACTTGTCGGGTTGAGCCGGATGCTCGACATAGTACATCACGCTCGATACAATTATTAATATGAAAATGACAAGCATGGTACTAAGAATCAGCTCTTCTTTCTTATCCGTTACTACACTCTGAATCATGCGGAAGGCGTGAGAATAGCGGGAGATACGAAAGAGTCGGAAAATACGGAACAGGCGGAAAATACGAACAATGGCCAGGTCAGTAGCAAAGAGCGTAAAGTAGAAGGGGAAAATGGCCAGGAAGTCGATCAGGGCACTGGTGGAGAAAATATACCGGATTCGCCCCCAGAACCAGTGTCTGTACTTTTCATTTTCAACGCATACCCAGATGCGCAGCACGTATTCGATGGTGAAAAAGCTTACTGAAAACAACTCGAAATCAGTAAATAAACGTGCGTATTGTCTGTTGTACTCCGGAACGGTGTTTAGAACAATGGCAATGGTATTGAGCGTAATAATCGTAATTAACAGCAGGTTGAAGGCCAGCTCTATACCCCGGCGTTTACCGGTCGTTGTTTCCAAAAGTCGGTATAATGATTTACGAAAGTGTAGCATGATAAGAACGGTCGGTCGATCTGCAAGCTACTAATCAAATACCGAATTTGTATTGCGTTCGATGCGAAGGCGTTACCTGGCTAAAGGTTGTATGTCGCTGTTAGACTGTTGTCTATAATACCGTATGGTAAAGAAAATAGTCACGGCTGCCACGGTGGCCAGCCCGCCCGCCAAAAGGCCGATGGTTGGCGCAGAGACATAATCCAGGGCATGGCCCGATAAGTAGGTACCAAGAATGTCGGACAGATTGACAAAGGCCATATACGTAGTAAACTGTGATCCCTCTACTCCTTTTCGGCAGATGGCCATCAGGACAGGCATGGCCGCAACGCTGATGATGGGGTCCATAAAGTACAACGCGACAAGACCCGTTTGGGCCACCTGCCGCTGAACCCAGTAGGCTGCCAAACCATTGAAGCTAATCAGATAAACAGCTACTACGGTCAGTACAATCACCAGTAACCGACGCGGACTGATTCGGTCGGCAATATAGCCACCCATCAACGCGGCCCCCGTAGCAACGAGCATACCATAGGTGCCGGTCAGTACAGATACGGACGTATCGGCCCAGCCGAGCACACGAATCAGCTGATAGCTATACGCCCTCGAAAACAGGCTTACACTGACATAAGCGGCAACGATAGCGCCGAATAAAAGCAGGCTGCGTTTCGAAAACAACCCTTTAAATAACTCCGTAAAGAGCCATTGAAAACTATGGTCCGGCTGTTTCGTTCGTTGGTTGGCGTTCGTTCGGGCGGTTGCGGATGAGCGCTTGAAGGAGGGTAACAGCCGGTCGCCGGGTTGTTCGCGAATAAAGAAGGTGATGGCCGTTAACGTCAGCAGGCAAAGAGATTGACTGAGGGCTGCGTTAAAGAACCCGTAATTGCGCAGTAATTGAGAAAATACGGCAGCGCCAACGCCAGTTCCGATCAGGAAGCCTGCCCGCATAAAGGCGTTGACTCGCCCGCGTTCATCTTCGGCAATGACCGTAATCGCCATGGCATCTACACTGGCATCCTGAACAGCGGCAAATATACTGTGCGTGAAGAAAAGCCAGGCCAGTGTGGTGATCTGAGTAACGGGGTTATGGACAAATAAAAGACTCAGCGACGCCAGAAATGCCAGAAACTGCGCCCCCACGACCCACGGTTTTCGGCGGCCCATGGAAGACCCCTGATAGCGGTCGATGAGTGGCCCCCATACGAACTGGAAAGCCCAGGGCAATCCGACAATGGCGGCAAATGAACCAATAACCGACGGCTTCAGACCTTCAGCAGTGAGGTAGTTGGCCAGGGCTGTCAGGGAAAAACCAGCCGGGATTCCCTGCATAACATACAGGTAAAAGAATACGGCATAGCGTAGCCACCGGCTCCGGCTCAGCGTGAGTGGATAAGAAGAAGTAGGGGAAGCCGTTAGCACAAGTCTGGTTAATCTATTTGTTGACAGATTAAACTATCAATACCTAAACATGTACGACTGAACGATTAATAAATATGTTTCGGGAATTCTCGAACTATCCTGCAAAAAAACCGTTATTTTATTGCAAGACCCGGATAATCTCTCTAACATTGTCCGCGTTTTGAGCGCAACAACCAATGGCAAAGCTCGTTTATCTACCGACTTTCTTCCATACTACGCCATTTCGGTTTAGGTCCGAAAGGACTATATCATTTTGTTTGCCTATGTGGTAAACTATTTCCGCCGTTTTTCTCGTTTTATTCATCTAAAATCAGCACGGATTACGCTGTCTCCGTTTTGCGGCTTTACAACCGCCCAATAAACGACAATGATCACACCCGAAATAGTTAACGATTTATATATCGTTCAAGTCGCGAATGAAAACCATTTGCGGTTAGCCGAAACCATCTGCCATGAAATGGAAGAGAGTGCAAAAGCCCGGGGCACCGGTATTGCCAAGCGCTCGCCCATTTATGTGATGGAAAAAATGCTGGAAGGCAAAGCCATTGTCGCCATGACGCTCTCCGGCGAGTGGGTTGGCTTCTGCTACATCGAAACCTGGGAGCACGGCAAATTTGTGGCTAACTCCGGCCTGATCGTGCACCCCGATTATCGTAAAAGCGGTATTGCCACGCGCATCAAAGCCAAGGCTTTTGAACTGTCGCGGGCGATGTTCCCAACGGCTAAGATCATTGGTATCACAACGAGTCTGGCGGTGATGAAGATCAACTCCGATCTTGGCTACCAGCCTGTAACACTCAGCGAACTACCCGGCGATGATGCCTTCTGGAAAGGGTGCCAGACCTGCACGAATTTCGATATCCTGACGCGTACCAACCGAAAGCATTGCCTCTGTACCGGTATGCAGTATGATCCGGAGGAACATAAGAAGGAGCAGAAAGACGAGAACTGGAATTTCCTGAAAGAATCGAAGTTATACGAACGCTGGATGCGTATTAAAAACCGTATTCTGATGCGCATTAGCCCGTCCGAACGATTGCGTGCACAGCGCAACCGTGAGCTGGAAACGGCCTGAGTCGTATTGGCACATTTATAGAAAAGCCCGGAATTGATTCCGGGCTTTTCTGTTTTTAAGTGCTTTCCCCACCTGCAAGTTCTCAGTTATAAGATGGTTGATCTCATGATAGGGCGTATTTTCAGAAGCGCCGGTCTGCTGATGATTGCCTTTATTACGACAAAAAGTAAATCTTAACAATTTGTTAACATTAGATTAATATTGGGATAAAAAATTATATTCTGTTATCAGGGCCACTTTTTCTTATTTATAATTAAAAACAGGTAGATAATTAATTAAATAAGAATAATGTTTGTTTTACGCTAAATTGGGTAAAGGTCTGGCTAAAAAATAGAGAGAGGGTAGTCCCTGTTTTGGTAATATTTACATAATATTAACGTAATATTGACATAACATTAGTCGCCAACAGCTCCGGGCTGCTTCAAGACGAGGGTATTTGTTCAATCATTTAATCACATTGAAGTCATGAAAAAGAATTTAGCTCTTCTCATGCTGGTAGGCTTCCTGGCAACGCAAGCCTACGCTGCGCCGATAAAAACAAGTAAACCCAAGGACGCCAAGGCAACCCTGGAGAATCAGTTGTCGAAATATGTCTCGTATCCCGATGCTCTCAAGCCAACACAACAGCCGGGTGTCGTTGTTATTCAGTTCAAGGTAAATGCTGCCAATGAGCTTTGCCAACTGGAGGTATTCAGTAAAAATGAACAACTTAATAATACCCTGATTCGCCAGCTAACCGGCAAAAAGATAAATGGATATGGTAACGACTCGGACGAGCTATATACGGTTCGGCTTCGTTTTCAGCCAGAGTAAGCACATCTCTTAATAAGTAGTCGGTCGTTGTCTGGAGTTACTATCCCTGACAACGACCGACTTTTTTGTGACTTAACTTTTTTGGTTCACGAGGGGTTAGCCAGTAAACAAACCCACCAAACCCCATGTCTGAACCGCTCTCGCTGGTCTGGCTCCGGCGCGATTTGCGTCTGCACGATAATGCCGCTTTATACCACGCCCTTAAAAGTGGCCGTCCCGTTGTTCCGGTTTTTATTTTCGACCGCGTTATTCTCGACGCCCTGGAAGACCGTCTCGACCGGCGGGTTGAGTTCCTGGTTCAGGAAGTGAACCGCCTGCATGATGAACTGGCAAAACTGGGATCGACGATCATTGTGCGCTACGGGAAGCCGGTGGATGTCTGGAAAGAGTTGATCGGGCAATATTCGATTGGCGATGTGTTTGCCAATCACGACTACGAAGTGTATGCTAAGGAGCGCGACAAGGCCGTAGGCGAACTGCTTTCCGAAAACGGCATCGGTTTTCATACCAGCAAAGACCAGACCATCTTTGAGCGCGACGAGGTACTTACCGGGAAAAACACATCCTACACCGTTTTTACGCCCTATAGCCGCAAATGGAAGAATACCCTGACGGATTTTTACCTGAAGGCATATCCTACCGAAAAATACGTGAAGCAGTTCTGGCAAACAGATCCGTTACCCGTCCCAACGCTGAACGACATGGACTTTCAGCCCGTGGGGGAGCCTTTTCCTGGTCGGACGGTAGCTGATGAACTGCTTGATTCGTATAACAAAACCCGTGACTTCCCGGCTTTTCCCCATAGTACCAGCCAACTAAGTATTCATCTGCGCTTTGGTACGGTCAGTATTCGCGAACTGGCCCGGCAGGCAAAGGAAGCCGATGATCAAACGTTTCTGAGCGAACTCTGCTGGCGGGACTTTTACTTTCAGGTACTCGACCATTTTCCGCACGTTGAACAATACTCCTTTCGGCGGGAGTACGACCAGATCGAGTGGCGTAATAACGAAGATGAGTTTGATAAATGGTGCCGGGGCGAAACGGGTTACCCGATTGTGGATGCCGGGATGCGGCAGCTAAATACCATCGGCTGGATGCACAACCGTGTTCGAATGATCACGGCTAGTTTTCTGTGTAAGCACCTGCTCATCGACTGGCGGTGGGGCGAGGCTTATTTCGGTAAAAAACTCCGCGATTATGACCTGTCTGCCAATAACGGTGGCTGGCAGTGGGCGGCTGGTTCGGGCACGGATGCGGCCCCTTATTTCCGGGTCTTCAACCCAACGGCCCAGGCCCAGCGGTTTGACCCGAAAGGCGTTTATATTCGTGAGTGGGTGCCCGAAGTCGATCAGTCATCATACCCAAGGCCCATGGTCGACCACGTCATGGCCCGGCAACGCGCTATCGATACGTATCGAAAAGCGTTGGCGAAAGTGAAGTAGGGGAGGGGCGCGGGTTTGGGGTTGCTGGCGCGGGTATTTACCCGTGCCGGTTATTTTGCAAGCCGGTCCGGCGTCCCGGTTCGCTTGCGTCAGTGAATACTGACTTAATAAAAGGCACGGGCCAATGCCCGCGCCAGCAACCCCAAACCCGCGCCAGCCCTAAATACCTATGCCGGCGAATGCTCGTATGGACAGGTTTTTGTAGATTACACCTCTTTTTCCTGAACTATTCCACGACTCAGCCTCATGAGGTTACGGCTACTCCTGTTCTATTTTTTTTGTCTTTCGGGGTTCTGCTCGTCCGTTATGGCCCAGCAGCGGCTTCGCCTGAGTGTTGTGGTGCGGGATGGCATCACTAAAAAGCCGCTTCCTGGTGCCAGCTTGTTGATTGCTGAGACAAAACTGGGCGGCCGAGCTGATAGTGCCGGTGTCATTTCAATAACCCATCCGCCGGGGGTTCTCACGGCTTATGTATCGGCAGTGGGCTATTTTCGCGGGCGTGAAACGGTCGTTCTGGATTTCAACAAACGCGTCGAATATTATCTCCAGCCCCGCTCTACGGATCTGGATGAGGTTGATGTACGTGCCATTCGCAAGGATAAAAACATTAAAGATGTACAGATGGGGCAGATTCAGCTGAGCATGCCCGAGCTGAAACGGATGCCGGTTGTCCTGGGTGAACCCGACATCCTGAAAGCTCTCGCCCTACAGGCGGGTGTCACCACGGCGGGCGAAGGAGCGGGCGGCTTCAACGTCCGGGGCGGGCGGGCCGACCAGAATCTGGTACTGGTCGATGGGGCTCCCTTGTTCAATACCTCGCACCTGCTCGGTTTCTATACGAACATCAACCCCGACATGGTGCAGGACGTGAGTCTCAACAAAGGTGCTTTTTCGGCTCAATACGGCGGGCGTGTGTCGTCTTTACTGTTAATGAGTACCCGTAACGGGAATAAAGACGGCTGGCGGGTATCGGGTGGGGTGAGTCCGGTGAGTATTCGGGCGGTGGTCGATGGACCAATTACAAAAAAACTAACCCTGCTCGCTGGTGGGCGTGTCGCTTTCCCAAACTACCTATTGCAAGCGTTTCCAACGGCAAGCGTCAAAAACAGCCGGGCTTTCTTTTACGATGGCAATCTTAAACTAACGTATACACCCAACGAACGGAATACCATTTCGTTGTCGGCCTATCGCAGCCAGGACCACTTCCGGTTTCCGGGCGATACGCTTTACGGCTGGCAGTCAAACGTGCTAACGGGTCGCTGGAGTTACCTCATTCGCCCCAACGTTCAGCTTAATCTGGCGGCTCTGTATAGTGGTTACCGGTTGAATGTCGATGGTGTCACACCGAATCTGGAGTTTCGTTTTACGTCGCATATCGAGCAGCGGGAGGGGAAAGCCGACGTATTTTATACGATCAACAAGGCCCATAAAGTACAGGTTGGGGTGAACGGTATTTTGTACGGTATTCAAACCGGTGCCATTCAGCCAGCGGGCGATCTATCGAGCATTAATCCGAAACAAATTAATCCCGAACGGGGGCGGGAACTCGGCGCCTATGTTAATACCGAGTGGGAGTTAATGCCCACTGTTACCCTAATGGCTGGGCTTCGTTATTCGGCCTTTGCATTGCTGGGACCACAAACCGTTTATGGCTACGCGGAGAATGTGCCGTCTTCGCCCGAAACCGTAACCGATTCGGCGCTGTACCGTTCGGGTCAGGTGGCGCAGACATATGGCGGTTTTGAACCCCGGCTGGCTCTGCGTGTACAACTGGCCAGGAATACGGCGCTTAAAGCCAGTGCCGGGCGAACGCGTCAGTATTTGAACCTTATCTCCAATACAACCGCCATTACACCCCTCGATTTCTGGAAGCTGAGCGACCGCTACCAGCCGCCCCAGATCGCCGATCAGGTATCGCTGGGGGTGTTTCAGAATTTGCTGGATAACGGACTTGAGTTGAGTGTAGAAGGATATTACAAACGCCTTCAGAACCAGATCGAATACCGCTACGGAGCTGATCTTATCCTGAATCCGAAACTCGAAACGGCCCTGGTTCAGGCAGCCGGTAAAGCCTACGGAGTTGAGTTTGGTTTGAGTAAGATCATGGGACGACTGACCGGCCAGCTTAATTATACCTACGCCCGTTCGCTGATTGCGGTGCAAACGTCCTTCGACGCCCTCCGGATCAATGGCGGTGCCTATTATCCGGCTTATATCGACCGCCCTCATACGGTCAATGTACAGGCCCGCTGGTCGATGCCGCACAACTGGTCGTTTTCGGGCAATTTCGTTTATTATACCGGCGTTCCCGCCACTTACCCCGACGGGCAGTACACCTACAATGGCGAGCCGGTTCAGGACTATTCGCGCCGGAATGCCGACCGCATTCCCGATTACCATCGGCTGGATGTTGCCTTCTCTAAAGATACCCGCTTCAATAAGGCGCAGAAACGGTACGGCATCTGGACGCTGGGTATTTACAACCTGTACGCACACAAGAATCCGTACTCCATTTATTTTACCCGGTTCAACCAGCGCACCGAGTCGTACCGGCTGTCGGTATTTGGTACCATGATTCCTTCCATAGCTTACAATTTCTTCTTCTAGCCATGCGTCAGTTTATCATTTATATACTTATTCTGACGGCGTTGGTAGCTTGTATCGATCAGGTTCAGCTACCCATTCGGACGGAGGTCCCGCGTTTGGTGGTCGAAGGTCAGATTACGAATGAAGCTCCCCCGTATACCGTTCGGCTAACCTATACGGGTAAGTATGGTGGCGAGGGTGGGCAGAATGTGAATGATCAATACGTGGCTGGTGCCCAACTTACACTTGCCGACGACCAGGGGCGTTCCACCCGTTTTGCATCGACCGGTTCGGGCATGTACCAAACGACCGATGCCACCTTTCGTGGGCAGGTTGGCCGCGCCTATACCCTAACGGTGACGCTGACCGATGGCAGACGCTATGTGACCAAAGCCGAACGAATGCCCGCCGTACCACAAATCGACAGTGTCTCGGCCAGGTTGGTCAAGACTGGAAATTTGGCCATTCCCTATGCATTTTCGTATGGCGCTAACACAACTGATCCGGCTGGTGAGCAGAATTATTACCGCTGGACGGCTTATGGCTACACTAACCGCCTGTCGGTAGGTGTACCTTGTAGTCTGGGGAGCCCCAATCTTTGCAATAATCGCTGCTGGACAATGGTGTCGACTAATGTTGTAAACGTGTTCAGTGATGAAGCCATCAACGGTAACCCGCTGCGGAACCGATTTGTCCTGCAAATACCGATTTATACAATCGCGCCCCAACTGGTTGACGTGCAGCAGTACGCCATCACGCAAGCGAATTACCAGTTCTGGAAACTTTATCAGCAGCAGAACGCCCGTACGGGGAGTATTTTTGATCCCTTACCAGCACCCGTTACCGGCAACCTCGTGAATGCCAGTGACGCGACCGATTTGGCAAGGGGGTATTTTTCGGTAACGTCGGTTACCCGTCGGCGACTTCGTCAGCAGGAGTACCCTGGTGTTGTTTTTTACCCGGCTTTGGTCAGTTTTATCAGTAGTCAGATAATCCCGCCCGGCGATTGCCGGGATACGTACGGTCGAAATACCCCCCTTCTGGAGCCGAGTGGCTGGTAATTACAGTTTCCACTGCACAACCCAGCCGGGCTTCACCACTTTAGGGCGCGGAATACCGGCCAACCCGGTTGTTGGGTTCAGGGCGATGAGCGTAAGTGGAATGGTTGTTTTTGTTTGGGCCGATATGGCTTTGGTAGCCCGGAAGAAAACGTTGCCATAGCTATCAATATCATCGATGATGGCGTAGAGCATATCTCCCGCTTTGAGGGTACTTTCTTCAATCTGGACCGTCTCGGTAAGCGCAAAAGACCAGCTTTGGCCAATTTTTAACTGACCTGCCTGTACCAGACGTGTCGCCACATCGCCCACAAAAACAGACGGGCTGCCGGAGGTGTTTTTAAGCAACTTATTCAACAGGCTGTCCATAACGACCACTTCGTGCCGGATCGTTGGTGTCTGACTGCCGAGCGAAGCATCCAGGCTGGGCATCGACTCAATTGGGATGCCACTCACTACCGGTTCCTGGTCCTGAAGCCAGCCCATCCGTCGGGCCTGTTCGCGCTCCTGTTCGTAGGCATTAACCCCCGACGCCAGCATCAGGCCTACCGCGTCTATACCATAGGATGGATTGGTAAATAGCTGTTTCATGGCCAGAATCCGGTACAGGTAGTAGCCAGTTTCGGGATTCATGGTCATGGTGTAATAGTCACGGTGGCCCACTTTGGTAATCTTGCGTTGAACCATGCCCACGCCCCCGTTGTAAGCAGCCGCCACGAGCGTCCATGAGCCTAGTTTACGGTACAGAAAGTTGAGGTATTTGCAGGCGGCCTCCGTCGACTTGAGCAGGTTAGTACGTTCATCATGACCGGGAGTGATGGATAGCCCCATATCCTGCGCGGTATCGTCCATGAACTGCCAGTACCCAACTGCTCCGGCCGATGATACGGCATTCGCCTGCCAGGCGCTTTCGATCAGAGGCAAGTACTTAAAATCATTGGGAATGTTATACTGCTCAAGAATGGGCTCAATGACGGAGAAAAAAGGAGCCGAACGGGCCTTCAGTGCGTTCAGGCGACGTGCGTAGCCCGAACTACTCGCCATGGCGAAGGCTAGCTTAGCCGAAACGGTACCCTGTTCGGTTGGGACAACTTCGCCACAGAAATGCAGGCGAGCCGGTCCGGTTAGGGAGCGTTTATGAGTAGAGGAAGAAAGATTGGGCTTGTTGCTTTTTGCCGAACTCGTCTTTTTTTGCGCCCAGGTGGGGCTGTTCAGTAGTGAGCCACTTAACAGCAGTACGACAATGCGTATAGTGGATAGAGCCAAAACAAACGACCAGTTGTTGAACGTCTAAATAACGGTGTTCTACCGCCCTTTAGTTCGTGGAAGATAACAGGATGACGTACCGGCTGTTAGAAAAACGGCATAGTTTTTGGCGTTAAAGCGCCTTCCAGGTTAGTATCCAGCCCGATTTTAACTGGGTAAGGTCGGATAAATTAATGCCAATTCGCCCGGTAGAAGCATCTACGGCTGATAAGGCGAGCGAATAGGTTTGTTTCTCGCTGGCTGAATAGAGCCGATCGGAGCGTAGATAAACCTTATTGGTTTTTGGATCGATATCCTCAATGATGGCGTATAAAATATCTCCTTCCTCTACTTCCTGACCGCCCGCGATGCCGTCGCGGGTGAGGTGAAAGACCCATATCTCACCTCGCTGTAAGCCAGACGGTTCGGTTAGCTTTGCCTTGATGCCGCCCCGAAAAACATCCGCTGCATTGGGGAGCGGAATATCCATCAATTGCCCTTTTACCCGATTCAGCTTATCGTCAATGGGCGTAGCCACAGCTACCTTCGTTGCTTCGTCCATGACAACCTGAGGGATCAATATTTCATCGTCATCGAACTGGTCATCTGACAACGACGGCAAAGGGCTGGTTAGGGTGGCCAGCATTTGCTCCGGAATGAGGTGCTGATAGGAGCGGCAGTTGGTGAATAACTCTTTGAAGGCCAGAATCCGATACAGGTATTTACCCGTTTCGGCGTTTAAGCGCAGGTAGTAGTAGTCCCGCTGCTGTTGTCGGCGAATGTTGTTCAAAAGAGCCCCTATCCCGTTATTGTAAGCGGCTGCCGCCAGCGTCCAGGAACCCAGTCGATTATACAGGTACCGCAAATACCGGCAGGCAGCATGAGTCGATTTAATGAGATGTTGCCGTTCGTCAACGCCCTTTTCGATCGTCAGGCCTAGTTCTCGGGCGGTGGCGGGCATAAATTGCCAATACCCAACAGCCCCTTTAGGCGACACGGCAAAACCCTGCAATGCACTTTCAACGAGCGGCAGGTATTTAAAGTCCAGGGGAATGTCGTGGGATGATAAAATGGGTTCAATAACCGGAAAGAAAACGGCTGCCCGTTTACGTATGCGTAAAAAAGCCTGATTTTGCGATGCGTTACGTGCCAGTGCTGAGACTAACCGCCGGGCGATAACTTCTTCATGTATGGGTACTGATTCCCCGCAAAAATAAACAGGAGGTAACATGGTTCGCAGTACCGGATCAAATGTTGGTGCAGCGTAGACAGAGACATCAACGGAGGCAGCAGTAGCCGGAGTGTATTTGGGCGTATAAGGCGATAAAACACTGGCCACAACCAGTGCAGTCGCTAGCAGAAGTGGGGCTAATAAGTTTATCAACGGTCAAGTATAGTTTTAGTCGATGGCGGATTGTTAGTATAGTCGATTTGTCGTAACCTATTTACGTCGAGTATTTAACCAATTTGGTAAGTTTGGTAACAATCAATAATTATGCCAACGACACGCTTATTTGTAGAGTTTTGTTTATTTTTTTTCGTACTGATTAGTTGGTTATTTACGGATCAGGCATAAAAAAAGCCGCTTGGAAAAGCGGCTTTCAGGTAATAGAAGTCGTGTAGATTATAACCAGTCCCAGAAATGCAACGGACGAATCCCTTCGCCTTTTTTCCATTCCAGGAAGCGCGGCCGACGGAACCGAAGCACCATCAGGCCCATCATTAACTTTTTAATGGGCAAATGGCTACCCTGTTTTTCAAGGTCAGTATTTGGAATGTTTTTTGCCGTTGCTGCCTGGGCAATAAGCTGTTGTGTATCCGATGGCGCCTGCGTTAGCGCCGTATTGGGGCGCGGACCCCAGGTGTTCATAAACTCTTCATCGACCAGTTCAATTGTTGGCGCATCTTTTACCTTTTTCGGCAACGCAAGTGGCTTATGCCAGCTTGGTAAGGGCTTAACAAGCTCGGCAATCGTTGCGCCACTAACCAGCAGCGCATACTGGCGGGGGTTGGTTAATAACTCCTTAAAGGCCAGAATCCGGAACAGGTAGTGACTCGTTTCCCGATGAAGCCGGAGCCGGAAGTAATTGGACTGGCCCTGCTGCTCCATCTTATTACGGACGTGGGTGATCCCACCGTTATAAGCAGCCGCAACCAGGGTCCAGGAGCCTAACTCCCGGTAAAGCTGGTGAAGGTGCCGACAAACGGCAACCGTTGCTTTCTGTAGATTGTAGCGCTCATCAACTGTACTGTTTACGGTTAACCCCAGTTCGCGGGCGGTTCCCGGCATCAACTGCCAATAGCCCGATGCGCCTTTGTAAGACACACTGCTGTTATCGAGGGCACTTTCGGCCAGCGGCATAAACCGGAAATCGCGGGGAATCTTGTATTTCCGAAGAATAGGGTCAATGATGGGGAAGAAGGTGGATGCTCTGGTTCGCAGGTCGATCAGAAAATCCTGTTGAGCACCGTACAGGCGAAGGGTTTGGAGCCACCGGCGCGATACGCGGGGCTCATCGACCGGCACTTCTTCTCCGCAGAAATAAATTGGAAATACACGTTTTGTCGAGTCAACGACGAGTAGTTCGGGGTTATTCAGGCCACTTGATGACAGCAGCGACCGGCTCGTGTCGGCTCCTAAATTTGGGAGCGCCGGAGCCGCCATACCGATACCCGGTTTTATGGCAGCCATGAGCAGTGAAAAACTTACCTCTTTTATCAAAATTACATTAGTTGTTGTGGCACATAGAGACACGAAAACCCGTACCTAAGTAACGGGTCTGTGCTGTTTTTATATACGAACTTAGCTGGTTTTTGGGTACTTACCAAATAATCGTCTAAGAATTATCCAAAGGCTCTGCTGAAAACAGGATTTTATTTCTATAAAAGCCCGGCAACCAGAGTTAATTTGCCATAATCATATCGACCTTCCAAATAGTCGAAAACGGGCTTTAAACGTCCTTCTTCCATGCCTACAGCCGCAATTGCCTTCTCTATTTCCCGCCGTTCGAAAGGGTCAATCAATGAGATTAAATCAATATCGTAGCCCGACTTTGCCAACTGCACCAAATGCCCTGCCACAGACCCCGTTGTAAGTTGCCGCTCGGCGGCAATCTCCTCTACCGTCAGGCCGTTGTTATACAGATCGAGGGTGATAAGCTGGGTCGATCCTTTGGGCTTCTGACCGGCCTCCACACGTCCGCGTACATACCCAACAATTTCCTCCAGAAAGCGCTTGCCGAAGAGTTGCTGTTTCCGTTCGCCAACCCCACTTACATTACGCAGGGCATCGGGAGTGGTAGGGCGCTGGCGGGCCATATCTTCGAGGGTGGTATCCGTGAAAATAACGTAAGCCGGTACATTCTGCTCGTCGGCGAGTTGCTTGCGAAGTACCCGAAGCCGTTCGAACAGATCGTCGCGCTGGGTTTCCGTCTTCGCCCGGCTTTTCTCAACCACCGGTTTGGGGGCATCATCCGGACGGACGAGGTCAATTTTCCGGCCTTTGTACAATACCTGATCGGCCAGGATGCCGCGCCGGAGGGCGTAATGCTGTTCGTAAGCAATCTCGATAACGCCAATGTTAATAAGCTGATGAATGTAACTTCGCCAGTCTTCGAACCGAATATCGCGGCCCGCCCCGTAGGTTTTTATCTGGTCGTACCCACCCTGCAATACTTGCTGGCTGCGGGAGCCGCGCAAAATGTCGATCAGCAGGTTCATAGGAACCCGCTCGCCCGTGCGGATAATGGCTGAGAGGGCTTTCTGCGCCAGAACGGTGCCATCGAAGGTAACGCGTGGGTCGCGGCAAACGTCGCAGTTGCCGCAGGGGTCGGGGAGTTCTTCCGAAAAGTAAGACAGCAGGATCTGTCGGCGGCAGGTGTGTGCGTCGGCGTACTGCTGCATCCGTTCCAGTTTGGCTAACTGCAAGCCGAGGTTGGCCGGGTTGTTTTCGGCCAGCATGTCTTTATAGGTCGCCACATCGGCAAAGCTGTAAAACAGGACCGTTTGCGCAGCCGCGCCATCCCGCCCCGCCCGGCCAATTTCCTGGTAAAAGCTCTCGATGTTCTTGGGCATGTTGTAGTGAATGACCCACCGCACGTTCGATTTGTCGATTCCCATCCCGAAGGCAATAGTGGCGCACATAATCCGAACATCGTCGCGCAGGAACGCTTCCTGCGTTTTGGAGCGATCTTCCGGGTCCATTTTAGCGTGGTAAAAAGCCGCGCTGAACCCTTTCTCCTGCAATTTGGCCGCCAACGATTCGGTCGACTTTCGACTCAGGCAGTAGATGATGCCCGAGGTATCGGGTTTCTGCTGAAGCAGCCGGATAATTTGCTGGATGCGGTTCTGGCCGGGCAGGACCTGCAAGCTCAGGTTTTTCCGGTTAAACGAGTCCACGAAAATAGCCGGGTCGTTCATGCCGAGCCGGGTAGCAATGTCCTGCCGGGTGAGTTTATCGGCCGTTGCCGTTAGGGCAATGGTTGGCACCGTTGGAAACTGCTCTTTCAGAACGTGCAGTTGGGTGTATTCCGGCCTGAAGTCGTGCCCCCATGAGGAAATGCAGTGCGCTTCATCAATGGCAAACAGCGAGAGATTGACTAAGCTCAGAAACTGAAAAAATGATTCGGTGAGCAACTTCTCCGGCGAAACGTACAGGAGCTTGAGTTTGCCGCTGATGCAGTCGGTTTCGATCCCCCGTTGTTCTTTGCTGGTTTGGGTACTGTTATAAAAGGCCGCCTGGATACCGTTCATGTGCAGCGCACCCACCTGATCTTTCATCAGGGCAATCAGGGGCGAAACCACCACCGTCAGACCCGGCAGCATCAGGGCCGGAATCTGGAAACAGACTGATTTTCCACCACCCGTTGGCATCAGCACCACCGTATCGCGACCGCTCAGAATAGACTGAATGATGGCTTCCTGCATGGGCCGGAAGCGGTCGTAACCATAATAGCGTTTGAGGTAATCGGTGGGTTGCTGGGTGTTTGATGTCGGAACGATCATTGATTTAATAGCGGACGATGACAGGTAAACCCACATCTAAAACTGACTACAGAAAAGTCTATCCTTTCTGGTGAATGGTTTACTAGCTGCTATGTCAAATTTAAGAAAAATTTAAGTCGTTTTTGCAGATAGATATGTGATTTTATGCGCCTTCCTCCGTCTAACCAGCGCTAAAGATGTATTCATTTATAAACTCTAATGCAATCACAATGAAAACTAAACTGATAACGCTGTGTCTGTCTTTAAGTATGCTTGTTGCGGTGAATGGTTTCGCGCAGGATAGTAAACCCGCAAAAACCAAGGCCAAAAAAGAAGTGAGTGGAGCCGATGCGTCGGCGAAAGCTGCGGCTAAAGCAGAAAAGAAAGCCGCCAAAGAGGCTGCCAAAGACGATCAGAAAGCGGCTAAGGAGACGGCCAAGGAAGCTAAAAAGGGAGCAAAGGCAGACGCCAGCACTGCCGATGCTGCAAAGCAGACCGCTGTAAACGACCGGATGGCAGCAGCTCGGGCGGCTAAAGCGGCTAAGAAAGCAGCGGCCGAAGCACCAGTCGCTACAGCTGCACCTGATAAAGTCGCTAAAAAGGCCGATAACTCGGGCCTGAAAGACGACAAGATGAGTAAGTCGGCAAAAGCAGCAACCGTAAAGGAAGAGAAAGCGACTCCGGCGGATTATAAAGCCCCGGTCGACCCGTCGCAGAAAGGCCCGAACGGAGAGAAAGTGATGACTGGCCCGCGGGGTGGCAAATATTACATCAACAAGAACGGAAACAAGACGTACCTGAGCAGCTTGAAATGATAGGGTTTTGGTAAGCAGTACAAAGGAGGGGCCAGGTTGCAAACAACCTGGCCCCTCCTTTGCTTGTATTGTAAAATGCCCTTTAGGCTTTGCGAATGGCAATTGTTGGTTATCTTACCCATAAATTAATCATGTGTATGCGCCAATTACTTCTTCTTCTGACTATACTGTTGCCCTTATGTTGCCAGTCTCAATCCAGCCAGACGATACGCATGTCCGGGCTCCAGCAACCCGTCGAAATCATCCGCGACCGCTGGGGCGTCAATCATATTTATGCCCAAAATGAACACGATCTGTTCTTTGCCCAGGGCTATTCGGCGGCTCAGGATCGATTGTTTCAACTGGAAATCTGGCGTCGGCAGGCGACCGGAACGGTGGCGGAACTGCTCGGCCCGCAGGAAGTGAAACGGGACATTGGTACTCGCCTGTTCCGGTACAAACCGAACGCAACCCCGGCCGATATAGATAAAGAACTGCTGCATTATCACCCGCATGGGCCGCTGATTGTAAAAGCGTTTGTGGCCGGGATCAACGCCTACGTTACCGAAATCCTGAAAACGCCCGAAAAGCTGCCGTTCGAGTTTCGGGTGCTTGATACGAAACCCGGTTTATGGACGCCCGAGGTAGTCATTAGCCGCCATCAGGGACTTATGTACAATGTGCGGGAGGAATTGAACTACGGTCGACTGGTCAAATTAATCGGTGCCGATAAGCTCCGCGAATTACAATGGTTTCATCCACAGCCTCCGGCTTCAACAACGAAATCGCCTACTCCGGACCTGACTCTTCACGTAAATGGCGACGAACTGTTTCAGCCGATTCTGGAGCTTTACGAAGCCTACCGTTTGCCGCTTAAATTTAATGGCCAGGCGACAAAAGCAGACGAAGATGAGGCAAGCCTGAACCGTGGCTTCGACGCCGATAAGCAATATGTTGGCTCCAATAACTGGGTTATTTCGGGTGATAAATCGGCCAGCGGGTACCCAATGCTTGCCAACGATCCGCACCGGGCACAGTCGACGCCCTCGCTACGGTACTGGGTTCATCTCGTTGCACCGGATTGGAATGTGGTGGGGGCTGGCGAACCCACGCTGCCGGGGGTATCAATCGGGCATAATGACTACGGCGCATGGGGCCTTACCATTTTTGAAACGGACAACGAAGATCTGTACGTCTACGAAACCAATCCCGCCAATCCAAACCAGTACCGCTACAAAGGGAAAGGGGCCACGTATCGCTGGCTGACGATGAAAACGATCACCGAAACTATACCCCTAAAAGGTGGCCAGCCCGTTACAGCTACCCTCAAGTATACCCTTCATGGTCCGGTAGTTTTCGAAGATGCGAAACACCACAAAGCGTATGCTGTTCGGTCTGGTGGTTTAGAAATCGGCTCTGCGCCCTATCTGGCCAGCCTGCGAATGAATCAGGCCCGCAACTGGACCGAGTTTCGGAAGGCTTGTCTATACAGTCGGGTACCGGGCGAAAACATGATCTGGGCCGATAAAACCGGTACCATTGGCTGGCAGTCGGTAGGGCTGGCACCTATTCGGAAGAACTTTACGGGGCTGGTGCCGGTGCCCGGCGATGGCCGGTTCGAGTGGAGCGGCTTTCTGCCCATCGACCAGTTGCCGAACAAACTAAACCCGCCCGAAGGTTACGTGGCTACGGCCAATAACAATTTGACCGCCACCAATTATCCCCATCGGGATGCCCTCGGCTGGACATGGTCGAGTCCTTCGCGGGCGCATCGGATTGAAGAAGTCCTGAACGATGGTACCCGGAAAACGCTCGTCGATTTTATGGCGTTACAGGCCGATTACCTGTCGATTCCGGCCCGGACGCTGGTGCCGTTACTGCAAAATCTGGCGTCGCCCAACGACCGCATCGAGCAAGCCCTGAGCTACCTGCGCCGGTGGGACTATAAATTGACGCCTAATTCCGTTGCTGCTTCGATTTATGTAGCCTGGGAAGGGCAACTGAAGCAAGCCGTTTATCAGGAAAAAGTACCTAAAGTAGCCCAGCCGTATTTTAAAAGCCTGCCAACCAAGCGCGTCTTTGATGCGTTACTCGTGCCAACCCCGGCTCGTGATAGTTTGCTGTTGGCTTGCCTGGGTCGGGCCGTAGATGAATTAAACGATCGGCTGGGAGCCGACATGGACGACTGGTCGTACGGGCAACGGAAAAATAAACACATTACGATTACGCATCCGATGAGTAATCTGGTCGATAAGGCCATGCGTCAGAAAATAAACTTTGGACCCGTAGCGCGGGGTGGTTATGCCGAAACGGTAAACGCCACGGGCAACGACCTGAACCAGACACACGGGGCCTCGTTCCGTATTTTGGTTGACACGGAGGATTGGGACAAAACGCTGGGCATCAATACTCCCGGTCAGTCGGGCAACCCTGAAAGTACACATTATGGCGATTTATTCCCGATTTGGGCCGAGAATAGCTATTTCCCGGTATTCTTCACCAGGGAGAAAATCAAGACCGTTGCCGAAGGAACGACGGTGCTGAAACCGTAAGTAGCGTGGCTGGGAAGCCGCGTAGCCGCAGGCTAACAGACAAATGATATTAGCCTGCGGCTACGCGGCTTCCCAGCCGCGCTACTCTTCCTTACATTTCGTACTTTTGTGGGTAATGGATATTCAGTCAACATTACAAGCCGACATTACACAGGCAATTGCCGAACTCTATCCGGGCAATTCCGGCGATGTACAACTTTCGCCGACAAAGAAAGAGTTTGAGGGGCAGTATACCTTCGTTACTTTTTCGTTAACTAAAGCACTCCGTCAGGCACCGGCACAAATCGGTCAGGCCATCGGTAACTGGCTGGACAGCAACAGTTCGGTTGTCAGTAAATTCAACGTCGTACAGGGGTTTTTGAACATTAGTGTTTCGGATGCTACCTGGGTTGAGGTGTTGAACGGTATGGTTACCAATGCTTCGTTTGGTACCCTGCCGTCGAAAGGGCAGTCGGTGATGGTCGAATTCTCGTCGCCAAATACCAACAAACCGCTGCACCTGGGCCACTTACGGAATAACTTTCTGGGCGATTCGGTGAGCCGGATTCTGGCCGCAAATGGCTACGACGTTGTTAAAACCTGTATTGTTAATGACCGGGGCGTGCATATCTGCAAATCCATGCTGGCCTACCGGATGTTTGGGGTCGATGCATCGGGCCAATGGGAAACACCAGAGTCGTCGGGTCTGAAAGGCGACCACCTGATCGGGAAATACTACGTGCTGTTCGACAAAGCCTACAAAGCGCAGGTGGAGGAGATGGTAGCGCAGGGAACGCCTAAAGAAGTAGCTGAAAAGACCGCACCACTCATGCAGGAAGTCCAGCAGATGCTGCGCCTTTGGGAGCAGGGCGACCCGGCAACCGTTGCCCTCTGGCAGCAGTTAAACAACTGGGTGTATGCCGGTTTCGATGTTACCTATAAAAGCATCGGCGTTAGCTTCGACAAGACCTATTACGAATCGAATACCTACTTGCTCGGCAAAGAGATTGTGGAGGAAGGAATCCAGAAAGGTGTCTTTTATCGTAAAGAGGATGGCTCCGTCTGGATTGACCTGACGGAAGAAGGGCTGGATCAGAAGCTTGTTCTCCGGGCGGATGGCACGTCGGTTTACATAACCCAGGACCTGGGCACTACCGATCTGAAGTTTCAGGATTTCGGCAGCGACCGACAGATATGGGTAGTTGGAAACGAGCAGGACTATCATTTTAACGTGCTGTTTGCCATTCTTCGCAAGTTGGGTCGGGCCTACGCCAATGGGCTGTATCACCTCTCGTATGGCATGGTCGACCTGCCAACGGGTAAGATGAAATCCCGTGAGGGCACCGTTGTCGATGCCGATGATCTGATTCAGGAAACAACGGATGCGGCTTCGAATGCGGCCGATGAAGCAGCTAAAGGCAAACTCGACGATTTTAGTGACGACGAGAAAAAGGCCTTGTTTCAAATGCTGGGTTTAGGCGCGCTGAAATACTACCTGCTAAAGGTCGACCCGCAGAAACGGATGCAGTTCAACCCGGAAGAGTCGGTTGATTTGCATGGCAATACAGGCCCTTATATTCAGTACGTTCACGCCCGGATTAGGTCTATTTTGCGGAAAGCTACCGAGACGGGTATGGCGCTGGACGGTTTGGTCACGACTACGGCGCTGGACGATGTTGAGCAACAACTGGTACTTTTGTTGAGCCAGTACCCACAACGAATTGCCGATGCCGGAGCGGACTACGCACCGTCTTACATTGCGCAGTATGCTTACGAACTGGCGAAAACATTCAACCAGTTTTATGATAAGCTGTCCATTTTGAAAGAAACAGATTCCGTAAAACTGCACAGCCGCCTTGTTTTGTCGAAACTGGTTGGTGAAACTATTCGTAAGGCAATGGGTTTATTGGGCATAGAAGTACCCGAGAAAATGTAGTTAGTCAGTTCTAATTCAGTACCTTTAAATCACTATTGCCAAATTCTACCAAAACGAAAAACTAACCATGAAAAAGAATTTAGTTTTTACCTTAATCGGCGTCGTCGTCATTGCAACCCTCACCAGCTTTATGTCATTCTCAACACTCGTCAAAGGTATTTTCAGCAACAAAAGTGAAGCCATTGCCGCTCCTGCCAATGCGGTTGCACCAGCTAAAAGTCTGTACGATTTTACTGTAAATTCACTGGATGGTAAGCCGGTAGCCCTGAAAGCTTACAAAGGCAAAAAGGTTGTTATCCTGAACGTAGCGTCGAAGTGCGGTTTCACACCACAGTATGCCGACTGGGAGAAATTCTATAAAGAACATGGCAGCAAGATTGTTGTGCTTGGCTTCCCTGCCAACAACTTTGGTAGCCAGGAGCCCGGTAGCAGCGAAGATATCGCTACCTTCTGCCAGAAAAACTACGGGGTAACGTTCCCTATGTTCGAGAAAGTATCGGTACTGGGCGACGACCAGGCTCCATTGTACAAGTGGCTGACCGACAAGTCGATGAACGGCTGGAATGAAAAAGCCCCAACCTGGAACTTCTGCAAATACGTGATCAACGAAAAAGGTGAACTGACGAACTTCTTTGCCTCGAAAGTGAAGCCAACCGACGACGAGTTTAAGAAAGCAGTAGGTATTTAATTAATTAGCGAATGAGCGAATGAGCGAATGAGTGAATAGTCTATTGAAACTATTCACTCATTCGCTCATTCGCTCATTCAGCATTTCACTATGAAAAGCTGGATTGCGGCTGCCCGGCCGCGTACATTACCGCTGGCTCTGGCCAGTATTATTCTCGGCAGTTTTCTGGCGTTCGCCAATCAGCATTTTGACTGGAAAATAGCCGTGCTGGCTGCTTTGACAACTATCTTTCTGCAAATCCTGTCCAACTTTGCTAATGACTACGGCGATGCGGTTTCGGGTAAAGACACCGAACTTCGGGTGGGTCCCCGCCGGGCCGTAGCGACCGGTGATATTACCAAAGAGGCCATGCTTCGGGGCATAATCCTCATGGCCGCGCTCTCCTTAGTTTGTGGGATTGGGTTGCTGATGGTGGCTTTTTATACCGTAGAACCCAAAATTTTCTGGTTTTTCTTTGTACTGGGGTTGCTCAGCATTGCGGCAGCCATTGGCTATACCAACGGCAAACGCCCGTACGGATACGCTGGTTTTGGAGATATTGCCGTGCTGATTTTCTTCGGCTGGGTGGGTGTTTTGGGTACGTATTTTCTGTATACCCTGTCTTTCAGTCCGTTGCTGTTACTTCCTGCCACGAGTGTTGGCCTGTTTGCCACGGGTGTACTGAACATCAATAATATCCGTGATATCGAAACCGACACCATGACAGGGAAACGTTCCATTCCGGCCCGACTCGGTCTGCCACGCGCTATCCGCTACCATTGGGGATTACTCATTGCCGGCATGGCCTGCGCCGTTGCTTACTCGTTTCTTACAGATTCGTCGGCGGTGGGATACCTTTACGTATTGGCCTTCCCGTTATTTTTTCTGAACGGTCGTGCCGTTGCCACGCACAACCGCCCCGTTGAGCTAAACGCCCGACTTGGGCAACTGGCACTAACCACCCTGCTATTCGTTATCCTGTTCGGGATAGGGCAGGTTCTGTAATACCGACCGTCCCGGTCGGGTGTAAAGAGTTTGTGTTACACCCGACCGGGACGGTCGGTATTACAGAAATTGGTCTACTGCTTCACTATTTTCCTGATAACCTTACTTTCTCCAGCCTGAATTGTCAGCAGGTACGTTCCTGTAGCAGCGGGCAGCTGAATGGATTCTGATAGGGACATAACCGGGCCAAACTGCTTCTGGAATACGGCACGGCCCTGTATATCGCGCAGTACTATACTCACTTCTTTCTTTTGCGTTGTCGACAATTGGACAAAAACCGCTTCATGGGCCGGATTGGGATAAACGCTTAGCTGTCCACCCGCAAACGTTTCTTCGGCCGTTGGTAGAAGTATCGTTACCGTAGCCTCTCCCGATGTGCTCCCAATGCCACAGCTATTCTCGACGCTTGCCACTGTATACAGGGTAGTTTTTTCGGGTTGTAGTGTCAGGATCGTGGGGTTGGCGCTGCCCGAAAACGGCGTACCATCCGACAGGCTACCCCGCCAGGGGCCATCGCCCGTAAAGGTGAGCGTTAAGGAAACCGGCTGTCCCTGCGCCAGGGTTGTGGAGCCGGATAACGTGGCCGTTGGTAGTGGTTTTATAGTGAAAGCATCGCTCGCAACAAGTTGAATATAAGGAATGCCACGGGGTCTTATCCGAAGCTTATACCCTGTTCCGGGCAATAGGGTAGCAGGCAGGGTTGCTTTCAGCGTTTCTAACGCACCTGAGCCAATGATTTGTTCGGGTATGAAACTGCCCGATGCATCCGAAAGGAGCACCTCGTACTGCCAGCCAGCGGCTTTGGTCGTATGCTCAAGCATAGCAGTGAGGGCAATGGTACTCCCGGCACATAAAGCAGTAACTCCGGCCACATTGGTTGTCAATTTCGGCTGTTGCTGTACGGAAATGGTAAACTGGTCGGTCAGGCATTGGCGACCGTCGGTTACGGCGATCGGAATAGTGCCCGATTGATCCGCTACGTACCGGATGCTCCGGCTGGTTTTGCCATCCGGCCATCGGTAATCACCCAGCCAGGATGCTGCCAACTGAAGTGTATCGCCGTATTCGGCTGTTAAAGAGGTTGTTGTGTTGACGTTTTTCATGATGGTAAACTTGTCCTGTACGGACCCATCTGCCATTATCAGCTGCGCATCCAGCCGGTTATCAGTTATATCCAGCAGCATGGAGCCGCCAAGCGTTGTGTTGTTAAAGACGGTAGCCGGATGCGGAAAGCCCGGAGACTGTCCGCCTACCTGTCCGCCCGATCCGTTTACGATATAGACCGTTCCCTGGCCTTTTGTGAGAATAGGGCAGGAGTTAGGCGAGCCATCATACCGCCCCGTTGTGGTCTCGGCGATGTTGACTGTCTTATCGAACGTATCAGCCAAACCCCGAAGGTCTTTAATCCGGTAGGTTCGTTCGTAACCGTGGCTATGGCCGTTCAGGACCAGGTCTACGCCGTATCGCTCCAGAATGGGGGTTAAATTCTCCCGTATAAGCTTCATGGATAGCTGCGTATCGGAGTTGTGCCCCCCTTTGCTGTAAGGCGGATGGTGGAAAATGACAATTGTCCACGGAAGTTTATTGGCGGCAAGGTCACGTTTTAACCATTGAACCTGGGCCGAGGTGGTGTCGTACAGACGAAATTGCCCATCTGGCCTGCCCTGCGAGTCGAGCGAAACGAGGTGGACATTGCCATAATCGGCTGAATAATAGGACTTGGAGCCGGAGGGAACCCCACCAGCCTCGCCTTTTTCCGGGAAAGCAAACAGCTTGTAGTAAGGAACGTTGAAGTTGGTTTCACTATCGGCGTAATCGTGATTGCCGGGCGTTATAAAGAGCGGTGTGTTGCGTAACGTTTGTGGGTAAACGGAAAAGACAAACTGCTGGTATTCGTCGTCAAATCCGAATGAATAAGCGTTATCGCCAAGCCAGAGCCAGAGGTCGGCCGGGCGGTTGGCGGTCGCCTTCTGGTAAGCCTGGTAGACGTTTCGCTGGTTTTCCGAACCGTTGCCAAAATCCCCTAATGCCCACAAGCGCACCGGTCTGGTATCACCGGTTGGTAAGGCTGTTTTTACGTAGTAATCCGGTCCGTTTGTTAGTTGAGTATCATCGAAGCCAACCGCATAGGCATAACGGGTAACAGGTTGAAGACCCGTGATTGTCAGGCTATGGTCAAGAACAGGTTGCGTCTCACGGACGGTTTCTGTCAATGATTCTGCTGATTTGCCAAACCAAACCCGACCTGTTGTTGGCAGATCGGTACGCCAGCGAACAATGACTGATGTGGGTGTAACGACTTGTAAATAAGGGCCTCGAACTAGTTTAGGTGTTTGTGCCAGAATAGGTTGACTAATAAACAAAGGAACACTTATAAGCAGGTAAAATCGTATGTTCATCGTTACGGTGGTCACTAAATCCACCGTAAAAGTACATTCGCTACTAAGAACATCCTACAATTGGGAAGACTTAACGGCAAGATAAGCTGTTACCTATTTGTTATTTGTCAGCGCCTGATGCATCCGAAGTAAATACCGTACTGGCCAATCGCTGTGATTATACGACTCCAGCTGATTTAGCTTGAAAAGCAATTGACGCTCAATTCGTCTTCGTTCCTCAGGAGGAAGGCTTTTGAGATTGGCAGGCAACTCGAGGAGCACCTGATTCAGTTGAACACAGGCGGTTACCGGTAAGGTAAAGTGGTTGGCGAGTCGTTCAACGTCCGACAGCTTCCATAAGTCGGGTTTTGAACGACGGTTTCGGATCGCATTCCCGCTTAGGCCCACGGCAATTCCTAATTGCTCATCATTGAGCGAACACTCACGCAGCCGCCACATAACGGCCTGATAGTTATTGATAAATGAGTGTAGTGTCGTGCGTAAATAATCAACCAAGGTAGTAGTAATTTAATGAACGCAGCAGGTACGGTGGCGCTGCCGAATCGGTCTTGTGAAAAGTGATATACAGCGTTTGTACAACATTCGTGCCGTTATAAAGTAGCTTGCGCTCATGGTTGGCAATCGATATCTGTTCGTTTTGGCGCTTGCCTGAAAGCAAAAAAGTCACCCCGTTTCCGGGATGACTTTTAAATAGGCCAGTAGCGTAATGACTGAGCTAGGCTTTGTCGACAAGAACGCGTAACTGAAACTCGTCCATCTCAATTTCGGCAACTGCGGGCGATCCGTTCAGGTCGCTCACCAGATCGAGCGAAACGGCCTGAACTTCCTGCCGGATGTAGTCGCTGTTGGTTTCAACGGCTTTGGCCAGCACATCGTGGTTGTTTTCCAGGATGATCCGGATTTTGTCGGTTACTGAGAAATCACGGTCTTTGCGCAGGTTCTGAATCCGGTTCACAAAGTCGCGGGCAATGCCTTCGCCACGCAGTTCGTCGCTCAGGGTTACGTCCAGCGCCACCGTGATCCCGTTTTCGCTGGCAACCAGCCAACCGGGGATATCCTCGGTGATGATCTCGACATCGGCCGGGGTGATCGACTGGTTGAGCGCCGGGATGATAAATTCTCCCGTTTGCTCCAGTCCCTTAAGATCCTCCGCGCTCATGGCCGTAATGGCGGCCGCCACGTCTTTCATCTGTTTACCGAATTTGGGGCCCAGGGCCTTAAAATTCGGCTTCACTTTCTTCTTGAGGATACCGCTGGCATCGTCCACAAACTCAACTGCCTTCACGTTCACCTCCGACATGATGATCGGGCTTACATGCTCGATCTGACGGCGGGTATCGGTGTTCAGCACAGGAACCAGCACGCGGCTCAACGGTTGCCGAACTTTCAGCTTGTGGCCTTTGCGCAGCGAGTGAACCAGCGACGAAACTTGTTGAGCCAGTTCCATCGAACGCTCCAGTTCGGCGTCGATCAACGTCTGGTCGCCCAGCGGGAAATCGGTCAGGTGGACGGAGACAGCACCTTCGTTTAGGTTGCGATAGAGCCAGTCGGCGTAGAACGGCGCAATGGGCGACATCAGTTGCGAGACCGTTGTCAAACATTCGTGCAGGGTTTCGTAAGCCGCCCGCTTGTCAGCCGTTAATTCCCCGTCGGGCGCGACCCCGGTCCAGAAGCGTCGGCGTGATAACCGAACGTACCAGTTAGACAATTGATCGTTTACGAAATCCTGTACCGCCCGACCGGCTTTGGTTGGGTTGTAGCTGTCGAATTGCTCCTCAACTTCCAGAATCAACGATTGCAGTTTGGATAGAATCCAGCGGTCGAGTTCCGGACGCTCGGCTACGGGCACGGTGCGTCCGCTAAACGAAAACTGGTCCAGATTCGCGTAGAGCGCGAAGAAGTTATAGGTGTTCGACAGGGTGCCGAACAGCTTCCGCTGCACCTCGCCAATGCCATCGGTATTGAATTTCAGGTTGTCCCAGGGCTCGGCGTTGGTGATCATGTACCAGCGCGTGGCATCGGCCCCGTACTTGTCGAGCGTCTCGAACGGGTTGACCGCGTTACCGAGTCGTTTCGACATTTTATTGCCGTTCTTATCCAGCACCAGCCCCGTTGAGACCACGTTTTTGAACGCGACCGAATCGAACAGCATACCGGCAATGGCGTGGAGCGTAAAGAACCAGCCCCGCGTTTGATCGACACCTTCGGAGATAAAATCAGCCGGAAATGATTTTTTGAATACGTCCTCGTTCTCGAACGGGTAATGCCATTGCGCGTACGGCATCGCGCCCGAATCGAACCAAACGTCGATCAGGTCCGATTCGCGTTGCATGAGCTGACCGCTTTGCGAAACGAAATAAATTTCGTCAACGTAAGGCCGGTGAAGGTCAAATTCGATCTCCGGGTTAAGCTGATGACCTACTAGTTTTGAGATAAACAACTGATTTTTTTCGCGCTGTTCATCCGAAAGTATGCCTGACTCAAGTGCTTTTGACGCTAAGTCGCCTAATTCCTTAATTGACCCCACACAAACCTCCTCGCCCGATTCGCTACGCCAGATTGGTAGAGGAGTTCCCCAGAAACGGCTGCGGCTGAGGTTCCAGTCGACGAGGTTTTCGAGCCAGTTGCCGAAGCGGCCGGTACCGGTGCTTTCGGGTTGCCAGTTGATGGTTTTGTTCAGTTCAACGAGCCGCTCTTTTTTCGCCGTTGTTCGGATAAACCAGCTATCGAGCGGGTAATACAGGATCGGTTTATCGGTGCGCCAGCAGTGCGGGTAGGGGTGTTCGTACTTCTCAACCCGGAAGGCTTTGTTCTCTTCTTTCAGCTTAATGGCGATGAGCACGTCGGTCGGTTTGAATTCCGGGTCTTCGCGCTCCTCATCGGAATAATATTCCTCTTTTACATACCGCCCGGCAAACTCACCGATCTCCTTCACAAAGAGGCCGTGTTTATCCACAATGGGGACATCTTTGCCGGTTTCGTCCTTCACCATGATGGGCGGAATGCCAGCCGCCTGTGCTACGCGGAAGTCATCGGCACCGAAGGTTGGCGAGGTATGTACGATACCCGTACCGTCTTCGGTCGTCACGAAGTCGCCCAGAATAACTCTGAAGGCCGGTGCGTTGGGTTGCACATAGGGCATCAACTGCTCATACTCGATGCCTTCCAGATGAGCGCCCTTGAACTCAGAAACGATGGTCCAGGGCACTATTTTATCGTTCGGCAAATAGACGTCGAAGGCGGGGCTGCTTATGCTGTCGACCTGTCCTTTTTCGCTGAGCCAGCGCCCGACCAGATTTTTGGCCAGCACCACATGCACCGGAATGTGCGTGTAGGGGTTGAACGTTTTCACCAGCACATAGTCGATGTTAGCACCAACGGTCAGGGCCGAGTTGGCGGGTAATGTCCAGGGCGTGGTGGTCCAGGCCAGGATATAGATGTCGGCATCGGCTGAATCGAAGAACAGAAAGCCCGATTTGCCGCTGGGTTTCACCTTGAACTGAGCCACGATGGTCGTGTCCCGAACGTCTTTGTAGGTACCGGGCATGTTCAACTCGTGGGAGCTGAGACCCGTACCTGCTTTGGGCGAATAGGGCTGAATGGTATAGCCTTTATAAAGCAGGTTCTGGTCGTACAGCTTTTTCAGCAGTGACCAAACCGACTCGATGTATTCGTTCTTGTAGGTGATGTACGGGTTTTCGAGGTCGACCCAGTAGCCCATTTTCTCGGTCAGGCTATTCCACTGGTCGGTGAAGCGCATGACCGTTTCGCGGCATTTACGGTTGTATTCCTCCACGCTGATACCGCCTTCCGATTCGGGTTTGCCGATATCATCTTTGGTGATACCCAGCTCTTTCTCGACCTGCAACTCAATAGGCAGGCCGTGGGTATCCCAGCCACCTTTCCGCTCGACCTGAAAGCCTTTGAGGGTTTTGTAGCGGCAAAAAATATCTTTGATCGACCGGGCCATCACGTGGTGAATACCTGGTGTTCCATTGGCCGAAGGCGGACCTTCATAAAACGTAAAGCTGGGTTTCCCCTCGCGGATGGAAACCGACTGTTCGAAAACCTGATTCTGGTTCCAGTATGTTAAAACCTCGGCTGCGATCTGCGCATAATCGAGGGACTCATATTGCTGATACGTCACGTCTGAGAGGATCAAACGCGCCAATTGGTCTGTTTGTAAAGACTAAGGCCACGGGCGCGGTTAAAAAATAAGTGCAAAGATAGGGAAATAGATGGCATAGGTTGTCTAAGCCGATGACCCAAAGACCTATTGTGGGAAAACAAAAAAGCGAACCGCTGTGGTTCGCTTTAGGGATATGGATAAACCAGAGCAAACCTTATGGGGTATGGATGCGGTTAATTTCGTCTATAATACTATTGACTTCGGCCAGAGGTAGTTCGGACGCTGTTGCAATAGTAGCGGCATCAAGGTTCAAATTCAGCATAGCCTTAATGAATTTGACTTTGTTCTGCCGTTCCTGTTGCTTTAGTAATTCTTCAGCCGCAGCCATTACCTGGCGACGCTCCAACTCGCGTCCTTCCCGTATTAACTCTTCGGTTGCAGCCATTACCTGGCGACGCTCCAACTCGCGTCCTTCCCGTATTAACTCTTCGGTTGCAGCCATTACCTGGCGACGCTCTAATTCGCGTCCTTCCCGTATTAACTCTTCAGCCGCAGCCATTACCTGACGACGCTCTAATTCGCGTCCTTCCCGTATCAATTCTTCGGCAACTGTCATGGCTTGCTGACGACCCTGTTCACGCCCTTCCTGTATCAATTCTTCGGCGACTGTCATGGTAGAAGATTCTGTTTTTGACGAAATACGGCTAAAGATACCGAATAGTTCAACTTTGGTCAAGTCGGCGGTGTACGACAGATAGAGGAAGCCTGTTCCAACAAATCGCTCACCGGCGGGCGTCTCTACCAAACGGCGAACAACGTCGGCAAAGGTGTCGAGTAACCGGGTTAGTTGACGTTTACGGCGGCTGTTTTGCAAAAGAATAGCTGTCAGTCGGGCATAGTCCGATTGTAACGTCGGCATGCGTTCGTCGGACAGCGTCGACAGGTCGATCAGCAGGTAGTCGAAGGCGGGCAGATACGCCAGCAGCGTTTCGTCGATGGGCGAGAAATAATCGGGCACACTGCGCCGTTTCCAGCGCCGATTGCCATGATAGACAATAACGGGAAGGACAGGCGTTAGCGGTTGCTTCTGTTTAAGCTGGCTCTCCCAAAGGTTAAGCAGGTAGCGGTTGATCTGAAAATGCGGATGCTCTTCGGTATAACTTTTGTGTTCCAGCAAGAGCACCAGTCGAATGGCCTTGCCGCCATACTGCACCGAGAAAACAAGGTCTGCGAAGTGTTCAGCCAAATGCTCATCCGTGAATGTATCGACCTCGCGGGTAAGCGTGGTGTAATCAATTCGTTCGCGGACGTCCTCTGGCGCAAAAACGTTCAAAAAATCAATCAGAATCTCGGGCTGCGAGAATGTCTCTTTAAAGAATCGATCGTGCGGGTTATCGGGTTGATGTGTGCCCAAAGCTGTACGTTATGGGCATAAGACGGACGTGCATAAGAATGGTTACGCCAGATGGTATAAATAGTAGGTAAACCGCCATGTATGTAGTAAAAATCAGCTGGCTCATTCTTACTGTATCATATAAAGAATCTGAACCCCTGCTGCTTATGGCATCCGATAAAAAATCGCTCGTCACCCGAAGGAAGTTTCTCGATCTGACGGCTAAAGGAACCCTGGCTTCTACGGCAATTATCAGCGGCTTCCCAACCATCGTTCCGGCTTCGGTATTCGGCAAAAATGCGCCCAGCAACCGAATTAACATAGGTGCCATTGGTACGGGCCGCATCTCACGCACACACGATATGCCGGGCGTGTGGCAGTACGATAACGCCCTGATCATGGCTGTTTGCGATCTGGACAGCAACCGCGCCGAAGCTGCCAAACAGCTCGTCAACGGCGTTTATGCCAAAAAAACGGGTAAAGATTACGACGGTGTTCGGGTGTATACCGACTACCGCGAACTGCTCCTGAACAAAGATATTGATGCCGTGCTGGTCAGCACACCCGACCACTGGCACGCACCTATCGTGATTGATGCCGTTCGCGCCAAAAAGGACGTGTACATGCAGAAACCCGCGTCGCTGACTATTGCCGAAGGGCGCATGATGGCCGATGCCGTCAAGAAATCGGGGCAGATCGTACAGGTGGGTAGCCAGCAGCGTTCGTCGGAACAGTTTCGCTATGCTGCCGAACTGGTCCGCAACGGGCGTATTGGCAAGCTGAAAACGGTGTATGTCGGTCTCCCCGGCGACCCGTCGGGCAACGACGAGCCGCAGATGCCCGTCCCCAAAAACCTGAACTACGACATGTGGCTGGGCACTACGCCAGAAGTTTATTACACCGAAAAACGGGTGCATCCACAGGCCGATTTCGACCGGCCGGGCTGGCTCCGTTGCGAGCAGTTTGGTGCCGGGATGATTACCGGCTGGGGCGCTCACCACATCGACTCCGCTCACTGGGCTATGAATACGGAATACACCGGCCCGGTCGAAATCTGGGGCAAGGCTGATTTTCCAAAACATGGCTTGTGGGATGTTCACGGCATCTTCCGCACCGAAGCCATGTATGAGAACGGTGTCCACATGATCGTGACGAACGAAATTGCTAATGGGGTACGGTTTGAAGGAACGGAAGGCTGGATTTTTGTATCGCGCGGTGATGCCGCCGTAACCGCCAGCGACCCGATTGCCAAACAAAATGCCGCCAAGAAACTCGACGCCAGCGACCCTAAACTCCTGACGTCGGTCATCGGGCCGAATGAAATACACCTGCCGGTCAGCAAAGAGCACCACGGCAACTGGCTGGAAAGTATCGTGAGCCGAAAAGAGCCGATTGCACCTACCGAGGTAGGCCACCGTTCCTGTTCGGCTTGTTTGCTGCACCATGCCGCCATGAAGCTAAACAGAAAGCTCTATTGGGACCCCAAAAAGGAGCAGTTTAAAAACGACCCCGAAGCCAACAAACTCCTGTCGCGCCCCCAGCGGGCACCGTATGCCATCAAGATGGTGGCGTCGGCGAAGTAGTTTTCTGTTTTTTGTCATCCCGTTTTTGTCATCCCGAGGCACGAGGGATCTTCGGTAGGAGTAAATAAAATTAGCCATCCTTCCGAAGATGCTTCCTGCGTCAGCATGACAAAAACGGGCGCATAACACCCCTGAAAAAACACAACATTTCCAAGTTTATACCAAGGTCAATGAAGTTAACCCCCACCATTAGTGGCCTCTTTCTGGCTGCTTTATTTGCTGCCTGTCAGTCATCCGAGAAAAGCGAGAAATCTATGGCTGATTTTCGATTGATTACCCTCGACCCCGGCCATTTTCACGCGGCACTGGTCCAGAAAACCATGTACGAAGGTGTCGACTCGACTGTGCATGTATACGCCCCCGATGCCCCCGATCTCCAGTTGCACCTCGACAAAATTGAGGGGTACAACACCCGCGCCGAGAACCCGACGCACTGGAAAGAAGATGTCTACAAAGGCGCTGATTTTCTGGACAAGATGTTGGCAGACAAACAAGGGAATGTTGTCGTGATGGCGGGGAACAACCGGCTGAAAACCGATTATATTCAGAAAACCATTGGGGCTGGTTTTAATGTGCTGGCCGATAAGCCCATGGTCATCAGCGCGGCCAATTTCGATAAGCTGAAAGAGTCATTTGCCACCGCCGAAAAAAACAAAGTGTTGCTCTACGACATCATGACCGAGCGCTACGAAATCTCGACCATGCTGCAGCGGGCGTTCTCTCGCCAGCCGGAGGTATTTGGCACGCTCGAAAAAGGTACGCCCGACAAACCCGCTGTTACGAAAGAAAGCGTTCACCATTTTTACAAGAATGTGTCGGGCAGCATACTTACCCGCCCGGCCTGGTTCATGGATGTGGCCCAGCAGGGCGAAGGCATCGTCGACGTGACCACGCACCTCGTGGATCTGGTGCAGTGGGAGTGCTTCCCCGAGCAGGTGATCGACTACCAGAAAGACATCAGCCTGACCTCGGCCCGGCGCTGGACTACCGACATGAGCCTGAGCCAGTTCAAGGCCATCACGAAGCAGAACGCATTTCCGGATTACCTCAAAAAAGACGTTATCAAAGACAGCATTTTGCGCGTTTACAGCAACGGCGAGATTAACTACCAATTGCGGGGTGTTCATGCGAAAGTGTCCGTAACCTGGGCCTACAAAGCCCCCGAAGGCGCGGGCGATACGCACTACTCGATTATGCGCGGCACCAAAGCCAACCTGATTATCCGGCAGGGAGCCGAGCAGAACTACAAACCTACGCTCTACATCGAACCCATTGCTGGTACGAAAGATACGGACGCGGCCCTGAAAGCGGCTTTGCCCAAAATACAACAGGAGTTTCCCGGTGTGGACGTGAAGAAAATAGCGTCGGGCTGGGAGGTTATCATTCCCGATAAGTACAAGGAAGGGCACGAAGCCCACTTTGGCCGGGTGGCGCAGAAGTACATCGACTACCTGAAAGCGGGTAAAATGCCCGCCTGGGAAGTCCCCAACATGATTGCCAAATACTACACAACCACACAGGCGCTGGAGCTGGCGAAGAAAAAATAATTGTCAATGAGTGAATGGTAGAATGAGCGAATGGATAGGTAACCCTTTTGATGAGAATTACCCTTATGTATTCACTCATTCTATCATTCACTCAATCACTCATTAAATATGGACTCAACACAAGGCGCGAATCGGCGCAACTTCATTAAGGAAACCATTGCTACGGCCGCTGGCCTGGTCGTATTGCCTTCCTTACCCATCGAAACGATTGGTGCCCCGGCCATTCTGCGTGCAGGCTCGCTGGGTAGCGACCGGATGCCGGTGGCGGCTTCGCGGATTCGCTTTGCCGTCATTGGCATTAACCACGGGCATATCAACAGCCAGGTCGACGCTGTGATCCGGGGCGGGGGCGAATTCGTTTCGTTTTACGCCAAAGAGCCGGACCTGTCGGCTCCGTTCGCCAAGCGATACCCGCAGGCCAAACAGGTTAAGTCAGACAGCGAGATTCTGGATGATAAATCCATTCAACTGGTGCTTACCTCCGGCATTCCCGAAGAACGGGCACCGCTGGGCGTTCGGGTCATGAAAGCCGGGAAGGATTTTATGACCGACAAACCGGGCATCACCACCCTGGAGCAACTCGCCGAAGTGCGCAAAGTACAGAAGGAGACCAAGCGGATTTACTCGATCATGTACAGCGAACGGCTCGAAAACAAGGCGACGGTGAAAGCCGGTGAACTAGTGAAAGCCGGGGCCATCGGCAATGTGATTCAGACCATCGGGCTGGGGCCGCACCGCATGAACCCCAAAACCCGCCCCGACTGGTTCTTTGACAAAAAGAAGTTTGGCGGCATCATCTGCGACATTGCCTCGCACCAGTTCGACCAGTTTCTATTCTTCACCAGCTCCAAAAAAGCGGATATTGTGGCCGCACAGGTAGGCAATGTCCACTTCCCGCAGTATCCGAAGTTTGAGGATTTCGGCGACGTGATGCTCCGGGGCGACGGCGGCATGGGTTACATCCGCGTCGACTGGTTCACGCCCGACGGTCTCAAAAGCTGGGGCGACGGCCGACTGACCATTCTGGGCACCGAGGGCTTTATGGAACTACGCAAGAACGTCGACCCCGCTGGACGCGACGGGGGTAATCATTTGATTATTACGGATAACAAGGAGTCCCGCTACATCGACTGCAGCAAAGAACCGCTGCTCTATGGCGAACAACTCGTCAACGACGTGATCAACCGCACCGAAACGGCCATGCCGCAGGAGCACTGCTTCCTGGCGATGGAACTGGCCCTGAAAGCGCAGAAACAGGCGCAGGTCGTGAATTTTAAGAAGTAAGGGTAACCAACCCCAAAGCAAAGCGTCAGACCACTCTTCCGGGAACGGTCTGACGCTTTGCTTTTGCTGGGCCAGCCTATTGCACGAATTCCTGATAGTAGCATAAAAGCTGAGTTTACAACTGTCTACCTCGCTATTGCCAAACGGATATTATTGGCATTGTTTCATTTTTCAGGCTGCTTTTTGTAATCTTTTATGATGAAGTAAATTGATAAAATGAAAGCAATTAGAAAAATTATGTCTAAAGCCGGCATTTTAAAGCTGGAAGTTTTAAAATCAAAATGTTTGATGAGTGTCGTTCCAAGTATAAACGCTACGACTATAAATGTAAAATTCACATTTTTTTTATTCTCCATTTCCTTAATGTTTTACTACAGCGTCAATTAAAAAACCTAATAAAATAGCTGTAAACGTAAACGTTGCAAACCCTAAAATGTAGGCAAAGAATGCTTTTATATAATTAAAGATTTTCTCTTTTCCGAAAAAATTTCCGATTGCCCAGGAGCAATAGCCAACGCCTACAATTCCACCAATACTCATTAAATTAATTTTTGTCAAACCTTGAAGTAATGAAAAAAGAGCGAAAATCAACATGCCTACTCCCATTACAAAGCAAAGTAAAATCAATAGTTCAAACATATTGTATGAACTATTTCTAAAAAATAATTTAAGCCAAAGCGTAATAAATAGGCCAATAATAATATTTGCATAGCCATAATGAGCTTGTATCCATTTGAAAATTCTTACTGGTGTTGTGGATTTTATCTCTTCTCCTTCAAATTTCACGTACCCTTCTTCAATATGAAAAAAACTGGTTATGAGTGAATAAATTAAGGAAGTTATAATAATGAAAATAATCGGCTTGATAAGTCTGCTTCTGTTTTCTGAAAAATAGTTTCTTATGTTTTGCCCTGGATTTACTACAAGTTCTCTAATTGTGTATAAAATACCCCGTTCAAAATGGAGTACGTGTTCAATTTCGTGAAGTATATAATGGCCGTCAATTCGTTTTAAGCTTGTCGGTTGTCCACAGTCTGGACAAAATCTAGAATTTACTTCAGCGTTACAGTTTTTACAGTTCATTTCATTTATAAATTATTTTGTCAGTTAGTTTAATTACAGTTGGTTCGGCAAAATTGCCAGTAACGTTTTTCTGCTTGGCGATTTGGTGAATGTTTAGCATAAAACGGGGTCGCCCGTGCGATTCAATGGTATTCCTACTGCTGAACCTTGCAAACATGTTTCATAGAAGCACTTCAGCCGATACATTACCAAACCGATGTTATTGGCTCGTTGTTTATGTTTTTTGTCCTCCCAATTTAATTTGTTCAAAGTCTTCATATTTAGTAAAATACTCAAGGCCTAATACTAATAGCATCGAGCTTAAAATATATACTTTCTGCATTATGACTGACAAACCCAAATAACCGAAACCAAAAAGAAAAAAGAAACAGTAATAAGTCAATAAGCAAATAATACAGCCGAATTTAAATAAAAGAAGTTTTGACTTTAGAATAAATACAGTAATAATAAATAAACCAGTTAAGGTTAAAATGATTGAAATTGTTCCTAGGTCATGCAAGGGTGTTGCGATCAAGAAAATAAATAGTATGTTGATAGCGCCTATAGTTTTTAAACTAGTACCCCATTGTCTTGACGGGATCTTTTTCGATATATTGATAAAAAAAATTCCATAACCAACCGAGTGGAACGCTATTCCAACAAGTGCCCAAATCCAACCAGGGTTATCTGAACCATTTATCGCTTTTGTTGCAAACAAATTGCTTAGGAAATTTTTTGACCAGTCAAACCCTATAGAATTTTTGTCAAGCAGTGAGCCGCCTGGATAGGCTAACGTTGCTATTACAATCAATATCAATGAAGTAGCCATGCATATCAGAACCGAATACTTCCTGATCATCTATTTACTATTCTGGTCAAAAATTAGGTATGTATAGTTGTAGCAAAGTCGTTTGCAATGACCGCTAACTCAGCAGTATCCTAAACTTTTGGTTCGCAGCGCAACATATAGTTTTTCTCCGAAATACCAAGAAATGAATCAAAACAATATTTACAACTATCTAGTTATCAATAAGATGGACGTATGGGCGCGTCCTTTAGCAATACAAAATGTGCATCTTAGGAGAAGCGTTAAGGGAGAAACATCGTGGTTGGTGAAGACACAGACCAGGGAAAGTGACGGCGGTATGGGTTACATCCGCGTCGACTGGTTCACCCCCGACGGCCTGAAAAGCTGGGGAGACGGCCGACTGACGATTCTGGGCACCGAGGGCTTTATGGAACTACGCAAGAACGTCGACCCCGCCGGTCGCGACGGCGGCAATCACCTGTTCATCACCGACAACAAGGAAACCCGCTATGTCGATTGCAGCAAAGAGCCGCTACTCTACGGCGAACAACTCGAAAACGATGTAATCAACCGCACCGAAATGGCCATGCCGCAGGAGCATTGCTTCCTGGCAATGGAACTGGCGCTGAAGGCTCAGAAACAGGCGCAGGTGGTGAATTTTAAGAAGTAGGGATTTACTATTCTAACGTGAATTCGGGATTAAACTTCCCGAATTTTGGCCCGTTAGGGCCTTCACAGCATAGCGTCGGTAGAAAAAACCGGTTTCAGCTAGAGGCATGTGCCGTCAGGTACATAACAGTTGTGTGCCTGACGGCACAACTAAAGATAAATCGAGATACTGCATTATAGCCCATGTTCGTCGTTTCCTAAAACGCTAAACCCTTGTAAGCCGCTGTTTTGTATCACTCGTTGCTGCCCAAAAAGTATATTGATTGCAATGGTAATTTATTTTTGTCCTCGTCAGTTAAAGAAGGATAAAATTCTTGCCAAAGCGATATAAATGTGTCAATGTCAATGAGCCTTAGGTGCCTATGGCTTTCTCTTGCTGAACGTTCAGATTCTGAAGTAAAATATCCTGACGTTACAAAAAGTCCGATGTCTCCATCTTTGTTAAGCAATCCTGTCAAACTACGAATATCGTCAACGGGGACAGAACTTTCTGGTTTGTGTTTAACTTGAACTTTTAGTCTCGGTGCTGTTGCTCCCAATGGGTCGCTATAGGCTACAATGTCTAATCCTCCGTCCTTTCCTTTTGGCGAAATGAATGGTGTATGGTACTTCATTGCTCTTAATAAAGCTGCAACAAGGTCTTGAAATTCGTATGGGTTTTTTGCCTTTATGAATTCTTTAATTCCTGAAATAGCTTGCTCTTCCACAATGTCAAGATTTGCTTTTTGTTCTTGACTTGGATTTTGTTCAATTTCTATAGCTGGTGGTGTTAGCTCTTTTGAGCTATCCGTTTTATTTTGCTTATTTTCTGCCGCCCATTGTCTATATACTTTAGTCGCACTATCCAATAATTTAATAGGTCCTAATGAAATCGCTTTATCACCTTCGTCGGTCAAATACCAAACGCCCTTATTCTTTCTTAAATATCCTGCTTTAATACAGTCAATCGTATAAAAGTGGAAAATGGATTCCCAACGGACATAACCTGTTTTTTCATAAATCTGTTTTTCCCAGTCCGTCAAATTAATTTTATTTCTTACCTTATTTATTACATCTCTTCCTGGCATTTGTCCACCTGCGGCTTTTAAAATTTCAAACGCAGCGAAAATTGACTTAGAGGCAGTTTGTTTTGATAGCGATTGTTGTTTAGTTTCTTTGTCCATAGTAGGATATTTCTGTAAAATAGTAGCTTTAAAGCTTTATGCCAGTTGGGTAACAGAACTCCATTCGCTCAGCTTTCGTAAATAAACATTTTGTGCAATTTTTTATTTCGAACCCCTTTAAACTTACGGTACAGCCTGTTCCACTTTTTTTGTAAAAGGTTCAGTTCTAATATTGTCATTATGAAAATTACCTCCCGCTACGTTGTCAATTATTTCAGCGGACTTGATAAATTTTTGTTTTGCAAGGTTTTCATCCCAAAGCACACTAAGTAAAGTGTCGCAGTAACGTCCCATTTCATGTGAATTAGCTCTTGGGAGGGGGGCGTTATTTACTAATAGACGGAATAAGTAAAGTATGTGATACCTCGCTGACTTCATTTTAGAGCTAATTGTTCCATTTCTAAAAAGATATTCAAGTTTATAATGAGCAAATGCAGCAACATAATACATCTCTAATTTATGGTCTTTATTAAATATCTCATCCCCGATTAATTTTAATAGCGCTTTGTAATTACGACTAGTCCTGTGAGGAAATCCTAAAAATAATGAAGCATATGCCTTGACGAGAATTGTCATATTAATGACCCTTACTTTCTCAACTTCTTCTTCTGAACTATATTGACGAGAACGTCTTTCATAAAATAATTTTTTGGCACCTTCAAATGTTGGAAAAAATGTTTCTAACTTCTTAGGGAAGTCAGCTAATGCAAATAATTGCTCTTCAGTTACCTCGGTTTGCCTATTTGTGGCCTTAATAATTGAATTTCTAATCTCTGAGTTATCTGTTGAAATTAATCGTATTGGAACAAGTATATCTGAGTTTAGATGTTGCTTGCTCTCGTGAAGCACAAAACTAGTTTGACACCCATTGACAATTTGATAATCTTCAACCACAAATTTATTGCCAGTTGGAATGATTCTTTTAGCAATTATAGTTACACCATTGTTTAATAATGGGAAATAAATTTTATTAGTTTTGTTTTCTAGAGTTTCTTTTATCTCTTTATTTACGGAATTCCATTCTTGCCAATGCCGTACGTTGTCATAAAACAAAGAAGTTATAACCTCTTCGTTGGTGTTCTCAATTAGTTTCATATATTCTAAAGAACTTATTAAGCCTAAATACGCTTGTTCGATGCCAGGTAATTCTGGAAGAACTGTTCTTTCAGGAAAATTAATTTCTGTTGAAATTGCATTTTTAGTTTCTCTAAATAATGTTTGAATTTTACTTGCATCTATGAATTCAAAATCAACTTTTCGAAATAAAGTTAAATCTTGTAAGTCCTTAATTACTGAATCTTTTCTAACTGTTAAATTAGTATCACCAATCCATTTTCCTGTAGTAGTATAATATAAATAACATTGAGGATTTCCCTTTTTGAATCTACTGCTCCTTGCAAAGATTTCATTAGTAATTTTAAACTTCTTCTTTACTTCGTTATTTTGAGGTAAAGAAGGAGTAGTTTTGAAAAAGTCATTAACTCCATAGGCAAATTGACCAACCTTTGCAGTTTCGAAATTACTAGATCGTTCAGCCTGATTAAAAATAAATGTTACATCAAGATAGCCGTTTGTCTCAGTCAAATCTTCGATTTCCTCTGGTTCAGCTATTAAACAACCATTTACTATAATTGAAATGCTATCGATGCCACAGTCATTTCCAGCACCTACATGTATATCATCTGATGAGAAACTTTCTGTAAAGTGTTTTGAGGTGACTATGTATCCAGTGAAATGTTCAAATGCGGTTTCTTCTGCTAATGATTCTAGCCCATTTTGATTAACGAACTCGTCTAAAAGAGATTTTGTAATTCTATCCATTATGCTGATTTAAAAATTTCGTACAACTCTTAAAAATATGAACAATTTGTCGTAACTACTGCATTTATCCTATTTATTCCAACGGGTAGGCAATTATGAGCTTTTAAAGTAATTACACATTTCATTTATTTGGTCAAATCGCTCCTAAATATACGGAATTTACCGCCTTACAATCTGCACAGCACACCCGCCCCCTTTGGCTAAATGAAGCCTCAATTTAGTTTTGGCGGTGACGGTTTTCTTTTCGATGACGTAGGCTTCCGGGTTGGTAGCCCAGTCGGCGGTGGGGGCGTCGCGGTAGAGGATGGCTTCGTAGGTTTTGCCGGGTTCCAGGAAACTTAAGTCCAGGGGCAAGTCGCGGCTGTTTTCGTCGGTGATGGCTCCCACGTACCAGTTGGCGGCTCCTTTTTCTTTGCGGGCAATCATGACGTAATCGGCGGGTTCGGCGGCTAGTATTTTGGTGTCATCCCAATCGACCGGCACGTCGCGGATAAACTGGAAGGCGTCCAGGTGTTTCACGTAGTTTTCGGGTAGGTCGGCCGCCATTTGCAGGGGGCTGTAGAGCGTGATGTAGAGCGCCAGTTGCTTCGCCAGCGTGGTCCGAACCACCGTTGTGCGGGTGCTGTCGAACTGGTTCAGCTTGAAGCGGAACAGGCCGGGCGTGAAATCCATCGGGCCACCCAGCATACGCGTAAAGGGCAGAATGGTTGTGTATTCGGGCGTGATGCCCAGCGTGGGCGCGTTATTGAATTCGCTCCCTCGGGCGGCTTCACTCGTCATCCAGTTGGGGTACGTCCGGTGGAGGCCCGTTGGGTGCGCCGACTCGTGCGAATCGACCATGATCTTGTACTGAGCCGCTTTCTGCGCCACCCGCTGGTAATGGTTAATCATCCACTGGCTGTCGTGGTGCTCGCCACGGGGAATAATCCGGCCCACGTAGCCCGTCTTCACGGTGTTGATGCCCTCTTTCACCATATACTGGAAAGCCGCATCCATCCGGCGTTCGTAGTTCGTGACGGAGCCGGAGGTTTCGTGGTGCATAATCAGCCGGACGCCTTTCTGCTGGGCGTAGGTCGTCAGGGAGTCGATGTTGTAATCGGGGTAGGGCGTTACAAAATCGAAAACATCCTCTTTCCAGTTGCCGAACCAGTCTTCCCAACCCTCGTTCCAGCCTTCCACCAGCACCCCGTTGAACCCATATTTGGCTGCAAAATCAATGTATTTCTTTACGTTTTGGGTGTTGGCCCCGTGTTTCCCTTCGGCCCTGGCCCAGTTCGCTTTGCCGATGTGCATCTCCCACCACATACCCACAAACTTCTGCGGTTTTATCCACGACGGGTCGGCAATGGTGGATGGTTCGTTGAGGTTCAGAATGAGTTTGGAGGCCAGTATGTCGGTGGCTTTGTCGCTGATGATGAGCGTGCGCCAGGGCGTTTGCGACGGTGTTTGTAGATACGCTTTGTTGCCAACTGCATCCGGTGTTAGTTGCGAGGTGAGCGTCAGGCTTTTCTTGTCCAGTTGCAGGTGCATGACCGGGTAGTTGAGCAAAGCCGCTTCGTACAGGCTCACATACAGGCCATCGCTGGTCTTGAACAACAGGGGCGTTTGTACGGCATTCGGCCCGATAATCGACTTTAGTGCAATGTCTTTTTCTTTATCGGCGGCCGCAATGGCGTCGACTTCGGTGAGTTTCGTCTTGTTATAAAAATATTCGTTCGAGTCGTAGTCGCCCGGCATCCAGAACGTCTGGTGGTCGGCGGGAAGTTTAAACCGGGTCTTCTCATCATCGACCACAAAATGGGTCAGCTTGGGCTGCTGCGGAAACTCATACCGGAAGCCAACGCCATCGTCGAACACCCGGAAGCGAATGCGCAGGGAAATGCCCGAGCCGGATTTATCCTGAAGGGCCAGGAGGAGTTCGTTGTAGTGATTGCGAATCTGACTGACTTCGCCCCAAACGGGTTTCCAGGTTTCATCGGTTTTTGAGGAGTCGACCCGGGTAATGGTAAAGCGAGTAAGCGATACGGCAGGTTTGCTCAGAACAAAGCCCAGCCCCGACGGTTCAATAACCGGTTTACCTTTGTAGCGAACCTGGTACATAACCTCGCCCGTCGGCGTGTTCTGTGCTGTCACGACGATGGAGCGGTTTGGCGAGCTGACCAAGATGGATTGTTGCGCCAGACTATTAATCCATATAAGGGTGAGTACCAGAGCGGACAGACATTTTTTTGTAAAAAAAAGCATGAGGAAATGGATTAGGTGCGTAGTTGGGTATAGTGTTTTTTTTGCGCCGTTGACACTAAATTAAGTCATTTTTTAGCACGTACCTACGGACTTTAGTCCGTATTCAAATGCACATAAATACGGACTAAAGTCCGTAGGTACGTGTTGGTACGTCACCATTACTGAAATCTTCATATCCATTGGCTACCATTTTACTTATTGACGACGAATCCCGACTGCGCCAGCTCCTCGCCCGGATTCTGCAACTCGAAGGCTATACCATTCTGGAGGCCGAAAACGCCCGCGCTGGCTTGAAAGTCCTCGAACGGGAAGAGGTGCAACTGGTTATCAGCGATGTAAAACTGCCCGATAAAAACGGCATCGAACTGTCGGCCCAGATCAAGGAACTCTACCCCGCTACCGAAGTCATTGTCCTGACCGCCTACGGCACGATCTCCGACGGGGTGACGGCCATTAAAAATGGGGCGTTCGATTACATCACGAAGGGCGATGATAACGACCGGATCATTCCGCTGGTGAGTCGGGCGGTGGAGAAGGCGAACCTACAGTTTCGGATTAAACAACTGGAGCAACAGGTCAGCCAGCGGTACGGTTTCGACCGGATCATCGGGCGCTCCCGGCCTATTCATCAGGCTATTGATCTGGCTCGTAAAGTCGCCGTGACGGACACGACCGTTTTGCTCACGGGCGAAACGGGCACGGGTAAAGAAGTCTTTTCGCAGGCGATACATCAGGCCAGTCCGCGCCGGACGGGGCCGTTCGTGGCGATCAACTGCGGGGCGTTGGGGAAAGATATTCTGGAAAGCGAGCTGTTCGGTCACCGGAGCGGGGCTTTCACCGGGGCCAACCGCGACCAGAAAGGGCTCTTCGCCGAAGCCAACAAGGGTACTATTTTCCTGGACGAAATCGGCGAAATGCCCCTCGACCTACAGGCGAAGCTCCTGCGCGTACTCGAAACGCACGAGTTTCTGCGCGTGGGCGACACCAAACCGACTAAAACCGATGTGCGGGTGATTGCTGCCACCAACCGGGGGCTGGAGCAGGAAGCCAGCGCGGGGCGATTCCGGCTGGATCTGTACTACCGACTGTCGGTGTTCCAGATCGAACTGCCCGCCCTCCGCGACCGGCGCGACGATATACCCGACCTCGCCACTCAGTTTGCCCAACAGGAAGCGGCCAAAATCGGCAAGCGCGACGTTCGGCTAAGTCCGGCCTTTGTGCAGAAGTTACAAAGTCATGGTTGGAAGGGCAACATCCGGGAGCTGAAGAACGTGATCGAGCGGGCGGTTATCCTGGCCGATTCCAGCAACGCCCCCCTCGAACTCACCCCCGATCTGTTGCCCTACGAGATGCAAACCGGCTCCCTCCCAAACGACGCCACGGCCCTCGATCTGGCTACCGTTGAGCAACAGCACATCCGCCGGGTACTTCAGCAGACCAACGGCAACAAAACCGAAACCGCCCGACTGCTGGGCATTGGGTTGACGACGCTTTACCGGAAGCTGGGGGAAGCAGGGGTTGGGGAGTGAGTGAAGTAGGTGATGCCGGGTTCTTAAACCCGACATCACGACTAAACCCCACCACTCACCCCACCAACCCCACCATTTCCCCATAAACCACGATCAAATCCGCATCCGTCGTCCGCCAGTTTACAAAAGCCGCCCGGATACCCGCCCGACCCTGGTAGACGGTCGGCGTCATGAAGACGAGCCCCGTTTCGTTCAAAGCTGTCAGGAAAGATTTTACCCGCTCGGGCTCAGCATTGGTCAACGAAAAACAGACCGTATTGAGCCTGACCGGAGCCAATAACTCAAAAGAGCCGCTCCCGGATAACATTGCGCCGAAGGTCTGCGCCAGCCGGATGTTGGTTTCCACGATGGTCTGATAGCCCTCTTTGCCGTACGCCATCAGGCTGAACCAGGCGGGTAAGGCCCGTAACCGCCGGGAGCTTTCCGGCACGAGCGTCTGGTAATTGATGTTCGTGAGCAGGTCGCCGAGGTAGGGGCTGTTGAGGGGTTGCAGGGTTTCGATGTGGAGTTTGCTGTGCTTCGTCTGCATTAAAAATATGGCACTGTCGTAGGGGACGTTCAGCCATTTGTGGCAGTCGATGGTGAGGCTGTCGGCCTGCTCCCAACCGGCTACCAAATGTTGATAAGCGGGTGAGCAGGCGGCAAATCCACCAAACGCACCGTCGACATGCCACCAGAAAGAGTACTTCTTTTTCAGTTCGGCGATGGCCACCATATCATCAAAATCGACTGTGTTGACGGTGCCCGCACTGGAGATCAGGATAGCCGGTTGCCCGTTGAGGGCCTGTAGTTTCGCTTCCAGATCACGAACGTCCATCGCTTCCCGATTCCCGTCGAGGTACTTGATTCGGGTAACGTTGTTCCGGCCAAAACCCAGCATCGCCAGCGACTTCACCGCCGACGCGTGCGGCTCGGCCGACAGAACCGTGATGCCCGGTACCATACCCTCATTGGCAATGTCGGCACCCAGTTGCTGACCCGCCCACTGCCGGGCCACGCTCAGGCAGGTGAAATTCGACATGGTCGCTCCGCTCACAAAACCACCCAGAAACGTGTCGGGGAGGTTGAACAGTTGCCGCAGGAACTGAATGGTTTCGAGTTCGATATTGGCCGAAATATCTCCCTGCCCGGCGGTGGCAAACGAACATTGGTCGAAGGCCGTGGCCAGCCAGTCGCCAACGATGGACGCCGGGGTGGTGCCGCCAATGACGTAGCCCCAGTAACGGGGCCCCGACGAGGCTACAATCACGTTTCGCAGGCGTTCGTTAAATTCGTCGAACGCACGCAGGGTACCCAGGCCCAGCTCCGGTAATTGATTCCGGGCAGGACTGGCATCGTAATTGCCTTTTGTTGGTAACGTACCGAGGGCGTTCAGGTGAGCCAAACTTTCGACTTTGGCCCGTTCGAGAAGGGCATCCAGGTTGGCCGCATCCTGTTGTAGCGGTGAGGTCATGTGTTTTAATGGAAATATAATGTAAATAAAGGTAAACTAGTGGCGCATTTAGGGGTTCTGTCAACGATTCGTCTACCCATAGTTCATGTCTTTATCCCATTCATCATTAAATAAAGTATCGCCACAGGGCCTGCTGGTGGCCATTGGCATTGTTTTCGGCGATATTGGAACGTCACCCCTCTACACACTAGCCGCCGTTATGCGGGGCAAAGAGCTGACCGAAACGCTGGTGCTGGGTACGCTGTCCTGCGTCATCTGGACGCTGACGCTGCAAACGACCATCAAGTATGTCATAATTACCCTCCGGGCCGACAACAAAGGGGAAGGGGGCATTTTCTCGCTGTACACCCTTGTCCGGCGGTTTACAGGCGGATGGTTGAAGTATCCAGCCATTATTGGCGGCTCATTTTTGCTCGCCGACGGCCTGATTACTCCACCCATTTCGGTGTCATCGGCCATTGAAGGGCTACTCATTTTTTACCCGCATCTCGATACTGTTCCCATCGTCATTGCCATTATAGTTGCTCTTTTTGTGAGCCAGCAATTTGGCACGCAGTTTCTGGGTAAACTATTCGGACCCATTATGCTGGTCTGGTTTACGTTTATCGGGGCTATCGGCTTCTGGGCACTTTTCGGGCATCTGGGCGTATTAAGAGCCCTGAATCCGGTCTGGGCGATGCGGCTGCTAACGGAGTATCCGGGCGGTTTCTGGCTGTTGGGGGGCGTGTTTCTCTGCACCACCGGAGCCGAAGCGCTGTACTCCGATATGGGCCACTGCGGACGGGGAAATATCCGCGTAAGCTGGGGCTACGTCAAGTTAATGCTACTGCTGTCCTATGCGGGTCAGTCGGCCTGGCTCATGCAGCACCTCGGCCAGCGGCTGAGCGAAACCAGTCCGTTTTATTCCATTGTTCCGGGCTGGCTCACGGTATTCAGCATTTGTCTGGCTACGCTGGCCACCATCATCGCCAGTCAGGCCCTCATCAGCGGGGCGTTTACGCTGGTGGGCGAAGCCATGCGGCTCAACTTCTGGCCGCGTCAGCGCGTCGTGTATCCGTCCACCGAACGTGGGCAGTTGTACGTTCCTTACATAAACTGGGGCCTGATGGTGGGTTGTATCCTGATCGTGCTGCACTTCCGGGAATCCAAAAATATGGAAGCGGCTTTCGGCCTGGCCGTTACGCTCACCATGCTCATGAGCACCGTGCTGATGAGCATGTTTCTTCGGATGAAACGGGTCAACCCCATCCTGATTGTGCTGATTACGGGCGTCTTTCTCACGGTGGAGACAACCTTTCTGATTGCCAATCTGATGAAGTTCGAGGAAGGTGGCTGGATATCGGTTACGCTGGGCTTATTGCTGATGGCACTGATGTATTTCTGGTATCGGGGTGAAGCCATCAAAGCGGAGTCGATTCGCTACGATTCCCTGCCCGACAACCTGCATCTGCTGAAACAGCTCAGCATCGACGAGTCGATTCCGAAATATGCCACGCATCTGGTGTACCTGACCACGGCCGAAGACACCCGGAAGATCGAGGCTGAAACGCTGTACTCTATTTTGAACCGCGCGCCCAAACGAGCCGACATTTACTGGCTCCTGCATATTTACGTAGAGGACGAGCCGTATGTGATGCGCTATAAAGTGGAAACGCTGGCCGAAGAGGATGTTTATTTCATTACGTTCTACCTGGGTTTCCGGGTGCAGCCACGCATCAATTTGCTGTTCCGGATGGTGGTGGAGGACATGGTGAAAAACAAGGAGATAACCCTCGAAACGCGCTACCGATCGCTGAACACCCACCGCGTGCCGGGCGACTTTCGGTTCGTGCTCTTCCGAACGTTCCTGTCGTACGAGAATGCCCTGTCCATCAGCGATAAACTGATTATGAACGTCTATTTCCTCATCAAGAACATTTCATTGCCTCCGCAGGCGGCTTATGGACTGGATACCAGCAACGTGGTCGTTGAAGATGTGCCCATCGTGCTGGCGCGTCCTGCCAATCTGCGCCTGACGCGCATACAGCCAAAAGAAGAACCGTATACAGGCTAACCCGTAGTTGACCGTACCAAATTGAAAAGCTGACCCTTCCAAAATGGAAGGGTCAGCTTTTTTTATGTACTACTGAAAAGTTAATTATTCAGTCTAACTCACTGAAAATCAGGTGACGATCTGACTTTCATGTGCTATATCATTTTTCTGGACTATTTCTTGGCATAGGCGTATCGACTGTTTAACATTTTACTCCAATTACTATGGTCACTGTCCTGCTTCTCGTCGTATCGGCTATTGCCTGCTTCGTTTTTTTCTACAAAGCCATCGAATGGTTCGAACGGATTTAAACCTCTCACCACCAATGCTCACTGGCTTATTCATCATCGCACTGCTGGTATTCGCGTACATGCTTTTTGTACTCATCAAACCAGAGAAATTTTAACCTGAACATGCTGCTATCGCGGCAACTACGCACGTACTAAAATGTCAACTGAATTAATCGGCGTTATTGGAATGTACGGACTGACCGTCCTGCTGGCTATCCCGCTGGGCAAGTACATTGCCAACGTTTTTAAACCGGAGTCGGCCAATGGCCCATTGGAACGGTTCATTTATCGCGTCGGGGGGATCGACTCTACCCGCGAGATGAATTGGAAAGAGAACCTCGTTGCGCTGGTGACCATCAACGCGGTCTGGTTTTTTCTGGCCTTTACGATCCTGCTTCTACAGGAAATGCTTCCGCTCAACCCCGACGGTAACCCGTCCATGACGCCCGATCTGGCGTTCAACACCGCCATTAGTTTCATGGTCAACTGCGACCTGCAACACTACTCCGGCGAATCGGGGCTGACGTATTTTTCGCAGCTGGGCGTCATCACATTTCTGATGTTTACGTCGGCCGCCACGGGGATAGCGTCGCTGCTGTTGATTGTCCGGTCGTTTCTGCCGAAAGCTGTCGATACGGTCGGTAATTTTTATGTCTTCTTTGTGAAGGCGATTACGCGGATACTACTGCCCCTGTCGTTCGTTGTCGCCCTGATCCTGGTCTTCAATGGGACGCCCACCAGCTTCGATGGGAAAGACACGATTGTGACCATGCAGGGCGATACGGTTGGTGTTTCGCGCGGACCGGCGGCTGGTATGATTGCCATCAAACACATAGGAACCAACGGTGGCGGCTGGTTTGGCGTCAACTCGGCCCACCCGCTTGAGAACCCCAACTATTTCACGAACATGGTTGAGATGGTGGCGCAGGTATTGCTACCCATTGCGATGCTGTTTGCACTGGGGTTCCTCATCAACCGTCGACGGTTTACGTGGGTGGTGTATGGCGTCATGACGCTGGGTATGCTGTGCCTGCTCATCCCAACCCTGGTGACCGAAGTTCACGGCAATCCGGCCATTGCACAGTTGGGCGTGAGTCAGCCAACCGGGGCAATGGAAGGCAAAGAAGTTCGGTTTGGGCCGCTGGCATCGGCCTACTGGAGCATTGTCACGACCATTATTTCGACAGGTTCGGTCAACTCCATGCACGATTCGTCGATGGCGCTGTCGGGCACGATGCAACTACTGGGCATGATGACCAACGCTTTCTACGGCGGCTGTGGCGTCGGTTTCCTGAACTACTATTATTACCTGATCATCGCGGTCTTTATTTCGGGCCTGATGGTGGGTCGAACGCCGGAGTTATTCGGGCGAAAGGTCGAAGCGAGGGAGATTAAGATTGCGTCCATTGTGGCTTTGCTGAGCACCTTGCTGGTGAAAGGCGGTACCGCACTGGCGGTGTGGTTCTTCGTTAAATACCCGGATGCGGCCTGGGCGGTGAAACCCTCGGCCTGGCTCAACAACCCCGGCAATCACGGTTTTACGGAGATATTGTACGAGTTCACGTCGGCCAATGCCAACAACGGGTCGGGTTTTGAGGGGCTGGGCGACAATAATTTCTTCTGGAATTACGCCACGGGCATCGTCCTGATTCTGGGCCGGTTCATCCCGATCATCGGTCCCGTTGCCATTGCCGGTTTACTGGCGCAGAAGAAGTACGTTCCGGAGTCGTCGGGTACGCTGCCAACGGATACGGGCACCTTTGGATTAATGACGTTCGCAGTCATTATGATCATCACGGCCCTGTCGTTCTTCCCCGCGCTGGCCCTGGGGCCACTGGCAGAGTACTTTAGTCTGAAGTAGTGGATTGATCTAGTTGACCGGCAATGAAGGAGAGGACTTTGTCGAGCGTCATAGGTTCGGAAGGGAGCACGTTATCTTCGAAACCAATGTGTTGGTGGTGTGGTGAGGTGTCGAACTGAGGAACCGGATGGGCATTGTCCCAGCGATGAATCAATTGATGTGTGGCGTTTTGCCACTGATAGGCGTAATCAATCCGGCCAGAAGCAAGAATGTAGTTTTCACGCACGTGTAAAACAGACTGATCTGAAAAGGTAAGCTGACCACGCACCTGCGTAACCTCTGGACGATAGGATGGTGTGAAGGACGTCGACGCAACAATTATATGGCGAAAGGAATACAGATCATGCGTCATATTGTAAGCTTGGTCAACCGTTTCTCAACGCCCCGTAATACGGTAAGTTCGGCTCGCCAGTCCATACTATCATCTTCACGTTCAATCAGCCCGAATTGGGTCAACTCATTGAAACGGTTGTAAAATTCTTCGTAGCCCATGCCATATTTTTTTTCGAACACAGATATGGCATCCGAACATACTTTAAGCTCTCGCAAAAGCTCCTCCCTTACTTTTTTAATAGCATAGTCGGTGCTGGAAGTGTAGCCCATCTCATGAAAGATGCTCTCAACTGAAATCTGGTCAACCGTCATAACAAAATTCATTTTTATCAAAGATACCAAAAATGGCAACCCAAAATTCATCCCCTGCCTTGTTCCAGCGCGAGCTCGTTGGTACGGCAATACGGGAGTCGTTTATCAAACTTAACCCGGCTGTTCTGGTCAAGAACCCGGTCATGTTCACCGTCGAAATCGGTACCGTTGTGATGGTACTGGTCACGGCGTACATCGCCATCACGGGCGATACGGCCCAGGGGTCACTGGGATACAATATCTCCATCACCTTTATTCTGCTGCTCACGATTCTGTTCGCCAACTTCGCCGAGGCCATTGCCGAAGCACGAGGAAAAGCCCAGGCCGAATCGCTCCGCAAAACACGGCAGGAAACACCCGCCAAAGTCATTCGGTCGGTTGGGAATATGTACCTCAATGAAGTAGAGATCATCTCTTCGGCACAACTCGTGAAAGGCGATGTGTTCCTCTGTGAACCGGGCGATATTATTCCGTCGGATGGCGAAATCATCGAAGGGCTGGCTACCATCGACGAGTCGGCCATTACGGGCGAATCGGCCCCGGTGATTCGGGAAGCGGGTGGCGATAAATCGTCGGTGACGGGTGGAACTAAGGTGCTGTCGGACCGCATCAAAGTCCAGGTAACCACCCAGCCGGGAGAGTCGTTTCTCGACAAAATGATTGCACTGGTTGAAGGCGCCACCCGCCAGAAAACGCCCAATGAAATTGCCCTGACGATTCTGCTGGCGGGCTTTACCCTGATCTTCATCATCGTCTGCGTCGCCCTGAAACCCTTCGCCGATTACGCGAACACGCCCATTACCATTGCGGCTCTGATCTCGCTGTTCGTTTGTCTGATTCCCACCACCATCGGCGGACTGCTGTCGGCCATCGGGATTGCCGGTATGGACCGCGCCTTGCGGGCCAATGTCATTGCCAAATCGGGCCGCGCGGTCGAAACGGCGGGCGATATTGACACGTTGCTGCTCGATAAAACCGGCACGATTACCATTGGCAACCGGAAAGCCACCCATTTCTACCCCGCGCCGGGTGTCTCGGAAGGGGATATGATTCGGGCCTCGGTACTGAGTTCGCTGGCCGACGAGACGCCTGAGGGGAAATCCATTGTTGAACTGGCCGGGAGCAACGTAACCAGTCGGTTATCGACGGACGGGGCTACGCTGATCAAATTCACGGCAGAAACCCGTTCATCGGGCATCGACTTGCCAACCGGTAAAAATGGCTCACCCATTCGGATTCGGAAAGGGGCGACGGACTCGATACGAAACATCGTCACGAAAGCCGGTAATCCCTTTCCAATCGAAACGGAAGAACAGTCGAAAAAAATAGCCGCCAACGGTGGTACGCCCCTGGTGGTTATCGAGAACGAGCAGGTGCGGGGCGTTGTCGAATTGCAGGACATTATCAAACCCGGCATCTCGGAACGCTTCGACCGGCTGCGCAAAATGGGCGTCAAAACCGTAATGGTAACGGGCGACAATCCCCTGACGGCCAAGTTTATCGCCGAAAAAGCGGGCGTGGATGACTACATCGCCGAAGCCAAACCGGAAGATAAAATGAACTACATCCGGCATGAGCAAAACGGCGGCAAACTGGTGGCGATGATGGGCGATGGGACCAACGATGCCCCCGCGCTGGCGCAGGCCGATGTGGGCGTTGCCATGAACTCCGGTACCCAGGCCGCCAAAGAAGCGGGCAACATGGTCGACCTCGACAACGACCCGACCAAACTGATCGAGGTAGTTGAAATCGGGAAGCAATTGCTCATTACGCGGGGGACGTTAACGACGTTCTCCATTGCCAACGACGTCGCCAAATACTTTGCTATCGTGCCCGCGCTGTTCGTGGTGTCGATTCCGGCTTTGCAGGCGATCAACATCATGCGGCTGCATAGCGCCGAGTCAGCGATTCTATCGGCGGTAATTTTCAACGCTGTCATTATCCCGATGCTGATTCCGCTGGCCCTGCGCGGGGTCGAATACAAGCCCATCGGCGCGTCGGCACTGCTCCGCCGAAACCTGTTCATCTACGGGTTGGGCGGGGTGGTGGCTCCGTTCATCGGGATTAAATTGATTGATCTGGTGGTGGGGTTATTCGTGTAGCGCCGGGCGTCCCGCCCGGTAGTTACAGCAAGTCAAACAAGTTTTTATTATAAACAGCCGGGCGGGACGCCCGGTACTACAATGAAAAATCATATTTCACCAGCCATTCGCCTGACGCTCGTTCTGCTGGTTATTTTATCCGTCGTTTATCCGCTGGTTATTGCCGGGGTTGCCAAACTGGCACCCGGTCAGGGAAAAGGTGAAACCGTTACCGTTAACGGGAAGGTCGTTGGTTATGCGCTGGTTGGCCAGGCGTTTACGGAAGATCGCTACTTCAATAGTCGTCCATCCGCCGTCGGGTACAAGGCTGATGGGTCGGGCGGGTCGAACAAAGGGCCGTCGAATCCGGATTATCTGAAAACGGTTCAGGCACGTATCGACACGTTTCTGGTGCATAATCCGGGCGTTAGTAAAGCGAATATTCCTGCCGAACTCGTCACGGCTTCCGGGTCGGGGCTGGATCCGGATCTATCGCCCGAAGCAGCAAAGATTCAGATAGCCCGGATTGCCAAAGCACGCGGTATCAGCGCCGAAAAGTTGAACCAACTTGTTGACGAACAGGCAAAAGACCCATTGCTGGGCTTGTTTGGCCCATCGACCGTAAATGTGCTGAAGCTAAATATTGCCCTTGATGAATTGAAGTGAATTATGGTACCGAACAGCTAGCCGGGTGGCCGCTGCCAGGCCGTTCGGTACAAGTTGAGTACAACAAAACAACCATGAAAAATAAAGCATACATTCTTTTCACAACAGCCTGTTCCGCACTGGTCATCCCATCGCTGGCGCAAACGGCGGCTGATTCCACCGTCAACGTAGCCTCATCACAAACAGGCTTAACGTTCACCGGCTACGTCGAAGCGTATTATACGCACGATTTTACGGCTCCGAAAACGAGTCAGGAGCGGCCGGGCTTTCTGTATAACCACAAACGCAACCGGGAGGTAAATGTTAATCTGGCTTTTCTGAAAGGAGCCTACACCAGCGAACGCGTCCGGGCGAATCTGGCCATTCAGGTGGGCACCTACGCGCAATACAACTATGCCGCCGAACAGCCTTTGCTCCGAAATGTGTTTGAAGCCAATGCGGGTGTGAAGTTGAGTAAAACCAAAGACCTGTGGCTCGATGCCGGTATTTTTACGTCGTACATCGGGTTTGAAAGTGCCATCTCGAAAGATTGCTGGACGCTGACGCGGAGCATCCTGGCCGAAAATTCGCCCTATTATTTATCCGGGGCCAAGCTGACGTATAACACCTCCAATGGCAAATGGACGTTGCTGGGCTCGGTCCTGAATGGCTGGCAACACATTGCCAGACTGCCGGGGTATTCGGGGCCATCACTCAGTACACAGGTGCAGTACAGACCCAATGCCAACCTAACGCTGAACTGGAGTACATTCATGGGCAGCGACCGGCCCGATTCGTTGAAGCAGACCCGGGTTTTCAATAATTTCTACGCCATCATCAACCCGAATCGTAAAGTCAGTGCTATTCTTGGCTTCGACATCGGGTCCGACCGGAAGCCGGTTGGTACGGGCGACCGTCGAATCGGTGCCGGTAGTTACGTCTGGTATTCGCCGGTAGCGATTGTCCGTTATGCCGTGAGCGATGCCGTAAAAGTGGCCGGACGGGTGGAATATTATGACGATAAGAATGGGGTTATCATTGCTACCGGAACGCCCAATGGTTTCAAAACCTGGGGCTATTCGCTTAATTTCGATTACTTCATTCTGCCCAACGCGCTTTTTCGAATAGAAGGAAAAATGTACGACAGCCGGGATGCCATTTTTGAAGGAAAATCGAACTTGAGTAAAACAAATGCATCGCTGACAACGAGCTTGGCGGTGAGTTTTTAAAATGTTATGACACAGATCGGACCGCCGAAGCGGATGCACAGAGAAACACGGAGATACACAGAGAAATATTCTTCATAAAATCTTTGTGTATCTCTGTGCTCCTCCGTGTATCCGCTTCGGCGGTCCGATCTGTGTCAAAAAAATAACAACATGAACCAGTCTGCCGAACATTTCCTGAACCTCCTCCGCCAGTCACGACGGGGGAAATTTAAGGTGTATATCGGGATGAGTGCGGGCGTAGGCAAATCATACCGCATGTTGCAGGAGGCCCATGCCCTGCTGAGGGCTGGTATCGACGTCAAAATCGGGTTCATCGAAACACACAACCGGGCCGAAACACAGGCGCTGGTGGATGGCTTGCCCATCATTCCCAGACGACGATTGTTTTACAAAGGACGCGAACTCGATGAACTGGATTTACAGGCGGTTATCAACCTGCACCCCGAACTGGTCATTGTCGACGAACTGGCGCATACGAACATTCCCGGCTCTAAAAACGAGAAACGCTGGCAGGATGTCGTTGAAATTCTGGACGCCGGTATCAACGTCATTAGTGCCGTCAATATTCAGCACATCGAGAGCTTGTATCAGGCCGTTCGTACTATTACAAGCATCGACGTAACCGAGCGGGTGCCGGATCGCATCCTGCAAATGGCCGACGAAGTGGTGAACATCGACCTCACCGCCGACGAGCTGATAACCCGGCTCAAAGACGGTAAGATTTACGACCAGGCGAAGGTGAACACCGCCCTGAATAATTTCTTTCAGCCGGAGCGGATTCTGCAACTGCGGGAGCTGGCCCTGCGCGAAGTGGCTACGGCTGTGGAGCGAAAGATCGAAACATCGCTGCCGACGAACAGCAAGGCCAAGCCGGAGCGATTTCTGGCGGCCATCAGTTCCAATCATGAGATTGCCCGGCACGTTATTCGCAAAACGGCACGGCTGGCGGCTTATTACAACTCCCGTTGGTTCGTGCTCTACGTGCAAACCCCCGCCGAAAGCTCCGACCGCATTAAGCTCGATGTGCAGCGCCATTTGATCAACAACCTCAAGCTGGCAACGGAACTGGGCGCGGAGGTTATTCAGGTAAAGAGCAACAACATTGTAAACAGCATTATGGACGAAGTAGAGAAGCGAAACGTGACAACGGTGTGCATCGGAAAGCCGCACCTTACCCTGATTCAGATCATTTTGCGCACCAGCGCGTTCAATCAACTGCTGACCAAACTGTCGGGGTCCCATACAGACCTGATTATTCTTTCCTAGCCATGACCATCAAAAGTAAAATAGCCTCTGCCCTGGCATTCATGTTCGTCGTTATTGTGGCGCTGGGTGGCCTGGGAATCTATTACCTGAACGAACTTTCCAGCGATTTGCAGGCAATTCTGAAGGATAATTACGTCTCGCTCGAATACGTCAGTAACATGCAGAAAGCGATGGCGATGATTACTGCCCCGGTCAGGAAAGACGCCGACAAAAAAGACTTGGTCGGGAAAGACCCCGATGGGATGGCCGATTTTGAACAAAACCTGAAGAAGCAGGAAGCTAGTGTTACCGAGATCGGCGAGCAGGACGTGACCAGCAACCTGCGCCGTGAGTTTAACCGACTAAAATCGAGCGACGCGCCCGACCTGATAGCGATTGCGCGTATCCGGGAGCAGCTCTTTTCCCTTGACGACCTCAATCGACAGGCCATCGTTCGCAAAAATGAGTTCGCCCAAAAAACGGCAAAAGATGCCCTGTTGTGGCTAGCCACGTTTGGGACAATGTTTTTCCTGATCTTGTTTTCGTTCATTGTCAATTTTCCCGGTTACGTTGCCAATCCCATTCGGGAGCTGACACGAGGTATCAAGCAGATTGCCAAACGAAACTTCGAGGAGCGACTGCATATTCATACGAATGATGAATTTGGCGAGTTGGCGCAGTCGTTTAATTCTATGGCGCAGAAACTCGATGAGTACGAACACTCCAATCTGGCGCGGGTGCTGTTCGAAAAGCGACGCATCGACACACTCATCCGCATCATGAGTGAAGGAATTGTGGGGATGGACGAAAACAAGCGTATTCTGTTTGCCAATCCGGTTGCCTGCCGGTTGCTGGGCGTCAACGAATCGCAGCTGCTGGGCCAGTACGCGCCCGACATAGCCGCGTCGAACGACCTGATGCGTACCCTGATTCAGGATGTTATGACCGGCAATGCCGAGCCGTCGGAACGGAGTGGCTTTCTGAAAATATATGATGCGGGCGTTAACGGAGATGAACCCGGCAAGGAAAGCTATTTCAACCGGCGTACGCACACGGTAGAGGTAACGCGCACGGGCGAAAGCCAGCCGGAACTGGCGGGTTACGTGATGGTTCTCGAAAATATCACGCCTTATAAGGAACTCGATCTGGCGAAAACCAACTTCATTGCCACTATTTCGCACGAACTGAAAACGCCCCTGTCGAGCAGTAAAATGAGCCTTAAATTGCTGGAAGATAATCGGATCGGTGCGTTGAACGACGAACAGAAATCGCTGGTGTCCAGCATTGGTGACGATATAAATCGGCTCCTTAACCTAACCGGCGAACTGCTCAACATGGCGCAGGTCGAGTCGGGGCAGATTCAGTTGAACATACAGCCCGTCGCCCCCGCCGACATTGTCACCTATGCGACCAACGCCCTGCGTGTAGCCGCCGAAAACAAACACATAACCCTGAACTTGAGCATCTCTCAAAAGCTACCGGCCGTACTGGCCGACCCGGATAAAGCCTCCTGGGTATTGGTCAACTTCCTCTCGAACGCTATCCGGCACAGCCCCGAAGACGGCGTTATTGACATGATTGCCCGGTCAGCTGGTTCATTTGTTGAGTTTCGGGTACGCGACCACGGTACGGGTATTCGGCCGGAGCACCAGAGCCGGGTATTTGATCGCTACTTTAAAGCCCCCGGCCTAAATGGGCAGTCTGCCGGAAACAAAACAACGGGAGGCACCGGTCTTGGTCTGGCCATTTCGAGCGAATTTATTCAGAGCATGAACGGCCAGATTGGTCTCGATACGACTGTAACGGACGGGGCTGCTTTCTTTTTTCGGCTTCCGGTTAGTCAGGAGTTAACAAATACGCGTAGATAAAGCGGGGGGAGTGCTTATAGATAGCAACTATCCCCGCTACTACCCCCAACTCCCTCTTGTTTTAGGAGGGGCCGGGCCGACGCTTCGGTTGGGGGTGGTAAGTTTGGACTTATCCAGAGCACACAGATGAATCGAATTAGTACGGTATGGATTGCAGGTTTACTGCTATGCCTGCTCAGCATAGGCAGTAGCTGGAGTCAGGATGTAAAGTGGAAAAAAGTGAAGGTGCTGGTGTACACCAAAAACGGCAAAGGGTATGTGCACGATAACATCCCCAATGCGGTGCAGTGCATTCAGAAGCTGGGTCAGCAAAACGGCTTCTCCGTCGATGTGTCTGAAGATCCCGTCGTCTTTACGGAAGACAACCTGAGAAACTACACCCTGCTGGTGTTTCCCAGCACCAACAACGACGTGTTCGACACCGACGCCCAGCGGCTGGCGTTCCGGCGGTACATCGAAGCGGGGGGCGGTTTTGTCGGGATTCACTCCGTAATGGGTACCGAGCGCAACTGGACCTGGTTCAAGCGCATGATTGGCGGCTCCTTCGCCTGGCATCCCAAATTCCAGAAGTTTACCGTTGAGGTGATCGACACGAAAAACGCATCCATGCAGGGACTGCCGAAAAAGTGGCAGCGGGAAGATGAGTTTTATTTTACCAAAGAGATGTCGCCCGGCCCAACGGTCATCATGGCGAACGATTTGACCACGCTGAACAACGACGAACCCGAGAAGGTGAAGATGTTTGGCGGGTCGTATACGCAGCTATATCCATCGGCCTGGTACTATAATTTCGATGGGGGCTATACCTGGTGTACGACCCTCGGCCACGCCAAAACCGACTACCTGACCGACGAAACCTTCATCAAACATATCTTTCAGGGCATCCGTTACGTAGCTGGTCAGGTGACCAAACTTGATTACAGTAAAGCCTACGCCGATTCGAGAGATACCCCAATTCGGTAAATTCAATTCGTTTCTCCATTACCTATTTTCTATGAACAATTACATCAGGTCCGGCTTTATAGTGGCAATTTCCCTTACGATGTCGGGAAGTTTATTTAGCCAGTCAACAACTATGACTACGACCGATTCTGAAACGCTTATTGCCCCAAACGCTGCGCTTCAAAAAATAGCCAGTCAGTTTAAATTTACGGAGGGACCAGCCGCTGATAAAAAAGGCGCAGTTTATTTTACTGACCAGCCAAATGATAAAATCTGGAAGTACGACGTTGATGGGCAGTTATCGCTGTTTATGGACAAGACGGGTCGTTCCAATGGCATGTATTTCGATAAAAAAGGGAATCTGATTACCTGCGCCGACGAAAAAAATGAACTCTGGTCCATCAGTCCCGATAAAAAAGTTACCGTCCTGTTTACCGATTTTCAAGGGCATAAACTCAACGGCCCTAATGATCTATGGATTGACCCCAAAGGCGGAATTTACTTTACAGACCCATACTACCAGCGCGATTACTGGGAACGTAAAAAGCCCGAGATCGACGGGCAGAAAGTATATTTTCTACCCAAAGGAATGAAGGAGGCCGTGGTCGTTGATGGCGATTTAAAGCAGCCCAACGGCATCATCGGTTCGCCCGACGGCAAGCATCTGTTCGTGGCTGATATTCGCGATAACAAGACCTATCGATACGAGATACAGCCCGATGGAAGCCTGAAAAACCGGGAATTGTATGTGAGTCAGGGATCGGACGGTATGACGCTGGATAATAAAGGAAACCTGTATCTGACGGGGAAAGGCGTAACCATATATGGCCCCGATCGGGTGAAGATTCAGAACATCCCGGTGCCATCCGGCTGGGTAGGTAATGTTTGTTTTGGCGGAAAAAACCGTGATATGTTATTCATCACCGCATCGGAGTCCATCTACACGCTTCAAATGAAGGTGAAAGCAGCGAAGTAAGCGAATGAAGGCTGGCATTCGCCCGTGCCAGCCTTCATTCGCGCCAGCTCACCCCGGTTCCCTTCTAATACAAACATCCACATAACCCTATTGCCGTACGAACGGTTATCTACCTGTATCCAACCGCCACGCTGTTGAAAAAGGTAGTGCCTGTTTTTCGGCTCTCAAGGCAAGCCTTTAGTGATCTACAGGCGAATGACCCCATCCGTATGGCTGCGGCAACGGCTTTCTTTGCCTTTTTTGCGCTGCCATCTATCGTCATACTCCTCAGTCGTGTGCTGGGTAGTCTGTTCAATGACCATTACCAGCGTATCAGCGGCCAGTTGTTCCATGAACTGGCCGAGTTATTTGGACCCCGAAGTGCCAACCAACTGGAAGATATCTCGCAACGTCTTCAACTGCCCAAACCTGATATTTCCTTCACGGCTCTGAGCATTCTACTGGTACTGGTGGCGTCAACAACCTTGTTCACCATCCTCAAAAACTCGCTCAATCAACTCTGGCGCGTTAAACGAAAAGCCGGGCGCAACGTACTGGGAGCCTTCACCGATAGGCTGGTGGCACTGGCTATTATTTTTGGTTCGGGGTTGCTGTTTAGCGGGTCGCTGGTGGTGGAACAGCTTATGAATCAGCTGAGTAACACGCTGTCGCTCTCGTCTCTGTCCTATTATCAGGGTCTAGCCAATCTTAGCCATCTGGTTGTTTCCATACTGGTCCGTACGGTTTGGTTTGCCATTCTTTTTAAATATCTGCCCGATGTAAACGTAGCCTGGCGAGTTGTCTGGCCGGGGGCGTTTTTTACCAGCGTACTCTTTAAAGTCGGGGAAGGGGTGCTCAAAAATTTGCTGATAAACAGCCAGGTCGGGGCTATGTATGGGCGGTCGGGGGCTATCATTCTTCTACTGCTATTTGTGTTTTACGCATCGCTGATGTTCTACTATGGCGCATCGTTTACCCGCCAGTACAGCGAATGGGCGCACTCAACGGCTCCGCCTACCCAAAGTGCCATTGCTTATACCATCACGGAGGTAGAGCCAGCTGAAAAGAAAGACAACTAGAAAGACATAAACAGCATACTTCGTATGGGCGTCTACATTGGTACTTCGGGTTGGAGTTACGATCACTGGCAGGGCGTGTTGTACCCGAATCCAACCCCCGTTGGCAAACGGCTGGACTATTACCTGCAGAAATTTCAGACGGTTGAACTGAACAGCAGCTTCTACCACTGGCCCAGACAGTCGACGTTTGCTAATTGGGAACAACGGTTGCCCGATGGCTTTCAGCTGACGGTCAAAGCGCCCCGTGGACTTACCCACGCCAAAAAACTGTATGCGCCCGAGGTATGGATGGAACGAATTAAAGCCTGCTGGCATGAGCTAAAACAAAAGCGGGCTATACTTCTTGTGCAACTGGCTCCCCAGCAGGCATGTGACTACGACCGATTAGCCTATTTTCTGGATCAGGTACCTTCCTGGATGCGCGTTTCTATTGAGTTCAGACACCCCAGCTGGAACAACGACGCTATTTTTACCCTTCTCGAACAACATCAGGTGGCTTACTGCATTATGAGCGGAGCCAACTTGCCGTGTATTCTGCACGTCACGGCTCCGTTCGTGTATGTACGTTTGCACGGCCCTGACCATCAGCATCTATACGGCGGCTCTTATTCAGACACCGACCTGCACTGGTGGGCCGGCCGAATCCGGGAATGGGCCGACATGGGCAGGGATGTGTTCGTTTATTTTAATAATGATGGCGGTGGCAATGCCGTGCGTAATGCCCGGACCTTGCAAGAGTTGGCCGGGTAAGGCGTATCTTCTGACGGGGCCATTTCAATTATAGAGTATGCCCTACGCCTGACTCGTCCTCCAGCTTTTCAGACGCATCTTTGATGGCTTCCTCAATAGAGTGCGACTGGCGTAAATCGGACGCTTTTTTGGTGATCTCGGCCATTGTCTGATAGTGTTGCTGCAAGACAGCCAACTCTTCTTCGGTGAGGTTCTCGACCGATACCAGCCGGTTGCTGGCCCCTTTCGTAGCGGCTATCAATTCGTTGAGTTTTAACTGAACAGACATCGACTCCTTGTTCTGCGCTTTCTGAATTAAAAACACCATTAGAAACGTAACGATGGTTGTGCCGGTATTAATAACGAGTTGCCAGCTTTCCGAGTAGCCGAAAATTGGCCCGCTTACGGCCCAGATAATAACCGTGGCCAGGGCCAGCAAAAAGGCAGCTGAGCTACCCGTTGCCTGAGCAACCGTCGATGCAAAACGTTCTAATAAGCCCTTGCTGGCAGTTTGTGATGCTTGAGTTTCCATAGTTGAGCGATCAGTTCGTGAACAGTAAATAGTACTGCATAAACGCCCATGGAAATACGTTTGTCTTTGTTTAATTGATTTTTAATCGAAATCTTAATTTTAAATATCTGATCGTCAGTTAGTTACTTGAGGTGCACGTAAGTTTCTGTACGACCGGGTCAGGAGCCAATTTAGTCCAGAGGTAGGGTGCCGGGAAGGCGCGAAAGGGCTACAGCCCAGAAGATTGCAAAAGGTGTGGATAGACGGGGCTTCGGTTTGTAAGCGTTGACAGGTTAAAATTAACGCTAATTTTGATTTTAACAATAACTTTATATATGTTAATAAATAGTTATAAAGTTACTTAATCAGTATTGCCAGGACCTGAAAAGCAGTAAGTAAACTGCGTTTTTAGATTGACAAGGGCTTACTGTCCAGTAAGTCACGCCTTTTAATCAAGTGTTTGTATGGCCTGATAGCTGATTGTATGTGGTTATCCGGCATAGATAAATGGGTCAGCCTTTTCTTTCACAAAACGAGTAAATTTATTAATTGGATAGATGCTTTTGTGTAGTACCGTTAGTTCGTTTCCCGCTTTTTAACCGTTTGTACAACTTTTCCATTCTCAACGAGACGGGTTCTTAACACAGTTTGCTTCGGAATACTGAGCAACAGCATAGGCTGAGCAGCCGACTGTAGGGGAGATTTGGTAACGGTTGTATCAACCATACGAATGTACCGCACGGTAAGGGTCGAGTCCTGTACAAATACTCGGCTAATCGAGAGTTTTGGTGGTGTTTTGGTAGGAGGCAGGGCAATACCGATCGCCATTTCCCGCTCGAAGTTAGGTGCATCTGCCTTGCGCTTTGGTGCGGTTGCCGCTTGCTGAAATACCTGCTTAAAGGTATCGTCCTGCTCGAAAACAAAAAGAGTAGGTTTTCCTTTGGTAACGGGGGCGTCGCTGTTTAGCAGATAACCGGTGAGTAGCCGGTATTTAAGATTGGTTTGAGCCAGAGCGAAGAGACTGGAATATAAACTGGCAATGGTAAACAAAAGGACGCGAAAAGAACGATTAAACGAAGAGAAAGAGAACATAATCTGACAAAAACAAAGTGATAATCCTTCTTTGGTAACGTCTGTCTCGCTTATTCTGTGTACATAGGGATAAAAAAATGACGGTTATTTAATTTATTTACTACCCAAAATTTGTCAGGTTATAACCACAAAAATCCTAAAAAACGCCTGGGCCTGTGGTGATAAGGCGTGAGTTTAAACTGGTTTCTGCGCGATCTGTACCGGTAGTAATGGTCCCCCACCCGGAGGGTTGTCATATCAGAAAGACGGGATGGGTCGAGGTCGTCTTCCAGGGTATGCAGACTTCCGTTCGTTTGGCTGGCAATGATGGAATACGCCGGTTGAAAAGCCTGAGTCGTGTCACCGCCGGTGGTACCGCACAGGATGACGTGTACCGGTTTTTTAACGGTCTTCAGCAGGTCCATATCTTTAACATCACTCAGATTATCAGCTACCAGAACCAGATGCCGGGCTTCGGGAAACGCCTTTTGAGCCGCCAGAAGTGCTTCGACCGTATTTTCTGCATCGTCATTATTGCGAACCGTGTTGCGGGCTGCTTCCAGAATAATCGGCAGCACACGGGCTGTGACGGGCTCCCGGCAGATGTACATTTTACCCGCGGGTCCGCCCGGATAGGTCTGTCGACCCAGGCTGTCGCAGTCGGTGAAAAACAGCATTCCCTTTATAGCCGGATGGCGGGCATTTTCAGCAAACCACGCAAACAACTGGGTTGTGTACGGGTACATGCTCGTAGTAAGGTCGCACACGATTACGGCATCCGGCCATTGACGGATGTTTCGGTCCAGGATTCGGTAAGACGTTGAGTCAGAACCAAAGTCTCCCGTTAGCATTTGACGGGTAATCGCCATTTCTTCGGGACTCAACGCAACCCGCCGGTGATGAACGAGGTTGGCTACTCCGCCGGGCAACGGTTTCAACGCCCTTATTGCCATCAGTTGAATGGGGAATTGTAACCGTGGCCGACTTTGCCTGGAAAACGTCGGACGGTTGGCAGAGTAGGCGCTGGTACGCCCCCGCTTACGGTTAACTGTTTCACGCCCGGATGATCGTAAACCGGGGCGTTCCGGATGCTTGTATGGCTCCGTCATAACGGATGCCTCAGGTTTTGTAATGGTTATAGTACGGTTGAAAGGCAGCATTTTTGGCCTATAAACCAGCCAACCCACAACCCACACCAGTAGTCCTGTGCAGCCAACGACGATACCCCGACGCCACCAGAGCCGACGCCGGATACGGCGCTGTACCTGCGCCCAGCCCGCCGGTTTCTCGTCGGGACGGTAGGCGTCCAGCGACCGCCGTACCCAGTCGTGCAGCGATTTATCGTCCGGTTCGCTCATGGTTGATGGTGGTTTGAGAGGCCAATGCCCGGCGTAATCGACGGTTGGCTTCGGTTAGGTGCGATCGGGAGGTACTTTCTGTGATGCCCAGTTGTTCGGCAATTTCCCGATGAGCGAATCCGTCCAGCACGTATAGGCTGAAGACCAGTCGGTAGGGGAGGGGTAGTTGCTGAAGCACGGTGATAATGTGTTCTGCCGACAGTTGGGCAAAAATAGCGTTGTCGTTCAGATACGGTTCCTCCAGCGTAGTTTCAACAACGTCAGTCGACACATTGAACGCCTGCTTTCGGCGCTTGCGGTAATAGTCGATGGCGGTATTGACTACAATTTTTCGCAACCAGGGCAGTACAGATTCTTCATTTTTCATGGCGTTCATGTTGCCAAAGGCTTTCAGAAAGCTGTCGTTAACCAGTTCGAGGGCGTCTTCCCGGTCACTCGCGTAGGCCAGCGCAACCGATAGGGCATAGCTGTGAAAACGTTCATAAAACGCCTGCATGGCTACCTCCCGACCCCGGCGGCAACCCCTAATAATATCGGCTACTGAATTGTCAGCCAAGAAAAGAGAGCAGTTGAGTATGAATTACTGGCAATTGGAATAAGTGTAGGTCTCGGTGGTTGTATAATCCTGTGGAACTGCGGCCGGGTTCGGGTGTTTTGCCGTGGTAACTGAATTGGTTACAAAGCCCTGGCTATTGGTCTGGCTAACCGAGTTTTGGGTAACGAATGTTTCTCTCGTTTTACTGATGCTATTCCAGTATGAATTAGTCGAGGTCGACAATACACCTGTCTGGCCAAATTCAGACGCAGGAACCGTTACGGGAAAACCCTTGAAGGCGGGCAACGAAGCGGTGGCTGGTTTGGCGTCGCTCCAGGTTTGGGTCGTCATAATCGTGAGCGTATCACTCACATAATCCGCTGCTTTCGTCTGGCGGTTCTGGCTGTCATATTCCCAGATCGTTTTGTAGTTGCCCGCAGTGCTGTAACTTGTCACAAGGCCATTGACGATGGTAAGTGGCCGATAATCCACCGCCCCGGACCGCTCAGCATAGTCGACCAACTGGTTCTGCTGATAGGTCCAGATGCGCAATGGTCCGGTTGGACTCCCTGGGATCTCGTTCGCGGTTGCCGGGTCGTAGGTATACGTGTTAAGTGCCGTTTTTTGGGTTAACTCCCCGGATGCGTTGTATTCATAGGATTCTGTCGTGTTTGTGGTCACTCCATAGGCACCAATGTTTTTAGTAACAGCGGTTGACAAGCGACCGTTTGCGTACGAATAGCTGGTGGTTATCGACACTGCCGCTGTGGTCGTTTTATTACCGGGAAGAATATCTGTTATCTGCTGCTGCGAGGTTGAGCCCGTTAAATACCCGGCTGCATCGTAGGTATAGGTAACCGTCGTTGTGCCGGTTTTGGTACCCACGGTTCCGCTAGTGGGTCGCTGATTGAGCGTGGTAACTACGCTTGTCAAATTACCCTGCGGATCATATTGGTAGTTGGTTTGCCGGGTTGAGTTAAGGCCTACAGCGGTTGTTATTGCCCTGTATTGCTCAATTCGGCAAGTGCCCTGGGCGGCAGGCGTCTGTTCCTGGCGGGTGCAACCACCCGTAAGCCAGCCAATGAGTACAAAGCCCGGCAGGGCATATCGGAGCGTAAAAAGCGTTTTCATGGAGCCAGAAAAGTTATCAGGTATCAGAAGAGTAATGTGGAGGAACCCACTACTGACCTGGACGACTAATTGGTAGAAAACGCTGGCAGGAATTGAAAATAATTTTAGTGTTGGCCCGTTTCAGGCCGCTTACGTACCAAATATACCTTTACACTGCTTAGTTCTGTTTGGCTTCCGGGCTCGCCGGATTCTGGATAGTCATGCCCGCTACGTTAAAACAGGAATTGAGGTTATCGCTCTTGCATTCGAAGAGGTCGAAGGATTCGACGCCCTTGTCCAGTCGCTCGAAGTACAGCACGAAAGGTACTTTCTCGTCATTCTTGATTTCCCGTGTTTCCGGCGACACGGGAATACCCTCCGTTTTGACCAGCGCGTAGGTTTTCTTACCGTCGGCGGAAGCCAGCAGGGCTTTCGGGTTGAAGGAAATGCTGCTGGTACCGAAGTAATTGTTGTTCCGGTCGTTGGGGTCCTTCCCGAAGGTCATGTACAGCACCGTGTAGCTGGCCGTGAGCCGGATGTCCGTCACGCGAATATCCGGGTCCTGCGAGTGGCCTAGTCCGCCCTCCGGGTCGGGGTAAAGGCGAGGCATACTCACCGCTACCGGATCGGTTGGCTGGTAGTACTCCGCACCATCGGCGGGTGCATTGATAGCGGCCGGCCGATGGCTGGTACAGGCTGAGGCCAACAGAAGGAGGGCGACGAGGGCTTTCATAAGGTTAAATTAAGTCCTTTCGTCCAAATAACCAATAACTTACCGCGTCTGTTTTTCGGGGATTTCGGCGGCCATTATTTCCCATATCCGGTCGTAAACATCCGTGGCCGTCAGCGACTCGCCCACGTTCTGGCTACTCACATAAACGGGGTGATACTCGCGGGGGGTATCGGTCCGTCCGTGCGAGCCTTTCACCAGGGTAGCATCCAGCGAAATCACGTTCATGAGGTAGCGGAAGCCCAGCAGTTTGCGGCCCAGTTTATACCCCGCCTTGAGCTTGATGAGCGGATTGGTCTGGTCCATGAACATTTCAACGGGGTCATAACCAGGTTTCTGGTGAATGGCCACCAGGCGGGCATAGTCCGGGGCGCGGGTATCGTCGAGCCAGTAATAGTACGTAAACCAGCTATCGGCATCGGCCACGACAACGAGATCGCCGGAGCGTTCGTGGTCGATGTGGTAATCTTTTTGCTGATCTTTATCCAGAACCAGTTCAACACCCGGTGTATTTTCCAGCAGCGTCCGCACTTGCTTAAAAACACTCGGGTCGTTGATGTACACATGCGCGATCTGATGGTCGGGGGTGGCGAAGGCGGGGGAGGCTCCGGCGTCGAACATCTCCAGCCCACGCTCTTCCCGGTAGCGAATCATGCCCGCTTCGCGCAGAATCCGGTTGATGTGAATCGGCTTGCTGACGTTCGTGATGCCGTATTCCGACAGCACAATGACTTCAGCTCCCTGCTTTTCGTAATACTGGATCAGGTCGCGGCAAACGTCGTCGATCTCGCGAAGGTCGTTACCTATTTTCGAGAAATCCTGTCCAAACTTCTGAAGGCAGTAATCCAGATGCGGCAGGTAGATCAAGGTCAGGGTCGGGTTGTGCCATTTATCGACCAGCATGGAGGCATCGGCAATCCATCGGCTGCTCTTAATGGTGGTGGCCGGTCCCCAAAACTGAAATAGGGGAAAAGTGCCGAGTTCTTTCTGGAGCCGGTCGCGGAGGTCGGCGGGCTGGGTATAGCAATCAGGAAGCTTCATGCCGTCTGACGGGTACTGTGGCCGGGGCGTGGCCGAGTAGTCGGCAGACGAGTACATGTTGTACCACCAGAACATTTTGGAGACCGTAAAGCTGGGGTCGATCTTTTTGGCCCGCTCCCAGATTTTTTCGCCCGCCACGAGTTTGTTGGACTGTTTCCAGAACTTCACTTCCGAATCGGTACGGTCGTACCAGCCATTGCCAACAATGCCCGTTTCGCTGGGCCATTTGCCCGTAACGTAGGTCGACTGCACCGACGTAGTGAGGGCGGGCAGCATAGGATCTATGGTAGCCTGGTGTTTACCGGCAAACCACTGTTTCAGAAAGGGCGTGTGCTCGCCAATGAGCGAATGCGACAGGCCAACAACGTCGAGTACTACGGTCTTTTTCATAATGATGAATGATGAATGATGAGTAATGAATAATGAGCTAGTAATAGCATTATTCATTACTCATCATTCATTGATTTAGACACCCACTTCATTTCTCGTTCAATGGAATCGATCAGGTCTTTCTTTAATTCGTCCGGCAGCACGCCCCAGGTATAGGTTTCCACTTCCATCTGGTTCGTAAAGCGTCGTTCGGCTTGTAGCTGAAGTACCTCCCGGATATCCTCCTGCGTGGACTGCAACACGCCATAGTCCGAGACGAACAGCGGAACGTGAAAGTGTGCCCGCCATTCGGCATGGGTATCATCGAGCGCGGCCAGGGCTTCGGGCAAATCCGGGAAGCGAAGCAACGCGCCGGATGTTGTTCGGGCTACCACCTGATGCAGATACGTTGGTTCGTTGAACTGCTCAAACGCTTGCCGAACCGCCTGTCGCCCCGCCGGATCAGCCGGGAATTCAGCTTTTAAAGCGGCACTAATCTGGATTTTACCGACGCGCAGACCATAATCTTTGAGTTTGTCGAGCACATCGGCAGCCCGTTCGTAGCCCACCGCAAAGTGGCAAACATCGTAGCATAACCGAACGTGTTCGCAGATGGTGGCTTCGGCTTCTTCATCGGTCAGGCCAAATTCGCTGCTGAACTGGTCGATGCCCATAGGCAGCAGATAGTCCGTAAACCAGCTGATGAACTCGTCGGATGTTTCGATAACGCCATCCGGTTCGGGCTCCAGATCGAGGTGCATGAGCCGGTCGGTTTGCTTCCGTAACCGAATCAGGTCCGCTACTACTTCGAGGACGTTCTGGGTCGTTTGAGAATAGATATAATCGCGGGCCGCCGGTTGGTCCCACTCGAACCAGTGCCGGTAGGAGAGGGGTGAAGTAGACACGCCCCCCTGAATGCCGTTGCCCAGCTCATCGACGGGCAACAGCACCGATAAAATCCGGAACAGCCGTTTGGTGTATTCGACCCGTGCCTCGGTAGTCCAGTCGGGTGTATGTACCTGATCTTTAACGACAGTGTCGTGAAAACCCCCGAACGGAAAGCCGTTCATGGTGAAGACGTAACAGTCGTTCTTGGCCAGCCAGTGCTGAAATTCGACCAGATTTTCGGGAATTTCCAGCTCTTCACTGGCTATGTTGGACAGCCGCAACCCGATGCCAAAGGGCGCATCGGGCGATAGCCGTTGTTTCAGTTCCGGCAGGGCTTGTTTCAGCGCAGCAAAGTGATCTGCCCAGGTTTCGCCCGCGTGAATATTGGTACAGTAACCCAGGTGTCCGAGGAGGGTTTTCATAAACAGTAGTAACCAAAAGCGGCCCGTTTTCAAAACAGGCCGCTCCCGGTCAACGATAAAACTAAACTGTGGTTGATAATTCGTGTTCGCGCAGGGTGGCAATAGCCCGCCGAATCCGGTCGGCATCCATTTCGTGCACTTCAACGCCAACACCAAGGCCCTTGAGCAGCATGATGGTCAGCTGACCGCCCAGATGCTCCCGGAACTCCGACAGCCCTTTCAGGACGCCCGCGCTGTTGTCGGCGTCGAGCATGGGCTGGTAGAGGGAGAAGCCAAGGGTGCGGAGCGTAGCCAGAATACGGTTCGTGTCGGCTTCCGTGAGCCAGCCGAGTTGTTGTGAATACAGGCTGTCCAGCGCAATGCCAATGGCAACGGCTTCGCCGTGACGCAGCTCGAAGTTGGTAAGCTGCTCCAGTTTGTGGGCGCTCCAGTGCCCGAAATCCAGAGGTCTCGACGAGCCCATTTCAAACGGATCGCCCCCGGCAATGTGTTGCAGGTGCATGTCGGCGCAGCGGTGAATGAGGTAGCTCATGGCCGTCATATCGCGGGCCGCCAGGGCTTCGGCGTTTGCTTCGATCCACTCGAAAAATGCCTTGTCTTTAATGAGCGCTACTTTAATGGCTTCGGAAATACCGGCCCGCCAGTCGCGGTCATCGAGAGTATACAGAAATTCGCTGTCGTTAAAGACCGCGACGGGTGGCACAAACGTGCCGAGGAAGTTCTTTTTGGCTTTGTAATTAACGCCGTTCTTCACGCCCACGCCCGAATCGTTCTGTGAAAGAACGGTGGTTGGAATACGAATATGGCGAATACCCCGGTGCGAGATGGCCGCAGCGTAGCCTACTAAATCGAGAACAGAGCCGCCCCCAATAGCCGCTACATACGAGTGGCGGTCAATGCCGTACGTATCAACCGCTTCAACGATTTTTTCGACCAGGTCAGGATCATTTTTTGCGGCTTCTCCCCCCGGAATTATCAGTAAGTCAGGGATAAGCTCGACAAGATCGATATGTTGGGAAAAGTAGGATTTGATCTGTACGGACAAATCAGGATGCGAGTCGATGACGCCTGAATCAACGACGAACAAGAGTTTTTTCTTTGTGTCACCGGTGGCTTGTTGCGTAAAAAAGTCGGTGAGTAATGAATTTGTACTCTCAAAAAGTTTTCCGGTAAAAAAGACGTTGTAAACGAATTTAACCGTGAAAGACTGCTGCAAATGACTCATCTCATTATGATGTAAAAACTCAAAATTACCCAAAAAACACCAGCATTGTCTAAAAAAGTCCCGCACTTTATATTCATTTATCAGGAGATTGGATGAGTTTGGTTAATTCGGCTGATTTAGTAGATTGTTGACCTTTTGCGGTTACAGAATTACACCTTGTAGCCGCAAAACCTTCTGCACCCGTTTATCTTTGCGGAATCATCTTTTTACAGCTTTCATATGTCTCGTATTGCTCTCATTACCGGCGCAACCTCTGGCATTGGCCGCGCCACGGCCAATGCATTTGCCGATCTGGAATACCGTCTCATTCTTTGCGGTCGTCGGCAGGACCGTCTGGCCGAGTTGGAGGAACAACTCGGCACCCAGACGTCTGTAATCACCCTTAGCTTCGATGTGCGCGACTGGACCGAAGTTAGCGACGCCATTAGCAGCCTGCCCGATGAGTGGAAAGCCATTGATATTCTGGTGAACAATGCCGGAAATGCCTTTGGTATGTCGCCGATTCAGGATGGCGACGTTGCCGACTGGGATCTGATGATCGACGGTAATGTGCAGGGGTTACTGTATGTGTCGAAGGCCGTGACGCCGGGCATGGTGGAACGCCAGCGCGGTCATATTGTCAACCTGAGTTCCATAGCGGGCAAGCAGACCTACGCCAATGGTGCCGTTTACTGCGCCAGCAAGGCCGCCGTTGAAGCCATCAGCACGGGCATGCGGCTGGACCTGACCCAGCATGGCATCAAAGTCACAAATATTGCGCCCGGTGCCGTTGAAACGGAGTTTTCAGTCGTTCGCTTTAAAGGCGATGCCGAACGGGCGGCTAAAGTGTACGAAGGCTTTGCACCCCTCACCGCCGACGATATTGCCGATACGATTGTGTACGCTGTAACAGCCCCGGCCAACGTCACCATCGCCGATATGACCATCCTGGCGTCCGCTCAGGCAGCCGCTACCACGATTCACCGGAAGTAAACAGTTTTTTCAAACCTATAAGGGTTCAAAAACCGTATAGGTTTGAAACGGCTCTACTATATGGCAAAGACTATTTTTATAACAGGCGCATCATCAGGCATCGGGAAGGCTACCGCTATCCTTTTTGCCAGACACGGCTGGAACGTTGCCGCGACCATGCGTAATTCGCAAGATGATACCGAACTGGCGCAGTATCCGTCCATTAAGGTGTATGCGCTGGATGTTACGCAGCCCGAGAGCGTTAGCCAGGCGGTGCAGCAGGCACTGGCCGACTGGAAACAGATCGACGTTTTGTTAAATAATGCGGGCTATGGTCTGGCTGGCCCGCTGGAAACGGCTTCTGAAGAGAAGATCATGGACCAGTTCAATACCAATGTGTTCGGGGTAATGCGGACGATCAAGGCATTGCTGCCCAATTTCCGGGAAGCGGGGGGCGGTACCATCATCAACGTCACGTCGATTGGCGGACTGGTTGGCCTGCCGTTCAACTCCATCTACCACGCCACCAAATTCGGGTTGGATGGCCTGTCTGAATCGCTGAATTACGAGCTGCGGCCCTTTGGTATTCGGGTGAAGATCGTGGCACCGGGCGGGGTCATCACCGACTTTGCCACCCGTTCGCTGAAACGGACAGTAGACGGCCCAAGCGTGTACGACGCCGGTCTGGAGAAAATATTTGCGGCATTTGGCAAGAATTCGGCCAATTACTCGACCGCTGAGCAGATCGCCGAGGTGATCTACCAGGCCGCCACCGACGATACCAACCAGATTCGCTACGTAGCCGGACAGGACGCGCAGGCTACCTACGGTGCCTGGAAAAGCATGAGCAACGAAGATTTCTTTACGATGATCAACCAGCGGTTTGGTCTGGGGGAGTAATTGATTAGAATGTCCTGAAAATCCGGGGAGCAAAGTCGTGCAGCAGATGACTTTGCTCCCCGGATTTTGTCGTTTAGGGAGCCGTCAATCAGTGATTCAGAATTAAAGTGTAGCTACCGTTTAATTTCTATGGCATGGTATGATATAATCTAGGTTTAATAAAATATTTTTTAGATTATTGATAGGGATATATACATTGCCTCGCATAAGGTATTCTAAACCACTGCCATGAAAAATCATTATTATTTACTCGTTTTGTTCGTCTGCTCTTTGTTCGCTTATGCCTGCAAAAAAGAAGATACTCAACCTCAGACAGTCGCTAACATCGTCACCAATGGGGATATGGAAGCGGCTCCCTATGCCGACTGGGGCTCTTATTTAGGCAGGGTATCGACAACTAGTCCCAACAAATACACCATCGAATACTCAACCGAGGCTGCTTCCTCGCCAACCCATTCCATTAAAGTTAGTTGCGATGCGGTGAAGAATGACACAACCTACCAGTATCTACAGCAGATTATTTATACATCCAATAAGCCTATTCCGGCGGGTGCCAAACTAACCCTGAGAGCTAAAATTAAGGTGGTCAATGTGCAGGGTAATGGAATATCGCTGGCAATGGGAGGGAATGAAGGTGCCAGTGGTAGGTATGCATCTGCGTTTTATACATCAACTGAAGGTAAAATAGCCATTACGGGTACGAATGACTTTAAAGAGTACGCCCTAACCTTTGATTCGTTTCCGGCTAAAGCCACCAGCATGTATGTACTGCTGGCTTACCTGCACAAAACTACCGGTACTGTTTATTTTGATGATGTGTCGCTTAGTATAAACTAACGAGAATAATCAACCTGATAACCCTGCTGGAACAATGATGGGCACTACCAAAACCAATAGTTATTATCTGTTTGTCTTCTTCTGTTTTGGTTGTCTGGCTTCCTGCCAGAAAGATCAGGACCCGGCGGCTACATCGGCAACGGCGCAGGCATATGTAGATAGAATTGTCGGTGAGATGCAGAAGTATTCTATCAATCGGAAAACCATTGACTGGTCTGTTTTTAAGCAGAAGGTAAATGATAAACTGGCTGGAAGTCAGTCGATTGCCGATACATACCCGGCAATCCAACTTGCCTTAACCTTGTTGGGAGACAATCATAGCTCGTATATGACTTCTACAGGAACCCTGCTTATTGGAGTGCGATCGATAAACTGCACGGATGGGAGACCAACGGATGTTCCGGCTACTTCTAAAATTGGGTATGTAAAAATTACCGGCTTTTCTGGTAGTGGGACAGAGGCAACCAATTTTGCCAAATCCATTCAAACTGCCATCAGACAGGCTGATTCGGATTCCATTCGGGGTTGGATTGTTGACCTTCGGGGTAATACGGGCGGCAATATGTGGCCTATGCTGGCGGGGGTTGGGCCAATTCTGGGTGATGGCATAGCCGGATATTTTATTGACCCGGATGGAATGACTACCTCCTGGTCATACCAAAAAGGAATAGCCATGATGGATCAGAAAGAAATGGTTAGCGTAGACGACCCCTATACCCTGCGCCGAGTGAATCCGAAAGTTGCTGTGTTGACAAATACAGTCACCGTCAGCTCAGGGGAAGTGATGGCTATCTCATTTAAAACCCGTCTCAATACCCGAAGTTTTGGTACACCCACCTGTGGCCTTTCTACGGCTAATTGGATGACAGTTCTTAGTGACGGGGGCATTCTGAATTTAACAAAATCTACGTTAGCCGATCGGACTAAAAAGTTGTATGGCAACCAGGTTCAGCCAGACGAAGTAGCTTATCCATCTACCGCCGTCGATAACGCCATCGCGTGGTTACTACAATAAGCATAGCTTATCGTTTTTTATACATTAATGGTAACTTATTGATAAAGGTCGCTCCATAACGCCTAAACCGCTTCAACTTGCTGTCCCGGCACCCTATATGTAAATGCTGGGCGAAGTCGTTTATGTGGGTAATGCAACTGTAAAGAAAAAACTGATCTTTTTTCAAAAGTTAGGTCGCCTGTTTCGTACTGGCCACTAAAGCCATCAACACCTCCGACTCCACCCGGTGTGTACCGTCGAAAGCGGTGATTTGCAGCGTTGGGGCGTCGGTTTTCAACCGACCGAGGTAGCCGTCGATATCGGTAATTTCCTGAATATATTCGTCCTGCCGACCGTAGACGTAGTGCATTTCGGTTGAGCCAAATCCTGAAGTATCCATTAGCTCCGCAAGGCCGTTAGGAAAATAACCCGCCCACATAATGAGTCGGTCCGCGTGAACGTGCCCGTTGTTCAGCCATCGACAGGCGGTAGCGGCTCCCTGCGAAAAACCGAAGAGGGTAATTTGTAAAGCCGCCTGGTTGGGTTCACGGCCCTCCAGAATTAGGTCGTAGAGAGAGTTCAGGTAGGTCACATAATCGCTGACTTCATGGTCGCGGTCTTCGCGGCTCATCCACGAAGCGCCAATGCGCTGGTAGCTGGTATCCAGATACATGCGGGAGAGTCCCTCCGGCACCACGATCAAGGTTTGCCCGTCGTCCAGGTCGCTGAACTTCCGACTGAAATACTGCGCCAGTTGCCCGAATCCGTGCAAACAGAACCAGATGTTTTTAGTCTGGTCGGTGAGGGTTCCCAGGGTGTAATACCGGGCGGTTCGCCGGACGGGCAAGTGGTGTTCCTGAAGCATAGCGGCTTATCGGTGAAATCGTGATTGCTGGCGGTCGTTCTTCCGCTGTTCGTAATGCTGTTTATCGGCAATGTAACAAAGGCGCTCGATCTGGGCGTGAACGACGCCATCGGCATCCACCCAGTCCAGCGTAAACGTCTGCTCTGTTTGTCCGTTCTCCGCTACCGCCTGCCGAATCGTGTCGAGCTGTTCATCGGTAATTTCGAAGCGGGCGTAGAGTGTCTGGCGGCCCGGCTTTCGAAACCGGATGCTGCCCGTTTTATCCCAAACCACGTATTGCTTCCCTAAAATGCGCAACAGCATGAGCATGTAAAACGGGTCGGCGGCAGCGAACATACTGCCGCCGAAAATGGTACCGACGTAGTTATAGGTCCACACGTTTCGGCGTAACCGCAGATGAACCTCCCGCGAATCGCCCGACCAGAATAGAATCTTTCCTCCTGTGCCAAAATACATTGGGTACCAGTTCATCAACTGACGAAAACGCCACATGTTGAACGACTCGGTCCGGCTGGTTTGCAGAAAAGCAGGTTTCATAAGTGGTGAGCGTAAAGTGAACGCGTTGAAAACAAGCTAATTAGTAGCCTGTTGTGACAAACTGCTGGCCTTTTTTGGTGGCCTGTGCTATCTGTCCGGCATGGTAAGAATTGTGGTGCATCAGGAACGTAAGCAGCTGCATACGCGAAACTTCACCAAAGGGCGATGGTACCATTTCGGCCCATTGTTCATCGCTCGTTTGCTGAATCTGTTCGGCAATCATGGCGAAACTATCGTCGTATAGCTGTAGAACGGCTGTCAGATCGAGCACTCGACCATCGTCCGAAACACCGCCCACAGCCTGTAAGGGAATGGTTACTTCCCGACCAAAGAGCATGAACGCAAATCGGTGCATGACTTCGGCGGTATGGAGGGCGATAAATCCGGCCGACGCTGTTTCGGGTGTTAGGCGGTAGCGGTAGTTGTCGGGCGTTAGTTTACGAACGGGACCAGCCGCCGATGCCTGATTGAACTGCCAAAGCTGGGAAAGGAGTTGTGTTGTCATGGGTGTATTGTAGTGGGTGTAGTAAGTGTAGTGCCGCCCGTCGATGCGTCGAACCGTCCCGGTCGGGCGTATGATAAGTGTTATCTACCCGACCGAGACGGTCGCCGGGCCGCCGAAGCGGCACTACTGTGTTCTATTGATTTGGTAAAAGTTTAGTGAATACATGGTCAGAAAAAACACGCAGGCCGTCGACAGCATCGGTACCCAGATCCGTGCGTACCTGTTCGTTGAGGGCTTTCCAGATTTTATGGCATCGTTTGGCCAGGAGCCTTCCCTCTTCCGTCAGATAAAGCCCGTTACGGAGGTTATCCGTCAGCCAGCCGTTCTTTTGGAGGAGCTGTACATCCCGGCTCATCGCCGATTTTTCAATCTGTAATCGTTTCGATAGCTCGGCCTGCCGAATGCCCGGCTGGGCGAACATGTGCATCAGCAGACCTGCCTGGGCAAAGGTGACTCCTTCGGCCGCGAAAGCCTCGTTATACCGCCCCGTCACGACCCGCGCCAGCATCCGTAACCGACCCGCAATGCAGTAACTATCAGGGCTTTTATCGGGCTGAGGGGGTTGTTCTGGATTCATGGGGTAAATATACAAGTCGAAGTTGTATATGCAACTTGTGTGCCTAAATAAATAACTCACCTGATTTATGTGAGCTATTTACTGATCCCGTAATATGTATTAAACATCCTGCGACGACACTGACTGAACGGAAGCCGTCTTGCTCAGTGCCACATCTTTAGGCGGGTTCTGGCTCCAGAAAGTGGCCAGTAGTGAGCCGGTCGTGTTCATGATGGGGCCGAAGAGGGCAGGAGCGAGGCCTACCGTGGCTACTTTACCCATTTGTACCGCAATTCCCGACGCTAATCCACCATTCTGTAAGCCTACTTCAATGGCCACGGTGCGGGAACTCTGCTCGTCAAGGCCAAACAAGCGGGCGCTCCAGTAGCCTAATGTAAAGCCCGTCAGGTTGTGGATCAATACGCATAGAGCCAGTGTCCAGCCTACTGTTAGCAGACTATCGCGACCGGCGGCTGTGATGATGGCAACAATCAGAACAATGCCACCCATCGAAATAAGCGGCATCACCCGGTTGAGCATAACAGCCGATTTATGGAAAATCCGGTTCAGCGCCAGGCCGACCAGCACGGGCAAAATGACGATCTGCATAATCTCGATCATCATTTTCCAGAAAGAAATTTCAATGAACTGTCCCGCCAGCAGGGTCATCAGCGCGGGCATCAGAAACGGGGCCAGAAGGGTAGACAGCGTCGTTACGGTAATAGACAGAGGAACGTTGGCCTTCGCAATAAAACACATGACGTTGGAAGCCAATCCGCTGGGCGAACAACCGATCAGCACAACACCAGCCGCTATCTCGGGCGGAAAACTGAACACATTGGCCAGCGTGTAACCCAGCAGGGGCATGATCAGAAAATGGCAGGTTACGCCAATAAACACTGCCTTTGGCTGCTTGATGACGCCCTCGAAATCCTTGATCGACATGGTGGTACCCATGCCCAGCATGATGATTTGCAGGAGGGGAACAATCAGTTTTTTCAGCGGGAAATCACCGACACTGGTGAAAGGCCCCGGAAAGATCAGTGCTGTGGTTACCGCCACAATGATCAGGGCCGTATAAATCAAATTGCTGTATGACGAGCGGTCATTGGTTTCAGCTTTCATTTTCTAAGGAAGACTAGTAAACGGAGAATGACACAGAGAACATGTGTAGAGGTAGAAAGCAATCCGTCGGCTAAACTTACCCGTTTCAGCCGCTCATACTTAAGACCCGAGAAAAACACCTGTCTATCCGCTGAATCTGAGATACTACCCTTGTAAGTAACTTAAATAGTGATTAGGCAAATAAAATTTGCTTGATGGTGTTCTTTGCGAAATTTTAAGTAAATGATAACTTTGTCCTTTGTCTTTTTTTAATGAGGCTTTACTACTTACTCAACTATGGAAAAACTGGTACGAATGTGTTTGGTGCTAACCTTCTTGCTCTGTTCGTCGCTCGCGATGGCGCAACAGATCGAAATAAGCGGTACCGTTACAACCGATGGAGAAGGCACCGCGCTGCCGGGAGTGAACGTGTCTGTGAAGGGCACAACGGTTGGCACGCTGACCAACGAAAATGGGCAGTACAGCATCCGGGCCACTCCCGGAAACTCAATCCTGGTGTTCAGCTACATCGGTTACGAAAGTCAGGAGGTGCCTGTAGGGAGCCGAACCAGCATCAGCGTGGCGCTGAAGGCGGACAACAAAATGCTCAACGAAGTGGTGGTGACGGCCCTGGGCATCAGCCGCGACAAAAAAGCCCTGGGCTATGCTACCCAGAGTGTCAACGCTGAGCAGATCGTACAGAACCGCCAGACCAATCTGGTCAACGCCCTACAGGGGAAAGTGGCCGGGGTCACCATTTCCAGCACCGGCGGGGCACCGGGGCAGGGCGCCCGGATTCTCATTCGGGGGATCAACTCCATCGACGCCAGCCGCGATAACCAACCGCTGTTCGTTGTCGACGGGGTTCTGTTCGACAATAGTACCTCGACCGGAACGAGTAATTCGGGGGCGGAGTTTCGGGGTTTGTCGAACCGGGCGGCCGATATCAACCCCGACGATGTAGAAACCATCAATATCCTGAAAGGTGGGGCAGCTACGGCGTTGTATGGGTTGCGGGGTGCCAATGGCGTGGTCGTTATCACCACCAAATCCGGCAAGGCCGGGGCATTACGGGCCAATTACAGCGGTACGTATGGGTTCGAGAATGTGAACAAATACCCCGAGGTGCAGGACAAATACACCATCGGCTACTCGGGCGTGTATAACCCGCAGGACTTTTTCCCCTCCTGGGGACCAACCGTGGCAGAAGCCATTAAAATCGACCCGACGCACCCGCAGAAGCTGTACAATCACTTCCGCGATGCGTTTTATACCGGAAAGCAGTTTCAGAACAACCTGTCTTTTTCGGGCGGTAACGACAAGATCACCTACCTGTCGTCCATCGGGCATGTGACGCAGGACGGCGTTATCCCGTTCACCAATTACAACAAACTGTCGGTTCGCCTGAACACCAATGTGAAGTTCAGCGACAAGTTCAGCACCAGCGCCAACCTGAATTTTATTAACTCGGGGGGCGACCGCTACAATGCCGACCGCTACAACGAAAGTCTCAGCTACTGGTCGCCCCGCTACGACGTTCGGGATTACCTCAACGCCGATGGTTCGTACAAGACGTACGGAAATGGCAACCCTATTTACGGGGCCATGACCAACAAACTGCGGGACAATGTGAACCGGCTGGTGGGCGGGTTGAACTTTACCTACAACCCCCTGTCGTGGCTGACGCTGAACTACCGCGCTGGTCTGGATACGTATTCCGAAGACCGCAAACGGACCGCGCCCGGTCCGGCGGGTATTGCCAACGAACGTATTTTTGAAGACAATGGCCTTGGGTTCGTGTACCAGTATAACACCAGCTTTCGCGCGATTACTTCGACGTTTGCGGCCAGCGCCAATACCAAATTGGGTTCGGACATCAACGCAACCCTGCGCGTGGGTCACGACTTATACGACCGCCGGATTCGCGGGTTCGGGGCAGAGGGTACGGAGTTAACTGTTTACAACTACTTCGATCTGCGCAATGCCAAAACGATCGTGCCTACGCAAAGCGCCGAAGACTACCGCCTGATGGGTATTTTCGGGGAGTTGACGATGGACTATAAAGATTACCTGTTTCTGACCCTGACGGGCCGGAATGACATTACATCTTCGCTCATGGCCCCCAACAACTCCTTCTTTTACCCGTCGGTGAGCCTTGGTTATCTGTTCTCGCAGCAGTTTCAGTTACCTCAGTTCATCAGCCTGGGGAAATTGAGGGCGTCGTACGCCAAAATCGGTAAAGATGCGTCTCCTTATTCGACCGTTACGGGCTATTCGTCGTACACCCAACTGCCCTCCGGCACAACGGGCTTCACGCGGGGGTCACTGCTCGGCGACCCTACGCTCCGGCCTGAGTTCACCGATACCTTTGAAGGTGGCCTGGAGATGAATTTCCTCAACAACCGTTTCGGGCTGGATTTTACGTATTACAACTCGATCAGTAAAGACCAGATCATTCGGGTCGACGTAACGTCGTCCACCGGCTACGTGAATGCGGCCATTAACTCCGGCTCCATGCGTAACCGGGGTATCGAATTGATTTTACGCGCTACCCCCGTCCGGACGGGCAAATTTAACTGGGATGTAAACTTCAACTTCTCGGCCAACCGCAACAAAATCCTGAGCATCCGCGAAGGGCTGACCGAAATCAACTATGCGTCGCAGTCGGGCTATGCCAACTCAACGGTAACCATGAAACTGGTGCCGGGCTATGCGTACGGTAACCTCTACGGACGAAGCTACAAACGGTATTTCGCTAACCCGACCGAAGAAACCGTTGAACTCGACCGGAGCCGCCCGGTGGTGATTGGTGCCAACGGATTCCCGGTTATCAACACGACACAGAAATTACTGGGTAACTCGCAGCCCAAATGGATTGGCGGGATCACCAACACCCTGCGGTACGGCGACTTCTCCCTGACGGCCCTGTTCGATGCCCGCGTTGGGCAGTATCGCTACAACCAGTTGGGTAACTTCTTCTCGGCTTTCGGCATCGCCAAATACACCGAAGACCGCAACGACACGAAAGTGTTCGAGGGCGTTCTGGCCGATGGCACCCCCAACACCAAAGCCGTGTGGCTGGGCCAGGGTAAAGGGCCGGACGGTGTCGATTACGGCAATGGGTTTTACCGGAATGTACACCGGGGCTCCTCGGAAAACTTCATTGAAGATGGCTCCTGGGTGCGGCTTCGGTCAGTGGGGCTGTCGTACAGTCTGCCCACCACGCTGCTGAAGAAATCGTTTGTGAAAAACGCCCGCCTTGGGGTAACGGGCAATAACGTGTGGCTGTGGACCAAATTCACGGGCTATGATCCCGAAACCAGTTCGACCAACAGCGGCAGTAACGTCGATGGCTTCACCGGCTTCACCTATCCGGCTGTGAGGAGCTTCCTGTTTACGCTCAATGTTGGTTTTTAAGTATCACTTTCTTTTCAGACGACTATGAAATTTTACCCGAACTATATGCGCTCGCTCCTGGCCCTGCTTCTGCTTTGGGGCCTGAGCAGTTGCAAAGATTATTTTGAACTGAACCAGAATCCAACGCTCATCGACAATCCGCCCCTGGCTTCGCTTCTATCAACAACGACCCAGAAAACGGCCCTGAACTCGCAACGGGTGGGGAACATTACGTCGTACTTTGTGCAGTACCTGGCCAGTCCGGGAGCTGGTGGGTCGACGGATACGTACCAGATCACGGATTATACCAGTGCCTGGGATGCCGTCTATTTCGGGATGGCCGACCTGTACGACCTGAAGCGGAAAGCACAGGAACAGGGGGCCTCGGACTATGTTGGCGTGGCCGACGTGATGCTGTCGTACCACCTGACGCTCATTGCCGATACGTTTGGTAGTGCGCCTTTCTCCGATGCGTTTACCGGAACAACCCTGACGCCGAAGTACGACACGGCCGAAACCCTGTACACCACGGCGCTCAACCTGCTGAACGAAGCCACTACGGAACTGGCCAAAACCGATTCGAAGGTGAAGTTAAGTGCCGCCAACGACCTGATTCACAAAGGCAGCACGGTAGCCTGGACAAAAACGGCCTATGCCCTCAAGGCTCGTATGCTCAACAAAGTCTCTAAAACAAGCACTTATAAACCCGCCGATGTGCTCGACGCGACAGCAAAGTCGTACACGGCCAATGCCGACGATGCCCAGATGTCGTCCTTTTTGCTCCGGAATCCCTGGGCGCAGGTGGCGCGTAACAATGCCGCGTTGCTACTTGATGGCTGGTTGTCTACCCAGTTTGTAAATCAGCTGAATGGTACGACTTACGGCGTTTTTGACCCGCGCATTGAGAAGATCACGGACAAGACCGTCAATAACGATTACAAGGGAACGGTAAACGGACAGGGCAATGTAGGGGGCAACAACACGACTAAAGACGAGTCGTACATTTCGCTCAACTCGCCCCTCACCGGCGATGCCTCGCCGTTGTTGATTGTGACGTTTGCGGAGATGAAATTCGTGGAAGCCGAAGCGGCTCTGGCAACTGGCGATAAGGCCCGCGCCTATGCCGCTTATCTGGCCGGTATCCGGGCCAATATGGACAAGTTTAGTGTAGCAACTGCGGCTCGGGATGCCTACATCGCCAGCCCGGTGGTCAGCGTGGGTGCGGATGCCCTTACCCGCGACCTTATTTTCAAGGAAAAATATGTAGCCACCTACCTGAACCCCGAAGCCTGGAACGATGCCCGCCGGTACAACTACCAGTACAAAGGATTCAAACTGCCGGTCAATGCCGCCCTGCCGACGTACATCCGCCGGGTAGCCTACCCGAATGGCGAAACGACCAAAAACGGGATCAACGTGCCCGCCGAGGTCGTGCTATCAGAACCGCTCTGGTGGGATAAGTAGTCGTTGTAGTGTCCGAGCCAGTGTAGTACCGAGCGTCGTTGTAATGCCGACGCTCGGTACTACACTGGCTCGGACACTACAATGTTGCCAGCACTCCTTCCTTCAGCGAGTACGTCGAGGTGCGTATCTGCGAAATTCCGTAGGTTTTCAGGACAAAGTCGATCAGGCAAACGGCCACCACAATCATATCGACGCGCAGTTCGATCATGCCGGGAAGCTGCATACGTTCTTCATGGTTGCGGGTGATGAGTAGCTCATAAGCGCGGTAAAATTCGGAAACGGGTAAGGTGAACGCGGCTTGCTGCGGGTCGGGCAGGTGGCCCTGTTCGTGCATGAACCACATATCGACCAGGGTGTCGAACGAGCCCGAGGAGCCGACGAGGACAGCAGGCTCGTACTGGTGAATGGCGTTGGCCAGCGGCAATAACTGTTCCTGAAAATAATCGTGTAGCCGACGGATGCTGCCGGGGCTGATAGGGTCTGTAGCCATGAACCGCTCGCGGAGCCGCTGCCCGCCAATCTCGAAACTCTGTTTCCAGAAGATACGCGATTGATTGCCCAGGATAAACTCGACACTACCCCCGCCAATGTCCATTACCAGGGCGGTGGTCTCGTCCAGCGCCCCGGCGGCCCGAACGCCTTTATAAATGTATTCGGCTTCCTGCTCTCCCGAAATGACCTGAATCGGAATGCCGGTTGCAGCCCGGACCCGGTCGATGAATTCCTGCTGGTTGCGGGCTACGCGAATGGCGCTGGTACCCGTGGCCATGACCTGATCGGGCGCTACGGCGTGTTGGTCGAGTACCTGTCGAAAATAGGAAAGTACGACCAGTGCCCGTTCGATGCCGGCCTCGGTGATGATTCCCTGGTTGATACCGGCTTGCCCGATTTTGGCGGGCCGACTTTCACGAAACAGCGTTGTATAGCCCGTATCGGTTTTTTCGGCGATGAGGAGATGAAATGTATTGGTACCTAAGTCGATAATGGCTTGCTTCATAGATGCAAAACTATTACCTTTGCCGTCCGGTTTTAGCTAAAACAGAAAATTTAGAACATGCTTATCATTAACGTAAAAGACAACGAGTCGATTGACAAGGCCCTGAAACGCTTCAAGAAGAAATTCGAGAAGACGGGTGTGTTGCGGCAGTTGCGGTCGCGGACGGCTTTCCAAAAACCGTCGGTAAAGCGTCGCACAGAAATTATCAAAGCCGCTTACAAAGAGCGGATGTACGGCAACCATACCGAACAATAGAATCGTTCGGTCACCAGTTTCGCTGGTGGTGTGAAGTTGGTCGTGGATGAATCGTTGATTGCGCAGTCAACGGTGCCGAATCGCCAGATAAGACACGCATAAGAGCAGCAGACAGAGATGTTTGCTGCTCTTATTTTGACCGCACGGGCGGCCCCGCGGGATTTTTTTGATTTGCCTGATTATCATGATTAATACATTTGATATTTGCGTGGCAGATTAATATTCACTGGATTCATCTAATTAAGATGACTAGATTTGGTAGGCCAAAATCATTGGAATCAAATGAATCAACCAAATCCCGGTTCTGACTTCCTCGCCCACATTCGTTACGAAAAACGCCTGAGCCATCACACCCTGACGGCGTACACCAATGATCTGGAGCAGTTTTGCACCTTTTTACTCGCCGAATGCAACATCGACCAGCCCGAACGGGCCGATTTCCGGCATGTGCGTTCCTGGATCGTGAGTTTAGTCGAGAGCGGGATGGATAAATCATCCGTGAACCGGAAAATAGCCACCCTCCGTAATTTCTTCGGGTTTCTGCTGCGTCGTAAAGTAATTGACTTCGACCCCATGTCGAAGATACAAGCGCTGAAAGCCAGCAAGCGACTGCCGCAATATGTTGAAGAAAAGCCGATGGAGATGCTGCTCGATGACATTGAGTTTCCGGATACCTTCGAAGGGGCTCGGGATAAGCTGGTGCTGGAACTTCTCTACGGAACCGGTATTCGCCTGAGCGAGCTGACCGGCCTGAAAACCACCGACGTCAATCTGTACGAGAAAACGATCATCGTCCTCGGCAAGCGCAATAAACACCGCATTGTGCCCTTAAATCAGCCTCTGTTCGAGCTGATTCAACAATACATTGTCCTTAAAGAAAAGGAATTTCACGGCCAGGCCGATGGTGTCAACTTGATTGTCAGCGATAAGGGAGTTGCTGCCTATCCGGTACTTATTCAGCGTATCGTAAAACGGCACCTGACGCTGGTTACCACCCTGGGTACCAAAAGCCCGCACGTCCTGCGCCATACATTCGCCACCCATCTGCTCAACCGGGGGGCTGATCTGAATGCCATTAAAGATTTACTCGGACACAGTAGTTTGGCTGCTACCCAGATCTACACGCATACCAGCCTGGATCAGCTAAAGAAAACGTACGACCAGGCCCATCCAAAAGCAAAAAAGTAAAGTCCGGTATTGCATCGGCTAATAAACACGGCTACTTAGGGTACATTCTAAGTAATTGGTCAATTTGCTGTTAGTAAAAGGGTATAAATACTTATAGTTTATTTAAAAAAAGTTTACTAAATCAAGTATATACATTAAATATCATAGTGAGATATAGGTAATTTTGTGATTACTTAGTTGAGTAATTGCTGATTTTTGTCTAGCTCAACGGGAGTTGTCGCTGGCCAATGGCCTCGCTGAAAACTGTCGTGCTGATTTGTTCCCTATTCCTGAATTATAAACTATGCAAGCAACCGCTGACCTGACCACTTGTGAAAAGGAACCTATTCAATGGCCGGGTTTTATTCAGTCACATGGGCTTTTGATAGCGGTTGATCCGGTTGAATTTACCATCTGGCAGGCTAGTGAAAATATAGAAGAACTGGCCGGACAGCCCGTGGCCAGTCTTATTGGGCAGTCTATCGCTACTATTCAACTCGGTGACCTGGCCGGCAGTCTGATCCATGACATGCTGGTCATCGCTATGCGCAGTGGTAGGCCGGAAGCCTTTAATCCGTATCCCGTCAAAATTCGGGGGCGCGACTGGCTAGCCATCATGCACCAGCAGGACGGAGCCCTTATTGTGGAGCTGGAGCCTACCAGCCAGCTTCACGGCGGGTTGGCAAAACCCCTCCATTCGTTGATCGCCCAGGCGATGAGCGACATTCAGCGCAGTAAAACCCTCAGTCAGTTGCTGGAGAAGACGGCGCAGCAGATAAAGCAAATTACCGGTTTTGACCGGGTAATGATCTATCGCTTTGGCGAGGACTGGCACGGTGAAGTAGTTGCCGAAGCGCGGGAAGAGCATCTGGTACCGTTTCTGGGGTTACACTACCCCGCTTCCGACATTCCCCGGCAGGCGCGGGAGCTTTATAAAGTCAACCTGGTTCGGGGTATTGCCGATGTGGAGGAACCCCGGGTGCCCATTTTACCCGTCAACTATGCGCAGCACAACCGCCCACTCGATCTCACCCATGCAACCTTGCGGTCTGTTTCGCCGGTGCATGTCGAGTATCTGTCGAATATGGGCGTTCGGGCGAGTATGAGCATTTCCTTACTCTACCGTTCCGAGCTGTGGGGCCTCATTGCCTGCCACCATTACAGTGGTCCCCGGTTTATTGACTACCCCGCCCGGCAGTCGATAAAACTCGTGAGCCAACTGTTGTCGACGGTTCTGGAAATACGGAAAGATGACGAGGAATCTGAAGTTTCGGACCGCTTACACGACAATGAGCTGGCTCTTTACCAGCAGATGATAGCCGATTGGGATGTTGTACAGGGACTAACCAAACACCCCATTACCATCCTGGATCTGAATGAAGCAACCGGGGCCGCTCTGTTATTTGAAGAAGAACTGCACCTGCTGGGAGATACCCCGGAGCCGAACGAAATCCTGACCCTGATCGACTGGCTCAAGAATACAACCCCCGAAAGTGTATTCCAAACGAACCAGCTCCCCAACCTGTACCCACCGGCCGAAGGGTTTCGTACCAAAGCCGCCGGGGTATTGATGGTGGTTCTGTCGCGACAGATGAACGAGTACCTGCTTTGGTTTAAACCCGAGCAGATTCAGGACGTTTCATGGGGGGGCAACCCCGATAAACCGGTTGAACAAACAGCTTCTGGTGAACTACGGCTCAGTCCACGTAAAAGTTTTGATAAATGGACTCAGATCGTTCGGAACAAATCCCAATCCTGGCAACAGGTTGAAGTCGCTCTGGCCCTGAAACTCCGAGAAGATCTTTTGCAGATCGTGGCCGGGAAAGCCAACCAGATTCGCGCGCTGAACGAACAGCTGCGGCTGGCCAATGAAGAACTGGAAGCATTCAGCTACACGGTTTCTCACGACCTGCGTTCGCCCCTCTCGTCTATTAAGCGATACACCGAGATATATAAGGAAGATTATGGCGATCTGATGGATGATAACGCAAAGGCGATCTTCGATAGAATCGTGAAAGCCAGCGACCGGATGAGTATGCTCATTCGCAACATCATGCAGTATTCGCAGGTAGGGAGTTCGGGATTGGCGCGACGACTGCTGCCCATGAAAGATATGCTCCTCCAACTGCGTGACGAGTTGCTGGCGGGCGAAACAACTCGCGATATTACCTTTCAGATCGAAGAAACCCCTGATCTGGAAGGAGACCAGACCATGGTGAATCAGGTTTTCAGCAACCTGCTTTCCAACGCCATCAAATATACCCGCTCAGTACCCGAGGCCCGAATAGTGATAAAGGGCAGTCAAAGCAACCAGGAAGTCATTTATGCCGTAACGGATAATGGGATTGGTATTGACATGAAACAGGCAGGTAAAGTATTTGAACTTTTTCAGCGGCTCGATTCGGCGGCAAGCTATGAAGGGTATGGGGTAGGCCTGGCTATTGTTAAGCGTATCCTGAGCCGGCACCAGGGCAAGGTCTGGTTTGAGAGTGTTCCTCATCAGGCTACAACTTTTTATGTATCTTTTCCCAGACGTATTTCCTGATTTTTTATGCCTGATATTCTTTACGTTGAAGATAACCCCGACGAAGCTGATATATTTAGACGACTTATTAGCCGGATGGAAAATCCGCCTAGTTTTTTGCTGTTAAGTAGTGGTAGTGAAGCGATTGACTACCTACTTCAGCAGGGAACTTACCAGGGGCAAAGTACGCCTTTGCCCCGTTTGGTATTGATTGATCTGAAGTTGCCGGGACATAATGGCTTTGAGGTTATTCAGCAGGTGCGGGCTACCAGTCGGACCTGCTACCTGCCCTTAGTCGTTTACAGCACCTCCGATAACCCAAAAGATATGCGTCGGGCGTATGACCTGGGCGCTAATGCCTATCTGATAAAGCCCGAAAGTTACCATCAGGTGAGCGAAATGATGCGCCTGGCTATCGACTTCTGGTTAACGCAGAGCCAGTACAGGCCATAACCGACCTGGTATATACACGTGTTTACAGGTGTTCGATTCAATTCTTAACTAGATAACGAAGGTATGTCTGTCACAAATCAATCGGCCACGGCTTTGTTGCAAAGCGTTCTACAGGCATCGCAGAATGGGGTGCTGGTTTACAAAGGCATTCATGATGCTACCGGAACGCTAACAGACTTGCAGTTGACGATGATAAACGCAGCCGCCGAGCGTAGCCTGGGCTGCTCGTCGGTAGAGGCTATTGGGCAACCGTTTAATCGTATCCATCCCTATTGGGTGGGAACGGATCTTGTGGATCGATACCAACACGTGATTTCGACGGGGCAACCGGCTCGTTTCGAGTTTACATTTAACCAGCCGGGTCAGGGGCTGCCTACCTGGTGGGACATATCGGCCGTACGGCTGGAAGAGAACTGTGTGGTGGTATCCTGCCAGGACATTACACAGAGCAAAGCCGATGCGAAGGCCAGCCGACTGAATAGCCTGTGGCAGAAAGCCTTTGATGTATCCGTGAATGGCATCACGGTCTTTGACGCTATATACGACGGGAAGGATGAGGTTGCCGACTTCGAGTTTGTCATGATCAACGACGCGGGTGTGCGCCTGGGTGGCTACAAACGCGAAGAACTGCTGGGCCGGACCTTGTGGGAAATTTATCCGGCTACGAAGATCAATGGCCTTTTTAATGAGTACGTGCAGGTCTGCAAAACAGGACAACCCATTGAAAAGGAACATTATTATCCCGAATATGACATCTGGCGGAAAGTGAAAATCGTTCCCCTACCCATGGGTGTCATGGTTAGCTATACGGACATCACCGCCATCAAAAAGCCCGAAGAGACCGTCCGTAAACAGGCTGAGTTGTTGAAACGTGTGCTGGAAGGTGTACCCGTGGGTATTGCGGTGCTGGACGTTATCCGCTCTGGTGAGAACCCTGTTAACCGCCCGCCCGACTTTCGAATCGGACTGATTAACTCGTTGCTGGCGGATATTCTGGGGCAATCGGAGGAGATCGTCGTTGGCAAAAAGCTGACGGATGTTTTTGTAGATGCCAACGCTTCGGGCTTACTCAGTCGTTGTATTACGGGCGTGGAAGAGGGCGTTGTTCAGGAGTTTGAATTGCCGTTTGCACTGGGTAAAAAGGCGGGCTGGTTTCGGGTATCGATGGCCCCCAAGGGTGAACAGCTAATTCTGGCTATGACCGAAGTTACCGAGATAAAACGGGCACAACTGGGGCATCATCGGCAGGTAGAATTGCTGAATTCAGTGCTGAATGGTTCTCAAAATTCAATTATTGCCCTGGAGTCTGTACGAGATACAACCGGCCGAATTGTTGATTTTCAGTACGTACTGCAAAATGATGCACACCGCAGGCGAACCGGGCGTTCAGATTATCAGCTGCTTGGGCGTACGATGCTCGAATTGTTTCCTCTATGCCACAATCTGTTCGACCAATATATCGAAGTCGTTCTTACCGGCCAGCCGTTTCGCACAGAAACCGAGTTTGACTACGGAGGGGGCACTGGTTGGTACGACGTATCGGCCGTGAAACGCGAGGATGGTATCGTTCTGACCATTCAGGATAAAAGTGCCCAGAAACTGGCTGAACGGCAACTTCATGATCAGGCACAGTTGCTGAAAACGATTAGCGATAACACCCCGGCGGGTTTGGTACTTTGGGAGCCCGTCCGGGAGGAGACGCCCGAGCGCAGGGTGATCGATTTCCGATACTGCATGACGAACCTCATGAATACCTACGTAACGGGGCACTCGGCAGAAACCCTGATCGGGCAGGATTTACTAACGATGTTTCCGCGCTTTCGGGGAACTGAGCTGGAACTCGCTCTTCGGGAAACCCTTGAGACCGGCCGTACGCAGCGCATGGTGTTCACCTATTACCGCGAAGACGCCGATGGCTGGTTCGATGCCCAGTTTATACGCATAGGCAACGGGCAGTCGACGGATAAGGTGCTGATGACGTACATGGATGTGACCGAAGCCCACCAGACTCAGCTGGTGCAACGGCAGCAGGCCGACCTGATGAAACTGGTTATCGATGCGCAACCGACAGGTATTGTTTTGTATGAACCGGTGCGGGAAAATACAACGGATGACAAGCCGGGTAAAATCGTCGATTTTACGTTTGTACTGGCCAACGAGACACAAAGGCAGCTCTTAGGCCGCTCGAACCAGGAGTTGATCGGTCACCGTATGAGGGAACTCTTTCCCAGTGAATCGGCTCAGGAGTTTTTTGAGTTCATGGTAGAAGTAGCCGAAACCGGACAGCCAAAAGAGTGGCTGTTACCTTATTTTAGTGACGGTGTCCGGGGCTGGTTTCAGTCGGCTCTAATTTCTCATGGTGATCAGGTTTTATTTACATTCCTGGATGTTACGGGCCTTAAACGGCAGCAGCAGGTTCTGGAAGTAACGAACCAGGAACTGCGCCGGAGTAATGAAAATCTTCAGAAATTTGCCTACGTGGCCAGTCATGATTTACAGGAGCCGCTGCGAAAAATTCAGTCGTTTGGCGATGTACTGGTCAGTACCTGCGGACCTGCGCTGGATGCGATTGGGCTGGATATGATTAACCGAATGCAGGGATCGGCTCGGCGAATGTCTGAATTGATCCGGCATCTGCTCACCTACTCGCGGTTGTCTACTCAACTGGTTGAAGTAAACCCGGTACCCTTAACTGACTTACTGACCAAAATCATCGACGATCTGGCCATACCGATACAGGAGTCGAATGCGACCATCGAATTCGGTAACTTGCCGGTCGTGTATGGCGATGAGGGGCAACTGCGTCAGTTATTCCAGAACCTGGTGTCAAATGCCGTTAAGTACCGGCTATCCGGTGTTGCTCCACGCGTGCAGATTGCCTGTCAGAAGGTCAGGTCAGCGGATCTGCCTGTATCTGCCGTGTTGACAACGGTGATCAGTTCCGAAACGGGCAATACCCCATACTATTACCAGATTAACGTAACCGATAATGGAATCGGATTCGATGAAAAATACCTGGATCGGATCTTTGAGGTTTTTCAACGGTTGCATGGCAAAAAAACGTATGAAGGTACCGGTATCGGGCTTGCTATCTGTCTGAAGGTCGTTCAAAACCATCAGGGTGCCTTAACGGCGACCAGCCGCCCCGGCAAAGGGGCCACTTTTAGCGTTTACCTTCCTGTTCCTGATGCGAATACTACCAACTAAAGATCAACCTGCTACCACTTTAATCCATACCCAACCCATGAATCAAATGGTACAGTTTTCGGACTCAAACTTACTCGACTGGCTGGAAGAACAAACCAATGAGCAGTTGGAAGATTCTCCCTTTGGCGTAGTTCGGATGAACCGCGAAGGAATCGTCGTTGCTTACTGCAAGTCAGAGTCCCATATCACCGGCATCTCAAAGGAGTATGCACTGGGTAAGTATTATTTTACCCAGATTGCCCCCTGCGCCAATAACCAGATGGTAGCCGCCAAATACGGACAACCAACGCTTGATGAAGAAATGGACTATATTCTCACCTATGTGAGTGCGCCAACCAAGGTTCGCCTGAGGCTGCTTAAGTCGCCCGAGAGCCGATATCAGTATTTTCTGGTTGATCGTAAGTAACGCATTGTACACCGTTTCCGGCTTTTATACCTATGATCTGGACACCCGATAACGTCCGGCGAATTATTCTCGACATGGCGGGTCGGATTCTGCAAAACCCGCATGCCGGATTGCCAACGGTCGTCTCGCCGGAACTGGATCTGTATCGGGATGTGGGTCTCGACTCCATCAGCCGAATGGAACTGGCCGGTTACCTCAACGAATTTTTCGGAATTTTCGATACCTCCGTTGAGAACTACCTGCTGGCCGGAACCACCCTCGACCATTGGGTGAACTGCATTCTGCGGGCCCGGTCGCAAGTTGACGACTACCTGACGTTTCGGACCTCCGGCACCAGTGGAGCCGCCCGGGCTGTTCGGCATTCAATGGCGTCGCTGCTGTTTGAAGCCCGCTTCCTCATGGAGTTGCTGCCTCGCCCGGACAGGGTGGTCAGTCTGGTACCGGCCAATCATATTTACGGGTTTATCTACACGGTGCTGCTTCCGGCGCTTTGGAATGTACCGTTGTGTTTGCTGGCTGATACGCCCGCAACGGCCATAACGGCCAATACACTGCTGGTAGGCACACCCTTTACCTGGGAATATACGTACCAGTCCCTGCTGGCAGGAAAATCGCTGCCCTGCCGGGGAGTATCATCAGCCGCTCCCATGCCGCCGGGTTTGTTTGATCAACTGATGAACGCCAGCGTGTTCATGACAGAAATCTACGGTTCATCCGAAACGGGAGGGCTTGGGTACCGGCATCGATTAGACGCACCATTTACCTTATTCCCCCATGTAACGCTGTTGGCTGGAGAACCCTTTACGATTTGCCGAACCGATACGGGTGCAACTTTCACCGTACCTGACCGGCTTGAGCGGGTGTCGGAAACCGAAATACGGGTGCTTGGTCGCCTGGATGATAGCGTATCGATCGCCGGCGTCAACGTATACCCGGCTGCCATCAGGCAGGTAATCAGTGAGTGCCCCCTGGTGGCTACCTGCGACATCTATGCCAAAGCCGACATGGGTGCTCACAAGCTATACGGAGCGGTTCAGCTTCGGACACTGAACGATGCAAACCGAAACGCCTTCCTGCACTGGGTCCGGCAGCACCTGAGCCCCCCCGAAATCCCGCAAAATCTGTATATCTACTAACACGAGTCGGGCTACCTCCAGCTATTTCACCACGTCGGGCAACGGTCGTCCGGTGAGTGGGTATTGAATCTACTGCCGGAAAAGAAAAGCTTCGTTGAGCTACCGACAAAAGGTGCTGATGGCGTTGTTATGGCCGACGCGGTTCTGGTCGTACCGAATTAAGTGGTTAATAGTTAATGAGTAGATTGATCTGAGGTTGACCATTAACTCAATGCTTCAGTGGGCCGGGCCGTTCGAGCAGCACCAGATCAAGTTGGCTGACTTTTGCGAAATTCGGCCCTCCGCTTGGTATCTGCGGGTACACGTGGTCCTGATAGGGATGCGCCGACCGGAAAAAATCCTCGAAAATGCCCGGTGTTAGCATACCCACAAAACGGGTGTAGTTTCGGCGGAGCTGATACGCATGAATAGCCCCCGCAGGCACGGCCACGTAATCGCCCGGATGAATATCGAGCAAGGATTTATTGAGCCACATGCTCATCATCCCGTCGACACAGCAAAACATTTCGGTATGCTCCCGGTGGTAGTGTTTGCCGATCATGTCCCCGGCGGGGCCTTCGGTCATGACCACCAGCAGTTTGCCGTTGGTGCTGGCGTTATCGCTCATGATGCTGAAAAGCTGATCGCCCAGCGTGTAGCGATCCCCTTCGCCAGCGGCCAGTACATAGGGCACCACGGTATTTGGGACAGTGGTATTCGTAACCGGCCCGAACGTCTGCCCGTCGAGAGGTTTTCCATCAAAAAGCACATCGGCCACCTCCTCTGCCGCTTTTAAACGTTCGGCATCCGGTTCGATGATGGCATCGCCGGGCTGAACATAGCCCGCGTAGGGCGTTCCAATCGCTTTGTACATCGCGCTCAGCAGAGGGCCGCTGCTGATCGAAATCAGTTGGGTGCGGTGCGAATTGGTGCGAAACGCATGGGAAACGGACGGCGGAATGCTGGCAAAATCCCCTTTCCCCAGCCGGTAGGTTTGCCCGTCGAGCCATAATTCGACTTCGCCATCGACGACGAAAAGAGCCTCATGGGTTGTATGGTGAACATGGGATGGCATAACCGCCCCTTTGCCGCCCGTTATGACGGTCCATTCATATAAATCGCCGGTATCGACTCCGCGAGCGGTCAGGTTTATCACCAGGCTACCCACCAGGTAACGCTCACCATCTCCGCTACGAATAAAATAAGGAATTTTCTGACCGGGTAATTCGCCTTTTGGCTCAATGGCCTGAACACCTTCCAGGCCACCCGGCATCTCGGCCCCTTTCTGTAACGTTTCGGTATCGGCTATGGATGAATGTTCCTGTGAAGAGGAGGGCTGATTCGTGTTTGTGGACGTTTCCATTAATGAATAGGGATTGGGCTTGATAAACTGCAAGGTTAGTGAAATGCCGGAATATTCCTGCGTTTTCGTTGGCCCGGATTTTACTATCGTATATCAGATATATGCCTCAATTAGCATGGCCCTTACAATAAGGTTGGTGTTTTTTGTCCTTTTTGAAAACAATAAAAATGCACAAAGTCTTGTTTTTAACGTGTTTTTAATCTCTTACGCTAACCCAATTAATTATTAAACTCGACCACTTATGAATCTCAAGTCAATTCAGTTCAGCCGCCGTGCGTCTGGTATTTTAGCCTCTCTTCTTGTCGGTTTTTCCCTGACACTTACGTCGTGTGATGACAACGAAAATCCAACGACAACACCGCCTGCGGGTTCGTCGACCATTACGGATCTGGTTGTTGCCGGAGACCAGTTCACGTTTCTTGAAGAGGCTGTTAAAAAGGCGGGTCTGACGACTACCTTATCGGGCACGGGGCCATTTACCGTCTTTGCCCCAACGGATGATGCGTTCCGGGCGGCCGGGTTTGCCGATGCCGCGGCCGTAGGCGCAGCTGCGGACACCACCCTGCGCCGGATATTGCTGTATCACGTAGTGGGTGGTTCCTATCCCGCATCAGCCATTCAGGCTGGTCAAACGGCTCTGCCTACGTCACTGAGTGTTAACGGCACAACGTATGTCACGAAGGCTACTTCCACCAGTGGAACCGGTGTGTCTGTGAATGGTGCGCGCGTCATTACGGCCGATGTACAGGCCACGAACGGTGTTGTTCATGCCATCGACCGGGTGCTGATGCCCCCAACCGGCAATGTGCTTCAGGTAGCCCAGGCCGACACATCCCTGAGTTTGCTGGGTGCGGCTGTAGCCCGTGGCGGTGCGGCTGTAGTGACTGCGCTGTCGGGTGCAACACCATTGACGGTCTTTGCACCAACGAATGCGGCCTTCCGGGCCACGCCTTATAACACGGTGGCGGCTATCAATGCAGCTCCGGTGGCAGCCCTGACGGCTATTTTAACGAACCACGTGGTCGTTAACCCCGGTCGTGCGTACTCGCCTACGATTGTTAGTGGTCCTATCACCACCTTCGGTACCGGCAGCGTAACGGCTACGGTGGGCACCGGTAATGCCCTGACGTTGCTGAGTCCGGGTAACGGTGGTCAGGCATCTACCGTATTGCAAAATACGACGGGTGTTCAGAACCGCGACATCACCGCAACCAACGGCGTTGTCCACAAAATTGACCGGGTATTGTTGCCGTAAATTGGTGGAGTAGTGGAGTAGTAGAGTAGTTCCGAAAAAGAGGTATAACCATAAAGACGAACCGTCTATGTGGTTATACCTCTTTTTGAATTTCTTCGAATCTAATCCATTGAAATCACTGATTGACTACGGAATGCCCGGTTGAATACGCTGACAAGTAGCAATGGAAACGGGTAAACTTTAGCTATCAGGTAAGCACAAACAAACCCCTGAACTACCCAAGCGTCATGCCGACTATCGACAGAAAAACCTTTCTCAACCAACTATCCCTGATGGCCGGTGCGTCTCTGCTAACGGGACCGGCTTTTGCCGCTGAAACGGCGCGGGCTAAATCAGCGGTCAAGCTAGGCTTCGTAACGTATTTATGGGGTAAAGACTGGGATTTGCCAACCCTCATTAAAAACTGCGCAGACACCAATATTCTCGGGGTCGAACTGCGCGTCGAACACGCCCACAACGTCATGCCCGAACTCAACGCGGCCCAACGCCGGGAGGTGAAAAAGCGGTTTGCCGATAGCCCGGTCAAACTCGTCGGGCTGGGTACCAACCAGCAGTTTGACTTTGTCGATCCGGCTAAGGTGAAAGCATCCATCGAACGTACCAAAGAGTTTATCCGCCTGAGCGCCGACGTGGGCGGGACGGGCGTAAAGGTGAAACCCAACGCCCTGCACAAAGAGGTACCTGTCGACAAAACCGTAACCCAGATCGGGGAATCCCTCAACGAACTCGCCCGGTACGCGGCCGATTTCGGGCAGCAGATTAGGCTGGAAGTTCACGGCGAAGAAACGCAGGAACTGCCCATGACCAAACGAATCATGGACGTAGCCACCCATCCCAACGCCACCATCTGCTGGAACTGTAACCCGCAGGATTTAAACGGCAAAGGTTTTCAGGCCAACTTCGACCTCGTCAAAGACCGCCTGGGGGCCACCTGCCACGTCCGCGAACTGGACCGGACGGATTATCCGTATCAGGACTTGCTGAACAATCTGGTAACTATGAATTACAAAGGCTGGGTCTTGCTCGAATGCCACACCAACCCGGCGGATAAAGTGGCGCAGATGAAAACCCAGCGGGTGGTTTTCGACCGAATGATTAAGAAGGGGTGAAGTGGGTATTTTCCAACTTTTTGGCCTCTCAAAGAGTATATCATCCAGCTAAGCGACCTCTCCATATAGCGACGTCCTGTCGAATGGTGGGAGGGAGGTGCCGGGAAATGCATGCGACAAAAAACTCTACTTTTACTAACGTTGACGCTGCTCGGTCTGGTTACCGTGAGGGCGCAAACCCTCGTCAGCGGGCGAATCCTTGATAAAATCACCAGCCAGCCCGTTCCGTTTGTGAGTGTGGCCCTGTATCGTCAGCCTGACTCAGTGGCGGTTGGAGGAGCGATCACCGACTCCACCGGTCTGTTTCGGATTGCGGATGCCAAAGCCGGTGTTTATACCCTGCGCACGTTTTTTGTCGGCTATAAACCCGCTTTAGTACCGATAACGGTTGTCAGAAATCAGCCCCTCGAACTGGGTGTGCTCGTGCTCGAAGGCGACTCGAAACTGCTCAACGAAGTTCGTGTAGCCGGTCAGCGAACCGATGTCGTCATGCAGGCCGACCGCCAGACGTACCGGGCGGCTCAGTTTCAATCCGCGGCCGGTGGTACGGCCACTGATGTTCTCCGCAATCTGCCCGGCCTGAGTATCAACGCAGAAGGCGATGTGAGTCTGCGGGGGGCCAATGGCTTTTTGGTTTTGCTGAATGGCAAGCCCGTTCAGGCCAATCTGGGAACGCTCCTCAACCAGATGCCCGCCAACAGCATCGAGTCGATCGAAGTGATCACCACACCCAATGCCCGTTACGACCCCGATGGCAAAGCGGGTATTATTGCCATTGTCACCAAGAAAGGTGTCGATAACGGCTGGTCGGCGCAGGTGAACGGCCTGATTGGTCTACCCAGCACCAACGCGTTTGACAATGCGTACAATCCCGTTCGTTACAGTCCCGATGTGACGCTCAACTACCGCTCGGACCGCTGGGACCTGACCCTAAGTTCGGCCTATATCCGCAACGACATCGCCGGACGGCGGGAGGGCGATGTAAGTACGACCATCGGTAATCGCTTTACCCGCTTCCCGTCTGTAGGCGAGCGGAGTTTCGATCGGTATACCTTCACCAATCGACTTGCCATCGCCTACGTCCCCAGCAAATCGACGACCTGGACGCTGGGCCTTTACCAGAGCCAGCGAACCGAAGACCGGCTGGCCGATATTTCCTACAACAACAGCACAACCGATCTGCTGACGGGTCAAATCGTTAATCGGCGGGCGTATTTCAACAGCAACCTCGTACGAAAAGGGGGGCGGTTCTATACCGCTAACCTCGATTATGCCCACACCTTTGCCAGTAAAGCCACCCTGAGCGCGGGTGCCTTATACGAGTATGACCTGATCGATGGCTTCACCAGCAACCGCAACGTCAACCGGAACAATTACCGCGATACGCTTCAGTACTCCTACTCGACCACCGATCGCCCATTCGAAACTTCCGGGCTAACATCGACGGAAGCGTACCCTTTTTAGGCGGCAAACTGGAAGGCGGGTATCAATACCGCTATCAGGACGATACGGGCGATTACCGGTACCGACAGCAGGATGGGAATGGGTTACCGTTGCCGGTGGTTCCGGCTTTTACCGGCACTACGGCCATCAACAGCCGCATTCATAGCTGGTACGGGCAGTTTGGCGCGGTAGCTCAAAAGCTGGAATACACCCTGGGATTACGCTATGAACATTCGGTGCGGGAGGTGTTGTCGCTTCCCCGTAACCAGACCTATTCGCTGACACTGGACAATCTGTTTCCGTCGTTCAACATGCTCTACAAACCCAAAGGCGGACTGGCGTTGCGGGCTGGTTTTAGTCGGCGGGTGCAGCGAAACAGCAACTTTGCCCTGAACCCGTTGCCCGAACGCGAACACTCCGAAACCCTCGAACAGGGCGACCTGAACCTGCTACCCGAATTCGTCAATCTGGGCGAGTTGGGTATAAGCAAGGATATGGGCCGGAGCACGCTGCTGGCTACGGTCTATTATCAGGGCGTTCAGAACACCATCAACCGGGTTAACCGGGTATTTGCCGATACCATCCTGAGCCGCATTTTTACGAATGCCGGTCTGACCCAGCGATTGGGTGTTGAGCTGGCAACGGACCTGAAACTTACAAAAAGCTGGAAGCTCTACGTGGGCGGAACGGTATATCGCTTCACGCAGGCCGGGCAGCTTTTCCAGAACGAGGTTATTTTCGACCGGGCGGCCTGGGTGTATTCGGTCAATGCCAATTCAACGGTGCAGATCAACCCAACGCTCTCCTGGCAAGCCAACGTAAATTACCTCTCCCGGCGTATTACTGCCCAGGGCGAGGACTCCCGCTTTCTGATCCCCAACATGTCGGTGAAAAAGAGTCTGATGAACAATCGCCTGACGATCATGGCCCAGTGGCAAAACATCGGGCTGGGTTTCCTGCCTACCAACGAACAGCGGATCACTACTACGGGCAAAGACTTTTATACGTCGACGAATTACATTCAGGAGAAAGATGTTTTTCTGATCAACCTGAGCTATTCGTTCCGGCAAGTCAGCAAACGGGCCAAACTGCCGGGCAATGAATTTGGCGATAAAGAGTTTTGATACGTAACGCGGGTTCCTACCCGCGTTACTTTCTGATGAAACGCGCGGCCTTTTATTGCCGTCTTGACTGATACGCACGCAGGATTTGCTCCCGGATTACCTCCGTTCGGCCGATCCGTTCGCTGGTTAACCGACTTTGGTCAATGTAACTTTTCAACCGCCCAACTGTAATGTGCAGCTCCTGAGCTGCTTCCCGAATCGTATAAAATAATGTCCCTTCGATTGATTTAGGCATACCTCAACGAAATTGATTATTCCACCCTGTCGGTATAGACAGGTAACCAACTAAGAGTTTGTTAAAGAAGATTGTTCTTATATGACCAACAAAGCCCATTCGAACCGGTTTATTAGGAACAGAGACTATTCGATAAAGGGTACATATGGCAGTTATAGGGGAATTGATCAAAAAAGCGATTGATGTATATGGGTTTGTTACCTCGGAGCCTGACCCGGCAAAAGCCCAGCGAGACGTATTACAAAACCTGCTGACGAAAGCCCGATTGACGGCTTTCGGGAAAAAGCATAACTTCACCGGGATACTCGACAGCCCCGACATCGTTGCGGCTTTTCAGGCGGCAGTGCCTGTTCATGATTACGATAAGCTGCATACTGACTGGTGGCATTACCTGCTCGAAGGCCACCAGAATGTGACCTGGCCCGGTGGACAAAGCTATTTTGCCCTGAGCAGCGGAACGACCAGCACCAGTAAAGCCATTCCGGTTACCGACGACATGATCGACTCCATCCGTAAGTCGGGCATCCAGCAGGTGATGAGCCTAAAAAACTTCGACCTCCCGTCCGATTTCTTCGAGAAGCAGATCATGATGCTGGGTAGTAGCGTGAACCTGATTCAGAAAGACGACCATCAGGAGGGCGAAATCAGCGGCATCAGCGCGGCCAATATTCCGGCCTGGTTCCGGGGGTATTACAGGCCGGGTATCGAAATTGCGTCGATCACAGACTGGGATGAAAAGGTACACCAAATCGCCAAAGAAGCGCCTGGCTGGGACATTGGCAGTCTGAGCGGTATCCCATCCTGGATCGAGATGATGCTCAAAGAGGTGATACGGTATAACCGGCTCAGTACCATTCACGACATATGGCCCAATCTGCACGTGTATACGTCGGGGGGCGTCGCGTTTGAACCGTACCGAAAAAGCCTCGAAACCTTACTGGCCAGGCCGCTCATCTACATCGACACGTACCTGACCTCAGAAGGGTATCTGGCCACGCAAAAACGGCCCGATACCTCGTCGATGGCGCTGATTCTGGACAATGGTATTTTCTTCGAGTTCGTCCCGTTTGTGGACGAGAACATGGACGAGGAAGGCCGCGTAAAACAGGATGCCACCGTCCTTTCGCTGGAACAGGCCGACGAAAACGTCGATTACGTGCTGCTGATTTCGACCGTTTCGGGCACCTGGCGCTACATGATCGGCGATACGGTGATGATTACGGATAAGCAACGGGCCGAAATAAAGATCACCGGCCGGACGAAGCATTTTCTGAACGTAGTGGGCGAACAGCTATCGGTTCACCAGATGAACAAGGCGATGCAAACCATGCAGAAACGCTACGACATGGAAATTAAAGAGTTCGTGGTGTCGGCCATTCGCAAGGAGGGGGAGTACATCAACAAATGGTACATCGGCTCCAACAAAGAGGTCGATGGTGCCGAAATGGCCGCTGCGCTGGATAGCGAACTGTGCGACAATAACAAAAACTACAAAGTGGCCCGGAGTAAATCGCTGAAGGGGGTAGAAGCGGAGGTGATTCCCATTGAGAAATTTTACCGCTGGAGCGAGGATTTCAAAAAGCTGGGCGGTCAGGCCAAGATTCCCCGCGTGATGAAGGAGGAGGATTTTCTGGAGTTCGAGGAGTATGTGAGCCGGGTGGCGGTGTAAAAAGAGGGTTATGTCGTGGTATCAGTCGGGGCGCCGACCGTCCGTGGCTGATACCACGACTTAGGTAATAAAAAGAGTAAAATTCCAACTAACTGGATAACCAATGCGTCTTGCTGCGCAAACAAAAAGCATGAAGAGGGAACTGGGTTTGTTACTTTTACTAGCGAGTCTTATTCTGTCCGGTAGCATTGACTGTCTGGCTCAAAGGACTTTTCAGCATGTGACGGACAGCTTAGTGACGGAAGGAATCATACGTAAAACGGGTCATTCACTTTATATCAAGCCAATTTTTGAGCAGTACCAACCTTTGATTACGGTAGTAGGAGATGGTTTCAGTGTTCCCAAAGGAGAGTTGACCCGGAAGCGGGGTGTTGGCATTCGAATGGGATATCGGGGGAAACGGTTTGAACTGGAAACCGGCTTGTCAACCATTAGACCAGCGGTCGGCTACAGGTATTTGCTGAATGGGCCTTATGCATATGGCCATACAACCCGAACCGTAAGTACGGACTTCTACCATATTCCTCTTCTGTTCCGGTATCGTCTCTGGCAGCCAGTGAGCAAGTTGTCGTTGCGAATTGGAACGGGGATCGCCTATAATGTTGACCTGGACAAACTTAAATTGGCGCCCATAAGTAATTCGGAAGAATCCAGTCTCGATGCAAACGGAAACAAGGTGGTGCTTGCCCGAACCAGAAGCCAGTATGAACGGAAGAAGTCGTTTTTTTCGGCTGAGGTAAATCTATCGACTCAATACCAATTTTCCCCTCATTTTAGCGCCAGTCTGGAAGTAAGACGACTCTTTAGTCCGAAAGATGTTGTCCGTATAACGGCGACTCAGCAGACATTCGATCCGCCTGCCTTTCGGGATATTGAGGCTAATGGCGGTGCTAACAGCCTTAATCTTAATTTGGGGATAGCCTATCATTTCAGAGTCAACAATCGCTACCGTCTTAATTGACAAGGTGAGGAATAGTAAGGACGCCATAGCCGTCCTTAAGACACAGATCAGAGAAGGGTAGAACCCCGCTATAATTCCCTCCGCTGCCAGTCCAGCTTTTCCTCTTCGAGCCGCTTCACCTGTTCCGTGATTTCTTCGGGCGAGACGTACAGGCGGGCGATTTTGTCTTTGTAGCTCTGCGGCAGTTCGGCGTGGTCCAGAATGAACCGCTTGGTTTCTACGAGGTACTTGCCCAATCCATGCCGAACGGCGTGTCCATCGGCAATGCGCTCCACTTTCTTTACGTAATCGGCGGAGAAGACGTAGCCCAGACCAAAGCCGACCATATCCAGATTGCTTCGGCTCTCGTAGTCCATAATATGTCCCAACTCGTGCCCGATCCAGCCAATCATGATAGCATTGGGGAGTTGGTGGATGGGGATGGCCGTGTGCGTCAGTTTGAACATCGAACTGATATTGATGCGGTAAGCCCTGGATTTCCGGCGGGCCAATATGGTGCTGAAAACCGGCTGAGCCTGCATCACCGACGATTTTATCGACTGTTTGAACATAAACTGAATGGGCGTTTCAACCAGTTCCGGGTAAAAAGACAGAGCTGTTAAAACGCTGTGCTCGATAATCGACGGTATCGTTTTGTTCGTTCGAAACCGGGCCAGTTCCGGCGTGATGTCGAACGGTTGCGCGTTAATTCCGGATGTCAGCATAAGAAAACAAGTTTAGCCTACCTATCTTCTTAACGCGCTGGAAGGGTATTGGTTTGAATGTAGTCCCGGGCCTGTAGTACCGACCGTCCCGGTCGGGTGTGAATGTAAATCACTATACACCCGACCGGGACGGTCGGCACTACAGGCCCGGGACTACTTCGTCCCAGACAGGGGCACCAGTTGCGCCGACAGGTTTGGCTTGGCCATGTCTTTGTCGAACGGGAAAATAGGGCGCTTGATGCGTTTGAAGGGTAGGCGGGCCAGATCCTGATTGACACCACCCGGTGTGAGCGCCATGATCCAGCCCTGCTGCATGGCGTAGAGTTCGGGTTCGAGGTAGCCGATCTTGACCACCACAATGTCGGCTTCGCGGGGTTTTAGACCCAACCGGGTGAAGTCGATCTCCTTGTGGTAAGGTTTTCGCTTCTGTGTAACGATCACGTGTACGCTGCCCACTTTTACCACCACTTCAACCTCCGCGTCCTTATCGCCTTTAACAATCGACTCGACGGTGCCTTTGAGCTTTACCGGTGGCGCAAACCGCGCATCGACCCGCGCACCGGCAACCCCATCCACCTGACCGCCCACGCCCACCGCCATGGCCTTCTTGACAAGTTCAGGGTCGGGGATGGATGCGTAAATTAACGATTGGCCGTCTGCCTTCTTAAACTCCGGCCGAGCCAATAGCTGCGTAAGGGTCCAGGTTACGTCGCCCGCGCCACCGGCCGTTGGGTTGTCGCCGGTATCGCTGATGAAAAAAGGGTGCTTTTTACTGGCGAACGCATCGGTCAGGCATTTTTCCAGTGTGCCGGTTGGGGCTACGAAGTCAAACTGATTACGCACGTTCCAGAAATCAAGGGCCAGTTTCTCGGCCGTTTCAGTCACTTTGGCCTTGTCATCGCCGGTTACCATCACAACGGCATGGTTGCGGGGTTCATCGGCCCAGGCGTAGCCAATCCAGATGGCCGCATCAACAATACCGTCCCGATGGTCGGCGAGGGGTTCAACCTGTTTGTAAAGGCTCTTGCCGGGCTCAATACGTGTGCTCGTTTTTTCGCCGGGGAGCAGAATGGGAACCGGAATCCAGGCTTTGTACGCCGGTTTGCCTTTGCCGCTCTTTATACGTTCGAGCAGGTTGATAACGGCCCGCTCTTTGGTCTGCATGGCATCTTCGTGCGGGGCCATGCGGTAGCAGGTAATCAAGTCGGAGTTTTGCGCCAGCCGCCACGACACGTTGCCGTGCAAATCCATGGATGTAGACACGAGAGTTTTGTAACCGATGACCTTCCGGATGCGGGCCAGGAAATCGCCTTCGGGATCGTCGAGCCCAACGACGCTCATGGCCCCGTGAATATCGAAATACAGCCCATCGTAGGGACCGTATTTCCTGAGCGAATCCAGCGTTTTGTTAACCAGCGACTCATACGCCTGCCGGGTAACGGCTCCACCCGGCAGCGATTTTCCGACGATGGTGGGGAGCCACATCGCCTGTTTGCGCAGGGGCGAAACGGGCATCATGAACGGGTAGGCGTTGAACACTTCCGGGCCGTACCGGGCATGAAAGGCTTCTTCCTGCGTCAGGGCTGGCGAGAACGTGCTGGATTCTATACCCAAACCCGCAATAGCAATTCTCGGTAAAGTCGTTGACGATGTAGTAGTGGTTGATTGGGCAATACCACAACTGAAGGTGAAAATCCAGGCTGCAATTCCTAAGACGATGTGTTTCATGCCCACAATTTAGCCCATTCGGAACAGCAGGCAAACAATTGGACGCATCCGCTTTTATAAATTTGTTCAGCACTAAGCCCGTGCGGGCTGTGCCAGACCCAATCGGCGGAGAGTTGTTTTCCGGTAAAGGGATAAAGCGGGTACAAGTGGGCAGGCAAGTGTTCACTGACTACTCCTGGGTTTACTCCATAAACGGAGCCGTTGTACACAGCAGCCGCACATCGCCCCGGATATCCATCAGAAAGCCGTGAACGTTAATGGCCAGGTCGTGTTGCAGGTCCGGCTCGTCAAGATTTTTCTGTGGCTTAGCCGTGTGTTTCTTTAAGTACTTCACCAATCTGTTGGAGAGCCGTTGCGCGTATCTTTTGTGGTCTTCAAATTCTTTATCGTAGCCGTGCTCTTCGTAATCGCCCAGGCCATCCTTCAAAAAAGCCTTATAGGCTCCGCAATTCCGGTGTTCCAGAATGTAAATGTCTTTGATATTATGCAGTTGAATAGCCAGATCAACGTGCTGAAGCAGACCGGTTTCCCAGCCTTTATAATCCTGGATATTTTTTAGCTCATCATCTGCATCGGCCGTACCGACCAAAGCGCCGATAGAAGCCCCCGCCATGATGTACTGATCGTAGCGGTTGATCAGGTTTTCGTGCTCCATAAAATGGATGATGTTGTCCAGCAGTCGCAAATCCATGCAACTAATAAGCAGTACGTTATGAAGCGGGACTTTGTAGCCAGTTGGGTAGTTTCGTGTCGGCATAGTATAAATATATAGTAAACATCTCGGCAAAATCGTGGGTTAAGCCAATGACTAAAAACTTCAACGAATGAAAACGATCACTTCTTTAGCTACTCTTCTTCTTGTCTGTGCTGTCCTGGAGGGCTGTACACCGAAGATGAACTTTGTAAATTCGACCATTGCCCCGGCGGCTACCGGAACAATAAATGTGAAGAAAGATAAAAACAAGAATTACAAGGTAACGGTAAATGTATCCAATCTGGCCGAATCCAACAAACTCACACCTGCTAAGGCAACGTATCTGGTCTGGATGGAAGGGGATGATAACTCAGTGAAAAAATTAGGCCAGATCGCCCCGCGCGGCAAAGCGCTAAGAGGGGAGTTGATTACAACCGCTATTAGTAAGCCGAAGGAAGTCTTCGTTACGGCAGAAGACAACCCGGAGATCGCGTATCCGGCCGGTGACGTTATCCTGACAACCCGCAAATAAGATCGGAGGGACCGTATCCTATTTATTTTTAACTAATCCCAATGCATCCCGTTGTGTGTAGGCTGGCAATTTGCCTGGCACACAATAGTGAAAAAAACACCAAATCCATCCGCATTAATTGTCGACAGAAATGGGATACTGATTGATAGTACCCCGATTCGTAAGCGGTCTCACGCCAGGTTTCTTCAGCGACAGGGCATCGAACTGACCGATGTCAACGCCTATTTATACCAACTCATGCCGCCTGGTACGCAGATCGTCCAGACGGCGTGAGTTGGTTTGTTTTTATACCGGGCGAAACTTTTCAATCCTTACCAGGCCTATTGCCGAGTTGTTCAGTCCACTTCTCCAATCTTGCTTTAATCTAATTCTGATGCTGATTCAGCATCAGAATCTGCGACGGGGTGCGTGTTGAAAATACCGTCGGTATCTGTCTCAATGCCGAAAAAAGCTCCACTCGACAGACCGCTGGTTTAGCCTGCCAACGATTATCCTATGAAAGTTTATGGCTTGGTAGTGAGCTATTTAAGCCGTGTAATTACTATGGCAATAGTTGATTGGCTCAGCGAAGCTTATCTGCTTTTTAGTCACAGACTAGTTTTCAATTAGCCAGACTAGAAAACAAAAAACTACCGAATAATATAAAGTTCTTCTTATCCTATAGACTTATTTTAGTTTGTTTTATAATTGATCAGTTTATCAAATTCACCAAGAACTATGGAACAATTGTACCGTAAATCCGCATCGAAGATGTGTCGTATTACCATTTGGATACTGCTTTTAAGTTTGTTGAGCAGTTCGGTCGGCTGGGCCCAGAGCGGGCCACCCGATCGGGACAAGTTTAAGAACAAGCAAAAACTAAAAAAGAAGGAACCTAAACTTCCTAAAGAGAAGCTGAAGGACAAAAAGAAGAAAAATGCAAAATTCAACTTCAAGGCAAGTGCGTTGAAAGGGGGTAAGTCGAAAGGTGGTCGCCTGGGGGCTATTTCCCTGAATAACCCAACTTCACTCCAGTTTGGCCCGGATGGACGACTGTATGTGTCTCAGCAGGATGGGATCATCAAGGCATTCACCATTGTGAAGAATGCCCCGAATGATTATTCCGTAGCGCAGATAGAGACGATAACGTTGATCAATCAGATTCCCAATCATAATGACGATGGCAGCCTGGCTCCTGAGGTAAACACCCGCCAGGTAACCAGCCTGCTTGTTACGGGAACTGCCGCCAGCCCGATCCTCTACGTCGGTTCGAGTGATAGCCGTATTGGCGGACCCGTTGGTGATTTAAACCTCGATACAAACTCCGGTATCATTTCCAAGCTGACAAAAACGGCAACCGGCTGGGATAAAATCGATCTGGTGCGGGGATTGCCGCGTTCAGAAGAAAATCACGCCAATAATGGCATGCAGCTGGATGGAACGAAACTCTATGTTGTAACCGGGGGTAATACTAACGCGGGCAGCCCATCCACAAACTTTGCCTACACTTCGGAGTATGCGCTCACTACGGCCGTACTGTCAATCGATCTGGCCGTAATCGAAGCCATGCCTACCCAGGGCAGTGGTGTGAATAAATACAAGTATGACCTGCCTACGCTCGATGACCCGACGCGGGCCGGCAATCCCGACGCGGGCGATCCCTTCGGTGGAAATGATGGGTTAAATCAGGCAAAAATAGACCCAACCGGCCCGGTGCGGGTGTTTGCAACGGGGTTCCGGAATGCCTATGATCTGGTGATAACCAAAACACCGGGTAAAGCCCGGCGCATGTTCGTGACTGATAACGGGGCCAATCAGGGGTGGGGAGGGCTACCCGCCAATGAGGGCGGTGGTAATGCTACCAACAACTACATTCAGGGCGAACCCGGTTCTACCAGCGGCACCTTAACGGATAACATCGTCAACAACCTCGACAACGTCCATTACATAGGTGACTTGAGCACGTACGTTCCTGGTAGCTTTTACGGCGGGCACCCGAACCCCGTTCGTGCCAATCCATCCGCTGCGGGATTGTATACAAATACGAGTGGCGTAGGCGTGTGGCGTACAAGCAAGACCGGTGCTAACCCCCTCCCTGCCGACTGGCCTCCGTTGCCACTCAGCATGGCCCACCCCATTGAAGGCGATTATCAGAATCCCGGCGAAACCGACAACGCGATCATGACGTTTCAAAGCTCGACCAATGGCATAGTCGAGTACACCAGTTCCGGATTTGGGGGAACACTGAAGGGACACTTGCTGGTGGCTTCTTTCGACGGCAGTATTCATAAGATCACACTCGATGATGCCGGTACCACCGTTACCAACACCCTGGGAAACAAACGGCTGAATCAGGATTTGCCCATTGCGTCAAACTTCGGGGCAGAACCGCTGGACCTGACCGCTCAGGGCGATAACGACATTTTTCCCGGCACAATATGGGCTGCCTGTTATGGAGGTAGCTCCATTTATGTCTTTGAACCGGAAGAAAGGACAGATTGTGATGCGGCCTACAGTACCACCCTGGACGACGATGGCGATGGCTTCAGTAATGCCGACGAGATCGATAATGGTAGCAACCCCTGCTCGCAGGCGAGTAGGCCCAAGGATTCTGACGGCGACGGACAGTCTGACTACAATGATCCTGATGATGATAACGACAGAGTGACTGATGATAACGACTTTTTTCCGCTGGATGCAGCGAACGGAAGAACGACGAATCTGCCGGTTACCTATGAATTGTTCAATAACGATCCTGGCCGGGGGTTATTTGGCGTGGGCTTTACGGGGTTGATGTTGTCCAAACAGCCTGGGTTTAACTACCTCGATATGTTTGATGAACAGAATCTGGTAGCGGGTGGGGCTGTAGGGGCCTTCTCTGTCGTGAGTGTTTCGCCCGGCGATCCGTACCGTACCCTGAACAATCTGGAAAACGGGTTTCAGTTTGGGGTAAACGTAAACAGCAGCACTGGGCCGTTCACCGTTAGAACCCGAATGCTGGGACCCTTCTTTAATGGAGCGGCCCCCCGCTATTACCAGTCGCAGGGGGTATATATTGGTAACGGCGATCAGGATAATTACCTTAAACTTGTGCTGGGTTCCGATGGTGGGCAGGGTGGACTCGAAATGCTGTATGAAAGCAATGGCGAGTTAATCAGTAACGGGTTTTATACCTTACCTGGTGGGTTACCCAATAGCACCATGGATCTATACCTGGCCGTTGACCCGGCAACGGGTATGGTGCAACCCAAATATTCGAAAGATGGTGGTCCTCTGGTTAATGTTGGCCCGCCCATTCAGCTAACGGGTGCTGTGCTCAACGCCGTGCAGGGTGCAGCGGCATTGGCGGTGGGTATACTCTCTACATCGCTCAACTCCACACCGTTTACGGCTACCTGGGATATGATCAGTGTAAAGTCCGATTCGCAGTTAGAGCCAGCGGTGGTGAGCTTTAGCCTGATGAATGCCAACACTGGTCAGCCAATCAAGCAGTTGACGCCCGGCGAGCAGCTGGATCTGGCTGCATTGCCCACCCGTAACCTGAGTATCCGGGCCAATGTCAATACCTCGGCTATCGGTTCGGTTGTCATGGAGTTAACGGGTAGCGAGGTTCGGACACAGATTGAGAACATCGTTCCGTATGCCTTGTTTGGCGATGACAATGGCACGTTTAACCCCTGGACGCCCACTGTGGGAAGCTACAATCTAACAGCTACGCCCCATACCGATGCGGGGGGAGCCGGTACCGCCGGGAATGCGCTATCCCTGAACTTTACAATTATCGATGGAGCGCCGATAACAGGTAGCTGGCAAACGCTGGTTCCCAATTCCGGTTCGCCAACGGCTCGCCACGAAGCGGCTTATGTACAGGCCGGAGACAGATTTTATCTGATGGGTGGCCGGGGTATCAAACCCGTACAGGTATACGAGCCCATTGGCAAGAACTGGACCAATGCGGTGGCTACGCCAATTGAACTGCACCATTTCCAGGCCGTAACGATGGAAGGGCTCGTGTACGTTGTGGGCGCTCTAACCGGAAGTTTCCCCGAAGAACCCTCCGTTTCGAACGTGTATATCTACAACCCGACAACAGATAAGTGGTTAGTGGGGCCGGAAATACCTCTCAGCCGACGTCGGGGTACGGCGGGTGCTGTGGTGTATAACAAGAAGATATACGTAGTTGGCGGAAATACCCGAGGGCATAACGCCGGGTATGTAAACTGGTTTGACGAATTCGACCCGGCCACCAATACTTGGAAAGTCATGCCCGATGCTCCGCATGCCCGTGATCACTTTCAGGCAGTTGTTATTGGTACTAAACTCTACGCAGCCGGTGGTCGGCGGAGCTCGCAGAATACCGGTCAGACGTTTATGCTGACGGTGCCCGAAGTGGATATTTATGACTTCACGACGGGTCAATGGTCGACCTCAACGAACCCCATCCCTACGCAGCGGGCCGGTACGACAACGGTTGCTCTGGGTGGTAACGTGGTCGTTATTGGTGGCGAAAGTGCCCAGGCAACGGCGCATAATGAAACGGAATCCTTCTCGCCAACGGCCAACAACTGGGTGAAGCTGGCTAACTTACAGCAGGGAAGGCACGGTACACAGGCGATTCTCAATAACCAGGCGATCTATATCGTAGCTGGTTCCGGTTCGCAGGGTGGCAACTTTGAACTTAGCTCGCAGGAGGTGTTCTACCAGTCGGGGCCAACCACGCCAACCGGTATTCAGCTAACACAGAGCCAACTGACATCCCCTACGTCTGGCGCTTTTGGTCAGGTAATCGTCAGTTCGACCCAAAGTACGTTAATTAAGTTGACCAACACCGTTGGTAATCAGGCTATACTGGTAACCGGCATCTCCTTGTCGGGTAGTAGCGATTTCACGTTCCAGACGCCTATTACGATGCCGTTCATTATACCGGTTGGTCAGAGCGTAGATGTAAAGGTCGACTTTAAGCCAACGTCCACCGGCGCCAAAAGTGCCAATTTAATTATTGCACATTCGGGTGCTGTGGGAAGCCTGTCAATTCCCCTAACGGGTGAAGGACTGAACAGCAGCCAGCAGGCGGTGACCAACTTCTCGCTTATAAATGCTGATACTGATCAGGTTATACGTGTGTTGGCCAATAATGACGTTATCAACTTACCCAGTCTGACTGTGCCAAGGGTTAATATCCGGGCCAACACAAACCCGGCCACGGTTGGTAGTGTACTGCTAACCCTGAGCGGAACGCAGAATCAGACCGTTTGGGAGAGTGTAGCACCGTATTCATTGTTTGGCGATAACAGCGGTGATTACAACCCCTGGACGCCCGCTGTGGGTAGCTATTCGTTGAACGCGACTCCCTACTCCGGTCCTAATGGATCTGGCGCTGCCGGTAACCCGTTGCGGATTAATTTCACGGTAACGAATAACGCAGGGGGAAAAGTAGCTGCGGAGACTATGCCGCTAACCGAACAGGGTAAGGGGTGGCGTTTCTTCCCCAACCCGTCATCGGGCGTTATCCGGATAGAGTTTGAGCCCAATCATGCGTTACCGTTCACGGTTGATATTACCGACATTATGGGCCGGTCGCTGATGCACGAACGTAAAGAAAGTCTGGACCCGGTAACGGTCAATCTGCATGATTTTCAGCCGGGTCTGTATATTGTTACTATCCGGTCTAAAACCGGTGTGGTAAGTCGTAAGCTGATTAAACAGTAGCGTTTAATCAGAAAAAAAAGCCGCCGGGGGTGTAACAGTTTCAATGTTATGCCCCCGGCGGCTTTTCTATTACAGCCCTTTGCCATGCGGAGCCCGGTTCCGGCTTCGGTAGATAGTGTCTATTATAATAGTAGATAAATCGGGCCGCTCCGGGAACCAGCATGTAACAAGACAGCGTATAGGGTATGAATGGGTATCAACATCAACTATAGAGGAGGTCGGCGGTGGGCCATGTCTCTGCTTATGCAGGTAATAAGCTGGCTGCTGGTTTTAGTGGGGACAACCGCCAGCACGGCACCCCCACGCACCCGAACGGTTCTGTTCGGGTATAAGGCGGTGATTGGCCAACTACCCGCCGGAACCCGGCAAGTTGATATCTGGATACCTGTGCCCCACAGCAACCCGTTTCAGCAAATTTCGGAATTGACCATCGTTTCGCCTTATCCGTATCAGGTTGACTCCGCGCAATACGGCAACCGAATGATGCACCTGCACCTGCAAAATTCGCCTGGAAAGGAGTTTCCCGGAAAGGAGTTCTCGGTTGATATGCAGTTTAAGGCTACCCGAAAGGAACACCTTCAGCCCCAGCGCCAAACGCGCAGTACCATCGAAAAACGGCCTGTTGACCCATATATGAACCGCTGGTTGCAGCCAGACCGCCTGGTACCCATCGATGGGGAAATTAAACGATGGGCAAAGGCCGTTGTCGATTCGGTGGGCGCTAAAACGGACCTCCAGCGGGCACGAGCCATCTACAATCACGTTATTGCCACCGTCAAGTACGATAAAACCGGTACCGGATGGGGGCGGGGCGACATCTACTACGCCTGCGATGCCCGCCGGGGTAACTGCACTGATTTTCATGCTATTTTTATCGGATACTGCCGGGCATTGGGGATACCTGCCCGCTTTGCCATCGGCTTTTCCTTGCCAACCGACCGGCCGGCCGGCCAGGTGAGCGGCTACCATTGCTGGGCCGAATTCTACAGTAAAGATCTGGGGTGGGTACCCATCGATGCATCGGAAGCCGCCAAGAACCCAACCCGGCGGGCTTATTTCTTCGGGGCTCATGATGAAAATCGGATCGAGTTTAGTCTGGGCCGTGATCTGGTACTTTACCCAAAACAGGAACAACCGCTAAACTATTTCATCTATCCTCTGGTAGTTGTTGACGGACAGTCTCTTACGGCTGTACCTCCTGTCATTACCTACCGAGACCTGGTTGATTAATCTGATGTATCGATACGTAACTCTGGTTGGTCTTTGGTATCGACTTTTGTTATCTATTGGTTGTTTTCGATTTGCCTGACTTATTTTTAATTTCCTTAATACATGAATATTTTTTCACTATGTTAACTTTGTGGACTTTATAGTAACAGAACACTAAGTAGACTATCCTGAATCGGGTCGTGGTATTGACGGGTTATACGTTTTGGGCATTTATCAGCAACCAGCATCTACAGGTTGCTGCACTCAACTTACTCTATAAAGAAGCACAATTTAGTAGTACGTGCTTAGCTAAGTCAACATCCATAAGAAGGTATTTTATTGGTACACTAAGTGGCCGATAGGGTTAATTGGTGTAAGCAAATATGGAAACGCATTTAGAGCTTTGGTTCGATACGTCTGTAGAGGGAGTCGCTTTTCTGAAGCCCGTTTACAGGGAATCGGAGTCGTCAATGACGTTTCATTGCCAACGGGTTAATAAAACACTGGCTCAACTGCTGGGCCGAACCGCCGATGAATTTATCGGGCAACTCATCGATTCGTTCATTCCCTGGATTCCTCAGGCTGAGTTGACTCGTCAACTGGTAACCGTCTTGCAGACTGGTGAGCCGCAGCAAGGGCAGTACTATTATCCGCAGGGCAATTGCTGGTTCTCGGTTAGCCTGACCCGCCTTGCCGATCTGGTCGTCATTCGTTTTCTGGCGGTGAGTGAACACCGGGAAGCAACCGGCCAGCCGCAACCGGAGCTTCGTTCCAAAAGGCGTGTAATGGGGGTGAATCGGCCACGAAAGACCCGATTAACCCGTTACCTCAGCGAACAGCAGCAACAGCGTCTGACCCTGCAACGCCTTTTTAAACGGATTCCCTGCGAAGAGGCCATACTCTTCCAGCTGGACCAGAGCGGGCAACTCTTTGACACGGAAGTCCACTACCGGCACGGTGTTCAACACGAGGGTCCGGCTATCTCTCTCCCCATCAGGTACCGGCACCACAGCTTACTGGCACAGGGGCAGGAGGTGCTCATTAATCAACTCGAAGAAGAAATGCCGGGCTTTCCGCCTGATGTTAACCCATACCGGCGGGGGCATCGCTCATTTCTGGGACTGCCTTTGCTGGTCGATGCGAAGTTGGTAGGTATCCTAGCTCTACTGGACCCTACCCCTAATTTCTTCACGCCGGATTATGTGCGGATCGGGCAGGAGGTAGCCAGCCAGCTAGCCAGCCTGTTTCTACGGCAAGCCATAAGCAAGCAGTCCGGAAACCTGAGTGAAAACAACCAGTTGTTGCAGGCCATTATCAACACCAGCCCGACCAGTTTATGTCTGTTAAGGCCTGTTTGGCAGGAGAAGACTATTACTGACTTTCGTGCCATTATCAGCAACGCACAGAGCGTCAATATAACGGGGTTAGATCAGGATACGCTGCTGACCAAGTCGCTGCTCACCCTGTTTCCTCACTTCCTGACGAATGGGGTCTTTGCTAAAATGGTCACCGTGGCGCTCACGGGTGAAACCCAGCGTTTTCAGCTAGCCGATAACCTGGCAACGGGACCATTCTGGGGCGATTTCTCATTGGTGCAGGTAGCCGGTGATGTGCTGTTCAGCGTCAATGACATCACGCGGTTAAAACAGGTTGAAGAGGAGCTTCGGACAGCCAATCTGGAACTGGAGCAGCGGGTAATCAGACGAACGGCCGAAGTACGGCAACTGGCTGCCTTGCAGGGGGCCATCCTGAAATACGTTGGGGTAGGCGTGGCGGCTACCGATACCAACGGAATTATTCAACTCATAAATCCGGCTCTGGAAGCCATGACCGGCTACCGGGCAGATGAACTGGTAGGCCAGCGTACGACCGGTTCTCTGCGGGAGCCGGTGTTGCATCAGCAACAGCTCGACCAGCTAAAGCGCGACCTGGCTGATGAGGCTGGCGAAGGTGAAGATATCGTAGCCCGTTATGTTGCCCAACATAATTTTCTTCGCCTTGAAAACACCCTCCTGACGAAAGATGGCCGTATGATTCCGGTTCTGTCGACGGTAAGTGGTCTTTATGACGAGCAGAACGTATTGATGGGCTATGTAGACATCAGTACAGACATATCGTATTTAAAAGCCATTGAAGAGGCTCTCATGCAGGCCAGCCAACGCAGTCAGCTGGCAACCAAAGCCGCCAAGCTAGGCGTTTGGGAGTGGAATCTGCTAACCCATGAGCTGATTCTTGATGAGAATTTTTATGCCCTCCTTAGTATTCCGCAACGTACAGCCCTCGCCCGCATCAGCGATGTAGAGCCGCTGTTGCATCCGGATGATCTGACCTTTTTTTCGGATAAAGTGCAGGCCATTATTCGCGAGCAACAGCCCTTCGAGGTCGAGTTTCGGACTATCTCGCCAATTGATGAATCCGTGCGTTACATGAAGATCGATGGGCTGGTTCTGCAAAACGAGAGTGGGCTAAGTCATCGAATGATTGGCGTTATTCGGGATCGAACGGCCAAGCGGCTGGCCAACCAGGCCCTTCGGGCTAGTGAACAACGGTATCGCTCCCTGGTCGACCACCTAAGCGATGTTGTCTTTCAGGCCGATTCGAAGGGGTTATGGACTTACCTAAACCCGGCCTGGGAGATTGTAACCGGCTTTTCCATTGAGGAGTCTTTGGGTCGTTTTTTCCTTGACTTTATTGTCACCGAGGATCACTCTAAGGTCAGAGCTATTTTTCCGCCCATTGAAGAAGGCCAGGAGGAGTCTGTGAGGCAGGTAATTCGCTATGTTTATAAGACAGGAGGCTATCGTTGGGTAGAAGCCTTTGCGCAGGTAAGCCGCAATCAACACCAGGAAATAACGGGCGTAACCGGAACATTGACGGATATTACGGAGCGAAAAATGGCCGAAGAAGCAATTCTGGAAAGCGAACAGCGTTTTCGGGAGATTGCCGAGAATGTCGACGAGATGTTCTGGATTCGGGATATTAATTCGCCCGTATTTCTCTACATGAACCCTGTCTTTGAAACGTATAGCGGTATACCTGTCGAGCAGTTATACGAGAATCCGCTCATTTTTGCCAATGTTATTGTAGAAGAAGACCGGCCTGCTATTGTGAATGCCTTCATGAGTAGTGAGCCGAAATCTACCTTTCAGTTCAGGTTTCACCACCCCGATGGCAGCATTCGCTGGCTCAATGCGCGGGTCTTCCTGATAAATGATAAGAATGGGGTTCCCACACGCCGATTAGGGGTGGCCACGGATGTGACGACGGCGATTGAGAAAGAGCAGATTTTAAAGGAGTCGCTGGCGAAGGAACGGGCGCTGAATGCGCTCAAATCGCAGTTTATTACAACAGCCTCCCACGAGTTTCGAACGCCCCTGGCGGCCATTATCTCCAGTGTCGAATTAATAAAATTTTATGCAGCACAGGAGAATAGGTCCGTAGCCAACGCCTTGATCGATAGGCATGTCGACTCGATTTCGAAGCAGGTGATGTCCCTCACCGACTTAATAGCCGATACGTTGGTCCTAAGCAGTCTGGAGGAAGGAAAAATACCGGTTCAACTGGAAGCGGCCGATATTGTAGACCTTACCGATACGCTGTTGGCGTTAAACTTCGGCAATCGGGAAGACAACCGGCAGGTGGCGCTGGAAGTGATTGGCTCGCCGGTACTGGTGAACATCGATAAAAAGCTGATGGCCCATGTATTAACAAATCTAGTATCCAACGCCTTTAAATTCTCTGCTACGAATCCCAGATTAACAATCCGGTTTGAGAAAGAAGCCGTATTTATTTCGGTCATTGATCAGGGAATCGGCATTCCCCGAAAAGATTTGCCCCATTTATTTGGTAAGTTTTTTAGAGCGAGTAATGCCGATCATATCAAAGGTACCGGTTTGGGCCTGTCCATCTGCCTGGAATATATCACTTTGCAAAACGGAAGTATTGATATTGCCAGTATTGAGGGGGCTGGAACAACATTCACCGTTATCCTGCCGAATATTGGCCTGTGACGAGCGTCGGCCATATTAAATGGAACAAAATGGTACCCAATTCAAAATTTTAAGGTACTTAATATTATCATTAGTTGTTTTTTTATATACTTGTTTTATTAATTTCACTAACTTTTCAAGATCAGTGGGAGGAGGTCAGCCAATAGCCTATCCTACTATTTCTGTATTCTTCTCCTGACATGAAAATAAAACAAGAACTATTCACAGGTAGCAATTGGAAAACACTCTCAGAAACTGACGGCTTTACCGCATCCGGGTCACAATTGGTACTGGCTTTTGGAGAGCGAACCTTACTCAGTCGTACCGATGTGTACGGGCAGCTTCGGGCTCAGTACCCATCCGCAGCTATTGTGATTAACTCCACTGCCGGCGAAATCTTCAACGATCATGTGTCTGACGATACCATTGTTGCTACGGCCATTGCTTTCGATAAAACCACTGTCCGGACGGTACAGATCGAGATAGAGAATTATCAGGAAAGCTACCGGGCAGGCCAGCAAATTGCGCAGGCACTGGATGATCCGGCGCTGGCCGCGCTGTTTATCGTATCGGATGGCAGTTGGGTGAATGGCAGTAAATTGATTGATGCACTCAATGACTCCCTCCATCGTGTTGTCCCCATTACCGGCGGGCTGGCCGGCGATGCCAATCGGTTCGAATCTACGCTGGTCGGGCTCAATGAGCAGCCAACAGCCGGTAAAGTTGTAGGCATTGGCTTTTACGGCGATAGTCTTTATGTTGGTACCAGTTCTATGGGTGGGTGGGATGTTTACGGACCCGAACGGGAGGTAACGCATTCGGAATACAATGTACTTTTTCAGATTGGCGACACCTCGGCGCTCGATTTGTACCGGGATTATCTGGGCAAATACGCCCAGGGGTTGCCCTCGGCGGCTTTGTTCTTTCCCTTGTCCATGCGCACCACCGCCGACTCTCCTCCCCTGGTACGCACCATTCTGACCATCGACGAAGCCGCCCGCAGCATGACCTTTGCCGGGGATATGCCCGAGAAAAGCCTTGTGCGGTTTATGACGGCCAACTTCGATCGGTTAATTGAAGCGGCTGCAACAGCTGCGCATACGGCCATGTCGACCCTCACCTTTGCGCCCGAACTGGCCATTCTGGTGAGTTGCGTGGGCAGAAAGCTGGTGCTGGGCCAGCGTATCGATGAAGAAGTAGAAGCCGTTCGCGATGTGTTTGGCGAGACTACCGTACTCAGCGGATTTTATTCGTATGGCGAAATTGCCCCGACTGCACCCGGTGCCAGGTGTGAACTCCACAACCAAACAATGACCATTACCGCCTTTTCAGAGCAATAAGCATGAATGAGAAACCGCTACATAAAGTACTGGCCAGGCAGCTAAAAAAATATTTACCCGAAGATAGCTTATCCAACACGCAAACCGACCTGTTTGTGCGGGCGGTAAACGAGTCGTATCATAACTTTGAACGAGATAAGGAGTTGTTCGAGCATTCGTCTTTCATGAATGAACAGGCGTATGCAGACCTTACCCATAAGCTGAAAGCCGAAATTGGGCAGCGTAAGCAATCGATCGAGAAACTGATCGATGCCATTGTAACCCTGGATGTGCCCACCGAAGAGGGAATGACGGATATTAATCCCGATAACCTGATCGAGTTGGTCGAGTTCCTGAAACAGCAGATTGAACGCCGGAAAACAATTGAAAACGAGCTGCGCCAGGCCAAAGAACTGGCCGAACAGGCTACCCTGGCCAAGTCCGACTTTTTGTCGACTATGAGTCACGAAATCCGTACACCCCTCAATGGCGTGATCGGATTTACCGACTTACTCCTGAAAACGAAAACGGACGAAACCCAGCGCCATTACCTGTCGCTGGTCAACCAGTCGGCTAATAGTCTGCTCGATATTATCAACGACATTCTCGACTTCTCCAAAATTGAAGCCGGAAAGCTGGAACTCGTTGTTGAGCAAACCGACCTGCTGGCCGTTGGCCGCCAGGTGGCCGACATGATTAAATTACCGGCTCACCAGAAGAAGCTGGAAATGTTGCTCAACATCGACCCGTCGATACCTCGTTTTGTGTGGGCCGACCAGATTCGGCTCCGTCAGATTTTGATCAATCTGCTGAGTAACGCCGTGAAGTTTACCCAGCAGGGAGAGATTGAGCTCAGCATAGAACGTATCCGGGACCACCTGGCAGATGGCTCAACCAGTCTCCGGTTTGCCGTGCGGGATACCGGTATTGGCATTGCCGAACGAAATCAGGAAAAGATTTTCGAAGCTTTTTCGCAGGAAGACTCCTCAACGACCCGCCGGTTTGGTGGAACCGGGCTGGGTCTGGCCATATCGAACAAGCTGCTGGGGCTGATGGGCAGCCAGCTTCAGCTAACGAGTGAACTGGGCAAGGGCAGCACGTTTTTCTTCACCATCCAGTTTAAATCGCTTCCTGGCGAAGTGAACCAGTGGACAAGGCTACAGTTGATTCAGCACGTGCTGATCGTAGATGATAACACCACGAACCGTCAGATTTTGCTGGCCATGCTGGATCTGGCAAGTATTCAGGTGTAGCAGGCGGCTAGCGGTCTGGAGGCACTGGAGCGGCTGAAGTCCGGTGAGAAGTACGACGCCGTGATTATGGATTACCATATGCCGCTGATTGACGGGCTAGCTACCATCCGACTGATTCGACACGATCTGAATCTGTCGGCCGATGAGTTGCCGATCATTCTTCTGCACAGTTCGTCGGAAGACGAAAAAGTAATGAATGTTTCCCGAGAGTTAGCGGTAGACCGGCGGTTGGTGAAACCCGTCACCGCCGACCAGCTGTTCGAAGCTCTGTCGTACCTTAAGCACCGGCCTGACGAGTCGTCGGTTATATCGACTCCATCCCCGCTTGCGGCCTCTGTGGATGTGGAGCCGGTAACGATTCTGCTGGTTGAGGATAACCAGGTAAACATGCTTCTGGCAAAGACCTTACTTAAACAGCGATTGGCAAATGTTCGGATTGTGGAAGTGGTTGACGGGCAGCAGGCCATCGATGCGTTTCAGACGGCACACCCTGATCTGATCCTGATGGATATTCAGATGCCTATTGTGAATGGATACGAAGCCACGCGAGCTATTCGTCGGCTCGAAACCGGCAAACGAACGCCAATCATTGCGTTGACGGCTGGCACTGTGCGGGGCGAACGGGAGAAATGCTTACTGGCCGGTCTGGATGACTATTTGAGTAAGCCCATTATTCCTAATGCACTAAATACCATACTCGATAAATGGCTGGGCCAGCAGGACGATATACTTCTGCCAGACGAAGAATCTGGCCTATCCAGACAGGGGCATTTTGACCGGCAGGGTTTGTTAGCCCGCATGAACCAGGATCAATTGCTGGTCGACATCCTGATTGAGGGTACTCTGGAATACCTGAGTGCGTTCCCGGCCCGCTTTGCGTCTATTCGTCAGGAGGGGGCCTTGTCGAAGCTGAAAGCACTGGCCCACCAGTTGAAAGGAACTGCCTTAACCGTTAACCTGCTTCGTCTCGCTGACCTGGCCGGAACTCTGGAACACACACGGCCTATCGACTCGGACGAACTGGCCGAACTTTGCACCGACATAGAAACGGAGGTCGAGTATGTTTATAACTTACTGAAAGCTGACTCGAAAAGCCGGCAATGATTGACGAGCAGGAGCCGCAAGGCAAACACCTGTTATGGATTGCCTTACCCCACTGATTAGACCAGTGGGGTTTTTACATTTTTAAGCAATACCACCTGCTATAAGCTACTCTAGTATGTATAATCTTGTTTAGTGATTGTTAATATTAATTAAATGTAATATACCTAATTGGCAGAGTATTAATTCCTAGTTAGTTGATTGGTTAGAAAAAGTTATTAATTTTGACTGCGCGAAAAATTACTCAAGCGCATCTGATTCTCCAGACTCGATAGCCCAAAAAAGTAATTTATCCACAATACAGATACATATCGCCATCCGAACGCTGGTAACCGCGTCCCGATTAATCAAGCCAGTATCACCTGCCAATAGCGTTGATTCTTCACAGACTATCTTTCCTGAAGCAGTAGTTTATGTTTGATAAATGAGTGAATAGCCTGAAGGAAACCCCTTACGGCTACCAGGTAATAAGTCTCCTCGGTTAGCATTGGGATGAATGAGTAAAAAAACGGTGTTACTAGCTGGTTAAGCTGACCTTACTTTTTATGGACATTCCTATACAGACTGTATACATAACAGGCCTTGCCCCATTGTCGTCTGCCCGGCGTAACTTGTTCTTTTTTACACCGGTATATAATGAACATGGAAAACTGGTTGATTTAGCATGCCATACCGCTACGCCATCAACCCCCGGAGGTGTCTGCCTAACCGACTGGATCTCCCCACTAGCCGGGACTATGCTCGATCCGTTATGGCCGTTGCTGGAGAGTGGTACCGTTTGCCGTCTGGCTTATAAACTGGTTTCAGGCAAGCCGTGCCTACTCCTCATTACACCAATGGATGGTGGATATCTGGTTGAATTACTGGCTGGTAAGCCGGTCGATGCCACCCCGGTTAACCTTGAACCGGCAAACGCGCCCGGTGAGACGTGTGAGTGGGCTTCTGCTCGCCCCCGGTCTTTCTTTGTATCGAAACAGGCCTCTTCATCCGATACGGTAAACCAATTACTGGAGGCCATCGTGGCTAATACGCCCGTTGGGCTGGCACTCTTACGGCCTGTTTGGCAGGAGGGGTATATAACAGACTTTAGCTACCTGTGGACCAATCCGGCTCATGCGGCTATGATTGGTTATAGTATTATCCAGTTGGCAGGTAAGCGCTTTAAAGCGTTACACCCTTCGGCCACCAATGCCGGTCTTTTTGACCGATTGGCCCATGTGGTGCAGACCGGAGAGACACTGCATTACCATAAGCAGGTTCAACATGACGGTATTAACCTGTGGGGAGAGTTTACGATCGTTCGGGTGGGCGAGCACGTGCTGTTTACCGTCATGGACATTTCGCCCCTGATGGAGACCAAAGAGCTACTGCGTCAAAAAAACGCTCAGTTGGAAAAAGGTATTGCCGAACAGACAAAACAGGTTCAGCAGCTGTCTACGCTGCAAAACGCCATTCTCAGGCATGCTGGTCAGGCAATTATCTCCACTGATCAGGCCGGTATTGTGCAAACGGTTAATCAGGCTACCGAAACGCTGCTGGGATTTCCGGCCAGTGAGCTTATGGGTAAGGTTGCCCGGTTAAAGGCTGAAATTACCCAAAGTTGGTATCCGGTCATTACCTTTTGCCCGTATGACGCTGACGAATCGTATAACTTCTTTTCGCAGCCTGTTGTGGTTGAGAAGGGATACGTACAGCAGGAATGCTTGCTGACGACCAGGAATGGTCGTCTGGTTCCGGTTCTGTTGACGGTTAGCCGCCTGGAGGATGAGGACGGATCAACCCTGGGTTACATGGGTGTTGCCACTGATATTTCGGCCCTGAAGCTGGCGGAAGCCAGACTGCGTCAGAAAAATCAGATACTGGATACCTTTTTCGCCGGTGCGCTCGATATGCACTGTATTGCTGATCGAAAGGGTTTTCTGCTGGAAGTGAACCACGCCTTTCAGGAGGTGATGGCGTATTCGGCCGGTGAACTCAGAACGCTGCCGCTTCTGCAACTGATTCATCCTGATGAACAGGCGTTTGTGGCTAAAGAAGTAGTCAAGAAGAGTCAGCAGCAACCGGTTCGCAATCAGATCAACCGGTGGCGTCGTAAAGATGGTACGTACCGGGTCATCGAATGGAGTGCCATTGGCATTGAGGGAATACTCTATGGTTCGGCCCGGGATATTACCGACCGGCAACTGGCTGAAGACCAATTGCACCAGCTGCATGAACGGCTGCAGCTAGCCACGCAGGCGGCCGGACAGGGCATCTGGGAAAATAATTTAACCACCGGTGCGGTTATCTGGGATGAGCGCCTGTGGGAGTTACACGGGTTGCCGCTACCCATTCGGCCGTTGACTTATGCGGACTTTTTAGCTAGCATACATCCGGAAGATTTACCCGCTTTCATGGCGAAAAGCCATGCCAAACTCGCCGGTAGTGGAGAGACTATTAATAGCGTGTACCGGATCATTCGTCCAGACGGAGTGGTGCGCTACCTGGAAACGAACGGCCGTATTATTCGCGATTCGGCGGGGAAGCCCATCCGACTCATTGGGGTTGCCTGGGACGTAACCCGGCGAAAATTGGACGAGGAAAGCCTGCGGACCAGCGAACAACGCTATCGCTCGCTGGTCGATCACCTGGATACAATTGTCTTTCAAACCAATGAAGCAGGGCGGTGGGTTTATCTAAATCCGGCCTGGGAGGTCGTCACGGGGTTCTCCGTCAAAGAATCGCTGGGGGGCTTTTTCCTGGATTCGATAGTACCCGAAGACCATGCTGAAACCCGCTTGATGTTCGAACAAATTAAAGCAGGCCATCGGACGATTGTCAGGCATGTCATTCGCTACGTTCATAAAGGGGGCGGGTTTCGCTGGGTCGATGTAAATGCTCAGATAGTATGGGGCGAAGGTCGTGTATGGATGGGGGTAACCGGAACATTGACGGATATTACGGAGCGAAAAATGGCCGAAGAAGCAATTCTGGAAAGCGAACAGCGTTTTCGGGAGATTGCCGAAAATGTCGACGAGGTCTTCTGTATACTGGACAGCGAACAGCCCCGGTTTCTGTACGTTAACCCCGCTTTCGAGAAGTTTACCGGTGTATCCTCCCGGGCTATTTATCAGGATTCCTCTTTGTTCTTACCGCGTATTATAAAAGAAGATCGAACCCTGATTCAAACGATCTTCAAAGACTCTGTTTCGGGTAGTGAGCTAACATTCCGGGCGCGCCATCAGGACGGTAGCCTGCGTTGGTTACACGCCAGGGTGTTTGGGGTGACCAATGAGGCAGGTGTACTTATTCGCCGTATCGGCGTTGCTACCGATATAACGACGGCCATTGAAAAAGAGCAAATTCTGGAAGCTTCCCTGCAGAACGAACGAACGTTGAATACGCTTAAATCGCAGTTTATCACAACCGCTTCGCATGAGTTCAGAACCCCCCTGATGGCCATCAGTTCAAGCACTGAGCTGGTAAGGCACTATGTAGCTGGCGAAGATATCCCGTTGGTCCTGCCACTTATAAACAAACATCTCGCAGCCATTCTAACAAAAGTGGCTTCGTTGAATGAGTTGATCAGCGATACCCTGACACTGAGCAAGATAGAGCAGGGGCGAATAGACGTACAACTCGCCTATACCGATTTGGAAGCGCTCTGTAAGGCATTGATCGCATCTACTTTTTCGGAGAACAAGGATAAACGGCATATCGATGTCCAGCTTATAGGAAAGGCTGTGGAAGTGCTGGTGGATAAAAAGCTGATGCATCATATCCTGACCAATTTATTGATGAATGCCATCAAGTTTTCCACGAAACATGTAGGGCTAACCCTCACCTATAGCTCGACAGATGTGAAAATAGCGGTGAGCGACCAGGGTATTGGGATACCTAAAGAAGACCTGCCCCATTTATTTGATAAATTTTTCAGAGCCGGTAATGCCGTTAGTTATCAGGGGAGCGGTCTTGGTTTGGCCATTTGCCAGGAGTATACAAACCTGATGAACGGCCAGATCGATGTACTTAGTAAGGAAGGAGCAGGGACAACCATTACCATTACAATTCCGTATGCGTAATAGTAATATCGGCTCCTACGGTTAGCTACCTGATTTATTTATAAACCAGTGTTTTTACTTCCTGAAAGTAACGTGTCGAGGCATTCCACAATGTAGGAGCCAGATAGAGCGAAGCGACTACCATACCGGCCAATACTGTTTCCAGCGGATAAAAATAATAGTTACCGAACAGGGGATACGCGCTGATACCATTAAGATAGGAATTTAACGGAGAAAGTAATAAAATCAGGAGGATATGAAACGCGAATACCTCTAGTGAATTCTTGCCAAGATAAGCTAATGGTTTATACTGAAACCAGGTAGGTTTTTTTACCATCACCCAGCGAATAAGAATAAATACAGCAGCAATGTTAATCAACCGCAATGGGCGAAGATATTTTTTGTCGGCCCAAAATTTTATGTCATAATCAGTGATTTCGATCACGTGAATTGATAATAGAATTTTAATTGCCAATAGAGAAATAGCGACAATCAATGCACCCCATACGATATATGTTTTGTCAAGTAAAGCTCCCAGCTTTTTATTGTAGGCCATGTTGCCCAAAACAAGACCCACAACGAAAATAATCTGCCAGGAAAGCATGTTGAAAAATCCCGGATTCACCCATCGGCTCCAACTGTATCGGTAATGATTGATCAAAAGTAATTCGAACGTTCCAATTAGATACACAATCGACGATATCAGTAGTACGATAAGATAGCCTTTAGGGTGCTTTTGCAAATGGACAATAATCCAGGGCACAAACAGCAAAAAGACGGCATACATGGGTAGAATATCCATGTTTTGTGGCTGGTAGAGGAAAACCAGTGCCAGTATAGAGGCTCCGATTGGGTTTGCCAGCATGGTACCGTAGTGCGGTTCCCAGTGGTTTCGAACGAAGCCCAATGTCAGGACAGCTAGTAACGTAATGAAGAATACACCTATATGAAACTTATAAATAAGCCATGACCGATTTATGGCCGCATTACGGATTTCATTTCCTCCCTTTTTTAAAAACTTATTTGTGTAAACCAGCCCCACCGTGAAACCTGAAAGATATACAAAACCTGATGCACCTTCCACCCAACCGATTGATTCTCTGGTAAAACGGATGATTATGTTATTTTCTGATATAAAGTGGTTAACCGTTATTAATATCAATAAAAAACCTCTAAAAAAATCGATCTGATTGTTTCGTTCCATGATGGTTTGTTACGGAGCAGTAAATAAGTTAATGCCAAGCTGGGATTCCAGCTAAAATTTAACGAAAAGAAAAGAGACGTATCACCAGGATCAAGTAATAGGCTGGTGTTCTATTTTTCAAGTCGGATGCCGCGCTTTATTGCAGACGACAAAACGATTAACGTTGAAGTTATAGTACTATCTACAGGTATTGGATAAAAGAAGACCGGACGCTCAACCCAATAAAATGAGCCAGGTTTACCTGTGTAAAATAGTTATATATCGTATGACTGTATACTTCACAAAAGTACCACAAAAAACTTAGTTTACACCCAAAGAGTGTGCTTTGTACTAGTAAAGAATGACTATAAACTAGACTGAATTTACTGGAAGGTATGTCGTGAAAATAGGGTAGCTACTGGTCTTATATACTGCCTGTCTGCCAGGAGTCATAACGTAAAATAAACGTATAACTTCCGGCAGACAGGCAGCATGATAATGAACTTTATTTCTTTGTGTATACTCGTACCCAATCCACCTGCATAATGCCCTCACCAGCATTGAGGGGGATCTGGCTGGCTGTTGGGGCGTAAAAGAAATCGCCACCTACAGCCTGATTCAACGTAAGTTTTTCAAGCTTTCCGGCAAGATTAGACACGTAGCCTCCGGTTTTGGTGTCAATCACCTTGCCATCGAGCATAAATGTAAGTGCCTTTCTGGTCCAGATAAGTTCATAGACGTGCCAGCAGTCGGTCAGGCTGGTTGACGTTGTCAGGAAGGTGCCCCCGTTTGTGACCAGATTCTGGTCGCCCTGAGTGCCATATACATAGTTTGTCTGATATTTGTTAGGCTCATTGCCGCGCGCTTCGAGAATGTCGATCTCACCATTAGTCGGCCAGTAGTCACCATAGGACCAGAAAGCAGGCCACATGCCATAGCCACTGGGTAGCTTTATGCGCGCTACCATCCGTACCTGACCATTAGGGCCAACAGGCGTAAACATAGGTTTCGACTCAATCCGGGCCGATGTGAAGTCGAAGTTTTTTAGCGTGTTATCGACATCCTGCCGGTATTTAGGCCCTGTTACCTGCTCCTTCACGGCTTTAATCTGGAGTAGGCTATTCGCCGTATTGTTGGGGTCCTGGGTAACGGTCAGGTTAGTAGGGCTGGCCGTATACATTTGTAGCTCCGTATTGAAAGACCCTCCAACCCAGACGTTCCAGTTGGTATTCGCCGGATTATTGGGACTCACGTTAAAGTTGTCTTCAAAAGTTTTTGTCCAGCCGGCAGCTGTCAGACTTGATTCAGTAGCGGCTGTGTAATCGTACCCGCATATACTCGTTACAGAAACCATATTATCGACAGTAGCCACAGCCGCTTTACGAGCACGAGCATTGGCTGAAGAACCCGTTGAACTTTGTTCAGGTTGTACGGATTCAGAATTTTGAGCACATCCGACAAACAACAAGGCAGATAGCGCACAGGATACCAACATAGGTACACAGTTGTAGTAAGGTAAAAATTTCATATTAGATCATATTAGATATTAAATCAGGTTAAAGAACTGAATTTTCTATTTCATAAACTATGACTAGTATTTATTAAGCGGATAACAAATACCATGTTTACCTATTTTTTGTTTAATGACGCATTAGTACTCTAAATCTAGTGTTTTAGTATAAATTAGATAAATAACATATGTGTACATCGACCAGTTTATTGGGGTCGTTTAGTAGCTATAGGGAAAGAGTTGATAATAAGTTATATAGATAGGTAAAGTGCCTGATGAGTTGTTTTTATTACACTTAATTTCTGATCTATTTTCTCGAATAAATACAATAAAGGCATGGAGCAGTACGTTCTGTACCGTTTAATAAAAGAAATTCATTAATAACAAAGAAACTTTCGACGTTTGGTAGTCTGGTAACATTTTATGGATGTTATATCACTTTTCCCTCCTTGGCGTATTCCCGCATGATGGCTTCTTCCAATCGCTTTCGATCAAGTTTGGGCGACTGATCAGCCAGTAGTTCAATGGCGCAGTAATGAGCCACATTGACAATGCTGGCACCCGTGAGTTCGTACCGGCTGGCCACCTGATGCCAGTCGATGTCGGCGGCAATTGGCATCTGCGTCGGGAAGGTACGCTGCCAGATGGCCTGCCGCTCTTCGGTACGGGGAATGGGGAAGTAAACAATGGTTTGAAAACGCCGGATAAAAGCGTCGTCGATATTGCCCCGCTGGTTGGTGGCCAGAATAACCAGCCCATTGTAACTTTCGATGCGCTGGAGCAGGTACGCCACCTCCTGATTGGCGTATTTGTCGTGCGCATCGCGGATGTCGGTTCGTTTGCCGAACAGGGCGTCGGCCTCATCGAAGAAAAGAATCCAGTTTTTGTGCTCCGCTTTGTCGAACAACCGCGACAGGTTTTTCTCGGTCTCGCCAATGTATTTGGACACCACCCGCGAGAGGTCGATTCGGAAAACATCCTTACCCGTTTGCTTGCCCAGCAGCGTAACCGTGAGGGTTTTGCCGGTGCCGGGAGGGCCGTAGAACAGGGCGCGGTAGCCGGGTTTGATTTTCTTTTTCATGCCCCACGTATGTTGTACAGTATGGGTATGGGTAATCCAGTGTTCAATTTCCTGAATCTGCCGTAAAGTCGTTGGGTGCAACACCAGATCGTCCCAGTCCATGCCGGTTTCGATATACTCGGCCGGAAACTCCATACTGAACTGCGGCCGGCTGCCGATGCCGGTGGTCAGTTGTTCAACAGCATCGGGGTCGAGCAGGAGTTGGCCGCTCATGAACGGTTCACCTGCCGGTACACTGTCGACCCGGAGGAGTCGTTTCCAGACAAAGTTGGGATCGTTGCTCAGCAGCCGCTGGATGGCGAGCCGTTTGGCGAGATCGTTACCCGCCAGAACGAACTGGGCGGTTTCGCCGGTGGGCAACATACCCCGGTGATTCTGACCTTTCACGCCCCCAAACTCGGGCAGGTCGCCCCCCTCGGGGTAGTGTTCGGCAATGATCTGGTTGAAGAAGTGGGGATGAACATGCGGGGCCAGCGCCAGCAGCAGCAGAATGTACTCGTCGAAGCCAGGCTGGTGCTGGTTGATAAACGCCGAAAAGGGCGAGTCGTCCTGATAATAAGCGGTGCCGCTAACGTCCTCTGCCTCTACCTTGCCCGAATGCACCTTTAGTCGGCTCACGATCACAGCGCGGAGGTAGGAGAATGCGGTAGTGAGGTTATCGGCGTTGGTCATGGGGTGGTGTCTGTGGGGATATACAGAGAACTATTATCTCGTGTATCGAGGTGGAGATATGGGCTACTGGCACGTTAAAAGATAATAGCCTGCGGTGAGCATTCTTTGCCGACTAGGCTACCTGAACATCTTCGGTGTTCTTTTTTTCCAGTAGTCGGTTCCTTTGATTAACGTGTTTTTAAACTTTATATCAGTAGAAAGAAAATGCTTTTCTCGTGCTTCCACAACTCCTCGGGTTGCCAGTAAAAATTCCAGGTAGGTTTCAAAATTCGATACTCGACTCTGGTCCCAAATGGAATTGGCTTCACTAAGTAAAATAACCTTTGGTTCATTCTGCCCGGGCTGAAAAACAAATGCCATATATGAGTCAAGACTAAACAGGTCAAGAGGCCTTAAAAGATCGATAAACTCCTTTCGTTTGAGTGTATGATTGTTAAACATTACGGTCGGGGGCTGGTCTTCGAAAGTGGGTTCCACACCCACCCAATTACATTTTTTGACTGACTCGTAAAGCGAAACTAAGTTGATCCGGGCGAAAGCTTGATTCTCTGATTCGGCAATGCTGATTTCGTAATCATTGCTCATCTTTTGTAAGCGCTTTGTTTTTTCTGCATCGAGGAATGGATCAATTCGCCACCGTAGATAGAGCCCGTCGGCCTCCCGGTAGAATTTCTTGATTGGGTCAGTAAGCGGTACTTTCAAGGCTTCTTCAACTTCTTTTACTTGTGTTTCAGAAATAGGAGGATTTGCCCGGTATTCCACAATTTCCAGGAAGTTATTCTTTTCAATTTCCCGCACCATAGACTCGAATCGATGTAGGTAAGTCATAACTGAGTGAGCGATTTAGTAACTCCTTCAGGCTGGCGTTTCCAGCCCTTTAAACCATGCATAAACAGCTAACTTTTGAGGTCCTTTGGCGTATGTTAACAAGATGCTTCGTAATGCAGCAGCATCGCCGGTTTCCTTATGCATACCTGCCTTCGCAGCGGATGTATCAATAACCACTTTTTCGATTTTAGTAGCGGGTGGTAATCCTCGTAAGGCCGGTCCCATTTCCAGAAATCCCATCGTTTTATTCATACTGCCGTCGGTAAGCGATATATTCGCCGAGGCATCCTTACCGCCTACTTGCAGATCAACCTGGTGATCAGGATCCAGATTAGCCAGCATAGCCATAGCCTGGGCCTGTTGGCCAGGATTAGTTATTTCGGCCAATATAAACAGTCGTACCTTTTCCTTGAATGCTTTTTCGGCTCCTTTTCGCAGGGTTTTGGTCGATCTTTTCCTACCAGTTTTTGGATCAACTGCTAGCGTAGCCAGCTTTCCGGCGTCAGCCGCTGCCTGAAGTGCATTGGCTTTATTCAAAAATTCATCCAATGGCCAGCTTGGGTCATAAATTAACTTAAGTCTAAGCTGACCGGCATACTGGTAAACTTTAGCCGGGTTTATTTCTGCTTTTACTTCAATTCCATTCGAACCATCTGTAACGTCTAACTTTTTGAATTTATACTTGGTTTTTAGTGGAGCAATATCAGTCTGTAGCTGCTCCTTGGTATGTTTAGCCTGCTTAGCATTGTTGACAGCAGTACCAACGGCGGCAAATGCTTCCGTGTAATCATCCTTGTCTTTCTTACCCCCCAGCTTCTTCAGCATATTCCCCAGCCACGCCACGATCTTGTCCAGTCCTTTGTCGATTGGCTGCCGGATTTTCTTGATTATTCCGACCAGCTTCTCCGGAATGTTGCCTAATCCGGCAAACTTGGCCAGGAAGGCAATAATAACGGTGAGCGTACTGGCCATCGTTTTCTCCACTTTTTTGGCCGCCCCCTCGACCTGCCCCGACGCAATGGCCGATATGGAGTCGATGAATGACGCTACCACGGCGGCAATCTGGTTGATCTTCTGTATGAAGAAGGTAACCGTGTTGTAAATGGCCAGAATTGCCTGGATAATGGCTCCCGCCGGGTTGATCATGCTCACCAGTTTTGCCACGGCGGCTTTCACTACCTCTGTGGTGATCATCTGCGTAACCTGCGAAATCATCTGATCTTTCAGCTCCGTCAGCTCGGTCTTGATCTGTTCCCAGGCCGCTGCCGGACCGTCTTTTACGAGCGTGACCAGTACACCCGCCGTTTTCTCAAGCCCAACCAGCACGGGTTCGGGAATGATCTTCACCAGCTTGCCCCGGATATTCTGCCACGTTAGCCCTAGCACCGACAACACCAGTTTCACAACCTCGATCAAACTGAACGACTTGGGAATGTACACGCCCGCTTCGCCCAGCGGTCCGGTAATCCATTTGATGAGGGCCGTTTTCAGGTGGTCGACAATGTTGGACGCAAAGAGCTGAAAGCCCATTTTGCCCGCCCGTACCAGGTTATTGACAAAGCCAATCGGGTTTTTCAGAATGGTGGTAAAGGCGGCCCGCGCCTTGGCGATGTACGGCATCACGCCGGGAGCCACCACTGAGAAGAGGATCTCCAGCAGGCTGATAACCTGGTTGAGCGCCCAGCTGAAAAACTCACCCGCAATGCTGGCAAACGAGCCGACAATTTTGGTGAACGCCCCAGCAACAGAAATGATGTCCTGAAAGGTAAGGGACGTCAGCGTGTCGATAATTCGGCGGGGAATGGTGCGGGCAAAGTTCAGCAAGCCGCCCAGTGCGCCCTGGAACCACGCCCAGGCACGGGCCACAGCATTGCCTTTCTTGATGTTTTCCCAGATTTCCTCCTGCCCGATCAGTTTCATGAACCCGCCAATGAGGGTATCGGCGGTGCGCGGAACGGCTTCACCCGTGATGGGGTCTACGCCAAGCAGGGCTTTGAGCAGGTCGTAGCCGCGTGTTCCCTCGGCCAAAGCCGCCAGGGGCTTCAAAATGGCATCTTTAACCATTTTGAGGATCTCGGAAACAACGCTGCCCGCAAAGGAAATGAGCCGCCCAATGGGGTCGGTGAAGATGCGCTTGGCCCGCTCCCAAACCCCGCCGAGATCAAAAATATCCGACCAGCTCAGCGAGTTGATGAAGCTTTTCAGCCCGGAGATGATCTCGCTGCCGATGTCGCCCAGGATGGCCAGCTTCTGCTCGATCCAGGCTCCCGCTTTGGCAAATACGCCGTGGTTGTCGAGGGCCTGCGTAATGAGGTGGCCACCCGGTACCAGTTCCACCAGTGCCCGCAGAATATTGGCCGCACTCCGGTCGGTAGACCGCATGTTGATGGGATTGAAACCCAGCACGATGGTCAGCATCCGGAAGCCGGGGATGTTATAGGCTTTATCCGCAAAATAATCCAGCGCATCCTGTACGCCCAGCCGCTGCACGGGTGGGGGAGTGGCCGTCGTGGCCACCTGCGGACTGCGTTGCACGGCATGGCCCTGCTGCACGGTATGGGTTAGCTCGTGGGCCAGCAGTTGTTTGCCTTCGCTGGTACCGGGCTGGTACTGATCGCGGGAGAAAAAAATGTGATTCTGGTAGGTGAAGGCCCGCGCACTAAGCTGGTTGCTCAACCCTGCCGATTCGGCATTGGTGTGAATACGGACATTGCTGAAATCGGCACCAAAGCGGGGTTCCATAAACGTTCGCACGTCGTTGGATAACGGTTGCCCACCGGAAGTTTGCTGCTGAATGGCCGTCTGGACGTCGGAGGTGACGGCTGGCGTACCATCGCCGGTTTTCTTTTCGCCCTTGTTACTCTCTTTTTTCTGGATTTTATCGTCCTGAGCCGGGGCCTTTTGAATCTTATCTTCTTCCTTTTTCTGAAGCTTTTCTTCCGGGGCGGGGGCCTTCTGGATTTTATCGTCTTTCAGCTCGGCCTTTTGAATTTTCTCTTCGGGAAGGGCAGCTTTCTGAAGCTTGTCGTCTTCTTTTTTCTGGAGCTTATCGTCGGTTTGCCGTTGCAGCTTCTCGTCTTTTCCGGTGATGGTGGGTGCCGACATGGGCGCGGGCATCCGCATTACTTTATCGGCCGTTTTGTCGGCTTCCTGTTCAAACGAGTCGCCGGGCTTATTCACCGTCAGTTTCATCTGAACGGCGGGCGCTGGAGTTTGCCGGGCGGGCTCAAAAAAATCACCACCACCCGCTTTGGCAAAAAAAGGCTGGCTGCTCGTCTGCGTAGCAGGCGATGGTGTGGTGGTGGTCGATTTTTCCGAACTCGTTTTCATCAATAAGTCAGATCATACGTTTAGCCGATACGTCAACGCCACGCTACATGAAGCAGCCGGTCCATCCAGGGGAGTTGCACCATGGATATGCCCCAGGGTAGCTGATCCAGTAAAATATCGTAAGGCTGCGATTCGACCTGGAGCAACCAGTCGCCATCCGGGCGGAGGGTGAGTTTGCCGGGACGGATGAGAAAGGTGCCGCGCAGGGCATCGGGCGAGGTATTGCGCAGGGCTTCCCAGTGGTGGACAACGGCTTCGAGGAGACCATCTGCTTCCTCCCGTTCATTTGGCGTTAAGATCACATCGGCCTCCACGGGCGTTTCGAACGGGACGTTACACAGCAGTTTGGGGAACAGCAGTTCATGCTCCGGCGCTACGAACTGGCCGGTGGTCAGAAAGTGCAGGAGACACAAGGCCCGCTCCGGTTTCTGCAATTGTCCATCGGCAGCGATGCCCAGGGCGGTAAAAAACTGTACCAGAAAAGGATGCAGCAAGATCAAACCGGCATTGTCGATGTACATGCCTTCGCGGGTTTCGAACGGCCGGGGTAGCGCCGGGGTGTAATTGACTATCTTCTGTATCGCTGTATGCTGTTCAGGGACCAAACCATCAAGATTTCGTTCGGTCGTGTTTGGTTCCGGCGGTCTGGTTGGGCGAGAGGTGGGTTGCGTTACACCCGGCCAGTACTGTTCCAGCACACGGGCCAGTTCGTCCGATGCCGACTCAGGCGTGGCCAGCCAGGTTTCCCGGACGAGCAGATACCCCGAAATGAGGGTATCTGCCGCGGCATGGGTAAAGGCCGTTTCCCAAAGCCCTCGTTCAAAAAGAGCCATGGTAGTGGGCCGGGGATACACTTCATTCAGCATGTTCAGCAGTGAGGTCGTGGTCGCTTCGCCTACCGGGGTAAGCCGGGCCAGTAATTCGGTCAAGAAAACATCCGAAAACTGCCGGGTAAGTCGCTGCCGAATGAAGACTGCGCTCAGAACCGACCGGACTGCCTGATTGAATAGGGACTGATTTGTCTCTGATTCCGGTTCGGTCTGCCAGGCGTCAAACAGGGTCTCTTCGAGCGTTTTGTCGGGCGGGAGCCGGAAAGACCAGGGCAGGGTACCGGTTGTTAGAAAATGAATGAACGCGTCAAAAACCGTTTGTCGGTTCGTTTTTCGGGCGACGACGCTCACTGGCTGTGCCTGTGTCTGTCCGGCTGGCGGAGTTTGTACCCGAAGAGCCTGTTCCAGCGCCTGTTCGACCAGCCCGGTTATGTCCTGTTCCAGTCGGTCGAGGTTCAGCGCACCGGCATCAATGTCGAGCCGGTCGATAATCAAATGCCCATCCAACGGCGCACAGCGGTCCAGCACCCGCTCAATGGCGGGAATCAGCCAGTGCTGGCACACATCCGAGAGCTGGCGCTGGAGGGCCATTCCATCGGATTCGGTGCCGTTCAGGTCGACGTGCAGATACTGTTGCCGGATGATGTGGGTCATGATAACTGGATCTGGCTATCGAGAATATTGAAACAGCCTTTGGTCGTAATGGCGGTCAGTCGAACGGGCAAGTCGGCTCGTCGCAACTGAATGCCATCAATTTTCTCGCCCAGGTAGACAGGCTCAGCGGCCAGGGGTACATCCCAAATCCAGCCCAGAATGTCACGAGGATCCATGTTGGCGACCTGACCCGCAAATGCGGCATTGATCAGCAATCGATTACTGGTAGCGCGTCTTCCGACAGTTCGGGATTCAAGAACGGGTTTGGGGCCGTCGCATTCGGGTTTATAGTCCGTTTTGAGACACTGGTTTCGTTCTGCGTAGTTGAAAGCAGGTATATGTGCTATTTTGTCCGTCTTCTGGTTCGTCAGAATCACCCCGTCGAAGGGAGCGCCCGTCACGTCAGGTTCGTTGGTGTAACGGATGTTCAGGTCATATTGCTGTTCGGAGATGTCTATTGAGTAATTGAACTCAAGCATAAACGTGTCGCATACGAAATGCTCGATCATCATCACTCCAAAAGGATCATCGGCAGATGGTTTGTAGGTGAGTACAAGCCGTCTTTTGCCCAACTCGCCGAGATCATTGGTCAATGTTTCATTGATGATGCTGTTCAGCTTTTTGATGATTCCGCCAATCGTATCCTGGAATTTTGTGTTCAGCGAATCGGCGGGTTGCTGAAGTAATTCCTTCGTATCCGGGAGTTCATAGCCTTTTCCATTAAACCGGAACTGAATGAGTGATTGCTGTTTGAAGTCGTTGTATCGGGGGAAATCGGTCACGGGTTGAACCCACAAGCGATACGCACTCCGCCGGGATTGCCCATCGCAGGGCAGATCACAGCAGGTGTGGTTTGTGGTCAGCTTGGCAGGCTCGCATTTGCTGGAATCCCTGACGACAACGGTAGTTTCCTGACCACTCGGAACCGGATCGGTAACGAAGACAAGATCATTGAATTCCAGTTCGTCGGTAGCGCGTTTGTAGAAGTAGGGCGGTGTGCCACCAGAAACACGCACGACAGCCCGGTAGGTCCCAGCCTCGCAGCGGTAGTCCGTTTCGCCCACAGACAGCGTCAGTACGGCCGGTACGTTGATGGTTTGCGGGGGAGCCGCTTCACCCACCGAATCGGTAACGAGCAGGGTGTGTGGCCCAACGGTCAGAGAGAAAGGATTCTTGACGGCCACGGCAGCCCCCTGGTCGATCTGCACCTGATACGGTTTTTTGCCCCCCGTCGGCGTAATCGTTACGGGCGCTACGTTATTGGGCGTCGTACAGGCTATCTCAACCGTAAAGGCGAGTGGCGGCAGGCACGATTTCTGAAGGACTTTTGTAGCCTCGCATCCCTGGCTATCCGTTATTTTGATCGTCGTCTCCACGTCGCCGGGCAGTACTTCGCTGGTGTACTGGTTGGTGTTGGTGATCGTGCCTTTTTCGGCTTTATATGGTGCTTTTCCGCCTTTTATGGTAAGCGTAGCCGTGTAGGTATTGCCTCCGGCAAGGCAGGTGTAGGTCGGCTCGTCGAGAACTAGTTGCTTTTCGATCTTGATCGTCTGCGGTTCCGATTCGGTCGTTTCGGCATCCTGAATGCTGATTTTTCGCGAGCCAACCGACAGCGACAAGACCCCATCGAGCGGTTTATACCCTTCGTCATCGACCTTAACGCTATACGGGGGCACGCCACCCTGTGGTTTCAGCGTTACCTCCGCCTTGTCGTTAGCTTTGGTACAACCCACCGTGTAGGTAAACGAGGGTTTAACTTTGGGAAGCACAAACTGCACCGGCGTACCGCCCCCGCTGAAGAGATAAGGCAGGTAGAAATCGGCGATGACGGTTCCATCCGCCAGCTCATTAACGGCCTGGTCGATGATCTTTTTGCCGGGATCTTCCTGACCTACCAGAATACCGGTAGATTGGGGCGGGATAATGCCAAACAGCGTACCCATTACAAACCGAACGTCTTCGTTATCCGTTAACGCCTGGTTTTTACTGATTCGTTTGAAGGCCTGTGCCAGCGGTTCATTCGTGGCCGGGTTGAAGGTCGCCGTTTCCTGAACATTGAAAACCGGAGTGAAAAACACAGGCTGGAGGAAATCCATCGTTACCGGAGCCGCCGTGCTGACCACGGGTTCCGGATCGTCGTGGTAGACGAGGATGAAGGTTCCGCCCAGCGGTACCCCGGCTTTGTGCTGAATACCGGGGTTGTTCTGTAAAAAATTACTTAAAAACTGCTTTTGTTTCAGTTCTTTCAGCCGCTTTTTGTATTCGTCGATGAGCGAGCGGATGGGCTCGAGTTTACAGGTAAACAGTATCTGGTCGAACTGGTCGATCAGGTCTTCTTTGGGCAGGAATTGCTCCAGGTTTTTGGGGACGTCACTGGCCTCCAGCGTACGGAAGTAACGGGCCAGCTCGATTAAATCCTGGTATTTGTTCTGGAAGTCGGTAAACTTGAGCTGGTCTAAACTTGCGGGCAGGATTTCGGCCAGTTTAGACAGGTAATAGACCGCCACAACGCGCGGCTGGAACTCCGGTGCTGGTGCCGTAGTACCGATAAAAAGGCCGCAATACACCGTCAGAATGGTACCGGCGTTGATGTTGTTCTGATCGACATCAATATACGGGATGGCTTGGAGCTGCGCCCGGTATTTCTCGTACCACGCCCCCAGCGAACCGGTTTTATAGCTGTAGTTAGGTGCGTATTGTTTGAGCAGGGGCAACTGGGGCTTTCCGCCGGGGTCCTTTCCATTTATCGGCTGATCGTAAAATGTACGGGCACCTTCGGCCAGCGACGACAGCAACTCCTCCCGGAAGGCATCGTATACGGCCTCCAGATCCTGAAAACGGGCTTTTTCTTTGGTCAGATCAACGGGCATGGTCTCGTCGAAAGCACCAGTACGCAGGGCAATCACGTCGATGGGAAGCCGGTACTGCGTTTTTAGGGACAAGAGCGTGGTTAGCACCGACTGGTAACTTTTGCCCAGATGCCCTTCGATCCGCAGGAAATTATACGGCTCCAGATCGTACCGCAGCGGGTTGGTCACAAAGGTCGGAGCCGCCGGTACGTATTCGGCAGCACGGTAACTGAGGTTCTGATTGGCGCGGTTTCGGCGGGTTTTTTCCGGATTCCAGAGCTGGAACAGGGGTGTAGTGCCCGTTTGCTGGTAATAATACGGAATGGCTTTCTCCGACAGCGGAGCATCCGACAACTTGCTGGGGGTAATCCTGATCTGGGTGTCGGTGGGCGAGCCGGTCGATAGAGCCGGTAAGGGCGGGGTAGGGGTGAACCGCTCGATCATGGTCGCCAGTCGACGGAACAGCAGCCGCAATTCCTGCTCCCGTTCTTCGCAGCCGCTTACCGCCGATGAGGATTTGAAGCCGTGCCGATAAACGCCCGCATTGGCCGCCGGGTACAGCAGTCCGACCATCAGATGCCGGGGAAACAGCCCTTCAGGCGGGCAGCAGGCGCACATAAGCTCCAGCCCTTTTCGGCAGAACTCATCGTATCCGCGAATCAGGTCGTCGAAGAAGTCGTAATAATATTGCAGGAAGCGCACCTGCCCGGTGCTGGCCGGTACCTGCTCCAAAAAGCCGAATTTGGCGTTGAAACCCACGGATGGGTCGGGAATAGTCTGCAATACCGGCTTGAAGGCCGTATAGGCGGCAGCGAGTGCCTTGCTGAAAGTAGTGACAATTTTATCCGTTTTAAAGACGGCCTGAAACGCAGCCAGTACGTCATTGGACGTTGCCGGACTGGTGTTGGGCACGTCGTAACGCGGCAACCGCAGGTCGGGCAGATTCAGGCGGGCCAGCAGGGCCGTTTCCAGTTCGGCGGCCGTAACGGTGGTGTTAAGTTGATTCTCCTTCGCAATGAGTTTGATCAAATACTTCTGCTGAATCAGCATCGGGCGCAGGCTGATGTTGATCTCGGCTCCTTTGTCGTCACAGTTATTGGGGCTGCAATTGCGCAGTTTGGCGTTTTTTAGCTCCAGAAAAAGCACCAGTGCCTTGTCTTTCAGGAAATTGGCGGGCGAGTCCAGCGGTTTTACATTGGGCTCGTCTTTCGGAAACAGCTCCCACACATCGTACTGGGTGTTGAGCGCCGGGTCGAGGTCGACGGGGTTCGTGTTTTTGAACAGCGGATACGCCAGGTCTTCGGTTACTTTTCGGTAGGAGACAAGCTCCAAATCCTGCTGCTGCACCATCAGGTATCCCGCCGAGGTAATGCCGCAGCCCTTCGACAGTCGGATGGTTTTCAACACCTCATCGTAGCTAAGGTCGAACCCGCATACGATACCAATGCCAATCAGGTTAGCCCGCGTGAGTCGTTCCTGTTCGTCTAAATAGATAAAGAGCTGGTTCAGGTGTTCGTTGGTAAGTACCTGATTCGCTTCAAATACCGGATATTTTTCTTGAGTCGCTTGCATAGCAAATAGCGGTTATAGCCATTTAGAGAAACAGGTTATTGTTTTTTGGTGGGGTAATTGCCGAGGGCGGTGCTGCCCAGCCGAACGGGGTTCTGGTCACTGCCATCGTCGCAGTCGTGCAGGGTGGCTCCCGGATACGTATTCCTGAGTTTACTGAGCCTATCCACCACCACCCGGAGCCGATAGGAGACCTCCACATAGGTCGCGTAACGCGCAGTTAGGAAGGCCTTTACCGTTTTCAGCGTATCGGCCGAAAAGGTGAAATTGGTGCAGAGCGTCAGCGGGGCAGGCTTGTCGGGGTCGAACTTGGTAAAGTCAAGGGCCTTAATATCGACGCCTGCTTTGACGTTAGCTTCCATCCAGGTATAGAAATTCATGCCGTAGGTGGTCAGAATAGCCGTGGCGCACTGGCACAGTTTCGCCTGTTGATCAGCCAGCGGAACCAGCGTTTTTTCGACGTTCGTGCTCAGGATGCCTTCCACCCGTTCCTGTAGCTGCTGCTCCGTCCAGTCGATGGCGGCATTGGCCTGTAGCCAGGCTTGCCAGGCATCCTCAAACCGTTCGAACTGCAAACCCGAAAAGGCGATTTGTACAAAGTGGGTCACCATAATGGACTGTACACTAACCCATAAGGCAGCATCGAGCACCGTGGTGCAGGAGACGTCGGCAGGCTTTAGCCGGGTAGAAAACTCTTTCTCCAGGGCCGTTTGCAGGGCATCAGGGTGGAAATACGTCAGGGTTTTGTCGGCATACCAGCTTTTGAACGCAAGACTGAATTTGGTGTACAGCGCCAGAGCACAGGTACAGGCTTCGTCCGGGCTGGGGCGCACATCGGTGGTGGTTTTGCCTTTTTCTTCGAGTAACTCTGCCAGTTGGGCAACAACCGGGTCGCAGGGGTTTTCGATAAACCCATCGTTGCTCACCCAGCAAATTTTGCCCAGCAGATGAGCGGGTGTTTCCTGCTGAATGGTGCGGTTGGCGAACCGGCGCATATCGAGGTTTTTGCTGAAGGGCGCCGTCCAGCCGGGCATCACGTAGGTGAGCCGGAAGGAGTAGGGGTCTTCGTCGCCACAGGTGCCGCAGTCACCATCGGCGCAGGCGGGGTACAGGGCATCGCCGGGGAACTTGGGGCGCAGCAGCAAATGCTCGACCACCAGCGCCCGTTCGTTGCTGCTCCAGCCCAGAAATTCATCGACGATGGCCTTCGCGTCGGTTTCGGTATCGAACAAAGTGGGGTAGGTACCGAGCAGATCGCCGTTATCGGCCCTGACGTTGAGCCGGAATTTCCCCTGTTCGGCTACAATCTCGTACGAATCGGGCTGGATCATCTGCTCCAGGATCTCCCCGATCTGTTCAAATGCCTTGTAACGGGCGGTTTCTTCGTCGGCCTCGCTCACCGCCACCGTCAACGTACCGGTGAGCCATACCGTTGCGGTTTCATCGACCGTATTCGTTTTATAGGGAGTATCGGTCAGCGTGTAGCTGGTAACGGTGTAGGGGCCTGACCCGCTGAGGTTGATTGTAAACGTTAAGTTGGGATAGCCCAAGAGCAGACTGATCCGACGTTTCAGCCCCGATGCGTTGGCCGGGTTGTTCTGGTTTTTCTGGTAATTGAACGCCTTCCCGCGGTCGTGGCTGATGGTCGGGTAGGCTTTCAGAAACGAGATTTTATCGTCGATCAGGCGTTTTTGGGCGATGTGCTGCCCTTCCAGCGTGGTGAGCATGAGCGCGTACTCGCTGAACTGCTCCCCAAACCGGGCCAGCAGGTGATCCAGAAACCGGTTGCGACGTTCCTCAAATTCGGGTCCCGACTCGACCAACTCCTGCAATACATCGGACGTTAAACTCGCGCTGACGATGTCTGTGTAACCCTCAATAGCCGTCTTGTCGAACAGTCGGCCATAATACGTTTTATTGATACTTGACTCAAGCGAAAACAGCTTCCCGGAATGCGCCACCTGCGAGAGCGTATTGCCCAGCAGTTGCTCAAAAACCATCAGATACGCTTTCAGTTGTTTGGCCTGTGCCCGGCGTTGGGGCGTAGCAGTCGAGGGTAGCCCTTCCGGCCCAATGCCGTACGTCATCGGGAAGCTGTACTGAACCGGGAAGTACGCTTCCGGATTGCGAAATTTCCCCACTGGCGCGGGCAGGTCGTTGGTGATTTTATCCGGCGTCGGCTTGATTTTTGGCCGTTCGGCTTCCCCCCGCAACTGCGTAAGCGTGTCCAGGGCTTCGTCCATGCGGGGCCGAAACGGCAGCCCATTTTTGTAGAACAGGAATTGCGACTGGTTGTAATACAGTCGGGGCTGGTGCAGGGTGCTCACCCAAAGCTGCCACTTGGCGCTAAACCGGTTGGGGTCAAAGATCAGACCCGTATCGGTTTGAACGGGGTCAGCCGCACCTTTTATGATATTTCCTTCCGCATCGTATTTGGAGAGCAGGAGTTCATTGACGGCAATGACGCCCTTAATGTCCATCAGCCGGTTGATGATGTCCGACGTACGCAGCACGGTTTTCAGGCCAGCCGCCTGTAACTCATCGGCCTTGATGAAGCCATTTTCGAGGGCTGGCCCGTTAAAAATACCCTCTACCGGCTGCTTGGCGTCGAGGAGTTCCTGTAAGCTGTAAAAGGGAACCGGCGGGTTGAAATAGCGGTCGATTTCGAACCAGATTTGCGCTTGAATACGCTCGATGTCGGCATCGGGAGCCACTTCCACGTCGGCACAAACAGCTACATCTTCCACGTCGACCACCTTGATCTGGCAGTAATCCTCATCCAGATTCCGGTAGTTGTGGAGCGTTGTTTTGGCGATAGCTATGGCTTCACCGGCTTTGCGCAGTTTCTGCCGATACCGCTGGATGCTCCCCAAAACAGAGGTCTCTTCGAGCATGTCGGTTAGCCTGAACTGGTCGGCCACAACGGGGTCGCCCGGCTGTTTTTTAACGATGGTCCGACCTTTAGCGTCCGTTCCGCCATACAGCCGGAGGGCCGCATTGGGAATGACGAGCGGGGCACCGGTGTCGAACGTAATTTCGAACGAGACGTAAAACACATCGCGCCAGTACCGTTGAAGGATAGCCGTTGTGGTAAATGTCGTTTCCGGTTTCGTGCGCGAAATTTTGAGCACCTTGATCTTGGTAATCTTTCGGGCAAACTCGTTTGTCGCGCTATCAAACTCCGTAAAGCGGGCGTAGGCCGATTGGTCGGCTAGTGCCAGTGCAGGAAAACGCAGTTCGAGTTTGAGGGAAACCGGCTTGCTGTCGGCATCGAACACCACCTGCGTCGTTTCGAGTTTGCGGTCGTTGAGGTCGCCCAGTTCGGGGTCGGCTTCCAGTTCGAGCAGCACTTCGTACAATCCCCTGGGGTCTACTTTTACGGGTTTCAGCAGCGAATTGGTTGGCTTTTTGTACGAAAGCATCAACTGACCGGCCTCACACCAGGCGTAATAATGCAGTTCGCAGGCGCACTCTTTACAGAATACCCACGCATTCCGGACCCGGTCGAGGTCGATCAGCAGACGGCGGAAATCGTCGGGGGTAACGGGGTTGACGGTCAGGATGTCACGCGCCGTAAAGAATGCCTGATCTGCATAGGGCCTAAGCGGTTTTGTGGGCATCGTTGCCGGAGGGGGCGATGCCAGCAGGTCTTTTATATCCCAGCCAATGCGGTAGGCCAGGTCGGTGAAGGCGTAGCAGAGGGCTTCGAGAATGGTGATGCCGGGGTCGTGGATGTTGTAATCCGTCCAGAGGTGGCTTCCCATCTGCTCGATAAAGCCAATCCCTTCCCGGCGGAGACGGTAGAAGTCTTCGGCGGCTTTCAGCACGGGCTGCTTGGGGATGGGAGCGAGTTTCTGAATCATGCTTCGCAGGGACATTGTTCGGCGGATGGGGCGTCCTCCGTTGGGTTGATGGCAGAAATGGTATGGAGTTTGGCCGGTACGGAGACCAGAATGGAGATAGCTTTCGACCCTTCTACTTCCTGCTTGTCCTCCGCTCCCGGCACATCGTTTATGTCGTGGAAGAGCTGGAAGTCAGTAACATAATCGACGTAGGGCTGTTCTTCCACGAAATTGATGAGTACCGATTTGTATATCTTGCCACCGAACGAAGGCCCTTCGCCCCCGGCAAACGCCCAGGGCGACAGAAAGCGGGTGATGGCTTCCTGTAATCGACCGATGTAGAACGTTTCGTCGTAGCCGTCAAAAAGTCGAACCCGGAAGCTGACCCGGACGCCTTCGAACTGCGGATTTTTGACGTGCAGCTTCACGAAACACGAAAGCCGGGCTTTCAAAAAAGCGTCGATTTCGGTCAGCAGCCCCAGACTGGTGTACGGCTTGAGCGGGTCGCGCTGGTTCTGAAATTGCTGATTCGGGATGGTGACAAGCGTGACGTGGCCGGGCGCCAGTTCTTTGTAAATACCCGGCTCGTAATGCGTGTGGTTCAGGCATTTCGCTTTGTAAATCTGCGGGAAGGCCTCCAGCACCAGCCGCTCGTAATCCCAGAGCGCGATGCCCCGGTCTTTGTGCCGCAGCCGTTCGCTGATCCGGTTATAAAATGATTCGGAGGTTTCCGGCCCCCGCCCGCCGAACGTCTCGAAAGGCTGCTCCACTTTTTTGACGGCGGAATCGGGCTGGTCGAGCTTGTTGATCGTACCGGCGGGGAGTACCGTGGCCGGAAACGCCGGGTCGTTGTCGCGGTCGGCAAACGTAACCCGTGCGGCCTGGGCGGCTACGGCCAATAGGCGGCAGGCTCCCTCGCTGGCATCGGCTACGGCTACCCGAATCCAGTGCCGCCCGGTAGGCAGAAGGGTATTCGTGGCGGTTGCCTCGGCGGGAATGGCCAGCGTAACGATGCCCGAGCGGGTGAAGTCGTTGGTAGTATCGCTCAGGGAGTCGGCGGGGAAATCGACCCAGTTGTTTTTGTACAGGTAACTCCAGTGGAGCTGCGTTTTTACCGAGTTCGGGTCGGCTGTGCCGTCGGCGACCTGGATCAACAGCGACAGGCTCCGGGGCGGCAGCAACCCGCTGAGGCCGATGTAAAATTCCGCTTCGTGCAACTGACTGACGCCCCCCCCGGCATGGCTGAACTGCGGGAGTAAGGTCGTCACTCCGTTGCCCGTTAGTTGCGGGTGCCGCTCGGCCATGCCGAAGGGCGACAGGTGGTAGAATTTAGCCCCGGATGCGTCTTTCGAACTGGTCGAGTTTAGCGGAATGGGCGCAGATGTGGCCGAATAGCCCAGATTGATGGCGGTAATTTCGGGGGCCTCCGGTACAGTGGGTAAGGCGGGTGTTTTTTCCTGGGCAAGTTCAGAAAAGTAAGTCGCCAGCGCCGTTTGCCAGGCCGCGTACCCAAAATCGCCGTTGGCCGAAATTTTAAGGAAACCCGTTACCGACGCATTCGTTAGAAAATCATTCGGACTGTAGTCTATCGGAGCTGCACCAGCGGTTGGAATAGTTAGAGCGGTTGTGCTGCCGTTTACGTAAATCGAACTGGCCAGGGTGCTCCAGACGGCTTTGCTGAGGTAAGCGGCCGATAAAGAAGGGGTGGCTTTAAACGTTCCCCGCCAGTTAAAGCTGATTTTGACACTGGCATTGGCTTTCTGGAAAATCTCTTTACTGCCGATGATAAACGCCGAGCCTGCCTTCGGGTTTGGCCCGAAGGGCTGAAACGGTTTCGAACTATCCACCGGGCCAAAGTCGCTGCTGACCGCCGGTGATTTTATGCCCGGCTTCGTAAGATTGCCGCTGCTATCGAGCCCGGCCGAGACCGAGATCGTGCAACTTTCAACCTGAGCCGCTTCCAGTTCGGCGTAATCATACAACTGATCGACCGCGTGGTCGAGCACCACCTTCATAATGGGGTGCCCGGTCTGGAAATCGCCCCCGTGCAGGCTGGCGACATACGGCAGAATGGCCGGGGCATCGGCTTCCAGTTCGATGAACAGGGTGGCCGTTTTGGTATTCGGTACCGTAAGGCTCGTTTTAACGGGGTGCCAGCCTTTTTCGGTTGTCAGATAGACTGTAACGGACGCATTGGCGCTGACGGTTTGGGTTAGCTGAACATTCAGGGTGATGCGCCGGTAGCCTTCCGTCAGATACAGGTAGTGGGAGGCCACTGCAAACCCCACCTCCGCTTTGGGCATTGGTATGCCGGTTAGTTTGCCGTCTTCGTAGGTTTTGTTGAAAAAAGGATGCCATGACCCATCCGCAGAGGTCAGTTTGGCCCCCTTCCCATCCTGCGAATTGGCGACTGGCGCGGCATAAAGTCGGCCAAGTTGCTTTGTGGCATTGCCCCCCTCGCCGGTAACGGCTTCGTCGTTGTGGCGGTACACGGTTTTGAGGTCGGTAATACGGGCGGCATTGGCCACAAGCGTCTGGTCATTCGCAAAAAAGACGTCTTTTTTCAACGCGTCCTTTCCGGCCTTGAGCAGTTCGCCTTCTGGCAACAGGTGCGATTCGACGTGTTTTGCCAGTTCCAGCAAAATGTGGGCGTGAGCGGGTTCGGCCGGTTTTTCGCGCAGCCGCAGAATATCGCGGTAGTAGAAATCGAGGTGGCGCGCGGTGAGCGTATTCGTCTCCTGCCTGACGTACTCCTGTAAACGCAGAAACGCCAGAAATAGGGCGTAGTGCGGGTCGTGGCTGTCCTGACTGGTGAGCGATGCTTCAAGAGCCGCTTTGGCATCGGCCACTACCCTGGCGTAGGCTTTCAGAAATTGGTCGAAAATGGACGTAAAAAGGGCGTGAGTAGCCAGGTGATTGGCTTTCTCAAAAACGCTGGTGCCTGTTCCATAAACCGACTTTTGCGCCGGAATGGCGTCCCGGTAGGTTTTCCAGTCGGCAGCCCCGTCCGTTATCCAGTCGGTCGACAGCCCGGTTTTGAAAATTGTACTGAAGATCAGCGTCGGGCCACCCAGCAGGGTAAAATCGGGCTGAACCTCTGCAATCAGATTTTTGGCGGGGTCAAGTTCTTCCTTCGAACCCGCTTTCAGGTTTGGTTTATAATAGGCAATCAACCGCCCGAATCCGGGAGCCAGCTGGCTTTTGATCAGGTTTTTTAGCGTGTTTTTAAGTGGCGTACCGGCGGGGAGTTCTTTGCTGAGGGTGTCCAGTTGGCGGGCCAGTGTACCCAGGTAGCTGAACAGATAGCCGAGGTGGTTTTTCAGTTCGGCTTCGTTGGCCTGATTGGCCCGGTCGTTCAAAAAAGCCGACGTTTCCTTGATGCGGGTTTTGTAGGTGTCCACGTCCTGCACGGCGGCAACGGCCAACTGAACGGAGATGTCCTTCGAAAAGAACGGCTGCCAGTTGTCGACTGGTTCGTTGTTGTCGTTATAGTAGTTCAGGTAGCGGGCATAAGCCTGGGCGAACACCATTCCGTGCGCGGGGGTGCGCTCGTTCACCGGCGCGTAGGCAGGATCGAGCGCGGAGCTGTAACGCTGTTTCCGGCTGGTTCCTTCGCGGACGAGTTTCAACGGATCGATGTTCTGGGTACAGTCCATATACTTTATGGCTTAGTTGCTGTCGGGCAACACGTTAAGCGTGGTGGTAAGGTTGATGTCGGTACCCTCCTGTTTGTAGAAGGGGAAAACAAAGTTGAATCGTGAGTTGGTGGCCCGCACCCGGTAGATGATCTCGATCAGCACCACCCCTTCCAGTTCGCGGTCGGTGTTCAGGGTCACTTTTTCCAGGTCGATACGCGGCTCGTAATACAGAATGGCCGATTCTATTTTGTCGGCCAAAAGGGTCTTTGTCGTCGTATCCAGATTCTCGAAAATCAGCTCTTCCATGTTGCAGCCGAAGTCGGGCAGCATCACCCGTTCTCCGGGCATGGTGGTCAGCAGGATTTCCAGGCTGGACGCGATGTCGTCTTCCTGCTCCCGCATCTCTACGCCATTGATTGCCAGGTTGAAGGTGGGTGGAAAGGACCAGCCGCGCCCAAGAAATGTCAGATTCATACGCTATGCCGTTGGTAATGAATTTAAGTACTAGTGCAATTGTTTTTCGGCATTTTACCCCACCCCAACCCCTCCCCTTGAAAAAAGGGGAGGGGCTAAAAAAGGACCGGCATAAGCCCCTCCCCTGGTTTTCAGGGGAGGGGTTGGGGTGGGGTAAAATGCCGCAGAATTTATGATCATCCACTTGATTTACCCGCCAATGAGTACCGTTGGGCAGCCGGGGGGCATTATGGCCCCGCCCGCTGCGGTCAGATCGCTGATGCGGGCGGCTGGCAACCCGCCAATAAATACCGTAGCCGACCCTTTGACGATCGCATCGACCCCGCAGGTGTCGCCCATGCGGGCGGCTGGCAGTTTCCCGATGAATACCGTCGGGGTGCCGGGCGGGATAATGGGCGTGGGTACGCCAACCGTGGCGGAACTGATGATAAGGTCGCTAACGCGTGCGGCAGGAAGCATGGTTAATGCGGTTTAAGTACGGTTAATTAATCTGCACCACGCCCCCCTGAATGACGGTGGTGCCGCCCCCTTTTACGGTGGTGCTGGCTCCGGACGAAAATTCGGCACTGCCGGTGCCCTGCGCTTTCAGGGCCGACTGGGCTTTGATGTCGATGTTCAGACCTTCAACGGTTATATCTTTGGTTACTTTCATGGTCATGTCTTTGCTGCTTTCAATGGAAATGCCCTTGTCGTTCATGATGATCTTGTTGCCGTTCTGATCGCTGAAGGTGATGCCCTTGTCGTCTTCCGAGAGGATGATCTTATTGCCGCCCGGCGTTTCGAACGCCATGATCTTCTTGTCATCGTCGAAGGTCATTTTCATCTTTTCCCGCGACACGTACCCTTTCTCATGGTTATCGTCGGACGGTGGTTTGGGGGCTGGTTTGTTGCTGCTGTGGCACATGCCCAGCACTACCGGATGGCGGGGGTCGTCGTGCAGAAACCCGATGATCACCTCGTCGCCAATTTCCGGGCGGAAGTAGGTGCCGCGCTCTTTGCCCGCATCGAGGGTGGCAATGCGTGCCCAGCTTCCTTCTTCCTGCGCACTGATGAGCGGCATACGTACTTTGATCCGGTCTTCGCCGTCGGGGTCGCCTTCCAGCTTCGTAACTACCCCGATTTGCAGGCCGCTTACGGCGGGTATCAGCCCCGCAGCGGGCAGTGGCCGCAGATTGTAGGTTTGGGCAAAGGGCTCCGGGCTGAGACCAAACTGCACGTCGGTTTCCCAGTTGCCGCCCGCAAACTGATGCCGTACCCCGGCCACGAGCACCTTGCCCTGGAGCCGGTCGCCGATGCCGCCGAGTTCGATGACTTTCCCCGGCAGCACCTCCGCCGATCCCTGAAACCGGGCGCGGCCCCGCACTTTGGCCAGCCGCTCGCGGAGGAGTCGGCCATCGGCCCAGGCCTGTAGTTCGGCCGTCGAGAGTTTACCACCATGCCGCAGCTCGTGTGCGCCACCGCCCAGCGTTTCCGACAGGGTTGCCGGGCTGAGGTTGCCGGTGTTAGTGGTGGTTGGTTCGGCAGCTTCGGCTTCGATAACTTCCTGATCGGTAGCGTTCCAGCTATGCGCTTTGATGCCGGGACTTTGCAGCCGGGCGTCGATTTCGGCGTCCAGTTCGAGAATGGTGGAGCCAAATGCTACGTTCAGGACGGCACTTTGCCCCATATCAGGTTTGATGATCTTCAGCTTGTCGTCTTCTACCATCACCAGCAGCCCGTTTGCTTCGGCCCGGCAGAGGGCAAAATCCCAGTCGGTAGCCTCGTACTGCACCACTTCCCGCAAAGTCGGCCGGGTGGCCGTTACGTCTTTGGCAAGCCCGTAACGCCCGATGATCTCCTCCAGAATGTCGCTGTCTTTCTTATCCTCGTAATAGCGATTTTTCAGCCCGGACGTCATTTTTACGGCTTCGTGCCGACATTCGACCAGCAGAAAACTGCCGCTCTTCCGAATCTTGATGCTGTATTTAATGACGATTCCTTTAAACACCGTCGATTCCTGCGAGCGGTAGCCGAGCTTGATTTCGATCTTTTTTCCCGGAACGAAATACGCTTCATTCCCCACCGCAAACTTTCCCGTCGACGCTTCGCCGTCCTGAATGTGCAGCGTGGCCCACGGAATCCGGTTCAGATCCCGCACCACCACAATCGAGTTGATATTGACCGTGCCGGGCAGTTCGGTACCGTCGATCAGCACCTTTGCCGTGCATACATCCGGAGTTGCCGGGGTTGGAATAGCCGATGCGTTGTTGACCACGTGTCGATTCAGTTAGTCGTTTTGTCAATGGGCGGAAACACGAGTTCGGTACCCGGAACCAGCCGCCGGAAATTGGTCAGGCCGTTGAGGGCCGCTATCTGCAAATAATAGCGGGTGTCGCCATAAATTCGCTGGCACATCAGCGGCAGCGTATCCCCGGCTTTCACCAGCCGAACGTGCGTCAGATCGGGTGAGCTTTTGTTTTCTTTGGCGGCTCGCTTCAGTTCTTCGATGCTGCTTTTGAACTTCACTTTGGCCACTGCCCGGATGGGGCTGCCATCGGGGTTGAACAGTTTGTAGGTGATGCTCAGCTCCGTGACGCGGCCTTTGAAAATGGAGTTTTCGCCCCAGACCAGCTTAAAATGACGCGGCTCGTGCGAATCGCCCTTGTATTCGATCAGGACCTGTTTGAACCGCTTGATGTCGTCGGCGATATTTTCGCGTGGTTTGCCATCAATGATGCCTGTATTGTCGAAGAGAAATTCAAAGGTGATCTCTTCCGGTTCGGTATACTCGTATTTCAGCTGTTTGCCACTCGTTCCCTGGCCCTGCCCCGACTCCGAAAACTTGAGCTTATAATCGAGCGTGTAGGTTTCCGGATTGATGAGCGCTTCGAAATAGGCTTCGTTTGCCTTCGCTTCGGCTTTGCCGCCGTTCTCGGCCTCTTTCGAGTCTTTGAAGCCCAGAATGAGCATTTTCTCCAGTTTTCCCGTTGCCATCAGCGTTCCAGTTTTCCCTGAAGAATTTGTAAGACCTGTTCGACACACTCCGCCACGAGGGCTTCTTTATCCGCCGAGCCGCCCCCGCCCGATGGTGGTGCCGATGGCGCTGGCGCACTTCCCCCGCCTGCCGGTGCATTGACCGTGACCCGGATGTGCAGTTCTCTGATTTCAATAGGCATCGTTGGGTGCTTGGTTATGAACTACTTAACGGTGAAATACTGGTACATCAGTTCGAGCGTTTCGACCACCAGGGTGTTGTCGTTGGCGTTCAGATCGGACACGGTCCACTTTTTGGGGATGGCGTGAACGACGTTCCAGGTGCGCAGCGGCTCACTTTTTTCATTCATCAGTATCACGCTGATGTCTTTTGCCGTGAACTCGCGGTCGCGGAAAGCCGCCAAAAACCACTCGGTCACGTCCGAATCGGTGAGCATACCGCGTTTCAGCACGAGGTCGGCGTATTTGGTTCGAACGGGGAGCTTGTGGGTGAAGCGGTTTTCGCCCCCTTCCTTGAACTCCTCCATGTCGTATTCGACCGATAACCCCGACACAGACTGAAACCGGATGTCGTTCTTATTCTTGACCGTACTGAATTCCACTTTGTAGTAGAAACCCCAGGGCGGATAGTAATCGACCATACTCCCGGCGGCTTATATTTTCATCAGTTTCAGCCCTTCGTGCGCAATCTCGATGGTTTCCACGGCAATCTCGTTGGCATCCGATTTAAGATCCGGGGCCGTTACTTTGATGGGAAAACAACGCGTTGCCGACCAGGCTGCCACCGGAACGTGCTTCTCATTCAGCAGGCGAATCACTACGTCGCGCCGACCATTGACCCGCTCGTTGGCAATCTCGTCGAGCCAGTTGTTGTAGTCGAAGTCGGCTTCGAATTTGCCGCGCTTCATGGTGATGTTGCTGAATTTGCGCATCCCCGGCATCTTGATTTTGTTGAAATCTTTGCTGTCGCTGTGCCGGTATTCGATGACCTCCACCTGCATATCGAGGCCGGTAACTTCGGTAAAACTGATTTTTGCACCACCCCAGTCGACCTGAAAGTGAAAACGGGGTAAAGGATATTCCTGTGCCATGTTGGTTTAGCCAGTAAAAGGTGAACGTATAGGTTGAATGACGAGCGGTTGCGAAAGCCACCCGTCAGGACTCGGCCATTTTGTGCGAGAATTTGAGGATGATGAACTCAGCGGGCCTGACGGCGGCCATGCCGATTTCAATAATCATGCGTCCTTCCAGAATGTCGAGCGGAGTCATGGTTTTGCCCAGGCCCACTGCCACGTAAAACGCGTGTTCGGGTTTGATGCCCTGCAAAGCGCCCTGCCGCCAGAGGGTATTCAGGAAGTTTTCGATCATGGCCTGCACTTTTACCCAGGTGTTGGCGTCGTTAGGCTCAAAGACGAACTGCTCGGTGGCCTTCTTGACCGACTCTTCCACGAAGTTGAAAAGCCGCCTTACGGGCACGTAGCGCCATTCGTTATCGTTACCGGCTAGGGTGCGGGCACCCCAAACCAGTGTGCCTTTGCCCGTAAACGTGCGGATGATGTTGATCGACTTGCCCGAGTTAACATCCACATTGTACTCGCCCTGCTGCTCCTGCGAAATCTTGACGCCGGGGCCAACGACCGCATTCAGGCTCACATTGGCGGGTGCTTTCCAGACGCCCCGATCGCGATCGGTGCTGGCGTAAACGCCCGCAATAGCTCCCGAGGGAGGTAGCAGGTTGAAGGCTTCGGTAGCTTTGGTGACCAGATCTTTATAGGTGCCAAAGGAGGCCGTCAGCGCATCGTTGAGGGTTTTTTCGTAGTTTTTCTGCGTCGTGATCACGAAACGGAAAAACGTAATAGCTTCATTGGCGGCAACTAAAACTGGACTCAGGGCCACGTTCCCTCTTTTTTTAGCCGTGTCAGCGGTCGCGTAATCAGCTATCACATCGGCGGGGTCGGCAGCGGTAAGCAAGGCCGCTCCATTGGCGAAGCCCAGTAACTTGGCGGCTTTATCCAGGTCGGCCCCGGTGGTGAGCACGTTTATCGCATCAGCAGCAGGGACAAGGCCACTCAGGTGTTTGTGATGATTGGCTACCAGGGTTAGCCCGGTCTTTGCTACGTAAGTGTCAATGTCGGTTCGCAGCTTAAACAGGATACCTGTGGCCGGTATGGGAGCTTCCTCATAACGATCCTGAATGCGGGCAAGTACTTTGACGGTAATGGCCGTAATAGCGCCTAGTTTAGCCTCTACATCCGCTTTGGTAGCATTGTCGGCCAGGGCTTTGTATTCGCCCAGCTTGGCCGTCTGGAAACTTTCAAGTGATACATCCGCCGAACCCGTGATGGCTGCTTCGAGAGGGGGGAGGGCATTTACAAACGTCTCGACCGTTTCCAGTTGAGCCATGAGCTTCAGGATGTCCGGATTGGTTGTCAGGCTGCTCAGTTGAACGGGATCATTGGTTACCGTTCGTTGCAGTTTGAGATTACGGCGCAGCAGCGTTCGGGGTAGGGTGGCTTGAATCCAGGGGCCGTAAGCCGCGCCGTATTTGAGGTAATTGATCCCGATTTTATCCCGGAAAGCCTTGACCGTTTCTGCAAAAGCATCTTTATCCGTTGACCGGGTCAGATCGCACAGGGTAACCCGATCCTTGAGTTTGTTGCACTGAATGAGAGCTTGTTTCTGGAATTCGTAGGGACCAGCCGCAACCGAAACAGAATCCGGCGATAGAATGATGGTTGGCTCATCCTCCTGCTCCAGGGCCAGCAATGCCGCTTTCAGGTCGGCAGAGTCTACGTCCGCCGGGTATTTTCCGGCCGAAATAATGTAACATTTGCCACCGCCATTGGCATAAAACAACCGTAGGCTATCGTATAAGTACAGTTTGGCATTGGTATCTGCCATCAAAAACTGGTTGTTGTTATCCAGCGTAACCGTTATATCCTGCGAAGGCCCCCCACCAAAGATGGCTTCGTACTCGGCAATGGATTCGATCCGTTTCGGCTTATTGAATAGCGATTCTCCGTTCTGTTCCGCCTTTTCGGTGTACCCGATAAAAGCGGGTATGGCGGTTTCTACAGCGGCTATTGAAGGCGGAAATTTGGGTATTTCCTCGACGTATACCCCCGGCGTGTTATACGGTGCTGCCATGATTTGTGTGTTACTTGTTAGGAATGAGACGGTTATTTTAGGATTTGCGAGAATAGACCCGTGATTTTTTCGGCATCATCAGGGTCAGCAGAAAGCTGTATGGAATCGGGTGAGGGTTTGAGTCTGGTGTTATTATCTTCGCTGAACAGGGTCAGCGGAAGTGGGTCCGGCTCCGTGGAGAGTAGGTCACCCGTGCGTTTGTCGATGTATTGCCAGATCGTAGACCGGTTTTTGAACCGAATCTCAAAAACGGGTGGAACCGCTTTGGGTAATCCATTCACAACACAACTGAAATCGGCGTCGCCGGGACGTTCGGCCGTGATGCGAACGAGGGTATATACGTTGTCGGGAATTTCGGCGGATAACTGGATACCGCGCAGCCCCGTCGGCGGAAATTCGCTTAGGGCTGGGGGGGCGTCGATGAGTGGTACATCGTCCTGATGCAAATAGACCGGCTGGGTGTTTGCCTGAGCCGCCAGTTGCTGGGTGGTAGCATCGGGCTGACTACTCGTCAGTTGCACGAGCTTTGCCCCCGACCGCGCCAGCGATTCCACTTTAGCATTTGCGCTGGCCGCCAGAGTAGGGATTTCTTTCGACAGAAATAGTGATTTAACCCCATTGATCGTCCGGGAAATGCCGGTGAGGTTCGACAGAACGGGTACGCCTGTTTTGTACCGATCATAGCCGTCGCTGGCCCGGTTGTAGTACTCCCGGATGGTTTGTCTGGACAGGGTCAGGGCCGTATACTGAAAGAAGGCAGGATCTTGTACGGTCAGGATCAGATCAAACCGGGTATCGGCGGGCACCGGTGTGCCATCGGGAACGGCGACGACGCAGCCGAGGGTCGTTGCCCGGTAGATACCGCCCAGCTTTTTCAGCGTCTTCTGGGTGGATTCGGTAGGGGTAAGGCTGATGAGCTGGCGCACATCGTAGGTCAGCAAACGCCGGACCTTCACGGCGTCATCCAGCAGGTCAAACAACGTAGAGCCGTTGTCCAGCCAGTAGTGGTGGAGTATCCGCAGCTCAAAAAGGCGCTTGTACCGGCTCGTTGTGCTCTCTGCCATGTTAGTTTACCGCCGGTTTTTTGTGGTAAAAATTACTGCTGATCTCTGTAATGACGCCACGCTCGGGCTGTCGGGACTTGAACTTCAGTTCGAGCATGCGGAAGATGTAGAGCGCAAACGGATATTGCTTGCCCCCCAACGTTCCCCAGAGGTGATTGACTTCTTCCATACTGGGTGAGTACAGTTCGATATTCATCTTGAAGGCCTCCAACTGATCGAGTTCGTTGACAATGGCCGTTGGTGGTGTCAGAGAGTCCGGATCGACCGAATCCTGGGTGAAGGCAAGTCGGTACTGAAAAAACTGAATACCGCGAGACAGCATCAGCATGGCAATCATATAGTCGGTGTGCGTAGCGGTAAGGAGTACCTTGAGATTCAGAAAAACAGGTGGGTTTTCATAGCTCACACTCAGGTTAGCATCGTGGCGGATGTAGTTTGGGAGATTTTTCAGCGTCTTCTCCTCCTGAATATTAACGACCGATAGAATAAGTCGGTTGCGGGGAACTCCGTTCGCTGCGTTACCTGACGCAAAGCCTTCTGCCAGATTGCCCAGTACAGCCCGGTTAGAGCTTGCATCAGCATTGGGTATGTCGTAGGTCATCAAATGCCTATTCAACTCATTCATGACAATGCTTAAGGCGTGGGCAATCATATCTCTTTACACTATATTATGATTGGTAATCATCTGGTTAATTAGGTCGTAATTTTGCTTACAGCAGTGAACATAATTCATGACTTTCCCTTTGAGTATAATCTTTGAGTAAACGGTCAGAAAGGTATTTAAGCAACTTTTAGTAGGATGTACCCGATACGTCTGCGGAAATGTTCTGTTTTTTTGGTTAAACAGGTTATTACCACTGGTAATCGTTGGTGACGAAGGTTTTTATAAATAATACTGAAGTAAACACAAGCGAAGGATTTAGATCCATGTTCAATTAATAAGATAAGCGGAAGGTATTAAGTATATCTACAGGGTATATGTGTTGTTTTTTTTGCGGGTAAGTATATCGTTTTATTTAATTTGGTTCTTTGTTTTTAATAAAAATTGGAATTGATTAAAGAAAATACCATCCAGCTACCAGACAGGCTGTTTTAGTTGCTACTTTTATAGTTGATTTAAAGCTTGCCATAAAAAGCGATTTACAAGCCCTATTTAGCTACGCATAGATTATTGACAGTGCCGCATAGCCAATAGTAGTACTGTCACCAGTTCAAACGTATTCTTGGGATCATATTGGCTGGCTTATTAAACTATTAACTATAATGGCTTACTCGACAACCCGGAGTTTATGGCCAATTGATCTAATCAACTTCAGGCAGTTATTGTTTTTGTTCTTTGTGCTGTTTCTGGGCACTTCTATCGCTGAAGCTGGCGTGCAGCCCCTTGCCCGGCGCGGTACGCTTGATCTGAGAAAAGTAGATCTCACCGACCAGACCATTGAATTGACCGGACAATGGAAATGGTACTGGCATCAGCTTCGTTCACCAAAACAGGCCGAATCGGCAGCGGAGTATATCGACTTCCCTCAACAGTGGTCTGCCAGTACCTGGCAACAGCAGGCTCTGCCACGGCAGGGTTTTGCTACCTATGGACTAATTATTTTATTGCCTGCCAGACACCGCCCACTTTCGTTAAAACTACCGGATCAAAATACCGCTTACCGGCTTTTTGTCAACGGTAAGGAGCTGGCTCACGATGGGAACCCGACTACGTCGGCCGCCACAACGATACCTCACTGGTCAACACAATTGGTTTCGTTACCTGTTTCGGGCGATACGCTTACTCTTCTTCTACAACTGGCTAATTACCAGCATGCTAAAGGGGGATCTACAAAAGCCATTACCATCGGTGAGTCAACGAAGATGGCTTCTGATCTGGCCATAGAGCAGGCTATGGCGGTGTTTATGACGGGTTTTGTCCTCATGAGCGGGTTGTTTTTCCTGGGCTTGTTTGCGTTTAGCTCAATGGATCGTCCCATGCTCTATTATGGCTTGTTCTGTCTGGCCTACAGCTACCGGTTAATGGGGACGGATTACTACATTCTCCATACGCTGTTTCCGCAAATACCCTGGTACATAAGTATCCGTTTAGAGTATGGGTCGCTGTATCTGGCAATAGGATTGTTTGTCCAGTACACCCAGTCGTTGTACCCCCGAGATACGCACCCCGTTATTATCAGAGCGATGGCGTGGCTCTGTTTTGCGTTTTTGGGAACGGTTCTGTTGCTGCCGCCCATGCTGTTTACCCACCTGATGGATGCGTTCCTGGGGTTGATGGTCGCTTATATCGGTTATGCCATCTATGTGTACTGGATGGCTTTTCGCCGGAAGCGGCCGGGGGCAACTTATTCGCTGATGAGTACGGGGTTGTTACTTACCGTTTTTACCCTAATCCTCATTCAGTATTTTGGCTTTGTGGCTCCCTTGCAGATAGAACTGTTTGCGGGCTATCTGGGCTTCTTTTTTCTACAGTCGCTGGTACTGGCCTTTCGGTTTACCTATGCACTCAACGAAGCGCGGTATACCGAAAAACAGTTCCTGGCCAATATGAGCCATGAGATTCGGACGCCCCTCAATGCCATCCTCGGCTTCTCGGAGATGCTCGAAGCGGCTCCCCTCGATAAGGAGCAGAAAGAATCGCTGCATTACATCCGTACGGCGGGCAAAAACCTGCTCACCATCGTCAATGATATTCTGGATATTGCTAAAATTGAAGCCGGTATGCTTCCGTTAGAGATCATTCCGTTCAGTCTGGGCTCGCTGGCCGATTCGATTCGAACCATGATTCTGCCGGTAGCCACAGAGAAAAATCTGTCACTTGTGGTCGAGATAGATCCAACCCTGCCAGCTATTGTTCTGGGCGACCCAACCCGGCTAACCCAGATCCTGCTCAATTTGCTTAGCAATGCAGTCAAATTTACCCAGCAGGGTAGTGTAATCGCCCGCATTGTCAACGTAGGCGAAACGGCTGACTCGATACGCGTACGTTTTTCGGTGCAGGACACGGGCATCGGCATGGCGCCGGAGGTGTTGCCGTATATTTTTGAGCGATTCCGTCAGGCCAATGATTTTACTACCCGGTACTACGGAGGAACGGGGCTGGGCCTGAGTATCGTCAAATCCCTTACGGAGATGCAGGGGGGCTGGGTCACCGTTTCGAGTACACTCGGTCAGGGTTCCTGTTTTACCCTTGAAATTCCTTACAAACCGACGGCTAACCCGCAGGAACCAACGGTTGACCTATCGGTCGAGCCCCAGCTGACGGCTACCCAGAATGTCCGTATCCTGGTGGTAGAAGATAACCTGATCAACCAAAAGCTGGCTCAGCAGGTGCTTAAACGATTGGGCTACACTAGTCAAATTGTTGAAAATGGGCAGGAGGCACTCGATCTGCTGAAGGTAACCAACTTCGATCTGATATTGATGGATATTCAGATGCCTATTATGGATGGTTATACCACCACCCGCTATATTCGGACTACCCTGCAAAGCTCGGTACCTATTATTGCCATGACCGCCCACGCCCTGGCCAGTGAACGTGAACAGTGCCTGCAGGCCGGTATGAACGACTTTATTCCTAAACCGTTTCAACTCGATGAATTGCAGCGAATCATGCGGAAATACACCCCCTCTACCCTGAAAGCGACACCGGCTGAACCAGATAAAACAGCGAAAAGGCCAGTTACAAGTTTCGCCCTTGAACCGCTATTGCTCTCAGTAGATAATGATTCGGCTTTCGCGGCTGAGGTATTAGACCTGTTTTTAAGTCAAACCAGCCAGGAACTGGGTCAGATTAAGCAGGCAATCGCGCAGAACGACAATGTCACGATTGCGCGTCTGGTCCATACCCAGAAGGTCCCCATTCGCACCTTTGGCTTAACACAGATCAGCCAGTTGATTGACACGTTCGAAGCCCAGCTCGCTGCGAATAACGACCCCGTTCAGATCAGTTCGCTAATAAAACAGTATGTGGCAGCGATCGAAGCCGAACTGCCAGCGATGCAGACGGCTTTATCGAATTTGCAGAAAGACAGTGTAACCGACTAAGGGTTTGCTGTAAAAGCATAGGGGCGGAGTTGATGTGGGGTAGCAGGGAAATACGAAATGTTGGGTTTATTACTAAAAGACAGGATGAATGAGCCACAAATGCCTGATTCACAACGAACAGGTCAACTTAAAGGCAAGCCATTATCGGGTATATGTATTCTGCTGGTGGAAGATTATCCACTTAATGTGCTTTTTGCCCGACGGCTTCTGGAAGGTTGGGGTGGCTCCGTTGATGTTGCCGGCAATGGGCAGGATGCGTTGAATATACTAGATCCCGCCAAGCATAAGCTGGTACTGATGGATTTGCAGATGCCCGTTATGGATGGCTACGAGTCGGCCCGGCGCATGCGGGAACGGGGCGAAACGATCCCCATTATTGCGCTTACGGCCGATACAAACCTGGCTATCGATCAGCATATACAAGACTACGGTCTGAATGGCGTTTTGACCAAGCCGCTTCAGTCCGAGCCGTTATTGAAAATCATCCTGGCATTGACTTAATGTTGCCTTATATCGCTAGTTGACTACCGTAAATAGTAAGGTTAAGTGTGGTGTAGTGTCTCTAAACCTACGGTGTATACACCTCTTTTTCTCGCAGAAAAGCCTTGTCAGGGCTATCTGGCTCAGGCCAGAGACAAAATAATCTCAAAAATCACACTCAGCCACATCTCGTCAAATCCTCTAGTCGTTAGCCAATGAAAAACCTCCAGCCACTCCGGATTAAAACCATCACGGACTATCACCAGCTCCGGGATTTGCCGAAGCCGGAGCATCCGTTAATCAGCGTTGTGAATTTTGAAGCGATTAAACGCATATCGTGCGATCAGTCGACCAGCATTATTCAGGATTTTTATACCATTGCGCTCAAGCGGAATTTCAACGGCAAGATGAAGTATGGCCAGCAGGAATACGATTTTGACGAAGGGCTGATGATCTTTATTTCGCCCGGACAGGTGTTTACCATCGAGGCCGATACGGCATTGACCCATACGGGCTGGCTGCTGCTGATCCACCCCGATTTTTTGTGGAATACGCCCTTAGCCAAAAAGATAAAGCAGTACGAATACTTCAGCTATGCCGTCCACGAAGCGCTGCATCTGTCGGAGAAAGAGGAAACCATTGTGACGGGTATTATCCAGAACCTGGATCAGGAATACCGCTCCAACATCGATACCTTCAGTCAGGATGTATTGATTGCTCAGCTTGAGCTGTTGCTGACCTATGCCGACCGGTTTCACCATCGGCAGTTTATCACCCGAAAGATCACCAACCACAAACTCCTCGATCGGTTGGAGAGCATTCTGACGGACTATTTCAACAGCGATGCCGTAGCCGAAAATGGACTGCCGACGGTGCAGTCCATTGCCGACGCCCTGAACGTATCGCCTAATTACCTGAGCGCCCTGCTGAAGATGCTGACAGGGCAAAGCACCCAGCAGCACATTCACGATAAATTGATCGAAAAAGCCAAAGAGAAGTTATCGACCACCGATTTAACCGTCAATGAGATTGCTTATGCCCTTGGGTTCGAGCATTCGCAGTCGTTCAGCAAGTTATTCAAAAGCAAAACCAACTTCTCCCCGCTGGAATTTCGGACTTCATTCAATTGAAAACTGAGCGTTGATGGAAGTGAGCAGGCCCTATCGAATGCCTCATGCCGACGCCCGCAACCGCCCCCATGTCATTACCGCAAGTAAGGCCAGACCCAACAGCAGCCAGGGTGCCCCATTCGCTACGTGTTCAATAAGCTCGGTGACCCCGTTCGCGTTGCCCGACACGCGCTCAATGACCCAGGCCAGGGCCGCTACTCCCGCCAAAACGGCCCCGGAAATTCGTACGGCCGAGTAGAGGGCAGTTTGACTCAACAAAATAAGCCAGGGAATGGTGAGGCCGATGACGACCAATTGCATGAGCTCGATGCCCAGGTTGAAACCCAGTATGCTCAGTGCCATTGGGACTGTATCAAGTTGCAGATTCGCCAGTATACTGGCAAAGGCCAGCCCATGAACCAGGCCGAAACCAGCCGCCACCCAAGGCTCGCGACCCGGAAACAGGGGCCGAAACGCATGGATGGCCGATACCAGAATAGATATGGCAATCAGTATTTCGACCGGCTGGGATGGTAACCGGAGCCAGCCTAACGACCCTAACAATAGCGTGAGGGAGTGACCAAGGGTAAAGGCCGTGACAATTGATACCAGTTGCTTTAGACTATAACGAACCCCGCCAAACCGGCCCCAGTCGAATCGTTGGCCCGATCCACCAGAAACCAGCAAGGGCGCGGGCAATAAAAGCACCAATAGAAACAGCAGGTGGTCGGTGCCGTCCGAAATGTGGCGCATCCCCAGCGTAATCATGGACTGAAACCCCATCCAGACACTACCCGATTCGAGGCTGATGGGCAAGGGGAGGATTCGGTTATTTACAATGTCCAGTTCGATAACGCCCACCTGGGCCGTTTGCTCATCGGCTACCTGCCCACGCGCCCAGTCCTGGCGAACCGATACCAGAATCTTGTGGGTCACTACCTGATGCAGCACGGCATCATAGTGAAAAACGAACCGCCGAACCGGCTCACCAACCGGGGGAGTCAGCCGAACCTGCGCTATCAATTCCCGATACACGCCGTTAATTGGGTTACGGGTTTCATGAACAGCCAGACCATCCACCGATACGATCCACGGACGATCGTCGGTGCTTTTTGGTCGGATATGCTGGAGTAAATAAGCCTTCAACTGAGGGCCAAGCCGGGCTACCAACCCGGCCGACGAATCGTTGACGGTATGGCCAAACGCGGCCTGTAGTTCGTTCAGCGGAATCTGCACCTCCGCGTCGATCCGGTCGGTGTGGATGTTGAGCAGGACTACCGAGTTAGGCATCGGGTGCGCGCTTGACGTGGTTGGTAAGCCTGAAACCAGTACGCTTAGGAGAAAAATCATCAGCCACCCGGAGGGACGGCTGATGAAATACGGTCGTTGTTTCACAAAAAGGTCGGTTAGGTTAGTTGCCACCATAATCGCTGGTGTGGTCGCGCCAGACCGAGTGCGGGTGTGGCGTGTTCCGGATGATAATACCCCCCTGCGATGAATACTCGATCCAGACGCCGGGCCCATCCAGCCGCACGTAGTCGTTCTGGGTCGACATGGTGCCGGTACCTGAGTAGGCTAGGTACGTATTATCCAGATCTGCCGTGTATTTAGCCAGCACCGCAGCCGCCGTCTCACTGTCCAGGTCGTTGACATACAGCTTAATGGTGTTCAGAACCAGCGCCTTCTTTGTGGCATCCAGATTGCCCACTTTCAGCCCCGATTTGGTAGCCGGGAATTGGGCGTCTTTGCCGGGACCGAGCAAAATATCTGTAAACGTGGTGGTTAGTTTGGCCGTTGCCTGTTCGCTGGTGCTTAGTGCGGCCAGCAGTGTAGCAAACGCCTGGCGCTCCTGCTCAACCGGCTGGTAGGTTCGGTTGTTTGCCGTTACGGCGGCCATCGGCTCTACCGCCCGGAACGAGGGGGTTACGCCGGTTGTTTTGCCGCCATTGTAGGTGTTGGCCAGCGTATAGTGGTGACCGCCAAACTGAAGCTCCCATAATCCGGTCGTGCTGGGCGTACCCAGAAAAGCCATGTAATAATTGCCTCGCCCATACTCCGACCCACCGCCATTGGTGGCCAGATAGTCATCGGCAACCAGATTGCCTTCCATCTCGTCGAAGCCCTCGTTATTGACGCTCTGCGCCAGCACCGCAGCGATCAACGCTCTGGCTGCCGTGAGCTGAGTTGCCGAGAGCGAACCCCAGCTGATGCCAACCCGGTTGCGATAAAGACCTTCCGGTAGGTTCGACCAGCGAACGGCGTTGGTTTTAGTATACGTCAACTGTACAGTAGCTAACTGCGTAGCGGTTAACGTGGCTTTGAAGGCTTCGGCGAGGCAAACGACCTGGGCGAGTCCCGTTGCCGATGAGCAGTTTGTGGTAACGGCAGTGCCTGAGCCCGGTGCGCCAACAGGCAAAGCAAGACTACAGCTTTGCCCACCAAAGGTAAACGGAAACGTAGCCGTACCGGCTCCGGAAGGCGTACCGCTGATGGCGAAGGTCAGGTTACCGGTGCCAGACGCCAACGTACCCGCTTGTAGCGTCGCGTTCAGTCCGGTAATGCCCGTTGAGGCAATGGCGCTACCGGCAGCATACGCAACGCCGTTGCCGCTGGTATAGGGTACTGTAGCGGTAGCTGTGTAAGCCGTGCCGCTGGCTGCTGTTGCTGAATACGCAGCCGATGCACAGGATAGAGTAGAAACCGTGGCCGACGATGGTGTTACGGTTGGTTCGTTTTTCTGGCATGCCAGAATTGTCAAAAGACTGATAAGCAGGATACTGACGAGGGCTGATAATGGAGTCCGCATGGTTTTATTATCATGGTATAGTTACTTAACAGTACGTCTGGGCTAACGTCTATGTTGCTCCCTGACTGGATACATATCGAACACAGTTGGCTACTTTTCTAACCTTTTCCTGATAGCGGGTCAGGTTGGTGTCAGGTAGGTACAAACCCGTTGGCTATACAGTGTACAAAAGTGAAGAACGATTCTGTGTTTTCAGGACGTAGACTAAATTAGTCCACCAGCCATAGTTTACCAATCTGGCATTTAGATATTAACTATCGATTAAATATTACCTTGTGGTTTGTTAAATATGATAAATGTATATTTGTAGAGGTATGCTGTATGATTTAAGTTAGTACATTTGTTAGTGTGTAACTAGTAGGAAATTGACTAAAGACAACTGCGCCATTTATATTCTTTAGTATTAGCCAGGTTATTACCCATTTCTACATTATTGCTATTTCCTGGCATTCTTGCCAAACGATTAAGATTATACGCATCGTTTTCCTGGTTCTGCCAGGACTCATTATTCGTCAATCTTTCAGAGTATTCGTTTACTGCTCAACTTATTCAACGAATCGGATTTCTTTCAGGTACTTACCGGGTCGCTGTGTGTTGTGTGGCCCACCTACCAGGCGAACAGGCTGCTGAATTACTGGCCGTAGCCGACGAACGTGAACTATTTGAGTAACCATGATTACGCTTCCAGAACCTTGGTTTGATACGCTGTCTTTGGGTATTGCTTACCTGAAGCCCGTACAAAATCAAGACCACCTATCCACCACTTTTCAATGCCAGCAGGTTAATACTACCCTGGCTCAGGTATTGAGTACCACCATCGATCAGCTTCTTGAGCAGCCCCTCGACCCGTTTGTGTTCTGGGTTCCTCAAAACGAGTGGAAAGAGCAGTTGCTGACTGTGTATCGAACCGGCGAGGCTCTAAAACAGTACGTGAAATTTCCCCATACAAACCGCTGGTTTCAGGCCTGCACAGTACGGGGGGATGATCAACTGGTATTTAGTCTACAGCCAGTGGTCAGTATGCCTGGTGAACAGTCTACTGATCTCCCCATCAGTACCCTTCAGGAAACCAATCAGTTGTTGCAGGCGGTTATCCAGACCAGTCCAACTGGTTTAGCCTTGCTGCGTCCCATCTGGCAGGCGGGTACCATCGTTGATTTTCGGTATGTACTCAACAATCCACAAAGTGCGGTCATTACCGGATTACCGCAGGAAACCATGTTGGGAAATCGGCTGTCGGTCCTGTTTCCGCATTTGCTGGCTAATGGTGTCTTTGACACGATGGTGCGTGTAGTCCTTACTGGTACAAGCCAGCGCTTCGAAATTCTGGATGAGCTACCCTCGGGTGCTTTCTGGGGGGATTTCACCCTCGTTCGGGTGGGTAGCGATGTGCTATTCAGTGTCCAGGATATCACTCACCTCAAGCAGATTGAAGAACAATTGCGTCAGGCTAACCGGGAGCTGGAGCAGCGCGTTGCCGAACGCACGTCTCAGGTACGTCAGTTATCGGCGTTCCAGCGCGCCATCCTGACTCATGCCGGTCTGGGTATTACAGCAACGGATACTAAAGGGATTATTCAATTGGTAAACCCGGCCATGGAAGCGCTGACGGGTTACGGGGCCGATGAGCTGATTGACAAAGTTACACCCGGATTTCTGCGTGATCCATCGGTTCATCAGCAGCAACTTGACCAACTGAAAGAGACCTTAAATGACCAATCGCTGGTGGGTGAAGACGTCGTTACAGCGTATGCGACCCAGCACAACTTTATACGTCGGGAAAATACGCTGCTCACCAAAGATGGCCGACGGATTCCGGTATTGGCCACCGTGAGTGGGCTGTATGACGATCAGGACGATCTGATGGGCTTTGTAGACATCGCTACAGACATTTCTCCCCTGAAAACGGTTGAAGCAGCCCTGATACAGGCTCAGCAGCGCAGCCAGTTAGCGATAAAAGCGGGTAAACTCGGTATCTGGGAATGGAATCTGGCTACCGATAACCTGGAACTGGAAGTCCATTTTTCTTCATATTTCAATACGCCCGAACAGGCTGGTTTTTACCGGATCGGGCAAGTGCTCCAGTTGACTCATCCCGCCGATCTACCGTATCTGAAGCAAGCCCTCCTGGAAATCAAACGGGGGAAACGGGTGCTTGATATAGAATTTCGCATCATTTTGCCAACCACACAGGCCATCCATTTTCTCAAGGTAGACGGCCTGCTTACGCACAGCGAAACGGGTTCTGTTCCGCAAGTGGTGGGTGTAGTGGCCGACCGAACGACGCTGCGCCAATCGCAGCTTGCCCTTGAGGAGAGTGAACATCGGTATCGTACGCTGGTCAATAGCATGAAAGAGGCCGTCTTTCAGACCGATACCGCCGGTTTATGGACGTATCTTAACCCCGCCTGGGAAACCATTACCGGCTTTAGCGTTCAGGAATCGCTGGGTAAGCTGTTTCTTGACTACGTGCTGGCCGAAGATCAGGAGCATAACCAGCAGCTTTTTGAGCCGATGATAACCCGACAGAAAGCGTACTGTCGGCATGAGGTTCGTTACATCCATAAATCGGGCGGGTATCGCTGGGTTGAGGTCTTTTCTCAGGTAACCCTCAATGAACAGGATGAACTAACCGGCACCACGGGTACATTAACCGACATCACCGACCGGAAACAGACTGAAGAGATATTACGCGACAGTGAGCAGCGTTTCCGCGAAATCGCCGAAAACGTCGATGAGTTGTACTGGATCAGGGACCTGCACTCGCCGAAGTTTCTGTATATGAACCCGTCTTTCGAGAAGTTCAGTGGCGTTAGCGTGGCTGAATTATACCAGAATCCCTTAATTTTTGCCGACTTCATTCATGAAGACGATCGGGCGGTTATACTGGCGGCCTTTATGAACAATGAGCCCGGAACGGACTTTCAGTTTCGGGTGCGCCATCTGAACGGAACTCTTCGCTGGCTAAGTGCCCGGGTATTTCTATTGACAGATGAAGCGGGCAGACCCATGCGCAGGTTAGGCGTAGCCAGTGACATCACGGCGGTCATCGAAAAAGAGCAGATTCTGGAAGAATCACTGGCTAAGGAACGGGCCTTGAATGTGTTAAAGTCGCAGTTTATTGCGACCGCTTCGCATCAGTTCCGGACGCCCCTGATGGCCATTAGTTCCAGTGTAGAGTTAATTCGCTATTATACCTCCCTGAGCACCGCACCTTCGTCTCCAGTCCTGATTAATAAACATGCGGATTCAATTTTGAGACAGGTTACTTCGTTAGATGAACTGATTGTCGATACCCTGACACTAAGTAAGATTGAGGAAGGTAAAGTAGCAACTGATCTGGAAGAAATCGATGTTGTTTCCCTTTGTCAGGAGCTGGTTGGTGCTACGTTTTCGGATCGGTCCGATGGCCGTCAGGTAGAATTGTCCTCTGTTGGTCTGCCCGTATCGATACAGTCCGATAAAACGTTACTGAGTCATGTACTGCTGAACTTACTCTCCAACGCGTTTAAGTATTCGACCTGGAATCCCCGTTTAACCATTCGTTTCTGTCACACCAACGTTACCCTGGCGATTCAGGATAAGGGGTTTGGTATTCCGGCGAAAGACCTGCCCTTTTTGTTTGGTAAGTTCTTCCGCGCCAGTAATGTTGGTCAGATCAAAGGGACCGGGCTGGGGCTGGCTATCTGCAAAGAATACGTCGATCTGCTTGGGGGGACAATTGACGTTGAGAGTACGGAAGGAGTAGGTACTACCTTTCTCATTACTTTGCGGGGGGGTAGTGAGCTTAATTAACCGGTTTATTGTTCAGGGTTTTACGGTGGAGCCTCGTACAATAAGCTCAGTCTTCAGAACTCTGGTTATGGGTTTCCAACTGGTCGTTTCCGAGTCAATCTGTTCCAGCAGTAACTGAGCCGCCACGCGCCCAATATCCCGCGTGGGCTGTGCAATGGTTGTGAGCCCCGGTTCGATCAACGATGAACCATAATCATTACTGAACCCAACGACCGCTATCTGGTCTGGTACCGAAAGCCCCTGTGCTTTAATGATCTTCAGGGCTTCGAGGGCGGTTGGGTCGTTGACGGCAAACAGGGCATCTGGCGGTTCGGGTAGGTCGAGCAGGTAATTCACGTAAATTTTGGCCCGATCCAGATTCAAATCATAGCTGATAATCAGGTCGTCGATAATGGGGAGATTGTGTTTCCGTAGGGCATCTTTATAACCCTCCAGCCGTTTGCGGCTGATGTAGAGCGACATGGGCCCGGCCAGATGAGCAATGCGTCGTTTACCAACCTGAATCAGGTGCTCCGTGGCCTTAAAGGCACCTTCGTAATCGTCGACAACGACTTTCGGTACGTCGATATCGTAGCAAATCCGGTTGAAAAATACCAGGGGAATCGCTTTCCGCTGAAACACCGCAAGGTGATCAAAATTCCTCGTTTCACGCGTCAGCGATACCAGCACGCCATCCACCCGATTGGCAAGCATTGCCCGGGCATTGGCCACTTCTGTTTCATAGCTCTCATTCGACTGGCAGATCAGGACCGTGTACCCGGCCTGGTCCGCAATTTCCTGCGCGCCCATAATAACAACGGGGAAAAAGGACGTCACGAACTCCGGTACGATTATGCCAATCGTTTTGCTCTGGCTCGATGATAGGTTGATGGCCAGCATGTTGCGCTGATAATCTAACGCTCTGGCGAGGGTTAGTACCGCCTGCCTGGTCTCTTCTTTTACCGATGCATGGCCGGTCAGTGCCCGCGAAACGGTTGACTTCGATAGGTTTAGCTGACGGGCAATATCAATAATGGTGACTTGATGACGCTTCATGAACGGGGTAAGGACGTTTGGTACTACACGAAGAACGATCACGCTGTTTCTACTTGCTCCACCTCCTCCGTTACAGGAGCGTTCGCGCATTCTGCTCCCGGCAGAAACCCACAGCCTATCGTGCAGCTGAAAGCAATGCTTCATATGGCCGGAAGTCAAGGTAATTTTAGTGTAGAAGCGGTTTAGCTGGTACTTTTTTGGTTTTTTGCAGGTAAACTACTCTTTCCCTTTTTTCTGATAGCGACTACGTATGTACTACAGACTGTTCCTGATACTCTTCAGCCTTTTTTTGGGGGGACCATTATATGCTCAGGAAGTTGAGCAATGGGGCCGCTTTGAGTTAATTCTTAGGGAGAAATCGCCTAAAAATGCGTTTACCAGGGTAACCCTAACCGCTGAGTTTTCGACCGGCGATACTACCTATGCTGTTTCGGGCTTCTATGATGGAAACGATACGTTTAAAATTCGGTTCATGCCCCAGAAAACTGGTAAATGGACCTACCGAACCACTAGCAGCATCGCCGGGCTGAACAATCGGAAAGGTACTTTTACGTGCGTCAAAGCCACGAAAGGTAATTTCGGAATTGTTCGCGTCAGCGACACCTATAATTTCAGTTATGCTAACGGGAAAGCCTATTACCCATTTGGCACAACGGCGTATGCCTGGACTCACATGGGAAAGGGGACGCAGGAAATTACCCTCAGCACATTAAAAAAATCTGGCTTCAACAAACTGCGCATGTGCGTATTCCCCAAAAATTACGAGCTGGTAAAAGAAGAACCGGAGCTATTTCCGTTTACCGTCAGGGAATTGAAAAAAGATGCTGCCGGAAAAGACCAGGTCGTTTGGGATTTCGACACGTTTAACCCGGCTTTTTTTCAGCATCTGGAGAAACGGGTCGATGACCTGGACAAATTGGGGATCGAAGCCGATTTGATTCTTTTTCATCCCTACGATAAAGGACGCTGGGGGTTCGATGCCATGCCGAATGAGGTGAACATACGGTACCTCAACTACCTGATTGCCCGATTGGCCTCGTACAAAAATGTTTGGTGGTCCGTTGCGAATGAGTGGGATTACGTAAAAAGTAAAACCGTAGAAGATTGGGACCTGCTGGCAAAAACCATTGCCCGGAATGACCCTTACGGGCACCTTTGTTCTATACATGGCGCTACGGCCACCTACTATGATTACCGAAATCCGGCGTTTACGCATGTGAGTATTCAGGATGAAACACCGGTTCAATCCCCAAATGCAGCCGCTATGCTCCGGCATATTTACCACAAACCGATTATTTCTGATGAGGTAGGCTATGAAGGGAATCTTAAGTCCCGCTGGGGCCGGTACAGCCCCGAAGAAATGACCTATCTGGTCTGGAATGGGGTCCTGGGCGGGACCTATGTTACTCATGGGGAATGTTACATGGTTAACCCATCCGACACGATTTTCTGGGCAAAAGGCGGGGAATTTAAAGGCACAAGCTGGAAACGAATCGCCTTCCTCAGAACTATTCTCGAAGCATTCCCAACTCCACTCCGCCTGTCGGATGTTAGCCGGGATAATGTAACCGCTACCGCCGGAGATGGGTACTATTTGGTTTATTTTGGAAAACATATGATGGAGAACTGGCTGTTTAACCTCCCTGCCAAAAATGATGTTTACAAGAAATTAACGGCAGGTGTCCGGTTTAAAGTCGAACTAATCGATACCTGGGATATGACTATCCAGACGCACCCACAACTTTTTGAAACAGCCAGCGAAAACGACTACCGACTTTTTGATAAAGAACTCAAAAAAGTGAAGCTTCCGCTTAAGCCGTACATGGCCCTGCGGATAACTGAAATAAAGTAACGAAATCGCGACTGACCACGGTGAAATCGTGCCATCCAATAAACGAAGGTTATCGATTTATAAACTCCAACCGGCACTAGCACAACGTATTGATTGGTATGCTCTTTTTGCAAAAATGCCACTGGTTAAGTAGATTCATGAAGGCGCTGCTACTAGCCGTCCGGTCTAAATTTACCCTTAGACTGGCCGGTTGTCTGTTGTTTTTGATGACTTCCCCATGTGCCGATACACAGGCTCAACTACCGTCCCAAACCGGGGCTATGCTTCCGCTGAGTGTTACCATTCTGTATTTCGATCAAAGCAGTCCTGCTCTACGGCCCGGTGTAAAAACAACTTTGGACTCCCTGGCTCAGCTACTCGTGCGACAACCGACGTTGGTAGCCACCGTGACCGGTTACACCGATAATGTGGGAAAGCGTGAATTAAACCTGGTTTTGGCTGAGTATCGGGCCAAAGGGGTGGCCGATTACCTGAAACAGCGCGGTGTAGACAAAGGCCGGATCGTTGTCAACTGGGAAGGGCCTGACATAAACGCATCAGGAGATCATTCGACCCCGGTAGCAACAATTGGTAGGCGAGTTGTTGTCCAGCTGTTGCCCCGGTAATTTTCGCCGGATTATCAGGAAGCCAGATGTTGGTTGTACCCAGCGTTGACCAGCGCTTCGTAAGCCGCCCAAACATCCGCCGGTATCTCCTGTGGAATCTGGAAGCCTTTGTCCGGGTAGATTTTGATCCGCTGCAAATCACCAACCATAATGCTTACTATATCATCGGGCGTTAATTCCGGATTTGAGTAATGACTTAAATAAGTGTCGAACGAATCCTGTGGAGAGGTAACGATTAGTTGTTTTTCGGGCCACACTTGTCTAAACGTTGCAAAACTCCGTCGTTCCATGTAGGGCTTTTGTACAACAATAAATGTCTCGGGGGCGAGGTTGCGCTCGGCCAGGAGTTGCCTTGTGAAGGATACGTTTTCGCCGGTATTGGCAGACCGATTCTCGATCAGTATGCGGTCGGCCGGGACGCCCATGTCTCGGGCAATCCGGGCAAACAAATCGGCTTCCGGCTCTGTCCAGATAAACCGGGTAATGACGCCCAACCCGCCCGAAAAAATCAAAAGTGGTGCCCAGCCTTCCAGAAACAACTCTGCTCCCCGTTCGGCAACTCGTGTGTCGTGGCTACAAAGCACGAGAATAGCATCTGCCTTCTCCAGTTGATGATTGGTGTGGTGGTAATCCCAAAGCTTTACCGCTAAGTCGCGTATGTAATCTGTCATCTGACGTTTAACGAACAACTCCTGTACAATCGATGCCGGTACCGTCCGGCCAGTACAGTAAACCCGATCTTAAAAGAGCGAATTTAGGGCTTCGAAGCGGTTATTGGGAAGGGACTATGAAAAAGTTAACTGGTAGTATCAGGGCCTTTCCTCCTGAAGTGGCCGTTTTAATGCCTGGACACTTCCTGTAACTTTTAAACAGCTACCAGGAAATGTAAGTTAATGGATTAATGTGTTGGGTAGATTCGTTGTAAAACAAAAAAGAGTTCTTCTAAGTAGAGGAACTCTTTCACCATAATATGATCTAATATGTTAACTAGTATTTAGCAAGAATGAGACCAGTTTTTTCTCAACGGGCCAAAATTGCAATCTACGCAGGCCAAAATTAATTAAAAAATAAGTTTATTGGGTCAATTAACTGATAATCAGTAGTATAATTTTCTTTGTTAACGGCAATAGTTGAGTTGGTAAGTTTTCCTGACGACTATTTACGAGGAATAATGTTCCATTTTATGGAAAATATGGCCAAAATATGGACTAAAACCATCTAAAAACAGGTGTTTTAGGCAACTAACCTGACTTGCGTAGAGGTAAAGTGGGCAGTCGGACCGTCAAAAACAGCCAAAAAATTCACAAATAGCATCCCGAAACCTTATTTTTAAGTTATTTGTCCAATATTGATTTCGCCGGTCGATTTGTTCACCAATGCTTATTTTCAAATGCTTAAGTAATTGTACGTATACCGTGGGGTATTTTTACTATTTATTAACTAACTGAAAGTCAGTTGGTTTTGTGCATATGTAATACGGTAAGGCTGGGGTATGCCAGTACATTGAGGCAGGTAAAACTATCTATTCTTTCTGAAACAATACCAGTAACTCACTTTGCATTGATTCAGGATTGTAGGACTGTTGATCGACTGATTCCAAATATTGGAAAGCCAGTGATGAGCTAAACCATAGACCAAACTAGTTAGCTCCACTACAAACCTAATGCAGCTGTTGGGGCGTCAATGGGATAAACCTTCATTACACAACAGAAGAATAAAGTGAAAAATAGAGCACTTCTCATTTCATACTGCACAATAAAGAAGCTTATGCTGCGTTTATAAACTGTTATGTAACTTTTGCCCCGGTAGTCATCTTCTACCGGGGCTTTTTTGTTGAATTTAACCAGGCATTAAATTGACTTAGTATGACACCGGAATCGAGCCTCACGCGATTTCTAGACGCCCAGGAGAACGACTATGCCCGAGCGCTGACGGAGATAAAGAACGGGCGAAAGCAAAGCCATTGGATGTGGTACATCTTCCCCCAGATTGCGGGCCTGGGTTTTAGTGAAACCGCGAAGTTTTACTCGATTCGGGATCTGGACGAGGCTCAACGCTACCTGTCTCACCCTGTTTTAGGGAGTCGGCTGCGGGAGATTTCGCAGGCGTTGCTGGCCATTGAAGGAAAAACTGCCCATCAGCTTCTGGGCAGTCCGGACGATGTGAAATTAAGCTCCAGTATGACGCTCTTCGGTGCATTGACTCCAACAGACCCGGTATTTCAGGCTGTTCTGGCCAAATACTATGCCGGTGCGCCCGATTCCCGAACCCTGGCTATTTTAGGGAATGGACGATAAGCCCAATAAAAGCCCAGGCAAAAGAGCGAAGAAACCGTATTGAGGTAGCATAAACCCGGCTGGCCGGGTAAATTATGCAGTAAATTCCCTTTATCCGGTATACTTGAAACCAGGCATTTCCTATGCAGTCCAACAGACGAACATTTATAAAAAGCTTGTCGGCCGCTTCGGCAGTAATCGCTACGGAGGCTGTGGCCAAACCGTTTGGTGCCCCGGCCTACATCCCGAATCTGATGAAAATCAGCCCGAACGACAAGATCCGCTTTGCCACCATTGGCATGGGAATTCAGGGCAATTACGACACGCAGGCTGCTTTACGCAACCCGGATGTCGAACTCGTGGCGGTTGCCGATTTATACGATGGTCGGCTGCAGCACGCCAAAACGGCCTACGGAAAGGACAAGGAACTGTTTGCCACCCGCGACCACCGCGAAATACTGGCCCGATCGGATATTGACGCCGTGCTTGTCGTGACGCCGGACCACTGGCACGATCACATCACCATTGCAGCGCTCAAAGCCGGTAAGCACGTCTACTGTGAGAAGCCGATGGTGCAGCACCTTAATGAAGGCAAAGCCGTAATTGATGCCTGGAAAAAGTCTGGTAAGACGATGCAGGTAGGTAGTCAGCGAATCAGCAGCGCGTCTTTCAAAGAGGCCAAGCGGCTGGTGGAAGCGGGCGAAATCGGGCAGATCAACTACATCGAATCCAACAACGACCGATTTAATGCCATTGGTGCCTGGCAGTACTCGATTCCACCCGATGCGTCGACGCAAACGCTGGACTGGGACCGGTTTCTGGGCGATGCACCCAAACGGCCTTTCGACGAAAAACGGTTCTTCCGCTGGAGAAACTACAAAGATTACGGTACGGGTGTCGCAGGCGATTTATTTATCCACCTGATAACAGGCGTTCACTTCGTAACCAACACGATGGGACCAACGCGCATCTATTCGTCGGGCAATCTGGCCTACTGGAAAGATGGCCGCGACGTTCCCGATATCATGGCGTGCATTATGGACTACCCTAAAACGGACCAGCACGAAGCGTTTCAGATGGTGCTGCGGGTCAACTTTGCCAATGCCGGAAAGATCAACGATGTAACCCGCATCATCGGCAATGAAGGACAGATCGAATTTTCGGAGAACAACCTGATTATGACCAAAAAGAAACTGCCAACGGCTCCCGGCTACGGCGGTTACGACAGTTTCTTTACGTTTACGGAACCCGTTCAGCAGGAGTTCGTGAAGCGGTACGACGCCATTTACCCGCCCGATACACGCAAGGCGGACCCGGTGAAAGAGATTCGGTTCGAAGCGCCTAAAAACGACGATGCCCACGCCAAACACTTCGGCGACTTTTTCGAGAACGTTCGTAAAGGCAGTCAGGGCACGGTCGAAGATCCCGTATTTGGTTTCCGCGCTGCCGCTCCGGTACTGGCCTGTAACGAAAGTTTCTTTGAGCAAAAAGTAGTGCATTGGGATCCTGTTACTATGACGCAGAAAAACCCCACAAGCAGCGCACCGACTCCCAAAAAGAAGACAATAGCGTCGGGCAGGACATCGGCTAAGAAAGCGTAAGTCGTCTTGATAAATTGCTGTAAGAGAGTATATTAAAACGGTAAAGGGTGGCCTTACAGGCCACCCTTTACCGTTTTTTCTACCGGGCTTGTCGGGTGGTCCGTAGTTGCTGCATAGCCTGTCGCAACAGTTGCCGGGCTGTTTCGACGGGCAGGTTGAGCGTTCGGGCGGCTTCTTCGGGTGTGCAATTTTTGAAGAGAACCGAATGCAGTAGTTGGGTAAGTTTCGGATTCGTGGAGTCTGTTGGTAAGGCGACGGATGCTTTAGGCAAGCTTGTCGGAAGCGGGACAACTTGGCCGGTCGGTGTCAGCTGAACGACCCGCGTTGGCGCCTGTTTTTGCTCGCTAAGCGCATCCAGTGCTGTACACCGTGCTATGGCCAGCAACCAGGTGAAAAAGGGTTGTTTTTCGGAGCGGTAGGTATTTATTTCTAAACGGACTCTAGTAAACGTTGTTGCCAGTAGTTCGATGGCCAACTCCTTATCTGACACAATCCGGGTAATGACGCCAAGTAAAATAGCGGCATATCGATCATACAGGTCAGAGAAATCGAGCGGGGTGTCATCATACCTGCCTGCTAATTGGGGCTCCTTAAGTAGTGGTATTTCGCGAGCCATAGGCAGGTATAAATAGTGAGCGTTTGGTGATAGGGGTACTTGACGGGCAACCCGTCAAGTACCGTACCCTCAGTGATATAAGGCTAATCGTTAACAGTATGTCAATTATTTAGTTTTATAAATTTTTTATTCGGTAGATAGTGTCCTGAATAGGGAAGGTATCGAAAGGAATGGCCGTTGTGTTGGTTCTTGTTACCTTTGGGTATCGATTTAACTAAGTTTATGAAATACAAGAAGCACGTTTTCATCTGCAACAATCAAAAAGCCGCCCCCAAGAAGTCATGCGGTGAAGCACACGGCAATGAACTGGTCGACGCCTTCAAAGCGGCTCTCGCGGAGCGTGGTCTGTTAAAAGAAATGCGCGCCCAGCGCACAGGTTGTCTGGATGCCTGCGCGTTCGGCCCAACGCTGGTTGTTTATCCTGAAGGCACGTATTACGGTAACGTTCAACTTTCTGACGTTGCTGAAATTGTTGATAGCCATTTGGTCAACGATCAACCCGTAGAGCGGCTCAAGCTGGATTTTTAGTAACTACACAACTGGCGCAGGCAACAACCTGCGCCAGCCTGTTTCTTATGTACAAGCACCTTTTTTTTGACCTGGATCATACACTTTGGGACTTCGATCGTAATTCGGCCGAGTGCATCGTTGAACTATATGACACGTTTCAACTTGCCAACCTGGGCATTGAATCCGCAGCCGAGTTTAGTCGACATTTTATTGCGATAAACCGGCAGTTGTGGTCCGACTTCGACAAGAATCTCATTGAGCACACCTACATTCGCAAACACCGGTTCCCGTTGGTATTTCGGGCGATGGGCGTCGATGAGTCGGCTGTTCATGCCGATTTAAATGTAGAGTACCTGAAGTTGTTGCCTCGCAAACCGCATTTGCTGGAGTCGGCGAAAGAGTTACTGGATTACCTCAATGGACGGTATACGATGCACATCATTACCAATGGATTTGCCGAAATCCAGGCGGTAAAGATGGATAGTGCCGAGATCGCGCATTATTTCACGCATGTGATCACGAGTGAGAACGCGAATGCAAAAAAGCCGAATCCGCTGGTGTTTCAATACGCTATGGAAATTAGCGGTACCAACGCATCTGAGAGCCTGATGATTGGAGATAACTACGAAGCTGATATTTTAGGGGCAAAAGGCGTTGGTTTAGACACTGTTTTTTACAACCCCCAAGGGCAGCAGGTCAACGATCCGCCTACTTACGATATTCGTCACTGGAAAGAACTAATGGCCATCTTATAAGTAAACGTCATGCAACTCACAAACTCAACCGCCATCGTAACCGGAGGAGCTTCGGGGCTGGGCGAGGCCACCGCCCGATTGCTGGCTGCCAATGGCGCCAATGTGGTTATTCTGGATTTGAACGAGGCTCGCGGGCAGGCGCTGGCGGAGGAATTGGGCAAAGCCACCCGGTTCCATAAAACTAATGTGACCGACGAAACGGATGTGCAATCTGCCATTAATCTGGCCATCGAAACCTTTGGTGGGCTGCATATCAATGTCAACTGCGCCGGTGTGGCCGAAGCTCGTAAAACGGTAGGTAAAGTTGACGGTGTGTACGGTGCTCATTCGCTGTCTGCCTTCCAGAAAGTCATTTCCATCAACCTGATCGGTACGTTCAACGTAATTCGGCTGGCGGCTTTAGCTATGGAGACGACCGAACCCAACGCAGAAGGCGAGCGGGGCGTCATTATCAATACGGCGTCTGTAGCGGCCTACGACGGTCAAATCGGGCAGGCGGCTTATTCTGCTTCAAAAGGAGGGATTGTTGGCATGACCCTGCCCATTGCCCGCGACCTGTCGCGCTCCGGCATCCGGGTCATGACCATTGCACCGGGGTTATTCGAGACGCCGTTGCTGGCCAGCTTACCCGAAGAAGCCCGGCTGTCGCTGGGTCATCAGGTGCCGTTTCCGTCACGGCTCGGTCGGCCGGGCGAGTACGCAATGCTGGCGAAAAGTATTATTGAAAACCCCATGCTCAACGGTGAAGTAATCCGGTTGGATGGGGCTATTCGAATGGGGCCTAGGTAGTTATTGGTTAGTAGTTATTGCTGTAATGGTTAACCAATAACCAAATAACCACTCACTGCGCTTCGGGGTTTGTTCCGGCGGCATACCAGAGAGCGGCTACCGCTTTCTGCTGTTTCATTCGTAACTCTTCAAGCTTGATTTCCAGGTCGATCAGCTTCGATTCCCGGCTATTGACCAGAAACAATGAACTCTCACCAATCTCGAATTTCTGTTGTTCTGCACTGAGTAAAATCCGCTGGTTCCTGACGGTCTGCTGCTGTACATCGATCTGGCGCTCCAGTGCCTTGAGTTCATTCCAGGCTGCCTGAACATCATTGCTAATGGCTCGGCCTGTTTGTTGCCGTTCCAGGGTAACCTGCTGGTTTTTGATCTGAATTTGCCGAAGCTTGCCCCGCTCTTTTCGTAGAAAAAGAGGAAAGGTCAAGTCCACGCCAATCTTATGGTTATCAGCCCGAAAGGCGTAATAGCTCGCCCAGTCGTAACCTACACCGGCTGCGGGCGTCCGGCTCAGCAAATTAGCGTTTAACACCAGCTGTGGTTGCAGTAACGACCGCTGAAACCGCTCGTCCAGCGCCAACTGCTGCCCTTTTACCGTTAATTTCAGTAACTCCGGGTGCTGGTCGGCGGCTTTGCCCAGCAACGCCTGTAATGTGGCTTCATCGAGCCGGTCGTTGGGTATCGGCTGGGGAGCCACGTTGGGCAGTAGATCAACCGGCTGGGGCGTGCCGCCATCAGCACTGTTCCATAAAAAGACGCTCAGCCGCAATCGGGCATTTTGAAGATTGACTTCCGCCTGCTGGAACTGCACCAGCCGGTCCTGAGCCGTAATAAGTGCTTCGGTGGTGTCAATAGCAGCTGCATCGCCCAGCAACGACCGCTGTTGTATAGCCCTAAAGCGGGTATCGGCTACCTGATACCCGTTCTGGATCAGCCGGTATTGCTGATACGCCATGTACCATTCCCAATAGGTCTTTGCCGCATCGAACAGGGTTTTGTTAATGAGTTTAAGACGTTCGGCGTCGGCCAGATTAACGGCCAGTCTGGCCTGCCGCAGGGCAGTGCGTCGGGCGTCGATGATCAGTCCCTGACCAATGGGAACGCGTACCCCTACGGCCGCCAGTCCCGATGACGGTACCCGCTCTTCGGGGTTAATGTACTGCCCCATATTTCGATCGTAGGTCAGCTTGAGGTCTATACCAGCGGGTAGTACCGGCACCGTCAGTCCCGACTGCCATTTATCGTAATATAAATCCTGACCAAACTCTTTTCGGTCATAGACTGAAAAGAGTTTGGGGTCAAATGCTCCTCGGGCCTGCATGATTTCCTGCTGGGCTTCGCTGTTCAGCAAGGCTGCCTGTCGAACAATTGGGTGATGGCTAAAAACGACCCGGTAAAAATCGGCAGCTGTAAACAAGGTTGTGTCAGAGGAGGATGTGCCCGCTGGCTGTGCTTTAGCGATCGAAATCAACTGACTACTGATCAACAGACTTAAACCGAATATAATCGTCTTCATTTTTTGCTCTCTTCTTTGGGCTCCTCTTTCAAACTGGGCGGGAAACCGTTCAACTGCCGCCATAATTCATACCAGATCGGTACGTCGTCGAGCATTACCCAGCCATAAACGCCCGAGCCCACCCGGAGTTGTTGTGGCCAGGGCTGGTCTCCTTTCTCGACTTTGGGTTTCACTAAAAGCCGATACTTGCCATTTACACTATTGACCGCATCAATAACGGCTACTTCACCCCCAAACGTACCAACAGCTACTGAAGGCCAGCCCGAAAACTGAATGGCAGGCCAGCCATCGAACTGGAGCCGTACCGTGCGGCCCCGCTGAATCAGCGGTACATCCATTGGTCGAACATACAACTCAATGGCTACCAGTGGTTTGGCGGGTTGTAACGTGGCGATCGACTCACCTTCCTTGATCATCTCTCCGATACCCGCTTTGAGGGAACGTACCACAAAACCATCCTGCGGGGCACGAACGACATAGAGACCGCGCCGAACGTCGACACTGCTGATCTTATTCTGTAGCTTGGATATCTCACCTTCCGCTTCGGCCTGGTAGGAGACCGCTGAACTGCGATCCGACATTGTTTTGGCTATTTTCTCCTGATAATCGGCCTGGATCGTATTCAGATCGAGCCGGGAGTTAATGAGTTCCTGCCGGGACACATTCAGTTTATTTTCCTGGGCAATCACTTTGGCATAATCTTCCTGCACCTTTAGCCGCCGGGTTTCCAGATCGGTCAGTGAAAAGAGACCATTTTTGTACCCTTTCTCGAAGCGATCGAGCCGGTCGAGGGCAATCTGGTAATTCTTCTGAACGGCAATCAGGTCGGTACTGTCGCTAATGACTTTAAATTGACTCTGCCGCACTTTGTTGCGGGCCGAAGCCAGTTTCACCTGTAAACCCGTTTGCAGAGCCGCCAGTTGCCCATCCAGAGCCGAGATTTTAGCGCCTGTCGCCGTCAGGCTGCCTTGCTTGGCGTCCAGCTGTTCATCCAGTCGCTGGGGCAGATTGGGGTCAAAGTACTCGTCTTTTATTTCGGAAATAACCAGCAACGTATCCCCTTTCCGGACGGCCTGCCCTTCCTGAATCTTCCAGCGCTCAATTCGGCCGGCGATGGCATTTTGCACCGTTTGAGGCCGGTCCTGCGGGGTGAGTGCGGTTACACTGCCCTCTCCGTTAATGTTCTGTTGCCAGGGTAAAAACAGCACCGCCAGACTGACGAACAAAATGATGATCATCCAGCGACCGAGCCGTCGACCGGCATCGGGCTGGGGCAGGGTATGCAGGGTTTTGAGCGGGTAGTGATTAAACAGCTGTTCGTCAACCCGCTGATTGGATATGTTAAGCATGGGTTTCTGTATCTGTTTCTAAAGGTAAATCGGTAACGGTTGCAATTTTCTCAACGGCGGTCAGCATATCGAATACGGTATCAATGCCCGAAATTAATTTCTCGACAGAGCTGGTAATCAGGACGATGACGAGTTCTGCGGCTACAAACTGACCCAGCGACATTTCGCGGCTCACCACCAGGGTTGTCCCCAGAATAAGCAGTCCCCCTGTCACGACGGTCTTGAAGGCGACGGCACTGTAGAAAAATCGTTTCAGCACCTTGAAATGCGCCGACCGATAAGCTACGTAATTGGCTACCAGGTCGTCCATACGGTCAATCGGTTCCATCGTATCTTCCTGATGGCGTATCAGGGGCAGGTCACGGGCCAGGTCTTCGAGCCAGGCCACCACCTTATATTTATACTTCGATTCGTTGAGGCTGGTGCGTAAGCCGGGCGGTCCATAAATCCAGCTGATGCTGACAATGGTCACCAGCGTAAACAAACCGAAAGCGAGAAAGACGGGGTGGTAAAACGAGAGCAGGATAATGCCAAACAGAATCTGTACCGCAGCGGCCGTCAGGTCGATGAGCAATTTAGGAAGGCCTTTCTGGATGGTGAGTACATCGAAGAAGCGGTTCATCAGTTCAGGAGCGTAATAAGCCGACAGAGCTTTAGGGTCGATGCGGGGCAGTCGGTAAGTAAATTCAAAGGCGGCTTTGGCAAAAATGCGTTGTTGCAGCACTTCGACCAGCGTCATTTGACCAACCAGCAATAGGCCCGTAATCAGAACCCCCACGACTACCAGGCCGATTAGCACGTATACCGAACTAAAGACAAGTCCACCGGAAACCAGGTTGAAAACTGCCTGAATACCAAGTGGCAAAGACAAACTGATCACACCGGTTACAAGGGCATACAGATAAATGTAGCCAATATCTTTTTTCTCCGTGCCCAATAGTCTAAATAGCCGTTGTAGGGGTGAAGGCTGGGCCTGAGAATAAGTGCTTAAAGCCATATTAAAATTGTTTAATCTCTTGATAGTAATACTATCAGTCTTGCAAACATAACTTTTATGTGTGAAAGTTCGTTTCTTTGCCTACCGTTTTTTATGTCGACGGTGCTTACGTTCGATAAATGGAATACACTGTACTGGTGCGGATGAACGAGAAGTTATTTCTACGTGATCCGGAAAGCTCAGAGTTGGGTCGCCGAATTGTTCGGCAAGGTATCCTTTTGATGGCAGATATTGGCTTTGAAGAAATGACATTTCGCAAGCTGGCTGATCGCATTAGCACAAAAGAAGCCAGTATCTATCGTTATTTTGAAAACAAGCATCGGTTGCTGGTCTACGTTGTTGCCTGGTATTGGCAATGGCTGGAATACCAGCTTGTTTTTCAGACCAATAATATATCCGATCCCAGGGAAAAGCTGGAGCGTGTTCTGAAGTTGCTGTTACTCAAAGATGTCAGTTCATTTGGTTCACAAACCATTACTGACGAGCTGGACATCGTTGCGCTGCACGGTATCGTTATTCGTGAAGCCAGCAAAGCATACCTGACACGACATATTACGGAAGACAATCGCCAGCAGCTCTTTAAACCGTACAAAGACCTGTGCAGCCGCATTGCCGGTATTATTCTGGAGTATCGTCCTGATTATCCGTTTGCCCGTTCGCGTGCCAGTTCAATCATTGAAACAGCACATTATCAGGCATTTTTTATGCAGAATTTGCCATCGTTAACTGATTTTGGCTCGCAGCCCAATGAAACGCCCACGTCTGAAAGTAATGAGCGTCTACTGCGATTTCTGCACCACCTGCTCTTTTCCTCGCTGGAGACGGATCGGTTCTAATCCATTCAGATTCCATCCCATCGGTACAGATACGTATAGGGTAAGGCTATAAAAAAATCACCGGCTTTCGAAACTCGAAGTGCCGGTGAAGAATACTACCAACCTAATTTCTAAAAATTGATTAGAAGGAGCAATATAAGAATGAATAAATAGAATCTATAAATATTTATAAAATACCGCAACTTAGTTAAAATTATTTCACTACTCATAAAGCGTACACTTATACGCTCATGATACCCTGCCCGGGGTTGTCAAGTCTGGATAAATCCAATGATTACCCCTTGCCGGTAAAACTGCTCCCGTTGATCGATATCCCGACCCCTGGGTGTTCAATTCGGTTTCCATATGAAGTGTAATTTATTTACTAAACTATAATTCAGCGAATATTATGTTTAATTATATTTATTATAAAAAATTTTATTCTATATGTGTGCTATTTGGTAAAATATAATAATTTATAATTGTCTTTTAATGTATACTGTGGTTTCCCTTCTACAAACTCCCTATCACTAATTGCATGAAAGAACGATTATTTGCACTTCTCTTCTTACTCCCTTTCCTTTCTTTTGCCCAGCAACGCGTAGTGCGTGGTAAGGTAAGCGATGCGAATGGGAAAGAATCCCTACCGGGCACAACCGTGACGGTGAAAGGTGGTACTGCGGGTACAGTAACCGACGCGCAGGGAACGTATCAGCTAACGATTCCTGATAAATCAGCGACGCTGGTGTTTTCTTCGGTCGGGTTTCAGCTTCAGGAGGTTGCTGTTGGTAATCAGCAGGTTATCGATGTGGCACTCATTGCCGATACCAAGCAGCTCAGCGAGGTGGTTGTTACGGCAGCGGGTATCAAACGGGATAAAAACGCCCTTGGTTATTCGGTATCAACGCTGGATGCCAACAAACTGGCCCAGCGATCGGAGCCGGACCCGCTCCGGGCACTTACTGGTAAAGTGGCAGGTGTTAACGTACAGGGGTCGGGTGGTGCCGCCGGTGGTGCTACAAATATCACTATTCGGGGAAACTCCTCGCTGGGTAATAACAACCAGCCGTTGTTCGTAGTCGATGGGGTTCCCTTCGATAATTCCAGTTTTGGTGGTACAGATGGTACGGTGGGTGGGTCTACCGTTACCAACCGGGCCTTTGACCTGGATCCGAACAATATCCTGACTATGACGGTGTTGAAAGGAGCGGCTGCGGCTGCTCTTTACGGTTCCAGAGCCGCTAACGGAGCTATTATCGTAACGACAAAAGCCGGTAAAAGCACCAGCCGCAAAGGGCTTGAAATTACGTACAGCACAGGTTACTCGACAGAAACGGTAGCCGGTTTGCCGGATTATCAAACCAAGTACGGACAGGGCACGAACTTCGACTACCGGAGTGGCGTATTCGGCTCGTGGGGGCCTCCTTACGCGGGCTACACCAGCCTGATTCCCACCCGGGCGACCATTCCGCACCCGCTCACGACGAATAATCGCTACCCATCAACGGTATTTCCGCAGTTTTATCAGGCCGATGGCACAACGCCCATTCAGGTGCCTTATCAGTCGTATTCGCAGGGTAACGCCAAAAACTTCTTTCGGACCGGTAACGTCTTCGAAAACGCCCTCTCGGTATCGACGGGTGGTTCAAAGGGAAATTTTACGGTGGGCCTTTCCCGAACGGGCAATCAGGGGGTAGTACCTGAGAACCAGATCACCCGTACCGGCGTAAATATTGGTGGTAACGCGCAACTGGACAACAAATTCTACGTAAGCGGTGCCCTGAACTACGTCAATACCGAACAGGTATCTCCGCAGGTGACGGCGGCCAATGGCAGCGGTAGTTCCATCATGGATATTTTGATGTTCGTGCCGACCAGCTTCGATCTGACGGGTTACCCAAACACCAACCCGTTGAATGGGAATAATGTGTACGACCGCGTTGGGACCGATAACCCCTACTGGTCGGTGAAGAACAGCCCGACTACCAGTAAGGTTGACCGGTATTACGGAAACGTCGTAATCGGTGTTGATCCGTTGCCGTGGCTCAATGTACAGAACACCGTTGGGTTCAACGCGTACACCGACCGGCGGGTGGTTGTCAATGGAAAAGGCGGGGACTACTTCCCCAACGGCAACATCACGAACGACAATATCTATCGGCAGGAACTGGACAACACCCTGCTCGTAACGGCTACGAAACCCCTTTCGGAAAACATTGGTCTGAAGGTTATTCTGGGCAACAACGTTAACCAGCGCGTTACCGAGCGGCAGGTTGTGTTTGGCGACGGGATTATTTTCCGGGGCATCAACTCGCTCAACAACACCAGCGTAACCATTCCCCGCGTGCTGCCTAACAACCGGAATAACTTCAAGCAGCGGTACTTTGCATTCTTCACGGATATATCGCTGGACTACAAAAACTTCGCGTTTTTGAATCTGGTGGCCCGTAACGATGTGTCGTCTACGTTGCCCGCCAGCAACCGAAGTTATTTATACGGAGGGGCCAGTGCTTCCCTGATTTTTACTGAAGCGTTGAAGATTCCCAAAAACGTGCTTTCGTTTGGTAAACTTCGGGCGGGTTACACACGGGTAGGTAACGAAGCCACACCTTACCAGACGCAAACGGTGTACATCGCCAACCCCGTTCTGGGCGTGGGGTCGGGCACGGGGTCTATTTCATCGCCGTTCAGCGGCCAAAGCACATTGTCTGAATCAGATTTACTGGCTAACTCCGAGCTGAAGCCCGAGTTCATTACCGAGCTTGAGGTGGGTACGGAGTTACAGTTTTTCAACAACCGGATTGGCCTGGATATTACGTACTACAACAAGATCAGTACGTCGCAGATTTTTACGGTCAATGCTACACCCTCCTCGGGTTATACGCAGCGGGTAATCAACCTGGGGCGCTCATCTAACGAAGGTATCGAAATTGGTCTGACGGCCACACCCGTAAAACTCAAGAACGGGTTTAGCTGGGATATTTCGTCGGCCTTTACCATGAACCGCAACATTGTACTGGACATAGGCGCCCTGAAAGAACTTCCGTACGGCGGTTTCTCGGACCTGGGTAGTGTACACATTGCCGGTCAGCCCTATGGGCAGATTCGCGGTTCGACCTATGCGCGTGACGAAGTAGGGAATATTCTGGTCAACCCCAACACGGGGAAGCCTATTCTGAGTGGTAAAACAGCGGCTATCGGTAACCCGAACCCGGACTTTATTCTGGGTGTAACCAACACCTTTAGCTACAAAGGGCTTACCCTGAGCGCGTTGTTCGACTGGAAGAAAGGGGGCGACATGTACTCCTTCACGGCTTACGAACTGCTGAGCCGGGGTGCTACCCGAGACACCGAAGAGCGGGAGGCCATTCTGGTTGGCCCCGGCGTACTGGGCGATGTAAACACCCTGAAACCCCTGCTGGATGGTGAAGGCAAAAAGATACCGAACAACATTGGTATTGCCGTTGCCGATTACTACTTCACCGGCGGCTTTGGTCCGGGTGGTGCGGGCGAAACCAATATCTTCGACGCTACCGTTTTCCGGCTTCGCGAGGTGTCGCTGGGGTATCAGTTTCCGAAGAAATGGCTGGCAAAAACACCTTTTGGCGGGGCGTTTCTATCCGTTAGCGGGCGCAACCTGTGGTATCTGGCTCCCAACTTTCCCAAGTACCTGAATTTCGACCCCGAAGTTAGCTCACTGGGTGCCGGTAATTCGCAGGGTTTCGATTTCATCGGTATACCCACCACCCGCCGTCTGGGTGTCAATCTGCGCTTCAGCTTCTGATTTTATTCATCAATCCCATTCGAATACAAACTATGCGATTTATAGTTTTCATACGACGTCTTTCTTTGGTGGGCCTGTTGTTTATCAGCTGGTCGTGCAACAAATTCGTTGACATCAATGCCGATCCCAACAACCCGGTCACCCCGGTTCTGGAGCTACTCCTGCCCGCTACTCAGGTATCGATGGCGGGTAGTTTGCGGGATGTAAACCAGGGCACATCCATTGTGATGCAGCACTTATATTCGAGTACCACCAGCCGGAATTTTCAGGATGGTACCGATTACCAGCAATCGTGGAATGCGCTATATACTCAAGCCCTGAATGATCTTGAAATTATCATTCGGGAGGGGACCCGCCTGCAACGCTGGGATTATGTAGCCATTGCCAAACTGCAAAAGGCGTATATCTACAGTCTGATGGTGGATATGTGGGGTGATATCCCCTACACGGATGCCGCGAAAGGGAACACCATTTCCGACCCGGCTTTTGAGAGTGGTGCCACTATTTACGACAAACTTTTCGTCCTGATCGACGAAGGTCTGGCCGATGCCGCCAAAGGGAACTTCGCCATCCAGCCAACCACCGCCGACATTATCTACAGAGGTGATAAAGCGGCCTGGATACGCATGGGTAACTCATTGAAGCTAAAGCTGTTCAATCAGATTCGGCTCGTGCAACCCGATAAGGCGAAGGCGGGAATAGCGGCTTTACTAAGCAGCAACGCGCCCCTCATTACGACCAATGCGCAGGATTTCGCCTTTCGATTCGGAACGACGGAAACCCCGGCCAACCGCCATCCCTGGCACCGGGCCGAATACCAGGCAGGCAAGAGCTACTACATGAGCCAGGGATTCATTGAGCGGCTGTTCAGCACCGACGATCCCCGGCTTCGGTACTACTTCTACCGGCAGACCTCCAACTATACGGTAGGCTTTACCCCAACGGGCAACGGGTATTTTGGCCGCTATACCGGCGATGCCACGGCGTCGCCCAACGACAATGCGCTGAAAGCAACCGTGGGTGTGTATCCGGCGGGTGGTCTGTACGATAACGCTCCGATCAATAATATTCCGGCCACGAGTGTGTTCGTCAGTAATTCGGGCGCAACGTCGGCACCAAAGGTTGTCACGAACCTGGATGGTTCGGGCGCGGGTGTTTTTCCGTTCATTACCAATGCCATGGTGAAGTTCATCCTGGCCGAAGCAGCCCTGACGATGGGCACGACCGGTGATCCGAAACAGTTGTTTCAGGATGGCATTACGGCTCATCTCAACAGCGTCAATACGATTTCGACCACATCGGGGAATTCGGCACCTGTTTTGCCTGCGGCTACCCTTACGGCTTTTGTGGCCAATCGGACGGCTCAATACGATGCCGCCGATGCGGCCGGAAAGCTGAGCGCGGTCATGACGCAGAAATACATTGCCCTCTACGGAAATGGCATGGAAGCGTATAATGATTATCGGCGGACTGGATTACCGGTATTACCGGCTCCCATTGCGCCACTGAACGTGTTCCCGCTCCGGCTGACCTATTCCATCACAGAGCTGTCGACGAACGCAACTATTTCTGATAAAGCCGATCAGCTTCAAACCGCTCAGCAAACAACCCCTGTTTTCTGGGACAAGTAAACCGACGCAACCATGAAAAAGATCATATTCTATTTTTCGCTCCTTCTGCTGGTCGCCCTGGATTCCTGTAAGACAGAAGAGTATGTTTGGGAAAACTGGGCGTATACCGCCGTTCCGCTGGTAGCCGTCAATACCGGCAAGTCGGCCCTGCCCACTATTGCTACATCCAACACGTCCTTTTTTGACCTGGGCGCGGCCGATCCTGGGAGCCAGGTGTTTGAGTACACGCTGACCTGGGAAGGTTTTGGAAAAGCGGAGGTGAAGTCAATTGACGTGTACCTGGGCTTTGTGAAAGCACCCGCTACCGGTAACCCGGCCTACCCAATCGTGGTGTCGCAGCCGGGTGGACTTTATCCCAGCGTTACGCAGTTTCCATTACCGAGCCGCGTAGGAACGAACGATAAATTGTACGAAACGGTAACGCAGTTCCCTAAAACGTTCACCGTAACGGCGGCCCAAATGGCGGCCTTCACTAAAACGACCCTGACGACTGTTGCCCAGAATGATTACTTCATTTTCAAGTTCATTCTGAATCTGGCCGATGGGCGTCAGATTGCCGGCTATCAGGAAAATGTGTGCGACGAAGCCCGTGGCGAAGTCGGCGATTGTCGCGTTGGCGTTCGCTTCCGCAGGAAGTAGTGGAGTGGGTGGAGTGGTAAAGTGAGTGGAGTAGCCAAGTACTGGTCTACTATTCCACTCACTTTCACCTACTCCACTACTCCACCAATTAACTACTCTACTAATAACTAATACCCTAACCTAATGCGTTTTTTATCCAGCACACTCTTTCTTGCCCTGTTGCTAAGTCTGACGACAGCGAGGGCACAAACGATTCCGTCGCCAAAAGAGCATTTTGGCTTCAACATCGGCGATAATTATCAGCTCGCTACCTACACGCAAACTGAGGCTTATTTCAAAAAGGTAGCCGCTGCATCGGACCGCGCCAAGCTCGTCGATATTGGGATGACCGAAGAAGGTCGCCACCAGTATATGCTGATCGTGTCGTCGCCGGAGAACCTCAAGAAGTTGAACCGCTATCAGGAAATCTCCCGGAAGCTGGCGCGGGCCGAGAACCTCACCGACCAGCAGGCCCATGCGCTGGCCGATGAAGGCAAGGCGATTGTCTGGATCGATGGCGGTATCCACGCCACCGAAACGGTGGGCACACACCAGCTCATCGAAACGATCTGGCAGCTGGTAAGCCGGAAAGACCCCGAAACAATGCGTATTCTGGATAAGGACGTTATTCTGCTCACCCACGCCAATCCCGATGGGCAGGAGCTGGTAACGAACTGGTACATGCGCGAAGCCACCCCCGAAAAGCGTTCGCTGGATAACGTTCCCCGTTTGTATCAGAAATACATCGGGCACGACAACAACCGCGATTTCTTCATGCTAAACATGAAGGAAACCCAGAATATTGCCCGCCAGCTGTTCGTCGACTGGATTCCGCAGATCATGTACAACCACCACCAGCGCGGCCCGGCGGGTTCGGTACTGGCGGGTCCACCGTACCGCGATCCGTTCAACTACGTGTTCGATCCCATGATGGTAACGGGTATCGACGCGCTGGGTGCCGCCATGATCAACCGGCTGAACTCGGAAAACAAACCGGGCTTCACCCGCCTGGGCGGCTCCGTTTTCTCGACCTGGTATAACGGCGGGCTGCGTACCACCACGCACTTCCATAACATGATCGGCCTGCTCACCGAAATCATCGGCGGCCCAACGCCGGAAGACGTACCCCTGGTGCCCAAACGCCTAATCCCAAACGGAAACACGCCCTTCCCGGTCACTCCGCAAAAGTGGTACTTCAAGCAGTCAATCGACTATTCAATATCGTTGAACTATTCCGTACTCGACTATGCTGCCCGTCAGTCAGATCAGTTGTTGTACAATATCTACCGCATGGGTAAAAACTCCATCGAGCGGGGCAGCAGCGATTACTGGGCGCTCTCGCCGAAGCGGATCGACGCCATTGAAGAGGCTTACAATAAAGATCCCAAAAAGGTGGTTCCACCGTCCAGCGCGGCTCTGGCGCAGTACGGTATGATTCCGAGAGGAGGGGGGATGCCCATGAAGTATTATGATACCATCATGAAAGCGCCCGTTCTACGCGATCCTCGTGGGTATATCATTCCTAAGAATCAGCCGGATTTCGCTACGGCGGTTAAGTTCATCAACGCCCTGGTCCGCACCGGTATTCAGATTCAGGAGGCAACGGCCGATTTTACCGTAGCGGGCAAAAAGTACCCGGCGGGTTCCTACGTCGTGAAAACCGATCAGGCGTTTCGGCCGCACCTGCTGGATATGTTTGAGCCACAGGATCACCCCAACGATTTTCAGTATCCGGGTGGCCCGCCGGTTCGTCCCTACGATGCGGCTGGCTGGACATTGGCTTACCTGATGAATGTTAAATTCGACCGCATTCTGGATGGGTTCGATGGGCCTTTCAAGAAGTTGCCGTATGGCGAACTACAGTCGCCGGAAGGGGCTATTGCGGGGGCATCGGGTGCCGGTTATGTATTGAGTGCCAAATCGAACAACTCCTTCATTGCGGTCAATGACCTGCTGGCTTCGGGCGTTGAGGTGTATCGGCTTCCGAACGGCGTTGGCGAGAAATCCACCGCTGAGGCTGGTGCCTTTTACGTCCCCGCATCGGCAAAGGCCAAATCACTGCTCGACAAATCGGCGAAAGATCTTGGCATCCTGGTAACGGGTCTGGCAAAGCGCCCGGCCGGGTCGATGACCAAAGTGACCCCTATGCGTATTGCCCTTTGGGATACTTACGGTGGCTCGATGCCGTCGGGCTGGGTTCGCTGGATGATGGAGCAGTACCATTTCCCGATGAAAGTGGTCTATCCGAATGACATCGACGCCGGTGATTTAAAGAAGAAATACGATGTGATCGTTTTCGTTACCCGCGCCATTCCGCCCGTTGGCGGTAAGGAAGAAGATATTTTCAGCCTGATGGGTTCCGAAGCGAAAGTGGAAAATACCCCTGCCGAATTCCGTCCGTGGTTGGGTAAGATCACGGCGACCAAGTCGGTGCCTCAGTTGAAAGCCTTCCTGGAAGCGGGCGGAACAGTGGTAACGATTGGCAGCAGCACTAATCTGGCGTATCACCTGGGCTTACCGGTAAAAAACGCCCTGACGGAAATGACGGCGAATGGTACCGAGCGGCCTCTGCCCGGAGAGAAATACTACATTCCCGGTAGTGTGTTGCGCGTGAATCTGGATTCGACTCAGCATGCTACCTGGGGCATGTCGAACCAGAGCGATGTGTATTTCGATGCCAGCCCGGTATTTAAAATTGCGCCCGATGCCATTGCCAAAGGGCTGGTGAAACCACTGGCCTGGTTCGACAGCAGCAAGCCGCTCCGTAGTGGCTGGGCGTGGGGACAGTCGTATTTACAGGGTGGCGTAGCGGCTTTCGAAGCACCCGTTGGTGCCGGTAAGCTGTACGCCTTTGGGCCTGAGATCACCTTCCGGGCGCAATCGCACGGCACGTTCAAACTCCTGTTCAATCAGCTGTATAGCACCGGGTCCGGCAACCCGTCGAGCGTGGCTCCGGTAGCTGGACAGGAATAAGGAATTCAGTACATTTACAGCCCGAATGGCTCTGTGTGGTATCGCGTTTACGCGCCCGCATAGAGCCATTCGGGCTTAACAACCTCTGCTACTTTATGGAAATCGGTAATTTGTTTGCCTCCATTCCCAGTTCATTACCCGAGGAAATGTTCGATGAAATCCTGACGGGCAATGGATTTAAGCTGGAACGTATTGTCTCGAAAGGGCATGCCTCCCCCGAAGGGTTCTGGTACGATCAGGAACAGCATGAATGGGTGCTGCTGGTGAAGGGAGCGGCCATGCTTCAGATCGACGGCATCGACCAACCCGTTGAACTGCTGCCGGGGATGCACATCAACATACCCGCTCACCTGAAGCACCGGGTAGCCTGGACGAAAGAAGACGAAGAGACGATCTGGCTGGCTGTTTTTTACTGAAAATGGTGTAATTAAGACATTCGGGTACTTCCTGAGCAGACTAATTGTAAACCCATGCTAACACAAACATCCAAAAAAGTACTTATTTCGGGCGCTAGCATTGCGGGCCCCACACTGGCCTACTGGCTGGCCCACTACGGCTTCAGCGTGACCATCGTGGAGCGGGCTCCGGCCTTGCGGCTGGGTGGTCAGAACATCGACGTCAACGGCCCGGCCCAACTGGTAGCCCGTAAAATGGGCATCGAAGATGCCATCCGGGCCGCCAACACGGGAGAACTGGGCCTCCAGTTCATTGGGCAAAAGGGGCAGGTGGCGGCTGCATTCCCCAAAGAAAACTCCTTCAGTGGTACTCAGGAACTGGAGATCATTCGGGGCGATTTGGTGAGCATCCTCTACGAGCGCACCAAACAGCATGTAACCTACTGGTTTGGGGATTCGATCACATCCCTGGAGCAGCAGCCCGACCTGGTAAACGTTACCTTCGCCAGTGGAAAAACAGACGCCTTTCAATTGGTGATTGCCGCCGACGGGGTCCGCTCGCGAACCCGCCAACTGGTGTTTGGCGAGGAGCCTCGCTTCGAGTACTTGGGTCTTTATACGGCTTACCTGACCATACCCCGCCTGCAAACTGATAACGACTGGTGGCGTTGGTACACCGCCGTTGACCGCCGAATTGTGATGCTACGACCCGATAAACAGGGCATGATGCGGGCGTCGGTGGCGTTTATAGCCGATGAGCAGGCGTATGAAAAGCTTTCCGGGACTGAACAGAAACGGGTGCTCAAAGAGAAGCTGGCGGGGGCGGGTTGGGAAACCGAGCGGATCGTCAAGGCCCTGGATGAAGTGTCTGAGGTGTATTTTGACAAGGTGGGGCAGGTCAAAGCCCCCCGCTGGTTTGACGGAAGGGTCGGGATGATTGGTGATGCGGCCTATTGTCCCACCCCGTTGACGGGCAAAGGCACGACCCTGGCAATGGTGGGGGCTTACCTGCTGGCGGGTGAGCTGGCCAGTCACCCGGATCATCAGGCGGCTTTCGTAGCTTATGAGCAGCGCATGCGACCCTACGTGGAGGAGGTGCAGAAATTGCCGCCTGGCGTCCCCTGGCTTGTGTATCCTAAGACCGCGCTGGGCGTGTCCGTACTGAATACGTTAGCTGGTACCTTTGCCAGTCAGCCGATTCAGAGATTGGTGCGCCTGTTTAGTCCCGATAAATCTTCCCACGCGGATCAGGAAGACGGTATTGTTCTGCCCGATTATCGGTAATCGTTCGGGTGGGGCTCGGCGTCTAAGTAAGATAGTGCAGATAGTAAGGCTCGATTTGGCAGATCGAGCCTTTTTGATGAGTTGCCTGTTTAGTCTGGCGCATCGTCCGGGATCAGCGGGTATAGTTACTGTTAGATAACTCATCCAACAGCAGATGGGGCAGATCGTCGCTGCCATCGTCATACAACGTCAATAAGGGTACGGCCGGTGTATAGGCCTGCAAACGGCTGGTACTGATGCTATGCCCTGCGGATAAACTGGCCAGTTCGGTGCGTCGGGGTATCGTTATCAATAAATCGACCTGGTGGTCAACCAGGTACGCATCGATTCCTTCTTTGGCACTGTCGGCCGATAAGCGAGCGATGGTTGGTCTGATAGGATCCAAAAAATGCCGGATATGCGCTTCCTGCTCAGGTGGGATAACATCTTTATCGGGTGTATCGATTGTCAGCAACTCAAGCGATGCATTTTTTAAGGTCATCAGTTCCTTGAGCGGCTCCAGCAAGCTGGCATTTTTCAGATTAGCAAAATCAATCGCCAACACGAACCGACATGCCGAAGTTTCGGTCAGGTCGTCGGCAGGAACGATTAATATATTGGCTTTAAGCCGGTGAACCAGCGCAATGGCATTGTTGCCAAATAGCTCATTGATGCCATTCGTCTGAGGGCCAATAACGACATAGTCATAATCCTCAGTGGCAACGGCCCGTTCGACAGCATCGAGTGGATGCCCTGACTGAGCCGATGCGCGGAAGGTGTGCCGGTCGGTGGTTGCCTGCTGATGTAATTGGTCTACGATAACCTGCAGCTGGTCGGTGGTGGCCTGCTCAGCGGATTTGTTGTTGTGTTTAAGTCCGTAAAAGCCATCGTCTTCAGGCGGAAAGACGCTTAGCAGGTGAAAGTCAACCACGGTATCCTTAAAAAAAGAACGGGCAAACGTAAACGCCTGACGTGAGGCTTCGGAAAAGTCGGTAAGGATAAGAATCTTTATCATGGTAGTTGAGTAGTTTGTGTAATAGATTGATTACCGGGCCAGATAGCCTCCATCCACCGGCTATCAACTGATCGGCCACTTGCTCGCCCAGGGGCCGGTCCACATCCGAAACCATCACGTTGGCCCCTGCTGCCCATACAGCAGGGCAATCGCTTTTCCAATTCCTGAAGCCGGGCCGGTTACCAGTGCGGTTTTACCCTGTAAGTCCTTGTTCATCTTAATCGTTGAGTAGTTCGCTATGTAAGCGTTGGTGTTTCCAATCAACGGCAACCTACAGTTGATTTCTGGAGAAGTGTGCCCGCACGAAGGCATGTTGCTGGTTATCGGTCATTTTATCCGACGGCATGATCTCGAACTTGATCCCGGCGTAGGCATGATCAGCTTTTAACAGGTTGAAGAGTTCCACTTTTGCATTCGTAGGGCCAAAAAGAACCACTTCGTTATACTCCTTGATAATGGTGCCTAGTTTTTTGTAATACCCTGCTTCGTTGTGCTGCTCCTTATTATGCATTTCGTTTTCGCTTCCGCCAGACGCATCGGCTTTTGGATCGTGGTTGAAAGCTGATTCAATGGGTTTTATGTCAATAGGATCGCTGGTGAATTCCATTAGATTGGCCGTTGAATGATCCATCCAAATGCCTAGTTTTTTTTCTGTTTTCATAGTTGTTCGGTATTAGTGTTACCGCGCCAAATGTAGTGTCCCCAACATGAAGGAAGCATGAAGGAAGCCATTATCGACCTTCCATAAACGTCAGGATAATGCACGTCCCCTGGTTGGGGATAGCTTCCACCCCAATCATGATCGAATGAAATCCGGCAATCGTGCGCACCAGCCGAAGTCCGATACCATTGTGCTGCTCGGAGCCGGTGCCCTCCGTTGTTGCCTCCTTCAGGCGTCCGTGCTGCGTGAGGGTAGCGATCTGCTCCGGCTTCATGCCAGGGCCCGTATCCCGAATGCGCAAGGTGGGATGCAGCCGGTCCGGCCCTCGGCCGATAACCACCTGACCGCCGGGAGGGGTGTAGCGAACCGCATTGCCAACCAGATTCAGCAACAGGGTATACACCAGCATTTGGTTGGCGGGTGCCAGTAGTATATCCTCGTCGACGGCCATTGTCACGACAAGATCCTTCAGGGCTATATGGTCATCCAGATTGGTCAGTACTTCCTGTAGTACCGCCCGAATGGACACCGTATCATTTTTAAGGTACTGGTGGTTTTCAATGCGGGCCAGGCGCAGCAGTTTCTGCACGAGTTTGCTGAGTCGACCGAGGGTTTGCTGGGATTCGACCAGCCCGGCGGCCACGTGGGGCGGGGTTTGTTCGTCGGCAATGAGATTGTCGAGCCGACTGCGTACTACCGCAATCGGGGTTAACAGTTCATGCGAGGCCTGGGAGGCAAACGCTTTTTCGCGCGTGAAGGTGGCGTTGAGCTGGCGCATCAGGTCGTTGATATGCCCGTCGAGCTGGCTCAGTTCGAGTGTCGAGGTGGCGAGGGGCGAAAAATCAAACTGTTCGGGGTCCTGAATAACGCGCAGTTTTCGGGTGATGATCCATCGTAGCGGCCGCAGCAGAAAACGGATATAGCCAAGGTCAACCAGGAATATCAATAACAAAATGCCCCCCAGAATACCCACAACCAGCCGACTGAACGACTGGCTGAGTTCCTGAACCGCCGGGAGACGTTTACCAACTTCCAGTAGGTATTGATGGCCATTTACCTGAATCGGGCGGCTCAGCACGCGGTAGCCCGTTCGTTCACTCCCGGTTTGTGGACGGTCAACGGCCGGGCGTAGCGGTTTTTGGGTAGGCCTGGTATACGGCCTGATAAGAATATATTCGTCGAGCAGCGACCGGGAGGGGCTTTCTTCCCCAGGGGTTCTCAGCGACTCGATACCCGTTTTATTTATCTGGTCCAGCGTACGCTGTTGCAGCGCCCGTAAACCATCTGCCGTGTATTGGTCGTTTAATGTATGGATGAGTAGCGGCAAAATCAGCCATAAAGCACCGATCAGGACAAGGCGCCAACAGGTGTTATAGAGGGCTAGTTTTACAGACAGGGTCATTCGGCAGCAGGGAGGTTGGCCCGGTAACCGATGCCCCGTACCGTTTCCAGCCACTCGGTGGGGGCAAAAACGATCAGTTTTTTGCGCAGGTTTTTCAGGTGTACGTCAATGTAATTCGAGTTCGAATCGTCGTCGGCCAGGTGTCCCCAGATGTGTTCGGCCAGTTGAAATCGGGTCAGCACACGGTTACGATACAGCAGCAGGTAATACAGTAGGTCGAACTCGCGCCGGGTCAGTTCAACTTCCGGCTGACCAAAGTGCAGGTGGCGGCCCAGGGGGTCCAGGACAAAGCCCAAAAAAGCAATGGCTGGCTCACTCAGCCCATGTCTCCGACGATTGATGGCCAGCATTCGGGAGTGCAGTTCCAACAACGAGAAAGGTTTTGTCATGAAATCATCCGCCCCCAGGTTGAGCCCTTTCAATGTATTAGCTAACTCGCCACTAGCCGTCAGAATCAGAAACGAGGTATTGTGCAGGGTAGCAACCGCTTCCCGCAGTAGATCAAAGCCGTCGTAGTCTGGTAAGCCCAGGTCAATGAGCAGGAAGTCATAGTCATTCACGGCCATGGCTTCTGAAGCTTGTTTGCCGGTCAGGGCAATATCGCAGACAAAGCTCTGTTTTCGCAGAAACAGGGCCATGTCGTCGGCCAGAGTCGGCTCGTCTTCAATAATAAGTACATTCATCGTTGAGTTTGTTTTCCGGTATCAGGAGCAGCGTACAGTCATAAACCTGCGGGCCGGGGAAACGCTTTATATTACGTCATTGCCGACCAATTTAGAGCTGCCTATGCCTTCACTTGTCCACACTGACGGGCGCAACAGGCCGGTCGGGTTCAGGAATGTATATATCAAACCTCGCCCCTTTGTTCAGTTCGCTGGTGGCGGTAATCAGGCCGTTGTGATTCTCGACGATCTTCTTCACAATAGCCAGGCCGATACCTGTGCCGGCATATGCTTCGCGGCCGTGCAGGCGCTGGAATACTTCGAAGATCCGTTCTTTATACTGAGGATCGAAGCCAATTCCATTATCGGTGAGACTGAGGTGAAAATAGCTCGTATCGGCTAAAAGCCGGTTATCGGTCAAGTCGCGTCCGTAGGCTCGCTGACCGACGATGGAAATACAGGGGGGTATACCGGGAACCGAAAACTTCAGTGCGTTGCCAATCAGGTTTTGCAGCAACTGACGAAACTGAAAAACAATGATAGTAACCATCCCCAACTCGCCGATGTCGATAATGGCCTGTTTTTCACTAATCGTTTCCTGGAATTGGCTGATGACCTCATCGGTAAGTTTTTGGAGATCGGTTGGTTCAAACGTCCGCTCGGTCACGTTTAAGCGCGAGAAGGCCAGCAAATCCTGAATCAGCTCCTGCATGCGGGCGGCCGCCAGCTGCAAACGCTGCAAATCCCGTTTGCCATTGTCGGTTAACTGTTGGCTTTCTTCGTCCATAATACGACCGGCAAACGTCTGTATTTTGCGTAGAGGCTCCTGAAGATCATGCCCGGAAACGTAAGTGAACGATTCCAGTTCTTTATTCATCTGTTGCAGTTCTTCATTCTTTTGGGCCAGCGTTTGGTTGGCTTCGTTTAATTCGACCGTGCGGCTCGCCACCGATTTTTCCAGCTCTTCCTGATAGAGTTGCTGTTCATGATTTTCGGTACTGGTACCAATCCACATCGTCGTGCGTCCCTGATCATCCAGTTGGGCCACGCTTCGGCTCAGATGCCACTTATAGGCCCCGGCTGCATCCCGAAGCCGGTGTTGCATATTAAACGCGGCACCCGTACGGATCGACTGGTGCCAACGTTTTTTGTTCTCTTTCTGATCGTCCGGATGAACGACGTTCTCCCACCCAAACGCTTTCAGATCGTCGAAGGTGAGTCCACTATAGCGGAGCCAGGTGTGATTGAAATAATTGGCATTCCCGGCGGCATCGGCTGTCCAGACTTTCTCCGGCATAGCGTCGGCCATAAACTGAAGCTGCTGTTGAGCCAGCCTTTCCTGGTCCCGCTCGTTGGTGGCTTGCGTTATATCTTCAATGGATAGTAGAATTAATTTCTCCTTGCTGTTTTTGTGGATGATTTCCCGCGCGTTGAGCAACATAACCCGCCGACCAATGGCCGCAAAAGTATGTGTTAGTTCAAAGGCTCGGAAGGTTGATTTTTCGGGCAGAATTCGTTCCAGCAGGGTGCGTAACTCAGGAATATTCCATTCCCGATTCCCGATATCGTAAATCAGAACGCCTTCCGTTTCTGTTTCATTGACCTGAAAGGTTTTGTAAAATGCGTTGTTCGCGGTTTTCACTCGCAGCCGTTGATCCAGCACCAGCAGGGGTTCTCCTATATTCGCAATAATGGCTTCGGCATAATCGCGGGCTATGGTTAGCTGGCCATTCAACCGGGTTATCTCCTCATTGACGACCATGAGTTCTTCGTTGCTGCTTTGCTGCTCTTCCTTGCTGGTTTCCAGTTCTTCGTTCAGACTCTGGAGTTCTTCATTACCACTCAGGAGTTCTTCGTTGGCGCTCTGGAGTTGTTCATTAATCGCTTCCTGATCCTGGGTAATACTCCGCATGTCGTCACGGGCCTGGGCCAGTTCCTGCTCCAGCTGGTGAATCAACTGATCTTTAGGCTCGACGATTGGCTTTGTCAGGCCTCCCTTTTGGGACGGTACGGTCGGCGTCGTGTCGGGAATGCCTGTCGTATAAAACAGAATCAGGTAGCACGCATCCAGGGTGTTCGGTAGTGGAATCACATCGATGGATAGGGTCTGTAGCCGGTTCCCCGTCTGAAAAGGGATCAACTCTTTACGAACTGGTTTATCCTCTTTTTTTACTTTGTGCAGCAGGCTACGCAATTCAAAGGCCAGGCCGTGTTTGGCCATTAACAACACGTTGTGGCTGGGTTTACCGGGCGACTGCTCCAGGAAGGGGGCTGTCAGTCCGTGAAAATGCACAATATCGAATACGTCGTTTACAATTACCCCGGCGGGCGTATATTGGTTGAAGAGGATATAGTCGGCCGTTTTTTGGTAATCGGAAGGCTTGCTTACGGGTTTGGCATTGGGCGAACTCAGACTTGACTCGGCCCGTTGATTCGCGTTAGCTATAAACCGACCGGGCACATCTTTACGGGTAAAGACTTTATCGACTTTTTCCATCACAGCAAATAAATCGCTGACGCTGCTGACGGTTTCCGATTTCCCCAGCATCAAAAAACCCGCACTGTTCAAGGCATAATGAAAGGTTGTCAGGGCTTTTTTCTGGAGGTAAGCGTCCATATAAATCAGCACATTTCGACAACTGATGAAATCCATTTTTCCGAAGGGCGGATCGTTTAGGAAGTTCTGATTAGCGAACACGCACATATCCCGCACCTCTTTACTGACCTGATAGCCGCCTTTGATTTTGACAAAGTACTGCTGTAACCGCTGCGCTGAAATGGTCTCTACTTCCTTTTTGGTATAGATGCCGGTACGGGCTTTGGCAATGGCGGGCTTACTCAGATCCGTCGCGAAGATGTGTACGGGTTGCAGACTGTTGCCCAGTAGCTCCTTCATGCAGATGGCAATGGAATAAGCCTCCTGACCCGTACTACAGCCTGCCACCCACAGGCGTATTGGCTCGGAGTCTGCTTTCGTCTTCAGCAGCAGCGGAAAAATCGTACGAGACAACAGGGCAAAGGATTTCGGATCACGAAAAAATGTGGTTACAGCGATCAATAAATCCTGATAAAGGGCATCCTGCTCCGGTTTCGTTTTCTGTAAATAGGCCAGATAATCAGCCGGAGTGTTCAGCCTGGACAAAGTTATCCGGCGTGAAATTCGCCTGCGAATGGTGGTCTGTTTGTAGTAGGTAAAGTCGATTCCATGACGAGTCCGCAAAACAGACAATATCTGCCTGATGATATCCGCATCATCCATTTCAGGAGTAGTCGGATGGCCTTGCCGCAGACTTTGGGTTAATTCAAGAATCTTCCGGGGTATTTCGTGAGGAGGCAGCACAAAGTCGACAACGTCTGCTGATATGGCACTCAGGGGCATGCCATCATAAGCGGCTGAATCGCGATCCTGAGCCATGGTGATTCCGCCGTTTTCTTTAATAGCTTTCAAGCCCAACGTACCATCGCTACCCATACCCGACAAAATTACACCGATGGCTTCATTCCGGTGAACGGCGGCTAACGACTGAAAAAACAGATCAATGGGCAGGTTGGGTTCGGTCGTGGTGGGTCGCGGGCTTAGTTGTAAAATACCATCATTAGCCACCAGCATTTTGTTGCTGGGTAAGATGTAAATATGGTTCGGCCGTACCTTAATCTCATCGGCGATTTCCAGGACCGGAATGGCAGTAACTTTTTGCAGGATTTCGGGCAGCAGGCTCTCGTGGGTAGGGGCCAGGTGTTGCACCAGTACATAGGCCATGCCCGACTCTTCCGGAATGGCTTTGATCAGTTTTTTAAACGCATCAAGCCCCCCCGCCGATGCTCCGATCCCTACAACCGGGAATATATTTGTCGACAGAATCGTTTTGGCAGATTTCATAGTCGTAATAGAATTTAAGGGCTATCAGGACCAACACATACGTCTGGCGCCGGTAGATCAGAACATTGTACCAGCCGACTAAGTACCTGACCAATCAGTTCTTTGAGTTGGTTAAAGTCGGTCGGTTTCTGGAGGCATTCCAGGGCACCGATCTGGAAAAGTCGATCCGTTACGTGTTGATCGAAAAACGTGGAGAGTATAATGACTGGAATCCGGCTCAGGTTAGGATTTTGTTTTATGTCTGCCAGGCATTCGAAGCCGCTTCTACGGGGCATATTGATGTCGAGGAAAAGCACGGAGGGAAGGGGAGCCGTGCTCGTTGTGAGCAGGTGCATGAGTTGCTCCCCGTCACGTACGGTTATCAGCGAGGATGCGATGGACAGGCTTTGAAGAGCTTGTTTGAAAAACAAACAATCGTCTTCGTCATCATCGGCCAGCAACACTACTTGTTTTGTATACATGGTGGGTAAGGTATTGGCGCATATAAAAAGCCTGAGCGTACCAACCCGTAAACTGGCGTGAAGAAGAAGATTAGCTTGCCCTACGAATCGGTACTGGTCTGGTAAGGCAGAAGCAATTTTTCGTCAACTGCTTCTGTTATATCGCTCTATTTCTTGTTGTGTCCGGTAGAGCAGGAACTAGTATTATAGGCCGAACCCCATGAACGCCGGAGTTATTGCTTGTGAATCAACTGATTGATAATTAGTAAGCCGTAACAATCGGCAAGTAGTTCAATAAAGCCTGGTTTACCTATCGTATCCGTTTATTTAATTTTATTCTTTACTAATTAACGAAAATAATATGTGCGGGAACAAGGTTGACCTAATTAGGGGTATGACGGTGAGACGCTAAAAACCCACGATTCCACTATAAAGGAAGTAAGCGTATTCCCTATACAGCCAGTTAGCTCTTCCCCTTTCTGTTTTTCTTGGATAGGGCGGCCTGAATGATCCCCCACGCTTTTACCCGCAGCCGCTGATGGAGTTCCTTATCTCGGGGAACAAAAGTGGTGCTTCGTAAATTGTTTTTGATTGACTTTGACTCCCAGTAGTTGCTGTCAGACGTATCGGGAATGGACGTGTAGGGTAATTCATTCATGGTTGTCGGTTGGTTTATTCAGGAAAAGCAAGCGTTCATTGGCTGACGGACCACTCAACGGATTCATAACCTTCCGCTTAGGTAGTGCTAGGCAAGCCGTTTGAATACGCCTAATAGGCACTGATCTCTCCGTTAGTACGGATGGTTAATTCATCCTCAAATGAAACGATGACCACCGTGGCATCCCGAACTCCGGGATAATCCCGCAGGAAGCGTTGGGTGGCCAGTTCTTCGCTACTATTTAAATACGCTTTGCGAAACGGTTTGGGGGAGATGGACCCATAACCGGTGACAATGGTTAATGTGTTAGTTGCCATAAAGATTATAATTAAGTAAATGAATAAGTATCGTGCGTTTGATTCACCCGGTTGTAGAGGGTATAAAACCGGATCAATTGAGGTAGCGACTGACTCTATATCAAATGCAGTTAGAGAGACGTGTAATGGCTAAATTATTAACCATTTACGTTCATAAGTTTAACTAGAGATCAACTAAGCCGGTTATTACTGACAATTCACTGTTTGGCCAATCGTCTGGTCAAACAGGACAGATCGATGTTTTTAGTGTTTTACACTACCTGTCTGTTTTTCATTAACTTGACAAAACGGCTCAGGCGGACTGATCACTTACTAGAACACCGATGAAGTCAAAACGCTTTATTTATTTTTTAGCGCGGACGTTTGGAGGTAGGAGTGTTTGTCTGGTTAAAGAACTTTTTGGCTTACCCGGCATTGGTATCGCTACTGCTACCGAGGTGGTCACCGCCACCAATGAAATGAAGACCATCACCGGCCCCAAACAGATGGCCTGTCATGCGGGGGTTACTCCCCCGCAAAGACCCCTTCCTGCGGGTCGTGGGTTACAACCCGCTCTATCTTGCCCACCAGGAAAATATAGGAACAGGCACCAATCAGGCCGAGGGCTCCGACAAAGACGAGCGCGGGTTTGAAATCGCCGTCTTTGGCCAGATAGCCGATCACAATGGGCACCACGATGGACGCCAGATTGCCCATAAAGTTGAACACGCCACCCGTTAAGCCAATCAGGTGCTTAGGCGATAAAATAGACACGAAGACCCATGAAATCAACGCCATGCCGGACCCAAAGAACGCCAGTGCCATAAAGGCGATGATCAACGCCGTGTCGTTTGTGTAGTTGGCACCAACAATACTGATCGACAGGAGCAGGCCAATGATGATAGGGGCTTTTCGCGCCATTGTTACCGATTTTCCCTGCTTCACCAGTCTGTCGGAGACGAAGCCGGACAGCAACAGACCCGCGCAGGCCGCCAGAAAAGGCACCGATGCCAGATAGCCGGATTTTATAAAATCCAGTCCCCGGTATTTGACCAGATACGTTGGAAACCACGTCAGGAAGAACCAGAGCATGGAGTTGACGGCAAACTGCCCTATGTAAACGCCCCACAATGTTCGGGTAGAGAACACCTGCTTTACGTTTACCCAACTCCAGACGGACGATTTACTCGTACCCGCCTGCCGACCTCTGAACAGGCCGCCCCCTTCTTCAATATAGGTTAGTTCGGCCTCGTTTACGGTCGGATGGTCGAGCGGGTCGCGGTAGAGCAGGTACCAGACAACACCCCAAATCAGCCCAACGATACCGGTACAGATGAACAAACCCTGCCACCCGAACTGACTCTGGATATAAGTCAATACGGGTGTTAAGAATGCAAGACCAATAAACTGCCCCGATACATACAAAGCAATGGACGAAGCCCGTTCGTGTTCGGGAAACCAGCTCGTAACAATGCGGTTGTTGATGGGGTAGGAGGGAGCTTCAAACGCGCCCGTTGCCAGTCGAAGCGAAAACAGGCTGGCAAACCCCCGGACAAATCCCTGGCAAACGGTGGCTAAAGACCAGGTAATCAGACAAAACGCATAGAGGATTCGGGGGCCGAAGCGGTCGGCGATAAGGCCGCCCGGTATTTGCAGCAGGGCGTACGTCCAGCCAAAAGCCGAGAAAATGAACCCCAACTGTTCCGACGATAGGTCCATGTCTTTACTCAACGCGGTCCCCGCCACCGAAATATTACTCCGGTCGAGGTAGTTGATGACCACGTTGATAAAGACCAGCGCCAACATGCTGTAGCGCACCCGCGTCTTTTTGTCTTTGCCGATTACTTGTTCCATTTTTTAAGGGTTAGGAAAGGCCCAAACAGGCTCCGGCTGTTTGATCTAAAGGCTAAATTTAACAAACAGCCGGAGCCTGTTTGGGCCTCCCTTATCTACCTCGCCGTCCAGCCGCCGTCGACGGTGAGCATGGAGCCGACCATGTAGGAACCGGCATCGCTGGCCAGGAAAATAGCAGCTCCCTGAATTTCCTGTAGTTGACCCCAGCGGCCCAACGCTGTAGCACCCACCACGAATTTGAGCCCTTCTTCGGTCTCGGCAATGGGCAGGTTCATTTCGGTGAGGAATGGGCCGGGGCAAATGGCGTTGACGTTAATGTTGAAAGGGGCCAGTTCCAGCGCCAGGGCGCGGGTCATCTGCACAACGGCTCCTTTGCTGGCCGTGTAGGGCGTCCGGTTCGCTAAGCCCACCAAGCCCAGCGTACTCGCCAGGTTGATGATGCGGCCCCGACCATCCTTTTTCATGTAGGGCGTTACGGCCCGGCAGCATAACCAGGTACCCGTTACGTTGACTTCCATCACTTTGCTGAATTCGGCGGGTGTCAGTTCATCGATGGGGCCACGGATGTTGATGCCGGCACTATTGATCAGAATGTCGATCTGGCCGAAGGCATCGAAAGCGGCCTGTGCCATCGCTTCGGCCTGTTCGGCGTTCGACACATCGGCTGCGAAGGAAAGAGCTGTTACGCCATAATCGGTGCTGATTTCCTGAGCGGCTGCTGCGCCTTCGTCGGCATTGCGGTTCACCAGCATGACATTGGCACCGGCTGAGGCCAGTCCGGCCGCCATCGCAAGCCCAAGCCCTTTAGAGCCACCCGTAATGATGGCCGATTTTCCGGTAAGGTCAAATTGACGGATGCCCGGAAGGAGTTCTTTACTCATTATTTATAGTTTGTGGTTGTATTGCTCTGAATGTTATATAGTGGTTTTGTGAGGACACCTAGGCGCTGGGTGACGGTAACGTCTGGGCCAAGCTCTGGCTTGGCCCGTGCTAGTTAGTGAGACATTGGCCAAGCTGGAGCTTAGCCCAGACTCTACTACACCAGTCCCAGCTTCGCTTTGCTGTAATTGATGCAGGCAACGATGTTCTCCTCTTCGAGGGCCAGTTTTTCGTCGGTGCTCAACGGGGTAACTCGCGGAAGGCCACCGGCGTATTTATGCTGCTTAACCGTCCGAAGCATCCGGGCCAGATCGGAGCCGGGTACGCTGCCCATCGTTTCCCAATAGGCATTCGTCAAACAGGGAATTTCCAGCGGGTCGCGGGTGATCATTTCCAGGCTGAATGTGCCCGATGGATTATGCTTTTTGCACAACTCAACCATCTTTGGTAAATCCAGTATACCCTTTCCCATCGGCACTTCCGACAGCAGAAAGCCATCGGGGTATTCTTCCACGGCCATATCTTTTACGTGGGTGCTGAAGGTGTACGGAGCCAGCGTTTGCACCACCTCCATCGGGTCTTCGAGCAGGGCCATACTGTTGCCAAAGTCGAGCGTAACGCCAATCCATTCGCTATTGACCTGCTTCAGCAGATTGACCAGGTCCGGGGCGCGCCAGTCTTTGTGATTTTCGACGCCCAGCTTGACTTTGTACTTGCGAAGAACCGGCTCGGCCAGTTGCAGCGATGCCAGAGCGGTTTTCTTCAACTCCTCAAAGGCTGCGGGCGAATGGTAGGTTTCATAGCGTCGGCCCGTCGAGCAGACCGTGCGCAACACCTGTGCACCGGCTTCGCGGGCATTGACAACGTCCTGCTCAAACTTCGGGACATCCTCCGCTTTTTTAGGTAAACCAATCGATCCTTCCAGATAGAGACCGTATTTCTCACGCTCATCGCGCACTTTTTTGGCGAAATCCGTCGACCAGCCGTTCACGATCACCTGCACTCCACCGGCACCCAGTTGGTGGCAATGGTCGAGCAATTGAATGGCATTGGTAAAAGCCGGGTACTTCTTACTGTCGGCTTTCGAATTCCAGCGACTCCAGTACGAATGCACCACAATGCCCATTGGTCGCTCCTTTAAAAAGGTTGGCAGCTGCGGAAACGACAGGGCCACGGCACCCAGTGAAGCGGTTTGTAAAAAATCTCGTCTTTCCATCAATGTAAAAGGGCTTGGGAGTTCAGGGTGCCGGATTATTTGCCGCTGGTTGCTTTGCCTTCGGAGATGTAGTTATTCAGTTCTTTGGCCGTCCAGGGCACCACCCGGCCCTGCGAGGTGACACGCGTCATACCAACGGTTCGTTTGGCAATAGGACCGGCATTGTTACCCCATTCGTTGCGGATGTACATCAGAATGGCCGTGATCGAGCCGTCGTCCATGGTGGAGTGTGAGGGCATGACGGGCAGAATATCCGGTACGTCATACACGCGCTTCGCTACTTCTACTGGCCCTTCCATGCCGTGCAGGATAATGAGCGATAACCGTTTTTCATCGCCTAAAACCCAGTCGGAGCCGATGAGCGGGGGCGCAAATCGCTTGAGTCCGGCCCCGTCGGTTCCGTGACAGCCCGAGCAGGTGCTGAGGTAGATCTGCCGCCCCGACGCAAACAGTTTTTGCTCATCGTCATTCAGCAGACTCTTTTTGGGTAGCGCCGTTCGGCTGGTAACGTGGCCAGGCCTAGCGCGGCCCGGCCACTCAAACATGGCACTTATCGTGGCCAGCCGGTCGGGTGTAAGTTGATCCGATGGCTGGGTCAGGATTTTCGGGGCCGACGCCAGTTTGATCGGTTTTAGTTTGCTGGTACTGCCCTGAATCGACAGGCTGGTGAGAATTGCTTTCTCTTGCCAGTTCAGCGCCGTTTTGTTCGCGCTCAGCCGGTTGAGCAAGGCGGCTAATTCGGTTGGGTTTCGTTTGCGGATAACCGACGTGGTGAGCATCTCCAGAAATATTTCCCTGGCCGGTTGTTGGGCCTGCCATTGGGGTGATGTCAGCAGGGTTTGCAAAAAAGCGAATTCCTGATTGTACAGGCTGCTAAGAGCCGCATCCCGAATCAGGGCCGATTCGCCGTAGCGGTTTATGATACCCGCCAGCAGGGGGTGCGACGCCGATGGGTCAAGAACCCCGGCGGTGAGCGCCATCTGGAGAATCTGTTCAATGGGGGATTTTTCCCACTGGCTAAGGAGTTGCGCACCCAGCTTTGTCCGAACGGCTTTATCGGTCTTCGCCATCGGCTCCAGCAAACGAAGAGCCGTTGAACTGACAAGCGGGTCTGCATCGGTCAACTTGTCAAAAAGTAGCTCCGGATGGCTCATGTGCAACCCGTCTAGTGTCCATAACGCGTGAAAACGACCCAGGTTCGTTGTTCCCTTTCGGGCTAAATCCGTCAGAGCGGGAAGTATCGTTTTATCGTTTCGCTCGATAAGCAGCCGCTGAGCCATGTCGCGGTGCCAGCCGTCGGGGTTAGCCAGTTCAGCCACCAGATCAGCGGATGGTAATGCCGATAGTTTTTTCGCTTTCGCCGGTTGCCAGTTCTCCGGTACAATTCGCCAGATGCGGCCCCGGTGAACGGGGAGCACCAGATCGCGCTCAATCGTTTTTTCTTTTAGATAGGGCGTTACGTAGGCGCTGTGCTGGATAAGCCCCCTGTACATATCGGCTACGTACAACCCGCCATCAGGTCCCGTTGCGGTATGAACCGGCCTGAACCGCTCGTCGGTGGAGGCCAGAAATTCCTTGCCGGGATGCGGGTCGCGGGCGGCAATCAGCAGGTCTTTATTCTCTGATACGTTGCGTTTGATGAGGTTTCCGGCGGGTTCGCATACGAATACGTTGCCGTAAAAAGGAGTGGGCAACGTTTGGCCCCGGTACACGAGTGGCGAACAGGCTGCCGTAAACTCCAGCAGGCGTCCCTCCTTGTCCAGCGTACCCGGTATATATCCCCGGTTCACCGCCGGATTTGGTCGGATGGGGTACACCCGCCGGTCGATGGTGAGGCCGTGATCGATACCTGTGGTGGGCGTATGGTGTTTGTTGCGGTTCAGGTAGTTGGGTGGGACGAGGTCGGCGTGGAGCTGCGACCAGTTGTAATTGTAATGCAGCCGCCCGCGATCGTCGTGGCTAATGCCCCACTGGCCACGGGCTTCGGTACTGTCGCGCAGCCATTTGCCGTCGACCTCGTGGTATCGGAAGCGCGATTTGGCGTTGTAAATCCAGTTGTCCATGCTGCGCCAGAGGCCGTTGCCCGAATGTTCGGGAAGGCCGCTACCCGCGTAGTCTTTGTCGATCAGGGTTTTGGTGTCGGCTTTGAGATCGCCGTTGGTGTCTTTGGTGAGCCAGAGTGCGCCGTTTTCGGCCACGAGTGCCCCGCCTTTAACCAATGCCAGCGCTCGGGGCATAACCAGGCTGTCGAGGTAGACTTTACTAACGTCCATTTGTCCGTCGCCGTTGGTATCTTCCAGCACCGAAATACGTCCAACGGGTTTGTCTTCGCCTTCGCCGTTGATAGTGGGCATGAACCCGCGCATTTCCACTACCCACAGCCGACCATCTTCATCGAACGAAATCACGACGGGGTCCTGCACCATCGGCTCCGAGGCTACGAGCTGTATCTTAAGACCCGGCTCAAGCTGAAAGGTCGCTTGTTCTTCGGCGGGGGTGTGGGCGGGGGAGGGGCCATCGTCCAGCAAACTGCCAATTTTTCCCTTGAAGCTCAACAGTCCGAGGAGACTGGCACCCAACACGTATAGGTAATGAACGGGCTTAACCATGAACGAGATACAGGTTTTTATGCTTTTGGAATAACCCCAATGTGATCAGTCAAGTAGTTTTCAGTAAAGCTTTTTCAGTAGCATAAATACTACAACTTGTTCTATAAATTTCACAATTTGAGTTTTGTAGTGCCGACCGCCGATGCCGCCCGGTCGGGCGAGATGCAAGTTACTTCACAACCGACCGGGCGGTCCGACGCATCGGCGGTCGGCACTACACCAAAACAGTATATACGGATCACTTTCTGGTTTAAAGCCTACATTGTTTCACTTGGAGAATATAGTTACTGCATGATAAGTCGATTTACGGAACAGGTTGCCATTATTACCGGCGGTGCCGATGGCATCGGAAAAGGAATTGCCAAACGAATTGCGTCGGAGGGTGCTACGGTTGTTTTGTTCGACATCAATACCGCATCGCTTGATCGTACCGTGTCGGAATTCATAGAAATGGGGCTAGCTGTTAGCGGTCAGCCCGTCGATATTTCGGACGAAGCGTTGGTCATTGCAGCCATCGATCAGGTCGTTCAAACCTACGGTCGGCTGGATATTATGGTTAATTCGGCGGGGATTGTGGGCTTGACGAGCACAAAAATTACGGACTATTCGGTGGCCGACTACGACCGGATTTACCGCATCAACTTACGCGGGGCGTTCCTGATGACGAAATACGCCATCAAGGCCATGGAGCCGCGTAATTACGGGCGAATCCTGCACATGGCGTCCATCGCCGGGAAAGAAGGCAACCCGTTTATGGCGGGGTATTCGTCCATGAAGGCGGGCGTTATCGGGTTGGTCAAAGGCGTGGGGAAAGAGTATGCCGAAACGGGTATCACCGTCAATGGAATCGCTCCGGCGGTCATCAAAACACCGCTGAACGAAGACACGGCCCCGGAACAAATGGCGTATATGCTGGCCAAAATACCCATGAAGCGGCTGGGAACGGTGGAGGAAGTGGCCTCGCTGGCGGCCTGGATCTTATCGGAAGAAGCCAGTTTTAACACCGGGTTCATTTTTGATCTATCTGGTGGCCGGGCTACGTATTGAGGCCCCTTACAACGCCTGTCCGGTATTTCGGGTCTGGTGGGGTAAAGACCACAGATATGAAATGGCTGTTTCTCCTTTTGTTGCTTGGTTCCTGTCGTCAGGATCAGGCCATTCCCAATCGGTGTGGGGTGAATGATCCCCTCACCGACTTACCCTGGCTACAGCAGGTGGCAAGCACTGGCGTCAAAGGCCTCGGGACAAGTATTGTGCAGGGCACCTACCAGAATCAAACCGTTTATGCTGTTTACAACTGCGGGCGTTGTTTCGCCGGACCGTATGTTACTATTTATCGTTGTGATGGCTCACGCATTTGCAGCAGTTCTCTTCTGGATACGTCATCGGGTGGATGCAGTCAAATCGCCCGGAATCTGAGTGATAAACAGACCTTGCTTGACGACTAGCCAGGTAATTTATTCTTCAAAAATTAACGCCCGTCGTAATGGCAAAGCCCTCGAACTTCACTGGCGTAGACCCAGTTTCGAACGCTGTTGGGAATAAGAAGTCACTCGCGTAGCGTTCGTAGCGTAGCGTGACGGGAATACTTACTTTCTGTATGTCGATGGTAACGCCAATACCCGCCAGCGCACTCACCGCCGACCGGGTTACCGGGGCCAGATTGCCACTGTAAAAGACCGGACAAGGGGCGACAATGCAGTAAACTATCTGTTGCTCTTTGTAGGTGCTGCTGGCAATATGGTTATAGCTTACGCCAGCCTCCAGAAACAGCAGTTTGCCGCTGGGCAGGACGTAATGCCGATAGACCACCGGAATTTTGACAGTAGACAGGCTGAAGATGGGTAATGACCAGTACGAGGCAGGTTTGACGTTCCGAACCTGCGTCCAGGACGGTTGCACGTGCAGCGAACCCAGGCGGGTTAACTGATAGCGGAGGTCGACACCGGTGATCAGATCACTATGCGGGTTGAAATGATCCGGGAATCGGGTCGTTATGCGGGGATAAGTGTAACTCAGTCCCGCAAATACACCAAACCCAAATCGGCTGGCTTTTGCGGTTGGGATCTCCTGCGCGTACAGGCTCGTCAATGTCAATCCGAAAACAAGCAGGGAGGTGAGTAGGCGCTTCATTGTCAGGTGCAGTCGATGGATAGTTGATATTTGTTCGTTAACGCTGGCAGTATACGTAAAGTTAAGTAGAAAGCTTGTTGGTTGCGGCTAAGTGTTCCGCTGGCCGAGCGCCAGACTAATCGTAAAGGTTGTCCCTGCTCCCTCCTGACTGTCGACGTCAATTACGCCCTTCTGCAACCGAACATACTCCTGACAGATAGCCAGTCCCAGACCCGTTCCGTTGATTTGGTGCGCGTTGCTGGCCCGGAAGAATTTACCAAATAAATAGGGTAGGTCTTTAGAGGGGATGCCAATCCCCTCGTCATGTACGGCAATAGTCACCGACTGCGTCGTGAAATGAAGCTGAACACGCGGGTTCGTACTCGAAAATTTAAACGCATTCGATAGCAGGTTTGAGAGTACATGACCCATTAGTTTTTTATCCACCTGAACCGAAACCGGCTGGCCCGTAACGGTCAGGTCTACCAACCGCCCATCCTCCCGGTTTCCAAACGAAAAGGTAATTATTTCGTTCGCGAGGGCCACCAGGTCGGCTGCTTTCAAGTCAACCTGAACTTTCCCTTCATCCAGTTTGCTGAGCATTAGTGTATCGGCAATGAGTTCTTCCAACGACATGATCTGATGGTAAATCCGGTCGGCCTGTTTCTTCACCAGGCTGCTACCTGAAGAGTTACTGTTCAGGCCAGTGTAGTATTGAATAAGATCGACGCTGGAAAGAATAGCGGTAAGGGGTGTTCGGAACTGATGGGAAGCTGTTGCAATAAATTGGGATTTTAACGCATTGAGCGCCCGTTCTTTTTCCAGTGACTCCTCCAGAAGCTGCTCTTTCTCAATGACGGAGGTAATATCGGTAGCCACCCCAACTCGGCGTACCGGCGTACCCTCTTCGTCCAGTATAGTAAACAGGCGGGTATTCATCCACCGAATGCTGCCGGTTGAGTCGATAATCCGAAATTTTAAGACCGTCATGGGTTCCAGGCTTTGAAAAGATTGCTCAGCCGCCGGTATGTCTTCTGCCACAATATGCCTTAACATAACCTCCGGGTCTTTTTCAAAATCCTTTACCGTCAGTCCGGTTAATGCTTCAAAGGTTGGGTTTAAGTAGAGTTCCCAGGGAGCTTTCAGGTTCCGTGACCAAAAGATCTCGTCGACATTTTCGGCGATTTCCCGGAATCGCTGTTCGCTTTCCCGCAGGGCCGCTTCGGCTTGTCTCTGCTCCGTAATATCCGTCAGCGTACCCGTTGTGCCGGTAATTTCACCGGCTTCATCGGTCGTTATCTGGGCGAAGACCAGTATCCAGCGATACCCGCCTGTTTTATGGATGTAACGAATCTCATGTCGGCAGTACGTTTTTTCACGGGTTATGAGCGGCTCGAACAGTTGTTGATTACGGGCACGATCTGCGGGCAGCACATAATTCAGGAAGAGTGTACCTATTGACTCCTGAATGCTGAAGCCGGTTATCTCCTCCCAGGCGGGGTTGAGGTAAATCCATAATCCCGCTGCGTCGGTCTGGAAAACGGCTTCTTTCAGGTTGTCGACCAGCAAACGGTACCGGCGTTCACTTACTTTGAGGGCATACTCTGCCTGGCGTTCACTTGTTTTATCCACAACGACACCAATCATCTCCCTGACCGTTCCACAGGGACTTTGATAGAGAAGTCCGTCAATTTGCAGGAAGTGGGTTGTTCGGGTAAACGGTAAATAGATACGCAAATTGAGGTTGAGCGTATCCTGTCCCTGCTTGATGGCCTGAATCGCCTGGCTTACATAGGGTAAATCGTCCTGGTGAACCAGGGGTATTGCTTCATCAAGATACTCAAAACAGTTTTTGGGTAGATTATAATAGGCATAAAACGGATCATCCAGCGTTATTTTGTCCGTGAGTAAATCCCATTCCCAAAGCCCCAGCTTTCCAGCCTTGAGGGCCAGTTTATTCCGCTGTTGAGCCTTGAGCAGCGTTTCTTCAATTGTTTTTAACGCGCTGATGTCGGTAACGACATTGATAAATCCCTGTACGGTATCCTGTTCATCGTACAGGAGACTAATCGTCGAGAGCACGGTCATCAGCTGCCCCGTTTTAGTCTGTATCAGATTTTCCCGACGTAAAAATTTATGTTTGGTAACGTAGGCCATCACGACCTCATCATCCGGCAAGGACGGATCGTCGATGAATGGCCTTAGCTGATCAATCTGCTGCTTATTGACCGTCGGCTGTCGTAACATGCTGGGTGTTCCTTTGTCCACCAGTTCGTCAGCGCTGTAGCCGGTTAGTGTTTCCAGGGCCGGATTGACCAGCTTGATAATGCCCTGTTTATCGGTGGCTATAATGCCCAGGCCGGCATGGGTAATAATGGCCTGCTGAATGGCCGACAGCTGGCGCACATCGGCCGTGCGATTGGCCACCCGTTGCTCCAGGGTTAGGTTTGTTTGCCGAAGATCCTCTTCGGTCTGTTTCTGGCGAGTGATGTCCTGTACCGTTAACAGGACGTCGTTGCCTACCCGTAACAGCGAAAAGTCACCCCAAGAGAGAACTGTCTTCAAGTCGGCCTGTAGCTGAAAGTATTGCGCTTCGCCCGTGGTGGCTACCTCAACCAGTTTAGTAAACATTCCATTGGCTGCTAAATCGGGAAACAGCTTCAGTACCGAATTTGTCAGCATCTCCTCCTGACTGAATCCGGTAATAAGGGCGTTGCGGGGGTTGCTGATCAGGTAATGGAAATCGGTAATGTGACCATCCTGGTATACAGGACGCAAGAGCGCTAGCCCAACCGGACTGGAATTGAAAACGGTCTGCAACAATTGGTTGCTTTCAAGCAGGGAATTTTTTTGCGTATCATCTTCCGGAAAAGTGGCTTGTCTCAGATTTAGAACAAGCCGCTTTGATAGCCGGATGATCGTTAGCGACACCCATCGTTTATGCGTCTTTTGGTAACAATGGCCCTGCCAGGGCATACCTGTTTGCAGAACGCCCTGTAGTTGAGGGGTTAATATGTTATAATCGATGAAAGACAATAAAGACTCAGTAATGGTCTCTGACAAGTTTTCCGGGGGGGCTAGTAGCTGGGCAAAGCGCCGGTTGCCCAGCAGATACTGAAACATAGTCGTTTTATCACGACGACTGCGAACAGGTTTAAGAATAGCGGCTCCTTCTATCGAACTATCAAACCAAAGCTGTATAAGTTTTTTCATAAATAGGCAAAGCCTGTAAGAAAGAGAAAGGATTCGGGAGGTTAGTTTGTGCAGATTGTGTGAGCAAGTTCTTGCTTAGTGATACTTCCAGACATTAGTTACCTTTTTCCTTACGACAAATTGACTACAGTGCTTTTTTGCACTTGGTAGTTTTGGTTTGATGAATAAATAACATAAACATGGATTTTGTATCACATAGCTAGACAAAGGTAAGTTAGTATTTACTAAAAAGTAAGTACTATCTGGTTGATTATGTACTATTTTTATTTTTAAGCGTACTAATATGTTATTTTTATGTTTAAAAGTTAAAAATCATAAATAAATTAATTTAACAAGTAGATATAGCTACACTAATTTTTAATTATTTCAAATGAAATTCTTTTTATATTTCTCTGATTGCCCGGCTATTCTCTTCCTATTCAAGCAGACTTGTTAGTGCTTATCAAACCGAATTAGGCAACGGCTATTCTTCGGTGCGCCTTTTATTTTCCTTACTTTTGGCTTCAGCCCGATTTTAAACCGTTTTCAACCACAAACCACGTTATGTCACTCCATTTGCCCCGCATCAGTGCCTTTGCCTTGCTGAGTGTCGGATTTATGGCCTTGTCTGCCAGCCATATGCCCCTTGACGATGTATTTACATCGCGCGTGTTCACCCCGGAAAATGGATTCACGTCGGGAGTCGAAGGCCCGGCTGTTGATAAGACCGGGATGCTCTACGCGGTCAATTTCGGGAAGCAGGGTACCATTGGGCAGGTAACACCAGACGGACAGGCGAGTGTGTTTGTCGAGTTGCCGGAAGGGAGCATTGGCAATGGGATTCGCTTTAACAAACGGGGCGACATGTTCATTGCCGATTACCCGAAACACAACATTTTGAAGGTGGCGATGGGCACAAAAAAGGTGAGCGTTTTTGCCAATGAGGCCCGCATGAACCAGCCCAACGATGTTGCCATCGACAGCCGGGATCGGCTCTACGCCAGCGACCCGAACTGGAAAGAAAACACCGGCAACATCTGGCGCATCGACACCGACGGAAAAGTGACACTGCTCGAAGCCAACATGGGTACCACCAATGGTATTGAGGTTAGTCCAGATAATAAAACGTTGTATGTCAACGAGTCGGCGCAACGGAAAGTGTGGGCGTATGATCTGTCGAAGGCGGGACAGGTTAGCAACAAACGGCTGCTGATCGAATTTCCTGACTTTGGTATGGATGGAATGCGCTGCGATGCGAAAGGCAACCTGTACATTGTTCGGTACGGCAAAGGCACTGTGGCGAAACTGTCGCCCGCCGGGAAACTGCTTCAGGAAATCAAGCTGATTGGTCAGAAACCCACCAACATCGCGTTTGGCGGCAAAGACGGTCGTACGGCCTACATAACCTTGCAGGACAAAGGCAACCTGGAAACATTCCGGGTCGATACGCCGGGACAGGAATGGGTGATGCGGCAGAAGTAGCCTACTTGAATGAGGTCAAAGGTGTCTGCAGACAACCAGTGTCGACCTTTATTAAACGATGAAGCTATTTAAATTTTTATCAAAAACGGTAGCTTTTAGGCGGTACTACAGCCAATCTGCTTTACAAAGCCATAAAACTTGCCAAAAGCCAGAATTGGTAAAAAACCATCTGGCTTTTGAGCGTTCCCAGTGCTTTGTAAAGCAGGTTGGCCACCGATTGGCGGTTGATTTCCATTAAAGCCGCAATCTGATCGTTTTCCAGTCCGTTATAAAACTTGAGAAAAACGACTTCCTGCTGGCGTTTGGGTAACGTATTGATCGCCTGGCGAACTTTATACTGGCTTTCCGAGTCAGCTTCTACCTGTTCAATCTGTGTCTCGACAGTCTGCCAATCAGATAGTTCATTCACTTCCAGACTGTTCAACGACGAACGGACGGGTTTACTCCGGCGAAACTCCTGCAATAACTGATTTCGTAAGGATTTAAAGAGGTAAATGGAGACGTACTGAATCGTGGTTGTCGTTCGTTTCTCCCAGATTCGAATAAAAATTTCCTGAATGGAATCTTTTATGAAGTCACGGTCATCCGTGAAGTTAGTTGCGTAAGCAAACAGGGAGCGGTATTGCCGTTCGGCCAACTGGCAAAAAGCTCCCTTGTCTCCGGCTTGTGCTTTATGCCAGAGTTCCAGTAAGTATTCGTTCTCTTCGATAATATGATGTCGCTGATCCAAAATACCCTGTTTTTTTATCAAAAGGTAAAATAACGGTAAAATTCAGGAAAACATAAATTATAAACGGACGAATCGCGAAGTCAGCAATCAATCATGCATTTTCTGATAGATTGTCGAAAGATAATTATGTAAACCTGGACCTTCACTCACCTCGCCAGCGTAAAGCCACGAACCGATTGGCCCGATGCACCCACCAGTAAATCAGTACGCCCGGCAACGTTCACCGTTGCAAAATCACGTACATCGCCATCCCAGACCAAGCCCGATGCAGCCATTGGCACATAAGCAAAATGCCCTTTGCCCTGATTCAAAAACAACTGCCCCCGGTTGGCGTCGTCCTTGCCCAACCGAACCCGGTTGTACTCGCGGTTGCCACCAACCAGCAAATCCGGTAAGCCATCGTGATTGACATCCACGGCTGCCAGTGCATAGACCGGAGCCATCTGCGCTTCGATGGGGAGCGGTTGCCAGGTAAACGAAGGGGTTTTACCGCCACCATTCATAAAGACACCGCTCTGCAAGCTGGCCGCTTCGAGTTTTTGCGCTCGTTTCAGTTCATCCGGCTCAAACAAATCGGCGATGGTGGCCTTCGAATAACTTGTGTAATCGGTGAATTTCCGGCGTAAACTCACCACCTGATCGAGTATTTCATCCCGGGCGTTGAACGGGTACAGTTGTTTATCGGCTGGATTATTACGGTCGTAACCCGCCAAAACCGGCAGCAAGGACCCCGCTGTGTTTTTGATGCTATAAAGCGTCAAGGGCCGGTCGGCTGTGGCCTGTAGCTGGCTATTGAGTCCGGCGTTGGCCGCGATAATATCTGGCTTGCCATCGTTGTTGAGGTCTTGCACCAGCAGCCGATTCCAGCAACCCGTTGTTGAGGGTAACAGATTTTTGAGCGGCAACAATTTTCCTCCCTGGCAGGAAAATGCCTGCACCGGTCCAAAGTCGGTAGCCACAATCAATTCGGGCTGGCCTCCATCGGGAACCAGGTCCACAAAGGCGGCATCGGTAACCATACCCAGTTGCGCCAGAATGGGACTCGGTTTGTCGGTAAAGTGGCCTTTGCCATCATTGAGCAGTAAGTGGCTAACGGGCGTTTCGGGGTAGCGGCCCGGCACCACCCGCGCCCCAACGAACAGGTCACGGTCACCGTCGCCATCTACATCCGCCGAGCGAACGCAGGACGCACTCACCCGCACATTCGGGAAATTCGTTTTGGTCAGGTGACCTTTGCCGTCGTTCAGGTATAGCCGAACCTGTAGGCGGGGATCATCGGCGGCTAGTTCATAACCCGCGCTGCTAACCACCAAATCGAGGTCTTTGTCGCCATCTACATCGAGCCAGTCCGCTCCGGCATCGGCACAGGCGCGGTCGGTGAGTAGCGCCGGTTGGGGCATGGGCGAAAATCCACTTGTGCCCGAAAGGAACAATTGGCCGCCCTGCCCGCGACCACCGCCCGCAAATAGGTCGTCGCGACCATCGCCATTCGCATCACCAACGGCAAAACACGGGCCAGTGGGCGAGAGCATATAAGGTAGCAACGGCTGAATCTTAAAGTCATTGGCGACTTCCTGCTGGTGCGTCCAGGGCAGTCCATCGGTGGCTTGCCAATAGGGTTTGGGCGGAATAGATTGCGGACGTTCGGGGGTTGGCGCGTACGTGATCGTTACGAAACCCGCACCCGGTTGGCCCGTCTGTTTCAGGTTTGTGAACTGGGTTTTTCCATCGGCCCAACGAATCAGGATAGAGTCAGCCGCCGTGGCCTTTCCCAGCCCAAAGAGCAGCGGGCCGTACATGGCCGACTGAAAGCCCCGCACGGGCATGAACTCCTGCACCTGCATACGACCACCCGCCCAGAGCGTGGCCCGAGTACCCATTAACTGCGCCGGGTTTGGGCTTTTCAACTGAAGGCTCAGGTAATGGTTCGATTCTTTTTCATTCGTAAGGTTCTCGTAAATACCCGCTTCGGCGTTCACGTTGTTGATGACCAGGTCGAGGTCGCCGTCGTTATCCAGATCGGCATAAACCGCCCCGTTCGATTGCGTTGGCTCGTCCAGACCCCAGGTTTTGGTTTCGTTCGCAAACGTCAATTGACCGGCCGGAACCCCGGACTGCGGATCGCCAGCCTGATTTCGGTAGACGAAGTTGGGTTCGTTGATGGTCGGCATTTTCGCGATTACGGCCATCGGGTCCAGTGAGGTTGCTAGCTTGCCGGTTTGGCGGGCTTTCAACTGCTCATCCATCGTGAACTTCAAAAACTCCATGTTCGTGTAATCGCGGGCGTAGCCGTTGGTTATGAACAGGTCCTTCCAGCCATCGTTATCGAAATCGGCAAACAGACCCGCCCAACTCCAGTCTGTATTGGAAATGCCTGCCAACTGCCCGATTTCGCTGAAAAGGGGGGTAGGGGCAGGGGGCATAGGGCTTGGGGCATAGGGCAGAGGGGTAGGGGAATTAACTCCCAATCGCTCATTTGCCTTTGTCAACCCTTTGCCCCCTGCCCTCTGCCCTCTGCCCTCTGCCCTCCGCCCTCCGCCCTCTGCTCCCACGTTCAACTGGAGCATGTTGCGCATGGTTTGGTGGTGGAAACCCGACCGGAGCAGCTGCGTGTATTTGTCGTAGTTATCGTCGCCGGAGGTTAGTTTGATGCGCTCGTTGCGTTCGGGGAGCATGTCGAGTGTGAGCAGGTCCATCCGCCCATCGTTGTTTACATCGGCGGCATCGGAGCCCATGGAGTACAGTGATGTATGGCCCATGGCATCCCGTACGACTTCGTTGAACCGGCCGTTTTGCTGGTTGATGTAGAGATAATCGTTTTCGTTGTAGTCGTTCGAGACGTAGAAATCGAGCCAGCCGTCGTTGTTGAAATCGGTTACGGCCACGGCCAGCCCGAAGCTCAGCACATTGGATACCATACCCGCCGAAGCCGACACATCCACAAATTTTCCGTTCTGATTCTGGTAAAGTTTACTGGAGTAATTGGAGTTGGCCTGTTGCTTGAAATCGCTGATCATGCGGCTGAACCCCGCAAACTCCTGCACCGAGTGGTTGAGGAGAAAGCAGTCCAGATCGCCATCCCGATCGTAGTCGAAGAAGGCGGCCTGAGTTGAATACGCCGGGTCGTCGAGACCATAGTCGGCGGCTTTCTCGGTAAAGGTCAAATCTTTGTTGTTGATAAAGAGTAGATTACGGCGTAGTCGAACATCCGAAGCGGCCGAGCGGCATACGTAAATGTCGAGCCAGCCATCGGCATTGATGTCCACAACGGAAACGCCGGTGTTCCAGCCATCGGCAGCGGCTACTCCGGCTTTTTCGGTGATGTCGTCGAAGGTGAATTTGCCTTTGTTCAGGTACAGTTTATTGGCTTTCAGATTGCCGGTGAAGTACAGATCGACTAATCCGTCATTATTAAAATCGGCAGCGGCAACGCCCCCGCCATTGTAAAAATACCCGTATTTGAGCACGTTAAACTCCGGCGATTCACTGAGCGTGTTGGCAAAGGTTATATTGGTTTGAGACGATGTGTGTTTCTCAAACAGCGTGTCTTTTTTGGTACAGGCTACGGCAAAAAAAAGCAGAGAGCAATACAGGAACCGGTTCATGGACATGAATTTAAACACAGAAATACAAAGAATAACCTGAAATCGACAGCGAACAGTTGTTTGTCTTTTCAGGCTACTCTTTGTATTCCGGTTGCGACCCGCTAGTGCGGTTCAGGAAAATCTATTTGTTCTTATCCCACCAAAGTGGCGTACTAACTTTGTCGGCTCCACCCAACAGACTTTCGGCTGCGTTCACCGCTTCGAGGTTCGTGTTTCGCTCCAACAGCAGGAACGGAATCCGGCGAGGGCGCTGGCCAGTCGGCAAATCAGCATTCTCGTTGTTGGCAACCGGGTACAGCGTCGGGTACTTTGTCCGGCGAAACTCAGACCACGCTTCGATACCGTCGGGATACAGGGCCAGCCATTTCTGCGTACCAACCTGTTCGCGCTGCATATCCGGCGTAGTGGCCCACTTGATGGGGGTTTTGGACATGGCCGGTGACTGAAGGCCATCGCCCGGCGCAATGGGTGTTTTGTCTGAACCAACATAAGCTGCGATAGCCGCAGCGTCCGTAATACCCCACTGGTTCATGGAAGCCGCGATGCCTTTCTCGTAAAAATCTTTGGCCGTTCCGTTCATGCTCCAGCCGTTAAGGGCACCCTCTGCCCGCAGGAAGTAGGCTTCGGCGGTGTGCATAATGTTCTGCGGAGTGGAGCCAATGGAGGTCCAGGCCGCACCGCCACCCGATACCCAGCGTTTGCCAACGTTCGAGGTGGCATCGTTGGAGTTGAGCGGATCACCCAGCTGAGCCGGGGTCAGACCATTCCGTAAGCCTTCGACCGTACCGGCCGCCGTAGGCTGGAAGAACACCGTAGCCCGGGGGTCCTGGTAGCCCTTCAGTACCGATTCCATCGACGCACTCATTCTGAATTCATTCCAGACCGCAATACGCGACAGACCGTTGAAATCGTTGGCCGGTTCGCTTTTTACCATCAGCGCATCGTCGGCTACAACTTCCATAACGCCACCGGCTACAGCCGCTTCGGCCTGGGCTTTTGCCACAGCAGGACTAACCGCCGATACCCGCAGGGCTAACCGAAGCCGCAGGGTGTTGGCAAACTTGATCCACTTGTTCACATCACCGGCATACAGCAAATCGAACGTTCCGAAAGGTTTTTCGGCCGTTTTGCCTTTCAGTACCGTCGTAGCTGCGTCGAGTTTCTTGAAGAAATCTTCGTAGATTTTATCCTGTGCGTCGTATTTCACCGAACGGGCGGGCTTACCCGCATCGAAGTACGGAATCGGTCCGTAATAGTCGGTCAGGCGGTGAAAGCTGTATACCCACCAGATATCCGTCAGCGCACGCTCGGCGGTACCGGTCGCATAACCGGCTTCCAGCGACCGTAACTGAGGCACAGTTTGGGTATAAATGGATGTCCAGCCACCCTGTAGCCAGTCGAAACGGATTACGTTCCGGTCAGATGGAAAATACGTAGCCGACGTAGCAAAATACTGGCTGTATAAATCGGCGAACAGATTTTGAGCAATCTGATAGGTACCACCTGCATACGACGAGGCCGACTGGGCTTTCGAAAATAAGTAGGGTAGCTCAGCGCTGGTCAGCGTAACGAGTTTGGTCTTGTCGGTATTTATTTCCTCGAACTTTTCCGTACAGGCCGTCAGACCAACCATCGACGCCAGGGTCAGGCTGCCTAAGAATGTATATTTTAGTCTTTTATTCATGGTTGATGTTATTAGAACGATAGTTGTAGATTAACACCTACTGAGCGCGAGGCTGGTACGTTACCATACTCGACACCCTGGAAATTACCCGCTCCCAGGCTGATATCGGGATCGAAAGACAGCTGGCGTGTTGGCACACCGGGCAGATCAAGAATAGCCTTGCCACGGTAGAGGAAGAACAGGTTCCGGGCAACGGCCGTCAGACGAGCCCGTTTCACGAAGAAATTGCCCGGCAGGTTGAAGTTATAACCCAGCGTTAACTCACGCATCCGAACGTTGGTGGCATCGTAGGTAAAGAACTCACCCCACGAATACCGGCCACCCGATACCGTTGTCCAGAACGTTTCGGCGTTGATGGCTTTGGTATTGGTTTCGCCGGCGGCCGTAACACCCGGCAGCACCCAGCCACCTTCGCGGAAAGCGGTTGTGTAGGCCGCGTTGCCATCGAAGGCCAGGTTAGCCTCGGAACCCGACGTGATTACACCGCCAAACCGACCGTCGAAGAGCACCCCGAGTGTGAAGCCTTTGTACGAGAACGAGTTCTGGAAGCCCATCATGAACTTTGGGTTGAAGTTACCCACGGCAACCTGCCCTGTGGTAACAACCGGCTTGCCATTGGCATCGACAATATACCGGCCCTGTGCATCCGTCGACCAGCGTTGGGTTTCAATATCGCCATACGAGCCGCCTTCAGCAACGACCGGCGATGATGTACGGCCAAAACCACCCGCCAGAGCCGCTTTTTTAATGTCGGGGTGCAGGCTGATGATTTTGTTCACGTTCCGCGAGAAGTTCAGGGTCATGTCCCAGGTCAGGGCACGTCCGGAAAGGATCTTACCCGTCAGCGCCATTTCGATTCCGTGGTTTTCGATGTTACCCGAGTTGACGTACTGGGCCGAGAAACCCGATGCCGGTGCCAGCCCTAAGGTAAGCAGCTGGTTGATCGTGTTGGTTTTGTAGTACGTCAGGTCGATGCCGAAGCGATTCTGGACAAAACGCCAGTCAAGACCCAATTCGAGCGAGTTGGTCAACTCAGGCTTCAGATCAGGAATAGCCTGGGTGGCATCGCGCTGGATAAATCCGTTGGTGCCGCCCTGCGCGAATGAATAGGTTTGCTGAAGCAGGTAAGGCGAGGCATCGTTACCAACCCGGGTGTAAGCCGCCCGAACTTTGGCAAAGCTAATCACGTCGGGCAGTTTCATCATATCCGACAGGATGGCCGTTACGCCAACCGATGGATAAAAGTAGGAATGCGGGGCGGGTAGCGTGCTCGACCAGTCATTACGGGCCGTAAGGTCCAGAATCAGGTAGTCGCGCAACGAGAAAGTCGCACTCGCAAAGGCGCCGTTAACCTGCCGTTGCGACAGGCCCGAAATGGGCTGTAAGGCACGGGCAAAGCCGAGGTCAAATTTATTCGGGATCTGCAAGCCGTTGGCGGTAGCACCAATGGTTTGGTTGAACCGCTTCGATAACTGAGCGCCCACGGTATAGTTCACCTTAATGTCTTTGGTGATCTGGTTGTTACCCTGCGCAAAGAGGTCGATGTTCTGTTCGAGGTTTTCGGTATCGAAGGCCGAATACGTACCGCCATTACCCGCAAAAAGCAATGTCCGGTTGTAGAAACTCCGCAGGTTACGGTCGAAATACTTATCCACGCTGATGCGGCCCGTCAGTGTCAGCCAGTCGGTCAGTTTGTAATTGGCCTGACCGAGGAGGGTGATCCGATTACGCTTCTCGCTGTTGATGGTCCGGTTGATGGTCCAGTAGGGATTCATGTAAATCGACGACGAGGTCCAGTACGTTGGCACACCATCGGTGGTTTCGTAGGTCTTGATGGATTCGAGGTCGACGCTGCGGGGAATCTTGTAGATGTTCATCACGATACCGCTCTCTTCACCTACCTTGATTTTGTTACCAATGTCCTGCAACACGTAGGTAATCTTTCCTTCGGTCGAGAACCGCTTGCTGATCTGGTTGCTTACCCGAAGGTTAAAGGTATGCCGGGTCAGGTTGTTGTTAGGAATGAGTCCCTGGTTGTAGTTGTGGGTATAGGAGAAATAGGTCTGCATTTTTTCGGTACCGCCCGATACCCCGATGGAGTTATTGGTCGATACGCCATTGCGGAAAAAATCACGCACGTTATTCGGGTAGGTCTTTCCGGCCGCGCCCCAGCTGCCACTGGCCGTAGTATTCGATTTGCCACCGGCACCCTGGGTGTACGTATTTTGGAATTCGGGCAGCAGCATCGGTGATTCACTTACCACGCCCGAGTTTACGTCTACTGATATCCGTCCCGCCTTACCGCGCTTGGTCGTAATGATCATTACGCCGTTGGCAGCCCGCGAGCCGTACAATACCGAACCGGCTGCACCTTTCAGCACGTTGACGCTCTCGATATCATCCGGGTTGATATTAGCCGCTCCATCAGAGCCATTGTATCCCCCGAAATCGGAGCTTACCTGACCACCGTTCGAGTTGTCGAAAACCACGCCATCGACCACAATCAGGGCGTTGTTGGTGCCGTTAAGCGAGCGGTTGCCGCGCAGTGTAACCCGGGCGGCACTACCTACGCCACCCGCGCCCTGCACCACCTGCAAACCGGCAATTTTACCGGACAGCGTATTAACGAAGTTCGCATCGCGGACCTGCGTCAGTTTAGCGCCGTCAATCTGCTGGGCTGCGTAAGTGAGCGTTTTGGCACTCTTCTCAATACCCAGCGCCGTTACCACCACTTCGTTCAGTAGCCGGTCATCGGTTACGAGTTGTATAGTTACCTGACTGGTTCCGGCACTGAAAGTTGACTCCTGCGAGGTAAACCCGATAGACGAGAAAACAAGTGTGCCACTTCCCGAAACACCAAGCCGGAATGTACCATCGGCCGCTGTTGTCGTACCGCGTGTAGAGCCCTTTAGCTGGACGTTCACGCCGGGCAGGCCCTGCCCTCGGTCGTCGCGAACAGTGCCGGAAAGCTGCCGGTCCTGAGCCCAAAGCGGCCCGGCGGCAACAAGCACCATCATAATACAATAAAGTATGTGTTTAAGCATAGTAAGTAGTAAAAAATTAAGTTAAAATACTTAGCAAATGACGATTTACATCGACTAGCAAAATGCACATTTTTTGCCCATAATATTCAGTTACACAAAAATATATATGCCTTATTTCTGTTTGGCAATTATTGTATTAAGCTAAGGCTTGTTACTGGCAAATGACTTATAGAGTAAAATAGGGAGTAATGATACCCAATTTAACTAAGTACCTGACTATAGCTGGAGACACCTTCGAAAGGGTATGTCTACTGCCTGTTTTGCTTTCCTGAACACCAAACTTCCCGCTTATTAAAAGACTCGTCAGTCTACGCATTTTTGTCAATGAGAACAGCCATCTTCTTCGTCTTACTGAGTTGCCTCAACACCAGTCTTATCCTTGCCCAAACACCGGTCGAATACGTCTGGTGGAACCCTGCTAAAACCGAGGTTTCGACCATTGAGGGACAGGGCTGGACGGGGAAAGACCTGCAAAACCACTACGACCGGCTACCCGCCGTGGCAGAGAAGAGTGTTCGGAAAGAGGTCTGGAATCTGTCGCGCAACTCAGCCGGGCTCATGATCCGGTTCCGGGCCAGTACGGATCAGGTCGTTGTCCGGTATGTGGTGAGCGGGAAGCAAGCCCTGCCGCACATGCCCGCTACGGGCGTTAGTGGGGTAGATTTATACGCCGGAAACAGTGACGGCGACTGGTTATGGGCTGGGGGTAAGTACACCTTTGGCGACACGATCCAGTACCGATTCGCCAATCTGGAACCCAATGATTCCTACAAGCGGGGGCGCGAGTACCGGTTGTTTTTGCCCTTGTACAATTCCGTTCAGTGGCTCGAAATCGGCGTTCCCAAAGGCGTAACGCTGACGCCACTGCCTGTTCGGCCCGAAAAACCCGTGGTCATTTACGGCACGTCCATTGCGCAGGGCGCCTGTGCATCGCGGCCCGGCATGGCGTGGACATCCATCCTGGGCCGTAAGCTGGACCGGCCGGTAATCAACCTGGGATTCTCGGGCAATGGCCGACTTGAAAAAGAAGTCGTTGAACTTGTGCAGCAGGTCGATGCCAGCGTATACGTGCTGGATTGCCTGCCGAACCTGATCTCCACTGTGGGTATCAAACCTGAGGAAATTAAAAACCGGATTCTGGAATCGGTGAAAACGCTGCGGCAAAAACGCCCGTCTACGCCTGTCTTACTGGTCGATCATGCAGGCTATACCGATGGCGACATTAGCCCCATTCGGCAACAATATTACACTGAAGCCAACGGACTGATGCGGCAGGCGTTTACGCAGTTGAAGGCCGAGGGCTTGAATGGAATTTACCTCCTGCCCAAGTCGGCGATCAACCTGGACATGGACGCGATGGTGGACGGTACGCACCCGACGGATCTGGGGATGCAGCAATACGCCGATGCGTACGAAAAAAGCCTCCGACTTATATTAAACGAACCCGTAGGCGACCTGTCGACTATGAAGCCCCGCACCCAATACCGCGATGGGTCGTTCGATTGGGAGATACGCCACCGCGAGGTGCTGGCCCGTTTGAAGGCCAGGCCGCCCCGGATCGTGTTCATGGGCAATTCCATTACGCATTTCTGGGGTGGCGAGCCCAAAGCGTCCCGCGTGAACGGGGCCGATTCCTGGAATAGTGTGCTGGAACCGCTGGGGACGCAGAATCTGGGCTACGGCTGGGATCGGGTCGAGAACGTACTCTGGCGCGTTTACCACGGCGAACTGGACGGCTACAAAGCCGATCAGGTGGTGTTGATGATCGGTACCAACAACCTCCAGCTAAACACCGACGCCGAAATCGTGGCCGGACTCAAGTTTCTGATTCAGGCCATCAAGTCCCGCCAGCCGGGTGCCGAGGTGCTCATGGTGGGCATCTTTCCCCGCCGAAACGGAGAGCCCCGCGTAGCTACCATCAACGAAGCCATTGCCCGCATGACGGGCGAGATCAATGTTTCCTTTGCCCAGCCGGGTTCTGTTTTCCTGCAACCCGACGGTAAAATTGACGAGTCGTTGTTTTCGGACGGCCTACACCCTAATGCGGAAGGTTATCGAAGGCTGGTTGGGGCACTGAAGCCGTATTTGAAGAAGAAATAGTATCCAGGTTCGCTTGCGTCAGTGAATACTGACTCCATAAAAAGGCACAAGCCTATGCTCGCGCCAGCACGACATTTGATCAGCTTCATCAAAAATGAGAAAATCAATTAAAATAGGACAAAAAGTATTTAAGTTCAAGAAAGATGCACTCGCTTACTACAAAGCGATTCTTAACTCTTACAACTTCGGCGAGTCGCTAAATGACTCTGATTATGAAGCTATTGTTGATCTTCTATCTTACGATTATTTTAACTCTCTTGCAGCGGACGAAGCCTCAGAGGAAGAGAATAGGGAGCTACTGGAAATGGATGAAAACAACGCAGACGAAAATCAGGAAAGCATCTCAATAATAGATGTTCAAGTAGCACGAGTTCAATTCAATACAAAGTGCTTTGAGGTCTTTTTTAACGACGATACGAGTGAATACATATCGTATATAATACTGATTAACAACAAAAAATATGATCCCGAAAAGCTATTTTATACAGCTTGCAGAAATTCTGTTCATCTCGATATTCATTTAGTAAAACAAGGCTATTTTGATAGCTATTCTGTCAAAGGGCAAGTCAAATGCCAAGAAACAGGTATTCTCTCTAAATGGACTGAATTAGTTGTTGATCACAGACAACCCAACACTTTTTCTATAATCGTCGACCGTTTCAAAGAGGTTAAAAATACTGATTTAGAGACAATTGAATATGCCTCGAACGACCAAAATCAAATTATTTTTAAAGACGACAATCTAACTCAAAGCTTTAAAGCCTATCACAAAAGCAAAGCCAACTTACGGGTGGTCAGAAAAGAATGTAATTCAAGTAGAATAGCGATGGCAAGAGTCAAAAAGACAGCCAAGGATTTGACAATCAAATAAAGATTTGCTCGAATAAGTCTCCCTACTGAACTTTCTTCTCCACGACTTTAGGTATTATTACGTCCACCATCTTTCCAATGGGTTTGCCGTTGCGGTAAGCAATCACTTTTATACGCTCGGCTCCTTTAGGCATTTGGAAGGGTTGGGTATATAAGGGAAAATGATCGTCGGGAACGGTGTTGTCTACCGAATAATAAAGGTATGTATCGGGAAGTTCATGGCCCAGTGTGACTTCCATCATGCCCATCGGGTGCTTTTTCAGCGTGACGATGGGGTTGTAGACGCTAAGTGCGTAATTCACTTCCTGGGTGTCGAACCGCTTGAAATGAGCTTCTACCCGTTTCATAAAATCCGGCCAGTTGCGCTGGTTTTTTGGCGACCAGAGTACTTCGGCAATAGCAAAGGCCCGTGGCCAGGTCATGTATTCGGCATGGCGGTTGTTGGGTACGGATTCCGTCCAGAGGTTGCCTTGTCCACCCAGAATTAAGTCGGCCCGGACGCTGTCGGGAACGGGCTCGAAGGAATAGGACGTGCTTAGCCGGGCCATGCTGTAGGTACTGGGTTCGGCAGAGGGTTCGCCCTGGTAGAGGTCGAGGTAACAGAACTGGGCGGGCGTCATAATGACCGGATGCCCTTGTTTGGCGGCTTCAATCCCGCCTTTCATGCCCCGCCAGCTCATGACTGTCGCATTAGGAGCCAAACCGCCTTCCAGAATTTCATCCCAGCCGATGAGTTTTTTGCCCTTCGACTGCACGATTTTCTCCACGCGCCGGATGAAATAGCTTTGCAGTTCCTCCACGGTTTTGAGGTTATTGACCGTCATGGTTGTCTTGCACTCTTCGCAGGTAGCCCAAAACCCTTTATAGGCTTCGTCGCCCCCAATGTGGATGTAAGGTCCCGGAAATAACTTGGCAACTTCGGTGAGTACCTTGTCGATAAACAGGTATGTACCGTAGCTGCACGGATTCAGGGTATTGTCTTCTAGTTTATAGAACTTACCATTGGTCGGCACCAGCACCTGTTTTTTGCCGCAGGTCAGGCCCGGATAGGCCGCAATAGCCGCCATCATGTGGCCGGGCATGTCGATTTCCGGTACAATGGTAATGTTACGCTGTTGGGCATATTGAACGACTTCCCGAATATCGTCCTGGGTATAAAAACCACCGTACGACGGCACTTCGCCCGCCTGAGGACTTTCAATTTCGTTCCAGCTTCCCGTTCGCGGCACGCGCCAGGCTCCAACTTCGGTCAGTTTAGGCAGGCTGTTAATCTGAATCCGCCAGCCCTGATCGTCGGTCAGGTGCCAGTGGAACACGTTGAATTTATACTGCGCCATCTGGTCGATATACCGCTTCACAAACGCTTTATCAAAGAAATGGCGGCTCACGTCCAGCATCAGCCCCCGCCAGCCGAACCGGGGCTGGTCGCGGATGTGCAGAGCCGGTACCGACTGCCCCCGAAACGTTTTGGCAACGGGCATCAACTGCCGCATGGTTTGCAGACCGTAGAACAGCCCGGCGGCCTGGGGTGCCGTCAGCGTAATGCCAGCGTGGGTAACTACCAGATCATAGCCTTCCGGCCCGACACCCGCAATGGGAGCCAGCCGAACCGTAATGGCTTTGGTCAGTTTGGGTGCATCGGATGTGGGAATGCCAGGGAGATTGTCGATCACCATCCGACGGATATCCGCCACGGGCGTCAGAATGGCCAATCGGGTTTGGGCGGTGATGACAAACGTACCTTTGCCGGGTTCGAGCGTTTGGGGAGCTGGAATCAGCGCCGGAATCGGCATCTGGGCCGAAGCGGTGAGGGTAATCAGAAGCAACGTGATTAATTTGTACATTCAGTTTAGGCGGTGTTACGGTCGTTAGATGAATGAAAGGACGGAAGGTTTAGGCAGATGGAATGAGGGAGCCGGGTCTTAAAACGGCTTCCAAGGTCTGTGTCCCCACAGACCCCACTCGCGTCAGCCCTTTCCATGGGCCGGTCAGTTTTTTGTTCGTGAAGTTTGGCTGGCGCGAGTGGGTCTGTGAGGACACAGACCCTGGGAGAGAGGGCACGGGTTCAAACCCGCGCCAGCTTCCGCAACTACACCTTTGGCCAATTCGTTTCGATGCCCTGCGAACGAATTAGCGTCTGAAAATCACCCAAAAGTTGTTCTTTCTCGCGAACGGCGCGGGGAATTACTTTTTTGTCGAGCGAATAAGCGACCAGCATCCCCACCGCTTCGCCAATGCTCCATTCAACGGGATGCAGTCGGTAACAGCCGTTGGTGATGTGCGTGGTGCCGATGTTTTTGTTGGCGGGCAGCAAATTCTCCATGCGTTTGGGCAATAGTGCCCCCAGCGGAATCTGGAACGGCAACGAGCCGAAGTCGATGTAATTGTTGCCGCCGGTGCTGGGGTGTAAGTCGATGTGGTAATAGCCCACGCCCACGCTATCCGGAAAGTCGGCGGAGGTGTTACCCTCTTTTTTACCCGTGATCATGGCTCGGTTTTCGGCTCCGACATGCTCCTCCAGAACCGTAAATACCGCTTTGATTCGGCGGGATTCCCGTACGTAAGGGTACTTGGCGAGTCCGTCTTCGGTGCCCATCACATCCGGCCGAAATCGGATACCAGGCCAACCCTGTCCGCCATCGGGGCGCGGGGCTTCGGTCTGAAGCCAGTAGAGTAGCGACAAACTTAGCTGTTTGGCCTGGTCGACGTATTTCTTAAAGTCCTTTTCGCTAGCTCCAATCAGGTTTCCTGCGCTGTAATCGTTTTGCGGCCAGTTCACGCCCGATATATCGCCGAGGTAGGTTCCGGGTTTGAAGTTCGCCTTGCTGATGACCCGGCGGTAATTCCAGAGGTTGAGTTTGTCGCCAGTGCTGATGCCTTCCGGGTGGAAACCAAGTTGTTTAGGCTCCAGCGTTTTTGGGTTCGAATACGACAGATCAAGCAATTTTCCCGACCAGGCGGGCGTAACCTTAGGCGAGTAGTTTCGCCAGAAAGCGTAGTCTTTCGGTTTATCGATAACGTGGTTCGCTCCGGCAATGTAATCCATCGCAAAGCAGACTGTAAACGCCTGGCAGTTGTTGGGGTCGGCCTTTTCGGGGGCGTGGAGTTCGCGGGTTTCGGAACGGGACTCGGCACCGGTAACGAACTCGGTGCCGGTGAGGGGCAGCAGGTCGCCTAGTTCGGTAGCGTCGACGAAATAGGGTGCGGTCAGAACCGTTTCTTTCCCCGTCCGCTGGCTGACGGCTTTCAGAGAACGAACGGTGTCGCCACTCACATTGGCCCCGGTGATCTTGTGTTCGAGCAGCAGCGTCAATTGGCCGGAACTCTGGTACGGAGCCATCATCTGCTGTAAGACCGCCAGAGCAACCTTCGGCTCGTGACACAGGCGGGATACGGCTCCATCGCCCGGATTCAGGGATTTACTGGCTCTAGCGGCATCCGTAAGGGGGTAGTTCTGTTTGTAATAGTCCCGAATGGCGGTGCGCAGATCGCGGTAAAGCTGAGTAGCGCCGTGAGTTTCGATCCACTGATGTTCATCGGGGGGTACGCCCTGCTGGGTCATCTGCCCCCCAATCCAGTCGGTTTCTTCGGTCATAATGACCGTTCGTTTGTTACGTAAAGCCGCTAAAGCAGCCGCACAGCCACCCAATCCACCACCAGCAATGACGACATCGGCAGACCGCTCTGCCTGCCCCAGCCGATTCAATAACCGGCTTGACTTGGCCTCTGAAGCTTCTGAAAACGTGAGGAGCGGAGCGGTTATCGCGGCTCCACTACCGACGGACACTTGTTCAATAAAATTTCGTCGATTCATGTGTTATTAGTAGTGCCGACCGCCGATGCGTCGGACCGCCCGGTCGGGCGATAAGTACAATGTCTCCTGTCTGTACCTCGCCCGACCGGGCGGTCCGACGCATCGGCGGTCGGTACTACACTTAGTTTGTCAATCGCTGTTTATCACTCAACAACACTTTGCTCAACGTTTCATAAGGCAACCGTTGCGGACTCACCTTGTTGTTGATACTCAGCACAGCCGCTGTTGCTGCCGACTGTCCCAGAATCATGAACACGGGTTCCATCCGGATGGAGCCGTAGGCGATGTGCGAACTGGATACACAAACCGGTACCAGCAGGTTGTTGCACTCCGATTCTTTGGGCAGAATTGACCCGTAGGCAATGGAATAGGGCTTGTCGGGATGCACGCCAATGTCACCTTCGTTCTGCACAAAACCATCGGGTTTAATGTATCGCTGGGCATTGTGTGCATCCAGCGAATACGAGCCCATGCCGATGGGTTGCGGTACCGTCGTTTTTCCCAGCGCGTCGGCTTCTTTCATCACAAATACACCGATCATGCGCCGGGCTTCGCGAATATAAAGTTGATGCGGCCAGTTTCCGTTATCGGTGAACTCATCTTTCGCCAGGCCCCACTGCTGCATGGCCTGATGTACATCGGCGGGTACGCGCGAATCGTTGGCCAGGAAGTACATCAGGCCTTTCTGGTACAGTTCGTGGTCCTTGATGATCTGCTTCCGGCGTGCGTAGGTCGCTTCGGGGTAATCGTAATTCTTGCCGATGTAATCCGTGCTGAACGGGCCGTGGTTGTTGGTATCCGTTTTGCGGTTGGGAATGGGATCGTATTTGTCGAAGGTTTCGCGCCAGCCGGCCGCAAAGACCCGCGCCAGAAGTTCATAGCGGTCGGGGTTATAGCCTTCGGGTTTCGGAAACGGAACCCGGTTGTCGGGGTGGTTGCTCAGGCACATCCGGAAGCAATAGGTCTGTACTTTATTGTCGCCCGTTCCGTTCTCGCCGGGTTGTTCGGCGGATACTTCCGGAAGAAGTCCGCTGGCTGGATCGCCCGCTATTTTGTACGGACTGATGTTGGTTTTGAAGTGGTGCCCGTGCTGGAAAACGCCTTTCTGCACGCCATTCCATTTTTCGCCGTACACGCTGTTGGCTTCGCGGCCTACGTGGTATTTTACCCCCGCTGCCGCCATTAAATCGCCCTCGTAGGTAACGTCGATGAATATTTTGCCCTGATACACGGCTCCGCTCAACGTCCGGAACGAACGAATACTGCTCCCTTGTTTGGTAATGCCTTTGGCCGAACGGTCGAGCCATTCGTCGCGGTAAATGGTCAGTTTATATTCTTTTGCGAAATCTTCGAAGACCTGTTCGGCGGCATGGGGTTCGAAGATCCACATCGTCCGGCTGGTACCGTCAATAGCCGGTGTACCCTGGCCTTTATTGCCGTACTCGTCGGGTTTCTGCCATTTCCAGGATTCTTTCTTCTGATAGTGCTGATAGAGCCGCTGGTAAAACTCCCGCGAGAGTCCGCCGATAACTTCTTTATTTCCGGTGTCGGTAAAGCCCAGCCCACCCGCCGACAAGCCGCCCAAGTGCACATCCGGCGAGACAATGATGACCGATTTTCCCATTTTCTTTACCTGAACCGCAGCCGTGACAGCCGCCGATGTTCCGCCGTAAATAATCACATCGGCCTGCCGTACCACAGCTTCAGGTTTGCCGACGGGGGGCACGAAGGCGATAAAAATCGGCAGTAAAAATACGGCCGAAAGCCAGTTGGAGCGGGGTGAACGTCTGGAGAACGTACGGGCTAATCGGGGCATCAGGGATTCGATAATGTTCATGAGGAGTCAATTGATAACGCGGATTTGATGAAATCCTGAGCAAATAGGTTGAGCCGGGGGCAACGTGCTTCGGTGCTCCCTCACCCGATAAAGAACCATCTCGAACTGGTTTACTTGATTACTGACTCACAAACCAGTAGCCGACGAATGGATCAGGGAAAAGTAATTGGCCTGTTTGCCGAGCAGGCTTTGAAAACGACTATACCGGTAGATCGGAACGTTATGCACAGTTCATGAGCCGGTTATGTCAATTCATCGGATTGTAGCCGGTTAAGCTCTTGACCGTCATCTACTTTTGCCTCATCAACCTGTTTGACTAAATAACACAATTAATGAACTCGAAACGTATTCTATTTGCGACAATGCCGATGGACGGCCATTTGAATCCACTTACCGGACTGGCTGTTCACCTCCAGCAACTTGGCCATGATGTTCGGTGGTATACCGGCCCAGCGTATGCCGACAAAATAAAATCCTTGGGTATTCCGTATTACCCCTACCGGCAGGCAAAAGAAATTAATCAGATTAACCTGGACACGGCTTTGCCCGAACGCCAGCACATCAAAGGCACCATAGCCCGGCTTCGGTTCGATCTCAATAACGTTTTTCTACTTCGGGCACCGGAATTTGTAATCGATCTGAAAGCTATTTACGATGAGTTTCCGTTCGATCTGCTCGTGTGCGATATGATCTTTACCGGAGCGCCGTTCATTCAGAAACTGCTGAATGTGCCGGTGGCTGCGGTGGGTGTGGTGCCTTTGTCTGAGACATCGCCGGAGGTGCCACCGGCTGGTCTGGGCATGGTACCCGCCAATGGCTTCTTCCCGAAACTGAAGCAGGATTTTATTCGCTACCTGACTATCAATCACCTGCTCAAACCCTGCACCGATCTGTTCAACCAACTGCTGGACGAACATGGTCTGCCCACAACAACCGATTTTATGTTCGATACCTTCGTTCGGCAACCCGATCTTTTTTTGCAGAGCGGTACGCCCGCTTTCGAATATCCACGTTCGGCTATGAGCCCGAACATTCGGTTCGTGGGTCCGATGTTGCCTTATAACAAGGGAGGACGGTACCCGTTCCGGCAGGTCGAGTTGGCGAAGCAGTACAAAAACGTGGTGCTGGTAACGCAGGGAACCGTTGAACGCGACCCGTCCAAAATTATCGTTCCCACACTGGAGGCTTTTAAAGATGACCCTAAAACGCTGGTCATTGTCACGACGGGGGGCTCCCAGACGACCGAGTTACGGGCGCGTTACCCACAGGCAAACTTCATTATCGAAGACTTCATCGACTTCAATTCCGTGATGCCGCATGTGCATGTGTATGTGACCAATGCGGGTTATGGCGGGGTGATGCTGGCCTTGCAGCATGGATTGCCGATGGTGGCCGCCGGGGTTTACGAAGGGAAAAATGACATTGCCGCCCGCATTAGCTACTTTAAGGTGGGTATAAATCTGAAAACAGAAACGCCAACAGCCGCCCAGATTCAGAAAAGCGTAGCCCAGGTGCTGGCCGACCGGAATTACAAACGGAATGTGCAACGAATAGGTATTGATTTTATGCAGTATGACACGCACTCGCTCTGCACAACGTACATCCATGAATTGCTGGGAAAGCTCGAACCTAAAGCGGAGCTTGTGTAATTGTACGGGACCGCATCCTGCTGTCCCCGCCGACAGGCGAATAGGGTAATTAGCCAATAGTCAGTTTGGCAGACACCAAATTCGCTTAGCAGCGGGGACCGCATCCTGCGGTCCCGTACCGCTACGAGCGTGGCTGCTGGGTAACGACAACCGGGTTGGCGATACCATTGAGATCATAGACGATCTTGCCTTTTCGGATGGTCATTTCGCAGCCCAGTTTTTGCTTGCCTTCGATCTTACGGCCCGTATAGTCGAAGAAACCGAAGTAGCCGGTGTCCCGAACCTCAAACTTGCCATCGTGGAGGTTCAGTATCGCTACATCGGCTACGGAACCTACCGATAGGTGTCCCAGTTCGGGCCGTTTGATGGCCTGCGCCGGGGCCCAGGTGCTGGCTTTGATGACGCTTTGCAGATTCATGCCCATCGCCATAAACTTCGACATGACGTTGAGCATATCCTTCATGGCGTTGTTCATGCTGCCCGTGTGAATATCGGTGCTGATGATATTAGGGTAGAAGCCGCTTTTGATGGCCGGAATCGCCTGCGAAAAGGCGAAGCTGATGCCGCCATAACCCACATCGAAAATGATGCCTTTCTTCTGGGCTTCCCACACGAAGGGTTTAACCTTGTTGGTCGTTACATCCAGAATGGGTTCGCGGGTTTTCAACTGTCCAAAACAGTGGGTGAAAATGTCGCCCGGCCGAAGGCGTTTTAGGAATAAATCTTCAATAGACAGGGTTGGGGTGCTGCCCCCGAAGTCGATCATGACGGGTACGTTGGCGAGTTTTCCGGCTTCTACAGCCCGGTCGGTGGGTGTCCAGTCGTACCCGTTGAAATGCGCGAGCTTGACGCCTACAACGTGTTCGGGGTATTTTTTCGCCATCTCGGCGGTTTGTCTGGCGTCCATGTCGTCGATGTTCTGCTCAAACTTGCCACCCCGCATACCGCTCCCGACAATGTTGAGCAGAGCCAGCACGCGCGTCTGCGATAGGTCGATGGTTTGTTTTTTGAACGTCTCGAAATCGCGCCAGCCCGAGCAGCCCGCATCGACAATAGTCGTCACGCCGTTGCGAAAGGTGAAACTATCGGGCGGAAGCGCGTTGGGGCCGTTGCTGTAGGTCTGGTCGAGGTTGGTGCCGAAAAAGACGTGCGTGTGCATGTCGATGATACCCGGCGTTACGTACATACCTTTGGCATTGACCACCTGAAGGGCATCTTTGGTATCAATGGACTTAGCGACCTGCGCAATTTTGCCATCGACAATGGCGACGTCCATGATGCCGTCGATGTTGTTTTTCGGGTCGATCACATGACCGCCTTTAATAACAACGCTATACGATTGAGCAACGGTCAGTTGACTCAACGTGAGGCAAAGGGCGAATAGGAGTAGAGTGGTTTTCTTCATGGTTAAGGGGAAATGTAGCGCGGGTTTCCACCCGCGTTACTCAAACAGCCGCTTTGGTCAGTTCTTCTTTAATACGCCGGGCTACGATTTTTTCCTGGCCGGGTTTCAGCATCCAGACCGTTACGCCGATGTTGCTGGGGCCGCTGCCGCCTACTTCTATCGAAGGGTCGCCTTTGCGCAGGGCTTCCTGTAAGTCTTTGCCCGTGATGCGGAGTTTGGCGGAGTCCCACGCGATACGCAGGGTGGGCGTGTGGTTGCCCAGGGGCGGCACGTGAACGCTGGTCGTTACACCGTTGACGGCCTTAACGGTGTTCTCGACATAAGCCGTATTCTCTTCCCACATTTTCCACACCTTGTCGTGGTCTTCGTTGATAAACCGCTCCAGCGCGACGTACATACCAAAAATTTCCTCTTTGTTGATTTTCATACCCCGGCCAATATTAAAGCCACGGGGCGGCATGTGCAGACGGGCGGCTGCAATAATGTCTTTCTTGCCCATCAGCAAGCCCGCGCTTTGCGGGCCGCGCATCGCTTTTCCGCCCGATATAACCACGAAATGAAAGCCCATGTCGTTGAATTTCCAGAGGTTTTCGACGGGCGGTACGTCGGCGGCAATGTCGATGGAGGTGGGGATGTTGTGTTTCTTGCCCAACGCCACCCATTCTTCGTGCATGATCTTGCCTTTGTCGGCTTCGATGTGCAGAAAGTGCATGAGTGCCGTGTTCTCGTTGATGGCTTTTTCCACATCGGCCGCTGTTTCGACCACCACAATTTTACAACCCGTATTGGTGAGGGCGTGGTTGTAGACAATGTCGTGGGCTTTCTGGCAGATCACTTCCGTTTTCATACCGGTACCGGTCAGATGCGGCAACATCTCCACTTTTTTCTGGTCCATACCGGTCAGGATTCCCGCCAGCCCGAGCGTCATGCCGGAGAACGCGCCCGACGTCACGACGGCGGCTTCGGAGTGGACCATCTGCGCGATTTTGGCCCCAACCTTATCCTGAATCTCATCCAGCAGACAAAATTCTTTCGCGCCGTAATTAATAGCGTCCAGCACTTCGTCGTGCATGAGCGAGCCGGTCATGTACGTGAGCGTACCAGCCGCGTTGATGAACGTGCGAATGCCGAACTCCTTGAACAAATCACGCTTGGGTGCGGGTTTGGCTTCGGCCTCAAGCGACAGCGGAAGGCCGCCGACCAGCCCGCCTAAAATGGGGACGCTGGACAGGCGTTTGATGAGTTTTCGTCTGCTTAACATAGAGAGTCGAAAGAAGTTAGATATACGCGATACAGTCCATTTCGACCAGCGAATCGCCGGGAACACCGCCGTATACGGCTACGGTGGTCCGAACGGGGGGCTTCTTGCCGAACCGGCCTCTGTAGACATCGTTCATACCTTTGTAATCGTTGAGATCGTGCAGGAACACGCCCACTTTCAGGACTTTCTCCATCGATGAACCCGCTTTGATCAACTGTTTCTCCATCTCCTTAAGTACCTCGTCGGTATGTACTTTAATGTCGCCTTCTTTATGGTAGCCTATGCCCGCTATAAACACCATATTCCCCATTTTGGTAGATTGGGAAAACAGCGGCACATCGTCCTGCATGACCACGTTGAAGACTTCCTTTTCGGCGGCAGGCTCGATAGGTTCAGCGATGGCTTTGCTGGCAGCACCCAGCCCGACGACACCGGCGGCAGAGGCAAAAAGACGTTTAAGAATAGAACGGCGTTGTGTTTCCATGATGAATTGACTTACTGGTTATTAGCGTTTGGTTTTGCTACTGGTTTTGCGTTTTGGTGTACTCTCTTTACGTTCCTGCTGGTTAATGGCCAGCCGGACTTCATTGACTTCGGCCGCGCTGATACCATCGGCTGTGTTGCCAAAGTTCTGCCGAATATGGGTCAACACTTCGGAAAGCTCTTCATCTTTCAGGAAGCTGTGCTGCGGCATGGCGTTGTTGTACGACTGCCCTTTCACTTCGATAGGACCTTCCAGTCCTTTCAGCAACACCGTAATGAGTTTCTTTTTGTCGCCCGTTACCCATTCCGAACCGGCCAGGGGCGGGAACCGCTGCGAATCGCCCAGGCCGTTGCGCTGGTGGCAGGCCGAGCAGTAAGTGCCGTAGACTTTGCCACCCGCCACGGGTCGGTCCCGATCCAGATTGTCGGCGATAAAATCCGGGTCGCGGATGTTCGACAGGGTCTTGCGCTTCTCCATCTGCGCCAGTTGAGCCGTACCGAAGTTCTGTTTGTTGCCCTTGTAGGTGACCTTCCAGATTTTCCCCTTCTCGGTTTCGGCAAAATACAGCGAACCATCCGGCCCCATGGCAATACCCATCGGCCGATAATGGGCGTCGCTCACGTTGACGATGGGATCAACACCCGCAAAGCCGTCGGCAAATACTTCCCAGTCACTTGAGAGCGTCTTGCTCTTAGTGGGGACGAAGCCAATAAAATACCCCGCCTGTGGATAGGGTGCGCGGTTGGTGGAGCCGTGAAAGGCAATGAAGGCCCCGTCTTTGTACCGTTCCGGAAAACCGTTCGATGCGCTGGTGCCCTGATAGAACAGAATGTCATTGGGAGCCCAGTGCGCCGGGAAGCCAATCAGCGGCTTTTCGTAATCGCCACAGCGGCCAACCAGTTTGCCATCGCCCCCGTATTCGGGGTTAAGCAGTTTTTTGCCCTGAATCTGATCGTAATAACAATAGGGCCAGCCGCCGTCCATACCGTCTTTCACCTGAAAAAGCTCTTCGGCGGGGAAAACGGCACTCTGCCAGGGGTTGTATTTTTCGGCCCACAGCATCAGTAAATCGTCCCGTCCGTGCTGCAAGGCATACAAACTGTTGTTGAACGGATTCCAGTCCATGCCCACCACCGACCGCAAGCCGGTAGCGTACCGACGCCCATCTTTCTGGGTCTGATTGTTTTTATTGGCGTCGAATTGCCAGATACCGCCGTGGTCTTCGAGCATGGGGCAGGGGTCGATACCGGCCATGTTGGGCGTCCGGTTTTTGGGCTGGCAACCGTTGGAGGGGGCTCCGTAGGCAACGTACATGTGGCCGTCGTTATCGAACGTAATGGGTTTGGCAATGTGCTCGTGCATCCCGTGTTCATGGTCGTCGGTGAGGATCGTCTCCATGGGGCTGCTCGGAATCAGTTCGCCGGGTTTGAGCTTGTAGCGAAACACGTTCATTTCGGAACTGAAATAGAGGTAGCCCTTGTAAATCCGCATGGCCGTTCCGTAGGCTCGCTCCTTGCCGATACCGCCAAAGGTTTTCATGATGTCGGCCCGGCCGTCGCCGTTGGTATCCCGGAGCGCAATCACCGACTCATCTTTGTTCCGGGCAAAGCGGGCTTTGACATAAATGTCTCCGTTCTCATTGACGGCCAGATGCCGCGCCCGGCCGGGCAGGCTGTCGACCACAACCGTCGCTTCGAAACCATCGGGCAGAAAAAGTCCGCCGTTGGCCTCTGTCTGGACGGGAAGCCCGTTTTTAGTTGCCCGCTGCGTAAATCCGACAAAAGCCAGCAACGCGAGAATGATGCCTTTGATGTAAATTTTCGTCATTGGGTTGAGAGAAGGAAAAGGGTTGATGCATATAGTGAATGATACTATCACTTGTTAACCGTCAGCGTCTACCACCCCCAACCCCCTCCTAAAACAGGAGGGGGCTTTAAAAAGATGACCTTTCGGCATAGCCCCCTCCTGTTTTAGGAGGGGGTTGGGGGTGGTGTCTATCCGGTACTACTTCGCACTCGCAATGCCAATGCCGTTCAGATCATACACGACCTTACCGCCTTTGATGGTCATTTCGCATTCGAATTTCTGCTTGCCCATCATCTTGTAGCCGGTTTTGTCATAAAACCCAAACGTGCCCTGACGCATCGAGAAAATGGCGACGTCGGCAATAGCTCCCACGGACAGATGCCCGAGGTTTTCGCGTTTGATGACCTGCGCCGGGGTCCAGGTGCTGGCTTTGATCACGCTCGGAATGTCTTCACCCATCGCCACGAATTTAGACATGATGCTGAGCATGTCTTTCATGGAACCGTTCATGCTGCCGGTATGCAGATCGGTGCTGATGGTCGTGGGGTAAAATTTCGCTTTCACCGCCGGAATAGCCTGTGAGTAATTGAAACTCGCCCCGCCATAACCCACGTCGAACACGATGCCTTTTTTGCGGGCCTCCCACGCAAACGGCTTCACGGTTTTGGTCGCTTCGTCCACAATCGTCTCCCGGACATTGCCTTCCAGCAGGGTGTAGGCATGGGTGAAAATATCGCCCGGACGAAGGTGCTTCATGAACAACTCTTCGAGCGAGAGAGGTGGGTTGTTACCGCCAAAGTCAATGATAACGGGCATGTCGGCAAGCTTGCCAGCCGCTACGGCATGGTCGACGGGTGCCCAGCTTGGCCCCTGAAAGTGTGCAACCTTAAACCCGACGACATCATTCTTGTTTTCGAGCGCCACTTTAGCCGCCATTTTGGGGTCCATATCGGTGGTGTCCTGCTCAAACTTGCCCCCGCGCATGCCTTCGCCTACTATGTTCATGAACGAAAGCACGCGGGTTTTGGACGTGAAAATGATGTTCTTCTTGAATGTTTCGAAGGATTTCCAGCCCGCGCCCCCCGCATCGACAATGGTGGTCACACCCACCCGAAAGGTGAACCCGTCAGGCGAGACGGCTACCAGTCCGTTGCTCAGGTAATGGTCGGGTTCGGTGCCGTAAAACACGTGTCCGTGAATGTCGATCAGGCCGGGCGTAACATACATGCCTTTGGCATCAACGACCTGCCGCGCCTGTTTGGCGTCGATGGATTTCGCCACCTGCGTCACCTTACCGTCGGTGATGGCGACGTCCATGATGGCATCGATGTTGTTTTTCGGGTCGATCAGGTGCCCGCCTTTGATGAGCAGGGTATACGGTTGCGCCCAGGCCGGAACCGCTAGAAAAGAGAAAAGGATTAGGAATAGGTATTCGGTTTTCATGGATTAGGATATTGAGTATCGCGGTTCTTTAGTCCGCGTAGCCGTAGGCTAATGTGTAATTGATAAGTTATTAGCCTACGGCTACGCGGACTGAAGAACCGCGATACGTTATACTGCCGCTTTCGTAAATTCTTCTTTTAGCCTTGCCGCTACAATTTTATCCTGGCCGGGTTTGAGCATCCAGGTCGTCATGCTGATGCCGTTGGCTTCGCCTACCACTTCAATAGATGGGTTTCCGTTGCGCAGATTTTCCTGTAAAGATTTGGTCGTCAGGTTGACCTTGCCCGTTTCCCAGGTCACCCGCATGGTAGGCGTATGGTTGCCCAGTGGTGGCGCGTAGGTTTCGATAGTTATCCCGTTAATACCTTTAATGGCGTTGGAAATAGTCGCCACCCGGTCTTCCAGCATCTTCCATTCTTTCTGGTGATCCGTGGCGATGAACTTGTCGAGGGCCACGTACATGCCGAGAATCTCCTCCTTGTTGACTTTCATGCCCCGGCCAATGGTGGAGCCACGCGGTGGCATGCTGAGTCGGGCGGCTGCGATGTACTGTTTTTTGCCCATCAGCAAACCGGCGCTTTGGGGGCCGCGCATGGCTTTGCCGCCCGATACGCAAACCAGATCGAAACCCATGTCGTTGAATTTCCAGAGATTCTCGACCGGCGGCACATCGGCAGCAATGTCGATCATGGTCGGGATGTTATGCTTTTTGCCCAGGTTCACCCACTCCTGGTGCTGAATCTGGCCCTTGTCGGACTGGATGTTCAGGAACCAGAGCATGGCCGTTTTGCTGTTGATGGCTTTTTCGGCCTCTTCCAGCGTTTCGACCACCACAATTTTACAGCCGGTATTGGTGAGGGCGTGGTTGTAGCCGATGTTGTGCGCCTTCTGCGCAATCACCTCCGACTTCATATCGGTACCTTCCAGATGGGGCAGCAGTTCCACTTTCTTCTGATCCATGCCCGTCAGCACCCCGGCCAGCCCGAGCGTCATGGCCGAGAAGCAGCCCGCCGTCACCACTGCCGATTCGGCATGGGTCAGGGCGGCAATCTTCTCGCCAACTTTGGTCTGCACATCGTCCAGCATGACAAACTCTTTGGCCGATGCGTTGATCGTTTCGACCACGTCATCTTCCATGAGCGAACCCGTCATAGCGGTGTAAGTACCAGCCGCATTGATGAAGGTACGCAGACCCAGTTCTTTCAAAACGTTCCGGGGAGCCGCTTTGGCCGGAGCCGCCAGTACCGATTCCAGGGGGGCAACGGTACCAAAAAGGCCACCCAGCAGGGGCGCGGTCGACAATCGCTTGATGAGAGATCTTCTATTAAGCATGATAAAGTTGGTTTGTATCGGGAATATTCATTACTCGAAAATCAGCGTTCCGAACTTCTTGAATTCGTGAAAGCTGCCACTCGTTTTTTGCCACGACCAGGTTTGGTACCCTTTGTCGTAATCGATGCGGTAAAGGTTGCCCCGCCAGCGTGTGCCCGAAGTGGGTGGCGTCTGAACGATGGGGTTTAATAAACTGTAGGGAATAAAAAACTCAGCTGTCCAGCCCTTGATGGCTGCCTTGCTCACCTTGTCGCCACCCTGAATACTGGTCGCATGTTGCACCTTCGATTTGCCGGTATAATTCCAGGGTTTCCAGCCCATGAATTTGCCGTTCATATTCGGCACCAGAATAGGCAATTCGTAATTCAGGGGCGACAGTTCGTATTCAAAATAAATGGGTACGGATTCGTCGGGCCAGAGAAACACTTCGACCACATCTTCATTATATAGCGCCCCGAAATCCTCCTGAATCGTTGCGGTCAGCGTTTCGTCTTCGCACTGAAACAGGAAATAGATACCGGTTCCGGAGTAGAGCGTTTTGGTCTTCGTCGCCAGCTTTCGCCCGGCGGATTCCTGAATCGTGATAGACACCCAGTCCGTCTTCGTCCACGCGGTATGATCGCCATTGCCATTCACCTGAAAATCATTCGTTTTTCGAACGACCATTTGCGTCGATTCGCTGGTTTGGGCCTGTGTGGGCTGCATGCTGAGGGTGAGTAAAATGGCTAAGGTGAAGACGGTAAATTTCATTAGTGGGTCTTATTTGTACCAAACAGTCTCTGGCTGTTTGAGCCGCGAAGCGGCTTATGAGTTAGCTGCCCTGTTAGCCTTCGGCTCAAACAGCCAGAGGCTGTTTGGTACAAAAACAGAGTTTTACACATACGCAACACAGTCAATTTCGACCCAGGAATTTCCGGGAACGCCCGCGTGTACGGCCACCGTTGTACGAACGGGTGGGTTTTTGCCGAATCGACCTTTGTACACTTCGTTCATGGTTTTGTAGTCCTTCAAGTCGTGCAGCAGAACATTTACTTTTAGTACCTTGTCCATCGAAGAGCCCGCTTTGATAAGCTCTTTCTCGATCTCCTTGAGCACATGGTCGGTATGCGAACGGATGTCGCCTTCGAAATGGGCTCCGGCTCCGGACACAAACACCAGATTGCCGAGTTTCGTCGACCCCGAATACAACGGGATATCATCCTGAGATACCACACCGGCGACTTCTTTTTCAGGTATTGACACAGCCATGGCGCTCGTCGGCGTACTTAATCCGGCAACACCGGCAACGGCCGCAAAAAGGCGTTTTAAGAGGGAACGTCGTTGTGCTTTCATGAATCGCTTAAAAAAGGAAAAGGGCGTTTTTCAGGAACTTACTCTAAAAGCAAGCGACTGCCTGTCAATTTATTAAAAAATATTAGAAACCTGTACATAAGGTCGGTCTCATTAAGATTTATGGTGTCAGGTTCTCAGGCCTGACACCATAAATCTTACTTATCCCACCACACCACGCTGGAGAGTGTGTTCGTGCCGCCCTGACGCGTACGAGCTTCGATAAAATTGGTTTTGTTGTAGGTTTCTTCCGAATCGGGAATCACGAAGCGGGTTGGAATTTTGCCGCCGGTGAGGTTGCCGGGGTAGTTCGTTGGGGTAAGTACCGGATAACCCGTCCGACGCCAGTTGGAAAAAATTTCGTATTCATCTTCCAGAAATAGCGACACCCATTTCTGCGTCTGAATCTGTTCCATCTGCTGGGCCGTGGTGCCGGTAGCTTTGTATGGATTAGCCGCCAGATAGGCATTGATCCGGGCTTCCGAAATCGTGCCACCCGTGCCAAACAGCGACCATTGCCGCATACCGGCCCGTACGGCATTGGCATAAGCCGTAGCTGCGGTCGTGCCGCTGGTCCAGCCACGGACAGAAGCCTCGGCCAGCAACAGGTTCGTTTCGGCATTGCCGAACACGATCAGCGGGGTGTTGTATTTCAACAGGGTGTTGGGGTTAGGCTCCGAGAACGAGTTGAAATTGGCGGGCAGGTTGTTGTAAGCCGCGTTCGGCATTCCGCTTTGCAGGGCCGTTGTCGTGTCGGCGGTGAAGGTTTTATTGTCGGTGGTGGTCCAAACAACCGAGATCACGTTCAGGCGCGGGTCTTTGGTATTCTTCAGGTAGTCGATGAACGTTTTGGCAAACTTGCCGCCTTCCACGTTGTCGCCACCGGGCGTTACGTAGTCGGTGCTGATCAGGCCACTGGCGATGAAGTTCCGACTGGCCGTTTGTGACCCATCGACGTAAGCAATCACGGCGCGGTCGGCATCGTCCAGAATAACCCCACCGGCAATGGCTTTTTCGCTCCAGGTTTTGGCCATCGCGGGATCTACTTCGGTCAGGCGCATACCAAGCCGAAACATCAGCGAATAAGCGAATTTTTTCCACTTGGTAATGTCACCACCATACATCAGGTCGGCGTTGCCAAAGGTGGCTTTGCTGGCGTCGAAAGCCGCAATGGACTCATCCAGTTCTTTCAGCAGATCGGCGTAAATAGCCTGTTGGGTGTCGTATTTAGGGCTGTAATTCTTGGCCGAAAGGGCTTCTCCCGCGTTGAAATAGGGAATGTCGCCGTACATATCCGTCAGGCGATGGAAAATATACGCCTTCCAGATGCGAGCCGCCGAGCGCTTGTTCACGTCGAGCGGGCTGGTCGACACGGCGTCGATCACCTGCCGGATGGACACGATAGCCCCCTGTCCGGCACCGGTACCCGCGTAGGCGTTCCAGTTGCCGGTTGAGTAGCTGTAGTTGAAGTATTTGTCGCCCGCAGCCGGTACCTCTTTGTAGGTGGCAAACTGCTGCATCGACTGGCCGATGGTCAGGTAAGCGGCCCCGGTAAAGTTGGTGCTCACCCCGTCGAGCTGTGCGCGGGTGAAGAGGTAGCCGGGTACCACTTCCGAGTATTTATTCGGGTCCACGTTCATCTCCTCGAAGCCCTTGTCGCAGGCCGACAGGAACAGGAGCATCGGGGCCACCACCAGTATTTTTTGGATCAGATTCTTCATCGTCAGAAAGTTTTTTGGTTAGAATTTCACCATTAAGTTCACGCCAAGGCTGCGGGTTCTGGGCACGCCAAACGCTTCCAGACCCTGCGCGTTGGTGCTCGTATAGCCCGACTCCGGATCGAAATACTGATTCTTCTTGTCTTTGTAGAGAATAGCCAGGTTACGCGCCACAAACGAGATCGTAGCCGATTGCAGCTTCAGGAACGGCAGTTTGGCCACGGGCAAGTTGTAGCTCAGGATCACCTGACGCAGCTTCACGAAATCGTTGTTGAACATGAACATGGCCGTGTAATTCTTGTCGTTATCGTAATACGTATCGACCTCTTCCTTGCTCCATTTTTTGGTGTAAGGCGCACCTTCGGGGGTTACGCCCGTGACGGTGACTCCCGTTTCGCGACCCGGCAGGGTTTCCTGCGGCAGACCAAAGCGGTAGGCGTACTGGTAGAGGTTCGAGTAAACGATGCTGCCGAATTTACCGTCGACCAAAATGTTCAGCGAGAAATTCCTGTACCGGAAGTTGTTCGTGATACCCATCGTGAGGGGTGGGGTGCCCTGTCCAATTTCCTGTAAATCACCGCGAACGGCGTAGCCACTGGCCGTATTGAACACGACGTTACCGTTGGCGTCGGTTTTCTTGTTATAGCCCCAAACGGTGCCATAAGGCCGGTCGAGTACGTTCCGGACCAGGCCACCGCCTACGCCCGCACCCACGTCGATGCCGGTGATGCCGGTGGCCAGTTGTTCGATCTTGCTTTTGTTGTAGGCCATGTTGTAGCTCACATCCCACGAGAACGGGCCTTTGCTGACGGGCGTACCGGTCAATAGCAGCTCAACGCCTTTGTTGCTCAGCGCACCCACGTTCAGCAGGGCCGAGGTGTAGCCCGACGAAAGCGCGATGTTCGTCGTTACGATGTCGTCGGTGGTTTTGCGGTTGTAGAGCGTCAGGTCGATGCCCAGCCGGTTGTTCAGGAACTTGGCTTCGATACCGCCTTCGTAGGTGGTCGAGGTGAGCGGTTTCAGGTCGGGGTTGGGCACCTGCGAGGAGGATAAAACCTGTACCGGTCGGCCGTTGTGGCCGCCCTGCTGCATGGAGTAATACTGGTAAATCTGGTAGGCGTTGACGGTAGCACCACCCACCTGCGCCCACGAGGCCCGCAACTTGGCGAAACTCACGGCTTTGGGCAACTGGAACGCATCCGACAGAATGAACGAGCCGCCAACGGATGGATAAAAGATGCTGTTGCTCTTCGGGTTCAGCACCGAGAACCAGTCCTGCCGACCCGACAGTGTCAGGTACGCAACGTTTTTGTACCCGAAATCCGCCGAGCCGAATACCGAATTGATGGCACTTTTCAGATACGTTGGCGTCGTGGTCGATGTGGCGAGGTTGGTGTAGCTGTAGAAATACGGCACCGTAAACTCGCTGCCCGCAATGGTCGTCTGGTCGAAAATGCTGCGCTGGGCATTCATGCCGGCCAGCGCCGAGAAGGTCAAATCCTTGAAAAACGTGGTGTTGTAATTCAGCGTCAGCATGCCGTTGGTTTCCGACGAGCTTGTTTTACGGGCTTCGTACGTACCCAGCGGCTGGTAGGCGTTGTTCGTTGGCTGGACGTATTCCGACGAGAAGCTGTAGAAATCCTGGCTCACGCTGCCTTTGATGAACAGGTTGTCCAGAATGTCGTAGCGGATGCTTCCCTGGCTGATGAACCGGTGTTTGGTGTCGTTGTTCTTGAACTTATTGATCACGAAATACGGGTTCGGCGCGGCCGGAACGGGGTTCCACTCCATCTCTTTACCGGTAACGGGATCGTAGCCTGGAGCCAAACTCCGAATGTCGACCACGTTGGCGATCAGGTAAGTCGCCCAGTGCGGGTTGAAGTCGGCGTAGCCCACTTTCGGGCGGTTGGTGCCTTCTTCCACGTTGTACTGGAATACCGTTTCAACACTCAGTTTCTTGCCCAGAAACGCGTTCAGGTTCAGGTTGGCGATGCGCCGGGTGAACGACGAATTGGGGACGATGCTGTTCGATTGGGTGTTATTCAGACCCAAGCGGAAGTTCACGGTCTCATTCCCACCCGTAAAAGCCAGCGAGTTGATGTAGTTGGCACCCGTGCGGTAAAAGTTTTTCAGGTTGTTCTTCTGGGGCGAATAAGGGTGCAACTGTCCGTCGACCTGAATCGTTGGCAGGCCATCCATGCGGGCACCGTACGAAAGTCGTCCGGTACTTTTTGCCTCCGTTACGGTGGTTGGTTTTCGGCCATCCAGACCCTGCCCGTATTCGTACTGCCAGTTCGGAATAACGGCGATGTCTTCAAACGTGGTGTTGCTGTTGATCTCCACCCCGACACCTTTCTGGGCGCGTCCTTTTTTGGTGGTAATCAGGATAACGCCATTGGACGCACGGGCACCGTAAAGAGCGGCCGCCGGACCACCTTTCAGCACGCTGATGGATTCAATATCGTCGGGGTTAATACCGCCAATACCGTCACCCCGGTCGACGTTCATGCCGTTGCCGTCGGCGGTAGTGCCGCCGGGCGTGCTGTTATCCATCGGCATCCCGTTAATAACGTACAGCGGCTGGTTGTTGCCGTTCAGCGAGCCGTTGCCCCGGATAATGATGCGGCTCGACCCGCCGGGACCGGTAGCCATACCCGTTGCGTTGACCCCGGCAATCTTGCCGGTCAGTGCGTTGGCTACGTTGTTCTCTCGGGCTTGGGTAAGTTCGCTTCCTTTCACTTCAGACACGGCGTAGGCGAGGGCTTTTTTCTCCCGGGCAATGCCTAGCGCGGTCACCACAACTTCGCCGAGTGTGCTGGCTTCTGGGGCCAGCGTCACGCTGAGGTTACTCTGATTACCAACGGTAACTTCCTGCCGTTTATAACCCACAAAGCTGAAGACCAGCACGGCGTTTTCGTCCGGAATATCCAGCGAAAACCGGCCATCGGCTCCGGTTGTGGTTCCTTTCTGCGCTTCCTTGATCACGACGCTCACGCCCGGCAGACCCGCCCCGTTTTCGTCGAGGACAATACCCGCCACTTTTCGTTTGGGGGCTTCGGGCTGGACGGGCGTTCTGAGTTCGGAGGAAGATTCGATGCGCCGTAGAATAATCCGATCCTGAAGCACTTCGTACGTAACCTGATACGGGTACAGGATCTTGTTCAGGACGTCGGAGAGCGGTTCGTTGCGAAACTTGTAGGTGGCTTTGGCGTCGTTCCCGAAAATCTGCGGGTTGTACATAAACTTGACGTTCGTAACCGTCTCCAGTTTATCCAGCACCTTTTCAACATCGGCGTTGGACAATTGAAGGGTTACTTTTTGCTCCAGCACTTTCTGCCCACTCACCTCAACGGCGTAGGAGAAGGTGGCAAAAGCGACAGAAAGAAAGGCCTGGTAGATGCCAATGCGCATGATTTTCTGTAAAGTCTTTTGATAAAGTACTCGTTTTGACATAGTTTTGGCTTTTGTCGGGTGAAAAATTCGGCACAATAAAGTCCCGGTCCGCTGTTTAGCGGAAGTTGTAATAAGCATACACGAGGGGCGATTTTGAAGGCGAAGATGTTAGCGCATCTCCGCCTTTTTTATGCGTATGTCGGCGCGTTGTTGATCATAGGCGATTTGGTTATTGAGTTAGTAGTTATTGGTTATTGAGTTATTGGTTACTGGTGAATAATCGGGTATGACGTAATAACCAATAACTCAATAACCAAGTCCAGTATTTAACAACCATTGCTACTGATCTGAATGGTTCCGTCCACCTGCTTATAACTGGCGTTGATGGTTTTGCAGATCAGATCAAGTTTCTCAAAAAGCGGTTCGTCCGTAAAGGCTGCGGTCAGGTAACAGGCCCGCATCAGGTCTTTGTCGAAGACGATGGGTACACCATAGGATTGCTCAAGCGTGGCGAATACATCGGCAATTGGCGTTCGTTTGAAGGCGAACTGCTGTTTCTGCGAGGCTTGCTCCAACAAAACCGGATTCTCGATCAGGCTCTTTTTTAACTGAATTTTTTCTGTCGAGTAGACAATCTGCTGATTGGGTGTCAGTACGATACCATCCAGCTTATATGTTTCCTTTTTCGGGTTCAGTGCGACCTCCTTCTGGGTGAACACCGCCACTTTACCCGTCCGGACTACCACTTTCATCTGCCCGGCTCCGTCGTAGGCCTGTACCGTAAAACTGGTGCCCAGCACTTTGGTGATCAAGCCGTTGGCATATACATAGAACGGTTTCGACGGATTTTTGACTACTTCAAAGAAGCCTTTCCCGGACAGATAAATTTCCCGCTTCGTACCGGCAAATTGCCTATCGAAACTCACCCGGCTTTTGGGGTAAAGGGTAATCGTACTTTTATCGGGCAGATCGACCCGTACGGGCCGATCGGTAGTGTTGTTCACTTCCGAAAGCGACTCAGTAGCCTGCGCCACCAGTTCAGTGTAGGTTTCCGGTGTTTTGTTGGCCGAAGGGCGGAGTTGATGCCAGCCAAACAGACCAAGCACAACCAGTACGCTGGCCGCCACACCGTAGCGAAAAGGTGCCCACTGAAACCACTTCGCCGACACGACCGGCGTTTCCAGCGAATCGTGCAATCGGCTGATCTCTTCCTGAATCTCGTGTTCTGAAATCGGCAGACGTTCCGTGAATTGCTGGCCGTAGGTGGTGTGCAATGAGAGGAGCAGGGAGGCCGCTTTACCAACGAGGTCGGCTTTGTCCGGGTTTTGAATTAGCCATTCCCGCCAGAAGGCACCGGCTACGGGGTCAGTGCCCAACTGCCAGCGTTGGAAAGACGAATCGAGGGCTAACTCTTCGGGTTCTAGGTCCCTGTACTCCTGCATACAAACGAATGCGCTATTTGTGCATTTGAAGGAAAGATGCAGGAGTCGTTGGCGAATACTCTCTTTTCTGAAACTTTATTTTAAATTTTTTTAAAATGGCCGAAACCGGCACCACAACCCCGGATTGCATCCGGGGCTACCCACAGTCAACCCCTCCGGGGTTGGGCATTCCCAGACTGCACCTGTGTCCCCGGACTGCACCTGTGTCCCCGGACTGCATCCGGGGTTACCCACAGTCAACCCCTTCGGGGTTGGGATGACGGTGTGGAACATGAGTACTAGTCCGCCCCAGCACTAACCCTGAAGGGGTTGATTGTGGATAACCCCGGATGCAGTCCGGTGCCATAGCCAGTGCGCCCTAGCCCAACCCCGAAGGGGTTGACTGTGGGTAACCCCGGATGCAGTCCGGGGACATAGCCAGTGCACCCTAGCCCAACCCCGAAGGGGTTGACTGTGGGTAACCCCGGATGTAGTCCGGTGCCATAGCCAGTGCGCCCTAGCCCAACCCCGCCGGGGTTGACTGTGGGTAACCCCGGATGTAGTCCGGGGCCATAGCCAGTGCGCCCTAGCCCAACCCCGAAGGGGTTGACTGTGGATAACCCCGGATGTAGTCCGGTGCCATAGCCAGTGCGCCCTAGCCCAACCCTGAAGGGGTTGACTGTGGGTAACCCCGGATGCAGTCCGGGGACACAGGTGCAGTCCGGGAGTGCCCAACCCCGCAGGGGTTGACTGTGGCTGTACGTCCTGGATTGGCATTGTCTCCTCGTACAGGTCACCCTCCCCGTGTAGTGTCTGTCTCCCCCATATAGTGTCTCCCTAGTGTAGCACCCGTCTCCCCGGACTGCATCCGGGGTTGCCCACAGTCAACCCCTTCGGGGTTGGGGTTAGTGCCAGGCGTTTCGGAGGAAACGGAGCCAGTTTTTGTGGAAGATATTTTCGATGTCCTCCTGTGAGTAGCCGCGTTTGGTGAGGAGGCCGGTGAGAGTTTGCAGGTCGGCGATGGTGTCGAGGTCGCTGGGGGACTGCTCGATGCCGTAGGTGCCGTCGAGGTCGCTGCCGATGGCGATGTGCTGGCTGTTGCCGGTAAGCTGGCAGATGTGGTCGTAATGGTCGATAATCGTTTCGAGGGTGATGTCAAATTCGGTCGGATTGCTGACCCGCTGGGTGAAGCCGGGCTTCATCATCCAGGCATCGAAACACCCGCCGATGACACCGCCCCGCTCGGTCAACTGCCTGATCTGATCGTCGGTGAGTTGGCGTTGGTGCGGCACCAGTGCCCGGCAGTTGTGGTGACTCGCCCAAACCGGGCCTTTGTATAAGGAGAGAGCTTCCGTAAAGCCCTCGTCGGTGAGGTGCGTAGCATCCAGAATGATACCCAGCCGGTCCATTTCTTTGACCAGTTCACGACCCTGGTCGGTGAGTGGGCCACTCAGGCCAGTGCCTGGAGCGTAACGTCCGGTGCTGTAATGAGCCGGGCCGAGGGCGCGTAGGCCGTAGTTATAGGCTTTCTCCAGATACGACAGGTTTACCAGTGAGTCGGCTCCTTCGAGACTAAGGATATACCCGACGGGTTTGGTTTCGTTCGGGATGGTTTCATCGAGCCACAGGGCCACGTGACTATCGAGGGTGGCGCGGTCCAGAATCTGCACCATTTCGCCCGCATCGACCATGGTTTCGTACCACGCACGTTGCGCCTGTGTCATGGCCCAGGCCTGTTCGGGGGAGTTCCAGCCCGCACCGGGGAGGTTGCCGTTGCTCTGGTTGAAACGGGCAATCTGCGTCGCAACGACCAGACCGATATTGCCCCGGCGGAGGTCGGGCAGGGAAACGGTGCCTTTCGCCCGGTCGATTTTATCAGTCATGTCGGCTTCCAGTTCGCGTATCTGGTGGGCCGATAGTCGGTAGTCACGGTTCCATTCGATGGCGTTGAGGGCCATGTCGAGGTGGGCGTCGATGATGAACATGGGATGGGTTTACTGGTTTTGATTTTGTACCAGACAGCAGGGATGCTGTCTGGTACAAAACTAATTGGGCTATTCTTCTTTATCCTGACTCAATTTCCTTTTCACCACATCGGCCGGGTATTTCAGGGCCAGTTGGCGGATGTCGTAGCTGAATTCTTCGTAGGTTTCCTTCCAGAGTCTGGCCTCTTCGGGGGTGTATTCGTAAAAGCCCTGCGCATTCTGAACACCTTTGCCACCTGCTTTGACGATGTCGTCAATGAGTTTCGGTACTTCGGTCTTATTGCTCAGGGTGGGTAGCAAGTCCTTCATGACGGTATGATAAGCCGGTACGCCCGTCAGGTCCATCCATCGAAAAACACCCACCAGCGTCATCCAGTAGCCGGTATTGTTGCGGCAGGCACGGTCCACATCCTCGACGGTGGCATAGCCGTTTTCGACCAGATTGAAAGCCTCGCGGTACATGGCGTAGGCCAGCCGGTTGGCAATGAACCCCCGAATATCTTTACGAACCAGCGTTGGTTCCTTAGCCCAGAAATGAGAAAGTTCATAAAGCCAATCGGCGGTTTGCTGGTCGGTTAAGTCGCCACAAATGATTTCCAGAAAGCGGGTTGTGTGCGAGGGTTCGGCCCAGTGCAGGCCCAGAAATCGCTCGGGCAACCGAATTTGCCTCTGGAGAATGCTGATCGGTATGGCCGAGGTGTTGCTGGTAATCAGGGCATCGTCGGCAACGACGGCTTCGATCTTCTCGTAGACCGATTTCTTGATGTTGATGTCTTCGAGCGTACATTCCAGTACGAGTTTGCAGGGATTCAAAAGTCCGTAGTCCTCCGTAATGGTCAGTTTTTCGAAGTAAAGTTCCGGGCTCTGGGTAATCAGCCCCTTATCGAAGGCTTTGGTCAGGTGTTCCCGGATGCGGGGCTCGGCCGTTTCCATATCGGCGGGCAAGGGGGCAAGCGCCACCACCGGGTGCCCGGCAATGAGCAGGCAGACGGTAATGCTGCAACCCATCAGACCCAGCCCTACGACACTCACGGGTATATCTGCCGGATTTATTGGCTGGTTCATAATTGAGAATACGTTTGAAGGATTTAAGTGAGCCAGTTTTTGTCATGCTTCGGCTCCGGCCGCCCGGCTTCATCAGCATGACAAAAAATCAAGTCAGTTGGCTAATATCGACTAGTTTGGGTTTTCGGGTAAGCAGATGGATGATGACCCAGGCGGTCAGATACGTAAAGCCACAGATGGTGAACAGTATATTATACCCTCCCGACAGATTCCCGGCTGCTTTGTAGGTGTCCAGCAAACGACCCACCAGCATTGGGAAGAAAATGCCGCCCACCGCTCCGGCCATCCCCGCTATACCAACGGCCGAACTGACCGCTTGTTTCGGAAACAGGTCGGAAGCCATTGTAAAGACGTTGGTGGCCCAGGCCTGGTGAACGGCCACCGCCAGACTAATCAGCCCCACTGCGACCCAGACATCCGTCGCAAATTGAGCAAGGATAATGGATAATTCCAACCCGGCAAAGATGATCAGGACGGTTTTTCGGGCTTTCAGCGTAGGCCAGCCGCGTTTGATGAGCCACGACGATAAATACCCGCCACCAATGCTGCCCACGGTGGTGGCGAGATAGATGAGCATTAGTTCCAGACTTGGCTTCTTGAGGTCCAGCTTAAAGGTCGACGAGAAATAGGAGGGGAGCCAGAACAGAAAAAACCAGTAAATAGGGTCGATGAGCCCTTTGCCGGTGATGAGCGCCCAGGTTTGCGGGAGGGTAAACAGCTTGAACCACTTGATGGGCAGCTTCTTTTCCGCTTCCACTTCCTGACCGCTGGCAATGTACTCGTACTCCGCTGCCGAAAGACGTTTCTGTCGGGCAGGCACTTCATAGAAGATCAGCCAAAAAATGAGCCACACGAACCCCAGGGCGCCGGTAATCCAGAACACTTCCTGCCAGCCATAATGATTCAGTATCCAGGGGACAATGAGCAGGGCCGCCACTACGCCAATACTGGTGCCCGCGTTGAACAGACCCGTTGCCAGGGCACGTTCTTTCTGCGGAAACCACTCGGCCACGGTCTTCACGGCGGCTGGGTAATTTCCCGCTTCGCCCAGCCCTAACCCCACGCGGGCCAGGCCAAAACCAAATGCACTGCGGGCCAGCGCGTGTAGCATGCCGGCCACGCTCCACCACACGATGGTGACGGCGTACCCTATCTTTGTGCCGACTTTGTCGATGAACCAGCCCAAGGCCAGTAGCCCAACGGCATACGCGGCCGTGAAGGCGATCACGATGTTGGCAAACTGCGTTTCGGTCCAGGAAAATTCAACCTCAAGAATGGGCTTCAGAAGGCCGATGATCTGCCGGTCGAGGTAGTTAATGGTCGTCGCGGTAAACAACAAAACGACGATGATCCAGCGGTAATTATTGGTTTTAGGGGTAGTCACAGGGGTAGGGTTTAGGGTTAATGAGTTGGCGCGGGTTTGATGGCGCTGGCGCGAGTATTTACTCGTGCCTGTTGATAAAGTCAGTATTCACTGACGCAAGCGAACCGGGACGCCGGACCGGCTTGCTAAATAAAACGGCACGGGCAAATGCCCGCGCCAGCGTCTATAACCTTGCCTGCTTCATGCGTTCGACAAAATCCTGAAGGTGCCTTTTCAACCCCTCCCAGTCTTTCTGCTGGATGAGTGCCTTGTCGAACAGGTGGCTGCCGATGCCCAGACCGTCGGCTCCGGCTTTGAAGTACGCGTCCATGTTCTCCAGACTGATACCGCCGGTGGGCATTAGCTTGAGTTGGTTTAGGGGGGCTTTCAGGTCTTTCACATAATCGGGGCCGAGTGAGGTGGCTGGGTAAATCTTGACCATCGACGCACCCAGCGACCACGCTTTATAGATTTCCGACGGGGTGAACGCCCCCGGGAAAATGGGTATACCGCGCTTGACACAGGCTTTGACGACTTTCTTGTCGAGGATGGGTGTGACGATAAACTGAGCCCCGGCAGCCAGCGCTTTGTCCAGATCATCGAGTGTGCAGACCGTTCCAGCACCGATGTTCAGGCCCTCGCTGTAGTATTTCACGGCATTCTGGATGATGGTTTCGGCGTAGTCGGTATTCATCGTCACCTCGATCGTCGTTAGTCCGGCTTCCCGGTAAACGGGCATAATGTGGTGAATATCGTCGGGTTGAAGACCCCGGATAATGCCGACTACGGGTGCTTTGGCAAATAACTCCCAGGAGAAGGGTTTCTGACTCATTTAGGTAAGGTTACTAGTTGGTTTTGGACTATTTTTACCTGCCCGGCAATGGTTGCTTTGTCGATTAAATCAGACGAAATGGTTGTGGTGCGATCGCTTAACTGTAATTCTTCCATCGCCAGTTTATACAACTCATACAGGTTGTTGCCACTGCACAGGATCAACTGCCATTGCGGCTGGTCAAGGAGTGTTTTGAGTTCGGCACCGATCAATAAGCCGCTTAGATAAAGTGTATTGTCAGGCTTATTGAGCAAGCCAAATAATTGATTGGTCCGGACTCTGAACAGGCTGTTGAGAATGGACGACGAATCCGATTCGTTGACGCCCAATTTGAACGCATCGAGTTGATCGTTCGTGAATGTACTCAACTCCGCTGGCGCTATCGAATCTTTCAGGATGCTGTAATGCGCCATGAGGTTAAAGACTTCGCCCGTCATGAACGTCTGAAAATCGATTACCTGCTGATTCTGTATGTAGATATGTTTCGAGTGGGTGCCCGGAAAGATCAGAATCGACGCGTCGGCGGCTACGTGCCCGGTGTCCAGCAGCGCCAGTAACCCGATCAGCTGTGTTTCCTCGCCCCGCATCACATCGTGCTCCGTCCGAACCCCCGAAATCAGCGTGATATCGTGCGGAAAATCAGCCTGTTTCAGCAGACGCTTTGTGCTCGACAGGCTGCCATCGACTGGAAAGGGCAGGGTCGCGTAGGGGACTTCGGCCATGCCGATAGACGACGACGCCATGCCTGAAATGACGATGGGAATACCATTCAGCTTGATGGACACTTTGGTCGATAACTGGTTGATGTGTCGTTTTAGCTGGTGTCGGAAAAACTGTTCTCTGGGCAACGTTGCGCCATCGCCAATGGCTTTCCAGGCCGTGAAGGTGTTGGCAATTCCTTCCTGCGATGTGATTTCCCCAATAAGTTGATGGTTTGAGCTGTCTATGAGCCGTAGTCGAAAAGAGGACGTCCCCCAATCACACCCTAATAGATAGTTTTTCATTACTTCTTCATTTTTGTACGACTTACGGCAATGCAAATGCTACATACGAGCCACCGGGCTTGAGTCCGTAGCGGGTTCCGCCCGCAGCAATGACAATATATTGTTTTCCGTTGACCATGTACGTGATGGGCGTGGCAAATCCACCGGCGGGCAATTTATAGTCCCACACGATTTTGCCGGTTTTTTTGTCGAAGGCCCGAATCTTTTCGTCGTACGTGGCCGCAATGAAGACCAGACCACCTGCCGTGACTATGGGGCCGCCGTGGTTCTCGGTACCCGTTGGCGGGATGCCTTTTTTTGTCAGTTCCGGGTATTCACCCAGCGGTACCTGCCAAAGGTATTCGCCGGTGTTCAGGTTAATGGCGTTGAGCGTTCCCCAGGGCGGTTTAATGGCCGGGTAATTGTCCTGATCGCGAAACTGGGTGTTGCCGTTGTTCAGGTAGGGCGGACTGTACGGAAAATCGGCACCCTCGGCCGTCGGCGTTTTTACCACGGAGCTGTGCAGGTCATTGGCCGCAGAAGCCGTTGCCACTGCCGCCTTGGGTACAGGTTTGGCATCCTGTTTCAGCAGGAACCGGATAATGGCTTCCCGGTCGTCGGTGGAGAGGTGCCCGAAGGAGGGCATCCGGCCCCGGCCGGTTACCAGAATAGATGCGATCTGTTCTTTGGTAAGCCGTTTGCCAACATCCGTTAAATTAGGGTAAGCCTGCGCCGTCTGGCTCGCTCCCCCCGACTTTTCACCCGCAGCATGGCAGGCGGCACAGTTCGTGTTGAATAAACTTCCGCCCCGCGTGAAGGCTACGCCATCGGTCTTCGCCCGAACATCGCGCATTTTGAGCCACCAAAGCATGGTATTGGCGTTTTGGTACAGAATCCCATCGGGGTCGGCGGCATTGCCTCCCCATTCGGCCCCGCCCCCGAAGCCGTAATACAAGGTGCCTTCGATGCTGGGCGGCATGTATTTGCTCCCGTGCCGGCTGTTTCGGTAGCGGTCCAGTACGTAGGCGTGGGCTTCGGGCGTGCGGGTCGTTATCTCGTTTTCGGTCAGTTCCTGCCGGACAAACGGAGCCGGTTTAATCGGGACTGGCTGCGTTGGCCAGGGCTTTTCGCCGGGTAAAGCGGGCGATGTCATGACGGGAACTTCCTTCACGGGAAACAGCGGCTTGCCCGTATCCCGGTCGAGGACAAACACATAGCCGTCTTTGGTCGCCTGCGCCACCGCGTCGACCAGCCGGGTCCGACCGTCGGGTCCGGTGTGCTTCACCGTCATGAGGTTGGGCGGGCAGGGTAGATCACGGTCCCATAAGTCGTGGTGTACGGTCTGGAAATGCCAGATTCGTTTGCCGGTGGTGGCGTTCAGGGCAATTACGCAGTTGGCAAAGAGATTCTGACCTTCCCGCGCACCCCCGTAAAAGTCGACCGAAGGCGAGCCTGTACCGGCGTAAACGACCCCACGCTTTTCGTCCAGCACCATACCAGCCCAGCAGTTGGCCCCGCCCAGCTTTTTGTACGAATCTTTTGCCCAGGTTTCGTAGCCGTACTCGCCGGGCAGTGGAATCGTGTGAAAGACCCATTCGAGCTTGCCACTGCGCACATTGAACGCCCGGATGTAACCCGGAGGAGCATCGCCCCCTTCGCTTACGGCCGAACCGGTAATTAGTAAATCCTTGTAAATGACGCCGGGTGTGGTGACCCGGATGGACAGGTTCGCCACGTCATGACCGATGGTTTCTTTATCGCCCAGACCTTCGTGCAGATCGACCTTGCCCTGCTTGCCAAAACTTTCGACCAGCTTTCCCGTCGTTGCGTTTACCGCGTACAGGAACGAGCCAACAGTGTAGAGAACCCGTTTGTCGTCGCCATCTTCCCAGTACATCACCCCGCGCATCGGGTGAAACCGGGGTTTTGAATCAGGGTCGGCGAAAGGGTCGAATTGCCAGTGTTGTTTGCCCGTAGCAGCATCGACGGCAAAGAGTTTCAGCCGGGGCGAGGTTCCATACAGCACGCCTTTGACCACGATAGGCTGGCACTGAATGTCCATCCCCCGCTGCGAGGTATCTTTGTTGTCGCCGGTATCGTAGCTCCAGGCCAGCTTCAGGTTCTTTACAGTCTGCGTATTGATCTGAGATAGTTTCGAGTAGCGGTTTCCGGCATTATTGCCGCCATAAGTTGGCCAGTCGTCGTTGGGTGGCGACTGGTTTACTGGCTTTGTGTCGTCTTTCAGGGAGACAAAACTTCCCAGAATGAGCAGACTGAATAGGGGTTTCAGGAATCTATTCATGGATTTGTTGAATGTATTTATGTATCAGACAGCATCTCTGCTGTCTGGCCGTCAGGCTAAAATGGACTACTTACCCCATTTCGATCTGGCTAGCTAGAGGTACTTTTTGCCTAACGGCCAGACAGCAGGGATGCTGCCTGATACACAGGCCTGTTTCGGCTGAGTTGAGACGTCATGTAAACCTTTCGATACAGCGTTAGCTCTACTTCGCTTTCTCATAAAATTCGTACCGTATTTTCCAGGTCACTTCCTTTCCGGGCGCTGCTTCCAGCCGGATGTACGGCTCCGGGCAGGAGGTGGTGGCACAGGCCCAGTAAACCAGTTTTTCCATGGGTTGATCGCTGGTGATGTGGATACCCGCGCCCGTTTTCTGATTCTCGATGCGGATGTCGTAATCGGTAGCGGTGGGGCCGAAACCCTGAACGCCCGCCGTATACACATTTTCTTTTTTCTCCAGATCACGGGCATACACGAACCGGTTGCCCTGCGGCAAAATGACACTCCCGAACCCTTTTCCTTCGGCCTTTACGGCATAGGGGAACAGAATTTCGATGCCGGGGCCGGTAGGCTCTTTGTCGATGATGAAGAAATTATGGTCGTACACGCTCGTCTTGATGGGCAGCTTTCCCGTGTTTTTGAGGGTGTGTTCCAGTACCAGTTCCGGCTTTCCTTTTGTGAGCCTTACCGTTTTTCGATACCGATACCCGTAGCCCCCTGCATCGGTCAACTCGTGCGTAAAGTCGATGCGGTCTTTGTGCCGTTTGACCGTCCATTTGCCGTGGTCGGCCACTTCGTAATAAGTGGCAAAGGTATAGGGCTTGTCGGTGGATTTGCGCAGAGTGCCTACGCCAATCTTCACGAAGGTATCACCGGGTTTGGCATCGGTGTAACCAAGGGGCGTAAACTCTTCGGCGGGGCCGTTGATGGCGTCGTGCATCTTCGGGTCGTAGTTCTCGAACCATTGATCCACGAAGGTATGGCCGTTGTAGGTCAGGCTCTTGAATGCCCCCGACCAGTCGAAGCGGGTCCCCTGATAGTACCCCTGCTGTTCATCCGGCAGATAGAGCGTCGTCTGGATGACGCCATTCGACAAGTCAGCCTGCGGCCAGTCGGCCAGGGGTAAGGTCATGCTGCTGCTTAGGCCGATTAGGGTGAAAGCGGGGAGGAGGATTCGTTTCAGGTTGGTCATGTGGGGTAGGGTGGAGTAGGTGGAGTAGGTGGAGTGAGTGAAAGTGGTGGAGTGAGTGGGAGTAAGTGTAATGAGTGGAAGTGGTGAGTGAGTTGTGCCAGTTTATGTACTTTCACTCACTCCACCATTTTCACTTACTCCACTATTTCCTACTCCACCACTTCACTTAATTCAAATTCGGATTCAGCGACGTGTCGCTGTACGGCAGCGGGAACCAGTAATTGGCTTTTGTAATCGCCTTGATGGGTTGCAGGTCTTCGGGGCTTTTGGCCGCGTTAGCGGCTTCTACCCGTTCGAGCCGGACCAAGTCGAACCAGCGGGTACGCTCACAGGCGAACTCCCACGCCCGCTCCTCGACCACGGCGTCGGCAAACTGGCTGGCGGTCAGTCCGTCGGCGGAGGATAGGGCTTTCGTTCCGGCGGCCCGTCCCCGCAACCGCACCTGATTGAGGGCATCGTAAGCCGCCTGGTCGGGGCCACCGGTGCCGCGCGCTTTGGCTTCGGCATAGATGGTCAGCACGTGCGGGTAGCGCATCATGACGGAGGGCAGCGAAATACTCGACGTTACGATGTTGCCTTTGATGTACCACTTCTGGTAGTACGGGTGCCGGGTCAGGCTCTGCTGCCACGGAATGGTGGTGGCACCAAGGCCGAACTGGGTACGAAACGTTTTGTCCTTCCGTGGCCCTGCGGGGAAGGCGTTGAAGAAATTTAGCTCGGCAAACATATCATCCCAGCCGCCTTCTTCGCCCGGCATGGCCGTGTTGCCGTAGGTCGCATTTGCCGTGCCGCTACCGGCCGCAAAGCCACTGATCTGATAGACCGATTCGGGGATGATGGCCACCGCCGGGTCGTTTTCGAAGACGGCGGCAAAGGTGGGCATCAACTGAAAACCGTACAGGGCGCGGTTGTCGATGACCTCTTTGGCTTTGGCCGCTGCCAGATCATATTTGTCGGTTTGCTTCAACGGCCAGCCCGCCATCGTCAGGTATGCATCCGCCAGAAAAGCCTTCGCCGATCCTGCATTTGGCCGACCCGGATCGCGCCGGGTGTTGGGAAGCATCGTTTCGGCTTTCTTCAGATCAGACACGATCAGATCATACACCTGCGCCACCGTCGACCTTTTGATAGTCAGCAAACTGTCCGAATACTCACCCGCCGTAATGAGCGGAATATTGCCGTAAAAGCGCGTCAGCCAGTAGTATGAAAAACCCCGGATAAAGTAGGCTTCACCCGCAATAATGTCAATCGTTGCCTTGGTGCCCACCGTTTTTGTGTAATTATTGATGACGTTGTTGGCCCCCTGGATGGCCTTGTAACAGCCATTATACACGGCCCCCGACCGCTGGTTGGTGGTCGACACGTTGAACTGGTCGAACTCCCGCCAGTCGGCTTTGTTACTGGCCGGGTGGGTGGTCACGTCATCCGCCCCGAGCACAGCCCCATTGGCCGACGGGTGAATGAATCCGTACGACCACTGGGAGCCCAGACCTTTGTAGGCACCCGTCAGAGCCGATTCCAGCCCGTCCTGCGTAGACAGTACGTTGGGGCCGTAGAGCAGGCCGGTGGTATCCTCATTGAGGTAATTTTTGCAGCCCATTGCCAGCGAGGCAGCGAGTAAACAGATCAATAGCTTTTTCATGTCAGCGAAGAGTTTATGGGCTTAAAAACCGAGGTTCAGGCCGATGGTGTATGTTTTTGAGTTAGGATAAGAGCCGTAGTCGATACCAATAGCCGTGTCCGTTGCGGAGCCAACGCTGCTCGATTCCGGGTCCGGGCCTTTGTATTTCGTGATGGTCAGCAGGTTTGTGGCGCTGAAGAACACCCGCGCATTGGCCTTGTTGCGGAGCACCGACGCGGGTAGATTGTACGACAGGCTCACGTTCTTGAGCCGGACGAAACTGCCATCTTCCAGGAATCGACTGGACTGGGTGAACGGCTGGTAGGTTCTCGTAAAGGCGGGCACGTCGGAGGTTTCGTTGCCCGGCCGGTAGTAATCCCGAACTTCAGCCAGGATGAACTGACGCGCATCGCCCGCACCCGAAAGCGCAGCCGCCCGCGTGTAATTGAGCTTGTCTACACCGAATACGCCGTTGAAGAAGACGTTCAATGTCAGGCCTTTGTAGCTGAAGGTGTTGTTCCAGCCGCCGGTTGCTTTCGGGAACGCCCGACCGATGATCTGGAAGTCGTCGGTGGTAATAGAGTTGTCGCCGTTGAGGTCCTGGTAATGCGGGTCGCCGGGAACACGGCCGAATCGGGCGGCCAGATCCGCTTCGTTGGGCTTGAACGTGCCGAGGTAATTGAGTCCCCAGTACGAACCGAGGGGTTGGCCGGGCATCAGCATGAACTCATTGGTGGTCGACATACCCGCGCCCACGCCGGTACCGGTACCCAGCCGGGGTAGTCCACCCAGGCTGATGACCTGATTTTTCAGCGTCGAGAAGTTCAGGTTCGTTTCCCAACGGAAGCCGCCTTTGTCGAAGGGCGTTCCGCCAAGCGATAATTCAACTCCTTTGTTCTCGATTTCGCCCACGTTGCGGGTCTGCGTACCGCCACCGGCATAACTTGGTAAAGCGACATTCAGCAGCAGATCGGTCGTGTTTTTCTTGAAGTAATCGGCTTCGAAGCGCAGGCGTCCGCTGAAGAATTCCATCTCCAGACCAACGTCGGTCTGTTTGGTGGTTTCCCATTTGAGATTTCGGTTGCCTTGGTTGCCCTGAATCACCCCCGCCACAGCCGCCGTGTTGTTGAAGGCCACGAAGGTGGTGTTGTAGGGCGACAGCGTAGCGTAGGGATTGATGGCCTGACTGCCCGTCATGCCCCAGCTTCCGCGAAGTTTGAGGTTACTGAACACGTTCATTTTCTTGATGAACTCCTCTTCCGACAATCGCCAGCCCAGCGCCAGCGAGGGGAAAACGCTGTTCCGGTTCTCGGGGCTGAACTTCGACGAGCCATCCTGCCGAACGGCCGCCGTAACCAGATACTTGTCTTTGTAGGCGTAATTCACCCGGCCCAACAGCGAGAGCAGCGTCCATTTCTGAAAGCCGGAGCCTACCGAAGCCGCCGAGTTGCCGCCAATGTTGTTGTAGCCCAGTTGCGGAAAACGAAGCCCCGTAGCGGTGGCCGTAAAGTTGTTGTCCGTGAACTGCTGCGTTTCCAGCACCGCCACCGCATTGATGGAGTGGTTGCCAAAGGCCACCGTATAGTTCAGCGAGTTCGTATTCTGCAAGGTCACCTGCTCGGATGAAAAGCGGCTGGCACTTGGGTTATTATTGGAAAGCCGTTGACCCGAAAAGTTCAGGTTCTGAGCGTTCAGGTAGTTGACGGCGTACTGCAAGTCCAGCGTAAGCCCTTTGATGGGAAGCTTGTAATTCAAGCCACCGTTGACGTTGATGGACGACCGGTCCAGATCAGCCGCCTGGTCGTAGAGGTAGTCAATTGGGTTCCGGTACACCGAGCCAATGGGGTCGATAAAGGTAGGCTGCCCGTCGGCACCGTAAGCCGGGGTTGTGGGTGCCCACGCCACCGACTGAATAATGGCACCTCCCCCGTTGGTGTTGTGGTTTCTGGATTTGGTACCCCACAAATTCAGCCGGAGGGAAAGCTTGTCGTTGATCTGTGTATTCAGGTTGGTACGCAGAATATAGCGTTTGAAGCCGCTGTTTTCCACAATCCCGTTCTGGTTGACGTAGTTGCCGGAGATTAAAAACGTCGTTTTATCGCCACCGCCCGATACGGTGATCTGGTGCTGCTGTCCGCTGCCCGTTCGGAAAACGAGGTCCTGCCAGTCGGTGCCGCCGTTTTGTTTGAACTGGGCGATCTGGTCGGTGGTAAAGGGGAGATTGGAGCCGGTTGCCGTGGCGCGGGCATTCACAATTTCGGCGAATTCACCGGCGGGCAACACGTCGTAGGTTTTGATCACACTGGAGACGCTGCCCTGTCCTTCGTAATTTACTTTGATTCCCTTGGCCCCTTTTTTTGTCGTAATAATGACAACCCCATTCGCCCCGCGACTCCCGTAAATCGAGGTCGAAGCTGCATCTTTCAACACCTGAAGGGTTTCAATATCGCTGGGGTTTATGAAGTTAAAGTCCGCCCCCACAAAACCATCCACCACGTACAGCGGGTTGTTGCTCCCCAGCACCGAGTTGGCCCCCCGAATCCGGATGCGGGCATCGCCACCGGGCGCTCCCGTTGCCTGGGTCACCTGTACCCCGGCCGCGCGGCCCTGCAACACCTGATCGATGCGCGTAACGGGCTGCTGGGCAAATTCCTTGGTGGAGATAGCCGTCAACGCGCCGGTAACGTCTGTTTTGCGTTGTGTACCATAGCCAACCACGACCACCTCGCTCAGCGTTTTCTGGTCTTCAGCCAGTTGAACGTTGACCACCTGGCGTCCGTCAATCGCTACGGTCTGACTCACGTAGCCAATGTTCGAAAACACCAGCTTCCCATTGCCCGGTGCATTCAGGGTAAAACTACCCGTCGCGTCGGTGGCCGTACCCAACGTGCTGCCGCTCACCTGAACGTTAACACCCGGCAGTCCCTGATTGTCCGGGCCGATGACGATACCCGTGATTCTGGCGTTCTGCGCGAAGGCATAGCCCCGGCACAAAAGCAGCAGAAAAAAGAAAAGTTTTACATGGTTTTTCATAAGAGAAAAATTGATTGAGTAGGAGGAAATTAAGGGTATTGGTATTTGTTGTCTTATGTTAATTTTTTGACTACCAGTCCACTACAGAGCCGTCGAGCGCATTGTACGACTCCGGGTTTTTCCAGTCGTGACCAATCTTGTCTTTCATTTGGGCCTCGTCCAGTTCGACGCCCAGACCGGGACCTTGTGGGATCATGACCGTGCCGTCTTTCTGTAATTTGAAGGGGTTCTTTAAGTAGCCTTCGCCCAGCGACACTTGTTCCTGTACCAGGAAATTCGGTACACTGGCGGCCAGTTGCAGACCTACAGCCAGCGAGATCGGGCCCATCGGGTTGTGCGGGGCAATGGGAACGTAATACGCTTCGGCCATGCCCGCAATCAGTCGACCTTCCGTAATACCGCCCGCGTGGCAAAGGTCGGGTTGGACGATGCTGACGGCTTTCTTTTCCAGCAATTCGCGGAAGCCCCATTTGGTGAAAATCCGCTCCCCGGCGGCAATGGGCAGATGAGTGCCCCGCGCAATGTCGGCCAGTATGTCGACGTTCTGCGCCTGGCAGGGTTCCTCTACGAACATGGGCTGGTAGCGCTCCAGCTCCTTGATCAGAATCTTGGCCGTTTGGGGTGGAATACTGCCGTGGAAGTCGATAGCAATGTCCATATCGTCGCCCCCTGCCTGCCGTAGTTCAGCGAAATTGTTGATCGCATTTCGGACGAATCGTGGGTTTTCAACGATGTTGGCCGGGTCTTTTTTGAAGACACCCGTTTTAATGACGGTGTACCCTTCGGCCTTCCGTTTTTTGATATCCTCGCCCGAACTGGCCCGTCCATAGACACGCACCCGGTCGCGGGTGGGGCCGCCGAGAAGCTCATAGACCGGCACGTTCAGCAGTTTTCCTTTGATGTCCCACAAGGCCTGGTCGATACCGCTGAGGGCACTGGTCAGGATGGGGCCACCCCGGTAGAAGGCATGACGGTAAATAGCCTGCCAATGGTGAACAATGTGGCGCGGGTCTTTGCCGATCAGATACGGCTCCACTTCTTTAATGGCCGTTTGGATGGTCAGCGCCCGGCCTTCCAGCAACGGTTCGCCCAGCCCCACAACGCCCACGTCGGTATGGATTTTCAGGAAGATCCAGCGGGGCTTGACCAGAAAGGTTTCCAGCTTCGTAATCTTCACTTTACTGTAATCGGCAAAATGGCCCGGACTAGCGGCATAGGACGATTGCGGAAGCTTCAGGGCCGCTACGCCCGTCACGCCCAGCACCGACTGGATGGCCGACCGGCGGGACATGCCGGGTTTTTTGTTTGATGATTTCATTTGGGTTTAGGGTATGAGAGTTACAGAAAAGACCACCGGCACCGGCCGCCCGGCCCAACCCCCTCCTTGAAAAAAGGAGGGGGTTTTGTAAAGGGATGCCCTTGTCCTAGCCCCCTCCTTTTTTCAAGGAGGGGGTTGGGGGGTGGTGAAATGGGACCTTCCAACTGATGACACAAGGTTTTAAGAAACCCCGCTTGTCGGGTGCTTAAACCGACATCCACTCCACCAACTTACGGCCTGATAATCGTCCCATCCATCTTGCGCACCTGCCAGTTCGACTTGGTACTGATCGGGTATTTGGCGGCTTCCTTTTCGTTGATGTCGACACCCAAACCCGGTACTTCGTTGACTGACATGTACCCCTTGTTCATCGTGGGGCAACCGCTGAAAACGGCCTGCGTCTTCTCCGAAAACTGCACCGCTTCCTGAATGCCGAAGTTCCATACAGCCAGGTCGATGTGCGCGTGGGCCGAGTGTCCCACCGGCGACACATCGCCCGGTCCGTGCCAGGCGGTGCGGATGTTGAACCACTCGCCCAGCCGCGCTACCTTCATGGCCGGGGTGATCCCCCCGATCTGGGACACGTGTATCCGGATAAAGTCGAACCACTGGTTGACCATCGGCTCTTTAAACTCGTTGATGTTGTTGAACAGTTCACCCATGGCGATGGGCACCGACGTAGCCTGGCGGAGGTTAGCGAACCATTTCATGTTCTCCGGCGAAAAGGGGTCTTCGATGAAGAAAGGCCGGTACTCCTCTACCTGCTTGATCATGTTGATGGCGTCGATGGGCTGAACGCGCTCATGAATGTCGTGGAGCAACTCGACCTCATCCCCGCACTGCTTGCGAACCACCTCAAACATCTTGGGGACCGACTTCAGGTAAAGCCGTTCGTTCATGTAATTGTCGGTCTCACCCCCAAAATTGGCGACTTTAAAGTCGGGCTTATCGGCGGTGGCGCCCACCGCTCCGTAGCCGCCCTGCTGAATACGGATGTACTTGAAGCCCTGTTCCATGAACTTCTTGACACTATCGGCGGCTGCCTCCGGCGTGTTGCCGCCCGCGTGGGTGTAGCAGGGAATAGCAAAGCGCACCTTGCCGCCCAGCAGTTGATAAACCGGCATGTTGGCGCGTTTGCCTTTAATATCCCACAGCGCCTGGTCGAGACCGGAAAGCGCATTGTTGAGTACTGGTCCGTTCCGCCAGTACGAACTCACATAAGCCGCCTGCCACATGTCTTCGATATTGTCGACGTCTTTCCCCACGCAAAACTCATTGAGGTAGGTATTAACAGCGACGATGACAGTGGCCGCCCGTTGGGTGAAGGTGGCACAACCAAGCCCATACAGGCCGGGTTCAGTGGTTTCGACCTTCACCACAATCAGGTTCGAACCCTGGGGCGCGGTGGCAATAGCTTTTACGCTTTTGATCTTGATGGGTGCCAGCCCTTTGGCATACTGCGGAGTTCCCTGTTGTTCGCGGGCTTCGGCGGTGGAGATGCCGCCAAACAGGCTTAACAGTCCGGCCGATGAGCCGAAACCCAGCATTTTTAACGTGTCGCGACGACTTTGGTCAGGTTTATTCATGTGAGAAAAAGAAAGGTTAATAGGTTGTAAGTCTGATGTTTTGGGGGACTACTTCTTATCCCACCACACCCGCGTATCCAGCGTGTTTGGCCCCTGCCGGGTGATAGCTTCGTTCAGGTTTGCTGAGTTGACGACGATCTCGCTGTCCGGATAGGGCATACGCCGGATGAAGTCGCCCTTTACTTCGGAGCCGGGGTAGGGGTTTTTCTTTAGCGCGGGGAAGCCAGAGCGCCGGAAATTGGCGAAAGACTCGTTGCCATCCAGGAAGGTAGCGACCCAATATTGGGTGTTGATCAGCTCCAGCGCTTTGGCCGCGTCCAGCGGGTGTGTATCCAGATACACCTTTATATCGGCCTCCGGAACGGGTGATCCGTAGGATGCCATCTGTTCGAGATTAGCCCGGATACCTTTGGCGTAATAGTCGGCCGCCGTACCTGTCACCCAGCCCCGAACGGCGGCTTCGGCCAGCAGGAGCTGCACCTGCGAATAGGTAATGTGAAACTCGGGCGCGTCCAGTTTCAAGACCGTGCTCAGGTTGACCTGGCTATAATCCCACAGGCTGGCTACTCCATTTTGGGCCAGTGTCGATGTAATGGATACGTCGTTGTAGCCCATCGGCATCCCGATTTGCACCTTTGGGTCAGACGAGGCACGGGCGGCTACCTGCTCCTGACCACCTTTGGCCCCTACATAACGTACGGCAAAAATGGGCAGCCGAGGGTCGTTATTATCTTTCAGGTAATTGACGAACGGAGCCGCTAGGTAGAAGTTGGTTTTTTCGCGGGCGGCTAAGTGGTTGGCAATGTAGTTGTTGTAAATGGCCGTGTGCCGGATAATCGAGTTGTCGGCGTTGGATTGAAACACGCCCCCCGTTACCGCTTTCGTTACGTACGACTGTGCCGTGGCGGGATCGACTTTGGTTAACCGCATGGCCGCTCGAAGCATGAACGAGTAACCCAGTTTCTTCCACTTTACCGGGTCGCCACCGTATAGAATATCGGTGGTAACGGCGGGTTGGGTGGTTGTCAGGGCGGCCGATGCTTCCTCCAGTTCCTTCAGGATATCCTTGTAAATGGCCTGCTGAGCGTCGTATTTAGGCGAGATGATCTCATTCGTGTAACCCTGTCCCGCTTCGAAATAAGGTATGTCGCCGTAGGTGTCGGTCAGGATCATGAAGATGTACGCTTTCCAGATGCGGGCCGCGTTGTAGGTATTGATTTGCAGGGGATCGCTCTTGGTCTGGTCCAGCACGGCGATCAACTGCTTCAATACATTGCGGTACATATTGACCCAAACCAGCGGGGTGTTGCCCCCGTTGATCTGATCGTAGTTGGCTCCCGACAGCGAGCTGCCGTAGGGCGTAATGATCTGTTGCACAATGCCGAAGTTGTACGTCAGCATACCCAGCGTGCCAAATCCGTCGAGGTAAGTGGTGCTGATGATGGCTTTGTTGAGCACCAGCGAAGGGGCCAGCGCCGTCGGGTTTACGCGGTTTGTGTTCAGTTCGGTGAACCCTTCGTCGCAACCTGAAAGCAGGCTCAGCGAAAGGACTAGGGCAAGTATATGTTTGAGATTTGTTTTCATGATTCCAGTCGTTTGGGTGTTGTCATCCTTAAGAATGACAGAGAAATTAGAATCGGGCGTTGAGGTTAAAGCCTATGCTGCGGGTAGGCGGTAAGCCCGGCCAGAAATCCAGTCCAACGGCGTTGTCCGACGAAACCAGCACTTCCTCCGGGTCCATGTTCTCGGTCCATTTTTTGATGATCAGGACGTTGTTCGCCACTGCATTCAGCCGCAGACCTTTCAGGAAGAAACGCTGGGGCAGGATTTTATCGAAATCGTAGCCCAACGAGATCTGACGCAGTTTCCAAAACCCGGCATTGAATACAAAGTCTTCGTTGATACCCAGCGGATTAATGGATTCGTAGAAGGGCTGGACGGCGGCTCTCGTCTGGTTGATCTCGCCGTTTGGATTGACCCCGTTGCCGATCACATACCCCACATCCCGACCCGGTAAGGTCCGTTTCGACAAGCCGTGGCGCATGTAGTTGATGTTGCGGCCCGCAATCAGTTTATGGCCCAGCTTGAAGTCGATCAGTGCCGACAGCACTATGCCCCGGTAGGTAAAGGTGTTGGTGATGCCGCCGAAATAGTTTGGCAGGGCATTCCCCACGTTTTTCAGGGTATTGTTCCGAAGCGGCATCCCGCTGTTGGCGTCGAACACCTGCCGACCCTGCGCATCCCGCAGGTAGGTGAAGGTGTACAACTGCCCGATTGGCTTGCCCACCACCTGATTGAGTGTCCGCCCACCGCCACTGCTGACGGTAATGACAGTGTCGTTGGGCGATAAGCCAAGTTTCAGCACTTTGGAGGTATTGTACGATACGTTGGCGCTGACATCCCAACGGAAAGCAGGCGTCCGGACGGGCGAAAAGGTCAATAGCATCTCAAGTCCCTTGTTCATACTTCGGCCTACGTTGATCAGTTTGCTGGTGTACGACGAGGCATCGGAAACCTGAGCGGCCAGAATCTGATCGTCTGTTGTTTTGTGGTAGTAGGTAAAATCGAGGCCTATTTTATTGGCAAACAGCTTCAGCTCAAGCCCCACTTCTGCTTCCTGAATGCGGAGCGGGCGCAGGTTTTTGTTGGGAACAACCGTTGCATTGATGCCGCCCACGGGTACCAGCGCACCGGAAGGGTTCGGGAAGGAGTTGTTATCGACGGAGAAATACAGCGCGTTGGAGTAGGGGTCGACGTTGTCCGAGCCCACCTGCGCATAAGCCGCACGCAACTTTCCGAACGACAGCCAGGCGGGCATGTTATCGAACGCCTGCGAGAACACAAAACTGCTCGTAACGGATGGGTACAGAATGCTCCGGTTGGAGGGAGCCAGCGTCGAGAACCAGTCATTGCGTGCGGTGGCGCTCAAAAACAGGAAGTCCTTGTAGGATACCGTAGCCGCCCCAAACACCGAGTTGATCTTTTTCTCCGCCAGACTGTAGAGCGGGTCTTTGATGCGGCCGTTCATGACGGTGTAGAGCCCCGGCTGCACAAAATCCTGCACCGTTACACTGTTGTAGTCGTTGCGGGCGTAGCGGTGGTTGCCGCCCAGCGTTACATCCACGCCGATGCTGCCAAACGTCTTGTTCATGCCGAGAATCAAGTCAAGGTTTCGTTCGGTATTCTGGCGGACATCCTGCGTGTAGGAGCCATTCACAAAACCCACCGGGGCGCGGGCAATGGGCGCGTACCCGTTCGGAATATTGTACTCCTGATTGCGCACGTAGAAATCCTGCGCCAGCCGGGCCTGCACGTACAGCCAGTCGGCGAACTGGTATTTCAGGGCAACGTTCCCGAACAGCCGACTGCGATTGACGTTCTCGAATTTGCGGCTCATGGAATAATAGGGATTATTCCGAACCAGAAAACGCGAGAAAACGAACTCATCGCCGTTGGGCAAGGTCTGGTTTTCCCGTAAGGCCTGAAAAGGCATCGAGTTGGCCAGCGTGAAAATTACGGTCGATACGGACAGATCCTGGGTGTTTAGCTGGGGTGGATTGACGTTATTTTCCAGCGAATAGTTGATATTTCCCAGCGCTGTCAGTTTACTGGTAATGTTCTGCGTGAATCCCAGATTGATCACCTTGCGGTTGAAGGTGTTGTTTTCCATGATTCCCTTATTGTCGGTGTTGCCAAACGACAGGCTAAAACCGCCGTTCTGGCCGCTGTTCGATACGGTTACGGTATTGGTGAAATTGGTGCCGACGCGGTAAAACTGCCGCACCCGATTGCGTACCGGCTCATAAGGCCAGGTTTCATTATCGAACAGAGTCTGCGTCATGCCCGGCTGGAATTTCTCGCCGAAACTCCACACGCCCGATGTTGGGTTGGCCGTTGTAGGTCGTCTGCCGCCTTCGCCCTGCCCGTATTCGTACTGAAAGTCCGTAAAGTCGAGGGGGGTATCGGTCGTGAAGTTGGTGTTGTAGGTAACGCCGAAGCCTTTCCCCGAGCCTTTACTTTTGGTCGTAATCATCACCACGCCATCTTTGGCGCGTGAGCCGTACAGAGCGGCAGCTGTAGCGCCTTTTAACACGGTCATCTCTTCAATATCGTCGGGGTTGATGCTGCTCAGACCATCGCCACCGTCCGAACTGTTGGAAGCCCGGTTGCCGAAATCGCCCCCCAGCGCGAAATTGGAATTGTCGATCGGGACACCGTTTACAACAATCAGCGGGTTATTCTGCCCGCTGAATGAGGATTGACCGCGGATGCGGATTTTGGCGGTTCCGGCGGGGCCTGTACCCATGGATGTGATGTTGACACCGGCCATTTTGCCCTGTAACCCACTCATGAAATTGGGCGTCCGGTTCACGTTGATCTGTTCGGCATTGACCGTTGCGGTGGCGTACCCCAGCGTTTTGGCTTCCCGTTTGATCCCAAGGGCCGTTACCACCACTTCATCAATGGCTTTGGCATCTTCGGCCAGTTCTACGTTCACAACCGAGCGATTATTGACGGGTATTGTCTGGCTGACGTAGCTGATATACGAAAAAATCAGCGAGGCATTGGCGGGAGCATTAATGGCGTAATTGCCCGAGGCATCCGTCGCGGTGCCGATGGACGTCCCACTGACGAGGACGTTGACGCCTGGTAATGGCTGCTTGTCTGTACCGGTTACCTTACCGGTTATCCGGTTCGTCTGGGCATAGGCCAGACCGCAACTGAGAAGCAGACAACAAAGAAAGATTAGAGCTTTATTCATTTGTAACAGAGATTTAGGGTAGCAGAATTGGTATTAAACTGTCCTTGAATATCAATGTATAATATTGATATAGTACTAATTTCTAGTTGCAATGAAATGAGTTACCCCAACCCTGTCATAAATCATATCTTGTAAGAACTTTCTAGTTTTCCGGCCTTGCTGGTGCTGTACGTATCCGACAGCATCCCTGCTGTCGAGCCGTCAGGCTAAATCAGGCCGGTTAACTTTCAAGGGTCATTTTTAGCCTAGCGGCTCGACAGCAGGGATGCTGTCGGATACCCTAGTTAACCCTTACAAGATTAAGTTATTGACAGAGAACAGGCGTTACTTCATCAGGCTTTTAATCGATCTTCAGGTTGTATGAGAGGTATGCTTACCAGTTGTGGATGGCGCCATCGGGGCTTTTCAGGATTGGGTGAGGGAACTCGGTCTTTGCCGATACCTCCAGTACAAACGTTGCTTTCTTGGGGTCGAATTTGACGCCTAAACCCGGCTCGGGGTTCAGATACAGTTTGCCGTTTTTGAAGTTTACGTAATCTTCGTTGAAATAAGCGGGTCGCTCGGGTTCGCCACCGCCCAGCTCCATCAGGCAGCGGGTGGGGCTGCTGGAGCCCAGAACGTGTACCAATGCCGCTGTAGACAGTGGCCCGGTGAAGTGCGGAATCATGCCTGCATAGTGCGTTTCGCACAAAGAGGCTATCTTTTTAAACTCCCCGATACCGCCGGTGTTGGGTAAGGTAACCCGTGTGTAGTCGATCAGGCGCTGTTCAATGAACTCATTAATATCCCAGCGATCGCCAAACTGCTCGCCCACGGCAATGGGCACGGTTGTCATCTGGCGAACGGTCTTATACACGGCCGGGTTTTCGGAGCGGACAATGTCCTCCACGAAATAAGGCTCCATGTTTTCCAGCGCTTTGCAGATTTTTAGCCCTTCGGTGGTATCGAAGCGCGTGTGCAAATCGATGGCCCATTTGCCGCCACCCCCCACGGCCCCGTCGATCCGCTTGCAGAGCTCAATCGTTTTCTTGGCGTTGTCGTAGAAGTCGAACGGTTGATCGCCGTTACCACCGGTTGGACCAATGCGGTAAGCGCGTAAACCGGCTTCTATGCAGTCTCTGGCGCGTTCTTCTTCGGTTTTGGCTTTGGAAGCCCGGAAGCCCGTAGCATAACATTCAACATAATCCCGCGTGGCCCCTCCCAGCAACTCGTAGACGGGAACACCCAGCGCTTTGCCCTTAAGGTCCCAGAGGGCCATTTCCAGCGCTCCGAGTGCGTGTAGTTTCTCGCGGCCCGGTGGATAAAACATACCCCGGTACACGTTTTGCCAGATGTGCTCGATGCGAAACGGATTTTCACCGATCATCATCTGGGCGCACTGTTCGATCATGTCTTTTGATCCGCCCTCGCCGATGCCGATAATGCCGCCATCGGTGTAAATTTCAACGATACCGCGCGCCTGATTGAACAAAGGTTTATTATAGCCGGGGGCGCTGTAATACCTGATTTTCGTGATTTTAAGTTTCGGGGGTGCCTGCGCCAGACTCGTCGGCCAACCCGCCCAGAGAGCGGTTGAACCGACGAGCGCCGACTTGAGAAAGTTACGTCTTTCCATAAAGTTAAGGGTAAGGAATCGTCAATTAAGGTTTAGGAAGTAATCAGTATAAGGATTCGCTTAATCGGTTAAGCAACGGCATAAAACTAAGTGATCAGGGTTTTGTGGGTTTTTGAGGAGGCTCGTTCGATCAATTCTGCTTTCATAAGTATCTGCTCGGGTTCAGTTGGTTTATGGGTTAATTTCTTTACTAATAATTCAACCGCCGTTTGGCCCAATAGCCCAATAGGCTGCTTGATGTAGGTAATGGGGCAATGGTACAATTCAAATACCTCGGCTTGTCCGAAACTGACGATGGCAAGGTCGTCCGGCACCCTGACACCTAGTTTGTTTATGTATTTCAGTCCGCTTACGGCTAGGCTATAGGTGGCAAACAGCAGCGCGTCAACAGGTTGGTCAGTAGCCAGCATGGTATCGATGGCTGCTTTCACACCGGTGTCGATGGCGCTGATCTTTACCCGTTTCAACCAATGCTCATGTGCGTTTATTGGGTTATCCCGAAGTGCATCCTGATACCCTCTAATTCGTTCGTGCATGTGAAACATTTGCGAATCGTAGGCAATCATGCCAATGTGTTTGTACTGGTTTTTAACTAAATGAGTGGCTGCGTCATACGATGCTCTGTAATGGTCGGTCGAAACGAAATCAGTCGGTATCTCCGGAAAATATCGGTCCAGCAGCACAAAAGGAATATGCCTGTCGTTCAGGGAGCGAATCTGATCCTCCGAATTTTCAGAGGAGACAATGATAAATCCATCGACCTGTCGGTTAATCAGCACCTCCAGTAAATCCCGCGACTTGCTGGCATTTTCATCTGAGCTACCAATAATGACTGTATATCCGTTTCGTTTTGCTTCATCTTCAACCACCCGGGCAATATTGGCGAAGAACGGGTTCGATATATCGGCAATGACAAGGCCGATGGTATGCGTTTTACCGCTTCGTAGACTCTTGGCCAGATGGCTCGGCTGGTAATTTAGCTCGGCGGCTATCTGCCTGACCTTCGTTGCTATTTCCTGTCCAACCCGACTTTCTTTTTCTTTGCCATTCAACACATAAGACACTAAAGCGGTGGAGACACCGGCTTTTTGGGCTATATCTTTTATAGACACCTTGGTCTTATTCATGCTTCATTTATGGGATTAGGCTACTCGGTTGGTGGGATAAGTAGAGCCCGGCAACATAATCAAACAAATATAAAGTTAATCGATTAAGCAAAACAAGAACTATTATTATTTTTATTGAAATTTGTTTTATTATCAGATGACGCGTGTTCAGTAAGGAGCGGTATCTGCCCAGATTTTGCATTTTTATCCATCCTAAAGAAAACCAACTGGCTAGAAGATTAAGGCCGCAAGCCGTTACTTTGCGGGGAAAAATACCCTGCAAAGTAATCATGCTCGAACAGATTCAGGAAACCGCTCAGTTTATTCAATCGAAAACAACCCTTCGTCCAGCCATTGGTATTATTCTCGGAACCGGCCTTGGCGCACTCGCCAATGAACTGGACATCGACACGACGATTCCCTACGAGTCCATTCCGCATTTTCCGCTCTCCACGGTTGAGTTTCATTCAGGTAAATTATTGTTTGCAACCCTGGCCGGCAAACCAGTGGTGGTCATGCAGGGGCGGTTCCACTACTACGAGGGCTACACCATGCAGCAGGTGACGTTCCCGGTGCGGGTAATGCACGCGCTGGGCATACAAACGCTGCTCGTTTCCAATGCGGCTGGCGGCATGAACCCGGCTTTCCAAACCAGCGACCTGATGGTGATCGACGACCATATCAGTTTGCTTTTGCCACAAAATCCGCTGATTTGCCCAAACCCACCCATTTTTGGCGAGCGGTTCCCCGATATGAGTGAGCCGTACCGAAAATCATTGATCGACCTCGCTTTTTCGATTGCCGCCGAACTGGAAATTCCGCTCAAACGTGGCGTGTACGTAAGTGTAACGGGGCCGCAGTTAGAGACCCGCGCCGAATACCGAATGCTGCGGCAATGGGGTGCCGACGCGGTGGGTATGTCTACAGTGCCGGAAGTGATTGTGGCCAATCAACTCAGTATGGCCGTTTTCGGCGTGTCCGTCATTACGGATTTATGTTTCCCCGATACATTGGAAAAGGCAGAATTGGTTAAGATTCTGGCAGCCGCTGCACAGGCAGAGCCAAAACTAACGGCACTGATTCGGGAAATGGTTGGCCGCTTGTAAAATGAACTATACGGTTTGAAGGGTATGCATTGCTTTGGCAGACTTGTTCGACCGTTTACAAACACTACGTGCGAAACACAACGAAAATCCCTATATTCCTTATGGATAGCCATCTGTAGCCAATTGGTAGCCCAGGCCCGTTCATTTTCTTCTGAAGATACATACTGATATGAAAACTGTTTTTCTGATTTTACTCCTGCCTCTGTTTCTGACCGCCATTTTCGTTAGTAAGCCTTCCTCCGTCTCCGTTTCGGAGACTGGCACAAGTATCGCCATGTGTGGGATTGATGCCAGCGGGCGCATAAACCAGATGGAAAACGGGAAGTTTATGGTTCCTCTGCCGGGTTGGGGAAATCACACGTATCCGATCGCTACCAAATCGGATAGTGCTCAGTTTTACTTCAACCAGGGCCTGACAATGTATTACAGCTACCACATGAAAGAAGCGATGGCTTCGTTTAAAGAAGTAGCGCGTCAGGACCCGACCTGCCCGATGGCCTGGTGGGGACAGGCACTGGCAGGAGGTCCTTATTACAATGCGGCCCATACCTACACCGTTCCCGCCGAGATGCCCACTATTCTGGCCCGCATGAACGAGCTGGCATCGAATGCCAATACGAAAGAGAAACGGCTGATTCAGGTTATGAACACCCGATACGCCCCCGATGCAATTGGGGGAGATCGGAAAACGCTTAACCAGGCCTACGCATCGGCAACTAAAGAACTAATCGCCGAATTTGACGATCCGGAAATCAAAATGCTGTATGTAGACGCCATTATGCTGATCCATGCCTGGGATTTCTGGACACCCGATGGAAACCCCAAAGCCTGGACGCCCGAAGTAGTCGACTTAACCGCCGACGTATTGAAAAAATACCCGGATCATCCGGCTGCCTTGCATTATCAAATCCATTTGACCGAAGCCTCCCGACTGCCCGGTGTGGCCCTAACCAGTGCCGATAAACTCAAAATACTGCTGCCGGGCGTTGCGCACATGGTCCATATGGCGAGTCACGAATACCAGCGAAACGGCCTTTTTGAACAGGGCGTGCTGGTTAACGACAAAGCCGATGCCAATTTACGGGTCTATGATTCGCTGGCGGCTCATCTAAATTTGGTAAAGCATTCGCCCCATTATTTTGCCGTTCAAACCTATTGTGCACTGTCTGGCGGTATGTATGAAATTGGCTTAAAAGACGCCCTTCGTTGTCGTAAATCCGTCTCGCCGGTAGCCGCGAATACCTACGATCAATACCTGTACATGTTGCCCTCGCTGACGCTGGTAAGACTGGGTAAATGGAACGAGATATTGGCGGCACCGAAACCGCAGAACGACTGGGCCTATGCCATGTTGCTGGATCATTTCTCGCGAGGTATGGCGCTGGTGGGACTTGGAAAAACGGCAGAAGCCCAACAGGAACTAAAGCAGCTTCAGGAGCTATTAAATGACCCAATCCTTGAAAAGAGACGAATTCCTTTCAATGCGCCCCTGCCCGTAGCCCGCATGGCCGGACATATTCTGGACGCTTCGCTACAGTTTGCTCAAAAGGCGTATGATCCGGCTTTTTCGGCCCTTCATCAGGCTATTGCCCTTGAAGATCAACTGATCTATACCGAACCCAGCGACTGGCCCTTACCGGCCCGGCAATTTTTGGGTGCTTATCTGCTTCAATTGAAGAAAGCGAAGGAAGCGGAAGCGGTATACCGCGAAGATCTGGCCCATCATCCGGCTAATGGCTGGTCGTTGGTAGGGCTTCATAAGGCGCTTACCCTTCAGGGAAAACGGACTGAATTGGCGCGGATCGAGGCTGGATATAAAACCGCTTTTTCGAGGGCCGAGCGAATACCCGTATCGTCTGTTTATTGATTTGTGGCCCTGACTGCCCTACCGCTTGATTGGTAAAATTACGTGAATAATGACTGATATTGATAGCAGGTGTCTGATTTTCAAGTAGTAGTCTGGGTTGATTTTTGTCATCCCGACGGCAGGAGGGATCTTCGGTAAATTGGAGTAGTTCGTCCCATCCGAAGATCCCTCCTGCCGTCGGGATGACAAAAATTAGCCTCGTTACAGCGGTTTACAAGCCATTATTCACGTTAAAATTGTACGATAGCGGACCCAACTTGTCCGCTATCGTACATCCTGAAAAACGGCATCCTGAAATAAGTTATTGATTCCCAGTAAGATAATTCTATTGGCATACTTGTTGGCATTAAGTACGTGAACTTAAAAATCACGTAAAACAACAACATACTGCCATGAACAACTCACTTACTTCCGCTTTCGCCAAAACAGTTGCCGCTCTTTTTTTTAGTGCTACACCTTTGTTAGCCAATCCAACCAACCCAACAAAACCGGCTTCCTTCGACGCCAGTGTTTATATCACCAAGACGAACAAGATCAAACTGGCCGTCGACAAGACACCCGTCGAGTCAGTCAGTATCCGCTTGCGTGAAGTTGGCCAAAGCAATTATCTGTTTACGCAACAAGTAGGCAAACGACAAACCCAGGCACGTTTACAGTTGAACGTAGATGATCTGCCTGGTGGAACATACGAATTGGAAATCAGTTCGGCCAGTGGTGCCAGCATTGTTAAACAGGTGCAGCTTGGCACAGCAACTCCGGTGGCAGCCCCACAACGCTTGGTTGCCATCAACTAGCGGTAACAAACCCGTCCAAAGTCAACCCCTCAAGCAAATTAACCCCGAAGGGGTTGACTCTGGATATCCCCGGATGCAATCCGGGGCTCCGGGGGGGCGGGGTTTCCGGGGGCAAGTACCGAGCCGGTGGCTGGCCCAGGGTGTAGGTAGTTGTAGGTCAGCGACTGCCCCACGTCAGTTAAACTTCGGTTGTTGTTTCAGCGCAAAGTTGACCAGCAGGATCAACACCGGCACTTCGATAAGCGGCCCGATAACGGCGGCAAAGGCCACACCGGAGTTGATGCCGAATACCGAAATCGCTACAGCGATGCCCAACTCGAAGTTATTGCCCGCGGCCGTAAAGGCGAGCGATGTACTTTTCGGGTAGTCGGCCCCGGCGCGTTTTGCCAGATAGAAGGCAGCAAAAAACATAAGCCCAAAGTAGATAACCAGCGGCAGGGCAATCCGTAACACATCGCCCGGTAATTCCAGCACCAGACGACCCTTCAGGCTGAACATTACTACGATGGTAAAGAGCAGCGCCACCAAGGTAATCGGGCTAATGGTGGGTAAGAAACGGCTTTCGTACCAGTGCTGGCCTTTCCAGCGGGTCAGTAACCAGCGGGACAACATACCCGCAATGAACGGAATGCCCAGATAAATGAACACACTCTCGGCGATTTGCCCGATGCTGATGTCGACCGCCATGCCCGGTAAACCAAACAGGGGTGGTAAGATTGTGACAAAGACGTAGGCGTAGACAGAATAGAAAAGTACCTGAAAAACGCTGTTGAACGCAACCAGACCGGCCACATATTCTCGGTCGCCGAGGGCCAGATCGTTCCAGACAATCACCATGGCGATGCAACGCGCAATACCGATCATGATCAGGCCGGTCATGTATTCCGGCTTGTCGGGCAGGAGCAGAACGGCCAGTGCAAACATCAATACCGGGCCGATGAGCCAGTTCTGTACCAGCGAAAGAAGCAGGATTTTTCGGTTCCGGAATACCTGCGGCAACTGGTCATACCGGACTTTGGCCAGGGGCGGATACATCATCAGAACAAGGCCGATAGCCAGTGGAATATTGGTTGTTCCCTGTTGGTAGGCGTTCAGTGACTGCTCGATTTGCGGAAACAGATTCCCCAGCAGAATACCCAGTGCCATAGCCCCGAATATCCAGAGAGTCAGGTAGCGATCCAGAAACGAAAGCTGTCGTTTATTGGGTTTGGGTTTGCCCGTTAATGTTTCTGTATTCATGCGCCTGCCGACTCGGTCAGCCGTTCGTTAATAAATTGCTTGCTATACTGTTTTATCTGGTCCCGAACCACCCGAAACTGTGCCAGTCGCTCGCTTTCCGGGGCGTGGGAAGGGTCGGTAAAACTGTGGTGAATCATCTCCGCCGTCGATGGGAAATAGGGGCATTGCTCGCGGGCGTTGTCGCAAACAGTAATGACGTAGTCGATGGGACTATTCAGGTATTCATCGACGTGATTGGATGTGTGGTGCGAAATGTCGACACCATCTTCGGCCATTACCTGAGTTGCCAGCGGATTGACACCGTGGGGAGCCACCCCGGCGCTGTAGACGGTAGCGCGATCACCAGCGAAATACTGAAGGTAGCCATGAGCCATTTGCGACCGGGCCGAATTGCCCGTGCAGAGTACTAGAATCGTTTTCATCTTGTTTGGGGTTAATCAATGCCTACTTGTGTACTGCGTCGTTCGAGCAGTAAAATATCCCGCCAGATACCGGCGCGTTTGCCAATGCGTTCGTGGTAGCCAACTTCGCGGAAGCCGCAACGTTTATGCAAGGCTATGCTGGCTACGTTTTCGCGTAAAATGCTCGCCTGGAGCGTCCAGAGACTCTTTTCTTCGCTCTCGCCAATCAGTTGGTTCAGGAGCCGTTGCCCGACACCTTTGCCCCGGTGGGCGGTATCAATGTAAAGGCTCACTTCGGCTACGCCAGAGAATATGCACCGGCCCGATACGGCCGTGAGCAGGGCGTACCCAATCACGTCACCGTCTTCAACAGCGACTAACTGCGGGGAGACCATGTACGAAGTTGCCATGGTTTCGGGCGAGGGAGCCTGCGTTTCCATGGTGGCATTGCCCGTGTTGATGCCTTGCTGGTAAATAGCGGCCATGGCAGGCCAGTCGGTTGGTTGTACAGTTCGGATTTGCATGATGTAACGCGGGTGGGAACCCGCAATTTTTAACTGGAAATCGCGGGTTCCCACCCGCGTTACGCGTTTCGGCTCCTCAAAACCGACACCATAGGGACCACGCCCATTAACAGCAACCGCTGCCGGGTTCGCAACGGGTGGCCGCGCTTTTTGTCAGGTCGGCGAGTTGAACACGAGGTTTGACGGGTGCCGCTGGTTTCTCGGCGTAAGCGGTCAGGCTAACGATACCCGTGCCGGATTGACGGAAGGATGCTATTTCGTCGGTCGTCATGTAGTTGGCCAGTAGTTCATCGGGCAGGAAAATGGGCTTCTGCTTTTGGAGCGTCAGGTTGGTGAAACCAGCTTCCTGAATCAGGCCCAGGTAAACGTCCTGCTGAATAGCCCCCGAAACGCAACCCGCATACAGTTCGGCCGCCTTGAGTAAGTTGGCAGGCAAATCACCGTCGAGTACAATATCTGAAATGCTGAAATGTCCGCCGGTTTTGAGCACGCGCCAAATTTCGGAAATGACGTTTTTCTTGTTGGGTACCAGATTCAGCACGCAGTTCGACACGATAACATCGGCCGTGTTATCGGCTACGGGCATTTTCTCAATATCGCCGAACCGAAATTCAACATTGTTGTAGCCGAGTGTATCGGCATTTTTACGGGCGCGGCTAATCATGGCTTCCGTGAAATCAATACCAATGACCTTACCGGTTGGGCCCGCTTCATGACGAGCTACGAAACAATCGTTTCCAGCCCCCGAACCAAGATCAATAATCGTATCGCCGGGTTTGATTTGCGCAAACTGGGTTGGTAAACCACAGCCCAGGCCGAGATCGGCATCGGCTACATAACCGGCTAACTGGCTATAGTCATCAGCCATGATGGCCGGATTATCAGTAGGTGAGCAGCAACTCGTGGCCCCACAACAGGAGGCTTCGTTATACGCTTTCGATTGGCTGGCGATCTGCCCGTAAGCCTCCCGGACAACGGTTTTCAACTGATCATCGGTTTGCATAGTTGTATACGTTAATTGTAATATTACGATTGATTTAGGTAAGAGTTGGCTGTAGTGCCGACCGTCCCGGTCGGCACTACTCAGCAACAGCTTTTTTCAACGATAACCGAGTCAAATACCTTCCCGAACAACTGGCGGGCTTCTTGCCAGACAACTTCATCGATGCAGTAACAAACCCGGGGCGGGTCAATACTGCCCTGGATGATGCCTATGCGCTTCAATTCTTTCAGGTGCTGCGAAACAGTAGCCTGAGCCAGCGGTAACTCATCGACAATGTCGCCACATACACAGGCTTTCTTTTGGGCCAGTAGTTGCAGAATGGCAACCCGGGCCGGATGCGCAAAGGCTTTGGCCAGATCAGCAACGCGGTTCTGCTGGTCTGTAAAGACTTCGGTTTTTGTCAATCCCATGCGGCAAAGGTAAGTAGAATATTTGTAATCGTAATATTACGATGATTATTTTTTACGCTTTCCTAAGCTGTTTTCCACAAAAGGAAGGAAAGATTTAAAAATGATAATTAAGTGTTAATCCTTTCTGGCCGGATGCTGAAAAGAAAGGCTCCAGAGCTACCGCTTTCGATTTTTTTATACGTTTATGAAGTTCAGGAATGAGGATGCCCGAAGCGGCCCCAACCGCAAATCCGAGCATGACATCGGTCTTAAAATGTTTACCCGCTTCCATTCGGTTATAGGCAACCAGCGCCGGTGGGACACTTACCAATGTAAAAATGCCGACCCGTTTCCAGCCTTTGATACGGTGGTAATCCGTGAAAACCTTGGCCAGAAAAAACGTGGCTGTCGAACTGAACGACACATGACCGCTGTAGAAGGAGTTACTTTTGGCAACCCCGACTTTTGTTTCCAGCGGCACATCAGGGTTGTAGGTAAACGGTCTGGCCCGCCGAACGGAATAGGCCGAGGCAAAATAGATCGCGTTATCGACGGCATGCGTCACGACGTACAGAGTTAGCAGATCAAGCCAGTCCTTCCGGATTCGCTTGTCAGCCATCAACAGCAGTGGACTAAGGATGGATACATTCAGAAAAAGGTCTGACCTTTTTTGAGCCCGGTCATAGTTCGCTGGATTATTGAAGATAACCGACCGGTCGAAGGCATTGACAGAGTTCGGGTCAAGATGAACAACGTCGGCCTGATCGAAGGCAGCCACACGATCCAGTTGTTTGAAGCCCAGCGCCGATACGCCGATAAAGACCAGCGAGCCGCCCCCTTCGTAGGGTAAGTTTACGTTATAGATTTTTTGAGTTGTGGTATCAGTCTGGCCAAATACGTTCGTTAGACATACCAGCCAGAAGACGAGTATACTGAGCAATTTCATAAGCAGAATACATTGAGTAAGTGTTCTTCTGCAAAGATGATAGTCTGTTTCGTATTTCCCCTGCACCAGGTTACTGGCCAGCCTGATCGAGAACGCGTGCCCGACTCGTTTGCGGCAGACTCTTTAAAAATGTTTTTAACTGCCTGGGCTGTTTGAAGATCAGAACGGTACGGTTATCGTGGTGTTCGTTGATTCGCTTCAGTACCTGCGGTCGATTAATGTATTTGTAAGTTAAAATCCAGCCCAGAAAACGCCAGTCCACTTTTTCCGGGCAACCGGGGCTCATATCGGGGCGGCTTTTGCCCCGGTAGGTGATAAACCGTTTGATTACGCGCCGAAGGCAAAGCAAAACGGGAAAATCCAGAAAAATAATGGTGTCAGCAGCTTGAAAACGCAGACTCATGGTCGCGTTGTAATTTCCGTCGATGATCCAGCTGGACTGATTCGTCAGTTGGTTTAACACCACAACTTCTTCTGCTTTGGAAATCATTTTCCAGCCCGGTTTCCAGAACTGGGCATCAAGATGAATAACAGGCAAGTGAAGTACTTCGCCAAGCTGCCGGGCCAATGTGGATTTGCCTGCACCTCCACAACCGACAATAACGATCTTTCTCATTCCCTCAATCCTCCTTTACATACTGTTTTAGAATTCTTTATCAGAAACCGACATTTCGTCGGCGTATCCTTGTTGTACCCCTATATAAATGCGGCTGGGCATCGGTTATACTTGTTATTCATTTTGACTTCTGTAGATGGATTTCTGTGCTACTTAATCAGCCAGAATACAGCAGTGGAGGTTCAACGAGATAGCTGCTAAAATGGTAATATAAGCACCAGACGCCACACTCGCCTGTTTAACCCATCAATTTACCAGTATTGCAGGAAAAGCCTGTTAATTGACACAGTATTGATTCTTTAGACTTGTCTTTAGACTAGGAAAGTACAGGAAGGATGTAAATTTGTACTCTCTACATTTGTCGTAAGAAGTCGCCCCTGTTTGCCCGCTCTACGCAGGGAAATTGCCTAGTCTGAATAGCACATGAAAGTTGGCCTGTTTATTCCTTGTTATATTGATCAATTTTATCCCAACGTGGCTATTGCTACGCTGAAGTTGTTGGAAAAAGTAGGCTGCGAAGTAGCGTATCCACTCCAGCAAACCTGTTGCGGGCAGCCGATGGCCAACTCCGGGTTTGAGCATCTGACGGGAGGCTGTAACGAGAATTTCGTCCGTAATTTTGCTGACTTTGATTACATCGTTTCCCCATCGGGAAGTTGTACGCTGCACATAAAACACCACCTTCATTCGACCAACGAAGAGGCCGCAACCGGCATCCGCTCCCGGATTTACGAACTGACGGAGTTTCTGACGGATGTGCTGAACGTGACGGCATTAGACGCCACTTTTCCGTATAAAGTTGGGTTACACCAGAGTTGCCACGGCCAGCGTGGACTGCATTTGGCCCAGATGTCGGAACTAGTGGTTTCGCCACCTTTTTCGAAGCCGGTGCAGTTGCTCAATCTGGTCAATGGCATTGAGCTGATCCAGCTCGACCGGCGCGATGAATGCTGCGGATTTGGCGGTACGTTCTGCGTGACCGAAGAAGCCGTTTCAGTAAAAATGGGTAAAGATCGCGTGGCCGATCACCTGCGCCACGGCGTTAATTACATCACCGGTGTCGACGTGTCCTGCCTGATGCACATGGAAGGCATTTTGAAACGGGCAAACTCCGCCGTGAAAGTCAAACACATTGCTGAGATTTTAACGGCTACGTTATAGAAACAGCTCAATCAACAATACTCAATGAACAAGCAACTTATTTTAGACCACGCCGACGCAGCCGTTGAGTTCAATAAGAACGAAGCGAAAGTCGATTGGCACGACGAAACCCTCTGGTTCGTACGCACCAAACGCGACCGGGCCGTTGCTCAGATACCCGAGTGGGAGCAACTGCGGGAAGCAGCTTCGCAGATAAAAAACCATGTGCTGTCCAACATGCACGATCTGCTGATCCAGTTTGAAGAAAACGCCATCCGCAATGGCATCAAGATTCACTGGGCGGCCGATGGCGACGAACACAATGCCATCGTCCTCGACATCATAAAACAGGCGGGTGCTACCCGAATGGTCAAGTCGAAGTCGATGCTGACCGAAGAATGCCACCTGAACAAATACCTGATCGATAACGGTATTGAGGTGATTGACAGTGACTTGGGCGAACGAATCGTGCAGATGCGTAATGAACCACCGTCCCACATTGTGCTGCCCGCCATTCACCTGACCAAGGCCGAAGTAGGGGAGACCTTCCACGAGCACCTGGGCACCGACAAAGGTGCCACCGATCCGCAATACCTGACCGAAGCCGCCCGGCAACACCTGCGCGAAACCTTTCTGACGCGCAAAGTGGCTCTTACGGGTGTTAACTTCGCCATTGCCGAAACCGGCGGGTTTGTGGTCTGTACCAACGAAGGCAATGCCGATATGGGCGCCCACCTGGCCGATGTACACATTGCGGCAATGGGTTTCGAAAAGATCATTCCCCGCGCTGAACACTTAGGCGTTTTCCTGCGGCTGCTGGCCCGCTCCGCAACCGGACAGCCCATCACGACGTTCTCTAGCCATTTCCACCGGCCAAGGCCGGGGCAGGAGATGCACATCGTTATTGTCGATAATGGCCGCAGCCGCCAACTGGGGCGACCCGATTTCCGAAATTCACTCAAGTGCATCCGGTGTGCGGCCTGTTTAAATACGTGTCCCGTTTACCGACGGTCGGGTGGTTTCAGCTACCACAGTGCCGTTGCTGGCCCCATCGGGTCCATTCTGGCACCGAATCTGGATATGAAGAAGAACGCCGATCTGCCGTTTGCTTCAACACTTTGTGGCTCATGTTCCAACGTGTGTCCGGTTAAGATCGATATTCACGACCAGCTCTACAAGTGGCGGCAGGTGCTGATGCGGGAAGGGTATGGTCCGGGTAGTAAGACCGTTGCCATGAAGGCAATGGCAACGGTGCTGGAATCGCCCCGTTTGTACCGGATGGCGGGTAAAGTAGGGCGGGGGGTACTGCGATTCGCTCCGATTACCGTTGAGAACGGCCTTAATCCGTGGTATAACCAGCGCGAAATGCCTGAGCCTCCTGCCGAAAGTTTCCACGACTGGTACGTTAACCACAAAAAAGCATGACCACCCGCGACCAGATGCTGGCCAGTATCAAGGCGAATCAGCCTGCCATGCGGCCCATTCCCGCTCAGTTTACGTTTACGTCGGTTTACCCCGACCTGACGCAGCAGTTTATTGACATACTCACGTTTGTGGGTGGAGCTGCCCTTATCGTGCCGGACTTTGCCGCTATCCGGGCTTCGTTGCAGACGCAGTTTCCAAATATGACAAGCGTGGCGACAACATGCGATGAACTGGCCGACCTCGCCGATGTGACCATGAATGTCAGTGACCCGCACGAGTTGTCGGGGCTCAATCTAGCTATTATCGAAGGGCCGCTGGCCGTAGCTGAGAATGCGGCTATCTGGGTCGATGAGCGCCAGCTGCCCCAACGGGTAGCGCCCATGATTACGCAATATCTGGTGATTATCATCCGGCAGTCGACCATTGTGCCCAACATGCACGATGCCTACAAACTGTTGAAAGTCGATGAAACGGGCTTCGGTACGTTCATTTGCGGCCCGTCGAAAACCGCCGATATAGAGCAGAGCCTGGTGATTGGTGCCCACGGTGCCCGGTCGTTGATGGTGTATATACTTCCCTGATATACACCATCAACGACGGATTTACCCGTTGTCAGCTTTACTACATCAATCAGAGCGAAATCACCAGTTTTCCAATCGTTGTGCCCGACTCAAGCTGCGCGTGGGCTTGTTTCAGCGTATCGGCCGACAGGCCATGCAGGGTTTGCGTAAGCGTCGTTTCCAGCACCCCTTCGTCCAGCAGGTCGGCCACTCGGTTCAGAATGTGGTGCTGTTCAATCATATCGTCGGTCTGGAAGGTAGAGCGGGTGAACATCAATTCCCACGAAAAAGTGACGCTTTTGCTTTTGAGCTTGTTCAGCACAACAGGTGCCGCACTACCGGTAATGGAGGCAATGTGTCCCTGGGGTTTGATGAGCTCGGCCAGGGTATCCCAATAAGCGTTGGTGTCCACAAAGTCGACAATGTAGTCGACGTACTGAAAACCGGCGTTCCGCACTTCGTCGACGAGATTACGGTGATTGACGACCAGATCGGCACCCATTTTCTGGCACCACTCAACCGTTTCGGGGCGCGATGCGGTGGCGATGACGTGCAGACCTAGCAGTTTTTTTGCCAGTTGAATAGCAATGGACCCCACGCCCCCGGCCCCACCGATGATGAGCAGGGTCTTGTTCCGGTCACGTTCAGGCGAGAGCCGCATCCGGTCAAAGAAAATCTCCCAGGCGGTCAGGGCAGTCAGCGGAATGGCGGCTGCGGCTTCATCCGATAAGCTGGTTGGCTTCCGGCCCACGATCCGCTCGTCAATGACCTGGTATTCGGCGTTGCTGCCCGATTTGGTAATATCGCCGGCGTAGTACACCGCGTCGCCCACTTTGAACAGCGTGACCTCACTGCCGACGGCTTCTACCACGCCCGATGCATCCCAGCCAATGATTTTGGCCTGTTCCAGCACCGTATCCTTCGCCGAGTTCTGCCGGATCTTAAAATCCACCGGATTGACCGATATGGCGTTCACCTTTACCAGCAAGTCATGAGGACCCGGAGCGGGTTTGTCGATGTCGACGTCAATAAAACTCGTGGCTTCTGAGATGGGGAGTGATGTCTTGAATCCTACTGCTTTCATATCTGGTTTACGTTAATGCCTTCTTATTGGCCGTGTGCGGCTGTGCTCACTTCGTTCCAGGCTTCCCAGGTTGCCAGCCGTTGTTCATAAACGGCTTTGACGGTTGGGTAGCCAATTTTCCCCAAAAGTAAGCGAAGTGGTGGCTCCAGCGCATCGACCAGTCGGAAAAGTGCGTCGCCAAGAGAGATGCCTGGTCGTGTGGGCAACCTATTCTCCATTTTGGTCAATGCATCAACCCCCGGATACTAGAAACGCCAACTCATCTGAGCTGGCGTTTCTAGTATCCGGTTTAAGCAGTTTACTATTTGCCTTTCAAAATCGTGCCGTATCGGGGCATGTCTTTGAACAGATCAAGGGCTGCTTTCATTTCGGGATCAGTAGCGAACGACGCTTCTTTCAGACCCTTTTGCAGGTAATAATGACCCGCAATTTCCTGTTCCACCAGCGTTTTTAACTCAGGCTTGAAGGTGTTCAGGTCGGCATCTTTGCTGTGCGACATTTTAGTTTTCAACGATTTCAACTGGTTCTGAATCTGGTCGAAGTATTTTTCTTTCCGGGCCGATGCTTCGAGGGTACCGAGGTCTTTCTCTACCTGCGTCGTATAGTCGTATTCTTTATCGCCGAGCCACTTCGTGAACTCACTGTATTCGGCATCGGTCAGGCGGAATTCGCGGGCGGGTTTAATGCTCGCGTGCTCGTGACGGTATTTGACGGCATAGTCGAAAATCAGGCCTTTATTAGTCAGGCTCAACGCAACCGGCGAGGGCGTCTGTGCTTCCACGACAATATCGGGCAATACGCCACCTCCGTCGTACACCACCCGGCCCGCCTTGGTCTTGAACGCGGTTTTCAGCGAGTCCGGAATCTTGCCAACACTGCCGTCTGCATTGCGGTGGCTGTAGTCGATGGCCTGAATGCACCGGCCGCTGGGAATATAGTATTTGGCCGTTGTGATTTTCAACTTCGTATTGAACGACAATTCACGTGTGGTCTGCACCAGTCCTTTTCCATAGGTCCGCTGCCCGATCAATACGCCCCGGTCGTAATCCTGAATAACCCCCGATACGATCTCGGCGGCCGATGCGCTGTGGCTGTTCGTCAACACAACGATGGGTATATCGAGGTCGAGGGGTGGGTTCATGGCGGTGTAGGTCTTGTTCCACTCCGTCACTTTCCCTTTGGTCGTCACTACTTCCGAATCTTTCGGGATGAAAATATTCGAGATGTCGATGGCCATATTGAGTAGTCCACCGGGATTTTCACGAACGTCGAGGATGAGTTTTTTCATCCCTTTACCCTTTAGTTCCTGATAGGCGGTCCGTACTTCGCGCGAAGCCGTGGCCGTAAAATCTTTGAGGTCGATGTACCCGACTTCGTCCGACACCATGCCGTAGTATGGCACATTGGTCATTTTAACCACATCCCGGATCACGCTGAGGTCGAGTGGGGCTTTTTGTCCGTACCGACTAACGGTCAGTTTCACGGCCGTGTTGTTCTGCCCTTTCAGCAGTTTGCCGGGATCGAGTGGTCCGCCATCGCGGTCTTTACGGCTTTTCAGATCGACACCGTCTACTTTAAGTACTTCGTCGCCGATTTGAAGCCCCGATTTTTCGGCGGGGGTGCCTTCATACACCATCAGCACAATGCTTTTACCCTGCCGTTGCCCAATGAGCGCCCCAATGCCGTTGTAGCGGCCGGTGGTCATGGTCATGTAGTCCTCAATTTCGTCTTCGGCGAAGAAGTTTGTGTACGGGTCGAGGGCTTTCAGCATGGCGTCGATGCTGGTTTTGACCATGCGGTTCGGGTTCACCTCATCTACGTAATAGAGATTGAGTTCCTTGAACAGCGTGGCGTAAATGTCCAGGTTGCGGGCTATCTCGAAAAACCGGTCGTCGGTTTTAAACGAAAAGAAGCCAATACCCCCCGCTACAAGAACCGAGGAGGCTAACAGGGTAAGTCGTTTAGAGAAGCGCATAGGAACTTTTGAATGAAGAATGTCTAATGAAGAATGTCTAATGAATTCTGAAGAATTTACTGGTCATGTTCTTCATTCTACATTTTCCATTCTACATTTTCTGTAAAGCTAATTTCATACCTTTTTCTATCTCTTCAAACGAAATTATTTGTTTGGCGGTATAAAGAAAGGCAATGGTAGCGGGTGGCGCGCTGGCTGGTCTGAAAAGTGCCTTGTTCAGGCGGTAGGCTTCCCGGACGCGTCGCTTGATCTGGTTGCGGTCGACGGCGCGTTTGAACATGCGTTTGGGAACGGTAATGACAATGGCGGGCAGAAGCGGCTCGCTGTCCGGACCCGGTTCGGGCTGGGGAATATAGAGCACCCGAAACGGAAAAAGGTAGAACGTCCGCACGGAAGTACTACCTTTTTTAAATAATTCACCAAGAATCTTTTTGCTGCAAAGACGTTCGGATTTCAGGAAGGTTTGCGGCATGAATCAGTGGTTAGTCAGTAGTGATTAGTAGCCAGAAACAAAGCCTGCTGAGAACAGCGACGAATCACCAGCCACTAATGACTAGTCACTAAATTTTAAAGCGGTCGCCTTTTTTCTCGTCAGAGACAGTCAACTTGTGGCGGCCTTTGGCACGACGGCGAGCCAAAACCTGACGGCCATTGGCAGTAGCCATCCGCTCGCGGAAGCCGTGTTTGTTTTTACGCTTCCGGTTCGATGGTTGGTACGTTCTTTTCATGATATATAATCCCTAAAACCTTTATTTTTCCAAATGAGTCCGCAAAGATAGGAGAATGCCTGAGTTTTTCCAAACCTGATTTCAGAAAAACGATTTGACTGACTGATAGTTACTTTTGTACGACTTATCTTGTCATTACCCGTATGCGCTATCGTCTGTCTGCTGACCCCGTTCATCCCCATTATATTGCCGTTGACGCTCATCTAACCGATATTTCAACACCAAACGTTGAGCTTCAGTTGCCCGCCTGGCGTCCGGGACGCTATGAATTACAGCAGTTTGCGAAAAATATCCAGCGGTTAGAAATTGTCGACAAAGCCGGTAAACCACTGCTTTTCCGAAAAATTACCAAAGACCGCTGGCGGGTACAGACGGATGGCGTGAACGAACTTACCGTTCGGTATACCTATTACGCGCTCCTGCCAACGCCCAACCAGCTTAATGCCGGGAGCAGCTTTATCAGCGAGACGCTGCTGTACGTTAACCCGGTAAACCTATGCCTGTATGCTGAAGGGCGCATCTCGGAGCCCTGTACGCTGGAACTGGCCATTCCCGACAGCTGGACCGTTGCCTGTGGCCTGACTCAAGCCCCGTCCGAACAACCCAATATACGTACGCTGCTGGCCACCGACTTTTACGAACTGGTCGATTGTCCGCTCATAGCCGCCCCGGTCATTCAGGATATTCCCTATACCGTTGGCGATACGGCTTTTCACGTCTGGATTCAGGGCGGTCGGCGGACGGATGGAAATCCGACTTTCGATGCCGACCGGATTGTGACCGATTTCCGGCGTTTTTCGGAGAAGCAGATTGAACTCTACGGCGAGTTTCCCGAGAAGGATTACCATTTTCTGACGCTCATTCTGCCCGTTCCGTGTTATCATGGCGTTGAACACCGCAACTCAACGGTGCTCACACTCGGGCCAAACGATGAGGGAGAGGGACTGTACCAGGATTTGCTGGGCGTCTCGTCGCACGAATTGTTCCATACCTGGAACATTATCCGCATCCGCCCCACCGAACTGCTTCCGTACGATTTTACGAAGGAGAATTATTTTACGACCTGTTTTGTGGCGGAGGGCGTAACGACCTATTACGGGGATTTGATGCTTCGGCAATCGGGCGTATTTACCGACGAAGCGTATCTAAAAGAGTTACAGGTGTTAATGAAGCGCCATTTCGAGAATAACGGGCGGGCGTTCCAGTCCCTTACCGAATCGTCCTGGGATTTGTGGCTCGATGGTTACGAAAAGGGCGTCCCCGACCGGAAAGTGTCGGTTTACCACAAAGGAGCTATTGCAGCCCTGATTCTCGATCTGCACATTCGCCAGCTAACCGACCACACCCGCTCGCTGGACGATGTGATGCGGGTAATGTGGCAGCGTTTCGGCAAACCGTTCGTTGGCTATACGCTGGACGATTACCGCGCCGTAACCGAAGCCATTGCAGGCGAGTCCCTTGACTGGTATTATGCGGTATGTATCTTTGGCAATCAGCCGCTTGAACCCCTGCTGAATAAGTATCTGGCGTGGGTTGGCCTGCTGATCGCCTATGAAGAACCTACTCCCGACCAACCGGGCGGCATTCGCTTGCTGGAAATCGACAGTAAAGAAGGCCGTCGGCAAAGAGCGCGGTGGTTTGGTCAGTCCATGGTTGAAGAGCCCGTTTCAGAAGGTCATGTGCATCCCGTACCCGAGGGAAAACTGGGCAAAAATGTAGTTGCGAAATGAAAGATGTAGCAATAAACCTGGATGCATTAACTGCCGAGTTTAAGCAGGCGATGCAGGAATTGTACGGTGAACGACTGGCAAAAGTCATTTTATATGGCTCCTATGCCCGTGGTGACTTTCAGCCCGAATCAGACGTAGATTTCATGGTTGTTTTGAAAGACCGTGAGCTGAAGAGACTGCAGGAAATAGAAAGGACAACGGATGTTGTCCTGCGTCTTTTCGATAAATATGGTCGATTAATTTCGTTCATGCCAACCACCGAAGAAACGTATACATCGAATGATTTTTTGTTTTATCGCAACATTCGGCGCGAAGGCAGGCAGCTATGAAAGAAGAAGTTAGAGTCCTTATGGGGAGGATTCCTGCTTCATACAGAGGCTTACTTACATGGGAAAACGATTACAGATTGAGCTGGCGCATGGCCCATGCCTTGCACCAGCCTAGTATCTTCACTTACTTTCCTGCTTTACTAAAAAAACTTTATCGAGTACCTTCATGCTAAAACGTTTGCCTTTTCTTTTCCTGCTACTCCCGAGTCTGCTTCTGGCGCAGGCTAGACCCGAGAAACCCTGGATGCTTGGCCCCTTTTATAAGGAGAATGCATTCAACCCCATTTTAAGCGCCAAAGCCACAACAGAATTTTACTGCCCAATCCGGCAAAAGCTGGTACGTTGGGAAGAGAAAGACGTGTATAACCCGGCCACGGTGGTGCGGGGCAATAAAGTGTATATGCTCTACCGGGCCGAAGATACCGTTCGGGTTGTGGGCGGCACGTCGAGGTTGGGGCTGGCCGTGAGCACCGATGGTATTCATTTCAAACGGATGCCCAAGCCGGTTTTTTACCCCGACAATGACCCCATGAAGGTATATGAATGGGAGGGTGGTTGCGAAGACCCACGAGTGGTGGAAAGCCCCAACGGTGTGTATGTGATGACCTATACTTCCTACGACGGCGACAAGGCCCGGCTCTGCGTAGCCACCTCGCGGGACCTGATGAAGTGGAATAAACAAGGATTGATTTTTGGCGATGCCGAGAACGGAAAGTACCGGAATAGCTGGTCGAAATCGGGCGCTATTGTCTGCAAACGAATCGGTAGCCGACTGGTTGCGCAGAAAATCAACGGAAAATACTGGATGTACTGGGGCGACCAACCGCAGCTTCGGGTGGCTACGTCGGATGATCTGCTGCACTGGACACCCCTCGAAACCGCTGCGGGGCAACCCATTGTAGCGGCTGAGTCGCGGAAAGGGAAGCACGACGTGCGGCTGATTGAGCCCGGCCCGTTTGCCATGCTGACGCCCAACGGTATCCTGCTGATCTACAACGGTATGAACGACGCCAAAAACGGGGATAAAAACCTGGCCGAAGGTGCTTATGCCGGCGGCCAACTCCTGTTCGACGCCAACGACCCCGCCAAATTACTCGACCGGTCAGAGAACTACTTTATTAAGCCCGACCAGCCTTACGAAATGCTGGGACAGGTGAATCAGGTATGTTTTCTGGAGGGTATGGTGCCCTTTCGGGGTAAGTGGTTTTTGTATTACGGCACGGCTGACTCGAAAATTGGTGTAGCCGTAGCGAAACAGTAAATGAGGTTGATGGCGCGAGGCCGGAGCCTCGCGCCATCAACCTCATTTAAGCCACAGGTCGGCGGTGATGAAAGAGTTGCTGCTTTCCCCAGAACACCAGACCGCAGGACAACAGGATCAGCAGTATATCGAAGCCGAAGCGTTGCAAACCTTCTGCAGCCAGATCGTAGCGGCCACACGCCAGGCCTATCCCGATCATGGCGGCTGCATTGATAATGACCATAGCGATCAATGCACCAGCTATGACGCTCTTGCGAAAGGACGATAAAATGATGGCTCCGGCCAGTGTGCCGCAAATGGAAAGCAAGGTGTCGGCAGGGGAGGGGTGTGCCAAATGGTGAACTTCTTCGCTGGCTGCAAACTGGCTGGCATTGGTTTCGCCCAGAAATTGTAAAAACAGGAATGTCAGTGTCGATGCTGCAATCAGGATGGAGTAGCCAACGAGGGTCGACTTGAAGGCTCGTGCTAATACCAGCCAGCGACGTAGCACTACCGCTAAGGCCATACCGGCAATCGGTTCGAAACCGGGAGCAATAATGGCGGCTGCCACAAATGGCATGATCTGACGCGTTGGCTCCGAGACAATGCCAATGGTTGCCATGATGCCGCCCAATCCCATCAGTATCATAAAATTGGAGGTGATACGACCCTGATGGCGCATCCCGGTTTCTATTTCTTCCCAGATAGCCTCGTCGGCATCGTTCTCCAGTTTCTGGGCTTGATTGGGCTCGATGATGCTTTCCGTCAGCGCCGTGCTAACCATATAGGGCGAGTCGCCACAACATTCGGCCAGTGCCCGTAGTACTTTGTCGGACCCAGTATTGAGCAATTGTACCGATATAGCGTCGCCTACCGGTTTATGGGAACTGCCGGGATAAAAGGCGACGCCTATTACCTCCTCAATGGCAAGCAGGTGGGTTAATACAGCGGCTGTTTTATCGGTAGATAGTTGAATCTGAAACGAACGATGCATAGGACAGGGGATGTAACAATCTAACCGAAGGTGTTTCCTAAATGTTTGTTACGGGGTTCTGACTATAGCGTCCGAAAGAGTAGTATATTTCGCAAAACCCCCGGCTTATCTATGCAAACGTCACGCCCACAAACCCTGTCTTTCGAGGAATACGTTAAACACGATGCCACATCGCTGGCTGAACTGGTAAGTAACGGCGACGTTACGCCCGCCGAACTGCTGGAAACGGCCATTGCGCGGGCCGAAGCAGTCAATCCGCAGCTAAACGCCATCGTGACGCCCCTGTTCGATAAGGGTCGCGACATGGCGAATCAACTGCCGGAGAATGGTGCCTTTCGTGGTGTGCCTTTTCTGCTGAAAGATTTGGAGCTGGAGTGGGCCGGAACACCGCTGAAATCGGGTTCCGCAGGCTACAAAAATTACGTTTCCCCAACCGACAGCGAAACGGTGAAGCGCTTTAAAGCGGCCGGGCTCGTCTTTTTCGGCAAAACCAATACCCCTGAATTCGGTCTGACGCCGTATACGGAGTCGACGCTTTACGGCCCGGCTCATAACCCCTGGAAACTGACGCACTCGCCGGGTGGTTCGAGTGGCGGGTCGGCAGCAGCGGTGGCGGCTGGTATCGTACCCGCTGCATCGGGTTCGGATGGGGGCGGTTCGATCCGAATTCCGGCTTCCTGCTGCGGCCTTTTTGGGCTAAAGCCTTCCCGTGGTCGGATTACACTGGGGCCGGGTTTCGGCGAGTTGTGGAACGGGGCGGTAACGGGCCATTCGCTCACCCGCAGCGTTCGTGACAGTGCCCGCCTGCTGGATGTTATTGCGGGTGGTCCGACGTATCGGTCATTGCCGGGTGAGCCGTATGGCATTGCGCCACCCGAGCGCCCTTACAGTGAAGAAGTTGGCCGGGAGCCGGGTAAGCTACGAATCGCGTTCTCGACGCAGGCATTGATGCCCGGGCAAGTTATTGATCCTGAATGTATCAAAGCCGTGCAGGAGGCCGCCCGCCTGCTCGAAAGCCTGGGGCACTCGCTGGAAGAAGTGCCCTTACCGTACGAGAAAAGCATCATTACCGAAGGTTTTTTTGTGCCCGTACTCAGCGAAACCGGGGCAACACTTCGGGAACTGGAGGCTTATCTGGGCCGTGCTGCCCGGCGCGGGGATGTAGAACTCAATACCTGGGCACAGGCCCGGCTTGCCGAGGGGTTCTCATCGGCTGATGTGGCTTTCCAGAAACGGCGCTGGAACACTCTCAACCGAAGTATGGGGCAGCTACACGCAACGTATGACCTGTTTCTGACGCCTACCTTACCACAGCCGCCCATTGCCATTGGTGCCTTTCAAAACTCACTGGCGGAGCAGCGTCTCATGAAACTGGTGGATTCCTTCGGTGGCCTGAAATACCTGAAAGGCAGCAAAACGATAAACGATCTGGCCGAACGGCTGCTGGGCTACATCTCCTACACGGTCGTGACAAACATGACCGGCCAGCCGTCGATGTCGGTGCCGCTGCATTGGTCGGCAGACGACCTGCCCATCGGGGTGATGTTTGCCGCCAAACTGGGCGACGAAGCAACCCTATTCCGGTTAGCGGGTCAGCTGGAGCAGGCAAAACCCTGGTTCGACAAGCGCCCGAGTTTATGAGTTTTGTTTTGAGACGGATAGATCAAACGCCGTTTTAAGCTACGGGAAGGTAAATATGGAAGGTGGTGCCTTTGTTAGCCTGGCTCGTTGCTGTAATAAATCCCCCATGATTGAGCACTACTTTTTCGCAGATCGCCAACCCGATACCCGTTCCCGCAAATTCACTCTGGCTGTGTAATCGCTGGAAGACCTGGAAGATCCGGTCGAGGTATTTTTCATCAAAACCAATTCCATTGTCAGACACGTCGATGCGGTGATATGTCCGGGCTGAGCGGGTGGGTTTAATTTTTAGCGGTAAGTCAACGGCCTGAACCGTATCGGCTGTTACCTGAATCTGGGGTGATACATCGGGTCGACGAAACTTAAGCGCGTTATGCAGCAGGTTTTGGAAAAGCTGTTCCAGTTGGGTTGGGTCGCCAACTACAGTTGGCATTGGGTCAATCTGAATGACCGCAGCTGTTTCCTGAATAAGTAGCTCCAAATTAGTTAGAACGAGGTTGATAATCCGGTCGAGGGATACCTGCTTTATGGTTTCCGTTCGGGTAGAGATGCGGGAAAAACTGAGTAAATCGCGAATCAGCGTAGACATCCGTCGGGCTGCCGTCTGTATGCGCTCCAGGTATGCTAATTCTTCTTTGGATGAGGTGTTGCCGTACTGAATCCGTAATAAATCACTGAACTGTTGGATTTTACGCAGCGGTTCCTGTAAATCGTGGCTGGCAACATAAGCGAACTTTTCCAGATTTTCGTTTGAGCGGCTAAGCAGCTGATTTGATTCGATCAACTCTTCGTTGGACGCTGCCAGTTCTTCATTGGTTGCTGCTAATTCTTCATTAATGGTCGCCAGTTCTTCGTTCGCCGATTTTAGTTCTTCGGTGCGTTCCTCGACTTGTTTCTCCAGAGCCAATTGTATATTTCGCTGAGCGGTTACATCCTGGGCTGTTCCACTCAGAACGGCAGGTTTGCCATCGAGGTCATAGAACACCTGCCCCTGTGCGTGGATGATTCGTACCTGACCCGTGAGCCGGTTAATGATTGGGTGTTCATTCTGGTAAAAACCGGATGAGCCGGGCTTGATAGCAGCGGCAATGGCAGTCGTAACGGACTGTTTGACATCATTGGGCAGCGGGTTGAATGCTTCGTCGATTTGCTTGGTGGCACTGGAAAAGCCAAGCCAATGCATGAACCGTTCCGAATAAGTGAAAACGCCTGTGTCAATATCCATGCTCCAGGTAGCCAGTTCGGCCAGCTCGATAGCGCCCCGGAGGGAGGCTTCCCGGACTTTAAGCTGCAGCTGAGCCGTTATCTCGTCGGTAATTTCCCGGGCGGTGCCGTAGAAAATAGACGGTTTTTCGGCGGTATCGTAATAATACGTACCCAGCACCCGAACCCAGTGGATGCTGCCATCAGCCCAAATGAAACGGGCTTCATACTGTAGCTTCCCGGTTTTTAAGGCCACCTGATAAGCCGCATCGCGGATAGCCAGATCTTCCGGATGTAAGTGTTCGATAAAAAAAGCACGGCTGAGCAGTGTGCTATCTGTCCCGGTCATGATTTTGGCCAGTAACGGAGAATAATCCAGGTGGTCGTCTGCCAGCCGTACGCTGAACCAGCCCGTATTGCTCCCTTCGAGGGCTAGTTTAGCCAGTCGCTCCGACGTTTTAAACTGATCCTGTATGTGGACGATCTCCGTAATGTTTTGGGCCATACCCGAAAATCGATAGGCTCTGCCCTGTTCATCGAGGAACGCCCTGCCCTCACAGCGTAACCAGCGCAGGTGATCGCTGCCAGCGTCCACTACCCGAAAGTCGACTCTAAAATGGCCGTTAGATACCGAATTCAAACTCCATCGGACGGCCTCGACTACTTGACTTTGGTCGCCCGGGTGAATGTGCTCTACTACCTGATCGAATGGTATAAAGCCATCCCCGGTTGCCCCGAATAGCTTTTTAGTGTAGTCGTCCCAGGTTACCAGTTGGTTAACAGGGTCAAAATGCCAGGTGCCAATCTCTGCGGCCTGCAGCGCAAAAGACAATCGCTCATATTCAGCTTTGCTATCGGGGTAAACAGTTTTTTGCTCCTTGGTCATTGGAGTACTTGCAAAAAGATATTGTCAGTTAACCTCATGTGATAATGTAAGGTTTATCGAACCATAAATCAATAATAGTCTAAAGGGTAGTGTAGTGATCGGGTAGAGAAATCGTAGCCTCATCGGTAATAATCGTTTCTGTCAGGCTAATTTTATATAAATACTTATTTCAATAAATTCATGCAAATTTACTCTACTATAGCTCTGTATTTAGTAGTCTTTGTTCATTATCAAGTGAATACAATTTTATTGTAAGCTTATAGGAATAGAATATCATTCTTTCGCTAACCCGTTAATTAAGTTTTTATGAAAAAAATCGTCTTTTTAATTTACGCTCTTGGCTTATCCTTTACGGTCTTGGCCCAGCAGTACGAACCTGTAAATCCAGCGAAAGATAAACTCGATTACCAGGGGTACACCATCCGGTTGATGCCGTCCAGAGAGGGGTCGTACGGGTACAGTATACTGAAAGGCAAAGCGGTTGTTGCGCATCAACTGCATAATCCGTTCTCGATGGCACCCGTGGGCCTGCGACGAAAAGAAGACGTCTATAAAGTAGCCAAGTGGCAGATCGAACAAGTGCAGACCGGGAAATCCGGGACCGACATCTTTGCCAAACCACTACCCACCAGTGTCGCTCAGACGCTACAGATAAAAAGCCAACAGTAATCAGCTCTATCTACCAACTCGCATGAAAAAGATTTACCTTTTATTTTTTTTAGGAAGTTTAATTGGAAATGTAAAGGGTCAAAGTGGAACCCTCGACCCTTCTTTCGGAAAAAACGGTACGCAAACGACTGCTCTTCCGATTAATATTTTGCAGGAGCAGGCTGTAAAAGTATTACCTCTGACCAGCGGAATGTATGTTGTTACGCGGATCAACAGCGCCGTTGCTGTAGCGAAGTATCTGGCCAACGGTGCCATCGATTCGTCCTATGGCCTGAACGGGTATTCGGTTGCGGTCGACGGTTTGGGGCTTGATGCGATTATGCAGAACGACGGTAAAGTTATTGTCGTAACATCCTCGTCTGTTATTCGCTATACAACAAACGGTACGCTGGACAATTCATTCAGCAGTGATGGTATCCAGACCGTTCCTTCGTCTTCGATCGCTTTGCGATCTGTTACTATTCAGGGCGATAAAATCGTTGTGGCTGCCAGCCGTACCTCGTTCAGCGAGGGCGATTTTGCGGTGCTTCGCTACAACACCGATGGATCGCCGGATACCAGCTTCAGTGAAGATGGCCTGCAAACGACCGATTTTGGCCAGTTTACCAGAGATAATGGTTCTGCACTTGTTGTACAGGGCGATAAAATTCTGGTTGCCGGTACCAGCAATGGGTATCTGGCTCTTGCCCGTTATAATACAGATGGTTCGCCGGACACCAGCTTCAGTCAGGATGGGAAGGTCACGTATGATAATCTGTCATTTTCGCCCGCTCAGTCGGTAGCCATTCTGGGAAACAAAATTTTGGTGCCGGGCGGAGTGGCCAACGATTTTGCAGTGGTTCGTTACAACTCGGATGGTACGCTGGACACAACTTTTGGTACATCCGGGGTGCTCACAACGGATATGGGTGATCAGTTTAATGAGTCGGCGCGGTTAATTACGATCCAGGGCGATAAGTTTGTGCTGACGGGCAACACGAACAACGGCCTGGGGGTTGTACGATACAATAGCGACGGCTCGCTGGATACCAGTTTTGGGAATAACGGTAAAGTAACGACCCGTTTCGACGGTGTTGATTTCGTCAGTCCCGAATCGGTTGCACTTCAGGGCGACAAACTTCTGGTAGCAGGATACGTCTACACCTTCGCGCAATCGAGCGCTTATGATGTGGCGCTGGTGCGGTATAACGCCAACGGCTCGCTCGATACCAGCCTGAGTGACGATGGGAAGCTCATCAGTTTTTTCCCCTATGCCCGCACCTATTTTACCAGCTCCGTTGTTCAGCCCGATGGCAAAGTCGTAGCCGCAGGGTATACATTTATGAACCTGCCCGGCTCCCTGAGCGATGTCTTCGTTGTGGTCCGCTATAATACGGATGGTACCCTGGACAGGACATTCAGTGACGATGGCATACAAACGACCGATTTCGGACCGGGTTCTCAATCCACAGCGAATGCCGTTATGCTTCAGGGAAACAAGATTGTGCTGGCGGGTTATTCCTACAACTCGGACAACAACAACAACACGGATTTTGCCGTGGCCCGCTACAATGCCGACGGTACGCCGGACAACACATTTAGTGACGATGGCAAACAACTGACCGATTTAGGGCCTGCGTCCAATGATTTCGGGCAGCTCGTCATCAGTCAGGGCGATAAAATTGTGGTGGCTGGTTACTCTTATAATTATGAAACAGGCATGAGCATCACACTAACCCGTTATAATGCGAATGGCTCGCTGGATAACACGTTTAGCAGTGATGGCATACAGACAACCAACTTTGGCGACGCTGGGATAACTACCGGCGCCCTGGCGCTCCAGGGCGATAAACTTCTTCTGGCAGGCACCAGCTACAATTTGCAAACCAGCACCCTCGGATTTCTGCTGGCCCGTTATAATGCGGATGGTTCACTCGATACGGGTTTTGGCGATACGGGTATTGTCACTACGGATTTTGGGCCCGGATCAACGGTTTTTGCTAAGTTCATCTGGGTTCAGAGCGACCGAATCTTAGTTGCCGGGTACCAGGGCAACGATACTCAGGTGGCAATGGCCCGCTATAAGCTGGATGGAACACTGGATAACAGTTTCGGTCAGAACGGTAAGCGACTAAGTCCGTTTCCGAACGGAGCGACGACGTATATAACGGCTATGGTGGGCCAGGACGACGGGAAGTTTATTGTGGGAGGAAATACAACAGACCCCGCTACCTACCGACAGACCTTTGCGCTGGCCCGCTATAATCCGGATGGCTCGCTGGATACCGGCTTTACCGGGAGCACTCCCTCCGCCGATAACAGCACATCTTATTACCTGCAGGCACTGAGCACAAGAGGAAATCGGCTTTACGCGGTTGGCTATCGGCAGTCATCCTTTTTTAATGGCTTTGGACTTGGGGCTATGAGCGAAGGGGTAGTGTCTGCTTATAAACTCGAAACGAACGTAAGTGTATCGTGTCCAGCCAGTAAAACAGTGCTGGCCGATCAGGGTATTTGTGGAGCCGTTGTAAAAGACATCGATCCCATAGGGGCTAGTTCACAAACTAAATACATCTTATCGGGTGCTACAAAGGGTAGTAATGTAGGGAGTGCCAGCGGTAAAACGTTCGGTATAGGCGCTACAGTTGTCACGTATACGCAGGCTAGTGAGCCTTCCAAAACCTGTTCCTTTACCGTAACCGTTGTTGATCGGCAGGCACCCACCATAACGGGTCTTTCGGTTAGTCCGAACAACCTATGGCCAGCCAATCACAAGATGGTGGATGTGACGCTTACGTACAACGTGCTGGATAACTGCAAAGCAACTGCCGTGGTATCGGTATCCAGTAATGAACCCCAAACCGGAGCCGACGACGATACTCCCGAAGACTGGCAGATTGTTGACGCCAATCATCTGAAAATCAGGGCCGAGCGGGCCGGTAACGGAAACGGGCGAATCTATACCATCACCCTAACGGCTACGGATGCGTCGGGTAACAAGACGGTGCAAACGACGCAGGTAACCGTACCCAAAAATAACTCGGGCCGGGTAGGAGCCGACGAACTAAGCGTACTGGAAGAGGGTGAAGGCGTCGATGGATTGATGGTGAAGGTCATGCCGAACCCATCGTCGAGCTATTTTACCGTACTCACCAAACGGGCTATGGCCAGTGTCCTGACCATGCGGGTGTCTGATCTTCAGGGACGGATGATGCAGGTTCTGGATAACGTACCGGCCAACGGAACGATGCAGTTGGGGCATACCTATGCGCCGGGTGCCTACGTACTTACGGTAATCGACGGATCAAAGAAAGTAACGGTTAAGCTGCTTAAGCTAGCGGAATAATCGGTCCATCGGCTGGTTAGTACGCATCAATACTCGTCGTCTTAAGCGGCTGTTGGAGAGGTCAATCAGGCAAGGGGAAGACTCTATTTAGCAGGGATCTTCCCCTTGCCTGATTGTTTTTCAGGGCTGATAATCAAGTGATTTTCTCATCATCACGTCTATCTGTTCATCGTCCCCCATTTTGAAAATGTGTTTGTCAAAGGCAACAAAACCATTCTTTTCGTAGAATTTTATTGCTTTGGGATTCGCTTCCCATACGCCTAGCCAGAGAGATGATTTTTCCTGACGTTGCGCTATCTCCAGGGCTTTTTCGTAAAGGAGCTGGCCAACTTTTTTGCCATGATACGCACTTTTCACATAGATGCGTTCTATTTCGAGGGAGGTTTCATCCTGTAGCTCGGTCTGTGCTTTGCCAAGATTCACTTTTAAATAGCCGATAGCCTTCTCGCCTTCCCAGGCAACGAAGAATAACGAATGCGGATTACTTAACTCTGATTTTACCTTTTCGTCACTAAAGTTCTCTTCCAGATATTTTTTCATATCTGTCTCTGTATTGCTGGGCGCGAAGGTTTCAAAAAAGGTTTCCCGTCCGATTAGTTGCACCGCTTTAAAGTCTTCAGTATAAACCTGGTGTATTTGTATTTGCTTCATTGCCATCGTTTGGTAATGGGCAAACTTACTGATAAAACCGGACTACGATTGTAGTCCGGTTTTGTTAAAATGGCTAGTCCAATTGGCAATAACCTGTCATCAGGAATTGATAAAGGCCAGCAGATCAGCGTTAATGGTTGCTGCTTCGGTGGTGGGCATGCCGTGCGGAAAGCCTGGGTATGAAATCAGCTTACCGTGTTTTAACAACTTTACCGCCTTGGCTCCGGCAATTGCAAAGGGTACGATCTGGTCGTCTTCGCCGTGCAGAACCAGTACGGGCACATCCACACTTTTGAGGTCTTCCGTAAAGTCGGTCTCCGAAAAGGCTTTGATGCCATCATGATGGGCTTTTATGCTCCCCATCATGCCCTGCCGCCACCAGTTATCCCGAATGCCCTGCGATACATTGGCGCCTTCCCGATTATAACCATAAAATGGAAGGGTAAAGTCCTGAAAATACTGGGGCCGGTGAGTAGCCGTACCTTCGCGTATTTCATCGAATACCGACATTGGAATACCGTCCGGATTGGTTTCGGTCTGGACCATGAGCGGGGTTACGGCACTGATCAGCACCGCCTTGGCTACCCGGCCCTGGCCATGTTTGGCTACGTACCGAATCACTTCACCGCCCCCGGTTGAGTGGCCAATGTGGATCGCATCCTTTAAATCGAGGAACTGGGTAAGCTCCGCCACATCGGCCACATAGGTATCCATGTCATGCCCTTCGGAGGTTTGGGATGACCGGCCATGCCCTCGTCGGTCATGGGCAATCACGCGAAATCCTTTTTCTACAAAAAACATCAGTTGCGTATCCCAATCGTCGCTCGAGAGCGGCCATCCGTGATGAAAAACGATTGGCTGGCCTGTTCCCCAGTCTTTGTAGTAAATCTCGGTACCGTCACTTACTGTGATCTTGCTCATGTTAGTTGGCGTTAAGTATTGATACTAAATTGAAAGAGATAGGTCATTGATTTTGCCAGAACAAACCTACGGCGGGAAGGGCCGGAGAGCGCGGTATAAATGGACGGGATTACAGTAAAAAGAGGAGATTCTAACCGCCCCGAACCAGTCTACAATTACTGTCTATCAGCTGGTTGACTCCCAGGGCTAACCCAATAGTAAAAATACGGGCATCATGCAGGCTGGCTATACCTGTTTTTGTATATGAGGCTGATAGTTTCTTCAAACAATTTGAGTAACGATCTCTTTATAGATTAAAATAAGATTAAAATCGTGCCAATATAATTTTAATTATTTTTGTAAGTCATTCAAATTCAGTGGGCTATCATAGGGAGGCCGCAAAACAGAATAGGTGTTTTGACGAGCCGATTCCGTTGTAACCCGGAGCAGGGTTGGTGGCGCAAACTTAGTTAATCGTCAATAAAAGCAATTTCGTAGCTGATCGCATCAAAAATTTATGAGTTTTGCGGACAATCTGGTTCCATTAATTACGCTCATTGCCCTGGAGGTAATTCTGGGCATCGACAACATTATTTTCATTTCCATACTGGCCGACAAACTGCCGGTTGAGCAGCGCGACCGGTTGCGCTACTGGGGACTGGGCCTGGCCATGGTCATGAGGCTGGCCCTGCTGGCAGTCTTATCCTGGATTCTGCAACTGGATCAAACCCTGTTTACCATCGGGACGATTGATTTTAGTGGTAAAGACCTGATTCTACTGGCAGGAGGGCTTTTCTTGCTGTATAAAAGCACCAAAGAAATTTACCACAAGGCCGAAGTGGGCAACGACGCCAACGCACCCGACACCACCAAATCAACCTTCCGGGACCTGTTGATTCAGGTGCTCATTCTGGATATGGTCTTTTCTGTCGACTCGATCATCACCGCTGTTGGCATGGTCGATCAGCTTTGGGTCATGTATACGGCTGTTGTCGTTACGGTAGGGGTTATGCTCGTGGCTTCCAAACCGATCGCTTCGTTTATCAGCAAACACCCCTCGTTCAAAATTTTAGCGCTGTGTTTCCTGCTCATCATCGGTATGTCGCTGGTGGCCGAAGGGCTTCATTTTGCTATTCCCAAAGGCTATATCTATTTCTCCATGGCCTTTGCTTTTCTGGTGGACTTCATTCAGTTAAAAACCGTACGCCCAGCAAAAACAGAATGAAGACTATTTTAGCCCTTGCCTTTACATTCCTGGTTTTACCCTGTTTTGGGCAACAAAAGTATGAACGAGAATACAGGATTAAGTCCGGGGCCGTTCCACAAAAAGCCGCCCGCTTTATCAACGAGGTATTCAACCAGACAACCATTCACTGGTATGGCGAAGAAAGCTTAACGGGAACGACCATCGAGGCCAAACTGAAGTCGGGAGGAAAGCGATACAGTATCGAATTTGACCTGTCGGGCAAGATTCAGGACGTTGAAATACAGCGCCGTTTTAACCAAATTCCTGCCCAGACCCGGAAAACACTGAGCGAGGGATTGAACCAGAAGTTTGATCGGTTCTCCGTGGTGAAAACGCAGTTGCAATGGACCGCCAGCCAGGATGACCTAAAAACGGCCATTCTGACCGACAAGCTGCCCTCCTCCGTTCAAATCCGGTACGAGTTGATTCTGAAAGCCCGAAAGAATCGTTCCGCCAACTATTACGAAGTGCTGTGTGAACAGAACGGAGCGATCGTCAGCATTCACCAGTTGGTACAGCGTAACACGAATAACCTGATTTACTGATGGGTAAAGGTTTCTTTGTTACGTTTATGCTGCTTTTTATCACCCTGGCGGCCGTCGCTCAGGACCGGTACGTAGCGGGTACGCTCCCTCAGCTAAACATTAATTTTTCGCTGCCGAAGAAGTTCAGGCTCAACACAAAGCTCGAATCCCGTCAGCTATTTGCTGAACGCGGGCCAAACGAGTCGACCAGCAACCGGTTTCGGTATGAGCGAACCGATCTGGCCCTGGTGCTTACGAAAAAATCGTCCCTTAACTCAACCCTGGGTGGCGGGTATTTGATCCGGCTCGAAGACAATCAACTCATCCATCGGCTGATCCAGCAAGCAAATCTGGTCAACGATCTTGGCTTGATTACCGTTGCGCACCGGCTTGTTCTCGACGAGACATTCCGACCGGACGAACCCGTAGAAGTTAGACTTAGGTACCGGCTTAGTCTGGAAAAAGCCCTGAACGGCCAACGGGTTGACCCTAACGAAATGTACCTAAGGTTTAACAATGAGTATCTGGGGATTTGGGCACCCAACCGAACCGATTTGGAAATTCGCGCTTCATTTGCGGTGGGTTACAATGCTCTTAATGGCAATAAAATTGAGTTGGGTGCTGAGTACCGGGTGAATGAGTTTGACCAGTCCAGTCAGGCGCACCAATACTGGGCAACTGTTAGCTGGTTTATCAATATCTAGAGAGCTACCTGCTTGCCCGAAGCCTGATCAGACTGCAAAGAACAACTTCATGGTGAAACCTAGACAGGGGACAATGTCTGATAACTGCCATCAGGCTTGAAAATTATGATCAGGCTTCCTCCGTTTCCTCCTGAGATCCGTCTGACTCCCCCACTCATCTTACGGTTCGTAAATGGCATAACATTATCCGTCCAGCGCGTTTTTAGTGTGGAACGCGGGTAGACACGGTCGCCGATAATCTGTTCCAGACACTGGTTCAGCGCGTTTTTGTCGCTGGTTGCCGTTTTGATGGTCCTTCGTGAATCGGCGTCAAAAACCAGGATAATATCTCCTTGGAACGAGGCAAACTGGCTGGGTGGATTATCCTTATAATGATCGTCAATAGCGGGTGACAGCAACCAGCATAAATTTCCTTCTTCGTTTTGATACTGGCTAAGCAGAACAATTCCTTTGTCGTTGTTCCAATAGTTGTTCCGCACACAACTACTGATGAAGTTGGATAGGAGTTGCCGCTTCGTTTCATCGGTATCCAGCTTAACCTGTTTGACTGCACTGCAGGGAGGGGGATATCCCGACTGTGCCTTCGAAAAGGAAATGAGTAGCCCTATGTTCAGGAGAAAGGCAGTCCAATGTATAGCCCGTTTCATACCACCGAGTTTTTTTATCAGTAAACGTTACGTCAAACGAAGCTATTGCTAAAAGAGACAAGCCGTTTGCAAATGCCCTGCCTGCGGGCAGACCCGTTCGACATCGCAGCTGCGAACCGACACCAGCAGTTGCCTTCGGAGTAACGCCTTTTTTTATCATTTTTTTGGAAGGGGGGACCCGGCCAGTCGGTTCGGTTGTCTTCTGGGTAATTAATGCCCATTCGTTGATGAATTGGCTATTCGGTTCGTGAGCGGCTTCCCCGTTTATGAACGACTAACCAGCAACGGGTGTCCAACTACAACCTGAAAAGTGATAGAACGCAATGACAATATCGCTACCGAAGAGAATACGATTCCTGTGTCTTTTTGTCGTCGCCATGTCGGTGCTGATAACGGGTGAGGCCCACAAGCGAACGAATCTGCCCGTTACCACCAACAAAAAAGCGGCCATCATCATTAAAGGAAAAGTGACGGCGCAGGAAGACCGGATGGCGCTGCCCGGCGTCAATATCAGCATTAAAGGCACCACCGTGGGTACGACCACGGATGCCGACGGGAACTACTCGATCAGTGTGCCTTCGAAAGAAAACACGCTGATCTTCTCATTTCGGGGCTATGGCAGAGCTTCGATATTTTTGGCCGGGTAGCGGTACGCTGTCCGGTTGTTTTCACGACCGCTTATGATGAATATGCCCTGAAAGCGTTTCAGGTGCATAGCGTCGATTACCTGCTCAAGCCTGTCGACGACACGGCCCTGCGCCGGAGTTTGAGCAAGTTTCGGCAGATGCAGCAACTTTACGGCACGGCCAGCCCCACCCTCGACCTGCGCGACTTGCTGGTTACACTGCGCCCGTCTGCCAGTATTACTTCCGATTACCGCGAGCGGTTTCTGCTCAAACAGGGAACGCGGCTGTTGCCCGTGGAGGTATCCGATATGGCTTACTTCTTCACCCGCGACCGGCTGACGTTTGTGCGAACCTGGGATGGCCGGGATTTGCTGATGGATTACACGCTGGACGAGCTGGCCCAGAAACTGAATCCGCAGCATTTCTTCCGCGCCAACCGGCAGTTTATTGTCCAGATCAAAGCCGTGGGGCGGGTACACCTGCACTTCAACGGTCGGCTGAAACTCGATCTGAAGCCGGTCATTACCGACGACGTATACATCAGCCGTGAGCGTGCCAGCGAATTTCGGGTGTGGATGGGCGAGTAAAAACAGGTGATCTGGCCAAACGCTTAGCCAAAAAGCAGTATATTGACCAGCTAACGAACTACAAGCCAACTTTTACAAACACAGCATGAAGAAAGTAGTACCCACCTGTTTTATCGGATTATTGACGGTTTTTCTCTTTCCTGTCCATAACACACAGGCGCAGGATCTGGAACCGGGTAAAGTTGCCAACGTGCAAGTCCAGTACACAAAGGAGATCGACCAGTTAGCCAAAAACAAGCAGATTCAAAAGGCGTTTCAGTTCATTGTCGCCCAAAACAAACGGAACCGCGATGAATTGATTAAACTCACCGAAATTCCGGCTCCGCCCTTTCTGGAAGAAAAACGGGGGGTCGAGTTTGCCGCGATGCTGAAAGAAGCGGGTGCCGACTCGGTCTGGACCGATAAGGTGGGTAACGTACTTGCTCTTCGAAAAGGTAAACAAAGCAAGCGTACGGTGGCCCTCGATGGTCACCTGGATACGGTATTTCCGGCCGAAACAGACGTTCGGGTAAAAGCGAAAGGAGATACGCTCTTCGCACCGGGCATTGGCGACGATACGCGCGGGCTGGTGGCCGTAGTGGCGGTGCTGCGGGCATTGGAAGATGCCAACATCGAAACCCAGTCTGATGTGCTGTTTATTGGCTCAGTGGGCGAAGAGGGGCTGGGCGACTTACGCGGTGTAAAACACCTCTTTAGCAATCAAAGCCGCCGAATCGACTCCTGGATTTCGATTGAAGCAGGAGCCATGGGACGCGCCAGCAACATGGGCCTGGGGTCTAACCGCTACCGGATCACGTTCAAAGGCCCCGGCGGGCATTCGTGGGGAGCTTTCGGTCTGGCAAACCCCCAACATGCGCTGGGTTCCGCCATCCACTACTTTTCGAAAGCGGCCGACAAATTCACCCGTACCGGTGCCCGAACCAGCTTCAACGTGGGCCGTATTGGCGGGGGAACGTCCGTTAACTCCATTCCCTTTTCGTCCTGGATGGAAGTGGACATGCGTTCCGAAATTCCGGAGAACCTCGTGCTGATTGATTCGCTGCTGAAATCGTCTGTTCAGAAAGCGCTCGAAGAACATAACCAGATGCGCCGGTCGGGGCCAGCTTTGACCGTTGACTTTGAGCGAATAGGGGAGCGCCCTTCCGGTGAGTTACCCGAAACGCTCCCGCTGGTGCAGCGATCCATGGCTGCCATTGCCCATTTTGGTGAATCGCCTAAAATTGGACGCGGTTCTACGAACGGAAACATTCCCATCTCAAAAGGGATTCCGGCGGTTACCATCGGTCAGGGGGGACTAACGGGAGGCACGCTCTCAATGAGTGGTGGCTTGATAAGGATGCTTATAAGGCGATTCAGGCCGCGCTGCTGACGCTGGTGGCCGAAGCAGGCATGGTAAAACCCTGATTTATCGTTTCCTGGTCAGACAAAACGGTATACTCCCGTCTTTGACGTAAGCGGGGGCGAGGAGGCCGGTTGATCGGGAAAGTCCTGTTGCTGACCCACCAGTGATAAAGCAGCTACGGAGGCACTGCTTTTCAGGAAGTGACGACGTAGTTTTTCGCAGTTTCTCAGAAATTCTTGGAGATAAGTTAATCCGGCTGGCCCCTACGCTGTCCGTAATGGCCTACTTATGTCCATGGACGTTCAAAAAAGATTATCCGTGAAATACTATCGGGAAACGGGTATTTTTGCAGTAATCCGTTTGGTATTACCCCAATTCCCCAATATCCTCTAAACTATGCGTCGACTTACACTCCTTGCTGTTTTCGTTAGTTTTTCACTTGTATCATTAGCCCAGACACCCGCCCCGTATGGTGCCGTTCCGTCGGCCCGTCAGCTTGCGTGGCATAAGCTCAAGTACTACGCCTTCGTTCATTTCAATATGAACACCTTCACCAATGAAGAGTGGGGGCATGGCACCGAAACCCCCGACCAATTCAACCCAACCCAACTCGATTGTCGGCAGTGGGCTAAAGTAGCGAAAGAAGCGGGTATGGAAGGGATTGTGATCACGGCCAAACACCACGATGGCTTCTGCCTGTGGCCGTCGAAATACGCCGAACACTCGGTCAAAAACAGCAAATGGCGTGATGGGAAGGGCGATGTTTTGAAGGATTTATCGGAAGCCTGTAAAGAGTACGGCCTTAAGTTCGGTGTGTACCTGTCGCCCTGGGACCGTAACCACCCCGCCTACGGTACGCCGGAATACAACGAGGTATTCAAGAAAACCCTTCAGGAAGTGTTGACCCAGTACGGCGACGTATTTGAGGTCTGGTTCGACGGGGCAAATGGCGAAGGGCCGAACGGCAAAAAGCAGGTCTATGACTGGCCCGGATTCATCGAGACGGTGCGAAAATACCAGCCCAACGCCGTTATCTTCAGCGATGCCGGTCCCGACATTCGATGGGTGGGCAACGAAGACGGGTACGCGGGCGAAACCAACTGGAGCACCCTCAACCGCGATAAAGTTTACCCCGCTTACCCGAATTACTGGGAGTTGACGCTGGGTCATGAAGATGGCACGCACTGGGTGCCTACCGAAGTGAACTGCTCCATCCGGCCGGGCTGGTACTACCACGCCAGCGAAGACAACAAAGTTAAATCACTGGAACACCTGGTCGATATCTATTACAGCTCCATCGGGCGAAACGGCAACTGGCTCCTCAATCTGCCCGTCGACCGGCGGGGGCTGGTGCATGAAAACGATGTAAAGCAGCTCATGGCGCTGAAAGCGTATACCGACAAGGCCACGCATAACCTCGCCGGGGGCAAAAAGATCACCAGCAACAGCGTCTTCAGCAAGGCTCCTACTTTTGCCGCCAGCAACGTGCTCGATAACAGCCGGGATACCTACTGGGCTGCTGCTGAAGGCGCAAAACAGGCGACTCTCGACATTGACCTGGGCAAACCCACAACCCTGAACCGCCTGCTGATTGAGGAATACATTGCGCTGGGGCAACGCGTGAAGAAGTTTTCGGTGGCAGCCTGGCAAAAAGATAGCTATCAGACCATTGCCAGCGGAACGACCATCGGCAACCGGCGTATTCTGCGCTTCCCGACCGTAACGACCAGCAAAATCCGGGTGACCATCGACGAGTCGAAAGCGAGCCCGCTGATCCGGCACATCGAAATGTACAACGCGCCCGAGTTGATCGTAACGCCCGTTATCAGCCGGAATAAAGAGGGCATGGTGACGATTGCCTGTCCGAAAACGACCGATCCGGTCATTACCTACACCCTCGATGGCTCGGAGCCCACGGCTCAAAGTCAGCGGTTTACCCAGGCCGTTGCCTTGCCGCAGGGTGGGGTGGTAAAAGCCCGCGCTTTCGTGGACAACATGAAAAAGGCGAGCAGCCCCGTAACGACCGAGTTTGATATCAGTTCCGCAAAATGGACGGTTATCTCAACCGGCGACGCATCGCCCAAAAAAGAAGCTGCCCGGCTGATCGACGGCAACGCGGACACCTTCTGGCAGCAACGCAAACAGCCCGAAAATCCGACATCGGTGGTGCTGGATTTAGGCGAGTCATTACCCTTGAAAGGATTCACGTACATGCCTCGTCAGGATGGGAAAAAGACGGGTATTGTGTATCGGTATGCCGTTTCGGTGAGTGAGGACGGCAAAACGTGGACCGGGCCGATCAGTCAGGGTGCGTTCAACAACATTAACAATAACCCCGTTGGGCAGGCGATTCGCTTCGACAAGCCTCAAACGGCCCGGTTCCTAAAGTTCGACGCTCTGGAAACAACCGAGGCCAGCGACGCCACTGTTTCCATTGCCGAGCTGGGTGTACTGACCCGCTGATTTTCCTCACATAGATTTAATCGAATGCAAATCAAACCGTTCGTTTTCATAGTCGGGCTTAGTTTGCTGATTACCAGTCATGGTCAATCGCAAACACCCGATCAATATCCCATTATCCCGTATCCAACTTCGCTCGTGCCGGGTCAGGGACAGTTTACTATCACCTCCAAAACCGCACTGGTTGTACAGGATGGCCGATTTGTCAACGAAGCCAGGCAACTACAACTGTTACTGAAACCAGCGGTAGGTAAGCCATTGCCCACGAGTGGGGGCACCGCGCAGATTGTGCTCAACTACGACCCGTCCATCACGGCCCCGGAAGGGTATCAACTTACCATCACGCCCAGGGCAGTAACCTTATCGGCTAAAGAGCCGGTGGGGATGTTTCGGGCCATTCAGACCATCCGGCAGTTGTTGCCGGTGAGCATCGAGCAAAAAAAGGCGACTGGTGCGCTAACCCTCCCGGCGGTGCAAATCCGCGACCAGCCCGCCTATGCCTGGCGGGGTATGCACCTCGACGTGTCGCGGCACTTTTTCTCGATGGATTACCTGCACAAATTCGTTGACCTGCTGGCTCTTTACAAGTTCAATAAATTTCACCTGCACCTCACCGACGATCAGGGCTGGCGGCTGGAGATAAAGGCATATCCCAAACTAACCAGCGAAGGTGCCTGGCGGACGTTTAACAATCAGGATTCGGTGGTGCTGAAACGGGCCGCCACAAACCCCGACTTCAACCTGCCGAAGCAATACCTGCGGCAGAAAGAGGGGAAAACGCAGTACGGCGGGTTCTATACCCAAGACCAGATGCGAGAACTCATTGCGTACGCAACCGCCCGTCATATCGAGATTATTCCGGAAATCGACATGCCCGGTCACCTGACGGCGGCCATTAGGGCGTACCCGTTTCTGAGTTGTACGGGGCAGGAAGGCTGGGGCAAAACGTTTTCGGTGCCCATCTGCCCCTGCAACGAACCTACCTACACCTTTACCGAAACCGTGCTGAGCGAAGTGGCCGCGCTGTTTCCAAGCCAGTACATGCACATCGGGGCCGACGAAGTGGAGAAATCGACCTGGGCGCAGTCGACGGCCTGTCAGACGTTGATGAAGCGGGAAGGAATCAACAGCGTGGAAGAACTGCAAAGTTATTTCGTACACCGAACCGAGAAATTCCTGCTGTCGAAAGGGAAAAAGCTGATGGTCTGGGACGACGCGCTGGAAGGCGGACTGGCACCATCGGCCACGGTCATGTACTGGCGCAGTTGGGTGGCCGACGCACCTGTAAAAGCGGTTCGGAATGGGAATTCGGTGGTGATGACGCCCGTTAATACCCTCTATTTCGATGTGCTGCCCGATAAGAATTCGCTCGCGAATGTCTACCAGTTTAACCCCGTTCCGGCCGGATTAACCCCCGCCGAAGCGACATCCATTCAGGGCGCTCAGGCCAACACCTGGACGGAGTATATCCCGTCCGAAAATCGGGTCGATTATATGGTGATGCCCCGCATGACGGCATTGGCCGAACGACTATGGACCAATCAGAGTCAATACGACGCCTACCGGCAGCGCCTGAACCGGCACTACCCGCGTCTGGATGCGCTGGAGGTGCATTACCGTGTGCCCGATCTGAGCGGCTTTGCCGAAGAGAACGTATTTACAGACCAGATCGCCCTGCACATTCGCAAACCAACGGATAATCTGGTTGTTCGTTACACCATCGATGGCAGTTTGCCGGATGCTGCGTCGGTGGTGCTGCCCGAGTCGTTGCTGATCAGTCAGCCGACGACGGTGAAGCTGGCGGCTTTCACAAACAGTGGCTTACAGGGCGATGTGTATACACTAAAGTATCAGTCGCAATCCCTGGCGGAGCCGGTGCCGGTATCGTCCGTTAAAGCCGGGCTGATGAGTACCTATGTGAAGGGACAATTCAGGAACATAGCCGCCATGTTAAAGGCAACGGCTTCCGATTCGGTTGTGGTGAATCAGGTAAAAGTGCCGGACATGGCCACAGCGGGTGGTTTCGGGGTTCGGTTCCGGGGCTATATAACCGTTCCGGCTACAGGTATTTACAGTTTTTTTCTGGTTGCGGATGATGGGGGCGTGCTGCGCATTGCCAACCGAACGGTCATCGACAACGATGGCAATCACGGTCCTATCGAAAAAAGCGGACAGGTGGCGCTGAAGCAGGGCACGCATCCCTTCGCCCTCGACTTTATCGAAGCGGGTGGGGGCTACACGCTGAAGCTATTCTACAGCCGTGACGGTGCCGAACCACAACCCGTACCAGCCAACTGGTTCGGGCATTGATGTATGTATGTCTGGGCCAAGCTCCAGCTTGGCCATCGACTTGTAACGGCCAGGCTGGAGCTTGGCCCAGACATACAGTGGTGTCAGCTTGAAAAAGCTACGTTGTATAGGTAGCTCTGGCATAGGCCAACTAGCCCTGTAAGGGCGGCCTGTCGATAGGTATGAGCGCCCATGCCTTGCCTGAAGCGCCGTAGGTGCGACCTATATGAACTGAACTGGATCAGGTCGCACCTACGGCGCTTTCCAGATATATAATTCGCTCTTTTCTATTGACAGGTCGCCCATACAGGGCTTTTTTGTAAGGAAAAGAGTTTACAACGTAGGTTGAAGAACCCTACATCACAACTACCCCACACCACTACATTACAAAGCCAATTCTAAGAACTTTATGCGCTTATCCTCTTTGCATTCAACCGTCAACTACCTCTCTTCGCTAACCCTCGCTGTTGGGTTATTGCTACCGTTAGCCGGTAGAAGTCAGTCGACTACCGTTCCCAAAGCGGCAACCGGCCTGACCCGTTACGTCGACCCATTTATTGGAACGGGGTTTCACGGACACGTTTTCATGGGAGCCAATGTACCGTTCGGGGCCGTTCAGCTTGGGCCTACCCAGATGTCGCAGGGGTGGGACTGGTGTTCGGGCTACCATTATTCTGACTCCCTGATTGTCGGGTTTGCGCATACGCACCTCAACGGAACGGGCATCGGCGATCTGGGCGATGTACAGATCATGCCCACAACCGGGCCTGTCAAGCTCAGCCGGGGCAACACTAAAGACAGCCAGAGCGGCTACGCATCCCGCTTTTCGCATACGCAGGAAACGGCTCGGCCGGGCTACTACGCCGTAAAACTACAGCGGTACAACATCGACGTTGCGTTGACGGCTACCGAGCGGGTGGGGCTGCATCAGTACACCTTCCCCAGAAGCAGCGACGCCCACATTGTAATCGACCTGGGCGAAGGCGTGGGCGATAGACCCATCGAAACCTATCTGGAGAAGCTGAATGATTCCACCCTCGTCGGCTACCGTTTTTCCAAAGGCTGGGCTCCCGACCAGCGGCTTTATTTCGCCATTATTTTTGCCAAACCCATTCAGCAACTAGCGCTCTATACCGACCAGACTCCGGCAACGGGCACATCAGCAAAAAGCAATCGGGTGAAGGGCGTGGTGAGTTTCGCTACTCAGGCCAACGAAAAGGTGCTCGTGAAGGTCGGCATTTCGCCTGTTAGCTCCGTTAATGCGCTGGCTAACATTCGGGCTGAGCTACCACACTGGAATTTTGCGAAAGTGGCGCAGGATGCCGATGCGGCCTGGAACCGGGAGTTGAACAAAATTTCGGTCAAGACGAAAGATCAGAACCGGCTGAAAATCTTTTACACCGCCCTGTTTCATACGCAGGTAGCCCCGTCGCTGTTCAACGATCACAACGGCGATTATCGCGGTACGGACAAGCAGGTGTATCCGAAGGCTTCGTTCAAAAACATGACGACGTTTTCGCTCTGGGACACCTACCGGAGTGCCCACCCGCTGTTCACGCTGACCCAGCCCCGGCGCGTGGCCGACATGATCAATTCCATGCTGGCCATCTTCGATCAGCAGGGAAAACTGCCCGTCTGGCATCTGGTGGGTAACGAAACGAACACCATGCCCGGTAACGGCGCCATGCCCGTTATTGCCGATGCCTGTCTGAAAGGCATTGCCGGTATCGACGTCAATCGGGCCTTCAATGCTATGAAGACAAGCGCCATGCTGGACGAACGGGGGCTGAAATTCGTAAAGTCGACAGGCTATATCCCTGCTGATACCCTGGTGGAGAGTGTAGCCAGAGGACTCGAATACGCCATTGATGACTGGGCTCTTGCGCAGGTAGCGAAGAAGCTGGGGAAAGAGACCGACTATGCCTATTTCAGCAAGCGGGCCAAGGCCTACCAGCAGTATTTCGATCCGAAAATCCGGTTCATGCGCGGGCGCGTGTCGGACAACGAACGCCGGACGCCCTTCAGTCCGCTGGTATCCCGGCACATGAAAGATGATTTTGCCGAAGGCAACAGCTGGCAATACACCTGGCTGGTGCCTCACGATGTGGAAGGTCTGATTTCGCTATTCTCGGGCGAGAAAGCGTTCACGCAGAAGCTGGACTCTCTGTTTGTGGTCCACGGCGACATGGGCAGCGAAGCCTCCAACGATATTACCGGATTGATCGGGCAATATGCGCACGGCAACGAGCCAAGTCACCACATCACCTACCTGTATGGGTATGTGGGTCAGCCCTGGAAAACGGCGGATAAGGTGCGTTATATCCTCGATAGTCTGTACACCACCCGACCCGACGGTCTGATTGGCAATGAAGACGTGGGGCAGATGTCGGCCTGGTACGTGCTCTCGGCTATGGGTTTTTACCCGGTCAACCCGGCCAATGGGGCCTATGTATTTGGCAGCCCGGTCTTTGATGACGTTACGCTCAATCTGGAAAACGGCAAATCGTTTCAGATAAAAACGGTCAACAACAGCGCCAGGAACCGGTACATCAAGCGCATCCTGCTGAATGGAAAACCGTATACCAACGCTTATTTGCTCCACCAGACCATCCTGAACGGCGGAACGCTGACCATCGACATGGACAATAAACCAAGCGCCAGTTGGGGCATCCGACCCGAAGATCGGGCCAGGTCGGTGTATTGAGGGCGGCTGTAGAACAAACCTGACAATAGGTATTAAATCAACTTGGCGGGCTTTGATTGTCTTCTAATGGCTCATCTAACCAACGCCACAACTAAATGCGTAACAATCGTATGATAAAAGTAATGTTTCTGTTTTTTCTGACCCTTCTTGGGTTCTCGTCGGTGAGAGCTGAGGTTATCAGTGATTCTGTACTGATTGAGGGCCACTATCGGTCGTTTCATTACAACAATGTTCCCGCAGCGTCGGTCAATCGGTCGGGGCTGATTTTTGTGCTGCATGGGTCCGGGGGGGATGGTAAAAGGTTGATGAAGGCCGCTGCGAAGATGGAGCAACAGGCCAATGCCGAGAATATGCTGGTCATTTACCCGGATGGCTACAAACGGTACTGGAACGAATGCCGGAAAGCCTCTCCGGCGGAGGCCAACGTCGAAAATGTCAATGAGCAGGCATTCTTCGAGGGAATGATTCAGTACTTCGCGAAACGGTGTAAGATTAACCGGAACCATGTGTTTGCCGTGGGTACTTCCGGCGGAGGGCATATGGCCTATAAACTGGCCCTGACCATGCCGCGTACGTTTCGGGCCATCACGGCCATCATCGCCAATTTGCCCGATACAACCAATCTTGACTGTACGCCATCCGGCAAAGCCGTGCCGGTTATGATCGTCAACGGCACACTGGATAAGACAAATCCGTACGAGGGTGGCGTTGTCGTTCTGGGCAAAAACATGACTATGGGGGCCGTTCGCTCCACCGACCGTACGCTGGCGTACTGGGCCGAACTGGCTCGGTATAAAGGCAGACCAACTCAGGAGAACCTGCCTGATACCGACCCCGCCGACGGTAAAACCATCGAACGGTACACCTATAAAGAAAAGGGAAAGCCCGAAATTGTGCTTTTAAAGGTGATTGGCGGAAAACACGACTACCCCAACGATATTGACGTCCATGTAGAGGCCCTGCGGTTTTTTATGCGGCAGGTAATTGACTAGTTTCGTGGTACCAAACCGGCGACCGGCGTTCCGGCGTTCCGGTTCGGAGTGGAGTCAACAGGGATAAGCCCGGCCAGAACGGTCGGTACGACAATTCAGTATAATGCAAATTGGCATAGATAGTTTCGCGGCCAAAGGCCGACAGGAGGGGAGCCCGTCCATCAACAGTGATGCGGCTTCATTGAATCAGCTACTCGACCGAATTGAGCGGGCCGATCAGGTGGGGCTGGCTGTTTTTGGTATTGGCGAACACCACCGCCCGGAATTTCTCGACTCTGCCCCTACGCTGATTCTGGCCGCTGCCGCAGCCCGAACCCGCCAAATTCGGCTGACCAGCGCCGTAACGGTGTTGAGTGCTGCCGATCCCGTTCGCGTATTTCAGCAGTTTTCTACCCTTGACCTTATTTCCAACGGGCGGGCCGAACTCGTGGTTGGGCGTGGTTCCTTTACGGAAGCTTTTCCGCTGTTTGGCCTGAAACTTAAGGATTACGATGCGCTTTTCTCAGAAAAGCTCGACTTGCTGCTCGCCATTCGGGATAATGAGTTCGTTACCTGGTCGGGGCAGTTCCGCCCGGCCCTCAACGGAGAGGGGATTTACCCAAGACCCATCCAAAACCCATTACCCATCTGGCTGGGCGTTGGCGGAACTCCGCAGTCGTTCGTGCGGGCCGGTATGCTGGGACTGCCGCTTATGGTAGCGGTAATTGGGGGCGAAACCCACCGTTTCCGGCCCCTGGTTGACCTGTATCGGGAAGCGGGTCGGCGGGCGGGTCATTCGCCGGAGCAGCTACAGGTAGGACTTCACTCGCTGGGGTACGTAGCTGCCACCACCGAAGGCGCTATGGCTGATTTTTATCCGGGCTATGCCGCAACGTTCACTAAAATTGGCCGGGAGCGGGGATGGCCACCCGTCACGAAGGCACATTTCGACGCGTTGGCAGGTAAGCAGGGTGCTTTGCTGGTGGGTAGCCCCGAAGAAGTGGCGCAAAAGATTTTACGGCATAGTGAGGCTCTGGGCGGGATTTCGAGGGTTACGTTTCAGATGGACAGCGCGGAGTTATCGCACGAAAAACTTATGTCGTCCATCGAATTGCTTGGAACGCATGTGAGGCCGCTACTTCAATAGTTTTTTACGGAAAAAGTGGCTTTAACGCACAGATCATTATACATTCGTTCTAACGAACTCAGGATCAACCTTGCTTAAGCGTTATGAAGCCACTCTTTACTATGGACAAGGCGGCTTATGCCAACCTGCTTACGGGTCTCAATAGCCTCCACTTTACGGAGCGGAAAGGAAACCTGACCGATTTTCGGCTGTATTACGATGATTTGTGGTTGTCGGATACAGCGGTGATCGAGAACCTGCGTCTGCACCGGGGGGAGTGGGAGGTGGAGTTGATCTTTGCGCATACGGCTAATCCCCTTAAGTTCATCAAACGACGGATCACCTCGCATTCCTGTCCAAAACGGGCCGCGCAGCAAGCGCATTTTATGCGTCGGTTAGCGGCCAAAGACCAGCGTGGTACGCTCTCCGTCTCGGCCGATCAATTGAATACCTGCCTGAATTAATCAACTATGACGCTTTCGACCAAGGAACGCATTCTGAACGCATCCGTCCGGCTCTTCAATGAGTACGGAGTCGATGCCGTGCGGCTCCAGCAGATAGCCGAGGAAATTGGCATCAGCGTCGGGAATTTAGCGTACCATTTCAAGACGAAAGACGCGATCATCGAATCGGTTTATGAACAGGTGCTCGATGAGTTTGCCCATATTTTTCGCCAGTACCTTCAGGCTCCCGAGCTGGCGGCATTCGACCAGCAGATAAGCCTCTACTACCAATTCTTCCGAAATTATCAATTCTATCTGGCGGAGTTTTTCAAGACGAATTCCGAGCAAACGACGCAGCAGATTCAATGGCAGCGGGCGGTGAATAAAATGCTCATGCAACTGCGTAGCTGGCTCGATTTTCATGTGCAGCGACGTGTTATCCGGCCCGAAACCAGCCGGGGGCAGTATGACCAACTGGCTCAGTCGCTCTGGATGACGCTGGTTTTCCTGCCTGTATTCTCTGCCATGCGCGGCAATGCAGTGGATGAACGGCTCTACAAACAATCGGTTTGGGAACACCTGAAACCCTATCTTACCGAAGAGGGCATCTACGAATTCGAAACACTGGTTTTGCCAACACTGGCCTGATGCCGTCGAGTATCCTCCATTACGTATAAGTTTTTCCTCCTACAGTTAAAAAATCAACTTCTCACCTGATTGCGCTCATTCCGTTCGGGTGACGTAAAACAAACCTTGCTTTATTGTTAAAAAGAATTAGAAAAAATTTTCTAATTCAGAATTATAATTATATTTGTACTTCTTATAATTCAAAAATTCCGAACCCTTACACCCCCGTTTCGCATGGCTAATGTATTATGGCTTCAGGGAGGAGCGTGCAGTGGCAACACGATGTCGTTCCTGAATGCTGAGGAACCCACGGTTGTCGATTTAGTAACCGATTTTGGTGTCAACATCCTCTGGCACCCGTCTATTGGCCTTGAGATTGGCGATCAGGTAACGCACCTGCTCAACGATATTGTCAGCGGCCGTACGCAGTGCGACATTCTTGTCTATGAAGGCAGTATCATTCAGGGGCCGCATGGCACAGGAACCATGAACTACTTTGCGGATCGCCCCATGCAGGACTGGGTTCGGGATTTGTCGAAAGTAGTTGGTTATGTGGTCGCCATTGGCGATTGTGCTACCTGGGGTGGTATTCCGGCCGTGGCTCCCAACCCCAGCGAATCGACCGGAATGCAGTTTCTGAAAAAGGCCAAAGGTGGTTTCCTGGGCTCCGATTATGTATCGAAAGGGGGGCTGCCCGTTATCAATATACCTGGCTGCCCGGCTCACCCCGACTGGATTACGCAGATTCTGGTTGCCATTGCTACCGGCCGTATCGGCGATGTTCTGCTGGATGATTTCCACCGGCCCAAAACGTTCTTTACGGACTTCGTGCAAACGGGTTGCCCCAACGTGATTAGTTTCGCTCAGAAAGTTGACGGCGGATTTGGTAAGCGGGGCGGGTGTTTGTTCTACGAAGTGGGTTGCCGGGGTCCCATGACCCGCGCCAGTTGCAACCGGATTCTGTGGAACCGGCAATCGAGCAAAACCCGCGCCAATCACCCTTGTTTAGGTTGTACGGAGCCGGGCTTTCCCCACCATGATCTGGAGAAAGGCAGTGTCTTCAAAACGATGCATTACCTCGGTTTCCTGCCCAAAGAAGTACCCACCGGTACATCGAAATTAGGCTACTATTTACGGGCTGGTTTCGAGAAAGTCGTTTCAGGCAGTGAGCGCATGGTTGGCGTCGATCAACCTCAGTTTTCTTCATCTAAGTAGTTAGTGGTGAGTGGTTATTAGGGTATTGGTGATTAGTTAGATACGCACGAATAGCGCATCCCAATAACTAATGACGAATAACTCAGTAACCATTAACCAATCACCATTCACGAATTACCAATAACCAAACATGGCAACGCAGAAAGAACTAAACATTTCGCCGGTTGGGCGGGTCGAGGGCGACCTCGATGTGAAGGTATATATGGAAGACGGAGTCGTAACGCGGGCGCACACACAGGCTGCCATGTTCCGGGGCTTCGAGAAAATTATGGAGGGCAAAGACCCGCAGGCGGGTTTGATCGTAACGCCCCGTATTTGCGGCATCTGCGGTGGTTCCCACCTGTACTGTGCCTCGTCGGCGCTGGACACGGCCTGGAAAACAACCCTGCCGCCTAACGCGCTGCTGCTGCGGGCCATTGGTCAGGCTACCGAAACGATACAAAGTATTCCCCGCTGGTTCTACGCGATTTTCGCTACGGACATGGCGAATAAGAAATTCGCCAATAAGCCCCTCTACGATGAAGTCGTGAAGCGGTTTGCGGCTTATGTAGGTACTTCGTTTCAGCGGGGGGTTACCGCCAGCGGGCGTCCGGTTGAGGTGTACGCCCTTTTTGGCGGGCAGTGGCCGCATTCGAGCTACATGGTGCCCGGTGGGGTTATGTGTGCCCCCACGCTCAAAGACATTACCCGTGCTCACGCCATCATGAACCAGTTCCGGAAAGACTGGCTCGAAACCCTCTGGCTGGGCTGCTCCATCGAGCGGTACATGCAGATCAAAACCTGGGACGATCTGATGGCCTGGGTAGAAGAAAACGACTCGCAGCGCAATTCAGATCTGGGCCTGTTCATTCGCGCCAGTTTGGAATTTGGCCTGCATAAGTTTGGTCAGGGCGTTGGCAAGTTCGTTGCCTACGGAACGTACCTGCACAAAGACCATTATCAAAAACCAACCGTAGAAGGCCGTAATGCCGCCCTGATTAGCCGGAGTGGCTTCTTCGATGGTAGCAAATACCACGTTTTCGATCACCTGAGCATTAAGGAGCACGTGGGTCATGCCTGGTACGAAGATGTACCGGCGGCTCACCCCTGGGACGAACCCATGCCCACGCCCGTACAGTCGCACACGCTGCACGACTCGAATTTCAATGAGAAATACAGCTGGTCCAAAGCGCCCCGCTACATGGACATGGCGGCCGAAGCTGGCCCTCTGGCCCGCGTGATCATGAATGCCAATCCGGACAACCTGCTGCCGCATCAGGTCTACGACCCGCTGTTTGGCGATGTGCTGGATAAAATGGGTGCCAACGTATTTACCCGAACGTTAGCCCGCGTTCACGAAGCAGCCCGGCTGTACACCCAAATTGACGAGTGGCTCCGGCAGATCGACCTCAACAGCGAATTCTACATCAAACCCGAAGAGCGCGACGGGAAAGGGTTCGGGGCTACCGAAGCGGCCCGTGGTGCGTTGGCGCACTGGATCGAGATCGAGAACGGCGTTATCAAAAACTATCAGGTGATGGCTCCCACTACCTGGAACGTTGGCCCTAACGACGACCGGGGTAACCCCGGCCCAATCGAAGCGGCTCTCGAAGGCACCGAAATCGAAGACCCGCACGACCCCGTCGAAGTAGGGATGGTGGCCCGTTCGTTCGACTCCTGCCTGGTGTGCACCGTACACGCCCACGATGGCAAATCGGGCAAGGAAATGGCTAAATTTAAACTTTAACGGATTGATGGAACGCTGATTTTTATGATCCTTAAGCGCAGTTATGATTTTTAGAAGTGCTGACGTTTTTCTCGCTTTATAAATCATAACCAACCATAATGATCTTAAAAATCAGCGTTCCATCCTTCGCTCTTTGATGAAAAAGACCGCCATAATGGGTTTCGGCAATCCCGTTCGTAGTGACGACGGCGTGGGTTGTTACGTGATTGACCAACTTCGGGAATCACTTGGTGAGCAGCCCGACGTTGGTCTGTTTGATATGGGTACGTCGGCCTTCGAGGTGTTGTTTCAATTGCGGGGTCACGAACGGATTCTGATTGTCGATGCGGTGGTCAACACGGGCGAAGAGCCCGGCACGCTATACAAATTACCCGCCCACGAGGTTGAAGCCGCTATTGAAGATGATCCGATGGTGTTTCTGCATAGTCTGAAATGGAATCAGGCGCTATCCTACGCCCGAAAGATTCTGCTCAACGACTATCCCGACGATGTACAGGTCTATCTCATTGCAGTCGATAATACCAAACTGGAAGTCAGCCTGTCCGATGCCGTAAAAGCCGCCGGTGATCGTGTTGTAGCCTTGATTGGAGACTCCTTAATGGTTACTGGTTAGGGAGTTAATGTTTCTTTAGGGGTCATGTCCTCACACACCTCTCGTCCAGATGGACAATGCTGGCTGACACCACGGCAAACGCTGGCTAGCGCATGTGTGGCCTGCCTCCGTGGCGCGGTGAAGACCAGACCATGGAGAAGAAAAAACTCTGTGAATCTCTGTTTTTCTCTGCGAATCTCTGTGTAACAACTCAACAACTCAATCACCAATGATCTACCTGAAAAACAGCTATCTGCTCATTGGCGCATCGGTTGCTAAAGAGGCTTTTGATGATGATTTGCAGGTGAGTGTCGTGTATTATCCCGACCGGCAAACGTTGCTGGTAGCGGGTAAGTCGAAAGCGTTTTTCGAGAAAATGCACAAAACCAGTTGGCTGCTCCTGAAAGACCGGAACCTGCTGGGCGATAAGTCGGTGAATATTCGCGAGTTGTTGATTGATAATGACCTTGATGATACAGATCGTGACTTACCCTACGACTTAAAAACGACCGGAATTCTGAGCGTTACGCTTTAATCCTGCCTTATGCTTTATCTAACTATTCGAACCGATAACATAGCTGCTGTTAACCAGGTCATTGCATCCGAATTCAGGCTCAGTGAACTGGTGCAGATGATGCCGATTACTGATACCGATGCGGATCCTGACGCGATAACCGTTATCGAAGAAACGATTCAGGTATCACTCGACTGGAGTGAATCGCTTCCCCCCATTCTGTTGCCCCGCCCGTTGGTTTTCTCGCCCGAAAACCTGCTGACGGTCGTGTTTATTCGCTTAGACAACTGGGAGAAAGCCTATGAATACGGGCGGCATGATCGCTCACTGGCCGACACCATCGACCTGACGAACCGCTTGCAGGCGGGCGTATCGGTAGACGTACCGGCCCGGCCCGTTAATGGGGTTGGTACGTTCGAAACCTATCGGCGCTGGCATAACCGGGCGGTGGCACTGCATTACGGAAACCTCGAAACGGATACCGACGACGATGTATCCGAAGCGTATCAGACTGCCCTGAGTCATGCCCCCGATGCGGATTATACAGCCTACACAACAAAACACTACGCCACGCTGCTGCTCGACACCGGGCAACTGGCAGTCTCCAATCAGGTGCTGGCGCAGGCGGCTGTTCCCGAACTGAGTGATGCGGCCAAACATGAGTTGCTGGCGGTTCAGTATGCCGTTTGGTTGCAGCAACTGGTTGTTCCCTACGATGCGGATTTGCTCGAACAGACGAAAACAGCGCTCTGGCAGGTATTGCAATACTATGAAAATCAGCAACGTACCATTCAGGTAGGGCTGTTGCTGGTCGATGCCGCCCAAGTGGCCAACTTCACCAATAGCTTTGCCGAATCACTCGGCTACATCAGTCGGGCGGTGACCATCTTCCGAAATGAAGAGGTCCCCGAACTACTAGCCAATGCGTTATACCGTAAAGGTGTTTTGCTCTACACCTGGGCGCAGAGCGGTAATCCACAGTTTTACCGCCCGGCTATGGAAGCCTATCAGGAAGCACTCAAAGTGTTTACCCAGCAGAATGCCCCGGCCGTTTTTGCCGAAATCCAGCATCACCTCGGGGTTATTTTTGCCGAAATTCCGGACGAAGTCAAGAAGAAAAGCATCTGGGCGGCCGTATCGTCAAGTTCGTTTCAGCAGGCCCTGGCTTATTTTACGCGGGAGGAATTTCCGTACGAATACGCCACCATCTGCAACCACTACGCCAACGCTCTCACAAAATACCCGCAGGCCGCCAAATCCGATAACTATGCCAAAGCCATCGGTTATTACCGCGATGCCTTACGTGTTCGCACCGCCGAAGACTACCCGTACGAACGGGCACTGACCATACTGAACTACCTGGAAGCGGGCTGGTATGTGGGCGAAGATGACCCCGAAAATCAACGCGCTCTCTACAACGACATGGTCAAAAAGGCAAGCGAAGTGCGCTTTCTGGTTACCGATGAAGCCCTGATCAACGACGCCGAACAACACCTGCAACGACTGGGCGAGTTGGTGATTGGTTAATGTACAACGGACGGGGCCGCCCGCGCGGTGGTAATCCGTTGGGCCGCTAGGCCAATTAGTTACCTCATTAGCCTAGTGGCTCAACGGATTACCACCGCGCGGGCGGCCCCGTCCGTTGTACAGTACTACTAATTACCAATAACCAACATGCACGAAATATCCCTGGTCCGTAATATTTTCAGAACGCTGGAAGATGAATTTCCGACCGACATGGGCCGAATACGGGGAATTTATTTAAAAGCCGGACTACTCTCGAACGTACAACCTATATTGATGCAGAACGCATTTGCGGCCGTTCTGGAAGATGAGCCCCGTTACCAGCAAACGAGCCTGCATGTAGAAGTACTGCCGATTCTGATTCATTGCGATGTGTGTGATAAGACGACCGAAGTGCAGCAATATAAGTTTGTATGCCCCTGCGGCAGACCCAGCCGAAACGTCGTTCAGGGCGAAGAGTTGCTGATCAGTAAAGTGGAATTCGATGATTGAGAATCGACCATAACCAAAACTATGACAACTGCCAGACCGAAATCAAATCAGGCTTCAGTAGGAGCCGTACAGTGCGAAAATACAACGTTGAATCTGCTCAAGGTCAATGACTTCGTGGCAAAAGCCATCCGCGATCGTCTGCCCGATATATTGGTGATCAACGTCTGTTCGTCGCCGGGCAGTGGCAAAACCACGCTCATGCAGGAGACGGGCAAGCGACTCCGGGGGCGATTAAATATGGCCGTTCTGGTGGGCGATCCCGAAACCGAACGCGACGCTATCCGGATGCGGGATGTGGGCATTAACGCCCTGCAAATTGTAACGGGTGGCATGTGCCACATCGAAGCGCAGATGATTTATCAGGCGCTCGATCACATCAACCTGACGGGCGTTGATTTGCTGTTTATCGAGAATGTAGGCAACCTCGTTTGTCCGGCTGCCTTCGACCTGGGCGAAGACTTGCGCGTTACGCTGCTAGCCTCGACGGAAGGCGACGACAAGCCCAAAAAGTACCCGCGCATGTTCCTGACCAGCGAACTAATGGTCGTTTCGAAGGCTGATCTGCTGCCCTACGTCCCATTCAAGGTTGAAAACGTGATCCAGGACGCCCGCGACGTGAACCCCGACATCGAAGTTATCACCATCTCCAGCACCACCGGCGAAGGCCTCGATGCCTGGTGCGACTGGCTGCTGGCCAAGGTGGAGCAGAAAAAGGGTGTGATTGTGTAGAGACGCATATTTGCGTCTCCTATGCGTCAGCAATTTGTGTCCATAGAAAAACCATCCGGTCATGAGCCGCAAGGTATTGCGGCTCTACATAAAACCATGACATTCCATCTTCATCTTACCGGACAGGTACAGGGCGTGGGCTTTCGGCCATTCGTCTGGCAATTGGCGCGGTCGATGAAACTGAAAGGGTCCGTGAGCAATGGGGCTGATGGGGTGCATATTTATGTTAATGCCGATTTGGAAACGGCCAGAGTGCTCGCCCGTCGCGTTCAGGCCGAAGCACCCACGCTGGCCCGGATTCAATCGGTGGGGATTACCGAAGCCGACCCAATTGATTTTAGTGATTTCACAATTGTGGAAAGTCAGGCTAGCGGTCTGGCATCGCTGTTGTTAACGCCCGATCTGGCACTTTGCGATGCCTGCCGGGCGGAGATGGACGACCCGGCTAATCGGCGTTTTGGGTATGCGTTTACGACCTGTACGCACTGCGGTCCACGCTACTCCATACTTCATCAACTCCCGTACGACCGGCCCGCGACAACGATGGCTCCATTCGGCATGTGCGCCGACTGCGAGCAGGAGTACCACGACCCATCCAACCGGCGGTTCTACTCACAGACGAATTCCTGTCCGAATTGTCCGGTCGAATTGAGCTTATTTCTGGGATCAGGACGTCTCTTGAGCCAGGATCAGTCTGAAATAATTCGACAAAGTATTGATGCGCTGACGGCTGGAAAAACGGTAGCTGTAAAGGGAATCGGCGGATTTTTGTTGTTGTGCGATGCAACAAATGCCGATGCCATCCATCAACTTCGTGAACGCAAGCATCGGCCATCCAAACCGCTGGCCGTCTTATACCCCAGCGTAAACCAGCTACGGCAGGATTGCGATCTGGCTGACGACGAACTGGCTTTACTGACGAGTTCGGCAGCGCCTATTATCTTACTCAATAATCGGGTCACCCCACTCTCCGGGCTGGCTGTTGACCAACTGGCCCCCGGCTTAAACCAGTTGGGCGTCCTATTGCCTTATGCACCGTTGCTGGCGTTGCTGGCGGATGCGTTCGGCAAGCCACTTGTCGCCACCAGCGGAAATAGCAGCGGTTCGCCGATATGCTACACCAATGAACAGGCTTTGGCCCAACTGCCCGCCGTAGCTGATCTGTTACTGGCCCACAACCGGGATATTGTGGTGCCGCAGGATGATTCGGTGATGCGTCTGTCACCAACCTACCGTCAGCCCATCGTCCTGCGTCGGTCGCGCGGGTTGGCACCGACGTTCATGCCAACGGGTTTCACTCATCCGAATGTCAACGTCCTCGCCCTCGGTGCATCGCTGAAAAGTACGTTTGCCTGGCAATTGCGGGGTAATACGTATGTTAGTCAGTACCTTGGCGATTTGGAGAGCTACGACACTCAGACAAATTTCCGCGCCACACTCGACCATTTTCTGGCCCTCTTCGACGCCACGCCCGACGCCGTTCTGGCCGATCGGCACGAAGGGTACTTCTCCACCCAACTGGCCCACGAACTGGCCGCGATCTGGCGCGTTCCGCTCGTGTCTATTCAACACCACGAAGCGCATCTGGCCGCCGTACTGGCTGAAAATGAGCTGTTAGGGCAGGTAGAGCCTGTTTTGGGAATCATCTGGGACGGAACCGGCTACGGAACCGACGGGCAGATCTGGGGCGGTGAATTCATTACCTACGAAGATGGCGACTTTCAACGGATAGGTCATTTCGATTATTTCGACGCGCTTCTGGGTGATAAAATGCCCCGCGAGCCCCGGCTTTCGGCGCTTTCGCTGGCTTTTGACATACCGAGTGCCGATGAACTGCTACGGCCAAAATTCACCGAAAAAGAGTGGAATCTTTATACGAAAGTAGGTGTCCGGAATAAACTGAAAACCAGTAGCGTAGGGCGGCTTTTCGATGGGGTAGCCGCTCTGTTAGGTCTGGCAGACACTGTTAGTTACGAAGGAGAAGCCGCCTTATTACTTGAAAACTGTGCTACCCGATACGTCCGAACGAACGGCTACACAATCGCGCAAAGTTACCTGCCCGAAACCCTGTCGACGAACCGCATTTCCACAAAAACCATCCTTGCGGGTGTAGTGCGTGACATTCTGGCTGGATACCCAATTGACCGGATTGCGGCTGCCTTTCATTACACACTGGTGCAAGTAGTGGCGGCTGTAGCGCAACGAACGGGTGTCCGGCAACTGGCCTTTAGCGGGGGAGTCTTTCAAAACGGGTTGCTGGTCGACTGGTTGCGGCATGAACTCGAACCGGCGCATCAGCTCTACTTTCATCAACAGCTATCGCCCAACGACGAGTGCATTTCGTTCGGGCAGATCGCTCATTATTCATTGTCCACAACAAACACAGTACACGTCAAAACCGAAACTGCTCATGTGCTTAGCCATTCCCGGTAAAATAAAATCCATCGAATACCAGTACGACGGGCTCGTTCGTATGGCCCGCGTGGCCTTTGGCGGTATCATAAAAGAAGCCAGTCTGGATATGGTTCCGCTGGCTAAAGAAGGTGATTACGTGCTCGTTCACGTGGGGGTCGCCATCAGTATTGTCGATGAAGAAGAGGCCGAGAAAACGTTTGCCTACCTCCGCGAGATTGGTGAACTGGATGAATTGACAGAAAGCAGCCAAATCGATCGTCACGCTCTATGAAACACCTCACCGAATACCGCGACCCCGAACTGGTAGAGCAGTATATTCAGGAACTGCATCGCACCGCCACCCGTCCCTGGACGATCATGGAGGTGTGTGGCGGGCAAACGCATGGCCTGGTCAAAAATGGCATCCTGAACCTGCTGCCCGAGTTTGTTACGATGGTACACGGGCCGGGTTGTCCGGTCTGCGTGACACCCGTCAACCTGATCGATAAAGCGGTCTATCTGGCCGAAGAAAAAAACCCGGATCGCCGGCCGGTAATTCTCTGCTCGTTTGGCGATATGATTCGGGTGCCGGGTTCCACAAAGAGTCTGCTCGACGCAAAAGCGGGTGGGGCCGACGTCCGGATTCTGTATTCTCCGTTGGAGGCCGTTCGGCTGGCGCGCGAAAACCCCGACCGTGAGGTGGTCTTTTTTGCGGTGGGCTTTGAAACAACGGCCCCGGCAAACGCACTTTCGGTGGTACAGGCGCAGAAGCTTGGTCTGAAAAACTTCTCGATACTGGCGTCGCATGTGTTGGTGCCTCCGGCTATGGAGGCTGTTATTCAGGACGATGACACAAGTATTCAGGGTTTTCTGGCCGCTGGCCACGTTTGTGCCATCATGGGAATCGACGCCTACGGCCCACTCGTTGAGCGGTACAAAATGCCGATGGTCGTGACCGGATTTGAGCCGGTCGATCTGTTGCAGGGTATCCTGATGGTGGTTCGGCAACTGGAGCGGGGCGAGTACCGACTCGAAAACCAGTATGCCCGGGTGGTACGGCCGGAAGGAAACCCCGAAGCCCGGCGCATCATCGAACAGGTGTTCGAAACGGTCGACCGCGAGTGGCGGGGCATCGGTACCATTCCCGGTAGTGGCTGGGCCGTGCGTCCTGAACTGGCCGCTTTCGATGCGGATCGTAAGTTTTCGGTATCCATCGCCAAAGCGCCCGAATGCCCCGATTGCATTGCCGGTCTGGTGCTAAAAGGCATTAAAAAGCCGAACGAATGCAGCCAGTTCGGACGTGCCTGCTCACCCGAGCGACCACTGGGCGCGCCAATGGTGTCGTCTGAGGGGGCTTGCGCAGCTTATTATCATTTTGCGAATGTAGAGACGCAAGCCTTTGCGTCTCCTTTGCGTCAGCAATAGCCGTCAGGCTAAACGATTCAATAAAAAAAATATTCGGCCATAAGACGCAAGGGATTGCGTCTCTACAACGATTAACCATTATGCAACTTCACTGCCCAATGCCGAAACTCGATTTCGACATTATTACGCTCGGCCATGGCAGCGGGGGTATTCTGACCAATAAATTGCTCGAAGCGGGTGTGTTTGATCTGCTCAGTAATCCGCTGCTCGATACCCACCACGACGGTGCTTTGCTGAACCTGACGGGACGCGTGGCCTTCACGACCGATAGCTACGTTATCTCACCCGTATTCTTTCCCGGCGGCAATATTGGCGAACTGGCCGTTAACGGTACCGTCAACGATTTGGCCATGTGTGGAGCCATTCCAAAATACCTGTCGCTTGGATTTATTCTGGAAGAAGGCCTGACAATGGCCGAGTTCTGGGATATTCTGGTCAGTATAAAAGGAGCCTCTGAACGGGCCGGTGTCCAAATCGTGACGGGCGATACCAAGGTAGTTGAACGCGGGAAAGGCGATAAAATCTTTATCAATACTTCCGGCATCGGCGAACTGCACCCCAGGGCCGACATCAGCATAAAAAACGTTAGGGCAGGAGATAAGGTGATTGTTAGCGGCAACATTGCCACGCATGGTATGGCCATTATGTCGGTGCGGGAAGGGCTGGAGTTTGAAACCACCCTGACCAGCGATACCGCTCCGCTGAATCATGCGGTTTTGGCGTTACTGGATGAATTTGGAAACGATATTCACCTTCTGCGCGACCCCACACGCGGGGGTGTGGCAACCGTCCTGAACGAAATTGCCCGCGACCGAAACGTTGGTGCAACCCGACTGGGAATTGACCTGAAACAAGCAGCCATTCCGGTCCTCGACGAAGTCGCCGGGGCCTGTGAACTGCTGGGTTTAGACCCACTTTACGTGGCCAACGAAGGTGTTTTTCTCGCGATTGTTGCGCCGGAAGCAGCGGATGCCTTTGTCCGGAAACTACGAACACTCGATTATGGTCATTCGGCAGCGATTATCGGCGAAGTGGTAACTGAGCATCCTGGTCAGGTCGTGCTCACAAGCCGCATCGGCGGTCGCCGGGTGGTCAATATGCTGGTCGGCGAGCAATTGCCGCGAATCTGTTAAGTATATGCTACTGACTACGCCCAATCTTACCCAGTCTTTACCCACACGTCCCCCGTTGGTGGAATTAAATACCGTTTTTCGGGGAAGTGCGGGCCATCCGTTTTTGGCTCCGCGTGGAGTATGGATAGTGGGGGGGCGGTTGATGGTGTCCGATACAGGTCAAAACCGTGTCTTCATCTGGAACCAGATACCCACAACGGAGTACGCTGAACCCGATGTTATTCTGGGCCAGCTGGACACCCAGGAAACAGGCCGAAACTCGGGTGGCCATGTTGGTGGCGATACGCTGCAATATCCATCGGGGCTGTGGTCGGATGGTGTGCAGCTCATCGTGGCCGATGCCTGGAATCACCGTGTTTTGATCTGGAACCACTTTCCAACACAGCATGGCCAACGCGCTGATATAGTGCTGGGCCAGGCTGATTTCAGCAGCAACCAGCCCAACGCCAAAGGCATCGGTGCTGCGCCCACCGAACGAACATTGAACTGGCCGTATGGCGTAACTTCCGACGGAGAGCGGCTCTGGATTGCCGATACGGGGAACCGGCGGGTACTATTTTACGATCACATCCCAACCGAGTCGTTTGCTTCGGCTACAGCCGTAATTGGCCAACCAGATTTTACGGAGCGGGATTACGATTCGGCTAACCCGATCTGGCCGTATTCCGTCAAGATTGGGCCGAAAGGGCAGATGGTCGTGGCTGATACCCAATATTACCGGACGTTACTCTGGAACGACTGGCGAACGGCGCCCCATCAACCCGCCGATGTGCTGATTGGACAGGCTGATTTTGAGAGTAACGGCCAGAATCAATACGGCTTATTCCCCGCTCAACGAACACTAAGCTGGACGTACGACGCGCATTTTTACGGAAACGGCCTATTAGTTGCCGACACGGGTAACAGCCGGGTTTTGTGGTTCGATACGGTACCGACTGAACACAATCAACCGGCCGATAACCTGATCGGTCACGCCAGCTTCGCTACGGGTAGTGAAAACGCCAACACCCGATTCGGCACGGATAAGCAGTTGTATTGGCCCTTCTCCATTAGCACCGATGGCAATCAACTGGTCATTGCCGATACCGGCAACCACCGTATTATCATTGGCAAGCTGCCAGTGCAGTCAACAGACCTTAAAAAGTAACGGATATGCAAACGTTGTTTCCCCTTTTTCTGGCCTTAAGCGTTGGTTTTGCCCACGCCTTTGAAGCAGATCATTTAGTGGCGGTCAGTAGCATTGTTACCCGGCGCAACAATATCCGGCTGGCGCTGAAGGATGGCGTTTTTTGGGGCTTGGGGCACACATCCACCATTCTGCTCGTGGGCAGTGTTTTTATGCTGGGTAAGTTTGCCCTTCACGCGGGCGACTTTCGCTATCTGGAAGCGGGGGTAGGCGTCATGCTGGTTACGCTGGGTAGTCTGCGGCTCTATAAATTGATGGTATATCGAGAGCTGGCCATCACCCATACGCACGTTCACGAAGGTCACGCTCATAAACTAGCCTACGGAGTGGGCCTTGTCCACGGTCTGGCGGGGAGCGGTGCCCTTATCCTTTCTGTGCTAACCCAAATCAAAGAGACAGGGGCAGGTATGATCTACCTCGGGTTGTTTGGCATTGGGTCTATTGTGGGCATGATGGTAGCGGCTGGCGCATTCAGCGTACCGTTTTCTGTTCGCATGGCCACGAATCCATGGGTTCGCACTATGCTGGTTGTCGTATCATCGGTGGTTTGTATCGGCCTTGGTGCCACGGTTATTTATGAAAATGCAATGTAATTACGACGAAACAGATTTTGTGCTCTACGCGCTGGCCGAAATGAAGATTCCAGTGCTGAATCATACGGGAAAGCACATTACCCTGGAGAATGGGTACCAGATCGAAGTGGAGAAGCGCGATTTATACCGATTAAGTGTCGACGGTTTTGTGATTTCACCATTCGATGACATGGGTGAACTTTGCCAGTTTATTCAACGGAATGGATCGCCCGAAGATGATGATTGATTTGTCGATTATTGCTCTCTCGGAAAGCATTTCGAAGCCGGGAAATTATGCATTGATTCTGGAGGATGTTGTTGGTAAACGACGGATTCCGCTCATCATTGGCGCTTCGGAAGCGCAGGCCATTGCCGTAGCCATGGAGAAGATGCAACCCTTGCGACCCTTCACGCACGATCTGTTCTACCAGACGTTGAAACAGACGGGAGTTAGCATGAAAGAGGCCATTATTACCCGTGTGCAGGATGAGATTTTCTACGCCAACATCAGTCTCTTAACATCATCGGGAGAAAGCTTCACCCTGGATGCCCGCCCCTCAGATGCCATTGCGCTGGCCGTTCGCTTTAATTGTCCACTGCGTGCTACGGCTGAGGTTGTGGACGTGTCGGGCTATTTTGTCGATGATAAAACCCGCGATAAAAAAGGGTCCTATGCCGAGTACACACTGGCTGAGCTGGAAGAACTACTGGCAAAAATCATAAAAAAAGAAGATTACGAAAGTGCCGCCCGCGTCCGGGATGCCATTGACCGGCGCATGGGCTTAAAATAGCGTATTGTGTGTACGCTCACCCATGGCGGAACCATTCTATTAGCCGCTTACTAGATGATTAAGCTATTAGTTTACTGTTTATTTATATTGCGCTCAGAATATACTAATTAGTTAGTCGGGATTATTTGGTAATTAGTGCGATATTATTATCTCTATTTGGTCGATAAATAGTAGTGCATAGAGATACGGATAATAGAATCAGCTACCCAATATGCTATTCGTTTATGAGCTCAGCCAGTCACTCTCGTTATAAAGATCCTCAGCACGCTACCGAGTTTAATGACCGGTGGGCGCGCCAGGTGCAGGACTCAAATGGGTTTTCATTTGAGTCGGTTACCGTGCTCACCACCTGGGGTAAAACCGTGGTGTGGATTCATACGCCAAAGCGACGGGTGTATGAAACGCTGGTATTCTTACCTGGTTTTAATACAAGTGCTTTAGTCTGGGTTATCAATGGTGGTCTGGCTGGTTTGAGGAAGAATTATCGACTTTGTCTGATCGAAATCAATGGACAGCCAGGTTTCAGTGACGGTTTGAGCCCGAGCCTTAATACCGACGAATACGGTACCTGGGCACGGCAGGTATTAGAACAACTGGGCATTGCCCGCGTTACCCTGATTGCTCATGCACTGGGTGCGTTAATTAGCCTGAAGGTGTGCCGAATGGCTCCGCAACTGATAAAAAAGGCTATTTTAATTAATCCGGCAGGTATTCAACCACTTACGCTTTCCTTTTATTTACTGAGGTACTATTGGCTGGCTTCCCATGCACCATCGTATGAATCGGTGCAATCGTTTTTACGGGAAGTCATTTTTAGTCCAGCCTATACAGAGTTACTCCCTGATCAGGAAAAACTATTGATCGATTTTCAGGTAGACGCTTTTTCTAATTTTCAACTTACTCCCTGGTGGCATCTTGCCTTGCCTAAAGAAGAGTTGCTGGCTATTCAGACTCCACTTTATATACTACTGGGTGCTCAGGATAAACTATATCCTTACCAGGCTACATTAGAGCGTTCCATCCAGTACTTACCCTCTTTGGTAAGCGCAACTGTTTTGCCGGATTTGGGTCACGGTATTCAGACTTGCCCTTCAGTTCAGCCAAGTATAAAAGATCTGCTTTCATATTGACCACAGCACCTCTTCAAGCAAATTTTTCTCTTTACTTGAAGAGATACTGCTTTTTTTGTTTGATAATCAGATTGTTACATCGGCTTAAGATTGACTAATTTATCGACATTAACTTGTTCCAGATAAGGTGCCAGGCGTTGAATCCTGGTAAAGGTGCAGACACACGTCAGGCTTCCATCATTCTTGTCGTAACAAACCTCCGCAAAGAAATTATTAAAACTGTACAGCTGGCGATTCTGACAAACATCAGACCGATGGGCTAGTGGTACACCCCAAAGGCGTAAAGCACCTTGCCGGATAAATAGAGGTTGACGATCAAAGCAAACACGGGAAATAATCATAAGCGTTGAGTTTAAAGAATCTATAGATGAGGTTTAAAGTAGCATGCCCTGAGCTTGTTAAGAGGAAGCTACAAATACTATCCCGCTTACATCAGTCATAGACGAACAGATGATTAACATCTACGAAGGTATATTGTCCTGAAACATGTTAACACGTTGTTAATACCTTCTTTACTTTAAGAACACTGTTTGGCGAACTGATTGGTACGTTGGTCTGGTAAATTAGTAATAGGTCGACTGTACATACTTACTATAGTATACTTATTGCTACGTGAAATCAGTAGTGATCTACCCATTTCTGAACGAGTCGAATACACCCGTATTATAAGGGGAATAATAGGTGAACTGGTAAGGAAAAGTATGAAATATTACAAGTTTACTTTTGGTTGAAAAAAGAAACTATACAATAAATAACCTTACAAATAATTGCTGTGAAATATATCACCGTTTAATATTGAACCTAAATTGGTTTTTAATGCCAGATTAAAATTCTATCTGAGAATAAAAAAGTTTTACTATACTCAAATGCTGAAATAGCTTTCGCGAATTTGATTATATGAAAAAGCAGAAAATATCCAGATTAGATCAATTACTAATTCCGGCACAGAAAGGGTTTTTGTTCGAATTGTTATTGATCCTTTATATAATGAATGGACAAAAGCTTTTTGACTGTGCCGTTAAGTACGTACAGACAGGATTCTGTTTGGTGGCTACCGGGCGTTATCTTAAATGGAAATCGAAACATATTTAGTCGTAGTGATTATTTATCAGCACTCATTACATGAGTATTTGCTGTTGTTTTGTGCGTTTAATTGACTGCTTATTTTTATTCATTTAAGAAGAAGCGTAGTATGTCTGATGCATATCAGATAATGGTTATAATCCTTGTCTGAAATTTGCTAAGTATAGTGTGTGCTGTTGAATAAGCGTCCTTTATTCCGGCTGAACAGGTAGTTAATTATGCTCAAAGAACTTGCCAGCTTTACTCAGGCACTTGATCCAGAGTTCAAGCGAATTGGTATACAACCTAAAGAGGGCTTGAATGTAGTAATAAAGGTTGATTTTGACGATAGTGCATCATCTGTACGGTTATCCGGTGTTGAGTACGAGATATATAACAGACGAAAACAAATAGATAAACTGTCTGATTTATTGATTCGATGTGCTGAGATCCAGGAAGTAAGCTGGACTCTTGACTTTGATAAGAAACCATTTTACCAAAAGTGCTTCGATCTGCCACAAAAAGGTATATTGACAGTTTCCCCGTTTTGTTTTGCTACCAAGAAAAAGTCATTAATCGGAGGGTCAAAATATATTGAGAAAGATAAGGTAAAGATTAATGAGCGGGTGCCGCGTTATATTAAGAAAGCCAAGACGTTAATTGATGATGAATTTCATAAATATGCAGATTGGCTTCAGGACTATTTATCCACATGGGATGCGTTTGAGCGGTTTCTGGATACTGTTGACGGGTTTGATAACCTTAGCGAGGAAGCTCACATAATACTGCATCTCGATCTACCAATAACGCTATATAAAAAAGCATACTCGGCTTACTTAAAAGATTATCTGTTCAATCGGAAGTTGCCATCTGTAGGTGGAGAATCTATTGGTGTAAGCAATTTTAAGAACGGCTTCAATGAAGAAAAACCATTTCTAAAGCACCAGACGGCTACGTTTCTGTTTAACGGATCGGTAACGCATGAGTTTGCCGAAACAGTTTTTGAAGCACAGAAAATTCTTGATCGTGCTATTTTACCGAGACCCCTACCCATCTTCATCTTTCCTGATCAAGAACCCGTTACAGAGCTACGGGATGATGTAATGAATCTCTTTAAGGAGGAAGCGCGTAAAGCGCCCGCACAGCGTAAGTCATACGAGCAGATTATGGCTGATCTTTATGCAAAATCAACGAACGGGCTTTCTAACTACTACCTTTTATACTACCAGCAGGGACAAATTAAAGATTTCGATTTTGTAAGCAAGTTTGATTACTATATACGGGATGCTTATACAAAACAAGACTGGCTGGAGATTAAAAACGTAATGGCTGTTTTAACTGCCGCTAAAAAACCTAGAAAATACCCAAGACTAACCAACGTGTTTCAATTATTGGATTGTGTTTTTGCTCCTTTGTTTGGTCATAAAAACGTTCATTCCGCTAATCTGCTTGGCGATTTAAAAACAGACGATTTTATTGTTGCCACTACGCCGAATTCGTATCATCTTACCTATACGCACCTTAGCGCCCTAAGATACAGGAAGGCTGTTTATGACTTTGTTTTTAAATCAAAGCACGATGCAATTAAGGGAAAAGCCTTTTGGCACATGGTTGTATCTACGTTTCAGGATGATATGAAATGTGGTAGAAATAAGCAGATAAAAGAAAAACTCAATATTCTCTTTAGTGTTAATCATTTCTTTGATGAAAAGAATGAAAATTTCAACGGATTTTATATGCCAGATAAACTTGATTCATTAACAGAAAAGACGCTGAAGATTGCGGATAGCTTCGAACGTGTTCCCCTTGAGGATGAGTATGAGTTTGCCTTTATTTCGGGCCAGGTGATTGATTATCTTATGAGCTTGAATTATCCATCGGATGAATCGCATGCTGCTTTGGAAACGTTTATCCAAAAAACAGATGTCGAGCTTTTTAAACAGGAGATAGGGCGCCTGTTCCTTAAGCATAAGCATGAAGTTGAACGCCCGGCTAATCTGAAAAGAAACAGGGTTGCTAATCTGATGCGTGAGCTAATGGCTTTCGACAAACGGGCCGATTTAAAGAAACTATACGTGATTATTCTCGCTGGTTACTTCAGCCCGACGTTCTATTTACGGGAGAACTAACGGGGGCAATGCGTTCCAGATACCGCCCGGAATAATAACTCTTTTCTTATCGTAAACCCTGTTATGGGAAATCCTTTTTTTAACCGTGTCTTCGGATGCGTCATTATAAAGTCGGTCAATTCAAATTACAACGCTGATTTCTCGCATCAGCCCCGCACCTTACCGGATGGAACTGTTTACGCTACAGATAAAGCGCTAAAATATACCGTACGAAATTACCTCAAAAAGGCCTTCCCTGGTGAAAAGGTATTTTACCTTAAAACACTCAATACGGAGTTGCAGCCTCGAACGCTGGACGAAAGCTATGAACACTATTTTGGCGTGTATCCCAAAGAAAAAGACGCTCAGTTACGCCGAACGGTAGCTAAACATTTGTTCGAGTGCATCGATGTTCGCTTGTTTGGCGGGACGTATGCCGGTAAAACCAGTTTGTCGATTCATGGGCCTTTGCAAATAACTCATGGCGTCAATCGGTTTGTTGAAGGCGTTATTTACTTCGAACAGATTATGACGCCCTTTCGGAATCCCGGCGCAACTAGTGCGGAGTCTACGATGAGTTCACTGGGTACGCAGTCGAAGTTGAAAGAGGGTCACTATGTACATGGTTTTTCGCTGAACCCGCACAACAGCAGCGATCTTATTGAGTTATGTGGTGGCAAAGCGATCAGCGACGAGGATATTGATAAAGCCAAAAAAGCCTTAACGCAGGGTGCCACTTTTTATGATTCGGCGGCTAAAGCAGGGACGGAAAACGAATTGATGTTGTGGGTACAGCTTAAGGTGGGCTCTATGCTGGTCTTGCCCTCGTTTGTAGACCTGATTCAGGTAGGTGAAGATCGTAAAATTGATCTGTCCAGCGTTACTGAAATCCTCCAAAAACCGTCTGTAACCAAACATATTGAGAAGATTGAGCTTCATTACGATCCTACAGTATCAAACGTGATCGGTGCGCCCAGTGAAGCTGTCTTTTTAGAATTGAACCCATGATGCCTGAAACTACCTCTGAACCGCCGGTTACTGGTTGGAAGGAGTTATTGTCTTTTGATTTAAAGGCTGACTTTGGCTTTTTTCGTAAACCGGACGTTAATGAAGGCATTCAGTATTCGTACAATATGCTGCATAAGCCGGCCTTATTAGGTATTATGGGGGCTATAGCCGGTTTGAAAGGGTATCAGCAAAAAGGCCACTGGCCCCAGTATTACACCCTGTTAAAATCGGTATTAGTGGGTATAGCGCCACTCAATCATGAACGGGGAAGCTTCGCAAAAGTGGCTATTACGTACACCAATACCGTTGGTTACGCCAATGCCGATGGAGCTCTTATTGTACATGAGAATACGTTAAGATGCCCTGCCTATCGTGTTTTCGTACTTCTCGATCATACCAATGACGTGCAGGCTCGCCTGGCAACCCGCATAAAACAGCAGGAAGCTGAGTTTGTTCCTTATCTGGGCAAGAATGAATTTACGGCCTGGTGGGATAACGTACATGAATATGAGATTGACAGAACAATGCCAACCGAATCGTTTGCCTTAGTAAGCCTGTTTGATAGGCGTGTAAAGACTGATTCCAACGCCATAGCGAGTGGAAAAGACCAACTGGATTTCGTTGACATGTCACATCCGAAGGGTAGCTACGTCTATTTTGAACGATTGCCCTCAGGTTTTGATGAGGAATTGTTGCAGTATGATTTAACAAACTTTGTTTATACTGATTACCCAATAAAAGCACCAACTCAACTGGGTAATTTGTACCGGCTCAATGGAGCCAACTCGTATGTACAACTGACGTAGTAGTCCTTTTAATCGTACCTTTCAGGAATTGAAATTTTGGTAAGGAGATTAGTTAACGATCCCTTCTTTTAATCGTACCAATCAGGAATCAAACAAGGCTCCGGGAAAACTTACGTTAAGTTTTCCCGGAGCCTTGTTTGGTTTTCTAACTAATTGAATGAGGTTGACTTACTGTTTGATGAACCGACCTTCCAACACGTTAAGCTCCGACGTAACGACTTTAAAAACATATAAACCCGTTGGTAAAGAAGCCGTTTCGACCCGAAGCTCGCTGGTTGTTGTGGCTGGTTTTATGGTTGTAACCGGCTTACCGTCAACGGTGTAAATGGTGGCTTCTGAAATGGCTAATTCCGAATTCGTCAATTGGAGGAACACTTCGTTTATACAGGGCGACGGGAAGGAAAGAACCTGCCGAACTCCCACTTCTATTCCGCTAAATTCAGCGCCCAGACGAGCACCGGGCGATGGGTCAAATTCATATGCACCGATATCGATTCCTTTTCCCTTAGGACGGCCTTTCCCATTGAGGTCTGTCCTAACGCCCCAATAGTTATTGGTTATGCCTTTGTCAACCAAAGGAGATCCCGATAGTGGATTAAAACTACTATCAAATACTCCGTCTGATAAAGCCGAGCTAACTGAAGCTCCGTAGTAATTGGCCGACTGCGTTACCTGAACGCCCGGCAGCGTATTCAGCAATTTACCCACTCCCGACTGGATTACTGCATTGTTGGCCAGAGTGCTTCTATCCAGTTTGTTATACAGCGCAAAGCCTTCCTTACCAGTATTAGCAATCGTATTATTCGTGAATATGATGCTGTTACCAGCTGGGGTTCCGGCGCGGTTGTCACAAAAAACGCCTATTCCTCCAATATCCGTAACCAGGTTATTGTAGATCAGGTTGGTTCCAGAGTGACCAAGAATAATAATCCCGTTGCCACTTACATTTTTGACGATATTGTTGTATAAACGGCCTGCTACGCCCCCCGAAGCCTGAATGCCATTGTTCTGGTAGGTTGCAAACGGAGAGATCCCGGCATAGTTTACCACATTGTTATACACCCGGTAATCCGGTGCACAGCCATACTGGATGCCTTCGGCACCGGTGCGTTCGACCAGATTATTGTAAATGGCCAGACCATAAATGTTGTGCGGATACACCACTTTGCTCTCTCCATCGCAGTTTTTGGTTATACCACTGTTCCAGAAGGAGTTCCCAATGTACATGCCCTCGCCGTAGGTATCATGCACATAGTTGTCGTGTACCTTGATGTTGTACATGCTGAAGTTTCCCCGCCAGGTGGCCGGATTGCAGGTGGGGTCCATCTTGATCATGATCCCGGCAAAGCCCGTGCCTGATACCTCAACCCGCTCGATCTCAAAATCGGAGCTAAAGCCCGTTACATTGATGCCCGATGCTCCGCTGGGGGTTTTCGTGAGCCTTATACCGTATTTATAGTCACTATCGCCCGAGCCGGTCAGTTTGACAAATTTGCTGTCATAAAACTGAATACCATTTGTGCCGCTTGAGGTGCCAACCGTAACCCGCCCATCGCAGTTGATGAACTTGATGGGTTTGCCAGACGATCCTACAATGTTCTTAAAGTAAAGATAAGGGTAGTTACCGGCTGCAATGCAGATTGTCTGGCCTGGTTTGTAGCCCAGCGCCTTGCCATCGTACATGGCTGCTTTTGAGATAGTAATATCACAATCGCAGCTCTGGGCGAATGTGTGATAAAAAGAGGTAACAACTAAAATGGCAGTTAGAATAACCCTCATTTTGTTACGGTTTATATTGATTTATAAATTTAAATTAACGGATATATTAATTAAGGAATATCGTTTGTTGCTTCGTTGAACAACGACAATATTCCTTAATTAATGCATTAAGAAATAAACGTATACTAAAGGCGGTTTAAAGCAGTGTGTGGGCGTATTTTGTAAACATTTATTATGTAAATATATATTATTAACATAATAAATATAATTATTCTATGAATCCCGGTAAAAGATTACATAGTTGAGAGAAATCGAATTTGAAAAGACAATAATAGGGTAATTAGATTGATTTGTTGATTAAACGGTCACAAATTTATTCGTTTGTGTTAAACATTTTTGTTTGGGTTACAAAAGAGGGGGGCTACTAACTACTTCATGGCTTACCGGTAAAGCAAATGGAGTTAGCGCAAAAGCAAGACCCAACCCTTCAGGGGGGGCGTTGAGGAGGAGGGGATCAGGACATACGAATACGATCCGGTCGGTAGTGGTTTATTGGCAAAAGTGCCATCGAAGGCACGACTATATCCGTCTGCGGCATAGTAAACAATATCGCCCCAGCGGTTAAAAATGGTAAGCTTTGCCTCAGGGTACGCGTCAATTCCAGTTAATTGCCAGGTATCGTTCAGGCCATCACCATTTGGACTAAAGGCATCTGGTATCCAGATAGGCCGTATTAATTTGATTCGGATAGAATCTGAGTTCTGGCAACCCGTACTTCCGGTTACTCTGATGGTGTACTGAATGTCTTCCTGTACGTTAAGGGCCTGTACGTACGGTTGATCGGAAGCGGAGAGATATAGGGTTGGTTCCCAGGAGAACTGCACGGGCTGGCCCGTTAAAATGGGCTCCAAATCGATAGTGCTGCCTTTATAAACCGTTAGCGACGTGGGTAAGTCGACACCAGGTGGCCTAATCACGTCAACGTGTTGCCGAATGGATTCTGCGGCACAAGAGTTAACCGAGCTTTGAAGCGCGTAGGTTAGCTCATGCCGACCAATGCCTGCCAGTTTCGGACTGAATTGATTGCCAACTACCCCTTCGCCCGAAAATGATCCGCCGGGTGGATTGGCTATTAGCGTAACAGGTGGGCCATCCGTACCACAAATCGGAGGAATGGAGTCGAAGGTGATTAATGGCCTCGTTGATTGCCCAAGGACGAAAGGAGGAGAGGTAGCTTCGCAACCCGCCGAATCGACTCCCGTTGCCGTGATTTCGCCTGGTGTTTTCGCGTAAAAGGAGGCCTTATTGGGTGAATCAATCACGAGCCCATCAACATGCCATTGATAACGGGTTGCGCCACTGGCTAAAAGCAGTACCGAGTCGCCAGGACAAACAACGGTTTTGGCCGAAGGTGATGTTAGGGTAATTACCGGGTCTGGTCGCTGGGCTATGGTTACCGTGTCGGAGCCGATAATACAGCCCTGATCGGCATCGTACAAGCGTGCATTGTATTGCCCTGGTTGAGTGGCCGTCAGCGTCTCCCCCGTCTGGTTGCTTAGTTCGGCACCATCCCGGAACCAGCGGTATCCGTAACCCGATGGTGCCGTTAATGGAACTGTACCGCCACTTTTGCAAACTAATGCTGCGCCTGTATACGTAAGTTTAGCCACTACGGAGGCATCATTCAGGCTTACTTTTTCGGAGCTTACCCGTTGGCTACACCCCGAAGCGAGCGAAATAGTGACCCTATACTCCCCCGGTTCCGACGCTGTTAATTTAGCACCGGTCGCTCCATTGATGGGTACGTTGTTTTTGCTCCATTGGTAATTCCAGGCTGCGTTCGTTGTTGTTTCCAGCTGAATTGTTTTGCCCGCGCACAAACTGGCTTCTGTGCTGGTCAAAGGCCGGTTTTGGATGCGTATGGCGGGTGTAGGTAAAGCAACCGTCTGGCAATCCAGAACCAGCAGTTGCAGGTCACGGCGAATTTCTCCCAGTTTTACCCCTTTCCGGAACTCTTCTACCCGAATGGAAAAAACATAAAGACCCGTTTGGCTGGCTTTGACCGAAAGAATACCCGTTTGGGCATCTATAGATAAGGCTGGGTTGCCCGGTATTGCCTGCTGTGCACCAAAACCGGCACGCCAGTTGACTTCGGGGTAGGGGGCCGGTTTAATAACGGGTGTACTGGTGCTGGTAATAAACGTTCCGGCCAAAGGCGTAACCAGTGAGTAACGAAGCTCATCACCATCGGGATCCGTTGCTACGGTAGAGAATGTGAACGGACTACCCACACAGATATAATCGCCGATGAGAGGCTGAAAAACGGGCGACGAATTGACAAAAGCCTGACCTGCCTGCCGGAGTGCAGGGAACTCCAGGTAGAAGAGAAAAGGGGTCGTTTGCGGATTGTTAAGATTCGCAATATTCGCGTTACGGCAGCAGTTCTGCTGAATCATATAGTAGCCCAGCGGATCACTATAGGTATCGGTGTCGAGCTGGATGTCGGCCTGGTAGATAACCTGACTAATACGTAAGTTATTACTTAATGCGCAGCTTGAATTCGCGAACGTAACGGGTGGGCGGTTGGTACTTGTACTGTTGAGCAGAGTAAACTCCGCCATTTTCTTTCCGTCCGATTTCCTGAAAATGACGACATCGCTGGTTGATTGTGGAAGGTTAGCCGTTTGCGCTTCATTGTAGTAGTAGGTCATTTTTACCCGAAAATGCCCTGAAGTACTGTTAATCATCACCATTTCGAGCTGCCCGCCAACGATGTGGGTCGCAAATGTGAAGGTGGGTAAAAACAGAGCTATAATCGTGTACGTTTTCCAGGTCCTCGACACATAAGCATACAGTAACGCCAGCGGCCCTGACAACCAATGGATGAAAGCCTTATCTTTTGTGGAGGAATTAACTGGTTTCATTAATGTCCTGACTTAAAATGACGGTCAATATTCACTGGTTCAGGCGACTCTAGTCACAGAATCTGGCTAATCCATACGGATCGACGAGGAAAGGCGTACGGGATTCGACTAATCTAAAATGGCATCTTTCTTTAACAGAGAGATGTACTTCAGGCTGCCGTTTAAGTTCAGGTGCTGATAATCGGTGAAAAACTCATTGCCCTGAATAGCACGTGAATAATCGGCTACTGGCAAACCGGTAGCGGCTGTTATTGCGTTTTTCCAGGGTTGAACCTGTTTAATTTTGTTTGCGGCAAAAGCAGGCAGGTAGGGGTTAAGGACCAGTTTCACGTCAATCCCCCTTTGCTGAGCCAGTTTTACCGTTTTGACCAGGTTTCGTAAAATCTCCTCTGAGGCAAAGGCAAATCGATACGGTTGCTGTAAGGCTAAGCCCTCAAGCATACCCGGCGAAATAGTGCGGTTGGCCAGCCAGTTATCATCAGCACGATTTAAGTAATAGAGCGTTCGCTGAAATACTTCACCATTATAGCGAAGAAGGTTAATCACCTGTCCTGCAATACCTATTTTCGCATCATGTGCCGTAATAAGATCTGACAAACCCCTGGAAAAGGGCGCGTAGCAGCCAAATATGAGAACAAGCTCTTTGTTCGTCAGGCCACACATGGATACCTCAATGATCAATTTTTGGGGAGCCGGGTTCCGTTCCAGGTAATCGCGAAAGAGGGTATATCCCAAATCCATGGGCATCGCGTTGTAACTCAGGTTGAAGCTTGTGCGGCCCGTAATCTGGTGGACATAAGGCTCGCAGAACGACAACCCGCGTGAGTTGCCCAAAAAGGCAACCTGCGCTTTTGCCTCTCCTTTGTAAAGTTGTGAATAACGGAAATGACTTTTATTGACAAAGCGATTGAGTAGAGATCCGCCTAGTCGGTCGCCTAGTAACGTAAAAACGACGAGCGCAATAAGCCAGAGAACATGTTTCATGAAAAGAGTACGTTAAAGTAGAACACAACGAGTTTCAGGTTTGCATAGCCCCGTTAAAACTGGAAGTAAATGAATGAATTCGCGCCGAAAGTGCCCATCAGGGCAATAATCCAGAATATACACGCGTAGGCAACGAGCCTTAGTACCGGACGACGAATTAACAGTTGAGCATAGTGTAACCGAAAATTCGTAACCTCAATCGTCAGTAAAATGGCAATCAGCAGTACGCCCTTTATGACGGTAAACTTGTTGATCACACTGGACCAGTTGAAGTCTTCGAACGAAAGTACGGTGTGGATCACCTGATCGGCAATGGCAAACGTTGGGCTGCGGAAGTAGATCCAGGCGAAACAGGTGAGCGAATAAACAAGCAGTATATCCAGGCCTTGCCGAACAACTACGGGCAGATGCAGCACCTGATAAAACCGACGGCCATAGGGCTGAATTAAGCGTTGAATGACTTGATAGGAGCCATGCAGAAAACCCCAGAACAGAAATGTCCAGTTTGCACCATGCCACAGCCCGCCAATGAGCATGGTGATCATCATGTTACGGTAGGTTTTGAGTTTGCCGCCCCGGTTACCACCCAACGGAATGTACAGGTAATCGCGTAGCCAGGATGACAGGGAGATGTGCCAGCGTGTCCAGAACTCGGTAAAGCTCCGGGAGAAATAGGGCGTTTTGAAGTTCTCGACGAACGTAAACCCAAGAATACGGGCCAGACCGATGGCAATATCCGAGTATCCCGAAAAATCGCAGTAAATCTGGAATGAATAGAAGATGATGCCCAGAAGTATGTGCAAAGACGATAAAGTAGCTGGTAATGAGAAACACTGCTCAACAAACGGAGCCAGTGAGTCGGCAATGGCCACCTTTTTAAAGAACCCCCACAACACCCGGGTGAGCCCCGACATAAACCGATCCCAATCCCAGCGTTTGTCGGCCTTAAACTGTGGCAGAAAATCCTTCGCCCGTACAATAGGTCCGGCTACCAGTTGAGGAAACAGGGAAACGAAAGCAGCAAAGCGAACCAGGTCGCGTTCGGGTTCAATTTCACGGCGGTAAATATCGACCGTGTAACTCATGGACTGGAAGGTGTAGAACGAAATTCCAATGGGTAAGAGTATTGTCAGCGTCGTATCGCTGGGGTGAAACCCAAACGCCTGCACCAATTGGCGAAATGAGTCGGCGAAGAAGTTGAAATACTTGAAAAAGCCAAGAAAGAGAAGATTGGCCGTCACGCTGAAATAAATCAGCCGTTTTCGATAGCGCTCACTGTCGGAGCCAGCCATCAGAATCCCCAGCGTATAATCCATGAGGGTTGTAAAGCCAATAAGCCCCAGAAAACGCCAATCCCACCAGCCATAGAATAAATAGCTGCCTATTAAACAAACCCATAACCGGGCCCTGCCTGTCAGCGAAAAGTAAATCAACAGGAAGACCGTAATAAATACCAGAAACGTTAAGCTATTAAAAACCATTGCAGTACGATTGATTGTAAAGACTCACTGAGAGGTAGATGCTAAGCCGCCCGGCGGACTTTCTCCCAGATCCCGTTGTCGTTGCCACGTCGGTAGCGAACATAGCCTAACAGGGCACAACCGTTCATGAAGGAGAAGTAATAAGGGACAAATAACATCTTGACTCGTATTTGGCGGTCTTCCAGGTAATATCCCAGAAGTGCTGCTGAGTAAAATCCAAGCTGAGCCACGAATAACCCCTGATAGACCGTGTCGGAGAGAAGGCCATTGCCCGGCAGCGCGAGTAACAAACCATTAAGAATAACAATGAGCGGCAGGCAAAACGGGGCTACTGCCCAGCGCATAACCCGGTGGGAGGTGTACTGAAAAGACAGCCAGCCGTAGCGGAATATATTGAGCAGTGGCTGTAAGCGGGAGATTGCCTGAAAACCACCGGCCGCAATACGTACTTTCCTTTTTTTCTCATCGCCAACCGAAAAAGAAGGCCGTTCCAACGCATAGGCATCCGGCTCATAGACTACCCGATAGCCCCTTTCGGCAATACGCAGCGAAATCACAAAATCATCGAGCAGGGTGTCTTTTTCAACCTGTTCGTACAACTCCGTTCGTACGGCAAATAATTCGCCGGCGGCACCTACTACACTGTAGAGTTCGGTGTCCAGGCGCTTCAGAAACGACTCATACTTCCAGTACAGCCCTTCTCCAGACCCAACAGCGGCTTCGCTGCTTAAGAGCTGGATTCGTTTTTCGCCTGCTACAGCACCTACATTGGGGTCGGCGAAGTGACGGATTATGTGCTTGATAGACGCTGAGTTGAGCGTTGTGTTAGCATCGGTAAAAATGACATAAGGCGCTTTGATCTGGTGCATAGCCCGATTAACTGCTTCAATTTTACCCAGTCGTTGACGGCCACCCATGACATGAACACGCGGGTTCGTGGTAGCATACTGTTCCACTAATTCCGTTGTCCCATCGGTTGAGCCCTCCGTCACGAAAAGGATATGAAGTTTATCGGGTGGATAGTCGAGTGCCAGTGAATTATTGACCTTTTCATCAATGCAGTCCCGTTCATTATAAGCGGGTACGACGAGCATCACCTCGGGTATAAATGAGCTATTGTTTGGTATGGAGCGTTTTCTGCCCATAAGCTTGCGCAGCTTGACAATCAGGTAGATCAGGAGTCCGTATCCCAGGTATGTGTAGAGTACGGCAAGTAGCATCAGTAGGAGGAACACTTCAATCAACAGTTTCATAAATCTGGTTTTAAAGGGTTAATAAAACCCACATTGAGCCATCGTATACCATTCAGGGTAACCGGGTCAGAGCTAGGTTTTTAATGTCGGCTTAGGGGGTATCCGGGCTATGTTTTGCCTGCTTAGTTGATTGAAAAATCAGCTAAGCAGGCTAGTTCGGGTGGTTAGATTGGCCGCCAGGATACTGGTTGTGTGGTTGAGTAAGTATCGTCATTGCCAGCAGGGGCAACGGTGCTTTTGAAAGTAAAGGTTCGCCATACAGTATTAAACAATAACCTCAGAGTCAGTACCATGAGTTGTGTGTAAAAAACGACCTCTCGCCTGACGGAAATTGATAACCGATCGAACAAAGCGAAAGAACAATATGGGTACCATGAGTAACTCATTGATGCCAATGAGCCTGCGTAAATAACCGGGTAGGGCAATGGTCAGCGTAATCAAAAAAAGCAGTAACTGAACGCCCATCAATTCGGCAAACCAGGTCTTGTGCAACAGCAGGCTGATTATCAGACTACAGGTGATTGTGCCCAACAGCAGAATTCGGGGTAAAGCAAGTGTCTGGATTGCCTTTTCAACGTAGTCGAAGTTTTGATTGACGCCCTCTCTGATGCCCTGGACAAGGTGCAACCGGGCCTGGTTAATCTGCGATTCTACCCAACGGGTACGCTGCCGTTCAAACATACCTGAGGTTTGCACCTTTTCGTCGAAGATGAATGCATTTTCCAGGTAGCCAATGGCTATTTTATTCTTCAGTAACCTCATTTCCAGGTCTTTGTCATACCCGCCAATCGTTTGGATCTGGCTCAGGTACTTTTTCAGGAGGGGTAACTCAAAGGCCATGCCTGATCCAATCAGGGTAGACGAGAAGCCAAAAGCCCGATGGCCCTTTCTGAAAATATGATTGTTCACCTCTTCGCTGATTGCGTCGAGAATGGCGACACTGGTGTTCAGGTTCTTGGCAATTCGGTGGCCCTGCACGGCCCGCCAGCCGCCTTCAAACGCAGCATTGATGCGGGTCAGAAAATCGGGTGCCATGTGGTTATCCGCATCGGCCACTACGGCAATATCGTAGCTCCCGACAGGGAAGTGCATCAAAGCGGCATTCAATGCTTTGCTAACCGAAGAGACCGCAAACGATACCTCCACCACTTTAATGGGCATCTCTTTCAGCTGGTTGATTGTATGTGGCTGGAATGAGTCGGCAATAACGACCAGATCGTACAGGTCGCTCGGGTAGTTCTGCTTCAGATTAGCTTTGACGGAGTCAATGATTACGGTATCCTCTTTATAAGCCGGAATCAATACCAGAATACGCCGGAAAGTTTTGGGGGGCGAGTCGATGGGAACATCGTCGGCGTGGCCAAAAAGCCCACCTACCGACCACAGGAGCAGGTTTAATGTGTTGGCTACTGTGTATCCGCCGATGAGTATAGCAAATAAGTTGAAAATAGCATTCATAGAAGATTCGGTACGCTTGGCGTGAATGTCGGGTGCTCAAAATGAAAAGGCTTGGTTCGACAGGTGCTTTTGTTAGCGGCCAATGAAGTTGTACAAACTGACTGAAGGTTAGTAAAAAAACACTGGAGCCAGTGGGTTACATTACCTGAGGGTGAAGCACCTGTTTCTTTTTTTGTTTTACGTATTCCCGGCTCACATGCGTTGAACATAACAGGACGATGGTGATCGACATGATTGAGTTGGTCGGAAACTGACCAAAAATGGGATTGCCATAACAGGCAACCAGGATGCCCGCGTAGCCACAAATAAGCGAAAGCAATAGTAACTTCAGATCAGGGGCATGGGTTGCCAGCTCGGGCCTTGTTGTATTATAGATGCCCAGGACCAGGAAGAATAACAACATGCCCAGGTGTATGACAAGGCCTACGATACCGTTTTCAATCCAGATTTTTACATACCAACTGTCGGGAGGGGTTCCGGCCAGGAAACTATTGGGAGTAAACCGTCGGGCCCAGTCTCCCGAACTGCCAATACCTCCGCCGAAAGGGCGCGTTGCCAGGTAATCAACCAGTTTTTTCTGATTATCCAGCCGAACCTGGAAGGAGTCGTTGTCGGGGTCAAGTGCGGTACGCATCCGTTCAATCTCATACAAACTACTGCCTATGGATGTGTATTTTAACATACCGAACAAAGAGCCACCGATCAGTACACCAATAATCAGGATGGCGAAGTTTCGGCGTAAGATAATATACACGGGCAGGCCTGCCAGAATCACAAACAACGCGCCCCGTGTGCCCGACACGGCAAATCCCCAAAACACGACCAGGCCAACGCCCAGATACAGAAGCTTTATTCGCAACACACGCTCATCCAGAAACCGTATTATGCAAAGTAGGGTAGCATAGGCCATTTCTGCACCAAACTGCCCGGCATCCGAGTAGAACGAAAAGCAGCGTAACTGGCCAAATAATACGTGTGTCACGCTGGCCCCTGCATCGAGCCACTGCTGTTCGCCGGCCGTCAGGCCGATATAGCGTTGTCTAAACGCCCAGATTGCCGCCACTACCGACCAGATCAGCCATATGGTGAATATTGTGTCGATGTCTTTTTTGCTCCGAATTAACAGCAGACCCAGAATGGTTATCTGGAACCAGTAGAGCGATTCGGCACGTACGGCAAAAAACCAGGCTCCCAGCACGGGTAACTCCGTATTGAATAATTGCAGAACGGTGTACAACGTCCAGAAAAGAATCAAATAGAACGCCGGGTTATGCAGGTTTTTCCAGTCGAACTGTTTGTAATTGATCAGAACACCAATCAGAAGCAAAAACAGCAGTCCATCGGCCAGCAGTCCATAGGGTGCTATGACCGGACTGAAGCGCTGTATGCCATTGACAATAAACGCATATTGTAAATAAATGAACAAACCCAGTTTAGGTTTATACAGGCAAAGAAGCACTACGGCCAGGGCCATCGGAATCAGCAGGATGATCGCGGCTCCTTTTAATTCTCGCTGGGCAATAATAAATCCAGTGCCAAGCGCCACTACTGCCCCTAAAAAGGCAAATAGGACGGTCTGGCGATCAACGGAAATTTTTAACTGTTGAACGTATCCATTCATGACGAAATCGGGTAATCAGGCTGACCAGTTCGGTCCACCCGGTTTGTATACAACCAGTTAATGTGATAGGCACATGGCGCTTCAGCAAGCGAAAGCCCAGCATCATACCCAGTGCGAACGTGAAAATTGAAACACCGGCCAAAGCCGTGGTTGATTTAAATACGAGTAAGGCGACTAAAGCTCCCCCTATCTGTATGCAGAGCATAAAGAGTACCTTGATCAGGTTGAACTGCGGTTTGCCGATGGCATCCAGGCCAACGCCGGAGTACCGGTCGAGGGGAAGCAGGGCACCATAAAGCATAAAACAGCGCATTAACGTGGCCCCATCGCGGTAATGTCCGCCACCCAGCAGCGTAACAAGGGGCTCGGCGAGCACAAATCCGGCTATCGATAAAGGCAGCATTACCAGCCAGAGCAAGCCCGCGCTTTGCTGAAAATAAGCCGCCAGTTCGCTGGCCTTTCCCTGCTGCTGTAGTTTTACCAGCCGTGGCATGGCGGTTACCACCACGCTTCGTATCGGCATGTCGAGGAGTTGAGTAAGCCGCTGTGGAATGGCATAGAGTGCAACCGCTTCCGGACCCAGTAGGGCACCCAGCAGCAGGGTGTCTGCACTGCGTTGTAAGTTGGAACCAACGAGCGTACCAATGGTGTACTTGCCAAAATGAAAGAGGGCGTTCCGCTGGGCCGATCTCCCCGCCGGAATGGAGCGCCACTGGCTCCACCCAATAAACAGAGCCCAAACACTGATTGCCCCGTTGGCAATGGCAAATAAACCGTACAGGCCCTTCGCCGGAAATAAATGAAACTGGTAACAGCCAACGATGAGCAACAGAAAAACCAGTTGCGTGAGTACCCGTATCCATTGCAAGGGCCTGAATTGAGACCGGGCGTGCAGAAACCAGGTGGCAATGTTGGCGGGTAACGATACCAGGCTGATAATCCAGAACCAAACGGCTGTTTCGGAGTTGCCTACCCAGTCGCTGAGCGTAGGGAAACAGTAGGTTAATCCAATCAGGAGCGGCCCAACAACCATCGTGATGAGTAAGCCAAGCTGCCAGACAGCACCTTCCCAGCGTTTCAGACTGGATGCATAGGTCCTGGACTCAACGCGCAGGTCGGCCGTGTACTGAATCATCCCGTTGAGCAACAAACCAGACCGGAGCGTGTCAAATAAGGTATAGGTAACCAAAAAGAGTACCCAGTTCCCAAATGCTTCACGAGGCATCCAGCGCGCCAGTAAGCCCGTTGTGCTGAGCGAGATAACGGCAGCCGTACCGTTGCCTAGTAATGATACGGCTGCATTTTTCCGCAAAAGTGTCTGGATCGCATTTAGTGTTTGGTTAACCATCTGTTAAACAGTTTGCTGAGTAGGAAGGTGTGTTGCCAGAGTATTGGGTTGCGGAACACCCGTTGCAACCACTACGGGGCCTTCTGCGGATGGACTGACTCTGATCAGGCTGGGGTGAACATGATTCAGAATCGACAGGATGGGGGACTTCGTCGCTTTGCGGTACAACTGATACAGATTCTGGTCGGTACTATTCCAGGTGATCCGGGCGCTGACGGCCATCAGCAGCAGATTACTCTGCGCTACCAGATGAGTTGCAATCGGGGTAATGCTCAGGTCGGGGAGTTCCAGCAGAATAATGTCGTACTGTTGTGAGTCGAACGGAGCGAGGTCACCAACTACCTGATCGACGGTTTTAGCGTAGGCAAAATTGCTGCGTACTTCGTACGAGATGGCGGTAACGTCGGGCGGCAAGTTGGTCATCTCGCTGAAGGCGTAGGGGGAGAGGAGGGCCACTCGTTTTCCGGCTACTGAATATTGCTCGGCCAACTGGCTGGCCAGCCAGGTTTTACCCTGTTTAGGCCGGGGGCTCCAGATGGAAATAAGTACGTACGAACGGTAATCTGACGTTGGGTACATGTCTACCTCAACTCTACTGCGCAGATTGTCAAGCATGTACTGTAACATGACGCGCGTTTTCTTGCTTCGGGTCTGTGCAGGAACCCTCGGGAATGAGGCCGCAACGGGCAGCTTTGTTACCTCTTCAAATCGGCCGGCGTCATAGATACGTCCATCCACGAGGTAACGAACCAGCAGCAACAGCAACGCCAGCACCAGACCAACGCCAAAGGCGGCACCAAGAATCATCCAGCGCTTGGAGGGCAGCGGGTGCAGTGGAAACTGAGGAGCATCGAGCAACTTGAGTGGGCCGGTCATTTCGGCGTTTTTCTGCCGGGTTTTGGCCTGGTTCAGAGCCGCCATGCTGCTCATGTAATCTTTTTCGGCAACGCTTACATCACGCTTGATCTGGGTAAGGGTCGATCCCAGAGGAGTGAACTTAGCCGCCATATCTTTGAAGTCGATCAGGCGTTTTTCGTAGGTGGTCAGCCGTGCTTTGGATTCTTCATATTGAATGAGCCGGTTAAGCCATTCATCCAGCAGGTGCATTTGGGGGAGCGACTCGGTGGAGTTTCCAGCCTTGTAATATTTTTGAGCCGTTACTCTCAGATCGTCGGTGAGCCGATTAACTTTTCCTGAAAGCTGCTCAATCGTTTCTTTGGGTCGGCCAGCCATTCGGGCCTGCGATAACTGGCTGGTTGCCGTGGTGAGTTCCTGGCGTTTGGTAAGCAGTTCATCGTTTACCGTGAGCGCGCTCATCCGGTCGTCAAGGCGTTTGCCCAGCGCATCCATAGAGGCTTTGGCCGCCTTTAACTTCATTAACTCTTCGTTGTACTGGCTTTGCAGAATGTCTTTGTTAAGGGCAATACTGCGGCTCTCTTCGTCGTAATTGATAATCTGGTTGTTTGCTTCAAATGCTTTCAGCCGTTGCTCGGCCTGTTGCAGCCGTTGAATGGCTTCCTGATTTCGGTTGTTGTAATAGCTAACAACCGGGCTTGTTTCGGATGTTTTAAAGCCCGCATACCGGTAACTGAAAACGTTGATTAGTTCCGTCAGCGTCGCATACGTTAACCCGGCATCGTCGGCCTGAAAAGACAGTTCGAGCATATCACTGTCTTTCTTCCGGATGGCTCTCAGTTGTTTGGCAATCTTGGCCGTTGCGTAGTCCGATGCGGGATTATTCAGCAGCTTTTTAATCGGGTTGTCGCTGGTTGTGTGGGCCATACTATCGAGACGTTGATAAACGATATGCTCGTTTCGGCTGGCAACCAGGCTGGCACGCAACGCTTCGGGAACGGCTTTGCGCAGCTCATTAAAGTTCCGGCGATCCATAATCATTGTATCGGGCGCTTCCAGCATCAGGTGGCGACTCAGGAGTCGGATAGACACTTGGGCCATTGTTTCACGCGATGAAATGGTTGAGAGCAGATTCTCGAAAGCGTTATCGACCGCTTCGTGGTCGACGCGGGCGTTCGATTCGTTCGACAGGATCGAATAACCGGAAGTAAGACCTGTATATAAGGTGGCGGTTGACTCGTAGACGCGGGGCTGGTTCTGGGTGAAATAGTATGCCGTACAAGCGGCAACAACTGGCATTAACAGTAGCCAGATAACATTTTGTCGAAGAAGGCGACTAACGATTTGAGAGTTCATAAATGGACTGACTGGTTTTGAGCGATTATAGAAGTGATTAATAGCCAGGGTGTTGTGAATGAAGCCTATTTGATCATCAACGTCCGGAGCGGGGTGCCAACAAGTGCTTCAAGATCATAGTAGTTGATCATGAAGTCGCCCCGTGCCCGTTCTGCATAGGCTTTGGCCTGCGTATAAATATTACTGATCTGAGACAGTTGACTGGGTTGTGCTTTGCCTTGCTGTAACTCAACCTCTGTGACCCGATAGGTAGTTAACCCTACCTGCTCATCGCGAACACGGGCATTCATGACGCGCTGGGCAACCAAAAGATCCTGGTAGATACGGATAAGCTCCCGTTTGAGAGCAAGGGCTATTACGGCTTTTTGTTGCTGGGTAACCTGATACTCAGCTTTAGCTTGCTGAATAAGGTTGTGCCGGCCAAATAGTGTGGATAAGGGCACCTGTACGTTAAATCCCCACCGGGTGCCATTACTTAACTGAAGCCCATCCGTTGGGTTAGTACCCGTTGCAACGAGTGTTTGATTGCCCTGTGCGTAGTTCGCATAAGGATAAATATAATCCAGAGCAGTTACTTTAGAGTAGCGGTAAGCCTCCAGTTTGCTGTTGGCCATAGCCCCCTGCACCTTCATCATGGGCGAGTATTGCAGGGCAATCTGATAAATCTCCTCAAAAGGGATCAACTGCTCGGTGATGTCTCTGTTTAAGTCAAAGTAGGCTGTGTCATTAACGACGATCTCACTCTTTACTTTGGCCGACTGAGCCAGGACGGGGAGACTGTTGCCTAAACTGAAAAATGTAAGCCACGTACATATTGTATAGGCCAGGGGCATGGAAATTTTCATCGGATTGTGTTTTCGGCTTCTGGTTTGACTACTTAGGAGATGCTTCATTTAATAAGTCAATGCTTTCTTCGTACACTGACCACCCACTACACTCACGACACCACTCCATTTTATTTCGCTGCTCCCTTCTTCGCGGGCAACGAACGGGTGGTCGCCTTCGGGTAAGTTGCTGGCCAATGCGCAACCTGTTGTGCCGCAGTAAGTAACGCCGTTGGGAAAGAAGTTGAAGATCGTTCCGACCCGTACATCTCTAATAAAGACGTTTACACTATTGGAGCCTTTGGGCATCCAGAACATAATGGAACCGCGAACGCCCGTTACGGACACAGGCTTGGTAACGGTGGTTGTTCCCCAGGGCCCCGTTGCTTCCAGTTTCACCTGATAGATGCCGTTTGTGGTATAGGCATGGTTTGCGTTCTTCTCTTTGCTGATTACCCCTTTGTCCCCAAAATCCCACATAAAACTCGTTGCGTTCATTGAGGTGGCCCTAAACTGAACAAAGCCTTTGCCATCATCGACGCTGGTGAAATCTACTTCTGGTGGGGGTAATTTGGGCTGACAACCTGTGAGGGCGATCAATAGAATAAATAGAATTTTTTTCATGCGATTTAGGGCCCACAGGGCGCTTTGGTGTTAGATTATGTGGGCATTCTTCGGGTGCCGTCTACTTTCAGCCATTCTTTTTGACTAAAATCATACTGCTTTATTACCCGTGCCGGATTACCCGCTACAATGCTATATGGGGGCACATCTTTGGTCACTACACTGCCTCCGGCCACCACGGAGTGCTTCCCAATTTTAACCCCTGCCGTGATCACCGAGTTGGCACCAATCCAGCATTCATCTTCCACAATAATGAGTTGGGTCGTAACGGGTTGTAAACGGATGGGTGTTGTAATGTCTTCGTATCCATGATTCAGACCCGACATCACAACATGTTGAGCCAGAATAACATGGGCGCCAATGTTTACCGGGCCAATAACGACGGACCCAATGCCTATCCGGCAGAAATTACCAATTCGTATATCACCTACGCCATTGTTGAGTACGCTGTAATCTTCAACCGTCGACTCGACACCTAACTCAAAGACCCGGAAAGGCAGTACATCGAGCCGCGCTGTACTGCGTATTATGGAGGTTCGGTGCCGGTCATGCACAAGTGGATTAACGAACCAGCTCACCCACCGACGGGGCCGTGCCTGCCCTCTCGGAATAAGCAGGTAGTGGACAAAACGTTTGAGTGTGGTGTTCTGCTTTATGATGTGGAGTGGTTTCATAGTTTACTAACTTATTGTTGCCTTCGGCAATGAAGGACTAATCCTGCTCGACGGGTGTAACATGTTCGGATAATTTAGCATCAAAGACCTGTTGCATGATGTCTTCAAACTCCTCGGCCCGGTGTACCCACGAGTTGGAGGCCGCCGTTTCGATAAACTCCTCAACCCGCTCGTCGCTTACTCCTGCCAGTGCTTCCTTAAGGGCGTCGACAAACGCAGCCGGTTCATTGGCAAAGTCAACCACCTGATCGAAGTCGTCCAGGATAGAGAACCGGGTAGAAACGACGGGGATGCCAGCGGCCAGATACTCGTTGATCTTCAGGGGGTAGATCGTATACGTGTGCTCATTGCAGGTGAATGGAATGATGCCCACATGCAAACGGGCCAGCAGAGGCACCAGCTCGGCAGGTGGTACGGGTTTGATAAACTCTACGTTAGGGTACCCCCCCAGCCGCTGGGTAACGACCTCGTCGGTGATGCGGCCAATGAACTGGAAGGTTACCTGAGGCAGGGCACGCAGGCAGTACTCCACCAGATCGAGGTCGATGCGGTTGTCGGACGTGCCGAGGTAGCCCACCGTAAGGCGGCTGCGGTCGGTGTTCAGGGCCAGTTGGCGTGCCTGGCTGAAGAGGTCATAGTTGGCTCCGTTCTTGACACAGAAGGCCCTGGGCTGAAGCCTGCTTTTAGCCGAGCGAAGGGTTACTGAGGTGGTCACTACGGCATCGACCTTAGGCAGGTATTCCTGCTCGCAGCGGCCGCCGTGCCGGGCAATCCACGACTCGATCGTTATCTCGTCAAAGCAGTAATAGATGGTCGCCTTCTCGTTGAGCTGTCCCAGCATAGGCAGTCCCCAAACGGGGTTGAAGGCGTTAACCACCAGCGGAGGCTGGGTGTCAATCTGGGGAATCACCTTGCGCAGGCTGTTAAGCATCCGCTTAACGTTCCATTTCATGACGCGGTCGTGCCATCGGTTAGGCATCCAGTTGACGGGCAGGCTGACGGGGGGCGTCCACAGGTAAAGCTGAGCACCGTTGGCCAGGGTCTTGCGGGTGAGGGGGTTGCGGAGTCGGATAGATTCCCGGAGAGGAACTTCCACGCGTCCCAGCAGGCCCATGATCCAGTCTTTAAGTGTGTACTGATAGTCAACAAACAGGACCTGATGCCGGGGAGCCAACTCAGTCATGAGTTGAACAATCGTCTTCTGAAAGACCCCTTCCCAGGATGTTTGACTTATGCAGATGATGAAGTTCCTGTCTTGCATGAGTAAAAAAATAAGTGAACGTGATTGTACCTAACTCGTTGTTTACCCTTCGTTAATGGCTGTACTGGTGGTGGTATGGGGCGTATTGATAAACTTTTTACCTGCTTCACCCAGCCGGGTTATGGATCGTAAAAAGCGGAAGAATAAACCGGGAACCTGCTTTATTTCCTGCCAGGTAATCAGGGACTTAAGGTCTTTGGGGGTGGCAACGTAAAAGGAAAGTAAGAGAACTATGAGCTGGCCTCCCGCCAGCATCAACAAGTTGGGCGCTCTCAATAGAAGTGCCGCAGCCGTGCCAATGGTAAGAAAGCCCAGCAGAATGACGCGGGGTAAAAACATGGTCTGGAAAACCTTGTCGAAATAATCCAGATTGCCTTTCAGTAATTGAATGATGCCTGAGGGTAAGTTACGGCGCAGGTACTTAAGCTGAGCGGCAATCCACCGGGCCCGTTGCCGCTCAAACACGGCTCCGCTTTGTACTTTCTCATCATAGCATAGAGCATCATCTATGTAATCGATCCGGTAGTGATCGTGGATGAGTCGCATTTCCAGTTCTTTATCGAAACCGCCGGTCGTGTCGATTTGCCCCATGTATTGTTTGAACAGGGTATAATCGAATGCCATACCAGAGCCCATCAAACTACCCGAAAGGCCAAGCGCCCGGTGACCACGGCGGAGTATGTAGGTATTGATTTCTTCACTCACTGCGTCCAGAATAGCGACGCTGGTATTGGTATTTTTGGCCACCCGGTGGCCTTGTACCGCTTTCCAGCCACCGTTGAAAGCGGCATTGATGTGGGTTAGGAAATCGGTCGCCATTACGTTGTCGGCGTCCAGAATGACAGCCACATCGTAGTTAGCGTTGAGCTTTTTCAGGGTGGCATTCAACGCCTTGGATTTCGTAGAAACGTCAAAGCTTACTTCAACGACAGTTATGGGCAGTTTGGCCAGCTTGTCGAGTGTATCTCTCCGTAGTGAATCGGCAATGACAATGACATCGTACGCATTGCCCGGATAATCCTGTTTGAGCGCCTGTTCTGCGGTGTCGACAATTACGGCGTCTTCTTTATAGGCTGGAATCAACACGGCCATCCGCTTGGCAACGGGATTTGAACTGACGGGAGGGGCCTGAAGTCGCCCGAACCGTCCAGCCATTGTGAAAACGAATAAATAAATCGTTTCGACAGCTGTGAAGAAGAAAAGTGTGGTCAGTAGGTTAGTAAGTAAATTCATAATAAAGAGGATTTCCGGGTTATGTTCCATAGTAGACCGCTCCAGAAAGCATTCAGGTAATCGAAGCGACGGGTTAACAAAAAAGACAGGGAGTTTTTAGGGATCGAAACCAGCGTGAAGAAGCTGAGAAACATCAGTTTTTGGGCGAGCGGGAAGTTCCGGCGCATGAAATACAGCCGGTTGCGAGTCAGGTAATACAGTTTTAAAGGACTGTACTTACCCGTTGAGACCGACTCTTTATGCCAGACTACGGATTCGGCCACATACCAGGTTGTGAATCCGTCGCGCTGGGCACGGGCGCACCAGTCGAATTCTTCGTAGTAAAGGAAGAATTCGACATTCATGAGCCCGCTGGTTTGCACCACCTCGCGCGAGATAAGCATGGCGGCTCCGTGGATGAAAGGCGTCGGCTGGGTTTTGTCGAACTGCCCCTGATCAACTTGTCGGTTGCCCACAAAAAAGCTTCGGCCGGTATAGGGATTCATTTTGCCCGAACCCGCATACTGGATCAGGTTGTCTTCGTGAAAGAATTTTATTTTGGGGCTGGCCATGCCCGCATTAGGCTGCGTTTCGAGGCAGTTGACCAGGGGTTGTAAAAAATCGGGTGCCACTTCAGTATCATTATTCAGAAAAAGCAGATACTTCCCGTTGCAATGGTCTATCGCCAGATTGTTGCCACCGGCGAATCCCAGATTTTTTTTACTTTTTATGAAGTGAACACCTGGGAATTCACTGGCCAGCGAGTCGACACCCCGATTGGGACTGCCATTGTCAACCACAAACACTTCCGTATTTGGATAGTCGATCCGCTCAAGTGATTTGAGCAACTGGCCAGTCACCTCGGGCTGATCGTAGTTAACCGTAATGATGGATACTAAAGGTTGCATAGCGTCAAACAGATTCATACGCTGACTTTTCAACGAAATGAGTGAGTAGGTGTAGATAAGCCGCGAAGGCCGCCGAAGCCTGGTTATACATTTTCCTGCTGAAATACGGCCGTTACTGTCCGGAGCATGATGGTCATATCCGTCCGGAATGAGAACTTCTCGGCGTACTGAATATCAAGCTGAATCCGTTCATGGTCTGACATAACTCCCTTCGATTTTCCCCGCTTGGTAACCTGCCAAAGACCTGTTAGCCCGGCGGGTGCCGCAAAGCGCTGTACGTGGCCGGATGTGGTAAGCCGTTCGGCCTCATAAATTGGTAATGGACGGTTACCTACCAGCGACATGTCTCCCCGAATAATATTGAACAGCTGAGGGAGTTCATCAATGCTCGTGTTGCGCAGAAAAGCGCCGATTGGCGTAACCCGAGGGTCATTCCGAAACTTACTGAACATGGCCTTCGCCTTTTTGGCGTTGACGTACTCCCGCTCGCAGATGAGCTGCTCTTTCAGGAAAAGGGGCTGTTGGCAGGGGATTCCGGCCCGCGTACAGTTTTCACATCGGGAATTATCGGTTGGTGCCGTTTCGGCCGTGTTATAGATATTGTGCGCAGACATGTCGGCGATTAGCTTGTCTGCATTGGGGCGCATACTGCGAAACTTATACATATCAAAGACCTTATAATCTTTGCCCACTCGTTTGGAGCTGTAGAAGACAGGGCCGGGGTGGTCAATAAATACCAGTATTGCGGCTACGAGTAATACGGGCGAAAGGGCAATTAAAACAGCCAGTGAAACGGATATGTCGAGCACTCGTTTCCAGATGGGTATTGTCAATTCGGGTAGGTCGACAGTTTCCCAGCGCGCGGCAGAATGCAGATACGCTGCTTTTTGAATCAGGTAGTCAACCCGCAGGTTGAGCTTGTCGATGTCTGATACAATGGAGAATACATCCAGAGCTACCAGCCGACGAGCCTTTTCCTGTAGTTGCGTGGTTATTGTTTTCGTGATCAGAATAACTGGTGGTGTGGGCACAATCTTCTCTGAGCGTAGCTTTTCTAATACTGAAAGTCCGCCCACGTCAACATTGGCGATTATCAAATCTGCTCTGTTGCCGACTTGAATCCAGCTCCAGGCCATTTCTGCACTGGTAAAGCAGATGATGGTTGCCTGCGGGCTGAATGTTTCAATAAAAGAAGCCGGAATGGCCGTGTCTGAATCCAGGTAAACGATCAGGAACTTACTCTTCGTTAGCGAAATTCCGTACGTTTTCATTGCAATGGGGTGAAGTGAGTAAAGTAGGCGCGGTAGTCAGAGTAGGCTAGCTGGCAGATGGTAAGATCCACTGAGGAGTCGTTGTCAGTCGTTCCGGGAAATGCTTAACGGGCGTCTTGTCAATGGTCGAGCGACGCAGAACAGCCCGAACTTTTGCTTTTACTTCCAGCGGATTGAAGGGCTTAACCAAATAGCCATCGGCCCCGCTCTCCAGGCATTCGATGCGCGTGTTACTATCATCACTGTCCGACAGAACAATAATGGGCAAATGACTCAGTAATGTACTCTCTCTAATGAGCCGGATGAGTTTACGACCGTCCAGCTGGTCCATTTTCAGCTCAGTGATAATGAGTGCCGGCGAGTTACCCTGTTCGAGCCAGTGCATAGCTTCCATACCATTCGAGACGTACTTAATGGTAAATTCGGACTGGAGGGTTTGGCGGAGAATACCTGCGATAAAACGATCTTCATCGACAAGTAAAATGGTCGAAGAAGCCGTTGCCAGAGAGGAGAAGTTATAGTTCATTTTCTACAGGTTGATTGAATGTTAGTGATTGGATTTCAGAGAGTCAGTTGGTGAGGTAGGTCGTCATCGTTTAATGAATCGTTTTGATACGGAACCAGAAGCTGTTTCGACTTTTAAGACATACAAGCCAGCCGCCAATGACTTCACAGACAGGTTGATACTCGTAGTTGGTTCAGAATCAAACAGAAGCACTTCCCTGCCGGTAGTGGAGTACACTTTTACCTGCTGAATTGCCTCAGGCGACCAGAGTGAGAGCTGGTCGTCGCAGGGGGAGGGATAGACGGTTATGAGCTGGTCGTTGACGGGGTAGTATTCGTAAGCACCAATGTCAATTTGCCGACCTATTGGGCGACGGTTGTTATCCAAATCCATACTGATCTGACTACCCGTGCGGCTAAGGCCGGAATCAATCAATTTTGAGGTACCCTTCAGGCGGAAATTGCCTTCGGCGGGATTGATGAACCCGATCGAATCAATATCCGACGTCATGAAGTTGCCGGCCACCTCGGCGGGAACGTCCTGTGCCATCGTAATGTAGCGACGCCCTTTTCCAACCCTGGCAATGATGTTGTTGATGACCAGGTTCCTGTTGGTTTCGTTGTATAATTTGATGGCTTCCTCGCCGGTATTGATGAGGGTGTTGTTGGCAAAGAGGATGGGCGTATTGGCTTCTGTACCAGGCCGGTTGTCGCAAAAGATCGCATTGATAGTACTGTTCACGATCAGGTTGTTGTATATCCGCATGTTACCGCCATTGCCAATGACGATCAGGCCTACTGCTGGTGAATTGGAAATCTGATTGTTGTAAAAGCTGCCGCCTACCCCACCGCCGAGTTGTACGCCATTATTTTGAAAAGAGGCAAACGGCTTAAGACCAGTGTTTCTAACAATGTTGTGATGAACAACTGCATCGGGTGCTGCAGCATATTGAAGACCCTCTGTACCCGTTCTTTCGATCAGATTGTGGTGAATTTCAAGGCCATAGATACTATGAGGATAGATGAGCTTTGGTTGATTTCCACAGGCCATTTTGTAGCCTTCGTTCCAGAAAGAGCTGCCAATGTAGATGCCTTCGCTGTCTGTATCGTGAATGTAATTGTGGTGTACTTTCACATTCCGTATAGCCAGGTTTTCACGCCAGGTAGTGGAATCACAAGTGGGGTCTGTCTTGACCATAATACCGGCAAAGCCAGAACCGGCAATTTCAACATGATCGATCTCACAGTCGGAGCTTTTGTTCTCTACCCGAACTGCCTGACCACCCGTACCGGTTTTTTCTACCAATATGCCGTACTCAAGATCAGGCGATCCGGAGCCGGATAGAATGAAGTTCTTGGAAAAGTAGAATTGTATACCCGCCGGAGACTTGTCTGCACTGACGATCACTTTCCCCCCATTATTCGTAAACCGTATTGGCTTTTCCGCTGTACCTGCAAAATCACTGAAGTGCAAATTAGTGTACGTGCCAGCCTGTATACATACCGTTTGTCCGGGACGAATGCCCAGGGTGCCATTTTTATAGAGTCCACTCTTTGTTATTGTATAATCACATGTATAAGTGGTGCTAGTCTGTGCGCACACGATGGTTCGTAGGCACACAGTAAAAATCACCGATATAATGTAAGTAAATACTAGTGGCTTCATGCAGATTTATTGATTTAACAGGGCTATTCGAGTAAGTTCCTTTGCCGAAAATCGTGTGACTTAGTTGCGAAATCTACTCAGCGTAATTGGGTAGTTATTCAAAAGATGAATACTAAAATTGAACATGATTAATCTGTTTTTTTATGTATTTCAGATTAATGGATATTTATTATTCGGTTGAGCTGAATCAAATTTTTTCAATAAGATCTATGTGATTTTACTGAAATCTATTGGCTTTGTAGTCTTCTGTTCGAATGCTTGATTTTGCAAGTTTGAAGGGTAATTTTTGTTGAAAAACAGCCCACTTTACCAGTTCTTTGAACTCTTGTATATCTGAAGTTTTCGGAGTAGATAAAGGTAGGATGACCGAAAAAACAGGCTTTATAAAAGCAAATTTCATGCTGGTATATTTCATAGTGTTTTGTGGAGTTGAAGTTTTTTTTGGTTTACCTACCAATTAATAAATAATCGTTAATGGTCAGTATACCTGATATTCATCCGCCTAATTAATGAACGGTTTAACCGTGCTATCAAAATAAGATAACCTCACTGTAGCGCTGTTTGTACCAACTTTATAAAGCGTAACATTCGTTGTCGTTGTGTCAAAAAAACGGTAGAGTGTTATTATTGACACAATGCCTAACCTCTTACTTTTCAAACGGTCATCTAAGCCTGTAATTGATCAAAGAATTGGTTGTTTAGGAGGCCAAGCCAGATCCACCAGAGTCAAATCGGGAGTCGTTTCAGGAGACCAGCAGGGCGTTAGGGAGGAGGAGGAAAATCAACTGCCTTCACGACTACTTGTCTTACCCCTTCGGCCTTCAAGCGTGGATTTCTAAGCTGACTCACGTTTTATTCTTTGACAGAACCTATGAAAATCAACTAGTTAAATTATTGTCAGCTTGTTCTTGACAGCCCTTCCCTTATTTTGGATCGGGCGCATGGATGACTATCCGATAAGGGATCAGGGCTTTGGAAGGTTTAATTTCGTGGCTGTCTGAACGATCCGTTTACGTGAAACGGAGAGAACTTGGCCGCTGCTTAGTTTAACCCAATAGTCCTGATATCCTCTGCTGGTAAGCTCCTGGACGTACACTGGATTTATTAAACTTGATTTATGAATGCGTACAAAGTCGGGTAGTTTGTTCGCAATATATTTCAGTGTATAAGGAATTGATTGGTATTTTCCATCCTGCAAATGCATACGGGTGTAGTTTCCATCGCCCTCTAACCAAATGATTGAATTAGTCGGCATTAAAAAGAGAAGTTTTGGATAAGCTGTCATCATAATGTGAATATAAAAGAGGTTGTAAAAAGTAGTCAATAACTAAAAAGTTATCTGGTTGAAAAGAAATTTTTGGTTAAACTGCCTGTTAATCTTGGTTAGAAAAATGCAAGCTTATTTTCTAGCCTATTGTCTCCACTAATAAGCCTCCCACCAATGTGTCAATGTTGTTAATAACTCAACTGAGTTGATTTGTCAAATTTGATTGCATCCATCATCTTTTGATAGTTGAATCTGATAAAACTTGTTTACTGCGTTGGACGATTCAATGATAGAGCAATTCATAACGACACACAATAAATTAACTGAATTTTGATTCTAAGATTTTATCAAAATACCTTACTTTAACATAGTGTACATACCTGTTTAGGTATTGGTACAACGTGTTTACGGTATTTGCAGATAATAAATAGTCGAGTTTAGATTTTTTCCCTTGTCAATCATGCATTAATATTCAACTTAAAATTGCTTTTGTACAAAATTTAGGCTTTGTACATTTAAGTTGTTAATACGTATAGTAATTCAAAGGGGTTTCGACCAATATTATAGTAGATTTTCATCTCAGAAAAGGTGTTGCCGAACCTTATGAGTGTTTTTATTGTTTTGGCAATTTTTACAGCCTGTGCCAAGTAATTGCTTATTCATTTTGCTTCATTTGGTATTGATGATGTTTAGACTGCAAAGTCTTTGCTTTATGAATGGCTAACTTTGGTTTATTTCGTGAATGGTATGTTGCTAAAATCCTATAAAATAGATAGGGAGTTTATGTATTGACTATCAAAGAGATTTATCTAGTACTTTTATTAAGAAAACTTTAATTTAACTTCTATATAATATACAAATTGTTGATGAATGATTATAAGTCTAGTCTTAATTAGATGCATAGTATATATTTATTAATTGGCGTATATGAGCATGCTAGTTTTATATATAATTACCTGTATTAAATAGATAAATGGAGGAAATAAGTTAATTAGTGATGTTTTGTGCCATAAGTACGATTTGTTAGACCCCTTGGATTGATGTATGTGCATCATTAACAAGGCAAAAAATCTATTACCGTATAGTAAATTTGAGTATTTATCATACCGTTCGGTCATTAAAGGAGCTTTATGCAATTTAAACTTACTCTCCGCCCTGCCAGCGCGAAAACACTTGTACCTTTTAATTACGCATATAGATTAAGTGGATTTATATATTCGGTTTTAACTGAAGCTGATGCCCGGTACGCTCGTTTTTTACATGAGGAGGGCTACCCCCTAACCAGCACGCGACGGTTCAAACTCTTTACGTTTTCAGATTTGATCATGCCGCGTATCGTTGTCGATGTTAAGGCAGGCGGGATGTGGGTTAATTCGCCTTATATCGAATGGGTCGTTAGCTTTTATATGGATACAGCGGCCCAGCACTTTTTAATGGGCCTCTTTCAGGATCAGCGGTGTGTGATTGTGTCGACGCCACGCGGGGCGAATCCGCGCCAAGCGACTCCGTGCCAGGCAGAGTTCATCATCGACCGCATAGAGGCCGTCCCGGTACGGATTGTCAGTCAAAGGGTTCAACTCCGTACGTTGTCGCCCGTGGTTATTGCGCTCAAAGATGAGCGTGGTATGGATCAGTATTTACATCCCGCCCATGAACAGTTCGGGCCATTGCTTGTCGCTAATTTGTGGGCAAAATACGGTAGTACTCAGGTAAACAAACCGGTAACCGTACTACCTGGCCATAACCCGCCTGACGGAGTGCTGAGTTATCGATTGTTGCCCAATCCAGACGGAAAGGCTGTCAGCAAAGACAGGACAACACAGCCTAAGTCAAGGTTACTCACCATAAAAGAAGGCTCGCGGGCGCAGACTCAGTTACGTGGGTACTATGACTTTATGTTTGAATTGGAGGGGCCACCCGAACTGCTGGAACTGGCCGTACTGGCGGGGGTAGGACGCTATAACGCAGAGGGCTGCGGCTGCGTTAGTGTAATTGAGACATAAACTCGTCCATGCTATGCTAATACGTCGTGACGACCGGAAACAGCATGGACGAGTTCTAAAGCGCGTTTATCAGGCGTTTAGCGGTAGTGAGCAGGCTCTTGCCCCTTGTTCGTTATTGATCGCAATCAAGCCGGAACCAATGACTTCGTGAAGGGTGGGCGTATGCGTTTCTTCGAAGCCTGTTCATAGGCGTAGCCTATGGTTAGCAGTGCCCCTTCCTGATAGGCACTGGCAATGAACGAAAGACCAACCGGTAAACCATGTACCATACCCATTGGGACGGTAATATGTGGATACCCTGCCATAGCTGCCGGTGGACAGAAATAAAAGCCCGTGTCATAGTCCCCGTTTATCAGGTCGATACAGCCTGCAAAGCCTATGCTGGTGCCGCAGATAGCATCCAGTTTAGCGGAGGTCATTAATTTGTCGATCAACTGGCGGGATGTTCGGGTCTTGGCCAGCGCATCCGTGTATTCCTTACTGGTCAATGCGCCTTTGGCCTCACTGCTTTCGAGCGTCTCCTGCTTGAAGAAAGGCATGGCTTTAGCCTCATTTTTTCGATTAAAGGCGATCACCTCCGCCAGCGATTTAACGCCTGCATTGGCCGATGCCAGGTACTGGTTTACGCCATCCTTAAATTCGTATTGAAGTACCGTAAACTCCGCTCCACCAATGGGATTGAGCTGGTTGAGAAGCTCAACCTCAACAATAACTGCTCCCTGCCTTTTCAATACGTCAATCGCTTGCCTGAACAGGCCAACAACACCTTCGTGACCCTTCAGAAACGATTTTTCTACCCCAATGCGTTTACCCGACAAACCATCGTCCTTTAAAAAGGGGGTGTAATCGGTTATAGCTTTGCCCTGGCTTTCGGCCGTAACGGCATCGGTTGGATCAATACCAGCCATGATACCCAGCAAAATGGCGGCATCCGTTACCGTGCGGGTCATGGGTCCGGCGGTGTCCTGCGTCTTCGAGATGGGAATGATACCGCTGCGGCTCACCAGCCCTACGGTTGGCTTAATCCCGACAACGCCACAAAACGAGGCAGGAGCAATAACGGAACCATCCGTTTCGGTACCTACGGCCACGGCGCATAAATTAGCCGATACGGCCGCGCCTGAACCCGAGCTGGAGCCGCAAGGACTGCGGTCCAGCACAAAGGGGTTGCGGGTTTGCCCACCCCGGCTGCTCCAGCCGCTGCTCGACCGGGTCGAGCGAAAGTTAGCCCATTCACTGAGGTTTGTTTTACCAAGAATAACCGCCCCGGCGTCGCGCAGCTTTTTGGCGACAAAGGCATCTTTTGCCGCTTTATGGCCCTCCAGCGCCAGAGCACCGGCAGTTGTCATCATCTGGTCGCCGGTGTCGATATTATCTTTTAGTAGGATCGGAATACCATGAAGCGGCCCCCGTAGTTTGCCCGCTTTCCGCTCCTGATCCATAGTGTTGGCGATCGATAGGGCGTCGGGGTTTAGTTCGATAACGGAATTGAGGCCCGGCCCTTGCTTATCAATAGCCTGAATACGGTCCAGGTAGAGCTGGGTAATGGCCGCCGACGAGTACTGGCCCGACTCCATTTTTTGCTGAAGTTCGGTGATCGTTGCTTCATTCAGGTCAAAATCGTCGGTAAACGCTGCGGTGTCATTCTCCTTTGCTGTCTGTTTAGGCGACGAGCAGGCCGCTACGGTAAGTGTACTGGCAGATAGGGTAACCGCCGAACTGTTCTTAATAAAGCTCCGTCTGTTCATGAAGTTGGGTTGTGGTAAAAAATAGGGGTATGGCTAACGATATTGTTTAATGATCTTAACCAGCTTATGGCTAATTAGAGAATAGCCCGCATCGGATGGGTGAAGACCATCGTACGTTTTGTCAATAGCCTCCATCGGATACGGATACTCGTCGGTTTCCGGGTTAAATGGTACGTCGATGAATTTCGGATAGGGGTAATTAGTGTACACACCTGTTTTTGGGTCTTTCAGTCGTTTGTATTTAACTAGTTTCTTCGCGTCTAAACCGCGCATGTGGTAAAGATCAACAACGGGGAGGTGTTCGTAGCGACCAATGGAATCAATGGCATTGGCAAACGACTCAAGTAGTTGACCGTTTTTGGGTTTGTACGAGCCGTACGCGTTGTTCTTGAAATTGGTCAGGTAGACAAAGTCCACCCGCTGCATGGGGGTAATCAGGATGATCGGAGCCTGTGGGTTGAGTGTGCGGAGTTTGTTGATAATGATTCGAAAGGAGCCATATACCGTAGCATTGCCAGTGTTGCGCTCATAATCGGCCAGGGTGCCCAAAGGTCGGCCGGCCCACCAGTCATTCGTGCCCAAAAAGACCGAATAGAGATCGGCTTTGACCAAGCCCAGTGTTTCGATCGAAGACGCAATCCGGCCCGCTGTCCACCCATTATGCCCCTGGTTCGTATACTGTATGTAGGGCAACTGCTCTTTCACACGGGTCATGTAACCTTTAGTGATCCGGTTGCCCGTTTCGTCCAGATGCTCGTTTAAATAGGTGATCGAATCGCCAATGGCTACCCAGGAAATCTCTTTATGGGTGAATGAACTCGTCAGAAAGACCAGAGCCAGGATAAGAAAGTACTTGTTCATCGTCGGTACTGGGCAGCCTTCATACAGGATTGCCCTGGAAAAGGGTAGGGTTAAATCAATGTTTTGTAAAACCACGCACTGTTGTAATGGATCGTGTTTCGAAAAATAAACCGATTTCTTTCAGAAAGCACTTTGCCAATGCATTATTACCGTAAGCGACTCAGGCGGGTCTAATGCACGCCAGCCATTTGGCCTTTTATAAGTGAGCAGTTATTTACAACACGTACGTTGTCTATTGACATTTACTATATCATACATAAATAAAAAAATCGTAATTTAAGAATCATAATGTATGAGTATATATACTCTAAAAGCATATCTTACAATATCGTTTTTGAGCCTCTTGTACCACCTCGATTCCCGCATCAATTTAAACGAATCCAGGCCAGAATCTCAATTACCACAAGTAGTCATATTTCTTCTATAGTTGACTAGAGGGCTCGTCTAACTTAATAGGGTATAAAAGGAATAGACTGTACAAGGAAATTTTAAACCAAACATAACGCTGATTTATTTGCACTATTCAGTCCATTGTACTTTTTTTGCTACGGTAAATATCATTTTAACCATTAAATACATAAATATGACACTAAATGCTCTTTCCACTATGGACTCATTGAATGAACCAATAAGTTGATAAAGTTTGTAAAAAAACGTCTCGTAAAACAGCTAGCCTTGTCTGATCTTAGTGTCGCTAAAACGGAATAGTATAGTTGTTTAGGTTACGTTTTAATTGCTTTTCTTCCTGCTGTTTATACTTAGTGAATTTTGTTGAGTGTTAAATCAATTACTATCACTATGCAATACAAGAAACGTTTACAACCCAAAAGCAGTAAACTGCTGAATGCTTTTCGAACCTTAATGGTCGTTTGGCTTTTTGCCATCGCCACACCATCCCTTGCCCAGCAAGTATCGGGCACAGTTACCAACGAGGCCGGGGAACCGCTTCCCGGCGTGAACGTGGTAGAAAAAGGAACAGTGCGAGGAGCCACCACCGACAAAAATGGTAAGTACTCCATTGCTGCCGGGCGGCAGGCAACCCTCGTTTTTAGCTTTATTGGTTATACGAAACAGGAAGTAGCGGTGGGCAACCGGTCGGTAATTGACGTAAAAATGAACACCGACCCCCTGGCGCTCAATGAAGTGATCGTGGTGGGCTACGGTACCCAGAAAAAGTCCTCGCTGACGGGAGCCGTTTCGTCCGTTTCGCCGAAAGACCTGCGGGCGCTTCCGGTCATCAGTCCCGTGCAGGCCTTGCAGGGGCGCGTGCCGGGTGTTTCGGTCACCAACAACAGCAGCCCCGGCAGCGAACCCGTGGTGCGGGTGCGGGGCGTGGGCTCTATTAGCCTGAACCCGAATCCGCTCTATGTGATCGACGGGATACCGGCGGGTGGGCTGAACAATATCGACCCCAAGGATATCGAATCGCTGGAAGTGCTGAAAGACGCCAGCGCGGCCGCTATTTATGGGTCACGGGCCGCCAATGGGGTTATCCTGATTACCACCAAGAAAGGGGCTACCAATGGCAAGCTCACCATTAACGTCGACTCGTACTACGGTTCGCAATCGGCCTGGCGCAAACTGGACCTGCTCAATAGCCAGGAGTACATTAACTATGGCACATCGTTATTGACAGCGGCCGGGCAACCTGTACCGGGTCGTTTCGCTAACATGAACGTACCCATTTACGATGGCGCTACGCAGACATTTGCCCAGACCGATACCGACTGGCAGGATGTTATGTTCCGTGCGGCACCCATTATGGATCACCAGATTTCCCTGTCGGGGGGGAATGCTACTTCCCGGTTCTATACCTCACTGGGTTATTTTAAACAGGATGGAATTCTGCCTTTCACCAACTACGATCGGCAGAGTTTCCGGATCAACTCGGATCATAAAGTCAGTAAATACCTGACCATTGGACAAACGATGCTGGCGTCTACGGACTTCCGGCGGCTGGAGCGCGACGGTGGCGGGCGTAGTCTGCTGATGAATATCATGCGGATGACGCCCTACTGGCCCGTGCGTGATCCAACAAAGATTGGCGGGTTCAGCACAACGGCGCAGGGGCTTGATGCCACCGACCCCGAAAACCCCCTACGGGTAGCCGAGCAGGAACAACAGTTTCAGACAGACCGGGGCTTTAAACTGCTGGGATCGATCTTCGCCGAGGTTAAGTTTACGGACTTCCTTCGGTATCGATTCACCTTCGGGGCCGATTACGCCAATGCGCGGTTCAATGGGTTTCTGCCGATCTACAACGACGGCAACCGCAGCCGGGTAATTGCCAACGTCAACGAAAACCGCAGCGAGTTCTTCTCCTCAGTGATGACCAATCAGCTCACTTTCGAGAAAACCTATGGCAAGCACTTCGTCAACCTGACCGGTGTCGCCGAGCAGCAACGCAGCATGTCGCGGTCCATTAGTGCCAGCGGCCAGCGCCCCGACAATAACATCCAGGTGATTCAGGGCGTATCGAACCCCAACGGCTCTAGTACGCTGAATGAAAACCTCCTGATTTCGTATGTGGGTCGCCTGAATTACGAATATGCGGGCAGGTACCTCCTGGGCGCATCCATTCGGCGGGATGGCTCGTCGAAATTTGCTCCGGGTCGGAAATGGGGTACGTTCCCGGCTGTTTCTGCAGGCTGGCGCATTAGTGAGGAGAAATTCATGAAGGGCGTTTCGGCCTTTTCGGAATTGAAACTGCGCGGAAGCTACGGCCAAACCGGGTACAATGCCATTGGTGATTATGACTGGCAACCACTCATTCAGGCCAACAACACCATTTACCCATTCGGTAACCAGACTCAGCTAGGTTCGTTTTTCAACCAGTTGGGCAACAGCGACCTGAGCTGGGAGGTAACCACCATGAGTAATGTTGGTGTCGATGCGTCGCTGTTCAACAACAAGATCAATCTGAGCGCCGAGGTGTACAGCCGCCAGACTGAGGGCCTTCTGCTGCGCGTACCATTGCCCGAATCGCAGGGGTACTCGGTCAACCCACTGGCCAACGTAGGCAGCATGCGTAACCAGGGATTCGAATTGACGGCGGGCTACAACTACTCCAGCAAAAATTTCAACTGGAACCTGACCGGTACGTTTGACATCACGCGCAACAAAGTGCTGAGTCTGGCTACCCCGAACGCAACCATCAATTCCGGCTCAAACGCCGACTTCGGTGGCTTCGACATTACCCGTACCGAAGTTGGACAGCCAATTCAGTCTTTTTACGGCTGGGTAGTCGATGGTATTTTCCAGAGCCAGGGCGAGCTTGACCGGTACAATTCGATTGACGGCAACGCCAGTACGTTTTACCAGAATGACAAGACGGCACCGGGCGATATCCGGTTCCGCGATTTGAATGGCGACGGGAGGATCGACGCCAATGACCGCCAGTATCTCGGTAGCTTCATACCTAAATTCAGTTATGGCCTGAACTGGACCGGTACGTACAAAAACTTCGATTTCACCGTGTTCTTCCAGGGCGTGCAGGGTAATAAAGTCTATAACGGAACGAAAGTGATCGGGCAGGGCCAGCTTCGGTTGTTCAACGCCACCGCCGATGTGCTGAACGCCTGGACACCCCAGAACACCAATACCGACGTGCCCCGCTCAATCAGTGGCGACCCGAATCAGAACTCCCGGACGTCCGACCGCTTCCTCGAAGATGGCTCGTACCTGCGCCTGAAAAACATGAGCATCGGCTATACCATTCCGGCCTCGGTTATTGGTAAACTGACGGGCAATGTGCTCAGTAAAACGCGGGTGTACGTGTCGAGCCAGAACCTGCTGACCTTCACCAAATACACCGGCTACGACCCCGAGGTGTCGTCGAAGAACTACAACCTGCTCAACAACGGCATCGACTACGTACAGTACCCACAGGCACGTACGATCATGGTTGGCGTTAACCTGGGCTTTTAATGAATCAGTTCATCTTTTAGCGACGTGTTATCATGAAAAAGACAATCCTATTTGGCATCGCGCTACTTGGCTTAACCATCAGTTGTAGCGAAGATGATCTCAATAAATTGAACCCCAATGGCGTAACCTTCGAAACCTATTTTAACAATGCCGACGAATTAACGGCGGGGGTCAACTCGATTTATGCCCTGGTGCAATCGAACAGCTTGGTTTCCAGAGAATGGTTTTTTACCCACGATCTGCGAAGCGACGAGATGGCCTCCGGGGGCGGGCAACTCGAAACACCCCGTAACCAGATGCTCATTGGCGTACATGACACCGGAAACGGGCTGGTTGGCAGCATATGGCGGGGCTGGTATCGGACCATTCACCGGGCCAATGTGGTCATTGAAAAGGGAGCGGCTGTCAAAGACATCACCCCGGCCGTACGCGACCGTCTGTTGGGAGAAGCACGGTTCCTTCGGGCGTGGGGATATTACGAACTTGCAACGTTTTTCGGTGGCGTGCCCCTTTACAAGGAATTTGCTAAATCGGTTGATGGCTCGTTGCCCCGCTCAACCCAGCGGCAGGTGTACGACTTTGTTATTGCCGATCTGAAAACGGCTGAGGCCGGCCTGCCTGCTACCTACGATGCCCGGAATCAGGGCCGGGCCACCAAAGCGGCAGCACAAACGCTACTGGCTCGCACCTACCTTCAGTTGGGCGACTACGCCAGTGCAAAGACAGAATTACAGAAAGTTGTGAATTCAGGGCTGTACAAAATCGTCGATGAGTACACCGACCTTACGAACGAGGAGGGCGAGTTTAATCAGGAATCTATCTTTGAAGTGGTTTATGCCCAATCGGGTGGCGCTTACAACTGGGGTGGCGACAGCGATGGGTCGGCCGTTCAGGAAGAGACCGTCCGGACGCAGGAGTACTCGGCTATCGGCTGGCGGAACGTGATTCCGTCCAACAAAATTCTGAATTCCTACGAGCGGATTTCGGCAGGAGACACTAAGAACGACCCCCGCTACGTGTATTCGTACTATAGTGAAGGTGACAAATTCAACAATGGACTCAGTGTCCTCACCGCCGACCGTGTACAGGGTAACGCATCGATAGTGGATGGGAAAACGCTAAAAGTAAGCTGGCGTAAATACTCCGTGCTTTACAAAATAGACAATGGCTACGCCCAAAGTGGTATCAACATGCGGGTTATGCGTTATGCCGATGTACTGCTGATGCTGGCCGAATGTGAAAACGAGACCGGAAATCAGGCGGCTGCTATAGCCCTGATGAACCAGATACGAGCGCGTAAATCGGTGGATATGCCGCCTTATCCGACCAAAAACTACCCCTGCCGTAACCAGAGTGAGGTATTCGACGCCGTGGTACACGAGCGTATGGTCGAACTCGCGGCTGAACAGGTTCGTAACTTCGATATTGTCCGCTGGCGGAAAAACAAGAAGCAGAAGTCCGAGCCGCTTTCGTATTTCATTGCGAACAAGCATGAACTGCTGCCCATTCCGCAAGCCGAAATCGACAACAGCCCGGCTATCGATCCCAAAGATCAAAATCCCGGCTATTAGGTTATTGAGTTATTGGTGATTGGTTACTGAGTTATTGGTTATTGAGTTAGTTGTTGCCAGCCTATCGATCAATCAATAACTATTAACCCAAAACCAAGTAGTAAACCCTCAAAACTCCCTTCCCAAACTAATCCGGGAAGGGAGTTTTGTTCGTATTCAACTAGTGATTCATGCGTATTTTTTTAGTTTTTGGGGTATTCTTGTTGAACTTCGGTCTGCTAAGTTGCCAACCCAAAGCAGACCGTTTATTTGAGAAAATAGACGCCGGTCAGTCGGGTATAGCGTTTACCAACAACCTGACCCCCAACGACTCCCTGAATGCCTTTACGTTTACAAACTTCTACAATGGGGGAGGGGTGGGCGTGGGCGACTTCAACCACGATGGTAAACCCGACCTGTTCTTTACGGGCAATCAGGAAAGTAGCCGTCTGTACATTAACCAGACGACGGAACAATCCGGTTTCCGGTTCGCCGACCTGACCGATGCGGCCGGGGTACGCACAGACCGCTGGTGTACGGGTGTATCGGTCTTGGATATCAATCAGGATGGCTGGGACGATATATACGTGAGTGTAGCGGCCCACCGAACCATGCGCCAAAGCCGGAACTTGCTGTTCATCAACCAAAAAACTACCTCACCAACCTTTCGCGAAGAAGCTGCGGCTTATGGCCTCGATTATGATGGCTATACGACCCAGGCGTCTTTTTTCGATTACGATCTGGACGGTGATCTCGACGCCTTTCTGCTCAATACGGCCCCGGATGTGCAGAATCCGAACTACCTGCGCCCCGCTATCAACGACGGAACCTACCCCTCCACCGACCGTTTGTTTCGCAACGAGGGTGTGGGTCCAACGGGTCGACCCGTTTTCCGCGATGTATCCAAAGCGGCCGGTATCCGGTTCGAAGGGCTTGGACTTGGGGTGGCCGTGTCGGACTTGAACCAGGATGGCTATCCGGACGTGTATTGTTCCAATGATTTTATCAGCAGTGATATTTTCTACCTCAACGGCGGGGCCAATCCCGATAGCCTGGGCGTGTTTCGGAATAGTACCCGTGCCTCGCTGGCCCATACGAGTATGTATGGCATGGGCATCGATGCGGCCGATATCAACAACGACGGTCGGATCGACCTTATGCAGCTGGACATGCTGCCGAAAGAAAATGCCCGTCAGAAACAGATGCTCAGTGCGCAGGATTACGACAAAAAGGAATTGAGCCAAACTCCGCAGTACGGCTATCAACTTCAATACATGCGGAATACCCTACAACTCAACGCAGGAAACGACCGGGGGAAACCTGTTTTTAGTGAGGTCGGCTTACTCGCCGGAATAGCCCAAACCGACTGGAGCTGGTCCACACTCCTGGCCGATCTCGATCTGGACGGTCATAAAGACGTATTCGTGACCAATGGCTACCGCAAAAACGTCACCGACCGCGATTTTATCAGCTTCACAGAGGAGTTCGGTAGTTTCGGTACCGATGCCGCCCGCCAGCAGCAACGGGATAAACTGCTGGAAAAAGTGCCGGAAATCAAACTCCGTAACTACGCCTACCGAAACCACAATGATCTGACATTCGAGGATGTATCGTCGGCCTGGGGGCTGGATGAATTATCTTACGCCAACGGGGCCGCTTATGCTGACCTCGACGGCGACGGCGACCTGGATTTGATTGTCAACAACATTGATGAGAAAGCGTCTCTTTTTCGCAATAAAAGCCGCGAAACCTTGAAAAGTGGGTTTTTGTCAATGGCGTTCGTTGGGCCGGGTACCAACCGGGTCGGCATTGGCACTACGGTTACCGTCTGGGCGGGCGGGGAGCAGCAGGTGCTGGAACAGTATCCGGTACGCGGGTATTTATCGTCGGTAGAAACCCGGCTGGTCGTTGGGCTGGGTAGCGAGCCCGTCGCCGACTCGGTACGTGTAGTATGGCCCGGTGGACGGACCGAAATTCGCTATAACGTGCGGGCCAATCAGCGGCTTACCCTTCAGTACAGAGATGCGAAACCAGCGATTAAACCCGTCAATACATCGTCAAATTTCCTTTTCTCGAAATCATTAACGAACCTTGACTATGTGCATCAGGAGTCGGACTTTGTCGATTTTAAAACAACCCCCGCCCTGCATAAGATGTTGTCGCGGGCTGGGGTAGCGGTCGCCGTTGGTGATCTCAACGGCGACGCCATCGACGACATTGCCGTGGGCGCTTCGTACCGGGGCAGTCCGGGAGCCTTGTTTTTCGGGCAGGCCGATGGGCAGTTCAAACGAGCCGACTGGATGCCCAATACGCCCATGGAGGTAGGCGCGATTCTGCTCTTCGACGCCGATAACGACCAGGATAACGATTTGCTGGTGGTGGGCGGAGGCAACGAACGCCCGCTTACGGCAACCGAAGCGTTTCAGCCGGTGCTTTACCAGAACGATGGTCGGGGGCATTTCGCGCCCGTTTCCGGTTTGCCGTCGATTACGGTCAGCAGCCAGTCGGTTCGCGCCCTCGATTATGACCGGGACGGTGATCTGGACGTGTTGATTGCCGGGCGTCAACTGCCGCAAAAATACCCGCTGCCCGCCCATAGCTACCTGTTACGCAACGACCAGGTTCCGGGGAAACCAACACATTTTACAAACGTCACGGCTCAGGCCGCGCCCGATCTGGCCAGTCTCGGACTGGTGTGCGACGTATTGCCCGTGGATATTGACGGCGATCAGGATACGGATCTGGTGGCAGTGGGCGAGTGGATGCCGCTTACGGTACTGGAGAATCAGAAAGGAGTCTTTCGAAAAGTAAAATCTGAGGATTCTACCCTGGCCACGAACCCCACCGGCTGGTGGAACTGTGTGGCCAGTGGTGATTTCGACGGCGATGGCGACGCTGACTTATTATTGGGTAACGAAGGATTGAACACCCTTTACCGGGCGTCGGCCAGCGAGCCGATCCTGATGTACGGGAAAGATTTCAACGACGACGGGCAATTTGACCCCATCATGGGCTATTTCATCAATGGAACGCGTTATCCGGCCCTACCCCGCGATGCCCTGAATCAGCAGGTTATCCAGTTTCGGCGTAAATTTCTGCACTACGCCGATTATGCCGAAGCCGATTTCGATGCACTGTTTTCCGAGAAAGACCTCGACGGGGTGTATCGCGCGTACGTCAGCGAACTACGGAGCTGTTATGCGGAGAACCTTGGCAAAGGAAAGTTTCGCTTAAAACCCCTGCCAATGGCTGCCCAGGAGGCTCCTGTTTTTGGGTTCGTTGTCGATGATTTTGATGAAGACGGCAAGCTCGATGCGCTGGCAACGGGCAACTTCTTCGCGAACGAAGCCAATATGGGGCGGCAGGATGCGTCCCGTGGTTTGCTGCTCAAAGGCGATGGAAGAGGGCGGTTTGTTGGGCTACCGGCTACCCAGACCGGTTTTACCGTAACCGGCGACGCTCGCCGTTCCTACAAACTGCATAATCCGGAACGGATCATTACGGCCGTCAACAACGGTCCGCTGGTCGTTCATGCCCTTCATGCACCGGTAAATTCCAGGAAAAGGAAAGGGCAGTGAGGGGGGGATGGTTAGTAAAAGCAGCTTTTACGTTTCGTTGACATTCTTTTACAAGCGGTTAACCAAAGCTCAGCACAAAGGCCGTTAGATTTACGGTGCCGTTGCGACCGTCTGCGGCTGCGGTTGAAATCCCCTGGTAAAAAAGTGATGAACTATGAATTCCAATGTCTTTATAACAGGGCTTCACCAAACCAATTATAAGTATGAAAATCGTTAGCCTGGCATTTTTGCTTCTTTTTCAAATTCCCTTTGTCTGCAATGAAGCAGTAAAATTGCTTGCTTCATCGCCAATCACGGATCGTCCGCAAAAACTAACGAGCCATAAATCGGGGCTTGTAAACCTTGTTTTCAAATCTACGGATGGTGGACAAACCTGGCAGGACATAAGTAAAGGGCTACCTGAAGGTTCGCAGGGCGATGGTTTCTTTGCGACTACTAAAGGACTTTACTTACAGGCTGGAAATGGGTTATATCACAGTAACCCAAATTCCACCGCTCCATTTTGGGAGAAGGAGAGTTTCCCTGACCAGCATAGTAGTATTGCCCCTGGCAAGACCGGGATCGTTGCCTACAATTACTACGATGGCCAATTTCTACAAAAAATAAACGGAACGAGTGTATGGTCGCCTATGTACACGAATGTTCAGGAGAGACAGGTACGAACCGTTTTTGAAACGGTCGGGGGCACCGTTTTCATCGGCTCCGACAAGGGCTTGCTTAAATCTACTGACAGTGGAAAAACCTGGAAACGCGTCCATTCTGGAGGCTGGGTAATAAAAATGGTCGAGTCAAACGGTGTACTCATGGCAACCAGCCAGAAGGGAATAATCCGGTCGACCGATGATGGTGAAAACTGGGATTGTGTACTTAGTGAGGGCGGTGTTGGCATCGCTGTCGAACGCATCAAGGGTGGGTTCGCGGCTATCACCTACAATACACAGTCGGAAACCAGACGAGTGCGAACATCGTATGACGACGGTAAAAGCTGGCAGCCTATTGATGCTGACCTTCCGGCAAGCCTCTCCATTGCCTCAATTATTGAGGTTGGCGGATACTTTTTTTGTGGTCATCCTACCGGCATTTTTAGATCATCTGACAAGGGTAAAACATGGAAACTGTTACTTCCTTCTATTGATGATAAGGTCTTCAACTTAGCTGTTTCGGGTAACGTAATTTATGCCATACCCAGAGCGGGAGGATGTTGAGAAAAATACACAGCAGGTAACGGCCAATACCACAATCGCTTTCATAATATGACACTTTTCGTCTATTCCGACTTATCTGATGATACTGTAATTCCCTGCGCTTTGAAGGTAGTTCAATAAAGGTGTTGTATTTATAATTTTTGATAGAATAGTATTTTGATGCCTACTCTGGGAAACAATTATAATCTCTTTACATAAAGTTAGTTATACAAGAGTCCATGAAAAAGTGCTAATAAAAGCTCCTGAGTCTTTATTAGCACTTTTGTATTTGTCCAATTAATATCTATTTGGAGTCGCTGACGTTTTCTTTGCCTCATATACATAGCGAACAATATGACCTAATGAATCTGGTTCCGCAAAATCGAAGGCTAATTGATCGCCATCACTATTACCAATCAAGTCTGAGTTGTTTTTGTAGAAAGCAAACATACCGGGGCTTTGAGCGGCCTTTATCGTGATTTGATTTTGGGCAATTGGTCGGCCGTAACTTTTTGAAGTAGTGCGTGTCGAATCAGCGTTACTTTGGCTTTGGATCATGTGATAGCTAATAAAAGCATCGGTGGTTGATGATTTTAAGGTCGCCAACTCAATGCTAAGGCCATGTTTTATCGTCATTGAATCGCCCAATATCGCTGGTAAAGCGCCCTCGAATACAAGTTTGCCATCTTGGTACTGTTTCAAATGGGTTACCCCATAGGTACCGATTAAAGGCCTTTGAGCAGGATCGACTTGCTTTTGATCACAAGCGATAAAGCTGAGTCCCAACAGTAGAAATAAAGTAGCGTATTTCATAAAGGTTAGTTGAGTAAATCGATACGTACCTTGATAAGATTCCAAGTCCCTATCAAGGGTTGTATAGGTAACAGATTTCAAAGCAAAGTACAAGTTTGTTCTCCGCTGTAAATAGTTTATCTGTAGCACTTTTTCATGGATTGTTGTATAACTAGGAATTGTATAAAGGTATTGAACTTAGATGCAATGTACAGTTACATAATACGCCCTGAGGGAAAAGTTATATTTACTGCAATCGTATAAGCTAACTGTATGACACTTAAAGTTAAACGGATTTTAGGTTTGTCTGCTTTAGGCTTGATGTTACTTACTCTGTATAATCCAGCTCCTTACCGTACGTTTCCTCCATCGTTGCCAGTGACCAGTAGCCCAGGGCGAAACAGACAAAAGCGACGATGGCTGCGGCTTCCAGAACACCTAGCGAGGGTTTCATGGCCTGAAAAGCGGGAATGCTGATCAGGGTAGTAGCCCGTACGTTGTTGGCTACTGATGTGGTAGCCGTGGCCCGGAGATTAGTACCGAAGCTTTCCGCTGTGATGGTCAGGAACATGGCAATGTAGCCGATGCCAAAGCCCATTGCCAGACACAAACCATAAAAAGCCCCGGTCGAGTTGATGCAACCAAAGAGGTAGATGATGACGAAAACAAACGTCAGGCTCATCATCAAACCAATCGCTTTCCGGCGCGACCGTAGGTACTGGCTCAGAATACCACTTGCCAAATCGCCCAGAACGGTGCCCACGTAGGTAAACATCACGCATCGGCCGGGCTGAATGGGGTCTGCCAGGCCAATGGCTTTTCCAAATTCATTCCCGAAGGTGGCCAGAATGCCAATGACCAGATAGGTTGGGAGGGCGATGCCCATACAGCGGAGGTACCGTAAAATCTTCGATCTCCCGTTAAACAAAGCCAGAAAATTCCCCCGGCTCACGTTGGTTCCCTGCACGCGTTTGAACATGCCCGATTCGAGCACACTCACCCGGAGCACCAGCAGGCCCAGCCCCAGACTGCCGCCAATGAAATAGGTCGTGCGCCAGTCGAAAAGCGTAACCGTAAAATACGCCACAACGGCACCCAGCAACCCAACGCTGGCCACCAGCGATGAGCCGTATCCGCGCAGGTTGGGCGGTAAAATCTCGCTTACCAGCGTAATACCCGCGCCAAGCTCACCGGCCAGACCAAGCCCGGCAATGAACCGAAGCCACGCATAGAGTTGTGGGTCGTGGACAAATCCGCAGGCCAGATTCGCCAGCGAATACGTAATAATGCTCCCGAACAACACCGAAAGTCGACCGCGTTTATCGCCTAGAATCCCCCAGAGAATCCCGCCCAGAAGCAGACCGGCCTGCTGAAAATTCAGGATTTTACCGCCGATGAGTGAGATATCCGCTTCGGAAAGTCCCAGTTCTTTCAGGCTGGGCACCCGCACGATGTTGAACAGCAGCAGGTCATAGACATCCACAAAGTACCCCAGCGCAGCCACAATAACCGGCAGGGCAAACAAAGGACGGAGGGAGGGTGAGTTGGGAGAAAGTGGTTGCATATGTGACGGACAAACGGGCTAAAAAAGAGGATGGAACGGATTACGGCAGAGCTTAAAGTGGCTCTATCCGTAAAAATCCGTTCCATCCGTATAATCTGTGTTCTAAAACCAGGTCTACCAGAGCCGAACGTACAGCACCGTGATCAGCAGGACAATAATAGCCGCCAGAGCCGTTGCCGTTGGTGTCAGCTTGAACATGCTTGAGTCGATGGCAAATGCTTTCGGGTTGATCGCCGGGCCGACAAGGCTAATGGCTACCATCATCAGGACCGTAAACACAAACGCCCAGCCCATACAGATCAGGAAGGGGATTTCATACCCACCGTTTCCGTTGGGATAAGCCGTGTACAGAATCGTTTCGTTGCCAAACAGCGCAGGGGCAAAGTTATTGAACAACACGGCCAGGCCAAAACCGCCCAGAATACCGGCTACGGCAGCAGTTCCCGTTGTCCGCTTCCAGAAGAAACCAAGAATGAACACCGCGAAAATAGCCGGGCTCAGGTAGCCGGTGTATTTCTGAATGAACGTAAATCCACCTTCACGACCAATGCCCAGGGCATCCTGCCACGTCAGGCCGATCGACAGCAGCATAGCGGCAAAAATAGTGATCCGGCCCACCCATACCAACTGCTTCTGGGAAGCGTCTTTCTTGATGTATTTCTGGTAGATATCGAGCGTGAAAATAGTCGAGATCGAGTTGGCTTTACCGGCCAGCGAAGCGACAATAGCGGCTGTCAACGCGGCCATGGAGAGACCTTTGAGACCATTGGGCAGGAAGGACAGAATGGCTGAATAGGCATTGTCGGCGAGGAGTTTACCACCCGGTGCCATTTCGTTTTGCAGACTGCCGTTTTTGTAAAGTACGTAAGCCGCAATACCGGGCAGCATAACAATAAGCGGCATGAAAATCTTCAGCAGGGCGGCAAAGAGGATACCGGTACGGGCCGTTTTCAAATCGGCACCCAGGGCACGCTGGGTAATGTACTGGTTACAGCCCCAATAGTTCAGGTTCACGATCCAGATACCGGCAAAATACATAGCCAGACCGGGTAAGGTCAGGTATTTGTTGATGTCGACCTGTGAGGTGTTCGGACCGGGCTTTTCGAAAATCATGTGGAAGTGATCATCCGCATCGGTCATCATGGCCGAAAAACCAGCCAGAACGTCGTTACCCAGACCGAATTTCTGGCTTACCAGCGTCAGGGCAATGTACGACGTTACCAGACCACCGATGATAAGAACGGCTACCTGAATTACATCGGTGTAGCCAATTACTTTCATACCGCCCAGCGTAATGACGATGGCAAAAACACTAAGGCCAATCACAATCGGGTGGAACGAGTCCGCTCCAACGAGGGTGCTGATCGCCAGCGCGCCCAGAAAGAGAATAGACGTGAGGTTGACAAATACGTACAGGAACAGCCAGAAAATGGCCATGATCAAACTCACCGTTTCGTTATACCGCGTTTTTAGAAACTGCGGCATGGTGTAGATGTGGTTTTTGAGGTAGATAGGCATAAACCAGACGGCCACAATAATCAGGGCGAGGGCTGCGAACCACTCGTACACGGCTACGGCAACGCCAAAGGTGAACCCATTTCCCGACATGCCGATAAACTGCTCAGCCGAGATATTGGAGGCAATCATGGAGGCACCGATAGCCCACCAGGTTAACGACCCTTCGGCCAGGAAAAAATCTTTTGTATCGAGGCTGGTTGTTTGTTTCCGCTTGTAAATCCAGTAGCCGTAAGACGAAACGCCAATGAAATACAGAAAGAAAATAATGTAGTCTATTTGGTTAAGCTGATTCATTGCTTCAATTCTAGAATGAGTTTTGGAATTAGCCTGTAAAAAAGCAATTATTTCTCCAAATAGGCTTACACTCTCTTAAAATCATTTGCAGATTTTTGCAGAATCATGTCATATATACACAAATACACCCAGGGACGTAGCCTAAAGCGATGTCCCTGGGTGTATTTGTGTATATAAACACTTCACTTGATTGCGATGATCCTTGCTGGCTGTACTTCTTCTACGGTTGGTGTACTGAGCTTAAATGAACGCTCTTCCTTCTGACTACCCGCCGATATACGGAATGTGTAAGTGCCGTCCTTCAGTTCACTCATGTCGAATTGCTGACGATACGCCGTTTGCCTGCTGTTCTTCCCGCTTACGACTTCATGAAACAGGATGTCGCCCTGTTCGTTGACCAGGGTCAGGTCAATCTTGCTTTCCGACTTGTATTTTTCCAGACATAGCCAGAGTTTGGAATTCTTGGCTGCCGGAAACATGACAGCGGCAAAAACTTTGTTCTGTGATTTGTGATCATCGGCCCGGACGGGCGATGAAACGGAGGTCATAAATGATACGACGAGGGCACTGACGAGTAATTTGATGGAAGTTTTCATTGAGTTGATAAGATTAGATGGTAACCTTTAGCTGTCAACCCAATGATGCAGGAGCGCACCTCCAAGCGCTGTCGTTCTGGAGCAGCGGTTTAGAAAAATGATAAACGGTTCATGGCTCTTCCACAAAGTCGAGGTCCTTACCAAAGGTTTCGTCCATGCGGCTCAATGACCAGAATGTTACCCCGTAAACGATGATGCCAAGCAATCCGGCTGCCAGTAAAGCTCCCATAGACGGCTTTAGCGCTTGAAAAAGCAACGTCATCGGAATCAGCGTGCCTCGCACCACGCTGGGTACTGAGGTCGTGGCTGTATTGCGAAGGTTCGTGCCGTACAGTTCGGCCACCATCGTCAGGTACATAGCTATGTAGCCCGTGCAGAAGCCTGCCAGCAAACAGATCGTATATAAGCCGCCCGCTGTGTGAATACCGCCGAACAGATACACACCGCTACACAGGGCACTGAAGATCAACAAACCTGTAATGGCCTTCAAACGCGATTGCAGCCAATGGCTTAACGGACCGCTCAGCAGATCGCCCCCGGCCAGCCCGACGTATACCATCATGACGCATCGCCCCGGCTTCACGACTTCGGCAATGCCCAACGCCTGCCCGAACTCGTTGGCAAACGTGGCCAGGATACCCACAATGAACCAGGTAGGAATACCAACCGACACGCAGCGCAGGTACTTGATGGCTTGCCGCCAGCTACTGAAAAAATGAAGGAAATTTCCCCGGCTAACTTCCTGGTGTTGGTCTTTCATGCGGTTGAAAACCCCCGACTCGAACACGCTTACCCGCAGCAGCAGCAACGCAATACCCATGCCGCCCCCAACCCAGAAGGCTGTTCGCCAGTTGAAATACTCCACGGTCAGGTAGGCCACGCCCGCGCCGAGGTAGCCGATTCCCGCCACAATCGACGAGCCGTAGCTTCGAATTTCTTTGGGTAGAATCTCCGATACGAGAACGATAGCCGCCCCAATCTCACCCGATAGGCCAACGCCCGCTATAAAACGCAGCAGGGCGTACGTATTCACGTCCTGCACAAAGCCGCACGCAATGTTCGTGAGCGAATACGTCAGGATACTGCCAAACAGCACCGACATGCGTCCCCGTTTATCGCCCAGAACGCCCCACAGAAAACCGCCCACGACCAGTCCCGCCTGCTGGCAATTGAGAATAAACGTACCCGCCTGCGAAACGTCCGCTTCCGACAATCCCAGCGATTGCAGACTCGGTACCCGCACAATGCTGAAAATCAGCATATCATACACATCCACAAAAAAACCAAGAGCCGATACAATGACCGGTAAAGCCAGCAACGGACGTAATGAAACACGGGGTGGGGAGATGGCTTGCATGGAATAGGGGAGGAGGAAAGGGGGAGGAAAAGGACGAGGGGGAGGAGAAGGAGAAAAATGATGAAAGATAGGTATAACCCTTTCCCCCACTCCCTTTCCTCCTTCTCCTCCGTTCTCCCTCTTTCTCTATTCTTCCAGATAATTTAAATCCTTGCCGTGGGTTTCGGGGATGGTCAGGATTGAGTAGAAGCCAATTATGAAGCAAACCAGCCCGACAACAGCCCCGGCGTTGATAGTAGCTAGTGAAGGCTTGAGTGCCTGATAAGATAAGGTCATGGGAATAACCAGGCCGCGTACCATATTGGGAACCGTGGTGGCGGCTGTGGCGCGTAGGTTGGTCCCAAACTGCTCAGCGCCAATGGTCACAAACATGGCCCAGTAGCCAATGCCAAACCCCATAGCCAGGCAAAGTCCATACAGTGCAGTAGAGGACTGGATCCCGGTAAAGAGATACACCAGGCTGAAGACCAGCGCAACTGCCATAAGGAGTGCAACCCCTTTCTTGCGCGATTCGAGTGCGTGGCTGATAAATCCACTGGCCAGATCGCCGGTGGCCAGGCCCACGTAACACCACATGATGGCGAGCCCCGGCTGAATTTCTTCGGAGATGCCGAAGGCTTTGCCAAACTCGTTACTGAACGTGGCCAGAATGCCAATTACAAACCAGGTTGGCAACCCAATGCCAATGCATTTGAGGTAGCGGCTAAAGCGATCGGCGTTGGTGAAAAACGATAGAAAGTCACCCCGGTTGACGTGCTTCTGATCGTTAACTTCTTTAAACATGCCCGATTCTACCACGCCTACCCGCAGCAGCAGAAGGCCAAAGCCTAAGCCACCCCCGACGAAAAAAGCTGTTTGCCAGTCGAATAATTTAACGGTGAAATACGCTACCACCGCGCCAAAAAGCCCGATTCCCGCCACCAGCGAGGTGCCAATCGCCCGCTTCTCTTTCGGTAACACTTCACTTACCAGCGTAATGCCCGCGCCTAATTCACCCGCCAGCCCGATACCCGCCACAAAGCGCATGAGGGCGTAATAGGTGGAGGGGTCCATGAACGTAACGTATTTGACGAATCCGCAGGCAATGTTGGCAATCGAATACGTGATAATACTCCCGAACAACACCGAAAGTCGCCCCTTCTTGTCGCCAATGATCCCCCATAATATGCCGCCAAGCAGCAAGCCGCCCATTTGCCAGTTGAGAATACTGGCCCCTACCGTCGAGATCTGATCGGGGGTGAGGCCCAGGTCTTTCAGGCTGGGTACACGAACAATGCCAAACAGAAGCAAATCATAAATATCAACGAAGTAACCCAGGGCTGCTACAATAACGGGTAAGCCAAATAAACTGGTTTCGGGCGTTTTCTGGGTAGAAGAGACAGTAGGAATAGCCATGCGGCAAATCAGGTAGTTATAAAAACGAAAAAGTTCTGCAAGTATACGAAATGGCCAAAGAAGATTGTGCAGGGAAATCCAATCCATTTGAATCCCGCCTGTCGATCTGCCTGCTATTTGTGTTTGCTATCAGGTCAGAAAAGTAGACTTTTCTGACCGAATCCTGACCATTGGGAGCAGATTACGCATAACGGGCGTATCCTAATGTGTCCGTTAGCGCCTAATCTATTAATTTTGACCAATTCAACTTTGCATTTATTTAATGAAACCAGCAACTGTCCAGCCTGCTTTACCAAATAGCCATGTCGCAGCTGACAACAACAAAACCTACCGGCGGTACTTTCTGATTAGCTGTCTACTGTATCTGGTCGTAGCTGCGGTACTCGCTGTATTGGTTCAGTGGGGGGTTATGGACGAAGATTTTCATCTGGAATCGAGTCTGCCATTTGCCAAATCAGGCGTCAATTCAACCACGTTATACAACCACGTTCCGCCCACGGGCGTATCCAGCCACATCTGGTTTGCCATCTGGATATGGTTATGTCCCGGCATTACTTACGTTGGTCTTCGGTTAATTACCTGCGGGTTTCTGGCCCTTCTGGTCGTCTGGGCCTATGTGCACCTGAAAACTCTCTCGACGGCTTCTCAGCGGAAGCTGCTTGCGGTTACTTTATTTATGCTGGCATTCCCGTACTTTTTCCTGAGCGTTTCTACGGTCATGACAGAAGGCCCGTCGATGCTGTATTTGTTTGCGGGGTTATTATTTCTGTCGATTTCCCGGCTTCAGCGGTTACTGCCCTTTTTTCTGGGGTGCCTGTTGCTGGGGCTAACAACCATTTCCCGTTTCTACTACATTCCGCTGCTGCCTGCTCTGGCCGTGGTGCTGTTTGTAGCAGACTGGAAGGCATTTGTGCAAGGGGGCATCAAAAGCATAACGACCAATAAGGTGCTGATGTATCTGGCCATCGCCGTTAGCCTGCTGCCGTTAATTGGGTTGATCGTACTCTGGGGCGGTATGACGCCCCCGGCTTTTCACCAGTGGTCGAAACTGCGGTCGGGCATCAGTTTTAACGCCTTCCGGCCTGTTTCATCCCTGGCGTTGGTGGGTATCTATTCCGCTCCGGCGGTGCTGGTCAACGTAAACTGGCGTTCGAAAGGAGTTCGTTCCATACTGTTGATTTCGCTTGGACTTGCACTGGTGCTGGCGCTATTCAGGATCAATCTTTTCCACGATGCATCGTCCGTCAATGACGTGTTTAGCGGTCCTATCGAACACGGTTTAGCCTGGTTAACGGCACGGGGCAGCGTAGTACTTTCGTTGGGTATGTTTGCTGTTTACAGCCTGAGTCTCCTGAGCCTCGTGGTTGTGGGCGATAAGCTTATACAGTATGTCCGGCAGCAGGATTTCAGCGATGCTGGTCTGGTGTTTTCAATCGTGTTTGTGGTATTCTTTATCGCATCACAGACGTTCGTTGGGGGAAATCATCCCTTCTTCGACCGCTATCTGGCGCATCCCTGGCCATTCATGGGCTACATACTGGTTGCCTTTTTCCCTAAATTCCTAAACCCTAGATCGTACCTGGTGCTGGCTGCCTATACGGTTCTTTCCGTAATGATTCTGGCAAAATGGGGAATTCACTAAGCTTCGATGGGGTTCATCGGGGCGTCTCCGTTGGGTTCGGTAATAGGATCGGGCATGGGCGCTGGTCGTAAAACGGGTGTTGGCTTAGGAAGCGTTTGATAAATGGTGTAGGCCGTTCCCAGCCACCACACTTTAAGTCCCACGCGGGCGAAAATCAGGGTTTGCTGAATCACGAACATGACAAAGATCGTCAACCAGCCGTTCATGAGAATGGCGTCGTCGAGTAAAAAGTAGATCCCAAACAAGGCGGTTCCCAGCAGGATCATGAGCCAGTATAGGCCAACGGTTTTGCCCGGATTTCGTAGTACGAGTCGCCCGGCCTGACCAAAAGCCCGAAAGGCACCGTGCTCATCTTCCCGGAACATCAGTACTTTAGCGAAGTCGCCAATGCACAGCAGCAGGGTAGCTGTAAGGGCAAATAAAGCGAAGAACACCGCACCGATCCAGAAAAGGCCCCGTTCTGTGTACGAATCGCTGACGGCCACGCTAACCAGTGAGCCGATTACGAGCCAGATTCCCGCGCCAACGATCACAAACAGCAGGGTAACACCAAAGAGCCGCAGAAACCGGCTTACGTAATGGGCGCAACCCTCCCAAAAGAGGCCACTATTGAATCGGTTGGCCGGTTGCGAAAAACGGAGTAATATCCCACCGGCGAAAAACACACTCAGGAAAATATACACCAGCCCCAACCAGCGCCCAACGTTAACCAGTGGCGATATGGCGCGGCCACTTCGGTGCATGAAGTCCGAAAAAATGGTGTAGTCGAAGCCGTTTAGCAGGTTCAGAAAGGCCAGTGAATTCTGGTCCTCTACCTTAAGGGTGTTGAAGAATGGGAGGGCCGCCACTAGTCCAAGCACCAGCGTTATGCCGTAAATTAACCATACTAAGCGCGCTGACCGCAGCGTTTGCCGAAAGGAAGTGACGAGTGAATTCACGATTGTCTAGGTTCGCGTACAGGGTTCTGGATGTCAATTGGGCATCAAGATAGCTGTTAAACCAATCGGAAGTTGACACTTTTTAGGTTTTAATCCTTGGCAAGCGGGTGCTCGGTTCGGATCTTCTCCTGCAATTTTATGAACCCGTCGATCAACGCTTCCGGACGGGGCGGGCATCCGGGTACATACACATCTACCGGAATGATGCGGTCGACGCCCTTCACCACATGATACCCGTGCTGCCAGTACGGGCCACCACAATTGGAACACGAACCCATCGAAATTACGTAGCGGGGCTCGGCCATCTGTTCGTAGAGCCGCCGGATGCGGTCGGCCATTTTGAACGTTACCGTGCCCGATACAATCATAATATCGGACTGACGCGGGGAAGGTCGCGGAAAAATACCGAATCGTTCCAAGTCATAACTGGCGGCAAAAGCCTGCATCATTTCAATGGCGCAGCACGCAAGGCCAAAGCTCATGGGCCACATCGACTTCTCCCGCGACCAGTTCAGGAGGTCTTCGGAATGCATCATAATGACGCTGGCTTCGCCTGTTTTATCGGTTGAGGAAGAGGTCATGCTAGCAAAGAGTTTTAGACAGTTGGTCAATCAACTGAGGTACAAACGCTGACAAACAGGAGACGCGTGGTGAAATCAGATACCACGTTTGTACCGTTCGTTTACCCGTTGGTACAATTGATCAGGCACTTTGGTTTCTATTGTGGGTATTTTGGGTTGAGGTTTTACCCAGTCGAGGTACCCTTTCGCCCAAACATAGGCAAGGCCTAAACCAAGAACAACCACGAAGAGAATGGCTTCGGTAAGGGCAAACCAGCCCCATAAGCCGCCCGTTGCCTGAATAAGCCGCGCCTGACCGAATACCGTAGCCCAGGGAAACAGAAACACCAGTTCGACATCGAATAAAACGAACACCAGCGCTACGACATAAAACCGGATATTGAACTGCACGTTGGCGTTCCCAATCGGCTCCTCGCCCGACTCATACGTACTGTTTTTCTCGATATTCGGCCGGTGCGGCCGTAGCAGACGTGCCACAAACAGCACGACGGCGATGAACGCAAACGCGGCCAGGATGAACAGGAATATGATGCCGAAATGAGAGAGCATAATGGGTCCGGTGCTTACTTCTTTTTCTTCTTCGGAAACAGATTATACACGATAGACACCTGAACATTCCGATTATAGTAAGAGGCACCGGCTTCTGACGACACGTTCACAAATCCGTGTACGTAGCGAACGTGCAAACTGAATTTGTTCAGCATGTCCAGAAAGTCGTAGTGTACACCCACAACAGCACCTAAATCGTTTTGGGCACCCGGCCCGTTGGCCGACCCTGAGTTAAGCGCATAACTGAGTTCGGGTCCGGCCTGAACAGTGAGCCCCTCGGTGGGGATGTAGCCAAACAGGATAGGCAGGCAGGCGTAGTAATACGACTGGCTGGTTGTGGTTCGTCCGCCAACACCTTCCTGCTGAAAGGTACCGCCTTTAATAGCCAGAAGCGCTTCGGGCTGAACCACCACCCGATGGTAGCGGTAGCGGTACATGACGCCTAGATTTGGCTGTAGCGCCCGTTTTGGAATATTTACGCTGGTTCCGGAAATGGCTACCTGCGTAAAGGAAGCACCTACTTTTACGCCAAAATGGCCACCAACGGGTTTATCACTTTGCGCCTGCGAAAGCAGGGGAGAAATCAATACAAAAAATAGAAGTAGAAAACGATTCGTATACATACGGGACTGTTGAAAGGTAGTTAACCTTGCAATAACGAGTTTTGGTCCCGTAAAATTGGTTAAAAAAAGTTAAGAAACGGCCGTTAACATTGTTTAACTCAATAGCCGCATGGGCTAGTTGAGTCGTGGGTCAACAGGGTAGTGGGCAATGGATTTGTACTCACCCCCCTTGCGTTTCAGGACTTCGCGCCAGAACTCGGTCGTGGGCGTGTCGAACAGAAAGTCGGCTTTGGTCCGGCTGATGATCCACGCTTTCTGAAGCAGTTCACTGTCCAGTTGCCCTTCGTCCCAGCCCGAATAGCCAATGAAAAAGCGAATGTCCCGCTCCGTCAGTGTACCCAGATTGACGGCCTCTTTGATCTGGTCAAAATCACCACTCCAATAAAGACCATCGACGACACAGATAGAGTTGTCGATCAAATCGGGTCGGCGATGGATGAAGTGCAGGGTATTTTGCTGAACCGGTCCGCCAACGAACAGCGGCAGGTCGGTGTGGACATCTTCGATAACGTCGCCCAGGTGAATATCCGTCTTCTGATTCAGCACCAGCCCGAACGTACCCAGCGCGTTGTGCTCGCAAACCAGGACCACGCTGCGCTCAAAATTGTTGTCGCCCATAAATGGCTCGGCAATTAATAAATCTCCATTCCGGATGCTTCGCGAAGAGGTATTCATAAAAAAGCAGTTAACGGTTCATATAGCAAAAACGCCTTTTCTGGGGGTGATATTGGTTAAAAAGTGTTAAATACACCAGTCAGACCGGCAATATTGACCTTACGGATAAATTCTTCGTCCGGATGTTTGACTGATACATTTATTGTACACTAAAACTACCGGAAAAGAGCCTCTGTTCAGAATACGGCTCAGAAGTTCGTTTGCTCATATACCCGTGCTTCGAACGGATGCAAAGTAGTGCCTTGGTTCGATAGATTGGCTAAGACTAGCCGGTCATTTGAAAACAAAACGTCGGGAATGGACGGCATGGGCACGGGTTCTCCCGAAAAATTAGCAACGGTGTAAAAAGCAACCTTATTCAGCTTGCGCTCAAATACCCAAACGGACGGGTGGTCGGGTAGCAGATCTCGATAACTGCCTTCGTGCAGGGCGGGTATCTGCTTTCGCCAGTGCAGTAACTTTCGGTAAAACTGTAATACAGAATCAGGCCTGGCTTCCTGCTCATCTACATTGATGGCTGTGTAATTGGGGTTTACCTTCAGCCACGGCTCGCCGGTGGTAAATCCGGCATTTGGCGCATCGCTCCACTGCATGGGCGTCCGGGCATGGTCGCGGGCAATCCGGTTGGACGTTGCCAGAAACACCTCCGGCGAATGCTTGCCCGAAGCGACCAGCGCCTGCCAGGCATTTCTAACCTGAATATCGTCGTATTCGTCAATGGAGTCGAAAGTGCAGTTGGTCATACCAATTTCGTCGCCCTGATAAATGTTAGGCGTACCCCGTTGTGTAAGCAAAACCGTTGCCAGCATCGTTGCCGATTCGTACCAGTAGCGTTCCGTATCGCCGAAACGGGAGAGACATCGTGGATTATCGTGGTTTCCGAAATAGATATTCTGCCAGCCGCCCGTGGCTTGGGTTACGGGGTCGACGCTGCCTAGGGCGACATTCCATTTGGCGAAGATGGCTTTCAGTTCAAGTAAGGTGAACTCGGGCGCGGGGTCAATGAACCGGTATTCGTCGCGGGGAACGGCATGGTCGAAATGATAGATCATGTTCAGTTCATGCCGGTTTTTGCCCACGTACAGGTTTGCCAGATCGGCCGTGACGCCAATTCCCTCACCAATGCTGATGCAGGATTCGCCATCCTGTCCGTACTGGCTGAGTACCTCCCGGTTCATTTCCTGCAAAAATTCATGAATACGTGGCCCGTTGGCATGAACGCTCGAATCGCCGAAGCGGCCAGCCGGATAATCCGGGAATGTCTGGTCTTTCGACAAAAACGGAATAACGTCCATCCGAAACCCGTCGACGCCCTTGTCGAGCCAGAAACGCATCATTTTGTAGATGGCTTCGCGCAGGGGCGGGTGCTCCCAGTTGAGATCAGGTTGTTTGGTGGCGAACAGATGCAGGTAGTATTCGCCGGTGGTTTCATCGAAGGCCCAGGCCGGTCCCGAAAAGATCGACTGCCAGTTGTTCGGTTCAGCGGGTCCTTCAGCGGTGAGTTTGGGTTTCCGCCAGATGTAGTAATCGCGGTACGGATTGTCTTTACTTTTGCGGCTTTCCTGAAACCAGCGATGTTCGTCGGAACTGTGGTTGACCACCAGATCGAGGATGAGCCGCATACCACGCTGGTGTACACCCGCCAGCAGGTTATCGAAATCGGCCATGGTGCCAAACTCCGGCATGATGGCTTCATAATCGGAAACATCATAGCCATTGTCGGCGTTGGGCGAGTCGAAAATGGGGCTCAGCCATAGAATATCGACGCCCAATTCGGCCAGATAATCCAGTTTGGCAAGTATTCCCGGCAAATCCCCAATACCATCGCCATTACTATCGGCAAATGAGCGCGGGTAGATTTGATAAATGACTGCATCTTTGTAATTCATAACCAGATTTAGGCTTACCCGTCGTTCTATTGAGGACGAATATGGGTTGTTGATTGGTTATTCACCAAATTTGTTTACTCAAGAAAAATTATACTGACTCTATGCAGAATCAGATTCACGACCGGCGGGGATTTCTCCGGACAAGTGCGTTAGCTACGCTTACAACGCTGGTAGGTACCTCGGTTGTTTTCGCCGATCGTATTCCGCCTTTTTATACACCGCTGGCGTTCGACTATGACCCGCTGAAAGGAAAGAGCCCCGATATGAAAGTATTGGGCGATAAACCCTGGAATGTAGAATCGCCCGTGCATTTGCTGGACGACGCCATTACACCCGTCGAGAAGATGTTTATCCGCAATAATGGCCTGATTCCTTCCGAACCGATCGACCCGGCCAAGTGGACCCTGACCATCAAAGGCGAATCCGTAAAAGCGACGAAAACCTACACGCTTAACGACCTCAAAAAACGGTTTACGCCCCATACTTACCAGCTTGTGCTCGAATGCGGGGGAAACGGCCGGTCGGGCTACGAGCCACAAACGACGGGCAATCCCTGGGACCAGGGCGCGGTAAGTTGTGCCGAATGGACGGGCGTTCGGCTGAAGGATATTCTGGCCGACGTGGGTCTTAAAGACGACGCCGTTTACATCGGGTATTACGGAAAAGACCCCCATCTGAGCCAGGACCCCACAAAAGTGGCTATTTCGCGGGGTGTACCCATTAAAAAAGCGCTGGAGAATGAAACCCTCATTGCCTGGGCGGTCAACGGCAAAGACATTCCACTGGAGCACGGGTATCCGTTGCGACTGGTGATTGGCGGCTGGCCCGCGTCGGTATCCGGCAAGTGGCTGCACACCATCGCCGTTCGGGATAAAATTCACGACGGTGCCAAGATGGAAGGGCACAGCTATAAGATGCCTATTCGGCCAGTACAGCCCGGCGAGAAAATCGCCGAAACACCCGAGAATTTCCGCATTATCGAGTCCATGCCCGTTAAGTCGTTGATAACGTACCCTAAAACCGGTGCGATGCTGGAAGGGAAGAAAACGCTGGAACTCCGGGGTCATGCCTGGGCGGGCGATAAGTCGGTTCAGGAAGTCCAGACCTCCATTGATTACGGTGCTACCTGGCAAAAAAGTAAGCTACAGGCCCCTAAAAACCGGCTCGCCTGGCAACACTGGACTACAGAGGTCACCTTCCCGCAATCGGGCTATTATGAGGTGTGGGTTCGGGCTACCGACAGCAGCGGCCTTGCTCAGCCAATGGTTATTCCGCAATGGAATCCCGGCGGTTACCTGAACAACGCCTGCCACCGGATTGCCGTGAAAGTAGCGTAGCGCATTCGTCAACAGGTGTGACGTGGTTTTTGGCCGACCCGGAGGGGCGGCACTACAGTAATGCCGCCCCTCCGGGTCGGCCAAAAACAAGGTTATTCAGCCAAAAAGCAGACCAAACGTGATGAAGATAGTAAAATCAGTTCTCGTCGTAACCGCCCTATTGGTTAGTATGGCGAGCTTTCGGGGCGCTTACACGCCCACGCAAACGACCTCACCGGTGGTGAAAACGGACACCACTAAACTTGATCCTGAATCAGGGATGGTCAATGACCCGAGCCTGATGATGGTGAAAGCACAGTGTACGGCCTGCCATTCTTCGAAGCTTATTCTGCAACACCGCTTTACGCGGGCGGGTTGGCAAGAGCGGATTCGCTGGATGCAGAAATACCATAAACTATGGGATCTGGGCGAATCGGAAAAGGTGGTGCTGGATTACCTCGAAAAAAACTATGGTCCCCAGACGGCCGTTAACCTGAACACCTTCCGGCGGGCTCCGCTGAAAGAGGTGAAATGGTATAAACTGCCCTGATACTTCGTTGATTGACGGCTTCGACAAACAGGTTTTACTACCTGTCGTCTGGAGCCGTTTCAGATTTACTCAATTTATGCTTAACGAACCTATTCAGGCCGTACCCGCCCGAACCGAAAAACGAATCTGTGAAGTAGCCTGGTTCGATGATCTGTGCGGTGGCGACACGGCCTTCCTCGGAACCCTCGACCCCGACCGACGCAGTAACTACGCCCACTGCGCCGACATTATGAAAACGGCCGACCGTATGGGCTTCGAGAATATCTTATTGCCCACGTCGTACATTGTAGGGCAGGAGGTACTGCCATTTGCCGGGGCGATGGCCCCCCAGGTGAAAAATATTTCCATGCTGGCGGCCGTTCGTACCGGCGAAATCCATCCGCCCATGCTGGCCCGGCACATCGCTACCCTCGATCATTTGCTGGAAGGGCGGTTAACGATCAACATCATCAACTCCGACCTCCCCGGCCTGAAAGAAGACCACGAATTTCGGTATAAGCGTTGCGAGGAAGTCATCGAAATCCTGAAACAGGCCTGGACCCAGGACCGGATTGAGTTCGACGGTGAGGTCTACGGCAACATCAGCATGAAAGCCGACCCGGTAAAGCCGTATCAGCAAAACGGTGGACCGCTGCTTTATTTCGGTGGTATCTCGCCCGGCTCCAGGGAAGTGTGTGCCAAACACTGCGACGTCTTTCTGATGTGGCCCGAGCCGGAAGAGAATATTTATGCCACCATGCAGGACATGAGCCAGCGGGCGGCCCGGCACGGGCGTACCATCGACTTCGGCTTGCGGATTCACGTCATCGTACGCGAAACGGAGGAGGAAGCCAGAGCGTACACCAAAACCCTGATGTCGAAGTTCGACGCGGCCGTGGGCGAGCAGTTGAAGAACCGGACGCAGGATTCGCAATCGGCGGGGGTGCTGCGTCAGAACGAACTACGCGCCAGTGCCGACCCCGACGATTTTATCGAACCGATGCTCTGGATGGGTATTGGCCGTGCCCGGTCGGGATGCGGAGGAGCTTTGGTGGGAACACCGGCGCAGATTATTGAGAAACTGAACCGCTACATGGACATGGGCATTCGGGCGTTTGTGCTGTCAGGTTATCCGCTGATCGAAGAGTGCGAATTATTTGGAACGCATGTGCTGCCGCATCTGCCCAACGTAAAATTATCGGTAGAACAGGGCCGAACCCCCGCCACAACGCCCGTAACACCGCTGACCACCGGCGAACTGCGGGTATAACATAAATAGGAATAGCTGAATGCTTCAATCTCTGAGTACCGTCGATCTGGTCGTGGTCGTTTTGCTGTTACTGTTTCTGGTGATAGCCAGTATGTATTCCAGCTTTAAAAAGAAAAGCTCGGAGGAGTACTTCATGGCAGGCCGCTCGTTGAAATGGTATTCAGTAGCCGGGTCGATCTTCGGGACCAATATCCACGCCCAGCAAATCATTGGGATGATGGGTGTAGGTTATTCAATCGGGTTCGTCCAGAGCCATTACGAAGTATGGGCGGTTCCGGCTATTCTGGTGCTGGTGTACATATTCATCCCCATCTACCGCAAACGGCAGTTTTTTACCCTCTCGCAATTTCTCGAAAATCGGTATAGCAGCCAGACGCGGCTGGTGTACACCGTACTCATGATCGCCTTCATCATGATTCAGTTGATTGGTGGCTTTTACATCGGGAGCCGCACGTTGGGAATTCTATTCGAAGGTACAAGCTGGGAGTTGACCTATTTGCAGGGAATTCTGATCATTGCGACCGTCACCATCCTGTTTACGGTTTTCGGGGGCATGGAATCGGTCGTAATTGCCGATAACATTCTGACCGTCGTGATGATCGTGTCGGTGCTCCTGATGGGTACGCTGACTTATCTGCAACCCGAAATTGGCGGGCTTTCGGGCTTGCTCAAACTCGACCATGCCGAGGCCAATAAAATGCATCTGTACCTCTCGGCCAGCCATCCCAAACTTCCTTGGCTGGGCATTTTCACGGGGCTAACGATCCTGAACTTCTTTTACTGGACAACAAATCAATACCAGGTGCAGCGGGTGCTGGCCGCTCAAACCGAGCGCGATGCCAAGCTGGGGTCAATTGCCGCCGGATTTTTAAAGCTGATCATTCCGTTCTTCTCCATCGGTGCCGGTACAGCCGCCTTTTATCTCTTCCGGGCGCGATTCGGAGAGAATATGATCAAACCCGATGATACATTTCTGACGTTGCTGAAAACGGTTGTTCCGGTTGGGTATGGCTTTGTGGGATTGATTCTGGCCGGACTCATGTGCGCCATATTTTCGGCAATTTATTCGATGATGAATTCCGTGTCGACCATGCTGGCCTACGATGTGTACCGCAAGTACCTGAAGCCCAATGCGTCGGATAAACTGACGGTGCGCTTCGGACAGGCGGGCGTTTTCGTCATGTGCGCCATTGCTACCGGGCTGGCTTACACTACCTTCGACCCCAACTCATCCGAAAACTTCTTCCTGATTTTAGCGAATCAAACGTCTTACCTGAAACCGGGTTTAGTAGTAGTCTTCTTCTGGGGCGTTCTCTGGCAAAAGACCAATCCAAAAGCGGCCGTTATTGTGCTCATGAGTTCACCGTTGATCGGCTTCGGCTGCGACTGGCTTTATGATCACGTGCTGGTTAATTCTGTCTGGGTGCGGGATACGTTCGGAGAAACGTTGAATTTCCTGTACCGCGTGTTCCTGATCTTCGTGATCGGGTCGGTGCTGATTGCAGTATTGAGTGTTTATTTCAACCGCCGGACCGGGCAGGTACAAACGCACGACATGACCGTTTCAGTCAATGGCATCGGAAGCGCGTTACTGCGCTTTGTTGTTCTTCAGCTACCGCTTATTGTGCTGACGATATTGAACAGCATTACACCGCAACAAGCAGCTATTCCAGCGGCTTTACTGACGTTCGGGCTGTTCTGGTGGTATATGAAACGGGAAAAAGAAGCGGTGACCTTTTACCAGTCCGACATTTTCTACGCCGGTTTGCTCACGGGCGTTATGATGTGGATCATGTACTACTTCGCCTGATCCCGAAACGTTAATCCTACTTTCTTGCCCGAAATTCGTTCCAGCAGAGGTCGTAGCATCTGGTTGGCATTCTGGCGTGTCTGGTCCAGAATACCGCCCGTCAACGCCGATTGTTTAACCTGCCCTTCGGCTTTACGGTAGGCATCACTTACCAGTTGAGCTTCGTTAAGGAACGAGAATCGGGTATCATACACCCGCGAGCGGTCGTGGTTGATTTTCCAGGTACACAGTTCCGGCTGTGGCAACTTTACCGTTATTGAATCCCCGGCTGTAACAATATCGCTCAGGGAAATCTGCGTTAGGTCGATACAGCCCGTTGCTTCACCTTCTATAATCAGGATGGCATTTGCATTTGGCAGAAAGGTATTGACCTGTTCATGCTCGACAATGTCTTTGAAGGTGTATTTCACGAGTTCCAGCTTCCCCAAAGCCTTCACTTCTTTCAGGACAATGCTCTGTGTAGTGTTATCCCCGCGCCGAAACCGGCTCATGAAGTTATTGCCACGAATCTGCTCCCAAATAGCAATCAACCCCGCCACCAGCACGGCAATCAGAAACAATCGAAACAGGGTATTGATGAGTCGGGACATTTCTTTGTTTTTAGTGAGCCTATCTACAAACTAAAACTCCCAAACCGGGCTTGGTTCAGGAGTTTTACTAACGGAAAACCGTATCAATTAATATAAATGCTTTGGGTCTTCGACGGAGTGCTTTTCCAGATCGAACAAATCATTCAGTACGTCGATCAGCGTTTCGGCCTCGCCCCGTTTGCAGGCGGCTTTCAACTGGAGAACGGGCAACTTAATGATCTTCTGCATAATCCCCTTCGTGATCTTATCGACTTTCTCCGACTCGTCCGGAGTGAGGTGCTTCAAATGCCGGGCAATCTCATCGCGACGAATCTGCTCCAATGCATTTTTAAGTTTGTTGATTGTTGGCGATACAACCATCTCCTTCGACCAGTCGCCAAATTCGGCTACGGCCTGGGTTACAATCGCTTCAACTTTAGGAATAGCCGCCAGACGCTGATTGAGGGCTTCGTCGGCGCGGTTACGGATGTGGTCGATGTTATAAACCAGCATACCCGGAATCTGCTCAACGGCGGCATCGACGCTGCGGGGAACGGATAAGTCAATGAAATATTTAAACGTCAGCACGTTCATGTCCTGAAGAAGAGCAGGGGTAATGAGCGGCTCGTCCCGTTGTACGGACGAAATGATGACGTGAGCGCGACGAATCTCGTCGGTTAAGTCAGCAAAGTCGGCAACCCTGAATCCGTACTGGCTGGCCAGTGCATCGGCCTTCGACTGCGTACGGTTGCAAAGGGTGATGTTTGTTTGGTTTCTAGCCTCTAGGTTCTTACAAACGTCGGTCCCAATCTCACCGAGGCCAATGACTAGTATATTCGGGTTTTGATTTTCACCGATTAACTCGTCGATCAACTCAACGGCGGCATAGGATACCGAAGCGGCTCCATCACGGAAGGGTGTCTCCTGCGCTACCCGTTTGTTGGTAAAGAAAATTGTGTGCATCAGCCGGTGTAAAAACGGACCAGCCATGTCTAAATCGGCCGACCATTGGTACGACTGTTTCACCTGATTTGGGATCTGCATATCGCCGACAACCTGCGAGTGCAGGCCAACGCATACTTCAAACAAATGCCGAACCGCTTCGTCGTGGGCGTTGAAGAGCTGGAAATAAGGCAGGTAGTTATCCGTATCGGTTAGCCCTTTTTCGATGAGGAGCAACCGGGCAATATCAGCGTTAAGGTCCTGATCAAAGGCATAATAGACTTCGGTGCGGTTGCAGGTGGAAATGACAAGCAAGTCGGTCAATCCGAAAAAATCCCGCAGCCGAAGCATCAGACGCTTAGCTTCGTCTTCGTTAAGTGCAATTAGTTCCCGCACCTGAAGGGGCGCCGTTTTGTGGGACAGACTAATTGTTTTGAAGGTGTCTAACATTATGGTAAATCACGCAAATTGGGCAGAAGCCTTGACAAAATTACGGCATAATTACCGGACATAACCAACCCAGTGCACTGCAAACTTTTATTTAGAATCCGTCCAAATAGTTGGTCGATTTCTTTGCTCAATCCTATTCAAATTTATAACGCAAGTGGTTGATTGGTGGTTCGGCTTTACACAATTAAACCGCATTTGACGTTTACTTGATACAGGAATAGATTTGGTATTTGACCGATAACCTGATGAAGGGTTTAGTCGCCTGATACCGTTAATTTTGTGCCACTACACAGGCTTCTTTTAGGCAATGGTCAATCTGACTTTGTAAGCAAAAAAGTAGCAAGACGATATGCTGAAGTCATTCGATATTTATAATCAGAATAACATTCTGAAAATTATTGTTGCCCTTAACCTACTCCTGGTCGGAACGGGGTCATTGCTCTATACAGACCGGCTTATTAACAGACTGGAGAAACGAGAGGAACAGTATGTACAACTCTATGCAAAAAGTATAGGGTATTTATTCGGTTCGAGTCATCCCAATGCCGGCGACCTTACGTTTGTAACCGATCAAATCATTCAGGCTAACACAACCATACCCGCTATTTATGTTGACCCCAGTGGAGCAATTGCAGCGCACAAAAACATTGAAGACATGCCTGCCGGTCTGGTACCTGAAGACACGCAGAAGTTTTTAAAGCAAAAGACGCTCGAAATGCGTAAGAGACATGGACCGTTAATTGTGGATTTAGGTAATGGCGAACAGGGCCTGGTTTACTATACAAACTCAAGCCTGCTTCGGCAAATAGCTTATTTCCCCTATGCCTTACTGGCCATTTTAACTGCTTTGGGGGTGTTGGCTTATCTGGCGTTCAGTTCATCGCGCAGGGCCGAGCAAAATCGGGTCTGGGTTGGCCTTGCCAAGGAAACCGCCCACCAGTTGGGCACCCCCATGTCGTCGCTGATGGCTTGGGTCGAGTACATGCGCTCTGACCCTGACCAGTTCGATGGGTCTATTACCGACGAAATAGAAAAAGATGTTCAACGGCTGGAAACGATTACGGCCCGTTTTTCCAGTATTGGCTCTGTGCCTACGCTAAAGGAGGAAAATGTAGCCGAAGTGGTTCGACAGTTTACGAACTATCTCTCAAAACGTATTTCGACAAAAGTTAAAATGAGTGTGAATAGTCAGCTACCGCCCGATCAGGTAGTGAAAATCAACAAATTACTATTTGAGTGGGTTATCGAGAACATTTGTAAAAATGCCGTCGATGCCATGAAAGGGGTCGGTGAGTTACGGCTGAACATGGTGCCTTTGCCCCACGATGAAGTGGCCATTGACATTACCGACACGGGTAAGGGCATCTCGAAAGCGAATATGCAAAAAGTATTTTCGCCGGGTTTTAGTACCAAGAAGCGGGGTTGGGGGCTGGGGCTTACCCTGGCCAAGCGCATTGTGGAGGAATACCACAATGGACGACTCTACGTAAAAAGTTCGGAGGTTGGCAAAGGCACAACCTTCCGAATTATCCTGAATAGAAAATAAGCTCTACCGGCTGAAAAACGTCTAGCGAAAGAAAGGAACTGATATCGTGTCAGTCTCGACGGTGTTACTGACGTTTAGGTTGCGGTCCCGGATTTCGATCTGAAATTTGGTAGGGAAAAGCTGGAAGCTGGTGCCGTACTGAAAAATCTGGTTGAAATCCAGTGAGCCTTCAATCGCTCCTTTTGGTTTCCCTTTTGTCAGGTCAGGAATATAGAGGGTTGTGTTAACCGCCAGGGGCACTTCTTCATACTTCCTGTTAACCAGCCTAAAGGTACGAATCCGGTAACTCCCCCAGCCACCGTTTGTGGCATATCTGGCCGAATCGGCTTTGGGGAGCGGAATGCTGTTGCCAATGTTTCCATCGCCATCTTTGAAGCCAATCGTGATCACGACCGAATCCCGCTTTCCTTTCCCTACCCCTCGTCCGGCTTCGATGGTATACCGGGATATACCTTTAAAATCAATGGCAGGGGTGTCAGAGTAATTTGGTTCCGTAAAACAGGACGAAAGCGTAAGGGCCAGGCCTATTACGAAGAGATACGGTTGAATTAGTTGCCGTCGCATACTGTTGTGTACTCGTTGTGCAATAAACGCTTTTTAAAACTTGTCTTTTTTATCAACACTATCCGCCGGGACCGCTGACCATCGGCAGGGGCTCCGGCAGCAAATTTTGGCACTAAACGCTGAAATGCCAAATCGCGAGTCGTTTGAGTCGCTGGCTTTATCGGTTTTTCGATATCAGGCTGTCAATAATGCTATTTACGCAGATTATCTGCGTTACCTGTCTGTTCGGCCGGAAATCGTTACTGATGTACGTCAGATTCCGTTTATGCCGATTAGTTTTTTCAAGAATCACATCGTCTTAACGGGAACCCCTATAGCATCGGATCTGGAAAGCGCTCAGGTACTTACATTTGCCAGCAGCGGAACGACGGGTCAACTCACTACGAGCCGCCATGCAGTACCCGACTCGGCCCTTTATGACGCTATCAGTACCCGGATTTTCGAGCAGACGTATGGTCCGCTCAGCAATTTCCATATTCTGGCTTTACTTCCCTCGTACCTTGAACGAAATAATTCGTCGCTCGTGTATATGGTTCAGCAATTTATGGCCCGAATCGGACGTGAGCAAACGACGGAGAATCTATCCGGGTTCTTTCTGCATAATCACCACGAATTAACCCAACGGCTGAAGCAGCTCGCCCAACAACCCGATCAAAAGCAGATTTTACTCATTGGGGTCACGTTTGGTTTGCTGGATTGGGCTGAATCGGCAGTAGATTTAGCCTTTCTGGGTCAGCTGGATAAGCTTATCGTCATGGAAACCGGCGGCATGAAAGGCCGTCGGAAAGAGCTTCTGCGCGAAGAGGTACACGAGATACTGACAACTAAACTGGGTGTTCGGGCGGTGCATTCCGAGTATGGTATGACTGAGCTGCTGTCGCAGGCTTATTCAAAAGGAGAGGGTATATTCCAGCCAAGTTCGACCCTGCGCGTATTTCTGCGCGATATAAACGACCCGTTTTCGCTTTATTCTGACGACAGCGGGCGTGTGGGTGAACGGCGCACCGGAGGTATTAATGTGATTGATCTGGCTAATCTGGATTCCTGCTCGTTCATTGAAACACAGGATTTAGGGCAATACGTCGACGAAGCAGGAAATTCCGGTGCTTTCCGGGTCATTGGCCGCTTCGATAACTCCGACGTGAGGGGGTGTAACTTACTTGTCTGAACCGCACGGGCGGGCGGCCCGTGCGGTTAGGGTTTACGCGTAGGCTTTTACATCATCGAGCATGATTTCGTCTCCGCACATGATGACCAGACGTTCAATGACGTTGCGCAGTTCGCGAACGTTACCCGTCCAGGGTAGTGACTGTAGATAATCCATGGCGTCGGGCGATAGCTCTTTGACCGGTGCGCCGTATTCGGTGGCTATGTCGTGCAGGAATTTATCCGCGAGGAGAGGAATATCTCCCCGTCGTTCGGTTAAAGGTGGAACGTGGATCATAATCACGCTCAAACGGTGGAACAAGTCTTCGCGGAAGTTTCCGTTTACAATTTCCTGCCGCAGGTCTTTGTTAGTAGCCGCAATAACCCGAACGTTAACCTTTATTTCTTTGTCGCCCCCAACGCGTGTGATTTTGCTTTCCTGAAGGGCCCGCAGCACTTTCGCCTGTGCAGATAGACTCATATCGCCAATCTCGTCGAGGAAAAGGGTTCCGCCGTCGGCTTGTTCAAACTTGCCTACGCGTTTGGCTGCTGCACCGGTGAATGCGCCCTTTTCGTGGCCAAAAAGTTCACTTTCAATGAGTTCGCTCGGAATAGCTGCGCAGTTTACTTCAACAAGTGGCTGATTGGCACGACTCCCTTTTTCGTGAATCTGTTTGGCAACCATCTCTTTGCCCGACCCATTGGCACCGGTTACCAGCACCCTCGCTTCGGTAGCCGCCACCCGATTGATTGTATCTTTTACTTTACGGATTGAGTCCGATTCTCCGACAATCTCGTTTAGTTTATAGATACGTTTCTTAAGCGTTTTGGTTTCCTGAACCAATTTGGATCGCTCAATGGCGTTACGAACGGTAATAAGAAGACGATTTAAATCGGGTGGTTTGGTGATGAAATCGAAGGCACCCCGTTTGGTGGCTTCGACTGCGTTTTCAACATTGCCGTATGCCGAAATCATAATGATCTGCGTACTTTTCTCAGCTTCGCTGACCTTCATAAGCAATTCAAGCCCATTCAGTTTGGGCATTCGAATATCGCACAGGGCTACATCGTAGCTTGTACGCATAATCATATCCAGACCTTCTTCGCCGTCTTTTGCTTCGTCAACATCGTAGCCTTCATACTCTAAAATATCGCGTAGAGCTGCCCGAATCGGTTTTTCGTCGTCCACGATAATCAGTTTGGCCATACAGGTGGGGTAAAATAAAAAGATTGGGTTAGTACAAGCCCCCAAAATAAAGAATTTTATATCGGTAAGCAGTATTGTGCGTAAGATGTATGCTGAATACCCTTTTTTTTAGCCTAAAAAGAGGTATTGCATACGTTTAGCACCCAGTCGAACGTACTTAAAAGACAATTTATAAGTCGATGAGCGAAGGCCCGTTATTTCCTGATAAATTTGACAACCACTTATGTACTCTATGCGTAAAATGTCTGTACGCTGTCTGCTTCTTTGCTTCTTTGCTTCCGCTCTGGCGCTAACGGCCCCCGCACAATCGCGCCGACGTGCCCAGCTTACAGCCCCTCAAACTAATGGCCCGGTGCCTGTTGTGGCGGCCCCACAAGCCAGACTATTGGAGAGTATGATCATGAACAGTTCATTAATGAACCAGGCGGTTAAGTTCTCTATTTATTTACCACCCGACTATTACGTCTCAAACCGGCGCTATCCGGTTGTGTACTTGCTACATGGTTATGGAGATAATGAAACCGGTTGGGTGCAGTTTGGTGAGGCCGACCGTATTGCCGATGAGGGCATTAAAGCCGGAGAGTTGCCGCCTATGATTATTGTGATGCCCAATGGGGGAGCCAGCTGGTTCGTGAATGACTACCAGAACAAGGTCCGCTACGAAGATATGTTTGTTCAGGAACTGATTCCGCATATCGACTCTATGTTTCGTACGCGCACCGAGCGTGAATTTAGGGGCATTTCGGGTCTATCGATGGGTGGATTTGGTTCGTTGACCCTCGCCATGCACCACCCCAATTTGTTTGGTTCCTGTGCTGCCCTGAGTGCAGGCATCCGTACCGATGAAGGGTTTGTGAATATCCCTGATGAACGCTACAATCTTGTTTTTGCGCCTGTATTTAGTGGGCCGGCCAAAGGCGAAGACCGGCTGACCATAGCCTGGAAACGAAATAGTCCTATCACACTGGCGAAGTCAGCTCCCGAAGGCGATTTGCTCAAAGTGCGCTGGTTTATCGACTGTGGTGACGATGATGCGCTGACCGTGGGCAATTCAATGCTACACCTGGCGCTGCTCGACCGTAAGGTTCCGCACGAGTACCGCGTTCGCGATGGGGCGCATACATGGACGTACTGGCGCACCGGCTTACCCGATGCGCTGAAGTTCATTGCCCAGAGTTTTCACCGGTAAGTGAACAGTGCCCTGTTTTGATAAAGGAGTTACCGTTTTTGAATCGGTATAATGGCTTCCGTTTCATCCCAGGCCAGTACCATGTCTGTGCCCGACGTTGACGGTCGGAAAGTAATATAAAACTGTTCGGCTTTGGGAGTGTGCTTTTGTGAGACGATCGGTACTCGCAACACATCCTTGGTTTGGTCGTAATTGGTACCCCATTGCCCCGTTTCGCTGTTGAAAATAGCAATCCAGCCGTTCTGCGATGGAATAGTCCAGAGTGAGTATTCGCCTTTGTCCAGGGGCTGGCCCGCTACGATAATATTCTGGTCGAAATCAACCACCGTTGCCTCGTTTGCCCCCGTACGCCACACTTCGCCGTAGGGAACCAGACCGCCAAATATCTTGCGCCCTTTTTTATAAGGCTGGCAATAGTCGACCTTGATTTTTAGCCCATTCTGGTCAATTTGCGCAATCGCTTCCGGACTACCGGATTTTGTCCAGCTACGAAGTGAAAAAAAGCCAACAAGTGCTATTACGGCAATAACACCAAGGATAATCAGAATGCGTTTCATGGGTATTCAGGGGTTTTGAGCTGACAGACCGCAAGGTATGAAGATTTTATAATTTGCAAATGATTGTAAAATACAATGAGGTGACACGGTCGAACCGCATCACCTCAAGGAGGGGCCTGGGATATCTCCCTGACCATTGAAAAGATACAAAATAGTATATTCTTTTATACGAGAATGGTAAACAAGCTTTTAAGCCGTCTCCTTCTTTAACTTATCCCGTAGTTGAAACAACTCGTCGCGTAAACGGGCGGCTTCCATAAAGTCGAGATCTTTAGCGGCCCGCTCCATTTTGGATTGGGTTTCCTGAATTACTTTCTCCAGATCACCTTTACCCATGTAGCGCACAACAGGATCGGCGGCAATGCGAATCTCTTCGGGTTCAACGTAGAAATGTTTCGGCTTGGAATCGGCCACTTTGGTCTGACCCATAATCGACTCCCGCGATTTAAATACTGTCATGGGCGTAATGCCATTGTCGGTGTTGTATTCCAGCTGAATAGCCCGACGGCGGTTGGTCTCGTCAATGGCTTTCTGCATGGAACCCGTAATCCGGTCGGCGTACATAATTACTTTGCCGTTCACATTCCGGGCCGCCCGGCCAATGGTCTGAATCAACGACCGGATATCGCGCAAGAAACCCTCCTTATCCGCATCCATAATCGCCACCAGCGAAACTTCCGGAAGGTCAAGACCCTCGCGGAGCAGGTTTACACCCACCAGTACATCAAAGTTGCCCAGTCGTAAATCGCGCAGAATCTCAACCCGATCCAGCGTTTTAACTTCGGAGTGGATATATCGGGTTTTGATACCTACGCGGTCCAAATACTTGGTCAGTTCCTCGGCCATGCGTTTGGTCAGGGTCGTAACCAGCACCCGCTCCCCATTTTTGATGCGGCCGTCGATGGCTTCGAGCAGATCATCAATCTGGTTTAGACTCGGACGTACTTCAATTTCGGGGTCGAGTAGACCCGTTGGCCGAATCAATTGTTCAACCACAACGCCTTCACTTTTGCGGAGTTCGTAGTCTGAGGGAGTAGCCGATACAAAAATAGACTGCCCCGTCAGGTCTTCAAATTCCTGAAATGTCAGCGGGCGGTTGTCCATCGCCGACGGAAGCCGGAAGCCGTAGTCCACAAGTGCTGTTTTCCGAGAGCGGTCGCCACCCCACATGGCTCTGATTTGCGGAATAGTCACGTGACTTTCATCCACAACCATCAGGAAGTCGTCCGGGAAGTAGTCAAGTAAGCAGAAAGGCCGCTGACCGGGCAAGCGTTTATCGAAATAGCGGGAGTAGTTCTCAATACCCGAACAGTAGCCCAGTTCGCGCATCATCTCAAGGTCAAATTCGGTCCGTTCCCGAATTCGGGTCGCTTCCATTTCGCGGAGTTCCGATTCGAAGTAGCGCACCTGAGCAACCATATCGTCCTGAATCTGATTAATGGCCCCATTGAGGGTATCGCGTCCGGTTACGAACAGATTGGCCGGGAAGATCGTAACCATGTTCTCCTCCGACAGTTTTTTGCCGGTGCTAGGGTCGATGCGCTGGATCGTTTCGATTTCGTCGCCGAAGAAGATAACGCGGTAGGCAAAATCGGCGTAGGCCACGTATAAATCTACCGTATCGCCTTTCACGCGGAAGTTACCACGCTGAAATTCGCCTTCGGTCCGGCTGTATAAAATACTGACCAACTGGTGCAGGAAGTTGTTGCGGCTCATCTGCTCGCCAACCCCGATGCGTACCACATTGCGTTTAAACTCTTCGGGGTTCCCCATGCCGTAAATGCAGGATACCGAAGCGATCACAATCACGTCGCGCCGACCGCTCATCAGCGCTGAGGTGGCTGCCAATCGTAGCTTATCAATTTCTTCATTGATTGCCAGGTCTTTTTCAATGTACGTATTGGTCGTAGCGATGTATGCTTCGGGTTGGTAGTAGTCGTAGTAGGAGATGAAGTACTCGACGGCGTTTTCTGGAAAAAACTGTTTGAACTCCCCGTAAAGCTGAGCAGCCAGCGTTTTGTTGTGGCTTAGTACGAGCGTTGGCCGGTTGGTTCGCGCAATGAGGTTAGCTACGGTGAATGTCTTGCCGCTACCCGTTACACCGAGTAGCACCTGAGCGGGTTCGCCCTCGTTTACACCCTTCACCAACTGCTCGATTGCCTTCGGCTGATCGCCGGTTGGTTGAAATTCAGACGTTAGTTTAAAGTTCATTAGTACCGTTTGGAATCTGGCTAATTTACGAAAATCCGGGCTCGATAACAAGGACGCTTTTATAATTTACCTATGTTATTCAGCCCCTTCGACTCATAACTACGAACACCAAAAAACCATGTATCGTTACCGTTTCCAAAGGCAGGAAAACTGCGTTCAGACAGAGTAAGTTTTATAAGCCGTCAATTGTAAAAACATCAAGGGTTGTTTTGCGGAAGTTGCGCACCCTGGAGAAAACGGCGGTTCCGTTGCTGCCCCCTTTGAGGTCGGTGTTTCCCTCGATTGTTTCGACCACATCGTCCGAAATGGCCGTAATGAGGCCCGTATGATACCAGTCGTCGGCCGGAGTGGAGGTACGGAGCAGAAAGACATCGCCGGGGCGAACACGCTGCGGGTTCTTTCGCACCGCTTCACTGCGAATAAGCCGTCCGGTTGCCTGGCCACTTAAAGCCAGCGTATCACAACTTAGGGTTCTTGGCATTATATCCGTGAACGGCCGACCGGCGCTGGAAGCGGCCTGGTCCAGAATAGACTGAACAAACCCTGCGCACCACTTAAACAGGGAGCCATCCAGCCCATCACAATAACTGCGAACCCAGGGACCTAGATTCTGACCATCAGCGCATTGTAATTCCGCCGAGCGTTGTTTCAGGTGCGTTTGTCCCAGTTGCACAATGGCCTTTCGAATGTCTTTACTTGCTGGTCTGGCCTGAAAGCCTGTTGCCAGCGGGGCGCTTAGCTTTGTGAATAAGTCGGGTGTAACAATTCCGGTTTTAGGTAGCTTAAGGACGGCCTGAAAATTCTGCACCGCCAGTTTCGTGGCCGGGCCAAACTCGCCATCGAGTGACGTGGTTAGGGCGGCAGTTGGGTATCGGAGCGCATTTAGGCAAAGCCACTCCTGAACCCGACGAACGTCAGGCCCGCTACTGCCTTTTTGCTGTGTAGTCGTAAAGTGTAATTCGTTCAGGTAGGCCGTTTTAAGCATGATCGTTTGTGGTTATGCAGCCAAAAGCCCACTCGATCTATTTTCTACGTATGATGGCTAATTTCATAAGTTACTTCTATATCAATTGGTTAACTCCCGCTTTAGCGTAACTAATAACCCTTTTGTCGCCCCCTGATGCTGGTTCAAGTCGACCATGGATGTTAATTCCCAACCCTCTCTACCCAGTTGGTTCAGTTTGTCCGTTAATTCCTGCGTATCGATTTTATTGCTCCAGAAACCTGCGGGGGCAACGTCTAAAACCAGATATTCGAATTTTTTCATGGGGTAATTTATTAAAAAAAGCCCCTACGTTTCCGGAGGGGCTTCAATATAGATAAAATAAGGATGTCGCGGGTTAACCAACGCTGCCTTCCAGACTGATGGCCAGCAGCTTTTGCGCTTCGACCGCAAACTCCATTGGGAGTTGGTTCAGCACTTCCTTGGCGTAGCCGTTAATGATCAGCGCAACGGCCTGTTCGGTAGGAATACCGCGCTGGTTGCAGTAGAACAACTGATCTTCACCAATTTTCGAGGTCGTTGCTTCGTGCTCAACAGTGGCCGATGGGTTGCTCACTTCCAGATAGGGGAAGGTATGGGCACCGCATTTGTCGCCCAGCAACAGCGAATCACATTGCGAATAGTTACGGGCATTTTCTGCGCGTTTCATCACCTGCACCAATCCCCGGTAAGAGTTCTGGCTCTTGCCCGCCGAAATACCTTTCGATACAATCCGGCTCTTGGTGTTTTTACCAATGTGGATCATCTTGGTACCCGTATCGGCCTGCTGCATGTTATTGGTAACGGCTACCGAATAAAACTCTCCGATGGAGTTATCGCCTTTCAGAATAACCGACGGATATTTCCAGGTGATGGCAGAACCGGTTTCTACCTGTGTCCAGGAGATTTTGGCATTCGGGCCATCGCAGATACCGCGCTTGGTTACGAAGTTATAAATACCGCCTTTACCGTCCTTATCGCCGGGATACCAGTTCTGTACCGTCGAATATTTGATTTCGGCGTTACCCATGGCAATTAGTTCGACCACGGCTGCGTGAAGCTGGTTCTCATCACGCATGGGGGCTGTACAACCTTCCAGGTAGCTCACATAGGAGCCTTCGTCGGCGATGATGAGCGTCCGTTCAAACTGGCCGGTACCAGCTGCGTTGATGCGGAAGTAAGTCGACAGTTCCATTGGGCAGCGAACGCCTTTGGGAATATAGCAGAACGAACCGTCGGTGAAAACGGCTGCATTCAGGGCGGCAAAGTAGTTGTCTTTGGCGGGTACTACGGAACCCATGTATTTCTTCACTAATTCGGGATGCTCATGAACAGCTTCCGAAATAGAGCAGAAGATGATGCCACGTTCGGCGAGGTCTTTCTTGAAGGTGGTGGCTACAGACACGGAGTCCATAACGGCATCGACGGCTACCCGCGGACGGTCGCCCGGAGCTGCGTCTAACCCGGAAGAATCAACGACACCGGCCAACCGCTTTTGTTCAACGAGTGAAATACCGAGCCGGTTGAAGGTATCCAACAGTTCAGGATCGATTTCGTCGAGCGAGTTAACCGTTTTTTTCTGCTTCGGGGCAGAGTAGTACTTAATAGCCTGATAGTCTATTTTGGGATAGAAAACATTGGGCCATTTTGGCTCGGTCATTTCCTGCCACATCCGGAATGCCTTCAGGCGATTCTCCAGCAGCCAGTCGGGTTCGTTCTTTTTGGCAGAGATGAAACGGATCGTGCTTTCATCAAGCCCCATAGGGGCCTCGTCGGCCTCAATCAGTGTCTCGAATCCGTACTTATATTCGGAGTTAGTTATGCTTTCTAAAATATCCGCGTCCTTGCTCATAGTCTCGGTTAATTGCGTGGTTTTTGCACCACGGCAACATATTTTTAACAATCTGCCAGGTGGGTACGTTCCGGGCAGGTTGTACAAATATCGGAAACTTTCGGCTATTTCCGGTAGTCAACTTGGATAGTCTATCTACTTGTATGTATAGGCGATTGAGGGTTTTCTAAGGTGCTGCGTGTATATCAAGTTGGTTAATTAGCCTTTGGGATAATCTGATCGTTTACCATTGATCGCCAACTTATTGAGTTTCATAGTAAAATGTACTTTTTTTTGATAGACTATTTTTGTTATAAGGTTTCCCTATGATGAATTTAAATATACTATTCTTAGTAATGGTGTATTTTATGGCTTTATAGGTACACTATAGTGATGTTGTTTATATAAATATGTAAAGCTATAGTAGTATTGATAGAGTAATTAATGTATAATTTATTAAAATCAGTTTCTTACATTGCATTAGTTCTCTTTCAACACTTTTTGCTACGTTGATGAATTTGCTTGCTATGGGGTACTCATGTATGCATGGTGAACCTTTAATGGCAAGCGACATTTTCATCAAAAGTGCCTGTTCGATTACGTTCTAGCTGTTGTTTAAAGTGTCTTTTTAGGTGGTTAAGTGAATTTTCAGCTTAATCTGAAAGGGGAAATGTGTATCTCTTTTATTCTCACTCATTCCTATTTTTCAACTTTCTTTATGGAACCTTACATTGGTCAAATTCAGGCGTTCGGATTCAATTTTGCCCCCAAAGGCTGGGCTTTCTGCAACGGGCAATTATTGCCCATTGCTCAATATCAAGCCCTTTTTTCACTTCTGGGTACTACGTATGGTGGTAATGGTACTACTACGTTCGCGTTACCTAACTTACAGGGACGTGCGCCCATTCATTTCGGTCAGGGGCCGGGCTTAAGCTTTTATGACATAGGCGAAATGATCGGGACAGAGAACGTTACGCTGTTGCAAAGCCAAATGCCTGCCCATAACCACACGTTGGGGGTATCAACTGAGCCAGGAAGCAGTAACTCACCTGCCGGGAAAGTATCAGCAGTAGTTATAGACGGTAGTGAATCCGCAGTCAATGCGTATGGGTCTTCCATCAACAGTACCGCCAGTGCACAGGCCATCGGAATGGCTGGTAACAATGCACCCGTTTCTGTTATGCAGCCTGTGATTGCTATAAATTACTGCATAGCCCTGGAAGGAATTTACCCCAGTCGTCCATAGGAATGCTTTTTCTCTGAACTATCTGTAGAGCGTTTGGCCTGAACTGGCAACACCTTACCACAAGACGTTGCCTAATTAGCCGATGTTATGTAGGTAGTTCAGGGATGATGACATCTAAGACACTTTCTTTTTATAAACTTACCGCTGAAATCAGCTTCTTATGAAACACCATTATCTATCACATCAACCCTCCCGTCTATCTCGTCTATTACGTACGCCAATAGGCAGTTGCTCAGCCAGAATCTGGCATACTGGCATCCTGGTATGGCTCCTATTGGCCATGGCACTGCCGGGACAGGCTCAGATTTATTATTTATTGAGTGACAACAATTCGGCAACCCGGACGGATGAATTAAGAAAGATTAATACTAATGGTACAGGGGATACACAGGTAGCTACCAACTTTGCCGATTTGCCCAAGTCTATCGTCCTTGACGATGCTAACGGGTTTGCTTATGTAACGGAAGCAAGATCAACGGTAACGCCTAAGATATTTAAGATTAATCTGGGATCTGGTGCCAGCACTACCCTCGTGTCCTCTACCAGCTTAGTAAGTGGTATAGCCCTTGACGCTACGCGTGATTACCTGTATTATCTTTTGTCAGATAACACTCCCTCAACCAGTGTCGATGAATTGCATCGAATTAAGCTGGATGGCACTAACGATGTATTGGTAGGTACGGGGTATGTGAATGCACCAGGGGCTATCTCTCTGGATGTACAAAGTAATCGCTTGTTTATATCTGATCTTCGGGCAACAGCCCCCAAAATCGTAGCCGTAAATTTGGAGGCTCCAGCATCGGCTACTACGATTGTTACCCTTACCGCCAATGAGCCTGCAACTGGTATTAGTGTGGATATTAAAGCCGGGAAACTCTATTATGCGGTCACCGACGGTTCATTTAGTACAAATACGGATGAGCTAAGGCGCATCAATCTGAACGGTACCGCTGATGAATCGGTGGCTACTGGTTTTGTGGATGTTCCGGGTGAATTGGCCGTTGATTTTCCCAATAGTCGTGTTCTGGTTGCCAATACTCGGAACAATCTCCCTAGAATTTACGCCGTCAATCGAACGAGCAAGACCGCCAGCCTGCTATTTACGCCGAGTCAGTTTACGCTGGCCGGAATCGCCGTAGCCAACGGTAATCCCTTGCCCGTTAGCCTGGTTTCCTTTACAGCCAAAGCAGAGGCCAATGCCACGGTGGCGCTTGACTGGGTAACTTCCTTCGAAACCAGCAATAAAGGCTTCCGGATTGAACGCAGCAAAGATCTACTCCGCTTTGAAACCGTGGGTGAAGTGAGCGAACTATCGTCGGAAAGTAAGGCCCTAAAAACCTATCATTTTGTCGATCAGACACCTTACCGGGGTACCAGTTATTACCGGCTAACGCAAACCGATCTGAATGGCAAAGCTACCACGTACCCGGCCGTGGCGGTGGTGCTCCGGGACGATGCCTATGGTGTATCCCCAAACCCGGTCATCAATGAGGGTCTGTTTACCCTTCGGCTGGATGAGCCGGAAACGGCGGCCATTCGTTTCAACAGGGTAGACGGCCGTGCGGTAGCCTTTCAGAAACAAGGGGTACAGTCGGGGAACTTACTAATTCGCGCTACGGAGAAGTTATCGGCGGGGGTGTATCTGCTCACAGTTGATGAACGGAGCCAGAGACGGCAGTACCGGATCGTCGTCGAATAGGCATAACCTTGTCAATCTGTTGATATCACTGCAATTACCACACAAATCTTATCGAACTCATGACGGCAAAGACGAGTAATAAAGGGCGCTTGGCACCCAAAAAAGTATATAAAACACCCCGACTTAAATCATTGGGAAATGTAAAGACATTGACCTTAAAAACGGGTTCATCTGTAGATGGATTTGGCACGTTTGGCTAATTAGTTGCCCGGATTGCGCTAAACCGATTACGACTTTACGCGAGAAGGCCGCTCTTCATTGAAGAGCGGCCTTCTCGCGTAAAGTACGCTATGACTTACTTCGTCGTTTTAGGCGTAACGCTGATCTTGCTGTAATACAGCGTTGTCAGTCCTTCAAAACCGGAATCTGTGCCCACAATCAGCCAGAGTTCGCCCTGGGCGTTTGTCCGCGTTTTGAACGGAGTAGTCTGATTGGAACGGGTGATAAGCTTATACACTTCGTCGGAATCGCCCGTGCCGATGTCGCCTATTCGGATGGCGTCTTTCCCATCGTTGTTCTGTTCTCCTTTGTCAATATTGATGGTATAAAAACCATCTTTTAAGACCTTGGTCGGCTCAACGGGTGAAGCACCTACTTTAAGGAAAACACTGCCTCCGGGCGAGCCGCCGATTCCAATAGAATTGCTTGGATACTGCGAAGCCAATTCGACGTCGAAGATCAGTGAATAGTCGGTGTTTGGCGTTAGGCCTGTCACTTTCTTTTTAATGAACATGAAGGCATCATCGCTGCGGTTCATGCTTTCGACCATGATCGACTTGCGGGTGGTATCCAGCGGAGCCGGGAGTCCTTTCCAGGCCGATTTGAACTCCATAATACTGTCCTGCGCCGTTCCATAGTCGGTAAGTCCCGCAACCCAGCCGTCTGCATCGCGTTGAAACGAAGACTGGTAGGGGAGGCCCGGTGTGGCCGGTACAGACTCGTCTGTGCATGCGGTGAATGTGAGTACGCTAGCCGTTAAAACGGACATTAATAACAACGTTGATTTCATTGAATAACTCGGTTTGTTTGATGTACAGACTCATCCGAATTCTTAACCGTTGTAAAGCTGACGTGAAAAACTAGCGAAAACGACCGCGACTGTAAGGGTCCAGCCCACGCAACCCAAGATAAAAGGCTATTACATAGATCATTTGGGTGCCAGCCGTAGCCCAGTCTTCTTTCAGGGTTGTACCTACTAAAAGAGCTGCAATGATGAGGCCACCAATGAAATACCCCCATCTGGTGAACTGACCACCCAGTAAAATGAGTATGCCTGTGGCCAGTTCGAGAAAGGGAAGCGTAAACAAAAAGAACCGGGTTAGTAGGACAGGCAAAATAGTGTTGGCAAAACCAACTTCAGTTTTTGCCACAAATGTGCCGAGCTTAGGCAAACGAACAAGGCCGTGCATGAGCATGTTAATACCCAGGCCGATGCGGATGACGAGTTGCGCCAATTGATTATTCGTCATCTTCCTCGTCTATAATACCATTTTCAACATCTTCCTCCGCCAGTAAGTCATCATTTATACCGATCGACTCGTCGTCCGAATCATTGACCTCCGCTTTTTCCGGCTCGGGGCCCTGATTGGTGACGGGGTTCATGTAATCTGCCTGGGCAACACCACCTCCGGATGCTTCGCCCTGCATCAATTTGGTCATAACACCCTGATTTTCGTCATCGGCAGGTGTATAATCTTTGTTCTCGTTACCGCTCATGTGGTTAGTATGTGAAGGTGAATGATTAAATTGACGATTATTTTTTATGATTAAACACTGCCTGAACGGGTTACGTGGCCACCCAGCGCATAGTTGTCATCCTGATGATGGTCATGCTCACCGGTGGGGTCACCTTCGGCATCAACGGGTTCGTCGAACAGATCGGTTTCTTCTTCATCCTGATGGTCGGCATCTATATCATCAGTGCGTTGATTTCGGAAGTTGTCGGGGTCGATACGGCCGATACGAGAACCAATTACCTCAGTGTCTTCGGCCAGATGGGTGTTTATCAGCGTTGCCATTGTCGTTGAGTGGTTTATTGTAATTTCCTATAACCCGGTAGATTGCCTAAAGGTTAGACTTATTTGACTACTAAGCCTATGCTGTAGCTATACATACTGTATGAAGTACTTTTTCTTAGTTGCCGGACTATTATTTTCCGGTCTTGTTCAGGCGCAGACGACCCGTGAACCTCTTTTTACATCGTTCGATGGCACCAAAATTCACTACGACATTCTCGGTACCGGCAAACCCGTTGTGTTACTTCACGGCTTTATTTCAACTAGCGAAAGCTGGAAGCGGGCCGAGGTTCGGCAGGCGCTGGCCGATGCCGGTTTCAAAGTAGTCATGCTCGATCTGCGGGGGAATGGCCTGTCCGACAAGCCACACACGGCCGAAGCCTACCGCGATAACGCCGAACTGAAGGACGTAATCGCGTTAATGCAGCACCTCGGTCTGAAAAACTACGATGTGGTGGGCTACTCGCGCGGGGCGATCCTGGCGGCTAAGTTGCTAACGATGGACAAGCAGGTACATAAAGCAGTGATGGGCGGCATCAGCGTCGATTTTTCAGATCCGAACTGGTACCGACGCAAAAACTTCCATGAAGCCCTGATTAAACCCGGCAGCCATCCTGAGTTACAGGCTGCTGTTGATTATGCCAAAAAATCGGGTGCAGATACAGTCGCACTGGCTCGCATGCAGGAGTTTCAGCCCGTTACGAGCCGCGCTGAATTAGGGAAAATCAACGTACCCGTACTGGTTGTCAACGGCGATAAGGATACCGACAACGGCGATCCGCAAACGCTGGTCGATGCCATTCCGGGCTCTCGGCTGGTCATGGTTCCCGGCGATCATGGCGGAGCGATGCGCACGCCTGAATTTGCCAAAGCGGTGGTGGCGTTTTTGACGAAGTAACTATTTGGTCGTTAGCGCATCAATGGCGTTTTCCGCGTTCGTGTAGTCAAACATGAAGCCCGCATCAAGTAAGCGTTTGGGAACTACGTTTCTACTTTTAAGGAGTAACTCTGTTTCTGTTCCCAATAATACAGCGCCCACTTCCAGCATCCATTCATTTGCCGGTAAACCGAACGGAATGGCGAGTGACTGCCGCAGCAACGCCATAAATTGATGATTACGAACGGGGTTAGGCGCCGACGCGTTAAGCGTACCGCTAACAGAGTTATTAGTGATTATAAAGTCGAAAATACGACCTAAGTCCCGTTCGTGAAGCCAACTTATGAACTGATTACCATCCCCCATTTTGCCACCTAGCCCGAAGCGAGTCAGGCGTTTTAATAAAGGGAAAGCGCCACCTTTCTGCCCAAGTACAATAGCCATGCGTAGTGCTACTTTACGAACTGTTTCGGGTGTTTCTGCTGTCCAGAATGCTTCTTCCCAACGTTTGCAAACCTGTACGGAAAACTCATGCTCCGGCAACCCATTATCTATATCGCCGGTTAATTCGTCCATCGGTCTATCTGGAGCGTGTCGGTAAATAGTGGCTGAGGCAGCGTTGATCCATAAACGAGGGGGCTTTGGCAACTGACGAATAGCTGTACCCAATATAGTTGTGGGACTTATGCGCGAACGCAAAATGAGCGCCTTATTGGAAGCTGTGTAGCGGCAGTCTACCGATTTTCCTGCCAGGTTGATAAGTACATCGGCATTGTTGAGCTCCTGGACCCATGCGCCCAGAGTTTCACCATCCCACACTACATATCGAACTTGGTCGTGGTCTGCGTAGGGTTTTCTGGTAAGAACGACAATGTCAACTGCTGCATGCTGCCAGTGATCAATTAGTAACTGACCAACAAAACCACTGCCTCCGGCCAGTATAACTTTAAGCGTCTTCATTGTGGTAAGATTAACAGAAATACGAAAATCGTAAAGCACACACTCAGCCACGGATTCAGGCCAAGCCGGTAGGTGCGGATGTAGTGTTGACCGATCATGAGGGCGTAGCCCGTATAGACCAGTGCTGTCCAGCCAATGCTTACGCCAACGGCAATCACAAGGCCACCCAGCAGCAGGCTCATACCAAAATGGCCGATATAATCCAGCATCATTTGGCCGAAATCGTCGGGCCGCTGACGAAGTAGATACAGGCAGGTAATGGTTAACTGACCCAGTATTAATGCTATTGCCGCTGGGGGCCAGATTGAAGAATGGATACCAGAGAAAAGAAGGCCAACCAATCCCGAAACGACAGCGATGAAAGCCAGTCGGTAACCAGCATGAAAATCGGGCTGAAGGTCCATGAGATTCCAGCGACCGGGTGCTGATGTAATGATAATGCGTCGGTTATAGGAGATGAAGGCATATAGCGTTTGGAGAATCGCCTTGAACCAACCTACCGACAAGATATCTTCTAACTGCTTATTGCGCTGGCCAGCGGCATATATCCAGGTGTCGACGCCATACAGTGTTTCGCCCCCTTCAAGATCAACGAGTGGTATTTCGTGCCTTACCCGTTTTGGATCAAGCCTTGCAATCAGGTCCTGCGTCAATTGACCGCTACTCGTTCGCGTTAAGCAACCGCTATGGTCGCTGGCTACCATTCCCCTTGTATAGAGATTACACATGGGGCAGCTTTCATCATAAATAATGAGCTTTTTCATGGTTGTGTATTTTGAATTTTCAGAAATAATTGAAACTATAAACTAAAAAAAAGTCAACGGAATACTTTCAGGAACTGGCCCATCAACCAGTTTTCTTCGGCTTTGATAACGGCGTTGAGCGTATTATCGGCAAAGCTAACGACGTTGCTCAGGCCGGCCATGACGCGCTGAAATTCAATAGATTCGGGTGTATCGGTCGGAATAGCTTTCAGCTCGTCCAGCACTTCCACCACAGGAGTGATCTCCCGCCGACGGCGTTCCTTAGCTACCTGACGGGCTACCTTCCAAATGTCTTTTTCGGCAATGAAAAACTCCCGACGCTCACCGGGTTTGAGTTGTTTATAAATGAGCCCCCAATCCATCAGATCACGGAGATTCATACTGGCATTACCCCGCGAGATTTGAAGCTGTTCCATCACATCCTCCGTCGACATCGCTTCGGGCGAGATCAGGAGTACCGCATGCAGTTGAGCCATCGAGCGATTGATTCCCCACTGGGTGGCCAGCGTCCCCCAGGTATGAATAAACTTGTCTTTGGCTTCCTCGAATGTCATGGCTCAAATGTAGATGATTATTTTTGTAGTTTCAAAATAAATTGAAAGTTTATTTTTGTATACGCCTGCTTTTTAATGTTGTCTGTATGGAAGCTTAGTTGCTACTTTAATTAGGACTAGTGCTCCAACGATACGTTCGGGCCAAGCAGGAGCTTGGCCCTATATAATTTTTTTTTATTTGTACGGCCAAGCTGGAGCTTGGCCCAGACATGTCAATCCATTTAAAAAATCACGGCAAGCCCGCTATGTTCAGCAACTGGTTTGGGTTCGGGCAAATTGACAAAAACTTGGCCCGGTCGGCAACGGAGCAGACGCCGGGGAAATCCCCTTTCAGCCCGAGCATGTCGGTCATGAGTTGAAAATGCAGGTGAGGTGGCCAGTCGCCGTTTTCGGGATACGGGCCAATCTCACCCAGTTTCTCACCGGCTTTAAATGCCTTGCCTTTATACAAATCGGCCAGGGATGATCGGGTAAGGTGGCCGTAAAGGGAGTAGCGTGGCTTTCCAGCCGCGTTAGCTGTATGTTCCAGAATAATGGTCGGGCCGTAATCGCCAAAGTTGTTGTTGTCCTGAAAACTGTGAACGATACCGTCCATTGGTGCAAAAACGGGGGTTCCGGCTTCGGCCCAGAAGTCAATGCCCAGATGAATCTCACGGGGCTCTTCGGTCGCGGAAAAGTGTTCACTCCGGCGGTAAATGACCCGGTGTTCGTTGTAGCCGCCCACGCCAATTTTAACGCCAGCCGCCTGCATTTTACCGAACACATAGTCAGAAAAAGCCGACGTATTGGTTAAGTCCAGACCGTTAGGCCGATTGGGATCAGAAAGCAGGTCCGGGTTGGTCGCGGAAAAATCAAGAACAAGATAGGGCTCTTTCTGGAAATCGAAGGGAAGTAGCATGGGCAAATAAATCAAGAAGCAGGCAAATTATTACTCAACTTTAAACATAAGGAACTTTGCCCGGAATGCGTCATGAACTTACTGAAACAACAAAAGACACTGATTGATGATTAGCGCACGTTTACAGAAAAGGAGCAGCCGCTCCATCTTTGGCAGTCTCGACTATCGAAGATATATTTACAGCTAATTTTTTTCTTAATAATCGCAATTTATAATTGCGAACGATCATATTCTTCGGCAAACTGACTGCTTAACCTAATTTTATGGAAGTTACTCTTGATAAGACCGTTATCCAAAAAGGCCATCCAACCGGCCTTTACGTCCTGTTTTTCACCGAGATGTGGGAGCGGTTTAGTTACTACGGTATGCGGGCTATCCTGTTGCTCTTTCTGATCGACAACATTCGGGGCGGCATGGGCCTCAACGAATCGGAAGGGGCTGCTATTTATGGAATTTACACCGCATCCGTTTACCTGCTTTCGTTACCCGGCGGCTGGATCGCCGATAATATTATTGGGCAGCGTAAGTCCATCTGGTACGGCGGACTGATCATTATGCTTGGCCACATCATTCTGGCGATTCCTTCGGGTACGGGCCTGTTTTACGCGGGCCTGTGTGTCGTAGCACTGGGTACGGGTTTGCTCAAACCCAACATTAGTACCATCGTTGGGGAGTTGTATCCGGAAGGTGGGGCTCGTAAGGATGCTGCTTTTTCGATTTTCTATATGGGTATCAACCTAGGGTCGTTTCTTGGTATTACGATTGTTGGGTATCTGGGTCAGAAAGTGGGCTGGCATTATGGGTTTGGAGCCGCTGCCGTTGGTATGGGGCTGGGCATGGTTACGTTCCGGTTACTGGGGCAGAAATACCTTGGCCAGTATGGCAATGAGCCGAAGAAAGCCGATCCGTCGGAGGTGAAATCGTCGAACGGAAACAAGTCTATATTGGGCTTCCTTGCGTTTTTGGTGCTGGTACTGGCTACGCTTCAATTGACCCATGTCATCGACCTGACAACGGCCCAAGGCCTGGCAAAGGGCATGGGGGCCATTATCTCGCTGGTTGCCATAAGCTATTTTCTTTATATCCTCTTAGCGGGTGGGCTCGATCTTGTCGAGAAGAAGCGCGTGGCCGTTCTGTTCGTTTTCTTCCTGGCGGGCGCGTTGTTCTGGGCGGGTTTTGAGCAGCAGGGGTCATCTTTACAAATCTTTGCGGACCGGTACACCGACCTTAATTTCCTGGGCTGGCATTTGCCGTCGAGCTGGTTCCAGAATTTCAACCCTGCCTTTATTCTTATTTTTTCGCCCATTCTGGCAAGTCTCTGGATACTACTAGCCAATCGGAATATCAGCTTGCCAACGCCCGCCAAATTAGCTATTGGCCTGATTTTGCTGGGTTTGGGATATTTGGTGATGGTGGTCGCTTCACGCATTGCCCTGACAGGTGAGCTTACTTCGCCCATTTTTCTAACCTTCACCTATCTGTTCCATACCCTTGGCGAGCTTTGCCTAAGCCCGGTAGCCTTAAGTGCGTTTTCGAAGTTATCACCTAAGCGGTATGCCAGCCAGTTGATGGGCATCTGGTTTGTGGCTACCTCGCTGGGTAACCTGATTGCGGGCCTGTTTGCGGGTGGTTTCGATGAGGAGAACGTACAGAATATGCCTTCGCTGTTTCAAAGCGTGGCGTACCCAAGTTTGGCTTTTGGCTTGTTACTGCTACTCTTCTCCAAACCGTTGAAAAAATGGATGGGGGGCGTAGTGTAAAGGATTTATAATGTAGGATATATGGTGTATGATGTAGGAGGCCGTTTGGTACTATGTCATACACTTTTTTTTGCGGGTTTATTATCGTGCTGTACTGTATTATACCGTGTTGTCAGTTCCTAACAACTCTGAACCTGTTTAAACTTTCATGAATTCTTGAATAACGAGTACTTTTTGTCATCCCGATGCAGGAGGGATCTTCGGTAGGAGCAAAAAAATAGTCCTCCTAGCGAAGATCTCTCCTACGTCGGGATGACAAAATCAGCATCGAAATAAAAGATTAAACAGGTTCTTACAATGCTATACAACACAATAAGCTTAACCTAATGGCTTTGCTGGTATTATAGAACGTCCTGTGTTGAAAGCTTAATCATTCAATCCCTTTCCAGTTAAAATATCCTGCATGTATTTTTCAACTCTTGCCTCCCGCGTTTTGGCTTGTTTGGGGGCAGAAAAATGTAGAAGATACGCTCGTTGTCGCCCCGGTGTTAATGACTCAAAAGCAATTTTTAAGGCAGGGGATTCGTCTAATTTAATTTGAAATTCGTCTGGAATTTTAAACTCCGTTGTTTTCTTTAATTCAACCTTCAAACCGACTCTTTCTACTTCAATGGCTTCAAAAATGTAGGCCTTCAGAATAGATTTCAGTTCAACTATTTCCTGGAGGTTAGTGAACCGGATCTGACGGGTTGCCTGCACATTTTCCGTTTGTTGGATTAAAATACCGTTTGCATCGTTCAGCAAAGCACCTTTATGGAAAAGAAGTGCACAGTATTCTTTAAACCCATGAATTAATACAACATTGCTATTCTGCCTGCCTGCGGTGGCTGGAAACGTGTAACAGGGAACACCCCACTTCAACTCTTCGGTCAGGCCGCAATCAAGAACGAGCGTTCTCAATACACCAAATTCTTTCTGCCATTTTGTGGCTTTATTGAAATAAAAATCAACCTTAGGATTCATGTTGGTATTGGTAGGGTGTTCTTCGTTTATGGTTTTCCGTTATATTTTGGGTCAAAATCCACCATCCACTCAATACCAAATTTATCTCTAAACATGCCAAAATAAGAACCCCAGGGACTGTCGCTAATAGGCATTTCAACAGCTCCACCTGCTGAAAGTTCGCCGAATAAGTTGTCAGCTTCTTCACGGCTTTCAGCGCTGATTGATATCTTAGACCTATTCTCATTTTCATCTACTCGTCCCATACTTTCGGGAATGTCATTGCCCATCAAGATATTTTGGCCAATTGGCAAAGCAATGTGCATGATCTTGTTTGCTTCATTTTCTGCTACCAGAAAGTCAGGGCCTGATAGATCTTTGAAGCGCATAATCATTGCGAACTCTCCACCAAATACTGATTTGTAAAAAGTAAATGCTTCTTCAGCATTTCCGTTGAAGTTGATGTGCGGATTGATAAGTGCCATATAGTTTTTGTTGGTTAATTTATTGAATTGTTTATTTTCTTAAAATTTTAGTCAAAGCCTTTCCTTTGGCTAATTCATCAACGAGCTTGTCCAAATATCTTACTTGTTGTGTTAGTGGATTATCGATTTCTTCCACACGATAGCCACATATTACACCCGTAATGAGATGAGCATTAGGGTTTACTTTAGCATGCTGAAAGAATTTTTCAAAAGTCACCTTTTCATCAATGTGAAATTGAAGAGTTTTGTCATCATAACCAGTTAACCATTCAATTACCTGATGCAATTCTTCTTTCGATCTATTTTTTCGCTCAACTTTCGCAAGATAAAGCGGATATACCGATGAGAACGTCATTTTTGCAAATCGCTCATCGTGATGAGTTGTAGTTTTCATTTTCTGTCTTCTAACCGGGAGTAAAAGGGTTGTATCCTGAATGAAGGACTGCCAACGTATAACTTAATACAAGATACTGTACAATACCAAAGAGAAATACATCCTACATCCTATATCATACACTCCTCTCTACCCGCCTGCTTTTTTGGCTTTATAGCCCTTACCTGTCAGCCATGCCAGTACTTTGTCGCGGTGGTCGCCCTGGATCAGGATTTCGTTGTCTTTGGTTGAGCCGCCTGCCCCACAGGCTGATTTTAGCTGTTTGCCCAAATCAGCCAGATCGGCCTCGGTGCCGATGAACTCACGAACGGTCGTTACCACTTTGTTGCCGCCCATTTTAACGAGCCAGATTTTAAGGTTCTGTTGGGCGGGTGGCAGGGTTTCCGCTTCGGGTTGCTCATCGGACTGGTATTGAAAGTCGGGGTCTGTCGAATACAGGATGCCGGTTCGGTTTTTCTTACTCATACGCGTATTGTTTACCAGCAAAAATAACCCCTTTCGCCAATGGAGACACTATTCGTTGCGGCCCTGTTTGACTAATAACGCATTAACCAGTAACTAAACTACAGCTCCAGCAATTGCCGAACGGTATCGGTGTAGGTGCTGCCGGAGGTGAGCTTGGTGCCTTTTTTGTCGCTCATGGCCAGCAGGAATTTGCCGTCGAAGTGGCGGTGAACTTCAGAAATCTTATGCCGGTTCACCATCACCGAGCGACTGATGCGGACAAAAATGTCGGGTAATTTCTCGTTGAGGGTCGTTAGGGTGTAGGTCGTCAGGAATTTCTGGCCGTCGATGGTGGACAGAAACACGTATTTGTCTTCTGCTTCAAAGTAGGCGATGTCGGAGAGGGGGATTAGCTTGATTTTTTCGCCGGTTTTTACCGAAATGGAATAGATTTCCTTCTTCGGCTGCATCTGCGCCAGTAGCCGCATCACGCTCTCCGACATGGGGTTACTGGCCGGTTGGCCCCCCTCCGTGCGCTCCACCAGGGCTCTGATTTTGTTGATCGTTCGCGCCAGTCGTTCGGCTTCGATGGGTTTCAGCAGGTAATCAATCGAATTTTCTTCAAAAGCCCGGATGGCATACTGATCGAATGCGGTGGCAAATACGACCATCGGCATGGTTGTCAGGCGCGACAACATTTCGAAGCCATTCAGTAACGGCATTTCGATGTCCAGAAAAATCAAATCGGGTTGCAGGCTTTCGATAAGCGTCAGCCCCTCGGCTCCGTTCCCGGCTTCGCCAATGATCGCAATGCTGTCGCGGTGTTTGTCCAGTAGCCTGCGCAGGCGGCTCACCGCCAGCGACTCGTCGTCGATCAGTATCGTTTTTAATGGAAAAGTCATCACGGGTTGGGGGGAGTATCGGGTGTGGTGGCTGCCTGGCCACTCTTGATTTTAGACAGTTGAATCGAGACAAGTACCTGCTTCAATGGCCAGTTTTGAAGTTCAACGCGGGCATCGTCGCCGTACAGCAGTTTGAGTTTATCCTGAATGCTCCGTAAACCATATCCGCCACTCATATCGTCGGGGAAAGCCGGACCATTGTCGTGTACGCACAGGTGCAACTCATCGTTTTTTTCATAAATTCGAACATCAATCCGACCCAGATCGGCGCGTTTGGCAATGCCGTGTTTGATCGCATTTTCGACAATGGGCTGTAGCAGAAACTGCGGTAATTGTAGTTCGTTGAGTGCCGGATTGCTGATTTCTACGCTGAAGGTAAGCCGGTTTCCAAACCGCACCTGTTCCACTTTCAGGTAGGTTTGGACCATCTCCAGCTCGTCGGCGAGGGAGGCAAACAACTCGCCATCGCGCCCGGTCGAATACCGGAAGAGTTTAGAGAGAAGGAGAGTCATTTCTTCCGCCTTATCGGGGTTTTCGTGCACCAGACTGGCAATGCTGTTGAGGGCATTATAGAGGAAATGCGGGTTGATTTTGGCTTGCAGGGCGTCCAGTTCCGCACGGGTTTTCAGCTTCTCCATGTTCAGGAGCTGAAGTTCCTGATCGGAGAGTTTTCGGGTCAACTGCCGCCCCTGTTGCAGCACATACAGCAAAACATTGGCAACGAACAGATCGCCCATGACATAAATAAACCAGTTCGCTGTTGGCTCAATGCCATTGGGCCGTTTCTGTAATTCGCGGATGTAGGGCTCACCAAATGCCATAAACAGGATGGTATTAATAGCAAAAAAGCTGAGCAGTATTAGCAGGCTAATGACCAGATGACGTTGCCAGGCAAACTTGAATTGTTTGGTGAGCCAGCCCAACAGTGCCCATGTCAGCAGGAAGCAGACAGCCCCATCGGTCATATTCTGCATAATAAGAAACTGATACAGGCCCACCATAATGGGGTCCTTTGCTGTCAGAATCAGATTCGAGAAATAGATAATGGCATTACAGCCGTACACCAGCAAGGCACCCAGAAAAGCACCAATGAAGACGCCCCAGCCGGGTTTTTGCAGGAGATTGGTGAGCGTGATGGGTTCCTGGCTGGTCATGGCATCGTCTGGCCGATACCTGCTGCGACCCGAAAAGTTAAACGAAGCCCCTTCCACATTGGCCCCGCTTAAATCCACATTCTCCAGAGAACTGAAATTGAAGTTTGCCTCGTACAGATCGGCATTGGCAAAATTGGCTCCGTTCAGGTTGGCAAAGCTCAGATTGGCTTTTCGTAAGATAGCCCCCCGGAAATTCGCTTTCCCAAGGTTAGAAAAACTTAAGTCGGCCCCCGTCAAATCGAGACCGCTAAAGTCGAAGGCAGCCAAATCAGTACCCCGCAACTGGATGCGTTTACCATTTTTGCCAATTGTACCGATGAGTTGCTCGCGGGTCATTTACATTTTACCATTAAGGGTTCGATCTGCTTCTGCCCCCAGATGGGCGACAGGTCGCTGGCTGGTTTAAAAGTAGCGAATTTTTCCACCGCCTGTTTCAGTACCGGGCAGGCAGTGGTGGGGCCACCGCCAAACTGGTCGGGTGTGTACATTAACGAAGACCCTTCGAGTGCGTAGGGGCGCGGATTATTTGCGTTCAGACTCTTCGCTTTATCAATGCCCGCCTGAAATAAGGGTCCGTATTGCTGCCAGCGGTTCATGGGGTCAACCACCATCCGGGCCTGCGCGATGTACGCTTTCAGAACGGCCAGTTCGTCGTTGTCCGGCGAAATACCCTCGGCGGCTTTGAGGTTCACATCGGCCTGATCGAGGTACTTGTCTTTGGCCGCTTCGTCTTTACCCATAAACCCCAGATAAACGTAGTTGAGACCTGCGTAATAGCGGGGAAGCCACTGGTTGGGTTCGGCGCTGGCAATGCGCTCAAACTGGTTGGCCGAGGCCAGCATATCGGCAATGGTCGATTGCTCGTTTCGGGTCTGCATGGTGGCAATGGCCTGTTTCATGGCCTGTTTGTACTGGTCAGACTGCGCCAGGGCGGGGACTTTTGCCAGCACAACGACGAGAAGGAGAAAAAGGGTTGTTTTCATTTTTGTCTGGGCCAAGCTCCGGCTTGGCCATTTTTATAGTTTTTAAAGGGCCAAGCCGGAGCTTGGCCCAGACATTTATAATTCATTGACATTGACTTTCGCTTTCTTCGAGAGCATGATCATACCGCCAACAAAGAAACTTCGGTACGACTGCGGCCCAACGGCATAACGGGTCTTGTTATCGGATGTGTAGCGGTAGGTGTACACATTCCGGGTATCCAAGATATTGTCTACGGAGGCATAAAGGACCACCAGATTCTTCTTGATTCGGGTAATGTGGCTGGCCGAGAAACTGAGGTTGTTGACAACCGGGGTGCGGTCGGCCAGGAAGCCCTTGTCGCCCTCGTCAATTCGGTTGGGGTTGTAGTAGGGGCGACCGCTGCTGAGGGTGTACGTCAGGGCCAGATTGGTGCTGATCTTCTCAAAATACCGTTTTGTAATCAGGCTGACGTTATGATTCGAGATGAACGTTGGCGTGGCAGCTATCCTAAATTGCTGAAACAGGCGTTTGGTGTCTACGTAGCTGTACGTAATCCAGTAGTCGAGGCCTTTCACCGTTTTCTGATCGCGCCAGAACACATCGAAACCCTGTGCGTAGCCATTGCCGCTGTTGTCGGTGCGGCCCCACGGAAAACGATACGGATTGGCATCATACTGGGTCGGCATTCCCGGTTGCCCGGTAAACTCCCGTACCAGTTGTGCGTAGTTTTTGTAGAAGGTTTCGACCCGGAAAGTGCGTTTGTTTTTGATAATCTGGTAGTTCAGGATCAGGTGGTCGGCCCGTTCAAAATCCAGCGACGTATTCAGGTAGAGATAGCGGTAATCGGGTGTCTGGTAAAACTGACCGTAGGCCAGCGAAATCTGGCTGTACAGGCCGGTTTTATAGGCCATCGACACGCGGGGAGCCAGGTTGAACCGGTTTATGACGGATGAATATTCAGCCCGCAGACCAAGCTGCACCGCCAGATTTCGGCCCAGATACGTTTGCGATTCGACGAATAGCGCCCCGTAATTATCATGTAGCCAGTAATTAATCCCCTGAACTGCATTCTTTAGCGTAATGGCGTGCGCTTCAGTCCCGAACAGAATTGAGTTATTGCTGGGTAACAACCGGGTCAGCACAACCCGACCCTGTAGCTGTTCGCTGGAACGGCCAAAATCAACACCACTGTAGGTGGTAGCATCGGTATCGTAGCTGTACGACAGCCCCGAGTGGAGCAGCCATCGGCCATCGGCCCAGCTATCTGTATAGGTGCTGGTTGTGAAAAAATTGCGGTTATGCTGTTGCAGAGCTGTTTTGCCTGCCTCATTGGATGGGTCGATGAAATTCATACCGAGATTACTGTCCGAATACATGCCGTAGAATTTAAGCAGCCCGGTTTTTGACGGTTGCAGCCGGTACGTCAGCGATGAACCGGCAAATTCGGGCACGTGTGTCCAGTCGACAGTCTGGTGTACCAGCGCGAACAGGGGTTTCAGATTGCCATAATATCCGGTGGCCGAGATAGAGGATTTCTCCGTGGCGTGGTCGTAACTGATGCCTGCATTGGCCAGATTCAGACTCAGACTTACGCCCTCGGTTTGCGTTTTATCGGTCGTGTTGAGCAGCAGGACGGACGAAAGCGCCTGTCCGTATTGTGCCGAGTAGCCCCCCGTGCTAAACGAAGTGCCCTTGAACATAAACGGCTGGAACCGTCCCCGCGACTGTACATCGGGCATCGAGCTGAAATACGGATTTTGCACGATCATGCCGTCGATCACTACCTTGGCTTCTTCGCCCGAGCCACCCCGCACGAACAGGCCCGTTTGTTCCCCCACCCGTTGTGTACCGGGCAGCAGATTCATGGCGGCCGTAATATCAGCGTTGGCACCGGCCGTTGTCACAATATCCATCGGTTTCAGCATGGTCATGCGTTTCTCGTCGGAGGCTTCAAACGACCCGGCGGTAATAACAACCGTGTTTAACTCATTGGCCGACTCGGTGAGCTGGATCGTGAATGGGGCTGTTGTGTTGGTATTTATTCTTTTGACGTACGAGTCATAGCCAATGTAAGAAACCAATAAGGTAGCGGTATCCTTTCGGGCTGTTGTAAACCGAAAAGTGCCCGTACTGTCCGTATTGGCTCCATCGTAGGTACCCCGCAGAAACACATTGGCACCCGGTAAGGCATGACCTTTGGCGTCGGTAATACGGCCGGAAAGGGTTATTTGTGCGGATGCAGTCATCTCTAAAAGCAGATAGGCACTGAGGAAGTAGAGGAGTTTCATGATGATCCGGCGATTCAGTTGCTGCGTGGATGAGTCAAAACTACTATGTCCAATAGCCTGTGGCTTGTTTTTTCCGACGAATGCCGCTGATGCGAGTATGAAATAGGAGAGGAGCGGGATAAATTTGGGTTAACATTTGGAATCATACGTTGTTAGTGACGTAATTACCTATCTGCTTCTATTGACCTTGACTACCACGTTGATTACGTTTCCGCTTTCTGTTGGCCAATTGCGCCCCTGGCGTGATGGCGATGAGGATTCGTTGGTTTACCATGCCAGTAACCGCCGTATCTGGAACAATGTCCGCGACTTTTTTCCCTATCCTTACACACCCAGGGATGCCCATGCGTGGGTGCGTTCCAATAAGTCATACCATCAACCGAATAACCTGGCTGTTGAGATTGATGGTCAGGCCGTTGGCAATATCGGGTTCACGGTAAAAGATGATATTTACCGGTACAATGCCGAGGTTGGCTACTGGCTCAGCGAATCGTATTGGGGACGGGGCATAATGACCGAAGCCCTGCCGATCATGACGAACTACATCTTCCAGAATTTTCAGGTGAACCGCATTTTTGCCTGTGTACTGGAGGGCAATGTAGGATCGATGCGCGTACTCGAATCGGCTGGATATCAGCATGAGGCTATTCATCGAAAAGCGGCTGTTAAAAACAACCAGTACTTAGACGAGCATATTTTTTCCATGCTTCGGACAGAGCATAAAGAGCTAACGCGTTAATTTAGTGTATGTTAGGTACTTAGTTTAGTAGGAGCCAAAAATGACCGATCCAGATCCGGTAGAAACTTACAAGACTATAGGTCATCTTTGTGATTATTTTGTCAAAACAAGTGCCGCTTCGGCGGGACAACTTTTCATGCCGAAGATAGTTATCGCAATTGACGGTTATTCCAGCTGTGGGAAGAGTACAACCGCAAAGGAAGTAGCTGCCCGAATGGGGTATGGGTATATTGATACGGGGGCTATGTACCGGGCCGTTAGTCTGTTTTTTATTCGGGAGCATGTTTCGCTCTCCAATACGAAAGAAGTTACGGCTGCGCTGGAAAAAATCCATATCACCTTCAATCACAACAACCGCACGGGTAAGAACGAAACCTGCCTCAACGGCCTGAACGTGGAGGAGGAGATTCGTAAAATGTACATCTCCAACATCGTAAGTGAAGTAAGTGCCATTCCGGAAGTGCGTTGGGCTATGGTAGCCCAGCAGCAGAAAATGGGCCGTCGGCGGGGTGTCGTTATGGATGGCCGGGATATTGGCACGAAGGTATTTCCGGATGCGGAAGTGAAAGTATTCATGACGGCCGATACACAAACCCGAGCCCAGCGCCGACAGCAGGAACTCCTCGCCAAAGGCGAACTGGTCAATCTGGAAGATATTATCAAAAACCTCGAAAAGCGCGATCTCATTGACACTACCCGTTCCGAAAGCCCGCTGGTGCAGGCACCGGACGCCGAGTTACTCGATACTTCGCATATGACCATCGAAGAACAGGTCGATTGGGTTATCGAACGAGCCGACCGTCGGCTGGCCGAACTTCATCGGAATAAAGTATAATGACTATAGATTACCTGATAGTAGGGCAGGGGGTTGCGGGGTCTGTACTGGCCTGGACACTGGACCAGCGTGGGTGCTCCGTACTGCTGACCAACGACCCTGCACGCCCGTCGGCATCGGCGGTAGCGGCTGGGCTGGTTAATCCGCTCACCGGTCGCAAACTGGTACGTACCTGGAAGGCCGATGAGCTATTCCCGTTTCTGCATAAATTTTATACAGACATTGAGCAACAGCTTGGCGTGCAGTTCTTTCATCCCAAAAATATATACCGTCCTTTTCGCTCCGTTGCCGAGCAAACCGACTATCTGACCCTGACAAATGAGCCGGAAATTAGTCAGTACGTCTCTAAAATCACTGACAATCAATCGTATAGTTCATATATTGAAAATTCCTTTGGTGGCCTGGAGGTAACGCAAGCCGGGTGGCTGGATTTAACTGAGTTTGTTAGAATCATTAAGGGTTATTTTGTTAGAAAAAATCAATACTTTGAGTTGCCTGTCGAAATTAAGGATTTGACTATCAGTAACTCAGGCGTTGAGTGGCAGGGGGTTAAAATCAATAAAGTGATATTCTGTGACGGTGTTCAGGCGCGCGAGAATCCATTATTTGACTGGCTTCCGTACAATCCCGTGAAAGGACAGATTCTGACGGCCCTCGTCGATGATTATCCTATTAAGAATATAGTTAATCAAGGTGTGTTCATTCTGCCGGTTCGAAACGGCCTTATCCGAATCGGGGCAACCTACAGCTGGCATGACCTCGACTGGCAAACAACGGAGGATGGTCGTGCATTTTTAGAATCGAAGGTGGCCGCTGTCTTGAAAGTACCTTACCAGATTGTGGCCCAACACGCGGGTATTCGCCCGTCAACCAAAGATCGGCGACCGTTTATTGGCCTGCATCCGGCACAGCCAGCGGTGGGCATATTTGGGGGTATGGGAACGAAGGGCGTGTCACTGGCTCCGTATCTGGCCGAAGAATTTGCCCGCTACCTCTTAGATGGTGAAGATTTGCCTCCGGAAGCGAATATTAGCCGATGCATTTCGTTATATCATGGCAGTTGATTAGTTTTCCGAATAAGGTTTTTAACTTGAAACAATAGGGCGAAAACCAGAGTACTGGTTTTACCGTAAACGTTGAATAAGAAACCGTTAGTCAGCGTCTTTAATACCCGTTATGCGAAATCAATACATACTGATGTTAGGCTTGTGGCTGGCCGGATTGAGCGTGGCTACGGCACAGAACTATCCGTCGCTGGAGCGATTTGGGAAAAACCGTATTCAGTACCGGAGTTTCGACTGGAAAATTATTCGAACATCCAACTTCGAAATCTACTACTATCAGGATGGTACCCAGATCGCCAACCTGACGGCGCAGTATGCCGAATCAGAATTTGACCGAATCACGGAGTTACTTGGCTATACACCCTACAACCGGGTCAAAATATTCCTGTTCAACTCCCCCGAAGAAATGGCCCAGAGCAACATCGGCCTACAGGGAGGGCTAAGCAGTCGGGAACAGAACCTCTCCAAATCCCGCGTTGAATTAGCCTTTACCGGCGATCAGATCAGTTTTCGGCAGCAGATCATCCGCGATATTGCCATGTTGTTCGTGTATGATATGCTGTATGGCGGTAGCTTGAAAGACGCTTTGCAGAGTTCATTATTGTTGACATTACCCGACTGGTTCATGCCCGGCATTGCGTCGTACATTGCCCAGGGAAACAGCCTTGAACTGGACGATTACATGCGCGATGTGTCCCTGAACCGGCCGGTTAAAAAGCCGTCGCTGCTGTCCGGAGCGGATGCCGAGCGGGTTGGTCACTCCATCTGGAACTACATCGTTCAGCGATACGGACGCGACAATATCTCCAATATCCTGAACCTGACCCGCATTATCCGAAACGAGCAGAATAGTATTTCGAGTACCCTGGGCGTTCCGTATAGCCGTTTCCTGCGCGAATGGCGGGAGTACTACGCGGGTATGGCTAATGCCGTAGCGCAGTCGTACCGGGCGGGTCCCGACGACTTCCAGCTTAAAGTTGGTTCGGCAGATGACAAGTCTTTATTGATCAGTCTCAAACTGAGTCCCGATAAGCAATACATTGCCTATTCGCTCTTGCGGGATGGGAAGTTCAGCGTAGAAGTTATTAATACCGCCAACCGGAAAAGGCATACTGTACTAACGGGCGGCTACCGGCTGGATGGGCAAATAAACCGAACCAGTACCCCCTTGCTGGCGTGGCAGAAGGATAACAACCTGCTTGTGGTGACTGATGAGTTGGGTAAAACCAATCTGTATCAGTACAGTGATTTCGAAAAACGCCCCAAGCGCCAGTTCAAGCGGCAAGTAAACGGATTGTCGCAGGTAGTGTGGATGAATGCATCGGAAGATGGCGGTAGTTTGATCATGAGTGCCGACCGAAAAGGCCAGAATGATCTGTTCCTGTACAGCATCAACCGGGGTTCTTATCAGCAGTTGACCAACGATCTATACGACGATTTATACCCTTCTTTTGTGGGACGTACCGCCCGGCAGGTTGTCTTTAGCTCTAATCGCCGACAGGACACACTTGGCGTCGACAAAGGCTCTTACCGAACCATTCGTGACCAGTTAAGCCTGTTTTCCCACGAAGGCAGCGCCCGCGATCTGTCGCTGGTTCGGCTGACGGATTCGCTGGGTCAGGCGACGCAGCCAATTCCAGCCGGTGAAACGACCGTTTATTTCCTGAATGACGCCAATGGCATTCGAAATCTATACCGACTCGAAACGGAAACAAAGCAGGTTAGCCAGTTAACAGCTTTTCCCGAGAGTATTCGGTTGTATGACCTCAAGCCCGGTAACGGCGGATTCGCTTACAGCAGCCTTAAAAATGGTGACGAGTATATAGGATTCCGTTCGCAGTTGAACCTGTCGCAAACAGCACAGACTCCTCCTACTCAGCGGAGTGTGGCCATTAGCCGGGCAAATCCAGCAAATACGCTCCGGCCTGCTCAGCCCAAAACGGATACGACTACGCAGGTAAGCCGAAGTTCTGCCGACTCAAGTACGGCGGGCCGCACAACACCCGGAGCATTGTCTTATACTCCCAAACTGGCGCTGGAACCGGGTGAAGTAGACACGGATAATTACCAGTTTGATCCAGAGGTAGTCAAAGCGGCTGAGTTTCGGCAGCGCCGTTCGGTTGTGGGTGTGTCGCCTGGGTTAACCACGGCTCCTCCCCGAAACCGACGCCGGGAGAACATCACCATTCGTGGTCCTTTCGATTACAAAGCAACGTTTGGTGTAAATGAAGCCCCGTCTAACTGGCGCGTTGATCCAATTAAAGGATTTGGCTATGCGCAGGAAGTAACCCTGACCGACTTGCTGGAGAACCACGTACTGCGCGCGGGTGGGTTTATCAGCCTGACCAATACACTACGCAACAGCGATTTATTTGCCGAATACACGAACCTGACTCATCTTATCGACTTCGGAGCACGGGTCGACCGGCAGACCCTCTTTGTAGATGGAGCGGGGATTCTTCAGAAATACCGGTACAACCGGGTTGCCCTGTCGGCGTCTTATCCCATTTCGGTTAACAGCCGGTTCACTGTATCACCGTTTTACGCGATCACCCGATTAATTGATCTCTCTTCCTTTGCCGAACCGGACCGTGTATCGGATTATGCCGGCTTGCGGGGTGAGTTTGTCTTCGATAATACGAATGTGAATGGCATGAACATGGTAGTGGGCACCAAGGCCAAACTTCGGTTCGAAGAATACGCTGGCCTGCGGAGTTCGTCGGAAGGCTTCCGGCGACTCTCTCTCGATTTGCGCCATTACCAGCGACTGCACCGGGACTTAATTCTGGCCACCCGTTTTGCCTTTAGCCAGTCGGGTGGGTCTGCACCGAAGAAGAGTACGCTGGGTGGTATGGAGAACTGGATTGGCGGGCAAAAAGAACCGATTTCGTCAAACCCGCTACTTGTTCCAAATGCTACACAAAACGAGATTCCGTACGATTATCGGGACGTTTTCTTCCTTGATTTTGCGGCTCCTTTGCGTGGGTTTAATCAGGGAAAACTAACGGGAAACAGTTATATGCTGTTCAACGCTGAACTCCGGTTGCCGCTGGTTCGCTATTTATACCGGGGAAACATAACGTCTAATTTCCTGCGGAATTTACAACTGGTAGCGTTTACGGATATTGGCACAGCCTGGACCGGAAGCGGGCCTTTCAGTCAGCAAAACAGTCTCAATACGGAGGTTGTTGGCGGAGGGAATATCCCCTTTAGAGCAACAGTTACGAACTTTAAAAATCCGTTCCTGATCGGATACGGAGCCGGTATTCGAACAATGATTTTCGGCTACTTTGTGAAGTTCGATTATGGCTGGGGTCTCGAAGATAAGTCGGTGGGCAAGCCTATACCTTACCTAACGCTCGGCTACGATTTCTAAGCAATCCTTATCTATGCGTTTCCATATAGCCGCTCCTGGAGGAGCGGCTATTTTTTTGTCTGATGTGTAGGTAAACCCCGTACAGCTCCCTCGTTTGCAATAGGCCGTTGGTGTCTGCTCCCGGCCAGCAAAACAGCTAATCTATTTTCCCTAACTACCGCAGTATCTTTTGCTGTAGCCTGTATAAGGCCCACACTGGGTTATTTGTCCCTCCTTAGTTCAGGTGAGTTACCAAATAAGTAAACCAAATATGGTTACTTCAGACACACTTGGCATAGTTTTCGCTAACCCCCTACCGCCAGATTTATCATCCATCTATCAATAATACCGGCTGGGCAAACCATAATAGCTTCATTACATCGGCTAAGGCCTGTATGTGTAAGTTGCTTATAGTGAAATGGTTATCTCTGTGTGCCGTCCGTCCTCAACAGGGGAAGGTGTGGTTTGGCATAGTTTTAGTTGAATTATAAGGAAGCAAAAGAGCCATTGACGAATGGAATAGGTGACCCGTGACTAATCATGGGTCTGCTGGTCTGAGTTACTATACTCTTCTGCTTCGTTTCGCTACTACTAAACCGTCCCAAACCGAGTTGCAGATGGAAGAAATATCTACACGACACACCCACCTTTCAGAGGCCGTGGCTGGCAGCCAGGCTAAGGCGTATAGCCTTACCGGACGGTTCATTAGTTTCCTCCTGAAACTCTATTACGGGCTCTTCATGCCTGTTCAAAAGGTTGCACGCTCATTAATGGGCCATTCGTTGCCGACACTCAAATCGGCGAATTCGTCAGTTACCCAACGACTTGTCGAGGGCTTTGCCGGGTCTGTTGGCGAACCACCTGATGTGGGCGGTTCGAGCCCCCCTGGTTTTCGAGACCAACACTTACAAAAAGCCTCTAATTATTTTGCACAACATCCAATGAATGAGCAAATTATACTATTAAAGTCGTTTGGCGAAGAGTTCCCGCATCCGGTATCAGACTCGGGTGGTGGGCCATCACCAGCAAAGCCAGCGGGGGTCAGCAGCTTTAGTGAGCTACTGTCCTCCTTTGTTAGCTATGCCCATGGCTCACCTGTTCTGAAGGGTGCCTGTTCTGTGTTAACCCTGCTGTGGTTGTGGCTGGCCATTGCGCCTGCACACGCACAGGCTCCTGCAAAAATCAATTTGCAGTTACACAAAACGATCAGCAATCAAAGTCCGGCCATCGGGGATATCGTTACGTATACAGTCGTGGTATCGAACGCACCCGGCTCCGCCACGGCGACCAATGTGTTGGTCAAAGACGAATTGCCGATTGGGGGCGTAACGTATGTACCCAACTCCGCTACTACGCTTCGGGGTAGTGCAACCTTTAATTCTGTCGTGTCGGCTACGGTTGTTACGGGGCTTTGGAACATCGCGTCCATTGCACCGGGCGACTCCGCTGTGATGATCCTAAAAGCGACGGTCAACGAACGGGGCGTTTGGTTCAATACGGCTGAAGTTGCAGGAGCGGGCCAGACCGATACAAACTCAATTCCTAATAACCAAAGTCCAACAGAAGACGATTTCGACGCTGTCTGTTTTTCGGTTCCTATCTTTTGGTATGTAGGTGATGAATATACGGTAACGATTCCAACGGGGTATGATGAGATCGTATGGTACCGGAATGATACGGCAATTGTGCCAACTGCCGTGTCGACCTTATTAGCTGAAGTCAATAGCGACCAGTCCCTGACGATCAAAAGTCCGGGTGTGTATCGGTTTGTAACCTACCGTACCGGATGTCCGGCCACAAACTGTTGCGATATTCAGGTGATACCCGGGCCTTATGGTAGTTTGGGCGATTACGTGTTTGCTGACGCCAACAAAAATGGTGCTCAGGACGTAGGCGAAACCGGCATAGACGGTGTTAAAGTTTATTTATATGACCAGCTTGGCACAACCAGGCTAGACTCGACCGTTACCACTGGTGGCGGTAAATACCTGTTTGATAGCCTAACGGACGGAAGTTACGTTGTCCGTTTTATGGCCCCCAGCGGGTATGAGTCGACAACGGCAAATGCTGTAGGTATATCGGATGCACTGGACAGCGATGCCGGTGCCAATGGATTTACAGGTGTCTATACGATTGACACGAGCCAGCCAACCTCCAGCACGGCCCGCAATAATCCGACAGTTGATGCCGGTTATTTTATGCCCACCGCTTCGTTGGGTGACTTTGTCTTTGAGGATACCAACAAAGACGGTATTCAGCAGCCGGGCGAACCGGGTATACCGGGTGTAGTGGTAACCTTATATGTTAACGGAGTCTCTTCGCTAACAACACTGACCAATTCCAGTGGCTTATACTCCTTCACGGGCTTAACACCGGGAAGTAGCCTGAGTTACTCGGTTGGCTTCACAGCTCCTTCCGGATTTACCGCAACACTGGCTAATCAGGGATCAGACGGGACTAAAGATTCTGATATAGATCCGATCACGGGTCGTACCCAGTCAGTAACCCTGGCCGCCGGTGAAACGAATACAACGCTCGATGCTGGTTTCTTACCAACATGCCCGGTCAACTTTAGCTTGGTTGTATCGAATGATGCGACGATCTGTAACGGTGATAAAGCTGTATTAACCGCATCAACACCGTTCTCATACGTACGTTGGTATCTGACACCTTATGGCGGAACGGCATTTGATACGCTAAGTATATCCAAGCAATCATTGATAGTAAGCCCAACGACGACGACGGTTTATTACGCAGAGGCTGTCACGCAGGATGGTAGTTGCGTAAGCGTTCGCAAGCCGGTCGTTATAACGGTCACTACTGTTCCAACACCCATTGCGCTGGGCAATATTAAGAACAGTTGCCCATCGACAACGGTTGATCTGACCAAGATCGCCATTGAAAACAGCACCACTGGCCTTGTATACGAATGGTACACGAGCATGAATCGTTCGATTGCTACGCGGGTAACCAACCTGACCGCAGTTGGCGCAGGTAAACTTTATCTGTTCGCTAAGTCGGGCGCATGCTATAGCAATCCAACTGTATTAACGGTCGAAATTACCAATTGCGCCTGTCAGGAGGTCGCTGGTGTAAATGTTGGCCAGGGGGTTGCGGTTTGCTCCGGTGATGCGGTTCCGCTCAAAGCGGTACTCTCCGGCTCGGCAACCAGCGTCGTCTGGACAACGAGTGGTACGGGTACGTTTAGTAGCCCAACCAGCCTGTCGACAACCTATATGCCATCTGTGGCCGACATCACCACGGGTAATGTCGTACTCACGGCAACGACCAACGACCCTGATGGGCCGGGTGGTGTATGTCAGACAGCTTCCAGCTCACTGATTGCGCAAATTAATAAGCGGCCGGAGGCACCTGTCAACGTTGCTGTTGAAGACGCATTGGTTTGCCAGGGAAGCAGCACGAAGCTGGTTGCCTTAGCGCCAGGAAGTAAAATCAACTGGTACGACCAGGATAATAAGCTGATCGGGACAACCGAGAGTGGTGAGAAACTCGTCGTTACGCCCACAAAGGCAGGTGCCCTCATTTACATGGCCGAAGCCTTATCAAGCGCCGGTTGTGTTAGCCCACGTACCTCATTGACGGTTACGGTAGGTCCCTGCCTGGCCGATCTGGGTGTGGTAAAAGAAGTAGTAACGCCCGGTACGTATAGTGTTGGTCAGAAAATCACTTACGCCATCACCGTAACGAACAACGGTCCGGTAACGGCCAACAGTGTGAAGGTAACGGACATGCTGCCTGCAACGCTGACGTTTGTTGGTGCTACACCGGTTGGTCAGTATAATGCGGCAACGGGTATCTGGACCATTGGCACGATGGCCTCCAAAGCCAACCGTAGTCTGTTGGTAGAAGCTACCATCAATGCTGCGGGTTCAATTACGAACACGGCCATTGTGAGCAGCCCGGACAATGATCCGAAGTATACGAAAAACGACACCTCGTCGGTAACGATTCCGGTTGTTCCCTGCTCTGTTAAGCCACCAACGCTGGCCTGTGCAATCACCGAAATTTGCAAAGGTGGAACAACGACCCTGACCGCTAGAGGATGCGAAGGTGGTTCGGTGCTGTGGTCGAACGGGAAAACAGGCGATTTGATTTTTGTAGCACCGAGCGTGACAACAACCTATACCGCAAGTTGTGTGGTTGGAGCGTGTACCAGTGCTGTCTCGAATGCCATTACGGTAACCGTTGTTGAGCCGCAGGTGCCAGTCATTACCGCCAGTGCGGATAATGTTTGCCCAGGTACATCTGTAACGCTGACCGCATCGGGTTGCGTGGGTGGAACGATTGTCTGGTCGGATAAAGCACAGACCGGAACATCAATCGTGGTTACGCCTTACGGCAAAACGACTTACACCGCTCAGTGTGTGATCGGTAGCTGCCCAAGTAACCCGGCGACGAAAACGATCAATATCACAACGGATCTGCCAACACCAACCATTGTATGCAGTACAACGGTTGTTTGCCCAGGCGAGACCGTAACCTTAACGGTTGAGAATTGCGTCGGTACACCTTACTGGAGCAACACGACCGCTACAACGGGTAGCATCATTGTAACGCCAACCATTGGCAACAACAGCTACTCTGTTTATTGCAAAACGGATGGTGGCTGCGTAAGCAAGACATCGGCTGTGTATACAATTAACGTTGTGGCTCCAACGGTGCCAACCGTAACCGCCAGCACCGATACCGTCTGCGTAAAAGGCGCGGTTACCTTAACGGCGACCAACTGTAATGGAACCGTTAAGTGGAATGTCGCCAATCAGACGGGTCCGAGCATTGTCGTGAACCCGACAGCGAACATCAGTTATTTCGCCTGGTGTGAGTCGCGGACTTGCCAGAGCAAGCCATCGAATACGGTTAACATCACCGTTATCACGCCAACAGCTCCGATTGTCTCGGTAAGCAGCACGACGCTCTGTAGTGGTAATAAGCTAACCCTGACGGCCAAAGGCTGCACAGGTACGGTGAAGTGGTACGGTATGGATGGCGTTGCGAAAATCGGTGCCAGCATCGACATCTTCCCAACGGCTACGGCTACGTACTATGCTACCTGCCAGGTTGGGTCAACCTGTGAGAGCGAAGCATCGAACAAAGTTCGTGTAACGGTGAGTACCTCAACGACTCCGGCTCCGGTCATTGCAGCCTCGTCCTTGTCTATCTGTAGCGGTGGCCTCGTGTCACTAACCGCTACCGGTTGCCTGGGTGGTACGGTGAAATGGTCTGATGGTCAGACCGGCCCGGTAGCTCAGGTAACGGTAACACCAAGCAACCGTGAATTCTACGCACTGTGTATGCCAACATCGGCCAGTGCTTGCGGATCGGGTAAGTCGAACGTTATTACGATCAACGTAACACCACTGCCAAAACCAACGGTAACCTGCTCGACGGATACAATCTGTCGGGGCGAGACGGTAACGCTGACGGTCAATAACTGTCTGGGTACGCCACGCTGGAGCAGCACAACGGCTACAACCGGTAGCATCGTTGTTTCACCAACGGTCACAACGTCTTACTCGGTCTTCTGTTCAAACGGAACCTGCACCAGTGAGACTTCGAACCAGTATACCATTACGGTTATTCCGGCAGCTATACCAACCATTACGGCATCGGCAACGGCCGTTGCTCCTGGTGGAACGGTGACGTTAACGGCCAGTGGCTGTAACGGCGAAGTGATCTGGTCGGCTAATGACATCAACGGAAATAACAAAGGCGCCGTGATTGTGGTGCGGCCGGAAGGCACACAGACCTACTACGCACAGTGTAAATTCCATACCTGTCTGAGCGACCCATCGGTAACGGTTGTGATCAACCCAGGCAATTGCGTAGTGAAAGCTGGAACACTGGTTGCTACAAACGGCATTGTTTGTGGCGGAACAAGCACAACGGTAACGGTATCCGCTTCGCCCAATGGCGGACTGGTACAACCGGCTGGCTACTCGGTTCTGTATGTGTTGACGAAAGGAGCCCAGAAGGTTATCCAGCAAACCAGCGCAACGCCACAGTTCAGCGTATCGTCTGACGCGGGTGAGTACACCATCCATACACTGGTTTACAATGCCAATGCTGGAGACAAGAATTACCTCGACCTGTCGGTGGTGAAACCAGGCATTACAACGGCGGCTGAAGTGCTGTTGCTGATTGGCAACAAGTGCGCTGCGCTCGATGTAGCCGGTGCCCCTGTGAAGGTTAAGGTGATAGAGCCTCCTGTCTTATCGACAACAGCATCGGCAACCGTTTGCTATGGCAGTACGGTAACCTTCACCGCCAGCGGTTGCGAGGGTGGAGTCGTTACCTGGTCTGACGGATCGATTGGAAAAACCATCCAGAAGACAGCTTACAGCACGCTATGGCTGATGGCCACCTGCACGATTGACGGTTGCACCAGCAAATCGTCGAAAGACCTCGATGTGGAAGTTGCAACCCCGGCCATTCCGATTATTGTCAGCAATGCACCCGCTGTTTGTGTTAGCGAAACGGTTTCATTGACAGCAACGGGTTGTGTAGGTGGTACATACGTCTGGTCGGACAACAAAACGGTTGGCAGTACGCTGACCATTACCCCGACGGCCGATGTAAGCTACCGTGTGCGTTGTAAAGTAGGCGATTGCCTCGGCGACTGGTCTGCTTACACAACCATCAAAGTGGGTACCCCAGCGGCACCGACCATTTCGGTCGCCGGGTCTACCAGCAACGTAACGACCTGCTTCGGTACGCCGGTAACCCTAGTTGCTGAAGGCTGTGGTCCGAATAGCTACGTGACCTGGTCGAATAATCAGGTGGGCTCGTCGATCACGGTATCGCTCGCTGCTTCAGCCATCTTTACGGCACAGTGCAGCAACTCGAACCAGTGTAAGAGCGTACCATCGAACACCATTGCGGTAACGGTACTGCCGAAAGTAACGCAGCCGGTTGTCGTCGACAAGACGAACGCCTGTCCGTTCAAAACGGTCGATCTGGCTACAGCGGTAACCAGTAAGGCTACCACAACGGGTGGTTTGTTCGAATACTATACCAACGCATCATTGAGCAGCGATGCCAAAGTGGTTAACCCTGCGGCTGTTGGTACCGGTACGTACTACGTCGTTGAGCGAACAACTGCCGGTTGTGTAAGCCTGCCAGTTGCGGTTCATGTTCAGATCAATACCTGTGAGGAGCCTAAGCCCTGCGACACGCAGAATCCGGCAACGGCAAATGCAGGTGTCGATGCGAGTATCTGTGCAGCGAAGACCTATCAACTGAGTGGCGTTATGGGTGGTGCGGGTAAAACCGCCCACTGGACCACCAGTGGTAGTGGTTCGTTCAACAATTCGTACGCGCTCAACGCCATCTATACGGCCAGCGCTGAGGACATCCTGTCGGGTAAGGTAACCCTGACCCTGACAGTACGTACAGATAATGCGAACTGCCCGGTGGCTACGGACAATATGCTGCTGACAATTGACGGCATCAAATCTGTTCCGGTGGTAACGTTAGCCGGTGCTGCCAACCTGTGCTATGGCGACTCTGTAACCCTGAAGGCACCCGCCGGTGCCGCAGGATACAGGTGGAGCAACAACGCAACGACGCAGACGATTGTGGTGAAAACCAGCGGATCGTATAATGTTCAGTTGTTTGACGCCAAAGGTTGTAGCTCCGTTAAATCGGACAATGTGGTCGTGAAAGTGGCTGAGCCGGTTATGCCACCCCTGGTGACTGACCTGCGCAATACCTGTCCGTCGAAAATTGTCGATCTGACAACAGCACTAGCGGCCCCGAAACCAGGGAATTCCTACGTGTATCGCATTTGCGAGTGTGTCACATCCAATATCGTGGTTCGTCCGGATTCTGTGTGCGAAGGCACGTACTGGATTGTTGAGAAAGGTCCGACCGGTTGCCTGAGCGCACCAGCCAAAGTGGTTGTTAACGTCTTCAACTGTGCTACCGATACCGTAGGGACGGACGTAAGCATTGCGAAAACGGCCAGCACCGCTTTTGTACAGAACGGTGCTCCGGTGGTGTACACCCTCAAAGTGACCAACAATGGTACACGTACGGCGAAGAACATTCATGTTCGCGACGTATTACCAAAAGGGCTGGAGTTGTTACCTGCATCGGCAGCTAACTATACCGTGTCGAATGGTGTGCTCAGCAAACGGATTGACAGCCTGAGAGCGGGTCAGTCTACGGATATTGTCTTCCGTGCACGCATCACGGTGAAAGGTAAGGAAGTGGTGAACAAAGCCGAGATTACCTATCTCGATAACCAGGACCCCAATCTGGCCAACAACAGCTCAAGCGTAACGGTGAAAGATACATCGTCGCACAGGGCAAGTCTGGTGGGTCTGGCGAAAGCGGTACTCGGACAGCCACTGGCCGTTGGTGATTCACTCATCAAGGTCTCGTATAGCTTCGTTGTGACGAACTTTGGCGACGATACCCTGCGTAACGTAGTCGTAAACGATGATCTGGCCAGCGTTTTCGCCCCAAATCAGGTGACGTCAGCTAAAGTAACCTTGCTGAACACGGGCTCTACGCTTATTGCTGACCCAACCTTCACGGGTCAGGGTACCAACAAAAAGATGACCAGTTCGACGAGTTATCTGCTGGCGGGTGCTTCGCAGTCGTTCAAACTCGATCTTACGGTAAAACGTACCACTGGTGATACTACCAAGGTATTCCGTAACACGGCTGATGTAACGGCACTGAACAGTGTAACCGCTGTCTCTGACCGCTCCACAAGCGGTGGCGATGCTGACCCGGACAATGACGGAAACCCGGCGAACAACTCGGTAGTATCCAGCTTTACCCTGAACGCGGGTCAGCCTAAAGGCGCAAGTCTTGGTCTGGCACTGGCGGTAATCAAGGTGCAGCAGCAGCCGGACAGTTCGTACAACGTAACCTACAAGGCAACGCTCAAAAACTTCGGTGATGTAGCGCTGAAAGGGATTGTCCTGACGGATAGTCTGATTCGTACGTTCTCCGCACCGGTTTCGTACAGTGTAGTTGGAGCTCCCGTCGTGGGCGCAGGCAGTACGCTGGTTGCTAACGCAGGCTTCAACGGAAACAGTCAGCCAACTATTCTGACAAAGGCCAGCCAACTGGGTGTGGGTGTTCAGGATACCGTACTGATTACGGTGAATGTGAAGACCAACGGTAACTACGGGCCTTTCTATTCCAGCGCAACGGTGGTTGGCCACACGCCCGATTCGAGTCAGGTTGTTAAAGACATCTCGAATAGCGGATTCAACCCGGCACCAGCTGGTTCGGCAGCGACAACGGTTCGCTTCGATCTGCCGAAAGGCCTGATTGGTGTGGCTAAGTCGGTAGGTACACCGGTGCTGGTTTCGACCGGCGTGTATGACATTCCGTACACCATCACGGTAAGTAACCTGGGTAGCGTTCCACTGAAGAAAGTACAGGTAGTCGATAACCTCTCGCAGACCTTCGGCCACGGTGCGCTGATTGTCAGCAACCAGGTTTCTGTTACGAGCACAGGTACAGTGGTTGTCAATCCAGCCTATACTGGGCAGGGATTGGTTACGAAAATGCTGGTTGATTCCGTAAGTACGCTGGCCGTAGGCGCGAAGAGTCATCTAAGCTTTACCGTTCGGGTCGATGTGCGTAATGCCGACTCGCTGACGTTCTTCAACAGAGCGGATGCTTCCGCCCTTACACCCGCTAACGAGGTGGTACAGGATATGTCGACAGCCGGTACAAACGATGACCCGGACAATGACCTTGATCCGCGCAACAACAGCCAGCCAACGCCAATTGCGCTGAATGGTTCATCGACCACATCGTATATTGGTTTAGCAATGGCCGTACGCGATACCGCTCAACAGACGGATGGCAGTGTCAATGTTACGTATCAGATTGTTGTGAGGAACTACGGTCCGGATGTGCTGAAGAACGTGAGCATTACAGACTCGCTGTCTAATGTCTTCAATGCGAAGACGGGAGCCACCTACAAAGTTGTTAAGCCTGCCTTTACAACCTCTACCGGTAGCGCATTGAAAGTCAACCTGAACTTCAATGGTGGTTCGGACCCCGTTCTGGTTCTGGGCGACAGCACCAGTGTGCTGGCCGTCGGGAAAACCGATACACTGCTGCTGGTCGTCAACGTTGTAAGCAACGGCACAACAACGACCTTCCTGAATACGGCATATGCCACGGCTACGGCTAAAACAGGTACGGTAAGCGATGTGTCGACGAGCGGGTTGAATCCTGACCTCAATGGTAACGGTAACCCAACTGACTCGAACGAGCGCGAAGCAACTCCGCTGAATCTGCGGCCCGTATTCCAATCACTCTTCATACCGGAAGGCTTCTCGCCAAACGGTGACGGAATCAACGACCTGTTCGTGATTCGGGGTGTGGCCGGTCTAACGGTTAGCCTGGAAGTGTACAACCGCTGGGGCCATCTGGTCTACAAGAGTGACGATTATCACAATGATTGGGATGGTAAGCCGAACGCCGGTATTGCCCTCAACTCGGATGCGAATGGCGTGCCCGATGGAACGTACTACTACGTAATCAATACCAGCGACGGACGCAAGTTTGTACGATACATGACGATTAACCGCTAATACCGATGTCAAACAAGTTTTCAACCAAACAGTGGGCATTTGGGCTGCTACTGATCCTCGGGATCAGTAGCGGCCAGGTCCGGGCGCAGCAGGACAAAATGTTCTCGCAGTACATGTTTAACATGACAGCCATCAACCCGGCCTATGCCGGTAGCCGGGATGTGCTGAGCATGTCGGCCCTCTACCGCAACCAGTGGACGGGTTTGCCGGGTGCTCCGCAAACGGCGACGTTTACGGCCGATATGCCCCTCAATAGTGAGCGCGTAGGCGTTGGCTTGCAACTCTACGGCGACAAAGTGGGTGTTATTCAGGAAACCGGTGCCTTTGCTTCCTATGCTTTCCGCATAAAAGTGGGAACCAAGAGCACACTGGCACTGGGCTTACAGGCGGGGGCGTCGAGTTATCAGGCAAATCTTACAGATGTAAGAACATCGCTCGATAACCAGATCGACCCGGCTTTTGCCACGAACATCTCGAAGATGCTGCCCAACTTCGGTACAGGCATTTACCTGAGCAACGACCGGTCGTACCTGAGTATATCGGTACCCCGCCTGATCAAAAACAAGTTGAGCGAGTACAACGTAGGCGACTATCGGTCAGTACAGGCCCGTCACGCGTATCTGGCGGCTGGCTTTGTGGTGGGTATCAGCCCGGTTGTGAAGATGAAGCCGTCGTTCTTGGCAAAGTATGCCGAAGGTGCCCCGCTGGGCTTTGATGCCAACATCAACTTCTGGTTTGCCGATCGAATCGCGCTTGGTGCTTCCATCCGCCGGAATCAATTTTCGACCTGGACGAAGTACACTACCGACGCTGTTGTTGGCCTGCTGGAAGTGCAGCTGACGGACCAGTTCCGGTTTGGCTACGCCTATGATCGTACAATGAGCAACCTGCAAAGTGTAGCGCCAAGTTCGCACGAGATCATGATCCGGTACGAACTCGGCTTTGGTAAAAACCGCATCCTGACACCACGTTATTTTTAATCGGGAGAATAAGCAATTAAGTAAATCTCGACCGTCTGCGATTGCGGTCCGGTGAGTTTAATAAATGTACTTAGATACTTAGTCGGTTAGTGGTGTAGTCGGGCAACAAAATGGTGGGACAGGGAGGATGTCGAAGGACAACTTTCCTGTCCCACCATTTTCTGTTTCAGCGCTTCATAATCAACCGGTTTGTCAAATTTTTGCCGCGCGAAAACACCATTTTCGGCGCAGTATTTGCTAATCAAGAAAGTAGGCTCCCGTTCACTGGACGGTGACATGCCGTTTCGTTTTTGTGGCCCCAACATTTCTACTGTATGACACGTATTTTTTCTATTCTTATACTCGCCTGGGTACTCGTGGGCCCGTTGGTGGCGCAGTCACTTAGCAAAAAAGCTGACCGCCAGTTCGATCAGCTGGCCTATACCAGTGCTATTGAGTTATATGAACAGGCACTTGCCAAACCCGGAACCCTGTCGGAGGCAGAACTAAGAGATGCCAAAGCTAAATTAGGCTACAGCTATCAGCAGACGCGCGACATGCTCAATGCAGAGCGGGTGTATCGTGACCTGACCAGCACGGGCACACTTCCTCCCGATTACGCAAAGTGTTATCTGTTCTACGCCCAGACACTGGCCAGCAATGGCAAATACCGGGAGGCTCAGGAAGCCTACGATAAATACGGCAGCATACAGGCAAGTGATAAGCGAAGTGCTGCCTTCTCCGATCTCTATCGGGATGTGAGTGCCCTCACCCGGAACGCCGGTAGCTATAAGGTTGAGTTTCTGACCATGAATACCCGTAATGCCGAATTTAGCCCGATGATCTATAAAGACGGGTTGGTATTTGTATCGTCGGGCAACGCCGGTAGCAGCACAAAGCGGGTGTTCAAATGGAACAACACGCCATTCCTTGATTTGTATTATCTGCCGGATCTGAAAACGATACAGGCGTCTAAATCATCGAGTATTGGTGGTAGCTCCCCGGCGGCCAAACGAGTACGCACCCGACTTATCCGGCCGCTCGGTAATGATGACTATACGGCACCAACGGCCAATGATTCCCGTACCGTTGGTTTTTTTGGAGGCAATAACATCAGTATGGGCTATGAAGATCAGCCCATCAGCGAATCGGATCGGTTTAGCCGAACACTCAATACGAAATACCACGAAGGGCCTGCCACGTTTACCAAAGATGGGTCGATGGTGATCTTCACCCGCAATAATTTCAATGAAGGACACTACCGCGAGAGTGCCGATGGTGTAAACAAACTAAAGCTGTATGCCGCTACCCAAACAAATGGTATCTGGAGTGATGCGGAAGAGCTGCCGTTTAACAGCGACGAATTTTCGACGGGACACCCGGCCTTATCCAAAGATGATAAGCTGTTGTACTTCTCGTCTGACCGGCCCGGCGGCCTGGGTGGTACCGATATTTATGTGTCAAAATGGATAAATGGAAAGTGGGGAGAACCGATTAACCTGGGTAAAGAAGTGAACTCCAAGGGCAATGAATTATTTCCTTTTGTGGATGAGAAAGGCAATATCTACTTCTCGTCCGACGGACGTGCCGGGTTGGGTGGACTGGATATTTTCTACGCACAACTAACGGCAGATGGACAGCAGGGTAAAGTTATCCGTAACCTGGGCGAGCCGATCAATTCGCCCAAAGACGATTTTGGCATCGTAACCGATGGCGAGCGGAACAGCGGCTACTTCAGCAGCAATCGCAAAAACGGCGGGGCAGATGATGACGTGTACCGCTTTACTCGCGAAGGGTCGCTTTACCCTTGCCGCGAGCTGACCGTCAGCGTGGTGGACGCCAAATCGAAAGAACCCCTGGCCAATACGTTCATTGCTATGGATAGCCCCGGTAACAATAAGCAGAAGGAACTGAAAACGGATGCCGATGGTCTGGTGCGCGTATGCCTGGATGTTGACAGTGACTTTAAATTTCTGGCCACCCGCGAAGGCTATATCGACAATAAAGTTGGGTTTTCCACCCAGGATCTTTCCGACGATCACCCAACTCGTCTGGAAATATTACTCGACAAGCCGGAGCCTGCCAAACGGCCGGCGTCTACCCTGCGTGGGCGTGTAACAACCCAGGCGGGTAAATTACCTATGGCGGGCGTCAATGTCGTGCTGGCGAACAGCTGCGACAGCACCAAACAACAAACAACGACCGATGCGGATGGGAACTATACGTTTACTGTGCAGCCAGGATGTGAGTACTCGATCGAAGCCATGAAAGAGAATATGGGTACCCTGGGAGGTCGCATTTCCAAAGAGGGCGTTGGCACAACGGAGCTAACGATGTTTAAGAAAGGAGACATCATCCAAATTGATAATATCTATTACGATCTCAACAAAGCGACTATACGCCCCGATGCGGCCGTTGAACTCGATAAAGTGGTTGAACTACTTACCAAATACCCGGCAATGACCATCGAAATGCGGTCACACACCGATAGTCGGGCTACGGCCGTGTACAATAAAACACTGTCCGGCAATCGGGCAAAGTCGGCGGTGGCGTATCTGACATCGAAGGGAATTGCCATGAAACGAATGCTGGCCAAAGGGTACGGCGAGAGTCAGTTGCTCAATAAATGTAAAGACGGCGTTAACTGCCCCGAAGAAGATCATCAGCAGAACCGCCGGACAGAGATCAAAATCCTGAAACTGAAGTAGTATTTTCGGCCGGGAGGGCCAGAGAAAGGGAGCTGTTTCTGCCAGACAGAGCATCTTGCGTTAAAACGCCACATGTCCTGTAACTAAACGGGATGTCTGGCGTTTTAGATTTTTAGCCTAACGCTGTTAATATGATGTTTACCTTTACGGTACCTATGCGTTTTACTTTATCCCATTCTTTTGTTTTTCTGCTGATTGGTAGTTCACTGCTACTGACGGGGCATCGGGCTCAGGCTCAGAAAGAAGTGCTTTATTCTCAGTATTTGCAGAATCCGCTGAGCATAAATCCAGCCTATGCAGGTAGCCGGGAGTCCTTCAATCTAACCGCTTTTCTCCGGCGAAAATGGATCAGCGTACGGTACGCACCGGTAACGCAGAGCGTCTCGGCCGATGGGGCCATTGCCAACGGGCGTGTCGGGCTGGGCTTTCAGGCCTTGAATGACCGGATGGGACTCTTTGCCACAACGGGCGTTTACGGGAGCGTTGCTTACCGCTTCAACCTACCGGCGCTGGCTAAGTTATCCATTGGTGTGCAGGGCGGAGTCAACGTAGTACCGATCTTCGATATAACAACGGCCGCCAGTATAAACCGCGCCGTTGCCAGTGTGGGTGTTGGTGTGTACTACCAGTCCGACCGGTTTTTTGCCGGTGTTTCGGCTCCCGAACTCAGCGGCCAGCTAACCGATATAACGGGGCGGTACGTATACAAGAGTATCCGGCCGGTTATGATCCAGGCGGGAGTTCCAATTGAGGTAGACGAAGGCACCGTGCTGATCCCGTCCGTACTCATCTCCAAAATAGCAGATCGCCCGTTGGGGGTAGATATTAACCTGCGGGCCTGGTTTAACGAAGAAATTGGACTCGGTCTGTCGTATCGGCAAAACAGTCCTGGACTTATCCAGACAAACTACGTACAGGCATTTGCCGAATATCAGCTCACCAAAGCCATTCGGCTCGGTTATACGTTTTATTCGCAAACCCCCGAGAGCCCCAATGCCATGCAGTTTGACCAGAAAAGCGTACACGAAATTATGCTTCGCTTCTCACCAAATTCCTTGAAGTTTACCTATTAATTCAGGGCTGGAAACAGTTGTGAATGTAAACTGAAAATAATTAATAACTTAGTCCCTAAGAAACGTAACTCAACGCCAGTTTGAAATCGTACGACGATCTTTCCGGGGCTGATATGTTGCGCTATCTGTCGGCCAACAGTCGTATGCCCAGTCAAGCCATTATTCAGAATTTATACATCCCCAGCGACCTCGACCGCGAGTTTCCGCTGGCTCCTCACTTTGTCCAGACATTTGGGAGCTACCCGAATTACATTCATTTCAATGATGATTTCAAGCCCTCCGCTCAGGCCCTGCTGGATGGCCGGGGATTTACGCTGATTAATCACTCAACCCGCGTCAATGACGAAGGCTGGCATACCATCGAACGGGTCTATCAGCACGAAGAGGGAGTCGTGCTGAAAGCCGAGTTTGTGGGCGACCGCTTCTTCCGGCTCTATGGCTACTACCGCGACGAAGCGTCGGCCAAAACATTGCTGGAGGGGTTTCAGGAGCATAAATACGTCCATGAAGATAACCAGACCCATATTTACCTGATCCAGAGCGGGCTGGGCGGGCTACACACCGAACGGGTCGAGATTCTGCCACCCGACATCAATATTGATCTGCATTACAACGACGATTTTCCGGCCGTTCACGAGCGGCTGGTAAACTTACTGGCGCAACCAAAAAGCAAGGGCCTTATTCTGCTGCACGGCGAGCCCGGAACCGGCAAAACGACCTACATCAAACACCTTAGCTCGCTGGTTAAGAAGGATATGCTTATTCTGCCGCCTTACATGACCAACTACCTGACATCGCCCGAGATCATTCCGTTTTTACTGGAAAACAAGGAGTCGGTGCTTATCATTGAAGACGCCGAGCGGATTCTGCAATCGCGCGAAGCCGGGGGCGATACCAACAGTGTTTCCAACATCCTCAACCTGACGGATGGTCTGCTGGCCGATTGCATGCATATTCAGGTGATAGCCACGTTTAACGCCAGTAAGCATTTGTTAGACAAGGCCTTGCTTCGGAAAGGGCGGCTCATGGTCGATTATGCCTTTGGAAAACTGGCACCTGCTAAAGCCAATAATTTGCTCTCTCATCTGGGTGTAGAGCACCGGACGGATCAACCCATGACCCTGGCCGATATTTTCAATCTCGACGAGCAAACAGTTTCCGGCGAACGGCAGGAGGCTCTGAAGGTTGGGTTTTAGGGGTATTGATAGGGTTATTTTCCGCACACCCGATAATGTATGAAGAACGGCTGTTTGGTGGTTTGTTTTTGGCTGGGTACCCTGCTTGCTGGTTTTGCCCAGACGGGTTTGCCGCCTGTTTTCCAAATCAAAGCCGACTCGTTGCTCACGCCTGATACGGCTCACGTTCAGATACTCAAAGATCCTGAAGGGAATTTTACGTTTGAGCAGGTGCAAAAGAGTGCCTTGTTTCGCGTTGCCCCTTTTTTTGATAAAACCCGGCGTTCGCATGTGTACTGGATTCGAATGCGGCTTAAAAACACGCTGCCCGACACCCTGAATCTCTACCTCTGCGATTTCAGTAGCAATTACCTCGATATGTACTGGCTGAACCCGGGAAACCAGTGGCAGCACCAGCGTACAGGTGAACTGGTTCCGGAGAGTCAGTTGCCTGACAGGAAGGGAAATAAGGAGCGAAATCGCCTGTTTTTTGCTCTCGCGCCGGGGCAGGAGACAATGATTTACCAACGATCGGAAAATGCCCTCTGGCGACCACCGCTAACGTACCTGTCCACGCAAATAGAACTTGAACGGGATCGGATAAACTGGATTTTTAACTACATCCGGGTCGATAAAGGGTGGGAAGACTATTTTTTTGATGGCATCATTATCGGTGTTCTGCTGCTGGCAATCTGTTACAACCTACTTATCTTTTTTTCAATAAAAGACAGGGTTTACCTGTACTTTGCCATCTGTCTGTTCTTCTTTACGCTGGACAGAAATGCATATCGAATTCAACTGGCTTTTTTTGGGGAGCATCCGTATCTGTTCAAGATGCTCTCTCATTTCTTCTTTATTATCTTTTTTATCTTTTTCATTCAGTCGATCCGAAAGTTTATCCAGCCCGGTGTGGCTTTCTCGTGGTTGAACAGAGCCATTACGGTCTTTCTGGTATTAACGACCCTGGTCATTACCGTTCAGTTCTTTTCCTTCAGAAAGGTGTGGGTTTCACTGGATGGCATCGATACATTTATCGAAATCCTGATCCGGGTGGTGTATATGCTGTGTACTATCCTGATCCTGAAAATAAGGAAGACGGGCTCGTCCGACGCTCGATTTGTGCTGCTGGCAACGGCTCCGCTCTTTATTTTCTGGCTCCTGACGCTGTTTCCGGATGTACTACTAAAGTCGGTTGGTTTCGCTGTTGCCAGAAGTTTCTGGGACGTAATAAGTTACATTGAAAGTGGCTGTCTGGCCTGGCTGATTATTGTCTTTTCCGGCGCACTCATGAACCGCTATAACCTGGCAAAGCAGCGGCTGGCCCAGCAGATCATCGAAAAAGAGCAGCTTCAGCGGGAGCGGGAGATTGAGCGTAACCGGATTATTGAAGAACAGAAAGTGGTACTGGAACAACAGGTTGAAGAGCGAACGGCTCAGCTAAAAGCCTCGCTCGAAGACCTGCGGTTGACGCAGGATCAGCTGATTCAAAAAGAAAAAATGGCTTCGCTGGGCGAACTGACGGCGGGTATTGCGCACGAAATACAGAACCCCCTCAACTTCGTCAATAACTTCTCGGAAGTTAGTATCGAACTGCTCGACGAACTGAAAGAAGGCCCATTACAGAAACTGCCCGATTCGGAGAAGGAATATGCCGACGAAGTCCTGAGCGACCTGGCTCAGAATCTGGAAAAGATTACCCACCACGGCAATCGGGCCAGCAGCATTGTAAAAGGAATGCTCGAACACAGCCGCACGGCAAACAGCGACCGCCGACCAACCGACCTCAACGCCCTGGCCGATGAATTCATGCGCCTATCGTATCACGGACTTCGGGCAAAAGACAAAACCTTCAACTGCGAGCTGGTAACCCAGTTTTCCCCCAATCTGCCCCCGGCAACTATTGTGGCGCAGGAAATTGGGCGGGTGCTGCTGAACCTGTTCAATAATGCCTTTTACGCCGTTTCGGAAAAGAAGAAACACCTCGACGCTGTAGGCCAAACGGATTATAAACCAATGGTTAGTGTCTCTACAAAACAAGTTGGCGATGGGCTGGAAATTCAGGTAGCCGACAATGGTACCGGCATCCCGGAAGCCGTAAAGACCAAAATATTCCAGCCCTTTTTTACCACCAAACCCACCGGAAGCGGTACCGGTCTGGGCCTGTCGCTGTCGTACGATATTGTCACCAAAGGTCATGGCGGGCTGTTGACCGTTGAGAGCGACCCCGCTGCCGGCACCGTGTTTAAGGTGATTTTGCCGATTGGCCGGGACAACGGATAACACTTCGCCGTAACTAATCTGGTGCGTACTTTCTGTAGCGGGGTTAGGTAGGTGTGTGAAAGTAATTTAAAAAGGTAAACTTTATCTTTGTTGAATTACATAATCACCTCATGAGCCGTACCCCCTTTTTTAGCCGCCTGTTCCCTTCTCTCATCCTGTTGCTGGTCGCAACCCGCCTGTTCGCTCAGGTAAGCGTTCAGAACCTGCTTACCGAAAACCGGACGAATCCCGTTGGTCTGGATGTGTCCATTCCCCGCTTCAACTGGCAGCTTGTTACGGTTAAACGCAATGTGCTGCAAACGGCTTACGAGATAAGAGTCGGTACCGATGTGGCATCGGCTACTAAAGGAACAAACTGGCAATCGGGCCGGGTGGCGTCCGAACAATCCGTTCAGGTGCCCTACGCCGGGTCTGCCCTGCAACCCAGCCAGCGGTACTACTGGCAGGTGCGGGTTTGGGATAACACCTCCGCAAAGCCGTCGGCCTGGAGTGCGCCCGCTTACTGGCAAACCGGCCTGATGAGTGCTGCTAACTGGCAGGCTAAATGGATTCAGCAGGGTTTTCCCGGCGATAGCGTCCATAGCCCCAGTCCGCTGTTTCGAAAGGCGTTTGCGGCATCGAAGAAAGTACGTTCTGCCGTTCTGTACATGACCGCGCATGGTATTTACGAAGCGCAGATCAACGGCAAGCGCGTTGGCGATGCCTACCTCACGCCCGGCTGGACCAGCTACAATCAGCATTTGCAGTACCAGACCTACGATGTTACGAACCTGTTGAATCAGGGGCAGAACGCCATTGGCGTAACGCTGGGCAGCGGCTGGTACCGTGGGCGAATGGGCTGGGCCGATCAAAAGAATGTATACGGTAAAGAACTGGCGTTGTTAGGACAACTAGCCATTACGTACACCGACGGAAGCTCGGCAACGATTGGTACCGACGAGAGTTGGAAATCCTCCACCGGCCCCATCCGTTTCTCTGAAATCTACGACGGGGAGACGTATGATTCGCGGCTCGAAAAAATGGGCTGGACCCTGCCCGGTTATGCCGATGCCGACTGGTCGGGCGTAATGGTAAAGCCGTTTGGCTACGCGAATCTGGTGGCAAATTATAACGAACTCATCCGCCGACACGAAACCGTGAAACCCGTAAAGGTGCTCACTACACCCAAAGGGAAAACGGTACTGGACTTTGGTCAGAATCTGGTGGGCTGGGTACAGCTGCGCGTAACGGGCAAAGCGGGCGATAAGATTGTCCTCTCGCACGTAGAAATGCTCGATAAGTTCGGCAATCCCTACCTGGAGAATCTGCGCACCGCCAAAGCGCAGGCCACGTATCTGCTCAAAGGCGGCACCGAAACGCTGGAACCCCATTTCACCTTCTTCGGCTTTCGGTATGTGCAGGTAGATGGTTTGAGTGGCCCCGTCAACCCCGCCGACTTTACGGCTATAACCCTTTACTCCGACATCCCCAAAACGGGGGAGTTTACTACCTCTAACCCTCTCATCAATCAATTACAGAGCAACATTCAATGGGGGCAGCGGGGTAACTTCCTGGACGTACCGACGGACTGCCCCCAACGCGACGAACGCCTGGGCTGGACCGGCGATGCCGAAGTATTCTCGCGAACGGCGGCTTTCAACTTTGGCGTCAACAGCTTCTTTACCAAATGGCTCCGGGATGTGTCAGCCGATCAGTTTCCGAACGGGGCGGTGCCGTTTGTGATTCCGGACGTACTCCGGGGGCCTAACCCCAGCATGGCCGGGGCCGCTGGCTGGTCGGATGCGAGCATCATCATTCCCTGGAACATGTACGTCTCTTACGGCGACCGACGGCTGATCGAGCAGCAGTATACCAGCATGAAGGCCTACCAGGGGTACATGGAACGCGTGGCTAAAAACGACCTCTGGAGTGAAGGGTTTCAATTTGGCGACTGGCTGTCGTTTGTCACTACCGAAGGCAGCCCGGCTTTTGAAGCTAAATCGGCGTTTACGGATGTGCATTTGGTGGCACAGTGCTTTTACGCCTACAGCACCGACCTGATGCGAAAGACGGCTACGGTACTGGGTAAAACGGATGATGCTGCCCATTACACGGCTCTACTGGAACGAATCAAACAGGCGTTTCAGCAGACTTATATGACGCCCAGCGGCCGATTGATTTCCGATACCCAAACTGCCTATGTGCTGGCTCTGCAATTCGACATGCTTCCAGAAAACAAGCGGACACAGGCCGTTGACCGCCTGGTCGACAATGTGAAAAAGTATGAGAATCACCTGACAACGGGCTTTCTGGGTACGCCTTTTCTGTGCCCGGTGCTGAGCCGGTTCGGCCGTACCGATGTGGCGTATAAACTGCTTTTGCAGGACACGTACCCGTCGTGGTTATACCCGGTTAAAATGGGTGCCACGACCATTTGGGAGCGTTGGGATTCAATGAAGCCGGACAGTACGTTCCAAAGCCCATCCATGACGTCGTTCAACCACTACGCCTACGGGGCCGTGGGCGACTGGATGTATCGGACTATTACGGGCATCGACACCGACGAAACCAAAACGGGGTATAAGCACACGATCATCAAACCGCAGCCGGGCGGAGGATTTACGTCGGCAGAAGCCAGTTTGAAAACGTATTATGGCACTATTCGCTCCAGTTGGAAACGGGCTTCGGATGGCCTGACCATGACCGTCGAAATCCCCGCCAATACCACGGCCACTATTTACGTCCCGTCGAAAAATGCGGAGGCCGTTCAGGAGAGCGGCAAAGCCCTCAGCGCAGCGGGCCTGACCGTGTCCACAACGGAGTCCGGTTATGTGAAGCTAAACGTTGGTTCGGGCGTGTATACGTTTACCAGTGCCGGTTATTAATGAAGTTTTAATTGATTTTGTACTATTTATTATTAGACGTATGATGGTTTGGTCACGTTTTAATAAGTTTGGCCCAGAAACAAACTTATTAAAACGTTTATGAAGCTTTTCTCCATTTTGTTAGTAGCAGGCTTATTGATTACGTCTTCACTTCAGGCACAGGATTCTCCCGCCAGAGAGATCGGTTTACGGGCCACGGGCTTTGACAGCTTCGGCCTGATCTACAAAAAACAACTTAAGGAAAATACGTATCGGCGTTACCGACTGGCATTTGGTAATCTCGGGGCCAATTTTGTTCGCAGTAACACATTGTTTTCTTTTTCGGCCGGGGGCGCTATGGGCAAGGAAAAACGCCGGGACCTTTCCGACAAGCTTCAGTTTATTTACGGAACTGAATTGATTGCCAGCGTCAGCCTGAATTCGACGACGACAGGGACACTGTCGGTCGATAACGGAGCGGGAGGTACTACAATCTACACGGGTTCCAATATACTGGTCGTAACGCCTACGGTGGGCATCGGCTTTGTATTGGGGGCGCAATATAATTTTAACCCGCGCTGGTATATCAGTGCTGAGTTGATCCCATCCGTTACAGCCAGTGGAGCCTTTGGGAATGGAACGTCCGTATATAGCATTCAGGCTGGGTTCAATTCCGGCAGTGCGGGTATTACGGGCGCATATCGGTTTTAACCTGAATCTGCCCTGCCACTCGCTTGAGATATGCAGAGAGGTTAAAAGTCAGCCTTTTTTACCGTGTATTTGTCGCCCAGGTTATTGAGCCACCTTGTTTGCGCGCGCTGAGCCTCTTCCATACTTTCGTAATAATTGAAGTCGCTGGTACACAGTTCGTTGGCTGGGTCGCAATGGCTCTTCACGTAGGCATAGTACTGCTGACTGGCCTTTTTGATCTCCTCATCGTCCAGTTTAGTCTGCTTTATGGTAGTGTAAAACGCTTGTGGCTTCCGGGTAGTCCCCGCTTTCAGCACTTCTTTGGAGAGTCCCCAGTAATAATAGGTGGTGCTGGTTGGTTTGAAAAGAGCCAGTAGTGCCGCCCGGCTATTGTCGTTGCTTAAATAGGTTTCTTCAAAGTCGGCAACCACCTTTTCACTGACCCCGCTTTTCAGCAAACTGCTTCTGAACAGGCTGTAGTCCGTTCCAGCGTTCGGGGTGTTGAGAATGGTCTGAAACCATTTCCACATCGGTTGTCGGCCAATCTGTTGCTCCAGGGCCGTCAGCAGCAAAGGCATGTACTGGTAACGGTAGGTCTCGTCGATGTCGCCGGGTGCGTTGATTTTCCGTAAGGGAGTGAAGTTGGTCATGCTTTTGGTGGCACCAACATAACGTTTAAGCTGACGATCATAAAACCCCTGCCCAATCAGGTCGCGGGTGGCTTGCAGGGAGAGGTATTCGGTCATACCTTCCAGAAAGGCCCAGCGCAGGGTAGAGTTGGGCGTTACAACCGACCCAAAATAGTAATGGCCCAGCTCATGCGCGATGAATGATAAAAGGGACGAGTCGGCCAGCGTCAGCTTTTTCGGATCGACCAGGGTATTCAGCCAGCCTTTGGGGCTAACGCTGGCAATGGTTGGGTAAGTAACGAACAGCCAGTCATTGCGCCTGGAAACGGGGGTACTGGCCAGCAGGGTAACATCCGCTCCGTATGGAATTTGCAGGTTCTGGGCGTAATAATCTTTAATCCGGGAAAACCAGCCATCAAGTACACTGGCCTGTGGTGCGCTGAGAGTCGTATTGAGCAGATAGGTGTTTTTCTCTTTTCGGAAATCGTAATCGCCCACAAACAGGAGTAGTGGAAAGGGGCGGTCAGACCGGAAACGGGCCTGCTGGCTGTACTGGGGCGGACAGCCATTCAGGTAAATAGCTTTTGCATCGGGCGCATGAATGGTGATGTCGAATGTAACATTCTGGTATTCTTTGTCTTCGGTGATGTTGTAGAGGATCGGGTACCAGGCCGTCTGTTCGGAGGCTCGCAGGGTTTTCCCGTTGAAGGCAATGTTGCCTTTCCAGTCGCCCCATTCGCTGCGTTTGGCGGAGTCGCCCGAAACGGGAAACGCACCTACGTAGCTAACTTTAAATCGACCGGGCAGATACCGGCCCTTCTGGTCCTTGTCGGGAAACCAGTATTGAAAGCTTTCGCTCGACTTGTCCGGTTTGTACTCCCGCGCCGAAGCGTACGAAACCGAGTCGGTACTATCTCTAAAGAACTGGATGTTCAGCCCTGCGTTCAGCCGAATGGCATAATTTGTCGTTTTAGGGAGCCGCGACACATCCAGATCGGCTTTAAACGTGCCATTCTTAACGGATATGTACACGTCGCCGGAAATGTGCGGGGTTTGAGCGTACCCTGTAAAGCCAGTCAGAAGTACGAGTAACAAAAGGAGTTTGCGGATAGTCATGGCCGTTGATAATCAGATGATCTGGTTTCACTTGCTAAAATCAACAAATAAATTGACTTATATCAGGTTGATAACGAAATAGCTGCGCTTGCTTTGTGTGGTAAGTGAACCCCAAAACTGGTGGTGCTTAGCCTCAACTCAGGTAAAACTCGTTCGTATGAAAACCATCGTTTTAGCTACCGACTTCTCAGCCAATGCCAATAAAGTCGCTCATTTTGCCATGCAACTTGCTCAGGCGCAAAAAGCGAACCTGATTCTAATGCACGCGTTTCATTTCTGGCCCACAAACCCGGCCGAAACGGGGGCGGACTTTCCGCTCAGTGCCAAAGCCATGCACGACGACAGTCAGAAGGGGCTCAACCAACTGGCCCATACGTTAAGCGGACAGTACGGGGCTGAGGTCCCCATTCGCTGCATGACTAAAGAAGGCTACCCCATACCGGCCATTCGGGAAGTTGCGGAAGCCGAAAAAGCCGATCTGGTCATCATGTCCACGACTGGTACCGCGCCCCAAAGTGCTCAGTTAATGGGCAGTGTGGCAACGAGTATGGTGGCCGAAACCAATGTGCCTCTGCTGCTTGTGCCGCCTTCTGTTGGGTATGCCGAGGTGAAAAATGTGGTGCTGGGCATTGACCTCGATACACCACCCAATGCCGTAGCCCTGGATACGGCGCTCCGGTTTGCCCGGCAGTTTGACTGTGTGGTTAATCTGTTGTGTATTTACCCGCACCCAGCCGATGCCCACGTCCGTACAAAGGCCGAACACATCCGGGAGCTGATGGTATCGGTACCGCATACGATGACCATCCTGTCGGGCGAAGAAATTTACGATACGCTGCTAACATTCGCCCACGAAAATAAAGCCGACCTGATCATGATGCTGCCTCAAACGCACGGTTGGTTCAGACGGCTGTTCGTTGAAGGAGAAACCGAGCGGATGGCCCGCCTAACCGATATTCCGCTGCTGGCTATTGTTTAATCAACTAACGATAAAGACTGCTGGCGGAAGAGGGTTTACTGTTGTGAAGTCGGGTTCTTAAACCCGACATTTGTCAGGTTTCTCAAAACCTTGTGTAGGCTGACTCCCGGTAGGTTTTGAGAAACCTACCGGGAGTCAGGTTTAAGAACCTGACTCCACAACAAGAACCCGACTTCACAACGGTGAGCTAATTCAGCCCGAATTAGGTTCACCGTTCCCGGATGCGCTTGTACAGCCAGATGCCTGCCAGGAGTAAGCCCATAAACAGAAGCAGGCCCAGCATACCCCAGGCCAGGCTCAGCACATCTTTGAGTACCACCAGAAAAACAATGCTGAACAGCAGGAGCGTGGCTACTTCGTTCCAGATGCGGAGTTGGGTGGAGGTGTACTGCAACTGCCCTCGCTGTTGCTGCCGAAAGAGAATATGGCAGGCCAGGTGATAAGCGTACAGGCTCCCGACGAACGCCAGCTTAACCACCAGCCAGGGCGGTGTGGCCCCATACTGATACCAGGTGCTTAAACCCAGAACAAGCGTAATGAGCGCCGACGGCCACGTGATGCCATACCAAAGTCGACGCTGCATAAGAGCAAACTGAGTTTGCAGAATCTGTCGGGCGGGTTCGGGTTGATCGGCAGCTTCGGTAAAGTAGATGAACAGGCGGGGTATGTAAAAAAGCCCGGCAAACCAGGTCACCACAAAAATGATGTGCAGGGCTTTGAGGTAGAAAAACGTCATGACAGCAAAGGTATACTCATACTGTACTGGAGAAAAGAGGCCTGGCCGTTGTCGTTAATGGGTTTCGGGTCAGGTAGCGGTCGAACACCATGCAGATATTCCTCAGAAACGGCCGTCCTTCCGGTCGCACCCACAGCCCTGTTTCGTCGTATACCAGCAGCCCATCAGCCCGTAAATCGTCGAGTTGATGACTTATTTCCCTCCATTCGGCCGGAGTCCACTCCGTAGTCGACCACCTGGTTTGAAAACGGCACATGATATTTAAAATATGCTGCCGTATCTCGGTGTCCTCTTCGGTGAGCAGGTGGCCCTTGAATAGGGGTAATTGATTATGAAGTACGTCATCCTGGTAAGAGCCAATGTCTTTATGGTTTTGCATAAATGCCGTTCCGACATCGCTGATGGCCGACGCACCCAGTCCCAGCAGTATGTCGGTCTGGGTGGTGGTGTAGCCCATAAAATTCCGGTGCAGCTGGCCGGTATTCATGGCTTTGAAGAGCGAGTCGTGCGGCAGGGCAAAATGGTCCATGCCAATTTCGGTATAACCACCGGCTTCGAGCAGGGTGCGTCCTGTTTCATAAAGTGCCCGCTTTTTGTCGGCACCCGGCAGGTCGGTATCGGCAAAGCCCCGCTGGCCCGTTCCTTTTATCCAGGGGACGTGTGCATACGAATAAAACGCGATCCGGTCGGGTCGGAGGGAGAGGGTTTGGGTAATGGTATCCTGAATGGACGACTGTTGCTGAAAGGGCAGTCCGAACACAAGGTCGTGGCTGATGGAGGTGTAGCCAATGGCCCGGGCCTGTTCGGTAACCCGTTTTACGTTGGCAAACGGCTGGTGCCGGTGAATGGCTTTCTGCACCACCGGGTCGTAGTCCTGTACGCCGAAGCTCACCCGCCGGAAACCATATTCGTAAAGCGTTTGCAGGTGTTCGGTCGTGGTGTTGTTGGGGTGACCTTCCCAGCCAAAATCGGGACCGCTGGTCTCGGTAGTGGGTACGGGATCTGCCCACCGGAAAATACCGGTCATCAGCCGACGTAACTCATAGGGCGAAAAAAAGCTGGGCGTTCCTCCGCCGAGGTGCAGTTCGGCAATGCGGGGCCGCTCCGGGAGCCACTCACAGTACATCTCCCACTCACTGAGCAGGGCATCGATATACGGTTCTTCTACGTCGTGATTTCGGGTGATGCGTTTGTTGCAGCCGCAAAACGTACACAAACTTTCGCAGAAGGGCAGGTGAATGTATAGACTGATCCCCGCCGAATAATTGCTGTTGGCGAAGGTCGTTGTCAGCCGCTTTTGCCAGTCTTCACGGGTAAAAGCGGCTGTATTCCAGAAAGGCACGGTGGGGTAGCTGGTATAGCGAGGACCGGCTACATTATACTTGGCAATCAGTGAATCGCTCATCGGAAACCCCAGTGGCCAAAGCCGCCTGGTACCACAAAAGTCGTATTTCCCGAACTAGCCTATCCCGTGGTTTTATCAGTTGAAATCCTGATTTATGTCAGCCGTCCAAAGGCAGAACTACGGGGATTTTTAAAGAGCGGATCAGCGGGCAACACTTACTGATAGGGAATGGCGAGAACCGGGATGGGGGAGTGGTTAACGACATCCTCCGCCACGCTGCCATTGAAGAAGTGCCAGAAACCTTTGCGCTGGCTCGTGAACAGAACGATGAGGTCGAATCCATTCTGTTCGGCAAACTGGATAATGCCCTCGTGTGCGGTTTGGTGGGCGATAATCGTAAGGTGATAGTCGGTCAATTTCTGGGCTTCGGCCAGTTCACTCACCCAGTCCCGAATGCCTTCCAGTGCGCGGGGTTCGTTGGGCGTATTTATGAACAGAAACTCTTTACGGGCATCGGCACCCGGCAGCGGGTACGAAAACTGGGCTTTCAGCCGGTCGTCGGCATCAATGGCAAAGAGTACTTTTTTGGGTGTAAACTCCGTATAAGCCTGTTTGACAACCAGTACCGGGCAATCGACTACCTCCATCACGTGCTCGGCGTTGGAGCCAATGAGCCACTCCGCCAACCCATCGGCCCCGTGCGACGCCAGTACAACCAGATCTGCGGCTTCGTCGGCAATAGCGCCATAGAGCCCTTTTACGCTTCGGCTCAGGACTGGCGTCAACTGAACTCCATCCGATGCGTACTGGTTGCAAATCTCCTGGAGCCGGTCGTTGGCGGCCGTTGTCTGCTCGTTAACGTATTGGGCCATGGCCACTGGAGCCTGGCTTAGCTCCGGGTCGAGGATGCTGAGGGATAAATAGTGCAGCAGCCGCACGTCAGCCCTAATCTGTTTGGCGAGACTCACCGCTACCGGTAATGCGGCAGATGCCAGAGGACTTAAATCAATGGGAACCAGAATCGTTTTCATGGGTCAGTTTTAGTCATGTAGTGATAACGATAGTGCTGATGGCGAGCTTGTGGCGGTCTGCAACCCCAAATCCCTATCCTGTCAGGCAGGGTAAAACTCGTACATCAAGCCGGTTATAACCTGTAGCAGAATCAATTGCCGGGTTGATTTATGTCAGCTGATGTTGAGGCTAATAGAGTCAAATTTGGGGAAATTTCAGGTGATTATGATGACCGCTGCCCCTCCCAAAACCGTATGCTACCATTGCGGTAATGAATGCCCTTCCGATACCGAAACACTTTATTTCGCCGATAAGCCATTTTGCTGCTCGGGTTGCCAAACAGTATACCAGATTCTTAGTGAACATCAGCTTTGCCAGTATTACGACTTAAATCCAACACCGGGCAAAACGCCGAAACTCGAACGGCTTGCTTTTCTGGATCACCCCGATATTGCCGGTAAGCTGATTGATTTTCAGAATGAAAGTGTAGCCCACGTAACCTTCTATGTGCCGTCTATTCACTGCTCATCCTGCCTGTGGCTGCTCGAGCATCTGTACCGGATAGAACCGGCGGTGCGGCAAACGCGCGTCGATTTTCTGAAAAAGCAGGTTCACCTCATGTACAGTCCCGCGCAGCTTTCGCTCCGGCAGGTAGCCGAGCTGCTGACGTCGCTGGGGTACGAGCCGCTGATTAGTCTGGACGATGTGGTGAAGCAGGGGAAGAAACCCAGCTATCGGCCATTGCTTTACCGGCTGGCGCTGGCGGGCTTTTGCGCGGGAAATATCATGCTGTTCAGCTTTCCCGAATACCTTGGTCTCAATGATCCGGATTTCAAACATTTGTTCGGAATCCTGAATCTGATACTCGCTACGCCCGTTGTGTTTTATTCGGGTTCAGGGTACTTCGAATCGGTTTGGAAAAGCCTGCGCCGGGGTATTATCAACATCGACTTTCCCATTCTGCTCGGTATTCTGGTTGCGTATTTCCGGGGTACCTATGAGGTGCTTGCGATGGGTGGGGCAGGTTATTATGATTCGGTCACGGGTCTTATCTTCTTTCTGTTGTGCGGCAAGTGGTTCCAGCAGCGTACGTATGACTTTTTATCCTTCGAGCGGGATTACAAATCCTACTTCCCTCTGGCCGTGACGCGACTAGGGGAGAGGGCAGAGGGTAGAGGGCGTGGGGCAGAGGGTGAGGGGCAGGGGGTAAAGGGTGACGGGTCAAGGATCTCGAACCAACCTATCTCCTCCGCCCAATCCCCAACCCCCTCTGCCCAATCCCCACTGCCCAACGCCCCCGACCAGGAAACGCCCGTTCCGGTGGCAGATTTGCAGAAAGGCGACCGCATTCGGGTACGTCACGGCGATTTGATTCCGGCCGATAGCCTATTATACCGGGGCACCGGCCTCATCGACTATTCATTCGTAACGGGCGAATCGGAACCGGAGTCCAAAGATCCAGGATCGCTTCTGTATGCCGGTGGACGGCAGATGGGCGGTACTATCGACCTCGAAATCGTTCGGGATGTATCGCATAGCTACCTCACGCAGCTCTGGAATAACGATACCTTTCGGAAAGAGAAGCCTAACCGCGCCAAAACATTTGCCGATGCTGTTGGTACGTATTTCACCCTAACCGTACTCACGCTGGCTACCTTCGTTGGGGCCTACTGGTATATTTGGGCCGGGCAGCCCACCACCGCTGTCAACGCGTTTACGGCCATCCTGATTGTGGCCTGCCCCTGTGTGCTTTCTTTGTCCTATCCGGTCGCGCTGGGGCATGGCCTGCGGTGGCTCAGCAAGCAGGGTGTCTACCTCAAAAATGCCGATGTAATTGAGCAGCTTACCCACTGCGATACCATTGTGTTCGATAAAACGGGCACCCTGACCACACCCGCTTCAGACGTAGTCACCGAGTCGTTTACAAAACCACTGACCAGCCTTGAACGGGCTATGGTTCGGGCCGTCATCAATCAGTCGGCGCACCCGCTGAGCCAGCGACTCCGTCAGTTTCTGGCCGAATGTCCGCCGATGCTTGTCGAAAACTTTACGGAATTGCCCGGTAAAGGGGTTGTGGGGCTGGTCGACGATCAGATCGTTAAAGTCGGCAGCGCGTCTTTTGTGGGGGGCGTCGACCAGAAAAACGGGCCATCGGTGCATGTCAGTATCAACGGAACGTACCGGGGGCAGTTTACTATTGCGGCCCCCATGCGGGAAGGGCTGGCGAGCATGCTGACGTCGTTTGTCGGGAATGGCAGGAAACTCTACCTGTTATCCGGCGACACCAGCACCGCCCGTACCGAACTCCGAAGCTGGTTTGCCGATGACGCCATGCGGTTTGGCTGTAGCCCGGACGATAAGCTCCGGTTTATTCGGGAGCTACAGGAAAACGGGCATCATGTGCTAATGATTGGCGATGGTCTCAACGATGCCGGTGCCCTTAAACAAGCCGATGTGGGTATTGCCGTAACGGACGATACGCTGCGGTTCACACCCGCCAGCGATGCCATTCTGGAAGCCCGCTCGCTGCGTCTGCTACCTACCTATCTGCGCTACAGTCGGTTCGCCATGCGGCTTATTCGGTTTAGCTTCGGCGTATCGCTTCTGTACAATCTGGTTGGGCTGTCGTTTGCCGCTGCGGGGCATCTCTCGCCGGTAGTAGCGGCTGTATTGATGCCGCTGAGTTCAGCTACCATGGTGCTCATTGCCACGGTCGGTATGCGGACATGGGGTAAAGCCCATCCAGTTACCTAATGAGCTATTAATTTACCGTTTCCTCAAGCATTACCTTCCTCTGTTTCCACCCAGGAGTAGTCCTGCGACTAACGGTCTAGAAACTAATACATACATCTAGATCATGAGAACAGGATTACTACTTGGGTTTTTGCTGGGAGCAGCAAGCCTGACCGGTTGCACGCCAAAAGAGACTGTGAAACCATCTGAAAATGCTATTACAAACTTTATTGGCGCAGAAAGCTCGATTACATCCGGAAGCCGCACGTCGGGTCCCTGGGAGTTAGGTGTAGTATTCAGCTCGTCGGTGGCGGGTAAGCTGACGCAAGTGGGCAGCAAAATGCCGGAGCCCGGTTCGTACCGGATTATTGTGTGGGACTTCGATACAAAGGCAGTCCTTCGGCAGAAGACCATCGAACAGAGCACACCCGATAAACTGACGCTCGACGATGTTGAGTCGCTGGCGTTGACGGCCAACAAAAAGTACGTTATCAGCATCAATAACCAGTCGAGTGGGGCCAATAAGAAATACGGTTTCGCATATAAATCCGGCAGTGCCGATTTCATGCCGTTCACGAAAGGCAGCATCCTGGTCTACAACGCCTGCTACCGAAACACGGCCACCGCTTTGTTTCCCGATGTCGTTTCAAACGTAAAATATGAGCTCTACGGCTATCCGGAGTTTACGTTCATCCCGGACTGACTGGTCTGGTCGGTTCAATAGACTGACTTGAGTACTTATGTAATGCGGTGGTGCAGATGGCGTTTGTCATCTGCACCACCGCATTTGTGTTTTTATTCTGATAGACAAAAATGGATTAAATACACAGACGGTCGTTTGTAGCCTGGACGTCCACGTCCGGGTAAGCAGCTAACTAGTTTACTCCCGGACGTGGACGTCCAGGCTATATTCGCTAAACAGCAATCACGTAAGTAAGCTTGTGCGGGTTTTCTGCTTTTCGGATCGCCCGTCCAATCTCCACTTTATAGTTACGTTTAGTCATGGTCGTTCGTATTCTTCTGTTCGTTGTTCTGTCACTTCATTTCGCCCAGGGTCAGGCTGTTGTCTGGACACTGGTACAGCCCGGCGTCTGGAAAGGTACCATCGGGAAACCCGAAGCGTATAATTTACTGACGGCCGCCGGGGCAACCCCCAATACAGCGGCCCTGACCCGGCTGGGTGCGGCCGACTTTCCGTTGCCCAAACCGGCCATTGTTACGCAGCTTATCGATGGTAAAACCTACCTCCGTTTTCCCCTCGACCGAACGGAGCAACTCTATGGCTTTGGGCTTAACTTTCAGACCGTACACCAGCGGGGGCGCATTCTGAACCTGCACATGGATCATTTTGGCGGGTCCGATAATGGTCGTACGCATGCGCCCACGCCCTTTTACGTGTCCTCGAAAGGGTACGGCGTGTTTATCAATTCCGCCCGCTACCTGACCGTGTATGCCGGTTCGGCAGCCCGGAAAGACAGCCCCGATGCCTCCGAAGCTAAAGACCGGAATACCGATAAAACCTGGACGGCCAGTCCTTATTCCGACGCCGTCGAGATTGTGGTGCCTGCCGCCGGGGTGGAGTTTTACGTGTTTGGCGGACCGAAGCCGCTCGATGTGGTTCGGCGGTATAATCTCTTTTCGGGGGGCGGTTGTCTCCCTCCGCGCTGGGGACTGGGGTTTCAGCAGCGGGTCAAATCGCTGAACACCTCCGATCAGGTGCAGGCCGAAGCGGATGAATTTGAACACAAAGGTTTTCCGCTCGATGTGATCGGGCTGGAACCGGGCTGGCAAAGTAAATCGTACCCCGGCACGCTGGAATGGGACAAAACCCGCTACCCCGATCCAAACGGCTTTCTGAAAGTGATGCAAAGCAAGGGCATTCGAACGAACCTCTGGATCAATCCCTACATAGCGCCGAGTGCGTCGATTTACAAAGCCATTCGCCCGCTTACGGCCTCGCATACGGTCTGGTCGGGGGTGGTGCCGGATTTCACCCTTCCCGAAGCCCGACGCATTTTCTTTGGGCAACTGGCCAAAGATGGCATCGGGCCGGGCGTGAGCGGGTATAAAATTGATGAAGTTGACGGCTATGATTCGTGGCTCTGGCCCGATGTAGCCACCTTCCCATCAGGACATTCGGCGGAGCAGATGCGGCAAACCTACGGGCTGCTGGTACAACGATACAGTACAGACGTTTATCACGCGAAAAACACCCGGACGTATGGGCTGGTACGGGCGTCGAACGCGGGCGGTTCATCTTTCCCGTATGTTATCTACAACGATTATTACAAGCACGAAGATTTTATTACGGCGCTCATTACCAGTAGCTTTTGCGGAGTGTTGTGGACGCCCGAAGTCCGGGCTTCCCAAACCAGCGAAGAATGGCTGCGTCGGTTCCAGACGGTCGTTTTTTCACCCCTGGCGATGATCAATGCGTGGGCGAGCGGTACCAAACCCTGGTCGTTTCCGGACGTAAGCGAGTCGGTAAAAGCGATGGCCCTGCTGCGGATGCAGATGATGCCGTACTGGTACAGCGAATTTGCCAAATACCACTTTGAGGGTACGCCCCCGTTTAGGGCCATGAGTCTGGAAGAAGGGTTTCTGGCCGATGTGCGTACCGCCGTAATCAACGAAAATCTAAACGATAACCCTTATGCACTGGCCATCCGCCGGGAGGTGAAAGACCAGTACATGGCGGGCGAAAACCTGCTGGTGGCCCCTTTGTTTGCCGGACAGAAAAGCAGGCTGGTGACCTTGCCCAAAGGTAACTGGTACGATTTCTACACCGGGGAACTGGTGGGTAACGGCCAGCAGATCACGGCGGCTCCGGGTCTGGACCGGATTCCGGTATATGTAAAAGATGGCGGTATTGTGCCCATGATGCCCGCCCGGCTACACGCGCCCAAAGCCGGTGAAACGGTGCCCATCGAGGTGCGGTATTACGGTAGCAAGCCGGGAGCGTACCGGCTCTACGACGATGACGGCGAAACGTTCAACTACGAACGCGGGCAATACAGCTTCCGCGAAATTCAGGTAACGAAAAATGGGCAAACGGGTATCCGGGGGAGTATCTCAGCAGCGGAACCCGGCAAGCCAAATACCGTTGGCGTGGTGACGTTTGTGCAAATGACGAAGTAGAGTTTGTGGGCTTTACTGCCGTTTACTAAAGTGTTGGTTGTAAATAGCGATGATAGTAGCATATTGAGTTGATAATCAATAGGCTACTGTTGCCTTCCTCTTTACCCTACACGCTCAATGGAAGCTCTACGCGCGCACCAGTCCGGGGAGGTTGACCCGGCCGTTCATCCGGTTGTTCAGACGGAACGCATCCCAACACTCGATATACTCCGGGGTGTTGCCCTGCTCGGGATACTGCTCATGAACATACAGGCCTTTGGGCTTACCGATGCCAGCCTGGATCAACTGATCCGAAACCCACATGGGGGTAATTACTGGCTGATGACCCTGGTACACGGGCTGTTCGAGAACAAGATGCGCGCCCTGTTCTCCATGCTGTTTGGGGCGGGTATTATCCTGTTTCTGACCAAGACCCGCAGCGGCTCGGGGATGGATGCCCCCGAGCTATTCATCCGGCGTCAACTGTGGCTCATTGTCTTCGGACTCGTCAATGCCTGGGGGTTACTGTGGCCCTACGATATCCTTTTTCACTATGGCATCGTGGGGATTTTCCTCTTTCCATTCATCCGGCTATCACCAAGGGCCTTGCTCGTGTGCGCCGTTGTGGCGGGGTTAATTTTCAGTGGAAAGCTCTACTGGCAGTTTGCCGAACAGAAGCAGAAATATGAGAAATTTCTGCCCATAGCGGCCCTCGAAAAAAAGAATAAAAAGGTAAAGCTTACCGACGAACAGAAAGAAGCTAAGTCGGCCTGGGAGGGGCTGGTGAAAGAACACCAGTACGACAGAAAAGCCGACAACGCCGACGTGCTGGCGATGCGCTCCGACTACAGCACTGTCTGGGCGCATCAGGCGTCCAAAATCAAGGAGATGGAAGCTCCTTCGTTCTATCAGGAAGGAATCTGGGACATTCTCTCCATGATGTTGCTGGGGATGGCCCTGTTTAAATGGGGATTTCTGTCCAGTCGGCTTACCACCCGGCAGTACATCTTTCTGGCTATTGGCGGGCTCCTGGTCGGTCAGGCAATGGCCTGGCTTTCGATGCCTTCCCACGAGCTCGAAGTTGTCAATTTTACGAAATATATCAGCGGTGCCAGCCTGCCGGTTGCTGGTGTATTTATGCCCTTCGAGCGGGCTTTTTCGAGTATTGGCTGGGCCAGTCTGGTGCTGTTGGCGTACCGGGCCGGAATTGGCATGTGGTTGTGGAAGGCGTTGGGTGCCGTGGGGCAACTGGCCTTTACCAATTACCTGATGCAAAGTGTGCTCTGTACCCTGTTTTTCTACGGCTATGGCCTGGGTTATTTTGGCGACCTGAAGCTCTATCAGCTGTACATTGTGGTGGCGGAGGTTTGGCTGCTTCAGATCGTTTTTAGTCTCGTCTGGCTGAAAAACTTCCGCTTCGGTCCGCTCGAATGGCTCTGGCGTTCCTTAACCTACGGCAAGCGCCAACCCATGCGATTGACCGAAAAAACCTCGCCAGTCACCCCTGTTCTCTCCTGACCCTTCTCTAACCAGCTCATTCGATGGAAACCAATCCGATCTTACCCATAACCGCCGACACCGCTATACCGGGATTGACGGTGAACCTGCCGGCCAACGATCAGGCTACGGTTCAGCCCTCGGCCGCACCCCAGCCGGTGTCCAAAGCCGCCCGTATCGAAACAATCGACCTAATCCGGGGCCTGGCCCTGCTGGGTATTCTGATGATGAACATTCCCGGATTCGGTTTCCTGTCATCGGGTTTCAACCGATTGATGAACACCCCGGCCGGGCCTGACTTTTACGCTTTCTTTGTTGTCAGTCTTGGCTTCGAAGGAACGATGCGCGCGCTGTTTTCAATGCTGTTCGGGGCCGGTATGGTTCTCTTTACCCAGAATAAACGCGAACAGATCAATGGCCCAACCGTAGCCGAGTATTACTACCGTCGGCTGTTGTGGCTGGTGTTGTTCGGGATCATCAACGCTTATGTGTTTCTCTGGCGTGGCGATATCCTGTTCTTTTATGGCCTTTGCGGAATGATTCTGTACCCCTTTCGTCGGGTAAAAGCGGGTTGGCTAATCGCGCTGGCCGTTCTGTGCATGGGGCTAAACTCCATTCGTACTGAATTATGGTACAGTGAGTTACGGGCAAATCGGGCGGGGTATCTGGAAGCGGTGAAGCAGGAGAAAGCGAACAAAAAACTGACGGATAAGCAGAAAGAAGCCAAAGGGGCGTGGGAAAAGTTCGAGAAGGGGTTTAAGCCGGACCCTAAAAAAGATGCGAAAGAGTTAACCAAAATGCGCTCCGGCTACGGCACGGTCTTCATGCATCTATTGCCGGAAAACAGCTCATCCGAAACATTTTACACCTATTACGGCAGTTGGGATATGCTGCTGATGATGTTTATCGGGATGGCTCTGCTGAGCTGGGGCTTTTTTACCAATACACTATCTACTTCCACCTACGTCGTCACGCTGCTCATCGGGTACGGGCTGGGCTTGCCGATCAGTTGGTTTTACACACAGGCACAGGTAGAGTGGACACAACACGCGGGGCAGATCGTCGACAATTACCGAACCATCCCCTTTCAGGTGTATGACCTACGGCGGGTCCTGCTGGCACTCGGTCACGCGAGTTTATTGCTGCTTGTGTATCGGTCGCAATTCGTGCCCTGGCTCATGCGGGCGCTGACGGCCGTGGGGCAAATGGCCTTCACCAATTACCTGATGCAGTCAATTATCTGCACGCTGATATTCCACGGCTACGGGCTGGGCTATTACGGAAAGATGGCTTTCCATGAGTTGTATTACGTGGTAGCCGGAGTTTGGGTTTTCCAACTGATTGTGTCGCCCATCTGGTTGCAGTATTTCCTGTTCGGTCCGTTCGAGTGGCTCTGGCGTTCACTCACCTATTGGAAACTACATCCCATGCGGAGGAGAGTGGCGGTGGGGTGAGAGAATGGTCTATTGGCATGTAAACAGTTGTGGCGCGGGTAGAGATACCCGCGCCACAACTGTTTACATATACGCTTCGTCGCGCCCGAGCCGGAGTTTGAGCACCCCTATTTTATTGAGCAGCAGAATGAGCGGGTAGGCGGGGTCGAACTCGTGCCAGCGGAACCCGCCGAAGTTAGGGCGGCCACCGTATTTGTGGTGGTTGTTGTGATAGGATTCGCCCATCATCAGGAAATCGAACGGCAGGAGGTTTTTGGCCGTATCGTCCAGTTTGAAGTTGGTGTAGCCGTAGCGGTGCGCGTACCAGTTGATGATGGCCCCGTGTACCGGTCCCATCAGAAATTGAATGGGCAGTAGCAGAAAATACCAGGGAGATGGCGCAAACTGAATATAAAAGAGGGTATAGGCCGTGCCCCAGGCTAGCCGTATGGGCCAGCGGTCGCCGAGCCATTCCATAAACTCCCAATTAGGCACTCCCTTTTTGAATTTCGCCGGAATCGTATCGCGGTTGTTGAGGATGTCGTTGTAAAACGTCCGGGTTTTCCACATCATGTCGAAGAGGTTATCCGAAAACTCGGGCGAGTGAGGGTCAGACTCCGTATCGGCGTGAGCGTGGTGGAGCCGGTGCATAATACCGTAAGCGCGGGGGCTCAGGAAGGACGAACCCTGTCCGATAAACGTGAGTACGTAAAAAAACTTTTCCCAGCCGGGGCTCATGGTGAACATCTGGTGAGCGGCATAGCGGTGGAGAAAAAACGTTTGCATCAGTACCGACAGATACCAGTGCGCCAGAAAAAAGGCAATAATGATCATTGTGGGAAGTCGTGTGGCTTCACAAATCGCTGGTACGTACAGAGAGTACCAACCAATGCGACGCCGAGGTTAAAAGACAGTTCAACGGGTGCCGATAACGGTACTCTCTAAACCTACTTTTAGATGGGGCAGGATGACCCTTGCCCAGGAGAGGGAGACTTTGTGTACCGGGAAAACCCTGATTCCGCAAAGCTGAGCCCTTTTTTCTGAGCAAAAACTGACCTGCATCAGGTGGCTTTCTGATAAGAATCAACTCGCCTGACTACCTGAATCTTATCAACTGCCGGACTGACGAAACTCATCGAAAGCTGATCGAATGACCCGCACTTTTGGGGAGTCAAACGCGAATGGGTATGTCTATTATTTTTTTCATGATCGGAATTAGTCTGTTAATGGCACTGGGGTTTCTGGGTGCGTTCATCTGGTCGATGCGAACCGGCCAGCAGGATGACCTCTACACGCCTTCGCTCCGGATGCTGCTCGACGATGAGCTGCCGGACGAATCCGCACTACTGCCCCAGACGCCACTGACAACTAAACCGCTAAGCCGGACAGCCTAAAAAAAATCCGCTACTGCCGTATGAACGTTACAAGCAATCAGCCAATTCAAATCATTTCGCCCGATCGGTCTGCCATCGGGCAGCCACCACCGGGCCAGCAACCCGTTGTTGAACGGTTTGCCTACGACAATACCATCGTGCGCAACTTCGCCGTGGCCTCCGTCATCTGGGGTATCATCGGCATGATCGTCGGGGTACTCGTAGCCAGCCAGCTCTTTGCACCAGCTGCTAATTTGGGCAACCAGTACACCACCTTCGGGCGGATACGTCCCCTGCACACCAACGCCGTTATTTTTGCCTTTGTGGGCAACGCCATTTTTATGGGCGTTTATTATTCGCTGCAGCGGCTCTGCAAAGCCCGGATGTTTTCGGACCTGCTCAGCAAAATTCACTTCTGGGGCTGGCAGTTGATTATCCTGTCGGCGGTGGCTACCCTGCCACTGGGTTTGACGACCTCTAAAGAATACGCTGAACTCGAATGGCCCATCGATATCGCCATTACGCTGATCTGGGTCGTGTTCGGTATCAACATGTTCGGTACGATTGTGAAACGGCGGGAACGTCACCTGTACGTGGCCATCTGGTTCTACATCGCTACGTTCGTGACGGTTGCCGTGCTGCACATTGTCAACTCAATGGCAATGCCCGTTAGCTTCCTGAAAAGCTACTCGATGTATGCGGGGGTTCAGGATGCGCTGGTGCAGTGGTGGTACGGTCACAACGCCGTTGCTTTCTTCCTGACCACGCCGTATCTGGGTATGATGTACTACTTCCTGCCTAAAATGGCGAACCGGCCCGTGTACTCGTATCGGTTGTCGATTCTTCACTTCTGGGCGCTGATATTCCTGTATATCTGGGCCGGTCCTCACCATTTGCTGTATAGCTCGCTGCCCGACTGGGCGCAGTCGCTGGGCGTTGTGTTCTCCATTATGCTCATTGCGCCATCCTGGGGTGGTATGATCAATGGATTGCTGACCCTGCGGGGTGCCTGGGATAAAGTTCGCGAAGATGCTATCCTGAAATTCATGGTTGTGGGCCTGACCGCCTACGGTATGGCTACCTTCGAAGGGCCGCTACTGTCGCTCAAGAATGTAAACGGCATCGCGCACTTTACCGACTGGATCGTGGCGCACGTTCACGTGGGAGCACTGGGCTGGAACGGCTTCCTGACCTTCGCCATGCTGTACTGGCTCATTCCACGCATGTACCACACCCCGCTGCACTCGAAGAAACTGCTCAATGTTCACTTCTGGCTCGGTACGCTGGGTATTCTGTTCTATGCAGTGCCGATGTACATTTCGGGCTTCACGCAGGGTATGATGTGGAAAGAATTCACGCCTGAAAGTACCCTACGCTACAGCAACTTCCTCGAAACGACAATCCAATTGTTGCCCATGCACCGGATGCGGGCCATTGGCGGAGTACTTTATCTGACAGGCGCTATCCTGATGGCCTACAACCTGTTCAAGACAATGGCTGTCGGTACGCTGACGGCTAACGAACCGGCCGAAGCACCTGCCCTGGCCATTGCCTACAAACCCGAAGGCAGCGATACTTTCTGGCACCGCTGGCTGGAACGCAAGCCTTTCCCGCTGCTGGTGGCCTCACTGGTTGTGATTCTGATTGGGGGTCTGGTCGAAATGGTACCAACATTTATGGTGAAGAGCAACGTGCCGACTATTGCCGCCGTACAACCCTATACCGCTCTCGAAGTAGAAGGCCGCGACCTCTACATCCGCGAAGGCTGCGTAGGTTGCCACAGCCAGATGATCCGCCCGTTCCGTTCCGAAACCGAGCGTTATGGCGAGTACTCCAAAGCGGGTGAGTTTGTTTATGATCACCCGTTCCTGTGGGGCAGCAAGCGTACCGGTCCGGACCTTCACCGCGAAGGAGGCAAGTACCCCAACTCCTGGCACTACTACCACATGCGCGACCCGGCTTCTATGTCGCCCGGCTCCATTATGCCGCCGTACCCCTGGTTGCTGGAACAGAAACTGGACGTGTCTCACACCGAAGCCAAGTTGAAAGCCCTCAAAAAAGTGGGTGTTCCGTACGAAGACGTGACCATCAAATACGCCCAGGACGATCTGCAAAAACAGGCGGGCGACATCAGCAGCCAACTGGCTACAGATGGCATCAAGGTGCAGCCCGACCGCGAAATCATCGCCCTCATCGCCTACCTGCAACGGCTGGGAACGGATATTAAGAAAATGGAAAAGTAACGATGTAGAGACGCAATCCCTTGCGTCTCACGCGCCGGATGGTTTTGTTTAACCATTAGCGATAAAGACGCAAGGGATTGTCTGAAAATCAGACGCAAAGGGTTGCGAAACATTAAGACGCAAAGGGTTGCGAAACATTGAGACGCAAAGGGTTGCGAAACATTGAGACGCAAAGGGTTGCGAAACATTGAGACGCAAGGTATTGCGTCTCTACATAATCCAAAAAAATATGTTCAAGCAATTTATCTCCAAAATACCCGGTGCGGACCTGTATATGGTTGGTTCGTTCATGACATTCTTTGTCTTCTTCGTGCTGGTTGGCCTGTATTTATGGCTATCCGACAAAAACCATATGAGGCAGATGAGTCGTCTGCCGTTCGATGAGTCATCCACCGATTAACCGCTATTGTCGCTCATGAATCTGCTTTTTATACTATTATCAATCGGCCCATCACCCATGTGGGATATTAAATCGGGGGAGGATTTAATTCTGCTTTCGATGTCCATCTTCCTGCTGGTGGGTATGGTGCTGGTGGGCGTTGTGGCGCTCTACCTGCTGTTTATCATCCGGAAAGCGGTGAATCCGCAGGTAGCCGTTGCTAAACCCGCCGATACCCGCACGCTCTGGCAGCGTGTGTCGGGGTTACACGCCCTCAGCCAGGAGCAAGACCTGGTCATGGAACATGCCTACGACGGTATCCACGAACTGGATAACCCAACGCCACCCTGGTTTATGGGCCTCTTTTACAGTACCATTGCGTTCGGTCTTGTATACGTCATCGTCTTCCACCTCACTGGTCTGGGCGATCTGCAAACGGCCGAATATACGCAGGAGGTCGCTATTGCCGAACAGCAGCGCGATGCCTACATCAAAAAAGTAGCGGGCTCGATCAACGAAAATAACGTGGCCTTTGTGAAGGACGCCAAAGCGATCGATGCGGGTAAAGCCGTGTTTCTGCAAAGCTGTGTCGCCTGTCACGGGCAGCAGGGGCAGGGGGGCGTTGGCCCAAACCTGACCGACGAGTTCTGGTTGCATGGCGGCTCGATGAAGTCGGTATTCCACACCATTACCGAAGGTGTTCCCGAAAAGGGCATGATGTCGTGGAAGAAACAGCTTAACCCATTGCAGGTACAACAGGTAGCCAGTTATATCCTGACATTACAAGGGACAAATCCCGCCGGAGCGAAAGCGCCCCAGGGCGAAAAGGAAGCTCCCGTACTGGCTAGTAAGTAATAACCTATGACAACTCAACTACCTCCAGCCCCGGCCGATGATTACTTTCGGTCGCACCTCCCGAACCAGAACGAAAACGGGAAACGGAAATGGCTCTACCCCAAAGCTACGTCCGGGCGTTTCACGCGCTGGCGTACGGTGGTGGCCATCGGGCTGCTGGTTGCGTTGTTTGCGGGGCCGTTCGTTTGGGTCGATGGACATCCGCTGTTTCTGTTCAATGTGCTCGAACGGCGGTTTATCTTCTTCGGCGTAACGTTCTGGCCGCAGGATTTTTACCTCGTTGCCATCGGTCTCATTACGTTTGTGGTGTTCATTTCGCTGTTTACGGTCGTATTTGGACGCGTTTTCTGCGGATGGGCCTGTCCGCAAACGATTTTCATGGAAATGGTTTTCCGGAAGATCGAAGGCTGGATCGAAGGCGATTTTAAAGCCCGTCAGCGGCTGGATGCCGGTCCCTGGACAACGGAAAAAATCCTGAAGAAGACGGCCAAGCACACGGCCTTTTTTCTGATCTCATTTGCCATCAGTAATACGTTTCTGGCGTATATCATCGGTCGCGACAACTGGCTGAAACTTATTACCGACAGTCCGTCCGAACACGTGGCGGGTTTGGTCGCCATGCTGGTCTTTACGGGTGTTTTCTACGCTGTTTTTGCCTATCTGCGCGAAATCGTTTGCACGACCATCTGTCCGTACGGACGATTGCAGAGTGTGATGCTCGATAAAAACTCGCTCATCGTTGCGTACGACTACATCCGGGGCGAACCTCGGGGCAAAAAACAACGGACCGTGGCAGAGGGCGTAGGGCCGGGGGGCAGTGGTACCAGCGATGGGGCTATCGTTATGAGCAACGTCCCCTCTACCCTATATCCTCTGCCACTGGCAGCTCAACCCAAAGGCGATTGTGTCGACTGTAAACTTTGCGTTCATGTCTGCCCAACCGGCATCGACATTCGTAATGGTACGCAGATGGAATGCATCAACTGCACGGCCTGCATGGACGCCTGCGATGAAGTGATGGTCAAGATCGACCGGCCGCTGGGCCTGATCCGGATGGATTCGCAGAAGGGGATCGAAACCCGGCAGCCGTTCCGGTTCACGACCCGGATCGGGGCGTATACGGCGGTACTGGTAGCTTTACTGGCGGTACTGGGATTCCTGCTGATCAGTCGGCCGTCGCTCGACGTTACGGTGCTTCGGGCACCGGGGCAACTGTTTCAGCGGGAGGCAAACGGCATCGTTTCCAACCTTTATTCGGTTGAGATCATCAACAAAACGTACCAGCCCATGCCCGTTCAGTTTCGCGTGAGTAATCCCGATGCCCGGTTGCGATTCGTGCAGCCGATGACGGAAACGAAGCCCGGCGAACTGACGAAAACCATGTTTTTTATCACCCTGCCACAGCGGGCAATCCATCAGGATAATACCAACCTGACCATCGATATTCTATCCGGCAACACCGTCATCGACCAAATCGAAACTAACTTTCTGGGACCAAATCAATGAGCGAATGAGTGCGTGATGAATGAGTGAATAGAAATGACAAACACTCATCCAGTCTGCCACTTACTCATTCACTCATTCTATCACTCACTCATTAGTCATTAAATTATGAACTGGGGTAAATCTATTGTTCTTGTCTTCGTCCTGTTTGCCGGATTTATCGGCACGATGGTTGTACGAATGAGCCGCCAGACAATTGATCTGGTGCGCGATGATTATTATCAGGACGAAATGGCGTATCAACAGCAGATCGACCGGGTATCTAATGCCCGTGAACTCGATCCGGCTACGTATATCCAGTATCAGGATGGAAGCCAGCAGGTCAAACTTCGTTTGCCAGACTCGCTCCAGCGCGGTACACTAACACTCTACTGCCCCGCCGACCGCAAGCAGGACATTCGGTTACCGTTAACGGCCTCCACGCAGGTTATTACGGCCATTTCCATGCAGAAGCGGCAACGGGGCCTGTGGCGGGCACAACTCGCCTGGTTCGATGGCAAACGCGAGTACTACACCGAGCGCGAACTGATTTTGCCATGATCGTATGGCTCACAACGGCCCTATTGACCGGTCTGGCCGGGAGCCTGCACTGCATTGGCATGTGTGGGCCACTGGCTATGGCCCTGCCCGTGGGGCGGTTGCCGGTGGGCCAGCGCGTCCTGGCGCGGGGGTTGTATCACCTGGGGCGGCTGAGTGCGTATAGCCTGCTGGGGGTTGTGGTGGGGAGTGTTGGTCAGGGGTTACTCTTAACGGGTCTACAGCGACCGGTTTCTATTGGCGCTGGTATTCTGCTGCTGGTCTGGGTGGTTTCGGCACGAACATTTCCGAATTGGGTGCATGCGTCTCCGCTCACCCGCCGGTTAACGGCCCCGCTGGCGCAACTCCTCCGCCAGCCAACTTTACAGCACATAACCGGACTTGGTTTTCTGAATGGATTGTTGCCCTGCGGTTCCGTTTACGTAGCGCTGGCTGGCGCTTTAGCCGCTCCTTCGCTGCTGAATGGCGGCTTATATATGCTGGTGTTTGGCCTGGGCACGGTGCCCGCCATGGTGAGCATCACAACGGCTCTTACTCATCTGACCCCTCGTCTGCGGCAACGATTCGGGAAAGCCCTGCCGGTGGCCACCGTTCTGCTGGCCCTTCTGCTCATTGTGCGGGGCATCGGTTTCCCCACGCATTCGGCCAAAAATGGGTCGGATACAATACCTGTGTGCCACGGTAGCCGGTCAATGTAATTGGTTCTTTGGCTTGTGTTTGTGGCGGGTACTAAGGTTGAGAACCCGGTATAACGGACAGGAGCCGGTAATGCCAGTAAGCAGCAGGGCTATACTGACGAGCAGATAAAACCAGCTTATCGGCGAATGCAAATCGTTGACTAAAAACAAAATCAGTAGACACATGCCGATAATAATCCGCAGAGAGATGTCATAATAACCAAGGTTCTTTTTCATATAATTAGCTGGATTGATGCATAAAAGTAAATTGGCGTATGGTTGTGTAACTTGATGGTTATCAAAGGCGAGTTTGATTTTTCTCAACATTGTAATACCGATCGTCGGCCCGGCGACCGTCCCGGTCGGGCGTGAATTAATTTTCCTGCCCGACCGGGACGGTCGCCGGGCCGACGCTCGGCATTACAGGTATAATCAGGATCTATGACGTCTACCAACGCTCCCTATATAAATGGGCCATTCACGGGTCTTACAAACGTGGAAGTGGATACTTCCCGGCAGCAATTCGGCAGTAACCGGTTGGCAACGCAGGAATCTCAAACGGGCTGGCGGTTGTTTGTCGAGATCATTTCCGAGCCCATGTTCATTTTGCTGGCTGTGGCCAGTTCGCTCTACGTGATTCTGGGCCAATGGGAAGAAGGCGCTGTGCTGGGTGTAGCTATGGTGTTTATTTCGGCTATTTCCTTCTTTCAATCTGTTCGGAGCGACCGGGCGTTACAGGCTCTCCGACAATTGTCTCAGCCAATGGTAGCAGTGCTTCGCGACGGGCAGCAACAGCGTGTACCCGTGGAAGAACTGGTCGTTGGCGATGTTGTCTGGCTCGCAGAAGGACAGACCGTTCCGGCCGATGGCGTGCTGATTCAGGGCAACGACTGTTCCGTTGACGAATCCATCCTGACGGGCGAGTCGGTTTCGGTGGCAAAAACCAATCCTGATACAGACCGGTTTCTGGCTGGTACGCTGCTTACCTCCGGCAGTGCTTATGTACGGATAAACGCCGTGGGAGAAGCAACCGAATTGGGTAAACTGGGTCATTCGCTGCAGACCATAGAAGTCGAGAAAACACCTTTACAGCAACAGATAGCCCAATTTGTCCAGCGCATGGCCTTTGCCGGATTCGGCGCTTTTGCGCTGGTCTGGGCCATTAACTTTGCCCAATCCGGCGATCGCGTTACTTCGCTGCTGCTGGGACTGACCATTGCCATGTCTGTTTTGCCCGAAGAGATACCGGTAGCATTCAGCAGTTTTATGGCCCTGGGAGCCGCCCGCATGGTACGCCTTGGCGTCCTCACAAAACAACCCCAAACGGTTGAGAGCTTAGGCTCAGCCACGGTCATCTGCACCGATAAAACCGGAACCATCACGCAGGATGGCATGACCCTCGCCCAGCTGTACGTCTATAGTGACAATACCGTTGTGCCGTTGACCAATACGCTGCGACCATCGGCTGCTGAGGTGCTGGCGTATGCCCGTTGGGCGAGTGAGCCCACACCCTTCGATACCATGGAGCAGGCCATTGTAGCGGCTTATGAAGCTCGCTTTAGTTCAGTCACTTATCCATTACAGCACGAATACCCACTAGGCGGCACACCGCCTATGATGACCCACGTGTATGCCGCCGGTATCGCTCCGGTACGCGTGGCGGGGAAAGGAGCAGTGGAGCGCATTGTTCAGGTTTGTCAGCTGTCGGCGGCAGAAAAAGCCAGAGTTCTTGCGCAGGCAACCGAATTGGCCGGGTGCGGGTATCGGGTACTGGGTGTTGCGGGAAGCGACTGGGCCACCAAAAATTACCCCGCCAGTCAGGATGATTTTAGCTGGTCGTTTAAAGGCCTTGTGGCACTGGAGAATCCGCCCAAGGCCAACGCGAAGTCCGTCATTCAGCAGTTCAACCGGGCTGGCATTGCCGTGAAAATGATTACCGGCGATTCGCCCGAAACCGCCTGTGCCATAGCCCGGCAGGTCGACTTGCCCAATGCCGAACGAATGCTGATCGGGCAACAGGTGATGGCGCTCCCGGAAGCGGAGTTACAGGCCGAAGTGAAGCAGGTGAATGTATTTGCCCGGATGTTTCCGGAGGCCAAGCTGCGTGTAATCCGGGCGTTGAAAGCGAATGGTGAGGTGGTCGCCATGACCGGCGATGGAGTCAATGACGGCCCGGCGCTCAAAGCGGCTCATATCGGGGTAGCCATGGGCCGTCGGGGAACGGAAGTGGCCAAACAGGCGGCCTCGCTGATACTGGTGAATGATGATTTAAGCGGTATGGTCGATGCCATTGCCCAGGGTCGGCGCATTTATCAGAACCTGAAACGGGCTGTGGGCTACATCGTCTCCATCCATATTCCCATTATTCTGACGGTCACGATACCGTTGCTGTTTGGCTGGCGGTACATCAACCTCTTCAGTCCGATACACGTTATTTTTCTGGAATTGGTTATGGGGCCAACCTGCTCCATTGCCTTTGAGAACGAACCGGCCGAACACGACCTGATGCAACAGCGCCCCCGACCGTTTACCGCTACGTTCTTTACGGCTGGGGAATTAGGGGTTAGCGTGGTGCAGGGGATTGTGATTGCAGGGGCTGTGCTGGGCGTTTACTGGCAGGGAATGAACGCGGGGATGTCAATCGAGAGCGTACGGACAATGACGTTCGTAACGCTGGTGCTGAGCAACATCTGGTTAACCCTGGTGAGCCGATCGGGACGGGAGCCGGTTTGGCAAACGATGCGTCGCCCTAATCCACTGCTTTGGCTGATGCTGTCCATAACCGGTTTACTACTCATTAGCGCACTACTTTTTCCGCCCATGCGCGGCCTGATGAAATTCGTTGAACTAGCGTCAGGAGATTTTACGCACTGCCTGCTCTGGTCATGCCTGGGTGTGGGCTGGATTGAGCTGGTGAAGGGTAGAGGGTGGTGGCATTAGTGGAGTGTACCACTCCACCAAATCAATCCATCATCAGGTGTTTGGCTACGGCAGAAACCATGCCTTTGTCGGAAACCAGACCGACTTGCCGCCATATCTCTGTGCCCTGACGCACCAGTACAAAAGAGGGTGTTTGGGTGATGCCAAAACTCTGCACAACTTCGGGATGAGACAATTCATCAATCTTCAGAATACGCACAGCCTCCCCGAGCAGATTTTGCAGTGAGTCGGCCAGGGTAATATAAGAGGCACGCTTCTGGCGGTCGGCTCTTTCCGAAGGAATAAAGAATAATAAAACTGCCGATCGGGCAGGAATAAGGATCGGAGTTGGGTCGTCGCGTTTCATAGTTGTGCGGCCTGCCGGATGCTGTAAGACAAAAAATAATCGTTGTTCGTGATGTAAAATTGGTCGATTATCCCCGCAGATGAGCTGACATTCGTTAGCCGACTCAATGATTATTGACCGTTTTCTGAAAGATTACTGTAATTTGGCGTAGAAATCTTTCGTCATATGCTGAAAGATTACGTCTGTATGTTGACAGAGCTATACTCAAGTACGTTAACGAATTTGCTTTTCGAGAAGAGCGATGAATTTATCGGCATCTACGACCTTAACGAAGAACGATTTATTCGAATAAACCAGGCTGGCGCACGCATGCTTGGATTTGAATCGGAGGCCGTCATGCTGGCTGACCCGGTTCGGTCCCGGTCTCTTCGGATTCAGCCGCTTGCAAACGAAGATCGGACGGAACTGATCCGAAAAATTCGGGAATCAGATCCTTATGAGGAAGTCATTCAAACGGGTCGGCAGGATGGACGATCATTCTGGGGGCGGCTTATCATTTATTCGTTCACTAATAACGACAACCCGTTTGCTATTGTCAGGCTCATCGACCAGGCCCGGCTGCACCAGGCTGAACGTGAACTGGAGCACAGCGTTCGGCGGTACGAAGCCATTTTTTCCAGTGCTACCATCGGTATAATTGTTTGCGATAAGCAGGGGGCTATTGTGTCAGCTAATCAGCTGGCCAATCAGTTGTTTGGATACACTAACGTCGAAATGATGACGCTGGCCATCGAGCAACTGGTGCCAACGCGTATAAGCCATTACCACCAGAAACTCCGGCAGTCGTTTAATGAGAGCCCACAGGTGCGTGCGATGGGGCATAACCGGGATCTCAACGCACAACGGAAAGACGGGTCCGTCTTTCCGGTTGAAGTTAGTTTAAGCTATTTCCGGCTCGAAGATGAGCTGTACGCTGTTGCGTATATTATCGACAGTACGTTCAAGAAAGAAGCCGAGCAGCAGTTACTAACTCACCGCGATGATATTGAACGGCTCAATTCCGATCTGGAACAAAAAGTGGTCGACCGGACGCATGCGCTCATGAATACGCTCGATCAGCTGGAGCAGTCCAAAGATGAACTGGCCAGGGCATTGACCGTAGAGCGGGAGCTGGGCGAACTGAAGTCCCGTTTTGTGGCGATGGCCTCCCATGAGTTTCGTACCCCCCTGACCGCCGTGCTGACGTCGGCCACGTTAATCGAAAAATACACCACGAGCGAGCAGCAGGATAAGCGGGAGAAACACCTGATGCGCATTCGGGCGTCGGTAAACCACCTCAACGATATTCTGGAGGAATTCTTGTCTGTCGGCAAACTTGAAGAGGGAAAAGTGGAAACGCACCCCGCCGAAATCAATCTGGCAAAACTGGTGGACGAAACCATTACCGATATGCGATCGGGGCTGAAACCCGGCCAGCAAATTCGAAGCCAGCTCGACTGTACACATACGATTTGGCTCGATCCGTCGATGCTTCGCAAAATTCTGGTCAATCTACTGAGTAATGCCGTAAAATATTCAGGGCCTGATTCGGTTGTGTATGTACGGGCTACCTGTTCGGGTACTAACTTACACCTGGTTGTTGAAGACCAGGGGTTAGGTATCGCGAAAGAAGACCAGGAGCACCTGTTCGAACGATTCTTCCGGGCCAGAAACGTGACCAACATTGCGGGTACCGGTCTGGGGCTCCACATCGTAGGCCGCTACGTAGACTTAATGGGGGGCACTATTGCGCTAACCAGTGAACTCAACAAAGGAACAACCCTCACCTTAAACCTTCCGTATGAAAACTATCTTGTTGATCGAGGATAATGACGCTATCCGCGAGAATACCGCCGAAATCCTTGAACTAACGGGCTACACCGTCGATACCGCTGAAAACGGTAAGCTCGGTGTTGAAAAAGCCCTCGCCAAGAAGCCCGATCTGGTTATCTGCGACATCATGATGCCCGTACTCGACGGCTATGGTGTACTGCATATTTTTAATAAAAACCCCCAGCTGTCGGGGGTGCCGTTCATCTTCCTGACGGCCAAAACGGAACGCAATGACCTGCGAAAAGGCATGGAGCTGGGTGCCGACGATTACCTGACCAAACCGTTCGATGAGTCGGAACTGCTCAGTGCCATTGAAGGGCGACTAAACCGATTTGCGCACCTCAGGCCAGATTATGACCTGGTACACGACGGCCTCGATCAGTTTATGGACGATGCCCGCAGAGTAGGAAATCTGCAAAGCCTGGCAGCCGACCGCAAGGTTCATGCGGTGCGGAAGAAGCAATACATTTACTCGGAAGGGGACGAAGCCAATCGCTTGTATTTTCTTAAATCGGGTCGGGTAAAAGCGGTTCGCATCAATACCGACGGCAAAGAGCTGATCATGGAAATCTACACCCCCGGCGATTTTTTTGGCTACCTGCCTCTCTTCGACAGCCGCCGGTATACCGAATCGGCAGTAACCATGGAAGACTCGGAGCTGTATTACATTCCGGTGGAAGATTTTCAGCAGTTGCTGCTGGCTAATCCGGAAGTAAGTCAGCATTTTATCCAGCTGCTGGCTGGTCGGGTAGCCGAGCGGGAGGAGCAACTGGTGGGTATGGCATACAATTCGCTTCGGCGTCGAGTGGCGGATACGCTCTTGCGGCTGCATAATCAGCAAAATGGGGAGATCATCCAACTCTCGCGCGACGATCTGGCGGCAATAGTTGGTACCGCTACCGAATCCCTGATTCGTACCCTGAGCGAGTTTCGGCAGGATGGTCTTATTGAAGTGATTGCACCAACGGGTATTCGGGTGCTGCAAGCCGAAAAACTACGCCGGGCTAACTGGTAAACGGCCGGTTTGCCGGATCGCTGCATGACAAAATCGACCGTATGACAATAATCAGGTTTTGGGCTAAGCCCGCTCATCTGCATCGGCAGAAGGGCGGGCTAATTTTATGGTGTAAATGTGTTGGTCGTCAGTTGTAACCGACTCAATGTGCCACCGTAAAAGAAACCTGTCTGGTTCATGAAAACAGCCCTTTTTGTCACCGACTGCTCTGTTGACTCTGCGCTTACCGTACGTAACTGGCTTTCCGCTCATTCACACCAACCTATTCGTTTAACCGTTGTACTGCCCTACGATATTGATGAGGGACAATCGTTAGACAAAAAGAGCCTGCAAGCTGCTAAGTCGGAAGCGAGTAACCGGCTAAAAAACTGGTCGGATCTGCTTAGCGCCACTGATCCTGGCAGTGTGGTGGCCGAAACACTCCTGGCTAATCCGGAACTGGCGATCAGTATGCACCTGCTCATTCGGCGGTATGACTACTGGCTGGTCGAAGACTGGTCGCTGGTGACCAATCCTACCCTGTCGTCCATATTGAATCAACCTACTTTACAAACCCTGCCTCTGGCTATCAACCTGGCCCCTGCGCTGGTAACGGTTTAGCTGTTTAGGATTTTCTACGGGTTCGCTGCTCGTAAATCTATGTGCCGTCTCGGCCTGTACCAGCAACAGGTAATATGCGTTTTTTAATGTCTTCTTTCAGGCCGCAGTTGCGGCCTTTTTGTTTTGTTGTCAGGAACATAGCTGGCGGAGAGTAGCAAACCTGCATCAGCATTATTCCGGGAAAGATATGTCTAAAGTCATGCTAATCCCTGAGTCGCATCATGACTGAAAATTTATTTCAGTGACAATTTTGAGGTGTTAAGCTTTATACCTCTCTCCTTATGAATATTGCCTTTTTTAGTACGCTCTCCTTTGAGCAGGCCTGGTTCGATCAGTACAGCGCTCATCACCGGATTACGTATATTCCTGAGAGGCTGACGACCAAAACGGTTCATTTGGCTCAGGGACATAATGCGGTTTGCGTTTTCGTCAATGACGACCTGAGTCGCCCCGTACTTACATTACTGAAAGGGATGGGTATAGGCGTAGTGGGGATGCGGTGTATGGGTACAGATAACGCAGACACACAGGCAATTGCCGATCTGGGTATGACACTGCTGCACAGCAGCTATTCTCCTTATTCGATTGCGGAGCAGACGGTTGCTCTGCTAATGGGTATGTTGCGGCATCTGCCCCAAGCTCATCAGCGGGTACAGGCTGGTAACTTCGCCATCGATGGATTGGTGGGGTATGACCTCCACGGCAAAACGGTTGGAGTAGTTGGGACGGGGCATATCGGTAAAGCGTTTATCCGGATTATGCTGGGCTTCGGCTGTAAAGTGCTCGCTTACGATGTCTGCGTTGACCGTAGACTAACGGAAATTGGGGTAACCTACCTGTCGCTGCCGGAACTCCTGCAACGGGCCGATGTCGTTTCGCTGCACTGCCCCTTAAACTCCGCTACTCAGCACATGATAAACGAGCAGACCCTCTCGTTAATGAAGCAAAGTGTCATACTGGTTAATACCGGGCGTGGGGGTCTGGTTGATACCAGCGCCGTGCTGGATGCGCTGGATACCGGAAAACTGGCTGGCTATGCGGCCGATGTATACGAACGGGAACGTAATTATTTTCACTATGATTGTTCGAATAAACACATAGTCGATGATGTTCTGAACCGCCTTCGCCAACACCCGAAGGTACTGTTAACGGCTCACCAGGGCTTTCTTACCGAAGATGCGCTGCGCCAGATTGCCTTGAGCCTGATCAATCAATTCAGTTTTTTTGACAACCAGCAGACGGCGTCCATCACCAAAGCATCGATGTGTTAACCTGATTAACAGAAAGTCGGGTGACTGGCCTGTGTCGCCCGGCTTCTCAATTCCGCCACCACAGGCCAGGTACCCGGCCGCTATTACCCGGCCCGCATAACCAGCACGGGTATCTGCGTATGATTCAGCACATCTTCGGCTACGCTGCCAGTCAGTAGATGGAGGAAGCCTTTATGCCCGTGCGTAAAAAGAACAATCAGGTCGGCTTCAACGTCGTTGGCATAGTCGATGACGCCCTGCGGTACGGTTTTGGCGTGATGAATAACAAATTCGAACGCTGTAATCCCTTTTGCATCGGCAAATTCATCGACCCACTCACGTACGCCTTCGGGGTCGCGGTTGTCGGAGGGCGTCATCACGTAGAGGAACTGGTGTAGCCCATTTTCGCCCATCTGAAAAGGAAAGTGGTAAATTGATTTCAGCCGGTCGTCAAGATCAATGGCGCAAACGATGTTTTGGGGCTGGAAATGAGGAGTGGCGTGCTTCACTACCAAGACCGGGCAGTGCGCATAGCGAACAATGACTTCGGCGTTGGAGCCAATCAGCCACTCTTCCAGGCCATCCGCGCCCTTCGAACTCATCACAATCAGATCGGCCGGTCGGGTGGTGACGTTATCAACCAATGGCTGTCCATTCGTAATCAGCGTTGGGGTAATGGTAACGCCCGCGTAAGCCGGATTTGTTGCGAGTTGTTCGAGTATTTCGCGGGCGTCCTCTTCCAGTAGCCGGTAGGTAGACAGGGTATTTTCGGTAACAACAGTCAACGCTTCGGCGTAAACGGGAGTAGGCACCGGCATTGGGTAGATTACTGAATGCAGGAGTATAATTTCGCCCCCGTTGGTTCGGGCCAGATTAACCGCAACAGACAGGGCTATATCGGTCATGGGGCTAAGGTCTGTTGGGACAAGGATCGTTTTCATGCAGCTGTTGTTTAGATGACCCCACAAAAGAACACGTCTTGTTTTGCCCGTTACATGAGTGCCGCCAGTTGCTTACCTGATTGACGTCAGTTGAGGAAAATCAAGTTACCAACTGATGTACCTTCGGGATTGGCAGCACGGCCATTCGTAGCTTTGGTACCTCACATAAACCTGATGTTCACTATGTTACGTGACCTTTCGCCCGAAGTGACGGACCATTTGCTGAGTACACAGTTTTTTGGTCGTATTGGCTGCGCTGCCGATGGGCAGGTGCTGGTAGTGCCGGTTAGCTATCTGTATGACGGACAGGCTATTTATGGACATACCTACGAAGGAACGAAAACCCGTTTACTGCGCAAAAACCCAGCCGTCTGTTTCGAGGTCGACGATATCACTGGCCCTTCTTCCTGGCGTAGTGTGGTTGTACAGGGTGTTTATGAAGAGTTGGAGGGCGATGAACGGCTATATGCCGAACAACGGCTGGGTCCGGGGCGAATAGCGCCCGTTAAAGAGCTCCTGGCTGGAGAAACGGACTCGGAACAACCCGGCTCTAACGTGGTGTATCGAATTCGTATTCTTACCAAAACAGGTCGAAGCGAGGTGAAATCTGGATTGTAAGGTTATTAGTTATTGGTTACTGGCAGCGAATAACCAATAACCAGTAACCAATAACTACTAACCATCACCAACCACCAATCAAACCGATAAAAACAATGAAACTAGCTGGATTCCGGGTCTACTTACCGCTTGTCTTACTGGCCACGTTGCCCTGGTCGTGTACAGATCACAGACCATTAACGAATACAGAGTCATTACTGACCGGTTGTACGGCGGGTTGGAAAGTAGTGAATCGAAAATTTACCAGTTCTACTCTCAACTTCCCGAACCAGGATTGTTACCGGCTCATTTTCCAAACCGACCACAATCTGGTTGAAGACCAAAGTCGATGCGGGAACGGAAACAACAAACAGGTGCTCGGTAGCTGGTCGTCTACTGAAACGACGCTGGCAATGCCCGTACTTCAGTATGCTCCCGGATACGCAGCGGAGTATCGGTTAGATGAGTTGTCCGCTACCACACTTGTGTTCAGCTGGCAGCGGGGTGGCCCCGATCGGTACATAGAAACCTGGACGTGTCCCTAGCTTTACGACCAACCATACGAGTTGACTTTTTTAGTATCGACTTTTTCGCTGTGATTCACAGTGATTATAATCACCGAAGAGGCTGATTAACAGCATAAGCCATCAGGGCGGTACTACCTATTTTTGTTAAGGGAAATAATTAGAGTTTAGCGAGTCAATAGGGTTAGTGTCATGATAGCCGTGTACTAACTGGAGATGGGGAATTGAAAAAAAAGCCTGCAGCGATTTCGCTACAGGCTTTTTAGTTGTTGGTTAGTGGTTGGTTAATAGTTACTGGTTATTAAGTTATCAGTTAATAGGTATTCTACCAACAGTAACCAATAACCACTCAAAGCACCGGGTGCCATTTTCTGTACACGTTGGGATACACCTGAATAGCGCCCGCTTCGTCAATATCCAGCACATTATAGGTTGTAATAACGGGTACCGATGCGGGCAGAGAAACCGTTTTAGGTCTGGCATTTTTAGGACAGCTTGTCAGATAGTCCGCTTTGAAACGGGTATAGCCCAGCAGCAGGTTAGCCAGTTCGGCCGGTTTCTCAACCCGAATGCAACCGTGGCTCAACTGCCGGTTTTCGCTGGCAAAAGCGTGTCGGGCATTGGTGTCGTGGAGGTAAACGTCATAGGGACTGTTTACATTGAACTTCAGTATGCCTAGGGCATTGGCGCAACCGGTCAACTGCCGCAGTCGGTAGGGGAACGAACCGTTGTAAATCGCTGATGCCGGTACTGACCAGTTTACTGTTTTGGGGTCTACCACCTGCCCTTTGGTATCAATAACTTCCAGATTCAGAAAGGTTAGTACCAGTGTTGGATTTTTTTGAATCCTGGGCAGCATTTCCCTGGCCATAATGGAACGGGGGACATTCCAGTACGGGTACATAACCAGGCTGGGAATAAAGGCGGTGAACAAGGGCGTTGGCGTATCGGCTTTACCGACCACAACCCGGCTGGTGAGTAGCGTTTTCCCCTGCCGGTCGATAACCCGGAGCATAGCCGACGGTATGTTGACAACAATACGTTTGCTGGTACGAAATCGGTTGATCCATCGGTAGGTGTTGAGCGTTTCCTGCACCTGTCCGAGCGTAAGGGAATCGGCCATGTAATCATCGATCAGGCAGCGCATACAATACTCTTTCAACTGCCGGTAGCTTCGGTCCGGCGATTCGAGCGAATCCAGCAATGGACACCAGTCGTCTCCGGCCAGAAACAAGCGCGTAAGCCGGTTCAGCCGCAGTGTATCCATCGACTCCGTAACACCCTGGTAGCCCATATGGCGAGGTACTCGGCCATAAATGATTTCTTTAAAATACCGTTTCAGGCAGGCTGGGTCGGGCGTGTTGCACAGGCTGTCTACCCCAATGGAAGCCGCATACTGACGAAGCCGGGACCAGTCGGCTGCGGGTTGGGCTTTTACGGAGCAGACAGTGAATGAGAGCAGTAGAAGGATACTCAGAAAACGGCTCATAAGTAGCAGATTGTGAGAGTGTAATCAGTGCAGCAAAGGTGTACTTGTTCGTCTGGTTCGCAATTGACCGGGTTCAGTTTTTAGTTTGAATACTATCAATTTTATACCTGATGGCTGTCAGGTAGCAAGTCATTTTCATCGGCCACATTTGCCCTGTTCTTTTTAATTTCAATAAGGCCATGACATTTGAACCGACCTCCCATCTACTGGCTTTCGTGCTGCCGATGTCCTTTAAAAAAGGAGATGTAACTTTTGTTGCTCCGGCAACGGGCGAAGATGTTCGGGTGCCGATCGCTGCCAGCAACCGGCCCCGGAAAGTTGTATCCACTGCCCAGCTGGCCAAGGGTGTCTGGCGAGCCATGTTACACTGGACCGACGGACAACAGCAGTACCAGGACGAACAACAAATCATTGTAACATAAAGCAAGCCTTCGAACCTCCCACTTACTACCTACATCTATGTATAAGATCTTATTATTGACTGATTTTTCAGTGGCTTCACGGCACGCTATTGCGTATACGCAGACTTTATTTGCCGATACCGCAGCGGACTTCTGTCTGCTGAATGCCTTTCCGCTTGAACCGGAAGTGGGATTTACCGGCGCTTTTCTAATTGTGGAAGAGCGGGAGCAGGCCGAGAAGTCCTTAATTGCCCTTCGGCATGAAGTGACCCAACAGCCGGAACCAGCCTATCATACGTACCGAACCGTAGTCGTACCGGGTAGTCCGGAGGCCTCGGTGGATGTTATGCTGCACCAGGAACATTTCGACTTGGTGGTAGTAGGGGCCACGGGTTCCGGCCGGAGTGAATTGCTGGGCAGCGTTGCCACGGCCATCACCCGAACCGCAACAACGAACGTGCTGGTGGTACCGGCTACATTCCCCATCCGCCCGCTCGAACGGATTGTGTTGTCCACCGACTATCGGTCGGTCAACGATGCGGAGTCGTTCGGAATTCTCGCTGACATTGCCAACCGAAAAGGGGCTCAGCTTACGCTGCTGACCATCGATAAATCCGGTACAGCCGGAGCCACTGATTTGACAAGGCAGTATGTAGAACAGGCGTTCGACTCGGTTTCGACGGATTCATACGTCATTCATGACAATAACGTGTTGCATGGCATTAATGCCTATCTGGATGCCCACACGGTCGATCTGCTGGTGTTGTTGCCCCATCACAAAGGGTTTTTCGATGTGCTACGGAACAACAGTGTTACGCGTTCGGTGGCCTATCATCCGCGCGTTCCCCTGCTGACGCTCTACGATGCCGAACCTAAGAAGACAGCTACGGCGGAAATGCCTGAACTCGATAACCTGCCATTTGCAACCTACCTTTAACCGATCTCCCCATGAAAGCAGAAAAATACCGCCAGCTTACAGACGTGCATTTGTTGCAGCGTATCTGGCGAAATGAATTGGAACTGGCTCTCCAGGAAGTTGATTTCTGGGAGAAGTTGCTGGGAACATTAAGCGAAGGTCTGGACGCCCGGGTGACCGACTCGGATACCTGGAAAGGGGAAGTGAGCCAGTTACACCATTTTCGTCGGTTAGCGAAACGGTTGCTTGACGAGATTAAGGAAATTGATGAACAGGTGGCGGCCGGTGTTCGGGTCGACCGTGTGCTGGATGCCGATACGCGCTTGAATCATCAGTACCTGCGTCAGGAAATGGATAGCTTTCACGCCGACTTCCGAACGTTTAAATCTGACATTCGCCAGTACATGGTTCTCCAGCCAACGTTTTAAACTCAAATAAAAACAGCTAACTACAGAGCCACAAAGCGCACAGAGGTTTCAACATAAACTACTCTGTGCGCTTTGTGGCTCTGTGGTTAGCTGTTTTTTTTAGCCTGACGGCTCAACAGCAGGATGCTGTCGGGTGCAGAAAACAGCAAAAACGATCAGACGATTACAAATTTCTGTTGCTGATTGATCCAGCTTAGTAGGCGGTCAACGTCGGCTTTTTGAAAGAGTTGGGTACCGGGGTTCATGGTGGCGGCTGTTCCGCAGGCTACTCCCAGCCGAATCATATCGGAGTACGACATACCCTGCGAAAGGGCGTAAACCATGCCGCCAACCAGACTGTCGCCCGCGCCCACGGTACTGATTTTCTTTACCGGCGGAGCCTGTACCAACTCCTGCCCGTTGCGGGTGATGAGCATGGCACCCAATGGCCCCAGCGACACCACCACAATTTCGCAGCTGCCCGCCTGAATGAGCGTATCGGCGGCTTTCGCAATCTGGTCGGTTTCGAGCCGTTCGACACCAACCAGACGAGCCAGCTCACCCACATTAGGCTTGATCAGGAAAACACCTTCGGCAAGGGCCATCCGTAAGGATTCTCCGGCCGCATCGAGCACCAGCCGGATACCGCGCTCTTTGGCGATGCGGGCAATCCGGGCATAGAAATCGACGGGTAAGCCCGGTGGTAAACTGCCGCTGGCTACCAGGTAGTCGATGGGTTCGGCCAGCGTTTGCAAATGCGACAGACAGGCATCGGCTTCGGCGGAACTGAGTGTCGGGCCGGGCGTTCCAAATCGAAACTGTTGATTGGGAATGGTTTCGGTGACGACGAAGCACTCCCGCGTGAGGCCGTCAATGCCAATAATCTCGTAATGGATACCTTCCTTTTCGACTAACTCCTGAAGCCGGAGTCCCGATGACCCACCGGAGGTAAACACGGCCAGCGACTCGCCACCCAGCCGATGAATGGCTTTAGATACATTGATGCCGCCACCACCGGCATCGTAGCGGGGCTGAGAGCAATGGATCTTCTGTTCGGGAATCAGCCGGTCCGTCGTCATACTGATATCGACGGCTGGGTTAAGTGTGAGGGTTACAAGCATTTCTGTGGGGTTAATGTCCAGGCGTGCAAAGAGTTTTATCTTAGGCGTTCCGGACGTGTTATGGTAAAAATGACGAGTTCGTGATTAGCGCAGTATGATTCAAATTGGCTCATTAGCTGATCGGTGTCAGCTATTGTCGACGGGTACGAATGTACGTTTGTAACATCATCATTTACAATGTGTCAGCAAAACTATGATTCCATCAACAATGAAAGCGGCTGTTCTGCATGGATATGGCCAGCCATTACAACTCGAAACAATTCCGGTGCCCACCATTGGCCCCGGCCAAATATTGGTTAAAGTAGCCGCCTGTGGCGTTTGTCATACCGATTTACATGCTATAGACGGCGACTGGCCCGTAAAAGCCACACTTCCGCTCATCCCCGGTCATGAAGGTGTAGGTACCGTTGTGGCAGTGGGCGCGGGTGTAACCCACATCCACGAAGGCGACCGTGTTGGTGTTCCCTGGCTCTACTCAGCCTGCGGACACTGTGAATATTGTTATTCCGGCTGGGAAACACTTTGCCACAATCAGCAAAATACGGGCTACTCGGTGCAGGGAAGTTATGCCGAATACGTAGTGGCAGACCCCGATTACGTGGGGCATATTCCCGATGGATTGTCTTTCGTGGATGCTGCGCCCATTCTCTGCGCCGGTGTTACGGTGTATAAAGGGCTAAAAGAAACCGAAGTAAAACCCGGCGAATGGGTGGTCATTTCGGGCATTGGCGGGCTGGGACACCTGGCCGTTCAATACGCCAAAGCGATGGGTATGCACGTGGTTGCCGTCGACATCAGCCCCGAAAAACTAGCCCTGGCGAAAGAAGTCGGTGCCGACCTGACCATAAACGCAGCCACCGAAGACCCCGCAGCTATTGTTCAAGCCCAAATCGGGGGGGCGCATGGTGTGCTGGTGACGGCTGTTTCCCGAACGGCATTCGCGCAGGGCGTCGACATGCTGCGCCGGAAGGGAACGCTTGCGCTGGTAGGTTTACCACCGGGCGATTTCGACGTGAATATTTTCGACGTAACCCTGAACCGGAAAACCATTCGCGGCTCCATTGTGGGTACCCGGCAGGATTTGACCGAAAGTCTGGCCTTCGCTGCGGATGGGAAAGTACATGTACACTACCGGACGGATAAACTTGAGAATATAAATCAGGTGCTTGCCGACCTGAAAGCGGGTCAGATTGACGGGCGCGTTATTCTGGATTTTCAGTAAACTCGTGTAGGTTGATAGACCTTTAGATGCAGTAAAACGGCGTACTCCTTATCAGGTAGATAGAGGGTACGCCGTTTTACTGCATCTAAAGGGAAGGACTCACGACGGCTTAGGCAAAACCATCGGGCAGAAGTTATGTTACCATCTACAATAAACCCTTTGTCCATAGTCCGGCAAGGGGCTTGTTTTATCAGTGCCGAACGCGCCAAAACAGTCGGTTGACAAAGAAGCCTGTAGTCTGGACGGCCACGTCCGGGTGTATGTAAAGCCTATTTTTAACCCGGACGTGGCCGTCCAGGCTACACGTTAAGAAATCGAATGGAAGAGCAACTGAAGCCCCATCAGGCAGAGCGGGGACAAAAGTCGACCCTAGTGGGTATTGCCGTTAATATCGGGTTGGTATTGGTAAAAGGAACCGCCGGTTGGCTGGGAAACTCATACGCACTTATTGCCGATGCCATGGAATCTGCCACCGATATAGTGACGTCTATTTTTGTATGGGTAGGCCTGCGAACGGCGGCCCGCGCCCCCGACCAAAACCACCCCTATGGCCACGGTAAAGCCGAGCCATTGGCGGCTATCGTCGTGGCTTTTGCGCTGGTGGGGGCGGCTATTTTGATTGCGATGCAGAGTATTGAAAATATACGCGTCCCGCATAAAACTCCGGCTCCGTTTACGCTGGCAGTGCTGGCGGGCGTTGTCATTGTGAAAGAAGTCCTCTTCCGGCGTGTGGCACAGGTAGGACAGGAAACCGAGAGCAGCGCCGTTAAAGCCGATGCCTGGCACCACCGAAGTGACGCCATTACGTCGTTAACGGCCTTTATCGGGATTAGTATTGCCCTGATTGGCGGGCCGGGGTACGAAAGCGCCGACGACTGGGCTGCCCTGCTGGCGTCGGGCTTCATCGTTTATAACGCCTACCACATCTTCCGCCCGTCGTTCGGCGAAATCATGGACGAAACGCCCGAAGGCGACTGGCAACAGGAGCTGCAAACGCTGGCCATGACTGTGCCGGAGGTGAAAGGCATTGATAAGTTTCGGGTTCGAAAAACGGGTTTCGAATACTTCGTCGATCTCCATGTGCGTGTCCCCGGCAACCTGACCGTTAGCCAGGGACACGACATTGCCCACGCCGTGAAAGCGGCCATTCTGGAAGCCAGACCCGCCGTTTACGACGTGCTGGTACATATTGAGCCGGTTTGATTTTTTGTTATTTCGACGCAAGGAGGGAGGTTATAGTCGTTGGGTATAGTCTGTGATTATGCCCAACGACTATAACCCTTAGCCAACGAGTACAATCAAGCCAGCCTATTCGCTTTCCACTTACTTCTTGAGGCCGTGGCAACCACAGTTCCAGTGCTTTTAGGCTTACTGTTCTCCATCAGCCAGGCGGCTAGCACAGCGGCTAATGTACTTTCTGTGGCGTCGGGGGCGGGGGTTAGTTTGTCGGGCGTGAAGTACTTGCTGACAAAGCCCGTATCGAACTGGCCGGAGCGGAATGCGTCGTGCTTCATCACAAAGCGGCAGAACGGCAGCGTCGTTTGTACGCCCGAAATCTGGTACTCGTCGATGGCCCGGATCATTTTCTGGATGGCTTCTTCCCGCGTATCGCCGTAGGTGATGAGTTTGGCAATCATCGGGTCATAATAAATGGGAATGGCCATGCCCTGTTCGAAACCATCGTCGACCCGAACGCCATTGCCCTGCGGCCGGATGTACGTATCGAGGGTACCCACGTCGGGCAGGAAGTTGTTGGCGGGGTCTTCGGCATAAACCCGCACTTCAACGGCATGACCCTTTATCTGTAAATCCTCCTGCCGGATGGTGATCGGTTTGCCTTCGGCGATGTAGATCATCTGCTTCACCAGGTCGACGCCTGTAATCTGCTCCGTAACGGGGTGCTCCACCTGAAGGCGGGTATTCATCTCCAGAAAATAGAAGTCAAGGGCATCGTTGACGATGAATTCGACGGTTCCCGCACCATAATACCCGCACGCACGGGCAACATCGACGGCGGCCCGGCCCATGGCCTCGCGGATTTCGGGCGTAAGGATGGCCGAGGGGGCTTCTTCAACTACTTTCTGATGCCGACGCTGTACGGAGCATTCGCGCTCGAACAAGTGGATGATGTTGCCGTGCTGATCGCCCAATACCTGAATCTCGACATGCCGGGGCGAGGTGACGTACTTCTCGATGAATACCGACCCATCGCCAAAGGCCGAAATGGCTTCACTCACGGCGCGGTCCATCTGCTCATCGAAATCGCCTTCGCTTTCTACTACGCGCATCCCTTTACCGCCCCCGCCCGCACTGGCTTTGATCAGGATCGGGTAGCCAATCGTTGCCGAGATGGCTTTGGCTTCGGTGCGGTCGGTGATGGCCGATGGCGTACCGGGAACCATCGGGATATTATACTGGGCAACGGCGGCTTTAGCAGCCAGTTTACTGCCCATCACCTCGATACTCTCGGGCGAGGGGCCAATGAAAATTAACCCGGCCTCGCGAACAGAACGGGCAAAACCAGCATTTTCGGACAGAAAACCGTAGCCTGGATGAATTGCATCGACGTTCAGTCGTTTACAAACATCAATAATGACATCGGTTTTTAAATAAGATTCGGAGGAAGGAGCCGGTCCTACACATACTGCTTCATCGGCGTAGCGAACGTGGAGGGCATTTCGGTCGGCTTCGGAGTAAATAGCGACTGTCTTGATGCCCATTTCGCGGGCAGTCCGCATGATCCGCAAAGCGATTTCGCCCCGATTGGCGATAAGGATTTTTTGAATAGTTGGCACGTTACTACTTGGTAATGTTCAGGATAAATAATCTGGTCGATTCAGCGCCGATAGCCTGACGGTTTATGGCATTTCAGGACACTGGCCGCCTTTTTAACAACGGATAACCAATAATACGATTTTGTGACAAAATGATTATCGAATTGAATTTTACTGGCGCGAGTTTGTGCGACCGAAAGTTAACCGTATTTTTGCACTTACTCTGTAAAAAACCGGGGTTTGCCCTGATAAACAATAGCAATAAGTGGATTTATTTGAGAAACTACGTAACAACCTAGGCCCAATCGGTTCGCCGGCACGGGAGTTCAATGGCCACCATTATTTCGCATTTCCAAAACTTGAAGGCGAGCTTGGTCCCCACATGCGGTTTCGTGGTAAAGAGGTCCTGAACTGGAGCCTGAATAATTACCTGGGTTTGGGTAATCACCCCGAAATCCGGAAGGCGGATGCTGAGGCATCGGCCCAATGGGGATTGGCGTATCCAATGGGCGCCCGGATGATGTCGGGAAACAGCGACCTGCATGAGCAGTTCGAAAAAGAACTGGCCGAGTTTGTCGGTAAAGAAGATTCCTTCCTGCTCAACTACGGGTATCAGGGGGTAATGTCGGCCATTGAAGCTGTCGTTGACCACCGCGATGTAATCGTTTATGATGCCGAGTGCCATGCCTGTTTGATTGACGGTATCCGTCTGCACAAAGCGAAGATGGGTGAATACTATAAATTCAACCATAACGACATGGAAAGTCTGGAGAAGAACCTCCAGCGGGCGACAAAGAAAGCCGCCGAGAAAAACGGCAGCATTCTGGTTATTACCGAAGGCGTTTTTGGGATGTCGGGTAAAGTAGGCAGCCTGGATAAAATTGTTGCCCTGAAAGAGAAATATGAATTCCGGCTGTTGGTCGACGACGCCCACGGTTTCGGTACGATGGGTGCCACCGGTGCCGGTGTTGGCGAAATGCTCGGTTGCCAGGATGGTATCGACCTGTATTTCTCCACGTTTGCCAAGTCGATGGCCGCTATTGGCGCGTTCATTGCGGGTGATCACGACATCATCATGTACCTTAAGTACAACATGCGGTCGCAGACGTACGCCAAAGCCTTGCCAATGCCCTATGTGGTGGGTGGCCTGAAGCGACTTGATATGATTCGGAACTCGTCCGAGTTCCGGGATAAACTCTGGGAAAACGTTCGGGCACTGCAAAATGGTCTGAAAGAACGCGGCTTTGACATCGGCGATACGCAGTCGCCGGTAACACCCGTGCTGCTGCAAAACCTGACGGGCGGTATTCCCGAAGTGACCGCTCTCATCCGCGACCTTCGCGAAAACCTGGGTATCTTCTGCTCCATTGTGGTGTATCCTGTTGTGCCCAAAGAGATCGTTATGCTGCGGATCATTCCAACGGCTGCTCACACCCTCGAAGACGTACAAATTACCCTCGAAGCATTCTCGGCTGTAGCTGAAAAGCTGGCAAATGGCGACTACCGGCAAAAAACCACCGATATTGCTTCAGAAACGATAGAAGTATCGGCCGAAGCAGCCGCTGAGTAGGCTTTTTACAGAAAAGTTGCATTTTTTGGCTATTTTTTTGTCTTGCCTATTGCGCTGTATGAGAGAATGACTAAATTTCCGTCGAAAACCGCGTTTTTAGCGGAATTTGGGCATTTTTCATACACTTAAACCCATACAAATCGCTATGGCACGCTTCGATGAAGTAAAGAATTTGGTTATGTCGCTTGAAAGTGATTTCGAGAAATTTTACGAAAAAAATAACCAGGCTGCCGGAACTCGCGTTCGTAAAGGAATGCAAGATTTGAAGACGTTAGCACAGGAGATTCGTTCTGAAGTTCAGAATGCGAAGAACGGTGCAGCGTAAGTAACAGGTCTTTTCGGACCCCTAAAAAAGACTCCCCCACTTGGCAAATGCACCAGGTGGGGGAGTCTTTGCGTAGAGACGCGACCCTTCGCGTCTCAAATAGTCAAATACATTACAGAATTTTCTCGCGGTGCATCAGGGTAGCTATTCCCTTTGTAGTAACTTTTCCGGTTTGCTTGTCCCTAATCTCGCCAAGGATTTGCGCCGTGTGCCTGGCCGAATCAATGGCCTGGACCGTAAACGTAGCTTCATAGTCCGTGTCAACGAACATAGGCCTTAAAAACTCCAGCGTTTGGCCCAGGTAAACAGAACCATAGCCCGGGAACTCGGTGCCCAACACTTTTGTGAATACACTCGCCCCCAGCATGCCGTGGATAATGGGGCGTTTAAACGGGGTCTGTGCCGCAAAATCGGCATCAAGGTGAAGCGGATTGTTATCGCCTGTAACGCGGGCGAAGTCGGCTACATCAGCCTGCGAAAACCGAAAGGAGTAACTATGGCTAGCGTTTAGGCCAAATTCAGGAGTCATATGGGAAGATGAATGATAAATAATGAAGATTAATGCCGCGAAAGTCGGTAAAGTTCGGGATGTTTCGTTAAATCATTCATCACTGATTCGCCAGCCCGGTTATCATTCGTAATTCTCTAGTACCTTCGTAGTGAATTATGCTGAGAAATCTATTTTCGCTCGATACAGCGACAGCGAAGCGCGTATTCGGGTTAGATATTATGCGGGCCGTTGCCATCCTGATTGTTGTGGATGCGCATGCAACCATTGCCCTTAAAGAATATTATAGCGGAGCATTCTGGCACCACCTGTTGCCCGATGGTGTCGAGCTTTTTTTTGTGCTTAGTGGTTTTTTGATCGGCGGGATTCTGATTCGATCTTACGAAAAGAAACAAACCTTCGACCGGCAGTTGCTGCTGAATTTCTGGACTCGCCGGTGGTTTCGTACGCTGCCAAACTACTACCTGGTCCTGACCGGAATCATCTTGTTAGCACTCGTGAGGGCGTGGCGAAGTGGCTTGCCCAATGCCCTTCCCGATACCGGAATACTGGTAAGGTACTACCTGTTCGTACAAAACTTTGCCAGCTACATACCTGACTTTTTCCCCGAAACCTGGAGCCTGGCCATTGAAGAGTGGTCGTACATAACGCTGCCATTGGTGCTTTGGGGAATGCATCGTCTGCTGATCGGACATTGGTCACGGCAGCGAATCGTTCTGATAACAATTCTCCTTATTATTATCGGTACAAACCTGTACCGGCTTATATCGGCTCTTCAGATTCCGATGTCGGAGGGGGAACTAGGGTATCGGGGCATTGTGATGACCCGCCTGGATGCCATTTCATACGGGGTGCTGGCTGCTTACGTTAAGCATTATTTTCCCAATAGCTGGCAAAATCATTCGCTGCGTACCCGGTTACTGGTTGTGGGTTTATGCCTTACGGTACTGGCTGCTTTCACGTCCTCTATCGTTATTCTGACGTTTTACAATGATGTTGGCCTGTTCCCGGCATATACTTTCTATAAGCGTACCGTCTACTTTCCCGTTATTGGCCTGAGTATGGCGTTGCTGATGCCTTATATGGATGGCTGGCGAACCGCTCCGGTAAGTTGGGTAACGTTTGGTGTTGCCCGCGCCATTACACATATCAGCCTGATCTCTTACTCCATGTACCTGCTCAACCTAACGCCAATCATGTCGACGCTGGTTGATCGTATACCTACTACATCGCTTACGATAGGCTGGGTAAAAGTGGGGGTATTTTGGGCACTGGTACTGGTCTTGTCAACGTTGCTCTACAAGTTTTTTGAAAAGCCGGTTACCGAACTTCGCGAGCGCCTGTCGGCTAAGGAACCGACACAGCTTATTAACGAACGGGTGGACGGGTAGCGAACCCGGTTTATTTATTAAAAAAGGTGCCTGATTGATCAGGCACCTTTTTTAATAGTGAGATAGATAGAAAGAGTTAGTTGATAGCAACCAGTCGGTTGGGTGTAGCAGGTTGATTTGTCGAAAGGATCACATTTTGCGTCGTTGTTTCGGCTCCATTGCTGATTTCCAACGTGTATGTACCGTCTTCCAGATCGCTTAGGTTTAAGCTCAGGCGGCAACCTTTGTCATGCTTGCCAAGGTATTGTGCGTACAATACTGTACCCGTCGTGTCCTTCAGACGAATGTCGACCCGGCCGTTTGTCTCTTTATCAAGGGCGATGTTCAACTTGCCTTTCACGGTTGTGTAAATACCTGTTTTGTAGGTGGCAACCTTCGATGCGCGACCAATGGGGTTGGTTTCTGTAGCTTTTGCAAAAGAAGCAACCGAAGCAACAACGGTAAGTGAAAGAGCTAAAGCGAGGGATTTGATGAGCGTTTTCATGGTCTTTATATTTTTGTGTTTTGAGTTAAATGCGAGTCGGGTTATTCCCGATTGGTGAAACAAAGATATAGGCTATGGTTGGTACTATGTAATGCAAACTACTGGAGCGGTTATTCCGGTTGATGAGTGGACTAAAACCACGTTGCCTGAGCGAACGGTACGTTAGGAAGGAGTCAATTTAGGCCGCAACTTTGTCGGACTTTAGCCAGGAGTGGATGCCTGCAAGCTTATAATTGTCCAGATTTCATGAAATCGTATTATAGTCCAGCTATATTTTCTTTATTCCCTACGGTAATTGCTGCCGAGAGTACCCGACAGGGGGGTGTTAGTCCTGCTCCTTTTACGTCGCTCAACCTGGGGATAAACACCGCCGATGAAGTTGTCAATGTTGATGAGAACCGTCGTCGTTTCTTTTCGGTCATTGGTGCCGGTTCGTTCCAGTTTGCGTCGTCACATCAGGTGCATGGTACTGCTGTTTTATATGCAACGGAACCGGGTCGGTTTGAAGGCTATGATGCCCTGATCACTAACCGGCCAAATCTGCTCGTTGGGGTAACGGTGGCGGACTGTGTCCCAATTTTAATTTATGACCAGATTCATCAGGCAGTTGCGGCTATCCATGCGGGCTGGCGGGGAACGGTAGGCGGAATTGTAACCAAAACATTAGAGGCCATGCAGAATCAGTTTGGCACATTGCCGGAGGGGTGTTATTGTTATATAGGCACCTGCATTGATGAATGCGCGTTTGAGGTTGGTCCCGAAGTAGCCGAGCAGTTCTCGCCAGCGTTCAGGCGTGCTGATGATACCACTGGAAAAAGTTACATTGATCTGAAAGCAGCAAATACACGGTTGCTGATTGATTTCGGAGTGCCTGAAAACCAGATAAGTATTTCTCCGTTTTCGACAGCAGTAAACAACGATACGTATTTCTCATATCGGATGGAGGGAGGGCAAACCGGACGAATGTTAGCGGTTATCGGGTTGAGTGAGTAAACAATACTATAGTAGTTGAGTTATGTATCTGTTCTAATCAAATTACTTTTACTCAACACTCAAACGTCATGGGAATCTTAGTATCAATTCTGGTAGGTGCAGTGGCCGGCTGGCTTGCTGATCTTGTTTTCAAACGGTTTTCGTTTTCACTCTTTGCCGAAATTTTGCTGGGTATTGCCGGTGGATTTGTAGGTGGCTGGATTTTCGGCCGGGATGGCGGTATTATTGACCAGATTCTAACAGCTTTTGTTGGCGCTGTTGTTATTCTTGGTATTGCAGCCTTGATTAAGGGCTCGCGCCGTACGGTATAAGTTAATATTAAAGTAGTCAAAATTACACGGGCGGCCCTAGGGCCGCCCGTGTAATTTTGACTACTTTAATATCTGCCTCGAAATGACCAACTTCTGGATTTCGCTGGTTCCTTCACCAATAGTACACAACTTCGCATCGCGGTAAAACTTCTCAACGGGGTAATCCTTCGTGTACCCATAACCGCCGAAGATCTGAACAGCCTCATTAGCAACGCTAACCGCTGTTTCAGACGCAAACAACTTCGCCATTGCCGATTCTTTCGTGACCGACTCTCCGGCATCTTTCAAGATAGCGGCCTGATAGGTCAGTAGTTTAGCGGCTTCAATGGCGGTGGCCATATCGGCCAGTTTAAAGCTTATTCCCTGGAAATTCGCAATTGGCTGACCAAATTGTTCCCGCTCTTTAGCATAAGCAACGGCGGCATCATACGCCCCGTAAGCAATACCAAGGCTTAGGGCCGCGATAGAAATACGGCCTCCATCGAGTACTTTGAGTGATTGTACAAAACCATCACCAACCGCGCCAAGCCGTTGACTATCGGAAATGCGGCAGTCCTGAAAAAGCATTTCTGCCGTTTCCGACGCCCGCATACCGAGTTTATCTTCTTTCCGCCCCCCTAAAAAGCCGGGAGTACCGCGTTCTACAATAAACGCTGTGGCGTTGTGTGGCGTATTGGGTTCGCCAGTACGGGCAATCACAACCGCTACATGGCCGCTTTTGCCATGCGTGATGAAGTTCTTTGCCCCATTTAATACCCAATCGTCACCGTCCTGTTGAGCGGTTGTTCGCATATTTCCGGCGTCGGAGCCGGTATTGGGTTCTGTAAGGCCCCAGGCCCCCAGCCACTCGCCTGATGCCAGCCGTGGCAAATAGGTTTCTTTCTGGGTTTCATTGCCGAACAGAAGAATGTGATTTGTGCAAAGTGAATTATGGGCAGCCATCGATAAGCCAATGGAACCGTCAACGCGGGAAAGCTCAACGATAGCCGTTACATATTCCTGATAACCCAAACCCGATCCACCGTAATATTCCGGAACAAGCATACCCATTAACCCCTGTTCGCCCAGTTCCTGGAACAGTTCTGAGGGAAAGTATTGACTATCATCCCATTGACGAATGTTGGGGAGAATGAACCGTTCACTAAATTTTCGAACTGATTGGGCAATTAATTCTTTGTTTTCTACAATTTCATTTGTCATAAAGTTGGGTCTCTTTAGTTGTTGATTGGGAAGAAAGTTAAGGAATTTCTAGGATAAGTACAAGTCTAAAGTTAAGGCTTACATAAGCGTTTTTATTTGCAGAAAAAGGTCGTAAAATAGTTTTTTGATTAACGAAAATAAATATTAGTAAATCTATTGTTTTTGTTAACTGGTATTTTGTATTTTTGTCATGCGTAATTTTATAAACGTTTTAAACTGAATAATCGAAATGAAAAGCTTTTGACACGTACAGGATATTATTTACTGGCCCTAGGAGCTTATTAAAAAACTCCTATTTTTGTACCGTTGATTATCGTAAATGAGTAGTATAAATAGTCAATTTTTAATTTTTTATTTTAATAGATAATATATGAAACTAGCTGTTGTTGGAACCGGATATGTAGGACTTGTTACGGGTACGTGCTTTGCCGAAACGGGAAATCAGGTTACCTGTGTAGACATTGATGAGCGCAAAGTAGGCAAACTTAATAACGGGATTGTTCCTATTTACGAACCAGGTCTGGAGACTTTGTTTCACCGGAATGTTGAAGAAGGTCGTTTGACGTTCACCACTAATCTGGAAGAAGGAATCAAGGGAGCCGAAGTTATCTTTCTGGCCCTGCCAACTCCTCCGGGTGAGGATGGCTCCGCTGATTTGAAATACATTTTGAAAGTAGCCAGTGACCTGGGCCCAATTTTGAGCCAATACGCTGTCATTGTTGATAAAAGTACAGTACCTGTAGGCACAGCCGAAAAAGTACACGCGCACATTGCAGATAACGCCAAGGTGGACTTCGACGTGGTATCGAACCCCGAGTTCCTTCGGGAAGGTGTTGCCGTAGAAGACTTTATGAAGCCTGACCGGGTGGTTATTGGAACGAAGTCGGATCGGGCGAAAGCTGTCATGACCCGGCTGTATGCACCGCTGGTACGTCAGGGTAACCCCGTCATCTTTATGGATGAGCGTTCGGCTGAAATGACCAAGTATGCCGCTAACGCGTTCCTAGCCACAAAAATTACGTTCATGAACGAAATCGCTAACCTGTGTGAGCGGGCGGGCGCAAACGTAGACGATATCCGTCGGGGTATCGGAACAGACAGCCGGATTGGTAAACGATTCCTGTTTGCGGGTATTGGTTACGGCGGTAGCTGCTTCCCTAAAGATGTGCAGGCACTGGCGAGAACAGCCCAGGATTTTGATTATGATTTCAAAGTGCTGAAATCCGTAATGGAGGTTAACTACGAGCAGAAAACAAAGCTCATGCCGTTGATCCTGAAGCACTTTGATGGAGATATAAAAGGAAAGACCATTGCGATCTGGGGTCTGGCCTTCAAACCTTATACAGATGATATTCGCGAAGCCCCGGCTTTGGATAACATTAAGGCGTTGATCGAGGCAGGTGCCAAGGTGACGGTCTATGATCCGGAAGCAATGGACAATGTACGGGAGCAAATCGGTAATGCAGTAACCTACGCCCACACGCAGTATGCCGCCCTTGACGACGCCGATGCGCTGGTGGTAATTACCGAATGGCCGCTGTTCCGTACACCTGATTTCGATAAAATGAATCTTTTATTGAAAAATAAAGTAATTTTCGACGGTCGTAATGTATATGAGCTTGATCAAATGATCGAACAGAATTATACATACTACTCAATAGGCCGTGAGCCCATTATGGCCCCGGTTGAGCAAAAAGTTTAAATGCAATTAAACACTTAGACATAAGAATGCAGTTGTATATAGGTGGCTATCACCTGTATACGCTGCGTTTTTGTGCCTGTAGCCGTCGAAACAACTTATGAAACGTGTTCTAATCACCGGAGGAGCCGGCTTTTTAGGGTCGCATCTATGCGACCGATTCATTAAAGAAGGGTACCATGTCATTGCCATGGATAATCTCATTACGGGCGACATGCGGAACATCGAGCATTTGTTCCATCTGCCCAATTTTGAGTTTTACCATCACGATGTATCCAAATTTATTCACGTTCCGGGTGAGTTGGATTACATTCTACATTTTGCCTCACCGGCCAGCCCGATCGACTACCTGAAAATTCCGATCCAAACCCTGAAGGTTGGGTCGCTGGGTATTCACAATTGCCTTGGGCTAGCTCGTGTAAAAGGGGCTCGCGTACTTATTGCGTCGACGTCCGAAGTATACGGCGACCCAAGTGTTCACCCACAGCCCGAAGAATACTGGGGTAATGTAAACCCGGTAGGCCCGCGTGGTGTATACGACGAAGCAAAACGATTCCAGGAAGCGATCACGATGGCTTATCATACCTATCATGGTCTGGAAACGCGTATCGTGCGGATTTTTAATACATATGGCCCTCGCATGCGCCTGAATGACGGCCGGGTATTGCCCGCATTCATTGGACAGGCATTACGTGGTGAAGACCTGACGGTTTTTGGCGATGGTAGCCAGACCCGTTCGTTCTGCTACGTTGATGATCTGGTAGAAGGTATTTATCGGTTGCTGCTGAGCGACTACGCCTATCCGGTCAACATCGGCAATCCGTCGGAAATCACCATTAAAGAATTTGGTGAGGAGATCATCAAACTTACGGGCACCAAGCAAAAGTTGATTCTGAAAGACTTACCCGTCGACGATCCGAAACAACGCCAGCCCGACATTACGAAAGCAAAAGCGATTCTGGACTGGGAGCCTAAAGTGTCGCGCGAAGAGGGCCTTCGCATTACGTACGATTACTTTAAAAGTTTGCCTGAAGAAGAATTATACACGGCGGCTTATCACCGGGAGTTTGCAAAAAACTAAAGAACCGGTTTTCATTTGGGAAAACGGTTGTAGCTTTACTTTGCTGTAACTGCCTTAGGTGGTTACCTTTAGCTGTCTACTAAAAACCTGCACACGGTATCGTATGCAGGTTTTTTGTTGCAGTGCCGGGCGTCCCGCCCGGCCGTGAAGTAAGTTTGTTTAGGCCCAGCCGGGCGGGACGCCCGGTACTACAGCTTATCCTTAAAACTTTCGTAGCCGAATGTCTTAATTACCTGAAACGATTCATCTTCTTTCCAGACGCCAATGGCGGGCAGGTTTACGCCATTGAACGTGGTGGTCTTCACCATCGTGTAATGGATCATGTCGTCGAACACAACTTTGTCGCCTACTTCGAGCGGTTTGTCGAATGAGTAATCGCCCATGAAATCACCGGCCAGGCAGGTCATGCCACCCAGTCGATAGGTGGGTTTTCCGGCAACGGGCTCGTGGTACGAATGAATGATGCGCGGTTTGTAGGGCATTTCGAGCGTATCGGGCATGTGGGCCGCGAAGGACGTATCCAGAATGGCGACATCAATGCCCTGGCTGTTGAACACATCGAGTACGGTCGAGATCAGAACACCCGTTTGCCAGGCAATGGCCGAACCCGGCTCCAGGATTATATCGACGTTGTACTTCTGCCGGAAAGCCGTCAGCAAGCCAATGAGGTGATTGGTATCGTAGCCTTCACGGGTCATTAAATGGCCCCCGCCGAAGTTCACCCATTTGGCTTGGTACAGCAACTTGTCGAACCGGCTTTCAAGGGATTCCAGCGTGCGTTCGAGGGTAAACGAATCGTTCTCGCAGAGCGTGTGAAAGTGAATGCCCTCCAGGCCTTCAGGCAGTTGATCGGGTAGTTGATCGCGGGTGGCACCAAGTCGTGAACCGGGCACACAGGGATTATACATATCCGTAGCTACTTCCGAATACTGCGGATTAACCCGGATACCGCACGAAACGGGCTTACCGGCCACCCGATCTTTAAAGCGCTCCCACTGACTCCAGGAGTTGAACGTCAGGTGACTGCTTCGGCTAACTACCTCGTCGAACGTAGCGTCCTGATAAGCGGGTATATAAGTATGCGCCTGCACACCCATGTATTCATTCACAAGCTTGATTTCGTTGAGTGAACTGGCCGTAGCTCCACTCAGGTATTGGCGAACCAGCGGAAAGGCCGAGTACATCGAAAACCCTTTCAGCGCCAGAATGATGGTCACACCGGCCGCACGTTGTACTGAGTCGATCAGTTCAAGATTTCGGCGGAGTTTGGCTTCTTCAAGCACAAAGCAGGGCGACGGAATAACGGGTTCGGCATTGCCGTTGAGGTGTTGAAGCAAAGTCGTATTCATGCCGCAAAGGTAGGCAAACCTACCTATCGTATCTTAACCTTTGGATAGTCGATTCCGAAAAGTATAGGCAATGTATATTTGACACGCAACAGGCGGCCTGATTGACTGCCAGCTTGCCAGCAACAGGGCATTGCCTCAACAAGCCGCATGGCCTCCTCGTCGCAGCCATAGCCTAAACCTTTCCATAATTGAATAGTCGTTAGTTGACCGTCTGGCTCAATAACAAATGAAACAAGTACCCGGCCTTTTATGCCTGCTTTTTGCGCTTCCTTAGGATAAGAGATATTTTTCTGAAGATAGTCTTTCAATGCATCCATACCGCCCGGAAACTGAGGCTGACGTTCGACAACTGTGTAGACGGTTGTGTCGGCTTTAGCAGGTTTTTGGGCAAGTGCCAGGGTGGAAAGTAAAAGCAAACCCGCACTCATCCCTACAAGTCGGACGAGTGCGGGTATATATAAGTGGAAACAAGGCTCCATAGTAGTCGACTGGTTTATACAGCAAAGGGATGCAGCTCCTAAGCTTATTCCATAATGCCTTACTCCAGCGTAAACGAAATAGGTAGATTATACTTCACCCGAACGGCGCGGCCTGATTGTTTGCCCGGCCGCCAGTTGGGCATTTTACGCATAACCCGAACGGCTTCTTCGTCGCAACCGAAACCGATGCCTTTTACGACCTGCAAATCAGTCAGGCTGCCATCGGTATTTACCACGAAGCTAACGTATACCCGGCCAGCCACACCGGCCGAAGCGGCCTGGCGAGGGTAATTCAGGTTTTTGCTCAGAAAGTTGCGTAAGGCTTCCATACCACCGGGATATTCCGGCTGCTGCTCGACGACGAGAAAGGGCGCTTCGGTTTTGGGGGCGGCCTCTATCGCTTTTTCGGTAACCGTTGGGGCCGATGCTTCGGGTGCGGCAATAACGTCGATGTCGCCGGTTCCTTCGGCAGTTTGTGTGCCGGAGGTTGCGTCTTTTAATTCCTCCGTAGTAGGGGGCAACGTTTCTTCTACCACATCGGCCTCAGGCATCACAACGGGCGGCAGATTGCGCACGGTGTTAACAGCCGGAGCGGTTTCGGCGGGGGGAATGACGATGGGTTTCTCGGCGGGTGGTTCTGCCAGTTTAGTCAGCGTTACTTCGCTCATTGACTGATTTGCCGTAATGGATTCGTGGGGCCAAAAACGGGCATACAGGGTAGGCGCTGCCAGGGCACTCAAAAACAGACCGACGCCCAGCCCTAATGCGCGGCTGAGTGTCGGTCTGTATTGGCTACGGAGGTCAAAAGCACCGTAGGCCCGGTTACGAGCCTGAAAAATGATGTCGTCGTAGGTTAACAGGACGGCCTCGGAAGCGGTAGAAGGATACATGGCGTTGCTGATTTAGTTTGTATCAGCTGGATGGTTTCACCCGCCAAATTCCACACAAGGCTACAGGCTGTCGTATTTTTTTACCAGAGTAATGGCGTCATTATCCGTCTTGAAATATAAATTTTCCTGCTTTACGAACGCTTTTAATTCGTCCTTCCGGTCGCCGAGGGCGTCGATGATCGACTTGTCGGAAAGCTTAACTTTGGTAAGCGTCTGGTCCGGCTTGAGCAGGTAGTAGGAGTACGTATCCCGGAAAGCGTCGTAGCGAACATCGTTGGCGTAAGGATTTTTATAATCTGCCGGTTTAAACGATTTTGATATACGTTTGAGCAGGGTATTTTTTCCTTCATAAAGCACCAGAAAATACCCGTCTTTCAGGGCCTGATCGTTTGTGATAGCGGTTGGCCATCGCTTGAAAACATAGGTTTGTCCCTCGTTATTTTTTAGGGTAAATCGTTTTACCTGACTTGCATCGACAATGATCGAGTCATTGCCCGCCCATGTCCGCAGGAGAATTAACTGTTGTTGATAGGCATTGAATTTAATGGGAACATTGGTGTAATTCTGACCGGCGGTCATCTCGATCTGGCCTTTGTTCCACTCCGGTAAAAAATAAGGCGTTCCCCGAAGTCCCTCATAACGATGATCGATGGTGTTGACCATACCATTAGGTCCTGTTCCAACAATCTGGCTTGTCGACTGGTAGGTTTCGAATCCATTGCGCCGGTCGTTGGGATTGACCTGCTGGACGGGTTTTGCTTTGGTCGAATCGCGGGTTTGTGCGTGGGCAAGCGACAACGAAAAGATGGCCAGGGTTGTCAGGAATAGTGTTTTCATAAGCAGGTATGTTCGTGGATATTGTTGGTTGCGTAAATAACGAAAAATCCCGCCATCTGAGATAAGCGGGATCTTCGTTTTAACAAATTATAATACGTTTAAACTTCCGGGTACTCGTGCGGGAGTGGAACATTCACGCGCTCCTGAACGGGTAGTCCCTGCTTGTTCATTTGCTCAATAAACGGGTCGGGGTCCAGTTCTTCGCAGTTCCAGACACCGGGTTTCATCCAGACGCCGGTCAGCATAAGCATAGCCCCAATCATGGCTGGAACGCCCGTAGTGTAGCTCACAGCCTGCCCGCGTACTTCACGGTAGGTTTCGGCGTGGTCGCAGTTGTTCCAGATGTAGCAGGTCGTATCCTGACCATCTTTAACGCCTTTGATCTGGCAGCCGATGCTGGTTTGACCCGTGTAATTCTCGCCGAGTGATTCGGGAGCAGGTAACACCGCTTTCAGAAATTCCAGTGGGACAATATCCATGCCCTGAAACGGCACCTTGTCAATACGCGTCATGCCCACATTCTGAAGTACTTCGAGGTGGGTCAGGTATGCCTGTCCGAAGGTCATCCAGAAGCGGGCCCGCTTTAAGGTCGGGAAGTTCTTAACCAGCGATTCCAGTTCTTCGTGGTACAGCACATACGACTCACGCTCACCAATTTCGGGGTAGGCGATAGGCTTGTGAATGCTCATGGCCGGAATCTCAATCCATTCGCCGTTTTCCCAATAGCGACCGGGTTGGGTAATTTCACGAATATTGATTTCCGGGTTAAAATTGGTGGCGAATGCCTTGCCGTGGTTGCCCGCGTTACAGTCGATGATGTCCAGGTAATCCATCCGGTCGAAGTAGTGTTTATTGGCATAGGCCGTAAACACCTGCGTTGCGCCCGGATCGAAACCACAGCCCAGCAGCGCCATTAGTCCCGCCTGTTCAAAGCGTTCTTTATACGCCCACTGCCAGCTGTATTCAAACTTGGCTACATCCTTTGGTTCGTAGTTTGCCGTGTCCATATAGTGTACTCCGGCTTCCAGGCAGGCATCCATGATGGGGAGATCCTGGTAGGGGAGGGCCACATTGATGACCAGTACCGGCTTAAACGACCGGATAAGCTCAACCATTTCGGATACCACATCGGCATCGACCTGAGCCGTCTGAATGCTTACGCCGTGCATTTCCTGAATTTCGGCCGCAATACGGTCGCACTTTGATTTGGTGCGACTAGCCAGCATAATCGTTGTGAAGACATCGCTGTTCATCGCGCATTTGTGCGCAACAACGCTGCCAACCCCACCGGCTCCAATAATGAGCACGTTTGCCATCTATCTGAATGATTAGTTTGTGTATTCTTTCGGGCGCAAAGATAAGGAAAGTGGCTAACCCAATTGGTTTGTGGTTTATGAACTTACTATGATGCGTTGCTTTCCCGTTGGATAGGATAATATTTTGGGTGATTAACTCCTTGATTATGAAACAACATATATAGTATATTTGTTAAGTAGAGAATCAGGTAACTCCCTAACTAAAAAGGCTATGAAATTCGTATCTTCTTCTAACTCGCTCGACTCTTTTGAACTAGCTATTCTAGGGTATGGTAATGCTACGAACAGCTGGCGTGACCGTAATCGGCTCCAGTGCCGTCTGTCGACTTTCTGGCGTCAGAAGGAAGATACACAATCGGCACCGTTGCAGACCTGGGAAGTAAAACGAATCCTGACAGGACTCCGCTCACTCTGGAATAAAGCCACGACGCACGTAGCGATTCGGTTCTCAGAGCCGGGCCTGAGCATGGATGCAAAAGCCTTATCGGATGATAAATACCGTCTTCAAATCCAGCTGGGTCATAGTCTGACTCCATCCTGGCACAACTACCCTGATTTCCCGGTTGAGATGGACATTGTGCTGAGCCGGACTCAGTTGAAGGAAGCTATACAGGAGTTATCAGGACAAATAGAAACGTATCCTGAACGATAACAAACCAGCACACATACTAAAAAATAGAGAGGGTTAATCTAACTGTTTAGATTAACCCTCTCTATTTATAGAACGGAATAGGTCAATTTCCTGGCTCAGGAACCTCCTGATCGTCCAGGGCCTGATAAATCATCAGGCTAAACTTGTTGTCAAGTTCACTGCCGTAGCTTGTTCCCCACATTTGCTTCATCAGGACAGCACAGATTTTTTCTTTGGGATCAGCAAAATAATCGGTACTGAAAGCGCCACCCCAGGAGAATGTACCTACACTGCTTAAATCCTGCGTATGCCCTTTTTCGTTCGTAACCGCAAATCCCAGGCTAAAATAGCCGTGCGGATCAGGGAAAAGTGCGCCGGTCTGGTTAGAGTTGGTGAATAGTTCAACTCCTTTACGGCTGAGAAACCGCTTGCCGTTGTAGACTCCGTTGTTCAATAGCATTTGCAGAAAGACGGCGTAGTCATAGGCCGTACTTGATAAACCTCCACCGCCCGAAAAGTAAGCTTTTGCCCCTACAATCGGGAAATCAGGGTCAGTAGGCAGGCTCTTGATGGTAGCCGTTTTGACCAGCTTTTTGTCTTTATCTTCCGAGTACAGCGCTACCAGACGATCCCTTTTCGAATCGGGTAAATAAAAATAGGTGTCTTTCATTCCCAGCGGCTCGAAAATGCGTTTCTGAAAAAACTGGTCCAGCGGCAACCCCGATACGACCTCTACCAACGCGCCTAATACATCAATACTCAGGCCGTAGGTCCATTTTTCGCCCGGTTGGTGATTGAGCGGAAGCTTCGCCAGTTTCCTGACGGCATCGCCAATTTTTATATTCTGCGTAGTGAAAGCATCTACAATACCGGCTTTAGTATAAATGGCCCGCATGTGTGGATCGCTGGCAATGACGTTGTAATTAAGCCCCGACATGTGTGTAAGCAAGTGCCGGATGGTAATTTCCCGCTTGGCCGGAATCGTGGTGTATGTGCTGTCTTTATCGTTGAATTTATCGAGCACTACCGGCTTCGCAAATTCAGGAATGTATTTGCTGATTGGATCATCGAGCATGATTTTACCTTCCTCATGGAGCATCATGACGGCCAGCGACGTAATGGCTTTGGTCATGGAGGCAATCCGATAGATAGCATCTTTCGCCAACGGTTTGTTATTGTCAAGATCGGAGGTGCCGAATGCCTTGTGATAAACAATTTTACCGTTTCGTACCACAATAGCCGCTACGCCAGGAAAGGCTTTTTTGTCGATGTAGGATTGAATAAGCCCGTCGATTCGGTTAAGTCGTTCAGATGAGAAGCCCGCCGTTTCGGGTGTGGCTGCGGCCAGGAGTGGAGGAGCTTGTTTTGTACCTGTTTGTGCATACAGGGAAACGATGGTGATTGCGAAAAGTAAAACCGTTGACCTAAATCTAGAAATGTATGTCATATAGCTAAAAGGTTAAGTGTAAGGGATATATCAGCGGTAAATAACGAAAATTATCCAGTTAATTATCAACATCTTTCACCAGCGGCCGGTTATCATTTATTCGTTTTTCGTAGGGAATAACAAAGGCACGCAAATCGGGCGTATGGGTTCGTCTGCGTTTTAGTTCGTGCTGGTAGATCGTTTGGCCCAATTGGTACAGAAACGGATACCCAATGCTTTCGTACTCGTATTTATCGTCGTTCAGGATGCCGTCGCTGTTGGCGTAGAGCGTTGCGGTTAGCATGTATTCGATTTTGTTGGTGAAGTCAACGACGTAGGAGGCATCCGTTAGAAAACCGTACGCCCAGCCCACTTTGTTGAATACCCGAACACCTTTGGGCAACTCATGATGCAGGCTATCCATAAAAAAGAACTTCACGTAAGTGTCGTAGTACTGGCTGGCGTCGTACTTGGGGTAATTGGTTTCGCCGGGGAGTTGCGACAGGTATTGATGCAGAAACTGGTAATCATCAGGCATTAAATTAAACCGCTGCCGGACCGGGACGGAGCGCGGAAACATGACCGATTGCAGCACCTGCTGGAAACTTTCCAACGGAAATTTGTTGCGTTCGGTGAAGTTGAACGGATCATGAATCAGGCTGTCTTTGGCGTAATACCCTTTGCCGAGTTTGGCCGTTCTCGAAAAATCGAACGGGTCCTGGTTATAGGCGGCCGGTTGGCTGTAAATCAGCTTACCCGATTCATCAATAAACCGAACGGCGTTCGTATGTCGGTTTTCCTCGGCTGTCATCCGCACAAACCGGTGCGTAATGCGCGTATCCAGATACCCTTTGGCATGTAACGTCCGGTTGATACCCGCCTGCCCCACAAATTCATACATCCGGCTGTAAGGGTCATTCTCACTCACCAGAAAGGCTTTTTTTATGAGATGGGCGATGGATGGGTACCCATTTTGCGCTGTCTTGTCTGTCCACTCTTTTGTCTGACCGCTGTACGAACTGTCGAACTGCATGGCCGTGAACTTCGTCAGTTTCGGGTTTTTTAGACTGTTCAGTTTGTCGAGAGCAAGCAGCGCCAGCGGGAGTTTAACCGTCGAGGCCGGATTGAAATACTCAGTGCTGTCGACCCGGAAATAGTAATTCGTAAAAGAAGGCGTGTTGTTCTTGTCCCGGTCAATTTTTGTGTAAATGATTTGCATCCGGTAGTCGTCCGGGTGCTGCATGACTTTCTGAAAAACGGGATGGCTATTTTTTGAAAGTAGGTCTTTGAGAAACGCGTCCGTTCGCGGCTGGGCAAGGACGGTTGTAGAGAGGAATGAAAAAAGATAAAGGAATGGTTTGGTGAATGAGTGCATGGCGATAAACGTATCGTGGGTCTTCAGCCCGCGTAGCCGTAGGCTAATTACTGTTAATTACAATTTAGCCTACGGCTACGCGGGCTAAAGACCCACGATACGAAAGCTACAAAACTAACTGCTCAAACAGTTTCGTCAGCGTTTCACCCGCATCGGTACACAAGCCGGGGTGAACGGGCGACGACTGAACGATGGTACTGCGGGTGGCCGTAAGCCAGCGGAAACGCTCCGCTATGCCGAGTTGACCAATGGTGCCACCTTCCCGGCGACCTGCGCAGATCTTCTCGAACGCCTTAATTCGCTCGCCAACTTCATCGAGATCGAGTTCTGCCGATAGGGCACGCAGCCGGGTCTCGTTCAGCGTGTACAGCGTTTTCAGAAATCCCAGCGAGCGGCAATAAACAATGACGCCTACATTTATAAATTCTTCCCGTTCAACGCGCGGCATGACGCGGATGACGGCATACTCAAACAAGTGCATTGCGGGCTTCGATTGCTGCGTTGACAAAAATTTCTGATGAAGCCAGTCGGGCCTCTAAAAACCGGGCATATACCTGACGCTGCTCCTCCGCCGACTCCGAGGTGGACGGGTTCATCAGCCAGGTATCCGGAATCAGCGCCACGATGCTCTGAAGAAGTTCGGGCGTGAGAATGGCGCGGTACTCGGCATCGACAGCGGCTAGTTCCGTTGCTCGGGGCAGCAGGACGTGGTCTTTCACCTGCCCAAACGGGCGCTGGGTCTGGGCTTCCCAATTGTCCCAGTTATGGTGAAAATAAAGGGCCGCGCCGTGGTCGATCAGCCATAGTTCCTTATGCCAGATGAGCATATTGGTGTTGCGGGCGGTGCGGTCTACATTCGTTACGAAACAGTCCAGCCACACAATCTGCGAAGCGAGTCGGGCATCGACTGTGTTCACGATGGCATCGAACGTAATGGAACCGGACAGGTAATGCAGCGCCAGATTGAGCCCCTCACTGGCGCGGAGCAGGTCCTGGATTTCTTCGTCGGGCTCGGTACGGCCAAAGGCTTCGTCGAGGGTCGCGAAAACGATTTCGGGAATACGCAGACCAAGCGCCCGGGCAATTTCGCCCGCTACCAGTTCGGCAATGAGGGCTTTGGTCCCCTGACCGGCCCCGCGAAACTTGAGTACGTACAGAAAATCGTCGTCGGCTTCGACCAGGGCGGGCAACGAGCCACCTTCCCGTAGGGGTTTGGCGTAGCGCGTTACGTTGACGGTTCGGAGTTCAGGTTGATGAGTAGGCACAAATAGAAAATAGAGAAAATTGATTTTTGGAAAGTTCAGGGCAGTTTCAAAAAGGTAAACGAGTATTAATAGAGTACTAAATGCTCTAAAACTGATCAGATAGCAAAGCCTAGTTGGCGATAACAAGCTTTATTATCATAGTAGATAATTCGACAGCTAACTCGCCTTTGCTGAAATTGTTGTCAATGCTCTGAATTTTATAGGTGTTAAGGGCATTAATATTGGCGATTAACGAATTCAGAAATTTTCTAAAATTAATTATGTTTACCTGAAATGATAAAGTTTCCAGCTTGCCATCATAGAGGAATTCTAATTCGTAACGTTCTGAGGCAAAATACCATTTGTAGTTCCAATAGTCTGGCCAAGCAGGCAAACCTCCAGCAAAATATTGGCCTTGATACCTTCGTAAAACTATATTACTTTGAATTTTAAAGAGGTCAATGGATAAGTCCTCTTTGGGAGGAAATACATAATCTACCTTCAGCTTATGGTCTTCAAGTTTAAGTACACAGGCGAGTGAATCCCGGTAATAAATAACTACCACGAAGAAGGCTGCCAAAACAATTGCATAGAATACTAGCCCTATCTTGTTTTCTGCTGAAGCAACAGCCCAAACCATGACAATAGTATAAGTTGTCGCCAGTATTAGAATAGAATTTGGTACAAATGTTCTCTTCATAAGCTGTTAGATAGCCAAATTAAAGCCCACAATGGATGGACTATGAATGATGGATTTAGGATTGGGTAGCCAATTTACGTGTTTTGATACTCTTTCAATAAATCAATGGAATGCTGAATGGCCTACTGCAGGAACATAAAGTGCTACTTTAGCCGTGCCATTAGCGCTATACTATAAACCCGCCCTTAACCCGATAATGAACAAAATAGCCTGCTTCAGTGTCGTACTATTCCTATTCGTTACCTCCATTACCCAGGCGCAGCACTGGTACAAAGGCAACCTGCACACACACTCGCTCTGGAGCGACGGCGACGATTACCCCGAAATGATCATGGACTGGTACAAAGCCAATGGCTATCAGTTCGTTGGCCTGTCTGATCACAACATCTTGCAGGACGTTGATAAATGGGTAAACGTACCCCGCCAGCCGGATCGACGCCGGACGTTTGATCGGTACCTGCGTACGTTTGGGCCGGACTGGGTAACATACCGCAAAGGGCAAAATGACTCGCTGAGTGTCCGCCTGAAACAACTAAACGAATACCGGAATTATTTTGAAGAGCCGGGCAAGTTCCTGATCCTGAAAAATGAAGAAGTATCGACCGGTTATCAGGGCAAGCCCATTCACATGAACGTGACGAATGTAAAGAACCTCATTCGGCCGTTGCCCGGCAACAGCGTGGCGGAGGTGATGCAAAACAACATCGACATGGTGGTGGCGCAGCGCCGACTGACGGGTCAGCCCATGTTTCCGCACATCAACCATCCTAATTTTTACTACGCCATCAAGGCCGAAGACCTGATGCAGCTCCGGTACGAACGCTTTTTTGAAGTCTTCAACGGCCATCATCTGGTCAATAATTACGGCGACAGTACCCACGAAGGCACGGAGGCCATGTGGGATAAGATAAACCTGCATTTTCTGCAACAGGCGCGTCCGCTGATGTACGGTCTGGGTACTGATGATAGCCATAATTATTACTTTTTTGGCCCTTCGTTCAGTAATTCGGGTCGGAGTTGGGTCATGGTCAATGCGCCCGAGCTGACCCCAACGTCTTTAATTGAGGCCATGGAAGCCGGCCGTTTCTATGCCAGTTCGGGCGTTACACTCAAACAGTTGCCACAGGCAGGAAACAAACTGGTCGTGCGGGTTAAAATGGAGCCGGACGTAACGTATAAAATTCAGTTTTTTGGTGTTCGGAAAGGTAACACACAGGCCGAATTGCTCCGCGAAGTGACCGATACAGCCGCCACGTATGACCTGACGAATGATGTGTTGCTGCTTCGGGCGAAGATCATTTCCAGTAAGCCCAAATACAATCCATTCATGCCGGGTGATCTGGAATCTGCCTGGAGCCAGCCGATCGCTCAGGCCAATGTGCCGCAGCAACTTGCCGATGTTGTGCCGTTGGTAAATGCCCATGCCCATAATGATTATCATCAATCCCGCCCGCTTTGGGATGCGCTGGACAATGGGTTCACCAGTGTTGAGGCCGATGTTCATTTAATTGATGATACCCTCTATGTGGCACACGACCGGCCAACCATCAAAAATCCGTCCGCTACCCTCGAAGGCCTGTATCTTAAACCGCTGGCCGAACGAATTCGTCAGAACGGCGGTCGGGTGTTTCCCAATTATTCGGGACCGTTTTATTTAATGATCGACGCCAAAACGGGTGCCGATAGTACGTATCAGGCATTGACGAAGCTACTGCAACGGTATAGCTCGTTACTCACCGGCGATAGCAAACGGAAATCAGGCGTTGTTACGATTGTTCTGACGGGTAATCGGTCTGTTGAGGCAATCGTCAAAGCCAAAGGGCGGTTGGTATCAATTGACGGTCGCCCCGGCGATCTGGGTAAAGGATATGCGCCGACGGTGATGCCGTACATCAGTGATGTTTATCAAAACCAGCTAAGCTGGCGCGGCAAGGGCGATATACCAGCTGAAGAGTTTCGGAAGCTACGCCAGCTGGTTGATAAGGTACATGCCGAGGGGAAAAAGCTACGGTTTTGGGCGAGTCCCGAAGACCCGCTCGTTTGGGCAAAACTCCGTGAAGCGGGCGTCGATTTTATCAGCACTGACCAACAGGTACTGGCACGGGATTTTCTGTTAAAGACGGCTGGCGGTAAGTAAGTGAGTACGGCGATTGACTGAAATTTCCCTATTTTGTGCCTGCCGGGTCGGCGCTACACATCGACCCGGCATAACAACCTGCTCTTAGATGAAAACTAAACTGATAACTTGTTTACTGCTTACCACTTTGTCGCTTCAAATCAACGTCAGCGCTCAGCCATCGTTATCAGCCGGTATCGACAAACTCATTGCCAGTACACCCGATTTTAGCGGGGTTATTCTCATCGCCGATAAGGGCCAACCGATTTACGAGAAGGCATTCGGCTACAAACGATTTGAGACGAAATCACCCCTCACCACGGGTTCTATTTTCGAACTGGCGTCGGTGTCGAAACAGTTTACGGCCATGACCATCCTGATGCTGAAGCAGGCGGGTAAACTGGACTACGACGACCGGATTGATAAATACATTTCGGGCCTGCCGTATCCGGGTATTACCATCCGGCACCTGCTCAACCACACATCGGGCCTGCCGGATTATCAGGATGTGATGGATAAGCACTGGGACAAAAGCAGGGTCGCTAATAACGCTGATAACATTGCGTATCTGATCAAGTACCACCCCGCCAAACTGTTTGAGCCGGGGGGCAAATACACCTATAGCAATACCGGCTATATGCTGCTGGCCAGCATTGCCGAACGGGCATCGGGGCAGGATTTTATCAACTTTTGCCAGACGCGTATTTTCAATCCCCTCGGCATGACGCATACGGATATCCGAACTAAAGAGGCAAAGCTGAAACTGCCTGACGTGGCCTGGGGACATATTTATGTGCCGGAGAAAAAACGCTACGTTCAGGCCGATTCGTTTCCCGAATTCAACTACGCCATCTGGTTAGGTGATCGCAAAGGCCCCGGTCGCATCAGCTCCACTGTCGAAGATTTGCTGAAGTGGGATCGTGCGCTTTACTCCGATAAACTGGTTAGTCAGCAAACGTTGAGAGACGCGTTTACCCCAGCTAAACTCAATGACGGTTCCCTGTCGCCGTATGGCTTTGGCTGGGAACTGGCACAGAGTCCTAAACTTGGGCGGATTGTGCAGCATGATGGCGACAATCCGGGCTATAAAACCCAGATTGTTCGCTACATCGACGCCGATAAAACGATCATTGTGCTTTGCAACAACGCCCACGAGAAGAAGGCCGACATCATCAAAGCTATTCAGGCGCTAATGGAGAAATAAATCATTCTATATCCATTCGTATAATTTTATCGCCATCAAACGTGTAGACATGTTTGACTATGCCATCTGTTACGATACTTCCCTGTTTGTCGTGGATCAGTTGATGAACGATCACCTCGACTTGGCCGGTAGGGGTTGACCGGAGCGAAACAGGCGTTACTTCCGGATCAATCTCCTGCCATTGCCGGGTCCAGTAGGCGCGTACTTCATCGTGCCCGTGTACGTAGCCACCTTCCCAGCCGTTGGGCCATTGCACATCTGGATGCATGAGATTGAGTACGCCATCAATATCTCGGGTATTAAAGCCTTTGTAGGCCAGTTTGATTAGGTCCTGATTGTCCATTGCTTTGCTGGGAAACTACGTAATTTGTTTTTTCAAAAAAAGCGGATACTGAATGAATGCAGCATCGGCGACGGTTGAGATTTTGTTGGAATTGCCTGAGCACAGCGCTGTTAGTGCCACTGAAAGCTTTTAGTGTATGCCAAAAGAGAGACTGGAACAAAAGGTAGCAGTTTTGTCTGGGCCAAACTGGAGCTTGGCCCAGACAAAACAACCCAAATGCTCTAAGGATCAAGTTGGATGAGTACTTGAAATTGTAATAAGCAATATGATCGATTTGGAGAGAATCCGGCAAATTGCCCTATCGTTTCCCGAAACAACCGAGCAACCCCACTTCGGAAAGTTCTCGTTTAAAGTGGGCAAAAGGGTATTTGCAACGTACAACGGCCCTCACAATCGGATTTGTGTGAAGTTGGCCGAACTCGATCAGGCCGCTTTTTGCAGCTTCGATACTTCCGTCATTTATCCGGTTCCCAACAAGTGGGGCAAACAGGGCTGGACACTCGTCAACCTGGCCAAAGTGTTTGATGAGACGCTGATAGACGCCTTAACCATGGCTTATTGCGAAGTAGCGCCTAAAAAACTGGCGGCTCTCGTAAAAGGGGATCAGTACGGATAGGAGTAAACAGCACTCATTAATTGGTTTAAGGCTGATCCAGACTGGTGTTTCGGCTGGGCTGATGGCTATGGAAGTACATTAGCGTGAGGATGATTCCATACGCGGCCACATTGAAAAGATCGTGATGATCGATGTAGCGGCTCTCGGGCCAGTTTTTATCCAGCGCAAACAGAAGTATGGCAATTCGGCAACAGTTGACAAACCAGATCAGCGCGATTCCTCCCAGAAGCCAGGCTGCCTTGTTTTGCCAGGTGCCAGTATTAGCAATGACATAAGCAGTCCAGAAGCTGGATACACCCAGCCCTAAACAGTCAAAGGAAATAATGACCGAAGCCCCGGAAACTGTTCGAATGAGTTGAGGTGGGTCAACGAAGGTAGATAAACCCGCCAGCTGGGAGAGCAGGTGAGCCGTGTACAGAATAGACTGCTGAAACCAGCTGATATAATTCAGGTAATGATCCAGAAAATAGCTGTACTGGTTTTGAGGGTCAGTAAGTCCCCAATAAAAGATGTTGAAGTAATAGAGCGAGGTGAAAACTAAGATGAGTTTGACCAAATAGGCTCCATCTACGTAGTTGAGCAAACGATCATTCATAACTGGCTGAGATAAACAGCAAATCGAGTTATGTAGCCGATTTTGGACTTGGTTTGCCAAAACCGGCTACATAACTCGTTGAGTTCGGGTATATCCCGTTGACGTACTACAAAAACGGACTTGATTTCGTCCGGTTAACGCATGGAACGAGCCTCTTTCCGTTTTTGATGAGCCTTTTTCAGGCCAACAGCGGCTCCGGCAGCCAGTAAGATGCTTAAACCACCATCCAGCGGTGCATTGACGGGCCGACGGTTCGGTTCGCTCACTTGAGCTTCTGTAGGCAAGCTCGCAAAAGAGCCGATTAAAAGACCTAGCAGCATAACATGTGCTTTCTTCATACAGGTAACTGGTTATAATTAAACAAAAAAGAAAGTGAACGCAACAAATGACCAGCTTATCTTAGAGGGCCAAATGCGTTAAATTGCAGCTTATCAGCCTGATACAATGTTGATTGTACTACTTAAAGCTAGATTGGATTTGTGACATTGGCAAGAAAATGAGGTTGCCTGCCTACGGGAAGAGAGATTCTCCTACTAACTAATTGTTAGTAGGAGTTGTGGAACAAGTCAAAATAAGTTTACGTAATCTATTTGTAGTATATAGGAATTGTGTAATTGTGATGAGCGCGTATGGATAGCGAATAATAGTTACACAAATTTTGCTTTTACATAAGATAAATTGTAACCAGGCGATTTAGGTGAAAAAATTATCAAACAGCCAGACCTGAATTCGACTGGGTATCTTACGAATAAAGGCACTCGCATACGTATGTATGTTAGGTTATACTTTTCCGGAAAGAGCAAGCTGACCGTTTCTCTTAGGGTGTTTGTTTGAATTACGCGTGTCTATATCAGCCAGTGAGTTTGCCTATAAGCGTCATTCCAGAAATACCACTCCAGTCGACTCGATACCCGAAACGCTTCCCGCATTTGGTCTCGCTCAAGCGGTCCGGCTGTTTCGGCGTATTTGTCGGTGAGGGCCAGCATTTGGTTGACCGACTGGTCGAAGGCGTCGCCCGCATAAGTGTCGATCCAGCTTCGGTAGGGGTTTTCCTGGATGGCGCGCTCGTAAATGTGTTTACCGACCTGCCGGTAAATCCAGAAACAGGGTAGCACCGCAGCCGCTCCAACAGCAATGGATTGAAGCGATGTAGTGGCCAATAAGTAGTTGGTATAGGCAAAACAGGCAGGCATCTTAGCCGTTTCGGGTTGGATGTCGTAGAGGGCAAAATAGGTCTGGTGAAGCGCCCGCTCCACCAGAATAGCGTTCTGCGCGAATTGTGTAAAGGTCAGTATATCGTCCGGTGTGGTAGCTCGCGCGGCCAGTTGATTCAACGCCCGGCTGAAGTCCGTCAGGTAGAGGGCGTCCTGCTGAATGTAATACTGAAACGTTGGCGAGGGCAGGCTACCCGCCATTAATTCATTGACAAATCCGTGTTCGAGTATGGAGATGTAGATTGGGCTGATGTCCTGCCAGAGCTGGTCGGTGAATGTCATAATTGGTTATTGCCAAACGTTGAAAAAGTGGTGAACGGGGCCATGTCCATGCCCGAGTTTATAAACGGCCCCCATTCGTAGGGCTTGGGTTAAATAGTCTTTGGCAGCGGCTACCGCATCCAAGACCGATAAGCCTCTGGCCAATCCGGCGGCAATGGCCGACGAGAGCGTACAGCCCGTTCCGTGCGAGTTGCCCGTTTGAATTCGTATTGTCGGAAAAGAATGCTGTTCCGTTGCGGATACATAGAGCAGGTCGGTACTTTCATTGGTCGTCAGGTGACCCCCTTTCACCAGAATAGCCCCTGGGCAGAGTGTTGCCAGATCAACGGCGGCCTGTTGCATATCAGCCATCGTCTCGATTGGTCGACCCAGCAATACACTTGCTTCGGGCAGATTGGGTGTAATCACGGACGCAATGGGTAACAGGTACCTTTTGAGCGCGTCGACGGCTTCGTCCTGCAAGAGTTTATCGCCACTTTTAGCTACCATAACCGGGTCCAATACAATGGTTTTTACGCCAAACTCAACCAGCGTTTTGGCTACCTGCTCAATGACTTCCGCCGAGTGCAGCATACCGATCTTCACCGCATCGGCACCAATGTCGCTCAACACGGCTTTCATCTGTTCGGCAATAAACGCTGGAGGTACCGGCATTATACCTGTTACGGCTTTGGTATTTTGCGCCGTCAGGGCGGTAATCACCGACATGCCGTAGCAGCCGAGAGCGGCAAACGTTTTGAGATCGGCCTGGATACCGGCCCCCCCGCCACTATCCGACCCGGCAATGGTTAAGGTTCGTGCGTATGTTTTCATTGGCGAAAGGATAAAAAAAGCTGTAGGCTGAATTTGTGTCAATTTCTTAGAGTGCGAAGTCGGTTTCTTAGAGTGTAAAGCCAGGTTCTTACAGTGTGAAGTCAGGTTATTAAACCTGACTTGTGAGGTTTCTCAAAACCGAATGAATATACCCGCTATGGTGTCAGACGCTTTAATCGACTTGTTAGGTTTTGAGAAACCTCACAAGTCGGTTTTAAGAAACCGACTTCACATTATCCTACCCCAACGCACCCAACTGGATCAACTCCCGACCTGCTTCATACGGGGATGATTGTCCGCAAATGGCCGACACAACAGCCGCTCCCGAAGCACCGGCCTGTAGAACAGATTGGATAGTCGCTGCATTGATGCCGCCAATAGCAAAGGTGGGCAGGCTGGTTTGCTGGCAGATGGCACGCAATCCGGCCAACCCCAACAGACTGGACGTATCCTGTTTCGTGCCCGTCGGAAAAATGGTGGCGATGCCGAGGTAGTCCAGATCGGCACCCTGAGCCGCTTCCAGTTCGGTTATGTTGTTGATCGACAAACCAATGATCTTGTCCGGTCCGATAAGCGACCGCACGAGTTGATACGGCATATCGTCCTGCCCAACGTGAACGCCATCGGCATCAACGGCCAGGGCAATGTCGACCCGGTCATTGATAATGAGCTTTGCCCCGTAAGCTTGCGTAATGCGTTTGAGTGCAACACCCAGTTCCAGAAAGGCGCGGGTTGACAGTTCTTTCTCGCGCAATTGCACCCAGCGAACACCCGCCCGGCAGGCTTCTTCGACCACGAAAGGCAAGGTGTGACCCGCCTGCTGCGCAATGCCGCTATCGGTCACTAAATAGAGTCCGTTCATGCGTATGTCAGTTGAAGTCGATCCGCAATTGCGGCTTCGGTCAGTTCGTAGAGGGCGTCGAGGAAGTTGAGTTGCAGGCTACCGGGAGCCGGTTTCTTCTCAACGGCCAGCTCACCGGCAATGCCCATGACGGCCATTGCGTGCGTGGCAGCCTGAAAGTAATCCGAATTGACGGCCGCAAAGGCACCCGTGAGGGCCGTAGCGGTGCAGCCCATGCCCGTTACTTTGGTCATGAGCGGATGCCCGTTACTGATAATGGACGTTTTCTCGCCCTGAATGATGTAATCCGTTGCGCCACTGATCACTACTACACCGCCTGTTAGGGCACTCAATCGCCGGGCTGCGTCGACGGCGGCTTCGGAACCGTACAGACTGTCGACACCTTTGGTTTGGGCGTTTAGACCGGCCAGCGCCATGATCTCGGACGCGTTTCCCCGAATGACATCCGGTGCAGCCAGCGCCAGCAGTTCTTCACTTACCTGATTTCGGAAATTGGTTGCTCCAACGCCAACCGGGTCGAAAACGATGGGTTTGCCCAGCGCCTTCGCCTGACGCATAGCCAACCGCATACCCGCCACAAACGTCGCATCGAGCGTGCCGATGTTCACCACCAGCGCCGATGAAATGGATACGAAATCTTCTACTTCTTCGGGTGCATGGACCATCGCGGGCGAGGCTCCCAGCGCCAGCAAGGCGTTGGCGGTGTTGTTCATCACCACGAAATTGGTAATATTGTGGATAAGCGGTGCCTGAGCGCGAATACGCTCGATGTCGGTCCAGATAGATTGAGCAGATTGGGTCATGTTGCTGTCAAAAGATTCAGTAAACAGCAACTTTAGGAGAGCGGAGAGCGTCTCGGTAACTTTTCCCTACGGCAGTACAAGCTGCATCAGGTAATGAGGGTATCCTCTCAGTCAGTCCGGTTTGGCACTGACACCCCTAAAGTTGTCGGGCAAAGGTAGGGGATAATGAATTACGAAATTGTAAAAAATACATGGCTGTCTGCTGACTTAAGAAAGTTTACGATAGCTTTACAGCCAACATTCCTACTCCTACTATTCTGTGAAATCAACGACTATTCGTTACCTGTTTCTCCTGCTCTTTACGCTGGGAGTCGTCTGCCCAATCATCGCCCAAACGCCCGACAATACCTTTGTTAATGGCGACCTACTGCCTAATTCTCCCGAGTTGTCAGTTCGCGGGACTTACGGTGTTGGCGTACGAACCCTCACCGTGGTCCACAAAGATCAGGTCGATGTGCTGCACCAGAAAGATGGCAAGCATCCGTTATACGACCGCTCCCTTACTCTGGAGGTCTGGTATCCTGCACGTCTTCCTGCCGACAAGCCAGCTGTGGTAACGTATGAATCCGTTTTCGGCATCGCCAATAACCCTAATCGCCCGCTGGTTCCGTTTACATTTACCGGCCGCGCCAGCCGCGATGCCGAACCCGACATCACCAGTGGAGCCTATCCGCTGGTCATCGTGTCGCACGGGTATCTTGGGTCCCGGCTGTTGATGACCTACTTGACCGAAAACCTGGCATCTAAAGGATACGTGGTCGTGGCAATCGACCATATGGAATCTACATACCGCGATGCGGCCGGATTTCCCAGCACCTTGCTGAACCGGGCCTTTGACGACCTGTTCGTGCTGAACGAAATGGCCCGACTGAGTGCCAAAGGCAGTAAATCGTTCCTGTCTGGATTGCTCAACGCCGACAACACGGCCCTGATTGGTTATTCGATGGGGGGCTATGGCGCACTGAATGCCACCGGGGCGGGGTTCAGTCCGCAGGCTGTTAAGACGTTTGGGCAATTGGCGCAGGGTAGTACGGCCCTCGAAGTCCGCTCAATGGATTCGCCAGCCTACAAAGCGTCACTCGATCCTCGGATTAAAGCCGTTGTGGCTTTTGCACCCTGGGGCATGGAACGAGGTATGTGGGATGCCAAAGGGCTGGCGGGTCTCACCTTGCCAACACTGTTTGTGGCCGGTAGTAAAGACGATATATCGGGTTACGAGAAAGGGATAAAAGCCATTTACGACGGAGCTGTTAATGCCGACCGTTACATGCTTACCTACCTGAACGCCCGGCACAATGTAGCTCCCAATCCACCACCGGCTTCGCTGATCCCCGGCGTATCTCCCGATGAGTATATGCACTACGCCGAACCCGCCTGGAACGAGCGCCGACTCAATAACATCAACCAGCACTTTGTTACGGCCTTTCTGGGTATTCACCTCAAAAAAATGGACTACGCCAAGTACCTGAACCTGCCCGAAACCGATGCCGCCGGACCGTGGACGGGCTTTAAACCCCGCATGTCGGTCGGTATGGAAATGCGTCATGCCAAGCCGTAAGAAAATAGGTACCCGTTGTCAGAACATGTTAGTATCTGGCAACGGCTATGCCTGTTTAACCATCGTATTCTGGTGCATAACTTCCTGCGCCCGTTGCCAGGCCGTCCAGGCGAGTAACAACCAGGCAAATCCCCAGAGACCGATTAACTGAGCCGGTCTTGCACCCGAAATAATGAGGATCGGAAACATAAAAACAAAGGGGAAACTACCCACCAACAGAGGTACATAGCGTTTCCAGCCCGTCCAGATGTTGGCTTTCAAACTGGCAAAGCCAACCACTAACATACCAATGCCACTTAGGAAAGCGCCCATTGGGGCAAAAGGTAGGGGCATCCATTGACCCAGTATATAAGCAGCGGCTCCGGCCATAGGGATGAATAATAAGGATCGTTTTTTGCCGAAGCCGGTGGGTTCACCTGTTTTCCAGAGCGAAAAAGCACCCACAAACATGCCCACTTTTGAAACAAGCCCGATCCAGCCTCCCTGTTCGGTTGGAACGAAGGCGTCATCGGAAAGGAAAATGAATGGCGCCAGCAAACGGCCTTTCGCTTCTGTTTCGATGGCACCCAAAAACCAAAACTGAAACCCAAAGGCCAAAAGGCCTATGCCAGCCAATAAATAAGCGAATGCTGCTCGGCGGAGGTGTGTGCTTGAATGGTCCATACTTGTGCGATTGATGAGCAAAATTGAGCAAAGCACAAATGGAGAGCATAGTAAAAAAACGACAACCTCACAAACGCGAGTTTCGGTGCGGTGAATATCGCCTGAAGAAATCCTGATGCGCCAACTCTTCGTCAAACAACTGGCTGGGGGTGGTACCCGCAAACTGCTGAAAGTCTTTGACCAAGTGATTCGGGTCATAATAATGACAGTCGTAAGCAATGTCGAGCCAAGAGCGGGCCGGGTCTGTTTCGCGAAGTTTGTAAGCCTCCCGGAATCGGGCAATTCGGGTGAATAACTTGGGGCTGACGCCCAGCCGCTCGCGAAATTTACGCTCAAACTGACGGGTGCTCAAACAGGCATCGTGCGCCAGCTGATCAAGCCGGTGATACCCCGCTGGCTGGAGCATCTGCCGGGCAACGATGTCGATGGGTAATATCGCCTGGCGGCACTGAGCCGCTTTTCGTAGCAGGAACTCTTCAACCAGCCGAATCATAGCCGCATAGTCGGTGGCTTCCGGTAGTTGTTCATGCACTTCCCGCACCGCTTTACCGGTAACAGCTTCCAGATCGGCGTGGCCATCGACTACCAGGTTCATGGGAATGCCCAGTAACCGAAACAGACTCCCCGGCTGAAAACTGACTTTCAGCATCAGGTAATTTGGATTAATGGTGATATTCATTCGGGTCAGTGGCTGCCCTACCACAATGCCTGGGGTTGCACCTTCAGGAGCTGTATTGCCCGTTTTCGTGCTGATCGGTAAATCGAATGGGTAAAAATACAGGCACTGCTCCGTAGTGGGTGGATAGGGTTTTATGGGTAACTGCTCCTGTGGGATTCTTGGGTCAAGCTGGACGTGAATAATATAATAATGCCGCACAAATGACGTCAACGCTGGATGGGGAACGTACTCACGAAAGAAAACCATACGTGTTTCTGGGAATGTACTGGCATCTGGTAGTACAAACTGCCTGCCAGATGCCATGTAGTGCAAGGTTAACCAGGATTTGATTCGTAACGAAACTGATTACGTCTGGTTTTATGCCACTTCGTCGTGAATAAGGCCTTTCAGGCCAGCAGCTAACTCCGGGGTTACGGTGACCCCATGAACCTGTTGGGCGTGTTGGGCGGCTTGTGCCAGTACTTCCTCATCCGTATCGGCCCGCACGACGGCCTCGCAATCAAAACCGGCATCTCTACAGTGTAGCGTTTTCATAAAGCAAGTAAGTTTTAGGAGTGGTTATTAATCAGTAAGTTACCTTGTTCGAGAATGCGGACTTTCAACTATTGAGCGAATGGTTAACACCTTAAGGGACTTCCAATTCAATCTTTGGCTTGGCTTGGCCGTCAGCGAATTCAAAACTAAGGCCAAGCCGGAGCTCGGCCCAGACAAAGCCGCTAACTTTTGTTCTAATTTCTATTTGGTACCGCATTAGCACACGATTTTTCAACGAAGGCTAAAAGCAACCTGTAAAGTAGAAACGTTCAGCTGCGTTCCTTATAAGTGAGTTATCAATTCAAGTTGATGTACCAAATAGGGGAGTGACACGTTCTAGTCACCTGATTTTACATTCTTTGTTTTTAGCTACATGAAACGCACAATCCCGTTTTTAATTCTAATGCTGGTAGGCAGCCTGACCAGCCAGGCGCAATCCTTTGGTAAACTAGTGAAGAAAACACCGGGTATGGTGTCGTACACACTGCGCGAGAGTTTTTCGAAAGACGTTCCCGGTACCCTGGATAAAGTGAAAGCCTGGGGTATAACCGATATTGAATTTTCCAGCCTGTTTGGTAAAACGGCTCCTGAATTGCGCGCCCTCCTCGACCAGCGCGGGCTGACCTGTAGCAGTTACGGTGTAAGCTATGACGCCATTGCCAACAAACCGGATTCAATCCTGCAAAATGCCAAAGCGTTGGGCGTTAAATACGTTCGTATCGGGTCAATACCCCACAAAACGGCAGCCACTCTGGAAATGATGCAGCAGGCTGCGGAGGTGTTCAACCGTTTCGGAAAACAGGCCCATGATCAGGGGATTATGTTCTGCTACCATAACCACGGCTTTGAGTTCCAACCCTACGAAAATGGAACGCTGTTCGACTACTTGGTTGCCAAAACCAACCCCGAATATGTTGGCTACGAAATGGACGTTACCTGGACGTATCTACCCGGCCAGGATCCGGCTGCCTTGTTGATGAAATACCCAAAACGGTTCCGGCTTATTCACCTCAAGGATGTAGAAAAAGGGGTGGCGAAAAGCGACAAGGGAAGCATGTCAAATGAGCAATCGGTGGTTTTAGGCACTGGACAAATCGACTGGCCCGCTGTTATCAAAGCTGTGAACAAGTCGTCCATTGCGCATCTCTATATTGAAGACGAAAGCAAAGCCGCTGAACAACAGGTACCCCAGAGCCTGAAGTACCTGAAGAGCTTATAAACGAACGAAGTCATAGAAAAGGCCAGAAGTCGTCTGTTGTAGGCGACTTCTGGCCTTTTTTGTTTGCGTGAGCGTATATTTAATCTCGGATTCTGTATGATTTTGAGAATGATTTCGTTAAAAATCAGCGTACCTGTCTGTTGTTGAATGTACAGCTTGCTATGCCTACGCTATGAAATGGACAATTACTGCTAGTTTACTGGGTACTCTGCTATTGGGTTTTGCCGTCGTTTCCTGTCACGAAACAGACGTAGCCCCAACAGGTCGAATGCGGATTGCTTTCGATAACATCGTGGGAACATCAGACCTTAAGCTAGGGAATGGTACTTATCAGAATGCCGCCGGAGAGTCGTTTACGGTGACGAAATTCAACTATTTCGTAAGCAATATCCGGCTTCGGAAGGAGGACGGGAGTGAATTCGTCGTGCCCCAGGACAGTAGCTATTTTTTGGTTCAGGAAGAAAAGCCAGCCTCCCAAACAATCAGTCTGTCGAACATCCCCACGGGAAATTATACGGGCATTACGTTCGTCGTTGGGGTGGATAGCTTACGGAGTCTAGCCGACATCAGTAAGCGGACGGGCGTGCTCGATCCGGGCCTGAACGATGGTATGTACTGGGAGTGGAACTCCGGCTATATTTTTCTGAAACTCGAAGGCCAGTCGGCTGTAGCCCCTGCCGCCCAGAACAATACCTTCTTCTTTCATATCGGCGGATTTGGCGGGGGCTATAATGGCAAGAAAACCATCAATAATCTACGCACAATCACCATCCCGTTTAAAAGCGACATGGCCAGCGTGCAGTCGACTTCTGCGCCTACTGTGCAACTCAAAGTCGATGCGCTGTCTATTTTTAACGGCCCAACCCGGTTGAGTATCGCTCAGAATTCGTCGGTCATGTTTGATACGTACTCAACGAGTATTGCCGATAATTACGCAAAGATGTTTAGTTACGACCGCATTCTGGCGAATCAATGAGGCTACTGAAGACGATATCGACAACACGTGCCGGGCTATTGGCCAGTGTATTCCTGTTCGCATTGGCGGTTGCCTGTCAATCCGGTAAAAATGTCGATCCAACGCCCGAGCCGCCTGCACCGGGGGGAGGAGGCATTCAATACCAGACAACGCCAGTGACGCTCCGGAAACCGGCTAACTTCCCGGATGTTGTCTATGATTTGAGCAAAAATCCACTCACTGTTGAGGGGGTAGCGTTGGGCAAGACGTTATTTTATGACCCGCTCTTATCCCGCGATACGACGATCAGCTGCGGATTTTGTCACCAGCAGTTTGCTGGGTTTGGCCATTCCGATCATCCACTCAGTCATGGTATTGACGGTAAGTTTGGTACGCGTAATGTACCTGGGCTCGAAAATCTGGCCTGGGGGCGGGAGTTCTTCTGGGATGGGGGCGTAACAAACCTCGACGAATTGCCCATATCACCCATCCAAAATCCAGTTGAGATGGACCTGAAATTTTCGGAAGCCTTGGGCCGGGTGCAAAAGAGTCCCCGCTATCCGGCGCTTTTCAGAGCGGCTTTTGGCTCCGACACTGTCACGACCGCCCGTTTCCTGAAAGCAATTTCGCAGTTTCTCCTGACGATGGTATCGGCCGATTCGCGCTATGACAAATACGTTCGGAAAGAGTCCGGGGGCGAATTGAACCCCGATGAACTGGCCGGATTAACGATTTTTCAGCAGAAATGCACGACCTGCCATGCGACCGATCTGTTTACCGATCGTAGTTACCGCAACAATGGCCTTCCCGCAGGAACGATCAATGATCAGGGCCGGTACACCATTACGCTGAACGAAGCCGACCGCTTGAAATTTAGAGTGCCTAGTCTTCGAAACGTCGAGAAGACATTTCCTTATATGCACGACGGCCGGTTTGCTACGCTGGATCAGGTACTCAATCATTACAGCAGTGGTGTAAAAGACAGCCCTACCCTCGACCCCGCCCTGAAAGCCAGCGGGCAACTCGGTATTGCTCTAACAACTACCGAAAAGAAGCAGGTCATTGCCTTCCTGAAAACCCTGACGGACGACACGTTTATCAACAACCGGGCACTCAGCGCCAATTAGTGAGTATGGCTCACCCGATGCTGGCGGATATTGAGCAGATGTGTAATGACCAGGCCGGCTGATGCTGTGTAAGCAATGTATTCAAAAATAGGGTCGACGTCTTCCAGAAGCAGGGCAACGGAAAATAAGAGCAGAAACCCCCACAGGCTTCGTTTGATAGCCAGGGGAGCATAGTGACGGGTAGCAAAATAAACGGCTACAATGTTAACGACAATGAACACATAATCAAGGCTCAGATAACCAACACGGAGCGTTGAGTTCTGGAAAACGGAACTCGTCAATAATAACACGGGCGTAACCATGCAGTGGATGATGCACAGGACGGAACCGGTTATACCGATGTAATCAGCTTTGCGGGAGATACTATCTGTTTTCATGAGCACGCACAAAAATACGATGCTTTAGGCAAACGTACCTCTCCTTAACTCACTTTTTTGCAACAAAGTTGCGAAAAGAGGTAAGATGTAAGATGTAGGATATAAGCTTGCGCCAGCAATACATCATACATCTTTACGCCCAGATCATACTAATGACGCCCATGAGCATAATTAGTTTGCAGAGGTTGCTAAGGTAGCCGAAATCGCGCCGGGTGTCGGCTATGATGAGCCGGTAGGTCAGCCAGGCTATTGGGAGTAATAGAAGACTAAAAATAAAGGTAAGGCGTATGTTGTTTAGGGAGTTGGCAATGATGAAGAGGCTCAACAGGAAAACCCCGATCAAAGCATACAGCAGGTATTTTGTTCGGCGAAGTCCCCAGATGATTGGCAACGTTCGGCAACCGAAACGAGCATCGCCCCGAACGTCCTGCATGTCTTTTATGATCTCCCGAATAAAGGAAATACCAAAGGAGAACAGGGCATAGATAAGAATCATACCCGTGTTTTGCCGGTAATAAACAGCCAGAATAATGAGGGAGAGGGCCGTCAAAAGCGAAATGACCAGGTTGCCAATGGCTGGCTGACGCTTGAACTGGGCCGAGTAAAACCACAAAAGAGATACGGACAGAACATCGGCTACGAAAACCCATTTACTCAAATACAAACCGATCAGGCAGCCTACTACGTTAAGCATCTGGTGTACGCCCATAGCCACCCGCCGTTTCAGGTATCGCCCGATTACCACCCGCTCCGGTTTGTTGATCAGGTCAATCTTTATGTCGAAGTAATCATTGATGATGTATCCGGCGGCTGCAATACAGACGGTCGACAATGAAAGAAGCCACAGCGTAGGGTCGGTCAGGCACTTGAGAGCCTCCGTTTTAGGGCCAACCAGAAACACGCGCGCCAGAAATTGCGTCAATACAACAATCAGTAAATTCTGCACCCGAATAAGGCGCAGAAAACCGGACGTAAACGCTGAGAGAGGAATGGACTGGCGAGCCACCATAACTGAATTTTTATCAAAAATAGGAATTTTGAACGCAGGAAGAAAGGTACTCAATTAGGTAGAGATGGGGAAATGGTAATAAAAACTAGTCCTTAACATCGTCTTTCATCGTTTAGGGATTCTTTTTACTCGTGTTTGTTGTTGAGAGACAAACTCGTTCTCTCACGCATGAAAATTGGCATTGTGTGCTACCCAACCTTTGGTGGCAGTGGTGTTGTCGCCACTGAACTTGGCAAAGGGTTGGCCAAAAATGGCCACCAGATTCATTTCATTACCTATCAGCAACCACCCCGGCTCGATTTTTTTAACGAAAACGTTTTTTACCACGAAGTAAATATACCATCGTACCCGCTGTTCCAGTACGCGCCCTATGAGTCGGCGCTGGCGAGTGCGATGGTTAACGTTGTTTTAAACGAAGACGTTGATCTGCTGCACGTTCACTACGCCATTCCGCACGCATCGGCTGCGTACATGGCCAAAATGATCCTGCGCTCGCAGGGACGAAATGTGCCTGTGGTAACAACCCTGCATGGTACGGATATTACGCTGGTGGGAAAAGACGCGTCTTATGAGCCGGTTGTTACGTTCAGCATCAATGAGTCGGATGGGGTAACGTCGGTGTCGGAGAATTTGCGGGAGGATACCTACAAACACTTTAATGTTCACCGCGAAATTGAAGTTATTCCCAACTTCATCGACCTGAGCCGGTTCAAGCGTCAGCAAAAAGAACACTTCAAAAAGGCGATCTGCCCCAACGGCGAAAAGCTGATTGTACACACGTCCAATTTTCGGCGGGTAAAGCGCATTGACGATGCCGTGATGATGTTTTACCACATTCAGCAGCAAACACCTGCGAAGCTCCTGCTCGTGGGCGATGGTCCCGAACGGGCTCGTATTGAGCGGCTGGTACGCGACCTCGGCATATATGATCAGGTGCGGTTTCTGGGAAAACTGGATGCGGTGGAAGAAGTACTATCGGTAGCCGATCTGTTCGTGATGCCCTCTGAAAATGAGAGCTTTGGCCTGGCTGCGCTGGAAGCTCTCGCCTGCGAAGTTCCCCTGATAACCTCAAACGCCGGTGGTTTGCCCGAATTGAATATTCAGGGTGTTACCGGCTTTCTGAGTCCGGTTGGCGACGTAGCCGATATGGTCAAAAACGCACTCTATGTATTGGATGATGCCAACCTGCCCACCTTTAAGGAGAACGCACTGGCACGGGCTAAAGAATTCGAGTTGTCGCGTATTTTGCCTCTTTATGAAGCTCATTATGAACGGGTATTACAGGCTACACAGCCGCTGGTTTCCTGAACTTATTTAAACATCGGTGTCTGTTAATCAGTTTTTCTGTCGGCCCTCCCGATGAAGGTATCTGACCATAAAGTAAATCGCGCTCTACGGCCGACGGTCAATGCCCCGGAGTAAATTATACATCTGAATGAATCCAAACATACCGCAAACCGATCGCAAGCGTATTGTTATTGTTGGTGCTGGTTTTGGTGGCCTGAAACTGGCCCGCTACCTGTCGCGCCGGAAAGAGTTTCAGGTGGTGTTACTGAACCGGCAGAACTACCACGAGTTTCAGCCGCTTTATTACCAGGTGGCTACCGCTGGTTTGGAAGCCAACTCTATTTTGTTCCCGCTACGGGCTGTGTTTGGCGATTGTAAGAACGTTCATATCCGGGTGACCAATGTTACGGGCGTTCGTCCGGCTGATAAAGCCGTGGATACAGAACTGGGACCCGTTACGTATGATTATCTTGTGATGGCCACCGGTGCCGACACCAACTTCTTCAACCAGCAGAATATTATTGAAAAAGCCCTGCCCATGAAGTCGGTAGCCGAAGCCATTGCCTTGCGGAACCGGATGCTGCAAAACTTTGAAGATGCACTCAGTGTGGAAACCCTCGATGAGCGGGAAGGACTAATGGACGTGGTGGTGGTAGGCGGTGGACCAACGGGCGTTGAGCTGTGTGGAACACTGGCAGAGATGCGTAAAACGGTACTGCCAAGTGACTACCCAGAGCTGGATTTCAAGATGATGGATATATATCTCATCGAGTCGGGAGGGGAGTTGCTGGGTCCAATGTCCGTACAGTCGCAGCAGCATTCGCTCGATTATTTGCAGAAGCTGGGCGTAAACGTTCGGCTCAATACACGGGTCAAGGATTTCGACGGGCGTGTGGTAACCATGAACGACGGCACTACGCTGCGGACAAACAACCTGATCTGGGCGGCTGGTGTAAAGGCTAATCCATTGGCAGGTCTACCGCCGGAAGTGCTGGGCCGTGGTGGTCGCATTCTCGTAAACCGCTATAACCAGGTTCAGGGGTTTACGAATGTTTTTGCTATTGGGGATGTTGCGCTGATGACGGAAGAGAAATGGCCCAACGGTCACCCGCAAATTGCTCAGCCCGCCATTCAGCAAGGTAAGCACCTCGCAAAAAATATGATTCGCTGGGCTAAGAGCGAGCCACCCGTTGAGTTTACGTATCGTGATCTGGGCACCATGGCGACCATTGGGCGGGGCTTAGCGGTAGTCGACTTGCCTTTTTTGAAGTTTCAGGGATTCTTTGCGTGGATAACGTGGTTATTTGTCCATCTGATGTCGATTGTTGGCGTAAAAAACCGACTGGCCATCTTTCTGAACTGGATGTTTAATTACCTGACGTATAATAATTCACTCCGACTTATTATTCGCCAGAAGCTTCCCAAAGGCAATATGGCTGCCATGCAGGAGAAACTATCTGATCAGCTAGAGGTTAGTAAAACATAAATTACGATAGTAAAATTGGTTTACTATCGTACCCAACAAAATCGATTTCGTTTTATTTTTGTGCCAGTATTACTCTTTGTTAATGTTCTTTCTCTATGGAATCAACTACTGAAAAGCTGCAAACCATGGCCGGTCATGGAAAAACCCGGCCTAAAAATAGCGGTAGTAAAAAGCTATTCGACAATCCAATTCTTGAAGCCCTTTCGCGGACGCACATTATGGTCCCGATCTCGATGTGGCTTATTTTGTCGGCATTTTTAGGGTGGTACGCGTTTACTTATACAGACATGGGTACCAGCATGATTGCGACCCTGTTTTTCACTGGATTGCTTGTGTTCTCCCTGTTTGAATACGTTCTGCACCGGTATCTTTATCACCTCACCCCGTCAACTCCCCAGCGGGCCAAGATTCAGTACACCTTTCATGGTATTCACCACGAATATCCGAAAGACAAGACCCGTCTGGCAATGCCTCCTGCGCTGGCAATCTTTGTAGCCGGTGGTTTCTTCGGCCTGTTCTTTCTGCTGATGGGCGAAGCGGCTTATGCCTTCTTCCCTGGTTTTCTGGTTGGTTATTCCGGTTATCTGGCGGTACACTTTATCGTTCACGCCTATGCACCCCCGAAGAACTTCTTTAAGGTTTTGTGGATAAACCACAGCGTACACCACTATAAGAATCCAGAGAGCAACTACGGCGTATCGTCGCCATTCTGGGATTATGTATTTGGTTCGTTCCAGAAATAAGTTGAAAAATATCTCAACAAAAATCCCCTGAAGCTCGGCTTCAGGGGATTTTTTATGTACCCACGTACCCACGGGCTTCAGCCCGTGTTTTCCTTTAACCAATAAGTGTTTATTATTTAGAACAAAACACGGGCTGAAGCCCGTGGGTACGTGGCGCTACTTTAACTTCTCGTTATCCAGATGCCTCGTTGCATCTCTGCTGTTCTTCTTGTCGAGATTTTTCTGAAAGGCTTCGGTCAGGTCAACGCCGGTTTGGTTGGCCAGGCAGATCAGCACCCATAACACGTCGGCAAGTTCATCGCCGAGGTCTTTGTTCTTATCGGACTCTTTTTCGGATTGCTCGCCGTATCGACGGGCTATGATTCGGGCTACTTCGCCAACTTCTTCGGTGAGCTGGGCCATGTTGGTCAGTTCGTTGAAATAGCGAACCCCAACAGTTTTAATCCAGTCGTCAACGGTAATCTGGGCGTCTTTTATCGTCATGGTTTTTGTCATGCTGACGAAGGAAGCATCTTCGGACCAGCAAACGTTTTTAGCTATCTATGAGTAGCCTACCGAAGATGCTTCCTTCGTCAGCATGGCAAAAGCATCATTTCTCCGGTACAAACGTGAGCGAACTGAACTGGCTTTCGTCGAAGACCTCCTGCGCCAGTGATTGCAACTGCCCGGCGGTTACGGATTTAATATCGTTGAAAATATCGTTCAGGGCTTCGACACGGTCGATATCGAGCAGACTTTTGGCCATCATGAGCATAAAGCTGTTGTTGCTTTCTTCAGCCATAGCCAGCTGCCCAATAAGCTGCTCTTTCGTTTGGTGCAGTTGCAGGGTTGTGAGCGGTTGTTCGCGCAGTCGTTTCAACTCTTTGCCGATCAGCGATTGGGCTTTGTCCACTTTTTTGGGGTCGGTGCCGAAGTAAATACCCAGAAAACCGGTGTCCAGATAGGGCGTGTAACTGGCGTCGATGGAGTAAACGAGCCCGTATTTTTCGCGCAGGTTCAGGTTGAGCCGGGAGTTCATACCCGGACCGCCCAGGAGGTTGACGAGCATAAAAAACGGGAGTCGCCGGGGGTCGGTCAGGCCGTAGGCGGGTCGGCCTATGGCGCATTGCGCCTGAGTAATGGGTCTTTCGACACGTGTCTGACGGGGTACATAATCCGTAGGCTTCTTCCGCTGGCGTGCCGAGTGCTGGGCCGGTACCTCACGAAAGTATTTTTCGGCTACTTTTACAACCTGTTTAAACGGTAACTTGCTGACCGACGCAAACACAATCCGGCTGGTATCGTAATTCTGAGCGATGAACTGCTGTAGGTCTTCGCGCCGGAACGAACCAACGGTTTCGGTAGTGCCGAGAATGTTGCCGCCGAGGGCGTGATTCGGAAAAACCAGTTCATCGAAATCATCCTGAATAGCATCTTCGGGCGAATCGTAATACATTGCCATTTCTTCGAGAATGACGCCCCGTTCGCGCTCGATTTGTTTCTCGGGGAAAATCGAATGAAACGTAATGTCGGCGAGAAGTTCGGTTGCTTTCTCAAAATGGGCATCGAGAACCGAGGCATGAAAACATACCTTTTCTTTTGTTGTATAGGCGTTTAATTCGCCCCCAATGTTTTCTAAACGTGTTATGATGTGGTAGGATTTTCGTTTCTCCGTACCTTTGAAGGCCATATGCTCCCAGAAGTGGGCCAGTCCCTGCTGTTGTGGTTGTTCGTCGCGGCTGCCGATGTCGAGCATAATACCACAGTGGGCAATCTGGGTATGTGGCATCTGCTTATGCGCAATCCGAATTCCGTTGGGCAACGTGTATACTTCGTAATCTTCCATTCTTAGCTTTTACGCATTGAGCGTACTAATGATAACCGCTACCAATCCGCCCCGGTTCCTGATTATCCAAACCGCTTTCATCGGTGATGTAATTCTGGCTACAGCCATGCTCGAACAACTGCACGAGGCCTACCCCACGGCGGTGTTGGATCTATTGGTTCGCAAAGGTAATGAGGGTTTGCTGGCCAATCATCCCTTTCTGAACGAAGTACTGATCTGGGATAAAAAGGGAACCGGAGGGCCGTTTGCCAAATATAGAAACCTATGGCAGTTACTGGACGTCATCCGCGGCCATCAGTATACGGCTGTGTTCAATTTACAACGCTATGCCACAACGGGTATGCTCACTGTTCTGTCAAATGCCGAGATGACCATTGGGTTCGATAAAAATCCGCTGGCGCGTTTCTATACGCATCAGGTTGAGCACCGCTTTGAGCCGGGAGTACACGAAGTAGACCGAAATGCGGGCCTGTTGCGGGCGTTAGGCGTAAGGGGCGGGTTTGTGCGCCGACCCAAGCTGTATCCTTCTCAGGCCGATTATCAGGCTGTAAAGCCCTACCAGCATCATCCGTACATCTGCATTGCTCCCATGTCGGTCTGGTTTACCAAGCAATATCCGGTTGAGCGGTGGATCGAACTGATTCAATTACTTCCCGAAACGACAACCGTCTATTTATTGGGTGCCCCCACCGATGCGTCGGCCTGCGAGGCCATCCGGGCTAAAACCGAACCGGGCAGGAACGTGGTTAGTCTGGCGGGAAAACTCAGTTTGCTGCAATCGGCGGCTCTGCAACAGAATGCGGTTATGAATTATGTGAACGACTCGGCCCCGCTGCATTTGTGCTCAGCCATGAACGCACCGACAACCGCCATTTTTTGCTCCACGGTACCCGAATTTGGCTTTGGCCCGTTGGCCGATGTGTCTCGCGTGGTGCAAACGCCCGAGCAACTGGATTGTAAACCCTGTAGTTTACACGGTCGTCTGCGCTGCCCGCTGGGGCATTTTGCGTGTGCCTGGGGTATTCGACTTGACGAATTGGCGAATCTAAGCAGGCAGAAATCCGACCAGCCTGATTCTATCATCTGATCGAACGGATCTTCACTCTTAGTCAGGATTTCTGAAGCTAACAGCCCCGGCTAGCTACAAATGCATCTTTGTATTTATATTTTATTTGGATAATATTGGTTTATTGGAATTATATAGAATACAAAATCATTTATTGCAGAATAATAGTTGACAGTAGACCCGCAATAATATATATTTGATCTGTCAGTGCTGGTTGTAGGCAAACGTCAGTTGATTTCGACTCACTTACCCGGTTTTGTGAGCCATTGACAAGTCAATAATCTATTCTTAACTCATCTATCGATACGGTAAGACCAACCCCTTGTTATGTCCATCAATCGTCGTGACTGGCTACGGGCCAGTATGTTATCTGGCCTAAGCCTGGCTGCTGCTCCAGCGGCATTCTGTGAACCGGAGCCCGAGATGCCCAAAGGGTACAAAGTGCCGAAAGTGGGTATAAAAGCCCGGTTGTCGGCCAACGAGAACCCGTATGGTCCTTCGCCCAAAGCCCTGAAGACCATCACAGAAGCAGCACCCGATGGCTACCTGTACGCGATGGAATACGCCAAGCAGTTTCGAAAACTAATAGCCGATACCGAAGGCGTTCCCGAAGAGTATGTACTGCTGGGCGCGGGTTCCGGCGAGTTACTGACGGCTGCGGCACTCTGGTCGGCTTACCGTCCCAATGCGGGCCGGACAATCGTTGCCCCCGACCCAACGTTCGATGCACTCCCTCGCTCGGTCATCAAGCATGGCGTTACAATGGACCGTGTACCGCTTGTAGCCGCCGATGGCTATGACATTAACCTGAACAAGCTCAACGAGCGCGTTGGCAGCCAGACGGGCATGGTTTATCTCTGCAACCCCAACAACCCAACTGCCATAACCGTTGACCCGGCCAAACTCCGTGCTTTCTGCGAAGCGGTAGGGGCAAAAACGCCTATTCTGGTGGATGAGGCATATATTGATTACACGCCGGACCCAAAAGCCTATACGATGGTCGACATGGTGAAGAAGGGCAGCAACGTCATTGTTACCAAGACCTTCTCGAAAGTGCATGGTTTTGCCGGTTTGCGGGCGGGCTATATGATTGCCAAGCCGGAGTTGCTGGAGCAGATCGCCAAGTTTGCCACCGGCGGCAGCTCCATGAGCATGACCACCTTGCGAGCCGCTATCGTTAGTTTGCAGGACAAGGATTTCGTGAAGTTCTCGCTGGGCAAAACGCAGGAGTCGAAAGATTTTCTGTACAAAGTGCTGAAGCAAACTAATTACGAGCCGCTGCCCTCGGGCGCTAACTTCGTGATGTTCCCCATCCGGATGAAGGGCGAAGATTTCGTAGCCCGAATGATGGACCAGGGTGTGAGCATTCGTCAGTGGAAGTTCGACGGCCAGTACTGGTGCCGCGTTAGCCTGGGCACCATGCCGCAAATGCAGGCCTTTGCCGATGGCTTAAAAATGATTTCCTGAAATAAGTCAAAGCAATAGGCTGACTATTTATTTCCTTCTTTAAGTGGTGACATACAATGTCACCACTTATTTTTTTGACAGGTTTAACTCATTTCGCTGACTGGGCGACAATAACAACCTCTTGTGGAGAGGATGGGGTGGGGTTACCAGAAGAACCGGCAAGGGGTATCAATACACCACCTTCTACACGCTCGTAGAAGAACCCGGTGAAGCGGCCAACACGTCCTTTGTAAGCAGAAGAAGCATTGGTTTTAAGATGGGAAAACTGGTAGTCTGAATTGGTGAGTTTTACCGCCACCTCTTTAGTGATCGTCGATCGTAAGCCATTACGCCAGTAATCAGTTCGCATCGTTAACTGATCTGCGCCTGTAACTTCCAGGGCAATAGTGAAGTTATTTACGGTAATTTTGTTAATGCAAGGCGTATACCCTGCCGGGCTGTACTGAGTACACAGTATCACCCGAAAAGTTGCATAACTAACTTTATGTAAAGGGAGTAAAGTAATAATCAGGTCTTTATATGCTTATGGCTTAAACGCAAAAATGTCCAATGAAAAAATATATAGGTATTTGTTACTTAGTATTCATGGGTCAGCTAGCCATAGCTCAGGTGCCAAATCATTCACTCAGTGAGGACCCCGTCTTTTCGACCGTTTTACGACGGCGTATCCAGTACCCAATCAATGCTGAACGAGAAGGTGTCTATGCCAAAATTTATGCAGGCTTCCACATCGACAAAAAAGGGCATATTCAGCAAGTTAGTATTTTAAACCCCAGTAAAGTTGGATATGGATTTGAGGAAGAGGTACTCAAAAAACTAAAATTGTTACCCCCTTTACAGCCAAAATATGAAGGCAACTATGCTCTTCCGATAACGTTTGCATTCATTGATCATACGAATCATGCTAAGCCAGTAAGCCCTTCAGGTAAGCTCTCTAGGCTATACCTTACGGATCGGATTTTACTAAATGAGGTCGAGATAATAGGAGGAAGAATTCCCGAACAGAGAGACAAAGTTAAGCCTCAAAGCCTAGGCCATGTTATAACTACAAACCAATAGGTATGCAAGTACAACTTGTTGTATAAGTGCAATTGTGTTAATTAAATAAATATAATTAAAACTCTTATTAGTATAATTATACTATAAAAACTATCAGATCTCGCTCATTTTTATTGTTTTATCGTCACGGGCTTTGTGGGGTCAATGCGTAGCCAGAGTAAGGCACTTACCAGCAAGCACCCGGCAATCATGAATAGCGGATAGTTGAAATTATGGGTGTTCTCGACGATGATGCCGAAGAGGATGGTAATGAAAAAGCCGCCCAATTGCCCCGCAAAATTCATGGCTCCCGTCACCGAGCCCGCATTCCGCTGGCCAATGTCTACACAAACGGCAAACGCAACCGGTAATGCCAGATCCTTCATCAGGACGCAGGTTGCCAGAAAATAACCCGCTAGTTGGTTGTCGGTAGTCAGGCCCGCCAGCAGGAAAAATAAACTCGATAAACCCAGACCACCAACGCCAACGGCCCGGCGACCAATTTTGAGCCCGTACCGTTTCGTTAAGGCATCGCTTAGAATGCCGCCTACCAGACAGCCGATTGCGCCCAGAAAGTAAGAGAGCGAAATGAAGTTTTTAGTCTGGTCTTCGGTCATGCCGCGCCCTTCCTGAAAATAAACTGACGACCAGTTGGTGAAAAAATAAGACCCGTAAAAGAACAAATGGCACATGAGCATCAGCGCCCACAGGTCGGGGTTACTGATGATGGTTTTCCAGGGAATCAGGTGATCTGAAGACTTGATTTTCCGTCCCCGTTCAATTTCCCGCACTTCCTCCAGGCTGATGCCCGGCTGGGCGGCTGGTTCGTCGCGGAAGGAGAGGTACCAGCCTAAGGCCCACAGCACACCAAGGATTCCTAACAGAACAAACGCCCACCGCCAGCCAGCCCAGTGTACCAGCGGAATAACTAACAGGGGCGTTAGCGCACCGCCCAGTCGTCCGGCAGCCCAGATAACCGATTGAGCCCGGCCCACTTCAACTGCCGGAAACCAGCGCGCAATAACGATGGATGAGTTGGGGTAAGCCCCGGCCTCGCCCGCGCCAAACAAAAACCGAACCACCAGCAGATAAAGAAAACTAAAGGCGGTTCCGGTTAGCATGGTAAAACCCGACCACCACAGAACCACCCGCGTTAAAACCCGTCGGGGTCCAATTCGGTCGCCGAGCGAGCCGGTTGGTATTTCAAACAAGGCATAGGCCAGAGAGAAAGCGCCCAGAATCCAGCCAAACTGCTGGTTATCAAGATTGAGGTCTGACTTGACGTATTTACTGACAACGTTCATGCAAACGCGGTCGAGGTAAGTAATGGTTGAGAGCAGGAATAAGCCCGCCAGCACGCGGTAACGAACCTTCATAAAGTGTCGATGAAGCAAAACGGAAAAGGAGTAGGGTAAAGATAAGTTTGGTGGACGAAAAAACAACAGATGTATTTGAAGATCAGAGATAAGACACAATCAAATTCTGGAAGAATTACCAAGTGGATACTGTATGTTCTGTATAAATGTTGTTGATCTAGTAATCCTGTTTAAAAAAAATCTTGGTATTATGCCTTTATACCAACCGATGACTGCCGTACTTTTACGGTATGTCGACCGTAACCATTGCCTCACTTGCCGAAAGCCTGCCTGCTTTCCTGGACTCTTATGATTTTTCAGCCATTGCCGTTATTGCTGATAACCATACATTCCGGTTTTGTTATCCTGAACTGAAAGCACTCCTGCCTAAGCACACACTCGTCCGGATCAAATCGGGGGAGGAACAGAAACATATTGCCACCTGCGAAATGATTTGGGATGCGCTCACGCGGGCTAATTTCGACCGTCACGCACTGGTGCTCAACCTTGGTGGGGGCGTTATCGGCGATATGGGTGGTTTTTGCGCGGCTACTTACAAACGCGGTATTGCCTTCGCTCAAGTGCCTACTACCTTACTTTCGCAGGTAGACGCCAGTGTGGGTGGTAAACTCGGTATTGATTTCCGGGGCTTCAAAAATCACATAGGGGTGTTTCAGCAACCCAACGCGGTATTGATTGACCCTACATTTCTGGCTACACTGCCCGAACGTGAACTGCGATCCGGCTTTGCCGAAGTTATTAAACATTGCCTCATTGCCGATGCCGCCATGTGGGACGAAATTCGCCGGCGCGACCTCGACGAGCAGAACTGGTCGGCGCTGGTGGCACATTCTGTAGTGGTAAAACAACGCGTCGTTGAACAGGACCCTACGGAAAAGGGCCTGCGGAAGATTTTGAACTTTGGTCATACGCTTGGCCATGCGGTGGAAACCTATTTCCTGACGCAGCCCCGGAAGCGGCTCCTGCATGGCGAGGCCATTGCGGTAGGGATGATTGCTGAAGCTTATATTGCCTATCAGAAAAAAATGATCGACGAATCCCTGCTCACACAAATCGAAGAATACATATTTGCCGTATACGGTAATGTGCGATTATCGGATGACGATACCGAGCCAATTCTGGCCCTGACCTTGCAGGATAAAAAAAATCGGGGTCGTGAAGTACGGATGTCGTTGCTGGATGGAGCCGGAAGTTGCGCCTTCGATATTCTGGTGTCAAACGCCGAAATGCGCAGAGCAATAGAGTTCTACCGAGGCCTAAATAAATAAAGGATAATTAGGCCCTAGTCTATTGTTTGCCAAACAATTACGATTATATTTGAGTTCGACCCTTAGTTATCACTACTTTCTATTAAAAACAAGTTATCTATTGAAAACTCTTTACAAGCTTTAGTATGAAAAAGTGCATCGGAATCTTATTTACACTGGCCGTCATTGCTGTTGTGGGTTGTTCGCCAAGTAGGTTATTTGTTGAGCATGACTATAGCTACGAGGGCCATTTCAAAAACTACGAATCATTCAATTTTCTGGAATGCGAATTTGTCGACTCAACTTTACTTTGCTCCGACATTCAGGACGCTATCCGGCATCAGATGGAAGCTCGTGGCTATCGCGTAAGCAACCGAAGCCCGAATCTGCTGATCTCGTATAATATATTCCGTTCCGACCTGCGTTTCCGGGGCTATCAACAGCCGGTCATCAAAGACTGGGTAGTTCGGGAAGATGACGACGCTACCTACAAACGAATTGATTATAACCTGGACGAAGGTACGCTGATGATTTCGCTCATCGACGCCGAATCCTATCAGGTTATCTGGAAGGGCTATGCCTCCAAAATGATGCGCAATCAGAACTTCAAGAACAACTATTTCAAAGGGATAGTACGGTCAATTTTCGACCAGTACCCCCTCATGGCTACTGCCAGATAGAGACTAAAAAGTAAGGCGGGTGGGAACCCGCGATGGACGCGTCAGCAACGCGATATGCTGACGCGTCCATCGCGGGTTCCCACCCGCCTTACTTTGTCAACTCCTTAAAAATTCCTTCCAGTGAATTTTCCTGCTGTCGAAGGCCAACCAGTGTCAGGTTCTGGTCGGCGGCAAGGCGGAAAATGGCCCCTCGCAGATCAGTACCAGAACTTGCCGTAATTCGGTATTGTCCATTGGACAGCGGTTCTACCCGCTCTACACCCGGAACGGAGGCCAGTATATTTATGTCGTCCAGTTCCCGTTCAAACTCCGCCACAACGACAATACCTTCACCCACGGAGGCACGTCTGAGTTGACTCAGCGGTTGATCGGTCACGATCTGGCCGCGGTTAATGATGACTACCCGGTCGCAGATAGCTTCTACTTCCTGCATAATGTGCGTTGAAAACAGCACAGTTTTATCGCGCCCGGCATCCCGGATGACCTGCCTTATTTCGGCTAATTGATTCGGGTCAAGGCCGGTTGTGGGTTCGTCCAGGATCAACACGGGCGGATTATGCAGCAGCGCCTGCGCCAGTCCCACCCGTTGCCGATACCCCTTAGAAAGCTGACTGATACGTTTATGTTGCTCTCGTCCAAGACCAACCAGGTCAATCATATCCGTAATGCGTCGGGTTAGCTCGGTCCCGCGTATTCCGTGCAATGAACCGGCAAAGCGCAGGTACTCCTTCACGTACAGGTCGAGGTAGAGCGGATTATGCTCGGGCAGGTAGCCAACACTGCGCCGAACCTCCATAGGATGCGTCAGAACGTCGAATCCATTGACTTCAACTGTACCAGCGGTGGGAGGGAGGTAGCCCGTCGCAATTTTCATGGTGGTTGATTTTCCCGCGCCATTCGGCCCCAGAAATCCGACAATTTCGCCCGGCTGTACGTTCAGCGAAATTTGATTTACAGCCTTTTGCTGGTTGTACTCTTTAGTGAGATTCCGGACCTGGATAGACATGGTAAATTAGGGATGACAAACGATAAACGACGAACTGCTCACAGTCGGCATACACGCTATGTGAAACTAACGTACAAAAAACCGGAAAGAATTTCTATTTTTATCGGTTTAACATCAATAGACACCGTTTTTCTTCATCTCCTATGTCGCTTTTTCGCAAAAAGACCGTAACCCAAATCCTGAGTGATGCCGCCGAAGGTGAGTCCAGTAAACTGGTAAAGACGCTGGGCGTTCGCGATTTAACATCATTTGGCATTGCAGCTATTATTGGGGCCGGTATTTTCAGCACCATAGGACTGGCGAGTTATAACGGTGGGCCTGCTGTATCTCTGTTGTTTGTCTTCACCGCCATTGCCTGCGTTTTTACGGCTTTGAGTTACGCGCAGTTTGCCAGTACAGTACCCGTTAGTGGCAGCGCGTATACGTATGCGTATGTGGCGTTTGGCGAAATATTTGCCTGGGTAATCGGGTGGGCGCTTATTCTTGAGTATGCGGTTAGCAACATGGTTGTGGCCATCTCCTGGTCGGAGTATTTTACGTCCATGCTCAGCGGATTCGGTATTACGTTTCCTAAATATTTTGCAACGGACTACGGCTCGGCATCGCGCGCGTTTGATCTGGTGCAACAAACAAAACAGGCCGGTACGGCTCTGACTACATTACCCGAAAATACCCGTTTGCTGGCCGATGCCTATGCCAATGCGCCTGTTGTTGGTGATCTGCACATAATCGCTAATTTGCCCGCCGGAGCCATAACGGTGTTGATAACAGCCCTGGTATACATCGGGATTAAAGAATCGCGGACGGCGAGCAACATATTGGTTGTGCTCAAACTGGCGGTTATTGGGCTGGTTATTGGGGTGGGGGCTTTCTATGTCAAGCCAGCCAACTGGTCGCCGTTTGCGCCAAACGGTGTGTCAGGTGTGTTGAGTGGGGTGGCTTCGGTGTTCTTTGCCTTTATCGGCTTCGACTCCATTTCCACAACGGCCGAAGAATGCAAGAACCCCCAGCGCGACCTTCCGCGTGCCATGCTTTACTGCCTCGCCATCTGTACCGTGCTGTATGTGCTGATCACGCTGGTTCTGACGGGAATGGTGAACTACAAGGAATTAGGTGTTAGTGACCCATTGGCTTATGTATTCCAGAAAGTAAACCTTGATTTTGTGGCTGGGGTTATTTCGGTGAGTGCGGTGGTCGCTATCACGAGTGCGCTATTGGTGTACCAGTTAGGGCAACCTCGTATCTGGATGACCATGAGCCGGGACGGTCTGCTCTGGAAACGCTTTTCGCGAATTCACCCCACATACAAAACGCCTTCCTTCGCTACTATCGTTACCGGCTTTCTGGTGGCGATTCCGTCGCTGTTCATGGATCTAAAATTCTTCGTTGATCTGACCAGCGTAGGTACATTCTTCGCGTTCATTCTGGTTTGCGCGGGTATCTTATACCTGGATGCCAAGGGACTGACGGCGCAATCGAAGTTTAAAGTGCCTTACGTTAACGGCAAATACATTATCGGTGTCGTGTTACTGGCCGTACTAGCCTATGCGCTGACAAGGGAGAATGTGAATCTGGTGCAAACACTGGAAAGTAAACCGCTGCTGGTGGTTTTCTGGGGTGTATGGGCCATACTGGCCGTACAGGGCTTCCGGTATAATTTTTCTCTTTTACCCGTAATCGGGGTATTGACGAACTTATACCTCATGACTGAGTTAGGTGCCAGCAACTGGCAGATATTCGGTATCTGGCTGCTGATCGGATTAGTAATTTATTTCTCCTATGGATTCAGAAAGAGTAAGTTGGGCATTAAGGAGAAGGCAATCAAGATTTAGGGGCTATTCAAACGTTAACATGCCCCGATTGTTTTGTGTAAAAGCAGGCTGTGTTACTTCCCAAAGAACATAATATGCTGCTGGGGTAAGCGGTCGTCGTTTTTGAGTAGCTTCAGCCCTATAGCTTTCATCTCCTTTGTTGCCTGGGCTACGCTTAGCTTGTGCAGCTCTTTGATTGGAACATTTGGGTCTTCGGCACGGTATTCGACGAGTACGATCCGCCCGCCTGGTTTTAAAGCCGCTGCAATGTGGCCCATCATTTCGCGGGGGTATGAGAATTCATGATAGGCGTCAATCAAAATGGCTATATCAATGCTGTTGGCCGCCAGTTTCGGGTCAGATTCGGTGCCGAGCACGGGCTGAACATTGGTTATCTTGCGTTTAGCTTTGCCTTCGTTGAGGTACTCAATCATCTCGGGTTGAATATCAACTGCCAGAACATTACCTTTCGCTACCTTAGGTGCCATCAGAAAAGTAAAGAAACCCGTTCCGGCACCAATATCAGCGACAACGTCGGTTGGTTTAAGAGAAAGGGCTTTGAGTAACAAGTCGGTGCGTTCTTCGCGTTCGCGCTCGGGACGTTCGAGCCACGACGCGCCAAGGTGACCCATAACCTGAGCAATCTCGCGACCCTGATACAATTTGCCAATGCCATCGCGGCTGGCATCTTTGAACTGATAAACGGCTGTTGTTGAATCAGTGGTAGAGGTACTGGCAGGTTGCTGCTGAGAAGCACCCCGGCAACAGGCCAGTAGCAGGACAAAAAGTAAAACCGACAGATGACGCATAAAAAACGAGTTAATAGTATCTAAACCATCCTTGTCTAAAACAGTTGTTCAAAAAACCAATTATATCCCGAATATGAATCTAATCTTACATGTATTGCTCGATGCGGCCGTCATTTTCGGTCTGGCTTACCTGATGCCCCAGGTCGATGTGAAAAATTTCGGAACTGCCATTTTGATTGCCGTTCTGCTTGGACTCCTTAATTTTTTCCTGGGCTGGATCATTCGATTCCCGCTCAATTTAGTCACGTTTTTCCTGCTAACCGGTATTGTTCGGATTATTGTTACGGCCGTCATTCTAAAGCTTATTGACAGTTTCATGGACAGTTTTACCATTGCTGGTTTCTGGCCTGCGCTGGTCATTGCCTTGGCCGTCGCCGTGGCCGGAACACTCATCGACCGCTCGGCACCCACGCAGGAAATGGTGGAATCAGGTTATGTTGTTGGTTTACTCTCCAGTTTACGAATTGGGTAAGCGCGTGTAGCAAGTCAGTGGCCAATAAAAAAGCCGCTTCACTGTTGAAGCGGCTTTTTTATTGTTTTTTAAGGCGTTGGTTAGTTACTCCGACGGCCACCCATCAACAGGCTGGCGTAGTAAAGCAGCGTTGCCAATGAGCCCAGAGCCGCAACCACGTAGGTCATAGCAGCCCACCAAAGCGCGTCTTTAGCAAAGCCATATTCACGCTGGTTGACAACCCCACGGGTTTGAATCCAGGCCAAGGCCCGACGGCTGGCGTCGAACTCTACGGGCAGGGTTATAAAGCTGAAGAGTGTTGTCAGCGCAAATAAGGCCACACCAATAGCCAGCGGAATGGGCGTGGTTCTGAGCAACAGAACACCGGCCAGTAACACCCACTGCATATACTGCGACGAAACCGTTAGGACAGGCACCATTGCCGAACGGAGCTTCAGGGGTGCATACGCAACCTGATGTTGTACGGCGTGTCCGCATTCGTGGGCCGCAACGGCGGCTGCAGCCACACTCCGACCATAATAAACGTCGGCACTTAGGTTAACTGTTTTGTCCTGTGGGTTATAGTGGTCGGTGAGCATTCCTTCTACAGATACCACCCGAACGTCGTAAATGCCATTTTCACGTAGCATCTGCTCGGCTACTTCTGCGCCACTTAAGCCATTGCTCAAGCCAATTTGTGAGTATTCATTAAACTTACTTCGTAACCGCCAGCTCACGAATGCGCTTGCGCCGAAGATTACAATCATAATTAACCAGATCATCTCAGTTAGTCAGGTTTGTGGTTTCAATTAAACGGCCAATCTATTCGTCCGTCAATAGTAAAACAACGAATTAGGGTAAAAAGTATCCCGACCTACTAACCTTTTATCAAGTTGGAGAGCCGTTTGACAAGGTAGCGCGCTCATATTTGTTCGGGCAATGTGCTGATAAGTAGATTAGTAACTTTCTTTTATCCGTTCGATGAGCTTCGTTGTCGAATAACCGGGAACGAGTGCAACCGTTTCAACGCGTCCACCACGCGCCAGCACAAAATCGGCTCCAACAATGGTGGCCACCGTGTAATCATCGCCTTTTACCAATACATCGGGCTGTACCGCTTCGATCAGTTCGAGGGGGGTTGGCTCGCCGAACAGCGTAACCGCGTCAATAAATTCAAGTGCGGCCATGAGTCGGGCGCGGGCATACTCATTCACCACGGGGCGTAATGGTCCTTTTATGCAACTGACAGAGGCATCGGTATTGAGACCAAGAATCAGGCGGTCGCCGAGTTGGCGGGCTTTCTCGAGGTAATCAATGTGGCCCAGGTGAACAATGTCGAAGCAACCGTTCGTAAAAACAATCGTCTGCCCGTCAGCCCGCCATTTGTTGGCTTGCTGAATGGCCTGCTGGCGGGTAAGTATTTTGGATTCGGTCATAAGAAAAATCAGAGAACTACGGCTCCAGCCTTAAGGCTTTTGGATCGTCCAGCACATCGACCGCCTGGGTTGCTTTGTTCCGGCGGAAAAGCACAACCAACAGGGCCAGAATGCCCAGAATAATAATCATTAGTGTAGAAACGCCATGAATAAACGTGGCCAGTACCTGACCGTCCTGGCTTGTGAGACCGTAGAGTAGCGCCACCTGGCCCACCAACAGGTGAAACGAGCCAATGCCGCCCGGTGTTGGTGCTGCCATGCCAAGCGTACCCACCATCAGGATGGTCAGGCCAGCCAATGGTCCCAGGTTTGCGGTGGCGGGCATAGCAAAGAACAAGGTATAGGACATGAGGTAATACATGGTCCAGATTAGCAGGGTATGAAATACGAAGGCCCCCGGACGACGTATTTTTCGAACGCTCAACAGACCATCCAGCAGGCCCTTGACAAACACACTAACTTTTTGATACAGCGGATGGCGGCCCAGCGCTTCCCGGTAACGGTTGAACAGAAACCAGACAAGTAATACCAGACCGACGATAACTACTCCGGCGAACAGTAATATTCCCGAACCACTTGACCCCTTGGGTAATTTGCCGCCGAGAAACTCAATGAAAAACTGACTGATTCGGTCGAATTCAAGAACAAACGTGGCAATCAGGAGTAGTACCAGCATCAGTAAGTCGAAGAGTCGTTCCGCCACGACGGCACCAAAACTAACGTTAACGGGTACGTTTGATAAACGATACAGCGTGCCACATCGAACAAATTCACCCGCTCGGGGTAACGCCAGGTTAGCCAGATAGCCTGTCAGTACGCTGGCTGTTGTATCGAGTGAGGTAGGGCGCTGGGTAATTACCGGCTCCAGCAGAATACGCCATCGTTCGGCCCGGCTCCAGTGTGCTATAATGGTAAACACCGCCGATAACAACACCCATCGGTAATCGGCCCCCTTTATTTTCTGCCATAGATCGGCAGCATCGAGGTGGCTTTGGTGGAATGTGAACCAGAGTAACCCCCCGGCAATGGCCAGTGAGACAAGGTACTTAATAACATTTTTGACGTTCATGCGGCTGTATCGTGGTGCTGAAATGGTAATAACTGCGACTTTTCAGGCGCGGTACGAAAAACTCCGCCACAAAGTAACGGAGTTTCATTGAAACCGATGTGAGTGGTGCGCAAAAGGGTTACCAAATTACCAGTCGATTATTATCATTCGGAAAAACGACGGTTGGTTTAAACCCCTGGGCTTCTTCTGTTGTCATCATGGCATACGCAATGATGATAATAATGTCGCCAACCTGTGCTCTACGGGCCGCAGCGCCGTTGAGGCAAATAATTCCCGAACCACGCTCGCCTTTAATAACATAGGTGACGAGCCGCTCGCCGTTGTTGTTGTTAACAATATGAACCTGTTCGTTTTCGAGTAAGTTGGCCGCATCCATAAGATCTTCATCAATGGTGATACTTCCAACGTAATTCAGTTCAGCCTGCGTGACCTTGACGCGGTGCAGTTTCGATTTTAAAATGGTAACAAACATGCGAATTGAGTAATGGCCTAGAAAAGCAGCGAATAGTAAGCTACCTTCAGCCGTCACAAAAACAGCCACCTTACGGGGTTGGTTCCTGCGTCGTGAGCCCCTGAGTTTGGTTGTTGGTTATTGAGTTATTGGTTAGTAAAAATCTGCCACGAATAACTATTAACCAATAACCATCAACGAATAACCAATAGCTAACTAATACACGGCCATTTCGGGTTCGATGTCCCGCGCCCAGGCGTTGATGCCGCCGTCGAGATTATAGAGATTGTTTAGGCCGCCCTGTGCATAGAGGTACTGTACAACATTGGCCGACCGGATGCCGTGGTGGCAATAAACAATAACGGGGCGGTCGGTTGGAATTCGTTTGCGGTTATTAGGGATCATGCTCACGGGAATCAGTACGGCTCCTTCCAGGTGGCAAAGTTCGTATTCCGGGCGTTCGCGAACATCCAGCAGAAACAAATCCTCGCCAAGCGCAATGCGTTCCGACAGTTCCTGAACGGATATTCTTTGCGGACCTGATTCACCCGGAGCCGGTCGCGCTCCTGCCGATGCCAGCCCTTCCTTGGCTACTTCTACCGCATTAGGCAGTCGCCTGGTTTTAATTTTCTGCTGGTTCATGGACAGCAGGTCGATCATGAGTAAGTGTTCGTTGAGCGACTGGCCGATTCCCGTTATCAGTTTAATGACCTCGTTGGCCTGATACGTACCTATAACGCCCGGCAAAACGCCCAGAACACCCGTAATACTACAGTTGGGTATTTCGATTTCGCTCGGATAGTCCGGGAACAGGCAGCGGTACGTTGGGCCCCGCCGACCATCGCCTAAATTGGCATTAAGCACGGCCACCTGGCCCTCAAAGCGGTGAATGGCGCCGTATACAAACGGTTTACCAAGCATTACACACACATCGTTAACCAGGTAGCGGACTTTGAAATTATCGGTACAGTCGACAACAATATCGTACGCTTCAATGATGGAGCGGGCGTTATTGATGTCCAGAGCCATGGTGTAGGTATCGAACGTGAGGTCCGGGTTGAGCCTATTAAGGTGGCTCACCGCAACTTTTGCTTTGGGCTTGCCTACTTCATCGGTCGTATAGAGCACCTGGCGCTGCAAATTGCTTAGATCAATAACGTCTGGATCAATAACACCAATGGTACCCACGCCAGCGGCTGTAAGGTACAGAAGAACGGGGCAGCCCAGCCCACCCGCTCCCACAACCAGTACACGAGCGTTTTTGAGCAGTAACTGACCTTTCGGGCCAATTTCAGGTAGGTTCAGGTGTTTTTGATAGCGTTGTTTTTCGGCCGGTATTAAGGTCGTTGCTTCCATAACTTTGAAATAGAGTGCATCTGGGAACTATGTTGCACTAATCCAACAGCTTTAGACTCTTGAAAATTGCATAGGAATAAGTCCACACGTAAATATTTTCTTAACGTTAGGCATGTGTTTTTTTTTAGTACTATTGCCCCGACAAAATCCAAATGTTTCTTACCTATGAACTATCTGCGTTTTTCTGCAAATGTTCCTGCCCTTCGGCCATCAGTAACGATTGGCTTTCTGGCGCTTACACTGACGCTCAACGTCAATTCGGTTAATGCTGCTCCTGTTCCCGCCCCCACTACGTCAGCAGCGGTACAGCCTAAGCACGTCCTGAAAAAAGGAAAGTGGGCAAATCTTTTCGATGGCAAAACCCTGTCCGGCTGGCATGTTTACCTCAAAGAAGGGCAGCCAGTGTCCGACAAGTGGACCATCGACGATGGGGCTATCCACCTGGCTTCGGGTGGTGCCGGTGATCTGGTGACCGATAAAGAGTATGGCAATTTTGAACTGGAAGTTGAATGGAAAATTGCCGAAGGAGGCAACAGTGGCATTATTTTCCACGTCCATGAAGATCCTAAATTCAAATCAACGTATCAGACTGGTCCTGAGATGCAGGTGCTCGATAACGAGCGTCACCCCGATGCGAAACAAGGTCGTGATGGCAACCGTACGGCCGGTTCGCTTTATGATCTCCAAAAGCCCGTTACACCCGGTGCTGCTAAACCCGCCGGTGAGTGGAATAAAGCCCGACTGGTTATTAATAACGGCAAAGCAGAGCAGTACCTGAATGGCAAGAAAACGGCTGAATATCCAACCAGCGGGCCGGAATGGGATAAAATGGTAGCTGAGAGTAAATTTAAGGGGTGGGAAGGCTTTGGTAAATATGCAACCGGCCACATTGCTCTGCAAGATCATGGCAATAAGGTTTGGTTCCGCAACATCCGGATACGCGAACTGTAATCAATGATAGAATGAGTGAATGGTGAAAGAGCGAATAGCCTCTCATTTGCCATTAACTCATTCTATCACTCACTCATTCTCCATTATGATACGCCGAACGGCTCTAAAAACCCTGACTGGTAGCGCCCTCACGCTACCACTGCTGACCGACTCTTTAGCCAGCTCCATGACTACATCTGAACAAACGGCTCCCTTGCTGAAGGGGCGCATCAACCACTCGGTTTGCCGGTGGTGCTACAGTAAAATACCGCTTGAGGACCTTTGCAAAGCTGCCAAAGGAATGGGGATTACCTCTATCGATCTGACCGGCCCTGAGGAATGGCCTGTATTAAAAAAACACGGCCTGACATGCGCGCTGCCACAAGGTGCCGGTAAGGGTATTAACGATGGCTTCAATGACCCTAAATTTCACGATGAACTGGTGGCCAGTTACGAGGCTATTTTTCCAAAGTTGAAAGAAGCAGGTCTGACCACCGTTATCTGTTTTTCCGGTAACCGACGCGGCATGAGCGACGAAAAAGGCCTGGAGAACTGTGCTGTAGGGCTGAAGCGCCTGATGCCGAGTGCCGAGAAATATGGTATCACCATGATTATGGAGCTACTGAACAGCAAAGTGAACCACAAAGATTACATGTGCGATCATACAGCCTGGGGCGTTGAACTTTGCAAAAAGGTTGGCTCAGAAAACTTCAAGCTGCTGTACGATATTTACCACATGCAGATCATGGAAGGTGACATCATCCGTACCATTAAGGAGTCCAGTAAATACATTGGACACTACCATACCGGTGGTAATCCCGGCCGGAATGAGATTGATGAAACCCAGGAGCTTTACTATCCGGCTATCATGAAAGCGATTGTTGAAACCGGCTTTAAAGGCTATGTAGCGCAGGAATTCATCCCTGTGCGTGACCCGCTCAAAAGCCTGAAAGAAGCGGTGTTAATTTGTGATGTATAGTTATTGAGTAGTAGGAGCGAGGAGTTAGGAGTTAGGAGTTAGTGCCTCACAGGTCCTCCTCACTTCTCATTCCCCGCTCCTTTTTTATCGACGCGTCAGCCCTCCTAACTCCTCGCTCCTAACTCCTACTACTATTTCCCCCCTCTTCCTGTAGAAAACGGATAAGCTGGCGATGCATGAAATCAATAATTGATGCGGGTGTTTTTTGTTGCCAGCTTGCATCCAGCGATTTTAGGTAAGCGGTTCGACTGTCGGCATAAATCAGACTGAGCGGAAGTTGATGGTACTGCTGAATATAATTCATTAATAATCGCGCCATAAGGCCATTTCCTGCACCGAATGGATGTAAGGTTAGTAGTTGAAAGTGGGTTTTAAATGATAAGTCATAGAGTTGGCGCGGAGTCTTAAGAAGCGAGACTGCGGTGTTAACCTCTCTAAGTAGCGCATCCAGGGCAGCAGGAAGTTTGTGTGCCTCTACCAATTGTCGTCGGCCAGCCATGGTGCTATCGATGCGTAATTCACCTTTACTGGTATCAAAGCTGCTTAACAACGAATGCTTCAGACCTCCCGTTTGGTGCATTAAAATCGACGCCAGTCGTTGAAGAGCAGCCCGGTTGATTGGCTCCCGCTGGCTAGCCAACAATAACACCTCGTTAAGAGCCTTGTAGTGATCGAGAAGTAGAAGCTGATCTAAAACCGGCAGGCCAGTAAGTAACCCGCTTTCCGTAAGAAGAGCCTGGACTTGTGAGAATGTTAAGGAAGAGCCTTCAATGGCGGTCGAATGATACGTAAGTAGACAATGAGTATTGAACGTGTAGGTCGTTACATCTCCTGTTGCAGCCCGGTAACGGTTAAGGAGTTGGGGAAGCGTTTCGGTCGTGACGTCCACTTTCATGATCACCTGTTTTCATTAGAAATATACCGTAACAATCCGCTTAACTTTTGCTGGCAATTCAGCGTGTAGACACCTTTTGCGGTTACTAACCGATTGTGTTTCTTCCCGTCCTGCTAAGTTAATTCTGTAGTAATTTTTTGCTCGTCGTTTGTCCATCACTAGTCAGTTGCAGAAAATAAACCCCCAGTTTTGTCGACAGTACATAATTAGGTATTGTCTCCCAGTGCTCACCGGCCGGTTGACCCGGTCGGGTAATTGTATAAATCGTTCGACCGGTTGCGTCCGTTAGGGTAAGCCACACATCCGCACGTTGCTGGAGCTGGTAATTCACATGAATAGGACCGGTTGAGGGGTTTGGGTTGACGGTTAGTTTAAAGTCATGAGTTGGTTCAACGGCTAGGACATCCGCACCAAACAGAAGAATAGCATTATCCATCCAGTCGAGACGGTTCTTTACCCATGTTTTCAGGTAATCAATTTCCTGCTGGTATGTCTGCCCAACAAAGCCGTTCGGCCAGACGTAAACGCCGATAACCGGCCAGCGCTGAAAGTTACGCGTTCTGGCTTCCGTAAGCTGAGCGGCTACCGAATCGACATAAGCCTGAATACGCTCTGTTTTCAGGACCGTTTTGCGTAGAGTCTGGTATTTAAGGCGTGTCTGAGTGGCAAATGATTTATCACTTAAAAGACGATCCCACCAAAAAGGAATCTGGTAAGTGTCAGTTTTACAGACTGTATTAAAATTGTAGGCCCATCCCTGATCGGTGTTTCCCTCGCAATAATTAGCATTTCCGTAGGTCAGGTTATAATCCCAAATTGGCCCCATCAGCAGCTTGCCGCCTTTGCTATCCCGGTCTTTGTAAAAGAAACTGCTCAGTCTATACCCATCCACATTTTTGCAGACTTCGGTAAGTAATAAATAATCGACAAAGGAGTCGGCGTTAATGTATTTCCGATACCCGGTGGTTGAGTCCTGATATTGCGTTCCTTTTAATGCATTTTCAAAATCAGTTATATATTTTTTTGCGTATTGAAATTGTTCTTCCGCTAAATCTTCAGGCTTGGGCCGTTCAATCTGAATCGGAATCAGCTGTCCATTTAACGATCTATAGGGCGAGTTCCAGCTACGGGAAGGTGAGCCTTCTGTTTTGTCAATTTTAAAAATATACCCGCCGGTTAGAGCATCACCCGACACATCGGTCTGTTTTATACTCGTGATATTTACTCGGTTTTTATTCCGTTTTATTTTCTCGAAAAGCAGGTAAATACCTTCATAATTACCGTTCAATATTACTTCGCAATAGCGGTATCGTGGAGTATAATAGGCGCTCATTTGGCGGTTCAAGTCATACGTTAATGCTTCCCGAATTAATGTTTTATCATTATACGTAGCATTTAATACCCAGTCAGACTCCGCAGGCATGCCCAGCAGTGACGCATTAACTGAGTTTACTCCCGATGTGTCGCGTAGCTCAAAGCCATAAGGTTTTTTTGGAAACAACTGTTGTGAAGTGGCCCCACGCTTCTCAATGCCAATCTTACTTTCGAAAGAAGGGCTATCTGAGACGTTGTTTCGTTTGCCAGTTCCGTTATCGATTATGCTCAGTGTAGCGACAATCTTGGGCTCATCCAGAATTGCCTGACCTTTTGTATTAATAATAAGGATCGGCAAATTTGTTGACGTCAACGTTTGTGGGAAAGCTGAAAGCGGGAAAAGCGTAACAAACAGAATGAAAAGCCTTAAGAAATTGTGCATAGGATAAATTTATTATATTTTTTTTATAAAAATAGTACTATTTTTTTGTACTGTTCTAGTTTTTATTGAAGCTACAGTATACTTTAAAGTTGCAAATTTTTCACCGACTCGTTATTGGAAGGTGGATAATTCAAAGGACAGTATCACTAATTAATGCAGTTCGAAAGTAGACGATCATTGATTAAGAACCTGTTCTACAGGCTTGATTAGCAATTATTAACGCATTTTTGATATGTAATAATAAAAATATAGCAATCCAGTAATAATGTTGCTTAACAAGTAAATTGAAACATGGGTTTTTCTATTTTTATTAGTTAGTAACTTGAAAACATCATCCTTAACAATCATATTTGCGCCAATAGTAAATTTGCAGACTTTTAAATAATGGTTACTATTTTGCACCCATAAAGTAGTAATTCATTCCTCCTCTTAACAAAATCAATCAATTTATGAAAGTAGTCAAGCGAAGAAATCGCCAGATGACCATGGAGCGTATCTTACGGGCTATGGGTGAAGTTATGGCTGAACGTGGCACGGAGAAAGCCGGTATCAATGCCGTTGCCGATCGGGCCGGTGTCAATAAAGTTCTTATCTATCGGTACTTTGGCGGTTGGAACGGCTTATTGGAAGCCTACGTGCATCGGGGTTTCTTCTTATCCATGTTCAATGATAAATTTCTGGATTCGGTGCCTGACAACGTAGCGCCGGAAGCCAGAAGTAAAGCCTGGTCAGAGTATACTATTCAGTTTATGCGCGAATTCCGGACACGCAAATCGTCTCAGGAGCTGATTCGGTGGGAAATGTCGAATGGCGAAACGGAACTGGCTCGCCGACTGGCTGATTTTCGGGATCAGTCGTACAAAAACATGGTCGCCAAATTGGCCCCCTACTCTGATTTCGATCCCCTTGCTATTACCAGCCTGATGGTTGCGGCTGTTACAAATATTGTGCTCACCAGCACCCAGCGTGATCATATCGGCGATATCGATCTCCGCTCCGATGCCGGTTGGGAGCGTTTGGAAACCGCCATTCGTCGTATTTATTCAAGCTTGAATATTGCCCTCGAACGCGAGCAAGCCAAGACCAAATGATTTATGACTGGTCCGCACCCGGTTGCTGTGCGGACCAGCTACGAATCAGTTCATCATCGCTTCAATTTCGTCGGCTTCGAGGGGGATGTTGGCCATCATGTCAATATTGCCCGATTCGGTGATGAGTACGTTGTTTTCCAAACGAATACCCAATTTTTCTTCTCGAATGTAGATTCCCGGCTCAACGGTAAATACCATGCCGGCTTCCATTTTTCGGTATTTATTGCCTACGTCGTGGACATCGAGACCCAGAAAGTGAGAAGTACCGTGCATGAAATATTTTTTATACAAAGGAGCGTCAGGGTCCTGATTGGCCACCTCCGTGCGGTCCAGCAAACCCAGACCAATTAATTCAGACTCCATTACTTTGCCTACTTCGCGGTGGTATTCGTCCCAAAGATTGCCGGGGCGAAGCATCTGAGTGGCCTCTTTCATGACGCGCAGAACCGCATCATAGACCGCCCGCTGGCGAGTTGTAAATCGCCCGTTAACCGGTACCGAACGAGTCATGTCGGCATTATAATTGGCGTATTCCGCGCCAATATCGAGCAGAATCACATCGCCATCCTGGCATTGCTGGCTATTATCAATGTAGTGAAGCACGCAGGCATTGGCACCCGAGGCAATAATGGGTGTGTAAGCGGTCCCCCGCGACCGGTTTCGCAGGAATTCGTGCATCATTTCTGCTTCGATTTCATACTCCCACACTCCCGGTTTTATAAAGCCCAGAAGCCGCCGAAACATCTTGTCCGTAATGTCGATGGCCGTTTGAATAAGGGGAATCTCCTGCGGCTGTTTAATGGCCCGGAGGTAATGCATAAGCGGAGCCAGCCGCTCCAGACGATGCAGTGGATATTTTTGCCGAAACGCGTCGATGTACCGGGCGTCCCGGGTTTCCACTTCTACCCCGGCGCGGGTATGTTCGTTGGTATTGAGGTAAATATGCTCTGCTTCGAAAACCATCTGCCCAAAAATCTGCTCAAACTGGTGCATCCAGTAAACCTGTTTCTGAGGTATGCCCGTTACCTGCTCGGCTTCGGCCTTCGTCAGTTTGTGCCCCTCCCAGATCTCAATGAGTTCGCTCGTTTCGCGGAGAAACAGCACTTCCCGGAATTTTGGGTCCGGATGCTCCGGAAAAAGAACTAAACGTGTTTCTTCCTGATCGACACCGGTGAGGTAAAACAGATCATTGTTCTGGCGGAAAACCATCGTGCCGTCGGCATTGGTTGGCATGATGTCGTTGGCGTTGACAACAACCAGCGATTTGGGTTTTAGTAAGGGTAAGAGCCGCTGACGATTTTGAACGAATAGCTGGTTCTCAATTGGTAAATAACGCATAGCGTAGCTGTTGAGGGCCTGTTTGTGATTAAGTTTGCAAAGAAACTCAAAAGCAATAAGAGTTTCTGTGTGTTTTCCTGTTTTGCAGTAACCAGGGTTTTGTTAATTGAATCGCTTACTTCTTCGCCTAGACTAATCATGACATTTCGACTTTCTGTGTGTTTATGCCTGACTGTACTTTTTGTGCAGGGACAAACGCGCCCCGCCGGGCCTGATGTAGCCAAAGCCAAGTACTGGCTGGTGTTGACTGATAAAGATCAGAACTCCGCACCGGCCTTATCGCCAATGGCAATTGCCCAGCGAAAAACACAGGATCTACCGCTGGATGATACCGATCAGCCTGTATCAGTCAGCTACCTCACTCAGTTGAAACAGGCGGGTGTGCAGCCAATTTGTCAGTCACGCTGGCTCAACGCCGTGTCTGTCCAGCTAACCCCTGAGCAATACGCACAGGTGGTGAAACTTCCGTTCGTAAAAGGGATTCAGGCCATTGATCCGGCTATCGTGATTACGTCGACCGCACTACCGGCAAACCCACAGCTGGCTCCGGTTATGTCGCAGATTCAGGCACCCGACTTTACAAAAGCAGGCCTGACGGGGCGGTTCGTGAATATCGGCGTCATTGATGCCGGATTTTTTGGTGCCGACTCTGCCAATGCACTCAAGCATGTGTTTGCCCGCGATGGCGTGAAACGAGTTCGGGATTATGTGAATGCACCGAAGACACGCAATGAGTTATTTCGCACCCTGGAATCCAATGCCGATTTTCATGGAACCGAAGTGCTGGCAGCGATAGCGGGCAGTGACCCGGTCGAAAATATCCAGTTCGGTCTGGCTACCGATGCTACGTTTTACCTGGCCCGTACCGATCAGGGAAACCGCGAATATCGGGGTGAAGAAGATAATTGGGTGGCCGCCATGGAATGGATGGACAGCCTCGGGGTACGGCTTATCAATACATCGCTTGGGTATGCCAAGGGAATGAGTAACCCCAAAGATAATTACGAGCCCGGCCAGATGGATGGGCATACCAGCCTTATCAGTAGGGCCGCTCAGATTGCCGCCGATAAGAAGGGGATGTTGATCATTGTGTCGGCAGGAAATGAAGGGGAAGACCGCTCTTGGCGCATCATCAGCACACCGGCTGATGCGCAGGGCGTACTGGCCATCGGGGCTACGAACTCACGGCTCTGGAACCGCATCGGATACAGTAGTATTGGCCCGGAAAGTCTGGCGTATCTGAAACCTAATGTATCTTGTTTTTCACTTTACGGAACCTCATTGTCAGCGCCGGTGATTACCGGGTTTGCGGCTTGTATCATGCAGGCTAATCCCAAACTGACCAATAAAGAGGTAATGGCCATTATTGAAAAATCGGCTCATTTATACCCTTACGGGAATAATTACGTTGGTTATGGCGTCCCGCAGGCGTCTCGGGCGCTGGCCTTGCTGCGTAATCAGGAGTTGCCCACTGTTGCGCGGTCAGTAAAAGGTACAGGAAAAACCATGACCCTGCCCGTTACAACCAAGGACTTAGCTGTGTCGGTCTTTCATAAAAAAGATGCCACACATGTGTTGCAGCAGGAAGCGGCCAAAGTGAGTGAGGGTAAGCTCGTCCTGCGTCGATCGGCAGATGAAAAGCAGACAACTGTTGATCTGAAAACGGAAGTGATTGAAGTTATCTGGGAGTAAAGCCCAGTATGAAGAAAAATTAATGTCCACTTCAGATAGGGCTTAAGTGGTGGTTCTAGTTTTGCTTCTGTAATCAACAGTAAACAACATTTACTTATGGCAACTCAGACAAAATTAATCGCTATTGCGCTCTTCGTATCAACCTTAGCCTCGCCACGGGCACACGCACAGAGACCCGAAGGCCCCGGCCCTCTACCCGGTGATCCGGCTGTGTCAATGAAAGGACCGGGTCGCGATCTACCCGAAAGGGGAGGTCCCGGCCGGAAGCACGGCAGACCTGATGCCGATCGCGGTGCTCGGGCGAATGGACAAGGCCCCGGTCGAAATCACCGTTTTGAGGGCCTAACATCATTGACGACCGTTTCGGGTACCGTTGGCCAATTGGTTGGCAATGACGACGCCATTTTAGATGGATTTACCCTTAATACCGGTTCAGGATCAACGACAACAGTTAAGTTTCCCCCCCATTTGGGTGGGCAGGTGCAAAAAGCCGTTAAGGCTGGCAGTACGGTCAGTGTTACAGGCTACACCGACAAAACCCCAAATGGGGAAAGTCTTTTTCGTATGAATAGCCTGACCGCCGGAAAGGTAACCGTGGACGATTCACCGCCCGTTCGTTTGGCTACACCACCTGCACCCCCAACGTTGACAACGGTAACCGGTAAGATAGCCGATTATCGGATCGGCCGGGGTGGACGGGTCAATGCCTTGGTTCTCGATAACAAAACGGTCGTCAGTATTCCGGCGCATGTGGCCTATCAGCTGACAGATCTGGCAAAAAAAGGCAGCGCGATCACGGTGCAGGGTTATCCAAAACAAGTTCGGGACGGGCAGGTACAGCTGGAAAAAGTAAATGTTCTGCGCGCTTCTGTTTTGACCATTAACGGGCAGCAATATCTGGTACGGTAATTAATTTTGACTGAGTGAATGGCAGAATGAACTACTAGTTGACAGGCATCATTCTGCCATTCATTCACTCAGTCTGTCATTCACTCATTGTCTTTGTGAAAATCCTGGTTATCGAAGATGAGCGTAAACTGGCCCGGTTTATCAAACAGGGGCTGGAGCAGCACGGCCACGTAGCCGATTTGACGCACTCCGGCTCCGAAGGGCTCGATCATATTGCGGGCGGGTTGTATGACCTGGTGCTGCTCGATCTGATGCTTCCCGGCCAAACGGGGTTTGACGTGCTACAGAACCTGCGGGCGTTTGGGCTGACCGTTCCCGTAATGATCCTGTCGGCACTGAGTGATCCCGAAAAAGTGGTGCAGGGGCTTGACCTGGGCGCGGTCGATTACCTGCGAAAACCGTTCGATTTCAATGAGCTGCTAGCCCGTATTCGGGTGCTGCAACGTCGGAGTACCACGGGCGATAACGTCGTGCTGCGGGTAGCCGATCTCGAAATGCGGCTCGTTTCGCACGAGGTGCTGAAAAACAAGAAAATTCTGGACCTGACAAATCGGGAGTTCGCCTTGCTCGAACTCCTGATGCGTCGGGCGGGGCAGCTTGTTACGAAAAATGAAATAGCTGAAAAAGTGTGGGCGATGGATTTCGACATGGGCAGTAATGTTATTGAGGTTCATATTTACCAACTGCGGAAGAAACTCGATACGACCGGTACACCCGGCTTGATTGAAACGCTTATTGGCCGGGGGTATCGGCTTAAAACGTCATGAGCCTGCGTAGCCGCATCGTATTGGCCGTAACAGCGGTGTTTGCCGCCGTGAGTCTGTTTACGGGCTGGCTCATGCTCGATCATGCCGAAAAGAGCCTGCAAATTGCCTTCGACCGGACAACCCAGACGCGGGCCGACTGGCTGCTGTCGCAGGTTAGTGTCGACCCGGTTATATTGCCCCTCCCCACCGAACGGGAGCGTATGCAGGTAGTTTACTATGGATACGGGCAAACTCGTGAACTCTTCAGAAGTCCCGGCTTTCCGGATAAAGCCGGTCTGGGTCATCGTCGGCGTGCTCATTCTCCTCATTACTCTTATCGGGCGCTAACCAGCCAGATCAATACAGAGCAGGCTCCCGATGGCCGTATCATGTTAACACTGGCGGTGCCCGACATGAATTTACGGCAGGATATAAACCAGCTTCGGCTGGTATTTGGCATTGGGTGGCTGCTGAGTTTGGGACTGGCCTTTATTGGGGGATATGGCGTGGCGGGTTGGCTCCTGAGGCCCATTCAGTCGATCGTCGATCAGGCAAATACCATTAGTAATGCTACGGATAGCAGCCGGATTGCCCTTCCCAAATCGAAGGATGAATTGTATCAACTGACCGATACGCTCAACCAAATGCTGGGGCGGATTCGGGAAAATGTTGACTTACAGCGTAATTTTTTCGGGGCAGCCGCGCATGAGTTGCGCACACCACTAACCATCATGAAGACCGGCCTTGAAGTAACCCTTGGTAACGACCGAATTGGCGAACCCATAAAGCCATTCCTGACCAGTCAACTGGACGAAGTAAGCCGATTGGCGCGGTTGCTGGATGAGTTTTTGACCCTGAGCCGTCCGGAAGATGCTGCCCGGACACTCAAACTCAGCGAGGTAGATGTCGCGCAGCTTGTTATAAAATGCGTAGATCAACTGGCTGGCCTAACGAACGAATATGAAGTGACTATCCAGCTCGATCTGCCCGAATCTACTATGGAAACCGTATTGACAGATGCAGTTAAGTTGGAACACATTGTGCTGAACCTGGTAGAAAATGCAATTAAGTACGCAGTAGCGGGTAGCTCTGTTTTGATCCAGGCAAGGTACTCAACTAACTGGGTAATTCGGGTTCAGAACCAGACTGTTCGGGAGAGTGGCCCAACGCTTGATCTGCTGCAACCTTACTTTCAGGCTGATCCGCTGAAAGAAGGACATGGTCTGGGGCTTTGGATTAGCCACCGGCTAACAATGTTGCTTGGCGGAAAGTTACACCTTAACTGGCAGTCGTTTACATTCGTTAGTGAACTGAACCTGACGGGAGCCAGCCATCAGGTTATCTAATACAAATCACTCCATTTACTCCATGAAAGGGCTTTACTGCGTACTATTATTAACGTTATCGAATGTGTTCATGACGCTGGCCTGGTATGGCCACCTTCAGCTAAAACAGTATCCCATGCTGGCTAAACTATCCCTGTTCGGGATCATCATGCTAAGTTGGGGGCTGGCTTTTTTTGAATACATTTTCCAGGTGCCTGCCAACCGTATTGGGTCGGATGAAACAGGTGGGCCTTTCTCTCTTTTTCAGCTAAAAACCATTCAGGAAGCCGTATCGCTTACGGTCTTTACCATTATTACGGTCTACGTATTCAAAACGGACAAACTGGCCTGGAATCACCTGGTTGGCTTTGTCTTTATCGTAATTGCCGTGTTTTTTATATTCAAGAAATGGTAGCTGTTACGGTCTCGTGACTACCAAGAGACTATAAATACGCGTCTTTGCTCAAATAGTTCTTGACATAGTCCGCGATGCCCTCCTCCAGCGATGAAAACGGACGATCATACCCAATGGAGCGAAGTTTGGCCATGTTGGCCTGCGTGAAATATTGATATTTGTCCCGAATATCGATGGGCGTATCGACGAAGCTTATTTCGGGTTCGAGGTCGAGGGCGGAGAAGGTGTTTTTGGCTAAGTCGAGGAAGGTTCGCGCCTTGCCACTGCCGAGGTTATAAATGCCCGAGTTTCGCCGGTGGTGCATCAGAAACGAGCACACTTCGACTACGTCTTTCACATACACGAAGTCCCGCATTTGCTCACCATCGGCAAAGTCGGGGTTGTGTGACCGGAATAACTTCATGCTGCCTGACGCCTTGATTTGCTTGAACGTGTGAAAAATCACAGATGCCATCCGGCCCTTATGGTATTCATTGGGGCCATACACGTTAAAGAATTTCAGCCCAGCCCAGAAAAACGGTTTACGCTCCTGCTCTAATGCCCAGATGTCGAACTCGTTTTTTGAGTCTCCATAAGGGTTTAACGGCTTTAGCTGGGGAATCAGGGATTCGTTGTCGTCATAGCCTAATTCACCGAGGCCATACGTTGCTGCTGAGGAAGCGTAAACGAGGGGTATCTGGTATTGAATACAGCGATTCCAGATTTGCTTGGAGTAGTCGACGTTCAAATGCTCAAATATTTGCCGATCGAACTCTGTTGTATCGGTACGGGCACCAATATGGAACAGGAACTCTACCTCGTGATAATTCTGGTCGAGCCAATCAAAAAAGTCTTCCCGATCAACTCGTTCCTGAATCCGCTTTCCCGCTAAGTTGGCTTCTTTATCAGGGTGTGAGAAATCATCGACGGCAATAATGAAATTGAAATTTTCCTGATTCAGCTTGCTGATCAAACAGCTTCCAATAAAACCGGCGGCTCCCGTAACAATAATCATAAAGTGGTAGGCGTAAACGTGTTCGTGGTGATAATAGGGTAGGTATCAGCGTAAATGAAGCAAAAGAGGGTGTAAAGATACGCGTTTTTAGATGGACAAATGAATAGCGAATTTCCTGATTAAATTGTATTTTTCTTAGTTAGGGGAAGTTGCCTGGTAACTTCTTAGTTGGCAGGGTTAGTCCTTTTATCAAGCCGGAAGTGTTCGTACCTTTGTGGCTTATTTTTCAAATTGGCGTTTCTGGCAACCGCCCCATCTAAACCAGAAAAATGGTATATATCAATAGAATTGAGCATTTCAACGCGGCTCACCGGCTCTACAATCCAGCCTGGTCAGAAGAGCGTAATAAGGAAGTATTTGGCCCCTGTGCAAACATCAACTGGCATGGGCACAATTTTGAATTAATCGTGACCGTGAAGGGTGAACCTGACCCTGATACCGGGTTTGTCATTGATTTGAAGTTGTTGGGCGATATTGTTCGGCGGGAGGTGATCGAAAAAGTAGATCACAAAAACCTGAACCTCGATGTCGATTTCATGCAGGGTAAAATGGCCAGCTGCGAAATCTTCATCATGGAGATCTGGAAGATTCTCGAACGGGCGCTCGAACCCGTTACGGATGCCCATTTGCACCAACTCCGGCTCTATGAAACCCCGAAAAACTTTGTGGATTATTTTGGGGAATGAACCTGTGTAGAGACGCAATACCTTGCGTCTGATATGCGTCAGCCAATACCATCCGGTGTGTAGAGACGCAATCCCTTGCGTCTGATATGCGTTAGCCAATACCACCCGGTGTATAGAGACGCAATACCTTGCGTCTGATATGCGTTAGCCAGTACCATCCGGTGCCAGAAGACGCAAGGTATTGCGTCTGGTATGCGTTAGCCAGTACCATCCGGTGCCAGAAGACGCAAGGTATTGCGTCTCTACATCTACATACATGAACTATTATTTAATTGCGGGCGAACGCTCCGGCGATTTACACGGGGCCAACCTGATCAAGGCGATTCGCCAGTACGATACCTCGTCTAAACCTACCTTCCGGGCGTATGGCGGTGAGCAGATGGAAGCCGCCGGTGCGGTTCTGGTGCGGCATTACCGGGAAATGGCCTTTATGGGGTTTCTGGAGGTGGTAAAAAATCTGGGTACCATTCGCCGGATCATGCGCGAATGTCAGGCCGATTTACTGGCCAATCGCCCTGATGTGCTGATTCTGATTGATTACGCAGGTTTCAATCTACGCATGGCCCGGTTTGCCAAAAAACATGGTATTCGGGTGTTTTATTACATATCGCCAAAAGTATGGGCCTGGAATCAACGGCGAGCGCTTAAGATCAAGGCGACTGTAGATAAGCTGTTTACAATCCTGCCCTTTGAAACCGAATTCTTCGCTAAGTACGATTACAAAGTCGAGTACGTAGGCAATCCACTCCTCGACGCCCTCGCCGACTTTAAGCCCGATCCGGTATTCCGTAAAGAAAAGGGCATAACAGACCGCCCTGTTATTGCCTTACTGCCCGGAAGTCGGCATCAGGAAATTACCTCAATTCTGCCCGCCATGCTGGAGACAACCCGCCAGTTTCCGAATTATCAGTTTGTGCTGGGTACCGTGAGTAATTTGCCGGAGAGTCTGTACAAATGCTTGCTGGCTGATTTTCCACACGTGATTTGTGTGGATGACGCGGCCTATGATTTACTGCATATAGCCACCGCTGCACTCGTCACATCGGGCACCGCCACCCTCGAAACGGCCCTGTTGAACATACCACAGGTCGTTTGCTACAAAACAACGGGCATAAGCTACGCTATAGCCAAAAACCTGATTGCAGTTCCGTTTATATCCCTTGTCAATCTCATTGCCGACCGTGAAGTTGTTAAAGAGTTGATTCAGAATGACCTGACACCCAAGCGTATCGGTGATGAACTACGGCGTATTCTACCCGGTGAATCCGGGCGCGATGCCCAGTTGGCTGGCTATGCCGAGGTACAGAAGAAGATGGGTGGGGCAGGCGCATCCCAGCGAGCAGGACGGCTTATGGTAGACGAGTTGACTAAAGAAAAGTCATTGACTAACTAGGCTGGCGGACTATCGTCGGTGTGTAGCCATACTACCTTTTGCTCGGGCTTATGCTCCTGACTGATAATATCCCGGTATAGGTCTGGTCGCCGTGCTTTTCGGTATCGGTAGCCGCCTGCTTGCTCCAGCTTTTCGGGAGTAAGGGTCGCCACGGCAATATCGTCACCTAGTTCGCGGCATTCGGCCAGTATATCGCCAAATGGGTCAAGAATCATGGAGCAGCCGTTTTTCAGCTGGTCGTCGTCCATACCAATGGGATTGGCAAAAACGGCGTAAATTCCATTGTCGTAAGCCCGTGCCGGAAGCCACTTCATGAGCCAGGCCCGCCCTTTCATACCGTCAAATTCCAGCCGTACCGACGTTGGGTCGTTATGTCGATTATACCATAGAGCCGGATCGGCAAAACCGGCTCCCGGTCGGGTCGAAGGCGTTAACATGGTAACGTGCGGCATGAAAATAATGTCGGCTCCCAGCAAAGCTGTAGCGCGCACATTTTCAATGACGTTATTGTCGTAACAGATCAACATCCCGCATTTCCACCCGTACAGGTCAAAGATGACGTACTCGTTGCCGGGTAGCAAATGGGGGTTAATAAAGGGATGCAGTTTCCGATATTTAGCGACCAGCCCGTTTTTATCAACGCACACATACGCTTTGAAAAGTTGATTCTGCTCATCTTTTTCGAAAAGCCCCGCCAGAATGACAATATCATTTTTCCGGGCTATCTCAATAAGTTGCTGAATACTATCGCCATCGGGTATCCGCTCGGCAACGTCCAGTAATTCTTCTTTGGACAAATGCCGGGCAAAGGTGTAGCCGGTTATCGAACATTCGTGGAAAGCAATGACCTGAGCGCCCTGCCGGGCGGCTCTGGCCGAAAGGGTGTCGATAATGCCAAGGTTATACGCTTTGTCGCCACTGGCATTTTCAAACTGGGCGGTCGCCACTTTAAGATTTTGCATAACGCAGGTTAGCCAGTCAGGATTAACGAAAACTTACGCAATTATGCCCGTTCTTTCCCAATGCGTCAGCCAGTCTTTTTTTACGCCATGAACCTGGGAGAAAAACTCGTAGAAGGGGAGCATGTCTTTTTCGTAATCGCCCGTAATGTAGAGTGGTTCACTAAGAATAGCCTGTCGGCGGGGCCAGTCGAAGCCAACCAGAATCAGCGGAACATTCGCGTTGAGGGCAATGTAGTAAAAGCCCGTTTTCAGCTTGTCGACATTGCTGCGTGTACCCTCCGGTGCAATGCAAATGTGGAGCCGCTCGTTCTGATTGAAGACATTCACGGTTGCATCGACCAGATTGCGTGACTTGTCGCGATAAACAGGTTTTCCGCCCAATGCCCGGAATAACCAGCCTGAGTACCAGGTGAATAACGAACTCTTAGCGAGATATTGGATCCATATATGGATGGTAGGACGGATGCCCAAACCAACCAGGAAGTCCCAGTTGGTACTATGTGGGGCTACTACCCAAATGGCTTTTGGTACAGTTGGGATAGGACCTGTTACCCGCCAACCCCATACTTTAAATAACCAACGGGTAAGGGCACTGAGCATGTTTCTTGTAGTTAGTGGTTAGTACATAGTGGCTAGCGGTTGGAGCTGTGTGTATGCACATCACTCGTCACTATCTACTAAGCACTAACCACTGAATTAATACTTCCGATCATTGCGCTCAAGCCAACGCCCGGTAATGAAGGCAGCGATGAGCAATACCGCGTAAAACAGAAGTGTCAAAGGTGTTGATAAATCCATATCGATGTTCAGTTGAATTCCGGTGCAAAAATAACAGAGGCTTTTGATTTTAAACCTATACTGTCTCAAAGAACCTTACAGGTTTTCGATTATAAAACCCCTTTCGTGCTGGGAAGGTTATCCAATTCGTTGATATCGCGCCGAACGGCCATTTTTATCGCTTTGGCAAATGCTTTGAAAATGGACTCTATTTTATGGTGCTCATTATCGCCTTCTACTTTAATATTCAGGTTGCAAAGAGCGGTGTCGGAAAACGATTTAAAGAAATGATAAAACATTTCGGTTGGCATGTCGCCGATCTTCTCCCGCTTAAATTCTGCATCCCAAACCAGCCACGGGCGGCCCGAAAAATCCAGGCCAACCTGGGCCAGTGCCTCATCCATTGGTAGCAGGAACCCGTAGCGGCTAATCCCCCGCTTATCGCCGAGGGCACGCCGATACGCTTCACCCAGTGCCAAAGCCGTGTCTTCTATAGTGTGGTGCTCGTCGATGTGTAGATCGCCTTTGACTTGAATCGTGAGGTCGGCACCGGAGTGTTTGGCCACCTGATCGAGCATATGGTCGAAAAAGCCAAGCCCGGTGTGAATATCGGCCCGGCCGTGCCCGTCGAGGTTCAATTCCACACGGATTTGTGTTTCTTTCGTATTCCGCTCCACAACGGTAGTGCGGGCGGGTAAACGCAAAAATTCGTAAATCTCATCCCAGTCGCCGGTTTGGAGAACAATGGCCTGCTGCATGGCTTCGGTTAATCCACTTACATCAGCAGATTGTACGGCTGCCAAACCATTGGGCGGCAGAAACAGAATAGCCTTAGCACCGAGGTTTACAGCCAATTGAACATCCGTGAGACGATCGCCAATAACGAAGCTGTTGGCGAGGTCGTAGGGGGCCTCAAAATACTGCGTTAACATGCCCGTACCGGGCTTACGCGTAGATGAGTTATCGCGTGGGAAATGGCGATCGATATGTACGGCCGCAAAGTTGACATTTTCGCCGGCAAACGTGGTCATCATTTTGTTATGAGCTGGCCAAAACGTATCTTCGGGAAAAGATGCCGTGCCCAGACCATCCTGATTAGTGACCATGACTAGCTCATACGTAGTGTCTTCAGCAATTTTCCGCATGGCCGAAATGGCTTTTGGAATGAAGTCCAGTTTAGCGAGCGAGTCAACCTGTTGATCCGGTTGTGGTTCGGCAATAAGCGTCCCGTCGCGGTCAATAAATACTATTTTTTGCATAATACGGATAAGAGAAGTACCACAAAGATACAGTCAGGTCATATTACAAACGAAAATATACTACTTTTGCATTAGAGTTCTTGTATAGCTGTTTTTACCATTTCTACCAATATCCATATCATAAATTTAACGTAAACTTTTTGGCTATATTTTTCATTGTTCTGTTAACCAAGTACCTATAAAGTTAAACTGATTACGGAAACATAGTTTATATAGACACACAAAAAACAGTAGAAAGACCAACCCTCTCTCCAAGAATTTCTTATAAAACAATACACGTACTAAATCTTAGTTAATAACATGCCAACAGCATCCAGATTAACCCGCATCGGGGTATTTTATGACGGAAATTATTTTCTACACGTAAGCAATTATTATAATTATTCTCACGAACGTCGCAGTCGTATAAGTATATCAGGGTTGCACGCTTTTATCCGTCGGCAGGTAGCCGAAGAGGAAGGCGTAAATGAACGTTTATGCCAGATAGTAGATGCCCACTATTTCCGGGGACGACTAAATGCACACGAAGCTAACCAGCGTGGTAATCAACTGTTTTATGACCGCCTGTTCGACGATATTTTGATGTCGGAGGGGGTAGTTACCCATTATTTGCCGGTCAAAACGTATCAGGGTTACCGTCAGGAGAAAGGGATTGATGTATGGCTGGCCCTCGAAGCATTTGAGCTGGCTCAGTACAAGAAATTTGATGTGGTCGTGCTGATTACCTCCGATGGTGATTATGTACCGCTCATTCGTAAACTTAATACGCTCGGTTCCCGAATTATGGTGCTCAGCTGGGATTTTGAATTCCTCAATGAGCAGGGCGAAAAACAAGTAACCCGTACCTCACAGGATTTATTGGAGGAGGTTTCATATCCGGTTGGTATGCATGGGCTGATTGATGACCGTAGCCGACGGAACGATATGGTTATTCAAAACCTGTTTGTGAAGCAGCAAACCCGGCCAACCTTTACAACGGTTCCGGCAAATGGCAGCAGTTACAGCAACGGCAATAGCTTTGGCGGACTCAGCGCGGCCGATGCCTATGAGGAGGCCTATTTGCCATCCGATGAGCCAAATTATAATCTGGCCGATGGCATTGATGATCCGGACGGTCGGAAAATCAGCACGATTCGCAGTTTGAAAACGGGTTACGGCTTTGTCAACTACCCGCCCAACAACCTGTTCTTCCATTACACGAGTCTGATTGATACTGATTTCAATGAATTACAGGTAGACGATGAGGTCGAATTTACCGTTGGCCGTAATGCCGAAGGAAAAGATATTGCCATTGACGTTCGTCTGTTGCATCCCTAGTGATGAAAGCTGTTCAGGTGCCGATTGAAAACCCGCTGACATGGCGTTGGCAGGCTTTGACCTGGGCCATCAGTCAGGAAGCACATACGGATGGTTTTGTTGCCTTTCTCAACAATAACGAAACCGTTTATCCTCATGACCCGTTTCCAAACCGACTGTTCGTCGGAGCGAAACGGGTCATTTCTTTTTCAGATACGACTGAAAGGGATGCCTTCCAAATACTGGAAGAAGCACACCGTGATCAGCCGTCATTTCTGGTTGGGTATTTTGGTTACGACCTGAAAAACCAACTGGAGGCCTTGAGCAGCCGGAATCCTGCCCGACTTGAGCTGCCCGATGTTTACTTCGTGGAGCCGGAATGGGTAATTGACTTTTCGTCCGATAATGCCATCGTTATCAGGGGAGAAGGGGATACTGACCAACTGCTCAAACAGATAGCCGCTTATGACAGCACTCAGCATCAAAGCGTTTCCCCAAAAGTGCCCGTTGTCGTTCATGGCCGTGTTACGTCAGCGGAGTACGAGGCTACCGTTCGCCGAATAAAAGAGCACATTGTAGCTGGTGATGTGTACGAACTGAATTACTGCATCGAATTCTTTGCCGAGACTATTCACCTTAATCCGCTGGCAACGTATCGGGCATTGAATGAGCGGTCGCCAATGCCTTTCTCGAACTTTATTAAACTTGGTGATCAGTACATTATCGGTGCCTCGCCCGAGCGATTTCTCAAAAAAGAGGGTAGCGGCCTGATAACCCAACCCATCAAAGGTACCATCCGGCGTGGACAAACGCCCGACGAAGATGCTGCCCTGCGTAACCAACTTATCCAGTCGGAAAAAGAGCGGGCCGAAAACCTGATGATCGTCGACCTGGTCAGGAATGACCTTGCCCGAAGTGCCGTGACCGGTACTGTACAGGTGGATGAACTATTCGGTATTTATGGATTTCGGCAAGTGTACCAGATGATTTCTACCGTTTCGGCAACACTGCGGGATAGTGTTTCGTGGGCCGATGCGCTGCGACATGCGTTTCCGATGGGTAGTATGACAGGCGCTCCCAAGATTCGGGCTATGGAGTTGATTGATGAGCTGGAAGTCAGCAGGCGAGGGGTTTATTCCGGTGCGGTAGGCTTTGTAACACCTGATGGCGATTTTGATTTTAGTGTGGTGATTCGGTCGCTGCTGTACGATGCCCAACGAAAGTATGCCTCTTTTTCGGTTGGCAGTGCCATAACTTATGATGCCGACCCGGCACAGGAATGGGAAGAATGTCTTTTAAAAGCAAGCGCCATCCGGCAGGTATTGGAGTCATAAGCTGTGTACTTTCGCCCTTTCCCTAAATTGTTTGATTCCGCGTGTGGAATTTCCTCCCTTTTTTTCTCATACGAACTAACGAGTGCAACGCTTTGATGATAAAACGACTCATTATCAGAACAGTTAGCCGTTTGCTAAATTAGCTACTATAAATTTAGTTAAAAATCGTTAACTGAATGATCATTTGATCGTATTGCGCTTAGCTTTGCTTCTGGTACACCTGTTCAACCTTTGCCCTGTCTTTTATGAAAAACCTTTTCTTACTGGCCGTACTGTGTCTTTTCGCGGCTACACTTTATGCACAAAGTCCGGCCAGCCCGACTCGGTTCACCTTACAGGGACGAGCCGTCGATACGACGTCAGCACCACTTGCTTCCTCAACGGTGATGCTGCTGAACGCTAAAGACTCATCGCTTGTCAACTTTACGCGCACCGGCGATAACGGTGCTTTTTCGTTTAAGAACCTGAAGTCAGGTAAGTACGTCCTGAAAATTTCCTTTGTCGGCTTTATTCCCTACAACCAGGTAATACAGCCAACCGGCGACGCATTAATGGATCTGGGCGCACTCAAATTAAAGCCTATTACACGGGAGTTGATGGAAGTTGTCGTTCGAACGGCCAAAGCACCCTTAACGATAAAGGGTGATACAATCGAATATAATGCCAGTTCCTTTAAAGTGCCGCCCGGTTCCACTGTCGAAGATCTGCTGCGTAAACTACCCGGTGTGCAGGTCGATCAGGACGGCAATATCCGGGCTCAGGGGCAGGAGGTGAAGAAAGTAACGGTAGATGGCAAGAGTTTCTTCGGGAATGATCCCAAGGCCGCTACCAAAAACCTCCAGGCCGAAGCCATTACCAAAGTGCAGGTTTTCGACGATAAAACCGAACAGGCTAAGCTGACGGGTATCAATGATGGCAAGAAAGAGAAAACGGTTAATCTGGAGCTAAAAGAAGAGTTTAAAAAAGGCGGCTTTGGCAAAGTAACGGCCGGCGCTGGGCCTGCCTCCAACAACGTGTCGGCACGGTTCGACGGGAAAGGGATGTATAATAAGTTCGACAGTAAGCAACAGTTCTCGGCCATACTGCTGGGTAACAACACCAATCAGCAAGGCTTGTCGTTCAATGATTATCAGGATTTCAGAGGCAGCAATGCGTTCAGCTATAACGATAATGCCGATTTTGGGTTCAGCGGAGCTAACCGCTACATTTATTTTGGCGACGACAATGAGAGTTTGACGGTGCCGGTAGGCGGGGGCGAAGGACGTGGCTTTTCGAAGAACTCAGCCGGTGGTATCAATTACAATTACGACACCAAGAAAACCAAACTGAGTACCAGCTACTATTATAACCAGACACGCATTGACCTGGATGCGCTTCGGGAAAATAAACGCTATCTGCCAGGAACGTCGTCACTCCGTACTACGGATACCAGTAATCAGTCGAATCTGAATACGAACCATCGAATCAGTTTTCGTTTTGAAAAGCAACTCGATTCCATGCAGACGCTGGTGGTCATCAGTAACGGGCGGTTTGGTAACGGCAACAGTAATCTCTTAAGCTTACAGCGCGTATTTCTCAATTCGGGCAATAATAGCGAAGTGCCAACCACTAATAGCCAGACCCTGAACAATACCGCAGCCAACCAGTTTGCCATGGCCAATACCGTTTTGTATCGGCTGAAACTCAAGAAGAAAGGGCGCAATTTAGCCGCCAGCGGCACTTTTCAGACCAACTCGAACGATGGAGACCTGTTGCTGAAAGCCCGGAATGAATTTTTCCAGGCCACGAGTGTCAATGACATGCTTCGGGTATTGAATCAGGATCAGGGTACGAACTCGCGCAGTGATCAATACAAAGCTAACCTGCTTTATGTGGAGCCCTTTGCCAAAAAGTACACCTGGGAGACGTTTTATAACTTCAGTCTGCGAAATGATGAAGTAGACCGCGACGTGGTGAACCTCGACGATAGCCGACGGCGGGTCGATTCGCTTAGTTTGTATTACAAAAATAATTACCTGTTTAACCGCCTGGGAACCAGTTTGCGCTATTCGTTTAAAGGACTGAACGTATCGGCGGGGATAGCTGGTCAACAGTTCGAGCTTGACGGCAAGTTTGCCCGCGACCAGGGCCAGCCGCTTCAGTCCATCCGCCGAACCTTTACCACGGTGATCCCGAATTTCGGGCTTAATTATTCGCTGAAAAATAATAAATCACTTTACGCGGGCTACGATGTAGGGGTTCAGATTCCCTCGTCGCGGGATTTGCAACCGGTCACTACGAACAGTAACCCGTTATTCGTGAGCCGTGGAAACCCAAATCTGCTGCCTCAGTTGAACCATAACGTCAGCGCCTACTTCAACTATTTCAATCCGGGTAGTTTTACCAACTTTTTTGCCAATGTCTATACCACCTATTACGTGAATCAAATTGTGTATAGCCAAACCGTAGACCCGCAAACGAACATTATTACTACCATGCCCGAAAACCTGACGGGAGGGCGTAATTTAGGTACGTATTTTGGGTTTGGCTTTCCGCTCAAGAAGACCAAGGCCACACTCAACCTGAACACGCAACTTAATTTCGGGCATAACCTGACGCGTATCAATACGGTGCTGAACGAGACCGATAATCAGAACTATTCGTTCGGAGGTCAATTGGCATTGACGCCCAAGGAGTGGATTGCTTTTTACGCGAATGCTAACTTTGGCATTACTGATACCCGTTATTCGATCAACACGGCTCAGAACCAAATCATCTACAATAATTCATTTCGTGGTGATTTGAACCTGCAACTGCCGGGTAGCTTTTTTGTCAATACCTCCCTCAATTACCGGGTATACAAGAACGAACGACTGAATTTCAACCAGCAGATTCCGATTTTGAACACGTCGATCTACCACATCCTTGGCAAAGCCAAGAAGGCTGAAGTTCGGCTGTCGGCTTATGACCTACTTAACCGGAATATTGTTGTATCGCAGTATGCCGGGCAGAATTTTACCAGTACGGAGCGTATTCAGTCGCTGGCGCGCTATTTCATGCTAAGTATCACGTACAACATGCGCGGTGTTCAGGGTAAAGTTCGGCGGGATGGCTTTTATTGATTTTAATTAACTCTCTACCATGAAAAATATATTCGTACTCCTGTGCCTGTTGACCGGTTCGGTAACGATGGCCCAGAAATCGGAAGGTGTGGCAACCTACGTCCGGAAAGAACATTGGCTGAAAATTACCAATCGGCTGACATTTTTAAGTCAGGAACAGAAGGACCGGGAGACTCAAACCTGGAAAAACTGGGAAGAAGATAATAAAGGTATCAAGATGAAACTGGCCTTTAGCCCCAACGAAAGTTTATACACCTACAACAGTGATGAGCCAGAAGAGGGGGGGTATTCGTGGCGGAAATCGGAGTTTTACCTGTACCGGAATTTCGAGAAAGACAAAAAGACTGACATTATCGAAATGCTGGGTAAAACGTACATCGTTGATGATTCCCTGCACGCGCCTGTCTGGAAAATAGGGAATCAGATAAAAGAGGTGGCTGGTTATATCTGTATGCGAGCCGATACGGAAGATCCGATCAAGAAGCAGAAAATTACGGCCTGGTTCGCACAGGACATTCCCGTTTCGGCGGGACCTGAACGGATGAACGGTTTGCCGGGACTGATTCTGGAACTGGACGTTAATGATGGTGACGTAACCATCGAAGCGGTTAGTGTAGCCTTTCGCCCGCTCACGCCAGAAGACCTAAAGCTGCCCAAACAAAAGGGTAAAAAGATGACCGATGCTGCTTATGATGCTCTTATAAAACAGCACATTACAGATCGGATAAGTGCCCGCCAGAGCCCGTATGGTTGGGCTGGAATTCGGTATTAAGCCTATTCCTGTCGGCCCCTGTCGCTTATATAAAAAGCCCCGGCTAGTGCTAGCCGGGGCTTTTTATAATCAGAAACTTGAATTTACATCCCCTGCGTCGAGAACTGTACCTGATCGACGGCAAACAGCGGTTTCTGCTTGGCTTCGGGATTGACAAATATCAGGTAAAGTTTGTGGACACCGGACACTGGCTGTCGGAACGGCAGGTTAACTGCTCCTTGTGTGCCTTGCTTCACTTCGGCTTCACCCAAAAGCGTACCGGTAGGCGAATCGAGCCTCGCTTCGAGCTTGCCACCCGCTGTCTGGTCTTTCGATGAAAAGACAGATGGTGAAATGCTTTGGATACCCGTCAGGTCGATGTCGTTGAACACTAAGTAGCTACCCGACTTGGTGCCAATAGCTGCCGGACCCATCTTGGGAATATCATACTGGAAAATATCCTGCTTCCCATCGGCCGAAACAGCTTTCATGGAGGGAGAGCGCAGGGCCAGCGATGTAGAACCCGTCAGGGGGCCAATTATCCCATTACCACGGTCAGTATAGCTGGCGGTCAGGATGTAAGAACCCTCTTTCTTTTGCTGAGCCGGTACATAATCACCGGCCAATGGCTGACGATTTACTTTCTTTTCGTCGGCCAAAGACAGTATATAGTGAACCATGTCGGCCACTTCACTCTCTTTCAACTGGGGGTGAGCGCTCATGGCCTGTTCGCCCCAAACACCACCACCACCGTTGATTACCTTACGAACCAGTTTGCTTTCGATCTGGGCAACACCTTTGTATTTCTTCGCCACGTCGATGTACGCGGGTCCAATTGACTTTTTGTCGATAGCGTGGCAGGCCTTGCAATCGCTCAGTTCGATCAGCCGTTTGCCGGTCGAGAAGCCCAGATTAGCCTGGTGGCCCTGCGCCAACATCGTTTTGTCGAAACCTTCGAGGTAGTCGATGGTCATGGTCACGTCGTCCGGACTGATGCCTTTCTTCAACGTTCCATCTTCCTTATCGACAACGTTCACGGCGTACTTAAGCGGCTTGTTCGGAAAGTAAAACGTTTTGTTACCGGCTACGGCTACTTCTACTTTTGGCTCGTCGTTGCCCACTTTAATCTCCATAGATCTAGTAGCGACATTACCGGCAGCATCGGTTACGGTCAACGTAGTAGGATAGGTACCCGGTTTGCTAAACGTAACCGTAGGGTTGGCCGTCGTTTGTTTGGGCATTCCATTGCCAAACGACCACGAATACTTCAGGGCATCGCCGTCATAATCCATCGATCCTTTGCTGTCGAACTTCACCGTCAGGGGAGCCGAGCCAACCGTTTTATTCGCGCTGGCTATCGCTACCGGCTTCCGGTTGCCGGCGTTGTAGGTAATACGCGACAGACGGGCGTCGGAATTCGCGGCAAACCACTTCTGCCCATATTCGAGCGTGTAGAGCGAACCGTCATTGGCAAACTGCATGTCGATTACGTGTGAAAAAGGCGTACTAGGCATGAAGGTTTCCATCTTCACAAAATCACCGTTTTCCTGCATCGTGACCGGATGAATCCAGTCGCGAATCCAGTCATAAGCGAAAAATTTGCCATCGTAGTGACGGGGAAATTTTACGGACGATTCTGCGTAGTCGTCGTAATAATAAACTGGGCCGCCCATAGCATTCCGCCCACCTTTACCCACAATAGGACCAAACTCCGGTGAGTCGGCATAGGGGTAATAAATAAAGGCTTTCTGCGCTGGGGGTAACTCCGTTAAACCGGTGTTGTTGGGCGAGTTGTTAATTGGCTTTTGCGGGTCGAAAAGCGCCCCTGTCGTGCTATCCGCAAACGTACGGACATTGTACGGACGGTTGTCGGCCACAAACAGTGGCCAGCCAAAATAGCCTGCTTTCCGGGCCTGATTCATTTCGTCATGCCCACGAGGACCGTATTTTGGACTGTTTTCTCCCGCATCCGGACCTACTTCGCCCCAGTATAGGAAGCCCGTCCGCTGATCGACCGAGATACGGTAGGGATTCCGGTTGCCCATTACATAAATTTCGGGACGGGTTTTTGGAGTACCTTTTGGAAATAAGTTGCCTTCGGGAATGGTATACGTGCCATCCGCTTCGGGATGAATACGCATAATTTTACCGCGCAGATCATTGGTATTGCTCGACGTTAAACGGGCATCCCAACCTTTGCGACCCGGACGCTCGTCGATGGGAGCGAAGCCGTTGGAGTTGAATGGGTTGGTATCATCACCCGTCGACAGGTACAGATTACCCTTGCGGTCCCAGGCAATGGAGCCGCCCGTGTGGCAGCAGCCGTCGCGCTTAACGGGAACCGTCAGCAGTACTTTCTCGGTGTTCATCAACAAGGTATCCCGAACATCGTCATACACGAAGCGGGACAGGTGCTGAGCGGTATCGGCTTCAGTTTTACCGGTTATCGGCGAATAGTACGCGTAAATCCATTTGTTTTGCTTGAAGTTTGGGTCAACGTTTAGACCCATCAAACCGTATTCAAACTTGATGAATACAGGAAAGCTAGCTACCAACTTTACAGACTTTTTCTTGGGGTCGTAAAGTTTCAGGGCACCTTTCCGCTCAGCAAAAAGGACTTTGCCATTGTCGAGAACAACTAACTCGGTTGGCTCGTCCAGATTGGCGGCCAACACTTCACGGTCGAAACGGTTTTCTTCAGGAAACGGCTGCGTTTTCGCCTGGCCGAATTTAAGGCCGGTTGCCATAACAGACTTGATACCACCCAGAATATGCTGCAGGAACAGGGGATCTGAGTACGATTCATCGGTATGGCCGCCACCCGTGTAAAACGCTTTGCCGCCATCGAAATCATGATGCCAGATAAACGGGTGATTGTCGCCGTTTTTACCGCCCTCGTAGGTTTTCTCGTCGAGCTTACCCAGCACTTTCAGGTCGGGCTGGATGCTTTTGTAGCTGTACCACTCGTCCCAGCGCTTCCAGCGATCGGGTAGCATTTTGGTAGACGGGTGGCTTTTGTCGATAATCTCGATTTCGGCGTTCTGCTGTTTAGGGTGCTGCAAAAAGTAAGCACCTGCTAGTTTGTTATACCAGGGCCAGTCATACTCCGTGTCGGCAGCCGCGTGGATACCCACATAACCACCACCCGCCTGGATGTACCGCTCAAAAGCCGCCTGTTGGGCATCGTCCAGTACATCGCCGGTTGTACTGAGCCAAATAATGGCACTGTACTTTTTGAGATTCGCTTCGGTAAACTTGCTGGCGTCTTCGGTGGTGTCGACTGCGAAGCCGTTTTCCTGCCCCAGTTTCATGATTGCCACTTTGCCAACGGGAATAGACGCATGGCGGTATCCTTTGGTCCTTGAAAAGACCAGCACCCGATTAAGGGCTACAGCACTTTCAGCCGACTTGACAGCGGGCGAAGTGCGTTTGGCAGCCGTTTGAGCCTCGGCTGTTATGCCCGGTACAGCCGTTGCCAGCAAACCCGCCAGCAACAGGGCGCGGGAGGGAAGCCGTAAGTTTTTCATATAGTTTTGGATTTATACAGGTTGGTTTGCAAACTGGCAAGTGACAGTTATGCTTGTTAACTTATTTTATGATTCGATTGACTTTTATTGAGAAACAAAAGTAACGAAAAAGCGAACGCTGTGGTGTAGTCGTTCGCTCAATTTATCGGTTAAAAGCGCATTAATCTACTTTTTTAAAGGTCATTATCGGCTTATTATTTCGAAGTAAAGTCAATTTGCCATCGCCTATCCTGTAGGTTAGTGGGGTGTTAAGCTCACGCAGGAGTTTACTTTCCAATTGGTTCACCGCATCCTGGCAAGCCATTTTTGTGGTCACTAACGGGCCAACTAAAATCTGCCGGGTGTCGGCCTTGAGGGGGCCACTGAGCCGGTTGCAACCGGTTGTGCCTGTTACCCGGTTTTCGGCCAGCGAAATCTCCAGGCGGGGCGTTTCGTTACGGGTGCCATTGGCGGTTATAGCTGTCCCCTGAAAATCGGTGAGTACCCAAATGTCGTTCAGTAAAGCAAGCTGCCGCAGGGATGAGCCGCAACCTGCGTAGTTTTTGCCCCGAAAGTTAACTTCCACCCGGTAATCGAATCGCTGGCCCGATAGTTTATTGACACAGCTATCGGGTCTGAACAAGATAGTTATACGGTCGGCTTCTACGCCGGTATTGTATCGAAAAGTCCCATCGGGATCGGTTTGGCGTTCGGGCGCGGTTGTCGTCAGGCTATCGCCGTCAAGGGCTTTAAATCGAAGAATGTTTTTCGACGGGTTAAGTGTCAGAGACCAGGCCGGGTCGTTACCCATAGCAATGACTTCGTCGCCTGCTTTCAGGTATTGGCTGTAATCTGTTATGATCTCCTGATTGGCGGGGGTAAGCATGGCGGCAAACTGTGTAGATGGACGGCGGCAGGCAGCGGTCAGGAGCAAGAGGCCAAGCAAAGCAGTACGCATGGTATTCTAATGGGAAAGTTCTGTTGATAAGACCAGCTGTGCGTCGAAAAGTTTAACCCGAGTACGGCAAGGGAACAATCCGGGCATAATTTAAACAGTCCTCTTCCGGAGAAGTTACCCCTTTTTGATAAACAACGATACGCTATGAAAAAAGGATGGTTGATTGCGCTGGGCCTATTACTAATTGGCTGTATTGGTGCCTATGTCTGGTACCGAAACGTAAAAGATGAACGGACAGCAGCAGGGAAGCCTTACGACGATACGCTGAAACCCCGACTGGAAATGACCCGCTTCGCCATTACCGACATCGGCGAAGAAACCATTTCTATGAATCTGTACATGCTCATTGATAATCCATTGCCCGTTGGTTTCAAATCACCCAGCCTGGATTACACCTTTTACATCGCCAACACGCCCGTAATGGTCGATGCCTATAAAAAGCCAATTGACGTAAAATCGGGCGATAGTACCCTGGTGGTGCTACCCGCCAAACTGGTCTATAAAAAGCTGACAAACGTACTGAAGACCCTCGACCGGAAAGATATCGACAGCACGAATTACAAGATGCGGGCAAAATTTGCGCTCGATATTCCTATCCTCGGCCAGAAGACATTTGAAACTACTGTCGATAAGCGGATGCCGACGTTTTATCTGCCTGAGGTTAAAATTAATGATATTGACTTTGGTAAGCTGGGGCTGAAACGCACCGACGTAGCCGCCAATGTGAGCATTACTAACAAAAACAGGATGCCATTCACCATCACGGACGCACACTATACAGTTTTTATCGATGGGAAAGAGATTGCCGACGGCGAGCAAAAAGAGCCGATTCTGATCAAAGCGCAGGCGACTACACCGGTTGTGTTTCCGGTAACGGCCCGGCCCGGTAAAACGCTGAGCGTACTACCCAAGATGCTGTTCGACAAAAAAGACACACCCTATCGGGTCAACTTTCGGTGTAAGCTTGTCGATAAGGAGAACAACTCGTCTTTTGGTAATAGTAAATTCGTCTCGACTGTAACCGGGACGCTGGATGATTTCAAGAAGCTGAAGAAGTGAAGGGTTATGACACAGAGATTCACATTATGACACAGAGATGCACGGAGCTAAAAAGAGATGCGCAGAGGTTTTTCTCGAATTTTGTGAACAGTTGAAGGCATATAAAAGGGCCTGGAGTCGTTTGACTCCAGGCCCTTTTATAGATATGGATAAACTACAATTGGGGTTGTTCCAGTACAACGCTTTCATCGACATGGCCTGCTTTACGGTTGCGCATCCAGAACCACAACAGCGTGAAGGCAACAATCAAAATGATCGGGAATGTCGTCATTCGGAGCAGGGTGGCCTGACCGGCGGCTAACTCCAGCGCATCGCCGGAAAGACCCGCAGCGGCTTTTTCAACACGGGAAGCATCAATCCATCCACCAATAATGGGTTGCCAGATAGAGGTAGAAAACATACCTACACCGCCCACAACCGACATGCCCAGGGCACCGCTTAATGGGATTCGTTCGGCCACAAAACCAATCATGGTTGGCCAGAAGTAGCATACACCAACGGCAAAGAATACAGCCGCTACGTAGGCCATAGCACCCGTTTGCGTGCTAAATAGATAGATGCCAATGGTAGCAAAAACAGCACCACCCAGCAATACACCCGTTTGGTCGAGCTTGTGAATGATCGGGCCACCAAAATACCGTCCAACGGCCATCAGACCCGTTACCAGTGCCAAAATCAGTAAAGGTTCAGCTCCACTCTTGCTCAGAATGAGGGTAGTCCACTGCTGAGGGCCAAATTCTGAAATAGCCGTTATCGCCATGCAGCAGAAAATGAAAATGTAGAGCGGGTTGATCATAGCTCTGAAGTTTTCGGAGAGCGACATGGCTCCTTCCACCTTTGCTTTGGGGAAAGCCTGGCCCCAGAACAGGAAAGCATAAGCTAGAGTTGGAATCATGATGATGCCAACTTGCGTCTGCCAGCTCATGCCCATTTTGGTCATAGCGAGCGAAATCAGGCTACCCACTACGATACCACCGGGGAACCACATATGGAAGCGGTTCAGCATCTTATTCATGGTTGTGCCCGTGTACATATCGGCAATCATAGGATTACAGGCGGCCTCTGTACAGCCATTTCCAATACCGATAAACAGCGTCGAGATGAGTAGGGTTGAGTAACCACCAGCGAAAATGGTTAGCAGAATGCCCAGCGTATGGCATACGAACGCTACGTTCATTATTATTTTTGGACCAACCGTATTGTAGACTAAACCGCCAACGATCATAGAAATGGGGAAGCCCAAAAACCACATGGAGTTGATAAAGCCTAACTGCTCGGCAGTAAGGCCAAACTCGGTGCCTAGCTGAGGCAGAATACCCGCCCGAATGCTAAACGAGAAAGCGGTCGTAATAAGCGCAAGGCAGCTGGCAAGAAAGAGCCGCGAGGGATTAACGGTTTGGTTCATTTTCGATAAAGGGATTTAGTGGTTAATAGGTTTAATTAAAAATTAAAAGGCACCGGGTAGAACAAACTCCCCGCTAACGAACCGTTTTTATTCAAATTTTCCGAAAAATAAGAGAAAACAGCTAATTTTCGGCCGTAAAAAAAAGGATTATGGTTTAATGTGTCCATTTTACGCTTTCGAGATTGCGTTGCAGCTGTTAAATATGTTTCCAGAATCAACAGTCCAAAAATCGAAAACGGCAATCTGTAGAATGCGTACAGTAAACCAACCTTCGTAGTTTACTTTTCCTAACCTGTTTACACTCAACTCAAATACCAATGCATAGAAAATTGCGAATGGGTATGGTTGGCGGAGGCCTCGATGCCTTCATTGGTGCCGTTCACCGCCGTGCTGCCGGTTTCGATGGCGAGATCGAGTTGGTCTGTGGCTGCTTTAGTTCATCGCCTGATAAATCAAAAGCAACCGGCCACGCCCTCTATTTGCCCGAAGATCGGGTTTACTCCTCATTTCAGGAGATGATTGAAAAGGAAAAAGCACTGCCGGAAGGGGAGCGAATGGATTTTTTATCTATCGTTACACCCAATCACATGCACTTCCCACCCGCCAAACTGGCGCTCGAAAATGGGTTCCATGTGATGTGCGACAAACCGATGACGCTGAATCTGGCGGAAGCCAAAGAACTGGCGGCAATTGTCGAAAAGTCGGGGCTGGTGTTTGGACTGACGCACAACTACACGGGCTACCCGATGGTGAAAGAAGCCCGCGACATGGTTCGGAATGGCAAACTGGGTAAAATTCGGAAAGTTGTCGTTGAATACCCGCAAGGCTGGCTCTCCAAAGACGAAGAACATAACGATTACAAACAGGCGATCTGGCGAACAGACCCGGCCCGGTCGGGAGCCGCCGGTTGTATGGGCGACATTGGCACCCACGCCGAAAACCTGGCTGAGTACGTCACCGGCTTGAAAATAGACGAACTCTGCGCCGACCTGACCGCCTTCGTTCCCGGTCGCCAGCTGGACGATGATGGCAATGTATTGCTACGGTTCGATAATGGAGCTAAAGGCGTTCTTCATGCCAGTCAGGTTGCCAATGGCGAAGAAAACTCGCTTAAAATTTACGTTTGGGGTGAACTGGGTGGTCTGGAATGGCACCAGATGGAACCCAATACCTTAAAATACAAAACGCAGGAAGGCCAGCGGATCATCCGCCCCAATGTGGGAACACTGTCGGCTTCAGCCTCGGCGCACTGGCGTCTGCCAGCTGGTCACCCCGAGGGATTCTTCGAAGCCTTTGCCAACCTGTACCGTAACTTCGCTTATGCGGTAAAAGCCCATATGGAAGGTCGGGAAGCAGATCCTCTTTACGATTTCCCAAAAGCAGCAGATGGTGTTCGCGGATTAGCCTTTATCGACACGGTCATCGCATCGAGCCAGGACGATTCCACCAAGTGGACTAAGTTTGTAGAATAAAACTATTCCACAGAGATTCGCAGAGATAACATAGAGATACACAAAGATTTTTTAATACATCCTCTGTGTATCTCCGTGCGTCTCTGTGCATCCGCTTCGGCGGTCCGATCTGTGGCATAACCTTTAACCCTAAATCAATGCAAAAAATTAACATCGGTGTCGTTGGCACTGGATTCATCGGGCCTGCGCACATCGAAGCCCTGCGTCGCCTTCCAAACACAAACGTCCTCGCGCTTTGCGAAGTGACCCCCGAACTGGCCCGTCAGAAAGCCGATCAGCTCGGGATTGAACGATCCTGCACGTTCGAGGAACTGCTGGCTATGGACGACATTAAGGTGGTACACATCTGTACCCCAAACTTCCTCCACTTCTCTCAGTCGAAAGCCGCCCTGCTGGCCGGTAAGCACGTTGTGTGTGAAAAGCCATTGGCGAAAGATCTTCACGAAGCCAAAGAACTCGTTGAGTTAGCGGCCCAAACGGGACTTGTCAATGCTGTGCATTTCAACCTGCGCTATTACCCGCTGGTTCGCCAGATGAAGGTGATGCGTGAGCAGGATACGCTGGGTGATGTGTATTCGGTGATGGGGTCGTATCTACAGGATTGGCTTTTCTACGACACGGATTACAACTGGCGTCTGGAACCCGATAAGTCCGGCGACTCCCGCGCCATTGCCGACATTGGCTCGCACCTGATGGACAGCCTTGAGTACATTACGGGTCTGAAAACGGTGGCCGTTATGGCCGATTTCAATACGGTGCATAAGGTTCGAAAAAAGCCGCTCAAGCCCGTTGAAACGTATTCCGGCAAGATGCTGCAACCCGAAGATTATGCCGATGTCCCCATCAATACCGAAGATCACGCTAACGTGTTGCTACGGTTCGACAATGGTAACCGGGGTGTCATTACGGTATCGCAGGTATCGGCGGGTCGCAAGAACCAGATGAAACTGGAAATTGCCGGTTCGAAGAAAACGTTTGCCTGGAATTCCGAAGCGCCCAACGAAATGTGGATCGGTAACCGCGACGGTGCCAACGAATCGTTCATGCGCGACCCCTCGCTGGTTCACCCCGAAGCACGGTCGGTGATCAGCTTCCCCGGCGGGCACAACGAAGGTTTCCCCGACACGTCAAAGCAGTTGTTCAAAGAAGTGTACGACGCTATTGCTGCCGGAAAACAACCTGAAAACCCAACCTACCCAACCTTCGCCGATGGCTACCGCGAGTTATTGATCTGCGAGAAAATCCTCGAATCCAACCGGAAGCAGGCGTGGGTGGAGATTTAATTTTGAATGAGCGAATACTTGAATGAGTGAATGATGGAAGCAAGGCCCGTTTTTTCGGTCAAAGAAGAGTTTGTGGAGGACTTCAAGCGTAGGACAAAAGAGTTTGTTTTACGAAGCGTTCGTGTGTTTCAAGCTCTGCCTAAAACTGAAGAAGCTCAAATTTTGGGTAGGCAGTTTCTGCGATCAGCATCATCTACCGGCGCTAATTATCGGGCCACTTGTCGGGCAAGAAGTAAGGATGAGTTCTATGCAAAACTGAGTATTACCATTGAAGAAGCTAATGAATCCCTATTTTGGATGGAAATATTGGCCGAGTCCAAAATCATCCCACTCAATCGCCTTGAAAGCTTAATGCAAGAGGCTACTGAAATTGTTAAAATACTTTCCAAGGCTCGAAAGAACACATAAACTAATGTTGAATGAGTGAATGATAGAATTAGTTAATGACACCAGGTTACTAATTCATTCCATCATTCACTCATTCACTCAGTCAAAATTGAAAATACATGAAAACAATGAAAGGCCCGGGCATTTTTCTTGCCCAATTTCTGGGCGATACTGCCCCATTTAACTCGCTTGAGACTATTGCCAAATACATGGCCGATCTGGGCTATAAAGGTATCCAGATTCCAACCTGGGACTCCCGTCTGATTGACCTCAAGCAGGCTTCTGAAAGCCTTACCTACTGCGATGAGCTGAAAGGAAAGCTGAAGGATATTGGCGTTGAGATCACTGAACTTGCCACTCACCTGCAGGGGCAACTGGTAGCTGTGCACCCGGCCTACGGGCCTATGTTCGATGGTTTCGGTCCGGCCGAACTGGCGGGCAAACCCAAAGAACAGCAGGCCTGGGCGGTCGATCAGTTGATTATGACGGCTAAGGCCAGTAAGAATCTGGGTCTGGTCGCCAGCCCTACTTTTTCGGGCGCGCTGCTTTGGCCATTCGTGTACCCCTGGCCACAACGCCCGGCGGGTCTGGTCGAAACGGGTTTCAAAGAACTCGCCGACCGCTGGTTACCGATTCTGAATGCCTATGACGAAGCCGGTGTCGACGTGGCGTATGAGCTTCACCCCGGCGAGGATCTGCACGATGGTATCACCTTCGAGATGTTTCTGGAAAAAGTGGGTAACCACCCCCGCGCCGGTATCAACTACGATCCAAGCCATTTTGTGTTGCAACAGCTTGACTACCTGCAGTTCATCGACTTCTACCACGACCGTATTTTTGCCTACCACGTGAAAGATGCCGAGTTTAACCCAACGGGTAAGCAGGGTGTCTACGGCGGATATCAGGGCTGGGTAGAACGGGCAGGACGCTTCCGTTCGCTGGGCGATGGTCAGGTTGACTTCGCCGGTATCTTCTCTAAACTGGCTCAGTACGACTACGACCGCTGGGCAGTGCTGGAGTGGGAGTGCGCCATCAAACACCCCGAACAGGGTGCCGCCGAAGGGGCTCCGTTTATCTCGGACCATATCATCCGCGTAACCGAACGCGCTTTCGATGATTTTGCGGGCACCGGTGCCGATGATGCTTTCAACAAGAAAGTGTTGGGGCTGTAGAGGTTGAGCAATTTGTGTATTTTGTGGTGTCGGGTTCTCAAACCCGACACTTTTTTATTTACGGAACCCCTATATTTACATCAAACAACCAACACGATGGCAGGTCAGGGTTCGGGTGGCAATGTGCTTGCTGCTCTTTGTAGCTTCTTCATTCCGGGTTTGGGCCAGCTATTGCAGGGACGTCTGCTGATGGCCATTCTACAATTTGTGCTGGCGGGTGCCCTCTGGTTTTTCCTGATGGGATGGATCATACACCTGTGGTCCATCATTGACGCGGCCCGGTTTAACCCGTCTAATTAGTTGCCGGGCGAGAACTCAATCTCAGTTACTGTCGCTTTGGGAATCGCTGCATCACCACTAAAAACGGCTTCTCTTTTTGTTCTTTCAGATAGCGTTCGTAGGCCGAATGGGTCATCAGGTCCATTTGGTATAAATAGCCTTCGGGCTGGCGGGCGTTCTTGTGCACGAAGCTGCCCGAAAACGAGGCTATGTCTGTAGGCTTGTATCTATCCAATACCTCATTCTTCACCCGCTTGTCGTCGATCCAGATGCCAAATAATTTGGGATTTTTCCAGTCCGAGAACTGAGCGTCGGTAGGTGTTCTTGGAGGGAAAGGTGCTATTAGAACAACGTTCTTCTTCTCCTTTTTAGATAGATCAGAAAACTTCCGTTGGGCACCAGATTTAGTCCTGACCAGCTTGTCTTTGTACAACTCCTGAAATTTATCTGAATCCACCGGAAGGGGGTCCTGTACTGGTTTGGTTTGCGCCTTCTGTGGGGTAGCTGAGGGGACTTGAGCAACTAATTTGGTGCTAAACGTAGCTACGAGTATCACAAGTAAACTCAATGCCAGCGTACCAACAATCAACACTCTGGCTCTGGATGTGCGTTTGGTCATCATAAGAAATCGTTGTTTGGTTGCGTGAAACGTTAGTTGACTGGTTAAAGAAACGGGTGTGCTGAGGGTTAGCTTGCTCAACAGCAAACGCTGATACCGAACAACGTGCTGATGCTGGTCAATAACCGCTGCATCGGCCAGAAACTCATGGTTGAGCCGGATGGCACGTTTGATCAGGAAAAGCAAGGGGTTGAACCAATAAAAGCAGAAGAGTAACTCCACAAAAAGAATATCGAAGGAGTGCTTTTGTCGGATGTGTGTCAGTTCATGCGTGAACAATTCTGGCTCAATGGCCTGCGACTCGTAGGCTGATTTGCCGACAAACAGGTAATGTAAAAAGGTATGAGGCAGGCCATTTTCAGGCAAAAGGATAAGGGTAGCGTCCTGGTACCTAACATTCCGGTGTTGGCTGATGAGTTGCGCTAGTGAGAAAAGATGTCGGCCAAACCGGATGAGCAGCATCAGCGTAATAAGCCAGTAAACAAGGCCAGCAACAGCTGAAAAGTCGAATGCAGGTTGAACCGGTGAAGTTTTCGGGTCAACTAGATCGGTTAGAATGCGGTCAGGCTGATAGTTAGGCTGCGGTTCAAAAACAGGAATCTGCTCAGATCGAATATTGATCGTCAGCAAGGGGATAACCAACGAAAATACGAGGCTGAACAACAGGTAAAACCGGTTGAACTGGTGTAGTTTTTCGTCTTCCAGCAGAAGCTTATAAAACCCAAACAGGATCAACAGGCAAAGGCCGGATTTAAGCATATAAAGTATCATGATTTTCGTTTTTGAATTTCCTGATCGATAATAGTCTTAAGTGCTTCCAATTCAGACGCTGATAAATGTGTTTCGGTGGTAAAGAATGAAGCAAACTGGGCGGCCGAATTATTGAAGAAATTCTTAATGAGCCCATTTACATGCGTGGAGAAATAATCGTTATGGGCAATCAGCGGATAATACTCTCTCGAATTCCCATACTCCCGATAGCTGACAAATCCTTTATCAATAACCCGTTTAAGTAATGTGGCCACTGTTGTAACAGCGGGTTTGGGATCGTCATAATCATCAAGCAAGTCTTTCATGAAGGCTTTCTCCCGCTTCCACAGGTGTTGCATCAGGGTTTCTTCGGCAGCAGATAGTTTCATTTCTATAAATATAGAGGCTGTTCTACAAATGTAGAGTAGAAAAAATTAAAGTCAAGTAATTGACTGATTTTTTTGATGTTGCGCGAATAACTTCAGACATCGTCTACAGTCCTATACTACTTTTGCGCAACCTTACCAGCTCCCATGCTCACCTTTCCAGTTACATCCTCCATTCTATCCAAAACTCATCTGGCTCAGTTTCTACAAAAATCGTACGGCCTGTTACCGACTACGACCTGTAAACTGTTAAAAGCCGGTGTTAATCATTCCTATCTGGTAACCGACGGTTCGACCAAAGCTATTTTCAGGCTCTACAGTCTGAACTGGCGGACCGAAGTTGAAATCAACGAAGAGCTTAAACTGCTGACCCTGCTCAACCAGAATGGTATTCCGGTATCGTATCCGCTGACTGATGTTCAGGGCAGGTATATTCAGACGCTGAATGCACCGGAAGGCACCCGATTTGGCGTTCTGTTTTCGTTTGCCCAAGGGGAGAAACTGCTCACTTTTTCGGCTGATCTGCACTACAAGCTGGGGCAGATCATGGCCCGTTTCCACCAGCTTACGCACAACCTTACACAAAACCGGGTAACGTACACACCACAGCGGTTGCTGGTCGATTCACTGGCTCAATTACCGCTGTTTCTATCGCCTGAAACGGATGAAATGAAATTTATGCTGGAAACACAGCAGTATCTTCTGCGTGAGTTTGCCGGGATCGACACTACGAAGACGAGAAGGGGGACGGTACACCTGGATATCTGGTTCGATAACCTGAATATTGATCGGGATGAACAGATTACCCTGTTCGATTTTGACTTCTGCGGCAACGGAATGCTCTGTCTGGATCTTGCCTATTACATTCTTCAAATTCACAGTACCGAAGCGGATGTGAATGAATTTCGCCAAAAGAAAGATAGTTTTCTGGCTGGTTATGAATCAATAACTGCGCTGAGTGATGAAGAAAAGAGGCTACTGCCAATGTTGGGGCTTAGTGTCTATTTCTTCTATCTGGGTGTTCAGATGCAGCGTTTTGATGACTGGTCAAATACGTTCCTGAACGAGTTGTATCTAACGCGCTTCATCAACCTACGGATCAAGCGTTGGGCCGATTTCAATGAATTAAACGCAAAGCGATAATATATAGCGGTGAGTAAGTGACAATCCGGAAAGAGAAGGCAACCTTTTTTTATAAGTTGCTGTGAAGCTAAAATGAAACGTATAAATATTCTTTCTAAACGTAAACGATAGTGATCTTATATTGAACTTAAATTTTATTGTATCTTTCCTTTTATTAGTCAAGCTATCGAAAAAACATCTCTTTGTTCAAAATGGTACGCTCAATAATCATGAAAAGTCATTCTTGGGCTTTGTGTGGTCTTCTTGTTATTCTGGAGATCATTACACCTCTTTCTGCGCAGGCACAACGTCCATTAATTGATAGTTTGAAAATAACGTTGCATCACAAACTGCCCGACACCACCCAGGTGAATACGTATTATGGTATTGCGAACGCCTTCTTCAAACAAAGTCAACTCGATTCGGCCAATTATTACTTAAAGCCTATGCTGGTGCTCTGTAAGCGCACAAATAATATCGTTGGTTTAGGCGATTATCATCTGCTTATTTCTACTATTCGTCTGCATCAGGGCCTGTTCGACGAGTCTTTACTAAATGCACAGTCGGCTATAAACTATTTTACCCGTAGCCATAAGCCCGGTTCGGTTGCCCGAGTTTACCATACAATGGGACTGCTCTATAAAACTATGGGCGAAAATCAGCGGGTGCGTACGCATCTCGAAAAAGGTATATTCTACATTCAGCAGGCCATCACCATTAATCAAAACATTAAGGCGAGTCGTAATCTGGCCGATAATTATGTGAATCTCGGCATCATTTACGAAGACCTGAACGAGTTTGAACGGGGTAGAGAATGCTTTCTGAAGGCAATAGCCATCAACGATGCTATCCATTCCAAGCCGGAGGCTTACCGGGTTATTTATAATAATCTGGGTAAAAACTCGTCCGTGCAGGGCCGGTATGAAGAAGCTATCGGGTATCTTAACAAAGCACTGGCCATCAATCTTGAACTGGACAGAACAACCAGCCTGGTACATAATTACCGAAACTTATCGACTGCTTATCAGGCATTGAAAAAATCTGACAAAGCTGAATTTTACGGTGAAAAAGCAATAAAGCTGGTCGAGCAGAGTAAAGATGCTCCTCTAACCCGGTCTGTGTACAAGATGATGTCGCAGATGTATGCCAGCAGGGGCAAATATGATAAAGCCTACCATTATGCCGTACAGCATAAACGAATTGAAGATTCGCTGATGAATCTCGACAAGACTCGTACGGTGGCGCGTCTGGAAGGGCAGTTTGTGGTACAAAAAGCAAATGAACTGGCTACTATTCAGGCTAATCTGGCTCTGGCAAAAACCAAAGAAATTGCCCGGATTGAATCGGTCAAGGCTAAAGAAATAGCGGCCATTCAAGCAGAAGAAAGTCGTAGAATCGCTCAGATTCAGGCGGCCGCTGATGTTGAAAAAACGCGGGCCATTGCTGAAGTTCAGACTAAATACGAGACGCAAAGGCGAATCAATCAGATTGCGGCACTTGATCAGCAAAACCATCAGGCTAGCCAACAAATGCATTATATGGCCGGCGGACTGGGTTTACTGGTGCTGTTGCTTAGCATTTCGATTGGTCAGTACTGGGCGCTTCGTCGGGCTAACGTACGCCTGTCTGCTCAGAACGAAATCATTACCAATAACAGTTACCAGCTCATTAGTCAGTCCGATCAGCTGCGTACGCTGATGAAAGAATTACACCACCGTGTGAAAAATAACTTAGCTATTGTATCGAGTTTGCTTACCCTACAGGCCAATGGACTAACCGATGAAAAAGCCGTTCAGGCGCTGCGAAAAGGACAGCAGCGAGTGCAGGCTATGTCCTTGATACACCAGCGATTATACCAGTCAGATCGGGTAACTATTGTGAACATACGGGAGTACCTAACGGATCTGGCCGAGAGCCTGATGCAGGCGTATGGGTATGAATCGTCAAACTTCGACTTACAGGTAGATGTTGTTCTAGAGGAACTGGACGTTGATGTAGCGATGCCTTTGGGGTTAATTGTCAACGAGTTGATTACGAACTCGTTTAAATATGCCTTTATCCATCAGGAACGCCCTTTGTTACGGATTAAACTCGATTATGCCGATGGCTCTTTACAACCGGGCATTACCCTGGAGGTGCAGGACAACGGCCCCGGTATAAAAGCGGATGACTGGCAGAAATCGGCTAGCCGAAAATCATTTGGTCGACGCCTGGTCACCTCACTTACCGAACAACTGGAAGGCAACTTTGAGCTTCTATCCCAGAACGGAACTCTATTCCGATTACACATACCGCAGACCCGGCTGGCAGCCTGACAGGGATTGTTCAGCGCCAGGGAAATGCCGGAAAACCTAACTGCTACTCCTTTTGTAGATGCGGACAAAAAGGCTTCGCTTCTTTTTAACAACAAATGACAATATGAGTTATTTGTCTAGTGTTATGTTCCTGGAATGACTGAATGCTGACAACCGGGTTTGAGTCTGTCGAAACGCTGCTGTTAGACGTGTGAGCGGATCCATGTTTTTGTCTTATAACGGGTTAGCAGACGAGGATTCGGGGAATTGTTTTTATATTAAGGGATGAATGCTTACATCCACTCCAAATTTTAGAAAGTTGTAAAACGCCACCTTTAATGATTAGTGACGAGCGCATACATATTCTACTGGTTGAAGATGAAGGTATTTTAGCTATGGAGTTGAGTGACAGTCTGGAAGCAGACGGCTATTTCATAGTGGGTATTGCGAATAATGGCCGTAAAGCACTTGACTTATACCAGCGACAGCGAGTTGATTTACTCCTCTGTGACATTACCATAAAAGGTGATTGGGACGGCATTGAAACGGTTCGGCGGTTGACTGCCGAACGCCCTATTCCAGTCATTTACCTGACTGCCCTCACGGACCGCGAAACCCTGGAGAGAGCCAAGCAGACCTATCCGGCGGCCTATGTGAATAAACCGTATCAACTGGCAAGCCTGAGAACCGCTATTGAATTGGCCATTCATAATTTTAATCAGCGAAGCAAACCCGTTTCTGCGGCCGTAACTCCGCTCGAAAAAGGTACGCGCGACCGGGAAACAATCCTGCAAATCAACGACCATTTATTTGTAAAGCAGAACTACCAGTTTGTTAAAATCAACGTGGACGACTTACTGTATCTGGAGGCCGATAACGTTTATACAACACTGGTTACGAGTAATCGGAAGTACGTAATTCGTTTGACATTAAGCGGAATTCTGGAACGAATGAATTTACCGTCTTTGGTGCGCATCCACCGATCCTACGCAGTTAATATTCATAAAGTAGACTCTTTCAATGATACAGAGCTGAGTATCGGTACGCAGTTGTTGCCATTGAGCAGAAGCTACAAGGAAGATTTCTTACAGAGATTCAATCATTACTGATGGATGAAACAGGAGGTAAGGTCTGGGTAGCCACCAGATTCTAATTGACGATAAGCCAAACTTACTCACATGCAAAATGTGGGTTTCCGCATACCATTTTTGGGTACTTACAACTATTCTGGAGCACTGCAGGAGAAGTTTTGTATCTTCATGATGTCATTAATTTACCTTCCTCCTGCCGAACTGGGTTTTACCCGGTTCGGTACCAGCCAAAAATGCCTGTTGCAGGCGCTCATTTTTGTAAATCAAGACCCTTAGCCTTTGTAAAAAAGCTAAGGGTTTTTTATTGATGTTTATAGCGATCAGTAATAGTCTGCCGAACTGTACCAAGACAATAAAAAATTGTAAATTAGACGCTCTTTATTTGGCAGTTATCATAACCGAATTTAGTCAATGTAGCTATTGGAAAAGCTGTGTAGAGGATACAGTTGCCTGTTGATTTGGCTTGCCGTGTTTCTGTCCGGAATAGCAACGGCACAAAATCTTATTCCCAATGGGAGCTTTGAAACCTACCGTAATTGCCCTTGGCAGGATAACCTGCTGGCCGAAGCTACACCCTGGTATAACCCGAACCGCGCCACTCCCGATTTTTACCATACCTGTTTTCAGACGGGCCAAATGTTGTTGCCGCCCCGGTCCGGTCAGGGAGCAGGGCGATTGTTTTTTGACCAGGGATGGGCAGAATACCTGGGAGTACGCCTTACGAAGCCACTGAACGCCAATGAGTGTTATTACTTCGAGATGTATGTGGTTACAGATACACCAACTAAATACCAGACTGAAACGCTCGGTGCTTACTTTTCGGCTGACCCGGTTACCAACCCGGCCTCAACGGATCGACTGGTTGTGCAGCCGCAAATTCTGGACAACGCCCCCCAGTCCAGTATTACCAGGCTACAGTGGCAGCGCATAGCCGGTTTCCTGACTGCCAAAGGTGGCGAGCAATATGTTACCATTGGCAGTTTTACCAAAACACCCCAGTTTCTTGGGTTTTATTATCTGTTCGTCGACGATATTTCGCTGGTTCCCATTAAGCTTGACCTGGGTAATGATTCCACGCTATGTGGTCGGAAAAGTACCCTTCTGCTCGATGCCACTACGCCGGGCGCTTCCTATTATCGCTGGAATGACGGTAGTACAAAACCTACACTGCTCGTTACCAGACCGGGTAAATACTCCGTAACCGCTGTAACAAATTGCAAAACCCTTCAGGATAGTATTACCGTTAACTACGCGCTGGATTTTGACCTGGGAGCCGATACAACCATTTGTAATGGACAGACGCTTACCCTGAATGTTCCAACAGCAGCCGGAGCAACGTATCGCTGGCAGGATGGTTCCCGGCAAAATACGCTTACCGTTCGGGCGGAGGGGCGGTACGACATTCAGGTTACGCAGGCCGGTTGCGTGGCGACTGATAGTATTTATGTGCGGTACATCAGGCCTCCCCAACTGGATCTGGGGCCGGATCAGTCCTTGTGCGGGGCGCAGCTGTTCACCATAAAACCAACCCTAGCCGAAGGGAAGTTTTCCTGGCTGGATCAGGTGCCGGGTATCGAACGAACGGTAAGTAGTTCCGGGGTATACAGGGCCAGTGTTCAGAATGATTGTGCTACAGCACTGGATTCTGTTTACATCGATTACGAAGCCTGTGATTGTATACTATATGCGCCGAATAGCTTCACCCCGAATGGAGATGGTCAGAATGATCAATTCCTGGCTTACGGCTGTGGCGATATTACCATTACATCACTGGCTATATTCAACCGCTGGGGTGAAATTGTTTTTCAGACGGCTACAGAACCGTTTCAGTGGAATGGATACTATCGGGGCAAAGCTTGTGAAACCGGAGTTTACGCCTGGAGTATAACGTATAAACTCAATCAACGGGGAAAGATAAAGCCCGGTCAACAGCAGGGATCACTTAGCCTGATTCGCTAATTGCATAGTGAATATTAACAATACTACGTATTTTGCCGGATAGAAAGGCCATGTGCCGCCAATGAGGTTGTATCTGAAAAACCTTTCTATGGGCTCAAATGGCTTGGCTTATTCTTATTCTGGCTGGTTTGTTTGAAGTTGGTTTTACAACCTGCCTCAAGCTGTCAGATAACTTCCGGCATCCTGGCTGGGCAACTGGCTTTTTGATCTGTGCCATAGCCAGCTTTTATTGTCTTAACAAAGCCGCACAGAGTATTCCGTTGGGTACTGCGTATGCCGTTTGGACTGGTATTGGAGCCGCCGGTACAGTTGTAGTCGGTATGGTATTTTTTCGTGAGCCAAACGATTTCTGGCGGTTATTTTTCATTACGCTTTTGATCGGTTCAGTGGTTGGATTAAAGGCGGTGTCAGCCAATTAAGGCTTGATAGATTAAGGGTATTGAAGGGCTCTTTAAAAAAGCTTGACCAGTTTGGCCAGACCAGCCGAGATAAGTAGCATAACGGCTACAAAGCCTAACCCATACACCAGCCCAAAGGCTTCGGCAACGAAGCCGATGATGGGCGGACCGGCCAAAAAACCAATAAAGCTAAACGTAGCAAATGTAGCCAGTCCAGCAGCGGGTGGAATTCCCTCAACCCGCATGGAGGCCGCGTACAGCACCGGTGCGCCCAACGAGCAGCCTGCTCCCAGCACGGCAAAGCCAATAAGCGCCGTTGCCGGGAAGGGAAGCGCAATGGCAAACAAGAGGCCTACTGCCCCAATGACTCCCCCGATCTGTAACCAGCGTTTTGCTCCAATTTTGGGGATAATCGCATCGCCCAGAAAACGGAAACCTGTCATCGTAAGCGAGAACGCGCCAAAACCCAGCGCAGCAATCTGGCTGCTGGCACCCAGGGTTTCGCGCAAATAAACGGCACTCCAGTCAAAAGCGGCACCTTCGCCCATGGCTAAGGACAAACCAATCAAAATCATCAGTAATAAGTCCACATTAGGCCGGACGAATGACGAACCGGCTTTCTCGCCCGTTTCAGTACGGCTGCTCGACGGGATTTTTGCCAGAATTGGTTGCAGGATAAACGTCATTATCAGTATTAAACCCGCCATAACAGCAATATGCACCGGTGGCGAAACATGCAGGGCAATAACGGCCCCTGCAATACCGGAGCCAAATAATCCACCCAGACTCCACATGCCGTGGCACGACGACATGATGACGATACCCCGTGCCCGTTCCAGGTTGGTAGCGGTGGTATTCATGGCTACGTTGATGAGGGCGGCATTCAACCCCATCAGGAATAAACCGAGGCAAAGCACAATTGGATTGGGAGCGTTAAGCGGAATGCAAACGGCTAATGTTAAGCCCACCGCCGACCAGAAGCAGGATCGCGCTTCGCCCAGCCGGGCAATGATCCAGCCTGTTAATGGGTTCATAACCAGCAGACCAATTGGCATGGCAAACAGCGTCAGTCCCAGTTCGGCGTCGGAAAGATGCAGCTTCGCTTTGACAAATGGAATGTGGGAAACCCAACTGCCAAACAAAATACTATCGGAAGCAAAGACCAGTCCAACGGCGAGTGCCTGCCGGTTCAGGAAGAACGTCAGCAGGTTTTGAATGAATAAATTTCGATTTGGTTTGTTGAGCGATGCTGTTGTATTCATATTACAAAAATAGCCGGTTTAGCCCGGCTATTTTCAACAATCTATTATCTATTACTGAGGCTCTATTGAGCCCAAGAAGCCACCAATTAGTTGTTCATGGTTAACGACGTATTGTTTTTAAGGTGTCCGGCCATGGCTTTCCGGAGTTTCTCAACTTTGGGCAAAGAGACCCGCTGAATGTAGGGCTGGTCGGGATGCAGTGCAAAATAATTCTGATGGTAGTTTTCTGCCGGGTAGAACACCGTGATAGGTGTCACCTCTGTAACAACCGGATTGGCGTAGTGCTTCGATTCGTTGGTTCGCTTGATGGCTGCCAGAATCTCGGCTTTTTCGGCGGGTGTCCGGTAAAACGCTACGGATCGGTAATCACGACCAACATCAGGTCCCTGGCGGTTCAGCGTCGTGGGGTCATGACCGGCAAAGAAAGCGTCGAGTAGTTGCGAGTAGCTGATCACCTTCGGATCGTAATAAACCTGAACGGATTCGGCATGGCCGGTCATATCAGTGCCTACCTGCTCGTAGGTGGGATTCTTGACCGTTCCACCGGCATACCCGGAAATAACTTCCCGAACTCCTTTGAGCTGGTTCATGCCTTCATCCAGAGCCCAGAAACAGCCCCCTGCAAAGGTGGCGACCGCTTCGCCCTCTTTCAACGTCGGGAGTTTAGCGGGCGCGTAGTCTTTTGATTGGCCCTGAGCACAACCTGCCAGCAGGAGCAGGCTGAGTGCCAGTAAGTGAATTCCTTTCATGTTGTTTAGTGAAGTATTTAGTTACTGTATAAACGATTGAAAATGAGTTCCGGTTTCTTTTTGCCACAGAGATGCACCGAGAAGACACTGAGATACACAGAGTTTTTATAATTTATTCTTTGTGTATCTCTGTGTCTTCTCGTGCATCTCTGTGGCAAAACATATACATCAGCAAGAAAGCCGATAAAGTCATGACGACCCTATCGGCTTTCTTGCATACGTCACTTGTCCGTTAAACGCCGGGATAGCCAGGGTTCTGAGTTTTCAGATTGGGGTTGTTCAACAACTCCTGCTTGGGAATAGGCAGCAGCAGGTGTTTCTCCTGGAGAGCCTGATTCGAACTCAGGTTCACATGGCCCACAAAGTTGTCGAAGCCGTTGGTCTTCTCGTT
>NZ_OCNH01000012.1:1700-4524 GCF_900230225.1 Spirosoma fluviale
GTATACGCAGCAAAAGGGCGTCTGGGGGATGCCTAAGGCTTCTGATGGCGATGAAGGACGTGGCAAGCGACGAAACGTTTAGGGGACCCGCTGGCAGGGGACGATCCTAAGGTGTCCGAATGGGGCAACCCATCATGTTGAAGACATGATACCCTACGGGGGGCAAACGCGGAGAACTGAAACATCTAAGTACCCGCAGGAAGAGAAAACAATTGTGATTCCCTGAGTAGTGGCGAGCGAACGGGGAAGAGCCCAAACCAGCTACGTTACGGCGTAGCCGGGGTTGTAGGACCCGACATCAAATCAGCAAACGAACGGAAAGCGCGTGGGAAAGCGCACCACAGAGGGTGAGAGTCCCGTACCGGTCAGGGCGTTGGTGGGTTGGGGATCCTGAGTAGGGGGGAACCGGAGAAATTCCCTCTGAATTTGCCGGCACCATCCGGTAAGGCTAAATACAATCAGAAGACCGATAGCGCAGAGTACCGTGAGGGAAAGGTGAAAAGTACGGGGAGTACCCGGGTGAAATAGATCCTGAAACCAGGCGCTTACAAGCGGTTGGAGCGTCCAGAGTGGCGTGACAGCGTGCCTTTTGCATAATGAGCCTACGAGTAACCGTCACTGGCGAGGTTAAGTACGTGAACGTACGGATCCGAAGCGAAAGCGAGTCTGAACAGGGCGCTTAGTCAGTGGGGGTTGACGCGAAACTTGGTGATCTACCCGTGGCCAGGCTGAAGGGGTGGTAACACACCGTGGAGGGCCGAACCGATAAGCGTTGAAAAGCTTCCGGATGAGCTGCGGGTAGGGGTGAAAGGCCAATCAAACTGAGAAATAGCTCGTACTCTCCGAAATGTTTTTAGGAACAGCGTTACGTGTTACTGTCTGTGAGGTAGAGCGACCAACAGGATGCGGGGGAGTCACATCCTACCAACTTCTGATGAACTCCGAATGCGCAGAGAGGTGCGTGGCAGTGAGGGCTTGGGTGCTAAGGTCCAAGTCCGAGAGGGGAACAACCCAGACCATCAGCTAAGGTCCCTAAGTGTGTGCTAAGTTGAACAAAGGCGGTCCGGCTGCTGAGACAGCCAGGAGGTTAGCTTGGAAGCAGCTATTCCTTTAAAGAGTGCGTAACAGCTCACTGGTCGAGCGGGGCGGGCGTCGATAATAAACGGGCATCAAGCACATCACCGAAGCTATGGACTCACGCCTTGGGCGTGATGTGGTAGGAGAGCATTCCATGGGGGGTGAAGTTGGGGCGTGAGCCCTGGTGGACCGCATGGAAAAGCAAATGTAGGCATAAGTAACGAGAATGAGGATGAGAACTCCTCACACCGAAAAGCTAAGGTTTCCTCCGCGATGGCAGTCATCGGAGGGTTAGTCGGGGTCTAAGGATAAGCTGAAGGGCGAGATCTGAGGGGGAGTGGGTTAATATTCCCACACTATCTATACAGGCAATAGCCATGACGGAGTGCCGGAGGTGTTACGTCCTGACGGAATAGGGCGTTGAGATGAGGCTTCGGCTGAGTCGAAGCACTGAAGGGGCTTCCAAGAAAAGTGGTGCGCGTTAAGCGTATGGATACCCGTACCGTAAACCGACACAGGTAGCTGGGAAGAATATTCTAAGGTGCGCGAAAGAATCATGGTTAAGGAACTCGGCAAAATTACCCTGTAACTTCGGGATAAGGGGGGCCGTCTCGCAAGAGCGGCTGCAGAGAAGACGCCCAGGCGACTGTTTACCAAAAACACAGGACTCTGCCAAAATGAAAGTTGACGCATAGGGTCTGACACCTGCCCGGTGCTGGAAGGTTAAGGGGGGAGCTTAGGGGTAACTCGAAGGTTTGAACTGAAGCCCCAGTAAACGGCGGCCGTAACTATAACGGTCCTAAGGTAGCGAAATTCCTTGTCGGGTAAGTTCCGACCTGCACGAATGGTGTAACGATCTGGGCACTGTCTCAACCATGAGTTCGGTGAAATTGTAGTAGCGGTGAAGATGCCGCTTACCCGCCACGGGACGGAAAGACCCCGTGCACCTTTACTACAGCTTAACATTGAATGCCGGTCAGGCATGTGTAGGATAGGCGGGAGGAGTTGAAGTGGCGTCGCCAGGCGTCGTGGATCCAACCTTGAAATACCGCCCTTGGCTGACTGGCGTTCTAACGGAGAGATCCGGACTGTGTTTGGTGGGTAGTTTGACTGGGGTGGTCACCTCCGAAAGGGTAACGGAGGTTTCCCAAGGTTGGCTCATACCGGACGGTAATCGGTAGGGGAGTGCAATAGCAGAAGCCAGCTTGACAGTGAGGCCTACAAGCCGATCTGGGACGAAAGTCGGGTATAGTGATCCGGTGGTTCCGCATGGAAGGGCCATCGCTCAAAGGATAAAAGGTACGCCGGGGATAACAGGCTGATCTCCCCCAAGAGCTCACATCGACGGGGAGGTTTGGCACCTCGATGTCGGCTCGTCACATCCTGGGGCTGGAGAAGGTTCCAAGGGTTCGGCTGTTCGCCGATTAAAGTGGCACGCGAGCTGGGTTCAGAACGTCGTGAGACAGTTCGGTCCCTATCTGTGGTGGGCGTGGGAATACTGACGGGATCTGTCCTTAGTACGAGAGGACCGGGATGGACTCACCGCTGGCGGATCGGTTGTTTGGCCGCAGGCACGGCCGAGTAGCTACGTGGGGAACAGATAAGCGCTGAAAGCATCTAAGTGCGAAACTGGCCTGAAGATGAGTGTTCCGGTATAAAGGGGTGTTGTAGACGACGACGTTGATAGGCGGCAGGTGGAGGTGGTGAGAGCCATAAAGCCGAGCCGTACTAATGGCCCCGGAAGCGT
>NZ_OCNH01000011.1 GCF_900230225.1 Spirosoma fluviale
ACTGAAGCGGCAACAGAAGGCCAGCGACACCTAACACTATTGAAAGCGGCAACCCTAGCCGGTGGATATATCGCAACGGGCCGAATAGATGAACATACCGCTATTTATGCGTTAGAAACCGTAGCAAGCGAGTGGCCGAATTTCACAAAGTCACAGAAAACAATTCGGGATGGAATCCGCAACGGTTTAACAAAACCGATTTATCCAAAAGAACAGGCTAATAGTAGTTCCCGACCGGCTAACCCCGGCCCTTTCATCGCTCGTTCTATAGCTGAACAATTGGCCCAGCCCGGTTCGATTCTTAAACCTTATGAATCACAGCTTGAACGGTTGACAGTTGAATTATGCCACAACTATCCAGCCGAATGGGATATTTCCAACTAGAGTTTAATTTTTTCAAAAAACAAGGCTATATATTTTTACTCTTAACAAGTAAAATTAATAGAATTCGATAATTAAACCTCCCAGAAAGGCTTTTCATCACTGACATGAACAAGCGTATTTAATGCTTTAATACTTGCACTTGTCAATGCCTTATCTTTCATTCTATAAAAATCAGGATATATATATTCTCTAGTTATACCTAAATCATCTAATTTCTTCTTTATATATGGAATTAAAGATTTATGGAAATTTATACAATTTAATAAGGTTTCTGTTATAGCAAACTCTTTCATCTTATCTTCACCCATCTCTTTTTTTAGGTATTGAATGAACTCTAAATAATTTTCTTCCAAAGGAAGGGTCGGATCGTTATTATAGAAAAATAAGCCTTTTTGATTTATAATATTTGTATTATTTATAATACCTAGTTCGGCCCTTTTGGGAGTTAATATCTGCATTTCGTTATAAGAAAGTTCATCGTATGTAAGAGCATTGTTTTTGAACTTTTCATCAAAAGTAGCCTGCCAACCAGCAAATGCGCCCATGCTCTGGAAAGTATAATATAATGAAAAGTAATTATCAATTTCAACGTCTGAAGGTTTATACGTTTCTCCATCAATCGCAAAAAATAATGCTACATATGGATCATAGGTAAAATCTATTAAAGGAGTAGGAACACCATAATGTTGCATAAAGCTTAAATAAGGTATACAGTTATTTCCATTTATGCCAGAATTCAACAACAAATTGCTTACTGTTGAATTATTCCAATTTTTACATTCTTCAATAAGATTACTGATAAATTCAGTATAATGCTTATTCATGTCCTCAGCCTTTACTTGCTTATATAATTCATTTCCTATATAATATCTTTGGGCAGAATTATATATTTTATACTTCGCTTCGGGACAGCCACGAAAAATAAAATCTTCCCTTTTTATTAAATTTTCTAATAGGTCAAACATTTGGTCAACATTAAAGCATATTTTTACACCACCATTATGAAAAATATCACCTTTTTCTTCAAAATTTCCATACTCTTCTGTTTTCATAATGCTTGTTAGGGTTAATTACATAAAATACTATAAAAGTTGCTAATTACTTTCCTTCAATTACAGCTATTTCCTCCTCTGTCAACCCATACAACCCATAAACCAATTGATCAATCTCTGCTTCTAACGCGGAGGTATCAGCGGTTGAATCAACAGATTTTGCTAGCTGAATTTCAGTAACTAGCTTTTCAATTTGTTTTTTTCGGAAATCTATAGCGTATGGAATAGGGATTTGAGAGATGTAAACAGGTTTATATTCAAAATAGCCTCCTTGCTTTGTCGATGAAATTTGTTGCATCACAAAGTCAGTAACTTTGCAATTCATAATGCCTAAGACAAATTTACTATCCGTTGCAACTATGGTTGTTTTATCGTTTGAGTAACAACCTGACGTGTCAAGCAAATTTGAGGGTCTTTTAATGATAGCGGGTACAACAATTTTGGAACTCTCAAACTCTTTGTAATAATCAACAGCATCTTGAATCTCATACCATTTATATGTTCCTTGTTTACGACCTTTCCATTCCCCTTTCCAATCTTTCGGGCAAGGCATCAACCTTTCTTTAAAGCTTTCTAAATAATTTAAAATAGCGGGGTATTCATTTATGCATATACCACGACGTGTAAAAATTATGTATTTTTCTATAATCGGCGTCTGGTAACGTTTTACGTCGCGACCAGCCAAAAAGGGTTTTATTATCTCCGCGCTACTAGGATTTTCTGCAATAAGTTGATCTTTGGTAGCTCTGTCAATCACAAAAGCTTCATTCAAACCCGTCAATACACCTCTGTATATCTTACCGTCCATATAGTCTCCAAGTGTTTTGCTCCCTACTCGTAATTTAGCTATTAATTGTAATTTGGCAACGTTGGTTAATTGCCACCCCTCATCCTGTAAACTCTCATTTAATATGTCAAATCTGTTAGCTTGGATATAGGTCGTTAAACCATTAGTATAGTTTAGCGTATCAATCATAACAGCCTGAAATAGCTCAGAAGCGGGCGCGTTTCGAACGCTCAATATACTTGGATAGGTTATCGCTTCATCAAAAACGGGTAGGTCGCCAAAGTCAGCAATTTGCTCAATGGCTAACGTCTTTAACCATTTACGGAGGTTCAAGCCATAACCGGCCCTCATCCATTTGTTTGGAATGATAAACACAAAATGACCTTTAGGTCGTAAAATACGTAAGCCATGCTCGACGAACATGACATATAAATCAGCAGTACCCGTGTAGGTTTTTGGGAAATCTTTTTTCAATAATGTTTTTGACTCGACTAATTCCTCTTGTCGAATGTAAGGCGGATTACCAATAATGGCATCAAAGCCTATAAAGTCTCCTTTCTCGTTCAAGATTTCAGGAAACTCAAACCGCCATTCAAACGAGCCGCGATAAAGAGCGTTGTTTTCAATGTCGGCAATCTCGTTTTCAATTTGTTCAATGAGTTTTTCAGTTCGCGTTATTTCAGCAGCTACTAACTTAGGGTCTTTGATAAAATTGCCGAAAACGTCCACGTTATTGTCTAACAGCATTCGTTGCCCGCGCAACGTAGCCAACTTTTTACGGCGGGGGTCACGGTTAATAACTGTTTCGCGAAACTGGCTTTTTATCTCGTTAATGAAGCGTTGCAGTTCGGCTTTAGCATCTTTTGTCTTTGCGTCCTTATAGGCTGTTACCGCGTCTTTATACGTGCGTAGGCTGAACTTCTGCTTTTTGAAAACGTCGCTTAAATCTTCTGTCAGGCTAAACTTGCTTAACAGGCTGTTACCCTGTTTAATGTTTATATCAATGTTGGGTAATGTTTCCAGTTCCATAAAACCGGATTCATCAGTATAGTAAGCGTTTTTTAGCAATTCAATCCATAGCCGCAACCGACAAATCTTTACTGAGTTCGGGTTTATATCAACTCCAAACAGGCAGTTTTCAATAATAGTCTGCTTTTCATGGAATAAGGTCTTTTGTACCCGTTGGCGTTCGGCGGTTGGTTTACCCGTCGCTTGCAATACGTACTGAAACGGGGTTTCGTCCTCATCCTGTACAATAAGTTCATCGTTCAGGATGCTAACGGTATAATCCTTTATCCGCTTGCCGGTCGCGTCCTGTAAGATGCCTAAATCAGACTTTACGGCTATCAGTTCGTTTAGGGCCGATACCAGAAAGTGACCTGAGCCAACGGCGGGGTCGCAAATGCGAACTTCATTAATCAGGGTATTGGCTTCAGCCCGATCAAGGTCTTTGTTTTCAAGGTTGGCAAAGTCTTTACAATCCCAACCTTTGGCATCGTTGAACTTTTGGACTACCGCCTTACGGATTGTTTCGCGGCACATATACTCTGTAATAAAGCCCGGCGTATAGAATGAACCGTCTTTGTAGCCGTTTATCTTCTCAAAGATCAACCCTAGTACACTGGCATTAATCAGCGTCCGGTTCTTCTCCTGTATTTCTTCCCGGCTTTCAGATGCAAAATCATACGCGTCTAAGAAGGCAAACAGATAGGCCAGCGTACTTACCTCTTTGGTGTTTTTATAAGCCGGGTTATCACTAAGAACGCTATTACGAAGTATAGGCAACGTCAGGCCGTTATCTAGCTGGTTGACCCCTATACTATCATTTTCTAATTCCGTTGTCTCAAACAGCGAACTATTTAGGTAAGGCACCCGGCCAAACTTGGTTTGAATAGATGCTTGACGTTCGGACGGTTTACGGGCCAATACCCGAAAGAATAGCTTATTGAGTTCGTCAAAATCAGGTATCGTTTCCCGGTTCAGAAAGGTATAGTCTTTGTTGCCGCCGTGATACTTGACCAATTGCGACTCTAACAGCTTTAGAAATAGAATCCGATTTACCCACGTAATACACAGTTCTAAGGCAACGCTAAACAGTTGCTCATCCGTTGTTGCTCCGTACTGGCTACGGTCGTGAAGTTGGTAGAACTTACCGGATGAATCCAGTTCGATTAATGTATTTTCAAGTAATGAGCCTTCATCTCTCTTGCCTGCTTCTTTGCGCCGTATTACCTTTTTGCCGCCTTCTTTGACCTCCTCTAAACCGATGAGGTGTAAGAGTTCAGAATAAAATTTAGGGTTTAGGCGGTTGCTATCGGTAGCCGTTGGCAACTTCAGCAAATGCGTAGGAGACAGTATTTTATAGAGCGACAGTAAAGCCTTATCGTTTACTTTGTCGGCATCGGCTACTATTTTCTGATAGTCCCGTATATCGAAATAGGTAAACGGTATTTCGGCGGTTAGTTCGGCCAAAAAGGGCTTTATAATTTCATTATAAAACAGGTCATTGTTCTTACTTACCTTTTGGCCCGTTGCCCAGGCTTTGTACTCTTTGGTTAAATGAGCGTTGCGATAAAATAGCCGATCAATCAAGGCCGCGTCAAAGATGAACCATTCGAATACGTTGGTAATGACACAATGTCGAATGTCGCTGTTTTGGGAGCGTTGCCGTTCCTGAAAGTAGTATAAAAGCAGTTCGTGAAAGGCTTTGACGTTGAGGTTTTGCCGGGTTATCATTTCTCCTTTATTGGCCGGACGCTTGACCTCAAACAGTACCCCGGCCTGAGTAGTAGCGTCCTTGCCTAAGTGAATCACAAAATCCGTTTTACCCTTTGGCGCGACAACGTGAGCATCCCGGTAATAGACCTCTTTCAAAAAGTCCATCAAATGATCTTTTACGTTCTCCTCACTTTCCTTCTCATTTATAAGGGGTAAGAGCTTTAAGTAACTGGTTTTAAGTCGCTCAATTTGGTCACGGGTAGCGGGTTGAAGAGCATAAACACGATCAAGGGATTTTGCCGGTGTGCGGGCGGTAAGCTGCATTCTTTTTTGTATATTTAAAGGGCTACCAAGTAAGGTAAAAAGCAACCTACTTGCAACCCGGCCAACGGAATATGTTAAAGAGCTTCATTCTAAAATAGAATAAAAATAGAATTTCTCATGCCATTTGAAACAGGACGGAGCAAAACCGGCGGTCGAACAACCGGCACCCCGAACAAGGCTGTAAAGGAATTACGGCACCAGTTACAGGCCATTGTTCAAACCTCTTTAGACGAGTTGCCAGATACATTGGCCGCAATGGAACCCACCGACCGGGCGCGATTACTTACCGCTCTGTTGCCCTATGTCATGCCCAAACTAAACAGCGTTGAACTCAGGTCTGAACAAACAGAGGATGAACCAAAGAAAGGTTTACCCGAATGGTTAGGCGTTGCCGCCAGCAAAAAAGAAACGATCTACACCCTTAAAAACTAACTCCTTACTATGGCATTCGAAAAAGGACGCGAAAAAACAGGCGGTCGTAAAACAGGCAGTTCCAACCGGGCAACCCTTGATATTAAATCGAAAATAGCCGCGCTAATCGACAACCAGTTTGATTCGATTGAAGCCGACTTAGAAGCGTTGGAGCCAAAAGACCGGGTAGCAGCCTATCTTAAATTCATGGAATACGTAGTGCCCAAACAACGGGAACAGAAAATAGACCTATCGACGCTGACGGACGAACAGGTAGACGACTTGTTGAATAAGGCAATGGCTAAACTAGACTAACCATGAATTTAACCGGCCTGAATCGGTCATTAAAGACACGAATCTTATTCAAGCTATTTGAGGGGCAAACGGCCCCTTTAGCCAGCCTAAGAAAACCGCTTAGTCCTGACTTATCACAATGGACAAACGAGGAGTTACAAACCGAATACGAGCGTATACGGCAAAAGCAATACAGGCAAACAGGGGTATTACCTCCGCCTATGCCTGACTTTGGTGCAATGAGTCTTGAGCAATTGCATAGCTACAAAGCCGACCGCTTTAAAGCCCTTTACTAACAGCTATGAAGCGAACTCAAAAGATTCATCTATTAACGGCATTGGTAACAGGTACGGCCACATCTAAACAGCTTGCCGATCTACGGCAAAGTCAAGAGCCAATATACCTGACGTTAAATCTCGGAACTGACAACAACCCTATGGAGCAAGACCCCAACGAACCGACCTATCATATTGATATTTATTCGGATGGTACGGTAAACTGCTACGACCTATACCCAGACGGACAAATTGAATACCGCATCTAACCAATAACAAGACACAACAATGAAGAAGTTAATTTATAAATTCTACCGGATAAATGAATATTTATTCGATCTTCTAATTAGTAATCAACTCTATTTCTCAACGATAAATCAGTTCAACGATCCGTATGATTGCCACTTTGCGCTTAAGGAATTACCTTCTTATGAAAATTTTGAATTCTTTATGAAGCAGGCTTCCTTTTCAAAAGAAAATTATGAATATCACTCAGATATGTATAAAAAAGAACCTGAAAATTGCTTAACTCCTATTTTAGAAGGAGTAAAAAAGCAGCTTACTTATTTTGGCATATGTTGCTTTGCAGGTAATAAGGATAATTTTTTGATGTGGAGCCATTATGCTGATAGCCACAAGGGAGTATGCTTGGGCTTTGATTATGAGATGCTTACAAAACAATTTACTCAGTTTGATAATGTTGAATATAATAACGAACCATACTTTTTTGACATTACTGATATTTCAAAATCTATCTCTAATGCTATTCTAAGGAAATCAGCAGATTGGCGTTATGAAGAAGAAGTAAGATTTTTAATGGAGAGAAGTAAGACTTGTGCATTTGATATAGGTGCTTTGCGAGAAATTAATTTTGGACTAAAATGCCCTGCACGATCTATAGTAAATATTATACATTTGACAAATAAACTAGAATATTTTAACTGTACATTTAACAAAGCTAACATTGCTCAATCAAAATATGAAGTTATGTTCGAGAAAGTCAATTTTGAAGAATTAAAGAACACGGTTTTAAAAGCTTCAGAACATATTCCATTCAGTACAGAAATTAAACTCATGGAAAAGTAAAATTTTTCATTGAAGTTGTTACTATTTGAATACCATGATTTTTCATTTTATAAACTTTTATTTTTACATATTAACAAATAACCAATAATGCAATTGGCATAAATAATACAACAGCATTTAATAATTTGTTATTTTTTTGGATACTAACCAAATTAAAAATGAAACGAGCCGAAAAGATCGTCTTAATAACTAAAATTTTGAAAGGAAAATTTAATGAAGGGACGAAACAGCAACTGTGCCAGTCTAACGGCCCCGGTGCTGTTGTCATTGTAAATCAACTTGGAGCATCCAACCCCTGCCCGAACGATCAAGTAAGATTTTATCACAACGGCAAGCAAGTAACGATGCCTTATAAAGATATTCAGGCGTTCACACGTTACGAACCGTTAACTATTTGTATGATACCGGACAACGGACGTAGAAAAGTCCCTGAATCAAAATGAGCCATAATACGATAAACGGCAAACGTCAATTGCTTGCCGATCTTTTTTTAGGGAACACCAACAGTTTACGGCAATATCGAACAAGCCAGCAACGGGTAAACAGTCCGTACCGATGGATTATAAACGATACCATAGCCGGGACGGTGTACGGTCTTTTAAAGGACGGTAGCCAGCACTTACTAACTACCGACGAAATTTTAAATGAACCGCCGAACATCTTTATTCAAATTGTTGACTATTCAGGCGGTAAGCGAATACCTGAACCAGATGAGGATTACAACCCGAATGATTGGTTAGAACTGGATTATTAGATTTCAGAAAGTAAGCAATAGGTCAAGATGTTTCAACCATTGTTTCAACCGAAATAAAAAAAGCAGCTAGCTAATTAGCTAACTGCTTGATTATCAAAGTGACCCCGATTGGATTCGAACCAATGACCGCCTTCTTAGAAGGAAGATGCTCTATCCAGCTGAGCTACGGGACCTTAATTGGTAAAGTGGCTGAAGTGAAAAAGTGTTCTACCAAGACCAAAGCTCACCTCTGCCACCTAAAGAGCCACAAAAGTACGCCCATTGCTAGTATTATGCAAAAAACTATTAGTCAATATCAGTAGGGCTATGGCAGAAAGTTATTTCGTCGCGCGCACTCAACCACGAATTGCCTTCACACTGCTTGACTGTGTATGCCGATAAAGTTGTGTATTCAACTAACGAAAGTGAGCCAAAAGCCATAACATTTTACCCGGAGGGACGGTTATGAACTCATCTTAGTCTCTAACCACAACGCATACCAATGAGTAATCAATCCGAGAATCTGAAAGTGATATTTTTTGAACCTGCCTCCGACCAGAAAGCTGGCCACATACTGGCAGATGGTTATTTCAGTTTTGTACCTACATTCAAAGAAGGAGAGGAAATAAACATAACAATAGCCAGAAGAGAGGCAACGAATGCGGTAGTTCATGATCCCATAGGACATAAAACGCATCAGGTTATTCAAACAGATTGGGTAATGATGATCGACGAGGAAACGAAGAACGCACTGGCAACCCTTGTTGTGTCGGTGTCACCGATTCCTCAGACCCGATCGACGGTTGATTTTCCAACGCTTGTAGGCACACACGCCTAAGCCACAGCTTTTAATAGGCGAAAAATCTGCTTGCAGTCGGAATAACTAGACCTTCGGTCAAGTCTCTGTCAACATAAAAGAGATGTTTGCTTAAAAAATAGTACATTTATAAGTTTAGTAAACACCTTACTTATGGCAAGATTTATTGAGGTTACAGTTAGTTCAAAGAAAACCTTATTCGATGCAGCGCACATTGCCACAGTGATGGATATGGCCGCTGGCTGTTGTATTTATGTAGTGGGAATTGGTCAACCCTTTAGCGTAACAGAGTCCTATCAGGAAATCGTAAGTGCGTTAAAGAGAGCCCCCGATATTGCTGGGTTCGTTTATTCGATTATAGATCCAAACAAACCGGCTACTCCCGTCGCAGCTTTGGATTTTAACGTAACGAACTGATCCGATCTGGTTGTTTAGCAGGAGGTTCCATTTATGAGGTCACTGTAGTTTTACTATTTGGCGTTGGCTGATCGATACCAGTTCTGAAATCGCCTGATTTTGATAATGTCTTCAGGTGATAAAATTTATCTTTATCACCTGAAGGCGTTGAGTCTCCAGGGACCCAGGCACCAAAATTCTGGTTAAGCTGATTTAAGCACCCCTCAGGCGCACGAGTACTCTTCCAAAATGAAAGTTGAACAAACGTTAGCGATTTTGTTCAGGCCATACCGCTACAGAAAACCGTTCCGGCTTGGCCCAGACATAACCCGATCGAACGAATATATTGGCAGAGTAATAGATGGGCCCACTTCAATCTTCCGATATTCTCTATACATACCAGTATGTTCAGAATACAATTGATTTGGTAACAGCCTGACTAAATTGCTACAACATTGATTTACACTACAGTGCAAGGAGCTCAGGCAGTGATGATTCGGCTGTTAACTGCTGTCAATAATGTATAAAAACAGCCGCCCCCTAAAAGTTGACGGCTGTAAAAACTCGACATCTTATACTTAAATCACTGACAATACAAGCCTGCCAAAGCTTTGTTGTGGGTGGTGACGATTTATGAGACAATGGGCACTAAAAAAACAGCCATCACCCAGTAGGTTCAGGCTGTTTGACATCACTTCTATTGTATAAATAACAAATGTATGAACGCTTAAAAGAACGCCACAGTCGTTCTACATTTATTTATTTTGGGTATGGTATTTAACCAAAACAGCCGAAGTCCAATAGACTTCGGCTGTCAATACCCACCGTAACTTTTACTATACATGCAGTTTACCCCCAAACTGGGATAATATCAAAGCGTATAGCAGATTATGAGGCAACGGGGCTCACTTTTAAGCTTGTAACGGAGGGTTTAGTGCCTGCAGAATACATTAGTCTAACCAATAAGAACTATCGTATCACAATAATTTATCTTATGAGCAGAACAGAAGATAGCTTTTTAGCTCCTGGTTACCACCTGTATCCATAAGTAATGATTGATCTTTTTATCGAAGGCTCAGGAAGTTTATACCCAAATTTAATGGCGCGTTGAAGCCACCATAATGCCAGCGTTTCATCTTTGTCAAGCCCCTTACCTTCTTTATACATTATGCTGTATAAAAAGCAGCAATAGCCATCTTCGTCAAGCGCCTTTTCTGCAATTGCGTTACTAACTTGCTTATAATACTGCATGGCGATTTTAGCCGTTTCTTTTTTTGTATCAAGTAACTCGGCTAATCCCCAATAACCAATGGCTGATTTTAAGTCTATGGCCTTTTTATAAAAAACGATTGGCTTTTCCAGAATAGACTGATTACACTCACGTTTGCGGCAAATCTCGCCAAGGTAAAAAAAAGCCTCCGCCGAACCTGCATTAGCAGCCTGGATAAAGTATTCGTAAGCTCTGTCAAAATTCCGATTCAGATAATCGATTTTGCCATTCTGTAGAAAGTCCGCCTGCTCATTTATTTCTCTGGCTGGCGGAAAAATACCAGCGTCACGTTTGATCCTGAATAGATACAGGGAATTTTTCAACTGACTGAGTACATCTTCTTCAGGTCTGTCATAGCCCTGGATACACGTAAACAGGTATTGTTGGGTTTGCAGTCGATAAGGCAATTCCAACTTTTCTACTTGAAAAAAGATGATATATTTTTTGAGCGATATTGCCTTCTCTATTTCTTCATTTATCTCTTTTCTCTGAATAGATCGTTTACTCAGTATAACCAGATATGTATTGGCATTTTGAATACTTGATATAATAGAGTTATGCCATGTTTTACATGGTTGTATGTCTCGTGGAGCAATCCAGCAGACCAGTTCGTTCAATTCAAGACATTCCAGCAATTTGCTGGCAGTAGCTTTATCCTCGTTGGAATAACTAATAAGTACGTCTAAGGTACAGTTCATGACTAGAAACGCTACAATTTTTTAAAAGAAAACTCTCTTTTTAAGAAGCTGTTGGGGTTAGCGCTTTGTGGCCAAAGCGATTAACTCAAACAGCTTCTAATGACCCTAGCTTCGCGAGTTGAAATAACCCGGCAAGTGAACCGCATTAGATTAAACCTTACTTTCATCCGTGGTATTAAGCGACAGCAAAATGGTTTTAATCGCAGAATCAATCCTTTGCCAGTTGTCTTCAGAGTTAAAATCCATGTGCATAAACTGCTTATTATCCGAGGCTAATATTGATATATAGGACAATCCACCTATAAGTAAAGTAGAGATCATCTGAGTATCGACATTTTTAACCGCAGGAACATTACTAAAAAAATCTACCAGCTGATCATCTAATAGATTACCAATTTTCATACCGGTTTCCTGATCTGACTTTATGGTTGCTTTTAGTATTTCTCTATATTCCTTTAATTCTCTATGGTTGTTAATTACCTGTCTAAAATGCAGATACCATACTTTCGAAATATTTTCCTCCGTTAATCCTTTTATAAACAATTGATCAAGTCTTCCCCATTTTGGGTGCAGATCACTGTCTTGTATAAATGTCGTAATTAATCCATAAAGCCCACCAAAGTACCTATATATTAAAACGGCACTTACACCCGCTTCCTCAGCAACCTCTCTTATAGAAATTTGATCAAGCCCTTTTCTGGCTACAACAGCGCGAAAAGAATTTAATATAGCCTGACGTGTTACTTGAGAATTTTTCTTGCTATTAAGAATTACCTTCTCGTCTTTAAGGTTGATTGACATTTTTTTTGGTTAGGCGAAAATTAAAGAAGCATCCTAAACTAGAATAAGTAATTCCGTTTAAATGGATTTAACGAATGCCTCCTCTCTGGTGAAAGTATTCAATGTTTATTGAATGGTATTCCGTATAGAAATTCATTAATGGAAGAAGTTTCCATCATACTAAAAAGACGCTCAAAACGTTAAAGTTTTGATACTGATGTGGTATTAAAATTTATTTTTATACACATTTGTATAGCCTCCATGTAAATTACAATATTGTTTCCCTGCCGCTGGAGAACCGTACCCGTTTGATTGATAAATGCGCCACTTTTAATCGCTATCTTATCATTAGACTGAAAATCGTTAACGGTAATTTTACTATGGTCATATTGACTCAACACTGACTTGATTGAGTCAATTTCACTTTCGGCCAGAATAGCCGGTTTACCTAACCAATATAGATATTTGATAATCCCTGAATTGACAAAAACCTTCGATCGATCCGTTTCGTTTACTTTAACAAAGCAGTAATTGGCAAATAACGGTTCCTCGACAACCTTAATCCGGTCAGACCATTTATGTTGACGCCTTATTACTGGGCAGTAGGCTTCAATACCAACCTTCTCCAGGTACTTTGAAACGGACTTCTCTTTTCTAGACTTTGTACACAATATATACCAGTTCATTAAATGGTAGATTTAATATTCCTGCTTAAGAACAAATTACATCGCAAGTTTACTCAAATACCATTTTTAATAACAATAAAAGACCCAAAGTTAAAAAATATGAACAATTAAGTTATTTATACCAATAGGATAGTCCTTTATCATTAACTAGTTTATGTTTTAATCTTGAATTAATATCTCGCTTGTCTATTTTACACAGATTATATTAATCGACTAATCGCCTATGATTTATCCTTCACGGATGGAAGAAATTACCCCCTCTGCCATCCGTGAAGGACTTTTTACAAATTTTGTTGGTAGTACTGTATTTCAGGACAATAGTTGAACCTCGTTGACCAGAAAGTCTTGATACGTTCGTTTAAGGCCGTCTTTTAACTGAGTTTCGTGTTTCCAGCCTAAGTTTTGAATTCGCGAAACATCCATGAGTTTGCGAGGAGTACCATCTGGTTTCGATAGATCCCACTGCAAATCCCCTTCGAAGCCAACAGTTTCTTTGACTAGTTCGGCCAGTTCCCTGATTGACACATCTTCGCCAGTGCCAATATTTACAAACAGCTCATCGTCGTAATTTTCCATAAGGAAAAAACAGGCAGCTGCCAGGTCATCTGCATGGAGAAACTCACGTTTGGGAGAACCGGTGCCCCATACCTCTACCACCGCGTCGCCGTTTAGTTTAGCTTCGTGAAACTTACGGATGAGCGCCGGTAACACGTGCGATCCCTGTAACTCATAATTATCGTTTGGCCCGTATAAATTCGTTGGCATCGCCGATATAAAATTACAGCCATACTGGTTGCGATATGCCTCACATAATTTGATACCCGCAATTTTAGCAATCGCATAGGGCTCATTGGTGGCTTCGAGGTAGCCACTGAGCAAGTACTCCTCTTTAAGCGGTTGCGGAGCCAGTTTGGGGTAGATACACGACGAACCCAGAAACAAAAGCTTCCTGACCGAGTTCTGATAGGCACTGTGAATGATGTTGGCCTCGATCAGTAAATTATCATACAGAAATTCAGCCCGGTAAATGTTATTAGCCAGAATGCCACCTACTTTGGCGGCTGCTAAAAACACATACTCCGGACGCTCCTCCTCGAAAAAATCGGCAACCGCACGCTGGTTACGTAGATCCAGCTCCGACGACGTACGAACTATGAGGTTGTTGAAGCCTTCGGCCCGGAGCTTGCGAACAAGGGCCGAACCCACCATGCCCCGGTGCCCGGCAACATAAATACTTGCGTTTTTTTCCACACTATTAAAAGACTAAGCATCACCGATGAAGAAGCTCACCGATGATGCTGGTTTGGTACAGATACGGTCTATAAATGGGTCCTGTCGGTTAAGCAGACAGGCAACGTGGCGATCTACTCAAAATAGTTCAATACCTGATGACCGCTGCTGGCCAGAAGCTGGTCCCGACGGAACAGGTCGATGTCGGCATCCATCATGTCTTTCACCAGCGCCGGCAAATCATATTTAGGCTTCCAGTTTAGCTGGGTCATGGCCTTGGTTGGGTCGCCAAGCAGTAAGTCAACTTCGGTTGGACGGAAATACCGCGGATCGACCGATACTACTTCTTTGCCAATGGCAACGGCAAAATCAGGATTAGATGCACTCACAACCGTACCTACTTCGTTTACGCCCTCGCCGGTAAAGGCCAGTTCAACGCCAATCTCACCAAACGACATCCGGACAAAATCCCGAACGCTGGTGGTGATACCGGTGGCAATGACGAAATCTTCGGGCTTTTCCTGCTGGAGGATCAGGTACATAGCTTCCACATAATCTTTGGCATGACCCCAATCGCGCAGGGAATCCATGTTACCCAAATACACCTTGTCCTGTAACCCCAGACCAATACGCGCTACAGCACGGGTGATTTTTCGGGTAACGAAGGTCTCGCCCCGCAACGGCGATTCGTGGTTGAACAAAATCCCGTTACAGGCATACATGTTGTAAGCCTCGCGGTAATTGACCGTAATCCAGTAGCCATACAGTTTGGCTACCGCATAAGGCGAACGAGGATAAAAAGGAGTTGTTTCCGACTGCGCGTGACCCTGCACACCGCCGTAGAGTTCGGAGGTCGATGCCTGATAAATGCGGGTCTTCTCGGTCAGGCCCAGCAATCGAACGGCCTCCAATATACGTAAGGTGCCAATGCCATCGACCTGAGCGGTATACTCGGGCTCATCGAAGCTAACCCGCACGTGCGACATGGCACCGAGGTTATAGATTTCGTCGGGCTGAACTTCCTGAATGATGCGGATAATGTTCGTCGAATCGGACAGGTCGCCGTAGTGAAGTTTGAAATGAACATTCCGGTCGTGTGGGTCTTCGTATAAGTGATCGATGCGCTGCGTGTTGAAAAGCGAGCTACGGCGTTTGATGCCGTGTACTTCATATCCTTTTTCTAATAATAGCTCGGCCAGATAAGCGCCGTCCTGTCCGGTTATGCCGGTAATCAATGCTTTTTTCATGATCAATGTTTAATTTTTATTTGTATTATCTAGAACCCAGGTTGAAGGATATGGACGTGGTCACGTTGCATAGTTGTAGAATGGTCGGCTTCGGGTAAGTTTTGTTTTTGTGCGCTAGCAATCAGTAGTTTATTACTCAGTAGTGCCTATGCCGGTTTGGACAACTATTAACTATAGCTATACTGCTGTAGTAAGGTGGTTGTATGCCTGTATAACTCGTCCATTTGCCTTGAAACGCGGTCAGCATGACTTTTACCATTCCATTCCGATTCGTGAAAGCGCACGTTAACCACTCCCTGTCTTTGTAAGATCGCATCAAAAAAAATGATGTCTGCGTTAATTTTTTCAGCCAGACGAAACACGTTCGGGGAATAAGGTCCACCTAATTCCCTATCAACCAACACAACAATGGAACCTCCTTGCTGCAGAACGCTTTTAGCTTTCTGCAAAACAAAAGGCCCGGTGCGTATTGCGGGTATCGTTTCTGTGCGTCCCCAAATTGCGATAGAATCAATCACGTCTGGGTTAGTTGCCAAAACCACTGTTGGCGTGAAGCCATGCTCCATCAAGTGGCGTATAGCTACTTTAGAAAGTGGTATATGCGTCGAACAGAGAATCAACCCTTTAGGTCTTGGCTTTAGGAAAAGTTCCGAGCCCTGGGCACAAATCGTGATCGGGAAAGGCTTACCAAGCCGGGTCATCAACGCCAATAAGTGGTTAAGCTTATGAGCGCGACTGATCCCAACGGTGTAGTTATACTTGTAGACTTTGTGGCCTTTGAACAATCGATAATAGTAGGCCAGCAAACCTGACATAGTGAAAGCAGCTTGACTCCATCTCTTAGCAGGCAATAAGGTCGTAATAACTGTGGCTATAAGCTGGTTGACCTTTAAATAGATCATATACAGAAATAAAACATTAACTAAGGAATTAATTTAAAAGGTATTTGACAGCAAATTTGAGCACATGGTTAGGCAAATTTTGCTTTTTGATTATTGTACTGCAATAAACTTCTTGCAATATCATTTAATCAGAAAATTCCGTTCTGATTTACCATAGAGCAGAAAATTTAACAGCGGAGAAAGTTCTACTACTTTAGCAATTCCAAAGCTGATACAAATAATAATAATGGAAGCAAATAAGCTGATGCATACTAAAGGGACAACATCAAGGTGTGGGAGAAGAAATAGGCCTGAAACTAATTTTGCAAGTCTGAAGTGAGTAGCATATATAATTAGTGAATTTCGTCCACAATAACTGATGCACCTGTCAACAAACGCATTCCAGCTTATTTTTATCGTTATGTAATAAAGTGCCATTATGGCGGAGTAAGCAACGATTAATTTAATTAATTTATTGAAAAGGCTTGTATCAGTAAATTTATAGTGGATTGACAAGATCAAAAATACTGTAAGAAATATTGAAAAAGTATATTTCTCTAACATCACATTTTTAATTTTCTGATATTTTGAAATAATAACTCCAGAGAAGAAAAATAGGAAATATAGAGTTAGTGAATCTATATAACTTACGAGTTGCATTTTCTTCACAAGAACAAAACAAAGAAGCAATAGACAAATGATTAGAATATCTACCAAAACATATATCCTTTTATTTATCTTTATAGACACATAAAAAAAAGCTGAATAGGTTAGATATAACAAAAACAGGTATAGTAAGAACCACAAGCCAGAGCCATTTTTGATAAGGGTAATGGGGTCTTTTAAACTATAATGTATTTCTTCTACAAAAAATAACTTATCCACTACCAAAGACCATACGAAATAAGGTATTAGTAACGACTGCGCCTTCTTTTTTAGAAAAAGCAAATAATTATTATAAATAGAGTCTTTAACTGTTTTCTGTGCCAAATAACCACTTATAAACATAAATAAAGGCATGTGGAACGAGTAAATAATGCCAAAAAGTACATTTTGAGATGACTCAACAGTATTGAACTGTATTATATGACCAATTACTACCAACACTATAGCCACACCTTTAAGTCGATCAATATAAATAAAACGCTCGTTTGGATTCATACATTAGATTTAGTTGAAATGCGAATAAGTTAGTACCTTTTTCATGAATCATTTTGCTAAAATACTCATGATTATATTTCAGAAAAATGACAAGCGAATTGAGTTCTTATTGAGCTCTCTCTCACTTACTGATTTGATTTAATCCAGTGACCTACTAATCCCAAAAGAGAATCTGACTGGTAAATCGGGTAACAAGCAGCGAGTTAGGCGAACGGCCCTGTGTACCGGTAAAAATGGGTAACGCTCCACCCACGCCCACCATAACCGCCAGCATCCTTCCGCGCATCTGCTTCATCCAGCGCTCCTGTTTCGGACAGGCGTTGGTTTGTTCGGTGCTAGTAAAGCGTTGCGTTATCTAACCCACCCCTGACAGGGCCTCCTTTAAAATCACCCCTGATTCTTAAATCAGTCAAATTTTGCAGGACCCGTTGAAATTCTGATTTCGTCACCCCGACAGACCCTTTTTTCCAGCCACTTAATTCGTCCAGTCTGACCGAAGAAGGTGTCCAGGTTGTCCCAGGGTTATGAGCAGTATCAAAGGTCAATGTACTTTGACCATCCGACAGCGTAATATCATTGGTGTAGTTAGGCAAAAAAGCGTTTACTTCCTGTTCAAGATCAAAACGAAGGAGCTGACCATATCCGGTTCGGGTTTCGGTAACAAAACGAGTTGATGCGATAAAATACCAGGCACTCCCCCCCTCATCGTCTCCATAGAAGAAACCACCCGGATTACCTCCCCTTTGACTGTATCCTGCAATACCTCCCTTGCTGATTTGCCAGCCCTCATTATCCGAATCAAAAACGGCAAAAATAGGATATGAAAGAGTCGTAAATTTCTTCTCGCCACAACTACTAATCAGCAGAGTAACTAATCCAATAAAGAAAGCGAGCCTGAACGTACCTATTTCGCCGGGTTTAAGGACCATTTATGCATTTGCATTAGCGTAAAAAATGGAATGACTGACTCTAACCCAATGTACTATACGTCAGCAATAAAGTTGGTCGTAAACAGTACAGCCCATGCTAAACGTCAGACGTAAAGCTTATTGACAGCATAGGTACAGGGACTGTTCATTGACTCAGGAGTTGACGGGCTAATCGAATAATAAACAGTGAATTGGTAATAGCATAGCGTTTAAACAACCGCCTTGGCTCCATGGCAAGCCGGTGAGCCCACTCCAGACCGGCGTTCCGCATCCAGTTAGGCGATCGACCCTGCGTACCGGTAAAAATGGGCAACGCGCCACCCACGCCTACCATAACGGCCTGTATCTTACCCCGCATCTGCTGCATCCAGCGCTCCTGCTTTGGGCAGCCAAGGGCCACAAAAACAAGCTGGGCACCTGAATTGTTGATATGTGCGATTACATCTTCCTGTTCGTGCTCGGTAAGTGGCCGAAACGGGGGCGATAAGCTACCGGCAACGTCAAGGGAAGGATACAATTCCCCACACTTCCCGACAACTTCATCGAGCATTTTTGGGGTAGAGCCGTAGAAGAAGATGGAAAGGTTCTCTTCCGCTGCACGTCTGATCAAATCGGAAAATAAATCAAAGCCTGCCACCCGTTCCTGCTGAATACCATGCAGCAACCGCAGCGCCCAGGTTAAAGGCATCCCATCGGTTGCTACCCAGTCGGCCCCATTTACAACTTCCCCAAATACAGGGTCATTGGTCGCTTCAACAGTCATGTGAACATTTGCCAGACAGGCCATTCTGGACTCCTTCCGTCTGGCTGCGGCAATAATGGCCTCCTGAATTTGATGGTAGGATCCTAACGAAAACGACAATCCTAAGACAGACGCCCGTTTAAACTCATGGATGGCAGATTGGGGAGCACTGAGAGATGCGTAGCTGGTGGACATAGACAAGTAGTATAATTACGATAGGAAATGAGTAAGCACACAGGAAGAGCTGACGACAAATGAGTAGTCAGGATTTTGGAAAGAGGCTACACGATAGTGTATAAACGTGTAATCCCAGAA
>NZ_OCNH01000004.1 GCF_900230225.1 Spirosoma fluviale
GACCTGAGCAAGTTCAAGGCGCACTATCCGGGCTGGGACTGGACCTTTGACCTGAAGGAGACCATGACCCAGATTCACGACAGCATGGTAGCCCGTTTAGCCGTACTCGACTAGGTAGCTTGTGGTGGTGGTAGTAGTATCAGTTTTGAGAAACTGACACCACAAGCATTGCAAAACAAACAGCCCTCTTCCCGCTTCCGAATGGCCACAATGGACGTTCAGAAATGGGAAGAGGGCTGTTTTGCTTTACCCGGCTTTGTGCTTTACATACGACTAACGATCAGCTTTTTATTAATGAGCTGATTATCTTTCTTTATCTGAAGAATATACTCTCCCGTACCATACGAAGACACCGAAAGCGTAGACGAATCAACGGTACAATCGGTTGTCGATTTTATTCGACCCATTGCATCAAAAATGGTTATCACAGCCCCTCTGGCCCCATCGATGGTTACAAAATCAACAGCCGGATTTGGGTAGACATTCACCCGTACATCCGAGTTCTGGTTGAAAAAATCGACGACTTTCGATTTCGTATTCGCGGCTACTTTGGTAAACAGGAACTTCTGATTGTTACTACCACCGCACGCACTTTGTTGCAGCAGGGCTCCATCGGCGGTTGAGTTTCCCTGCACTTCAAGGCACTTGGTGCTGTTGCTGTTCACGACGTTGAAATAGCCGTCTCCTGCATCAACTAACTTGAATTTCTGGTTAGCCAGCCCGCTGGATGACCATTGGCTGGCAATAGCGCCATCGCTGGTCGACCCTCCCCATATATCCAGTAGCTTGTCGCTGTGTACCGCGCTGATGGTGTATTCCTCGTTATCTACGGCGGTCAGTGTCCACTGCTGGCTGGTACCACTGGTGTAGGTTGTCTGGATGACAGAAGACCCATCAACTTTTGATTGCGAAGCTACATCCAGGTACTTACCACTGTGTTTTGCCTGTACATAATAATTCGTTCCGTTGGTAACGCTGGCCGTTGTAGGCTGCGGGGTGGTGTTCGTGTAGAAACGGAGGCTTTGTATGTCAATGGTGCGTTCGTAATTGATACCGTTAGACCAGAAGAACAGCCGGACCGATTTTGGGTTTTTAAGGTTTCCGGCATTGTCATAAATCGTAGCCGTAACGGGAGCGAAGTTTCGGTATTTAATCGTCAGGGTTCCACTCGACATTGTTATCTCGAAGGGGTCGGACGCCGTTGTTGGTGAGGATGCCGCGTTAAAATACTGCCCCTGCGCAATGACCTTGGTATTGCCATACAGTTTGACCGGTGCATTGGCTAGTTCGAAGAAAACCTGTTGCTTTATCCGGGCGAGTACTTTCCCGTTATTATCCAGCACATCGAAGTAACAGCCACCGGTATTCGCCTGGCCGGATACCCCATTATTGGGATTGGTACCGTCAAACGTGATTGTCCCTTTCAAACTCCAGTAGTTTTGATCAATGTTGTTACCAAGATCACGGGTAACGCTATACGAACTATTTGCTTTCGAGAAATTCACATATAAATCCGGGTTGGCAAAGCGGTCGTACGAAAGCACACTTGTTTTAGCAATCCATTTGTCATTGTAGCCATTATCGAAATTATTCGTAGGGTTTCGAGTCCATCCATAGGCTCCGCTTTGCAGCACGGCTTTACGTGCCAGCCCCTGTAGCAGATCAATTCCGCCCAGATCGGATGGGTTAGTACTTATGGGATAGGCAGACAAGGTTTGCAGGGGTATAATCTGCTCCTGAATGGTATTGAGGCCATTGATCTTCCAGCGGTGTATGCCCGACCAGCCAGCTTCCTCTGCGTGGTATAGATAAACATTTCCATCCGTACCTTTCACTACCGTACCATAGTAAACGTTTCCGGCCATACCGGGAACCGCACCACCATCGATAGACTCCTGACGAGCCTCGGGACCGGTTTTACCAAACACACCCACCAGCAGCCCGTTATCGTATACATGCTGCCATTTATTGGTCTGGCTACCTTTCCAGAATTCGCCGTGGTAATTCCAGAAAATATGACGGTCATAAACACTAATTCCGCCCCCGCCGTACACGACCCCGTTTCCTACATCGTAAGCTCCATCCGATGGGTAAGGGCCTTTATAATCGGCCATCGTGGCATAGGCGGTTTTCCATAACCATTTGTTGGTATTGGCCTTAAGACCACCCAGGTGGTATCCTCCACCCACGGCTCCGTTTATTTTCCCGTCGTCAAAGGTGATCATAACACCCGAGGAAGTCGTTTCGCCCGTTCGGCCCTGACCACCGTACCAGTTAACCGGCTCTTCGCCACTGCTGATCGGAGCCGACACATAATTGACGGGCGCTCCCCAGATCGGGTTGTTGCTGGCATCAAATCCAGTCAGCGGCCGGTTCTGCCAGTCAATGGTGCCCGTTGTTCCCGATAAATTACTGGCCGACTGCTTCAGTGAACCATCGGGGGTAATATGGTAGGTGTAGCGGTTCTGTGAATCGAACGCCTGATTGGTGATGCGTAAAGGGCCGCTGGCGGGCAGTTCTACCAATACCCATTTATTGTCAGTGAACCGCTTCAGGAATCCGTAAACACGGCCATTGGGCATCGTCAACACATCCCGGAATATGTTGGTGATGTAGGTATGATTAATTGACAAGATTTCAAAATACTCGGCAGGGAGCGCAGCCCGCCAGTTTTTGACCAGTGTCCATGAGCCATTGTTGGCGGCCAGTGGTTTCGAGTAATCAATGGAAAATTCCAGAAACTGGGCAAATACCCGGCTGGAATTATTCTGGTCGACAAAGCTGCTGTAGTTATTCTGGATGTACTGGATCCGATCAATGAAGGTCCGGCCGGCCGTGTAGTGCTGCGCCCGGTAGTTACCCGAATCGCCCACCCAGAACGATCCATCGGCCTGGAACGCAAGAAACGTATCGTTAATACCTCCACTCACATCCGAAAAGTAGAACTTGTCGTTGCTCACCGTTGGGTCCGTTACGTACCCACCCCGCTGACCAAACGTCCACAAAGGCATTCCATTTAAATTACTGTACGCTTTTACCTGCTGGCTCCCCCCGCCATCGGCAACAAGTACCGTTCCGTTATCGGGCGATACGGCCAGCGCCATGGGGCGTTCCAGACCTGAAATCGCTATACCGGCATTGAGCAGCGTCCCGTCCGGCTGTACGGAATATTTGCGTACACTTGTCCCGTTGACGACCCACAGCCGGTCCTGCGCATCCACGGCCAACCCGGCTGCCTCGTTGAAAGGGAGCGTCTGGGCCAGCGCACCGGTTGTTTTATTATAGACCCGGATCTGCTGTAGGGCCTTATGCGAAACGAACAGGTAGTTGCCGCTTTTCTGGACGGCCATGCCTGTAATGGTACCATTCGTTTGGGGAATTACATCCAGACAGGAGGCATACGTTTTGCCGAGGGTCATCCGCAGCGATTGGCCGTTCGAAAAAATCTGTTCGGTATTATCACTCGTTTTTGTACCATAAACAAACCAGCTGCTGCCATTGCCATAGCCATCGTAACCTCCCCAGTAAACGGTGGTCCCATCGGTAGCCGTAAACAGGGTAGCCTGCGCCGTTTCTTCCTTCGGTGAAAACTCGATCCGGGACTGCGGGCTGCCTACAATGAACTTGGCCTGCGAGGGATGTCCTTCGGCGTAGCCTACACCATAATAGGCATTGGTACCGCTGATGGCCAAACTCTGCATCCGCAGGAAAGCCCGTTGAACATTATTATTCTTACTGATACCATACGAAGAGTTGCCAATAACGCCCTCCCAGGTGTAGCTCACATTATTCGATAATACCCGAATATCGTAGGTGTCTGTAGCCGCCGTTTGGCCATTGTCCATGAGGCCATCCCAATTCTTCGAGTAAGAACCTGCCGACATACTAACTCCGCTCCATAAGGTTCGAACCAGTGTGCCATCCTTTGCAAATACGCCCGCACTGGTACGTGTGTTGGCCGCTAAGTTAAATGAGAAAGAAACAGCACGTTTTGTTTGAGCAAGTACCAGCTCAGGCAAGCTGAAGCATAGCAGTGCTATTAAGATTGGTAAAAATCTTTTGTAGATCATTGTATTATGGTTCGTTACGATGGATAATCCTTTGCCGTTTTAGCGAATAAAGTTTATCTACTAAGACGACAATGCAAGTACGCCAAAAAAGTATTACAATAAACTATAAGTTTATCTTATTTATTAAACGTAAACAAATATAGATGTAGCTAAGTAAATTGAGTAGTATAATTCAAGTACAATTACCTAATTACAATAAACTCAATGTAGCCTTTCCACGGGTCTGATAGTAGGCAAAGAGGAGAGCAGCAGGAAGAAATGGGCTCAACACAAAAGCACGTTACCCAACCAGCAGTTTGCAGTGATGATCACTACTTACTGGTTGAGTAACGTGCTTTACTAAACGCTACGTTAGTTACTGACTGATCCTCCCCGGCTCGCGAACGTTAGCGCCGGTACGTTTCTGCAAGTCGTCGCCCAAGTCGGTGCGGGCTTCTTCGGCAATCTTTTCGAGTTTGGCTACGACCTCCGGATGTTGCTCCCGAACGTCGTACCGCTCGCCGGGATCTCGGCGCAGATCGTACAAACCCGCTGCAATGGCATGTGTTTCGGTGCTGGGTCCCGGCTTACCGCCCTGCCCCGGCAGAAATCCTTCGTATGTACGGCCGGGGTGCGCGAAAACGAGTTTCCAGTCGCCCTGCCGCACCGCTTCCAGGCTGTTCTTCCGATAATAGTAGTAAAATTTATCGCGGGGGGTTACGGAATTATCACCTTTCAACAAGGCCACCCAATCGACGCCGTCGATGCGGTTTTTAGGCAGTCGGGCACCGCAGACGCTGGCGACGGTCGGCAGAATATCCAGCGCCGTTAGTAGTTTGTTGCTCACCCGACCGGCGGGTACCACACCCGGCCAGCGAACCAGACAGGGCACCCGGTGGCCGCCTTCAAACGACGTTCCTTTTCCTTCCCGAAACCCGCCCGACGAACCGGCATGGTCGCCGTAGTTCAGCCAGGGGCCGTTGTCGCTGATGAAAATGACGAGGGTGTTTTTATCCAGCCCCTGCTGCTTCAACTCGTTCATGATCTGCCCAACGGACCAGTCCAGCTCGGTGAGCACATCACCGAAGATACCCCGCGCACTTTGTCCTTTAAACCGGGCCGATGTCGCCAATGGCACGTGTGGCAGCGGATGCGGCACGTACAGGAAGAAAGGCTTCTTTTTGTGATTGCGGATAAACGAAACCGCCTTCTCGGTGATGGTGCCGGTAATTTTCCCGGCATCGGTTAAATCCTTGATTTCCGGGCCCGGCTCGTTGCCATCTATCCAGCGCAGGGGTGGATAATGTGCTTGTGCCTGCGCCGGATGCAGCGGCCACATATCGTGCGAATAAGGCACGCCGTAGTATTCATCGAAACCCTGCTGCATGGGCAAAAACTGTTTGTTATCGCCCAGATGCCATTTGCCAAACATGCCGGTGGTGTAGCCGCGCTCTTTCAGCAACTCGGCCAGGGTTTCTTCGTTTGGATTCAGGCCAATGAGCGAGTTTGGACCCAGGGCACCGAATAGACCCAGTCGGTTTGGGTAGCAGCCCGTTAGCAGGGCCGCCCGCGATGCACTGCACACGGCCTGAGCCGCCAGAAAGTTGGTGAAGCGGGTTCCTTCGGCGGCCATCTTGTCCAGATTCGGCGTGGTGTAATCCAGCGCACCGGTTACGGATAGATCGCCATAACCCAGGTCATCCATAAAGAACAGGACAACGTTGGGTGGAGCTGCCGGAGCGGGTTTCTCAACCCAGGCGCTGATGGATAACCCAAGCCCAATGAGTGTAATGGCACTCAACACAAGGCGGGATAGTCGGATAGGTATGTGTGTCATAGCCAATGTTACAAAAATCTTAATTTGTTTACCAGGTACTACTTAACTCATGAACGAATAACCCCGAAGGGGTTGACTGTGGATATCCCCGGACGCCGTCCGGGGCCAACCCACCAGGACGCCAGACCCAACCCCGAAGGGGTTGACTGTGATGTGTCTCTACCGATCGCTCCCTCTCAGGCTAGGACGTTGCTGCCCCGGACTACATCCGGGGTTATCCATAGTCAACCCCTTCGGGGTTGGGTAGTAGGCACCTTGGTTAGCTGGTCCCGGATTGCATCCGGGGTTATCCATAGTCAACCCCTTCGGGGTTGTTAATTTGCTGGTTTGGTTTTGGGGGTTACGATTTCCCACTCGTTGATGTGCGTGGGGGTGTGCTCGCGGGCAACGATGACGTTGGCCTGACGGATTATGTCCGGGTGTTTATCGGCTATGTTGGTGGTTTCACTCACGTCTTTGTTTAAGTCATATAGCTGCCAGGGGGCAGTTCGGGCTTTGCGCACGTTCGTTTTGACAGCTTTCCAGCTCCCCATCCGAATGGCTAGCTGACCACCTTTTTCGGGGTATTCCCAGTACAGGAACGGGTGTTTCTTCTGACTGGATGGCTGTGCCAGTAACGTTGGCAGGAACGAGATACCGTCCGTCACGAAGGGATGTTTATACCCGACCAGCTCGGCCAGGGTAGCCAGCAGATCATACTGAACGGATACGTGATCGGTGGTCTGGTTCGGCTTGATCGTTCCGGGCCAGCGGGCCAACATCGGCTCGCGGATACCGCCTTCGTATACATCCATTTTCAGACCGCGCAACTTACCCACGCTGTTGAAATAAGCAGCCTCTACCCCACCGTTGAACGTAGCCCCGTTATCGCTGGAGAACATGACGAGGGTGTTGTTGTCGATGTTCAGTTCTTTCAGCAACTGCATCAATTTCCCGATCTGCGCGTCCATGTGCGTAATCATGGCCGCGTAGGTAGCTCTTGGATAAGGCGTCGATGCATAGCTCTGCTCCCCCAGATACGGCCGCTCGGCACCTCCATGATCGCCAAATTTACCAATGTATTCCTTGACGGCGGCTTCGGGTGCCTGTAAGGATACGTGGGGTGCGGTAAAGGGCAAATACAGAAAAAACGGCCCCTTTTTATTCTGCCGGACAAACGCCTGGGCTTTCTGCGACATTTTGTCTATCGCATAGTCGTTACCCCGAAAATAGGCAAACGCTTCGGGGGTGGCCGTTTCGGGGGTTAGCCGCCGGTGCACGTCGATGACGGGGTTATTGAGTTTATCGGGTTTGCCGTTTTCCCAAAGGTGCGTTGGGTAGTAGTTATGCGCCTGTTTCTGATCGAGGTAGCCGTAGAAATAGTCGAAGCCTTGCTGGTTCGGGTTGCCGGTGGTGTTTGCCATGCCCATGCCCCACTTACCCACGCAGGCTGTTTTATAGCCCTGCTGCTGCAACATCCGGCCAAGGGTGAACGCGCCCGGATAAAGCGGCATCTGTCCGCCCTCCAGCGAGTCGGGAAAGCCGCCCATCTCATAATTACCCCGAATGTATGAGTGACCGCTGTGTTTGCCGGTCAGGAGCATACAGCGGGCGGGCGCACACACGGGCATACTGGTGTAATGCTGCGTGAAGCGGATACCTTCGCGAGCCAGCCGGTCCAGATTGGGCGTCCGGATTTTCTGCTGCCCATAACAGCCCAGTTCGGCATAACCCAGATCATCGGCATAAATGTAGATAATGTTGGGTGGTACGGCACTCCGGGGGGGTGTGAAGGAAACAAGCACCCACCCGGCTACTATCAGAACCGCTACGCTACATACGACTACGCTTAACTTCATACTACTCACCATTAGATTATTACACAGAGATACACAGAGACAATAAGAGATTCACAAAGGTCTCAGTAAATCTCAGTGAATCTCTTATTGTCTCTGTGTATCTCTGTGTCAAACCTGTCTACCAACCCGGATTCTGCGTGAGCGTTGGGGTCAGATTACGCTCTTTCTGCGGAATAGGCCACAAGTAATGCCGCGACTTATCGAACGTTCGGTTTACCGCCACCACCTGAATGGTTGCCAGAGTACCAGTAGCAGTCTTGTAGGTAATGCCGTAAATAGGACCGGGCAGCACCGTTTCGGCCGTTTTCCAACGACGAATGTCGAACAGATGCTGGCCTTCGAACGCCAGTTCAACGGTTCGCTCCCGGCGCACAATGGCCCGTAGCTCCGACTGCGTAGCGGTGTTGCTGACAGACGGCTGCTTCACGTCGGTACGGCCATTACGAACGGCGTTGATGGCCGCGAACATACTGGCATCCAGCTGATTCAACTCAATTTTCGCTTCGGCATACGTAAGCAAAATCTCAGCGTAGCGCAACAGAATGATGTTGATGCCATTGTTGCCGGGATTGGCGTAGTCTTCGGTATTGATGTATTTCTTGATATTGAAACCCGTTGTTGAGGCAATGTACGTGTTACCCACGGCATCGGCGGTGCCGCTGTTTGGCTCGGGACGGAAGGTAATTCCGCTGGGCAGCACATCGCCCGTCAGGAATACAGAGAACCTAAGCCGGGGGTCGCGGTTGGCGTAGGGGTTCGCGGGATCATAGCCGCTGGTAGCATCGGTAATCAGCTTCCCGGCGGTTGTCTCGTACATGTCGACCAGCGCTTTGGTGGGCACGTAGTTGCTGTTCGCACTCTTCTGGCTGTAAGGAGCCATCAACGCAAACACATTGACCGGATAGGTGTCTTTAATGAACTGCCGGTCGAGCAACACTTCCTTGTTGTTCTCGGCGGCATAACTGAAAAGCTTTTCATAACTGTCATAAAGCCCATAAACGCCCAGTTTGATCACCTGGTCGGCGGCATCGGCGGCTTGCTGATAACGACCCGCCATCAGGTTAGCCCGCGCCCGAAGCCCCAGAGCGGCCCCTTTGGTAAACCGGCCTTTGTCGGCGGCAGCGTAGGTGGTGGGCAGCAGACCAGCCGCTTCGCTTAGCTCTTTATCCACAAAATCCCAGACCTGCGCCATGGGTGCCCGCGCCAGCGTACGACTTTCGTCCAGCGAAATAGCCGTCGTGATCAGCGGCACCTCCCCAAACAGATTCGCCAGTTTCAGGTATTGATAGGCCCGGAGCGCTCTGGCTTCGCCCTTGAACTGATTGATCACGGCCGTATTCGTAGACGGCACTTTGCTAACGTTTTCCAGAAAGTAATTACACGCCCGAATGCCCTTGTAGGCGTTGGACCACTCGGTAAACACTTTGGCACTGGTAGCATCATACTGCCCCTGTTCGACATACGATTGAATATCGAACGGCTGGTTAACGTGGGCAATGTCTGTCAGGGCGTCCCAGCTAAAAATATTGGCTTCATCGAGATCCGTATACAACGAATTGACGGCCAGTTTGGCATCGCTCTCCGTTTTCCAGAAAAGGCTTTCCGACAGGCGGTCGTTGGGAACAGTATCCAGCAATTCCCGGTCGCAGGCGGTGAACAAGGCCCCCGACACAACCAGCATAAAAGGCACGAGTATATAATTGATTCGTTTCATGAGCTTTGAAAAGTAGACGGGTGAATGGGATTAGAACTGTAGGTTAAGACCGAGTGTATACAGCGATGTTTGCGGATAATACACGCCCCGGCCCGAGCCCGCTTCGGGGTCCAGATTCCACTCGTTGAGTTTCGAGAAGGTGAGCACGTTGGTGGCCGATACATACGTCCGAATCCGGCTCAACCGCACTTTCGAAGCAATAGCCGCCGGTAGTGAATAGGCCAGCTGGATGTTTTTCACCCGCAGGTACGATCCGTCGATTACCAGCCGGTCGGAGGTGGCTACGTTGCGCAGGTCAAACTTCCTCGGGAGGGGGAAGCGGGCGTCGGTGTTTTCGGGTGTCCAGTAGTTATTGGTGTAGATCGAGTGCGTAAAGCCCTCCTGATTCCCCATTTCGGATAAGGCTCCGGCCAGGCGTGTGCTTACTTTGGCTGCGCCCTGAAAGAGCAGGTTCAGTTCAAAATTGCGGTACGAGAAATTCGAGTTAAGGCCAAAGGTGAACTTGGGAAACGTATTACCGATGTTCGTCATATCGTTCGCGTCGATCTTGCCGTCGCCATTGGCGTCGATATACTTTACGTCACCTGGTTTGGTGTTGGCCGCGTAGGTGGCCTTGTATTCCGTAATCTGCTGCTGTGTCTGGAACAGGCCATCTGTCTTGTAACCCCACAGCGCATTGATAGGCAGGCCAACCGCAATGATGTAGCGAGGGTCAATATCTGATCCAATAATGTACGGGCCGGTGCCTTTCAGATCGACAACTTTGTTCTCGTTTACACTGAAGTTGGCTCCCAGATTATACTGAAAACCCGACGGATTTTTGGCACCCCGGTAGTTCAGACTAAATTCCCAGCCTTTGTTCTCAACCGAGCCCGCGTTTTGCGGGGGTGCCGTCAACCCAATGGTTGCCGGAATGTCCAGATTCAGCAGAATATCATTCGTCAGCTTCCGGTAATAATCGACAGTCAGGTTCATGCGGCCCCGGAAAAAAGACGCATCCAGCCCCAAATCCAGTTGGGTTGTCGACTCCCAGCCCAGGTCGGTGTTGGCCAGCGTCGTTTGCCGATACCCCTGCACGGCGGCTCCGTTGAAGTTGTAGCCGCTGCCCGTTAGCGCAGCATAATAACTGTACAGATTCACCGACTGGTTGCCGGTTATGCCCCACGATCCCCGCAGTTTCAGATCATTGACCGTTTTTTGCAGACCCTGCCAGAAATTTTCTTTCGAGAGCCGCCAGCCCGCCGAGAAAGACGGAAAGAAACTATACTGTTTATCGCCGGTGAACTTCGACGAGCCGTCATAGCGTCCGTTTACTTCCACCAGGTATTTGCCGTCGTAATCGTAGTTGACCCGACCGAAGTACGACCGCAGGCCATAATCCGCATCATTACCAGTGTTGTTTTTGGTTCCGTCGTTGGCTCCCTGCCCAATGGACTGAATGTCGTTGTTATAAAACCGCTCGCGGTAGGCACTCAGGAACGTCTGGGTGTTGCCAATCTGCGAATAACCCAGTAAGCCCCTCAGATTATGACTGGCCAATTTACGGTCGTAGGTCAGCAAACTGGTCAGGGTGTATTCGCGAAGGGTGTTCCGAACTTCGGTCAGGGTGTTGTTGGCGACGGTTTTGGTGATGTTGGTATTCTTGTCGACGTTCACGTACGAGTTCGCGTAGTTCTTTTCCTGAATAAACGTACCCCGTCCGGCCAGTTGAGTCGAGAAGGTCAGCCCGTCGAGAATTTCCCAATCGGCTTTCACGTAGCCCGCCAGGTAATCCGTAGCCCGCTTTGAGTTTCCCCCGATTTCGGCGTACATCAGCGGATTGTTACCCTGCGTACTCAGGCCATACGTGCCATCGGCATATTTGGGTACGGCCCAGAGTGACCCGTGAAACAGGAAGTTGATGGGGTCAATAATAGGGGCCTGCGAATAATTGTACCGGTAATTGATATCGCCACTAACGCGCAGTTTGGGCGAAATCGTGTAATCGGTATTCAGGCGAATCTCCCCGATTTTGCTGTTGAAGTTCGTAATGATACCGCCCTGATCCTGATAGCGAAGGCTCAACCGGGTACGCAGAGCTTCAGTGCCCCCTGCAACGGCAATGGTGTGGTTTTGCTGGGGAGCCGACTGGAGTACCGTTTGAAACCAGGTATTCGGCATCGGGTATTTTTCGCGGTCGGTAGCCGTCACATACGCCTGAATAGACGACTCGGTGAACCGGGCGGGCAGGGCTGCCCCGGCATTGGTATAAGCCACGACCTGCAGCCGCATGTAATCTTCAATGCCCATCATGGTCGGCTTGTTGATGGAGTTCTGGATGGCATAATAGCCGTTGTATTCCACCTGCACCTTGCTGCCTCTGGCCCGTTTTGTCGTCACGAGCACTACGCCGTTGGTTGCTCTTGACCCGTAGATGGCCGTCGAAGCCGCATCTTTCAGGATCGAGATTGTCTCAATATCGTCCGGGTTGATGTCTGACAGCCGCTGCTCGATGCCGTCCACAATCACCAGCGCGTCGTTCTTGCTCATGTCGTAACCGCCGGTACCGTTATTCGTACCGGCCGTATTGCCGATGCCATTGATGTTGAAAGTCGTGATGCCCCGAACGCGAATGGCGGTATTGGAGCGCCCCGGCGAGCCACCCTGATCGAGCACCGTAACGCCCGGCAGCTGCCCCTGCAACGACTGCTGGATATTGGAAACCGGTCGGCGGGCAATTTCTTCAGCCCCGATCTGCGCTACGGAGTTGGTCAGGCTATTGCGTTTCTGGGTACCATACCCCACAACGACGACCTCATCGAGCTGCTTGTTATCCGTCACTAACGCCACCTCTATACGTGTCCGGCCGTTTACCGCTACCTCCTGCGTAGTGAAGCCAATACCCGAGAAAACAAGCGTGGCATTGGCGGGAGCCTCCAGCGTAAACCGACCGTTAGCATCGGTGCTGGTGCCTTTCGTCGTATTCTTGATCACGACATTCACACCGGGGAGCGTTTCGCCGGTTTCGCTCTTGACGGTACCCGTAACGGGCTGATCGAGGGTAGTAATAGTTTGACTTCGTTGGGGCTGCCTGGTGCTGGTCAGCGCAACGGGCTGCGACCAGCCGGGTTGCCTGCCAATAAGCAATAGCATTGCCAGAAGACCCGCGCCGGAGACTTTTCGTAGATGATTTACCATAAAATTTACAGAGAGCTAAGTGGCTGTTTTTCCGTAAACCAGAACCAATAGACTCATTGATGAGCCATCAACAGATGATCAGGAGCAGCCTGCTGTTGATCAGACAGAAAAACCCATCAAAACAAAGCGTAAGAGGTCCGGCAAAGAATTAGAATTGTTAATTGATAGGCAAAGGTGTATTAGTCAGATTTCTTTTGCAAGAAAAAAATTAAAAATTTGACTATCAATTAATTACCTAATAGTCTATCGAGAATTGCATGTATTATTGGCAGCATGTGCCTACTCAGGAAAACCTCCCTGAGCGTAAAGCCGTTAGCTTATTTCGGATAGCCCTATTCGTAAACCAGGCGTATTACTCGGCAAACGACCCAGTCTAGTAATCGACTTTCCTCCGCTTCTCCTTCACATCGCCCTTCTGCTTCTTTTTGGTAATTCGCTCCTCCACGGCGGCTTTTGATGGTTTGGTAGCTTTGCGGGGCTTGGGTTTCTCGAAAGCCTTTTCGATGAGCCGGTAAAACTTCTTCGTTACCTTCTCTTTATTGGCCAACTGGGTGCGCTCGGTCTGGTGCGTCAGGACCAGTTCGCCCTCTGTCGTCAGTTTGTTGGCTAGTTTTTCTTCCAGAACGGCCCGTTCTTCTTCGGAGAGCACCTGCGAGTTGCGAACATCGAAACGGAGTTCAGCCTTGGTGGCTACTTTATTGACGTTTTGCCCACCCGCTCCCCCACTCCGGGCAAACTGATACTGTAATTCGGGCTGTAAACGACTGGCATTCATATCTGATCAAATTAACCGGAGAGCTGAACATAACTATGTGCCCATCTGGCGAACAATCGCCGAACGCGCGGGTTAGTTCCCAAGGTAGAGACAAGGCATGCCTTGTCCCTACAACAACATCAACAACAAAACAACAAACTGAATCATGATTGCAAAAGACCAGAACCAGATTTCACTAGTCGAGGAGACGGTAAATACCTTCGACGGAAACATCGATGAAACAACCGCATCAGACGGTCTGTCGATCATTGACAAATGGCTGAACCGACTGGAAGAAGCGGGCGACGAAATCACTGACGACATCGCCGAAACCCTCGAACGGTTACGCCCGGAAATTGACACCGCCCAACGGTACAACCGAATCGACAACCAGCGCATTGCATCACTACTACAGGAATTGATTGAGCAAACCCGGGCCGTAGCGGCCACGCCCGAATCGAGTGCGGAGCAGGAGGAACTGTCCCAATTAATTGCCGTACTCGAAAATCTTCATCGGCAGGCAGCCAGTCAAATCAGCTAACCCTAAACTCGACATCGTATGGCAATGGATCAACACGCAGCAAACTTAATTGGCCTGACCACTAAGGCCTTTAATGGCGAAACGGCGGCAATATCGCCCACGGATGGCATTTCGCTCATCGACAGCTGGCTCAACTTTCTACAATCGGAGGGGTCCGCAACGTCACCCCTCGTTGACGCTTTGGGCAACCTAAAGGCTGAACTCCAGAGCGGAAATCCCAACGGCGACCACGTAGAGCGTATTTTAAAGGCCCTGTCCAACGAGACAAAGCAAACGATCGGCAGCGCCGATGAAGACAGTAAGCCCAAACTAACCTTCCTCTCGGAAGCTCTGCAGGGATTCAGCCAGCAATTGACGGGCAAAGCAAGACGAAATACGTCTGGCGAGCAGGCCCCCATGACCAGCACGGTTGGGGGCGAATCGACACATAGCGGGGCGGGGATTTCTGGTTTTGATCCATCGGCCGATGACCTGACCGAGCGCAACGGCGGCACCGTCAGCAGCGGCCCTACGGTGATAATGGAGGATGCGGCAACCAGCGACGACGCTTCGGAACCCACACGCACACCCGACGAAACCGACGACAAGGGAAGCTCCCGAGTTGGCCCCGGCGATAATTCGACAGCTTCGCAGGACTCCCGAAGCGATACCGGCGGCCGGATGGCTGGCATGGGCGTTTCGGGTGGAGCTGGCGACACCGATTACAGCCAGTCGGGAGGGCGGTCGCAGTACTAAACGGAAACACCCGTCACTGGTTCAGATTACCCAGGTCAACTTAAACAAAGCGCCCCGGACGGGGTTATTTGAAGACAACAAACCACTGACAGATCAGGCACTAAATCGGATGACGATACGGGCCGGACTGTTGCTAACCTGAACGAACTATGCCTTCTCACGCATTGGATCAGCGCTTGTTTGAGCGAACGAACAACCTTACCGACGATAACAACACCGTTCTGGCCTCGCCACAGGACGGTATCGACCTTATTAATAACTGGCTGCGGGTCATTGAGGGAAACACAGCGACCCAGCTTATTGAAGCCGACTTAAAGGAACTGCGGGATGAGCTAACCCTCGACGAACCCGACGCCGACCGTGTAAAGGGCCTGCTCCTTAATCTGGCCGACAACACCGCGCTGGTGGCCCAAAGCCGCAACGTACAGGAACAAACCGAAGGCAAACTGGATGATGTAGCCTTTACGCTACGCACACTGGCCGGCCTTTAATTGGTTACTGGCTAGTTGTTCTTAGCTATTGGGTTATCAGTTATTAAATCATTGTCCAACCCAATAACCAGCAACGCAATAACTAGTAACCGGTAACGAATAACCAAAACCAATATGCTCGGATCAAATATTTTAGAGGAGGGTATGCTCAATGATACCCTCAAAGCGTTTCGGGACAACAATGACAGCCAGTCACCCATTTCGGCCACGCAGGGGGTTATGCTCCTTGACGGATGGCTCCAGGCGCTGGAGGGCGATTCGAACATCGACCAGCTGAAGAGTACGCTGAACGAACTTCGGGCGGCTTTGCAGGCATCTCAACCCGATGAATCATACGTCCGGCAACTACTGGGTAGCCTTGCCGATCAGGCACAGGTTATAGCAGAGGCCCCAACCTCTGAAGGTACCTGGACGGGCGGTTTGGTAAGCCTGTCGAAAATCCTGAGAAAATTTAGTACCAATCAATAATCTGGCTTCTGCCTGGTAAATATCAGGCAGAAGCTTTTTTCATTACAATGTTATGGAAGGAACAGGGACAACACTGGAGCACCGAATGCTCACGGATACCCTCGGCGCATTTGGCGAAGGTAATCTCACCACGCTTTCACCCGAACGAGGTATCCTTTTACTCGAAGGCTGGCTAAATGCACTACCCGGCGACGTGGGTGCCGAGCGTATTATGGCCGAAATTACTGCCCTTCGCGACCACCTGAAAACGGGCGATTATGATCTGGAAATGATCCGACACCTATTGCTCAATATGGCCAGCCATACCGCAACACTGGCGCAGGAGCCAGTCGTTGATGGTGTCACATCCCATCAACTCACGCAGTTAGCCCACGCGCTACGCAACTTTTCCAACCAGTTCTGATATGTTTACGCACGAAGAATCCTCGGCACTGCTCGACTCGACAATGACCGTTGTAGAGGGTGACCCGACCAGCACAACCCCACAAAGTGGTACGGGTGTTATTGACCAGTGGCTTGCCGAACTCAATCAGGCAGAGAACGCTAAAGACATTGCCAGCACGCTTGAACAGCTAAAGACGCAGTTGAAGAGTGATCAGATCAATACCGGGGAGTTGGTTGGCCTGCTGGAAACACTGGCTACCCACACGACGCAGTTCAGCACCATGATGGGGCCGGAAGGCGATATGAGCACTCGGCTCGAAGCCCTTTCCTCTGGTTTGCGTGCATTGGCGGGTCAGATCGGAAATAAAGAGTAGACTGAATGTAGTACCGACCGTCCCGGTCGGGTGTGAACTCAAGTTTTCTCGCCCGACCGGGACGGTCGGTACTACAACTCAGCGGTTATTCCAGTAGATCAGCACATTCAGCGTGGCCCGGCCGGAGGCAATCAGGTCCAGGTCGCCGTCACCGTCGAGGTCGGCGGCTTGCAGGTCCTCGCAGGCCATCCGTACGCTGTCGTCCAGTGGATACCCCGCCACGCTTCCCCGCTCCTGCGGTTTAAACAGGCGAATACCCACTTTTTTGTCGGCATTGGGATTTCGCCAGCCCGCCACGATCTGGTCGCTGCCAATGCCCAGAAAATCGCCGGACACAAGCGCGTGTCCCTGACTAAACATGTCGCTCAGAACGCTGATCTCCTTATTCGCTTCTTTATCTTTTACCTTTTTCGTCGAATAATTTCCGGTTTCTACCTGTAGCAGATTGCCGTGCATGGGTTGAATGGTAGCGATGCTTTTTCCGTTATCCAGCCGCCTTATTTCGCCGATACCGGCCACATCTTTGGTTAGCAGCGGCAGGGCATTGTTGGCGGATTCACTATCGACTGCCCGCCATTTTTTTCGACGCCACTGGAAAATATTCCCGCCCTCTTTACTCGCCACGATCAAACCCGTAGATGACCCGTTGTCGCCGTCTTCCCAAATCTCAACGTTGTGCGTGAGGTGCATGGTTGAGTCGACCACATGCCGTTTCCAGGCACCACGCGGGTCTTTCGGGAACTCATAGCCCCAGATTCGGACGCCCCGGCCTTCGCCGTTTTTGTTGCCCAGGCCGTGCAGAGGCACCACAATTAACTGGTAACTACTCTTGCCCACTCTGGCCCAGCGCATGCGGTGGGTGGTCACTTCGTGCGGCAGTCGAACGGGTTCCCAGCGCTGGGTGGGGTCCTGCGGACGCACGAGGTAAAAAACGGCTCCGGATTTGGTGCTGTCGCTGGTTTCGGCGGGGTTCCAGCCAGCGCCAACGGCTACTTCCACACGCCCATCGCCGTCCAGATCGCGGGCGGCAATACACACATTATCCTGCGGGGTCAGATTAGCCGCCATGACGTACCGTTTCCAGCCATCCGCTTTAGTGCCCTGAGCCGGGCGCCCGGGATTCTTGTACCACACAAACTCTTTCTGGTCGGCCAGCAGAATATCGGGAAGCCGATCGCCGTCAACATCTCCAATAGCCAGCCCGTAGCCAATATTAATTTGATTATCAACAACTTCAATGGAAAACTTCAGCGCATTGGCTGGTGGTGTGTCCGTTTGGGCCATCATAGGTGAAGCCGTCAGCAAGCACAGAAACAGGGCGTTTTTCATAGCGGTTAGGGGTATGCCTGACAAAGTCGGGTAAACAAAGGTTCTACCGGGACAGACTGATTCGTTCGCCCAGTTGCATAACACGGTACGTCGTCCCGTACTGTTCACAGGCATTTACAAAATCGGCTGGGTCGGCGGTGTTGAATTCAAATAAGTCGTAGTGATGCGGAATAACCAGTTTGGCCCCAATGTCGCGCCCGAGCCGGGCGGCTTCATCGGGGTTGAGGTTGCCCGCCACGCGCCGTTCGGGTTTATTGCCATTGATGGGCAGAAACGCCACATCGACCTGAAACGGGCGCAACACCTCTTCCATTCCGTCGTACCAGAGTGTGTCGCCGGAATGATACACCCGATACCCACCGAGTTCCACCACGAAGCCCATGAACTTGCAGCGCCCTTCGGCATCTCGTTCGAGTTCGTTATGGGCCGCTGGAACACCATGAAACACAAACGGTCCAACGCTAACCGTTTGCCCGTCGTTCATACCAATGGGCCAGTCCGGGCTGGTTTTAAGCCGGTCGGCAATGAACGCCCGATTCGCTTCGGGAATGACGAAGGCCAGTCCTGGATTAGCGGCTATAAGAGGGAGCAGGGTTTCGGTATCAAGGTGGTCGGTATGGTTGTGGCTGGAGGTTACCACGTCGACCCCCTTCAGCCGACCGGGCTCAATGACGAGTTCAGAAATTCGGACATGCGGCTTATCGGTATCGGCATATTTGCGGGATAGCGAGTCGGACAGATAGGGGTCGAACAACAGTTGGTTATCGTTGTGCCGGAGCAGGAAACCACTCTGGCCTAGCCACCAGATGTGCAGTGTATCAGACTGACTTGTAGCCGATTCCATATCGGCGAGCAGGACATTGTCTTTTTGAAAAGCAGGTTTAAGCATAAATAGTATCGATCTAACAACGTTCAAATCCGGGCAAGTACCCAGTCAAGTACTCGGGCAGGCAGCAGGCGGGGAATAATCCAGCCCACAAGTTTGCCGGGCACCAGCGCATAGCGAATACGCGGACGGGGGGTTTCGTGAATATCCACGATACGCTCGCCCAGGTAGTCAATAGAAAAGCCCCGATTTTCGGCGGCTTCTACCTGCTTCAGAAATCGTTTCATAGCGGGGTAATAGGGCGTGTCGGCATAGAGGCTCATGTCGGTTCCTTTACCCCAGATGGGTGTTTTAACCGCCCCCGGGCCTACGATGATCACCTTGACACCAAACAGCCTTACCTCCCGACGCAGGCTGTGCGAGATGCCTTCCACGGCGTGTTTTGAACCCACATACGCACCCATGAACGGAATAGCCACCTGCCCGTTTACCGAGCTGATGTTCTGAACCCGGCCCGGCTGAACGGGGTGATCGTTCCGGGCACCCAGCAAGGGTAAAAATGCCTGCGTTACCTGAATAAGCCCCAGTACGTTCACCTCAAAATGCTGCCGGATGGTGTCCATTGGCTGATGTTGCAACGGGCCACCAATGGCAATTCCGGCGTTGTTAATGAGCCCGCCCAGACCACTCCCCGCCAGCCGTTCGGTGAGAGAACGGGCCGCTTCAGTCACAGCATCGGCATTGGTTACGTCGAAGAGAAGCGGCACAAACCGTTCACCCAGCTCAACCTGCAGCCGGTCGGCATCGGGTTGCGTTCGCACGCTGCCGAAAACGGTGTAGCCACGCTTAATAAAGTGCCTGGCGGCACCGTAGCCAATGCCGGTTGAGACACCGGTAATCAGAATATGTTTACTGACAGGTTTCATCCGGTAAAGCTACACGGAATGGCGAATCGATTGGCGGATTCGGTCATTTCTGTCTGATGAAAAAAGCGCTGTAGCATCAACCGCCCGCCGAAAAAACTTACTTACACCGTCGTCAACAAACGCGGGAAAATTGGCGTTATGCAAGTAAAAAAGAGCGAAAGGCTCACTCTTTAACTTCACTCATGCAGGACATAGAACCTTTCTACGGCTGGGAGAAATACTATACCGCATCGGAAGACGAGCGGTCTCCGTTTCACGAACGGGAGTATAACATGCAGCAGTATGACAATGATATCTACGGCTATTACATCCATCCGTTATGGGATGAAATAGGCTCAGAAACACTGTATTGCAAGATTTTATTCGCCAACTACGACCGCCAGTTCGTGGTGATCGAACTGTTTGGCGAGTGGAACGACACGCTCCACAACGACATTATGTACCTGAAGCGCCAGGTAATCGACCCACTTGTGCACGAGGGCATCAAGTACTTCATTCTCATCAGTGAGAACATCCTCAATTTTCACGGGTCGGATGACAGCTACTACGAAGAATGGTTTGACGATGTGGAAGACGGCTGGATTGCGGCCATTCATTCGCCGGAATTCATTGAGCGGGAATGGAAAAAATACCACCTCGACTATTACATTAACTTTGGTGGAACCCTCGACATTGCCAACTGGCGAACGCTTAAACCGGCCGGACTTTTCGAGTTGGTAAACAGCCTGATCATACGCAGGATTGGCTAACGGAGCAGGCAACGCGAACAGGAACAGGTGTTCTTACGCCCCTTTCGTCCCTCCTTTCTCCCTCCCTCCCGCCGGGCTCTCCTTTCCTACGTTTATTTTTGCTTCTGCCCCGGTTTCTGCTCATCTTTAGCCCTTTAGAAGCTGTTTGAATGAATCGCTTCCTGGTAAAATCCCACAAGACAATCTCATGGAAAACAACGAAAAGCCCAGAGCGGCAGAAGACGTACAGGCGGCTAAAGCAACAGCGGCCGAAAAATTAGAAGCCTTTAAAGCAGAAGCGGGCCAACACCTGGATGCCGTTGGTACCCAACTCGACGAACTAAAGGATAAACTGGTTGCTCAGGCGCAGGCCTTCGGAAAAGACATCGACGTTGATGGCTTAAAGGCAAAAGCGACCGAGCATTTCGAAGCGGCTAAGGTATCTACCGCCGAAAATCTGTCGAACCTGCAGGCGCAGGCAGAAACAGCGTTTGCTGCTGCTTCTGCCAAAGCAGATGAATTGTCGGATGTTGCCGAGGATAAATTTGACGAATTAAAAGCAGAAGCGGCCGTTCAGCTGGAAGCAGCTCAGGTTAAACTGGATCAGTTAAAGGCAGAAGCAGCGGTTCAGATCGAAGAGGCAAAAGAAAAAGCAAAAGGCGTCTGGCATCAATTGTTCGGCGAGTAATCCTCACGATAAGTCATTCTATAAAAAAGAGGCCGTTCTCACGAATGGCCTCTTTTTTATGGTAAACTCATTACTGGATAAACCTCTCAACTGCCAGTCAAGCAGATGAAGAAGGGCACACTGGGTTTCTTCAATATAGGCTCTGCAACGGCTAATACATACAATATAATGGTGTTCGGCACAACTCTCTGACCTTATTGCGGGAACGTTTCAGACGCATCTTTACGGCACTTTCCTTCAGATTTAGTTGTAGACTGATCTGGCTCACGGGTAAACCATCCTCATACTTCAGTTTCAGCATCAGGGCATCTTTTGGTCTAATAGCCCGGAGTACATTGGAAAGCTGCTGCAATTGATAATCCGTTTTTTCTGAATCGTCCATGCCTGTATAATAATAATCAATGCCTTCATCCAACGCTATTGTTGCCAATCGTTTGGCGCGCTTCAGTTGATCGAGGCAGTAATAGTAAACAACACTCGTTAACCAGGTGGCAAAACTTGAGCGCCCCTGGAAGCCGTCCAGCGATACAAAAACCCGAATAAATACATCATGGGTAAAGTCCTGTGCCTGTTCCGGGTTCTTTGTCATTGCCAAACATTGCTTATAGACCTTTTTTTGGTATCGCCTGTAAAGACTTTCGTAGCAACCGGCCGCACTTGATTGTATATGTTGCCTTATAATCTCTTCATCGCTCAGCGTAATTTTCATGATCCGGTTAGATTTATGTAGTTCAGGAACAAACGCACCGTTTATATCACCAAAATTTGTTAACAATACAACATAAAGTACTATTTTTCGATAAAATAACAATTTCACCCCCAGTTTGGTAGACTATTCACTATATTAGTAATATCAAGTTACAGATAATATCTTTTGTCTAGAGAAATTGTTACTATATTGCATAGTAAAACCACTTATAATATATTTATATATCTTCTTACTTACTATTTTCTCCTCTTTTATTTAATGAAAGGAATCGTTTTCACCGAATTTTTAGAAATGATCGAAGATAAGTTCGGTTATGCATTGGTTGACCAACTACTTGATGAAAGCGATCTCCCATCTGGCGGGATATACACAGCAATCGGGACCTACGACCACGCCGAAATGGGTACCCTGGTCAGAATTCTGAGTGAGAAGACGAATATTGCCGAAGCGGACCTGTTACGTTCCTATGGTCAGTATATGTTTTCGGCATTTACCAGAAGTTATCGCCCGTTTGTTGACCGGGCCAGTTCAGCGTTCGAGTTGCTCAATTCGGTACAGCATTACATTCATGTTGAAGTTCGAAAACTTTATCCGGATGCGGAGCTCCCCCACTTTACTATTGATCAACCCTCGTCGAACCACCTTCGTATGCTCTATACATCGGAGCGCAAGCTGTCTGATTTCGCGCATGGGCTGATTGAAGGCTGTTTGGCAAACTTTGGCGAAACAGCAACAATCGTTAAAACAAATCTTGTCGAAGACGGGAGTCAGGTTTTATTTGACATTGTGAAGGTGTAATTATGGAGGAAGACATTGACCTGCTAAGAAGGAAACTTGTTCGCGAAAAAACGGCCCGTCTACAGGCAGAAGCCATCCTGGAGAAGAAAGCACTGGCACTTTACAACGCCAACGAACAGCTATTGCACCTGAATGAAAACCTGGAGCAACAGATTCGGGACAAACTGGCCGAACTCCGCGAGAGCGAGCAACGCTATCGCCAGCTTATCGAATCGGTTCAGGATATAATTTACAAAATCTCGCCCGAGGGTTTCTTTACGTTTGTTAGCCCCGTTGTCGAGAAACTGCTGGGCTATACGGAGGAGGAGTTTCTGAGCAGTCACTTTACCTCCGTTGTTCAATTGGGCTACCGGAAAAGGCTCATCAACTTTTATCGGACTATGATGTCCGAACGGCAGGACAGTACGTATAATGAATTTCCGGTAGTAGCCAAAGATGGCCGTACCGTCTGGATCGGGCAGACGGTACGGCTGATCGAGGCCAATGGTCAGATCCAGGAACTGGTAGCGGTAGCCAGAGACATTTCGGACCGGAAGCTCGCCGAGATTGAACTGGAGACCACCCAAACCCGGCTGTCTACCCTGATCACCAACCTACAGTCGGGCGTGATGGTAGAGGACGAGTATGGGCGGGTTATTCTGGCCAACCAGCTCTTCTGCGATATTTTTCAACTGCCGCTTTCGCCCGATCAACTCATTGGGCATGACGGCATGGAGACCCGCCAGCAGGTAAAACCGCTCTTTGTTCATCCGGAATGTTTCACAGACCGGATGAACGAACTGCTCCTAAGCCGGGAGGCTTGTGTTGGCGAAGAAATCAGTATGGTCAGTGGCCGTATCCTGGAACTCGACTACATCCCAATCTTCCTGGATGCCAACCAGTACATGGGGCATCTATGGCGCTACACCGATGTAACGGAGAAGTACATGGCCCGTGAGCTTATCCGACGCAGTGAAGAAAAGTACCGGGGCATCATGAACAACATGGAGCTGGGCCTTTTTGAGGTTGATAACGACCAGATTATTGTTCGGGCTTATGAACGATGCTGCCAAATGCTGGGCTATTCGGAGGACGAAATGGTGGGTAAAAATGCCACTGATCTTCTGGTACCGGCCGAGTTTGTGGAAATCGTTGAACGGCAGCAGCAGGAACGGCAGCAGGGCATTGCCGGTTCATACGAACTGCAACTGGTCAAAAAGGATGGCAGCCGCATCTGGGTGCTGGTTAGTGGCGTACCTATACTGGACGAACACGGTACGGTAGTAGGCTCTATGGGCATTCATTACGACATGAACGAGCGCAAACAGCTGGAACACGAGCTGGCCCGCGCCAAACAGTACGCCGAAGAAGCGCAGCAGGCCGAGAAACAGTTCTTTGCCAACATGAGCCACGAAATCCGAACCCCGCTCAATGCCATCATCGGCATGTCGCACCTGTTGTACGACACCCAGCCTACCGCCCAGCAACGCGAGTACATCAATATTCTGAAAACCTCCGCCGACTTTTTGCACAGCCTCATCTCCGATTTGCTGGATATGACCAAAATAGAAGCTGGCCGCATTGAAATTCATGCCCGGCCATTCGATTTGGCGGGTCTGCTCAGGAGTACCCAGAAGGTATTTGAAATGAAGCTCCAGGGGCGGCCTATTTCGATTGATATTCTACTGGATACCCGTATTACCAACACGTTTATTGGCGATGATGTGATGCTGAATCAGATCATGATGAATCTGGTTGGCAACGCCGAGAAATTTACGGAGGAGGGTCAGATCCAGATTATTGGCAAAGTTAAAAAAGAGGAAGACGATAAAAGCTGGATTGAATTTATCGTATCGGACACGGGCGTGGGGATTCCGGCCGATAAAGTTGACCTCGTCTTTCAGAAGTTCAAGCAGGTTAATCCTCAAGGGTATAAACATAAAGGGACAGGGCTGGGACTGGCCATTACTAAAGAGCTTGTTGAACTTCAGGGGGGAAACATATCGGTAAAAAGTCAGGAAGGCGTTGGCAGCACCTTTACTTTCGTTATCCCCTATACTAAATCGAAAGTCCAGGTTGAACCGAAAAACAATGTCGACAAGCAGCTTGTTATGGCAGAGGAGCTAAAAACCTGCTCCGTACTGGTTGTTGAAGATAACCTCATGAACCAGACTTACATTGGCAGCTTACTGAATAAATGGAATGTACCTTACATAATGGCTTCGGATGGAAAGCAGGCGGTTGAACAGGCCAAAAAGCAGCCATTCGATATTGTTTTGATGGATATTCAGATGCCCATCATGAATGGCTACGAAGCTACGGTTGCCATTCGCAGTACGCAGAATCCCAATCAACATGCCCCTATTATTGCGCTCACGGCATCGGCCATGCTCGATCACAAGAGCATAGCGATGGAAGCCGGCATGAGCGACTTCCTGACCAAACCGTTTGAGCCAGCCCAGCTTCTTTCCATTTTACAGCGTTTTGCCCCGGCCGCAGCTATTGATAGTGAAGGCTGTCTGCTGTTCAATAAAGCCCTGGACCGAAAACGCCTGTCTGACCTTTATGGTACGGATGCCGCCTATGCATCGGAGATGTTCTCCCTCTTTTTGAGCGATGTTGTGCCCGACATACGCACGCTGCCGCACTTATGCACTACACAGGACTGGGCCGTTTTGGCCAATGCCGCGCACCGGCTGAAACCAACCCTGGCCATGGTAGGACTCTCGACCCTGGAAGAGAAAATGCGCCAGCTGGAGAAAAGAGCCCGGCAGGATGCCGATAAAAGCGGGCTTGAGGTGGACTGCCGCACCTTCGTTGATGAACTGGATAAAATGTTACCCATTCTGGAAACAGAATTACAAATGCTTTCCCAGCTATGAGGCTCAGTTGTATAATCGTGGAAGATGAGGCAATGTCTCGCAAAGCGCTTCAGCGCCTTTGCGAACAGCATCACGCACTGCACGTATTAGGCATATTTGATAATGCAAGAAGCGCACTGGACTACCTGGCGCTCCAGACGGTCGATTTGATCTGGCTGGACGTTGAAATGCCCGGCCTCTCAGGTTTTGATTTGTTAGAGCAGCTTCCGTCTATTCCCTACGTTATTCTGACAACTGGCAAAATAGAGTATGCCTTCGAAGCTTTTCAGTATAATGTAACAGACTACCTGAAGAAACCACTCACCCTGCCCCGATTTAACCTGGCAGTTGAGAAAGTGATGGAACTGAACGCACGGTCTAAAGCGACGGATGCACGTAAAGAGATCTACATCAAAACAGACGGGCGTTACATTCGGTTGCCCTTCGAGAGCATTACGTACATTGAAAACATAGGTGACTACGTCAAGATTTTTACCGTGACGCAAACCCACATTGTATACACGACCATGAAATACCTGGAAGAGAAACTGGGGATACAGTTTCTGCGTGTACACCGCTCGTATATTGTTCACCTCGACAAGATCGTGGATATCCAGGATAATACATTGGTTATCAACAACAAGGTCATTCCTATTAGCCGTGCAAACAAGCCCGAATTAATGAATCGACTCAATCTGCTTTAGACGCATCCAGACTACGTAAATTGAGATTTTCATTTACATAACGAACGCTTTTTGATCCCTGTACACTCACCAATCCATACGTTTACCAGTCAATTTTTTCCCTTTTACTTAATTTATATTTCGTAGATTTAAATTAACTCTATATTTATCATAATGATTTTATCGTAAATAAGATAAACTCAATAAATTATCCAATAAACTATACATACAGGCGAAAGTCGAGCCTCTTTTATCCAACACGTTATTCTAACTCCTACTATACCGGATACTTAAAGCCGTTCATAACTATTGTGGCAGCCTCTATCAACAATTACCTCAAAGACTCTATTTCTGACCCATTACGCACGATCCGGATCACGGAGGTAGTTGCCACGGGATACCCCGAGAACGGCTATTCGTATCGCGGAAGGATTCAGGCACAAAATGCAGCCGGAACGACTTTAGGCGAACAGTACCTACAAACAAGGCGCAAACCCGAATGGCTTGTCAATGGCCACCTTCAGGGGTATAGCGACCTTCTGTTAAGCCTTCAATACCGGCATGAAAATGATCAGCATTGGCAAACCATTGCTCCGGTAGTAATTCCACTGCCTACACCCGCCAATGACCAAAGTAGTACCGATACATACTTACCTTTGCGGGGCTGGGATGAAGCTCCTCACATGCAGGTGCGCATCCGACTCACTAAAGAGCAGGCTGACGACCGCGTCGGGATTTCATTCATGCATTCAACAAACGATATAGATCAGCCTTCGGTAACAGGTTGCCCATTCTTTGCCCACAAAACACCCACTGCTCCGCCGGTAGGCCCTGAACCCTCACTACCCGGTAAGCCCGATGAATCAATACACCCTGTTCTGCTAACGGCACCCGAGCAGGTGCTCGTGAAAGACAATTGGAATAAATTTCTGGCTTATCAGGATATGCTCATCGAACTCTTCGTGGAGCGTCTGCTGCACGAAGAGCCGGAACTCATCAACCACTTTGGCGACGCCATTGACCTGGTGCCTACCTACTTTGCCAGCCTTTTCGATGTGAGCGTTCGGCAGCTTATGCCCCATACGGAGCAAATTCTGCGCGAAAGCTACCGGGGCACGTACCCAAAGCCCCCGGAGGGCTATATATCGGTAGACGAGTATGTAGCTCTTCTCGCCGACCTGGGTATGCGGCCGAATCACTGGCTTACTGCCCGCCGGGTATGGGTCTGGGTTCTAAATCAGGTACCGCATCTGGAAGATTATGACCGGGAAAACCTTAACAAAGGCAACGGCTCGGCCATGTACCGTTTTTTTACCGGAGCCATCCTCATCCCCGCGCTGAATGCAACCCGGCAGTATACAGAGGCTCTTACACCCGACATGATCCGCCTGATGCGTCAGGTTGGCGACCAGCTATCGGCAGACGCCCGCGTTATTGGAACAGACTTCTACCACGCGCTCTTCCAAACACATCCCGACATCATTCCTTACTTTAACCGAACCGACATCGATAGCCTGACGGAGCATTTGATGCAGGCCGTTGGTTTTCTGGTACGGTCGCTGGCCAGTGGGGTCGACATTACGAAGGAGTTACGCGAGCTGAGCCAGATCCACACCAACTTCTCGGTACCACCCGATGCCTATCCCAAACTGGTTGAACCACTGCTCACGGTTATGCGCAAACACGTGCCCGGTTTCAGCACGGAGCAGGAACATGCCTGGGTAATTCTCCTGAACCGGGTGACCAACGTACTGCGCCAGCCGATGATCAACCAGCAACGGATACTGACGCAGGCAAAAGAGTACATAGACCAGATCAGTGCTGAACTCACCTGGGATACGGTCGATTATGAACGACGGTGGGAAGAAATCAAGCGGGAAATTCTCGCCACCGGGAGTTATACGCATACCTACGAAGAACTGGCCTACGGTGCCCAGCTCGCCTGGCGGAATGCCTCCAAATGCATCGGGCGGATTTCGTGGCGTAACATGATCGTCCGCGACCTGCGTCACGTTACCGATCCCGACGAGATGTTTCGCGAATGTGCCGAACATCTGCGCATGGCTACCAACGGCGGCAATCTCCAGATTGTGATGAATGTGTTCCGCCCCAAAAAACCAATGGAGCGCTGGGGACCACGCATCTGGAACAGCCAGTACATCCGCTTTGCGGGCTATGAGCAGGCCGACGGGACCGTACTCGGCGACAAAGCCAATGTCAGCCTGACCAAAACCCTCCTTCGGCAGGGGTGGGTACCCCCCACCGAGAAGACAGCCTACGACACCCTGCCCCTTGTGATCGATGTGCCCGGCCAGTCCCCCCGGATGTATCAGTTCAGCGACGACGATGTACTGAAGGTACCCATTGAGCACCCCAACTACCCAGCCCTGAACTCGCTGGACATGAAATGGTGTGCCATTCCTGCCATTGCCAACTTCCGAATGGACATTGGCGGGATTCAGTACGGCTGCATTCCCTTCAATGGCTGGTTCATGGAAACTGAAATCGCCCGCAACTTATGGGAAGAGGGTCGGTACGAAAAAGCAGAGTCCATTGCCAAAGCCCTTGGCCTGGATACCTCCAGCGAACAAACCCTCTGGCGCGACCGGGCTTTTCTGGAACTGAACGTGGCGGTACTGCACTCGTTCTCCAAAGCGAAAGTAACTCTGGTCGATCACCAGACGGCGGCCCGCCAGTTTCTGACCCACGACCAGCGCGAAAAACGGGCCGGTCGCGAGTGCCCCGCCCAGTGGTCGTGGGTAGTGCCATCGGCGGGCGGGAGCGTAACGCCGGTCTGGCATCACGAAATGCGCGACTTCTACCTCAGCCCTTCCTATCATTACGCGGCCGACCGCTGGGTTGTTCTTAACGACGAAGCGACGGGTGTAAATGAAGCACTGGAAACGGACGTATTGGCCGTAAATCGGTCGAGCCACACGCACCGCCCCGACCGGGCCAGTGCTCCGGCGCATCGACCGCGCCGTGTGCTGATCCTCTACGGCTCAGAAACCGGAACTGCCGAACATTTTGCCCATCGAACAGCCCGTCGGCTGAACCGCTTCCAGCCACGGGTGATGGCCCTCGATGAGTACGATGTGGAGCAACTACCTCAGGAAGATCTGTTGCTGGTCATTACCTCCACTTTCAGAGAAGGGCATTTGCCGGGCAATGCCCAGAAATTTTACGCCCGAATTCAGGCCTTGCCCCAGGGCATGTGCCGTGACGTAAGCTTTTCCGTCATGGCGCTGGGTAGTACTGTTTACCCCCATTTCTGCGCGGCAGGCACCGCCCTTGATCGGGAGTTGGCCCGTATAGGCGGCAACCGGGTGATCATGATGCACAAAGGCGATGAAATTAAAGGGCAGGCCAATACCTTCCGGCAATGGCTCGACCTTGTTGCCCGTTTACTGGGCGAAGACCCAACCAGCACAGACCTGTCTGCCTCGGCTGACCCAGCCCTGAAGGTAACCTTTATAGCACCGGATCAGGTACCCGCAACAGCCCATGAAGACCGGGTTAAACAACAACCCGGCTACACCGTTCCGGTGCTCGCCAACCGCGAGTTATTGAAAGAAGTTATCGTTGGCAGCCGGTCAACCCGATTTATCGCCCTCGACATCAGCGCCGTAGGGACCACCTACGAAACCGGCGACCATGTAGCAATATATCCGCACAATCCGCCCGCTTTTGTTCACCGGATCATTGATCGGCTGAATATTGATGCCGATGCCTGGTTCATAACTCCGCCGGTTAACGAAAATAAGGGAGTGATTCAGGGAAATCATGTGTATACAAAGCCGGTGCGGGTGTGGCAGGTGCTTACCGAAGATGTCGACCTTACCGTGCATGAGCCGCTCGATGACCTACTCAGGGTACTGCTAAAAACAGCAACTTCCCCCGTCGAGAAAAACCGGCTCGAATCGTGGCTGGAGGTACTCAACCACACACAGGAGGATAACGAGGCCGTTACTGCCTTAAAAAAATACATCACCGACACCTTTCTGACGGTTACGGATTTGCTGGATGATTTCCCATCAGCCCGATTATCGTTCGGCCAGTTACTCGACGTACTGCCCCGGCAAAAACCGCGCCTGTATTCCATTTCTTCCTGTTCGCTGGTGCATCCGACCGAAATTCACCTGACTGTTGGTGTCGTTCAGATCACGACCGATGCGGGCAAGAACGTTACCGGTTTGTGTTCCAATTATTTAGCCCAACTGGACCCCGTGCAGGGCGATACCGTCCGAATAGCCATCCGTTCGTCGGGTTTCCGTCCGCCATTGCTCCCACAGGCGCCCATGCTCATGGTGGGGGCAGGTACGGGTTTATCCCCCCTTGTGGGGTTCTTACAGCATCGGGAAGTGCAGCTTCGGGCCATGCACGAAGCCAGCTACGAACAGCATAACGGAGACGATACCATTACCCCATTACCCGCCCATATTGGTCACGCCCGCCTGTTCTTCGGCTGTCGTAACTTAAATGATTACCTATACCAGCAGGAACTCGAAACCTGGCACGAAGCGGGGGTACTCACCCACCTGGACGTCGCCTTCTCGCGGCTCGACGACGAAAAAATTTACGTGCAGGACCTCATCGGGCAGCGCAGTAAAGACTTATGGGATGTACTGTCGCAACCCGATTGCCATTACTACATCTGTGGCGATGGCCAGATGGCCGACGACGTCTTTGAGGTGCTGATGACCATTGCCAAAACCACGGGTGGCCTGTCGCACGCCGAAGCGGTCAACTTCTTCCGACAAATGCAGGCCGAAAACCGATTTGTAATGGATGTATGGGGTGTACTAATCAACGTACGCAACTCCCTCGCCGAGCTTCAGGAAGCAAAATACACTCAGGGAGAACGCTGGCTGGAACGAGTGTCTGTGTAGAGTCATTGTCCCCACGGCCGGGCTGGTTTACCAGGGTCAGGTCGTGGGGTACTAATATGAACGTAGTTTATTCGGGCGTATAGCCATACTTCTCCTGGCGGATCTTCAGCCACTCTTTTACGGTTCCGCCCTTCGAGAAATGCTCATCTTCATCTTCTATCTCCTGATCCCATTCGTAATCGACGGCAAACCGCCCCTGCGCCGAAACAGTCATCTGCACGCTATTCGTCGGCGGGTTTCCGTCGTTAGTCCGGTTAACGAAGAGAAAGGGAAGTGCTTCAAGTACCTCATCGGGGAAGTCGGTCGACAACACCTGCGCTTCGCCGGACGCGTCGAGGTACGTCCCATCGCATTCGGCTTCGTGGCTCGATGCCAGGTAACGGATATTGAGTTCGGCTATCGTCCAGGGTTCGGTAATAAGCTCCTGCATGGCCGTTGCCACTAGTTCGTAGATTAGTTCGGTCTTCATTGGTTTTACAGGCGCACGGCTACCAGAATAGCATCTTTTACGCATCGTTCGGCCGAACGCTTTTCGTACGCCTGCTATAGTAACACCGTTTTTGGCTAAAGTATTCTATTCAGTTACTGAAGTAGCGTAGCCTGGACGCCCACGTCCGGGTAAGCGCGAAGCTATAAAATACCCCTTCACGGCTTTGTTGCTTTCAGAATAAAATCGACGATTGGTGCTGGATTGGGCAGGCTGTGCGGGTGGTGCCCGATACCGGGTTTGTGAATCACCTGAATTTGACCACCCAGCGCTTTTACCTTCTGTTCGAAAGGTGCGGTATTTTCATCGACCGGAACAACATCATCAGCATCGCCCACTACGTGCAGCATGGGGTAGCCGCCCTTTACGATTTCGGCCACTTTATCCATTGGGTTGCCGGCAAACGCCAGAGCCTGTTCTTCGGAAATCAGCCCGTAATCATTTTTAAAAATAACCCAATCGGCGGGACTACCCTTGCCTTTCCCCTTCCCGCCGGGCCAGCTTTTCAAATCCAGCACTGGCGCATCGGCATAAATACAGGCAACTTTTTCGGGGTTTTCAGCAGCCCAGTTATAGCTATAAACTCCCCCGCGACTCAGGCCTTCCAAGGCTACTTTAGGTGCCAGACCAGCTTTTGTCGCGAAGCGATAAAATGTATTCCAGGCGGCAACAGCCTGAGCGTTGCCAAACAGTTCGGCTACATCACAATACACCAGGTGGAAACCACGATCGAGCAGGGCAATATCCGTCTGGGGTTCGTGGCCCCAGAAACGGGCCCGCCATATCCAGGGCAAGCCGTTAGCGGCAAACCGGGGTTTAACCACTTTACAGGCCCGTCCGGCGAGGGTAAAATCAGCGCAGTCGTACCCGTAGAATGACGAAATCGATGCCGGTTGAGGTATTGCCGCGAAGAAATCAAATCCCTTTACTTCCTCGCTGGTCACCGCTTCATGGAGTCGTCGGGCAATGACCGAGGCACCCAGTGAATCGGGGTGCAGCTTGTCGGGAAAATAATCGGGGTGATCAATGGTCAAAGCATGTAAGTCGATCAACGCACATTTTTCCTCAAACGCAACCTGTCGAATTCGGGGAATGATCAGCGACGAAATCGCCTGTTCCGTTTGGCGGGTGGTATCCGTCAGAAACGAAGCTACGGGCAGCAACAGGACAATACGCGGGTGTGTTGGCAGTGATTTAAAGGACTGAATCAACTGCCGGTAATCCGGAATAAATTCGTCAATTTTCAGCCGGTAGGGCAACCGGCTATCGTTGGTACCCAGCTTTATAAACACCAGATCGGGTTTGCTGGCCAGTGCTTCCCGGTAGGCTGAGGTGGTTGTGTAGGCATTGTCGACACTACGAATGACCGTTTTGGAACTCACCCCAAAATTCATCACCTCGTACCTGTCACCCAGGAGTTTCTGCAATTGGCCGGGATACGAATTCTGCGTCCGATTGGGTAACCCATGCCCGAAGGTAATGCTGTTGCCCACGCACGCGATCCGCACCTTGCTCTGCCCCTGAACAACTGCGGGTAACAGCAGATAAGGTACTACCAGCAACAGGTACGGGAGAGAGCGTTTCATAAAGTCATTGGTTAGGTGGTATCCGCAAACCCGGGCGACGGGTTGTCTTAATTCGGTTTTGCCCGGTCGAAGTACTGCCGCATGAACAGCATCTGGTAAGTTACGGCATTGGTCCAGTAGTTCCAGTTATGGCCACCGGGGCGGGTAATGTAGTCGTGGGCGATGTTCCGCTCCAGTAATTTGTCGTGAAGGTTGTTGTTGACCCGAAAGAAAAAATCCTCGGTGCCGCAGTCGACAATCAGCGACAGCGCCCCCGGTGTGAGCAGATGCAGCATATTGATGACCGTGTTCTGTTCCCATCGCTCCGGAAACTGCGCGTAGGTACCTAATCGTTTGGCCATATCCCAGTTGTTGGGAAAAGGCCGAATGTCGACCCCGCCACTCATGCTCCCGGCGGCTCCAAAAACCAACTGGTGCTGGAACGCCAGATACAGTGCCCCGTGACCGCCCATGCTCAGGCCCGTAATGGCGCGGCCCGACCGGTTTTTGATGGTTTTGTAATGCCCGTCGACCCAGTTCACCAGTTCATCGGCCACGTAGGTTTCGTATTTGAACGACGGATCGGCGGGACTATCGAAGTACCAACTGCCGAAATTCCCGTCCGGGCAAACGATAATGACCTTGTGCAGATCGGCCTCACGACCAATATTGGGTACTTTTTTAACCCAGTCGCTGTAGTTACCGCTATAGCCATGCAGCAGGTACACCACCGGAAACGCCTGCCCGGCAGAATACGAATCGGGCGTAATGACCACTGCTTTAATGGTCTTTTTCATGGATGCGCTATACGTGGCGACGGTATCTACGGTAGCCGCCTGAACAGAAAAATGAACGAAGGCCAGCAGGCCAGCCAGGAAAAAGGTACGCAAGGATTGCATGAGGGTAAACAGGAAATAAATACAGCGCCAATATTACGCTAAAATACTCTTAAGGAATGTTAAAAGCTTCTCTACTAACGCTGGCGGGACTAAGCACCTGCTAAACGACTCGTTGCTAAGCATCAATATTAAAGAACTTATCATTAAAGCCGCTTTACCCAAACTGGTCTGGGTATGTGAATTGACAAACCCAGCATTACTCAAACAGGATCATGCATTTGGTGTTGTTATTCTGGATGCAACAGAAGCGGACACCAGTGATCAAAATGCGTTAATTTTTTTCGCTCTCACCACAAAAAATCATTGGTTTTGCGGACTCAACTCCAGAAAATCATTTTCTCCCAACAGGAGGTCGGGTCCAGCCGTTTAACCGGTATACGAATAATTTAAACTAACCCTGCGCGGCTGCCGACCGGCTCAAGGCAAAAAGGAAAGCCCCTTCATCGCAACGAAAAGCAGCCCAAATCATATTGAATACCTGATGACAGGCAGTAGACCCTATATATGAAAGCAGCCTGTGAGGGCTGCTTTTTTTGTATCCGGAATCTGCGTAACGTTGTGATTAGCACGTTATTCGTTTCGCCATGCCATCTCCATCAAGTAATACCACGAAAAAGGACACAACGCCAATACCGTTTACTCCACTAGGTCAAATAGCTCTTTCCATATCGGGTGGCGGGTTTCGGGCGGCTGCCTTCGGACTGGGCTGTCTGTCGTATCTTAACCGATGTAAGTTAACTACGGCTGATGGAAGCAGCATTAGCCTTCTGAAACGGGTTTGTTTTATCGCTTCTGCTTCTGGCGGTAGTTTTGTAAATCTGCTCTATGCTAAATACCTCTACGAAGGGGAATCAATTGAAGGGGAGGCATTTCAAAAAACATACATACGATTACGCGATTTTATGCATGGCGAAACACTATTGAATCGTGCCATGTGTATACTTGAAACCGATGATCATTGGCATCAAACTAGTCATCATAAGCAACGAAACTTAATTAATGCGTTCAGTTTAGCTTATGACGAATTATTCGAAAAGGCAAATTTTGGCTTATTCTGCGACGCTGAACATCAGAATGTACTAAAACAGATATGTGTAAACTCCACAGAATTTCAGAATGGCCTGTCATTTCGGTTTCAAAACATTGATGGGGCAGGTCGTACGGGTTTAATTGGAAACTTTGGGCTTTCCCTACGTTCTGACTGTCTGTCTACAATTCGCAAATTGAAATTAGCCGATATTATGGCTGCTAGTTCTTGTTTCCCGGCAGGTATGGAGCCCATCATGTTTCCTCGTGATTTCTTGCATCAAATGCTGACTGAGGGTGAGCTGCGAGGAGCTATACGTAGTCGAGAGGCCATTACAGAAGCTACCGAACTGGTGATGATTAAAAAGGGAAAGCTCAAAAATCAATCAATTTCTGATACGGACCTAAACGCCGAGGCCGAAGAAATAAATAGTATGAATTCAGAGAATTTACCTGGATCCATGCTACCTACTGACTTTTCGTTTGGGTTAATGGATGGCGGCATAAATGATAATCAGGCTATTAGCTCATTGATGTTAGCAGAAAAGCGCTATCGCGGGAAAAATAAACAGCCAGGTTTTGATACGTTTATAGTCTGTGATGTCAACAGTCGATATATATCCGCTTACAAATTGCCAGACGAGCCCTATAACGGTTTAAATCGTTTTTCAATACGGGCTTTGTCCACAGGGTTAGCCTTGTTACTGGCAGGATTTTCATTGATTATCTATTGGTTTATACCCTCAGACGTGTGGCGGTTTGGGCTAATAGGGGCGTGTACTTCGCTATTATTACTGGAGGTAACGGTTATACTGTGGGCCTGGATTAAATTTAATACAGCTGGAGGAGGCACATGGGGCGAGGTATGGCATCGTTACAAAGGATACTTTTTTACAATTCCCTTAGGCACGGTTAAGCAAATGCTGTCAGCTCGAATTAGCTCAGTGGTACTACTGGCCGGAGATATTATGATGAAGCAAATTCGACGTCTTATATTCGACAGTTTTTATGAAAACGATAAATGGAAAAACCGTCGCGTTGCCTCTTTCCTCAATGCACTAACTCGTAAGACTCTTCCTTTAACTAATCTTCGTAGCGAACATGAGACGGGGCATAAGGGGCCTACTCCTTCGGTAAAGATGCAGGATTGTGCTGATGCTGCAAGCCAAATGGATACGACACTTTGGTTTAACGGGACTGATTTTAAAGATAACATTCGGGATCAACTCATTGCAACCGGGCAGTTCACTATGTGTTACAACCTACTGCGTTACCTCGATCAGATAGAGAATCTTAACGAAATCCCACAAGATTATAAAAAACATCTTGGTACACTTAAAGAGCAATTAAAAAGCGATTGGGAAACGTTTCAGGAAAACCCGGTACAGTTTGTACCGCCTGTGTGTCACAATTCCCTTGACCGTATTCACACAAGTACAGGGTCAACTTTTGCGCAACCAACATCTGGCAAGGCTCCTATTTCTCAAAATCAGGACACTATCAGCAAACCTTGAGAAAGGTTTAGCTGTAAAACAAACAAGCCTCCAGTAATTAACTTACTGGAGGCTTGCCACTAAAATTAGTAGTCCCGACGGGAATCGAACCCGTATCAAGCGTTTAGGAAACGCTTATTCTATCCGTTGAACTACGGAACCAAAATGAAAACCTATAAGGTTTCAAAAACCTTATAGGTTTGTCAGGGCGCAAAATTGCCAAAAAACCATCAACCCGCCAAACCGTCGCCGTACTCCTCGGCCGATTCTGTTAAGGGTACGTTGACCCAGTTGGGGTAAATGAAGAAATGTTTCTCTTTCACCAGCGAATAAAGCAGTTCCCGTAGCTCACCAACGTTCTCGCCAGTCTCGGCGGAGATGAACGCTACGTAATCCGCTTTTTGAGCCAGATACGTTTTCTTGAGGTACTCCAGAGCAGTTTTTCGCTGCACGGCCATGGGGATCAGCACCTCTTCTCCACCCTCGAACACCTCATCCTCTTCCGGCAATTCAGCTTTTTCCGTCCAGGAAGCTTTGGGTGAGAACCGGTCCATTTTATTGAAGACCAGCACCATAGGTTTGTCAGCCGCTTTGATGTCGGCCAGCGTTGAATTGACGACTTCGATCTGCTCCTCAAAATTCGGGTGCGAAACATCCACAACGTGTACCAGAATATCCGCTTCGCGCACCTCATCGAGCGTCGATTTGAACGACTCGATAAGCATCGTAGGCAGTTTGCGAATAAACCCGACCGTATCGGTCAGCAGAAACGGAATGTTGCCAAGGGTCACTTTGCGCACCGTCGAATCGACCGTAGCGAAAAGCTTGTTTTCGGCAAATACATCCGCTTTCGCCAGCGTACGCATCAGCGTCGATTTTCCGACGTTGGTATACCCCACCAGCGCTACCCGTGCCAGACGGTCACGTTCCTTTCGGCGGGTCACGCTCTGCTTGTCGATCTTGGCGAGTTTTTCCTTCAAAAAGGCAATCCGGTCTTTCACAATCCGGCGGTCCGTTTCAAGCTCTTTCTCCCCCGGTCCACGCATACCAACGCCCCCTTTCTGGCTGGTCAGGTGACTCCACATCCGAGTCAGGCGAGGATACATGTACTGGTACTGCGCCAGTTCGACCTGTACCCGCGACTGGGCCGTTTGCGCCCGCATCGAGAAGATGTTCAGGATGAGCAGGCTCCGGTCAAGGACTTTAACATCCTTGAAGCTATCTTCCAGATTCCGCACCTGTGAGGGCGACAGGTCATCGTCGAAAATGACGCAATCGACCGGGTTGTCGAGAATGAACGTCTGTATTTCTTCCAGCTTACCTTTACCAACGAACGTCCGGTTGTCGGGATGTTCGAGTTTTTGGGTAAACGTTTGAATCGTATTAACGCCCGATGTTTCGGCCAGGAAAGCCAATTCGTCGAGGTATTCTTTTGTCTGTTCAGCCGTCTGCTTTTGCGTGATCACCGCTACCAGAATAGCGGTTTCGGCTGGTTTATGTGTGTCGACCATGTAGTTTCGTAAGGGTTATTGAGGGTTATCGCAGGTAACTGATAAACTGAATTTTGCGTAAAAAAACGATACCCCTGTAAGTTATAACGGGCCTGATTCGGTAAAAGTTTCGGCACGGAAAGGCCCGCTTATTCGGCCGAAACTTGGCTTCAAGGTGGGTCAACAAACGCCATATCTTTAAGATATAGCGTTTGTTGAGGCCCTATCAGACTTACACCTGCACGGTTTTCCAGCGTCCCCGACGGAAAACCCAGATAGCCACACCGGCCAGCAACGTTTCACTGATGGCCACCGACCAGAACACGCCCGGAGGCCCCCAGTTCAGGGTATGCGCCAGTAGGTACGCCAGCGGGATTTCAACAACCCAAAAACACACTATGTTAATGATTGTTGGGGTACGGGTGTCGCCAGCCCCGTTCAACGACTGGCTAAGCACCATCCCGTAGGCCATGAACAGATAGCCAAGGCAAAACACCCGAAGGCATTCGACGGCTATTTCTACCACACGGACGTTATTGTCGAACAAGCCGACAATGGGCGCAGCACCCAGAAAAAACCCTGCGCCAACGGCCGCCAGAAAGAGCATGTTGCAGAAAGCGGCCCGCCAGGCGGAAGTTTCGGCACGTTCGGGCTGACCCGCCCCCAGGTTCTGCCCCACCAGCGTAGCGGCAGCGTTAGCCAGCCCCCAGGAGGGTAGAATCGTAAACACAATGATGCGGATCGCAATGGTATAGCCCGCCACCACATCGCTGCCGAAGGTCGACAGGATACGCGTCAGGAATATCCAGCTGGCCGATCCGACCAGGAACTGGCTGGTCCCCCCAACAGCGATACTTAACAGGTTTCGGATGATACCCGCGTCGGGTGTAATGTCGGCCCGCAACACCTGGATAACCCCTTTTACCCGCGTCAGGGCGTAGAGTTGATACAACACGCCAATGGATCGACCAATGGTCGTTGCCACCGCCGACCCCATTACACCCAATGCAGGAACGGGACCCAGTCCGAAAATAAAGACCGGACAAAGGACGATATTGACGCCATTGGCTAACCACAGCGACCGCATGGCAACGGAGGCATCGCCCGAACCGCGCAAACAGCCGCTCAGGGTATACAGCAGCACAATGGCCGGAGCACTGGCAAAGATCATGCGCGTAAACCCGACCCCGTTGGCAATGAGCCGGGCATCGCCACCCATCAGCCGCAGGATGTCTTCGGCACACACAAAGCCGATTCCGCCAATCAAAATCCCCATCGTCAGGGATACCAGAATTACCTGCCCCACGGCCGTACCGGCTCCCCGCTGGTTATTCTCTCCAACCCGGCGAGACACGAGTGCGGTTGCGGCTGTACTTAAACCAATGGCTATGGAATAAACGATGGTCAGCACCGACTCCGTAAGGCCCACCGTAGCGATAGCTTCCGTCCCGATTTTGGCTACGAAGAAGACATCGACAACCGCAAACAGCGATTCCATTACCATTTCCAGAATCATGGGAACGGAGAGCATGAAGATAGCCCGATTGATGCTGCCGGTTGTAAAATTGGTTTCTGTACCGCGCAATGCGGCCAGGAATAACCGAATGAATTTGGTCATTGAAACAAAGGGAAGTGCAACAGCCCAGCGGCTATTGACAGCGTATGAATGAGGTAAAAATGAGAATGGCTACCAAACGCACCAATTGCGTCATAGGCGACGTATGGGCTGGTGGCAGAGACCAGAGAAGAAGTAAAAACCGCGTAGGTTTTTAAGCGAGGAAAATCATCGGCTTTATCGAACCGCCAGCAGCGGCTACTGTTAAGGATGCAAACTTACGGTTTTCTTCTCCAGAAAACCAAAAGCAGTTTAGTTAACGGTAAGTTGGGAACACTGCCAACTGAAACGGTACCACCCCCAACCCCCTCCTAAAACAGGAGGGGGCTAAAACAAGTATACCCTTTGGAGGAGCCCCCTCCTGTTTTAGGAGGGGGTTGGGGGTGGCACCTTTTCGTACACGACCTGCACAAAGCCCGTTTCGAACGATTCTGACTTTATGAGTTTGAACGGTGTTTCTACGGCGTCCGGGCCGAAAAGCGGAATACCAGCGCCTAAACTGACCGGTGCCAGCGTGATAATGAACTGGTCGATCAACCCGGCGTTGAGCAGAACGGTGTTTAATTGCCCGCCACCCACTAACCAGATGTCCTTTCCGGGTTGATTTTTCAGGTGCGCTGTAAATGTGGCCGGGTCTTCCTCAACATACCGGATGAAGGCTGTATCGGCCTGCCCGCGCTGACGGCTGAACACATAGTTTGTTTTGTCAGGATACGGAAAGTCACCTCCGAAACCCAGTATGGTTTGATAGGTCGCATTGCCCATCAGAGTTGTATCGATAGTGGCCAGGAAATCAGCATAACCATAATCAAGCTGATCTGGATTGGGAACCGACTCAAGCCAGTCAACGCGGCCATCAGCACGCGCAATGTAGCCGTCGAGAGAGGTAGCGATGTATAAAATGAGCTTTCGCATGGCAAACTAAACCGAACATTTCTAGTTAGACAAAAATGGACTCCGCTACACGCACGATCAATGATATAGCTAATTTATTAAAAAAAGAGCTGTCTGTTCATCACTATCCGGCAGAAGAGCAGGGGGGCGTTTATCATCCGTCGGCGCAGCCGGTTCAACGGATTGGGTTAGCCCTGGAGCCGTTTCCGGGTCTGGCAAAATGGGTGACGGATATGGACCTCGACGCCCTGTGGCTGCACCGCCCCTGGCAACTCGACCTGACGCATTTACCGGCCGATGTGGGTGTTTTATCCCATCACCTTCCCTTCGACGAAACCCTGACCGTAGGGTATAACACCCACTTGGCCAGCCAGTTGGGAGCGCTCAACCCGCCGGAGCCATTAGGGTATAAATCAGATACCGCCACTAAAGAACCCTTACCCAAACGCCCAATCGGGATGCTCGTTGATGTGCCCGAACAGGAGTTTGACTATTGGCTGACTGTCGTTAAAGATCATTTTGGGGGGTACGACCGGGCCGAAGCGGGGCATGGTTCTACGGGCTGGCATGCCGATAGCTCCCGAATTGCGGTAGTAGGTGCCATGACAGATGCCCTCGTTCGGGAAGCCGCCGACCGGGGTGCCCATCTGTATTTGACGGGAGCTTACCGAAAACCGGGTCAGCAGGCCGTCGACGAAACCGGCATTGCGGTGATTGCCGTGGGGCACCGCCGGTGTGAAGAATGGGGGCTGGATGCCTTGGCAACTCTACTGCGTGACCAATGTTCGGTCGACTGCGTAGTACATCATCAGCCCCTGGTTATCAGAGGATAACAGACCTATTTACAACATATCACGTGGATCATCGGCAATGCGCGTATTATCGTAGAACGTATCCATCAGGGCCATATCTTCGTCCGAAATGGCAAAATCCAGCACATTGAAATTCTCCTGAATTCGCTCCCGTTTAACCGACTTAGGAATGGTAACCACACCATGCTGCAGCGACCACCGGATCAGGAGCTGGTAAGTAGACTTCCCGTATTTTTCGGCTAGTGTAACCAGTTTGGGATCATCTGCTTTTTGGCCCCGAACCAGGGGTGCGTAGCCTTCGGGCTGAATAGTTTTCTGGCGGCAGTAGTCTATCACCTCGGGTAGATAGCAATACGGGCTAAACTCCATTTGGTTGATAGCCGGGGTAATGTGCGCCTGGGTAAGTAACTCGTCAATATGATTTGGGTAGTGGTTCGACACGCCAATGGCTCTGGCCCGCCCTTCCGAATAAATTTTTTCGAGCGCCCGCCAGGTTTCGTGACGATGCTCTTTTACGGGCCAGTGAATCAGGTAGAGGTCAACGACGTCGATGCCCAACCGGTCGAGGCTTCGGTTAAAGGCCCTCAGGGTACGGTTATAACCCTGGTCTTCGTTCCAGACTTTGGTGGTAATGAAAATGTCGCTTCGGGGAATACCGCTGGATCGTATGGCATCCGCCACTTCACGTTCGTTACCATAGGCAGCCGCCGTATCAATTAAACGGCACCCTACTTCGAGCGCGCACTCAATGGCCGACTGCACTTCATCATTCTGTTTGGGCGCATAGACACCGAGTCCCAACAAAGGCATTTCAACCCCATTATTAAGTGTGGTATATGGTATACTCATCCGGTAGGTTGTTTTCATATATCTAAGTATATAATAATGAAAAATACGAGTAAGATGTTTCAGAAAACCGACAATAAGATAAGCAAACTTGATTGGACATTCCATCGTATGTTTGCTCAGCAGTCTCATACTCCCATCCCTTTAGGCGCTTATGCAATTATTGTACCTGATTGCCAGCCTTGTTTTTATTAGTCAATCTTTGGCATGGTCACAAACCGCTTCGTCGTCCGGATCCATGCAGTATTCGGCTGAAGTTGGTGGGTTGACTGCGTCGGATGCCCAAAATCCGTTCTGGTTACGTGCCAATCAGTACGCCATTACGCCCCTGCATGGTTCCTTTGCCACGGTTCGGCTAGGGCTTGCCCGTGCGTATAAACCCAGACCCGATTCCAGTTCAGGAAAAAAGTCGCGGTTTGATTGGGGATTTGGCCTCTGTGCCGTTGCCAATGCAGGTCCCCGCGCTGCTTCCGGCCAACCGGTAATCCTTCTGCCCGGTGCCTACGTGAAGGTTCGTTACGGCGTTTTTGAACTGTATGGCGGTAATCGTCGGGAGGTAGCTGGACTGGGCGATACGCTCCTGACATCGGGCTTTGTGGCCTGGTCGGGCAATGCCATGCCGTTCCCCAAAATTCAGCTGCATACGCCTGATTTTGTGCCAATTGGCTTTACCAAAAAACTCCTGTCGTTTCGGGTTGGCTACGCGCACGGCTGGCTCATCGACGCCTACATAAAGGATAGCTATCTCCACCAGAAATACCTGTACGGGCGTATCGGCAAGCCAGACTGGCGTATCCGGGTGTATGCCGGGCTGAACCATCAGGTGCAATGGGGTGGCCACGCCGACTACCTGATTGGTACACCTTTGGCGGTGAACGGAAGCCTCTCCACTTCCTTTCAGGACTACCTGTCGCTCGTAACGGGCCGGTATCCGGATGCACTGGAAAATGACCGTTTCACAAGTTTCGACGGCACAAACCGGCTGGGCAACCACGTTGGCAGCTATGACATTGCCGTAGAATGGAGCGGGACTGAACATAACTGGCTTCTCTATCATCAGCATATGTACGACGATGCGTCGGGGCTGGCGTTGCAGAATGTGCCCGATGGCCTGATCGGTCTACGGTACCTGAATCGGTCGAAAACCAGCTCCCGATTTCGATTTCAGCGCATTTTGCTTGAATGGCTGAGTACCACCAATCAAAGCGGGCCAACCTTCGATCCGGCTGCGCGCTATCAGGGCGCGGATAACTACTTCAACCACAGCCAGTACACCCAGGGCTGGTCGTATCGGGGGCGTACCCTGGGGACCCCGTTTATCATGCCACGGCCCGAGCTGGCACCAGAGATCGGAAACACCTACGGCGGAAACGGCTACTATCCCAACAACCGGGTTGTAGCCTGGTATGCAGGTGCCACGGGTGCGTTCCGACGAGGCCCTACCCTGACGACCCGCCTGTCGTACAGCCGGAATTTCGGTTCTTACAAACAGCCTTACCCACAGGTGTTTCACCAGTTTTCCGGCTTACTGACAGCCCAGTGGCCAATTAATTACTGGGCTGGCACAGTGCTTACAACCTCGATGGCGGTAGATCGGGGCGACCTGTTGCCAGCTAGCATTGGCGGTTTTCTGAGTGTAAAAAAGGTGTGGTAAACGCGGTCCGGCTATCCATTGGTTATCGGTCCTGATGAGTTTTTTAATCAAATTTTAATCTTCGCCAATCCGTTTGGCGCGTAGTCACGTATAGTCAAATGCAGCGACGAACGGCTGTGTTCTGCTTACTTTTCAACGCGAAAAACTATGATTACGCATTACAGAAAAACGCTTCGACTCTTTATTGGACTAATGGCGGTCGGCTCCTTACTAACGCTAAACGGTTGCCAGGACCACCGGCTATCGCCCGATTCCTCTAGCCTGCCCGATGCCACCATTTATGCCCTCAACGATGCCAATCAATTGGTACGGCTAAACATCCGGACGCCTAATGCGCCAATGGCAACAACAACCATCACCGGTCTGGCATCCGGGGAGCGAATCCTATCTATTGATTTCAGACCCGCCACGGGGCAGCTTTACGGCGTCAGTAACATGAGTCGCCTGTTTGTCATCAACACCGCAACGGCAGAAGGACGCGCCCTAACCACTACCGCCTTTACCCCGGCCGTGGCCGGTTCGGTGGTTGGTCTGGATTTCAACCCAACCGTTGACCGCATCCGGCTGGTAACGAACACCGGGCAGGATTTACGATTGAATCCCGAAACCGGCACCGTAGCCGCCATCGATGGCAACATCAACGGGGCTCCCGGGGCAATGATTGCGGAGGTTGCCTATACCAACAACCGGGCAGGTTCAACCACGACCACCCTCTACGACATCGACCCCGCAACGGATCGGCTATACATACAGAACCCACCCAACAACGGTACACTAACGGACGTTGGCCCATTGGGGTTAGACATTACGGGGTCGGCGGGTTTCGACATCTCGCCAACCGATAACACCCAGGGATTGGTAGCGGTCACGTTCAACGGCGCTTCGGAGTTACAGCAAATCAACCTCTCCACGGGGCGATTGCAGAAATTGGGCAACCTCCCCGGCACCATTATTGGTCTGGCCATCCCAACCGAACCCGTTGCCTATGCTCTTGACGGAACCGGCAACCTGCTCATCTTCAACCCCATGAGCCCCGCTCCCATAGCCAAGGCACTCACGGGACTTCAGCCCGCCGAAGTGCTTTACGGGATTGACTTCCGACCCGCAAACGGGCAACTGTACGCCATTGGCAGCAGCAGTCGGCTATACACCATCAACACCTCCAACGGGGCGGCAACGCTGGTAGGTACGGGTCCGCTGAGCACCCTGCTATCAGGAACGGACGTTGGCTTCGATTTCAACCCCACCGTCGACCGGATTCGGGTCACGACAACGACCGGGCAGAACCTGCGGCTAAATCCGAACGACGGCGCGGTTGCCGCCGTAGATGGCCCGCTCAATCCGGGAACCCCTGCGGTATCGGCTTCGGCCTACACGAACAATTTCGCGGGTGCTACCACCACCACGCTGTATAACCTCGACATTCAGGGGGCTTCGGTCATGCTTGTCCAGCAGAATCCACCGAACAACGGCACGCTGGTATCCGTAGGTTCATTGGACTTCACAGCCGAAGCAGCCAACGGGTTTGACATTGGCGGAACATCGGGCACCGCCTACGCGCTGCTTCGGGCTAACGGTACGACCCAGTTGTATACGATCAATTTAACGACCGGCTCGGCCACGGCGGGCGCATCGCTGCCCGGTAACCCGACAATTCGCGGCTTTGCACTCGGGCTAGGCTTCTAGTCCGTTTAGCGCACAATCACGTACCGAATTACCCTATAATTCTTATACTCCTGGGAATTGTACAGCATGGCTCAACTCACACGACCATGCCGTACAATTATCAGGAGTATAATTTTATAAAGATAATTTATCCTATCGTCAAATAATTAGTAGACTTTTCAAAGAATTAATAAAACCCTTTGCGGTTTAGAGACCCCCTCATTGACTTAGCTTGTAGAAACCATTACTACAGAGTCATGAGTCGGAAGACGTTCAGACAACTCCTGGAGAAGTACCTGCGGGGCGAATGTACACCACAGGAGAAGCAATTTGTTGAACACTGGTACGGCCTGCTGGAAACGGAAACCGGCGAATCGGGCGGGGAACTGAACATGGACGAACTCGAAGGGCGTCTCTGGAATCAGATCCAAAAAAAAATGGATACCGGTGAAGAACCTGAACAGGGGCGCGTCAGACCTCTGCACGCCGTTCGGTACCGCTGGCTGGGCGTAGCGGCTTCCCTCCTGCTCATTGGCGGCTGGTTTTACGTCAGCCAGCCCATTCGAAATTTGCTGCCCGGTCAGGCGCTGTCGACGGATGAGCAGACCGGCTGGATTGACCGGTCCAATACATCGGCGCAACCCATAGAGGTCCGGCTGGAAGATGGCAGCCTCGTTCAGTTATCCGCCAAGAGTACTCTTCGATTCCCCAAACACTTTGCCGCCGACAAACGCGCCGTTTTCCTGACCGGCGATGCCTTTTTCTCGATTCAGAAAATGCCCTCCCGCCCGTTTTATGTACACACCGGCGAGGTAATCACCAAAGTATTGGGTACGAGTTTCTTTGTCCGTACCGAAGCCGAATCGGGAAAGGTGCGGGTTGAAGTGGTTACCGGCCGGGTTACGGTATACAAACAGGATTCGGAGAAACAGACGTCGGCGAACGGGGTCTTCTTAACCCCCAATCAGGCCGCCACCTTCTTTGCCGACGAGCAGCACTTTGTAACGGGCCTCGTGGATGCGCCCAAAGTGATCCCGTCGACAGAAGCCGAGAAAAAAACCGTTTCGCTGGTGTTCGACGATGCGCCGTTGGCGGATGTGCTGACGCAGCTTGAACAGACGTACGGAATTGCTATTGAACTGGAGAACGACCAGCAGAAAAGCTGCCCGCTTACGGCCAACCTGACCGATCAGCCGCTGTACACGCAGCTGGATATTATTTGCGCAGCCTTGAAATCGACCTATAAAATTCAGGGGACGACCATCTTGATCAGCGGAAAAGGCTGTACCGAATAGTTGCCCCGACAATCAATTTCTAATCCACTTTTCCGCTTCTATGCCTATGAACTAATCCTTTCAAGTTTCCCGGGACTATTAAAAAAAGACGCTGGTCATGCGTCAACATGAACCAGCGTTACTGAATCCTGACGTGCATCGGACCGACTGCGAATCGGACCCCGACAAGCCGGATTGTTTTGCCGATTTCCTTTCTAACAAAACCCTTAAAGGTATGAAAAAAAGACTACCTGTGCCCACCGGCGGCTTGTCCGGCTGGCCAGCCGATCTACTTCCCAGATTGATGAACCTTTCCCTTATCCAACTCTTCCTGATGATTGCCTGCACGAGTTTCTCGTTTGCCTTCGATGGCCAGGCCCAGGAGTTAATGAACCGCCCCGTAACCCTAAATGTGGAAGGGCAGCGGCTTCGCGTGGTGCTGGCGCAGATCGAGCAGCAAACAACGGCCCGCTTCGTGTATAGCTCGAAGTCGATTGGCGTCGACCGCCCGATCACCATCACCACCCGCGACAAACGGCTGGCCGATGTACTCACCGAATTGCTCCGCCCCCTGAAACTAAGCTACCGGATGGTTGGCGGTCAGATCGTGCTGGAAAGCGATACCGACGCGCATTCACTGGTGACGCCAGCGAACGAAGCCGCCGACCGGGCGCTCTCGGGAACGGTGACCGACGAGAAAAACGCGGCCTTACCGGGCGTGAGTGTCGTGATCAAAGGCTCCAACCGGGGCTCGACTACGGACGCCAACGGGCAGTTTAAAATCACGGTGCCGGACGGTAACGCCATCACGCTGACGTTCTCGTTTGTTGGCTACCGGAGTCAGGATGTGACGGTTGGGAGCAAGCCGACGGTCAACGTATCGATGGTACCCGATGTAGGTTCGCTGGATGAAGTCGTGGTCATTGGCTACGGTGCTGTTCGCAAAAAAGACCTGACCGGCTCGGTGGTGCAGCTCAAGAGCGAGCAACTGAAAGAAGTACCGACATCCAACGTGCTCGAAGCCGCGCAGGGTAAAATTGCCGGGGCCGACATCACCCGCAGCAGCGGACAGGCGGGGGCTCGGATCAACATCTCCATCCGGGGCAACCGCTCCATTGGCGGCAACAACTCGCCCCTGATCATTGTGGATGGTATCCAGTACAGCAACCTGGAGGATATCAACGCCAACGACATCGAAACGATGGATGTCCTGAAAGATGCGTCGTCGACGGCCATTTACGGGTCGCGCGGGTCGAACGGGGTTATTCTGATTACGACCAAGAAAGGCAAGCTGGGCAAGCCCGATATTTCGTTCAATGCCTATTCCGGGATTTCGCAGGTGACGATGTACCCGAAGGCGATGGACATTACCGGCTTCCGGGATTTCAAACGGGAAGCGTGGCGGGCCGCCGGTATCTGGAAAAGCCCCGCCGATGATGCCGCTATCTTCACCAACGTAGCCGAATACGACGCCCTACAAAAAGGCCTCTGGACCGATTACCAGGACGCCCTGATTCACAACGGGGTTCAGCAGAACTATCAGGTGGGTATCCGCTCAGGCACCGACCGGCTGAAATCGTACGTTTCGGTCGATTACTTCAACGAGAAAGGCATTCTGAAACTGGATGAACTGAGCCGCTATACGGGCCGACTCAATGTCGATTTCACGATCAACGACTGGATGAAGATCGGGCTGCAAAGCCAGCTGACGTATTACAACCAGAGCGTACGCCGGGACCCCCTCAATCAGGCCAACAAAATCAGTCCGCTGGGGTCGCTCTACGACGCCAACGGCAATTTTAATTTCATCATGCTCGATGGACAAACGGCCAATCCCCTGTCCGATGAGCAACCCAATGTGTTCAATAACTCAGTGCTGACTACCCGGGTGCTGACCAATGGGTACCTCGAACTGACGCCATTCAAAGGGTTTTCGTTCCGGAGTACGCTGGGCGTCAATCTGGCTTCCATACGGGACGGAGCCTATTCATCGCCCAAATCCATTGACCGCTCGCTGACGGGTAAGTCGCTGTCTACCTACAACACCAGCAACGGGCGCACCGTGAACTGGGAGAACGTCATGACCTACCAGCGGACCTTCGGCCAGCACGCCCTCACGATGACGGGCATTGCCAGTTACCTGGGCAACACCTCCGACAACTCGGCGGCTTCGGGCGTCAACCAGTTGCTGCCCTCGCAGTTGTTCTACTCGCTGGGCAGTGCTACGGAGGAGATCAAGATCAACTCGGCTTTCTCCAAAAACAACCTGGTCTCCTTTGCCGCCCGCCTGAACTACGCCTTCCGCGACCGGTATCTGCTGACGCTGACCGCCCGCGAAGATGGTTCGTCGAAGCTGGCGTTGGGCAACAAATGGACGTTCTTTCCCTCGGCGGCTTTTGCGTGGCGGGTTATCGAGGAGAAATTCATGCAGGACATAAAAGGGCTGAGCGACCTCAAAATCCGGGCGAGTTATGGCGTAGCGGGCAACGACCCGTCCGGCCCCTACGCGACCCAGACCACCCTCACCCGACTGGCCTTTGGTTTCGATGACATCTCCGCTCCGGCCTATACCTTCTCCCGAAACGTGGGCAACACCGCCCTCGGCTGGGAATTATCGAACACCAAAAACATAGGCCTGGATTTCGGTCTGTTCAACGGCCGCGTCAACGCATCGCTCGACTATTACGACACCCGCACCTCCGACCTGCTGCTGGACCGGGGCCTTCCGCCAACAACCGGCGTAACGACCGTGAAACAGAACATAGGCAAAACCCGCAACCGGGGCCTTGAACTGTCACTGGGAAGCACCAACATCCGCACCCAGAACCTGACCTGGAGCAGCAACGTCACCTTCACCAAAAACAAGGAGGAAATCACCGAACTGGTGACCGGTTCCAACGACATCGGCAATGGCTGGTTTGTTGGCTCGCCCATCAGCGTGTATTATGACTACGAGAAACTAGGCATCTGGCAGACTTCGGAAGCCGATCTGGCGGCCAAACTTGCGCCCACGCAGCTACCCGGCGAAGTCAAAGTGAAAGACCAGAACAACGATGGCAAGATCGACGCCGTCAACGACCGGATCATCCTGGGAACGCCCCGCCCCAAGTGGAGTGGCGGCTTCGACAACACATTTAAATTCAAAGGGTTCGACCTGAATTTGTTCCTCTACGCCCGTGTGGGTCAGATGATCAACTCCGACCGGTCGGCGCGTTTCGACCAGCAGGGAGTTGGCAACAGCACGGCGGGTCTGGACTACTGGACGCCCGAAAATCCAACCAACGCCTACCCGCGCCCCAACAGGAATGGTGGCCTGAAATACCTCTCCACGCTGGGCTATCAGGATGGCACCTACGCCCGAATCCGGAACATCACACTGGCCTATAACGTACCAGTCAAAATGCTCCCCAAGGTTGTTCGGGGCGTTCGAGTGTACGTAACGGGCAAGAACCTGGTCACCTTCACGAAGCTGAATTACGACCCTGAACGGGGTGGTTCGGAGAACTTCCCCATGACCAAACTGTACGTCTTCGGCCTGAATGTCAATCTATAACCCAAAAACTTTAGTCAACATGAATTCATACCTAATGCGAACGGGGTTAGTCCTACTCTCTTTGTGCACCCTCTTCGCGTGTAAAGATGTGCTGGACGAATACAACCCCAGCGGCCTGACCGCAGAGACTGTGTATACCACGCCCGAAGGCTTCGAAACGCTGGTCAATGCCGCCTACACCTATCAGCGGTGGTGGTACGGCAAAGAAGAAGGCTATAATATTGCCGAAACGGGTACCGATATCTGGACGAGTGGCTCCGGCGAGGTGTACCGCGATTTGACTCAGTACCTGAACCTCCAGGGCAGCAATGGTGCCCTCAGCAACGAGTGGCGGGAATTTTATGCCGCCATCAACCTCTGCAACGGCGGCATCAGCCGCATCGGCCAGGCGGGTTTGTCGGCTACCCTGCGGCCCATTCGGGAAGGAGAACTCCGGTTTCTGCGTGCCTTCTATTACTGGCATATCGTTGAAACCTGGGGTGGCGTTCACTTCACCACGCAGGAAACGAACGGGATCATCTCCACGGCCAACCGCACGCCGGTGGAAACGTTTTACAATCAGATTTTCGAGGATTTGAAGTTTGCCGCTGCCAATCTGCCCGTTACGCAGCCGCAGTATGGCCGGGTGACGAAAGGAGCCGCGCAGGCGTTTCTGGCCCGTATGTACCTGACTCGGGGCATGAATAAAGAAGCGCTGGAAACCGCGCAGGCCGTTTTGACCGGCAACTACGGCTACAAACTCGAAACCAACTACGCCGACCTCTGGAAGATGAGCAACCTCAAAACCAAAGAGGCTATCTACGTCGTGGACTATTCGACCAATCTGGTACTGAACGACCTGGCCAACTCGACCTTCAATCCGTACGGCCACAGCCGGGGCAGCAATAACGCCCATTTACTGTTCCTGATGAAGTACGACGACCGCCCCGGCATGATCCGGGATATTGCCAACGGCCGTCCCTTCAACCGCTACATGCCTACCCGCTTCCTGCTCGACCTGTACAGCGAAAACGACGCCCGCTACGAAGGCTCGTTTACCGAGGTGTGGTATGCCAACGCAACCTCCCGTCCGGCGGGTATGAGCCTGGGCGATACGGCCGTGTATTGCACCCGGCGCGACATTCCGGATGCGTTCGAGGCTACGCGCAAGTACCAGACCTACGACCGAAGCAAAATCTACAACGCCAACGGAACGGTGAAAGACAACCTGCGTTACCCGAGCCTATCCAAGTTTATTGACCCAACCCGCGCCAGCCTAAACGAAGCGCAAAGTGCCCGCGATGTGTTCGTGATCCGGCTCGCCGAGGTGTATCTGATTGCCGCCGAAGCCCAAATGAAACTGGGTAATCTACAAGCTGCCGCCGATTACGTCAACGTACTGCGTACACGGGCGGCCAAACCCGGCAAAGCTGCCGCCATGCAGATCGCACCGGCGCAGGTAACGCTCGATTTCATTCTGGACGAGCGTGCCCGCGAGCTGGCTGGCGAGCAGATTCGGTGGTTCGACCTGAAACGTACCGGTAAGCTGCTGGAGCGCATCCGGGCCTATGCCCCCGATAATGCCATTAACCTTCAGGATTTTCAGGTGCTGCGGCCCATTCCGCAAACCCAGCTGGACGCCGTGACCAACAAAACCGAGTTTGCGCAAAATCAGGGCTATCAATAGCCAATAAATTCTTTCCGGGCCAGGCACTAGTCTGGCCCGGAGTTTTTACACCCCAACATAGCCAACCAAATGACCAGACATTCCTTTTTCCTCATCGTTATCGCTTCGCTTCTGACCAGTTTTTCGGCAACGGCGCAGACCACGCCGACCTATAGCTGGGCGAACCTGCCCAAAATTGTTCAGCCGACGTTCCGGCGCGACACGACCAACATTACAGCCTTCGGTGCCAAACCCGACGGTGTTTCCCTCAATACCCAGGCCATCAACAAGGCGATTTCGACCTGTAGCCAGAAAGGCGGTGGCGTGGTGCTGGTGCCCGCAGGCATATGGCTCACCGGTCCAATTGTTCTGAAAAGCAATGTGAACCTGCACCTGAAAAGGGCCGCTACGCTGCTGTTCACTACCGACAAGACCCAATATGCGCTGGTAGAAGGGGTGTACGAAGGCAAACGCGCGGCCCGCAACCAGTCGCCGGTGTCGGGTACGAATCTGGTGAATGTGGGTATTACGGGTCAGGGGATTCTGGACGGGAACGGCGATGTGTGGCGGGCGGTGCATAAAAGCCAGCTTACCGAGAGCCAATGGCATGAAAAGGTCGCTTCGGGCGGAGTACTGAAAGACGACGGCAAGACCTGGTACCCGAGTGAGCAGTTCAAAAAAGCCAGCACCGAAAACCGGAGTATGCTGCTGGTACCGGGAAAAACGCCCCAGGATTTCGCCGACATGAAAGACTTTCTGCGGCCGAATCTGGTGGTGCTCACCAACTGCAAAAAAGTGCTGCTGGAAGGCGTCACGTTCCAGAACTCACCCGCCTGGTGTCTGCATCCGCTGATGTGCCAGGATCTCACCCTTCGGAATGTGACCACCAAAAACCCGGAGTACGCGCATAACGGGGATGGCATGGACATCGAATCCTGTAAGAATTTTCTCATTGAAGGGTGTACACTCGACGTGGGCGACGATGCCATCTGCATTAAGTCCGGCAAGGACGAGGAAGGTCGAAAACGGGGAATGCCCACCGAAAACGGCATTATCCGCAACAACACCGTGTATAACGGTCACGGCGGCTTTGTAGTCGGCAGCGAGATGAGCGGAGGTGCCCGGTATCTGTTCGTTTCCAACTGTACGTTCATGGGTACCGACAAGGGGCTGCGGTTCAAGTCGGTTCGCGGGCGGGGCGGAGTGGTCGAGCACATTTACGCCAAAGATATTTTCATGAAGAACATCGCGCAGGAAGCCATCTTCTTCGACATGTACTACTTCGTCAAATTCGCGACGGACGGCGTACGCGACGAGCGGCCTGTCGTCAATGAAGGCACGCCCGTTTTCCGAAATATGCGCTTCGAGAACGTCGTCTGTACCGGTGCGAAGAAAGGCATCTTTGTCCGTGGACTTCCCGAAATGGCGATTCAACAGATTGCCATGGCGAACATGGTTCTCGAAACGGAGAAAGGTGTCGAACTGGTCGATGCCAGCGGCATTCAGCTCGATAACATAAATCTGCTGTCGACGTCCACGAAACCCGTCATCAGCGTCACGAACAGCAGCAACCTGACGTTCAACAACATCCAGTACCCGGCCAATACCGATGTGCTGTTCTCGATTGACGGCGAACGCAGCCAGGCCATCAAAGTCACCAACACCGACACGTCCAAAGCCCGCACCAAAACCGAATTCACCCACGGAGCCGCCGAAAAGAGCCTGCTGCTAACGGCTACGAAGTAAAAGAATAACGTATCGCGGATCTTTAGTCCGCGTAGCCGTCAGGCTAAAAACGTCATCCTGTTTTAGCCTGACGGCTACGCGGACTAAAGATCCGCGCTACATTCCCGCCAAAGTCTAACTTTTATGAATTAACATACAAGTACTCGTTCCCCCAAAACTATTAGCCAATAACCTTCCCCTTCACCGATCCCCGCTAATTCGGCAACGTTCCCGATAACGATTGCGTGAATAAATATTTGGTAACACTTCGTTCGCAAAAACCGCCTGTTTAATCTTCGTCAGAAAACACCTTAAACAGCCTGCTGGTGGTCAGGCGTATTTCTGTAAAAAAGACAATTTTAACGAGGATAAAGGTGTTTACCCCACCCCAGCCCTGACAACATGAAACAAACCGCGTTAAAAATACACCCCGCCGATTCCGTTCTGGTTGCCCTCGCCGACCTTGAACCCGGCGACCGGGTATACTGGGACGATTCGACCCTGATCGTGACGGAATCCATTCCGGCCAAACACAAACTGGCCATCCAGTCCTTTGCCCCCGGCGATGCCATTACCATGTACGGCGTGCTGGTCGGTAAAGCCAAACAGGCCATTCCGGCGGGTGGCCGACTCACCACCTTCAACGTTGTACACGCCACCAGCAGCTACGATCTGGCCGGGGCCTCCTACCAATGGACGCCCCCCGCCGTCGACCGCTGGCAGAACCGGACGTTTATGGGTTACCACCGCTCGGATGGGCGGGTGGGAACGGCCAACTATTGGCTCGTGGTGCCGCTTGTGTTCTGCGAGAATCGGAACATTCAGGTGCTGGAAGAGGCCCTCGTCCACGATCTGGGCTACGGCCGACGCAATTCCTATCAGCACCAGACGCAGGGATTGATGGCGCTGGTACAGGCCGGTCGAACGGTAGAGGATGTGTTACGGGCCGATCTGGATCAGCCCGAGCAACCGTTCGGGCAGCCAACGCGCCTGTTTCCTAACGTCGACGGGGTGAAATTTCTGGCGCACGAAGGCGGTTGTGGCGGCACCCGTCAGGATGCACAGGCTTTGTGCGGTTTGCTGGCGGGCTACATCACCCATCCGAACGTGGCGGGGGCTACGGTACTGAGTCTCGGCTGCCAGAATGCGCAGGTGGCTATGTTGCAGGAAGAGATTCAGAAACGGAGCCCCCAGTTCGACAAGCCTCTGTTTGTGCTGGAACAGCAGACCATCGGCACCGAAGAAGCCCTGATCAGCCAGGCGCTGCGACAAACCTTTGCGGGACTGATGCAGGCCAATACCTGTGTGCGGCAACCGGCGCCGCTCAGCAAACTGACGATTGGGCTGGAATGTGGTGGCTCGGACGGCTTTTCAGGCATTTCGGCCAATCCCGCCCTGGGGCACACGTCCGATCTGCTGGTTGCCCTTGGCGGCACCGTTATCCTGGCCGAATTTCCCGAGCTCTGCGGGGTGGAGCAGGAACTTTGCGACCGGAGTGTAGATGCCGAAACGGCCGAAAGATTCCGGCAGTTGATGACTACCTACGCCCAACGGGCCAAGGAAGCCGGGTCGGGGTTCGACATGAATCCCTCGCCGGGCAACATCCGTGACGGGCTCATCACCGACGCCATGAAATCGGCGGGGGCATCCAAAAAAGGGGGTACATCGCCCGTGGTGGCCGTTCTGGATTATCCCGAACTGGTCACCAAACCGGGGCTGAATCTGCTCTGTACACCCGGCAATGATGTGGAGTCGACAACGGCCGAGGTCGCTTCGGGCGCTACCGTCGTGCTGTTCACCACGGGGCTGGGCACCCCAACCGGCAACCCCATTGCGCCCGTCGTGAAGATTGCCAGCAACACGGCTCTGGCCAACCGAATGCCGGACATTATCGACGTCAACACAGGCACCATCATCGACGGTGAGGAGACCATCGAACAGGCCGGAGAGCGCTTGCTGGAACAGATTATCCGGGTAGCCAGTGGCACCCTGGACGTAGCCGCTATGCGCCACGGGCAGGACGACTTTATCCCCTGGAAACGGGGCGTTTCTCTTTAAGAAGCTACCCAATACACAACGATTCATTCATCATATTACCCATGAAAAAGCCTTTTTTAACGGAAAACTTTCTGCTGCAAACCGAAACGGCTCAGCAACTCTACCATGAGTTTGCCAAGCCAATGCCCATTATCGACTACCACTGTCACCTGCCGCCCGACCAGATTGCCAATGACCTGACGTTCGAGAACCTGACCCAGATCTGGCTTTACGGCGATCATTACAAGTGGCGGGCCATGCGGGCCAATGGCGTCGATGAGAGCTATTGCACCGGGAAGCAGGACGACTTCGCCAAATTCCAGAAGTGGGCCGAAACCGTACCCTACACCCTGCGCAACCCGCTTTACCACTGGACACACCTGGAATTGCAGCGGTATTTCGGCATTACCGAAACCCTCAACGGACAGAGTGCCCGTCGTATCTACGACAGTTGTACCAAACAACTACAATCACCGGATTTCTCGGTGCGGAACCTGCTCCGCCGGATGAACGTGGAGACCGTTTGCACCACCGACGACCCGGTCGATTCGCTGGAACACCACCAGACGTTGCTCGATGCGGGCTTCGAGATCAGCGTGTTGCCCACCTTCCGGCCCGACAAAGCTATGGCGGTCGACGATGGGGCAGCCTTTAACCAGTATGTTGCCCGGCTGGAAGCAGCCAGCAACCGGGAGATCAGGAATTTCAACGACTTTCTGGATGCGCTGCGCCAGCGGCACGATTACTTTGCGGCCATGGGCTGTAAACTCTCCGACCACGGATTGGAGCAGATTTACGCCGAATCCTACTCGGAGGCCGAAATCAACGCTATTTTCGACAAACTGCGGCAGGCCGGTCAGTCGCTGACGGAACCGGAGGTCCTGAAGTTCAAATCGGCCATGCTGGTGTATCTGGCCGAAATGGACTGGGAGAAAGGCTGGACCCAGCAGTTTCACCTCGGCGCTCTGCGCAACAACAACTCCCGCATGTTGCGCCAACTGGGTCCCGATACCGGCTGGGACAGCATCGGCGACTTCTCGCAGGCGCGGGCACTGGCTCGCTTCCTCGACCGGCTCGACACGACCAACAAGCTGGCCAAGACGATCCTGTACAATCTAAACCCCGGCGACAATGAGTTGATGGCGACCATGATCGGCAATTTCAACGACGGGTCCGTAGCAGGTAAAGTGCAGTTTGGCTCGGGCTGGTGGTTTCTCGATCAGAAGGACGGCATGGAGCGGCAACTGAACGCGCTTTCCAACATGGGTCTGTTGAGCCGGTTCGTGGGTATGCTCACCGATTCGCGCAGTTTCCTGAGCTACCCGCGCCACGAGTATTTCCGCCGGATTCTCTGCAACCTGTTCGGCAACGACATCGAAAACGGCGAACTCCCCGACGACATCGACTGGACCGGCCAGGTAGTCCAAAAAATCTGCTATGGCAACGCAAAAACGTACTTCGGCTTCAGCAGCAAACCCATGGAACTGGCAGTGTGAAGCTGAGTAACCCGTTACTGAGCTTCATCAGAGACTGGTAAAGTTGAGCATTCGGTGATCGTTGGGCATAGTCTGTGACTATGTCTGAGTGTTATCCGGTCTCTGACCGGAGTAAATAACCAGCCTAATACGCCGGTCAGAGACCGGATAACGCCACGACATAGTCACAGACTATGCCGAGCCGGGGTAGCTTATAAAACAACAAGACATAAACCAATAACGATGAATAAAACCCTCCTATTTTTATTCCCGATTCTCCTAACGATCAACACCTTTGCCCAAACAACGCCCCCGGCATCGGCAACGTATCCGGCTTCATTTACCGTGGCGCAGGATGGCAGTGGTAATTTCAAAACCATTCAGGAAGCGGTCAACTCGTTCCGGGACCACTCGCAGGTTCCGGTGACGCTGTATGTCAAAAACGGAGTCTACGCCGAAAAGCTGGTCATCCCGTCCTGGAAACCAAACATTCACATCATCGGCGAAAGCAGGGAAGGTGTAATCATTACGGGTGATGATTTTTCCGGGAAAGCGTATCCGGGTGGAAAAGACTGGACCGGAAAGGACAAATACAGCACCTATACGACGTACACGGTACTGGTCGATGCGCCGGAAACGATCCTCGAAAACCTGACCATTCGGAACACCGCTGGCCGGGTTGGGCAGGCGGTGGCGCTGCATGTGGAAGGTGATCGGTTCGTATGCAGAAACTGTAATTTGCTGGGCAATCAGGATACCCTTTTTGCAGCCGCCGAAGACAGTCGTCAGTACTACGAAAACTGCTTTATCGAAGGAACGACGGATTTTATCTTCGGGAAATCGGTGTCCGTTTTTCAGTCGTGTACCATCAAAAGCCTCTCGGATTCGTTCATCACCGCAGCCGCCACACCCGTTTACCAGCCCTACGGGTTCATCTTCTTTGATTGCAAGCTCACCGCCGACCCGGTTGCCAAGAAAGTCTATCTGGGCCGTCCGTGGCGACCGAACGCCAAAACTATCTTCGTTCGGACGCAGATGGATAGCCACATCCTGCCCGCGGGCTGGGACAACTGGAACAATGCCGACAACGAAAAAACGGTCCTGTACGCCGAATACGGCAACACCGGACCGGGCAGCAGTACATCGGGGCGGGTTGGCTGGTCGAAGCAGCTCACCGCCAACGAGGTTAAGCAATTGACACTGGCAAGCATCTTTTCCGGCAAATCGCCCTGGCTACCTGCCGTCCAACACCCTTAAGTTAAGCTCATGACTCCCCGCCTAACCCTTGGTTTATTGTTTTTGACGGCCCTGTCGGTCGTTGCCCAACCGGCGAAGACGACCCGTCTGAAAGCCGTTTCCAGCAATTCTGCCGTCTCAGCCGTCTGGGTGCCTGATTTAGGGAATGGTTCGTATAAGAATCCCGTCCTGAACGCCGACTACTCCGACCCGGATGTGTGTCGAGCGGGCAACGACTTCTATCTGGTCGCTTCCAGCTTCGACGCCATTCCCGGTCTGCCAATTCTGCACTCGACGGATCTGGTCAACTGGACCCTCATCGGGCACGCCCTGAAACGCCAGCCTCCGTTCGACCATTTCGAGAAAACCCAGCACGGCAACGGGGTGTGGGCACCGGCCATCCGCTACCACAACAACGAATTCTATATCTACTACCCCGACCCCGATTTCGGCATCTATCTCACCAAAGCAACCAATCCGGCCGGACCCTGGTCGGACCCGGTGCTGGTGGAAGGCGGCAAAGGGCTGATCGATCCTTGTCCGCTCTGGGACGACGACGACGGGCAGGTTTATCTGGCGCACGGCTGGGCGGGAAGCCGCGCAGGAATCAAGAGTATTCTGACCATCAAAAAGCTCAACGCGGCTGGCTCGAAGGTGATGGATGAAGGCGTAATCGTGTACGACGGCCACGCAACCGATCCCACCATCGAAGGCCCGAAGGTCTACAAACGAAACGGCTATTACTACCTTTTTGCCCCGGCGGGTGGCGTCTCGACGGGCTGGCAACTGGTGTTACGTTCGAAGAACATCTACGGCCCCTACGAGCGAAAAGTGGTAATGGATCAGGGCAAGAGTCCGATCAACGGCCCGCATCAGGGCGCATGGGTGACGGTGAACGCAGGCAAGGGAAAAGCCGACGAAGACTGGTTTCTGCATTTTCAGGATAAAGACGCTTACGGGCGGGTGGTGCATCTGCAACCCATGAAATGGGTGAACGACTGGCCCGTTATTGGCGTGGATGCCGAAGGCGATGGCAAAGGCGAACCCGTTCTAACCTATAAAAAGCCAGCCGTTGCCGGGAAAGCATCGCCGATAGCCACCCCGCCGGATTCTGATGAATTCAACAGCCTGAAACTTGGCTTGCAGTGGCAATGGCAGGCGAATCCCAAAGGCATCTGGCACACAACCAGCAATCAGGGCTTTTTGCGGCTGTATTCGGCCAAAGCCCCGGACGAAGCCCGCAACCTGTGGGACGTGCCCAACCTGCTGATGCAGAAGTTCCCGGCGGAGACGTTTATGGCCACTACGAAACTGACGTTTACGCCCAACCCGAAGCTCGAAAATGAGAAAACGGGGCTGATTGTGATGGGAATGAGTTATGCCAATCTGACCCTGAAAAGCACCAAAGATGGCATCCGGCTGGTGCACACCGTTTGCAAAAAGGCCGCCGACGGGAAGCCGGAAGACGAAACGACCATCGCCCGAATCAACGCCAACACGCCGATTTACCTGCGTGTTCAGGTACTGAAAGGCGCGAAGTGCCAATTCAGCTATAGCCTCGACGGCCAGAATTTCATCAAAACCGGCGACGAATTTCAGGCTGAACCGGGCCGCTGGATTGGTGCGAAGCTGGGTATCTTCTGCACCCGCACCACCCAGATCAACGATTCGGGCTATGCCGATTTCGACTGGTTCCGGGTGGAGCCAGTATCGGGCGTAAATCCTTCGCTTAATTAGGAAGTACTTTCGGTCCCTGCCGGTTGATTTCCGATACGTAAGCTTCGCTGGCGATGCCAACGGCCAAGAACGCCTGCTGCATGGCGGCACCCACCTTTTCGGCGGTTTGCGCATCTCGGCTCAGCGCAAACATCGACGGACCGGAGCCAGAAATGCTACACCCCAGGGCGCCGTTGTCCAGCGCGGCCTGTTTGGCTTCGTTGAACTCGGGAATCAGGATAGCTCGTACCGGCTCAATGATTACGTCGACGAGCGAACGGCTGATAAGGCTATAGTCGGGCGTCATCAGACCGGCGATCAGACCGGCCACGTTACCCATCTGGGTAATCGTATTCTTGAGCGACACTTCGTTCTTCAGGATGAAGCGCGCGTCTTTGGTATTGACCTCAATATCGGGGTGTACCAGCGTGCAGAACAGCGTCGCGGGGGTTTCGATCTTGATAACGTCCAACGGACTGTAACTTCGCACTACCACAAATCCACCCAGCAGCGACGGGCCCACGTTATCGGCATGGGCCGAGCCACAGGCAATGCGTTCACCCTCCATCGCAAAGGGCAGCAATTTCAGAGTAGGCAATGGCCGACCAAGCAGCTCATTAACGGCAAACACACCCGCTACGGCACTGGCCGCACTGGAACCCAGGCCGCTCCCGAGGGGCATCTGCTTATGCAGCACAATGTCGAGACCAAGGTCCGTACGGTTAATGCTCTTTAGATAGGTCTGTATGGCAATACCCGCCGTATTGCGGGATGCTTCGCGGGGCAGCCGACCCTGGTCGCCAATAATATCTATGATCCGAACGCCCGGCTCGTCGCTGGTTGTCAGTACAATCTGGTCGCCGGGGTTATCAACGGCAAACCCAAAAATATCAAATCCACAGGCAACATTAGCCACAGTGGCGGGGGCAAATACTCGAATAGAATCCACGATAGAAGGAGCAGCAAAGCGCAAAGGTAGTGATTTGGGCTGAAAATCAGCCGGTGTTCTACCCGGTACAGTTAGTCATCGTCGTCATCGTCGCCGTCGGCCATTTTGCCGGTTCGGACAAAGGCACCCCGGCGCGGGGCGGGCATCACACTTTTCTCCCCACGCACCGTTTGCCACACGATCTCGCTGAAAATAAGGTCGTCGATTTCGTCGGGGCGGGTCAGGTTAAAGAGCGACGACCGTTTTGAATTCACGTTGATCGCTACGTTTTTCTGGTTGATATCGATACCGGCTTCACGGGCTATAAACGGAGCCGGATTAGCTTTTTTATCAAAACAACGCCACATGGGCGTAGCAGCCGCATCGTACTGGCTCATGGGTTTCAGCCCCAGAATCAGTTCGATGGTACGCAGCATTCCCGACGTCGAATACATGGTGTGGTCAACGAAACCGCGCTTCACCAATCCCCCCGCTACAAACGCAATGGAGCGGTGCGCGTCCACATGGTCGGGGCCGTTCTGGGCGTCATCTTCTAGGATAAATACCACCGACTGATTCCAGATTGAACTTTTGGACAGGTGCTCCACAAACCGACCTACGGCCAGGTCATTGTCGGCAACGGCGGCATCGGGCGTGGGCATACCGATGCGGGCACCCGAGGTGTGGTCGTTGCCAAATCGCAGCGTACTGAAGGTGGGGAGTTTTCCGGCGGCCAGCAGCTCATCGAAATCGGCTTCCCAGGCTTCTTCGCGCTTGCTGTCCATGTAGCCCAGATTGTACCCTTTGAAGGTCGGGCAAAACTTGCCTGCCAACGTTTGAATATTCGGTTTCTCATCATCGGCAAACCAGCCGTAACTGCGGAACGATATGCCCGCCCGCTGGCAATGATCCCAGATGAAGCCATCGCGCGGGTGCGCGATTTCTTTCTGGCCTTCGTAATCGTACGTACCACCACGGCCACCGTAGCTGGTTACCCAGTTCTTCTCGACATAATCATTGGCATAAGCCGCCGACGACCAGTTATGCCCATCGGCACTGACTTCGGCATCGACGTAGAAGTTATCCAGCAGCACAAATTCTTTCGCCAGCGCGTGTTGATTGGGGGTCACTTTTTCGGGGAACAGGCATAAAGCCGCATCGCCGTTGCCTTCTTTCATATCGCCCAGAATCTGATCGTAGGTGCGATTTTCCTTGATGATGTAAAACACGTATTTGATGGGCGACTTATCCCCCACCCGCATCGGAATGGGGTTGCCCGCTTCGCCCTCCGCCCGTAGCTCTTTGCTTTTCGTGTACGGCGTATTGGCATACACCAGCCGCGAATAAGCCGCCAGCGTTTCAACATCCGGCGTGTCGATGATGGAGAGTGTCCCTTTGAACAGCCCCGCAATGTACTCCACCGGACCGGGGTTGGCCTGCGGATTGGGACCAACCTGCTGCGGAGTGCGCGTCCGCACCGGGTTAGGCCCTTTCGGATTGGCTTTCGAGGAAAACCCTTTGCCGTTGGTCACGTAAAGTTTGGTGCCGATCACCTTCACCGCTGTTGGGTACCAGCCCGTAGGGATAAAACCGCTGGACTGGCTGTGCCCTTTGCGGGTTACATTAAAGACGGCTAGGCAGTTGTTATCGGCGTTGGCGATGTAGAGTGTGTTCTCATCGTCGCTCAGGGCCAGACCGTTGGGCGTGGTGCCTACGGGGGCGTTGGGAAAGAGCGAAGTCGTAAGCGTTTCGATCACCTGCCGCTTCGATACGTCGATGAGCGCCACCGTGTTGTCGTTGCCATTGGCGACGTAGAGGTATTTACCGTCTTTGGTAAGCAGCAGGTCGTTGGGGTTTTTATTGGTCGGAATTTTGGCCGCTATCGTTTGTTTGCTGACATCATAAACCAGCACGCTGGCCCCGCCCCACGACGAGATAAACAACTCATTTTTGCTGGGCGACAGCCGACAGGTGTAAGCCGCAGCGCCGATGTTTAGCTTACTGAGTACCTGCCGAGTTTTGGTATCGGCGATGTATAGGGAGCTATCTTCTTTCGTGACGATGTAAATTCTATTCTTCGCATCATCGACGCACAAACCCGTTGGCGAAATCTTAACGGGCCAGGGTTTTCCTAATACAATCGGCTCGTCAGGCACCAGTTGCTTGTTTTCGATTTTGTAGACCAGAATCCGGTTGTCGTTCCCACCGGATGCGTAGAGCCGTGTTTCGTCCTGGCTAAAGGCCAGTCCCAGGTATGATTTGCCGACTTTGGCGGTATCGATAATCTGCTCCGTAGCGGCATCAATCAGGGTAATGCTTTGGGTGCTCTGGCCGTTGTTGGTCACGGCCAGATACTTTCTGGAGGGCGAAACGACCAGATTCAAGGGCAGATCGTCGAGGTCGAGACTACGGCCCGGCGGTGTCAGGGCCCATCCGTTGGGCAGGTTGACCCGTTTAGCCGCCAGTTTTTGATACGTTTCGGCCTCTTCCGATGACCCGGCCGTGTTGCTGTTCCGATTGCATCCCGCCATCACGGACAGCAGCAGGCCAAGTCCGGAGAGTAATGTTAAATAGTTTTTCATGCGATTAAGGGGTTAGGAGAGTTCGTATATATTGAACCTGTTTAAACTTTTGTATTACAAGTTGAATGAAGGGTTGTTTCGAGGCTGTAATACCGATCGTCCCGGTCGGGCGTGTATCTAATCGCTTCTCACCCGACCGGGACGGTCGGTACTACAGCCTCGAAACCTCCATTTTTGATAAAAACAAAAAGTTTAAATAGCTTCATTTTGTGAGACGCAGTGTTTTCCATGGTGTCAGTTTCTTAAAACTGACACCACATACAGAAACTCACACCACGTACAAATTCACTAATCATCGTCGTCGTCGTCATCATCATCCTCGGCACCGGCCAGGTGAGCGGGGTACTTCTTTTTTCCTTTGGCCGTGAACCACAAAATCCGGTTGAGCAGATCGTCGTGCCCCCGGTCGATCTGGTGGAAACCAAAGCGGATCGACTGGTTGGTAAAGCGCAGCGATGCGCCTTTCTGTCCCGCGGGCAACGCGTTCATTTCGGTCAGCGACACCCGGTTTGGCAGGGCTTTGTATGCAAAAGACATATCCGGTTTATCGGTAAAACAGTCGAACATGGGCAGGGCGGTGGCGTCGATGACGTTCATGGGCGGTAAGCCCAGAATCTGCTCCATCGTCCGCACAACCGAGGTCTGGTTGTAATTCGTAGAGACCGTTTTCTTCAGGCGCGAGTACGGACTGACCACAAAGCCGGTTGTCCGGTAGGCCGATACATGGTCCCAGCCCGCCTGCGAATCATCCTCCGTAATAAAAATGACCGTTGAAGCCGCAAACCGGCTATGCGTGATGGCATCGACAATCCGCCCAACAGCCAGGTCGTTATCGGCCACCATAGCACGGGGCACGGGAAAGCCGGGAGTCATGCCCGAGGTATGGTCGTTTGGCAGCGACATCACCATCAGGTTCGGCAGATCGGCGTTGGGGTCGGCGGCCGTTTTGTTCAGTTCGTTGATGAACGCGTCGGCGCGCATCTGGTCGCTGATGGTTTCGTCGTCGCAGCCCGGAAAATCCATGGCCAGAATGGGCCGTACCCGCGATATGGTTGTGGTATTGGTAAACGAAAAGGGCTTACTTTCCTGCCGAAGCTGAAATAGTTTGCTCCAGTCGTAGGCTTTTTTATCGTAATCGCAGGAGCAGGCTTCGCCATACATGCGCACCGTTTTGCCGTGGTCGAGGGCGTTGTTCCAGATCAGCCCTTTTTTGTTGTACACCATGGCATCATACAGCACGTGCGGGTAACTCCGAAACCACGCCCGCACGCTTTTCTCGGTATAATCCGTTACCATAGCCGCACTGGCCCAGTGGTGCCCCTCGGCCGACGACTTGCCCGATACATAGTAATTGTCCATCAGCAGGTAATCCTGCGCCAGCCGGTGCTGGTTGGGCGTAATGCTATCGCCGAAGATACACAGTTCGGGAGCGCCGTTGCCCTGCGGCATATCGCCCAGCACCTGATCGTAGGTACGATTTTCCTTGATGATATACAGCACATGCTTGAACACCGATGGCTCGCCAATGCGCTCCGGTACGGGTTTGGGGGCTACGTTGGGCCTCGGCAACTGCTCCGTCAACGCCAGTCGAAACTGCTGGCTCATGCGTTTGACCTTGTCGGTATACGTGTCCAGTTGCGGCTGAGTGGGCACCGGAATAAAAGAAATAGATGCCAGCTGCTTATGCGAATTGTAGGCTTTTAATTCCTTCGACGGGCTCTTTCCCTGGCTTCCCTGATCGACCGGGTTAGCAATTCGAGCACCGATGGCTTCCAGGTTGGTTACGTACAGTTCATCGCCATTCAGAACAATACCCGACGGGTACGCCTGCGTAGGAATGTAGCCTTTAATGACCGAAGCCCCTTTTCCAGTCGCCGAGGCTTTCTCGCCAAGCGCCACCACGCAAAGGGCGTTATCCAGCCCGTTGGCCACATACAGCGTCGTTCCCTGCGGATTGATAGCCAGCGCATTGGGCGTGCTGCCAATGTAGCCATTCCCCCGATTGAACAACCCCACAAAAATGGAATCGGTCACCTGCTGCGTCTGCGTACTGATAACCGACACGTAATCACTATTCCCATTCGCGATATAGATAAACTGCTGGTCGGGGCTGCTGATGATGGCATTAGGGTGCAGACCGACGGATAACTCCCGCTCCGGTTTACCTTGCGTGATGTCGATAACGGATACCGTTCCACGAGCCATAGCGCCCGTTTTCGGATCGATGTAGGCGCTTCCCCAGGGAATACCGGCCGTTTCGAAGCCGTTGGTAGAATCGGGAACCGGCCCCGCCCAGTTGGTTACGTAAGCGCGGTTGCCGAGGAGCGTCAGGCCAAACGGGGCCACGCCAGTAGGAGCCGTCCAGATGACCCGCTGGTCGTTCACCCGGATTTTGACCAGTTGGTTATTCCCGTTCAGAACGGTGTAGAGCATCAGTTCACCCGCTTCCTCTTTCAGTACCACCTCATTGGGCAGGGCGATGGTTGCCGGAGCAATGGGTTCGAACGGGATGGCTCGAATAAGTCGGGCACGCGCACCGTCCCAAACGACCTGCATCACGTGCGAGTTGGGTTTCCCGCGGCCACCGGCTCCCCAAAAAATATAGGTTGAGTCGTGGTGAACGATGGCTTTGATTCCGGAAAAGGAACTCATGCTTCCCTTTAGGCTCGATCCTTTGTTGTAATCCCAGCGCGAAACCAGTTTGCGGCTTTTCACATCGAAAAACGCGATGCCGTAACGATCTTCAACCACCAGCGTTTTTTTATCGGGCAGCAGCACCGCATCCAGACTATGATTTTCCACATTAGCCTCGCCAAAACTCACCGACTCCCCCGCCCCGTCGATCACCCGGTTGTAGGGCATTAGAAAAGGGGATGTGTTGGTGAGCGTGCTATCGTCCGTAGCCGTCCGATAGGCCGACGACACCGCCGAACGACCACCGCTGGTAGGCCCGAAATAATGACAGCTGCTTAGTAGCGAAAAGCTGGAAAGTATAAATAGACCGGAAGTAATAGACCGTAAATTAATTTTCATAGTATGCCGTAGCCAGAGAAATTCCGGCGGTTAAATATAGGGGGTTCTATCAGGATTGAGGCAGAGTGGTGTGTTATCAAATAATTTCCGAATGGCGGAATGGTCTCGAAGAACATACATTCTGAATGTCTTTCTATCAGGGGTAAAAGAGGTTATTAACTTTCTTTACTGAGTACCCTTTCAACTACATCGGTCTCATGGCAAACATCGTTCCCCGCAGAGAATTTATCAGACAGGCCACCGCAGCGAGTGTTCTACTGGGCGCTCCCGGCCCGCTTATTCAGACCAATGGCTCAGCTGCCGAGAAGGTGGTTATTGGTATTATGGGCACCAACGGACGGGGCGAAGCGCTCGCGCAGGGATTTGCCAAACTGCCCGGTGCTGAAGTGGGGTACATCTGCGATGTGGACGATCAGGCGGTTGCCAAAGGTGTAAAAGCCGTGCTGGCGGGTGGTCAGAAGAAAGCCCCCAAGACCGTTACCGATTTCCGGCAGATTCTCGACGACAAATCCATCGACGCGCTGGTCATTGCCGCCCCCGATCACTGGCACGCACCAGCCGCTATTCTAGCCCTCAAAGCCGGGAAGCATGTGTACGTCGAAAAGCCGTGCAGCCATAACCCCCGCGAAGGCGAATGGCTGGTCGAAGCGGCTCAGAAATACAAGAAAGTGGTGCAGATGGGCAACCAGCGCCGGTCGTGGCCCAAAGTGGTTGAAGCCATCAACCTAGTGAAAGAGGGCGCTATCGGCCGGGCGTACTTTGCCAAAGCGTGGTACGCCAACACCCGCGTGAGTATCGGCCACGGCAAACCGGCCCCCGTTCCGGCCGGATTCAACTTCGACCTCTGGCAGGGACCGGCCCCGCGTCGGGACTACCGCGACAATATTCACCCTTACAACTGGCACTGGTTCTGGCACTGGGGCACCGGCGAACTGCTCAACAACGGCACCCACTTCATCGACCTGTGCCGCTGGGGTCTGGAAGTCGACTACCCAACGGAAGTGAATTCGGTAGGGGGCCGGTACGCGTTCGAGGACGATTGGGAAACGCCGGACACACAGCTCACCAACTTCGCCTTTGCCAATCGAAAGAGTATTTCATGGGAAGGACGAAGCTGCAACGGGCGCAACGTAGAAGGCATTTCGGGTGGCGTCGATTTCTACGGAGAAAAAGGCACCATGGCCATTCAGGGCAACGGCTACACCCTCTACGACAACAAGAATAAAGAACTTAAAAAGGTTAGTGGCGACTCGAACCAGATCACCGCATCGGGGCCGGGCTTCGACATGGACGTTGACCACTTCGCTAACTTTCGCGACGCCATCCGGACGGGAGCGCGGCCGGTTTCGTCCATCGAAGACGCCAACAAAAGCGTGTTGCTGTGTCAGTTAGGCAATATCGCTCACCGCGTAGGCCGTTCGCTGCACTGCGACCCAGCCACCGGACGCATTAAAAACGACCCTGAAGCCATGAAGCTTTGGGGCCGGGAGTACAATCCGGCCTGGCAGCCGGTGGTGTGATGATTCGACAGTCGTATCAGACAGCATGGCTCCGGCCACCCGGCTTGCTGTCTGATACATTTACAAAGCCTATTTCCGTTCACTTCCCCACTCCACTCATGCACACACGACGCACCTTCATCCAGTCAGCCGCCACCCTGAGTTTAGCGGCTGGCTTCTCCGATCTGACGGCTTTTGCCAATAGACCAACTGCCGACAAAGGGCGGGTGGGTATCATCGGGCTGGACACATCGCACAGTACCGCGTTTACGAAGCTGCTCAACGACCCCAATCCGGGGGCGGATCTGGCCGGATTTACGGTGGTGGCGGCTTACCCACAAGGGAGCGCCGACATTGAATCCAGCACGAAACGCATTCCCGGCTATACCGACGAGGTTAAAAAAATGGGCTTGGAAATTGTCAGCTCGATTCCCGACCTCCTCAAAAAAGTAGACGTCGTTCTGCTGGAAACCAACGACGGTCGGCCGCACCTCGAACAGGCCATGCTGGTGCTGAAAGCCGGAAAACGGCTCTTCATCGACAAACCCGTTGCCGGTACGCTACCCGATGCCATGACCATTTTTGCACAGGCGAAACAGGCAGGTGTTCCTATCTTTTCGGCGTCTTCCCTGCGCTATTCGGCCAGCGCCCAGGCGGTTGCCAAAGGGTCGATTGGGGCTGTGCTGGGTGCCGACGCGTTTAGTCCGGCCCATCTGGAGAAAACCCACCCCGACCTGTTCTGGTACGGCATTCACGGTGTCGAAACACTGTATACCGCGATGGGTACGGGCTGCAAACAGGTGGTTCGGATGCAGACCGAGGGCACCGATGTAGTGGTCGGTACCTGGGCCGATGGCCGAATTGGCACCTTCCGGGGCACGCGAACGGGCAAAAACGAGTACGGCGGCACGGCCTACGGCGAAAAAGGCAACGCCCCCCTCGGCCCATACGATGGATACCGTCCCCTGCTCGTTCAGATCATTGAGTTTTTCAAGACCGGCGTGCCACCCGTCAGCGCGGAAGAAACCCTGGAAATTTACACCTTCATGGAAGCCGCCGACGAAAGCAAACGGCTCGGCGGTGTGCCGGTGCTGCTGGAAACCGTACGGCAGAAAGCCGAAAAACTGGCGAAAGGCCGCTGAAGGCATTTCGTTACGGTTTCACTCGTTGGTTGATCGTTGAATGTAGATGAACATTTTTGTACCGCGGCTCTTTAGTCCGCATAGCCGTCAGGCTAATTAGGACGACTTATTAGCCTGACGGCTACGCGGACTAAAGAGCCGCGGTACAACCCACAACCCATGAACCAACCTATAAAAACAGTACAAGTCGACTCCCTCCGTGTTCATGTCTACCCAACCCGGCAGGAAATGGGCGCATCCGCCGGGCGGGCGATCACCGAAAAAATCAACGAACTACTGTCCGACAAACCGGTTATCCGGATGATTTTTGCCGCAGCCCCGTCGCAGAACGAAGTACTGGCGTATCTGGCAGCAAGCCCGGACGTCGACTGGTCGCGCATCGACGTGTTTCACATGGATGAATATGTGGGTTTACCCGAAAATGCCCCACAGCGGTTCGGTACGTTCCTGCGCGAACACCTATTCGACCAGGTCAAGCCCCGGACGGTGAACCTCATCGACAGCAGTGCGAACGAGGCCGAACGCGACTACGCCAAGCTCCTGACCGCAGCCCCGATTGACATTATCTGTCTGGGCATTGGCGAAAACGGGCATATCGCTTTCAACGACCCGCCCGTAGCCGATTTCAACGACCCGGCCGTTATTAAACGGGTGCAACTGGACGACGTTTGTCGGCAACAGCAGGTGAACGATGGTTGTTTTCCTGCACTTAACGACGTGCCGCAGGAGGCCCTTACGCTCACCATTCCGACGCTCATGGCGGGAGCAAACCTGTTTTGCGTGGTGCCCGGCCCTACGAAGCGGGACGCCGTTCGTCAGATGCTGACCGGGCCGATAATCACCGACTGCCCGGCGTCTATTCTGAGAACTCACCCAAACTGCACACTATACGTCGACGAAGCGTCCTTCGGCAATGCCCTGCCATGATGACGCCTGACCATAGCGCCGACCCGCTGATTCTGTCCGGGATTCATTACCAAACCCATGAGCCGGTCGATGTGACGGTGGCATCAGGTATCATTACGGATATTCATCAACGGGAGCAAGTGTCTGAAGAAGCCTTAGCGTTCATTGGCCCCGGTCTGGTGGATATTCAGGTAAACGGGTTTGCCGGTGTTGACTTCAACGATGCGGCATTGACGGCAGATGGGGTCATGACCATCACTCGATCGCTGTTGCAACTCGGCGTTACGACGTTTTACCCTACAATCATCACGAATGCCAACGAAACGATTCGGACGATTCTAAAAACCATAGATCTGGCTTGCGAAACGTCTACGCTAGTGGCATCCTGCATCGGCGGTATCCATCTGGAGGGACCATTTATCTCACCCGAAGAAGGGCCACTTGGTGCGCATCCCAAAGCCCACGTCAAGCCGCCCGACTGGTCATTGCTTGCTTCGTTTATCGAAGCCTCCGGCGGTCGTGTTCGGATTATCACCTTATCACCGGAGTGGCCCGAATCAGCCAAATTCATTCGGCGGTGTGTTGAACACGGCTTACTGGTGGCCATTGGGCATACGGCAGCCAATCCGACTCAGATTCAGGAAGCGGTGGCGGCCGGGGCGCGGTTATCGACTCACCTCGGCAATGCCGCACACCAGCTTTTGCCCCGCCACCCGAACTACATCTGGGAGCAGCTGGCGCAGGATGAACTGGCCGCATCGGTCATTGCCGATGGCTTTCATTTACCGCCCTCTGTTCTTAAAGTTATCTTCCGCATGAAGGCCGAAAAAGCCATCTTGATCAGCGACAGCGTTAGTCTGGGCGGTATGCCTCCCGGAAACTACTATTCGCCGGTGGGCGGTGAGGTTGTCCTGACCGACGAAGGCAAACTTCATATGGCGGGCAAACCAATGATGCTGGCCGGTTCGGCACAACCGCTTTTGTGGGGTATAAATCAGTTAGTTCACTTACAGTTGGCTTCGCTGACTCAAGCCTGGGACATGGCATCTATTAACCCCAGTCGATTGCTGAATCTGCCCCAACAGGGCGGACTAACTATTGGTGCCCCGGCTGACCTGGTGATATTTAGTTTTAACAAGATTGTTAAAGTGTATAAAAAAGGTTGTGACACAGAGATTCACAGAGAAAACACAGAGATACGCAGAGAAAAATAACTCAGTGCATCTCCGTGCAATCTACGTGCCTCTCTGTGGCAAAACCCTTAAAAACTATGAACTCCAGAACCCTCAGCCCACGCGACACGACAATTTCTATCACCATCATCGGCGTGCTGTTTTTCGTATTCGGGTTCGTCACCTGGGTCAACGCCATCCTGATTCCGTATTTCAAGATCGCCTGTGAACTGACCAATTTCCAGTCATACCTCGTCGCTTTTGCGTTCTACATTTCCTACCTGGTGATGTCGGTTCCTGCATCGCTGTTGCTCAAGAAAGTTGGGTTTAAGCGCGGGATGATGGTGGGCTTTTTCACGATGTCGCTGGGGGCTATGATTTTTATACCGGCGGCCCTGAGCCGGGCGTATCTGGTTTTCCTGACGGGTTTGTTTACCATCGGCGTTGGCCTGGCTATCCTGCAAACAGCCGCCAACCCCTACATTACCGTGCTGGGTCCGCACGACCGGGCCGCCCAGCGCATCAGCATCATGGGCATTTGCAACAAAATGGCGGGCATTCTGGCCCCGCTCCTGTTTGCAGCCGCCATCCTTCGTCCCACCGACAGCGACCTGTTCAAGCAGTTGCCCACTATGGAGCCTGGCGTTCGGGCAGCTGCGCTGGATGCCTTGATTCGGCGGGTGATCGTGCCGTATTCGGTGGTGAGCGCGGTATTGCTGGGGCTTGGTCTGTTAATCTGGCGATCGCCCCTCCCCGAAATCGACACCGAACAGGAAAGCGATGAACTGGCCATCGCCAACGCCGACAAAACGAGCATTCTGCAATTTCCGCAGGCTGTACTGGGGGCCGTTGCCATCTTTTTCCACGTGGGGGCTCAGGTCGTTGCCATCGACACCGTAATCGGGTACGCTACCTCAATGGGACTCTCCCTCCTCGAAGCCAAAGTGTTTCCGTCCTACATCCTTACCGCCACCATCACGGGCTATGTTGTCGGCATCAGCACCATTCCCAAATGGATTCGGCAGGTAAACGCGTTTCGCATCTGTACCGGGCTGGGGCTAACGTTCAGCCTCCTGTTACTAACCACCAGCGGGCGCGTCACCCTGCTCGGGCACACGACCGATGTTTCACTCTGGTTTCTGATTAGTCTCGGACTCGCGAACTCGTTGATCTGGGCAGGTATCTGGCCACTAGCCCTCGACGGACTGGGTCGTTTCACTAAAGTGGGGGCGTCTTTGCTAATTATGGGGCTGTGCGGTAATGCCCTGATGCCGCTCGTATATGGTTACTTCGCCGATGTGTACGGCACAAAACAAGCTTATTGGTTGCTCCCCGTCTGTTACTCGTACCTGATTTTTTACGCGGGTTATGGACACAAAATCCGGCGATGGTGACCCCTCACCATCGCCGGATTTTATATTTCGATTTCAAAAGGTGTGTTCCGATAATTCAGCGGAACGGTTCGGATTACATCATACCAGTTCCGGCACGGTAACTTCGGGCGAAACCACGATCGACTTAATGATTTGCAGGGGCACATGCACCCAATCGGGACGGTAGCTTAGCTCGTGGTTGAAGTCCGAAATGGCTTTTTCGAGCAGGTACGTTTCCAGCATCATTTGCAGATCGTCGGTGCTTTTCGGGACGAACGAACTACCCTGAACCGTTTCCAGATACGCCTTCATAAAGAAACTGCTCATGGAATGCGCCCAGAATGCGGCATACGGCAACAATTTGATGGTTTCTTCTTTAGGCACCTGATTGTTCTCCAGAAAACCCTGATAACCGACGTAATAAAACGAGCGAATCATGGCCGCCACATCGCGCAGGGGCGACCGCTTTAGCCGCCGTTCGCTATAACTCCGGTTCGGGTCACCCCCGAAATCCTGAATGGCCAGGTCCTTTCCGGTAAGCAGGATTTTTTCCAGCTGTAAATCACCGTGACTCCGAATTTTGGTGGTTTCCAGCTTATGGGCGTAAATCCGTTTGAGGGTATTCAGCACGTCCTCTTTCCGTTCCAGCATTTGCTCTACCTCCTGCCGCACGCCCTCCGGAAGCCGCTGTACATTCCGTTTTTGCGTCTGGTAGCTCTCCCGCACCAGCGACTGTAATCCCGAGAAAAGCGACCGCTGGTAGTGAAGCGAGAACTCTTCCGGTGCAAACTCTTTCAGGCTGGTGTTAGAGGCCAGGGCGAGGTGCATCTGGCCAATGCGGGTGCCCAGCAAACTGGACTGGTCGGCCGACCGCTGACCAATCAACTCCCTTGTCTCAACGGGCAAATCCTCAAACGGAATAGGATTACTCAGACTACTTACCGGCACATTCATAGCAGCAGCCAGTTGGGTTTTGTCGCGCGCCAGAATCCGTTCGATAAAGTTGTTGATCCGCTCCAGCACATACCGTTTGCCATCGCCATGACTAGCCACCAGTTCCTGCATGGTACCCAGCATAACGGGTTTTTCGGTCGTACTTAATTCGATGGAACCGGCAAAGGCAGGAACATAGTCGAAATTGGCCGTTTCGGATAGGAAACGCGTCAGCTCGGTGTCTGGATTGACCGACATTTCTACCTGTCGATAGAGCTTCAGCAAATAGCACTGGTCGTAGCTGATGGACACGTAGCCCGGAGTGGCGGGCATTAGTTTGGGCTTTATCTCGCTGTGTCCGCGCAGGTATTCCTCCAGTTTTGGCGTATGCTGGAACGTTAGATTGCGTACGCCATCCTGCTTGAGCCCACCTATATTCTGCAACAAAGCCAACTGAACCTCTGTCAGGTAAATGCCGTCGCAGAGAATGCCGGATTCGTTGCCGACTTCCATGTTCGCCAGCACGGCCTGCGGGCAGTTGGCCAGCAGTTTCTCGGCTGACGTTTCCCTGACAAAGGCAACGATAAGCTGAAACAACTCCGACAACCCCCGCTCGTACGAAACCTCAAGCAGCAGCACATGGGCCGTGCTGTTCGCCAGCGGCAGAATACCGTTTTTCAGAATGGTGATGCCACGCATGGTCTGCTTCTTATCGTCGAACCAGTCCGCCCGGAGGAGGTAATCCGGCAATACTTTCGTTTCCAGCAGGGTGCGTGTATGCCGGCTCATCAGCTCGTTCCAATCGTCGACGCGAACGCCGGGCAACTGGAATGCACGGGCCGCTTCGGAGGGGGCTTTCTCCAACACAAACCACTGGTAATCGTGCGGAGCCAGCGTAAAGAAGTAGGTTTCGGTGCTCGAAATGGTCGGGAAGGCGTTTTTGCTGAATGCTTCTACCGGCACATAGCCCGAAAAACCGCTCAGCTCCACCTCCGCCGGTTGCGCATACTTCGACAGGTTCACCACAATCAGCAACGTCTGCTCTTCGTAGGTACGGGTAAAGGCCAGCACTTTCGGGTTTTCGACGTTCAGGAACTTCATGTCGCCCCGCCCAAACGCCTTGTACTGTTTGCGCAGGTTGATCATCCGCTTCATGAACCAGAACAGCGAAGACGTATTCCCCCGCTGGTTTTCCACGTTCACAGCCTCGTAATGATATTCCGGATCAAGAATAGTGGGCAGATACAGCTTCTGGGGGTTGGTAGCCGAGAAACCCGCGTTCCGGTCCGGCGACCACTGCATGGGCGTTCGTACACCGTCCCGGTCGCCCAGGTAGACGTTGTCGCCCATCCCGATTTCGTCGCCATAATAAATGACAGGTGTACCGGGCAGCGAAAACAGCAGGCTATTCAGCAGTTCGATACGCTTCCGGTTGTTGCCCATAAGCGGGGCCAGCCGGTGCCTAATACCGAGATTAATTTTAGCTTTCGGGTCTTTGGCGTAAGTCTTATACATATAATCCCGCTCTTCGTCGGTCACCATTTCGAGGGTTAGCTCGTCGTGGTTGCGCAGGAAAATGGCCCACTGGCAACTTTCGGGAATGGCGGGTGTCTGGTCGAAAATATCGGTAATAGGGTACCGGTCTTCCATTTGCAGCGACATGAACATACGCGGCATAACCGGAAAATGGTAGTTCATGTGGCACTCGTCGCCATCGCCGAAGTACGAAGCCGAATCCTCCGGCCACATATTCGCTTCGGCCAGGAAGACGACACCGGGAAAATGATCGTCGACGTGTTTGCGCAGTTTCTTCAGGAACGCGTGTGTTTCGGGCAGGTTCTCGCCGTTGGTGCCTTCCCGCTCAAACAGATAGGGAACGGCATCGAGCCGGAAACCATCCACACCCAGTTCGCACCAGTAGTCGATCATCCTGAACACCTCATCCTGCACCAGCGGATTATCGTAGTTCAGGTCGGGCTGGTGGTGGAAAAAGCGGTGCCAGTAATACTGCTGCGCTTCCTGATCCCAGGTCCAGTTGGAGGTTTCGAAATCCTGGAAAATGATGCGTACATCCTTAAACTGGGTGGGGTCGTCGGTCCAGACGTAGTAGTCCCGTTCGGGCGAGCCTTTAGGGGCACGGCGGGCGCGTTGAAACCACGGGTGCTGGTCGGATGAGTGGTTGATAACCAGTTCGGTAATGACTTTCAAATTACGCTGGTGCGCTTCCTGAAGGAGTATTTTGAACTGCTCGATCGTCCCGTACGATGGGTTGATGGTGTAGTAATCGGCAATATCGTACCCATCATCGCGCAGGGGCGATGGATAGAAAGGCAGCAGCCAGATGGCCGTTACGCCTAGTTCCTGCAAGTAATCCAGCTTTCCGAGTAGCCCCTCAAAATCGCCAATACCATCGCCATTTCCATCGCAAAATGCTTTGATGTGCAATTCATAAATGATGGCGTCTTTATACCAGCGGAGATTACCCTGTTGTTCTACACTATCGTTTATCATATCTGTTGAGTCGATTAAGGTCTTCTGAAACCCGTTGCCAGCGGACCGCCGGTCTGCTTTTGGGGTTTTAGTTGAAACCTTGAGCGAAACAGAAAGTTTAGATAAACAGTCAACCACTTACCCGCTTCTAAGCAGTTTCTAAGATTTGCTTAAGGCTCCTCTAAGTTGCCGCTACGAACTTTAGGGTAAGACACTGCGCGTTCAGTAACGCACTACAACCTGATGAAAATCTCTAAGTCGTCCTATAAACGTTTACTTATCGTTTCGTACCGATTACCATTTACCATTCAGCAAACAGACGACGGCCCCGAACTGAAGCAGAACTCGGGCGGTCTGGTTTCGGCAGTATTATCCATGGCCGAGCAAATGGGCCAGAATCAGGGCGACGAGTCAACCAAAATTCACTGGGTGGGTCATGGCGATGCGTCCATGCAACAGGATAATGCCCCCGCCCTGGAGAATGAAACCTTTATCGCGCATCCCGTTTTTATGGACGAGGCCGTTCATAAAGGGTTTTACGAAGGGTTCAGCAATGACCTGATCTGGCCGTTGTTTCACTATTTTCCGTCTTACGCGTCGTTCAACGAGGCCGATTTCCAGCATTACCAGCAGGCTAACAAGCGTTTTCTGGACGAGTTGACGGCCCTAATCCAACCGGGCGATCTGATCTGGATTCACGATTTCCAGCTGATGCTACTGCCCGAAATGGTTCGACAGGCCGTGCCCGATGCCACCATTGGCTACTTTTTTCATATCCCCTTCCCTACCTACGAAATCGTTAAACTCCTGCCCCGAAGCTGGCGTCAGCTGTTGATAAAAGGCCTGCTGGGCTCCGATGTAGTTGGCTTTCACACCAACGACTACGTACAGCACTTTCTGGGAAGTGTGTCGGAAGTGCTGGCCCTGCCCATTATTGAGCAGCGGGTCGTTTTGCCCGACCGATCGGTTATCGTGAAAGACTTCCCGATCAGCATCGACTTCAACAAATTCAATACCAGCGGCCAGGATACAACCGTGGCCAACACCCGGCAGCATTACCAGAACCTGCTTCGTCAGAACAAGATCATCTTTTCGGTCGACCGGCTCGATTACACCAAAGGCATTACGTACCGACTGCTGGGTTATGAACGCTTTCTGGAGCAAAATCCCGACTGGCACGATAAAGTGACGTTCGTAATCACGGTGGTTCCCTCCCGCGATACCATTCCTCAATACCAGGAAATCAAACGCGAAATTGAAGAAGCCGTTGGCCGGATCAATGGATTGTTCGGCACGATTGGCTGGCGTCCTATCGTGTATTCGTACAATTCGCTGAGCTTCCCGGAATTAATGGCCCTGTACACCGCCTGCGATGTTGCCCTCATTACGCCCGTTCGGGATGGCATGAACCTAGTTTGTAAGGAGTTTGTGGCCAGCCGTTACGATAACAGAGGTGTGCTGATTCTGAGTGAACTGGCAGGAGCTGCGCAGGAGTTACCCGAAGCGCTGATTATCAACCCAACCGATAAGCAGGAAGTAGCCGACGCCATCAAACAGGCCCTGCTTATGCCCGCTGCCGAGCAGGAAGAGCGGTTGATAAAGATGCGTAACCACTTGCAAAACCACAACGTGTTTCGGTGGAGCAGCGACTTCCTCACGGCTTTTGACAACCTTAAAACGACGCATTCAACCTTGGAAACCGACCTCCCGATCCAGCCATTCATCAACGCCCTGAGCGAGGCCCGACAACGGCTCTTATTATTTGACTTCGACGGTACGCTGGCTCCGCTCATCAATGATCCGGCGCAGGCGAAACCATCGGAAGAAATAAAAAAATCATTACAGAATCTGGCCGAAAACAGCGATCTGGTCGTGATCAGTGGCCGGAACCGGGCCTTTCTGGAGAAAACCTTCGCGGGCGTTCCGGTGCATCTGGTGGCCGAACACGGTGCTTTCCTGAAAAAACCCGACCAGCCCTGGCAACGTCTCGACCTATCGTCCGGCGATTGGGTCGATACCGTTCGCACAACAATGGAGGAGTTTGTCACACGTTTTCCCGGTTCGTTTATCGAAGAAAAAGAAACCGCCATCGCCTGGCATTACCGAACGGCCGAAACGGAAGACATCGAAGCCCAAGCCAACGACCTGGCCAGTCAGCTCCGACGGGCCGATTCGTCTATTCCGCTCACGGTCATTCAGGGCAGTAAAGTGGTGGAAGTGAAGCCTGCTCTGCACAGCAAAGGCACGGTGGCGCTCTCAATATTCGAGCAGACACCTTATGATTTCATTGTTAGCATTGGCGACGATACCACCGACGAAGACATGTTCCGGCAGTTGCCAAACTGGGCCTATACCGTGAAGGTGGGATCGGGAACGTCCTTCGCCCGGTATCACCTGGCACGGCAGCGCGACGTTGAAACCTTACTCCAGCGCATGAGCGAAGTACTGGTCGAAGCCTGATAGCAGGAGCTTTCTCTGCGATACTTGTCTCTTTTCAGGACACACCCGCGTAAAATAAGTTAATAGCGCAGGGACAGGCCAATTTGACCTGCACTACTAACTTTACGTTATGAAACTCCTGGTCGTTGAAGATGAGCCCAAAACCCTGCAAGCGATTCAGCAGGGGCTGGAAGAGAGCCAGTTTGAGGTCGACATTGCCTATGATGGCTTGCTTGCCAAACGGCTGGCGCTTAAAAATAACTATGCCGCCATCATCACCGACCTTATTTTGCCGGGGCTAAACGGCTATGAACTCTGCCGGCAGCTCCGGGCCGAAGGGGTAACGACGCCCATTCTGATGCTAACGGCCCTGGACGAAACCGAAGACCGGATTCAGGGCTTCGACGCCGGAGCCGATCAGTATCTGGCCAAACCCTTTCAGTTCGCTGAGTTGCTGGCGCGGGTTCGCTCCCTAACCAAGCGGGGCACGCAAGTCAGTATGACAGCTCAGATGCTGCGGTATGGCGGAATCGAGATCAATCTGGACGCCAAGACCGTTACGCGCGATGGACAACCCATTGAGCTTACCGCCCGTGAGTTTGCCCTGTTGGAATTTCTGATGCGAAACCAGGGACGCGTACTCTCAAAACCCGCCATCGCCGAGCACGTCTGGGATTTGAATTTCGACACGGGCACCAACGTCGTGGAAGTATACATCAACTACCTCCGCAAGAAGATCGACAAAGGTTTCGACAAAAAGCTGATTCACACTCATTTTGGAATGGGGTATATGTTTAAGGAGGAGTGAGGAGTTAGTAGCGAGGAGTGAGGAGGGCTGACCGCACCAGCGGACCGGCGTCAGCAAAAAACATGCGCCAGCCCTCCTCACTCCTCGCTACTAACTCCTATATACTAAAAAAGAAATGACTATCCGCAAGCGGCTTACGATACGATTTACAGGGCTGGTATCCAGCATTATGCTGCTTGCCTTTGTGAGTATCTATGCCTTTTGCTGGTATTTTATTTCATCCGATTTTTATCGCCGACTCGACCGGAAGGCCAATACGGCGGGCGATATGCTGATCCGGCATAAGCTGGATGCGCAGTTGATCCGCCAGTTGAACCGCATTCGAAAAGACCAGCTGCCCGAGCAAAAGATTATCATTTTTGATAATCGGGACTCGATTATCTTCATCACCAATGAGTCGCTGACCTTGCAAATCGACAAGCCGACATTGGTTACCATCCGCCAATCGAAAAAGAAAGACTTTCAACAAAAGGGGTATTATATCTCCGGTATTCGGTTCATGACGGCTTCCGGCCAGTACGTCGTTATCGCCAGCGCCAAAAACATTTATGGCGATGAATTTTTACGGCGTCTGATCTGGGCATTGTCGAGCCTTTTTGTGCTGATTGCCGCCATTACGGCCATTTCCGGCTGGCTTTTCGCGGGCGATGCGCTGCAACCCATGCAGCAAATTGACTATACACTGAGTGCTATCTTTCCGCAAAACCGAAGTGAACGACTAACCGTTGCGAAAGACGATGATGAAATTAGCCGTTTGTCGGCAACGATCAACCAATTGCTGGACCGGGTTGCGGAGTCGTTCCGGCTACAGCGTATGTTTGTCGCCAACGTCTCGCACGAACTCAAAAATCCGCTCACGCAGATCAGCTCGCAACTGGAAGTGAGTTTACTCAAACAACGTGAGCCGGAAGCGTACCGCCAAACGATCCGTTCGGTCCTCGACGATGTGCGCGAGCTGGCCACCCTTACCCACGAGTTGCTCCAGCTTTCGCAGGTAAATAAGGACAATGCCCCCGGAATGTTGACGGATGTAGTACGGCTCGACGAGCTTGTATGGGATGTTCGCGATGAAGTAACGGCCCTCAATTCCCGCTATCAGGTAAGCGTCAGCATGGGCACCCTCCCCGACGACCCCGATCAGTTAACGCTGCACGGCAATCGAACGCTGCTGGCTACAGCACTCAAGAACTTAACGGAAAACGCCTGTAAATTTGCCGACGATGGCCGGGCGCAGGTACATGTCAGCACAGAGCCCAACACATTAATAGTAAGCATAAAAAATACAGGAGCTTCCATTCCTGCGGATGACCTACCTTATATTTTCGAGCCGTTTTATCGAAGCCGCCAGACAGCCGACGTTCGGGGGTATGGCGTGGGGTTATCGCTGGTTTCGCGCATTATCCGTCTGCATGGCGGACAATTAACCGTTGACTCCAAGCCCGGTGAACCCACCGTATTCTCCATCAGTATGCCACATTAAGGGATGGTTATTGCATTCTAAGGAGATTCTAAGGAATTTATCAGCGAATATTAAGGTGAGTACATCAACTTTGGCTGTATGGCGTCAACTAAGCCCGACCGTACTGATAAATAGTCTGTCTATGCCAAAAAAAAACAGTCTCAATAGAGAAGTTTCCTCTCTTCGGTCGCCCGGTACGGATACAAATAATCTGCGCACCCAATCAGATCAGTTCACAGAAGGTAAACCTACCCGGCAGCCCGACTGGCTACTAATTTTCGTAATTGTGCTCTTCCTGATTTCCCTTATGATTGTGTGGTTGGTCGATGTACCGAGTTTACTGCGGTAGTACCGCTCCTTACTCAATCAACAGCTTAATCCGCTTACTTTTCGTACGTGTTTGTAACCAGTTTTCAATGCGCTTCCGCTCAGCCGCCGTATGCCGCCGGGAAAATCGGGCATACACCAGCATAACCGTATCCGGCTTCTGACTATTGCCAGACATTACCAGCGACCGCGCTGCGGTAAACGTCCTGACATCGGGCATGAGAGTTTTAAGTTCATTGCGCAAATCAGGTATCGGCAGTTGATCGGACTGTGTCTGTTCTATGTACCGGCGCAGCGAATCGATGGTCTGGTCTTTGACGGCAATCGACGCCTGATTGTACCGAACTACCTGGTCGGTGACGGAGTTGGTGATAGCATCGACATCCACGGCAGCATCCTTGAACGTACCCTGCCGCACCACCAGTTGGGCATCGTTCAACCCATAAGCAACCATCTTTGACGTTAACAGGTTGATCGAATCTTTGGGCAATGGCTCGCCAACCAGCGTTAACTCCAGCCGACTCTGCTTTCGGCTGAAATGAGCATCGTATTTGATAACCTGTCGAAACTGAAAATTGCATTCGTTGGTCACAAAGCGCTTGGCCGACTGTTCAAAGATCGTTTTCCGGACAATTTGATACCCGAGGTAGGTGCTGGGTACAACCACAATTAAAACTGCCACCCAGATCGTGTGCCGAACCCGCCGTTCCACCTCCGGTGTTGGATATTCCTTTTGGTGGTAATCCAGAAACCGGACAATCAGGAACGTAGCCAGACTGATACAAACGCTGTTGATGAGGAACAGGTAAAAAGCACCGGCGAAATAATACAGGTTACCGATGGAGAGACCATAACCCGCTGTACAGATGGGCGGCATCAGCGCCGTTGCGATGGCAACACCCGGTATGACATTGGTGATCTTTTCGCGTCGTGAACCCGCTACAATACCGGCCAGCCCACCAAAAAAAGCAATGAAGGCATCCCATACGGTGGGCGACGTACGGGCCAGCAGTTCAGACTGGGCAATGTGTAAAGGACTGATCAGAAAATAAACCGTTGAGGTGATCAGGCTGATAACGACCGCAATGCTGAGGTTTTTCAACGATTGCAAAATCATGGCCAGATCGTTGATTCCTACGCCCAGCCCGATACCCATAATGGGTCCCATCAACGGCGAAATAAGCATGGCCCCGATGATAACCGCCGTAGAGTTGACGTTAAGGCCGATCGATGCAATGAAAATGGCAAAAATGAGTGTCCAGAGATTTATTCCCCTGAACTCGATACCCCGGCTGATCGACTGAACCACACCGTCCTGATCGTCTTTATCCTCTTCCAGACTAAACCGTTCGCGCAGGAAAGTGCCAATCTGGGCGATAGTGTCCGAACGTTTGGTGCGACGCAGATTAGGATCATTGACAAGCATAACAGTCGAGTAAAGGTCAGGGCAATGTAACCGGCTATCCGGTTTTCTACACGAAAATTAGGGTAAACTACCAAAATTCATTCGTTTGGGTAGACTTATTTACCCTACGCCATTGTCCTCACAGCGTACCCAAGGGTTTCAGCCAGTGATACAACATGGGCTAGCTCATCAGTCTGTGTACATTCTCTAAGCAGATTTTAAGTTTTCCTTAAGCAGCCTATAACACGACTCTGCCAGCTTTACACAGGCAACAAGACTGAAAAACACTATTGACAAATAAGGCTATGGCACAACGAAACAACCTGTTAACCGGCGTACTCGCCATGCTGACTGCGCTTCTTGTAGCCTTTGGTTTTTACTATTGGCAGAGTACCCAAACGCTGCGTAAAGAAAACGACCTGAACGAACAACGAGCGGATTCGCTGTTTTCCGCCAAACTACGGCTGGAAGGCGACCTACGCAGTCTGGAAAGTCAGTTGGAAACGGCTGCCGACGAAAACGAATGGCTCAATGAACGGCTCACTGCCGTGCACGAACAAGTAGCTTCCCGCAACCAGCAGTTGAATGGATTACGGCAGCGTACTGCCAGCACCGGCAACACGATCCGGCAGCTCCATCAAAACGTAAGTACACTCACCGTCCTGCGCGATAGCCTGGAAAACCAAATGGAAGCTATCCGGGATAAATTGAACTGGCTTACTAATTCGAACAACCTGCTGCTCAGTCAGAATAAGGAACTACAGCAACAGGTGAATACCCTCAACTCCTCGCTGCTCACAAAAGTGTCGGAATCGGCGGTTACGGGCGATGCCTTTCTGGTCGTAGCCACCAAGACCAACCGGAAAGAAACGGCGAAAGCGAAGAAAGTACACACGCTGACTATTTCGCTGGATATACCCGCCGAGTTACGGCTGGAGGGCTCACAGGATGTGTATCTGAGCCTGACGGACAACCAGCAAAATGCCGTACCCGAACCGCTGCGTGATATGACGGTTTCGCTGGCCGATGTCAATGAAGTGATACCCGTCCATGCAGTGCAGAAGGTGAACTTTAGCCTAAAGCCACAGCGAATTTTATTTAGTCTTAGCCCGGCCGGAACGCTTAAACCCGGTAGCTATCGGGCAGCGGTATTTACCAAAAATGCGTATCTGGGCGCAGTCACCTTCCAGTTCCGCGACAGCTTTCTCTTTTTTTAGTTACGTACCAAACAGCTTCTAGCTGTTTGTGGAAAGGACATCCCTTAACAATATGACGAATAGATAACCATCATGCCAGTCAACCACTCAAACAGCCAGAGGCTGTTTGGTACATAATCAACTCAACGACATGGAGACACTAAACTTCAAGACCAACATTAAATCGAGCGACGATGTAGCCGCCGTTACGCTGAACCTCAATGATATTGAGCAGGTCGATGGCTGGAACATCGCTACCGAAGCGCCCGATAACCTTCTGACCGTACAAACTACCGACAACCGCATTGCCGATGTGGTTATGAAAGCGGTTCAAAAGGCGGGGTATCAGGCCGAACAGGTAGATGGGTAATCTAAACGTACTCTTCTAAGGCAATTCTAAGAAATCCTTAAGACCTCTCTTAGTTCTGTGTTGCACCTTGCTTATGCCTTCTTCAGCAGATCAATCATGATAGGAAGGCTAAACCTAAACGCAACATGAGAACGTACATAAAAACCTTACTTCTGTCGGGATTATCTGTAGGAGCTCTGGCGCAGGAGCCTGCGCCCGACGCAAACACCCTGATGAATCTTGGCCAGTTTACGGAGGCCAAGCAACTACTGAACCGAAATGCTCAGCAGAGTCCGTCGATGCAAAGCCTCTTCGATGCGGGCTACGGATACCTACGTTCGGGTCAGCCCGATTCGGCCCGTATCTGGTTTACAAAAGGCCTGCCGATGGATGAAAAGCGCACGCCACTCAACGAAACCGGCGTGGCTATCAGCTATCTGGTAGAAAACAATGCGGCCAATGCCGAGCCTAAACTGGCCGAAGTTCTTAAGAAGAGTAAAAGTAAAAATGCCGATATTCTGTACCGGATCGGCGAAGCGTACACGGGCTACCTGAGCCCTGGCAATGGGTCCATAAAACCCGTTTACGCCAAAGCGGTCAATGCCGCCAGGGCCATTGACTACCTCAATCAGGCCACCGAACGTGACAAGAAAAACGCAGCGATTCAACTGGCCCTGGGCGATGCCCATTACCTGAACAAGGATGCCGGTACAGCCGTTACCCGCTACGAAAGTGCTCTTGAACTGGGCATGAACCCATCGCGGGTGTACCAGCGGATCGGCGATATTTACTGGCAGGGCCGCAACCTGAATCTGGCCGTGGAGAATTACAAGAAAGCCATTGAGGCCAATGCTGGCTATGCCCCGGCCTATAACCAGCTCGCCGAACTGTACTTTCTGGTCAACCGCTACAAAGAAGCCGCTAACTACATTGACCAGTACGTTCGGGTTTCACACGATGCCCGGCAGGAAACGTTGCTGCGTCAGGCACAATTTCATTTTCTGGCCAACGATTTCCAGCGGGCCGTAACCCTGATCGATAGTAACCGGACGGCCCTGGGTCAGAACCCCATTGTGTACCGCATAAAAGGCTGGGCGTACTCGTCGCTCAAACAACCTGACAAGGCCATCGAGAACATCAATACGTTCTTGGAAAAAGCACCAGACAAAGCCATGCCGGACGATTATAAGTACCTCGGCCGGGCGTACATGGCTACCGACAGCACCAGCGATGACTCTTTAGGCGCGGTCTACCTCGCCAAAGCAGCGCCCTTCGATACGACAGACAATCTGTACAGCGACATCGCCAAGTATTACTACCGGGCCAAAAAGCACCCCGAAGCCGTCGCTATTCTGGATTCGGCAGCTAACCACGGTTTCAAAGCCGACGTGCAGGATTTGTTCCGGTACGGTATGAGCAACTACACCCTCGGGTTCAAACGGGATAGTTCGGGTAAACTCGAACGCGACACCCTCCGGTTCGCCCTGGCCGACTCCGCCCTGGCACTGGCTCAGCAGGGATCGCCCGATTACGCCCCAACGGTACTCTACCGGGCCAAAGCCAATTACTATGCTTATGCGCCCGAAGAAGCGGTGATGAAGGGGAAGGCCAAACCGTATTTCGAGCAGTTTATCGGCATGATTGCCGACAAGGAAGAGGAACAGAAACGGTATAAGAATGACCTCGTACTGGCCTTCAAATACCTGATTTCGTACAACGAACTGGTCACGAAAGATCAAACCGCCCGCAACGAGTGGCTCACCAAAGGACTGGCGCTATTCCCCGAAAACAAGGACTTAGCCAAAATCGCCAGCTCTACCGATACCGATAGTCAGTAAACATAATTAAAGAAACGGGCAAGGGGCCCTAGGATCTTAAACGATCCTTGGGCCCCTTGCCCGTCTATAACGGTGTTGTTAACGCTTATCCCATTACGTCATGGGGTTGGTAAAGCGAAACAGCAATGGCCAATTACTTCAGAGTAAGTACTTGATCTATAGAGATTTTGCGTTTGTAGACGGTAAACGTCTGGTCGAACTGAAGATAACCCCGACCGGGTAAAAAAGGATAACTATCCACCAGGCTGGATACATCGAACCGCTTCACCTGTACATACTGTTCCTTCAGGCTCGTATTAATCTGGTCGACTGGACGCAGCACCAGATAATCCGGCTTTAGATAGGGAACAAGTTTATTCAGGTCATTACTTTTCAACGTTTTACGCGCTTCAACCACCTCTTTTGATGAGAGCCCCGGAAAATCGTACATTTTCATATTGGAGTAAAAACCAATATAGCCGAGGCATTCCAGATAAACAGTACTCCCTGACTTAGCATTCTCATTTAACCAGAGGCCAATGCTCTTCCGATTGGTCGTTTCAATAAGCTGCTGCTGAACCCGCATTTGATAGGCTACACACACCAGAACGATCAACTGAAACCCAATTACCGTTACCGTGATGCTCTTTATGGCAGGGATAAACGTCGGTCGTTTTTGACATACCCAATCGATGAAGTGGTTAAACTCTAGGGCCAATGCCCATGTACACAGCACAGTAACACTGGGTATGTACCAAGGCTCGGCGGTGGGTAGAACGTAGCTCAGGTAAAAATGTGCCAGATACGCAGCAAATGACCACGGACGAACAGCCCGCCGGGCAAACGGCAGCATCCAGTAACTAATGCCAACGAACGTAAGCAGTTTACTAAACAACGGAATGAGCAGATTCCAGCCGCCAAAACTCATGTAAGCAGGCCCAAATGTTAATTGAAGACTGTTTATCGAAAATAACGACGTAACCGGAAACAGGATGAATTCTTTTGCCAGCGCTAAAGCATCAAAGTAGCCAAGCCCCTTTGCGGTAATGGTGTTGGGGACGGGGGTTCCATAATAGCACCACGCACACACTACCCAGGGCAGATACAGAACCAGGCCCCACAAACCGGCCCGTACAAAATAGGAAAGCCACTCAGCACGCGAACGCGCCAGTCGACTTTGGGGATTGAACAGGAAAATCCCAATCATAACAGACCCTATATACACAAAACTATCAGGGCGGCTCCACATCAAACCAGCAATCGCGAGTGCCAGCCAGTAAACCGGATTATGGAGCGGAACGGTAAGCGCATAGATTAGCAACGACAGAAAAAAAACCATAAACGCCGTTTCCATACCGTTTATGGAATAGTCGATAATTTTCGCATCGAGCGCTAAAACGGCTACCACCATAAACACGGGAAGCGCATATTGAACCGACTTTCGGGCACACCTGAGTAACAGCATGGCCGAAAAACCTAATAGACTGGCACTAATGATCCGAAATAGCCAAAGAACTAACTCATCGTTAGTGGGACCAACCCAGTAACTCAGGAGAGCCGGGATGAGGGTTCCCAGCGGAGAGGTGAATGTATGAAGATGTTCTCCGGGCGTAAAAACAAGCCCATTTCCCATCGCCAAGTTTTTACTGGCTCGAAATGTCATGTACCAATCCTCCCAGGCATGGTTTGTGTAAAAGGCAAAACCTAGTGTGATTGAGACAACGATGCTAAAAAGTACCCATCTACCGATGGATAAGCTGAGTTTGTTATAAGACTTATTCATGAAGTTAGTTACGTATTGGGTATTTCACTTCAATAATAAGACTTAGTAAGCTATATTAGGTAATGATTAAGTATATAAATTATATATTTTTATAATTACTTGTTACCTAAAATACAAAAATATATACTGAGTACCTGTTTTTTTACAGACTGAGATTTAACGTGTCAGTAGCCCGGCGTCTAGTACAAACTGGGAGCCGGTCACGTAACGTGCCTTATCGGACACCAGAAAAAGCACCATTGCCGATACATCTTCCGGCTCTACCCAGGGTACCGGCAGCAGGTTACCTGCCGAGCGCTCGGCAATTTCCTGCGTGGTGGTACCTTCCAGTTCGGCCAAACCATCGTTCATGGGCGTGTTGACACCCGTCGGGTGAATGGAATTGACCCGGATAGTATACGGTGCTAACTCGATAGCCCACGATTTTGTCAGGCCGACGAGCCCCCATTTCGAAGCCGCGTAATGGCTAAGGCGATTCTTGCCCCGGAGTCCGGCAATCGACGAATTGTTGAGAATCACCCCCGATTTCTGTGCCATCATAACTGGAATTACCCGTTTGGCGACCAGCCACGCTCCCTTTAGGTTAATATCGAGCATGGCGTCCCATTCTTCTTCGGGTAATTCATGCACCAGCCCGTACGCACAGATACCTGCATTGTTAAAAAGAATGTCGATCCGCCCCAGCGTACCCACGGCCTCATCGACAGCCCGTTTTATATCCGCATCCCGCCGAACGTCGCCCTGCGCGATCAGGCACGACACACCCATTGCTTCTGCCTCTCGTTTCAGCGAATCCAGCTCACTCTCGGAGCCAAGCGCATAACCAGGATACGCCAGTGGTTTAGCCAGATCAAAAGCGACGATGTGAACGCCTTCCCTGGCCAATGCCAGCGCGACAGCCCGGCCCTGCCCGTGAGCGGCTCCGGTAATAAAGGCTACTTTCCCATGTAAATCAGACATGCGTGTTGGTGGGGTTTTCGGGTTGAGTTAGGGGTAGATAGGGGTACAGGTATTCGTCGACATCGACGTTCAGCACGTTGTTGAACACGTTTGTAGCGATCATCTGCCCGGCAAAGGCCACCAGCACAACAATCTGCTGATCCGTGAATCGGTCGGCAATGGGCGCGTACAGTTCGTCCGGAATCTCGCCTTTACGCTGGGCAATGGTACTACCGAAGGTAACGAGTTGTTGCTCGTTCTCGGTCAACTGTACGTCCTCGGGCCGTTCGCCGTTGTCGATGATAATTCGCCGAAAAAAAGTCGTACACACGGGGCAGTCGGAGCCTTCCGAGATAGCGTGCGCGTACAGATACGCCAGCCGGTTACCCACAATGGCTTTCACTTCTTCATACAGTGGATACCACTGCATGTAAATCTGGAAGGACAGCAACGACCGTCCCAGCGTCGCTTTCATGTTGGTGATGCGGCTAGCGGCATGGTCGGCAACGTGCGCATCGAAAGCGGCCTGCACATCGGCCGTTGCTTCGTTTTTGTGGAGCGGTGTAATACGTGGCATTCGAGTTGCTATTGTTGGATCATACCTTATTTTCATTTACCTGTACCCCATCAACAGGGCAGTCGATCGGTTGATTCATGGTTATTTACTCGTTAATGGTATAGAAAGGTGCGCTCATAAACCCCTCAGGCGTTCGGCCGCCTGGATCAACACGTCGTCGTTCTTAGCAAAGCAGAATCGTATCATTTTATAGTCGTTCTTCTGGTTATAAAACACCGAAATGGGAATCGACGCCACGCCGATTTCTTTCGTCAGGCGGATCGTTAAGGCATAATCGGGCTCCTGAGTGATGGCGGCATAGGAAACGGTCTGAAAAAAGCTGCCCTCGGCGGGCTTGAACGTAAAGCGGGAACCTGCCAGACCGGCCAGAAACAGGTCGCGCTTGCGCTGGTAAAAATCGGGTAGCTCATGGTAATGAGCAGGTTCGTTCAGGTAATCGGCCAGCGCGTACTGAATGGGTGTAACGGTACTGAAGGTTAAGTATTGGTGGATTTTTCGAAACTCAGTGCTTAATTCTTTCGGCGCCAGGCAATAACCTATTTTCCAGCCGGTAACGTGAAAGGTTTTACCAAACGATCCCACTACAAAGGTGCGCTCCTGAAGTTCGGGATGGGTCATGAGGGAGAGATGCTTCCGTCCGTCGAACAGAATGTGCTCGTACACTTCATCGCTCACAATCCAGATGTTGCGGTCGCGAACCAGGTTTGCCAGTTGGTTCAGATAGTCGGCCGTCCAGACGTAACCGGTTGGGTTATGGGGTGTATTAACCAGAATAAGCCGGGTTTTATCCGTAATTTTTTCGCTAACCAACTGCCAGTCGATGGCGTAATCGGGCGGGGTCAGCGTGACATAAACAGGTATTCCCCCGTTGAGTTCAATGGCAGGAACGTAGCTATCGTAGGCGGGTTCCAGCACGATCACTTCGTCGCCTGGGCGAACAACGGCGGCAACGGCCGCAAAGATAGCTTCGGTAGCGCCGGAGGTGATGGTCACTTCCGATTCCGGGTCATAGGCGACGTTGTATTCGGCAAAGGTCTTCTGGGCCAGGGCTTCCCGCAGGGCCGGAACGCCGGTCATGGGTGCGTATTGGTTGAACCCGTTTCGGAGGTACTTCTCAACCAGCGATACCAGTTCGGGCGAGCAGTCGAAGCCGGGAAATCCCTGCGACAGATTGATGGCACCGGTTTCTGTCGCCAGCTTCGACATGACCGTAAATATCGTGGTGCCTACATTGGGCAATTTGGAGGCAAGCGCGGCCCTTGTTGTTGTCGGTATACTCATCACAAGTCAATAACTATACAAAATACCCACCCCCTCAATGCTCACCGTATCGTTTTTCGCCCGCCGTTACGGCGATCGCCAGCTTGTTCTGCTTTGGCGGAATCGGGCACGTAGCGTAGGGCGTGAAGGCGCAGGGTGGGTTGATAGACTGATTAAAATCAAGAATAATCAGTCTGTTCTCACTCGTTGCACCCGTCGAAGCGGGCCTGTCGGCATACAGGAACCGGCCGGCACCATAGGTTTCGTGGTCGTTTGTCGGATCGCCGAACAGGATAAAGAGCTTGTCACCTTCTTCAACGGCATCCAGCCGATACGTTTTTCCGGCCCGTTCAAAGACCAACGTACCCGCCAGGGGTTGCTGGGACGTAAGACCCAGCACATCGATGATCGGGATGGTCGTAGGCGTCGTGGGCGTTTCCAGGCGCGCCTTTACCCGCCAGCTTTCATCCACGGGATAGCGGTCGATGGTTTGAAATTCCTTTAGATTCGGGCTGTCCAGATCCCGAAGCCGAACGCCGTATTTAGATCCCCGCCTGATGATAAACCAGCGGAGTGAGCCGTGCGCCAGCACCACCGGTTTCTGATTGTGGGTAAAAATGACCAGCGGCTCGGTAATGGGTTTCCCATCAGCCGAAACAGATGCACCTGCTTTTGGCACAAAACGAACCGACTCTTTCTCCAGATAAAGAGTACCTAAATCAACCGGAGCGTCGGCAACCGGAAAGGAAACAGCAAAGTCTGTGCCGCGCCCGATCGAATTCTTCCCGTTGTCGAGCCAGAACAGGCCGGCCAGATTCAGCCAGCCGGTTTCGCTTTTGAGTGAGTTAATACGCGTCTGATGCCAGGCGTCGATCTGTTCTTTGTACGATGGGCCATCGGGATTACGCCAGCCGACAGAAGCAGCCATAGCCAGAAACCATAAGCAAAAAAAACACCGCGAGTAGTTATTTAAAGGGCCGACAGGCTGATTAATAAACTTCATGATGCACCTGGTTAAGATGATGAACAACAGAAACGATGGATTCGGCATCGAGCGCCCGATCGAAATTCTCATCCAGAAAATGATAAGCGATCCGGCGGTCCTGCCCAATTACGTACAAAGCGGGCGTGAAGGCCTCTTCCGAGATTCCCGAAATACGCTCCCAAACGGGATAATCTTCACTATAGACACCAAACCGCCGGGCAACCGTCGACTCGGCATCGTACGCTACCCGAAAATCCAGCCCACCTACCTGACGGGACAATATACTTGGTGATTCGTTGGAAAACACCACCAGTTCCGCATCAGTGGCCAGCAATGCCTGATTCAGCCGCACCAGCGACTCAAGATACGGCCGGGCATAACGCCCCCAGCAAGGGCAGTAAAAGCTCACCACCAGCGGGCGGGCATTCACCAGATCCAGAATGGATGTAGCCTCTTCGGGCAGCTTCTGACCAAAGTCCGAGGCCCGCCAATTATTTGGCGCACCGGCAAGGCTGAAAAACGGTGCTGTATCGCCCGTAAGTAATGGCTTTACCAAAACTGATTTATCGCGGGATTGGGTCGTTATCGAGCGAATGTCGCCTAATTCATTTTGAAATTCGAGTGTCATGTGTATTTGCGTTTACAGGTTTTGTACGAGACAGCATCTTGCTGTCTGCGGAAGATGGACTACACCTACAGACAGCATCTTGCTGTCTGGTACGAGATTAGTTCTAAGGTTTAGGAACTTCCGTACACCAGTTGAAAATAACGTTTTTGAACAAAGGAAAAATAAGCCCAGATGGACAGCCCGCCAATGTAGGCCAGGACAATGAGCATTGGGTAACCCAGCAGCGCGTACAACACCACCCACAGCACCGCCACGCGCCCGATTTCGAGGTACAGCACCCAACGACGCTGTTCAAGTAACGCGCCACAATTGATTACCGTCAGTAAAATAAACAAAGCGGTGAATAATTGAAGATAACCGGGTACGCTCTTTTCAACCAACAGAAAGACGAACAGAATCAGCAACGTACCAGCCAGTTGCCCCACGACATACCCCCTGAACCGCCGACTTTTATTATGGGTAGCCGAGCGCCCAGCAGCATCGGCCGACAGAAACTGACGCTCCAGATCAGGACGAATTCTTGTATCGATGGTATCCGGCCGACCGAACAATACGGACAATTTCGCCCGCCAGCCTCTTGCCCGTCGTACGGCTACACCCAGTTCGAGCCAGCCCTGAAAATGCTGCCATAAAAAGCTATAGCTATCAAGCTGTTTTGTCAGACCATACACGGGCTCCTCCCCTTCTTCGGCAAAAGTGCCAAACAGCTTGTCCCAGATGATAAACATGTCGCCGTAATTCTTGTCGAGGTACTGTGGGTTACTGGCGTGGTGTACCCGGTGGTGCGAGGGCGTTACGAATACATATTCGATCCAGCCCAGCTTCCCAACGGTGCGGGTATGAATAAAAAACGGGTACAACCCATGCAGCAGCAACACCCCCGTAATCATCTCCGCCGGAAAACCAACGATGGGTAATATTGCCCAGAAACCCGTGCGGACCACCGCCTGAAACACCGTAATGCGCGCCGAGACGGTATAATTGAACTCTTCACTCTGGTGATGCACAACATGAACCGCCCAGAATACATTGATTTCGTGCGCCAGCCGATGGTACCAGTACCAGATAAAATCGGTAGCGATCAATAACCCGGCCCACCCCCACACGTTGGCCCGAATGTCGAACAGAGCGTAGTGCCGATGGAGATAGTCATACACGAAATAGAAGGCACCGGTGGTAAAAATATCCAGCAAACGCTCGGCAACTCCCACGTTCAGGTTCGCCACCGAGCTGTTGAATCGGAAGTAGTTCTTCTGCTGTTTTTTCGCCACCAGGTATTCCACGCCTATGCAGAACAGAAAGAATGGAACCGCTAAAGCAAGCCAGTTGAACTGCATAGTAAGTATTGGTTTAACGGAAAATTTTGGCCCCTAACCGATGATAGAACGGCGTCTTACTAGCGGCATTTTTCGGCTGGTACTCACCCGTCACCAGCGGGATATACATGACCCGGCGACGACTGGCGGCCCCGATGTTGGGCGATTGCTCAACGCGATGCCACAGGCTACCGTTGTGGATGGTCAGGTCGCCCGCTTCGATGTCGAACCCAACTTCGCGCGGATCAGGGCGGTGATCGATGAACTGTCGTTTACGAAACAGCGTCATCAGGGTATTTTGCTTGTGCGTACCCGGCAATACCCGCAAACCGCCATTGCTCATGGGGCAATCGTCGAGGTGCAATCCAATGTTGAGCATCGGCCGGATACGGTGCCCCAGAAACAAATCGCGCGGGCTATCGGTATGCCAGCCCATGCGAGAAAAATTACTCTCGGGTGTGCGGACGTAGTGATTGACAACCAGCCCATCTTTCTCTTCTTCGCCAATGCGGCCACTATACGGTTGTAATAACTGCGTCAGTTCATGCAAGCGCTCATCCTGTAAAAACTCGTGCAGTACGGGGCTGAAAAGCGAAGCAAACGCAAACCGCTGAACAATGGGCTGGCCGTTTTCGTCCCGACCATATTTGATGGGTGTACCATTGATTTTATCGACCTCCTCAGCCAACCAATCAGCCTCCACCTGTTGCAATTCGTGTAGAAAAAGCTGTACCGTTTCCCGGCTTACAAAGTTTTTGATGTGGAGAAATCCATTCTTTTCAAAAAAGGCCCGTTCGTCGGCCGTTAAGAGTTGCGTTGGTTGTGTGGCAATCCGTTTGTCAGATATGGCTACCATGAGAATGTTTATTAGCGTCAGTTAATTTAATTAATTCATTTTCCTATTTACTATACAGAATAAGTATAGTAATATGGTTAATAAAAAGAGGATTTAAGATTACTGAAAAAAGGGATTATCTGTTCAGAAGCGTATAGAAGGTAATTGGCGATTCAACAACAACACATGTCCATCATCCTGTCCAGGAGAGGAAATACCGAATGGGCGTTTACGCATAAATGAGCGTGTTGTTGGTAAAATTTCATACGATAACGAATCTAAAATGAGGTATTACCCCCCTTATCTGGTAGGCAAAGGTGAATATCTATTTTAATATTTCCAAATTTTTATTCAGCCTTAGAAAATCCACGTTTTATGTATAAAAAATCCACCGTAGATACATCATTTTATTACCTTTGCAATTCTGTAATTTAAAAAAGAAATTTTTGGATTAATCTGAATGCCAAAACTTAAAACCAATCTAATTTAAAATGGAACACAATTTACGAACGAGGATTAGTGCCTGTATACTAGCGGTATGGGTTACTTTCCTGATCAGCCATACTGCACTGGCACAGGATCGGCGCGTTACGGGCCGGGTTATAGCTGGCAAGGACCAACAGCCAATTCCAGGAGTAACTATATTAGTTAGAAATACTCAATTAGGTACCACAACCGATGCCAACGGTTCATTCAACCTTAATGTACCTGCCAATGCCACGCTGGTGTTCAGCGCCATTGGTTTTGCCGGGCAAACATTAACCATCGGTAACCAAACGCAGCTAACCGTGACCCTTCAGGAAGCTGATCAGAACCTGAGCGAAGTGGTTGTAACAGCGCTTGGCATTAAGAAAGAAGCCAAACGACTGGGATACGCTACGGCTATCGTCAACCCCGAGCAGGTAACTACCAACCGTACCGTTAACTTCATCAACGCCTTACAGGGTAAAATTGCCGGGGTGAACATCAGCAGCCTGGGTACGGGTGCCGCCGGAACGAGTAAAATTCGTATTCGGGGTCAGTCGTCCTTCTCCGGCCAGAACAGCCCGCTTATCGTTGTGAACGGTGTCCCCATCGACAACACCAACTTCGGCCAGAACAACGGCAACACCGGTGGCGACAACTCCATCGGTAACCGCGACCGGAACTACTCCGACGGTGGCGACGGTCTCTCGTCCATCAACCCGGACGATATCGAAGGCATGACCGTACTGAAAGGTGGTACGGCGGCAGCGCTGTATGGCTCCCGCGCTAAAGACGGTGCCATCCTGATCACAACCAAAACCAAAGGTACCGGCCAGGGTATTGGCGTAACCTTCAACAGCAACTTTACGACAGATCGCCCGCTGGATTTTACCGATTACCAGTATGAATACGGACAGGGTGAATACGGTACGCGGCCAACGGCGGCCAACTCAACATCGGGCGTATGGAGTTTCGGGGAGAAGTTTGCCGGTCAGACACAAGTACTATTTGGGGGCGTAACGGTGCCCTACGCGCCCGTTCGGAACCGGATCAATACCTTCTACCGTGATGGTTCTACCTGGACCAACTCCATTTCGGTATCGTCGGGTAGCGAAAAAGGCGGCTTCAACCTGTCGATCGCCAACCTGGACAACAAAGGCATTACGCGTAATAACACCTTTAACCGGAAGACGATGAACCTGGGTTTCAGTTATAATCTGTCGCCACGGCTAACCGTTACGGGAACGATCAACTACTCGAACGAGTACAACAAAAACCCGCCCCAGATTGCCCAGCAGGACAACAGTACGCCAACGGTTATTTATACCCTGGCTAACTCCATGCCGCTGGACGTGCTGGAAGCCAACCAGATCAACCCGGCCACAGGCAACGAGTTTGTATACTCGCGTTTCATGAACCGCACAAACCCTTACTTTGTGCTCAACAACAAGTTTGAGAACATTCGGCGGGATCGCCTGTTTGGCAACCTCACGGCTCGCTACAACGTGACCGACTGGCTGTATGTGCAGGGTCGTGTTGGACAGGATTACTGGTCGCGCGATCAGGATTATAACTTCCCAACGGGGCAGGCTTCGCTGGCAGCGGCACCGGCCGGTTTCGTAAACGGGGCTTACGTGCAGGACGCCCGCCGTTTCCGCGAAATCAACGCCGACTTCCTGATTGGTGCCAATCATAAGTTTGGTGCCTTTGGTATCGACCTCACCGTTGGTGGCAACCAGTTATACCGTCGCAGCGATCTCAACAGTGTACAGGTAACGGATTTCATTGTGCGGGGCTTATACGTACCGCAGAATGGACGGGTTAAAGACCCCACGTATGGCCTGAGCGAGCGAAAAGTGAATTCGTTATACACGGCGGCTGAGTTCTCGTTCAAAGACGTTCTGTTCCTGAACGGAACGGTGCGGAACGACTGGTTCTCTACCCTTTCACCAGCCAATCGCAGCATTCTGTACCCCTCGTTAACGGGTAGCTTCGTCTTCTCGCAGGCCTTCGACAACCTGCCCTCCTTTATCAACTTCGGTAAAATCCGGGCAGCGTATGCGGAAGTCGGTAGTGACGGCGACGTGGCACCTTACTCGAATAACCTGTTCTACTCGGTCAACGCCAACCTGTTCCCCAATCCGGCAGGTCTGGGACAGCCCGTGGGTAACATTACGTCCAGCACCGTACCCAGCGCCACCCTCAAGCCCAGCCGTACCGCCGAAACCGAGGTGGGCCTGGAGTTGAAGCTGTTTAACAACCGGGTTGGCCTGGACATGGCCGTTTATCGCAAGATTACCAGCGACCAGATCGTACAGGCCCAGTCGTCCGATGCCTCCGGGTATACCAGCACGCTGATCAACAATGGTCAGAGCCAGAACCAGGGGATCGAGGTATTACTGAACCTCTCGCCCATTCGCACAAAGGACTTCTCCTGGGATATTACCCTGAACGGGGCCTACAACAAAACGAAACTGCTCAAACTGCTGACCGACAAACTGGGCGAACAGATTGTAGTTGGTAACGGTATTTACGTGGGCGACCTGCGGCAGGTTGTGGGTGAAGAACTCGGCCAGTTATACAGTTTTGGCTACGTGCGTAACGCAGCGGGTCAAATCGTTCACGGGGGCGATGGTCTGCCCGTGCGTACACCGGCTCCCATTTCGTTTGGCTCGGCCCTGCCTAAGTACACCGGCGGTATCACCAATACGGTCAACTACAAAGGTCTAAACCTGTCGTTCCTGATCGACTTTAAACTGGGTGGCAAAATGATTTCGGGTACCAACCTGAACGCCTTCCGTCATGGACTACAGAAAGAAACACTGGTAGGCCGGGGCGAAACTGATAACAAAATGGTGGGTGTTGGCGTGAATGATAAAGGCGAAGTGAACGCCGTTCGGGCATTTGTGCAGGATTACTATTCGGTAGGCCGTTCCAAGAGCTTGGGCGAGCAAGTCGTATACGATGCTGGCTTGTGGAAACTTCGCCAGATCAGCCTGGGCTACGATTTCACCAAGATGCTCCCCAAGACGTTGTTTATCAAAGGTATTCGGTTAAGTGCCGTAGCCAACAACGTAGCCATTATCAAAAAATGGGTACCCAACATCGACCCCGAGCAGTTTGGCTTCAGCTCCGACAACCTGATTGGTCTGGAATCAACCGGGTTGCCAACTACGCGCAGCATTGGCTTTAACCTGAATGTCAAATTCTAAAAGCCCCACGCTCTAAAGGGACCAAAAATCTTATTACTTCCATGAAAAAAATACTTTTATATATACCCCTGGTTGCCCTGCTTTTTTCGACAAGCAGTTGCGACAAAGGGTTCGATGAGCTAAACGTCAACCCAACAGCGGCCACGGCACTCAACCCGGTATTTACGTTTAACAATGCCATGATTAGCACCTCGTTTCCGGGCAGTATACTGACCTTCGAGGAGCCTATCGTTCAGCAGATGTTCACGCCAAACTCAGGCATCGTTGCCGGGGGCAATTACAACATCGACAACCGGGGGCCATCGGGTGTCAACGGGGGCATCTGGCGGCAGTATTACCAGAACGTCGTTCGGTATCTGGTCGACGTGATCAACCAGACCAAAGCCGATCCCAACCGGGCCAACCTATACAACATGGCCCGCATCTGGAAAGCATATACGTTTTCGGTACTGACCGATACCTATGGCGACGTGCCGTACAGCCAGGCTGGCATTGGCTACATCTCGAACAATGTAACGCCAAAATACGATACGCAGGAGAGCATTTATAACGACCTTATTAAGGAGCTGACCGAAGCAACGGCCGCTCTGGATGCGTCGAAAGCAACGGAGGCCGGTGAAGTTACCTATGGTGGCGATATCACGAAGTGGAAACGATTTGGCAATTCGCTCCTGCTTCGGGTAGGCATGCGGTTGTCGAAAGTAAACCCGACACTGGCGCAGTCGACCGTTCAGAAAGCCGTTGCCGGTGGCCTGATGCAATCCAACGCCGACAATGCTGTTATTCGCAACAATGCCAACTACACTAACGGCGTGGGCGTCACTGTCAACTCGACCGAAGCGGCCAACTACTACCTGACCAAGACGTTTGTGGATTACCTCAAATCAACGTCCGATCCACGTCTGGTATCCATTGCGGTGCGGTATGTAGGTGCCAAAAGTGGACCTGAGCAAACGGCCGCCAGAGCCAATCGTGAAGTGGCTACCCAAATAGGCATGCCGCTCGGTTTTGATAACGGAACCATTCCGGCGAGAGCAACCGCCGATGGACTAGCCAGTTTTTACGATTACAGCCAGTTAGACCGGACCCGCATGGGCAGCCAGTTTGCACCCTGCTATCTGGTCACCTACGCACAAACGCAGCTTCTGCTGGCCGAAGCCGCCCAGCGCACCTGGACAACCGGCAATGCAACCGACTTTTATAACGCCGGGGTTACAGCACACATGAGACAGTTGGGCGATTATGGTGCCACATCGCTGGTAGCTGATGCCGATATCACCGCCTATCTGGCCAAGAATCCGTACAGTGCGGCAAAGGGTCTGGAGTTGATTAACACTCAATACTGGGTAGCATCTTTCCTGAACGGCCCCGAGGTGTTCGCCAATTTCCGGCGGAGTGGGTTCCCGACCCTGACGCCTAACCCCTATCCGGGCAAGGAGATCAAAGGCAGCTTCATCAATCGGTTATCCTACCCTGATTCCGAAATTGCGGTGAATACCGCCAACCGGCAGGAAGCCGTTTCGCGGCAGGGTCCCGATGATCTGGACACCCGCGTTTGGTGGGATAAAAAGTAAGCTATTGACCAATCTAATCTAATGAAAAGGCCCGGCTACACGTAGTCGGGCCTTCCTTTTGTCGTACCGAGCATCGGCCCGGCTACACTAACTCCGCCAAAAACCGCGTAAGTACATCCTCCGGCACATCCACCTCAATACGCTTGTGTGGGTTAGTGAACCCGGCTACAATGGTCACACCCGATTTAGGGATACCCAGTTGCTTCGCCAGGAACTCGATCAGGTAGGCGTTGGCTTTCCCATCCTGTGCCGGTGCCCTGATCTTGGCATTGAGCTGCCCGGCGGCATCGTAGAACAGTTGGTCAACCTTACTGCCGGGCTTTGCTTTTAAATGGAGTATCACGGGACTAAAGTGTATAGGGGATCGCGGGACTATCGGCGGGTACACGCCAATGGTCCGGATCGTCGTATTGATACGCTTTGTCGACCATATTAAGCATAAGGGCAGCGCTGGCAGTTATGTTTTTGACACCATGCCAAACTTGTGGAGGGACCGATATCAGCTGTGGGCGTAAATCACTGACGAGAAACTCGTTTATCTGCCCGAAGGTGGGTGAATCCTGGCGAGAGTCGTACAAAACGATTTTCATAGTACCTAACGTAACGAATAGTCGATCCGTTGTCGATTCATGAGCATGCCACGCGGAGACTCCGCCCGGCTGCATCATGATCTGAAACACCTGGTCGACCGTCGAATCGTCCAATTGCCAGTCTTTTCGGTATATCTCGGTTAAATAGCCGTTGCTTTTGATGACATTCTTCACCTCACGTACCTCAACACCCGCAATCAGCGACTGACGGTGCATCATCCAGTCGGCCGTTATACTCTGTTTATCTTTCTGTAAACCGTCAATGTACCAATCATTCATTTTTGATTAAGTTTAGGAAGTCCGCGCATACTGCGCAAATAATTGAGCCCCTCTCCTTTTCGGCGGTATTGCCACATCAACCGCAACTCAAGGGGTAAAAATCCAGCGGCAATTACCTGTTTCTTGACGATATTTTTCAGCCCCTGCCAAATCATTCCAACTCCCTCGAAGCGGTTCTCTTTCTCCAAGAATGCCACGGCTACCCGAGCCAATAGGCTTTCTTTAAAAGCAGGATTGGTACACAGTTCATTGAAATAGTAGTCATGCTCCCGCGACTGTCGTTCGCGATATGAATTTTTACGGGCTCCTGAGGGAATGGCCAGCCACGTCAATTGCCGAATTATTGAAATCGTTTTCCCTTTTCGATCCACCCGACGAAGCCAGTCATGCGATGGTACTAACCATAACTTTTTATAGGAATACCATTCGCCCACCGCATCCACAACCGAACGATGAAAAACCCAGCTGGATGCCGGCACAAAGTAAACAGGCTTGTATCGATTGTCGGGCAGAATACCCACCAGGGCAATTTCTTCCTCCGGCATGATAACAGCTCCCATAGCAAATACAAGATCCGCCTGTTGGGTACGAAGAGTGGTGAGACACACCGCAAGGTGGTCCGGAAACCACATATCATCATGATTCAGGAAGGCGATGTACTCTCCTCTGGCTTGCCGCAAACCCACATTATTAGGCCCGGATTGTTCACCTACGTTGGTTTCCAGATTAATGAACCGAATGCGTGGATCAGTGAATGAAGCCATCACGGCCTCCGTGTCATCCGTGCAGTGATCGCCAATAACCAGTAACTCCCAGTTGGTTTCCGTTTGCCGCAGGACACTTTGAACCGCGTAGTGCAGTATATTGCTTCGGTTGTAAGTCGCCATAATGACGGTTACAACCGGCTTGAGGGTCGAATTTTCCAACATGGTTTGCCTACTTGACTGAGCCTTATTTCAGTTGCCCGGCCAAAACGGCAATACCTTCGGAAAAGCTGTGCGGTTTGTACCCCAGTACCGTCTGCGCTTTGTCGAGAATGAAGCCGGTACGGGGCGGACGACGAGCCACCTGCGTAAACGTCGACGCATCGGCCTGGGTAATCAGTGATTTGTCGAGGTTGAAATAATCGGCGGTCTGAATGGCCATTTCGTAAGGCGTCAGTACTTCTTTGCCCGAAATATTGAAAATACCTTCCGCTTCCTGATCGGCAATGAGGAAACATCCCATTGCGAGGTCTTCGGCCAGGGTTGGGCTACGCCATTGATCGGTTACTACTTTGATATTCTTCCCGTCTTCCAGCGACTTTTTAACCCACAGGATGATGTTGCTACGGCTCATGTCGTGGGCAATACCGTACACGAGCACTGTCCGGGCAATGGCCCATCGGATGTCCGAATGCCGCACGGCCGACTCACCCGCCTGCTTGCTCCATCCGTAGAAACTAATGGGGTTTGCCTCAGCCGTTTCGTCGTAGGGACCAGCGGCACCATCGAAAATAAAATCAGTCGACACATGAACCAGAAAGGCGTTGGCGGCTTTGCAGGCTTCAATGATGTATTCGACAGCGTGCACGTTCTGCGCCCAGCAGGCGTCTTTCTGAACTTCGCACTTATCCACATCGGTCATGGCAGCACCGTGGATAACTACGTCCGGCCGCACATCACCAATTACATCCAGCACCTGTTGCCGGTCGGTAATGTCCATGGCCCGATACGTGTACCCATCCGAAAACGGGAGTCTATTCTCGCCCCGTGCGGTGGCGATCAGTTCAACATTAGGTTGCTTTGTAAGCAGGTCGACCAACTTTTGGCCCAGTAGCCCATTGGCACCGGTGAGGAGGATTTTTTTCATAATTGTCTATGTGTAGAGACGCAATACCTTGCGTCTCAGCAGCCGGATGATTTTAGCTGACGCGACTGAGACGCAAGGTATTGCGTCTCTACATGTATTTATATCCGTACTGCTTCGTAATTTTCTTTTTCTTCACCCACTCTCCGGTCATGTTCATGCGAACGTCTTTTTCGGGGCGATCCATTTCGTTGCGGGGTTGTTTGGCTATGCTGTCGACGATCGCCAACCCGTCGATAACCTCCCCGAAAACGGTGTAATTGCCATCCAGATGGGGTGATCCTCCCAGCGTTTTATAGACTTGCGTCTGCTCCTCTGTAGGCATATGCCCCTTCATGGTTTCGATGCGACTTACCTGGGTCTGCAACCCGGCATCGTCCCAAACGCGGCCTTGTACAACATAAAACTGGCAACCGCTCGATGCTTTTTCGGGATTACCGTCGCGGGCAGCGGCCAGGGCTCCTTTTTTATGAAATAGCGCCGGAACAAATTCGGCCGGGACTTTATAGCCAATGTCGCCATTACCGAGAGGCTGGTCGGCCTCTGCCCTGCGTGATTTGGGGTCACCCCCCTGAATCATGAACATTGGAATAACCCGGTGAAACAACAGACTGTCGTAGAATTTCTGATTGACGAGCTTGATGAAGTTTTCCTTATGCTTCGGCGTTTGGTCGTAGAGCACCAGCCGCATGGTTCCGTATGGGGTAGTGAGCGAAACGAGGTAATCCTTCTTCTTCCGATTTTGCCCAATGGCAAGCGCCGGAATCAATAAAAACAACAGGAGAAATTTATGCATATAGTTTTTGTCGTACCGACGATGCCGGATGAATATTACAGATTTACCCGATTTTCGAAGGCATCTTTTAACCGCTGGTCGTGCGTTACCACCAGCAAACTGGCCCCGATCTGTTCCGATTGCTGCCGCAGCAGCGAAACCACGCGACTTGTGTTTTCGTCGTCGAGGCTGGAGGTTGGTTCATCGGCCAGAATGACATTGGGCTGATTCATCACGGCGCGGGCAATGCTCACCCGCTGCTGTTCTCCCTGACTAAGCTGATTTGTTTTTTTCGACAGATGATCGCCAAACCCCAACTGAGCGGCCAGCTCCCGGGCGCGGGCTTTGTCCTGTGGTTTGTTCGCGAGGTAATTCGCCATCAGCAAATTGTCCATTACCGAGAGGGAACTGACAAAATGAGGCTTTTGGTAAACGATGCCCAGATTCTTGGCCCGGAAGGCTGCGGTTTCGGCCGCGCTCAGCTTCGTCAAATCCGTCTGGTTGATCAGTACAGACCCACTTTTAGGCGTCAGCAGGAGGGCCAGTAAATGTAGAAACGTCGTTTTTCCCGTACCCGACTGCCCTAAAACCAGCAGAGCTTCGCGGTCAGCGCAGTGAACATCGGGAAATGTGAACTGTTTGGTAGAGCCGTAGTCAAACCTAAGTTGATGAGTTGCCAGCATTGGAGTAGAGCGAGTACCCACAAAAATAGGTAAAAGTTGTAATTTTGACGGTGCCTGTGGTGTCGGGTTCGTAAACCCGGCACAATTATGCGGCAGGAGGTCGGGTTTTAGAACCCGACACTACAGGAACTTACCCACTCGAATACTTTACCACCTTGAAACGCATCGCCCTGTTTGCTTCCGGTTCCGGCTCCAATGCCGAAAAAATAGCTGAGTATTTTGCCGATAACGCCGGGGTGGACGTCTCGCTGGTTGTCTCGAACAACGCCAAAGCGGGCGTTATCGAACGCAGTCGGCGTCTGCACATTCCGGTAGTCCTTTTCGACCGGACGACGTTTTACGATACCGACAGAATTACCCAGTTGCTTCTTAATCAGAAGATTGACCTGATCGTACTGGCCGGTTTTATGTGGCTGATGCCCGCCGATCTGGTACGGGCTTTTCCGAATAAAATAGTTAACATTCATCCGGCGTTATTGCCTAAATTTGGTGGTAAGGGTATGTACGGCCACTTTGTACACGAGGCCGTTGCAGCCGCCGGAGAAACCGAGTCGGGCATTACGATTCACTACGTGAACGAACGATACGACGAAGGACAAATTATTTTTCAGGCGAGTTGCCCGGTATCGCCAACCGATACGCCGGACGACATTGCCCGGAAGGTACAGGCGCTGGAACACACCCACTACCCATCAGTCGTTGCCGACGTTTTGACATCAATGACCACCCAACCATGAAGAAGCTGGCTTTTGTACTGTGTTTACTTAGTTTGACCGGCTGTTTCACGCCCGCCGTTTACCTGCAAAACAAGCCCAACTACCCGGTCGATGTGTTTTATGATACACAACGACCCGAACGACCTTTTGCTCCATTGCAGGATCTGGAAATAAAAGGCGAGGTACCTCTGGAAGCCCGGCAATCGGGAAACAGGCGGATGCTCAGCCGGGGCAACGACATGCAGCAGAAAGAACTGATGCTGGCCCGCCTGACGCTACAGGCCAAAAAACTCGGTGCCGATGCCCTGGTTTCTGTTCGCTATACCTACTACACCTCCATGACCGATAACGGATACCTGATGACGGGGCTGGCGGTCAAATACAAAAAGGAAGAAGAACAGTAATCCGACAAAACAGAGAAGCCCGGCAACGTAATGGACGTGTGCCGGGCTTCTCTGTTTTGTCATGCTGACGAAGGAAGCATCTTCGGTAACCTAACTAAATGGTTTCGCTCGAAGATGCTTCCTTCGTCAGCGTGACAAACTATTACTTCACTTCTTCATAATCGACGTACTCTCCACCCGTAAAAGACGAATCGCCTTTTTTGGGCGCTGTGTTTACCCGTACTTCACCTTCCCGGGTTCTGCCCGACGTTGATGCCTGTTGCTTTTGTTGCTTAACCAACTGTCGGCCAACGAGCAGGTAAAATACAAACCGGCGTACCGGCGGCACAAACAGAATGACGAGGGTGATGATGAACAGATATTTGAATAACATGTCTGGTTGTCTTTATCGGTAAATAAACGTTGCGACAGCTCGTTTAGTTTTCCGGTGTGATAGTCGGCTTATATGGTGGATGAACTGTCCATGACCAATCACAGTAAAAAGCCGATTTTTACGAACTCTACTAATTCCTGTAGCGCCGATCGTGATTGGCAGTGGGGGCAGGTTCTAAAACCTGCCCGGTTAGGTTTCTCAAAACCTATAGGTTTTGAGAAACCTATAGGTTTTGAGAAACCTCGCAATGTCGGGTCTGAGGACCCGACATCACACTAAAACATCATCGCAACCAACGACGCGAAGAGTTGCGTCTCTACTGTCCGTACAACGCTTTTCCGGCTGCTTCGTACTTATCCCCCACCGACCATTGCGGGCGCGTGGCCCGGTTGGCGATCAGGCGGGCTGCGTAGGCATACGCCTGACAGAACTTCAGCGTATATCCAAAATCCAGCGATTCGGGATTGTCGATGGCCTGGTGGTAATATTTCTGAATGGCCTCATCGAAGGATTTAAAACCGGGAGAGAACGTAGGGGCGGGAATACCTTTGGCGGCAAAACTTACGTTGTCCGACCGATCAAATAAGCCCTGCTCGGGTGCCGGTTCGGCAAATATACCAAGGCCAAACGCTTTAGCCGCTGTTTCGATTTCTGATTTAGCCCCCGTTCGTTCCAGCCCAATTACCGATACGATGGTGGTATCATTATAGCCTGCGCCATCAATATTCATGTCGAAAATCGTCTGTTTCAAGGGTACGAGCGGATGGTCGGCATAATAACGACTGCCCAGCAAACCTACTTCCTCACCCGTCAGCGCAACCACCAGCACCGACCGCTTGGGACGTTGCTGCGACAATGCCTTGGCCGCTTCTAAAATAGCCACAGTGCCCATGGCGTTATCCCGCGCCCCGTTAAAAATACTGTCGCCGGGCTGGTAGGGCGTGCCACTCTGTTTACCCACGCCGATGTGGTCGAAGTGGGCGGACAGAATTACGTATTCATCTTTAAGGGTAGCGTCGGTTCCTTCAATAATACCCGCCACATTGGCCGAGGTCGTCATGGTACGCGGGCGGCCGGATGTACGGATGGTAACGGTTTGGCCTGCTTCTTTGAGTTGTTTGTACTGGTTGTTGGCGTTGTTGACCCACAGATGCGTGACGGGTGCAGATCCTTCCGGCAGACTAGCAACGGACAACTGTTCGCGGTTGAAATACTGATTGACAAAGCCCCAGGGAATGGATTCACTATACAGTTCGATCAGGGCGGTAGCGCCTTTTTCGGAGGCCAGTTTACGCTTGGCAGCCGCAGCACTGAAGATTTCACGGGGACCTTTGGCATCGGGCGACCCACCCTGCGCCACCAGAATCCGGCCTTTTACATCGCGCCCTTTATAACCATCGTCACCGTCTGTCAGGCCGTACCCAACGTAAACTACCTCCCCCGAAAGCGTTGTTGGACCGCCTGCCATCACCACCAGTTCTTTGCCCAGATGCAGCGTATCTTTACCGATGAGCATGGTGCCGCTGCTGGCCGCTTTAACGCGCTCGAAGCTGATGGGTTGAAAATAATCCGGCTTATTATCTACAGTACCCGCCGGTTTGAGACCCAGTTGCCGAAACTGCTCGGCAATGTAGCGGGCTGCTACCCGGTTGCCCTGCTCACCCGTTCGGCGACCTTCCAGCTCGTCGGATGCCAGAAACCGCATATGCGCTTCGACCTCAGCCCGCGACAGGCTGAACTCGGGAAGTTTGGTTGTTGGCGTCGTAACCACCGAACGCGAAGGGGCCGCTTTGGCGGGTCGGTTCTGCGCCTGTACCGACGCTGTTGTAAGCGCCAGAGCGGCCAGTAAATTAAGAATAGAGGATGATTGCATGATGAACGGGTTGACGGCGTAAAAGTACAAAAAACCACAACGGCTTGCCGACCTTCCGGCCATCTCAGCGAATTTCAGTAGTTTCGCGGTTCATTTTAGCCCTTTATGCCACCTCGCTTCGCTACGACAAATCCTGAAAAAACGTATCTGCTCATTGCTGCTGGGTTGCTTTTGCTGTACGTTTTGCCGTATGTATGGCTCGGCGAAGGTGCCCATTTAACCGTTCACGATAACCTGGACAGCGATTTTCTCTATCTGTACCTGCTAAAAATTACGAATACGGCTTTCGACTTCGACCTCAGCACGGTCATTCCAACGATGATGAGCAGCGGCCCCCATGCTGCTACCTCCTTTAGTGGCATTCCCCGGTCGGCCTTCCGAACGGGGCTGAATTTTGAAGTCCTCTCATTTTATCTGGCAGCACCTTACACCGCGCACGTCATCAATTTTGTTGCGGTTCACGGCATTGGTTTCCTGGGCATGTACCTATTGCTCAGAAAGTACGTATTGCCCGAAGCCCACTGGGCACTGGCTCGGGTAGGGGTTGCTTTTCTATTTGCGCTGGTGCCCTGTTACATCGTTCATGGAGCCTCGGTAACGGGACAGCCGTTGTTGTTGTTTGCGTTTCTGAATCTGTTGAACCGGCAGGGGCACTGGAGCAACTGGCTCATTATCGTCCTGTTTCCCTTTTATTCTTTTTTCGTTTGGGCGGGTCTGTTCATCTGCGTGGCACTGGGCCTTCTGGGTATGCTGGTCATGTTTCGGGATAAGCAGATAAACTGGGATTACTTTAGTGGATTATTTCTGCTTTCACTTCTGTATTTAGCCAGCGAATGGGAGTTGATCTACGGCTTCGTCAATGAGACGTATATATCCCATCGGGTTGAGTTCAACTATGGTCAACTGCGGTCCATACGGCTTAATAACAGCTGGCACCGAGCCAAGAATTTATTCCTGTGGCCGATGTTCAACACGGGTGCTTTTTTAACACGGGGTATTTTTGCGGTAGCGCTAGCGGGGGCCTATCAGGCGTTACGGAAACGGGAGTTCCGGTCGGCAAAGTGGTTGCTTGGCTTACCGCTTCTGGCACTGCTCATCTGCCTGATTCATGCGTTTTACCATTACCTGGTCATCTGGCTGGGCGATAGTCCGCTGGGCATGAGGTTTCGGGTGTTTCAGTTCGACCGGTTTTATTTTCTGCTACCAACACTCTGGTTTATTCTACTGGCTATGGCGTTGCGCCAGTTCGAGGCCAATGGGCGATGGGTGAAGTTCTTCCTGGCGGCCCAGTTCATAACCATGATCGTGGCCAACACAGAGTGGAAAATTAACGTGGGTAAAATGACGGGCTACGTTACCGAAGCCGAACATCCCTCCTTCCGGGCTTTCTTCGCCGAAAAGCAGTTCGCACAACTTCGCACATACATCGCTAAGCCACAATCCGATTACCGGGTAATTTGTCTCGGTATGCACCCGTCGGTGGCGCAGTTCAATGGATTCTATACGCTGGACAGTTATCAGAACAATTACCCCCTTCCCTACAAGCACGCTTTCCGAAAAATCATTGCTGCGGAACTGGCCAAAGGCACCCCCAAAATGCGCGCTTATTACGACGCCTATGCCTGCCGGGCTTACCTCTACACGGCAGAGCTGGGCCTGAATTACCTGTTCGGCAAAACGCAGCAACCGCATCTGAAGCATTTACAGATCGACACGAACGCCCTGATGGCGTTGGGTGGTGAGTACGTAATTTCGGCAGTACCGATCGACAATGCGGCCGAAAACCGGCTTCATCTGGAAAGCATTTTTACGAATACAGAGAGTTACTGGAAGGTGTGGTTGTATAAAGTTACGAATGGAGCGGAGCAACGGAAATACACGCTGACGTTACCCCTTGGCCCTTCCCATTTGTCCCTGAGCCCGTTCGATTATCCCAATCTGTTACCAAACTCCCCATCGGACTGCCAATAGCCCCATTTACGAGCCGGGTGTTTACAAGCGTCCTACATTTGCCCCTGTCGAATGTAACGCCAACACACTTTTATGAAAACCACCGCTCACTATTTCATTATCACCCTTTTACTGCTTGTTTTTAAACCGGTCAGCGCCCAGGACCTGACGACCTACCTACGTCGGAACAGCCTGTCTTTCGATACGGCCCAAGCCAGCTCCTTCCGGCTTTTCGACTCGGCCTTTTACCAGAATGATGTTTTCTTACTCGGCGAAATTCACGGATTCGCAGCTACTCAGGGCATCGACTTAGCCTTGCTCAAACACCTGAACAAACGGGTAGGACTGCGCTATTATCTGGCCGAAATGGATTGTGGTCAGGCGGCTTTGTTGAATACGTATCTTGACACAGGCAACCGGATTTTGCTGGATTCACTTTTTCAGTGTTTCCTCAAGCAAACACGGGCGGGCTCGTCGCAATGGGGGAATCAGCAGTTTTACGATAAACTGGTCTCTATTCGAGCCTATAACCAAACGTTACCAACAAACGCCCGTATTCAATTTCTGGGTGTCAACTGGTTTCAGAGTAATGGACAACTCGCCATTCCAATGCTGAAACAGATCGTTGCCCATCGCCCAACAACACCCCACATGCTTCTCGATAGTCTGCGCCTGCTGGTTGTTCAGGATAGCCTTTTAAGTCTGAATAAACTCTTCCCATTTGCCAACCGAATCAATGCCGACTACCTGGCTCACAAAGAGCAGTACAAGGCCGTTTTTGGCAATCGCCTGTTGGAGTTCAGGCAGTTTTTTCAGACGTTCTCCTGCGCTAACAAGAAAATGTCGCGCGATGAAATTGCGGTTTACATGACCCAATTCCTAGTTGACGAACTTGGTCTCATGCACGAAAAATTATACGGTCTTTGGGGAACAACGCATATTTTACAGGCCGGTGTAAATAACCAGCCGACGTTTTCCGGCTTACTCAAAAGCACCGGTCGGCGGGTCATTACGATCAATACATTTTATAAAGACAGCGAAGCGCTAATTCATCGGGATGCCGTCCCCTTTGTGTTCCGCAAAAAAGGGCAGGAATTCGTGCATATGAAGTACCTTAATTCCGATGGCCCTGTCTTCAAAATAGATGGATTTTCGGATCTGGAGCCGGTTTGCGCGCCCAATACAACGACGCTTATCCGGCTCAACGGGCCAAATTCACCCTATCTAAGAAAAGTACATCTGGTAAAAATGAGTGGTATAACCGGTAGCAAAATCACCCCAAACGATCCAGAGCATAACGTAACCACCGATTTCTTTCAGTACGCTTTCGTCATTAGGAACTCGCCCGCCGTCGAACTCTGGTCAGCGCCTTTATGACCCTAACCGGGCCCTCCTTCGACAAGTAGATACGTTGCCCCCGGTGCCTTGTTCCATAAAACCAGTTTGGTTTAGTGCCGGTAAACCAGCCGGTGCATTTGACCCTTTGCCAGCATGTCTACGATTCCGCAAGATCGCCGAACCTTTCTCAAAACCGCTGCGGCCAGCCTGCCGTTTGTTGCTTCTACAGAAACGTCATCGCTATTGGATTCGGCGGGGCCGAAAAAAGGCAAGGTGAATCCCATTCGGCTAAGCTGTAACCTGTATTCGTTCAACGAGCCGCTGATGAGCGGGCAGATGACCCTCGAACAGGTGCTGGCGTTCTGCGCCGATCTTGGTTTCGATGCCGTCGACCCAACCGGGTACTATTTCCCTAACTACCCGGCGTTGCCAGATGACAATTACGTGTATCAGATCAAGCGAAAAGCCTTCCGACTGGGTCTCGACATCAGCGGCACCGGCGTACGCAATGACTTCACCCTGCCCGACACCAGCCGCCGAAAAGCAGAAATCGAGTTAGTGAAAAAATGGACAGAGGTAGCCGCCCGCCTGGGTGCGCCGGTAATCCGTATCTTTTCGGGTACGGGAAAAGAATTGCCAACGGGCTATAATCGGGATGAAGTCACTACGCGGGTTGTCGATGCCATTCGGGAATGTACGGACTATGCGGCCAGGCAGGGCGTCATGATCGTACTACAGAATCACGCCGATTTCATCGAAACAGCCGACCATGTTCTGGACATCGTGCGCCGGGTCAACTCCGACTGGCTGGCCGTCAACCTGGACATTGGCAGCTTCAAAATTGGCGACCCCTATGCCCAAATCGCACGTGTGGCACCCTATGCCGCCACCTGGCAACTTAAGGAAAACCTGTTTGTCAACGGAAAGGAAGTCGAAACCGACCTCAGCAAAATCATGCGTATCGTACACGATTCCGGCTATCGGGGGTATCTCCCCATCGAGACGCTTGGCAAGGGCGACCCGCGCCAGAAAGTGCCGGTATTCTATGAAAGAGTAAAAAAAGCCCTGACGACCATAGCAGGTTAGAGCGTATCCTTATCGCCGTTTGTAGTGCTGCCGGGCAAACCGCATAAAGGTGTCGGCCAGACCTTCACTTACGCCCTGTAGCTGAATGGAATACAAGTCCCGCTGAATGGAGAGGTTCTGCACATCCAGAATTTTGAGGCTCCCTGCCTGGAGTTCATGCTGCACGGCAAAGACAGACACAAACGCCATGCAGCGCGAACTGCCGAGGTAAGACTTGATACTTTCGGTATTGCCCAAGTGCATGTCGATGGTCAGATCGGTGAGTTTCAGACCCACGCCCCGCAACGCATGTTCAACGACCTCCAGCGAACCGGAGCCCCGTTCGCGAAGCACAATCGGTATTTGTCGGAGTTCGTCCAGTGTGATCTCATCCCGATCGGCCAGCGGGTGATCGGCGCGGCAGATGAGCACGAGTTCGTCTTTCACAAAGGAGGTGTAGCGGATATCGCTGTGGTGCGTCCGGCCTTCAACCAGCCCCAGGTCGATGTTGTTGTTGAGCAGCAACTGCTCGATCTGTTCCGTATTCCCCGACACCAGCGAGATCGCCACATCGGCCGACTGCTCCCGAAAGCGGGCCAGCACTGGTGGAATCACGTACTGCGCCACGGTTGTACTGGCCCCCACCCGCAACGTCCCGCCGGATTCACCTTTGAGGGCGTTCATGTCGAACTCAAGCTGGCGGTAGGTAGCCATAATGGTTTCGGCATGACGAAGCAGCACATTACCGGCAGCAGTCAGGCTGATCTGATTCCCGCGCCTATCGAAGAGGGCGGTACCAAACTGGTGTTCGAGTTCCTGAATATGCTTGGTTACGGCGGGCTGCGTCACGTACAGTTCCGCAGCCGCTTTAGTAAAACTAAGCCGTTTGGCAACGGTGTAGAAAACGTTGAGACGAAAGTCGAGCATGGCTATTGGGCGTTGAATAACAGAGTAAGCCAGCTTACGAAGCGAAGGCAGAGGTCGGCATCTGTCGTCAAAACTCGTTTAGAGACCGCAACACCAAATGACATTTCGGGTTTTTCCTGCCAGGCCAGCCAGGTTCTAATGAACGCTTTAGGCCGGTGAACATCCGTAAACAGTTGCAAATTCTTTCTCTGTAAAGAATCAAGAGCAAAATCCACTTCGGGTTGCAGTTTGTCTTCTTCGTAAATTAACTGACGGATAAAGTTTTCAATAATGCCCTGTTCCTGATTATCGGGCATCATCCAAAGACCAAACCGGGGCAGTATATCATTACCCGAAAGAATAAGCCCGTTAGGAAATAAATCGGGGAGGTTTTCATAGCCAGCATCTGTTAAGATCTGCCGAATACGCTGCCAGCGTCCAACTGCGCTGATGTCAGCATCAACGATAAGGCCAAGAATGTTGTCAGGAGAAGTTGCTCTTATAGTAACGGGCAAACTTCTTAACAAGGCATAAATACCTTTCTCGTCTGGTTTCAAGCCAGCCTCGTCCTTTTTTTTGAATGGCTCAATGGTAAGTTTACCGACTTTGTTCGGTGTTTGTCTGAGCAACTCTTCGATAAAATATTTATCAAAAGTACCCTCAACTAACAGTAATTTATCTGGCATGGATTAGCGTAAGTCAAGGTAATCGGTTTCGGTAGCGATCTCAACATCTTGTGTACTGAACAGCACTGCCGAAATTTCGCCTTTTACATTCCTAAGCTTAATAAGTTGAGCGTCATTATATTCTGGCTTTACCTTAGCTACCTCACCAAAAGCCTTGATTGTATCATTACTATGCGTTGTAGCAAACACCTGTATATTCAGCCGCTCAGCGAGGTAGAAAATGATTTCCCAAAGTTTTTCCTGAACGGAATAATGCAGACCATTTTCGAATTCGTCGATGAGCAGGTAAGCTCCTTCACAATTGACCATTGCGAGAATAATCGAAAATACGCGGCTCACTCCATCACCCATACTTGAGAGGTTTCTGATTCCTCTATGGGTAAGCTTTATAATAATTTTACTATTCTCAATTAAACTAAACCGTTCAGTTTGGGGCTCAATAATTTTTAGAGCATTAACAATTATGTCTTCTTTATCTGACAAGGCAATTTTACTATATAATGCCTCCACTGAGTTTTGACTTTGATTCTTTGAGTCTACATACTGAAATTGATCAAGTGCTCCATTAGGCATTTGAATTGTTGGCTCGTTGAAAAGACGGTCACTATTAAGCGAATAGATACTTTGGGTTAAATAATTTCGCCAAAAATGTATTTCATACCTAAATTCTCGCGACCCGATATCTTCCTCTTTCTCCGCTGTGACATACTCAATGATTTCTCTTCCAGAGCCATCGTTTCGTAGTGTTTGGTATGCCTTTCGAAAACTTATAGCCAATGACTTCGGATTGTGCTGATCTTTAATACGTTGTTCACCTATATAAATATCTGAACCTTGATTATTCGACGAAAAATATTTCGGAATGTAATCAGTATATAAAGAACTTAGCGATGCAAGATTATTTTCAGACGTTACTTTCTCACCCGTTAATACCTCTCGTATCCTATTCGTATAATACTCACCTCGACGCTGTAATAAAGATTTTATCGTTATACTTTCATTATATAAGGAAGCATAAATAGCCACCGCTTCCAGCACCGACGTCTTTCCCGTATTGTTTTTCCCGACCAGCAGATTCACCCGGCCTAGCTTTTCGATGGTCAGGTGGCGGAGGTTGCGGTAGTTCTGGATTTCGAGCGAACGTAACATGACAGCTTTTTTTAAACGTAGGCCAAAATACGCGTTTATACGGGCATTAACCAAAATTGCCCGTTACTGACAGGGTCAATAACGGGCAATTGAGTATGACAACACCAGCCCGTTACAGACGACCGGGCTATTGAGACTTACAGCATATCTACTTTTACCAGGTTATCGTCCGAGACGCGGTCGATCAACTTGTTGTACGGATCGATACCGGCTTTGACGGGTTTGCCTTTTACAGTTACCTCGATCACATGTTCGCCGGGGGTTAGGCTGCGTTTCTGAAGCAGGAGCGGCACTTTGGTGGTCAGGCCATCCTTGTTCTTGCCATCGTCGGTGAGCACGGCAATATCAGTAATAACGGGGCCTTTTCCTTTGCTGATTTCTTTACCCGCTTTGTCGTAGTATTCCGTAGCCGTTCGAACGTGCAATGTAACGCGGTACAGCCCCTTACCAATCGATTTAGCTTCGGCTTTGGTAATGCGGTTATCGTAGAGCGTGAGTTTTTCGAAGTTGTCCGTCAGCCAGGGTTTGAGCGAATCGGGGGTGGCGGCTTTCAGGAAACTGTACCATTCGAGGGAGGTTGTAAAGGGCGCTTTCTGCCGGAAACGGGCCGCTTTCATGTAGTCGTTCATGGCCTTGTTCACCCGGTCTTCGCCAATGTAATCCTGCAAGGCGTACATCAGCATCGACCCCTTCTGGTACCAGACATACGCACGGGTATCGTTATCGAGCATGTTGGCTTCGAACTTATCTTCATTGGATCGCCCGCGCAGATACCTGTCCAAGCTATATTTCAGGAACTTCGGCATGGCATCGGCCCCGTACCGCTGCTTCAGCACCATCAGGGCTGAATATTCGGCCATAGTTTCGGAAATCTGGTTGGCTCCGCGTGTCCGGCTGGGCATGATCTGGTGGCCCCACCACTGGTGCGCCACTTCGTGCGCCGTCACGTAAAACGCGTAGTCGGTTTTATTGGGATCGCGGAAGTCGCCCACCCAGCCAAACTCCTCCGAGTACGGAACCGTGGTGGGGAACGACTGCGCAAAAGAGGCATAGCGGGGAAACTCCAGCACCCGAAGCACCGGGTAAGGATAGGGTGCAAAGTTTTTGGCATAGTACGTCAGCGACGCCTTCATGCTGGCCATAAACCGGTCGATGTTTTTGTCGTGTCCGGGATGGTGGTACACTTCCAGCGCGACGGTTTGCCCATCGGCACCGGTCCATTTATCCCGTTTCACGTCGTATTTGGCCGAACACATGCTGAAGAAAAAGTCGGAGAAACTGGGAAGTTTATACTGGAAGTATTTCCGGGGCTTTCCGTCGGCATCCGTCTTTGTCCAGGTTTTCAGCAGTTCGCCGGGCATGATGGCCGTTTGGTCGGGCGTGGTCGAGATGGTGCCTTCGAAGGTAACCCAGTCGGCATCGTCGGTAAACAGGAAATCGCGCAGGCCAGCCGGGTCAGTTTGCGCGGGTGCGGTCCATTCTTTTATGGGCAGGCCGTATTTCTTCCGGTATTTATCGCTGCTTAACTCCCCACTCTCATTGTAGCCGAAGCCCGGAAATATGCCCACGTTGAAGAACGTACCGTTGGCTACCACATCCCGACTGTCGCCACCGTTGGTAAAGCCGATGTACTGGCCCAGCATGTCCATATCCAGCCGGGCGGTATCGCCGGGGTTCAGCCGTTTCGGTAAGCGATAGATATAATACCCGTTTTCGGTGTCGTTCAGAATCCGATTCGGCGCTTTTCCATCCACCAGCAGTTTCGTTAGTTGCCGATGAAAGTTATCCGTCGGGATGGTCAGGTGCAGGGAGTCGATAGGCCGATCACCTTTGTTGACCATCATAAATTTACCTACGGCCACGGCCTTAAACTCATCCGGATAGATATCGACGTTCACTTTGGCACTGGTGATTTTTGGTTGCAGGACGTTGGCGTATTTTCGGTACGTTTTTTCGAATGACGCCTGCAGTTCGCGTTGTTCATCGATGGAATAGTAGCGATTCTTCACGCTGACATTCGTATAAATCCAGGCGCCCATGCTGACAAATGCCAGCAGCAGCACCGCAAACAACGCCATTGAGCCGCGCCCCATCCGCTGCCGGGCCAGTTGCCAGCGGGCGTTGAAACTCGTATCGGCTCCCCGGTTCCAGAACCACAAGGCCAGCACCAGCAAGATGCCCCCAAACGCGTACCAGTACAACCGGAAAGATGCGATACTGGCCAGATAATGCCCAAATCCGTTCATATCCGAAATCTGAACGCCCCCACCCGAAAACGGAATCGCCAGCTTGTAATTGAAATCGGCGAACTGCGGTACCGCCCAGATAACGATATAAACCGCCAACGTCACGATGTGCCCCACAAACTTCTGATTGACCATCGTATGCACGAAGAACGATAGCATGACCAGCTGAAAATACTGCGTAAAAGCAATACCCAGCAGGTCGCGGAAGTAGAGCGAAAACTCGTAATTAAAGTACCCTTTTACGGTCTGGTTCAGTATACCCGACAGCAGAATGAGTCCGCAAAGCAACAAACAGATGTAGGTCATCGACAGCAGTTTGGCTCCGTAGTTCATCCAGTCGGGTACGGGCAGTGCATCGGCAATGGTATCGTAGTGAACGACCTTATCCCGGTGAACCACTTCGCCCGTGTAGAAGATGAGCACGATGAGCACGAAGAAAAAGAACGTGCCGTTGCGGGCTTCGAGCATGACGTAGGTCGTTGGCAGCGAGGGCGTTCCATAGGTTTCGATACCAAACCAGCCGTCGAGAAACAGGAATAGCACGGCCCCGAGCAGGATAGCGATAAAATACGGGTCGCGGATGATGTTCACGAACTCGATGCGTGCCTGCCGGATCATCTGCCGGATATAGGTGCTGGTCTGGAAAACAGGCGTAGTCACGGGCAGACTTGCCAGCGATGGAACGCCTTTACCCGCCACATCGTCTTTCTGTGCTTTCCCCAGTTTAACGGCCAGAAAACGGGAGAAGTCGAAACGGAACAGGGTCACGAAAAAGACGAGCAGCGCCACGCCGAACCAGATGAGCCGGTTAGTCAGCAAATCGCCTTCCAGCGGAGCCAGCAACACATTCTGCTCCACCGGCGACCAGTATTTGGTGGCGGCATCATACGCAAAAGACCCGAAGGGGTCGAGGAGGTTGACCAGTTGTTTGTTCTCTATATCCTGCGACAGTGTTGACCCCAGCAAATAGGCGATAAAGAGCAGAATACTGCCCGCATAGGTCGCAAATACCTGCCGCGAGAAGGCTACGAGACCAAAAAAGATACTACCCACCAGAAACATGTTCGGCACGACGAACAGCAGGAATGGGTAGGCATAATCGCGGAAACGAATCGGGCCGAAGCGTTCGGTATTGTCGGCCAGGTTAAAGATCGGCCCGAGCAGCGACCCGATCACGATACCCAGCATCCCGACGGCCATAATGCCGAGCAGCACTACAAAGGAGCCCATGTAACGGCCCAGGACGTAGCCTTTTTCGGTAATGGGAAAGGTAAAGAAGTAATTTTTCGTGTTGTGCTCGATGTCGCGGTAGACCGGCACGCCCATTACGGCGGAGGCCACCAACATTCCGATAATGGTCATGACGACCACAAACTGGCTGATGGCGTAGGGTGAGTTGATGTTCGTTTTCTCCGACGCGGGTCCGGTGCCGTAAATGACGAAGAGAAACGTGAACAGAAACAGGATTAGGGCATACAGGTACGTAGCGGGCCGCTTGAGCCGGTAAGCCAGTTCGAATTTGAAGATTGCGGGGAACATGTCTTTTTAAGGAGTTAGGAGCGAGGAGTTAGAAGTTAGGAGCCATCCGGCGGTGAGAAGAGAGGGGTTGTCTCTTCGGCATCTAACGCTGGTTATTTATAGTCGTGTAATAGGCGTTTAGCATACGTGCTATTTCTTCCAGATCAGTTTGAAGAGCCTTAGTATCAGCGTACTCCAGGTCACCAGCCAGAATCAGATAATAGAGCGACTCGTCCAGCGATCCCTGCGCCGTATTTAAAAATTTGGCCTTATCCGGAATGGTGCGTTTACGGTAGCCTTCAGCAATATTTCCAGGCACTGATACGGCACTACGCCTGAGCTGGGAAGTCAATCCGAACAGTTCCTCTTTTGGAAACTGCTTTGTTAACTTGTATATATCCAGAACAAATCGGTGCGATTTTTGCCAAACGACCAGCTCTTTAAAATGCTTTGTTTTTTCCATTTACCTACAAGTTCTAAAGGTGGTTAATACGTAGTTACCTGACATAAAAGTGAAAGACTATCACTCCACTCCTACCTCCTCGCTCCTAACTCCCAACTCCTAAACAGTAACCACTTCCATCTTTTCGGTAATCTTGGCGAAGTAGACATCTTCCAGATCGGGCGTGACGGGGTCGAAGCCGGATAACGGCAGATCACTATACGCATGTAGCCGGGTTTTGCCGCCTTTCAACTGAGTGGAGATGACCCGGTGGCTCTGGCGGTAGGTTTCGATCTCGGATTTCTCCACGAACGTCTGCCAGATTTTGCCGTTCAGGTCACGGACCAGATCGTTGGGATTCCCGGCGGCAACCACTTCGCCGAGGCAGATAATGGCCATATCGGAACACAGGTTCGTGACATCTTCCACGATGTGCGTCGACAGGATTACGATGGTATTTTCACCAATTTCCGACAGCAGGTTGTGAAAGCGGTTGCGCTCGGCGGGGTCCAGTCCGGCGGTGGGTTCATCGACAATGATGAGCCGGGGATTACCGACCAGGGCCTGGGCAATACCGAAACGCTGTTTCATACCACCCGAAAACGTGCCGAGATTCTTCTTGCGCACCTGATACAGGTTCACTTTTTGCAGCAGCCCTTCTACAATAGCTTTACGTTCGCGGCCGTTGGCAATCCCTTTCAGCGTGGCAATATGGTCGAGCATGGTTTCGGCCGTAACGCGCGGATATACGCCGAACTCCTGCGGCAGATAGCCCAATACCCGGCGCACGTCATCTTTTTGGGTCAGTACATTCAGGTCTTCACCCGCCAGGCCCGTTAGCCGGACAGACCCGCTGTCGGCTTCCTGTAAGGTCGCGATGGTACGCATCAAACTCGATTTACCGGCACCGTTCGGGCCCAGCAAGCCGAACATGCCTTGCGAGATAGTCAGGTTAACGCCTTTCAAAGCCCGAACCCCGTTGGAATATGTTTTGGTAAGATCTTTAATTTCGAGTTGCATATAGAAGATGGACTAACTGTTTGGCATAAAGGAATAATGGACAAATAAGTTAAAAGCAATCGAAAGCCAAAACCAAACTTGTGCAGATGGTTGATATTATTTACAAAAGGCATAAAAAAAGCTCCACTATGCGTAGAGCCATTTTCTGTGCGGATGTGCTGGTTGTACTTACGTACCTACGGGTTTCAACCCGTAAGTTTCGCCAGCTTATAAAAGTAGACTAGATTACGGGTTGAAACCCGTAGGTACGTATAACTTAAACAGGGGATTTACCGACCGATAATCTTAACTAAAGCACCACGCGTTATGCGATCATCTGCTTTAAGGCCATTGAGAACACCTAACTCCTCTACCCGACTGGCAGGGGCCCCCAAGGCGGTCACCACATCCCGGAATGAACCGTCGCGCGGAGCTGCTTTGACAAAAACCCGTTCCGGTTTCCGATTGAGCTTATCTGAATCGGTAAGCGACCTAAAATTTCCGGCCACCTGCTTAAAGGTGCCGAAAGCATTGTTAAAGTCGGCCCCGCTGGACAACCCGTGCAGCGCATAAACGGCGTTGTTGTACTGAATTAGCCAGGTACCGATCTGGAGGGCCGTTTTGGGGTCCTGCTGTTGCTGCGGCTGGCCCTGCTGTTGCTGTTGTTGCTGCTGACGGGAGATAAGCACGTAAGCCGGGTTGCCATTGATGGTCGTTTTACTGTTCTCAAGCACATTCAAACTTAACTCTTTCACCAGATTCTGAGCCGCTTCGTCCAGCGATTTTCCATTCGCCAGCATCAGGATCATGGCTGATTTTCCGTCCTTTGCGGCCATTTGAAACTGGCTCGGCGAGTTCTGCGACTGCCAGCCACTCGGTACCGGAAACTGAAACCGTAGCTCGGGATGGTAAAACTGCCCATTCTCGACAAAGCCCTGCTTCGGATCTTCTCCATACATAATCCCGTCGATTAGCCGTAGGTACTGATCACGATCTACCTGATACGTAGCCGGATTTTTGACTTGATAGTCTTTTGCCAATTCGTGAACCCGCGTATAGCGGTTGCCGGGGTCAGGGTGAGTCGACATGAACTGCGGCACGGCCTGTCCCGAACTCTCCGAAATGCGTTTCAGTGTGTTAAAGAAATCAGCCATCTGGTTAGCGTCGTAGCCAATCTTGCTGGAGTATTCAACGCCAAGCTTATCGGACTCCGACTCATGGTCGCGGCTGTACTTAAGGGATAACAGGCCCAGCCCCTGCTGAAGGGCTTCCATATTCTGACCAACGACCTGAGGAGCCAGAACAGCCCCGCCAATAAGGGCAAGGGTACTCAGCAACTGGCTCTTCTGCGAACGGGCGGCATGCTTGGCCGTAATGTGGCCAATTTCATGTCCCAATACCCCGGCAAATTCGGCTTCATTGTTGAAGTGCGCCAGGATACCCCGCGTAAAATAAACATACCCGCCCGGCACTGCAAAGGCATTAACAATGGGCGAATCAACAATGTAGAACTGGTAAGGCAAATCGGGCCGGTGCGAAATCCGGGCCATGGCTTTACCCTTCTCGTTCATAAACGCCTGAAGGCTCTTGTTTTCATACAGCCCCATCGTTGCCACAACCGAGGGGTGGGATTCTTTACCAAGAGCAATCTCCTGCTCGGTCGACATCAGGCTTATTTCGCGCTTTCCGGTAACGGGATTCCGTGCACAGCCCGAAGCTGTGAGTAATGCAATGAGAAGGTAAAAACGATACGATAAAGATAACGAATTCATTCGTAGTGAAATTTAGGTGAAGATGGTCTACCAATTCAAACAGTAATACTATGCGAATTGATAGTATACTTCCCATAAACTACGAAGAGGGTCTGGTTTGTTTTAATGCACACGCTGGCGCGGGTATTTACCCGTGCCTTTTAATAAGGTCAGTATTCACTGACGCCAGCGAACCGGGACGTCGGACCGGCTTGCCATATGAAAGGCGCGGGTATTTACCCGCGCCAGCTCCAAGACCCTATGCCTTCGGCCGTTTGTATAACGGCACTGTGCTACAGGGCTCGCCAAATAACAGACTTTGCACAACAGGACGGAGTACACGCGTAATCTCCACATAAGCCGCCGTGGGCACGGGTACTTTTGAGCAACCTTTCACCACCACACGCGCATCCCGATAATCGTCGGGGTTGATTCCGGCAATGGCGTCGTAGTAGAGTTTCTCTTCCAGATCAGATAGAGTGCCGAACACGATGGTATGGGCGAACGGCTGCAACTGTAACGTTAGCAGCATGTAAGCCCAGGTAGGTACAATGGCATCTTCCGTGCAGGTAATAGCCACGTTTCTGCCCGCATACTGGCTCCAGTCATGTTCCTTCAGGAAAGCCCGAAAGTCTTTCTCTTTCAGAATTAACCCCATGTACAGGTTGTCTTTCAGGTCGTACACAACCCGCTCGCCGGGGTGGTAATATTCCTCTAAATCGAGCGTAACAAGGCCGCTATTGGCGACGCGATTAACAATTTCAGCTTCCATAGTTCTACCGATAATACCCCCTAAACAGCCGTTCGCGGCCAGCCGTTCCGCACCACCTACCGTTTGAAAATAACCACCTTATGAGTCGTTTATTTTTGCTACTTTTGTTCTCATATAGACAACACATCCTTTAGACATTTCGTACATGAAATTTATAGTTTCCTCGTCTGTCCTGCTAAAAAACCTGCAGAATATAAACGGCGTCGTGGCAACGAATCCGATTGTCCCTATCCTTGAAAATTTCCTCTTCCGAATCGACGTTGGGGATGGTTTAACGGGCGGTACACTCACCGTAACGGCGTCGGATCTGCAAACGACCATGACGACGCAGATTCCGGTTGAAGCCAGCGAGAGCGGCTCCATTGCCATTCCAGCTAAATTACTGCTCGACACGCTCCGCAGCCTGCCCGAGCAACCTGTTACCGTGAACATCGACACCGAGACCTTCGGTACCGAAATCCTGACCGACAACGGCCGCTACAAGCTCTCCGGCGAAAACCCCATCGACTTCCCGAAACTGCCGACGGTGAACAAAAACATGTCGGTCGATATGACGTCGGATGTATTGCTCAGCGCCATTAACAACACCGTTTTTGCCACCAGCACCGATGATCTGCGTCCGGCTATGACGGGTGTACTCCTGCAACTGAATGACGATAACGCCACGTTTGTAGCCACCGACGGCCACCGGCTCATTCGCTACCGCCGGACCGACCTGAACGCGTCGGCCAGCACGTCGATCATTATTCCCCGGAAGGCCCTGCAACTGCTGAAGGCGTCGCTGCCCGAAAACGTACCCGTTACCGCCGAGTTCAGCCAGGCAAATGCGTCGTTCACCTTCGGCGGCAACGGCCGTCCGACCACGCAGTTGATCTGCCGCCTGATCGACGAGCGTTTCCCCGACTACGAAAACGCCATTCCGACCAACAACCCGAACGTAATGACCATTGGCCGGACCGACTTACTCAACTCGCTGAAGCGGATCATGATCTATGCCAACCGCACCACGCACCAGATCCGGTTGTCGTTAAAAACGAATTCGCTGACCATTTCGGCCGAAGACCTCGACTACTCCAACGAAGCCAACGAGAAACTCCTCTGCGACTACGAAGGCGATGCCATGGAAATCGGTTTTAACGCCAAGCTGATGGCCGAAGTGCTGAGCAACCTGAGCGCTAAAATGATATCGCTCGAAATGTCGGCACCGAACCGCGCCGGTCTGCTCATCCCGGCCGACAAAGAAGAAAACGAAGACATCCTGATGCTGGTAATGCCAGTGATGTTGAATACATACGCTTAGTTCTTTTTGAAGGAGTGAGGAGCGAGGAGCGAGGAGTGAGGAGTTGCTGACGCGTCTGTTTATCCGCATGCGTCAGCAACTCCTCACTCCTCGCTCCTCGCTCCTCACTCCTAACAACCTTATGTCCTCCAAACGTACGGCTCCGGCCTTAGTTTTCATTTTCATCACGCTCCTCATTGATGTTACGGGGCTGGGCATTATCATCCCGGTTTTTCCAAAACTGATTGAACAACTCATTCACGGCAACATTAGTCAGGCGGCAAGCTGGGGCGGCTGGCTATCCTTTTCGTATGCCGCCATGCAGTTTCTTTTCTCGCCTATTCTGGGCGGGCTGAGCGACCGCTTCGGGCGAAGGCCAGTGCTGTTATTCTCGTTGTTTGGCTTTGGACTCGATTACATTCTTCAGGGATTTGCGCCAACCATCGAATGGCTCTTTGTCGGGCGGTTGCTGGCGGGCGTTACCGGAGCCAGTTTCACCACCGCCACCGCTTACATTGCCGACATCAGCACTCCCGAAAAACGAGCGCAGAACTTCGGGATGATTGGGGCCGCTTTTGGTGTTGGCTTTATTCTCGGACCGGCCGCCGGTGGCTTTTTAGGGCAGTACGGTCCTCGTGTACCCTTCTTTGTGGCGGCTGGCCTAACTATGGTCAACTTCCTCTACGGCTTCTTTATCCTGCCCGAATCGCTCGCCCCCGAAAACCGGCGACCTTTCAACTGGCGACGCGCCAACCCCATTGGCTCACTCATGCGGCTGGGTAAGTATCCTGTTATCCTCGGTCTGGTGGCTTCGCTAGTGCTGGTATACATTGCCGGGTTTGCCGTGCAGGGCACCTGGACGTTCTATTCGATGGAGAAGTTTAAGTGGGACGAAAAAACCGTTGGCCTTTCGCTGGCGGCCATTGGGCTCTCCTTTGCCATCGTACAGGGTGGGCTAAGTCGAATCATCATCCCTAAACTAGGGCCGCAGCGTTCGGTTTATGTTGGCCTTACGTTCAGTGCCGTTGGATTTGCCTTGTTTGGGCTGGCCAATCAAAGCTGGATGATGTTTGCCTTCATGATCGTGTATGCCATGGGCGGCATTGCCGGGCCCTCTATTCAGGGCATCATCTCGAATCAGGTACCCGCCAATGAACAGGGCGAGTTGCAGGGAGCACTCACCAGCCTGACCAGCACGACATCCATTTTCGGACCGCTCATCATGACCAACCTATTCTCCTTCTTTACCTCGCCAACTGCGCCGGTTTACCTACCGGGTGCCCCTTTTTACCTGGCTTCGGTACTGGTTGTTATCAGTGCAATCCTGTCCCGACGCGGGCTAAACCGGAGTCTGGCTACTAGTTAATTTCACTAAGCACGGCCTTCCTCTTTTACAGAATAAAGAACCCATTACTCTTTCCGGAACTCCATTCCATCAAAAATCAGCGACTCGATCTTACCCGACGAACTCAGGTTGAACCGGGCTTTCGCTTTTCCATACCAGGCTTTTCGATAAGGCCCGTAAAATACATCGTGTTGCCAGTGTGGCAGGGTGGCAATCAGTGTATTATCGTTGATGTTCGCAACTAACCGATTGCCCGAAACGCTGATATTAGCCTTTCCATAAAGAGGGCTGTTGTAAGTTCCGGCATACTGATCCAGCGGTAGCGTTGGCGACGTGTTCAACACCCGTTTGGCGTCTGCATTCGCTTTGGCCTGCTTCTCTTCCTGCTTAATTTTTGAGTATAGCTCCTTAAACTCGGTGCTCCAGTCGCGGGTGCCACCCAGCGCAAACCAGTCGAACGCCTTGTACATGAGCGCGTGGCGAAGTTCAGCGTGGTCGTAATTTCCGAAGATGAAAACGCCCAGTTTCTCGTCGGGCAGTTGCCCGGTTATGGCCGTTAGTCCCGACAGGCTACCCGTGTGAAAATTCACCTTCCGGCCTTTGTAGTCGTGCTGATACCAGCCCAGCCCATACGTTCGCCAGTTGGGTTTCAGCAGTTGCATGGTCGGGTATTCATCTTCCGGAAAAAAAGTTTGCGGTGTAAAAATCTCGGCCCAGGTTTGGGGCTTCAGCAAACGGCCACCGCTATACTTACTACTGTCGAGCATACAAATGACCCACTTGCTAATGTCATCCGCCGAAGACCAGACCGCCCCCGCTGAACCCACCTCACTATCGGCCCCGTAGTCGATTACGGTAATGGTATCGTTGATGTTGTAATGCGGTTTGGTGAGGTTGCCATCTTTGATATAGCCCCGTTTGGGAGCCGTTCGATTCATACCCAGCGGCAGAAAAATTCGTTCCCTGATGGCTTCGGCCCAGGTTTTCCCTTCGATCCGTTCAATGATGCGCCCGGCGGCCGAGTAGAAGGTATTTTGATAGGCAAACCCGGCCCGGAAGGGGTAGCTGGGCTTTACCAGCTCCATCCGTCGGAACATTTCATTGACCGGAATCGTCATGGCACCGGTCATAAAGTCGGTACCACCCACGCCGGTGTCGTGAATGAGCAAATCCCGGATACGCAATGCCTGAGTTACGTAAGGATCATAGAGTTTGAGTTCGGGCAGGTATCGGGAAACGGGATCGTCCCAGGCGATTTTACCTTCGTCGACCAGTATACCCATGAGCGCAACGGTCATGGCTTTGGTTGTCGATGCACAGGCAAAGAGCGTTTGGGTATCCACACGCTCGGGCTTCCCCAGCTCGCGAACGCCGTAGCCTTTCTTGAAAATGACTTTGTTGTCTTTGACGACCGTGATGGACAGTCCCGGCACCTGCCAGTCTTTCCGGGCGGCCTCTACATAGGCATCGAATGCCTGAATTTGCTGGGGAGAGATCTGCTTTTGCGCCAAAGCAGTAAACGCGGTACTGGCAAAAAGCAGGAGTAGTAGGTTCCTCATGGGAGTCAGCATTTTTGTTATTCCGACGAAGGAGGAATCTTGAAGGTTGTCTTACGATAAGATTCCTCCTTCGTCGGAATGACAAAAATGCGCTCTTTTTGGCTTAATTACGAGAAACGACAAGTTAAGCACACTCCCCACACTCTATTCACAAAGGGAATACCACATTGAACTTAAGTAGCAGGGCATCTTCGGTTTTCAGTCCCATCAGCGATGGACGTTCGATGTTATGATCGCTCATGTTTACGGGAAACTCGCCGGTCAACGTTAGTTTGCCACCGGCATCTTTGCGCGTTGCCTGTAGCGTAGCGGGTTTGGCGACCCCATGAAACGTGAGCGTCCCTTTAGCAATCAGCGTACCGTTCTCACCGGGCTTAATATCCGAGCTCACAAAGGTCACGTTCGGAAATTTCAGGCCATCAAGAACTTCAATAGCGTGCGAATCCCGATTGTTGTTGTCACTGTCGAAGGAAGCCACTTTCAGGGAAACGGCCACTGTCTCGGGCTGTTTTGTCTCGTCGTTGTAGATTACGGCACCATTGACATCGTGGCTAACTCCATCCCACTTATGCAGCGGGTGTTTGGCCGAGTACGTTACCGTCGACAGCGCTTTATCGGCCACCAGCTTTCGTTTGGCCATCGGGCCGACAAAGGCACACAGAAGCCCGATAGCCAGCCAGCAGCTATACTTGATTAGGTTGTTCATGATATTAGAAAGTTAGGGCAAGAACCGAAGCCGCGTATGCGCCAAACGTGGTATAGGCAGCCGCCCGGTGATAGGGTTTAAGCGATGAATTATCCTGAATCATGCCCGCCAGAACGTTGGTGGCAACCATCCCCGTCAGGTGAACGATGGCCAGGTATTTATGCAGTTTAATGGACGTAAATCCCTTGCGGGCTCCCACTACCGGCGGAGGAGCCGTTAGCGAAAGCAAAAGCGTTGTTCCGTAAGTGACATTAATAAATGTAGCCGACCGTTCATGCCACTTTTTGGTATCGACATAATCCTGCCCTTTGGCGTTATAAAGCTTTGCGCCAATGATCCCCTGCGCAATGAACCCTGCCAGCGTGACGAAACCGCCGATCTGGTGCGCGATGAGCATCGTCCGCCGAACTTTCAATTCGTGGGCACGGCCTTCGGGCGTGAGGGGCGCAACATTCATCGACCGCAGCAAGCCTTTGGGTCCCCAGAATGCCCGTTGCGTAAAGATCATTTTATGGGGGAGCAGTTCAGGTTGCGACTGTGTTGAGTCGCTCAAACCTGCCAGCAGGTCATCCGCCGAAGCATCCGTTGCAGTGGGGGCAATAACGGTATCCCGCCGAACGGCTGTCGAATCCTGAGCACAGAGGGGACTTATCCCGAGCCACATCAGCAGGGCAAAACAAACATATCTCATCCGATCCGATTTATCAGTTAATAATTAGTCTGAAAACCGGGTCGTCCGGTTTTCAGAAGTTGGTCTGCGTTTGTGATCAGGCTGGTTACACCGTAACGGTAAGTGAGTTTCCGTCTGCACTCAGGGCTGTTTTGTACTGCGTTAGCGGGCGGGCAGCTGGACCTACCTCTACCGCACCGGTGGTACTGAACTCGGAGCCATGACTTGTGCAGAAAAAATCATTCTGAGTCGACCGATACTGCACGTCGGTTCCTTCGTGGGTACACGTTTTGGACAGGGCAACGTACTGCCCGGCGGCTGTTCTGGCCACGATCAGGCTACCAACCAACACATACTGCCCGGCGGTTTTAAGCTTACTGAAATTTGTGTCGCCCAGGCTCAATGTGAAGTTAATAACTCCTTTAGATACCTCCGAATTACCGGTTATACCCGTGCTGGGTACCGGTGTGGTCGTTGACGGTGTAGGATCATCGCTGCCCTTCGACGAGCAGGAACTTAGGGTGGTTCCCATGCAGTAAAACGCCATCAGGGCGGCACTACTCATACCCAGGCTGCGGATGAATTCTCCACGATTCATTTGGTCGGCTGTTGGATTGCTTTTCATTGGTTGTGCTTTGGTTTATTTCGTGTAGTAACAATAATTACCAGCCAGCCCGGTTTAATCGGGGATGTGCTTTTAAAGTTTGTAGCGAATTGAGAAAAAAGTACCGGTACTCAGCAAATCGATTTTGAAAAACCCAACACCCTTCAGTGGCATTTTGATGAAAGGTTCTACCTGCCAGGACAAGCGTTTTGTTAATGTCCGCTCGTAGCCAACAGATAGGTTCAATTGACTGAAGCCGTAGCCGCCAGTACTATAGCTGGCTTCTTTTCTTACATTATACGTGTGGGGCGGATAAGTATACACATAATCCTCTTTTTTAATATAATAGCTGGTTACACCACCGGACACAAACCATCGGCTCGGTGCCAATCCACTCATCCGGGGGCGAAGTAACACGTCATAGCGAATGTTGATCGGAATATCGAACATGTTACACTGCCCATCAATACTAAGCGGTTTAACAATAGTGCCTCCATTATTCCAGGTGCCTTGAGGAGCCCTATATTCCGACCCTAGCGCCTGGTATATTTTCGTACTTTGAATAAGTCCAGCCTGCACACTCCAGCGGGAAGCCAGCCGGTACTCCAGGAGTAAACCTACGTTTGTACCGGGCCGGGTGAAGTTTTTCAACCCTACCGAACTCAAATCGGGCGCTACGGCCAATCGAACACTAAATCCACGTTCTACGGGTGGCGTTGGCACTACGCTCGGCTCGGCCGGAGCTGGCGGGGAAGCTACGACCAGATCCCGACCGATAAATGGCAGCGCTTTAGGCCAGTTTGCAGGCCGGATTGCCAATTCGTTGATAACTGACAATCCGGCTGCTTCTGCTTGAACTTCATTAGGTTGGTTAATAGCCTCAGTGGTGTTTGTAAGACTAACAGATACCGATCTTCGATTTCGTTCCGATGAGCGTTTCGTTACCGATGATACTCCTAAACTCATCTTCGGGTAGTTTACATTATCAATGGTAGCACGTACACCGTTGTTAACACGCTCAGATTTAGTCCGCTTTACCTTGAAAACCGACTCAGTCATTGGTTTTGCAGTGCGTTGCTTACCCAGTTTTTCACCAACTGTCGTTACTGGAATACGCTCAGAAGGCATGGCCCGGTTAGGGGTGGCTTCTATACGATCCGCTTCGGTTCGTCTGGCACTTACTTCGTACGCAGGCTTTTCCTCTTTCGTTGCATTCGCTTCTACGGACGCTGTCGGCGTTTTCGCCGTTTCCGGCGCAACGGGTTGAGCATCTTTCTCAACCGACGGCCCCGAGACACTCGTCGATCTGGCGTTGGCTTGCACGGAGTCTATTTCTGAAATTTTTCCCTTCGCCGATGGCTGCCGAGTGGGCGGAATCGGTGCAGTCAATGGCGCATTGGTATCTATTGGCGGTAGCACAACGGCCACGACCGATGAGGAATCGCGACCATTGGTAACGCTATTATAGGTATAGTAACTACCAAACATCAACAATAAAAGCAGAGAAATGACGGTCCCCCATCGAATAATACTCTTCCAAAGTGGTGTTTTACCGGGCACAGTCCCATCGTGCTCGTCCAGTCGGCTTTTCATATCCTGCCAGGCAGACGGGTCAAACGGTGGATCAAACTCTTCAGCCGACTTTCTGAAGAGCCCGTCCAATTGGTCATCGGTTAGCTCTGACATACTCATCGTTGTTTAAGCGCTTTAGTAACGTGCGCAGGTTTTCCCGTGCCCGGGCCAGGTTCGACTTCGACGCGCCTACGGAAATGCCGAGTTGACCGGCAATTTCCTCGTGCGTGAATCCATCCATAACATACAAATTAAATACTAGCCGATAGGCCGGTGACAGCCGTTGAATGAGGCCCATCAGCTCTTCGTGAGCCAACTGCCCAAAGGCATCGGCCGATTCGGTCGCCATGGTCTGTTCAACCTGTTCTACAGCCTCATGGTTATGATGCCGCACCTCCTGTCGGTAGTGATCAATGGCCGCATTAATTAAAATTCGCCGAAGCCACCCCTTAAACGGCTGCGTAGAATCGTACTGATCCAATCGGGTAAATACCTTCAAAAACCCATCATTCAATACTTCCAGCGCTCCCTCCCGAGTGGGGGCGTACCGTAGGCAAACACTCATAGCATAGCCATAGAATTGCTTATAGAGCAACTCCTGACTTTTCCGCTGGTTGCGTAAGCAGCCAGCCAGAAGGTCATTCAAGGCAAGTATGTTAGGCGCGTTGGACAAAGTAACCCGTTAGAAAATAGTACTATTGACTTCACAGCAAATCAGTAAACTGGTGGCTCTTATTTTGTGCACGCAATCGGTTGGTGGAACTGCTGCTCACCAACCAATGCTCGTACTCATTTAATCAAGAGCAACGGACGACGTTGTATTCACCACTGGCCAGACACCCGGCCTTGGTACACTTACCCCTAAGGTTTTACCTCTGATGCCCTGATCCGGTCCAAAATAATAGAGCGGCCAACCTTTATACGTTAGCTGTGTTTTGCCTACTGCTGTAATCGTTTTAAAGTCATTTCTGTCCAGTACTGAGGGGATTTCGCCAATCGTGGACGGCGTCACAAATATGGGCCAGGTAGCATCATTACTTAAATCCGCCTTTGTGTATTTATTTACGTTTTTCTTGTCGAAAGCGTATGCATATAAAGTACGTCCAACGCTATCGACTAAAAACAGTGAATTACCAATTCCCTCTTTAGTGTCAAATGTATAGTTTTTCCCATCATTACCAACCAGTTGTCGGGAAGCCAGCATCACGGTATAATTCGTTTTGGCCGCCATCCATACATTGCCTACTTTATCACCGCTGACATCACCAGCTTTGGCATCGTTTTTAAAGTAGTAGAGCGGCCAGCCTTTAAACGTCGTTTGTTTACTACCATCGGCCCGCGTAATTGTAGCAAAATCACTCACTTTCAAACCGGTACCCAGCGTAAGATCCGTCGCTTCTTTGTAAAAAATGGGCCAGTTGTCTTTACAGGTTCCGGTACAGGTGCCGTCTCCGGCCACATCACCAGCGTAAAAATAGAGCGTTTTTCCCCCTTCGCCCGTCATTACAGTGCCAACAGAGGATGTTGCCAGGGAAATAGCCGGTGATACAACCGCCGGGTTTTCTTCTTTACAGGAAAAAAGGACCACGATCAACAGAAGTGCTGCAACCAGGGATGGGTTGACGTAAACGATTCGTTTCATGTTATCAACTGTGTTTAAAGATGGAAAAAGAACAGTTGAACCGGTTCGTTCGTCAATACGGGTGGTTTGGCAAACAGGTTGCGTCGATTGCCAAAAAAATCAACTTTCCTTATCGGCGCGCCGGTCAGCACGGATTTCGGGGATCGTGTCGGGGTCAATTAATCCTAATGACGCGGCATGTTCGGCAGCAGCAACGGTATCGGCAACCAGCAGCATGGGTACTTTACTGGCCTCGGTGGTTCGGATGAGTTCGCGGATGGATTCGTCGCGCTGATCGGGAGTTACATCGCGGATGTAAATGGCCAGAATGCGGCCGGGATTTTCGCGTACCACCTGCGTATAGATTTCGGGATCCTGCTGTCCACTATCGCCGATGAGCACAAAGGGCAGCTGCGGGTTTACGTCCAGCACTTTCCGAATCATGGACAGTTTGTGCGTATGATGCCCCTGAGACGATAGCAGTTTGGCGCTAAGTTCCAACTCACGAAGTAGAATTGGCCCTTTTGGAATGCCCTGAATACGAAAAAAATCGACCAGCAGATCGTACAGATTCCAGGGGCTGCTCGACACAAAATAAATTGGATTGAACAAGGTCGTAACCGGCCCACTCTGCAACGCCCGGTAAAAAGCGGCTATTCCTTCAAACGGCAGCCGGGTATAGGCGTTCCCGAGAAACGTGAGTTTGGCGGTTTGCAGTAGATTGGTCGCATCCGTAAAAAGTACCGTATCATCAATATCGGAAATAACCCCAAAGCGACTGTACGGGGGCGAAATCATCAAATACCCCTCTTTTACGACTGGCTGGGCCGCACCAGGCGGGGCCACATCAGGCTGAGCCGCATCAGGCTGGTTACTTTCACTTAGTTCAGTTGCGGGTTGCTCAATGCCATCCAGCGAGTAGCGAACGGGAAACCAGGCCCGTCCCGGTGGCAGATCATTGGGAGGGTTGATGGTCACCTCAAAAAAGCCATCCTTATCCGTTACGGCCATGTGTGTTTGCCCGAAAGCCTCAATACGTACGGTTACGCCAGACACTTCTCGACTGCCAAAGCGTTGGTAGGTTGCCAGAAGGTTTTGCAGGAATGTATCCCGGTCGCTGGGAGTGCTTAAATCTCGCTGGCGCAATACGCGCCCCGTGAGCCAGACGGCCGTTGGGCTACCGAAGCCTCGGTAATAAATAATTCGGTACGGTTTACGGGCGTCGAGCCGACCAAAGAGCCGGTTCTTAAGTCGGTCGAACTGGGTTTCGGCATCAGCTGATGCATTTCCTGAAAAATCATCCCAAAAAGCCATAATTTGTATTTAATCAAGGGGTTTTGCGGTGCCGAAGTTCGTTTTTGCGAAGATGCTTGTCCGATTTTCGGCCATCCGGGGGTTTAGTGATAACTTGCAGCCAATTTACTTGTCAGCCTACAGCCAACAATCAGTTATTTTTCCTGTAATTACATGATTTGCCTGGCGTAGACTACTCATCATTAAAAACCATGAGCAAACAAATTGTTTATACCGACGACGCTCCGGCTCCCATCGGCCCATACAGTCAGGCTGTTAAAATTAATGGAACCCTCTTCGTATCGGGCCAGGTAGCTATCGAGCTGTCTATCCAGGGCGATATTCAGGCCGAAACGCAAAAGGTAATGGAAAATATTGGGGCTATTTTAAAAGCCGCCGGTATGGATTACCCGAACGTGGTCAAGAGTAGTATTTTCGTAAAAGACATGAATAACTTCGCGGCCATCAATGAAATCTACGGCCGGTTTTTCACCGAAAACCCACCTGCCCGCGAAACCGTAGAAGTAGCCCGCCTACCAAAAGATGTTAACGTTGAAATTTCAGTAATAGCCGTTCAATAGTGAATGAGCGAATGAAAGAATGAGTGAATACTGTCAATAGGCCATTCACTCATTCCTTCATTCACTTATTCACTCATTCATACTTATATGTCAAGACCCGTTCGCGTTCGTTTCGCGCCCAGCCCTACCGGCCCGCTACACATTGGCGGAGTGCGTACTGCGCTTTATAATTATTTGTTTGCCCGGAAAATGGGCGGAAAAATGCTCCTGCGTATCGAAGATACCGACCAGAATCGCTTCGTACCGGGTGCCGAAGAGTATATTCTGGAATCCTTAAAATGGGTTGGTATTGAAATCGACGAAGGCCAGGGTACCGGTGGCCCCCATGCGCCCTACCGCCAGTCGGAACGCAGGGAAATTTACCAGAAGGAAGCCCAGCGGTTAGTCAATGAAGGCAAAGCCTATTACGCCTTCGACACAGCCGAAGAACTGGATGCCATGCGTAAGCGGCTCGAAGAAGCCAATGCCCCGGCAGCTCAATACAACGCCATCACGCGGATGCAGATGCGCAACTCTCTGACCATGAAGCCCGAAGACGTAAGGGCACGCATGGACGCGGGCGAACCGTTTGTGATCCGGCTGAAAACACCCCGCAAAGAAGAAGTTCGGCTCAACGACATGATTCGTGGTTGGGTAAATGTGCATTCGTCGGCCATTGACGATAAAGTGTTGCTGAAATCTGACGGCTTACCGACCTATCACCTCGCCAACATCGTGGACGATCACCTGATGGAAATCACGCACGTGATCCGGGGTGAAGAGTGGTTGCCCTCGGCCCCGCTGCACGTGCTGCTGTACCGCTATCTGGGTTGGGAAGATACCATGCCGCAATTTGCTCACCTGCCGCTGCTCCTCAAGCCCGAAGGCAATGGCAAACTCAGCAAACGCGACGCCGACCTCGGCGGTTTCCCAATCTTTCCGCTCCAGTGGACCGACCCATTCACGGGTGTAACGGCGCGTGGATTCCGGGAAGACGGTTACCTGCCCGAAGCCACCATCAACTTCCTGGCCCTGCTGGGCTGGAACCCCGGTACAGAACAGGAACTGTTTACGATGGATGAGTTGATCGCCAGCTTCGATATTGCACAGGTGCATAAAGCGGGAGCGCGTTTCGACATTCAGAAAGCGCAGTGGTTCAACCACCAGTACATTCGCCTGCAACCCGACGCCGACCTGGCCCCCGCCGTTCAGCAACAGGCCGAAGCCGCTGGTTTTAGCTGTTCTTTGGAGAAAGCCGAGAAGATTACGGCCCTGCTCAAGGGACGCGTCAACTTCGCACACGAAATCTTCACGGAAGCCGGTACGATCTTCAACGCGCCAACTACCTACGACGAAGCTATCGTAACTGCCAAATGGAACGACGATGCCAAAAAGGCTGTCGCCGTTTTCCGGGATGCGCTGCAATCATTTGCTGGTGACTTCATAGCCGATAACATTAAGCACACCCTTGGCAATGCCATGCAGCAGGCGGGTATCAAGCAGGGTAAAATCATGCAGGCCATGCGGCTAGCTCTCACCGGTTCCGGAGCTGGTCCCGACCTGATGCTGACGATGGAAATCATTGGCAAAGACGAAACCGTGAAGCGTCTGGAGAAGTCACTGGCAACGCTGGGGTAAGACTGATGGTTGTAAGCTGGCGCGGGTTTGAACCCGTGCCTTTTTATAAAGTCAGTATTCACTGACGCAAGCGAATGCTTGCCAAATGAAAAGGCACGGGTTCAAACCCGCGCCAACTTACACCAGCATCCATTTAATTTTTTAAACTTATACGCCAAACCGGGGTTTCGGTCTTTGAGACCTTATAGGTTTGTCATAAACCACGAATCTCATGGCAAAGAAAAAAACCAATCCCGACGAGAATGATAAGCCCCGCGTTCATAAAGAACTCGAAGGTTTCGACATTCAGATAAACTCATTCGGCGAAATCACGACGAGTTTTGACATTGACCGGATCAATCAGTTCCTGAACAAAACGGTTGATGATAAGAAGCTTCGTCACCGTACCGATCTGAATCTGAAAGGTGAGCCGGATGAAGACCAGAAAGACGAGGAATCCGACGATGATCACCTCTTCGATGAGACGGACAACGATTTACCCGACGACATCAACCAACGCTAAAAACCCGACCCGCTAAAACGCCCGGTCGGGCTTTTTTTGGGCCGTTCGTCAGAAAATTTACCAGTAAACTGCGTGCCATTCATTAGTTTTCGCCCATTATTACCCGTTTAGGCTAACCAAAACTGACTATGTACGCTCACGAAATCGACTACAAGATTATTGGCGAAGACATCCAGATCGTTGAAATAGAACTGGACCCAAACGAAACCGTTATTGCCGAAGCGGGTTCGATGCTCTATATGGAAGACGGCATCACTTTCGAAACCAAAATGGGCGACGGCTCGCAGCCTGACCAGGGATTTCTGGGCAAGCTCCTTCAGGCCGGTTCGCGCATGGTTATGGGTGAGTCGCTGTTCATGACGCACTTCACCAACCGGGGAATTGGCAAGCGGAAAGTCGCTTTTTCGGCTCCTTACCCCGGCACGATCATGCCGATCAACATGGCGAATGTGTATGGGAATACCCTTATCGTTCAGAAAGATGCTTTCCTCTGCGCGGCTCTGGGCACGAAACTAAGCATTCACTTTAATCAAAAAATAGGCGCGGGCTTGTTCGGTGGCGAAGGCTTTATCCTGGAAAAAGTTCAAAGCGACGGTATGGCCTTTATTCACGCCGGTGGTGTGGTCATCGAAAGAACATTGAACAACGAAGTCCTGCGTGTCGATACAGGGTGTGTCGTGGGTTTCGAGCCAAGCATCAACTTCGATGTTCAACGGGCGGGTGGCCTGCGCAGCATGGTTTTTGGTGGAGAAGGCCTGTTTCTGGCTACGTTGCGCGGCTCCGGTAAAGTCTGGATTCAGTCGATGCCAATCTCTAAACTAGTCCAGCGCCTATCGACCGGCAGTGCCCAAAGCCATAAAGAAGGCGGCTCCGTGCTGGGTCAGTTGGGAAATCTGTTTGAAGGCTGACCGATCTCAATAGAACACAGATTTTTATGATCTATATGATTACGTGGATGTTTGGTAGGGTCGGCTACATATAGTCGTTTCCACAGTAGTCAATCATAATTATCATAAAAATCTGTGTTCTATTTTAGGACATTTGTCATCAAATTAGTGTTAACCACCAAAATCCGTTCGGATTTTCAGGAGGTTTCTGCTGCAATCAAGAAAATCCTTTGAATCTGATAAATCCCGGTTCAGACAACTATGGAAGTTATTTGCACAAACGACAATTTTCCGGCACCCGTGCTGGCCTTTTATGCTGAGTTTGGCATACAGACGCCAAAACGCGACCAGATGTATACCATTCGGCAGGTAAAACGCCATACCACTGGCGACACGGGCGTATTACTGAACGAAATCAAGAACCCCGATGTGCCGGTAAAACACCCGGTCATGGGCGAAGTCTGGTTTGAACCTACCTTCAACATCAACCGGTTTGCTACCCTGATGAGCCAGCCGGTTATGAAAGAAGAGCTGGAAGACGTGAATGCTTAATTGACATCGGTATATTCTTTATGCACAGCCCGGCACGAAACCGCCGGGCTTTTGCGTTTAGATGTAGCCCGGACGGCCACGTCCGGGATAGAAAGTCATGATTTTAGCTACCCGGACGTGGCCGTCCGGGCTACCTATACTCTGTGATAAAATACGCACTCATTCTGCTGACCGGACTGGTTTTAGCCGCCTGTGGCAACGACGCTTCGGAAAATTACGTACCGAAACCAAAGGGTTACCCCCGTTTTGATCTGCCTACGCCTAACTATAAACTGATCGACCCGACGCACCCGTACCAGTTCGAATACAACTCAATTGCTAAAATTCTGCCCGATACCTTCGCCCGATCGGAGCCGCACTGGATTTTCATTCACTATCCTCAGTTCAAGGCCAGCGTTCAATTGACGTACAAACCGGTAAACAACGACGTGAACCGACTGCGGGCCATGCTTGAGGATGCCTACAAACTGGCAGCCCGACACAATATCAAAGCGTACGCCATCGAGCAGCGTAAAATCCGGTTGAAATCCGGTCTGGAAGCCAGTGTCATTGATTTAGCGGGTGAGGTGCCCAGCCAGGTGCAGTTTGTTACGACCGACTCAACAACCCATTTTCTGCGCGGGGCCTTGTACTTTAACACGGCAACTGAAAACGATTCACTGCAACCCGTTATTCAGTACATTCGCAAGGATATTATGCACATGCTGAATACGCTGAAATGGCGTAAATAGGCCCCTGCTTGACGGCACCGTTTACAACCATTCAATACTCCAACCGGTTATTTAGAAAACATTGCCCTAATGAAATTACTCACCACGTTATTCCTCTGCCTCTCGCTTTCCGGTGCCATCGCTCAAACAAAGAAACCAGCGACGAAAGTAGCCGCCAAACCAGCCGTTGCAGCTACGAAAACGCCCGGACAGCTTATTTACGAACAAAACTGTCTTACCTGCCATCAGGCTACCGGCTCCGGCGTACCCAATCTGAATCCGCCTTTACGAGGAACGGACTGGGTTCTGGGCGATAAGACCCGACTGATCAATGTGCTGCTGAAAGGACTGGAGGGGCAGGAAATTGAAGGCGATATGTACGACAACGCCATGCCCGCCCATGACTTTCTGAACGACACGCAAATTGCCGATGTGCTCACCTATATCCGAAGCAACTTCGGCAACAAGGCCGATGCCGTAACTGCCGATGAAGTGAAGGCGTTGCGGGGTAAGTGAGGCCAACATGTACTAAACAGCTTCTAGCTGTTTGAGAGTTGCAATCTGAACCCAATTAGCCTTCGGCTCAAACAGCCAGAGGCTGTTTGGTACCTACATAAACTACGTCTGAATCACGCCCACCGAAAACCGCTTCGTGATGGGCGCATGATTAGCTGCCGAAATACCTTCCGATAGAATTTTGCGGGTATCGAGCGGGTCGATGACCGCGTCGACCCACAAACGGGCGGCTGCGTAATAGGGCGACAGCTGGGCGTTGTACTGATCCGTTATTTTGTCCAGTTGCGCCTGTTCTTCTTCGGGTGTCATGGGCTGGCCCTTGGCTTTCTGAGCCGCCACCTGAATCTGAAGCAACGTTTTAGCGGCCGATGCGCCACTCATCACGGCCATTTGTGCCGTTGGCCAGGCCAGCATCAGCCGGGGGTCATAGGCTTTGCCGCACATGGCGTAATTACCCGCCCCGTAACTATTGCCGACCACCACCGTAAATTTGGGCACGACCGAGTTTGCCATCGCGCTAACCATCTTGGCACCGTCTTTTATGATGCCTCCCTGCTCGGCCCGGCTGCCGACCATAAAGCCCGACACGTCTTGCAAAAACACCAGCGGAATCCGTTTCTGATTGCAGTTCATGATGAACCGGGCGGCTTTGTCGGCGGCATCGCCGTAAATAACCCCGCCCATCTGCATTTCTGTTGGTTGCCCCGTCCTCCCTTTAGCTTTTACCACCTTTCGCTGATTGGCGACGATACCCACCGCCCAGCCGTCAATTCGTGCATAACCACAAATCAGCGACTGCCCATAACCGGGTTTATACGCATCGAAGGCCGAGTTATCCACAAGTCTATCCACAATCTCCTGCATGTCGTAGGGCTTTACCCGATCGGCAGGAAGGATCTGGTAAATGTCGGCGGGATTTTTAGTGGGCAGTGCCGGTTCGACCCGGTCGAAGCCAGCGGTTAGTTGATGGCCCGTTTTATCGAAAATACGCTTGATGGCATCCAGACAGCTTTTATCGTCCGGGTAGCGGTTGTCGATCACGCCGGAAATATCGGTGTGCGTAACCGCCCCACCCAGCGTTTCGGCATCCACATCTTCGCCAATCGACGCTTTGACCAGATACGGACCCGCCAGAAATATCGATCCGGTCCCTTCCACGATCAGCGCTTCGTCGGACATGATGGGCAGGTAAGCCCCACCGGCTACGCAGCTGCCCATAACGGCCGCCACCTGTAAAACACCCATTGCAGAAAGGTGGGCATTGTTCCGAAACGTCCGGCCAAAGTGCTCTTTATCGGCAAATACCTCGTCCTGCAAGGGCAGATACACGCCCGCGCTGTCGACCAGGTAGATAATGGGGAGTTGATTCTCCATAGCAATTTCCTGCGCCCGAAGGTTCTTCTTAGCCGTAATCGGAAACCAGGCACCCGCTTTCACCGTGGCATCGTTGGCGACAATAACACATTGCCGCCCCGACACATAGCCAACACCCACAACCACCCCACCCGACGGACAACCGCCATGTTCGGCATACATGCCCTCGCCGGTAAAAAGACCGATCTCGACAAACGGCCTCCCTTCATCGGTCAGGTAAGCGATGCGTTCGCGGGCAGTCAGTTTCCCTTTTTTGTGTTGGTCATCTATCTTCTTTTGTCCGCCACCAAGCCGGGTTTTCGTGGTGCGCTGGGCAAGTTCGTCGAGGAGGATTTGCATGAATGCGGGCGAAGTGTACCAATGTTAGGCAAGTGAAAAACCCTAAAGTAAGCGAGTTGTTGTCATCCCAAAAATGTAATCGTCAAAACTAGTTAGAACAAGCTTAGCTATTTATAGCTATACCGAAACAATCATATTTGGATATTCCAAGATTTTTCAAAATTTTATAGCGAAATAAAAACCAAAACTGAAACAAAATTACAAGCATTCATTAAGTTTGATAAAATTACAGAGATCAGTCGTTTGCCGAGTTGCAGCCAGTTGATAAGCTAAAAATTCTATTCTCCTATGCAGAAGTCTTTCCTTTACTTTTTTCTTACGCTGCTCGTTAGCCAGATCGTCGTAGGGCAATCGCCGAAAGCCCCGGCAACGACAGCCGTTGAACCAGCGACCTATGAAGGCTTACGCTGGCGCGAACTGGGGCCGTTTCGGGGCGGGCGCTCCTGCACCGTTACGGGCGTAAAAGACAACCCCAACTTGTATTACATGGGCACCGTGGGCGGGGGCGTCTGGCGCACGACCGATGGCGGACAGACCTGGGGAAGCATCACCGATAATTACTTTGGCGGAACGATTGGCGCCGTTGCCGTTGCCGAAAGTGACCCCAATGTCATTTATGTGGGCGAAGGCGAGCAGACCTTACGCAATAACGTGGCTTCGGGCACGGGTATGTGGCGCTCGACGGATGCGGGTACAAGCTGGAAACGCATTGGCCTGACCGACTCGAAACACATTGCCCGTATTCGTATCCATCCCAAAAATCCCGATGTAGTTTATGTAGCGGCTATGGGTAATCTGTGGAAACCCAACGAAATGCGGGGTATCTTCCGCAGCACCGATGGCGGTCAAACCTGGAAAAAGGTGCTTTATATCAACGATCAGGCAGGTGCCGCCGATCTGGTCCTCGACCCCAACAACCCACGCATCATGTATGCCAGCACCTGGAACATGAAGCGCAACGGTTACCGAATGGATAGCGGTGGTCCCGACTCCAAGCTGTGGAAAAGCACCGACGGGGGCGACACCTGGGAAAACCTGTCGGATAAGTCGGGCATGCCGTCGGGTACCAACGGCATTATTGGCGTGACTGTTTCGCCGAAGAACTCCAACCGGGTTTGGGCCATTATCGAGAACAAGGACGCCGGTGGTGTTTACCGCTCCGACGATGCCGGGAAAAGCTGGACCAAAATCAATCAGGACCGTGCCTTGCTGCAACGGGCCTGGTACTACTGCCGCATTTACGCCGACTCGCAAAACGAAGATATTGTGTATGTCATGAACGTCAGTTACGGCGTGTCGAAAGATGGCGGCAAAACCTTCGAGCTGAAGAATGCGCCCCACGGCGACCACCACGACCTCTGGATCGACCCCAACAACAACAAACGCATGGCCATTGCCGATGACGGGGGCGCTCAGATTTCGACCGATGGCGGCAACAACTGGACTACCTACCACAACCAGCCAACCGCCCAGTTCTACCGCGTTTCGACCGATAACCATTTTCCGTACCGTATTTACGGAGCCCAACAGGACAACACCAGCGTTCGAATCTCCCACCGGACGGGCAGCACATCCGTTACCGAAAAAGATTGGGTAGCCCTGGCCATTGGCGAAAGTGCCCACCTGGCTCCCGACCCGCTGAACAGTGAGGTCGTCTTCGGTGGCGATTACAAAGGGTATATGACCATGCAGGACATTGCCACCGGGCAGGAACGCTCTACGAACATTTACCCCGACCTGCCCGCCGGTTCCGGTGCCGACGCGATGAAATACCGTTTCAACTGGAATTACCCGGTCTTTTTCAGCCCCCACAACCCGAAGAAAATCTACGCTGGCTCGAACCACCTGCATGTGAGTTACACGGGTGGCGAAAGCTGGGAAGTGATCAGCCCCGACTTATCGAGAGGAGAGCCCGAAACCATCAAATCGTCGGGTGGGCCGATCACGCAGGACAACACCGGGGCCGAATACTACGCCAACGTGTTTGCCGCTGCCGAGTCGCCCTACACCGAAGGCGAAATCTGGACGGGTTCCGATGACGGGCTGGTACATGTGACCACGGATGGCGGCAAGAACTGGAAAAACGTTACCCCGCCCACGTCGCCAAAGTACAATATGATGAACTCGGTGGAGGTCAATCCCTTCGTGAAAGGGGGCGCTTACGTGGCGGCCACGTCATACAAGTTCGGCGATTACACGCCCTACATTTACAAAACGCTGGATTACGGCAAAACCTGGACGGTAATGACCAAAGGCATCCCGAAAGATGAGTTTGTGCGGGTCGTTCGGGCCGATCCCAAGCGCAAGGGGCTACTTTATGCCGGTACCGAACGGGGGGTGTGGGTATCGTTCGACGATGCCGAAAGCTGGTCTAAGCTCCAGCTCAATCTGCCGCCGGTACCTATTCATGATTTAGCCATTAAAAATGATAACCTCATTGCCGCTACGCACGGCCGTAGTTTCTGGCTGATCGACGACCTGACACCACTTCACCAGCTCAAAAGCGAGGTCGCTTCGAAAGATGTTATTCTGTACCAGCCAATGGCCACCTACCGCATGGCTGGTTCTGACAAACGGGAAGCGGCTCTGGAAGGCGAAAATCACCCCAATGGCGTGATGATTCATTACTTTATCAAAAAAGCCGACCCGGCCACGGAGGTCAAACTGGAAATCCTGGAAAGCAACGGGACACTAATTCGCTCGTTCAGCAGCAAAGCCAAAGAAAAAGCAGACTTATTGAAAGTGAAATCCGGGGGCGACCGCTTCGTGTGGGATATGCGCTATCCCGGCTACAAGACCTTTCCCGGCATGGTGTTCTATGGCTCGCCCAACCTCGGCCCCAAAGCCGTACCGGGCAAATACCAGGTCAGACTAACGATAAACGGCCAATCCCAGACCCAACCGTTCGAGATCATCAAAGACCCGCGCCTGAAAACCACGCCGGAAGACTACCAGGCTCAGTTCGATTTCCTGATGAAGGTCCGCAACAAGGTAACGGAGGCAAATGAGGGGATTATTGGTCTCCGCAAGATAAAGGAAGACCTGACGTACCTGAAAAACAAGATGGGGTCTGACGAGAAGAACAAGGACATTAACGACGTGATCAAAAAGTTTGAAGATGAGCTTAAAACCATCGAAAACGACATTCACCAGACCAAAAATATGAGCGTTCAGGACCCGCTCAACTACGGCATCAAGCTCAATAACCGGCTGGCCCACCTTATGAGCGAGCAGGCCCAGGGCGACTTCCGCCCAACGAAACAGGGCGAAGAAGTGCGGGGGAAACTAACGCAGGAAGTGGACGCTCAGTTAGGAAAGCTGAAAATGACGATCGAAACCAACCTCATGCGCATCAACCAGATGGCGAAAGAGAAAGGGGTTGTGCTGGTAAACTAGTTTAAATGAGGGCTCTAGCAATTGAAATCCAAGACTTTAAGTGCCGTAGGCACGATATGTTTGTAGCAAAAGTAGCCCGTTGAATCAACGGGCTACTTTTGCTACAAACATTAAGCCGCTACGCGGCCATTATTCACGTTAATTAGTGGAAGTAAGCGCATAAAGAAGGCGTGATTTTGTCATTCTGACAAAATCACGCCTTCTAATTTTCTTCCCGTTCCTATTTTGTCGAATCCACCCGGCTGGTCATACCGGTTGTACTGATGGGTGCCGTTTCGGTGGCAGGAGCAGGCTTATCTTTCTTACCGAAAATTGAGAAATGCACGTAACGTTTTGGGTTCTCCCGAAGATCGGTCAGGAGTTTTTCGAGACTGGCCGTCGTGGCGTTTACGTTGCGGTACAGGGCTTCGTCCGACGCTAGTTTGCCCAGCGACCCCTCGCCTTTGTTGATCGCCCCCAGAATCTTTTGAAGGTTGTCGACCGTTTTGTTGACGCTCCCCAAAGTCTGTTTCAATTGAAGTCCCTGGAGCGAGTCAGCGAAAGTATCCGCTTTAGCCAGAATGGGCTTGAGTTGCTTTTCTGTTTCGATCAATGACGATGACAGTTTATTCACATTGGCCAGCGTTGCCTTAAGTCCCGCCCGATTTTCGGCAATTGTCAAATCAAGCGTACCCACAGCTGCATTAGCGCTACGGAGCGTCTGATTGAGCACAATGCCCGTTTGGTCGAACTGCGACACGACGCGGTTGAGCTGGTAGGTCAGCGAATCAACGTTATTCAGAACAGGCAGGGTTTTTTCGCGAATCAGCGCCGACAGGCCCGACTCATTAGCCGCCACCAGCATCCCACCGTCCGCAAGCTCCGGCTTACCGTAGTTGATGCCCAGCCGGATCAGTTTGCCACCCAGCAGACCGTCGTCGGCCAGTACAGCCCGTGTTCCCTGCGTAACAACAATGCCTTTTTTAATTTCAAGCGTCACTAACAGCTTGTTTTTCTGGTCTTGCAGAATCTCGATATTTTTGACCTGACCTACCGTTAAACCATTGATGCTAACTGGATTAGAAGCAACCAGCCCATCAATATTACTGTAAATAACCTGGTATTTATGCGTTGAGGAAAAGAAATCGGAGCCTTTCAAAAACCTAAATCCAAAGTAGAGCATCATCAGCGAGATGACAGCCAACAACCCTACTCTTACTTCCTTGGAAACTTTCATGTGTGTATAAAGGGGGACGGTCTGTGCTCACGGACCTATCCGGTTGATTGATCCTATAACCAACTTTGGTCTGTGTTTGTCCCGTAAAAACTGGAAAAAGCGCCAAAGGTAAAGGCAAGAGTAGTGTGATAGCTGGTCGTTTGTTTACTCTCCGGCTTCTATTTCCTGTTTATATTGCAGGAAAGCCTTATAAATAGCAGTCGATATTTCGTCCTGCCCCTCATCCGACCGAAGGTAATCTTCTTCGGCCGGGTTCGTTAAATAGCCTGATTCAATCAGAACACTGGGCATTGTCGCTTTCCAGAGAACGATAAAACCAGCCTGTTTAACCCCGTTGCTTTTCCGATCGGCATTGTGTCGAAAGCTCCGTTCAATTTTTTCGGCAAAATTGATACTACTTCCCATAAAGGCATGCTGGTAGTTAGCCAGCATGATGGTAGCCAGCGGTGAGTTGGGATCGAAGCCTTTATAGGTTTGCTGATAATTTTTTTCCTGTAAAATAACCGCGTTCTCCCGACGAGCCACATCCAGATTACGCTGGGTTCTGTGCAACCCCAGGGTATAGGTTTCTGTCCCGTACACCTGGTTGCTGGAGGGACTGGCATTGCAGTGAATAGAAATGAATAAGTCGGCCCGATTGCGATTGGCGATGGCCCCTCGCTCGATCAAATCGACGAAGTGATCGGACGACCGGGTATAAATAACCCGAACATTTGGATGCTTATTCTTAATTTTCCGTCCTAGTTGAAGAATCAGCGCCAGATTAACGGTTTTTTCCTTTACATAACGACCATGTGTACCGGGGTCTTTCCCGCCGTGGCCAGCATCGAGCACAACCGTTCGTACCTGGTTTGGGCCGTCGTTGGGGGCCGTTTCCAGCTCCTGTGATCCGGCACGACGGATGGTGTCCTGCGTTACACCAGGCAATAATCCTCCCGGTGTAGTGAGGGCCAGCAAGGGCAGGATCAATAAGACCGCTGTTGTCATTATTCCGGGAGATGTTGCCGAAATAGGGATACCGGTTGATTTAATAATTTTTAACGACCAAAAACGTTTCAATGCGGTAGCGGAATAACTGTTCGTGAATACCTTTGTAAGCCATAGACTTAACGGCCTTTTGGCAAATATAATTTTTTTAATAATCCTGAAAAAAGCATACTTTATTTTGCGGCCCTCGCTGATACGACCAACATGGATAAAAGCATCGTGCTTTCTTATCTGTCTACTCTGGACGTTGACCGCGTTGGGACAGAGCAAAGAAACGCCCCGGCAGCCATCTAAAGGCGGCTTACCACCCGCTGGAACACCAGCGCAGCGGGTACCTGATGCTACCTTCGAGACGGTCACCGATAGCACGCCCGCCCCGGCCTCCGGCCAGAAGAAACCCGCTGGTCGGGTTATCGTTGGCCCTTCATCCGGTACCGCCACTATACAACCAAGCCCGGCAGCAACCGGTCAGGAAAGTGATCTGGAACGCCAGCTCAATAATACCTATCAAGCCCCCAACCGGCTCGGTACCGATACAAAGCGACTAAGTAAGCCACTGCCATCGCCCATCGCTCGCCCTGCCAGCCGGGATACAGTTCGTTTACGTCCGGCAAAACGGGTAGCTACGACAACGGCCCCGGCAAAACTTACACCGATTCGGCTCGACTCCCTGCGGTCTTTGCAGCCTAAACCAATCCGTCTGGTGCAAACCCGATCCGGCCTACTGCCTGTTACCGGCATTGCGATCGGCAAAGGCATTGTTGCCGTTAAGGCAAACACTCCCCAGCCACCTGTTCGTTTATCGGCCCGGAAGCGGGCCCGTGCGGCTAAACAACGCCAACAGGATGCCCTTGCCCAACAGAAAGCGTCCGTAAAGCAGGTATCTGTTGAGCCCGGACTGGTATCGCCCAACGTTGTTCGGCCGGAGAGTCAAACAGCTATAAGCGCAGTAGCCGCTAAAGCCGATTCGCTGCAAATGGCCGTGCGCGATTCGATTGCCAAAGATTCTCTGCAAAGCTCCGATTCCTTTGCGACAACGGTTAAATACCAGTCAAAAGACTCCACGTTCTATTCAGCAGATGGTCGAACGGTCGAGTTGTTCGGTGATGCCAGCGTCGTTTACGGGGATATTTCGCTCAAAGCTGACTATATCCGGCTGAATTACCTAACGAATGAGGTCTATGCCATAGGCCGTTATGATTCAACGGCGAAGAAACTGATTGGGCGCCCCATTTTCCAGGATGGCGAGGGGAAATACGATGCCAAAGAGATTCGCTATAATTTCAAATCCCGAAAAGGAAGAATTCAGGGAGTCATCACCCAGCAGGGTGAAGGCAACATCCGGGGGCAGACGGTCAAGAAAGACAATGAAGACAACCTCTACATCGGTAAAGCGATTTACACAACCTGTAATCTGGCCACACCGCACTTCCACATCAACGCCAGCAAGCTAAAGGTAATCCACAACACGCAGGTGGTGGCCGGGCCGTTCAATCTGGTCATCAATCAGATTCCGCTACCCATTGGGCTACCGTTTGGGTTCTTCCCCTTTCCGAAACGGAAAGAGATTGGGGTGTCGGGTATTATTGTGCCGCAGTATGGCGAAGAACCCAATGGGCGGGGTTTTTACCTGCGCGATGGTGGCTATTACTGGGCGGTGAGCGAAAACCTGGGGTTGCAGTTCAAAGGTCAGATCTATTCGCGCGGTAGCTGGGGGCTGGGCCTTTCGTCGGCCTACAGCAAACGGTATCGCTACAGCGGTAGTCTGAACCTGCAATTCAACCGCAACCGCTCCGGCGACCGGGTTGATACGACGCAGACGCCCCGGAATGATTTTTCGTTTACCTGGTCGCACTCGCCAGTTCCGCGCGGTCGGGGCAGCTTCTCGGCCAATGTGAATGTGAGCAGCAACAGTTACAACCAGTTCAATTCGTATAATACCAGCCAGTATATTTCCAATGTAGCGGGTTCATCGGTACAGTACAGCCGCAGTTTCGGGCAGTACGCACGGGCGGGAGCTAACTTCCGGGTTAACCAGCAGTTTGGTCAGGTAAACCAGCGAACGGGGGTTCGGGAAAACGGCAAGACCGACGTATCCTCGGATTTTAACTTTGGCATCAACCAGATTTCGCCCTTCGCCCTGAAGGGAGGTAGTGGGCGCTGGTACGAAAGTTTCCGCGTGGGCCTGGATGTGAGCGGGTCGATTACGGTGAGCAACACCATTCGCCGACAGATTGACACCACCGGGCTTGGCTTTGCGGTTATATCCAACATTGCCACGGTAAGTACCCTTCAGCGCATTGAAGATAGTATCCGGCGGGCAAACAACATTCGATTCGGCATTGTGGAAGCAGACCCGAACCTGATTGCGTTTAGTATGCAAAACGCCAACCGAATCTGGAACAACCGGGTGGTTCAGGCGCGGTACAGCATCCCTATTTCACTGCCCAATGTCAAGCTGCTGCGGTACATTAACCTGACGCCCGGTTTTTCCATACAGGGGGATATTTACACGAAAAAACTTAGTTATGAGTACGTAGCCGACCGGAATGCAGTTCGGGTCGATACGACGAAGGGCTTTTTCCCATCCTATAATTTCTCGGTCAATGCCAGCATGAACACACGCTTTTATGGCACGTTCTTCATCCGGAGCAAGCGTATCGAGGCTATCCGGCACACGGTGGCACCGTCTATATCGTTCAGTTACGTTCCTGATTTTACGAACCCGGCCTTTGGGCAGTTTCAGGTACTACCCGCCGTGGGTACGCTGGCCGGTTTGCCGGACTACCGCCGGACGCTATCCGTGTTCCGGGGATTGGGCGGCAGTGCCGGGAGCGCATCGAGTACACAATCGGCGTTCATCACGTTTGGTATCGTAAACCAGCTGGAGATGAAAGTACGGACCCGCAGCGATTCATCCGGGCAGGAGTTCAAGAAGATACCGATTTTCGACAACCTTAGCATAAACGGCAGTTATAACCTGCTGGCCCCCGATTATAAACTGTCACCGATCTCGCTGAGCGCCAACACGCAGGTTTTCAAGAATATTAGTTTCAATCTCTCGTCTACCTTCGATCCGTACGCGTACCGGGCTTATGGTGGAACTGCCCAGTATTATTTCCCAACAACAACCGTAACCCCGCTCTCCTATTCGCCTTCGATCCTGACCATACGGGACTACACGAATCAGGAATATATTCGCGTACCTAGTCTGTATGCGTTCCAGGCGGGGCAGGGCCTGCTGCGCATGACGAATTTACAGGCCTACGTTAGTGCCCGATTTGCGCCAAAACAGGCCGACAAAAAGAAAAGCAGCCCGAATGCATCCGATGCGACGCTCAAGGCGATCAACAACAACCCGGAGCTGTATGTCGACTTCAACGTCCCCTGGTCCATGAACGTCAGTTACACCTTCGGCCTGACCAAGTTGACACCGGAACAGTCGCAGGTGATTCAGGCGCTGACCTTAACGGGCGACTTGAGCCTGACACCCAAATGGAAAATAACGGTCAATACGGGGTATGATTTTGCCTTTAAAAGCCCGACGCTGACGACAATCGGTATCAACCGGGATCTGCACTGCTGGGAAATGGCGTTTAACTGGACGCCTTATTCGGGCAACAACTTCCGGTCGGGCAACTACTCGTTCGATTTGCGCGCCCGGTCGTCCATTTTGCAAGAGCTTAAACTCAGCCGTCGCCGGAGCTTCTACGACCGGGGAGGTTTTTAATTGATTAATGGTGATTGGGTTATTGGTGATTAGTAATTGATTGAATATAACGGGCATCAGCTATTCACTAAATAACCATTACCCTAATCACTAATCACCATTAACTATTCACTCACTAAAATCCGTATCTTGCCTGTCAATTCTCACCGGAAACCATTATGACTGAGCGCGATAAACAACGCCTTGATGAGTTGGAAGTAAAAACGGCTTACCTGCTTCAGCGGCAGGATGAACAGGATGCCCGGATGAACCAGATCCTGTCCCGGCTTGCCTATCTGGAAGCGAAACAGTACCGGTTGATGAAAGAATTAGGTATCGCACCGGACAAGCTGGATACCCCGCAAACAGCTCAGGACGATGCGAAAACAATTAACCTGACCGCTATTCCGGAGCAACGCTTAAATTAAAAACTGAGAAACCGGCTTTCTTACATTATCCGAAAGACCATTTCAGTTTCGTTGTTCGTTAAAGTCCCGTATGAAATCCCCTTCGTTGCGCACACTCCTGCTTATTGCCGCGTTAATCGGCATCAATGTTTTGTCGGCATTCGTGTTTTTTCGAGTCGATCTAACGCAGGAAAAACGCTTTACCCTGTCGGACGCCACGCAAATGCTCCTCACCGACTTACCCGATGACATTCACGTTGACGTTTACCTGACGGGCGATTTGCCGCCGGGATTCAAACGGCTGGAAAATGCCGTTCGTGAAACGCTGGACGAGTTTCAGGCCCGTGCCGGGAAGACAGTTACCTACCGGTTCATTGATCCGGATCAGATCACTAATCCTGAGGAAAAGAATAAACTCATTGACAAACTCCAACAGCGGGGTTTACTGCCTACCAACCTATTTGCAAATGAAGCGGGCAAACGAACCGAAAAACTAGTCTTTCCGGGAGCTATCGTCTCCTACAAAGGTCAGGAAACGGCGGCTCTCTTTCTGAAAGGCAACAAGACCGCATCGCCGGAGGAACAGCTTAATCAATCGTACGAAGGGGTTGAATTTCAACTGGCATCGACTATACGCAGGCTAACTCAAACGGCTGAAAACCGCCGTCGTGTTGGTTTACTTTACGACCATACGCAGGTACCTCCCTCCCGCTTCGCCGACTTACTGGCCTCGGTTCAGCAGAACTACGACCTGTTTTTCATTGATATGAGCAAACCCGGTCCCATTGCCGGGCTCGATGTTATGCTGGTGCCCAAGCCCGATAAACCCTTTACGGAAGAGGAGATTTTCAAGATTGATCAATACGTGGTCAATGGCGGACGAGCCTTGTTTTTCGTGGATGGGCAGCGCGTCGACAGCGTCAGCAATGAAGGCACCTACGCTCAGCCCATCAGCCTGAACCTCGACGATTTATTTTTCCGCTGGGGTGTTCGGCTTAATCGGGATGTGGTGAAGGATTTCTACTGTGCGCCCATCCCGCTCAACGTGGGCAACCTGGGCGACAAACCCAACATTCAACTCCTCCCCTGGCGGTTTTACCCCTTGCTCAACAACTTCGGCACCTCCGGGAATCCCATTGTACGCAACCTCGATGCCGTACTAGCCCGATTTACCAGTACACTCGATACCGTTCGGGCACCCGGCATTCAGAAAACACCGTTGTTACTAACATCGCCCTACACAAAGGTGCTCAAGGCCCCTGCCCTGATTTCGTACAACGAAGCCCGGCAACAGCCCGATCCCAAAACGTATAACGAAGGAACCAAAATCATCGGCTGTCTGCTCGAAGGGCGTTTTCAGTCGCTGTTCGCCAACCGGATTTTACCCGGCGATCCCCGTGCCAATGGATTTCGGCCCGAGGGCGTGGCGTCGCGGGTGTTGATTTGCTCGGATGGCGATTTGATTGTCAACGATGTGGATTACAAACGCAATGCGCCCTATCCGCTGGGTTTCGACCGTTTCACCCGCAACACATTTGGCAACAAAGACTTTGCGCTGAACGCTATCGACTACCTGGTCGACCCGGCGGGAGTGATTGCAGCCCGCGCCCGGACAATTACCCTTCGTCCGTTAGACAAGATCAAAGTCGACGCCAACCGAACGGGCTGGCAACTCCTCAACCTGCTGGGTCCGCTGGCACTGGTTGGGCTGGTAGGGTTCATCTGGCAGGCGGTCCGACACCGGAAGTACGGAAAATGAACCCGCCTGGACGTCTAATCGTTTTTACGATGATTACCGTTATCTTTGCCTGAACGTCAAGCTATTACTATGGAAACGAACCAGCAACCAGCGCCTGTCCTGACCCCTTCCGAACTTGCCCGACACGAACGCGCTTGGGGGATTATAAGGCGCTTAGTCGACGATAAGCGACAAGCCGAAAAAGACATCGTTGATAATTTTCACACCGACCCGCTGATTCAGGCAGCAGTGGCTAAACTCAAGGCAGAAAATGAGCGAAGAGGAACCGCCGTTGTCCCGCTATAATTTCGATTTTGCTGGCGGCATCCAAAATAGTTACCTCTTCGTTACTCAGAAACAAATCATTTACGAAATTCTGTTTAAGCCAACGCCTTATCTATTCGGCGAGGGCTTTGTGCTGTCCGATGAAATTGTCGAATTGGTTATTAAAGTAGCCGATAATCCAACGGACCGACGTCCCTCGCTCGATGTGCTCATTGCCCCAACGGTAGCAGCCATCATTAAGGACTTTTACGAAAAGAGTAGTTTAACGATTACTATTTTCATCTGTGACACAGCCGACAGGCGGCATGAAGCCCGCTGGCGAAAATTCAATCGTTGGTACGAGCATTTCGCAGCCAGCGATTACATTCGCATTGATGACTCCCTACGGGATAAAAAGGAAGAAGTACTCTATCATTGGGCTCTGATCGCCAAAAATAATAATCCTTATCTACGGGAAGTCGGTTTAGCGTTCCTGGATCTCATGGCAGACCTAAGAATAGGTAAGTAATCAACCCACTTTACTCCACGGCAAACTTCACCAGCCACTGGGTTACGGTAGCATTTGTCAGGTTGAAGACCAGATTAGGAAATAGACCCAATACAAGCGCCATAGCTCCCAGCGGAATCAACATTAACTTTTCCCGAAGGGTCAGATCGGCGATAACAGGCTCGATACCGGATTTCGTTTCGAAAGGCCCAAGCCAGGGTGCGCCAAAAAACATTCGCTGAAACGTCCAGAGGAAGTAAGCCGCAGCCAGCAGAATACCCAGCGTAGCCACCGCCGTGAACCAGCCGGGCAGCCACTCCGACTGAAAGCTGCCCATCAGGGTGAACAACTCGCCCACAAAGCCCGAAAAACCGGGTAATCCCAGCGAACCAAAGAACGCGATTGCCGTGAGGGTAGCATACTGCGGCATCAATTGCAGCAGGCCCCGGTACGACTCGATCCGGCGGTCATGGGTACGGTCATATACTACGCCCACAATCAGGAAGAGCATGGCCGACAGAATGCCGTGGCTTACCATCTGATAAATTGCCCCGTTGATACCCTCGGCCGTTAACGAGGCCACGCCTAAGAGTACAAAACCCATGTGCGACACCGATGAATAGGCGATCATCTTCTTGAGATCAGCCTGGGCCAGCGCGCTCAGGCCGCCGTACACGATCGACAACACTCCAAGCCCGGCCAGTACCTGTGCGTACTGAGCGGCTCCATCGGGAAAGAAATCCCAGGCAATCCGGATAAACCCGTAACCACCGATTTTGAGAAGTACCCCGGCCAGAATGACCGATACGGGCGTGGGCGCTTCTACGTGGGCATCGGGAAGCCAGGTGTGCAGCGGGACGATGGGTAATTTAATTGCAAAGCCAATAAAGATGGCCCAAAAGGCCAGCATTCGCGCCGGAAGGCCCAGAACAATTGGCTCGGTAGCGGGATTCAGGAACGTATTGGGCAGGTAATTACGACCATCAGCCAGATACCGCATATCGAACGTATGCACCACCTGCGACGTATTTAACTGACCGTTCTGAAGAAACGACTGGATACTGCGGATCACGTCATCCGTTACGGCCGATGAATCCGAAACGAGTCCGGCAACGACCGCTGTGCTCACCGGGTCCATAACGGACAGATACAGCGCAATCATGACCAGCAAGATCAGTAGCGAGCCTAGCAGCGTATAAAGAAAGAACTTGATGGACGCGTACTCCCGCCGTGGCCCGCCCCACAAGCCGATCAGGAAGTACATTGGCAGAAGCATGAACTCAAAAAACAGGAAGAACAGAAAGAAATCGAGCGCCACGAAGCAGCCCATAATAGTGCCCGTGAGTAGCAGATAAAGCGAATAATACGCTTTCTGCCGGTGCGTCATGGGCCAGGAAGATACTACGCCGATGAGCATCACCACCGCCGACAAGACGACCAGCGGCAGGCTGATCCCGTCTACCCCAACCAGGTAATCAATGGACACGACGCCCAGATTCCCCAACGGCAGTGTAATCCAATCGACCTGTTGGAGGAATTGATACCCGGCTTCGGCTTTGTCGAACCCTGCCCAGGCCATGCCCGCCAGCACTACTTCGACCAGCGTTACGGCCAGTGCAATCCATCGAAACAGACCGGTCTGACGTTCGGGCAGCAGCGCCACCACAAGCGAGCCGATTAAGGGAATAAAAATGAGTAACGAAAGAATCATATAGCTAGCTGGGCCAACTTCCTGTTTGGCCCGTGTTTACCAGAGATCAGGCAATGGCCTGGTCTGTAATATTAAAGCAACCACCAAAGTATTACCAGCAATCCCATTACAGCCGCCGTAATGTACGACTGCACCCTACCATTCTGCACCGACCGGGTCAACTGCCCCAACCGGCCAGCCAGCCAGGCGGCACCATTCACCAGGCCATCCACGCCCACCCGGTCCAGCAAACTGGTCAGATGCGCTAGCACAACGGTAGCAACACCAGCTCCGTTGACAACCCCGTCGATCGCACGCTGGTCGGTACGGTTAAGGAATGTTGCCAGCCGAACCGTTGGCCGGATAGCGAGTCGGTCGTAAAAGAGATCCAGAAAACCGTAATTAACCGAAAGCTGTACGTAAGAGCGATCTGCATTGGGTTCCTGTAATCGAAAGCCAGCCCATCCACCCAGTAAAACGAGGGCAATAGAGACGGGAGCCAGCCACCAAAAATGAGGTTCATCGGCCAGGGGTAGTAGCCGGAAAAACCAGCCACCTGAGCCGGATAATGGATTTATGGAGAACCAGACCCATAATGACAAAACCGCCAGGATCACCACTGGACCACGCATCAGCCAGCCGGGTTCATGGGCTGCTGACAAGAGCGTTGTTTCGCTTCGGTACGTGCCAAAGAATACCAGCCGCCATTGCCGGGCCATATAAAAAGCCGTCAGACCCGAGGAGAGCAGTACCAGTACGGGTATACTCAGGGCCAAACCGGAACCCTGCGCTTCGGCCCAGCCAAACGCTCCGCCCAAAATGGCTTCTTTCGAAAGAAAGCCGGATAAAAATGGTAAACCGGATAAGGCTGCGGCACAAATTGTATAGGCAATAAATGTTGTTGGCAATACCTTACGCAAGCCGCCCATTTGCCGCATATCCTGGCTGTGAACGGCATGAATGATAGCCCCCGCACTAAGGAACAAACCTGCTTTGAAAAAGGCGTGGGTCAGCAAATGGAACATGGCCCCGGTAACATTCCCCGTTCCCATCCCCACCACCATAAGCCCCAATTGTGATACCGTTGAAAAGGCAAGTACTTTCTTGATGTCGGTTTGAAAAACAGCCGAATACCCTCCCCAGAGTGTGGTTATGGTACCAACAACGGTAATAACAACCAGCGCATCGGGCGACAGCAGCGGGTGAACACGCGCCAGCAGGAAGATACCCGCAGCGACCATCGTGGCCGCATGAAGCAAGGCCGATACCGGTGTGGGGCCTTCCATGGCATCGGGAAGCCAGGTCAGCAGCGGAAACTGCGCTGATTTACCGACGCAGCCCATAAATAAGCAAAGACCAAGGATGGTGGGCGTAATACTATCTGCCCCTTTGTCGGCCAGAATCGTAAAATCAAGCGTGTCGAAGTAATAATAGGTCAGGAAAATACCAATCAGGAAACCAATATCCCCCACGCGGTTCATCAGAAACGCCTTCTTGGCAGCCTGAGACGCGGCAGGGCGTTCGGCGTAAAACCCGATGAGCAAGTAAGAGGCCAGACCTACCAGTTCCCAGAAGCCATACATGACCAGCAAATTTCCGGCGAGGATGATTCCCAGCATAGCGCCTACAAACACCTGTAAGTACGAGAAATAACGACGCAGCTTCGGTTCATCGTGCAGGTAAGAAATGGAGTAAACTTGTACCAGCAACGCGACGAAGTGCACCAGCAGAAGCATCAACACCGCCAGCGCATCAGCCCGAAACGTAACCGGGAAGGAAACACCGGACAGAACGGCCCAATCACTTTGGAGCACAACCGCCTGTTCGGGCAGGTTCAGGGCTAGTAAAACAGACAGCATCAGGCCCGTCCCCGTCAGTAAAACCGCGATGAGCTGCGCCACCCGGCGACTAGCCATTGTCAACACCAGAAACCCGGCAAAGGGTAACAGAAGTATAATAGCCGTTAAGAGGTGAGGCAGTTGGAAGGGGTTGGCGGGCATTCGTCGTTCGTCAGAATTGGCCGCAAATATCCCGATTCTGCTCTATGGAAACAAACGTCTACTAATTCGTTTTTAACCAGCCCGTCACGCTCAGGCGTTCGCGGATGGCGGGCAGTACCTCGTGTTCAAGCCGGGCGCTCTCGAAACACACCAGCCGCCCCCCAATCGGTGCGACTGTAACCTGACGCTCGGCGTTGTTTTCTGCGTCGGGCAGATAAAGCGCCAGTTGCCCGCCATCGGTCTCCTGCCAGTCGGTATTGAGGTAGCAGATGACGGATAGCTTCCGGCGGGAATCGCTGCGAAACTGGTCCAGATGGCGTTTGTAGAACGTGCCGGGCGGATAGAGCGCATAGTGAAATTCGTAATCCCGCAGGCCGAGGTAACATGTTTGATTAACATAATCCACAAATGAGCCAATCCGTTGCAGGAAAACGGCTTCATCGGCGGTAGCGCTGGCCTCATCCAGCCACAGTATTTCGTCACCCCGAATGGTCTGTTCAATAGTTACCTGCTGATTGCCGATACCAGCCACTTTAAATTGCCCCGCTTCGCGCCGTTGACGGAGTCGGGAAGCCAGGGCGGCTACTTCGTCGGTCGTCAGAAAGTTGTCGATCAGGCCGTAGCCTTCGTTGAGAATACCGTCGATAATCGGCTCAAATAAATCGTTCACTGCTTCAGTTCGTTCAATTCATCCAACTGCGCCGTGCGGAAATGGCGATAAACCTGCATCACAATGGCCAGCGCAACGGCCGACTCAGCAGCGGCCACGACCATGACGAATAAGCTCAACATCTGCCCCTGCAAGCGGTTAGGGTCGTATTGACTGAACGCAACGAGGTTGATATTAACGGCATTGAGCATCAGTTCGATACCCATCAGCACCACGATAGCATGGCGTTTAAGCAGCACCACGGCCAGCCCAATGCTGAAAAGACCAGCCCCGACCAGTAAAAACAGATGGCTGTTAACGGGTTGCATGTCGGGAGGGTTTAGTGTGAGAAGCAGCCAGGTATGTAGCGCCAACGAGAGACGCCAGCAGTAAAATTCCGGCAATCTCGAAGGGAACGACGTACTCTGTCATGAGCTGTTTACCAATAACGGGTGTCGTATTCTGCCAGCCAGCCGGTTGATCGAGCAGGCTGAAGTTCGCCCGGGCCAGCAACGTTTGTAACGCAACAAACAAAGCCCCCACAACCAGAACGGGAATAATCCACCCGGCTCCCTTCGCAAATCGGCTCGCCGATATGATGCGGTTAGGCTGCTGGCTGTTCGTATCCGCCGGACGTTCCGGTTTGTGCGTAAGCATGACGCCAAAAATTACCAGCACCAATACGCCCCCAACATAAATCATGATCTGCGCGATGGCCAGAAAATCGGCACTGGCCAAAACGAACAACCCGGCCACACCAAAGAGCGTGAGCAATAGAAAAAAAGCCGCGTAAAGCACATTTCGCGTCAGCAAAACAGCCAACGCACCGCCTAATGTCAACGCAGCAAAAAAATAAAAGGCAAGTTGAACCACTGGTTTTATTGGTCTGATTGAGAAGGAGTATCCGATGCGTCGTCGGCTTTGGGCCGGGGCTTCATCGTTGGTCGAAAGGCGGCTGGCTTCGGCTTGACTGGTTCGCTATCCGGTATCGTCGGCTCCTCCGCCTTTAGTTCAGGTGCTGGTAACGGGGCCGGACTTTCCTCCACGGGGGGCTGCGGAACAACCGCAGGTTTCATCGTTGGTCGAAAGGCCGGTTTCGGTTTCGGTGTTTCTGCCGGTGACGATGATTCCGGTTCGGCGGGTTTAGGCGGCTTCATCGTTGGTTTGAAAGCCGGTTTCGCCTTCGGGACTTCGGGCTCGGGCGAAGGAGCCTGTGGCGCATCCGGCTCCGTTTTAGCAACCGTAGGCGGTTTCATTGTCGGCCGGAAAGCTGGCTTTTTCGGCGCTTCGACCGCTGGTGCAGCAGCCTCCGGCTGAACGTCTTCTTGCGGCTCGGCAGCTTTCGCAACCGGTGGTTTCATCGTTGGCCGGAAAGCCGGTTTGGGTTTGGGCGCTTCGGCCGGTGCAGGAGCTTCTGGCTGAAGCTCCGCTAGTGGCTCGGCCGGTTTGGTAACGGGCGGCTTCATCGTTGGCCGGAAACCGGGCGGCTTGGCAGCGGGCTTCGGCGTTTCCGGCACATCGGCAAGTGTGGGCTGCGATGCGGGCAGGTCGTTGGCAGGCACGTCAGTTACGCTTACCTCAGGCTTTTTGGTAGGCCGGAACACAGGGCGTTTCGCAGCTTCAAGTCCACCCTGGGCAATTTGCTGCATTTCATCCGGCGTAGCATCGGTGAGCGGATGTTCAATGGATGACCCTTCGGAATTAGCCGGTTCATGCGGTTCGGCTGGCGGAGCAGCGGGTTTAGCCGTTGGCTTGAATACCGGCCGTTTGGGTGCCGGAGCACTCGCGCCCGCTTCCGGAGTGGCTGCGGCTTTGGCGGCTACCTGAGCGGCCCTGGCCTCGTCTTTCTCCCGAAGAAACTGCTCGTACAAGGTCCGTTTTTCATCTGCCTGCTCGGGGGTTAGGTTCGAGAAATTATAGGTCAGCTTACCGAGTTCGAATTCACTGTAATCGAATTTCTTGTCCATTGTCAGGCACTCGGTGGGGCATACCACCGTACACAGGCCGCAATAGCAGCACTTGGCCATATCAATGTCAAATTTTGCCGCATACAGGCGTATCGGCGATCCATCGGAAGCCCGACCAACCTCTTCCGTAGCTTTTATGGCATCAATGGTAATGCAGTCAACGGGGCAGACTTTGGCGCATTTATCGCAGACGATGCAATCCTCAATTTCATTCCGAAGCCGGTAGCGACCGTTGTCGGGAATAGGCAATTGTTCGTACGGATACTGAAGCGTAACTAGGCCATTCTGCAAATCGAAGTACGAATCGCTGGCTATTCCTTCGGCCGTTCGTCGTTTCGTGGCGTTCCGAAGGTGCCTCAACGTCAGGCTCAGCCCCTTCAGCGTTGTCCGGATACCCGACTGTATGTCCTTGAAGTATGACATTTTCTCAATGATAGAATGAGCGAATGATAGAATGAGTGAATAGGTTAACCTGACTTGGGTTATTCATTCATTCTATCATTCGCTCATTCAAAATTAAATGGTTGGAAACCGCTCTGGCTCGGCTTCGCTCATGATGGCGTAAACGGTTTCGATTACATCATCAACGTTTGGCTTAGAGAAATAATCTCCATCGGAGCCATAAGGAGGCCGGTGGGCTTTGGCCGATAAGGTCATCGGAGCCGAATCCAGGTAGCGGTAAGCATTCTGGCTTTCGATCACCTGCTGCATCATGTAGGCCGATGCGCCACCGGGCACGTCTTCATCGGCGAACAAAACCCGGTTTGTTTTCTTAATTGACTTGACAATCTGGTGATTCACGTCGAATGGCAACAAGGTTTGCACGTCGATCACCTCCACGCTGATACCTAAAGCGGCCAGTTGTCCGGCGGCTTCCAGCACAATCCGGCACATGGAGCCATAGGTAACCACCGTCACGTCGGAACCAGACTGTAATACCTCCGGTACGCCCAGCGGCACACAGAACTCATCCAGATTCGTGGGTAATTGCTCTTTCAGGCGGTATCCGTTCAGAGACTCGATCAGCAGGGCGGGGTCATCGCCTTTCATGAGGGTGTTGTAAAAGCCAACGGCCTGCGTCATGTTGCGGGGTACCAGCACATGAAGGCCGCGCAAACTACTCAGCATCGTGCCCATAGGCGAGCCCGAATGCCAGATGCCTTCCAGCCGGTGGCCGCGCGTCCGAACAATAAGGGGTGCTTTCTGCCCGCCTTTGGTCCGGTATTGCAGCGTAGCCAGATCGTCCGTCAGGGTAGCCAGCGTATAATAAACGTAGTCGAAATACTGAATTTCAACAATGGGCCGAAGTCCGCGCATAGCCATGCCGATTCCCTGCCCGATAATGGTAGTCTCGCGAATGCCCGTATCGGTAATGCGTATCTCGCCGAACTTTTCCTGCAAGCCCGCAAAACCCTGATTCACATCGCCAATGTGGCCAACATCTTCACCCAGCGCCACAACGCGCGGGTCGCGGCTGAACAAGCCGTCGAAATAATGCTGAAGCAACTGATACCCGTCGAGTACGGTACCTTCCTCGTCATACTGCGCAGGGACGGCCTGTACCAGCATTGGCGAATCGGGCGACTGGCTGTAAAGGTGAGAGCTAAACCGATCGGCGTTTTCGGTATTTGTCCGGTCGAGCCAGGCTTTCAGGCGTTGCCGCCCAGCACCGGTATCGGCCCGTAACAGGCGAAGTGCTTTTCGAATGGCCGACACCGCATCCCGACGTACGGGCGAGAAGGTTTTCCGAAGTTCTTCCCGAATCGCCATTAATTCGGCCGCTTTCGGGTGGTGGCGGGCCGTTAGCTGAAGCAGATCGAGGGCTTCCGTAAAGTCCCCTTTCATAGATGCCTGATACGCATCCCAGGCATCAATCCGTGCTTTTTTGGCGGTTTGTTTGGCTTCCGCTTCAATGGCTTCGAGTTCTTCGCTGGTAGCATACCCATTTTCCAGAATCCACCGCCGGAACAGTACGTTGCAGTCATGTTCTGCTTCCCAGGCAAGGCGCTGCTTCGATTTATACCGTTCATGCGAGCCCGAGGTCGAGTGGCCCTGTGGCTGGGTAAGTTCCTGTACATGAACCAGTACGGGAACATGCTCTGTCCGGCAAATATGAGCGGCCTGCTGGTAGGTTTCCAGCAATGCCGGATAATCCCACCCTTTTACGGTGAATATCTCCATGCCTTTATCATCGCTGTCGCGCTGAAAACCAGCCAGAGCTTTTGAAATACTCCCCTTAATTGTCTGGTATTCAACCGGTACAGATATACCGTAACCATCGTCCCATACAGACATCAGGAGCGGCACCTGCAACACACCAGCGGCATTCATGGCTTCCCAGAACATTCCCTGGGAGGTAGATGCATCGCCAATGGTCGAGAAAACGATTTCGTTACCATTGTGCGAAAAAGTAGTCAGGTCGCCTAGTTCAGGATTATTACGAAAAAGTTTGGAGGCATAGGCCAGCCCAAGCGAGCGGGGCACCTGCCCGGCTGTTGGTGCAATATCACAGACAGAATTATAGAGTTCGGTTTGGTTCCGCCACAACCCCTGTTCATCGAGCCAGCGGGTAGCGAAGTGTCCATTCATTGACCGGCCTGCGGTATTGGGCTCGGCCTCCAGATCGGTGTGGGCATAGAGTTGCGCAAAAAACTCCGTCCAGCGTAGCTCTCCCAAAGCGGCCACGAACGTTTGGTCCCGGTAATAGCCGGAACGAAAATCGCCCCGATTAAAAGCACTAGCCACTGCCAATTGTGCCAGCTCTTTCCCATCGCCAAATATGCCGAATTTAGCCCTTCCTCCCATCACATCACGCCGACCCAACAAGCTCACCTGTCGGCTTTCGCAAGCCAATAGGTAATCTGACAGGATTTTTTCGCGACTTATAATATCAGTCGAGCGGAGTTGTTCGTTTGCTATCACAACAGAGCTACGGATTGAAATCGTCTAACAATCAATTTATCGATGAAGTAGCTGGCCTGAAAAATAAGCCAGTTACCAAGTGAAAGTAAAAGTAAGGCAAAACAAGTCAGCTTTCAAAAAAACGATTTTTTGAGTTTATTTGTTGACCGAATGAAATCAACAGCGTGTTTGGCAAACAGTTTGCTATAGGTGCTGATTATAAGGCTTAGTATTTTAAAACCAAACCATAATTCCGTCTAGTCCAATGAAAAAGATTTTTTCACTTTTCGTAGCTTTGTTTGTGTTTGTCGCAGTTAGCTACGCCCAGAAAGGGGTTCTGAAATTTGCGAAAGAAACCCACGATTTCGGCAAAGTTGAGCAAGGTAAGCCGGTTACGCACGTATTTGAGTTCAAAAACACAGGTACCGACCCAGTCGTTATTAACGACGCTCAAGCTTCCTGCGGTTGCACGAAACCAAGTTTCTCACGTGAGCCAATCATGCCGGGCAAAACGGGATCGATTTCCGCAACCTACAATGCTGCTGCTGCCGGTCCATTCAACAAATCGGTAACGGTAACAAGCAACGCTGAAGCAGGCCAAGCGGTGCTGTACCTGAAAGGCGAAGTTGTAGCGGCTGGCGCTGCAGCTGAAACAGCAGCCACACCGGCTCCTGCACCTGCGGCTAAAGACAAGAAGAAAAGTACGAAAACTTCACGCTAATCTACTGAAGGGTTAATAGTGTGGTTAAGAAAGGCATCTGGTAGTCTACCGGATGCCTTTTTTTGTGTCCCTGATTATTGGTCATCCTGCCTCTCAACCGACTGGCATATCCCCCGCCCGTTCTTCCCGCTTTACTTTTTTACAAGCTGATTATCACCTACGTTTGGCTCGTCTTAAGACTCCAAACTGTATATGACTCCGCCACAGCGCCGGTAGGTTGCCCCTCCAATTACACCGTATTTTTTTACAATCTCTTCACCCGGCCACTCTTCTGCTCTTTTCGCAGATCGTCGCCTTGTCTTACCCTAAAGCTATGTTTTTTATCACCCTTGGCATTCTGGTGCTCATCGCCGGATTTGCGATCAATACCCCTGCATTAACATTTTCACGCTATTCAAGACCCGCCAAAGTAGTTGGCGTTATTTTAATGGTACTTGGCTTTCTTACATCGAGTATACGCCAAATTGACGCCGGGCAGGTAGGTGTTATCTCGCTCTTTGGTAATGTAAGCGACCGAACGCTGAGTTCTGGCCTGAACTTCGTGAACCCGCTGGCAACAATAACAGAATTTAATTTACAGACACAGAATTATACTATGTCGGCTTCACATGGCGAGGGTCAGAAAGAGGGCGATGACGCCATTCGTGTACTCACAGCCGATGGCCTGGAAGTGGTTATTGATCTAACCGTATTGTATAGAGTAGTAGCCGCCGATGCGCCAAAAATTTACAGTCAAATTGGTACAGATTATACCGACAAGGTTGTCCGTCCCATTACCCGTACCCGTATTCGCGACAACGCTGTTTATTACGATGCGGTTGCTCTATACTCAACCCGGCGCGATGAATTTCAGGCTCGTATTTATAAGACGATTGAAGCCGATTTTCAGAAACGAGGGCTTATGCTGGAGCAATTGCTGATTCGAAATATTGACCTGCCCGCATCTGTCAAGAAATCTATCGAGTCGAAAATCAATGCCGAACAGGACGCTCAGAAAATGCAATTCGTCCTGCAAAAAGAAAAACAGGAAGCTGAGCGGAAACGGGTAGAAGCCCAGGGCATTGCCGACTACCAAAAGATTCTGTCTACGGGTCTAAGCGACAAGCAATTGCAGTACGAGCAGATCAAAGCACAACGGGAACTGGCGGCATCGCCAAACGCCAAGATCGTCATCATGGGCGGACGAGGAAATGTCCCGCTGATTCTTAATGAGAAGTAAGAACAGGACTTTCTGTTACTATCGCCTTTGGCAGAATTTACCCTCTATGTAAGTAAATAACAGGGTTAAGTGTGGTGTGGAAACTATAACCCCATAATGCCTACACTTCTTCTTTCTCACCAAAAAGCCCTGTTAGGGGCGACCTGTCAATAGAAAAGTAAGGGTAAATTTCCATAAAGCGCCGTAGGTGCGACCCTCCATGAACAAGAGCAGGTCGCACCTACGGCGCTTCAGCTAAGGCCGAAGCTCGATTAACTATTGACAGGCCGCCCTTATAGAGGGCTACTTGGCCCAGGCCAAAGATGTATACACTCGATTTGACCTGACACCAGCCACCGAACAGGTAGTTGATAGCCTGATGACCAAACAAAATATACCGTTATTCACGTTAAACAATTTTTTTTCAACCACAGAGCGGTGCGCCGTTGCGACACAACGTGTACCGCTCTGTGGTTGATTTTTTTATTTCGCACTACCCAGATTCATCAGCCAGGCTTTGCAGGCGTCGGGCCACATATTGAGTGAGCCGAATTTTGCCGTGCGCATGCCAAAGCCATGACCACCGGTTGGGTACAAATGCATTTCGGCCGGAACGCCGTTTTTCAGGCAGGCCAGGTAAAAGTTAATACTGTTTTCAACAGGAACGGCTTTATCATCTTCCGCATGAACCAGAAACGTTGGGGGCGTTTTGCTGCTCACCTGTAGCTCGTTGGAGTAATAGGCGATCAGTTCGGGCGACGAGGCCTTTCCTAACAGGTTATTGCGGGAACCTGCGTGTGCTTTCTCGCCAAATGTGATGACCGGGTACAACAGAATCGCGAAATTCGGCTTTGCCTGTTTGCTGGCTTTAGGTCCCTTGTCGTAATGGGTGGCGAGCGTAGACGCCAAATGCCCGCCCGCCGAAAAACCCATAACCCCAATCTTATTCAGGTCGATATTATACTTCGATGCATTCTGCCGAATCAGTGTCATTCCCTGCATAGCGTCGAGCAAAGGAACCTCCTGCTGGTTGGTCATAATAGCCGGATTGGGAAGCCGGTATTTCAGTACGAAGGCCGCAACGCCCATTTCATTGAACCATTTGGCAATGTCTGATCCTTCATGACTGGCTGCCAGGATTCCGTACCCACCGCCGGGACAAATCATGACGGCTGCGCCGGTCGCTTTCTCTTTGGGTGGCAGAAAAACCGTTAATGTAGGCACCGAGACATTACTGATCCGGAGAATACCATTGGCGTCCGTTTCTGATTTTTCGGTTAGCTGTGCACCAGCTATGGCATTGGGAATGGCACCGTCGGGCCAAAGTTTGACAATATCCTGCGACAGGACAAGCTGGGGTAGTAGAGTGGCCGAAAGCATACAAAGCAGTACGAAACGCATAAAAATGGTATGGCTCCCAGAGCCGGGTTAGACATAAATCGCAAAAAGCCGACCGTTAGGTCGGCTCTACTCATATTTCTACCTCGCTCTCTTCGGACGAAACCTTGCTGTTGGCTCCGCCGTGAAGGACATCGATCAGTTCTTTGACCCGGTATACGGTTGTATTGTACCGATTACCCAGAATAATAATTACATACTCATCTTTTGGGCTGAACCAGAACATGGTATTGTAACCCTTCCACCAGCCCGAATGATAAATATACTCCGGCTGCTTGGTATCATTCAGCATCATTCGGAAACCATATCCGTAATTCTTTGCCCCTTTCCGTTCGAAACTTCGGGGAATAAACGCTTCGGCGAGCATCTTTTTGGGTAACAGGCAATCGGCGTTCAATGCCCGGTACCAGCGGAACAAGTCGCCCGTGGTTGAATAAATTCCTTTGTCGCCCACAACATCGTCGTAATAGTCTTTGGGAATACGCCGATTCCATTGATAACCGGCCGTTCGATGGTGGTTGATGGAGTCGTTTTTTGTCGTGGCCACGAACGTCTGGTGCATACCCAGTGGCTCGAATATGTTCTTGTGAATAAAGGTCTCGTAGGTTTGACCGGTCACCTTCTCGATAATGGAAGCCAGCACCATGTAGTTGGTATTGCTGTAGCTAAACCCTCGACCGGGAATGTTATAGGGCCTGGGAGTTGGCTTAACCGTAGCAAACCAGTGCATAATCGTTGCGTTGGTCGGATAAGGTTTTTCTTTTTTGTAGAAATTCACCTTCATGCTGTCGTCGAAGGCGTACTGGTAGTTGGGCAGACCACTGCGGTGGCTGAGCAGTTCGCGAATGGAAATGCCGTGATACGGAAAATCGGGGTAAAATTTCTGGATAGTATCCTCAAACGTAAGCTTTCCGGCTTCGATCAGCTTTAGCGTACCAACGGCCGTAAACGTCTTTGACAGCGATGCCAGCTGGAATTTGGAATCTTCGACCAGTGTATCGCGCTGGCTTCGTTCAAAATGGCCCAGACCAAAGCAATTCTTATAGAGAACCATGCCCTTTTGCGCCACCAATACATTCCCGTTCAGGCCACCCCGTACTTTCTGCCGGAAAATTTCAGCAATCTGACGGGACTTTTCATCGGCATTAATTTGCTGTCGAATGGCCGTCTGTTGGGCTTCTGTGAGAATTTGCTCATCGGCACAATTCCGCAACGCCCGTGCTGACTGCTTAAGATTAGTTTGGTTTTGCCCACAGGACACCCCTAATCCAACTAAGACAACAATGCTAAACCAATTTAAAAATTTATTTATCCGCACCATCCAAACCCACATGTTTACGCTACTATACTATACAATTCAAGTTCTGACAAAAATAGTCGTTGCGGCTATACCGTTTTCAGCGGTAGATTAAAATTGCCTGAAAGTTTACGACCAGTCCATTTAAACACCAAATGCCCATCAGTAGGCTCTACGGGGCGAGACGGATGCCCGCCGACTCCCACCAAGCAACCCCGTCTTTCGTATGGCTATATATGCCCCTACACTATTGGGCAATAACTCACCCGTATCAACTGCGACTGACCCATTCAGGGTGGTTCCTCCCAATAGATTCGTAGGGACGGACGCGGTAAGTAAACCGGAAAACTGAGCCGGAATCGTCAAATAAGGTATTGGATAAGAGCCCGCATTTCGACTGAAAGACAACCGGGTAGTGATATCCACTTTATTCAGCACCAACGCACTCAACCCAAGGTGAAAAAGACTCACCCGGTTGTTGGCAATACCGAAGCGGGACGGTAACGAGGGCCGTACCTCACTTAGGGGTGTAATAAACGGGGTGCCAATTGTACGGCCGAAATACGTCCAGCCATCCTGGTACTGGCTGTTGGTGAAATAATCGTCCCGTCCCCGTTTTTGCGGATTTTCAAGAATGAACAAATCACCACCCTGACTGCCGGTAAACATGTATTCAAGAGTAATTTGCCTTACGAAAAGAGCAGCCCCCGTCGGCTGATCTTTATTTCGAATGCGTAAGCCGTTCAGCCCATCGTCCAGATTGGTACCATAAAACAGGGAGCCATCATCGTACATGAATTGACGATAGGCAAACAAATTCCAGCGGTTCAGATTTACTTCAACAGCAAAGTCGACAGAACCCAAATGATTACCAATCCGATTTTCTTCAAAATGACTGATTGTCTGGATGGCCTTATCGTCAGGATATGGATTTCGGGTGCCTAATACGACCGCCGGAAAGTACTTGATATTCGAGGGAAGTTTGCCGTTTGTGGCTACAGTAGGGTCCAGGTAATCCGAATGGCCTGCCCACATGACCTGGTGATTGAAGCCACCATACAAACGAACCCGCCAGGACGGCTTACCCAAACGGCCATAAAACGAAGATTGATGGAGGTAAGAATCCTTTACTAGTCGATCGCCATTTTCGAACCAGCCATGCGAGAAAGTACCCATAACCGAAATGACTCCTCCAGTGAGGGGAATAGGAGTAAAAACGGGAATAGCCAGTTGGATTTTTGGGAAAGGCAGCGCATTACCCGACCAGATGTATGACCCACTCGTCAGCAGCGTATCGACAAGGCCAATAATTTCTTTGCGTCGACCTGCGTAGAGTTCAAATGCTCCAATACGCCCTTTAATGTACGCTTCGGGAAGAAGAAACTGGCTTGTCGAACCTAAGTTGCCGACTACATTGATTCCATACCCCCAATCGACTTTTGGCCGATGGCCCGTACTATCAGCGGGGCGGTACCCAGCCTGAATGCCAGCATTGAGTCGTAGAGCCGGGTTCGTTAATGGAACTGTACCATACTGATTGGCACGCAACCAGAAGGGTGTCTGATCGGACGAACCTAGTCCACCTACTTCGAGCTGGTACTGATTAATACGTTGTCCATAGACTAACTCACTTCCAAAGCAAACAAATGCTCCATACGCAATCCATACCAAGAAAAATCTCATAGAAAACAGGCCGGTTATACTCCTGGTCAAACACTAGCCATTACTTACCACGGCCCTGGGCCATTACCCGAAGTGTTTGGGCGATGATCCACATGTCGAACAGAAAAGAGCGACGTCGTGGATACAGCAGATCGTATCGTAATCGTTGTACCATTTCATCAATATTGGCCGCATAGCCGTATTTTATCTGCCCAATAGACGTAATCCCCGGCTTCACTTTTAGTAAAGACCGGTATTCAGGGGCGATTTCGACAATCTGATCAATAAAGTACTGGCGTTCCGGTCGGGGACCTACCACAGACATGTCCCCAATCAGAACATTGTAAAACTGGGGCATTTCATCGAGCCGGGTCTTGCGCATAAACCGCCCCCAGGGCGTAATGCGGTCATCGAGCAAACCACCCGACAGCACCGGTCCCGACCGTTCCGAATCGACATACATACTTCGGAACTTAAAAATCTTAAATGGTTTACCGCCCTGCCCAATACGCTCCTGGGCATAAAAAATCGGGCCGGACGATGTAAGCTTGGTTATGGCTGCCAAAATGAGTAGCATGGGCATGCCTAATCCCAGCGCAGCCAGAGAGAACAGAATATCAAATAACCTCTTGAGCGTATTTACCTGAAAATTGGCCAGCATCTGCGAGGACACATTGAGTACCGGCAGGAAATCATGGTATTCGACAGATGCACCGCGCGCCATAAATCCCCGAAAGTCGACCAGTAACTTTACCTGGTAATCGACCGACTCAGCTTCTTCAACAATCGTTTTTAACCGATTATTATCAATGTAGGGCATGCAGCAGTATACACAATCAATCCCTTCCAACTGAATATGTGCGGGTAAGTCGTCATAACTTCCCCTGATTAAATGCTTATTTTCGATTGATGGCTCATCAAAATAACCATGGAAACGAAATCCCATCTCGGGATGAGCCTCGTAAAATCGTTGGATGGATACGGCTAACTTTCCATAACCAACAATTACGTACCGACGATTATTATACCCTCTGGCCCGGTATTCTTTCAAAAAAACCAATCCCCCCAACCGAAACACCACGGCCAGACCGGTAAATAAGAGGTAGGTAATGAGTAGATGCTCGCGCGAAAAATAGTAGCCCTTTACTGCTACCCAGTAAATAGAAATGACAGCCATGTGAATAGCCATCAGAATTAATAATTTTTTTATTAGATGGTCTGCTTTAAAGAGTTGACGGGGAAAGATATAAGGCTTGAGAATTAGTATTTCAATAAACCACACTAAATTAAATATTGCCCAAAGAGACGCATAGGGGGGCTCTGCAACCGGTTCGACGGCCTGGAATTTAAGAATGTATGCCCCAACAAAGGCTGCATTCAGGCTCAGGAAATCAACGATTACATGAAGCGGAAAAAATAGTATGGAATACCGGTGCCTCATACTTACTAAATTTACTCTCAACTCTTTTTGCCCAAAGGCTTTTTTGACTATCTACGCTAAATTAAAGCATACAGTTGATGTGTTGACGCGAATATTATCTTACGGTTCACCAACCGGACCGCAAATTAGCGCGAAATGCCAGCTTAAAAAAATCCAAAATGCCATTACTTACTTTAAGCTCAATTGGCAGGCTGTCTGTTTTGCCATACCTTTCGTAAACTGATGTAAGTTCCAACACTATTTTGATACAGGCTTCCGGCGTCGGTTGCAACGCTGGCCGAAAGCTGTACCCCTCCCAGAATAGACAAAGGTGCCGCCACACTGGCATAGCCCGAAAACTGATCCCGTACGGTTTGAAAAGGATTATTATACGTTCCCAGGTTTCGGCTGAACGACAGCTTGAGCTGATACGACAGCGGTCCGGACAACGCCCGTCCGTGCGAAGGGAAGCTTCCGGCGATTCCGGTATGAAACACATATACCCGGTTATTGGCCGTAAACGTACCCGTTGGGTACTGGTCCTGCGGCCCCAATGCGGGCGGAATAAAAGGGGTACCTAGTGTATGCTGGCGATAGGCCCATCCATCACGAAACTGCTGATGATTAAAATAGTCATCTTTACCCCTTTTGTTTGGGTCATCAATAATGAACTCCGGTCCGCCCTGGCTGGTCGTATTTAAAAACTCAAATAGAATATCGCGCACAATTGCCTTTGCATTATTTCGGCGAATACGCAGGCCATTGAGCCCATCGGCAATATTTATCAGGTAAAACAGGGAACCATCCTCATATATATTCTGACGGTAAAAATACACGGTATGTCGCACCAGATCAAACTCAACGGCCATATCCACCGTTCCAAGATGGTTACCCACCCGGTTGGTTAAGTCAAAGTAATTGTATTGACTCGTGTCTGTTTGCCGGGGGTATAGGGTTGATATAACATATAGATAATTCCGAAAACCCGCAGGCAATTTACCATCATGTTGAATACTGGACGGAATATTGGCGGGGTCAGCAATTTTACCACCCCACACCGCCTGATGATTTATTCCCCCGTAAACACGCACCACATCCTGCACCCGGCCGAAACGCAAATACAGCGATTTCTGATGGAGCATGGCATTCTTGATGTACCCATTGCCATCCATATAGCCGTGTGCAAATGTCCCCTGCACAGCTACCCATCCTTTTGTAAAGCCAATTGGTACAAATGTTGGAATAGAAAGTTGAATTTTAGGCACAGGCATGGCATTGCCCGACCAGGCATAAGATCCCGTCGATAACGTTGAATCGGCAAGCCCAAACTTTTCACGTCTTCGCCCAGCGTAGATTTCCCATATTCCCCGTCTAACTTTTACGTAGGCTTCGGGCAGCAATACGTTTCGTTCATACGGCAATTGGTTTGGGTTGGCATTTGCCACAACATTCAGGCCATATCCAACGTCGTACTTCGATTTACGCCATTGGCCCGTACTTTGCCTTGTTGCGTCATAATCGCTGTAAAGGCCCATCCGGAACGTTGCCGAAGGGGATTGATTGGGAACAATACCATATTGGTTGGCTCGTAACCAGAACGGCGTTTCTGTCGATGAAGAAAGATACGTACCAAGTTCGGCAGAGTATCGTGTAGGCTTACGGATCGGCTGTGCCTGAGAAGAAGAAACAATCGTCAATAAAAAGAATACGTAAAACAAGCTTGACTTTTCGCAAATAGGCATCGAGCGGTTGATATAAGGTAAAGAAGAAGGGCACAACAGGCCATTGCGCTTGCCTCTTTCTACGAAGTGATCTTTGTTTTTTTACCGGAACGGAAATACAAAACTAATGAAGCCTACATAAAAAGAGACCCGTTTGCTACTAACGGGTCTCTTTTTGAATGATTTATTAAGCCGAAAACTATTTTTTCACTAGCCTCCCTACCGCTTTCTTTTGATTATGCTCAATAACGGGTATATACATCCCAGCCTTTAAGGCCGTAGAATTCCATTCAATCTGATGTTTTCCTGCCGCCTGATTTTCATCCTTCATCAACTGACTAATGACTTTTCCCTGCGCATCTGTAATTACAATTGTTACCTTCCCATCTGCCGGCAGATAATAATCAATCATTGTCGACTCATCGAAAGGATTTGGGTAAGCTTTTAGCTGCAACGACAATTCGTTACCTCCGCTGGTCACAGGCTTAATATCAGCAGTGAATAAGCTACCCTGGCTAGCCTGAAAGCCGGGCAGCAACGTTATTGAGCGGCCTGCCTGGTAAGCAACTGTACTGGTTTTACCTACTGTGTTAGCGGCAACTATTGTTTCTACTGCCTGTTCCAGATGTTGACCACCTTTATCGTAGCTTACCAGAACCCGCATCGATTGAGGTATAGTTTGGGCAAACGTAAGTAAGGATAAACAGCATCCTACTACTACTAGTATCACTTTCATATTACTTACGTGCTTTTGCCTGTAATTTGTTCACCCGGTTCTCCAGTCGCGTACTCTTTTGTTGTAAAGCCTCATTCTGCTTTTTCAATTCAATAACATACAAGGTAAGCTCTTCAACCTTCTCAAGTAGTTTGGCCTGCATTTTGCCGACATCTACACCTTCCTTCACCACTTCCTCGGCTGACGGTATGCCGGGCAGGTGTTTCTCGCGATTGATGTACGTCTCTACCTCATTTAAACCCCGGAGGTGATATCCTTTTTCAAATACCCGGTCCGACCAGTCGTTGGAGCTTTTAACCGCTACTTTCACTTTTTCCGTCAACACGCCATCTGCGACATACAACCGATAACCGGCTGGTGTCTGACCTACCCCCGGTCCGATAATAACCCCTCCAGCATTCGTATTTTGGATATTTTTCCCATCTGATGACCACATTGACTCTACCTCTGCCGCAGCTCGTACATTGGCGGCTCCAGACGTTGCCAGAATAACATCGCCCGTAGCATTTACTGTCAAAAACTTGGTTGTCATGGCCGTTGTACTGACAGCACTGGTAAGGTTCGTTAAGCGCAATCCGGATGTACCCGTAGTACTGGACACCACCTCTAATTTTGCAGCAGGGGCCGATGTACCAATGCCAACGTTGGCATTACTACCGAGAATAAGTGCGTTGGAAATAGCTACTTGCGCATTGGCTCCAATAGCACTTGCGTTCGTAAGGTTACTTGCGCCATTGCTTACATTAGCTCCAAAACCAATGAATACGTTATAGGATCCTGTAAGATTACTTATACCCGCATATTGACCAATACTAGTATTACGATCACCACTGGTAGTCAGTAAGCTAGAACCATCACCAACAGCCGTATTGCCGAGACCAGTAGTTAAATTACTGCCAGAACCATTACCCATAAACAGATTATAATTACCCGTCCTATTATTGACACCTGCCTGTTGCCCTAAAAACAAGTTACCTAAACCTGTTGTATTATTTAGACCTGCTGATAAACCAATAAATACATTATAGCCACCAGACTGGTTGTTCTTGCCAGCTTCAGCTCCTAGGAAAGTGTTACCAACACCTGTACTTGCAGTACCTGTATTAGCACCTAAAAACGTATTCTGTACCGCTGTACCATTTGATGAGCCTGAAAATGAACCGATAAATGTATTCCCGACTCCGGTAGTATTACCTCCACCCGCATCAGCCCCCATAAAGGTATTGTCATTTCCCTGCGTATTGGAATATCCAGCACCTGAGCCAAAAAATGAGTTATTGTTACCTTGGGTATTGAAAAAACCCGATTTAGCACCAATAAACGAATTGTTAAACCCACTAGAATTATAATACCCACTTTCAGCTCCCTGAAATGTATTGCTATTTCCTGTTGCATTACTATAACCTGAGCTAAATCCCACAAACGAGTTTTTTTGTCCAGATGAATTTTGACTACCTGCTGAAGCGCCAAGAAAAACGTTTTGGGTTCCAGCCATATTTAATATACCTGTACCCCTACCGATAAACAAGTTACTAGCTCCACTCATATTCAGGTTACCAGCTCCTACACCTACAAGAGTGTTATCAGAACCAGGTGTAGCAGACGACGGCGTCGTAGATACATAGTTCATTTGTGCCATTGAAAGCTTTGGCAACAATAGCAACACAAAAAAAAGTACAATATTCTTCATATTTATCTCAATTAAGTACAACTTGATTTTACTATTCAAAGAAATTACAAAACAAAACTTAATCAAATAGATAATGTATTGAAATTAATTCTAACAATAATGATGCCGCACACAGATGATTATTAGCACACATAAGTATACCTATAAGTAATATAGGCACAATCAATGAGTTTGTGTGTCACATGAAGGTCAGATTAAACATAGTCATTCCACCTTTTTATAGCAGAAAGCGCGGGAAAAGCTTATTCAATAGATCTATAACCTTGTACACCAGACCATTAGCTCATTAGATTTCGAAAAATATAAATCTAATGAGAATTCATACGGTACCTTACTTCGTTTGACATAAGATATACTGTCACAAATCACGTCCATTATTCTTAAGCGAGCCAATTCCTATATGTTTGATCATTTAGAAACCCACCGTCAGACAAACTTGTAGCGACGGTCCTACGAACTCAGAAAGTAAATATCATGCATACTTAATACAACTATATTAGATCCGCAGGTATTAATCTTTGTAAGCAAGGACAATATCCTGAAAAGAGGTGAACCGTTCTCGGCTACACCAAGAACCAGGATATATAGTAGCCGTCATACCATTCTGCTTAAATAGGTCAATTATGTATGATTCATCAAATCCAACACATACTTCAGGATCATCTGGGTAGGCAATATAACGTCCTTCCGTAAAATACTGAATATTATGAGCACTTTTAGAGGACTTCATTAATTCACGTGACTCTTCATTTAATAGGAAGAATGTTACTAAACATCGTCCTCCCGGTTTGAGTACCCTGCCAATCTCAGCCACGTAATGATCTACCTCTGGCTTCGGCATATGTGTAAAAACAGACGTTAAAAAGGCAAAATCGAAACTTCCATTGCTAAATGGAAAGGCGTATTTCGATGCTTCATAACGGCCCTTCGGATTGTAATGATCATTATGAATATCGGCTAGTTGAAATTTAAAATTAGGAAACCGAGTCGTAATATTTGACTGACACCACAAAATGCCGTCTTCGACTATGTCGAACCCTTCGTACGAACCCCCATTTTTAAGATAACTGGTTAATGGTGCTGCCATTCTTCCAATACCACAGCCAATATCCAATACTTGTTCTTCTGGCTTCAATTTTGCTAAGTCAACAAACAACTTCAAGAAATCCAACCCTGTTTGTCTGAAGTCACCGCCACCAATGAAAATTTTTGTACGAGGGGGAACCAACGGATCTCTAAGATTCAGTATACTATCCTTAAAGTCTAGTATACTATAGTATCCTTTTTGTAAAGTCTTTAATGTCGGTTTGAGCGTTTTATACAAAACAGGGGGGACAGATTTTCTAAACATAGAACTCAAATTTTTGATTTTATCAACTAATCAATCGGCCAAAGATAAGCTTAATAGAAAGAAATTTACTAGTTTGATAGTAGCGGCAGAAGTTTACTAACCTAGTATCACTTACGATTATGGATGATTTGCAACGACTGTGTTCTATCTAACATGCTCTCTCCTCTCAACACGCCTTTTACATTCCAACCACTCATCCGGCCGGAAACATTGTTGAAAGCATAGCCATGCTGATGTAAAACATTTTTACGAGTATCTATAACTGTATTTGCATTAGCCCAGAGGGCTGTACAATTCCAGACTTCCACAACGTCCCCATTAAGACTCTGCTGTGGAACAGCACCTGAACAGTTCATAAACTTATTATTTGTGATATGAAGATTATCCACCAGATTCGCGAAAAAACCGTTAGCACCTGAACCATTAATTGTATTACCAATTACCTTAATAGTAGATAATCGCTTAGTTTCACCTTGATTTAATTGATTTCTAGCCCCCAATGAAAGAATACAGATAGCGGCTCTTCCTGTCGAGGCTTGTCCATAATTTGAATACGACATCTCATTGATGGAAGCTGTTGTACAAGCATTAGTGATAACATTATTTTGAATGAGGCATTTTTTAGCTGAAGCATTACCTCCTGGATACATTTCTTGTGCATTAAAAATGGAGATAGCAGCTATTACAGTATTAGTAAATTTGTTATTAAGAACGGAAACGTTAGAAGATCCTATTGAGCCAAATCCCTGATAGCAATTTTTCACTATGTTCCCTTGCGCTAGTAAATTAGTAGCCTGTTTGTATCCATACTTAAGGAGTGGTTTTTTCTGCTCATCGAGCCCATAATCATGAAAAGACATGGCATCATCTTTAATATTACTATAGGTATTATACAAGTAATTAACATTAGCTGAGTAATGAGAATAGGTGCCATCACGGAACGTATGCTCAATCCTTGAGTTTTTCACAGTAACCCTGTTACTATTTGTAATAGCAATTCCCATTTCGGGAGAATTTTTAACATGTATGTTATTTAGCAGAACATCCTGACAATCATCAAATTGAAAAACGTGTTGACTACCATTACCGTTGGTATTCGGTGTATTAACATAGCCGTACTTCCCCCCATAAATCTTAATATTATTACATCGTTGAAAGAAAAATGTAGCTTTGGTTAAATCACTATTTAAAAAAACTGCTCCTGTAGCTATGAGCTTTTTCTTATTTATATTACTAACAACTATTTTATCAGATACTTTATAATAAGACTTACTTTTTTGAGCATATACAACAGGAACAGGTGAATTTAATGCTTTAATAATTGCCTGGGTATCATCTGTTTTACCATCCCCCTTTGCACCGAATTGCTCTAAAGATTTGAATTCCTCAATTAATGATACATTTTTTAACTTACTATCAGGTGATTTATGATATTCATTTCTTGTTTTTATATCTAATCTTCGTAGAGTTTCAACCGATACTGATACCTTCATAGGCATATCAATAACAAGCAATCTTAAAAGCAGCCTTGTGCACCATGTCCCATTTAAAAAGTATGTACATAGTAAAACCCCTAAGAACTTTTTCATAATAATATGTCAAATTCCAATATTAGAAGTAAATACAATTGATATACTCCGTAAAATTTAACTACTAAACAGTCTGTGTAACTTCTCTGTTATTCTATTACTGCCAGAACGAACGATGCATACTTAATTGACGTTTTAAAAAATTTGGGAAAAAGTTCTCTAAACTACCAAGTTTGTACCCAACGTATTTAGCTACCGTACGGACCAGTTGTGAAGGTATTAGTGTAGTATATCCATGTCGTCTAAGATAACTCCATTCGTCCATCACATACTTAATACCTTCCGACTCAGCTTGCGAAAACTCTTTAAGTACCTCCTTCTGTTCATTATGGAATACCCCAATATCAAAATAGCGTTTAAACTCTTCTAACAAAGTATAATCATGTGAATGAAAGACTTCAGCCTCTGCACAGTAAGCCACTGCTTGTCCACGTAATATAAAGCGAGCAGCAACAGAAACATCCTCACCCAAAATTGTGTCGGACGGAAATCCACCAACTGTAGTAAGATCTACTTTTCGATAGGCAGCAAAAGAATTTGAGCATGAACACGTCTTGATGCCCATTTTTGGAATTAAAGCTTTCGTCTTGATTAAGCTACCAGCCGGGTAATTTGTTAGTCTGGCAAAATGGCCAAAAACACCCGTTTCGGGATAAGGTAGCTGCCTACCATACGCCATGGCAATATCCTCCCTACTATGTAGCATAGCAATTAAGCGCTCTAAAGTATATGGAGAAGCTGGTAACGCATCCTGTGTTAGAAATACCACAACCTCATAACTAGCTATCTGCACACCGAGATTACGCGTAGAGCCATGGTTGAATTGTGACTTTTGTATATTGATGAGTTTAAGGTCTTCAAGACTAGCTAATTCTTTAGTCCGATCTGTTGACTCAGAATCAATTATGATTAACTCATGTGATAGAGTCTGCTCCTTCAGCTGTTTAAGTAGTTGAGGTAGGTAAGATTCCGCATTATGGGTTGGGACGATAACAGATATCATTAATTTAAGCTATAAGTTGGCAAAATTACCCCCACAAGCGTTTAGCAACGCTTACAAACAATAGAAGACGGTTAACAATCTTTACTTGAAAGCTGTAACCTTCTTCACTTGTAGGCGAGGCATTGCTCCCATGACGGGTGTAGTTGATTAATGGTTTATTATAAAAATATGTTCGCCCTTTTGCTTCTACCAATAGCCCAATCCACCAGTCGTGCATGTGAATAGCGGATGGGAAAGGTAATGCATAGTCCAATACATCACGTCTAAAGGCCATACAACAGCCATTATATGAGTTTTTATACAGGTTTCTCCAAAATCCAGGTTTACTGTTTCGGTAGTGAAAGAACGATTCATAAATTAACTTCCCTTTCTTATCGACAACTTGGCAATCAGATAGTACTAAATCATAATCTTCTAATAGAGCTATAGTTTCATTGACTTTACCAGGTAGCCATTCATCATCCTGATCAGCCAAAAAGATGATATTTCCTAATGCTGTACGAAGTGCATTTTCGAAGTTTCCCACTGGCCCGCTTTTATGGGTATTCTTTAGAAGCCGTATACGAGGATCTTGTAAACTATTAATTATTTGGCATGTAGAGTCGACTGAATTATCATCTGATATTATAACTTCGTCGTCAACACTTAATTGTATAAGTATAGAACTTAACTGACGTTCAATAAACAAAGCTCCATTATAAGTAGCTATACACACACTAATACTCATAAATTTAAATATTAAATTTTTATAGTGATTCGAGGTATAATTAACTTTATTTTTTTTGTCTTAAAATAATATCTTCCAATATACCCTAATAAGAATGGATATACCAGCTGAAAACTTAAGCCAGTAAAACGAATCATATTATCGAATGTACTAAACAATGCCATTGTGCACAGAATGGCAATAGTTGTTGAAAAATATGGCTTATCAGCTTTAATTAAAATCGGTACAAATGCCATTATTACCATCAACCACACAAAAATTATTATTACTCCAAACCATCCCATCCTTCTAAACGGATCATAGTATATACTACCAACTGTCAAGAACTTAGCAATTAAATATTTATCACCTTCAACTTTATCTGGATCAATGGCAGGGTCTATTATACGTTTTGTAACAAAATCAGGTATTAATTCACTACCAGTAAAAACAAGCAAATTGTACCTTATTTGACTAGCTTCATTCACAGCATTTTGAAAGTTGGCAATAGGAGAAGAAGCATACAGATAAAACCAAAAAAATTCTCCTGGTATCAAACTTTCTCTAAAGCTATCTTTGGCTTCTGCTATTTCAAATAAATAATCTTCATGATCTTTAAAAGATCTAGCAAACCCAATGAATCCAAACATATAAAATACAAACAATAATGCTATAATAAGAGCAGAAAAGGCCTTATAACTTATAAATTGCTTCTTTTGACAGTAAATAACTAAGCATGACATTAACGTCATTAAGGTAGAGCCTCTGTTTACAACTAATACACTGAGGAAAAATAAAATCACTAAGTAAAAAATAAGATTTTTATTCTTACTACTAATATACTGGTGATATAAATAGATCGTATAAAACGGAGCTATTGTTTGTAAAAACACATGAAAAGTGGGAATACCAAAATCGTAATGAGAATAAGCGTCACCTTGAAAAATCAGAAAAAGTGGTATTCCTTTATTATATATAAACTCCACAATGTAGCCCAAAACAATAAGAGCAGTAAATGCAAAATTGTAATTATTTACTTTCACATCTTTATAAAGGTACTTTTTTTGAAAAATAATTCCTAAAATTAAAGAAACTACAATAGTGCTTACTATAAATAAAAATACATTTATTTCAATCTTTGGGTACAAAGTAGACCAACTCCATGTATATACAAACAAAACCAGGCTAAAGCCCATTGCATAACAATAAAATGGATTACTAATAAATTTAACATTTATCATGTCTTAATAAAATAAAGGGCTCAATAATCTACTCTACCCATTTTACCACGTGATCCATCTATAAAGGCCCTGACTGTCAGAACTATACGCTTTCTTTTATTATCTTCCAATAATAGAGATTTTGATGTCTCTACTAAATTCAAATAAAGTAGTTTCATACAGAATGATGGCCTTACTAAAAAATACTTCTTAGCTATATAGATTCCATTTCTAACCAAGTAGTAGAGTCTTATAGGACTATGAGATATAAAATAAAATTTATTACCAAATAATGTAGATACTTTATTTACTCCCAATTTGTGATTTAATTTAACATAAGATAATTCAATTATTTCATAATCACCAAGATTGAGTCTTAAATTATACTCATGGTCAACGTGGTCTATGAATAAGATATCATCAAATGGCCCCACATCTTTATATGCATCAAGGCTCAATAAGTTACCGGACGTCATAGTAAAACATACTTTTTTGTATGAGTAATTACTTAAAGGCTTGCTGTGGGCTACTGAAATAATACCAATCTTCTCGGGTGCAAAATATTGCAATAGAAAATCCCTCATCAACTTAACCAAATCTTTAGGAGCCTTACTATCATCATCCATTGTTAGCAAGTGTGTAAAACCGTCTTTGATAGCATGATTAGCCGCAACATTAAGTGCATAAGCAATACCTTTATTACTACCAATCGATATGTATTTAATCGAATGAATAGAACTAATTTCCTCAACCAACCCAATATCTACTATGTCTGAATTATCGATTATATATAACAAATCTACTTGATTTACATAGCTAAGGATATTATCTATGACACTCCTTTTACTGTTGTATAATACTACAACCCCAGCTATTAAAATACAATTGTTATGCAATTTGTTGAATCGAATTTTCATTTATGGAAATCTCTTTACAGATTTTAGTATATTAAACACGATGACCATATAGTACATATCGAAGCCTCTTCTGTAAATAGTACAATGCCAAGGTAAAAGACAGGAATATATTAGTTATTTTACTCATTATATAACGCCTTCTAACTTTATTTGTTTCTGTCCAAGACAAATAAAGATCGCTGCTAGCTCCTCCTGTAGCACAGCTCGCAATCACTAAAGGAACACGACAAAACGGCATATTTCCTAAATATATCCGAAGATTAAGCTCATAATCTGCCAGTATTTTTAAGTTAGTATCATAGCGAAACTCTAAAAAATTAGAATTATGATAAAAAGCACTTTGGTGATGTAAAGTATTTTGTAACATTGTCCTAGACCCTAAAAAGCAAGGCATACGATAATTATTGTCAAATTCCACGTCACCAAAAACGACTTTATACTTATTATCCAAAAATGGATACAGCTTTTCAAACACGTTAGGACATAATCTATCATCAGCGCCTAAGAAGAATAGCCACTCTCCTTTAGCTCTATCTATCCCTTTATTCATTGCGTCATATATACCCATGTCTCTTTCACTGATTAACACATCTATACTAGGAATAAATTCTTTGACTATATCTAAAGACTTATCCTTACTATAACCGTCAACTATAATTAGTTCATAATCAGTAAAGCTCTGCGAAACAATACTTTCAAGAGCCATTCTTAACCATTTCTCAGCATTATATACAGGTACTATCACCGATATAGTAGGCTTCATTTTAGTTTTCTTCTGCCTTTGTTGCATTTTAAATATATGCTATATATTTGTATTGGTAATATTCAAAAAATGATTTACAAAAATGCCAGGCATCCAAGATCAGTTAAATGGTTACGAATCAGAGAAACAACCACTGGTTAGTATTATAAGCGCCGTTTATAATGCAGAAAAATATCTCGAAGAGTCTATACTAAGCATAACTGCACAAAGCTACAAGAATTTCGAGTATATAATTATTGACGGCGGTTCAACTGACAATACTTTGAATATTATCAACAAATATCAAGATAAAATTACCTATTGGATTAGCGAACCCGACAATGGTATCTATGATGCATGGAATAAAGGCTTAGAAAAGTGCAAAGGAGATTGGATCGCTTTTATTGGTGCAGATGATTTACTATATCCAAATAGTTTACAAATTTATATAGAACACATAACACAACATCCAAAACGTCAGGAATTAGAATTCGTTTCATCACTTATAGAGTTAGTTGATGAAAGACTAACACCTCTTCGTATTGTGGGTGAGGCATGGTCATGGAACCACTTTAAAAAAAATATGTCTACTTGGCATGTCGGTATGTTTCACTCAAAAAATTTATTTCTAAAGTATGGAATGTTCGACAGTACATTTAAAGTTTCAGGAGATTATGAACTCTTATTACGCCCCAAAGATAAACTTATGGCTTCATTTGTTAACCAACCTACCGCAAAAATGCGAACTGGTGGTATAAGTAGCCTTTTATTATTGAAAGCAAGTAAAGAAACGTATAGGGCTAAAGTTAAAAATGGTATTTTATCAAAGACAAAAAGTCAATTGTTGAGTATCATCGATATACTTCGTTTGAATTATAGAGGATTATTTTCATAATTATTAAGCCCTAAACAAGTTAAATATGTTTGACAACGTCATTTGATATAATGTAATACTGAAGCTCGATTTCAATCGCTAGACGGTATCGTGTTTAAAATTTTCATGAACACAATAAAACTAGTAAACAGCTCAAAATATGAAATCATCAAGAAAATTACTTTAAAAAAATTCTTCATAACAAAAAAAGTTACTTTTTCTTTATTTAAAGATTTGCTAAAATAAGTGTTTCAGAAAAACGATTAAAAGATATAAGACATAGTCCTATTAAACTTAACCTACCTTATGAATCGAAAGCTATAAATCTAAAAATACTATGCAATTATATGAATCTACTTAATCGAAACAACCTTCTAAATAAAAAAATAAATTATACTAATTGTATTTAAACCACATTATATAGTTTAAGGAACATTGTTGATATTAGCCTTTCTAATCAACTGTAACATTATCTCCGTTCGTTTCTGAATTCCAATGCTATCAAGATGGTAAACAGTATCAAAAAAATATTTATCATCAAAGACAAAAGTTTCCATACTACCCAGTATTGGGCAAACTAATTCTTTATCATATTGATTAGCTAAACTATTCAACTTTTCCTTATTTAAATTATATGTAGATCGTTGAAAAGCAGGATAAGTAAAATAAACCTTAGCTCCTTTTATTTTAACACTCTCTATAAATTTATTTATTTCTTTAATTCCATTAACATAGTCAGTATTTGTAAATACAACACTACCACTGGGAGCAGTTGGTTTTTTTTGATTAAAATGTGTCTTTAAATCGCCATACTTATTAAAACCTTCTCTGTAATAAATTGGATCATCTTGCTTGTTAATAATTTTATAAAAAGTACTACTTAAACACAATTGTAATTGAGATACTAATATTCTGAGTCTATCTGATAAAGAAAGTTTCATCTTTGATATAGCGGACGGATTAACATCTGCTAACTGGGCCATTAGCTTTTTATTGCCATCTTCTAGAAAATACTCAATTGATAGTATGACTGTATCTCCATATTTTACTCCTGATAAGGCTTCATTTAGAATAAAATTTAAGCCTAACCCTGCATGTAAACCCATATTTACTACATTAACATGAGTATGTTTACTCAAGGCTTGACAATCAACCCCTAAAGCTAAATTTGAACCGCCCACTAAAACAATTCTTGGAGACATAGCCACTTCTAATCTATTCTCTTTATCCAATGAAGCGGCAACATAGCTCGACTTGTTACGAATGAAAGGAGCTGTTAAAGCAAGAATGACATAGACGGTCACTATAATCAGAGTTGATAGAAGAATTGTTGGTTTTATTAATGCCACAAGCTGTTTCATCAAAATTGAAAGTAGATAAATTGCTCCTGTACGTCGAACGATCCGAACAGTAAAATAAACATAACAAGTAAATAGTAAATTAGTAATCTTGTAGCAATTTTCTGTTGCTTAAGCCACAAGCTAATTGAAATACGACTATTTAAATATTCTGTACCCAGCAGAATTATCAAAGCTAATGTGCCTATTATATAATCATATTGAGTAGAGCCTAACAAACTAGGCTTTAATAGTTTAATGCTTGACTGAAGATTTGAGAACAAATGTTCCACAATATAAATGGCATCCTGAACCGTTTTCGCTCTAAAGAATATCCATGAAAAACATGTCAAAACAAACGTACTGAATAATCCTACTGCTTTTTTTCTCTTAGCCAAGAAATCTGAAGAAAGATATAACTTATTAACAATACCTTTTGTTAAGCTTTCTGTAATCAAGTAAATTCCATTTAAGCTTCCCCAGATTACATATGTCCAGTTTGCTCCGTGCCATAATCCGCTGACAAGAAAAGTAATAAATAGGTTAAAATACCATCTATAAGTAGTAACACGATTCCCACCTAAAGGAATATACAGATAATCGCGGAACCATGTTGATAAAGAAATATGCCATCTTTTCCAAAATTCTGATATAGATGACGAAAAATATGGAGAATTAAAATTTTTCATTAATTTATATCCAATTACTCTAGCTGTACCTAAAGCAATATCTGAGTACCCCGAAAAATCACAGTAAATTTGAAATGCGAACAAAAATGTAGCAAAAATCAGTGGCCATCCTTCAAACTCTGATGGGTTATTATAAACTTTATTGACAACTACTGCAAACCTATCAGCGATAACAACTTTCTTAAATAATCCCCAAGCTATTAATTTTAATCCTTCAGATATATTCTCAGCTTTGAATGTATGTTTTTCATAAAATTGATGTAAAATATTCTGAGGCCGCTCAATGGGACCAGCTACTAATTGAGGATAAAACATTACATAAAGAGCGTAAATACCAAAATTTCTTTCTGCTGGCTGCTTACCTCGATATACTTCTATTGTGTAGCTCATGGCCTGGAACGTATGAAAAGACAGACCAATAGGAAGTAGTATTCTTAAAATAGGAAAAGGAGTGTTATAGTTAAATTGATTCAGAACTGAGCTAATGTTACTATTTAGGAAATTATAATATTTAAATACACATAAGACAAAAATATTAGCCAATAAACTAATTATTAAGAATAATTTTCTCTTTTTACCCTCGGCTCTCGCAATATGGATACCAGCTAAATAATCTACAATTATAGTAAAGCCTAATATTAGAATATAAATGGGCACGAAAGCCATATAAAAATAACAGCTTCCTGTTAACAAAAGAATCCATCTATAGCGATAGGGCAATAAATAATATGTGCATGTAATGCAAATAAAAAAAACTATAAAGTGAAGAGAGTTGAAGAGCATTAATACTTGAAATCTATTTTATAAATAGTTAGTTGTACTATTTATAATTTATTTAATTTATGAAGGTTGAGAGTTAAATTGTTGATTTAAATTTAAGAGATCTTAACCAGTCTAAACTAACTGCATAGATGAATGGAATAGAGAATCTACTTTTCATCTGGTTAAGCAGTATTTGTTTTTGGTTTACCCGTTGAATTAAGTATACAACGGAATTTTTATGAGCTACTACTCAAATCAGCTATCGCCTGAGTAAACTTGGTTAATGCATTAGTGTTCCTCAACTTCCGAGCCTGCTTTTGGCTATTCTCTAAATTATTTTCTCTATACTGCTGATCAAAAAAAATCTTTCTAATCTTATCAGCAATTTCAGGAATATTATTTGGAGGGAAAATATAATTTTTATCGCCGATCGTTTCTGGTAACGAAGTCACATTGGAACAAATAACCGGAATACCCATTAAAATACTTTCCATTAATGGGAAGCTACCGGCTTCATATGTAGTTGGTACTACTACAGCCTGCGCTGCGTGGTACAGAGAGTAAAGTACTTGCTCATTGACCACACCTAAGAAATGAACTTGATCTGATATGTCTATCTTCGAAACTTCATCTTTGATCTTTTCATAGTATTCTGTAGTATGACCTGAGAATACAACATTTATATTAATATTATGTGTATCTCGCAAATAAGCAATAGCCTGAATTAAACTTATATGATTTTTGTGAGGCCAAGTAACAGCTGGATAGAAGACAAATTTATCTGGTAGTTTATAACTTGCCAGACTCATTCTGTGTTCCGGCAAAAATTTATCAAACCATAAATTTTGCATATCAAGTAAGCAAACTAATATACTGTCAGCGGGTCGTTGGAAGTATTTAATCAAATCTTCCTTTACATGTTCATAACTAACTACTATTAATGAGCTTCCCTCGGCTATTATATTATGTTGCAAGGTTCGTGCCAGGCGTTCTTTCGGCGAGAAAAACTCCGGAAAATGTAACTCCTGAACATCATGCAGTGTGACTATTGTTTTACGAGAAGTCGAGGGTAAATGCTGGTATGGGCAACAAAGGATATCTATATTATACCGCTTACACAACTGTTCTGTATGACTGAACACTTTTATATTAGTCAATACACCAACTTTTATTAAAAGTTTATTTATCAAACTTAACGTATACCACAGGAGTTTTTCAACCTTTCTCTCTCGACCAACTTTAACAGGTATTAACGTAAGGTTTGAGTGATCTTCTATGATTGAAAGAATAACAGGCTCATATAAATTGTGTAATATAAAGTACTGATTATTCTCGTCTTTTGCCAAAATCTTTAATAACGCACATGCATATTGCAGGACACCTCCATTTTTTTGGGTTATATCTGGTACATAATAGAGAATTTTCATGGCACTTGGTATTGATATTGGTAATGGGTTTCTTTTTCTAAGACACGGACGAAGTTATAGTGTTCGTAAAGCTTTATCGCTCTCAAGTTATTTTTATCAACAGTTAACGCAATAGACTTTTCTTTTTTATTTTGGGCATATTTTATAAGATACTCCATCACTTTTTTCCCTAGTCCAAGCCCTTGAGCCTTCTCGGCCACAGCAATACCTAGCCACAAATTTTCGCCTTCACGGTCCAAGTGCCCATAAGCAATGGGCTTATTCGTCTCATCCGTTAGTACAACCGCCAACACATGTTTTAGGACTGTTTCAACGGGTCTCTTATCGAAATATCGGAATGATTCAGCGCCACTTCCCAGTTCAAGCAGAAAATCCTTAACTAGATCAATATTTTCTGTCTGAATGTGCTGGTACTTATACATTTCCAAAAAATGATTTTATACTATTAACAACATATTCAACATCCTCTTTAGTTAATCCAGGGTAACTTGGCAGATTCATACCACGCCATCCTAAGTCCTCTGCCGTTTTGAATCGAGCAAATTTTTGCGAGTACATAGGCATGGTATGTACGGGATAGAAAAGAGGACGCGTCTCAATTCCTTTCTTTGCCAGATGATTGCGTAATGGATCGCGATCTTTTGCTGAAGCGACCAATATAGAGCACATCCAATAGGAATGATAAACATCGCCAATAGGCTCGTGAAATGTTACACTAGTATCTGCAAACCCTTCTCTATACCAGCCAGCTACCTGTTTCTTCTGATTTAAAAAGACATCAATATTTTCCAGTTGGGCAAGCCCTATAGCCGCGCATATATTTGTCATTCGATAATTGTAGCCGACAACATCATGCCAGTACTGACGATGCTTTGCTAATCCTTGGCCTTTAAAGTGAACACAACGATCATATAACGTTTCGTCGTTCATTACAACCATCCCACCTTCACCCGTTGTAATGGTTTTGTTACCATAGAAACTAAATGTAGCAATATCTCCAAAACTGCCAGTGTGCTGCCCCTTGTATAAACTTCCGAATGACTCGGCACAGTCTTCTACGACGAATAGATCATGCTCTCTTGCAATTGGCATAATAGCATCCATATCGCATGGATGTCCGTATAAATGAACGCATAAAACAGCTTTTGTTCTTTTAGTGATTTTACGTTCTAAATCAGCAGGATCCATTTGCCAGCTATCAGCCTGCGAATCAATAAATATTGGTGTAGCTCCTGTATAGGTAATAGCATTAACCGAAGCGATATAGGTTAGTGTTGGCACAATAACTTCGTCGCCTTCACCAATACCCAAGGCTAATAAGGCTAGATGTATAGCTACTGTTCCGTTGCAAACTGCTGCGGCATGATTCACGCCCAAATACTTGGCAACACCTTCCTCAAACAGATCAATGTATTTGCCTTTTGAGGATATCCAGGATGAATCAAGACAGTCTATTACATATTTTTTTTCATTACCAATTAATGACGGCTGGTAGACTGGCAATTGCTTTAAAACTTGAACAGAGTTTTCCATAGTTATTGATAATTGATTATACCGCTTAGCTCATCGTTTACTTATCCCAAATTCCATTGGCATTACCCGTAGATAACTTCCACGCCTGTATTCCTCCAATAACTGAGCCTATTAACAAAGAAAAACTGGTCGCTATTATCACACCAGAGCTCCCTAATCCAAGCGTTTTACCAAAAAAGATGGATAAAGGTATATTCACTAACGCAGCGATGACTGAAAGGTAAAGCTGAAGCTTAACCTTTCCAAGACCGTTTATTATTGTGACAGTCACACTATTCCAGCAACTGATTATCACAAAAATTCCCATACATGCACTTAATGTAAAGGATATGTCTACCCTGTCACCTATCCAGATTGAATAAATTGGCTTTGATAATGCTATCATTAGTATAACAACAATAACCAAGCCTACCCATAACTTCTGTAAATATTTGTATGTCTGCTTCATCCAATTCCAATCACTTTTGGCGTAAGCTTCCGTAAAAGCAGACCAGTAAGGTGTAAGGACAATAGCAAATACAGTGTTAATTGAGTTGAAGTAGCGAAAGGCTACATTGTACGTTGTTACTTCAGCAGGCCCAAATAGTTGCGTAATGATCAGATTATCTGTATAAAACAATACGATAACCGCCATTTGGATAAAGAAAAATTTATAGCCAAGCGATAGTAAACTTTTTGCGTACTGAAAATCGGCTAGTTTAAGAGATGGCCGGTACATTTTCAATTTGCCTTCGTAGAGAATAAACCCGCTAGTCAGTAAAATAATTACCGGGCTAAGTACAGTTACTGCACCTAAGTACAATAAGTTTCCGTGACTGAATTTTGTAAGTAGATATGTGCCTACTAGAATTACAATGTTTGAAAGCAGATTAATAAAACCTGCTAAACCTGACTCCTGAATGGCAAAGAGAACATACGATAAAATATCTAGCAGCATTTTAACCGCCATAGCCACAGCAGTCATTAAAATTACCAGTTGGAGATGATCGTTATTAATACTTGTGTTCAGCAGTTTTTGCCAAGGTACATAATTGAACAAGGCTATAAACAGCAAGCTGAAACCAACCTGTAGCAATCCAAAAATAGCATAAGCTGTACTTACATATACACGAGCAAGTGCCATATCCTGTTTGGTTACAGCTTCAGATAATTTGTTACGCAACCCATTCCCTACTCCAATGTCGAAAAGGGCTATCATTGTAACAATTGAACTAATTGTTAACCAAGTGCCATATGTTTCTTTTGATAAATAGTCAATCGTCAACGGTACCAGCACCAACGAAATAACGATACCTCCCCCTTTAACAGCTAATCCAAATAATGTATTCAGATGAGCTTTACGTGTACGTGGGTGCGTGGCCCTTATACGCTCACGGAAGGCTACTATTGATGCGTTTTTCAAAATAACATTCACTTATATTGATCTCCCAGTTGTTCAATTTGCGTCGTTTATCATGAAGCGCCCTACCTCTTCCATCTTATAACGGGCAATCCAACCCAATTTATCTTCAGCCTTTCTAGGATTAGCATGACCTTCACTAATATCAGTCGGCCGAAACAGTGATAAATCAATCTGTACATGATCCTGCCAGTTTAATCCGACTGTTTCAAAGACTATATTGATAAAATCTCTTAATTTATTTGTTTGCCCAGTAGCAATTACATAATCGTCAGCGTTCGCTTGTTGAAGCATCAACCACATAGCTTCTACATAATCGGGTGCCCAACCCCAGTCACGCGCAATATCTATATTACCTAGTGTTAAGATTTCTCTACTACCATTTGCTATTCTGCAAGCCGCAGCCACTATTTTTTGTGTCACAAACCTCTCTGGACGTAGAGGGGATTCGTGGTTAAAGAGAATACCTGTACTGGCGTGTAATTGATACGCTTCCCGGTAGTTAGCAACCTGCCAGAATGCGGCCGCCTTTGCTACACCATAAGGACTACGAGGCCGAAAAGGGGTCATCTCGTCGGCAGCTAAACTACCTGTATCGCCAAAACACTCACTCGAACCAGCATTATAAAACCTTATTGGTAGGTCGCTAAATCGAATTGCTTCGAGAAGGTTTAAGGTACCAATACTTATACTTTCGAGCGTCTCTACTGGCTGCTCAAAAGATAAACCTACTGAACTTTGCCCGGCCAGATTATAAATTTCGTCTGGTTTAACTTTCAGTATAGTTTGTAGTACACTTCGAAAATCATTGATACTAAGCGAAACAAAGTTAATTTTCTGACGAATCCCAAGACGACTCAAATTGCCAAACGAAGCCATCTGGGCGTCTCGCGATCCTCCAAAAACTTTGTAACCTTTCTCTAGTAGAAGCTTTGCCAGATACGCACCGTCCTGACCCGACACACCGCATATTAAGGCTGTTTTCACAAGATTAGTTTTTCGAGTTACGAAATCTGTTTATTCCATATACAAAAATTCCTAGTAAGAATCCTATTATGGCAAAGCCCAGAATAATAACAGTGCGTTTGGGACCGCTTTTTTTTAAAGGTATTCTTGCTGGCTCCAAGACCTTAAAAACAGGGGATTCTTCCGCAACTTTAATTTTTGCCTGCTCCAGTTGTTTCGAAAGGTCTGTATATACACTCTGTGTTAGCAAAAACTCCGCTTGAATACGCTGTTCCTCGATCTTAGCCGTCTCCAAAAATATATTTCGGTTCCGATCTCTATAACTGGATAATGCATACTCTGCTCGTTGGTAACGGCTTTTTGCCTCATTAACCTGATTAGTTAAGAATTGAACTTGGTTTCTCGCCTTTTCTGTCCGATAACTAACAATATAATTTTTCAGATATTCCAATGATAAACGAGCAACCGTGGCTGCTACAACCGGATCAGGTAGTGTAGCCGATACAGTGATGATAGCGGTTTTTTTATCAAAAGTAGCGGATACGGCTTCGTGTATATATTGAGTTAGCTCCTCTTGTTTTTTTGTAATCTGTAATGTGTTGCTCCGATTGTTTGGGTCAAGTATTATGTTCTTCTCATCACCCTCTTCAGAAGATCTACCAAGCCAGGACTGCTTTTCTTGCTCTTCAAAGAAAGTCTGTAATGATGTTTCTTTCTTCAAAAGCTGCGAATAAACAGGCTGTCTTAAAAGGTGTAAAGCAAATGGAACGCTCTGTAACACGTTGGGGTATACATCTGGTCGGATAGCATCTACACTTCCCCCCATGGAACCACTACCAATATCAATTCCAGCTAAACCTGCTAATGAACTTAACCCCCCCAGCCCTCCAGTTTTTGACTGAATTTCGGGCATAACTGTCACGGCAGCACTGTATTGGTTTGATTTTGAGAAAGCATATAATACGCCTATTATTAGCAGTATACCCCCTCCAATAAAAGCGCTCTTACGGCTACTCTTCAAAAACTGCACGATATCGCTTAGCCGAATTTCAATTTCGTCGCCCTCAGTATTTTCTTCTCTTTTAGCCTCCGTAACTGACATAATCAACACAAACAATTTAGTTAACGAAGCAGAACATTGATAAGCGCAATGGATACTGTTGCCAGTAAGGAAAAGATGCCAATTCGTTCTCCTGCCGTTAATCGATTCGAATCAATTGGCTTGAATGGAACATTGATAGTTGAACCTGGGTCAACGCGGGGTCGGGATACAAAAAACAAAAAATTATGTGAGCGATCCTTACGCCCGTTTGGATAAACGATGTAGGCTTTTCTTTGCCGGGCATTTTCCGTAAAACCACCCGCTTCACTTATATAGTCATCAAACTTGAAGTCTTCTTTAAAGCTTACTGAGGAGGGATTCAACACCGCTCCCTGCATGGTGATAATCTCTGACCGGCGGGGTATAAATAGCGTATCCCTGTCCTGAAGCAACAAGTTCTCTTCAACATTCGGATTACTGATTAAATCCCTCAGGTCATTCCCAATCAGCTGCCCATTCCGGCGAAACTGCGCTCCGGCCATGTAGGCCTCGGGTTTCAATCCACCGGCCCGCTTGATCACATCCCCAATGCGCTCTTGTCGGTTAGCTATAGCGTAGTTGCCAGGTTGCATCACTTCCCCGTAGACCATAACCTGCCGTTGCGATTCATAGTTAGGTGAGGTTCGAACATACACTATATCGAATGGTTGCAACTGAAACTCCGGTGAGTTACCGGGATTAGCTTCCATGGGCGTAATTTGGAGGTTACGATCAATAGAAAAGCGATAAATCTCCATCATCGTTTTCCGTACCCCCGCCGAGTCCTGGCGGATGCGCCGGGCCACTTCAATTAAATTGGGTTTGGCCCCTTCCTGAAAGCCGCCCGCGTGGGCGATCAGGTCGGCAACGCTCATGTTAGCGATGAAGTCGATGGTATCAGGTACGTTCACGGCCCCTTCAATGGTCACGTAGTACTGTTCCCGAAGCTCACGGATGGATAAGACCGTCAGGCTGTCCTGACTTCGTAGCGGTATATCATTGATTTCGCCACGCATGAGTTTTCCTAAATCGAAAGACAGGTTCTCACGGTCCATGTCAGCCCGCTCGCGAACAATGGTGGCGCGGTTGGTGAAAGCATCTTTGCGAAGACCGTCGGCCCGGGTAATTAGCTGGCGAACGGTCTCCAGGCCCGGTTCGAGGGAGTAGTCGCCGGGGCGCATGACGGCACCTGCCACCTGTACCCGGTTTTCATAGCGTTCCAGAATCTTTCCGACGTTGTACTTATCACCGGCTTTCGGGACGAAGGTAGCGATCTGCTCTTCCGTTATCGTCACTATCCGGCGTTCGCGGGCGGTATTTCGCCGGAGCGTAATGGAAGCCCGATAAGCGTCATCGCCAAAGCCCCCAGCAAAGGCCAGCAGTGTTTTTAGCGTTTCGCCGGGTAGTATTTCGAAAATAGCGGGTCGGCGCACCTGTCCGGTAAGTTCAACGTGTGCTTCGTAATCGGCTACGCGAATTACATCCTGATCCTGTAGCCGGATGTTGTCACGCTGATCCGCCCGTAAAATGAAATCGTATAAGTCAAGTGTCCGCACAACGCGGTTGCCCCGAACAACGTTGATCTTCCGGAATGACCCGGTTTCGGGGTTTGGCCCACCGGCCAGGTAAAGCGCATTCATGACGGAGCCCAGCGACGAGATGGTGTAGGTTCCCGGCCGAACGACCTCCCCGACCAGAATAACCCGAATGCTGCGGATGTTCGTTAAGGTAACGTTGGCGCTGGTGCCACTCCCCGGCCGACCCAGCCCCTGGTAGCCCCCCTGGCGTAAGCGGGCAATAATGCGCTGCTCGGCCTGTTCAATGGTTAAGCCACTCACAAAGATGGGCGCCAGATCGGGCACTTTCACTGTGCCATCGGGGCTTACTTTCAACTGAAAATCGCCGGTTGAGGCTCCCGAAATATCCACCCGTATTTCGTCATCAGGCCCTACAATGTAGTTACGGGGCGTCGCGATCCGCAGGTTAGGCTCAAATGACATTTTGGCATTTTCGAATAAAGAGGCCCCAAATACCCGAAGTCTTTTGGTGGTGTCTCTACGAATGCTATCTACCTCCAGCGTATCCGATCGCATGGAGAGATCGGACGGAAGCCCCCTGCTGCCCTTGAAGCTCTCTTTGGGGAGTTGGTTTTGCGGCAGAGAAGTTAACGTACGAATTTGCGCCATGCGCTTCCGCATTTTAGCAATGTCATCGAGCGTATACCCCTGCGACATAGCCGCCTGTTCGATCTGAACTTCGCTCAAGCCACTCGCCTGTGCCTTTCTATAAAAGTTCTGGACATCTTCGTCACTCAACTGGTCAACCCGCGAACGGGGGCGTTGCGCTACGGCATGGAAAGATCCTGCCAGTAGAAAAACCAGTAAAAGAGCGTGAAGCGAGCGTGAATGATGAAGAAAATGTGACAATTTGTCTTTAATAAACATAACCCTTGGCTGTTGGGCCAAAATTTGAACTGCAAAAGTAATGGATTCCTTTTAAACAACGTTCCATATAATCATTGAGTACCTATCCAACGGGCTCTTCGATTGTAGTCCCGCTCTAATGCACTAAATTTGTAGCTAAAAGTCGGTTGGTCAGTCAATACGGACTGCTTTTGCTGCCATTAGTCATTGATAACTAATGATTAACACCTATTGACCGCTACAATAGACCGATAACGACTATTTAATAAAGATAACATGATTAACCTGATAGCTAAATTTTTCGGGACCAAATCGCAACGGGATATCAAAGAATTGCTTCCCTACGTTGAAAAGGTCAATGCCGAATTTGCTCAGTTAAAAGACCTTTCAAACGACGAACTGCGTCGGGTAACCGCTGACCTTAAAGCTCAAATTGCTGCCGAACTGGCCGACATCGACAACCAGATCAGTGAAATTAACGAGCATGTCAGTCATCCTGATGTAGATGTTAACGAGAAAGAGCGGCTTTTTAATCGAATTGACAAACTCGAGGCCGATCGTAACACCGAACTGGAGCGCGTTCTGCTCGATATTCTCCCCCGTGCGTTTGCCGTTGTTAAAGAAACAGCCCGCCGATTTACGGAGAATGAGCAGTTGACCGTTACGGCCACTGATTTCGACCGCGAGATTGCTACCCGCAAACGTAACGTTCAGATTGACGGCGATCTGGCCCACTGGTCCAATACCTGGGATGCTGCCGGAACGCCCATCAAATGGGACATGGTGCATTACAATGTCCAGATCATTGGTGGTGTTGTGCTTCACCAGGGTAAAATCGCCGAGATGGCAACGGGCGAAGGTAAAACCCTCGTAGCTACCTTCCCGGCTTTCCTCAACGGCCTGGCCGGTCGGGGTGTACACATCGTTACGGTCAACGATTACCTGGCCAAGCGTGACTCCGAATGGATGGCTCCGCTCTTTGAGTTTCACAGCATGCGGGTCGATTGCATCGATAAGCACCAGCCTAACTCGGAGCAGCGGAAGATGGCTTATCTGGCCGATATCACCTACGGCACCAACAACGAATTTGGTTTCGACTACCTGCGCGATAATATGGCCCGCGAACCGAGCGAACTCGTTCAGCGGAAGCACCATTACGCCATGGTCGATGAGGTCGACTCCGTACTGATCGACGATGCCCGGACACCGCTCATTATCAGCGGTCCCGTTCCGCGTGGCGACGAACAGGATTATATTGAGCTGAAGCCCCGCGTATCGCGGCTGGTTGAGGCACAGCGCAAACTGGTTTACGATTACCTGAACGACGCCAAACGGAAAATTGCCGCTGGCGACGAAAAAGAAGGGGGCCTGTCTTTATTCCGAGCCTACCGTGGTTTGCCTAAACACAAGCCGCTGATTAAGTTTTTGAGCGAAACCGGCAACAAAGCTCTGCTTCAGAAAACGGAGTCGATCTATCTGGCCGAAAACCAGAAACTGATGCCCGAAGCCGACGCCCCGCTGTATTTCACCATCGACGAGCGGCACAACGGCATCGACCTGACCGAAAAAGGTATTGATTACATCACCGGCTCGGGCGAAGATCCGAACTTCTTCATCCTGCCCGACCTGTCCATCGACCTGAATAATATCGATAAAGACAGCGACTTCTCGGAACAGGAGAAAATTCTGCACAAAGAAGCTGTTGTTCGGGACTACGCGGTGAAAACCCAGCGGATCAACACGGTCAATCAATTGCTGAAAGCCTACTGCTTATTCGAAAAAGACACCGAGTACGTCATTATGGACGGGAAGGTGAAGATTGTTGATGAGCAGACAGGTCGAATCATGGAAGGTCGCCGGTGGTCGGATGGGCTGCACCAGGCGGTTGAAGCAAAAGAGAATGTAAAAGTTGAAGACGCCACCCAGACCTACGCTACGGTTACGCTCCAGAATTACTTCCGGATGTACCACAAGCGGGCGGGTATGACCGGTACGGCCGAAACAGAAGCCTCCGAATTCTGGCAGATCTACAAAATGGACGTGGTCGTTATTCCAACGAACCGGGCCATTAGCCGGGCCGATGAAGAGGACAAGGTATACCGGTCGGTGCGCGAGAAATATAATGCCGTTGTTGACGAGATCACCAGCCTCGTTGAGAAAGGACGGCCGGTACTGGTTGGTACGACCTCGGTCGAAAACTCCGAGTTACTGAGCCGTTTGCTGACCCTCCGCAAGATTCAGCACCAGGTATTGAACGCCAAATACCACCAGCGCGAAGCCGAAATTGTGGCGACCGCCGGTTTGCCCGGAACCGTTACCATTGCCACCAACATGGCCGGTCGGGGAACAGATATTAAACTAACCCCCGAGTCGCGGTCAGCGGGCGGTCTGGCCATTATTGGTACGGAGCGTCACGAATCCCGCCGGGTAGACCGCCAGTTACGGGGTCGGGCCGGTCGTCAGGGCGATCCCGGTACGTCGCAGTTCTTCGTTTCCCTGGAAGACAGCCTGATGCGTTTGTTCGGTTCGGAGCGGATTGCCAAAGTAATGGACCGCATGGGACTGGAAGAAGGCGAAGTGATTCAGCACTCGATGATCACCAAGTCCATCGAGCGGGCGCAGAAGAAAGTAGAAGAGAACAACTTCGGTATTCGGAAGCGGTTGCTTGAGTACGACGACGTGATGAACTACCAGCGCGAGGCCATTTACAAACGCCGTCGCAATGCGCTGTTCGGCGATCGTCTGCCATTGGACATTGCCAATACCATGTACGACGTGGTTGAAGAAACGGTGAACAACGCCGAAGGCAACTACGAAGAGATCAAACTTCAGTTGCTGACAACCCTTGGCCTTTCGCCCGCCCTAACGGCAGACGAGTTCAACCGCCTGAAGAAGCCGGAACAGACGCGCCGATTGTACGACGAAGCCGAAGCAAACTACCAGGCCAAGAACCAGGCCATTGCCGAGAAAGCGTTGCCAGTGCTGACGCAGGTTCTGAACGAGCAGGGGCATCAGATCAAAAACATCGTTGTGCCCTTCTCCGACGGTATGCACGAACTGACGGTAGTGACCGACCTGCGCAAAGCGGTTGAATCGGGTGCGCGCGATATCGTTACGGAGATGGAAAAAGCCGTAACGCTGTCGGTGATCGACCAGGAGTGGAAAGAACACCTCCGCGAAATGGACGACCTTAAGCAGTCGGTTCAGAATGCGGTATTTGAGCAGAAAGATCCCTTGCTGGTCTACAAGTTCGAATCTGTCGAGTTGTTCAAACGCTTCCTGAACAAGGTTAATTTCGACACCATCAACTTCCTGACCAAAGCCGACATTCCGGCGCAGGATGCGGAAGAAGTTCAGCAGGAAATTCGTCAGGCTCCGGCGCAGCAACGTCCACAGCCGCAGCCACAGCTCCATACAAACATGGAAGACTTTGACGACGACCACCTCGCTACTGGCCCTGAAGAATACGCCCGGCGTATGGCTGAAAATAACGCCATGGGTGCGGGGGCTCCTCCCATGCCGCCCCGTCAGGCTCCAGTACGGGTCGCTAAACTGGACCGCAACGCCCGCGTTAATGTCCAGTATGTCGACGGCTCCGTGAAACGTGATGTGAAGTTCAAAACGGTTGAAAACGACGTCGTGAGCGGCAAAGCGATGCTCATTGATTAACAGACGATAACGCTTGCTGAAACGCCCTTCGGATACTACATTCGAAGGGCGTTTTTGTATGTATTCAGACAGCACTTTTTAGCTGAATAAGCCGTTAATAAAGCAGGATGAATAAAGCTTTTTTCGCGCTGTTTTTTGTCGGGTCTTTCGCGCTTTTTTCAGCCCAGGACCCCATTCGGCTCCGCCCCGAGTCGCTGCCGTTTACCCCAAAGGAATTCTATATTGCTGCGGTTACCGACCAACGTTCGGACCGGGGGCCGGTTGCGCATCTGGCCCTGGTGCTTAACCAGGCTCCCCAGCCCGTTGATCTGGATAAAGGCGTAGCCAGTAGCTTTATGCAGTTCATCAACCAGGGGCTTAAGCAGAATAAATCGCTACGACCCATTGCCATGCGTATTCGCCAGTGCCGGGTCAGCGAAACGGCTTCGGGCAACCGCGTATCGGGCAAATTCACCTTTGCCGTTACCTTCGAACTACTGGGGAAAGATGATGACGGCAACGCTACCAGCACCCGCCTGACCGATTACCAGGGTAGTGCCACCTATACCCGGCCGTTGAGCGATCCGTCGGTCATTGAGCCTACCATTCGGCAGGCCGTGGTATCGTCTTTGCGTAGCCTGAACGAATACATGAAACGGGAAAGCGGCAATAACGAAAAACTAGCCCACAGCCTTAAGGTGATCTTCACCGACGATACCCGGATAACCGACGACGACACTGTTCATTACAACCCGGGCCGTAAGCTTACCTGGGCCGATTTTAAGGCTCCTCCGCGTCAGGGAAGCCATTATGCCGCCGAGGTGTTCACAAGCTTCGCCTACGAGGGCAAAAGCAGTGTGAAAGATGGCGTTATTACCCTCAACCTGTCGGCTAAGGCGTACATGCTGAAACAATCCTCCTGGGGCCGCGCCGACGCCCGCAACGCGTACGCGCTCAACCACGAACAGCGCCACTTCGACATTGTGAAAATCATTGTGGAGCGCTTCAAGCGGAAAATCCAGCCCGAAAACCTGACCCTGGAAGATTACAACAGCATTGCGCAGTACCAGTTTCTGGAATCCTTTCGGGAGATGAGCCGGATGCAAACGCAGTACGATGACGAAACAAATCATAGTCTCAATCAGGCGGCTCAGGAACGGTGGAATGAAAAGATCGACGCAGAACTGCGTACGTTTGGCGTAATTAAGTAGCAAACGCCTGCATGAAACGAATCCGCGTCTTACACATCAGCACCGCGCACCAGCCACAGGACCCGCGCGTGGTGTTCAAACAATGTCAGACACTGGCTTCGGTTTATGAGGTCTTCTGCGCCCTTCCCCATGCTGATCCGGCCGTTGCACCAGGTATTCACTTTATTCGTCTACCCTATTTTCGGCGGGTGATCTGGCGGGCACTCATCACTTGTCCCTTCATTTTGCTGCGCTGCGTTTGGCTGCGCCCCCGGCTTGTGCATGTCTACGTGCCGGAATTTTTGCCCTTCGCGTATGTGTTCCGGCTGTTGGGAGCCAACGTCATTTATGAAGTACAGGAGAACCTGCACAAGAAAATGCCGCTAAAGACCGTCAACAACGGGGCGCTGCTCCAGAAAGCATTCCGGCTGTTTGATCGGCTGGCCCGGCGGGATTTTTTCCTCATTTTTACGGAACACGGCTATCTGAGTACTTACACGCAGCTGGTGAAGCCGCATGTCGTTATTTACAATTACCCGCTTCTCTCATTTGTAGAGCCGTTTTACACACCCTACAACCCAAGCACAGAAAACCCCGCCTTCTTCTACGTTGGCTGGCTCAGCTTTGAACGGGCCATTGATACATTGGTTGACAGCTTCGCCAAGTTAGGAATAACCTATCCCCGGTTCATTGTGCATCTGTTTGGTCGGCGTACCTTTACGGATAAAAATCTGGAGAACCTGACTGGCTATGCCCTGGTACGGGATCACCTTCGCTTCTACGGCTATACAGACCAGCGCCTTGCGTTTCCGTATGCCCGTGGCGCAACGGCCGGACTGGCTCTGCTAAAACCCGTTGGTGATTATCCGGAATCTTATACCACAAAATTGTTTGACTATATGGCCCTTGGCCTACCCGTTGTTACGTCCGACTTTCCACTTTACCGCGATATTATTGACCGGCATCGTTGCGGTTTTTGCGTCTCTCCCTACAATCCGGTACAGGTAGCCGATTCACTTGCCTATTTGATTGAGCATCCGACCGAAGCCCGTTATATGGGTCGGCGCGGACGGCAGGCTGTTGAGCAGTTTTACAACTGGTCGACGGAAGCGGATAAATTACTCCACTTTTACTCCCTTGTTCTTGCTTCGGCATAATGGCGGAAAACACCACACAAAACAAGATATTTTCAATACATTATGGTATTGTTCTAATGCGCAATACCACGTTTTCCCGGAAGGATTTAACTTTAAGTACTAATTTGGGTTATACACGAATTAGCCCTATTTCTTTGGCCTGATGTACATACATGCAGTAAGCCATTATCTGCCTTCGCAGGTAGTTGGCAATGAACATTTTACCAAGCTCAACGGCCTGTCCAGCGAGTGGATTATCGAACGGACGGGTATTGCAGAGCGACGCAAAGCCGCACCTGGCGAGAATACGAATACCATGACCATTGAGGTTGTTCAGCGACTCAGCGAAAAAGTTGACCTGACCAACGTCGACTTAATTGTTGGGGGCACGTACACGCCTTACGACACCATCGTTTCCCTGGCCCACGAAGCCCAGCACCATCTGGGCATTGCGGATATTCCGGTTATCTCGATCTCGACAGCCTGTTCGTCTTTGCTGAACGCCATTGAAGTGGTCGAGGGCTATTTCGCCCTAAACAAAGCGACACGTGCGCTGGTCATTGTATCGGAACACAACACGCTTTACTACAACGAAACAGATACGATCTCAGGGCACTTATGGGGTGATGGAGCAGCAGCGCTGCTCATTACGAAGGAACGCCAGAGTGACGGGGATTTTGCGATAAAAGCCCTGCTTACGGGCGGAGCGGCTCATACGCCCAAAGCCACGACGGGGGTGATGATGAAACCGGCCGATGGGGGCGTGACTATGCCACATGGCCGGGATGTATTCATCAATGCCTGCCTATACATGCCCAAAGCCAGTTTACAGGTTATTGAACAGTGTGGCCTGACCCTTGGCGACATCGATTATATTCTGCCCCACCAGGCGAATCTGCGTATCTCCCGAAACGTCATGAAAACGCTGGGGCTGCCGGAAGAAAAACTTATCTCCAACATACAACGCTACGGCAATACGGGTTGCGCCGGTTGCGCCATCGCCCTGTCCGAACAGTGGGATACGTTCCAGAAAGGCCAGCGCATTGTCATTACCGTTTTTGGCGGGGGCTACTCCTTCGGCGCGATGCTGGTAGAGGTTTAAAACGATACGTGGCGAACCGTACGGTTCGCCACGTATCGTTTTAACTATTGCGCTTCTGCGCGCCAGATGTTGTTTTTGCTATTGATGTCCGGCAGTTTCTGGTCGGGATCAACAACGACCGTCTTTAAGGGCGAGGTCGAATTATACTTGAACGTCCAGGTACCGCCCCGCTGCCATACTTCGATAGGCAGGTTTACGCGGCCTTTTTTGCCGTTCGATTCGGTCACTTCGATGGTTACCGGCATCGCCAGTTTATCGAGGTTTTCGATGGAAATGAGCGAGCCTTTATCGGCAGCACCATCCACGTATTTCACTTCTTTTACGCTCTGGTCCAGTTTCCACGTTTCGTAGAAATACCCGCGCCAGAACCAGCCCAGGTCTTCACCGGCACCATCTTCCATTGTACGGAAGAAATCATAGGGGGTTGGGTGTTTGAAGGCCCAGCGACTCACGTAGTTTTTGAAGGCATAATCGAATCGGTCGGCTCCTAGAATTACATCGCGAAGGAGCTTCAGGCCCATGCCCGGCTTGTAATACGCCAGAATACCCAGCGCCCTCGATTGCTGAACATCCGGAATGGTCATGATGGGTTCGGCCGGGTAGAACAGCGCAGGGGCAATATCGTGCATGGTGCCCCGCTCGCGGTCGTATTCCCCTTTGTTGAAATTAGCGGTGGAAAGGGTGTTGATAAAGGTGTTGAACCCTTCGTCCATCCATGGGAACTTTCGCTCGTTGTTACCCACGATCATCGGGAACCAGTTGTGGCCAAACTCGTGATCGGTTACGCCCCAGAGCGCATCTTTCTTGTCTTTGTGGTCACAGAAAATAATGCCGGGGTATTCCATTCCTCCAACGATACCCGCTACGTTGGTAGCTACCGGGTAGCTGAACTCATACAGGTAGTTTGAGTAGAACTCAACGCAGCCTTTTACGTATTCGGTTGAGCGATTCCAGGAGTCGTTCGTGGCGCTTTCGGCGGGGTAGACCGACTGTGCCAGGGCGGGTTTACCGCTCGGCAGGTTCATTTTAGCCGCATCCCAAACAAACGCTTTGGACGAAGCCCAGGCCACATCGCGCGTGTTGAGGCAGCGGAATTTCCAAGTCAAGGTGCCGGTCCGCTTAGGTCGGGTATCCGGATTGTTCACTTCGTCCTTTCCCCGAATAATAACCGTCTTATCGCTTTTACGCGCCTGATCGAGCCGTTTCAGTTGCTCGGCGGTGAGTACGTCATTCGGGTTGAGCAACTCGCCCGAACCCACTACGATATGGTTCCAGGGAGCCGTAACGGTGTACTCATAATCGCCGTAATCGAGGTAAAACTCACCGGCCCCCAGATAGGGCAGCACATTCCAGCCTTCAATATCATCATAGACGCACATGCGGGGATACCATTGGGCAACTTCGTAAATGATTCCGTCTTTACGCTTGAGTTGACCCATGCGGTCGGAGCCATATTCAGGAATTTTAAACGAATAGGCCACTTTCACTTTCACCACATCGCCATTTGCCTTTACGGGTTCGGTTAGCCGCACCTGCATCCGGGTGTCGGTAATGGTGTAGGGTATGGTCGTGAATTTACCTTTGCCTTCCTCAACCGTCACGCTTGTGATGGTGAGTCCACCCGAAAAGCCGAGGTTGCCAAAGCGCCCGCCCGAAATGGGGGTCGTTTTAGAAGCCCGCGACGTATCGCTAAACGCGTTCTGATCCAGTTGCAACCACAGGTAAGGCAGCGTTTCGGGAGAATTGTTCTTGTAGGTAATCGTCACTTCGCCGGTGATCGTATTCTGCTGATCATCGAGCGTGACGTTGATCTGATAATCTGAGCGATTTTGCCAGTAACGCGGTCCCGGTGCTCCACTCCCGGTGCGGTAATCATTGCCGGGCTGCATGTTGAAGAGCGGGTGAAAGAGCGCCAGCGGATCATATTTCGAACCCGGCGTTGACGAAGGTGCAGTTTGGGCAAAGGATGCCAGGCTCAATACCCATAGTCCTGCCCAGAGAGCGATTTTTTTCATGAAAAATAGAGATACGAACGTAGTACTAAACAAATAACGACATAAAGCCCTTAGCTAGTAAAGCGAGAGCCGTAAATCGAGGCCGTGATGAATGGCTAAAAAGATAAACAGGCCAATCCAGAGAATATCAACGAAATGCCAGTACAGAGAAATCAGCTTGATTTTCAGCGAGTTTGGCGGATTTACGCTGTAAACGAATGAGTCGATGTAGAGCCGTCTGCGCAGAGCTTCGGCCAGGAGAATAGCCAGAAATATGAGCCCGACTAAAATATGAAGTAAATGAACGCCGGATATGATGTAGATAAAGCCTCCCGCCGGATTTCCCGCCAGGCCTACCCCTGTCCGCACCATCTGGCGCCAACCCCAGGCTTGTAAGATTATAAATAAAACGCCTAAGCCAAATGTAGTGGCAATGTTGGTTCGATAACTGCTGAACCGTTCATGTTTGAAGGCTTGAATGGCGTTTTTCAGTGTCAGGCTGCTCAATAAGATAACGACCGTACTCACTAAAAATACGTTCGGCAGCTTTATATTGGCCCAGCCCGGTGCTGTACTGCGAACTACATAGGCAACGAGCAGCATCGTGAATAGTATGATACTACTGGCAATACCCATCCAAACCATAAAGCGGAACGGCTCCCGCCGTTTCGTTATCAAATTGCTCATTTACTCAGGGTACAAGGGTCGGTTTACGGTTTAGTTGACAGCAACTCCGTGTTACAACTTTCCTTTCCAAACGCGGTAATCCAAAAATTGGTTTGGCATATCGACGGGTGCATTAAAAATGCCATAGACGGTTGACCCAGAGCCACTCATGCTGGCATAAACAGCCCCGGATTCGTAGAGTTGAGCTTTCAACTGAGGTAGTATAGGATAGTGGGGAAACAGGCTATCTTCGAAGTCATTGTGTATTGTATGCCGCCAGTTGGCAACCGGTTCCAGCAACTGTTCGTAGAGGTTGGCTTCGGGCTGGCGGGGCTTGATTCCGGCGTAGGCTTCGGCGGTAGAAATGGCCAGATTAGGGTATACCAGCACAATGAAGTAGCCGCTTAGATCAACAGCAATATCCGAAAACACATCCCCTTTCTGAGTGCAGTACAAAGGCCGGTTCTGAATAAAAAATGCACAGTCGCTACCCAGCAGCCGGGCATAATCTTCCAGTTGCGGATTTGTTAGCCCGAGCGAAAATTGCGTGTTCAACAACTTCAGGGCAAAAGCCGCATCGGCCGATCCCCCGCCTAATCCGGCCCCAATGGGTACTAGTTTATGCAGGTGCATCTGAACCGGGGGCAGGTCAAAATCAGCTTTTAGCAGGTTATACGCACGGATACAGAGATTTTGCTCCGGGCTACCCGGAATGGGCAGTCCACTGCTGGTAAAGCCAACCTCCCCGTCGGGCACGGGAATAACTTCCAGAATATCCCCCCAGCCTACGGGATAAAAGCACGATTGTAAGTTATGAAACCCGTCAGGCCGCTTTTCGGTAATACGGAGGCCCAGGTTGATTTTACTGGTTGGAAACGTAAGCACTAACGGAGTGATGAATTAAAGGTGATGCATAGCTGAGACAAAAATATCATTCATCAATCACTTTATCTCAACAACTCTGAATTCTGTCCGGCGGTTACGCTGGTGTTCGGCCTCCGTACAGATAACGTCGTCGGTGCAGTTGTTCACTAACTGCGACTCTCCCATCCCCAGTGTTGCCATTCGCTTGCGGCTGATGCCTTTGGAAGCCAGGTAAGCTGCTACGGCTTTGGCTCGTTGTAACGATAGTACTTTGTTTCGGTCGGCATCGCCCCGGCTGTCGGTATGCGAGCGAATCTCTATAATAAGCGAGGGGTATTTACGCATGGTGGCCACTACTTTGTCCAGTTCACGGGCGGCATCCTCCCGAAGACTGGAGTGGTCCATATCGTAGTAGATATTGTCGATCGTGACAACATCGCCAACGCTCAGCATGCGTAAATCGGCCGAAACCTCCTTCGGTTTCGTCTTTTTGGGCAGGCGCTTGATTCGGTTGGTGTTCGTACCAAAGGCGGGCTTCGATGCTACCAGCGTATAGTCGCACCCCTCAATTACATCGAACATATACTTGCCATCCGGCCCGGTAACGTACTCGCGCTGGCTGCGGTCGCATTCGTTTCGAATCCTGACGGTAACGCCCTCTATAGGTTTACGGTCTCGGGCACCCATAATCACGCCATGAATACGTGAGTGGGTCAAAGGAGTAGCGGTTAGAACGAGGTTGTTACCGGATACCGCAATGGTATCGACAGCAACCGTTGGTTTTATCAAACCGATTTCCAGTCGGCTGGGCTGGTCATCGGTGAGGGAGCGCGTGGTAAAGCCCACCGTACTGGTAATATAGCCATCGCGGCTCGCCTGAAACGTGAATGAATTACTCCCTTCCAGACAGATGCGCAGAAACCCATTGGCGTCGCTCATCAATGTACGATCGGGCTTGCCTTCGCCCTTGGCTTTTATGAGGACATTAACGCTGTCCAGCGGCTGCTCCGTATTCGTATCATACACCCGAATGGTTAGGTCACGGCATCCGAATAGGGAGCTTTCCCGAACAAATCGGTAGATATCGTCATTGCCATCGCGCCGGTTACTGCTGAAATACCCGCCCCCGCGGTTACCATCCGTGATCAGACCGAAATCATCCTGAGCGGAGTTAATGGGGGCATTAAGATGCTCAACGTACCTAACAGATTGGCCGTTGGTCAGACCGGCCACAAAAATATCCAGTCCGCCCAGCCCTTTACGGCCATCGGATGCAAAATAGAGATTTCCGGCTTCGTCGATAAACGGAAACAGTTCATTCCCCTTCGTATTGATCGTAGCACCCATATTGACGGGACGGCCCCACTGCCCGTTTGTGTATCGGCTGACGTACAGATCTGTACCGCCAAGACCACCCGGCATATCGGAAGCGAAGTACAGCCACTGTTCATCCTGACTCAGTGTCGGATGCCCCACGGAATATTCATCACTGTTAAACGGCAACTCTTCGATGGCTGACCAGGCACCGTTTTGCTGAACAGCCGTATAGAGTTTCAGTTTTGTAACCCCTTCGGCACTCTTGCTGGTCCGGCCATTGTTATGGTTGTTGCGGGTAAATATGATGCGTAAACCATCCCTTGAGAACGTAGCCGGACCTTCGTGGTATTTGGTATTGATGGTTCGGCTGAAGCGTCGTACCGGGTCGTCTTTGGGGCCGTCGTAGCCCAAGCCCTCCGAAATGGAAATTCCATCCTTGAAATTCGGCACCGTTCGCGAGTCGTTGGCCGTTGGCCGGGAGTAGCTATCCTCACCAACCGTCTGACGGCTTTTCGGGCGGTTATCCGTTACTTTAGTGCTGCTGCCATCGGCATTGATGAGACTGGCAACTTTCAGGTTGTTGCGGTTAGGTACATAAAACAGGTCGAGATAACCGGAGCCGCCACCACCCATCGTTTCAATGGTTGCTCCGCCTTTTTGACCGGCAACATACACGAGGCCGTCCCGGTAAAAGGCCGGACTAAACTCCTCCCCTTTCGAATTTAAGTCCAGATACTCCAGCCGATACCGGATTGCTTCTTTCCGAGGACCCGTTACCGGAGCCATTGCCGGCGACCGTGCCGGTTGTTTGTCTTTCAGTTGTAAATAGCGTTCATACTGTTTCTGAGATTCCTGAAACTTCCCATTACCAGCCAGGGTCTTGGCGTATTCCAGCACCTGCTGTGCATCTTCATTCGGACTTGACGCTATGGCCTCAAGGTAATAGCGCTCTGCTTTCTGACTGTCGCCCACCTGCTGATAGGCAAAAGCCAAATGGCCCTGGATGGCCGATTTTTGGGCGGCACTCAGTTGTTTGTCATGATCGGTTAACAGTTCAGCATAAGCTTCTATCGCACGTCCATAGGCTTTATAATTCAACAAACGATCAGCTTGTTGAATCAATGAGTCATACTGTGCCCAAGCGGTTAAACAGCTTAGCCACAGTAGCGCTCCCCATATCAATAGTTTCCAATTCGTACCCATTTGCGACGCAGCGTCATGCCTTACGGCCTTTAACCTCCTATTTATGAGTCAATGAACTGACCCTTTCTTTGTTGCTGGACTTACCGCGCCAACGTTAAAAAACGAACATATTCGCGCCCATCGCTCAGGCGAATTTGATAATAATACGTTCCGTCGGGCAGCTCATTTTTTGTAGCCGCTACACCAATACCCTGATTGGCCGTACCATCCCAGTCATTCTGATAGTTCGTATTCTGATAAACAAGATGCCCCCAGCGATTAAAAACCTCCAGTTGAATCGTTATTGACGCTGGCAATAGCGTAATGACGAAGCGATCATTGATTCCGTCACCGTTGGGTGAAAAACCTTCAGGAATGAATAAACTTCGCTCCTGTTCAGACTCCAGCGAGTGGAGAGTAAACTGTGTCGGTTCTTTACCAGTCAGTGAGGTTGGTTCCTTTGACTTTTTAGTCAAGCCGATTAACTCAAGGGGAGGAGCCATGACCGTTTGCTGTACCGACGCTCCTCTACAGGGCCCATCACCATCGGGATCAGGGGCAGAAAGGGTAAACTGCGCCTTGCCACGCTGCAGGTCGGTTTCCGATAACAGGTAGCGAGCGATCAAACCGGTATTCGTAAATAACCCGCCCCCATCACTTTGCCAGTTAATCACCTGCGTTGAACCGCCGGGTAAGGCCGTCATCCGTACAACTCCTTTCGTCCAGTCGAGCGAATCGACCCGAAGGGCCAGTGTGGGCGGATTGCTCAAACAGGCCGGAATTGCATTGGGGCAATTACTTATGTTAACCGTTACGGCCACGGGAGTCGTGTAACAGCCATCGGCAGTACGACCAAAAATAAAATAGGTTCCGGAACCCACTGCCCCAGGAGATTGTACCGTCGGCGAGGTAAGCGCTGGTCCTGTTCGAAAGTGATACGATGTGTATTCGACTAACGTTGTTTCCGTCAGGGCCTTTGATAAATCAACTGTTTGAAACGGGCAGCCATTACTAAGACTGGTTTTCAATGTTAGTTGGGTACCCATTGTCCGTACCCGTATAGACACCGGCTCGGAACTATCACTCCGGCATGAACCCAGCTCACAAACCGCCCGGTAGCTGCCCGTTTGTTCGGGTGTGACCGTCCTGAGCGCTCCCTTTCCGCCGTCTGTCCAGCGAACAGTACCTACGCAGCCGGATGCCGAGAGTTGAACGACCTGCCCCCTACATATCTCACGATTACTGGCCGAAAGCACGGGTACAGTGGGAGTAGCCACCTGTACGGAAACAGGCCGTGATGGGTTACTTAAGCAATTATTCTGCTCACAAGTTGCCTGAAAGGTGGCCGTTTCGACTAGCTTACCTATCCAGACAGGTCCGGTGGTCTGGTCGGCCCAGCGAACGGTACCCGCGCAATTAGTTGCTGTCAATGTTACTGACGAACCGGGGCAAACCACGTTAGCGGAGCTTGCTACAGGAGGTGCATCAGGGGTATTGACCGTAACCTTCCACACATCGGCGAAGCAACTGATGCAACCCGGCCTGGCTCGGCAAATAGCCGTATAGTTTGTTGTTTGTTGAGGCTTTACCTGAATGCTGAATCCCGCTTCTCCATTCGACCACACAACGGTACCTGCACAGCCGGTAGCTGTTAGAATAACAGGCTCATTGCGACAGATAAACTTTGCCGAGCCCGTAATTACGGGTGGTTCCGGATGTTGGCAGGTATCGGCTACCGGCTGCGAAATAGCCAGAACGTGATGTGTAACCAATAACAACGCTATCACCCATCTGAAGTAACCGTTAAATTTATTTAGTACTTGTTTATTCATCCGGCATATCGATTACGCCATATAAAGACGAATATCATGCCAACCTGCTTTTTACGTACCCAGCTTCGACACAGGCTACTTTTTCGTATAATTTACTGACTTTGGCACACTATTTATCTGCTTAGTATCTCATCGACAAGGGGGCCGACAAAAACAGGGCAATTCATCATAAACCATGCCAATAATTAACCTTTTTCTAGCCATCGACTGTTTTTCAACGGATCAAAAATGCGTTCCTGCCTGTGCTGACCTCTATCGATCAGGACCATCAGTTACTTATCTTCTTCAACCCTGTTCATATTCGCATCGAGAGTATATAGTTGATTGATGCTTTCCGGCAGTTCGTTACGGTTATGTGTAACGAACAGGATCGTTTTATCGCTGAAATTGTCAATTAGCTGACGAGCCAGATCGACATGGCGGCTATCGATGGCCTGAAAAGGTTCATCGAGCAGCAGAACAGCCGGGTTTTTCAGGAAAGCCCTGATTAACAGCACAACCCGCTGCTCTCCCGCCGATAACGTACCAAACGAGCGATTATCGACACCAGGCATGCTAAAGTAGTCAAGCAAATTAGCCAGATCATTTTCTGTTTCGGGCGATACGCGGTTGGGTGGGGTCAGCGTATCCGTCAGGCCCGACAACGCTACCTGCCGAACCGTCAGATGCGGAGGAAAATAGAGATGCAGTTCCGGCGATACGAACCCGATCCGGCGTTTTACATCCCAGATGCTCTCACCCGATTTACCCCGCCTGTAGCCAAAAACGCTTACATAGTTTGAATACGCCTGTGGATGATCGCCGTACAGTAAGCTCAGTAAAACGCTTTTTCCCGCTCCGTTTGGGCCAAACAAGGCCCAGCGTTCACCCGCCTTCACCACCCAATCGAGACGGTCCAGAATAACCGTATCGCCATAGCGAACAGATACCGCCTGTAAACGGAAGGCTTCTGAAAAATCCGTTGGCTGTGCTTTTGTTTGCAGTATAGGGGGAGCCGACATTACAGCTTTGGCGTACAGTTCTGGTTTATAGTCCTCTTTTGGCCCCGACCAGCTAAGCTTTCCTTTATTCAGTACGGCCACATGGGTACTAAAAGCAGGCAGATCGGCGGAATCATTGACCAGCACAAGGGTTAATCCGTGATTGGCTAGCTCGCCCAGCCAGTTAGTCAGGTCTTTTCGAAAGGTACTATCCAGGCCAACGAAGGGATTATCCAGCAGCAAAACGGCCGGGTGTTTCAGCAGGGCTTTACCAATTCGGGCCTTGCGGGTCTGCCCATTGGATAGTTTGATAAACGAGCGATCGAGCAGCGGGGTAAGGCCGAGCCGATCAAGCAGCGCGCTGTTTTCCGGCGAGTCTGTCGCCTGTAAAAAATCACGCAGCGACGGAATAGCGGTATATCCGTCATCGGCCCTGTCGCTCATGGTGGCCTGGTACCGCTGCTGGTAAAAATAACTACTGTACGAAAAGCGGCTGGACTCCTCTTTGAAAGACACAAACTCGACGGGTACACGGCGTTCCAGACTACCCGGTGGCGCATGAAACTGGCCCGCCAATGCCTGCAGGAATGTACTTTTGCCGCTACCCATTGGTCCGATGATGCTCCAGTATTCTCCCGGCTTGAGGTCGAAATTCAGATTATGGAGAATGAGCTGACCACCGCGCCGGACGGTTAACTCAGTTACGGAAAGTAAGGAAGGCTGCTCAGACATAAAAAATGGGATCATACCTTTACAAAGGTATGATCCCATCTACGTTTTAACCATCTACACGCTTACTTTTCAGGGGGCGTCGTAGTTGTTGTTGGCGGGGTTGTAGGCGTCGTCGTAGTCGAGCTACCGCTACGTGTCCGGCGACTGCCATTACCCGTTGATCCGTTATTCATCCGGTCACTGGTGCCGGTCGATGAATTCGTGCCGGTTGTTGAACCCGAGTTCATTGTGCCCGTTCCCGTACCATATGTTCCTGTGGTACCTGTCGTTCCAGTCGTACCCGTTCCCATTGTTCCGGTACCGGTGGTGCCTGTGCCCGTCGTTCCTGTACCCGTTGGTGGTACGTTAGTTCCCGTATTTACACCCGTTCCATTCGAATAAGTACCGGTCGATGTACCCTGATTCGAATTGGTTGGGGGTTGCGTCTGGTAAGTGCCCGAATTGGTACCTGTGTTGGTTCCGTTATTATATGTACCTGTTCCAGTCGTACCCGTTCCCATTGTTCCGGTACCGGTAGTGCCGGTGCCCATCGTTCCGGTTGTACCCGTGCCCGTTGTTCCGGTGCCCGTGGTTCCTGTAGTGCCCGTACCTGTCGAACCTGAGTTCGTTGTTTGTGCAGTTGCATTCAGGGCTAAGCCAGCTACCAGCATCCAACCCATTATCATTATTTTTTTCATCGCTGAGTTAAGTTTAAACAAGATCTAACTGTTTAATCTATAGCATAACTAGTCTAATGGAAAGAGTGTTTATATTTTCCTGTATTTTTTTTACCGGATTTTAATTTCTCATTCATTTTATGACCGGCAGGTTATTCAGAATTTAGCTAAACTCTGCATGACCTGCTGGTGCGTGAGCAGAGTCACCGTTAAGGAATGGCTCCCCCCTATATCAAAAAAAAGCGGGTAACCGCCCTTTAAGGCCAGTTAACCGCTTTTACTTTATTTACAATGACTTATAGCGTACCCTTTTTCATTTCCTTAACAGCGAAGTCGGCTGCGCGGGCCGTCAGTGCCATGTAAGTTAGCGATGGGTTTACGCACGATGCCGACGTCATACAGGCGCCATCCGTATTGAACACGTTCTTAACGGCGTGCAATTGGTTATGTGCGTTCAGCACCGATGTTTTAGGGTCGCGACCCATGCGGGCCGTACCCATTTCGTGAATACCGATACCGGGGTGTTTCGACTCGTCGTTATAAGGCGTTACGTTTTTCAGACCGGCGGCTTCGAGCATTTCGGCCGCATCGTTCATCATGTCGATACGCATTTTCTTTTCGTTCTCGCCATAAGCTGCGTCGAACACAATCAAGGGCAGACCCCACTTGTCTTTCTGATCGGGAGAGAGTGTCATCCGGTTGTTGGGGTTGGCAATCATCTCACCAAATCCGCCGAGGCTCATGGTCCAGGGGCCGGGGGTTGTCAGGCTTTCTTTGAAGTCGGCACCAAATCCATCCACGCCATTACCCCGGTTCCAGCCACCACGACCAGCACCACCCTGATAGCCAAACCCGCGAACGTAATCGCGCTTGTCGCCACCCCAGTTCCGATAACGTGGCACATAAACACCGTTAGCACGCCGACCGTAGTAATATTGATCTTCCATGCCGTCAAATGTTCCGGCAGCACCCACCGCCAGGTGGTGATCCATAATGTTGCGGCCAAGCTGATCGGATTCGTTGCCCATTCCGTTCGGGAAACGGTGCGACTTCGAGTTCATCAGAATAGACGTACTGGCAAACGCCGATGCGTTCAGGAAGATGACCCGGGCGTAATACTCCCGAACTTCTTTGGTATTCTGGTCGATTACCCGAACGCCGGTTGCTTTGCCTTTCTTCTCATCGTACAGTACTTCCGATACAATGGAATCGGGGCGCAGTGTTAGTTTGCCGGTTTTCATGGCCGCTGGCAGCGTGGCCGATTGCGTACTGAAATAAGCGCCGTATGGGCAGCCGCGCATACACTGGTTCCGGAACTGGCAGGCTGCCCGTCCGAGGTCGTAATGCTGCTGTTTGGGAGCTGTCAGGTGAGCCGCGCGACCCATCGTAACCTTCCGGGCCGGGAATGCCTTTTCAATCCGTTTTTTTGCTTCCTTCTCCAGGCAGTTCATCTGCATAGGTGGCAGAAAGTTACCATCGGGCAGAACGTCAAGACCATCTTTATTCCCCGAGATACCTGCGAAGGTTTCTACGTATGTATACCAGGGTGCCACGTCTTCATACCGGATAGGCCAGTCGACACCGATGCCTTCCTTGGCATTGGCCATGAAGTCTTCCTTGTTCCAGCGATAGCTCTGCCGCCCCCACATCAGCGACCGTCCGCCCACGTGATACCCGCGAATCCAGTCTACTTTACCATTCTCCTTCTCCAGATATGGGTTTTCCTTATCGTTCTCGAAGAAATGACGCCACTCTTCATTGGCCGTGTAGCCGGTACGCATGTTGGCCCAATACTCTTCTGCGGCCATGGTAGTGATGCGGCCCCGGTGCGGGAAATCCCATGGGTTGTTGGTAGCCGTTGGGTAGCCTTCGATGTGCTTCACATCGCGCCCACGCTCCAGCATCAACACTTTCAGTCCTTTTTGGGTAAGTTCCTTGGCGGCCCATCCACCCGAAATACCCGACCCAACGACAATAGCGTCGTAGGTCATATCTTTTTTTGCGTCTATATTAAGATTCATGTGTTTTTTTAAGGAGTTAGTAGTGAGGAGCGAGGAGTTAGGAGGGCTGACGCGTCATAAAACTCGATCCTGCATACTGGTGTTTTTTTAAGGAGTTAGGAGCGAGGAGTTAGGAGGGCTGACCGCACCGGCACGTGTTACTTTCGCGTCAGCAACTCCTCACTCCTCGCTCCTATCTACTACATACTAAATTAGATCGCCCACGCTTTCTGCCCGGGTTTGAGTGTAATGCAACCATCGTAACGACCGGGAACGGCCACGTATTCGAGCGCTTGGGTAGCCCCGATTTCCGATGTAAAGTAGCCGGTTAAGGTCAGGTCTTTTAGCATGGTGAAGAACGGTGTATACCGTTTCTTCGCATCCGGCATTTGCAGATCGGCCTGGGAGTTTTCGACTTTGGCAGTGGCCTTGCCCGAATTCATCTGCGCCAGTTGATCTTTAGCTTCCGTTTGTAGTTTTGTTACAATCGCGATTCGTTGGGTTGGGTCGAGCTGAGCAAACGCCTTACCATATGCATCCTGACTTAATTTGTTAGTCCGGGCCAGCCCTTCCAGGAAGCGCTGCTGATCGTCTGCCTTGTAGCAGTCTTTCAGGATAATATCGATTACTTCATTCACCTTGGCCGCTTTGGCACCCGGTGTTTTCGTCGTTGGAATTATAGTATCAGCGAGTTCAGCAACGGTCGCATCCTGGTCGGCCGTAAAGAAAAGCGGTTTGCCTGTCAGGGCGCGTCGGGCAGCCGAAGCTTCGAGCGTATCGGCCATAGCGGGCAGCGACATTGTTGCGCCAGCCAGCGCGGCCACCCGCATAAGGGCGTCTCTTCTGTTCATGTGCGTAGAGCGAATTAAACTTTCAAATAGAACGATATAAGGAAGTACAAATGTATAACAATCAAGGAATCGTTTGTGAAATTTGGGGACCCTCTTTTGCCGATCGCCGTAATTTAGAATGTTGCAATACAGCTCTGAACAATACGCGGCCTGAACCGTAGGGTACAGACCGCATGTCAGGATAAGTGCCTACCCTTTTCGATGTATTTTAGTTTTTCGACCAGTTAACCTATTTCGGCTTGGGCACATACTGATTGGCCCGTTCGTTTCGCTCGGCCCGTGTTACAATTTCCCGAATACGTTTGGCACGCGTTGCAGCCGTTTTCGCATTGAGCAGCCACTCCAGAATACCCCGCTTCACGGATTTTGGAAACGCGTCGAAACACCCCTTCGCGGTTGGGTTTTTATCAAATTCTTCTGTCAAATCAGGCGGACAAATCAGGTTTTCGACTTCATCCAACGCCGTCCAGGTACCGGTTTGTTTGGCCAGATTCACCATTGCCCTACCGGCTTCGGTCATTTTTCCGGCCTGTATCAATTTAGCGACTTTGGCTTTGTTAACTCCGCTCCAATTGCTCTTCGGATTTCGCCGGGCAAAAAACTGAAAGTAATGATCGGCATCTCCTTTTCGGGCTGAGCTGTCAATCCAGCCAAAGCACAAAGCTTCATCGACCGCTTCGTCGTAGGTGACGCTGGGCCTGCCACTCGCCTTTTTGTAGATGGCCAGCCAGACGCTCGTTTCGGTCGCGTAATTCTCCGCAAGCCACTGCCGCCAGGCCTCCGGACTTTCGGCGTAAACGGATGTAAGAAGTGATGGTGAAGCCATAGGTATAATTCCGTAACGGAATCTTTTTAGAGCGGGTAATTTACTAACTATGCGCTGCTCGTTCATCATCGGCTGGATAACTATCGTTCTATTGATGGGATCGTCCCGGCTGGCTCAGGGACAAACGACAGCCGTACTGACCGGCTCCGTAACGGATGCCGCGACGGGAAAGCCGATGCCGTTTGCCAACGTCTACGTGAATGGATCAACGCGGGGGGCAGTCACCGACGAAAAGGGCTTTTACGCATTGGCCGGTGTACCACTGGGTACAGTCGAGATAGCCGCTTCGTTTGTTGGTTACCAGCCTGCTACCCAAACCGTCCGATTTGACAATACAGCGCCCCAGAAGGCGAATTTCCGACTGAAACCAAGCGAACAAACCCTGGATGCGGTAACCGTTCGGGGCAATCCGAAGAGCTGGGAGCGGCACCTGCGTCAGTTTAAAAAGCAGCTCTTCGGCGAACCGTTTGGCGGCCAGTGTCTGCTGGTCAACGGCGAAGTCCTCAATTTTAAAGAAGATAAAGATCATCTATACGCCACGGCTAATGAGCCGTTAATTATTGAGAACCAGGCACTCGGTTATCGGCTGATCTATGCGTTGCAGCATTTCGATGCGACGGCCTCAGGAGAGATTTATTCGGCGGGTACGGCCCGTTTCGAAGAACTAAATCCGGAGAACGAACGGCAGACCAATCGGTTTCGGCGCAACCGGCTGATGGCTTACAAAGGCTCAATCCGGCATTTAATGGCTAGTTTAGCTGATAATACGTTTAAAGAGGCCGGTTTTATGGTCTATCAGGAAGATGCGACCAAAATGATCTCCCTGGAGCAGCGGTCAGTTACCCTCGCGGCTGCGGTTAACGACTACAAGCGTCTGATTCCAATTAAAGTATCTACTTTAATTCAACCCGGTCGGTTAGCGACCGAGCGCCGATTGGTGTCGCCCATGAAACTGATCGTATTCTACACGAATGCAGTTTCGGGTTTCTCGCCCTATCCCGATGCCCGTTATGCTTACACGGAAATGAAACTACCTGCTGGTCAGCTGCAAATGACCGTCGATGGCGTTATCACAATGCCGGAAGGCATGGAAGCGAAAGGCTCGATGGGCAATGACCGGCTATCGACCATGTTGCCCGCCGACTGGAAACCCGAAGGAACTGAGAAGGAGCCACTGACAAACGGTCCGCTGGCTACCCAGGGAAAACTCGCACCACCCGACGCCCGAATGGAACGTATCACAACGAGCTTCAAGGAGCGATTCAAGTTTCTGGCTCCCACCTTATTTGTCCACATCGACAAACCGGTTTACGCTACGGGCGATCGACTCTGGATGAGTACATACGTACTTGACGCGGCCAGTTACCAGCGAACCAGTGGCGAAACGGCCCTGCATGTCGACCTACTTTCGTCAACCGGCAAACTCGTGCAGCACCAGTGGGTACGTATCGTTGACGGACGGGGCGAAGGCAATTTTCGCCTGTCGGATACGCTCGTGACGGGAACCTATCGGCTGCGCGCCTATACCGATGAAGATGATGCCCAGCGAGGCCCGGCTTTCGAGCGGTCGGTGACGATCTATAATCTGTTTCGAAACGAAATATCACTACGTACTGATTCTTTACCTCAGCAACTAGACGTCCAGATTTTGCCGGAAGGGGGTCGCTGGCTGGTGGGATTACCCGCGCGTCTGGGCGTGAAAGTTGTCCAGCCCAATGGTCATGGCTTGTTCATCGCGGGACGTATTGTCGACGACCTAGGCACTGAAGTCGCTCGTTTCCAGACCAATCCGCAAGGGATGACCAGCGTATCAATGGAGCCAAAGCCGCAGCGGACATATTACACCGACCTCATCTATAAGAACCAGCCGCAACACATTGCTTTGCCCAAACGCGAAACGGAAGGGCTGGTAATCTCGGCCGATGCAACCAGCGATACGACCCGTCTGGCCTTGACCATTACTAGCGCTAACCGGGCCGTTAGCGACTCCGTGTATATCCTGATTCAGCAGCACGGCCGGGTGGTCGATCAGCGGAAAATTATCCTGCAAAATGGAGTGGCGAAGCTAAGTCTGCCCATGATGAGCTGGTTGCCGGGGCTGGCGCAAATTACCCTTTATAATGCCATCGCCAAACCGCAAGCCGAGCGATTGGTGTTTGTACCCGAATTCGTGGCCCCGGTACGTGTGCAGATGGGAGTTAACAAAACCCGGTATCAGCCCCGCGAGCAGGTTAGCCTGAGTATCAATCTGAGCGATAACGGATCTCCGGCACTGGCCGCTTTATCGGCGTCGATTACCGATGCCGACCAGGTGCCGAATGACACCGCCGATGCTCTCTTGCCTGCGCACCTGTTGCTAACGGGAGAACTTCGGGGGCGTATCGAAAGTCCTAATCAATACGTCGTGAATCACACGGCCGAAACCCGTCGAGCGCTGGACGACCTGCTATTAACCCAAGGCTGGAGAAGGATAAGTGGCACGCCCGAAACGGAGCGGCTCGGTGGTGTATCGCTCAGGGGCCGAATTGTAAATGCGAAACGTCAACCTATACCCGGCGCGCAGTTGATCGTGGCACCAACAGGGGGGCAATCGGCCATAAAATCGGCGGGTACCGACGAACAGGGCCGTTTTCGACTGGCGGGGCTGGCCATTGCCGATACAGTACGGCTACTGACGCAAATTACTGATCGACAGTTAAAGAACATTTCTGCCAAAGAAGCCTTTCTGATTCAGGAAGGGCAGGGTAAGCTATGGGAATCGGGTAAACTACCACCGGTTGCGACAAACGGGTCGACGTTGCGGGCTCAGTTGGAAGCGGCTCGCACTCGACAGGAGGCCAACGCCGACTTTTACCGTGACAAAACGGCGAAAGTGCTGAACGAAGTGACGGTTCGAGCGCAAAAATTCGATAAACGGCCCGAGGATATTCAACAGCGCAGTTTGCACAATGAGGCAGATGCGGTTCTGGTGATCGACGAGAAATCGCCTGTTTACCAAAACCTATACGAAATGATTCAGGGACGATTGACGGGCGTGACGGTTACCCGGGAAGGGGCCGCTGTTGCGCGTAGCTACAAGGTGTTTATACGGGGCGTGAACAGTTTCAAAAGTGGTATGCAGCCCTTGTATTTGTTGGATGGCATGCCCATAGAAGACCCTGACGGGACCGCTTTGCTGTTGTTCAGTGCAAGTGATATTGAACGGATCGAATTGCTGAAAAGTGCCATTACGACGGGTACATACGGAGCTCGGGGAGGAAACGGAGTCATTGCTTTTTACTCTAAAAGCCACCGGTCTATGCAGGGAAGCACGAAACCCAGGGAGGGAATGACCCCGATTCAGTTTATTGGCTATCCGTCGGTGCAGCGCGAGTTCTACGTCCCGCGCTACGATGCGGAGGCAAACCCCGGCGCCATTTCCGGCCCCATCGATCGCCGGGATGTTTTGTACTGGAAACCAACGATGCAAACTGACAGTCAGGGGCGCAGTCAGTTACGGTTTCCACTGTCGGACGTCGTGCGAACGGTGCGCGTAGTGATACAAGGCGTTACAGCCGACGGTCGTCCGGTGCTGGGCGTACAGCTCATCCGGGTTCAATAAGGAATGATTTATTTCCCCGGATGAGCGAAGGACTAGAGAATTCGAATAGCTGATCGACCTTGTACGATCCCCGTGAACGTTTGTCGCATTTATCATCCCCAATCCATTTTATAAAAAGAGAGCGATAACTCGGAGAGATTAGCGGCAACCCTGAATAAATCGAATCGAAAAATAGCAGAATGGAATGGGTTCGCTTTTCAGGCTTATTCCCACTCGGACAGGCTACAACTGCTGGAGCTATGGAATCAAGCAAAAAAACGTTAACCAATCACTTGGCTTACCCGCACAATCATTCGATTTTCGGACGGTACACTACTGCACCCAGCTCTAAAAACGGGCATTTAATTGGACAGCTTGTCTTAGTAACTGTCAACTACTATTCGTAGCCTACGATCCATCAACCGGCCTTTGTACACGCTAAGCTAGTGCGTCAGTAGTCGTACTAAACCCTAACCCCTACTACTCCAGGTGAGAGCGAATTCATTAACTAGCTAAAACGACTATTAGGATGTAAACATTTATCCCAATAGTCCAGGATCGAGCGCAACTGCTCCTGTAAACCCGAAAAAGTGCGTTCTTTTTTGAAATACCCCTGAATGGTCATCTTATACGCCATATTGACCAGGCCCAGATCGGCTGCCGTGGTTAAAAAAACGAAGGGGATACATTTCGGTTTCAGGTACTCATTTAAATCAATCAACTTGCGAAGCTCCAGGCCGTTCATCGCTGGCATGTTGACATCGCATAGAATCACTAAGGGCGCTTCCACAGACGCCATTAAATACTCAATGGCCGCAACACCATTGGTAAAAAAGACGACCGGATTCACAATGGCTAAACTGGTAAGGGCTTCTTGAATAAAGAGTTGATCATCTTCGTCATCTTCAATCACCAAAATGGGTGCTTTGCTGGTCATAGGATATAGGTCAAAGTCAACGTACGCTCCTGGCCCGCTGGTCGCGATGGCCATCTGTGAATTCTGGGTGGGTAGGGTCTGCAAATATACCACAATACAGGTAGGCTGAGTACTTACTTCCTGATTGCCTGCTCACCAGTCAACCCGGTTAAAGAGGGGGTGCCCTTTAAGCCAACTGACCTACGCCAGACAGGCCCATTTTAGCAAAGCGCCACTCCCAATAATGATTGGATAAAGCAGAACAATACCCTCTGATAAATATGGCTTACTCAATTCGATTGATTTGCGGGCAGCCTATGGGCTTACGTTTTTAGCAAACTAACTGGGTGAATGCCCTACACACCCGGCAAGGAACCTGCCTGGATTGAGACTGACTCCAAATCAGGTTCTTTATTGGCGTTGACGATAAAAGGTAGTTCTCCGGTTAAAGGAGGTAGCCTGTGAGACGCTATGACAAATGGCTCGTAAACTTGGGACAAGGTGGGCGTTTACGACCACAAAAGTGGGCAAAAAAGTCATCGATGTTTACCTATATAAGGGAATACAGGCCTGATTAATCCTCTTATTGCCAACTAGTTAATTCTAATGTCTTTAGTTGGCATGATTTGAGTTCAACAAAGAACGGACGGGTCGTTATCTTCAGTTGTTTGCTGTTCTGAATGCAGCTATATCCTAGATCGATATCGCTTCACTCAACGTTAAAAGAGAAAATTTCGCAAAGCTCGGTATGGAACCGGGCTTTTATTTTACCCTTACTGTATGTCTCAAGTAGCCATGAACGAGCATCCCATCATCTTTATTGACGCTGATGAGGATGATCATGAGATGTTTAAACAGGCCTTGTCGGAGTTAGCCCTGCCGTATCCTGTACTCGTTTTTTCCAATGGCCAAACCGCCCTGAACTACCTGAAGGCGACGAAGGAAATTCCCTTTTTGATTATTTCCGAAATCAGTATGCCGGCGATGAGTGGCCTGGAGCTACGCCAAGAAATTGATCAGGACCCGGGCCTGCGCAAAAAGTGTATTCCGTTCGTATTCATGACCCATCCCGTCGAAGTACAACTGGTTGAAGAAGCCTATGAGTTAACCATTCAGGGATTATTCGAAAAGAAGGCTACCTACGCTGCCTGGAAAGCTCAGTTAGGGGCCATTATCGCCTACTGGACGGAGTGCCATCATCCTAAACGGTTTACCTGGTAATGAGTATTTACGAGTGGTCAATATGTTTTGACGGGTCTGGTTCAACCAAAACGGTCGTAGGCAAGCCGTGGCGTGGGCTACGACCGTTTCACAAACCGCCAGCAAAAGGCTGCTAGGCGAGACGAAGGAGCACTCATGGATAGGCTGCTCAAATCGGGCGTTTAGTTGGAAGGCTTTTCTTACTAACTCTCAACGACTATCCGTAGCATACGGCCTGGTTTTTACGGATAGCGTTGGACAACCCGTAAAACGTAGGGGGCCATAAAGCCCTTGGCTAAATGAACCTTTGTCCTAACGTCGGGCGACCGTCAGCGTTTTGGAAAGCGTTCGCCAATCGGTCGGGTTGATTTCCCGACAAGCTACCCTGGCCGACAGCTCGAATCAATATAAAGTGGGCTGGTTTGAGCGCGAAACAAGTTAATTTTAGCTGGCTGGTCGTTGTTTCTTACCAGCCGACTTCCTTCCCACTCATGCCACCCGGGTTGATTTTTGATTCATTTCCAGCCAATATCGGCAAATTAGCCTGAGCTGATCTCGTAACAAACCCAGGTCCAGGGGTTTGCTCAAAAACGAATTGGCGCACGCTTCATAACAACGGTTAATTTCCTGACCCGTGGCGTCAGCGCTCATCATCACCACCGGAATTTTCTTATAGGCTGGATGCTTTTTGAGTTCGAGTAGTAGCTGATGCCCATCTAAATCCGGCATGTGCCGATCCAGTATAATTAAATCCGGTAGTTGCTCGAGTCGGTCAAGTGTTCGCCACAGGGCGTGGCCATCAGCCAACAAGGATACCGAGTAACTCGGGAAATCTAGTTTGAAGATTTTTTCAAGAATCAATCGATACTCGCTATTATCGTCAACGATGCAGATCTGTGGGGTTGTAGTCATTCCTGATTAGCTTCTTTCGGGTAAAACCGGATAAAGCTTGAGCAGTTTACTTGTGGAGTGATTTGGTTTTAAAAGTGATTTATTGGCCCGTATACGTCCATAAATCACGGCTGAAGCGCTGTTTGCTCCTGTGTTGAGGTAACCTTTGTAGCTGACGGTTCCGCGACGGCGTCGCAGTGTCTCACTACCCGTGCCCATGTCGTACAATCAGGCTTATTTGAATGTCAGATTCTGCACCCGCACGGCGTTTAAAATAGCGAGCATGGCCACGCCGACATCCGCAAAAACCGCTTCCCACATGGTGGCCAGCCCACCCGCGCCAAGAATCAACACAATTGCTTTCACCACCATCGACAGGGTGATGTTCTGCCACACGATCCGGCGGGTAGCCCGGCCAATCTCGACCGCCGTGGCAATTTTGGAAGGTTCGTCGTTCTGGATAATCACGTCGGCGGTTTCGATGGTAGCATCCGAACCAAGCCCGCCCATCGCTATACCGACATCGGCCAGCGCGACTACCGGCGCGTCATTCACACCATCGCCAACGAAAGCTAACTTTGCTTTAGGATCGGTGCCCTGCTCTCCTTTTAGCCGCTCGACTTCCCGAACCTTGTCTTCGGGTAATAAATCGCCGTGCCACTCATCCACCCCCACTTGTTTGGCCACAATTTCGACCACAGCGGCTTTATCACCTGATAGCATCACCGTTCGGATACCATCCGCTTTCAAGCGTTTTACGGCATCGGCGGCATCAGCTTTTACTTCGTCGGCGATGGTGAAATAGCCCGCAAATGTTCCGTCGATGGCGGTCATGACGATCGTAAACGGAATTTGTGTCAGGGCTTCATCAAACGATATATTGAATTTACGCAGCAGTTTGGCATTTCCCGCCAGCATTTCTTTCCCGTCGACGGTCCCATTCAGCCCATGTCCGGGAATTTCCTCCACGTTATCGACGGTCACTGTTTCGTACCCTTTGCCGGCATATTCAAGGATGGCGGTGGCGACCGGATGAGTTGATTTGCTTTCCAGCGCGGCTGTTAACCGGGCGAATTCGGTGGCGTCGATCCCAACGGGTTTGACTTCCTGCACCTTAAAAACGCCTTTGGTCAAGGTACCGGTTTTGTCCATGACGACGGTTTTGACCTGGGTCATCAAATCCAGAAACACGGAACCTTTGAAGAGAATACCCTGCTTTGACCCGGCACCAATGCCGCCGAAGTACCCCAACGGTATGGAAATAACCAGCGCACACGGGCAGCCGATGACTAAAAATACCAGCCCCCGGTAGAGCCAGTCACGGAATTGGTAGTCGGACACAACGAAATACGGGACAATGGTGATCAGTAAAGCCAGCCCACAAATGGCCGGGGTATAGACTTTGGCAAACCGGGCAATGAATTCCTGCGTCTGCGCCTTGCGGCCTGTTGCCTGTTGAACAAGTTTCAGGATACGCGATAGCTTGGAATCCTGATAAGGCGTGGTGACGTCCATCTCCACCAGCGACTGCCGGTTTATCATACCCGCCAGCACGGCTTCCCCTTTCTCAATGGTGCGGGGTACGCTTTCGCCGGTCAGCGCGGCTGTGTCGAACGTGCCTGAGACGGAGCGCATGGTGCCATCCAACCCTACTTTTTCGCCTGCTTTAATCTGGATCACGTCGCCAACAGCCACCGTGGCGGCTTTGACGGTTTGTGCCTGCCCGTTTCGAAGCACCGTCACTTCATCGGGGCGAACATCCAGCAGGGCTTTGATGGAGCGACGCGCCCGTAAGACGGCGGCATCCTGAAACAGTTCGCCGATGGTATAGAACAGCATCACAGCCACGCCTTCGGGATACTCCCGGATACCAAAGGCACCAAGCGTAGCCACGCCCATCAGGAAAAATTCGGTAAAGACATCGCGGTTCACAATGCCACTCCAGGCGCGTTTGAGCACCGGCCAGCCAACCGGCAGGTAGGCGACAATATACCAGATAAGCCGGACAGGATCTTTGAACCAGCTTTCGGCGTAGCTGTCAAGCCCGATACCACCCAGCAACAGCACCAGGCTGATAGCGGCCGGTGCATACGTGCGCCAAGCCTGGTCAGGGCCTTCTTTCGCAGCCGCTGCTGCTGGCGTGGTGCCTTCTTCGATCAGATCAATATCGTCACCATGATCGTGATCATCGTGGCCGCCCTGGATTGGGTTATGGTCGTGTGCCATGTGTTGCATTAGAGTTCAATGAAAAAGTTAAATACGGCCAGCCCGACCAGCGTCAGACCGGTAATCAGGTTTTCGCGATGCTCGAACCAGTGCGGGTTTATTCGTTTCAGGCCTCGTCTTCCGAGCGTCACCATCAGCAACATGCCTGACAAAGTAATCACATTATAGATGATGGCTACCAGTACCACCGCCGGAATGCCGTACCACCCCCGCCCATTCGCGCCCGCGCTGAGGAAATAGGCTTCTATTTCCAGACAGGGGGAAAGAAACATCGCTCCGCCAATTGCCATCCCGCCAAGCTCACCAGTATACCCAATAGTGTGGTGCTGATCGTGTGGGCCAGACCGGCAATGGCCGTTACCGTCAAGGGTTGTCGCAGGCTCCATCGTTCGGTCTGGCCAATGGTCACAAAGGGAAGCCAGTGGCTGGGAATCAATGCGTGTAGCAAGCTCAGGGTCAAACTACCTAAGAGTATACTATTCATAGCTGTAGGCGTTAATGGGCGTGTTCTTCTTCGCCACCGGCTGCTTTGAGCTGCGATAAGAGCGCATAAGCACCCTTAACAACCACTCTCGCTTTAGTCAGATTGAGGCTGGCCGGTAGCGTTACCTGTGAATAGCCTCCCTCCGTTACGCCCCGGCGCACAGGAATCTGTTTGAACCGCGCCGATGGACCGGCCTTGTCGGGTTTTTCAGCCGGATGTTCGTTCTCTTTTGCTTCATGCTCCTGGTGTTCAGCTGCCTTTTCATCCGTTTCCACGAAGATATAGTCTTTATCTTCCGCCGACACGATGGCTGCTTCGGGCAGGGCCGTAACCCGACTATCGCCCAAATCTAAACTGGCTCTGAGCGACGTATTAGGCGACAAACGGGCATCGGGGCGGTCGAGTTTGGCCACCACCCGCACCGAGCGGTCCGCGTCGATAGCCCGATTGATGTATAAAATCCGACCGGCCCGTTCCTTCCCGCCTTCATTGTTGAGCAAAATACTCACCCGCTGCCCTTCCCGCAGTTGGGGCAGGTCTTTTTCAAAAACCGTCAGTTCGGCGTACAGGCCCTGGCTGCTGGTGAGCCGGGCAATCACGTCGGCAGACTGAACATACTGCCCGGCCGTGGCCGGTACGTCCGTAACAACGCCAGCTACCGGGGCCGTAATGACATAAGTCGCACTGAACCTGCCCGCTAAAGCCGACTGGGGCGACAAACCCACTAATCGTATCCGCTGGGCCAGTCCCGTTACGCGGGCGCGGGTGGCGTTGAGGTCGGCGGTCGTTTGTTGCAACACCTTCAGGGCACTCACGTTCTCCCGGCTCAGTTCCTGTTGCCGGGTAAATTCGGCTTCCAAATAGGTCAGCCGACTGTGCGTTTCGGCGTATTCCTGTTGCACCCCGATCAGGTCAGGATTTTCGACGCGGGCCAGTAGTTGCCCTTTTCGTACCGGCTGGCCGGGCAACAGCGGAATTGACCGCACGAAGCCGCCCTGCAACGCGGTAATGTTTACCTGGCTCTGGGCCGGGACGGCCAACCGCCCGTTTAGGTTCAGCAATTGGCCCAAGTTGCGGTATTCCACCTGACCCAGTTGAACAGATGCAATACGAAGCTGATCGTCAGTCAGTTCAACGATGTCGGTCGGTACTTCTTCGTCTTTATGGTGCTCGGGTTGTGCGGCTGCCGTTTTCTGTTCGCTCGTATCCGCATCCTTATCGGTGCAGGCGTTGAGGCTTAATAGGCAGATCAACAGGGCAATGCGGTATAATTTGATGGGTGTCGACATGGTTGGGGTACGATTAAGGCAGTCCAATGAGTTGCTCCAACGCAACCACGGCTTGGTTGTATTGATTGATGGTGTCCAGATAGCCCGTGCGGGTTTGAATGGCCCGCGTCAGTGCCTGGGCATATTCCAGATAATTGGCTTCGCCAGCCCGGAACGCCTTCTCCGCTCCCTCGGCCAGCCGACGGGCAACGGGCAGGCCCGTTTGTTCGTAATAGGTCAAACTGGCCTGCTGTTTTCGTACGTCTCCAACCGCTGCTGACAGCTCGCCTTGCAGATTGCGCTGATTGACACTAAGCGAGGCTTCGGACAACTGCTGCCCCAACCGGGCCGACTCGATGCGGGCGCGCTGCGCTTTTTGAAACAAGGGAATGGAAACGCCCACCTGAACACCCTGAAAACGAGTACTTCCGCCAAAGAACTGATCCTGGGGGACGCCACCCGGACCATCGACTGTTTGTACACCAATAAGCGATTGATTAAAATAGCCGATGGAATAGTCGGGGCGTAGCCGGGCCTGCTCCACGGCGATCTGCCCCTGGGCGATGGCGGTTTGTTGGCGCAAGAGAGCCAGCGTCGGGTTTTGTACCAGGGCCGAATCGGACAATATCGGGAGCGATCGGCGGAGCAGCGGACCATCGGGCAAGGTCAACTGGTCCGTTGTGTTCAACAGGGTTTGCAGACCACTCAGGGCAATTTGCCAGTCGGCCTCCGTCAGGGCTATCTGGTTACGAACTTCCCCAATCAGGTTATCAGCGGTAGCGACTTCAAGGCCCGTACCTTCGCCGGTGCGTAAGCGAACGTCCGTTGCCCGCCGGAACCCCACCAGCAGGCTATCCTGAGACTGAAGGAGTTTGAGCCGCTCAGTCAGGTACGCCAGTTCCAGGTACGTCCCTTTCACCCGCGTCCGCAGCTCGGCCTGGGTTACCTGCCCCTGCAACTCGCTTCCCCGGATGCCCGCATCGGCCAGCCGTTCCAGACCCCGAATCAGTTTGCCATTCGGAATGGGTTGAGAAATGGTAAAATTATTGTCCCACCGTCGGGAGTTATACTGACCGCCTACCCATGTAACATCCGTGCGGCCAATGTCGCGGGCGGTGCGCCGAGCCGTCTGTTGAAGGGCAATGTTCAGGCTACTGACCCGGCTCAACCCGTTGTTGGTCACCGCCTGATTCAGGGCGGCCTCAAGCGACAGGGGCGCGTTTGCTGATGGTTGTGCCTGCGCGATGGAGCCCACCCCAAACGCTATCCCGGCGATGAGCCACCAGTTGGCTAACTTGGGGGCTGCTTCGGGGGTGACACTGGATTTCTTCGCGCCCAGCAGGGTTTGCTCCCACCAGTACAGGCAGGGCAACACCAGCAGCGTCAGGAGCGTGGCCGATAGCAGCCCGCCGATCACCACGGTAGCCAAAGGCCGTTGTACTTCGGCTCCGGCCGTCGTCGCCAGGGCCATCGGCAAAAAGCCGAGCGATGCTACCAGGGCCGTCATCATCACGGGGCGCAACCGGGTGGCGGTTCCTTGCAGAATGATCGTCCGCAGATCGGTCTGTCCTTCGGCTTTGAGGTGGTTGAACTCGCCGATCAGCACGATGCCGTTGAGCACGGCGACGCCAAACAGCGCGATAAAGCCCACGCCCGCCGAGATACTGAACGGCATCCCCCGCAGGGCCAAAGCGAGCACGCCCCCGATGGCCGAAAGCGGAATCGCCGAAAAGATTAACAAACTCTGCCGTACGGAGCCAAACGTAAAGAAGAGGAGCAGAAAAATCAGCATCAGGGCCACCGGCACCGCAATCGTGAGCCGGTCTTTAGCTTCCTGTAAGTTCTGAAACTGGCCACCGTAAGTAAGATAATAACCGGCTGGCAGCTTCACCTGGCTCTCTAATTTCTGCTGCAACTCGCGCACGACGCTTTCCACGTCGCGGTCACGCACATTAAAGGCCACCGTAATGCGCCGTTGGGCATTTTCCCGCTGAATCTGGTTGGTACTGTTCTGAAAGGATATAGTGGCGATCTGGCTTAACGGTACCGCCTGCCTTTCGTGGCCCGACCCTTCGTGGCCCGGCCCATCAGTGGTCACCAGCAAATTCTGCACGTCTTCGAGCCGTTGGCGGCTTTGCTGCTGCAACCGCACTACCAGATCGTAACGTCGTTCGCCTTCATACACTACGCCCGCCGAAGTCCCGGCAAACGCAGTCTGCAAACACCGGTTGGCTTCCTCAATACTCAAGCCAAAGCGGGCCAGCGCGTCACGGTCGAACTTGACGACAATCTGAGACAGCCCCGATACCTGCTCCACGTAGAGATCCTCCGCGCCCGGCACCGTGGTGGCGACCCGGCCAATCCGGGCGGCATAATCAGCCAGAACGCCCAAGTCTTCACCGTACAACTTCACCGCTACGTCCTGTTTGACCCCCGTCATCAATTCGCTGAAGCGCATTTGAATGGGCTGAAGAAAGCCAAAGCTCACGCCCGGAATCTGCTGCAGCTTAGCCTGCATTTTTTCAGCCAGTTCCTCCCGATTGTCAGCGGATGTCCATTCGGGTCGGTCTTTGAGGATGATCATCAGGTCGATGGCTTCCACCGGCATGGGGTCGGTCGGTATCTCGCCCGCGCCCACTTTACCGATTACTTCGATCACTTCGGGGAAGTTTTCTTTAAGCAGCTTGCCGGCCTGAAGGGATGCATCTATGGTCTGACCCAGGGATGAGCCCGTCATCAGCCGGGTTTCCACGGCGAAATCGCCCTCGTCTAACTGGGGGATGAACTCACCACCCAGCCGACTAAACACAAACAGTGACCCGGCAAACAACGCGACCGACAGCCCAACAACCAAACCTTTATGCCCAAGCGTGCATCGAATGGCCGGGTCATAAAGTCGGTGGAAGAATACCATGATGCGGTCAGCAATCGTGCGGGTGCCTTCACGCACCGGCTTTTTGCTCAACAGCAGAGCCGACACCATGGGCACGTAGGTGAGCGACAGCACAAAAGCACCGGCGATGGCAAAAGCGACCGTCTGCGCCATCGGGCGGAACATCTTGCCTTCAATACCGACTAAAGCCAGAATGGGCAGATAGACAATGAGAATAATGATTTCGCCGAAAGCGGCCGACGAACGTATCCGGCTGGCCGACTCGAAGACTTCCGCATCCATCTCGTCCTGCGTGAGGTGGTGCCGAAATTTTTTCAGGGTGATGTGGTGCAGGGTGGCCTCCACGATAATGACGGCTCCGTCCACGATCAGTCCGAAGTCGATGGCACCCAGGCTCATCAGGTTGCCCGACACACCGAAGAGGTTCATCAGAATGACGGCAAAAAGCATCGACAGCGGGATCACCGAAGCAACCACCAAACCCGCCCGCCAGTTGCCCAGCATCAAGACCAACACAAATACCACGATCAAGGCCCCTTCGATCAGGTTGCGCTCAACCGTACCGATAGCGCGGTTGACGAGTTTGGTACGGTCCAGGAAGGCGTGAATGTCAACGCCTTCGGGCAGCGACTTTTTAATCTGCTCGATGCGCTGCTTGACATTGCCGATCACCTGCGACGAGTTGGCCCCCTTTAGCATCATGACAATGGCTCCGACGACTTCGCCTTCATCGTTCCGGGACCCTCCAGTCCGGGTCATGGCTCCGTAGCGGATGGCCGAGCCAAGACCAACCTGGGCCACGTCGCGCACTAATACCGGTACCCCTTCATCGGTTCGACGCACGACGATTTTACCGATGTCTTGGAGCGTACTAATCAAGCCTTCGGAACGGATAAAATAGGCATTGGGCCGACGGTCGATGTAGGCCCCGCCTGCGTTCTGGTTGTTGCGTTCGAGGGCCGAGAACAGCTCGTTTATGGTCACACCTGCCGCTTTGAGCCGCTGCGGATCGACGGCTACTTCGTATTGTTTGAGATAACCCCCAAAGCTACTCACATCGGCAACGCCCTTCGTACCCAGCAGTTGTCGCCTGACAATCCAGTCCTGAATGGAGCGCAATTCCATGGCCGGGTATCGCTTCTCGAAACCGGGTTTGGCCCGAATCACGTACTGATAAATTTCGCCAAGCCCCGTCGTAACGGGGGCCAGTTCGGGGTCACCGGCATTGGCGGGTATTTGCGAGCGGGCTTGCTGCAACCGCTCGAAAACCTGCTGGCGAGCGAGGTTCCCGTCCACCGCATCAGTGAAGACGACCGTAACCACCGACAGGCCAAAGCGGGAAATGGAACGTACCTCGACTAGGTCCGGCAGGGTGGCCATGGTTTGTTCGATGGGAAAGCTGATCAGCCGTTCGACATCAACGGCCGATAAGGCCGGGCTTTGGGTGATGACCTGTACCTGATTGTTGGTGATGTCGGGCAGGGCATCAATGGGCAAGCGGGTCAGCGAGTAGCCGCCCCATAATACCAAAGCGAACGTGAATAACCCGACAATGAGTTTGTTCCGAATGGAAAATCGGATAATGGAATCCAGCATGAATTAGTCTGAACAAATGGACAATAGAAAGATGCCGGGCGCATACAAACTGCATAACTACGCCGGTTAGGGCATAGCAAAGCCGTCCGGTGCGACCGGTAAGGGTGTTCAGACCCGAAGTTGAGGGGGTTGCCAGATGGCCGTTATCGGATCGAGGGGGTGCGCCGAAGCGTAGCTAAACCCGGCTACGGCAATCGGTACGATTTCGACCAGGGAAGTCAGCGTGTGGCTGGGCTGGGGAATAACCGTAATCGTAGCGGCACAACAGGTGCAGGTACAAAAGGGGGTACAGGCATCGTGCTCGTGGTGATGCGAACCCGTTGATTCGGCTGTACTCACTGACGGGATCATAGCCACTCCTGCCTGCCCGATTGCCGGTAGGGGTTCGTCTGCACAGGGCCACAGAGAAAGGGTCAGCAGATAAAAGGCCAGTATGGTTGTCAGCCACTTCACGGTTACAAAGGTACGTCAAGCGTTTGTGCAACAGGTAGTCAAAAAGTAAGCTAGGCTAAATTTGAGTGATTATGAAATCAACTGCATTTTCTAACTGCAAGATACCCCCTCAATTGAGCGGTGCCTATATGACTGAGTTTGACAAATATTAAAAAGTAATTGTCTCGCAAAAACGCTCCCGCGTGAGACGAAGGAACTTGCCTGTATCTTCTCTTCAATTTGGGCCTTATTTGAAACACTATTTCTTTGGATTGTCTACAAAAGCATCAACTCACTGAACTCGCTTTTCTGTCTTACATCGTATGCCTTTAGGTTTGTGCTATGATATTATTCCTTGGAATTACAGGTGAGTAAAAGTTGGAAGTACGTATATTCAGTCAAGTTATGCCCTCACCATCAACATCTGGGTGTTGGGTGCAGGTGAATATACTACTCCACTTTATGGCCGCTGACAAAAAACAGGGCTACTCGGTCAAGTAGCCCTGAAACGTTATAGCAAGCAAGTCATTTAAAAGGCAGCTATGATACTAAGCCTTTTTGAGGTATTTAGCGACTTCGCTATGAAATTCTTCCAAGCTGTTGGCAATTTGGTCAGACTGCATATGAGTTTCATAAGCTGCGGTCGAACGTTCACCTACATCTGTTGAATTGATAAGACCACCCTGTTGCTCTTCATCAAGAGTGTAATATCGTTCGAATTCGTCAGGGACTTCTACCTCTTGTAGTTTACCACCTTCGGGCGCCATAGGACCTGCTTGAAACTCCCCAGCATAAAAGTCCTTTATTTGTCCTTTGATTGTTCCAATGACCTGACCGTTGCTATCAGCAATAATTGTAATTTTCATACAGCGCCCCCTCCCTGCAGGTTATATAACACTGGAACAGGACCAATATTTCTGATACTCACGAAATAAGTAGTGGAACCATTATTTTCCTTTTTTTTGCCTTGATCGAAAGCAATCAACGGACCACCTGGGGTTTTAATGTCAGCGGCTGCATGCTGAAATCCAAAGTCAGCTCCTCTGGTGTACCACCAGTTGTGTGTTGCACCAGGTGCTAATGTAACTGGTGTGAGAAAGTTGTTAAAAGCCATGGATGTAAGGATTAAGTTGTGAGTAAAACAGTTAGTTATACATGGCTGGACTGCAAATTCTAACCATATACCACTGAACAATACCTATAGATAAAGTATGTTTTTACGTGTTAGTCGTAATAAGTGATGTAAACGGAAACAGTATAATATTTTTAGTTAATCCATTTACGTATGCGACAGATGGCGTTGGACAAAAGTTAAAAACTAACTGTCTCGTAAAATGCTCTAACCTGAAACTCAAATACGTCTCAATTTGGAGCATTAATGTAGAACAATTGTATAGGACTCAGTGATTACGGACAATAATACCCAGCAGTCAGTAAAAGCTGCTGGCAATAGGTTAACCCCTTGACTTGACTATCCTAATGATCCAGCGCAATCCTAGGAAAAGAGCTAAGAAGCCCGAGTAAGATGCAATTATATTCGTCAGGCGGCTACCTAACGGGGTGCCATAACCTAACCCAATCATCACCAGCCCGATGAATGCAGTTATCGAGGCTAATAGAAGGCGGATATTAGTCGTAAGCTTCATAAAGAGGAAGGACTCAACATATCTGTTGTATAATCCGATTAGTGGTATTGTGGCCCGCCAGTTGATTCCAATATTTATGGCAGCCTTGACTACTCTGGCGTCCGAGTCACAGCTTTACAGACGCCCCAGTAATGGTCGCCTAAATAACCTGATACCTTAAATTCCCAGGATTTGGGGAATTTTGATAAGCCTTTTTTCTACCGACTCTCAAGCCTTCCAGCCTTCTGAGCAGGATACCCTATCACGGCAAATGCCGGATAATAAAAGGGTCGCCAGATGCTTCCAAACTACCTTACCTTTAATGCAAGACACTTGCCAAGAGTCGTTTAGGTCGCTAACTAGTAACACTGCCAACTGAGCTTGTTCGGTTGGGTACCAAGCTCTACCACCATGAACGTTTTAATCGCTTCCTATCTAGTCACTTCTTCACCCTCCGGTGTGGTGACCTACTACCAAAAACTAGCGGCTGATCTGGCCAGGGCCGGTTATAGGGTTCATATCGTCGACTCTTCCCATACGCCCACCATCTGGCGCAAAGTCCTGGGTCTCTTGAAACGCATCATGCGTCCTTTGGGCGGCAGTGCCCGGGCGGCCTATGACGAGTTTGCTTATTTTACGGGCGTCTACTTGTCGGTTCGCCACCTGCGCCATTCGACATTCGACCTGATCCACGCCCAGGATGCCCGCTCAGGCGTGGCTGCCTGGCTGGCCCTGGGCAAGCAAGTGCCCGTCATCCTGAGCTGTCATTTCAATGACGATCCCGTAACCGAATTAGCTCTTAGTTTTTCGTTAAAGCCCCGGGCAACGGCCCGACTCGCGAGCTGGTACCGCTATTTATTTTCCAGCATCCACCATTATGTGTTCAGTTCTGAGTATGCCTACTCCAAATCCAAACATCTCTTGCCGGTTCGCTTTAACAAACACATTCTTTACAATACGGTCGATTTACGGGCTACTACTGACCCATTGAGCCGATGTCCGTCTGATCAATTTCGTATCAGCAATGTGGGCTACATCGATCAACGAAAAAACCAACAATTACTGCTTCGGGTTGGTCATCAGCTACGCCAGCGGGGGCATCTCAATTTTACGATCTGGCTGATCGGGGAAGGCCCACAGCGGCTGGCCTATGAGCACTTGGCGTACTCGCTGGGTCTGGCGGAACAGGTCCGGTTTTATGGCCATCAGGCAGCCCCCTGGGCATTGGTGGCTCAGTCGGACCTGTATGTGCACACCGCCCTGAATGATAATTGTCCCTTCGCTATACTGGAGGCATTTGCGGTAGGCACGCCGGTGCTGGCCCTGGCCGTAGGTGGGATTCCGGAAATGGTACCCGTCGGCTCAGGCCTGCTGCCGGATGCGGATGTCAGCCGCTTGACGGATGAGGTGATACGTTGTTTCCAGCCGTCCTACCGTGCCGGGTTGGCAGTCACCCAGTCCACGTTTGCTCATCAGCGCTTCGACCACCAGACGAATCTGGAGAAGTTGCTTTTGTTCTACCGGCAAGCGGTTAAATCTCCTTTATTGGGGCCAATGGCTAAGGGGTCAACCAAACCCAATAGCCCCTACCCACTTAATGGGGAGTAAACGACATGGCGGATCAGGTACACTGGAATCAACAGGATGCTCCGTGGCGTAGTGTTGGGGTTGCTTGTGTGATTCTGTTGGGAATGGGTTTAATTTATGACGATTAACTCGGTCTTGTCATGGGGTCTGTTCTGATAGCATTGAACACTATCCGTAGCATCCGGTTGAACGAGATGTCCTTCTATACGTTTCCTTTATATCAGCAAAAGTGCTCCTGATTAAATGTTGTAATATTCTTTAAGATTCAATTGTCTGACCGTATTAATCTAGCCTGAAATCATATGTTTACCCCTGTGGTGTAAACAGCCTAGTGTTTCAGAGCTTGAATTTGTTGTTTTAAACGAAGTGCATCTATATTATGACTATTAAGGCTCAGCGATTTTTCCACATATTTAGTGGCAGCGGTTGTATTGGCAAATTTGAGATAGCTGGCAGCCACTTGATTGCTTAACGTTATGTTAGTAGTATCCTTGGTAAACTGCTGCTTCACAACAATTAACTGCTGAACAAATGCCTGAAGTTCACCCAGACTAAACTGCGATTGGTTACTGGCAGCCGCAAATTGGAGATAAAGCAGAGCTTCTTCGGGGCGGTCCAGCTTAAGCAACGTAACAAATAGCTTTTGCGCGGTCTCGAACGTATTCTCCAGATGAAAAGCCTTTTTCAGATACGTAATGGCTAGGTCATTTTCATTCAGACTCAAACAGAGTTTACCCGCCTGACTGTACAAAGCCGGTTCGTATGGATACTCCAGCGACAGCGCTTCCGTCACTTGTAAAGCTTTAGGCAGGTTCTTCTGCCCTACGTAGCGACTGGCGAGTTGGTTCATGGCATCACGCCAGGCTATTTGTTTAACAACCAGCGCCCCAGCCAACTGTTCTTCCACAGTTTTGGGGCGCTTCTCCTCTGGTGGCATGGGGATATTGAACGGCCAGCCTTCTTTCAGAATCATCATCTCGTAAGCACCTTTGAGCGAATCTACAGACGTAATGGGCATCCGCTGCCTCAACGTAGTAAACGAAATTTCATTTTTACCATTAGCCGGAATCAACTGCCGCTGTTTCAGCGCTTCGTAAAACGCATCTGACAGCAAGGCGTACCCAAACAGATTCGGATGAACATGTTCCAGTAAGGTTTCCTGACCTAAAATGCCATAGGGCGAGTGTTCGTCAAAAAACCGTTTCGTATCGACCAGCGTAACGCCTGGGTATTTAACAGCTACGTCCTGAATGATCTGGTTCATAGCTTCAGGTGCCCGAAACCGAAGCAGATCCAGTTCTTTCGCCTGTATGAATACTTTTTTTGCTTCGACGAAATTACCCTTCGCATAGGCCTGGCTGGCGAGCTTAAATTTTGCCTGGGCCGATGAAGCACCGTTGCTCGGAGCGCTGATAAAGGGTTTTAGGTCTTTTTCGTTACTGACCAGATTGCTGATAAAAACCGGAATTTGCTGCGTGCTCAGAAGCTGGCAGAGGTCGTTCAGATTGGTTTTGAATTGGTTGATACCTGCCTGATAGATTGGGGAACCGTACGGAATCTGCTGATCGGCGGCCATACGTTTCATCAGGTTTTCTCTCAGATCCACTTTCTGGCCAGAGAGCGCCTTGCGAATTCCGCTCACGGCATGATTGATGAGTTGTATCAGTCGAAACTCGCGGAGCCAGATCACCAGCCGCATCAGCGACGGATTATGGGCGATGGAACTGGTAGAACCAACTCCTAAAGCACCGTAGTATTCGTTATGGCCAGTGTAAATCAACACAGCATCGGGGGCGTAATCGACCAATTCCTGAGCAAATCCGTAGACAGTATACGTATTAACGGCCGTCAGCGACAGGTTGATAATCTCGAATTCTTTATCGGGAAAGGTGTGCATCAATCGGTATTTCAACCACCGGTGAAATGAACCGTTGTGCATGTACGGATAACCGATCGTGGTTGATTCGCCCAACACGAAAATTCGTAACGTGCCGTCTGCTTTGCGTTGCGGAAAGGGTTCAAAATTACCAATCGTCGCGTTTTCTGTTTCAGTAAAATACCGCTCCGATGCATACTGATTCATAACCCAATAGCCCTTGCGTTCGGGATATTCCACAAATAGGCTTAGGTTATGGCCATATCCGAACAGTCTGAGCAACATCTCTACCAATGCCAGCATGAGTAAAGGCAAGATCATTGCAATTCCCTTAAACAGCCACAGCCGCTTTTTCATAAAAAAAATCTACCGTTTTTGCCGCCTTCAACAGAAAATAGCGATAAGAGTGATTTCCAAAGCGTATCGCAGTTGAAAGTGGCTCTTATCGCTGAATTACTCGCTGGTGATTACGGCCGAATGAGTGTGCCATCCATCTTGCGAACTTGCCAGTTGGACTTGGTACTGATGGGGTATTTGGCCGCTTCCTTCTCGTTGATGTCCACGCCTATGCCCGGTACCTCATTTACCGACATATAGCCCTTGTCCATCGTCGGACAGCCGCTGAAAACCTCCTTCATCTTGTCCGAAAATGACACCGCTTCCTGAATCCCGAAGTTCCACACCGCCAGATCAATATGGGCATGAGCTGCGTGACCCACAGGTGATACGTCCCCCGGACCATGCCATGCCGTCCGCACGTTGAACCACTCGCCTAACCGGGCTACCTTCATGGCTGGTGTGATGCCTCCAATCTGAGAAACGTGGATTCGGATGAAGTCGAACCATTGATTAACCATAGGCTCCTTGAACTCGTTGACGTTGTTGAACAGTTCGCCCATCGCAATCGGCACTGAGGTGACCTGACGAAGCTGGGCAAACCACTTCATGTTTTCGGGCGAGAAAGGGTCTTCGATGAAGAAGGGTCGGTAGTCTTCCAGCTTCTTAATCATGTTGATGGCCTCAATGGGCTGCACACGCTCGTGAATGTCGTGTAACAGCTCGACCTCCTCACCACATTGCTTGCGCACCACGTCGAACATTTTTGGTACCGACTTCAGATACAACTGCACATTCATGTAGTTGTCGGTCTCGCCCCCGAAGCCAGCCGTTTTGAAGTCAGGCTTATCGGAAGTAGCGCCAACGGCACCGTAACCACCTTGCTGAATACGGATGTGTTTGAACCCCTGCTCCATGAACTTCCTGACACTCTCAGCGGCAGCTTCCGGGGTGTTGCCACCGGCATGGGTGTAGCAGGGAATGGCGAAGCGCACTTTACCGCCCAGAAGTTGATAAACGGGCATTTTAGCGCGTTTGCCTTTAATGTCCCATAGGGCCTGATCCAGTCCAGAGAGAGCGTTGTTGAGTACGGGTCCATTGCGCCAGTACGAGCTTACGTAAGCTCCCTGCCAGATGTCTTCGATGTTGTCGACATCCTTGCCGACGCAGAATTCGTTTAGATACGTATTGATGGCCACCACCACCACAGCCGCCCGCTGAGTGAAGGTAGCACAGCCGAGTCCGTACAGACCTGGCTCCGTGGTTTCGACTTTGACGACAATAAGATTGGAGCCTTGGGGAGCCGTAGCAATAGCTTTGACGGATTTGATTTTAATCGGTGGCGCACCGACAGCATACTGTGGTTTACCTTGTTGTTCACGGGCTTCGGCTGTCGACGTACCACTAAATAGGCCCAGAAGACCGGCCGATGAGCCGAAACCAAGCGTCTTTAACGTATCACGGCGGCTTTGATTAGATTTACTGTCGTGTGATGCACGCGTTGTACTCATGGAAATATGGGTTGAAGGGTTAATAAGTTTATGTAACAAAGCGTCTCACGTATTGCCTGGTGTTAAGTTTTAGAACCTGATTCCACCGGGAATACGGTTAAGGCAGCGCAAACGCGATATAGGAGCCGCCCGGTTTATGGCCGTTTTTGACGCCACCAGCCGCAATCACTACGTATTGCTTCCCGCTCACCTGATACGTAATGGGTGTAGCAAATCCTCCGGCAGGAAGCTGATACTCCCAAACGACCTTACCCGTTTTGCGGTCAAAAGCACGAATGCGTTCATCATACGTAGCGGCAATAAAGATCAGGCCACCTGCGGTAACAATTGGTCCACCATAGTTCTCAGTGCCCGTTATTGGTATTCCCTGCTTTGTTAGTTCGGGGAACTCTCCCAGCGGAACTTTCCACAGATACTCCCCCGTGTTCAGGTCAATGGCATTGAGTGTTCCCCAGGGTGGTTTTACCGCCGGATATCCATCGGGATCGACGAAACGCGTCCAGCCGTTGTTAATGTAAGGCGGTATGTAAGGGTATTCGGATTTTGCTGCCACTGCCGTTGGGCGTCCGGCGCTATGCTGATCGTCGGTTTCGCTGGCTTTTGTCTCGGTATTGAGCAAAAACCGGACAAGCGTGCTACGGTCCTGCTCAGAAATATGCTCGAAAGACGGCATTCGTCCCCGCCCCGTTTTTAGAATCGCTTGTATATCCTGTCCCGATAACCGACTCCCGATATTGACCAGACTTGGGTAGGCATCACCACTGCCTTTCCGGTCGATTCCGTGGCAGGCTGCACAGTTGGTTTGATAAAGCGTTTTCCCTTTCGAGGCTATTTCAGCGTTGCGTGCTGCCAGATCTGCCATTTTCAAATCCCAGACCATTTCATTGGAATTCTGGTAGAGGATTCCATCCGGATCAGCTGCGTTTCCACCCCACTCGGCTCCCCCGCCAATGCCAAAAAACAGGGTACCTTCCAGACTTGGGGGCATGAACTTACTGCCGGAGCGGGTTTTTAGGAATCGCTCCTTCACAAACGCATGCGCTTCGGGGGTTCGGTCAGTAATATCTGCTTCCGTGAACACCTGCCGTGCAAAAGGGACAGGCTTCATTGGAAATCGTTGCCTGGGCCAAGGATGTTCTCCTGGTAAGCCCGACGTTGGTACAGCCCGCTCCTCAACCGGAAAGAGCGATTCGCCTGTATCGCGGTCAAGCACATAAATCAGCCCGTCTTTCGTGGACTGAGCCACCGCATCAACCTTATGACCCTTGTGGGTCACAGTAATCAGATTGGGTTGACAGGGTATATCACGATCCCACAAATCGTGATGAACCGTCTGGTAATACCACTTCAGTTTACCCGTTTCGGCGTTCAAGGCGAGAATACAATCCGAATACAAGTTCTGTCCCGCCCGGCTTCCTCCGTAAAAATCGACGGCGGGTGAACCAGTGCCCAAATAGACCATGTCCCGTTTTTCGTCCAGAACCATGCCGGCCCAATTGTTAGCGCCACCTATTTTCTTATAAGCGTCTTTCGGCCAGGTTTCGTAACCCGCTTCACCCGGTTGAGGAACGGTATGGAATGTCCAGCGAATTTTGCCGGTACGTATATCAAACGCACGTACGTGTCCCGGGGCAGCGTCGCCATATTCAGATACGGTCGCTCCCAACACCAGCAAATCTTTATAAATAACGCCCGGACTGGTTGCCGACACCGAAAGCTTCGTAATATCAACGGTAGCATTATCGAGTAAGCCCTCCCGCAGATCCACTTCTCCGTTTTTACCGAACTGGGCGACAGGCTTACCCGTCAGGGCATTGATGGCATAAAGCGTTGGGCCAGCCGAGTAGAGAATGCGTTTGTCTGCTCCATCTTCCCAGTACAGGACACCCCGATTCTGACTATACCGGGGTGTTTTATCTTTAAACGGGTCGAATGTCCAGAGTTGTTCACCCGTGTGAGCACGTAACGCAAACAGCTTCAGTTTGGGCGTATTGCCGTAAAGAACTCCATTGACAACAATCGGCTGACATTGAATCTCTGGCTGGCGGTCCGTTTTACCGTCAACGGCGGCCGCATCGTACATCCAGGAGACTTTAAGGTTTTTAACGTTTCCGGTATTGATCTGGCTAAGAGTTGAATAGCGATTTCCGGCTTTATTCCCACCATAACTAGCCCAGTCGGTATTGCCTGGCGTATCAATCGTTACGTCGTTTCGATTTGGATAAATAGCCATGAGCGTTAACCCTAGCCCAGCCATTGATCCGACTCTTAAAATGTTCTTCATAGATTTTGTTGAGAATTTCAGCACTTACGTACCCGATAAATCGGCTATTTCGAAGCGGACTGTGGTAGGGTGTAATAAGGAAATACTATGCCCGCTAAACGTAAGACTTGCCATAACACCCGACCAGTCGAACCGCACACCCTGATAATAGCCTTTGGCTGAATCCGGAAGATAGACTTTTGCGTGAATTACCCCATTCGAAATATCGGTTCGCGGAAACGGGGGCAACAGAACGGCACTGATTATGCCAGCCAGCATAACCCCAACAATACTTGCCTGCTTCATGAGTGTCGATTCTACTTGTTACGGGGGTGGTGCAGAGGTGTCAGGCTCTCAAACCTGACACCTCTGCACCACCGACACCATAGGTTACTAATACCCCGGATTCTGCTTTATATTGACGTTCGACGTAATCTCATTGATCGGAATAGGCTGTGCGTAGTCGGTAGGTTCCCATTGAATCGCACCACCGCGAACGCGCTGGTAATAAGCCGCTTCTTTATCGCCAATTTTCCATCGACAGACATCAAACCACCAGTGCCCCTCGCCGAACAACTCCGCCCATCGTTCGTATTTGAGCGGATCATTTTTTAAGACCGCATCCGGAGCGCTGGTCTGATCGGCCATGGTTTTATAGTCAACGGCAGAAGGTGTATTAACCGGGTAGCCATACGCTCGTCGACGGACTTTATTGACGTATTCCAGTGCGGTTACATTATCCCCGCTATGCGTCAGCGTTTCAGCGTAGAGCAGGTATACATCGGCTAGTCGTAGCCACAATATATTGCTACCATTTGCCATATTCACTTCGCCTTCTGCACCGCCCAGATAGAGGTATTTCCGGAAACTCCAGGCTTCCATATCAATCTCCGAAATGTCGAGGTAGTGCGAGATCGGCTTTTTAACCCCGCTCACGATCATCGAATCGACGTAGGGTTGCAAGCAGGCTACCCACAAACGCGGATCAACCGTTTTGTTAGTTCGGGCGGCAACTGAACGCGTGATGTACGCTTTGTCGACGTTCGCCACGTTCGCCGTCGTTGTTCCCGCCGGGTAATAGTGCCCTAGATTGAAGCCAAAACGAGCTATATTTTTGGCGTGCGGAAAGACGTTCGACCAAGCCGAAGCCGCCTGTGCACCGTTGGTACCAACATACGTTGGCGCAATCACCATGCCGATGCTCGATCCCATCGATAGATCGGACGTACCGCGGTAGGTCATGTCAACATTCATGTTGAGTTCAACCAGGGATTCGGAGTTAAACTCATTCTGCCCGTTGAACATGTCTTTATAGGTATTAAATGGAACCAGCGATTTACCACTGTTCGTCACGACATCGCTCAGATATGTTTTTGCATTCGCCCAGTCCTGCGTATACACGTACACCTTACCTAAGAATGCCTTAACCCCCCACTCACCCATTTTATACTTATCGGTTGCACCGGTCCAGCTTTTACCTTTCAGCAGGGTTTCGGCGGCTTTCAAATCACTGACGATAAAATCCCAGCTTTGTTTAACCGTGGCGCGCGACACCTGCGTTTCGGGTAGACTGGTTGACGCTTTCGTGATCAGGGGCACGCCCATTTTATCGCCACCCTGTCCATCGATCAGGAAGCTTTCGCCCCATAACGTAGTGAGGTAGAAATAATACCAGGCCCGCAGATACAATGCCTGGCCTTTGATTAGACTGATTGCGGCTGCGTCCGAAGCCGCAGCTTTAGGACCATAGGTTTCAATCGTTGCCAGCAACGTATTCGCGCGCTGTACACCCCGCCACAAATCCTGCCAGGTTCCCCGCAAAAAGTCGTCATTAACCTGCGAATTGTTTTGCGCCAGTTGAATCCAGGTTGTGGTTCCCTGCCAGCTTAAGTCCGTTGTATGATCCCACAGGTACGTGTTTTTGGCCAGCATATTATGACCGAAGATGCTGGGCGCATGCTGGGTTGCGTAAACTCCCGCCAGGAGTTGCTCCAGATCAGCTACTGAACTCGGATAACCGCTGGTTGAAATGGCACCGGGGTTATCGACATTGACAAAATCCTCTTTACAAGCGGCTATACTCAGGAGTAAGGCAAAGAGGGAGAGTTGAATGAATATCTTCATGATTCGGTCTTTTTGAGTCACTTACCAGAGTGAGGGAATATTAAAAATTTACGTCGATACCAGCGGAAAGAAGCGTGGTTCGGGGATACGAATAGATCGTATCGATGCCCCGCCCCGTAGTGGCTGCGTTCGAGCCACTACTACGTCCGAGTACTTCCGGATCGAGCCCTGAATACTTCGTGAACGTCAGTAGGTTTTGCCCCTGCACGTAAACTCGAAGGCCAGACATTTTCCACTGTCTCATAAGTGAAGCCGGAAGCGTGTATCCGATCTGAACATTACGTAATTTGAGGAATGAGCCGCTTTCAACAGCGTAATCCGAAATCCGCGTATAGTTGGCGTTGGGGTCTCGAACGTAGTTTCCGGAAGCATCTGTATAACCTATCCGAGGCAGATCCGTAAGGCCATTGCCATTAAAGAACGACGTATTGAAAATGTCCCGGGTTGTGTTGTAATCTCCAACGAAAGTCGATGTATAAAAGCGGTTTGCGTTGAAAACGTCGACGCCGGTAATCCCCTGAAACAACGCTGAGAAGTCCAGCCCTTTCCAGGCCATATTCAACGTAATGCCGTATGTCATTTTTGGCCAGGGGTTGCCAATAAAGGTTTTATCGGCTGAGGTAATCCGACCATCCCCGTTTATGTCCTGAAACCGAAGATCACCCGCTCCTGTAGCAGCCGCCTGATAATAAACCCCGGTGGTGGTGCCGGTCGCTGCGGCTGCTTCCTGCGCCCGTTTGTTTAGGGCAGCTACGTCGGCATCACTTTGGAAAATTCCATCCGTTTTGTAGCCATAAAACTGGCCCAGCGGTTGCCCGGCCTGCGTGCGTGATACAACGCTCTCCAGATAATCGCCAGCAGGACCGTCGTTGATCGGATTGTTATTGGTACCATCTAATTTCTTCACCAAATTGGCGTTAAAGGCGGCATTACCCGAGATTCCATAGGTGAATTCCCCCGCTTTACCCCGATAATCCACGGCGATCTCCAGGCCTTTGTTGCTCATTTGCCCAATGTTCGTATATACATTTGAGCTGCCAAAACCACCGGACATTGGAACAGGAACCTGGTAAATCATGTCGTTCGTCTGACGGCTATACCAATCGACGGTGATGTTCAGTGCATTACGCAACAGACCAACATCCAGACCGATATCGGTTTGAAGCACAGATTCCCATTTAATATCCTGATTGGCTAGCTGAGCAGTCAGCGAATATCCTTTCTGACGGGAACCGTCGGGAAGGCCCATACTCGTAATGGCGTTTGTGCCACCATACGAGTTCTGGTAAGTGTACTGCGGAATGCTGCTGGTACTTCCCAGTTTACCGTAGCTAGCCCGGAGTTTGAGGTTCGATACGTAGCTGAGGTTATCCTGAATGAAGGCTTCTTCGTTCAGTTTCCAACCAATGGAGGCCGAAGGGAAAACGCCGAATTTATTAGCGGGGCCGAAGCGATCGGAGCCATCCCGACGAACCGTTGCTGTTATCAGATATTTGTTGGCGTAGGCGTAATTGACCCGTCCAAATTGAGATAGCAACCGGACCTGTGGGAATTCGCCACCACCGGATACGTAACTGCTGGGGTTGGCGGTTAAGCCCAGGTTATACGTTACGTAGGGAAAACTCTGAGCCTCGCCGTGTAAGGAACTCAGGTCTGATTTATACGCTTCGTAACCTGCCAGTACTTTAAATTCGTTCAGGCCAATTGTGCGCCCATACGTCAGAACAAAGTTGGCCGTGAAGTTCCGCTGGTTATTGATATCGCGGCTTAGAAACGCATTCCTGTTGGCGACGGTGCCGTAGTCATACGCTTCCGTGAATCTGTAATTCTTTACGTTATAAATCGACGCTCCGAATGTAGACCGGAGATTGAGGCCTTTTACAATTTCCCAATCGGCATATAGATTACCCTCCAGCGCATATTGTTCATTCAGGGTGTGGTTCTGGTATTCCTGACCGACAAGATTTGGTCCGGTAAAAAAGGTGCCGGTTTTGGCCCATCCACCGAGCGGATTTGTTGCATCGTAGATGGGAACGACGGGTGCCGACCGAAACGGATACGTACTGGTTACGACCGGATTATTACCGGTTTTCCAGGCATAGAGCGTTTCGCCTACTTTCAGTTTGTTGTTGATTTTAAAATCAGCATTCGAGCGAATCCCATAGCGCTCAAACCAGTTATCGATCAACGTACCTCCTTCGCGCTGGTAGTTGGCCGATAAGTAATAATTGGTTTTAGCCGTAGCGCCGGATAACGACAAGGAATAACTCTGGTCCGATCCGTTCGTATACAGATCATTTACCCAGTCATTATCGGGTAACGTATTCGGATCACCCCATCCACTCGTGCTAACCCCAAAAGCTTTCTTAGCGGTAATATAGTCGGGCGTATTGAGGAGCTTATACAGGTTTCGGGGTTGACGAACACCGTAATAGGCGTTGAAATTGATTTTCATCTTATCCGTGCCACTCCCCCGTTTGGTCGTCACCAGTACGACGCCACCAGCCGCCTGGGCTCCGTATATAGAAGCCGCACTGGCATCTTTCAGAATTTCAATCGATTCGACATCCTGCAGATTGAAGTTGTTTCCGGCCGACATCCGTATACCATCCACAATATATAGGGGCGACATCCCTCCAATGGAACCTACCCCCCGAATAACAATGTCGGAACTGGCGCCCGGCGATCCGTCGTTACGTGTCACCTGTACACCAGCGGCACGCCCCTGCAGGGCTTCGTTGATACTCCGAACAGGCAGATTTTTTACGTCTTCTGCTTTCACAGACGAGATCGATCCGGTCAGGTCCGACCGCTTCTGCGTACCATACCCGACAACCACTACTTCGCTGAGGTTTTTCGTATCGGTAACTAACCTAACGCTCACATTCGCCTGATTCCCTACCGTAACTTCCTGACTTAGGTACCCGACAAAGCTGAACACCAGTACGTCGTCGCCCGTTAGTAAAGTCATTCGGAAGAGGCCATTGGCATCCGTAGTAGTTCCACGCTGCGTTCCTTTTACAACAACACTTACCCCTGGCAGACCAACTCCCGCTTCATCCGTAACAGCACCTGACAAAGCCCGGTCGTTGAAGGCATCAGGACGGTCTAAAATATCCATACTCGTTGGTACAGGCAACTCCTGATTCAGGATGATCTGTCGCCCTTTTACGTAATATGTGATCAAAAGTGGCTTCAGGAGTTTATCCAGCACTTCACTTAGGCGCAGGTTCGTTGCATCAAGCGATGTATGATTATTTAATTGCATAAGCGCCGACCGATAAGCAAACCGAACGTCAGCCTGACGCCCCAGTTGGTGCAATACGGCTTTCACAGTTAGGTTTTCCGCGTGAAGCGTAACGCGCTGATCCATAACTTGCTGTGCTTCAACCGAGCGAGCCGTAGCCAGCCCGGCGATCATGGCCGCCAGAAGTAACTGATAGACAGTAAATTTCATAAAGCTATGCAACAGGCTAAGCGATTGTCGAAGTTTTTTCATACTTTTGCTTGTTTTTTGTCTATTTAATTTTAGGAATGGGCAAAGAACCCCCTGCCTCATCCTGGATGAGGGTCTCGAAAAAGGGTGTTAATCAAGTCAGTGATGCCGGAATCATCACTGACTTTTTTTGTGTCTGATCAATCTATTTCATCATAGGCGGTACGTAGCAGGTTATTGATACAGGATTCATTTAGTACTTATTTACAACCTTTACTGTTGATGACAATTTGCCCATCATGCACCTCATACGATGCGCCAATGGTCTGGCAGACAACGTCAAGCCGCTCAAGCAAAGTCTCATTGGTGAACATGAGGTTTACCAGGCAGGCCGACAGGTCAGCTTCGTTGAAAAGAATTTTTATGCCGTAGGTTCGCTCAAAGGCTGTAAGTACTTTGGCAACGGGAGCGTCTTCAAATACCTGTTCCTGAGTGCCGACAGAAGGCATTAGAGCAGCTGGCTTTTCAACCAGCGCTTTTGTTAAGCGATTAGCCTCCAGATTAAAGATCATCTGTTGATTCGGCGTTAGTACGATGCCCTGAATCCGTCGTATGCCTAATTGCTGGGCTCTTTCGAACTCCTGTTGTTTGTAAACGGACACACGTCCGGTTCGTACAGCAACTGTCACGTCTTTTTCGCCGTCAAAAGCCCGTACCAGAAAACTGGTACCCAGCACTTTGGTAACGGTTTGGTTGGCGTAAATCAGAAAGGGGCTGGCTGGATTTTTCACTACGTCGAAGAACGCTTCTCCGTTCAGATAAACCGTCCGGTTGGCACCGGCAAACTGCCTGGGGTAGCTCAGTCGACTTTTTGGCTGGAGGATTACCACACTACCATCGCCGAGTATGAGATTGACAGCTTTGGCTCCATTGTTGATTTTTTCCTGGAGCTGTACTGGCGTAATTTTCGTTAGATTGGCATACGACGTAGCGGCTGCCTTATGACTGATATTGATGTAAAACCAGCCACTAATGCCAATTGTAAAAACGAGGACTGCGGCCGCAACCCAGCGCCAGAACGGGGTACGTTGTAGCAGCGGCACAATCGGCGTAACTGATTCGGAGTCCCGACGTTCGGCAGCATTGTTCATCAATCGCTGTAGTTCGCTGGCCAGCCGGTCGTCCGTTGCATCATCCCGATAGTGATTATTAAGAACACGTATCATTTCCTGAGCCTGCCGAACCACATGGACCCGATCAGGATGCTGAACCAGCCATTGCTCCCAAAAGGCAGTTGCTTGCGCAGACGTGCCACTCGTCCATTGGCGAAATGACTCATCGAACAGAAAATCTTCAACCTGATACGCTCTATAGTCCATGTCGGAACAGCTGGCAACCGTGTGCCTTTGCTTCTATAGTGTCGGTATCGACCGGACAATACTCAGAAAAAATGAAAAATATTTTCAGGAAGAGTGCAATTTCTCTCAGATCAAAATTTTGACAGGAAAACGACCAGCAGTGACATCAACAAATCGGGCGACCATTGGCTACGAAGCTCTTTAAACGTTCTGTATAGGAGATTAGCCACGCTTTGCCGTTCCATCCCCATAATCTGCGCAATTTCGTGATTATCTAAATTTTGGTAGAAGCGCAGATAAAGTACTTCCTGCTGGCGCTTGGTAAGCGTAGCCATTAATTGATGCAGAAGGCGGGTTTGTTCTGTGTGCAGTTCTTCATCAATTATTTCATCTTCTATAGAGACAGAAAATGGCATATTGACGGGTTCAGATTCCTCTAAATGAACCGACTGGTGATGCGGTCGGGTCTTGAATAGCTTATACCGAAGCGCTTTTAATAAGTACGTCTTGACAAAAATGGCATTGCCAATCGTTTCCCGATGATCCCAGAGTTCCAGAAATAAATCCTGAATGGTGTCCCAAACCAATTCAGAGTCAGTCGTTAACCGAAGTCCATAGTTATACAGGCTGGCGTAATGGCCACGGGCTAACTCGCCCAAAGCCTGTTCATCACCGGCTTTAAAGCGTTGCCAAAGCTCTTGATGAGCCAGTCGCCTATAATCAGTTAACATTAAACGTTTACTGGAAAAAAGTTCATATCCAATGCAAGCAAAAGACGTTGGCTCCCCAATTATATTGGTTTATTAAGAAGTTTGTTTAAGTATGTATTTAATCTATAGAGATTATTTAATTCACCTGCAAATCTTACCAATCAGTAAGTCTGTAGTTAATATAGATAATTGCTTATAACTAAATGAGGTAGAGAAGTGTGTACTGTATGCTACAGATAGCCGGTCCGCCGGTGCGGTTGGACAGATATTAAAACCCGCTGTCCCAAAAAAAGCTCTTTTGAATGAAATGTCATTGATTGCCTCTCAGTACTCCTACCTACGCGAAATAGTAACTCAGTGAGGTTTTATTCGAGAACCCGGGCAGTACGATTCGGCAATGCAACTAAAAAAACAAAATCGAGAGGTGATCAAGAAAGGTCATGTTGAGCTATTGGTGTAATGGCCCGAAAATAATCAGAACAGGTAGCCTGCAGTGAGTCCAAGACGAACCCCAAGGCCGCCACTGCTCATGGCTTCGGCTACCGACGGCGAGAAAGGTCGGTTGGAGCTGGGTAGCTGGACTTGCAGGCCAAGGAAGGCTTCCAGGGTCAGCCGACCGAGCCTGGCTTGCCCCCCTACCATGCCGCCCGGTGTCAGCACGTAGATTTGTCGCTTCTCTTTGAGTAGTTCGCCAGTCTGGTTCCGTACAAACTGACCTTTATCATCAAAGGCATAGTTATCCATTGTCAGCCGGGCAAACCGACTGTATACTCCCCAAAAGGTGTTCAGTGGGGCGCGAGAGCGGTTACCGAAGTAGTGCCGCCGTTCGACGGTTATTCGCTCAAAGTGGTAGTTGCCCGGCGATGGTACAGGGGTACTGTTGTTGTCGTAGCGGTAGAACTCCCAGCCATAGCCCAGCCCGCCAACCCACGAAACCCGCTCCGAAACGGCCCGCTCGTAAAACAGGGAAATGCTTCGAAAGACAAACAGCGGCCCGGATTTTACGATGTTTCGTCGGGTAAACACCGAATCCGAAACCGTCTGAGCCTGGCCGGCTCCCGGCAGAACGGCAAAGGAGAGAACAAGTAAGTAAAATTTCATGGAAAACGGGTTCATTGTCGACAAAGTCAGTTACGTGATCTGTTAATCAGACCGACCTATCCTGGTCAAACACAGAAAGTCCGGCACCCAACACATTCTTGGGATCAAACTGCCGCTTTAGCTGATTTAATTGGGGCCAAAAAGCACCAAAGTGGTCCATCCAATCACCAGAGGTCATGGGAATTGCGCTAATCGTATACGGAAAGCCACCCATTGCCCGGTTCTGTTCGTACAAGTGTCGGTTTTCGGCCAGCACCGACTGAATAATCGACGCATCCGCCGGTAGCGTACGCAGAATATCAAAGAGGAAAAACTGACTTTCGGCCGGGGTACGCAGCAGGGGGCATGTCATCCATTTGCGGTCAAAGGGATAAAATAACAGTAACGAACCGGGTAGAAAATTCGCGGGATCAAGCCGGGCAATCGTCTGGCTTACAAAGGCATCAATGCCTGAGTCAGGGATGAACAAATCCAGCCAGGGATGAGGCAACTGGCCCAGACCGGCGGCATCAAGTTGGACTAACAGCTGCACAACCTGATCGGTAAACTCAAAATAAGAACGATCTTCCTGCTGAACTTCGTTTTCACTTGAGGCTAAAGGTGACACCGATTTGGTGGGTAGTTGGTGAATCGTATCATAGAAGATGGTCGCTTCCAGAAAGTAAACAAACGGGGCTGGTGAGTCGATTGCTGATGGGCTGGCCGGGTTTGATGACGCTGCCGCATCCCCGGCGAGGGGCATACCGTTTCCCCGGATATAATCATAGGCCTGGTTGGTCGTCAGCTGGCGTAAGGCAGTCAGCATCGGCACAACATCCTGAAAAAAGAAGCGGTATGTGCGTGCATACTGGCGAGCCGGAATCAGGGTTATCCTCGCCCGCACGATCAGGGCACATAGGCCCAATCCAGCCAAGACCCCGTAGAAAAGGTCGGCCTGGGTTTGGGCCGAACAGGTCAGGAGCTCGCCTTGCCCGGTAACGACCTGTAGCTCGATTACCTGGTCGACCTGAGCGCCGTAGCGGAAGCTGCGACCACTCACCCCCCCAACGGATAGGGTACCGCCTACGGTTAAGTTTGTGTAATCCGGTACTACCGGTGGGGTCAGGCCAACGGCGGTAGTGGCCTGCAATAAATCACGCCAGAGCACGCCCGCATCGACCAACACCTGGTCTGCTTCTATTAAATGGATCAGACAAAGGCTACGCATGTCGATGATTAGGCCAGCCTCTGCCTGGGCCTGGCCAAAGGCCGTATGTCCATTGCCCCGGCCCGCGATCCGAATGTTGAACTGGTTGGCAAAACGCACCATGTTGATCACATCGTCCACAGAAGCAGGCCGTAGTATAGCCAGCGGTACGCGGTGAATCAGGTGGCCAAAGTCACTGGCAGCCTGCTTGATGTCTTCAGGCTTCGTCAGCAGCGTACCATCCAGTTGAGGAACCGGTACGCATGGATCAGTCGTATCCTGATCGGTTAGCCAGCAACGGCGACTGGGGTCAAACTGGTAAACGAGCGGGTGACGAGTCGGTCTCTGAATAGCTTCTACTGAGTTGAGCTTTTGCATGACGTTAGGGGTTGAGTAAGTAGCACTCGATAGGGTATTAGCTTAAACAAACCCGGGCGATGTAAACCAGTGGGTAGCCTACCCACAGTCCCGGGCGTAAAGATCCCGACCTTACCCGCTAAAGTATTGGAAAAATCGGCTACTGCTTTACCGTTCCCTCAATCATCGAAGAAATCATGCCGTCTTTCGCTCCGCTGCGGATGGACTAAGAGTGCAGTACGGGTAAAGTAGGCGAACTCATTGATCAGCTGCGCCTGATCATAATCGTCTATTCGGTTCAAGACGTAAGCGACTGATTAGATTGGGCAGATGTTAAACCCTAAACGCTGGTATTACGTTATGAGACCGTTTACAGGTTGGTTCTGGCAACGGCGAGTAAAATTCCATGCGGAGAAAAACAAAAGCCAGACAACACGAAGTCACCTGGCTTTCTTTTCATTCTGTGTGCATGCTTAGGGCTGCGTTTTAAGTGCATCTAAGACTACTTCGAATGAAATATAACTACATAACTAAACTTGGAAGGAATTGTTTAATCGTATGGGTTGATTTTCGTCGTTTTAGAAAATATGGTTATTTATTTCGCAAATTAAGCTTTTGTTGACCGCCTAATAGAGCCGTCATATTATGTCAGGTCAACAAAAGCCTGATTAGGCCACACAACTTTTCTCTTCCAACAAGTACTATGAGACATAACCTGTTGATTATTTTCGTTCAATTCGTCCTTATTTGTACAGTAGTTGGCCGTGGAATAGCCCAGAGTCCTTCGACTGCATTGGCCCTATCTGACACGTCTCATCACTTAAGCAAAGACCAGCTAGCAGCGATGAAAAGAATCCAGACTGAAAGCGAAAAGAAAGCCGCTCCTGTCGCACTTCGACTGGCTCAGACCGTTAAGCAGATCTACGCCAACATGCTAGCTGATCAAGAGGATAAAACTCTACGGCAACAACTGGCCATCCAGATGAACAAAGCAACTATTGAATTGCTCTCCATCAAAGGGCAATCTATGCGGGATATTGTTGGTGTACTGACGCCTGAACAAAAGCAACTCGTTAAGCAGGAAATGCAAAAGCCGAATGCTAAAGCTGATTTAGCCGAGCTAATTGGCAAAATGTTCAATGTGGCTAAGCCCTAATTAGTGTGTCAGATTACCAAATGCCTTAATGCACATAAAACGCTCTTTTCGCGGCACGCTTAGAATTACTGATCTAGTTAGTAACACATTTTATAACTAGAAAGGCCACGCTTGAGCGCGGCCTTTCTAGTCCCATTTTATTTTCAACAACCTTGATAATCAAGGCTTACAAAGATACTTCTTCTACCTAATATGACCAGCCAAAACTCAGTAACCGTTCTGGCAACGGTTCCGGATTGTAATCTCAGACTTATTATCCGCACAAAAGGCTGGTTTTTACTATTTGTCCAATACTATCCGTCACATACGAGACTAAGAAAAATGCTACCGGCTTGAGCTAGCGTTTTAGTAGCATTTTCTTAGCCTTGTTCAATAACTTCCATGGTGTAAAGCAGTTATTCCGATAAACAGTTATCTATGAATGAGCTACGGATCTAAATTAAGGGCTATTATCGGCAAAAGTGTTCTGCTAGTAATGCTGCTGGTCTATTCTAGTAGTGTATATGCTCAAACAGGGTATACCATTCATGGGCAAGTTATGGATGCCATCACCGGCCAGCCCATCCCCTTTGTCACCCTTTCGGTCGCTAATGGGCAAGTCAGTAATGAAACCAATAGCCAAGGGTATTTTGAACTCAGTATACCCCAACCGCTCAAGCAGGATACCTTGAGCCTTCTAGCTCTCAACTACCAGTTAAAGCAAGTACCCTTGCTCAGACTAGCCTTAACTGATACGCTTATTCGACTCAATGCTTTACAAGTAGCAACTTCTCCAACTGACACGTATTTCAGTCTGGAAAAATCGTTTCAGGCTAGAGATACTTTACTAAAGGCCGTGGGGGCAATTGGTAAAAATTATACTAGAAAACCAACGTTGTTGCGTGGCTTTTATCGAGAGACGATCAATGAGCAAAGTCCTAATTTGTGTGTTTCTTATGCCGAGGGCCTAATTGATATTTATAAGCCAGCCTACTCGTTCACCAAGAAGAGCGATCAAATTCACTTTATCAAAGGGCAACGTAAGCCCCTGACGGCCTTCAAAATTCCGGTACTAACGCCAGGGCCTTGGGGCAGCAATATGCTGGACATTGTTAAATATCAAGAGTTCCTGTTTCGGAATGGTCAGCTTAATAAAGATTATATTTTTGAACTGACTAGTCAGACGATGATAGGCGGTCAATGGGTTTATGTAATCAACTTCAAACCTCGCAGTTTCTATAAGACAAGTGGTTATTTTGTCGGTAGATTATTCTTGACAAAAGAAGGTTTAGCGATTGTGCGTGCCGAGTATGAGTTGGCCGAGCGAGGCCTTAGTTTATTGAACAAAAGTCTGAACAATCAAGTGTATTCAACCCATTTAAGCAAGCGTAGCTATGTGGCTAACTACAGCAAATTTGGTGATTCTTGGTCTTTTCAGAGTGGCAGTATCGAGAATACGTTTTCGCATATTCCCTCGTCATCTGCATTTCAGTCCCGAATCGATTTTGTGGTGACTCGTCGTCAGGAAGGGGATGATGATACAAAGCCCTTCACGGCTGATCAATTGGTTGATTACAGTAAGATGACGATGTCCTCTTTTGACCAGACTAGCGCCACGTTCTGGAAGGAAGAGAATTATTTACTTCCGACTCTTCCTCTACCTGCACTACTTACAGGATCTACCGATCGATAAATGGCCCTCTATTTTTGCTGTACAAGTGCGGATATGGAAAATCGCCTACAAAAATGTAATCTCTTAAAAGGCTCTTTCTGCAAGATTCAGTGGGCTTTATACTATTACCTGTAGTCGATCAGGTGTTGAGTCATAAAGCTATACCGAATGGCACAGCAGCCGGTCCACCAGCACGGGCTACCCGTCAGCAAACCCGTCAGGACCACTACACCAGTTGATGCTGTACTATTTATAGAATTGCAGGCTTAGTAAAGCTGTGAGGATAATGTCTTTGTGGCTTAACGCCTGGCTTTATGAGAAAATCCTTCTACAAAACCATTTGCGCTAGCCTAGGGCTCTCCCTGGCGGCTGGCTTGTTTCAAAGCTGGCTCCATGTTCAGCGGGGCGTTGATCTCTACAGGCTGGCCTCGTTTCGGAGCTGGTTTTTGGTGGGCGACTTCATTGCACTCATCACAGCTTGTCTGCTCCTGACCTATTATCACCACAAAGGCTTCAAAGCGGCTTTCTGGACGGGGCTGGTAACGACAATCATTTCGCTGGCGACGCTTCTCTATCTGCTGCTCGCAACCCTCTACCCGCTGCTTGGTCAGTATCCCAGGGTAGTTATATTGATGGGCGTTTTGGCTTCGCTAGTGTATGGGGCCACCCTGGCTACTTCTCGGGCGGGGAGCAGACCCTGGCTTAAGTGGGCAGGTAGTGTCGTGGCTATCCTGTCCGGATTACAGGTGGCAGCCCTGATGTGGTTTAAGGATATACCCCCCTACCCTCCAAACGCCACACTCGATTTTATCCAGCAGTATCTCGCCCTGGCTGATCGGATCATTCCGGTTCTCCTGCTGTTTAATTTCATTGATGAGTTAAATCGGGTTTCAAGCGATAAGGAACCCATCAACTTACCGGCTAGATTACTGATGGCCCAGGCGATGGTTGCGATTCTGGCTCTTTCTACCACGATACTTGCTATCCAGCTGATCGGAGATAACTATAGCCACACGCATGTTTCTGCCCGGGAAACGACCCTGGCCCAGTCGTTTGAGGAGGGGCGCTATATCGGTCCCCAGGGGGATACCTTGCTATACCGAATAATGAAGCCGCTTGACTACGATCCCCGTAAACGCTATCCGCTGGTGGTTGGTCTGCCTTACACCTGCTGGTCAGACAATACCCGCCAGATCGATGCTTGTCCAATTGCCAAATGGTTAGCCACGGATGAAAACAGGCGCAAGTATGCTGCTTTTGTATTTGTGCCCCGCTGTCCACCTCATACTGGCTGGGGCGGAGTGGCCAATACTCCTTCCGTAGCCCCCCTGACTATTGAGGCCATTCGTTCGCTGGACAAGGCGTTTTCGATTGATGCCCAACGGCGTTACGTGTCGGGCGTGTCTCGGGGCGGTTATGGATCCTGGCATCTGATTGGCGCGCACCCGGCGTTGTTTGCGGCCGCCATTCCGGTCTGTGGAGAAGGCGATCCTAGTCAGGCTCCTGGTATGGCTGGGATCTCAGTTTGGGCTTTTCACGGGGCTAAAGACCTGAATGTACCTGTCAGCGGCTCTCGCGAGATGGTTACGGCGTTAAAAAAAGCAGGTGGTGCTCCCCGCTATACGGAGTATCCTGATGCCGCTCACGGCATTTGGGAGGAAGTCATAAAGACGCCTGGTTTGTTAGACTGGCTCTTTGCCCAAAAACAAGTGAACCCATCAAAGGCAAGTAAAATCTAAGGTGTATTAAAAAAACCCTTCGAATGATTTTCGGAAAACATATTAATAGATAACCCGAACAATGATATGTACAGAGGCTACCAACGAGTAGAAGTCGTTGACAGGTTGCCCCTATGAGCCAACTCCATCAACGACTTCTACTCTCTTGATCCTGACAAAGAAATGATCGGCTTTCGGTTCATGACAGTCAGCCTAAGCGACCAGGGGAATTACCTGGTCATTAATTCTCTTTTTCTGCGTTCGAGTCACTACCACTCCGGCTGCTACTGTGCCCTGAATGCCCGTGGCCCCCTTGATGGGCGTTTTCGACTGAGCCGGTTGCATCGTGCTCATCTTCGGTGCTCTGCTTGCTCTTATGCTTGCCCCGAGCGGTTTTTCCCTGAGCTTCGTCGGGTAAGTTAGTGTCTAATTCGTACTTCTTCGTCTCGTCGGCAGTTTCCCGCACAGTAGGTTGAGTTGCTCCTTTGCTCATCGTATTTGTTTCGCTAGTTGGTGGGTGAACAACCTGAGAGCGACCTCGATTGTTTATTGGTATGGGGTGGGTGTCTTTTCAGAACTGCCGAATCGGTTGCGCGGTTGAACTCGGGTCGGCTACCAGCTACAACCTGCTTAACCAGCATACCCAGGCTACGGATAAGCGATTTTACTAAAATTCTCAGCATGGTCTCCATCTTAAAAACACCCCCCTTACTCATAGCGTTATTACCTCCCGGAAAACCCGTTCCACACCGTGTCAAAGTCAACTCGTTGCCAAAACCGTAACGCTACCCTGCTCCATGCTCAACCGACCACTCATTAACGTACTCTGGTTCAAGCGGGACCTGCGTCTACACGACCATGCCCCCTTACAGGCAGCTATTGCCATGGGACAACGCGCGCCCAGACGGCCTTTACTCCTGCTGTATTGTTTCGAGCCATCGCTCATGGCCGATCCCAATTATGATCTCCGCCACTGGCGATTTGTGCACGAATGCTTAAGCGATCTCCAGCAGCAGCTGGCAGCGGTGACTCCAGCGGCTCCGTCAGAGACGCCCCGCCTGGTGCACGAGTGGTTACCGTTTGACTTCGAGGATCAGGCCGATGACAGCCCACCGGAAACAGGCCCTCCCGCCGTTTGGGTATTTCACCGGGAAGTAGTAGATGTGTTGACCGCTTTGCAGACCCAGTTTACCATTGGCACCCTCTTCTCCCACCAGGAAACGGGTCTGGCCGTAACCTACGAGCGGGACAAAGCCGTTGCGCAGTTTTGCCGCGGGCAGGGAATTGGCTGGCACGAGTTCCAGAATAATGGTGTGATTCGACGCCTGAAAAATCGGGATACCTGGGCGACTCAGTGGCAGCAGATCATGCAGAGCCCCCAACAACATCCGGACCTAACCCGTTGGTACCCGGCCAATGTGCCCCTGAGGTGGTTTGAGAGCGAGCGCGGACCGAGCCTCCCGGCAAAGTGGCAGGTGCCAAATTTGTCGTTTCAGCCCGGTGGCGAACGCAATGGGCATCGGTACCTGGCCAGCTTCCTCCAGGAGCGAATCGCCTTGTACGCAGCTTCCATTTCCAAACCCCTCGAAAGCCGACGAGGGTGTAGCCGCCTGTCGCCCTACCTGGCCTGGGGTTGCCTGAGCATCCGGCAGGTGTACCAGGCTCAGCAACAGGCCGCCAAAAATACGCTACTGGTGGGCGTGGGGAGGCAGTTCGCAGCTTTTGCCTCCCGGCTACGCTGGCACTGCCATTTCATTCAAAAGTTCGAGGGCGAAGAGCGCATGGAGTTTGAGAATGTGAACCGGGCATTCGATGCGCTTCAAAAAAACACGAATCCAGATCACTATGCCGCCTGGCGTGATGGTCGCACTGGGTATCCGCTCATCGACGCGTGTATGCGTTGTCTGGCCACCACGGGCTACATCAACTTCCGGATGCGGGCGATGTTAACGTCGTTTCTGACCCACCATCTGTTTCAGCATTGGCAGGAAGGGGGCTGGCATATGGCCCGGCTCTACACCGATTTCGAACCGGGTATCCATTACGCCCAGCTCCAGATGCAGTCAGGCATGACGGGCACTAATACAGTCCGCATTTATAACCCCGTCAAGCAATCGCAGGATCATGACCCGCAGGGCGTGTTCATCCGACAATGGGTGCCCGAATTGGCCAACTGTCCTCAGGCTTACATTCACCAGCCGTGGACGATGCCTCCGCTGGAACAGGCCATGGAGCACTTTCAAATCGGCGTTGACTATCCCGCTCCCATTATTGATGCCCCCGTAATGGCCCGTCAGGCCCGCATCCACCTCCACCAGCCTCGCCAGACGGAGGTGGGCCAAGCCGAGCAGACCCGGATTTTGACCAAGCACAGCCTGCCGGTTACGGATCGACCCAAAAAGACGGGGCATAAATCGGAGAAGAAGCCGCTGGTAAAGCCGTCGATTAATTAATCTGAAAAAACGGGGTCACTACTAAAGACCTATTTCTGGCTTTCAGGACAAGACATGTTTAAGTCTGTAGTAGCCCGTAAAAGGTAGCCAGTCCGCCCGCTCTAAACTATATGCACCGGTGGCTGTTCATAGTACGTTGATTCGCGCAAACTTAAGATTTACTGACCACTACGTATGTTCCTGAATTATGTCCGGCGTGGTGCCGGTAAACCGCTGTTACTGCTCCATGGCCTGGGGAGTTCCTTAAAGGCCTGGGATCTGATTGTCGATGAGTTGGCCACCCAGCGGGAGGTGATTGCCGTGGATTTGCCCGGTTTCGGGCAGTCACCTGCCCTGGTCGGGGAGGTATCCATTCCTACCCTGGCCGATGCGGTAACCGATTTCTTAACTCAGCACCAACTCCTGGGCATTGATGCCGTCGGCAACTCGATGGGAGCCAGGCTGGTGCTTGAATTAGCCCGGCGGGGTAATGTGGTCGGGGCGGTCGTATCCCTGGATCCGGGTGGGTTCTGGCAAGGCTGGCAGGTGGCCTATTTCTACCAATCGGTTCGGTTATCGGCTCAATTATCCAGCCTCATCCAACCGATTTTACCACCCCTGGTGAGCAATCCGGTGAGCCGAACGCTATTGTTCGCTCAATTTTCGGCCCATCCCTGGACGATCCCGGCTCAAGTTGCCCTGAATGAATTTCGGGAGTTTTTGCCCACTCCCAGCTTTACCAAACTCCTGGATAGTCTGGCTCATGGTCCCCCGCAGGCGGGAGCGCCACTTGGCTCTATCCCCAACCTGGTCATTGGCTGGGGGCGTCAGGACCGGATTTGTCCGCCCAGCCAGGCGAAACGGGCCTTGGCGTTGTTTCCTGACGCACAGCTTCATTGGTTTTCGAATTGTGGCCACGTGCCGCAACTGGATGTACCGGCTGAAACCGTGGCGCTGATACTGGCCGTTACGGAGGGTCGCTACGAGCCTCAACCACCAGTTCCTACGGGGGCAAAAGAGTCTGAAGTTACCGGAAAAGTCTTTCTTGGTGTGGGTGTTGCGGTGGTGTTGGTAGGCCTATTTCTCACGTTTGGCATGAAACGATAAGGTCACATCTGATCACGAAGGCCTCTACGATGCCTGCAACGATTCAGGGGGTATTTCGTTGGACTAGTGCGGTTAAACCAGCTAAAGTCATATTCTAAATAGACCATTTTTGACTCTTCGAGTCTGGGAAAGAAATTATTGGCTACTTCTCGAATAAGTACAATTTAAAGTTTTAACGATTTCGTCCACGAAAACCTTGAATTAGTTGGGCGAGTTGAATTTGCCAACGATATGGACCAACAAGTATTTGAGCTAATCCGAGTTGGAGAATTGGTACTGGATGGCGAAAAAGTTGGTTAGAATTTCGCCATCGGCCTTACCTACACAACCCGCAGCTCCTGCACCGCCAGCCAGCTCATGAGTCCTGCACCGGTCTCTAACGACGATTCGTCGATGTCGAAGGTAGGCGTGTGAACACCTGACACAATGCCCCGCGCTTCGTTGCGGGTACCGAGCCGGTAAAAACACGAGTCGACGACCTGCGAGTAAAACGCGAAATCTTCGCCCGCCATCCATAAGTCAAGGTCAACGACGTTATCCGCACCCATGTACTCGACTGCCTGCGAACGCACGCGCCGGGTGAGTTCGGGGTGGTTTTTCAGGAATGGGTAACCGTGAACGATGGTGAATTCGCAGGAGCCGCCCATGGCTTCGGCAATGCCTTCGGCCAGTTTGACCATGCGTTTTTTACCCTCTTCGCGCCACTCTTCGTTCATGCACCGGAACGTGCCCTGAATGGTCACTTCGTTGGGGATAACGTTCGTAACACCATCGGCAATGAAGCGGCCAAACGACAGTACCGATGGGCTCGCCGGTGGCCGATTGCGGCTGATAATCTGCTGTAAGGCTACAATAATGTGCGAAGCAATCAGGACCGGATCGACCAGATTATCGGGCATAGCCGCGTGACCTCCCTTTCCGCGAACGGTCAGGTATAGCTCATCCGTACTGGCCATGTACATGCCTTCGCGAAAACCGATTTTACCGACCGGAATATTCGGTGCTACGTGCTGACCGATCATGCTCACAGGTGCCGGATTTTCCAGTACTCCTTCTTTAATCATGAGCGATGCGCCACCCGGTGCTTTCTCTTCGCCCGGCTGAAAAACCAGCTTTATGGTGCCGTCGAACTGATCGCGCAGTACGTGCAGAATCCGCGCTACACCCAGCAAACTAGCCGTGTGCGCATCGTGCCCGCAAGCGTGCATAACGCCCTCAACGGTCGATTTATACGGCACGTCGTTGGCCTCGTGAATGGGCAAGGCATCCATATCGGCCCGAAGCGCAACCACGCGACTACCGGGGTTTCGCCCTTCAACAATGGCCACTAAGCCGGTGTCGGCCACGCCTTCCTGCGGGGTTATGCCAATAGCTTTGAGTTGATCGGCCACAAAGCGGGCCGTATTTCGCTCGTGGAAAGAGAGTTCGGGATGCGCGTGTAGGTGTCGGCGGGTCTGGACAATATCGGCCGCGTATTGACGGGCAAGGGATTTGATTGAATCGAGCATAAAGGCTGGGCCAAGCTCTGTTTGGCCCTTTATAAATGATTAAACGAACCCGCCAGAGCGGTTCGATACGGCGGCTTTCCAGCCGCGTTACTGCATGGTTATAAACTGATAATCGGAGACAACCGTTTCCAGAAAGGTCCAATTTGGCAAATCGCTCCGGATACCGGTTACCTCTTTAATTTTATCGGCGGTCCGTTGAATGGCCAGTTCATCACCCTGCCGGAGAATATGACGGACAATACCCATATCCCGGTCAGACAACAAGCGTACATCCGGAAACTGAACCACGTACGTTTCAGGTAACGATTGAATCAGCACATCGTCCAGCGAAACGTCGGGCTTTAGTTTGACAACGGTTGTTCCGGCAGCAATATCGCCCAGCCGCTGCCCTTTACCATTAGCCGCTACTGTAATAATGGGCACAACACCACCGAGAAAGCCTACGGATTCAACAATGCGTAGTACCCACCGGAGCAGGTAAGCGCCTATACCGGGCTGCGACCCGTCCAACATGACTACCCGAATTCCCAGCGCGATCTTGCCAATACTCCGCCCGTTCAGCAGCCACTCGGAAAATAAATCATAGAATAAAACCGGCGACAGTGCCAGAATTGAATAAAACGTACCCGGTGTTATGCTCAGCCTGGCCGGGATGCCAAAAACAAGCAGAGCCCACCCAAAAATAACCAGATAATCGAGCATGGCGGCCAGAATTCGCTCGCCAATGCTGGCCGGTTCGTATTCCAGTAAAACGTTTTGGGAGGTATGGATGGCAACAGACATGCGTGAGAGTCATGAGTCAAAGGTCAAAAGTCGTCAGTAAGCCCCTTTCCTCAAAAACTTTTTATGAAAAACCTGCTTATGGCTACATTGCACTGGCTAACTTAGCTACCTTACCCGCCAGTACCTTACCGTTTCCTACTCCATACAAACAACTAACCCGGTACGACTCTCATGCGTGAAGCTCTTTTCGTTAAACGCAACACGGACAAATGGCGCGACATCGAGCAAAACCCCACCCGCGACCCCGATGAACTGACGGCACGCTTCGTGGAACTGACCGACGATCTGTCCTACGCCCGTACGTTCTACCCCGATTCGAACGTAACGCGCTACCTGAACGGACTTGCGGCTCAGATGCACCGGGGTCTGATGCAGAACCGGCGCGACGACCGTAGTCGATTTATTACGTTTTGGAAATACGAACTGCCGCTCCTGTTCCGGCAGTCGCACAAATTGCTGGCGGTATCGGCGGGTATTTTTCTGGCAGCGGGTATTCTTGGCTGGCTGTCGGCCGCGCACGACAATACCTTTGTTCGGCTCATCCTGGGCGATGCCTACGTCAATATGACGCTCGAAAACATCCAAAAGGGCGATCCGTTGGGCGTTTATAACAGCAGCGACCAATCGACGATGTTTGTCCAGATTACGCTGAACAACATTTACGTGGCCTTCCGAACGTTTATTTTCGGGCTGTTCGCTTCGTTCGGCACCATGGCGATGCTCTTTTACAACGGGGTTATGCTGGGCGCTTTTCAGTACTTTTTCTACGAACGGGGGCTACTGCTCGACTCCATCCTGAAAATCTGGATTCATGGTACGCTCGAAATCTCGGCCATCATCATTGCCGGTTGTGCGGGTCTGACGGTGGGTAACAGCCTGTTGTTTCCGGGCACCTACTCCAGGCTGGAGTCCTTCAAGCGGGGTATTAAACAGGGGCTCAAAATCGCCGTTGGGCTGGTGCCGGTTTTCATCATGGCGGGTTTTCTTGAGAGTTTTGTCACGCGGCTAACCCTGCCGCCCCTTGTGAGCGGCAGTATCATTCTGGTTTCGGCCGCTTTCATTATTTGGTATTTTGTTCTGTATCCTATCTCCCTTAACCGTACAATAAACCATGATTGAACTCTTCGAACAGCGCGATTTCGGCAATAAGATCAATGCCACGTTTCAGTACGTTATTCAGAACATGCGCAGCCTGGGACTGGCTCTGCTCTACATTGTCGGACCCGTAGCCCTGGTGGCGGGTATTGCATCCGGTGTGATGCAATCGAATATGCTGCATCTTATGAGCAACTCGGACAACGCCAATCCAAACGATCCAATGGCCGCTTTTCGGATAATGGGCCAGGTTTTCTCACCCGCTTTCTGGGTAGCCATGTTGTTTAGTCTGCTGGCCAACGTAGCGGTTATTCTGACGACCTACACCCACATGAAACTTTACAACCGGACAAAAAGCACGGACATAAGCGTTCCCGATATTTGGGCAGAAGTTCAGCCGGTAATCGGGCGGGCACTGGTTATTTCGCTGTTGAACTCCATCATTATCGGTGTTGGGTTTATGTTTCTTTTTATACCGGGCATCTACGTGGCCGTCGTTCTGTCGTTGTCTCTGGCTGTTGCGGTGTTTGAAGGGGCCGATTTTGGCACCACCTGGGACCGTTGTTTTAAGCTCATCCGCGACAAGTGGTGGTCTACCTTCGGGCTTATTCTGGTCATGGGCATCATTGTCAGCATCATCGGCTTTCTCTTTGCTGCCCCTACCGCCATTATCGCCTTTTTTACGGGTGCCAAACTACTGCCCGATGTGTCTGTTGTATGGCTTATACTTGGCAATGTGATCAACATCGTAGGCCGAACACTCTTGAACGTTATACTCTACATAGCCATTGGTTTTCAGTACACAAATTTGATAGAACGGCAGGAAGGCCGGGGGCTATTCTCGGCCATTGACTCCATTGGCACGTCACCAACCCAACCCCGTGCAACGGATGAAGGAGCGTATTGAGTTACGAACAGGCCGCGACTGCGGCACGGTTTACGAACGGTTTGCCGTCGCAGTACGGTTTTCCGGCCCATTCAGGCAGGTTACGTACTGGCTTTGCCTAATACTGCTGGCATTGCCGGTAGTAGCCTTGGCCCAGACGAAACCATTCGACTCAACTGCCGTAAAGCCCGTCGTGATCAATGCCCGCGACGACCGCGCTCCCATGCGTGTGCGTTACCCGACCCCGGAGCATCTGCGCGATAAACAAACCGACCACGACTACCAATATACCAATGATGCCCCTCCGCCCGAAAACCCGCTGGCCCGTTTCTGGGTATGGCTCATGCGCAAAATAGGCAGCTTTCTGGCCAGCGAGGCTTACCAGAACGTTTGGCAGTATGTGCTTTTGGTAGCGATTGCCGGTACGGCCATCTACCTCCTCATGAAAGCAGAAGTACTCGATTTTCTGTTTTCGAAGAAAGCGCAGTCGGTCGATCTGGCGTACGAAAACCTGGCTGAGAATATTCATGAGATCAACTTCGACGCGGCCGTTGATGAGGCTGTCAGCCAGCGTAATTTCCGGCTGGCCGTTCGGTTACTGTATCTGCAAACGCTCAAGTACCTGAGCGATACGGGCCGTATTCAGTACAAGCCCGACAAAACTAATCGGCAGTACGTTTATGAATTAGCCAATTCATCGCTCCAGCCAGATTTTGAAAGCCTTACCCGACAGTTTGAATTTACCTGGTACGGCGATTTTCCCATCGACGAAACCCAGTTTGCTGCCTTGCAAACCAGCTTCATAGCGTTTAATCGGGCTAATAAACAAATAATAACGTAAGAACTGACCGGCCATCCGGCACCCGCTCTTTTGCTGAAACCCAATAAATATCTGCTTATTCTGCTGGCTACGATAACGGCTTACTCACTCTTCGAGTATTACCGTCCGAAGCCCATCGACTGGCGGCCAACTTACGAGAACGACGACAAAATTCCGTTTGGCACACAGGCGTTGTTCGACCTACTGCCCGATGTAATGAAACCCTCGGCGATAAACGAGACTCGTTTACCGGTTTATAACTTCCTGACTGAAACCAGGTTGCCTGCGTCCAGCAATTATATACTGATCTGCCAGGAGTTCAACGCCGACCGGAATGATCTGAAACAGTTGTTCAACTACGTCAGGCGGGGTAACAGCGTCTTTATTTCGGCCTATGACCTGCCCGATTCGCTGGGCAAAGTACTGGGGTTTAAAGCCGAAGTGAAAGATCCGACTAAAGCGGATTCGACCCTGCGCCAGAACTTTGTCAATCCAGCCTTACGAAAGTCCGTCGGCTATAATTTTGCGTACGATGACGGACGCAACTTTCTCGCAATCAAGAACCCACAACAGGTAACGGTACTGGGCCGAAATGCCCGTAAGGAGCCGGTTTTCATCAGGATTCAGTTCGGGAAAGGGCAGTTTTTCATTCATAACTTACCGTTGGCTTTTAGCAATTATTACGTCCTGGGACAGAAAACGTCCGATTATGCGTTTAAAGCGTTATCGTATCTACCCGCTCAGCCAACTTACTGGGATGAATTTCAGAAGCAGGGACGATTCGATGAAGATCAGCAGTCTATCTTCCGGTACATCCGGTCGCAGCCAGCCCTTAACTGGGCGTATTATCTGGTAGTATTTGGCCTGATTTTCTACGCGATTTTCGTCGGCAAACGGACCCAGCGAATCATTCCGGTTGTTGAGCCGCCCCAGAACACATCGCTGGATTTCGTGAAGACCATCGGTCAGATGTATTTCCAGCAGGGTGACCATGAAAACCTGGCTCGCAAGAAAATTCAGTACTTTCTGGCCGATATTCGCGAACGGTATGGACTAAATACAACGGTTTTAGATAAAGACTTCACGGAAGCGCTGGCCCGGAAAAGTGGTGCTTCGCTGGATGAAACGTCCGAGCTGGTGCGAATCCTGCGAGACGCCCAACGGAGCATTACGCTTTCGGAATTTGATTTGCTTACGTTAAATCAGGTAATGGAAAATTTTAAACAAACTCTCTGAACCGGGATTTATGTGATTTCTTTGACTGGCCATGATTTTTGCTTTCCAGGAAAGCTGCTCACAGAATTCATAGTCAGTCAAAAAAATCACAAAAATCCCGGTTCTGACACCCTATGGACTCCTTTCAAACGCGTATCGATCTTACTTCCCTGACGGCCTCCGTCGACGCCATCCGTGCCGAAGTCGGTAAGGTTATTATTGGGCAACACCAAACCATCGACCTGTTGCTAACCGCCCTGCTCGCCGATGGCCACGTGCTTATTGAAGGCGTGCCCGGCGTAGCCAAAACCCTGATGGCAAAATTGCTGGCGAAAACCATGTCGGTGGGCTTTAGCCGCATTCAGTTCACGCCCGACCTAATGCCGTCGGATGTGTTGGGCAACTCGGTCTTTGTCCCGAAAACGGGTGATTTTACATTCCGGCAAGGGCCTATCTTCTCCAACCTGGTGCTGATCGATGAGATCAATCGGGCACCGGCCAAAACACAGGCGGCATTATTTGAGGTGATGGAAGAGCGGCAGGTGACGAATGATGGCACAACTTACCCGCTCGATGAGCCCTTTATGGTGCTGGCGACGCAAAACCCTATTGAACAGGAAGGCACCTACCGGCTGCCCGAAGCACAACTCGACCGGTTTCTGTTCAAGATCGTCGTGGGCTACCCGGTCGGGAATGAAGAAACCGACATTTTGCGGGGGCATCACCAGCGGCAGAGCGCCGGTCGGCGAAACCTGAACGACGCCCTCGACGCCGTTCAGCCGGTGTTGACTGCCGAGCAACTGGCTAGCCTACGCGGGCAGGTCCATCAGGTACACATAGAAGATAAGTTGTTTGATTACATTGCACAGATCGTGCAGTCGACCCGAACGAACAAGTCGCTTTATCTGGGTGCGTCTCCCCGTGCGTCGGTTGCGTTGCTCAACAGCGCGAAAGCTCTGGCTACGCTCCGGGGCCGCGATTTCATTACGCCCGAAGACGTTCAGGAACTGGCCCCCTCCGTATTACGCCACCGCGTATTGCTCACCCCCGAGCGCGAGATGGAAGGCGGTACCGCCGATGAGGTCATCACCCAACTCGTCCAGAAAATTGAAGTTCCCCGATGACTATCCACGATAAGTACCCTTCATGTCATTCACTCCTACTACAAACCAACCCTGAAAGGGTTGACTATTGATAACCCCGGATGCAATCCGGGGGCAGACGCAGTCCAGGGGTAGGCGCAGTCCAAGGCAGAAACCATGAAAAACAGGCCACATACCGTCCACCCTTTCCAGTCAGCCCGTTGGTTGAGAGCGGGTCGATGGTGTCTCTATTTTTCACTATTCATTCTTCATTCTTCACTCACAAAAGGCCAAACGCGGGAACAGCTCACCGGCACCTGGATTGGCGTTCATACGGAACTGGACACAAATTTTAACTGCCCACTCCCGACCTATATTCGGTTATCGGCTGATAGTTCGTATCAACTGGGCATGGTGGATGGCTCGGCGAATGCAAAGAAATCGACCTGGGCAATTGAGGGCGATCGGGTGCGGCTGGACACCATTCACTTCGCCCCCCGGCTGGTGAACGTACAAGACAATTTACTGCGAATCGGCACGACGTTTCCAATGGTTTTCCGCCGGTTCTCTGACGTTGCCCTTGATTCTGCCAGTACCTATAGGCAGTTGAACGGTCGTATCTGGCAATCGGACAACCTGACTGTTTATCTGTATGCCAATGGGCAGGTTAGTCTGGAAAATCCCATAACCAGACAGCGTACAGCGCATTTTTGGCGGTTGGCAACGTTTGGCAAGTCCGTCTTTCTAGTTGTTTCCGGTAACCAATATAATCGGGAGGGCGGCTATAAACCGTTGTGGCAAATTACGAATGTCAGGCCAAACCAAATGCAGGCCATTGGCTGGAACGGCTGTGCGGTTGCGATGGAAACGTTCCGGCTGGTACGCAACTTGTCGCCCAACGAAACCAGTCAAGCTATAGGTTTCCAGACGTGTTCAGCTTGTTTTCAACCCCTATGGCAAACCACCCGGTTGAGCCAGACAGCCCGGCAATATGAGCTCAATCAGCTACTCACCACCTATTATCAGCCAGTCAGCCAAAAGGAGCAGTCCGGGCTTTTAACAATAAAGTTTGTGGTGAACTGCGCCGGACAAAGCGGCTTATTCGAGGTGAAGGGGGTTGGAGAAGATTACTGTCCAAAAGTGTTCGATAGCCAACTAACCACTCAGCTACTTACCCTATGCCGGAACCACCTAGCGGTCAATTCATTTCTACACCCCGGGAAAGCCTCTGCTGAACAAACGTACGACACGGCGGTTTCACTCACGCTCCGGCTCAAGGACGGACAGATAACCGATATACTGCCATGAAACAACTGGTGTTTTTCTGTCTCTTATCGACCACGGTATTCGCTCAGGGTGGGGATTATCAGGTAAGGTGGTCCTCGGTTATGCTGGCAAACAATCGACAACCGATGGGCATTCCTTTTTTCATATCCGGACGGCGGGGCGTAGTAATGGACAAACTCGACGCGTCCGAAAACTCAGCCCAAACCTATCGCGGTCGGGTGTTCACTTACCTTGCGCAGCAGAACTTTGAGGAAGCAACGGCATGGATGGAGAAAATGGCCAGCCGTTTCCCGAAAGAACATGGGTTTATTGGCGAGAACTATCTCTCCCGACTTCACGATTATCCCCGCGCCCTGCACCACCTGCAAGCTTATGATGCCCTGACGGCCAGCTTCGACGATATGATCGGCAACAATCCGGTCAGTTACCTGCTGGGGCTAACGTATCGCAGCCTCGGCGATCACCCGAAAGCACTTTATCACTTCAGCGTCGGCATCGACTCGCTGGCGACAAAACATGGCGAGGAATGGGTCAACTATCGGCATTTTGTGAGCAGGGCTGTCAGCTATATCGCCATTAATCAGGCTGAAAAAGCACTTGTCGACCTGGAGAAAGCGGCTAAAAACTACTCCAAAAGTGCGCTGGTTGCTTACCAAAAAGGTCGCGCTCTTCAACAACTCAATCGGCTCACCGAAGCCCGAACGGCCTTTCAGGATGCGTCTTTCTTTTACAAAGCCCTACGCGCCGAACGCACCGGCGATTATCAGGAAGATGACGCTAATCCTGTTTATGAAGAAGAAATTGACGAAGTCCTTAATGAACTTAAACGTACAAAATGAACCTGTTTAAATCTTTTTATCAAAAATGGTGGCTTCGAGGCTGTAGTGCCGACCGTCCCGGTCGGGCGTGTATCTAATTGCTTCTCGCCCGACCGGGACGGTCGGCACTACAGCCTCGAAGCCATCATTCGTTCAACATATTTTATAAAAGTTTGAACAGATTCAACAGTAAACGTCAATTCTGAAACGGCCCAAATACCACCAAACTGAATGAAGTTATTCCGCTCCCTCTTTGTTGCCACGCGCCTGTGGTTCGCTCTTATAGCGTATATACTGCTCTTTGTAGCCGCATATGCCTTCCCCATTCTGTTTCCGCTGGTGCAGGTTGCGTTTGTGGTGTTTGTGATTCTGATTGGCATTGATGCGTGGCTGCTGTTCCGACCCACGGCTCGCACGCCCATTTTCGCCCGCCGGGAAGTACCCGACCGGCTGTCGAACGGCGACGAGAACCCCATTACAATCTATCTGGAAAACCAGTACACGTTTCCGGTGCATCTGGAGATTATCGACGAAATTCCGTTCCAGTTTCAACGGCGCGACGTGCTGTTTCACGCCCATCTAAAGCCTCGCGAAACACGGGCTATTCGCTACGAATTGCGTCCAACACGCCGGGGCGAATACAGTTTCGGGGCTGTCAACGTTTTTGCGCTATCGCCGTTGGGGTTGTTGAAACGACGGTATCAGTTTGAGCAGGGAAAGCTGGTGGCAGTGTACCCGTCTTACCTGCAAATGCGGCAATACGAACTGCTGGCGGCTACCAACCGGCTGAACGAGGTTGGCGTAAAACGAATCCGGCGGATTGGCCACAGCATGGAATTTGAGCAGGTTCGCCCCTATGCCACCGGCGACGATGTTCGGACGATCAACTGGAAAGCGACCTCCCGACGAAGCGATTCGCAGGGGACGGCCTTGATGATCAACGCCTACCAGGACGAACGCTCGCAACCGGTTTACTGCCTGATCGACAAAGGCCGCGTGATGCAGTCGCCGTTCGAAGGGCTGACGCTGCTCGATTACGCCATCAACGCCAGTCTGGTGCTGAGCAATATTGCGTTAATGAAACAGGATCGGGCGGGTATCCTGACTTTCTCCAACCACGTCGGCCAGCTCCTCCCCGCCGACCGTCGGACGGGCCACATGCTTCGAATTCTGGAATTGCTGTATCGGCAGAAAACCCGCTTTCTGGAAACGGATTATGAGAGCCTGTACGCCAGCGTCCGGGCCAATATCCGCCAGCGTAGCCTGTTGTTGCTGTTCACAAATTTTGAAACAATAAGTGCCATGCATCGGCAGTTGCCCTACCTGCGCCGGTTAGCCAAGGATCATTTATTATTGGTCATCTTCTTCGAAAACACCGAACTCCGCACCCTCCTCGACCAGCCCGCAGCCGACACCGAGCAGATTTACCTGAAGACGATTGGCGAAAAATTCACCTTCGAGAAGAAACAGATTGTGAAGGAACTGGGCCAATATGGCATTCAAACCATCCTGACGGCCCCGCAAAACCTGACCGCCAACACGGTGAATAAATACCTGGAATTGAAGTCGAGGGGGATGATTTAGTTATTGGCGAAGTAGTTGATTGATGGAGTGGTGACAGTTGGCCGAGAAACCATTTCACCAGTCTACCATTCCACAACAAACTAATTATCGCCCAGATTACCTTTGACCGACTCGTAGTTGGACTTTAGTCGGCCCATTTCTTTAGCCAGGAACGCCTGCAACTGGCGATTGAATTCATCTTTTTCTTCTTCAGGTAACGAGTTATATAAATCCTTCAGTTCCTGATTGATTTCCGCCCGTTCGGCATCGGTAGCCGCATTGATGGAGCGATAATGGTATTTTTTGAAATCGTACTGTGTCATTCGTTTACTAGGTATTAGGCTGGCAGATCAGCAAAAATTTCCGCTAAGGGTACTTTCAATCCGTCTATGTTTACTGGTTCAGTGGGCACATTGTACAGGGTTTCGGTCCAGACGTTAGCCTGCTCTGTACGTCGGCAAACTATCACTTCTTTATCAACGGGATCAACGAATACAATCTCCTGTACCGTATCCATCTGCTCATATTTTCGACGTTTAGCACCCAAATCATGATCGAGCGTTGACGGGGAAAGCACTTCGACAATCAGATAAGGATTAGTAATTATCGACTTGGATTTCCCCTGATAGTCTGGCTTTCCTTTAATGACCAGAATATCTCCATTGTAATGTCCTTTTCGTCCATCCTTACGAATACCGGCATTGCTACCTGCTACATAAAATAGCTTACCCAGATAATAGCCTGTAAGAAAATAAGCCAGTCGAGTAACTAAAATCTCATGAATCAGTGTGGCTAGCCCCATTATAATAATCTTTCCGTTATGGTATTCGACACGATAGTCGGTCTCGACCAGGAAGTCTTCAAACTCCTCCCAGGTCGCTGGGATAGCGATCAATTTGCCGGACTCAAGCGATTTTATTCGCTCCTCACTTAGCTGTATTTTTTCTAAAGCTTCCATAAATCCGTTCGCTTATTCGTAAATATACGATAACCGACTAAAAACAAAAAGGCCCTTCCGGTGCGAAAGGGCCTCTTGTCGTTGATAAATATTATGATTTATCCAGTTCCATCTGCGCTTTCAATCGGGCTTTTTCGATACGCCCCGATACGATGATACTGACTTCGTATAACAAAGTTAACGGTAGCGCTACCAACACCTGGCTGTAGATATCCGGCGATGGGGTGATGATACCCGCCACGACCAGAATCACGATCCAGGCATGTTTGCGGTACTCGCGCATGTACTTCGGTGTTAGAACGCCCACTTTCGATAACACGTAGGCGATCATCGGCATCTGGAAGATCAGGGCGCAACCCAGTGAGAGAGTTACCAGTATACCGATGTACGACGTGATATCGAACTGGTTCTTGATCTCCGGGGTGATCTGGAAGTTCGCCAGGAAGTTGATCGCCAGGGGCGACACGATGAAATAGCCAAACAGCAGCCCCATCGTAAACAGCAGGGAAACGAAAAATACCGCACCCCGGGCAGCCTGTTTTTCAACATTACGAAGACCGGGTTTGATAAACCGCCACACCTCCCAGAAAGCATAGGGAAAGGCAAAACAAAGACCAATAATAGCCGATGAGGTCATGGCCATTGTAAACTGATCGGATACGCCCAGCGACTGCAACTCAAAGTTGAGTTTCGTCACGCACAAGTCGGCATAACCCGTTGTGTCGGCCAGTTTACACATCATCCGATACGTCCAGAAGTCCGGGTTTTTAGGTCCCAAAATGACAACTCTGAAAATATCGTCAATAAATACGAAGGCAATAATGGCAAACACAAAAATGGAACCGACCGCCCGGATAATGTGCCAGCGTAATTCTTCCAGGTGATCCAGGAAGGACATTTCCTTACCTTCGGAATCGATTTCTTCGTCAGTCAGTTGATCGAGAGGCATGTGTATTTTAGTAGTTAGGAGCGAGGAGCGAGGAGTGAGGAGTTTAGCGCGAATTACTCCTCGCTCCTAACTCCTTAAACTAAGCATAGAGCGGAAATGCTTTCATCCACTCGTTGATTTCTTCTTTAACGGTTAACAGGGTTGCTGCGTCGTCGTGGTTCATCAACACCTTGTCGATATATACGACAATCTGCTCCATGTCCGATTCTTTCAAACCGCGCGTGGTCATGGCCGCCGTACCAACGCGCATCCCCGAGGTGACCATCGGCGACTTATCGTCGAATGGAACCATGTTTTTGTTGATGGTGATATCCGCTTTGATGAGCGTGTTCTCCGCCAGTTTTCCCGTCAGCCCTTTCGAACGCAGGTCGATCAGCATCAGGTGGTTATCTGTACCACCCGAAATGATTTCATAACCCCGGCTCCGGAACGCATTAGCCATTGCCTGGGCGTTGGCTTTCACCTGAACGGCATAATCATAAAAATCGTCGCTCAGCGCTTCGCCAAAGGCAACGGCTTTTGCGGCAATAATATGTTCCAGCGGTCCGCCCTGCGTACCCGGGAATACGCCCGAATCCAGCAGCGATGACATCAGGCGGGTTTCACCTTTCATCGTTTTAATACCGAATGGGTTCTCAAAGTCATTCCGCATCATGATGATACCACCTCGTGTGCCGCGCAGTGTTTTGTGCGTCGTGGTGGTGACGATATGCGCGTGGGCCAGCGGATCGTTCAGCAAGCCTTTCGCGATCAGACCGGCCGGGTGCGATACATCGGCCAGCAACAGCGCACCAATTTCGTCGGCAATGGCGCGCAGACGGGCGTAATCCCAATCACGGCTGTAAGCCGAAGCACCACAGATCAGCAATTTAGGACGCTCGCGTTTGGCGGTTTCTTCCACCACATCGTAGTTGATAACGCCGGTCTCTCTTTCTACCCCGTAGAACGTCGGGCGGAAATATTTACCCGATATATTGACCGACGACCCGTGCGTTAAGTGACCGCCGTGCGAGAGGTCGAAACCCAGAATGGTATCGCCGGGGTGCAGGCAGGCCAGGAATACGGCCGTGTTGGCATTGGCACCCGAGTGCGGCTGCACGTTAACCCAGGTAGCACCAAAGAGTTCTTTAGCGCGGTCAATGGCAATTTGCTCAACCTGATCGACCACTTCGCAACCGCCGTAATAGCGTTTGCCAGGCAGGCCTTCCGCGTATTTATTGGTCAGTACACTCCCGGCCGCTTCCATAACGGCGGGCGACACGAAGTTTTCGGAAGCTATTAATTCAATTCCCGACTCCTGCCGGTGTTGTTCTTTAGCAATTAGGTCAAATACCTGCGTATCGCGGGTGGTGGTGGCGGTCGTCATGCTACGAGCGTTTTTGTATTCGGTTCTTTTGATTCCGGACGGTTGACCCGGCGAACCGGCAAACAACCAACTTATTATCGGACAAAGGTACGGTAGAAAATGGTAGAATTTGCGGGAAATCCAACGAGTAAATTATCCTTTTCCTTTTGCCAGCGCCTGATATTGAAAAGGCGTCATGCTGGTGTAGAGCTTAAACTGTCGGTGAAAATGAGAACTGTTGTTATAGCCACAATCGAGACTGACCTGACTAACACTCAGGTCAGTCGTTGTGAGTAGCTTACGGGCGTGACCAATGCGCAGCTCATTCAGATACTCGACAAACGTCTTTCGGGTACGATTTTTAAAGTACCGGCAGAAAGCCGCCGGGGCCATACCGGCAATCGATGCAATGGTTTCAATGCGAATCTCTTCCCGAAAATGAAGCAGCATAAACTCCAGCACCCGCTTCATTCGTTCGGTTTCGGCCACACCAGGAGCCAGTTGGTAGCCATCACTGGCCAGCAGGTAAGCCTCCTGATCGGTGGCGAGTTTATTTAGTATCGTCAGCAAACTCAATAGCTGGACCAACCCCGTCTGCTCCGTCAACTGTTCCAGCAGTACATTGACGGATTGGCTCATATCCTGACTAAAGCACAGGCCATACCGAGACCGTTCGAGCAGTTTTCGCACCGGTTCCGCTTCGGGTACCGTTGACAGCCCACGCTCGGGAAAGGTAGCCGGAAACTGCACAACGATGGATACCGCTTTTTGCTCCGAATCAGGCTGGTAATAGTCATCATCATTCCGCCAGAAGTGCGGCAGGTCGGGTCCGAGCAACACCAGATCACCCGCCTGAAACGACTCGACGTGGTCGCCCACAAATCGACGACCGTGGCTTTTGACAATATATGTCAGTTCATACTCCGGGTGGTAATGCCAGGGCGCATCGAAATAAGGTATTTGAAAGTGCCGCACAAGCAATGAACTTTGCTCGCTAAACATTAACTTTTCAAAAAGGGCTTTCATAAAACGTGCTATTTTAACCCTAGGTAAAATCAACTACGGCAAACATTGTCAAAATTAAACATTAATTCGCAAAAACACTGTCCTGATGGCAGGGTCAGGTTAGCTACTTTTGTTCTATTAAATTTCTTAAACCACGATATATGGAAGCGATAATTGACAAAGAGACATTACTGAAGGAACTGGAGTCTCCTTATTCTGTTAGTCAGGACGCCATTGCGTTCTATCGGGAGAAAGGCTACGTGAAGCTGAAAGATGTGCTGAGCCCGGCTGTACTCGATTATTATGGCACCATTATAACCGATCTGGTCTTTAAGCTCAACACCCTCATCAAGCCCATGGAAGAACGCACGACCTACGAGCGGGCCTTCCTTCAGATTATGAATCTGTGGCGCGAAGATGAGCAGGCACAGGAATTTGTTTTCTCGAAGCGTCTGGCCCGGATTGCTACCGATCTGATGGGCGTTCGGGGCGTTCGGATTTACCACGACCAGGCACTTTACAAAGAACCATCGGGCGGCATAACGCCCTGGCATGCCGACCAGTTTTACTGGCCGCTGGCATCGCCCAACACCGTTACTGTCTGGATTCCGTTGCAGGCAACACCCATGGAAATGGGGCCACTGGCCTTTGCCGAAGGCAGCCAGACCGTTGAAATTGGCCGCGATGTAGAGATTAGCGATGCCAGCGAGAAAATTTTAGCCGATGAACTCGCCCGCCAGAACTTCAACGTTCACGATACCCCGTTCGACCTCGGCGAGGTGAGTTACCACGCGGGCTGGACCTTCCACCGGGCGGGACCGAACGTTTCTGAGCAGCCGAGAAAAGTGATGACCATGATTTACATGGATAAAGATCAGGTCATTATGCAGCCGCGTAACAAATTCCAGGTGGCCGATCACGCCAAATGGCTCGACAATGTGCCCGTTGGCAGCCAGCCGCAGGACGAACTAAATCCGGTGATATTCAGCTATTGAGTATAAATTTTTCTGCTTTTCCCCGAAAACCCCGGTCACCATCGGGGTTTTCTTGTGTAGTTAGACGCGAAATGGAAATATTTTCGTTCAATTGCTGTTCACTCACCAAAACCATCACTTACCCAAAGCGGTATGAAATCATTTAGTACGCTTGTTGTGTGGCTGCTCGTTAGCCTAACGGCACTAGCGCAAATACGTAAAGACCCAACCAGTTGGTCAGCCAAAGTCGACAAGCAGCCTGCTCAGGTTGGCGATGTTGTTAGTATCCGGATTCAAGTCAGTATTGCCGAAAACTGGCATGTTTACTCCAATGATCTCGATCCCAATATTGGTCCACTACCCACCACGTTCAAGTTTCCGGCGTCCGATGCCTATACCCTCGTTGGCAAGGTAACCCCCGTGGGTGTTCAGGAAGTTTACGAAGAAGTTTGGAGCGCTAAAGTGCGCCAGTTTGAAAATAAAGCCGTTTTCATCCAGAAAGTTAAACTGCTCAAGCCAACGGCCACATTCTCTGGCACAGCCGAATACATGTCCTGCTCGTCGAAAGACGGCACCTGCCTGCCTCCGGCAGAAGCAGACTTTTACGTAACCATCAACGCATCATCGGCTGCTACAGCACCATCGTCTACCACAACGGCATCAGCTCCGGCGGCAGCATCAACGGTTACGGCCCCGGTATCCGAAACAGCCGTTGCCGCCACTACCCCATCACCGGTTTCAAAAGACACACTGGCAACGGAGTTATCGGCTTCCGCTAATGCCGTAACGACAAACGCTCCCGATGTAATTACGGAGGAGTCGGCCACCGCAGCGGGCGGGTCGATGTGGAGCTTTATGCTGGCGGCTTTCCTGTCGGGTTTAGTGGCGCTGCTTACACCCTGCGTGTTTCCGATCATACCGGCCACGGTTAGTTTCTTTACGAACCAGCAGGGCGGTCAGTGGAAAGCGTTGCTGTACGGCGCGTTTATCATTGGTATCTATGTGCTGATCGGCACGGTCGTTTCGCGGTTCAACGGCCCGGCTTTTGCCAATTTTGTTAGTACACACTGGTTACCGAACATTCTGTTTTTTGCCATCTTCTTCATTTTCGGCCTATCCTTCCTCGGTTTGTTCGAGATCGTTTTACCCAACTCGCTCATCAACAAGGCCGATGCCAAATCGGAGCAGGGTGGTATTGCGGGTATTTTCTTCATGGCATTTACGCTGGTGCTGGTATCATTTTCCTGCACCGGTCCCATTGTCGGTAGTTTGCTGGTCGCTTCGGCGGGTGGCGAAGTCATTAAGCCTATTCTCGGCATGGCTGCTTTTTCCTCGGCTTTTGCCATTCCGTTCACCTTGTTTGCGGCTTTCCCGCAATGGCTGAAAAACCTGCCGCGTTCGGGTGGATGGCTCAACTCGGTGAAAGTGGTGCTTGGCTTTCTGGAGCTGGCACTGGCGCTGAAGTTCCTGAGCATTGCCGATCAGGTGTATCACTGGGGCCTGCTCGACCGTGAGGTGTTCCTGTCGCTCTGGATTGTCATTTTTGCGCTGATCGGCTTTTATTTCCTCGGTAAACTCCGGTTACCCCACGACAGTGAGACCAAGTACATCAGCGTTCAGAAACTGCTAATGGCTATTATCACGCTCTCGTTTGTGGTATACATGATTCCCGGTCTTTGGGGTGCTCCGTTGAAAGCTCTGTCCGGTTACCTGCCTCCCGAAACCTCTCAGGACTTCAATCTGACCAATCGGCAACTGGCGGCCAATCCGGCCAATGCCCTGACCGAGACACCCAAATACGCTAATCTGTTTCACCTGCCCCACGGATTAGAAGGCTTCTTCGATTACAAACAGGCACTGGCTTATTCCAGGAAGGTCAATAAACCCATATTCATCGACTTCACCGGGCACGGCTGCGTCAACTGCCGCGAGATGGAATCCCGGGTCTGGTCGGACCCGGCGGTGATGTCACGCTTACAGAACGACTTTGTGATTCTGGCCCTGTACGTGGATGACAAGACCGAACTGCCCAAAGCCGACTGGTACACCTCGACCTACGATCAGAAGGTGAAGAAGACGATTGGTGCACAAAACGCCGATCTGCAAATCACGAAATTCAACAACAACGCCCAACCGCACTATTGCCTGGTCAACAGCGAGGGTAAACTGCTGGTATCGCCCAAAAACTACGACCGCGACATTTCTCATTTCGTCGCGTTTCTGGATTCGGGAAAGGCGAAGTTTTGATTAATCGAGTGTGTTGATTCGTGGAGTCGGGTTCTGGAACGCCAGCCCGGTCAGACCTAACAAGCCAGGTTTCTTAAAACCTATTGAAAATACAACAATAGGTTTTGAGAAACTGACATCACGATACTCGCCATTGAAATGCTTCGTGCCTCAGTATGACAAAAACAATCTATTCCAATTACCTCAAGGATGAACTTGCTTTTCGTTTGTAGCAGAAATCAATGGCGAAGTCCAACTGCCGAAACCATTTATAAACGTCATCCTATTCACCAGGTAAAGTCAGCGGGGACAGAACCATCTGCCCGAGTCAAACTAACAGCCAGACTTATTGATTGGGCTGATATACTGTTTGTGATGGAGAAACGTCATAAAGAGCGTATCAATGACCGATTCAGAGATATAATCAAGAATAAGCAGATAATAGTACTTGACATTCCTGACGACTACGAGTACATGGACGAAGAGTTAATCGAATCGATAACGGCTTCGGTCTCCCCTTACCTTTAGCATTGTACAACTCTAATAGCAGTTCAAAAAACGCCAGGAACTGGCGTTTTTTTGTTAGACGGCAGACCGACCGACCAAGGTTATTCGCCATAATGCAGACTATTTCACCGTCTGTAGTAATCGGCTGCTTAGCTCCGACAATTTTCGACTTTTTAACTTAAAGCGTTCAAGAAATCATCCCGAATCAACGCTTCAGACCACAATTGATTCGGGCTCGTTGGACTGCGCTACGCCCTCATAATCGGGTGATATAGGGGATCGCCGGAACTCATTGGGCGTAACGCCCACGTATTTCTTGAAGAACTGACTGAAGTTAGGCTGATCCGCAAAGCCGATGATTTGACTGATTGCCTGCAATGTCCAGTCGGTTTGAACCAGTAGTGCTTTACTTTCCTCTAACAGGCGATTTTTGATTAGCGTGCTGATGGGCTGGCCGGTATGTTTTTTCACCAGACCGTTCAGGTAACTCGGATTCAGATTCAGTTTTTCTGCGTAATCTTTGGCGGAGCGCATTCGAATTGGATTGTCCAGATTAGCCAGGTTCGTTTCTTTTTCGAGCAGTTCGAAAAACGCATAGACATGGTTATAGTCGCTGGTTATTTCGCCGGTTGGGGCATAATCTGTACCCTTAAGGCTTTCAACCATAATAAGCTGCACATAGGCCTGCATGGCTTCTTCAGCTAGTGGATCGCCCGTGGCCGCTTCAGCCTTCATCTGGGTTAACAGATCATGAATCATCCGGGTCGATTGCTCAGAAAGTCGCAGTATTTTCTTCTCCGTGAAAAACCGATACCGATCGATGATCAGTTTCAGCGAAGGGTGCTGATCCAGGTACCGCTTTTTGAACATGCAGAAAATCCCCCCGCCCACCGTAGGGCTCGCATTGCGCCAGCACACGATTTCGTTAGGGTGCAGAAACAGAATGGTCCGCTCGTCAATGAAGTATTGATGTTTACCCATTGTTTTCAGCCCCGTGCCGCTGGTCATGAGCATGATCTTGTAGAAATCTCGCCGGTTCGGAGACAGGTAGTTATCGCAACCACTCTTCTCACGATCAACAACCTTAATGTTCCAATCTTCGTAGTAAAGCCTGCTTACGGGCGTGGTGCCGGGGGGGAGCAACGATGGCATATCGTATACCATCGTGATGGGCTGTGGGTCACCGGGCTTCCGGTTCGGTCGTGTTTTCATAACGGCAAGGGGTTTATTTCTCGATAAACACGTGTCAGGCAAGCGTCTCTATTTGTCGGACTTACAGGCTTTAATACTGGTATAAATCCTTTGGTACGCCAAAAACCAGTAACTCGTATTCTGTCGAAAAAATGCGATTTTCATAAAAAGTGCACTGATTTCGCTATAAGATCACCCAGGCGACTTAGATAGCTTTGTTCTAAAACTCAAACGTATGAAAACACAAAGCAGACCGTTGGGGCGATTCGTCACCTGCCTTTTAGGTACGTTACTATTATATCTTACGAATCCAGTTAATCCAGTCATGGCACAATCCGCGAAACCAACCAGCCCGCAGGCTCCAACCCAGGGGCCCGAATCTTACTTCACCGGTACCGTATGGATAACGACTTTAGCCGGTCCCAACGCCCAAACCGACTGTGTTGTCAGTCAGGTCACGTTTGAACCAAAAGCGAGAACGGTTTGGCACACGCATCCCAACGGCCAGATACTGCTGGCGACAAAGGGTACGGGCTATTATCAGGAAAAAGGCCAGTCTATTCAGATTTTTCGGGAAGGCGAATCGGTTACCATTGCGTCTGGGGTGGAACACTGGCACGGCGCTGGTCCAACCGGGCAGTTCACGCACATCGCCATCAATCCGAACGTGAGCAAAGGAGGAGCTGTCAACTGGCTTCAGGCCGTTACCGAAGAGGAATACAATGCCCCTCATTGAAAAAAAGATGGCTGCTTGCACCTCGCTTCCGCTCATCCTGTTTGTCATTGGCATCATGGCCTGTAAGCCGGACGAAAACCCTTTCCCTAAGGCTACTGACACACAACCAACTGATAATGCAATGAGCGATAAACCGATTGGTGGTACGATAAAGATCAGGGTTGGCTCCTAAACGTTCAACGCCACTCTTCTCAACAACCCAACGCATCGAACCCCGGAACGATCCAAGCGGGCGATTTGATGCTGTATGGATCGAACACGCTGGTACTTTTCTATAAATCCTTTTCTACATCTTACGGTTATACAAAGATGGGACGAATCGATAACCCGGCGGGGCTTGCTGCTGCCGTGGGTTTCGGAAACGCAACAGTCACCTTTGAGGTGGCGTGATTTCACTACCCCTACTCATTTATCAACGTTACTAAAACTTGCTTTATGGACCAACACGAACAGCTTGGGGATGAATTAGGGTCATCTGATTCATCCCGACGCACTTTTTTAAAGCGGTCTTCGGCGCTGGCTGCGCTGGCGCTGACACCACCGGTCGCAAAGGCAGCGGTTGACCAGGGTCTGCATGAGAAAGTGGCCACGGCGTTTGAGCAAATGCCGCTTCAGGTCAATATCAACGGGACGATGCGGCAGTTATCCATCGAACCACGGGTCACCCTGCTCGACCTTCTGCGCGAACAACTTCACCTGACCGGCACCAAAAAAGGCTGTGATCACGGCCAATGCGGAGCCTGCACGGTTCATGTCGACGGCACACGCGTTAACGCCTGCCTGACGCTGGCCATGACCACCGAAGGCGCTACCGTAACGACCATCGAAGGACTCACCAACGGTGATCCGGCAACCGCCCAATTACACCCCATGCAGGAAGCCTTCATCAAGCATGATGGTTTTCAGTGCGGGTACTGCACCCCCGGCCAGATCATGTCGGCGGTGGCCTGCATCCGCGAAGGACATGCCAATAGTCCCGACGAGGTTCGCGAGTACATGAGCGGCAACATCTGCCGGTGCGGAGCCTATGCAAACATTGTCGATGCCATCATGGACGTAAAAAAAGGAGGGGCAAGAGTATGAATCCGTTTCAATTTACGCGGGTTACGACCCCCAAAGCTGCCATTTCGGCGATCACCAAAGAAAGGGGCACTTATTTTCTGGCAGGTGGCACGAACCTCATCGACCTGATGAAGCGTGAGGTCATCATTCCCGAACGGCTGGTCGACATCAACAAGCTACCACTGGCCACGATTGAAAAAACGGCCACCGGCTTACGAATCGGAGCCACGGCCAAAAACTCAACCGTGGCCGATAACGAATTGGTGAAGAAACATTTTCCGCTGTTGTCGCAGGCGCTGAACGCGGGTGCTTCGGCACAGCTTCGAAACATGGCCACGGTGGGTGGCAACATGATGCAGCGCACCCGATGCCCGTATTTCTACGATACATCGATGCCCTGCAACAAGCGCAGCCCGGTGCAGGCGGGTGTCGACAAAGGACAGGCTAACGGGCCGTCCGGTTGCGGAGCCATTGGCGGCCATAACCGGATGCATGCTATTTTCGGTGCCTCGGGAAAATGCATTGCCGTTCACCCGAGCGACATGTGTATTGCACTCGTAGCACTGGACGCGACGGTGAACGTGTCGGGGCCAAAGGGTGATCGGACTATTCCGTTCATTGACTTCCACCGGCTTCCCGGCGATTTGCCCCAAAAAGACAATACCCTGCAACCCGGCGAACTGATCATGTGGGTCGATTTGCCGACGAACCGGTTCGCCGATAATTCGCACTACCTGAAAGTGCGGGATCGGGCCTCGTACGCCTTCGCGCTGGTATCGGTAGGTGTTGGACTGGATATAAAACGGAACACAATTCAGGACGTTCGGCTGGCGATGGGCGGGGTGGCTCACAAACCGTGGCGACTGACGGCGGCTGAGGAATTTCTAAAAGGGAAACCGGCTACGGAAGCCAACTTCAAACAGGCTGCCGCGCTGGCGATGCAGGGCGCAAAGGGCTACGGCGAGAATGATTTCAAACTGACACTGGCCCCTAACACGATTGTTAACGCGCTGAAAACCGCCACTAAAACCGCCTGATCATGACGACTAACACAAAAAATCCACCGATCGACCGGATCGACGGGCGAATGAAAGTGACCGGCGGGGCACAGTACTTCGCTGATTTCGAACTACCCAATACGGCGTATTGCGTCATCGTTGGCAGCGAAATTGCCAAAGGAACTATCGCCGGTCTGGATACCAAAAAAGCGCAGGGCGCCCCCGGTGTGTTGGGCGTCTTTACGCATCAGAACATGCCACCTATTCCCGGTTGGGACGCCCCCGTTGGCGGTGAAGCCGACGGACCACCGCCCCGCCCCAAAGGCGAGCAATACCGGATACTGAGCAGTCCTAAAATCCACTTCGACGGACAGCCCATCGCCATCGTCGTAGCCGACAGTTTCGAACGGGCTACTTACGCGGCCTCACTCGTCAAAGCGACTTACACCAAACAAACGGCCCGCACCGATCTACGGAAACACGTATCGGACGGGGTTGCGCCCAGGGGCGAAGATGGCGGCAACTATTCGCGTGGACAAGCCGATGGCTATAAAACCGCCCCGGTGACGCTGGAAGCGAATTACACGGTTCCGATAGAAGTCCATAATCCCATGGAACTGCACGGCATTCTGGCGCATTGGACGGGGGCAAGTACCTTGATGATCTATGCCAAAACACAGGGCGTAAATGCCACCCAGCAGGCGATGGCCGAAGCGTTTAAAATCGACCCGAAGAACATTCACGTACATACGGAGTTCATGGGGGGCGGTTTTGGCATGGGACTACGAACCTGGCCGCAGGAAACGGCGGTCGTCGCGATTGCCCGAAAAATTGGGAGGCCCCTGAAGTTGGTGGTAAACCGGAGTCAGATGTTTACCCTGGTTGGGCATCGGCCGTATACGGTACAAACGATCAACATGGGTGCCGATCAGACCGGCAAACTGATCGGGATTGCGCACGCGGCTACCGCCGAAACGGCCAGCTACGAAGACTTTACCGAAGCAACCGTCAACATGACCAAGTTTCTGTATGCCTGCCCCAACGTAAGCACCCGCTACCGCATCGTGCGACTCGATCGGAGCGTGCCCATCTGGATGCGTGGCCCCGGCGAAGCCACGGGTGCGTTTGCACTGGAATCGGCGATGGACGAGATGGCCCACAAACTGAACCTCGACCCCATCGAATTCCGGCTGCGCAATTACACCGAAACCGATCCGGAACGTAACCGGCCCTATTCAAGCAAATACCTGAAAGAAGCGTATCAGCGCGGAGCCGAGGCCATTGGCTGGAACAACCGCAAACTCCAGCCGGGCAGTACCCGCGAGGGCGATTGGCTCGTTGGCTATGGCATGAGTACCGGCACGTTCAATGCGTTCCGGTGGGAAGCCAGCGCCCGCGCCCTGTTAAAAGCCGATGGGTCACTAACCATTCAAAGCGCCGTGACCGATATTGGGCCGGGTACCGGCACGGCTCTGACCATGATTGCGCACAACGTACTGGGTGTCCCCATGAACCGCATTAAGGTCGAGTACGGCGATACGTCATTGCCCAAAGCACCCACGCAGGGTGGCTCGGCCATTGTCTCCGCTGTGGGCTCGGCAGTGTTCGATGCCTGCACGAGTGTAAAAAACGAGCTGATCGAACTGGCCCTGAAAGCAGGTGGCCCATTGGCTGGTCGGCAGGCCAATGAACTAACGATGGCCGACGGTACACTTTCCGTCGAAAGAGAGCCGGGTAAAAAGGTAGCCGTCAGCGACCTGATGCAGGCGAACAAGCTAACGGTTATTGACAAAACGAAGGACTCGAAAGGCGGACCCGAACACGCGAAGTATTCGATGTATTCATTTTCGGTGCATTTCGTGCAGGTTCGAGTCAATCCGCTGACGGGCGTCGTGCGTGTTTCGAAGGCGGTGAGTGTGGCGGATTCAGGCCGTATCGTGAGTCCCAAAACGGCAGCCAGTCAGATGATTGGCGGAGTAGCGGGCGGTATTGGCATGGCCCTGACCGAAGAAGCAGTCATCGACCACCGCTTCGGCCGCTTTGTCAACAACAACCTGGGCGATTACCACGTGGCGGTTTACGCCGATGTACCCGCTATTGAAACGATCATGATCGACAAGCCCGACCCAATCATCAATCCGATGGGAGCCAAAGGCATGGGCGAAATTGCCCTGATCGGGTTTGCCGCAGCTGTTGCCAATGCCGTTTTCAACGCCACCGGCCAGCGCGTCCGTGACTTACCTATTACGCCGGATAAGTTGCTGCGTGCAGTATAAAGTAGACATGCCTTTCAGAAACTGTTTAAACTTGTTACATCGCTCATTATCCGGGTTTGTGACAAGTTTAAACAGTTTTATCGTATGAATGTGGGCTAGTTCCGTCAAGATTAAACAGATCAAATGAATAGAGACGAAGACACTTATGATATTTTCCAGCGGCTACAGGCTGGCGAACTCCTGCGCAAGGATGATCCTGAATACAGGGAATTTGGTGAAGTCGTTTCCCGCACTATCCGATTATGTGTCCAGATGAACGCCACGGCCACGGACGTTGATCAGGTACGCAGTCAGTTAAGTGCCATCATCGGTACGGAGATCGACGGGTCGACAACGATTTTCCCGCCGTTTCACACCAACTTTGGCCGGTTCATTCGGCTCGGCAAAAATATTTTCATCAACCATGCCTGCTCCTTTCTGGACATTGGGGGCATTACTATTGAGGATGACGTTCAGATTGGGCCACGCGTCAACCTAACCTCCGAAAACCACCCGCTGGACCCGACCGACCGAACAACGCTGATTCCCCGACCCATTGTGATCAAACGAAATGCCTGGCTTGGCGCGGGGGCTACCATTTTGCCCGGCGTTACCGTAGGTGAGAACGCCATCGTGGCCGCCGGTGCCGTGGTGAGTCGGGATGTACCCGCGAATACCGTTGTAGCGGGCGTACCGGCAAAGGTTGTTAAATTATTGGTAAGTGACGGCGGTGAGTCATTAGACACCCATTTGTTCAACGTATGATAATGTACACGTCATAACTGCGCAACATTGGCTGGGGATATTTGCAGGCATTCAAATCCCCAAACAATGGTTAACTTTTCAAGGCTTTTTTTTATACTTACTCTTCTTCTTACTACCCATCTTTCAAATGCTCAAACCAATCTGGCGGGCATTTCCGGGAGAATAATCGATCAGGATGGCAAACCGCTGGAGATGGCTACCGTCCAGATCAAAAATGAATCTACCGGCTTTAAAGCCAACACGGTATCCAATGAGAAGGGTGAATTTCGGTTGAAGGAATTACCCCTCGGAGCACCTTATTCCATAACGGTTCAGTTTGTCGGGATGGCGACGCAGTCACAAACCGGCTTTGCGCTCAATCAGGGAGATCTGTTGCAGGTGTCCTTCAAAATGGTCGAGAATTCGCAGCAGTTGGAAACGGTCGTGATTTCCTCAACATCGCTGACCAACAAGATCGAAAATATTGGCACGGCAACAGCAATTACGGCCAAAGACATCAACCGGCTGCCGGTAAACGGACGAAACTTCTCGACCCTGGCCGACCTGTCGCCACTGAGCACCGGCAATAGCCTGGGCGGACAGTTGGGCTCGGCCACCAATTTTACCATCGATGGGATGGCCGCACGCAGTACCATTGCCGGTGGACAACCCAGCGGAGCTTATTCGATTACGATGGAGGCCGTCCGGGAGTTTCAGGTGGTAACCAACCAGTATGATGTTACCTACGGAAACGCTGGTGGGGGTACCATCAGTACCGTAACAAAATCGGGAACCAACAAGCTGAGTGGCAGCGCCTTCACGTTCCTACGAACCAACTGGCTATCGAGCCCCTATGGCTTAAATCAGCAGAAAAGAAACCTTCCCTTCAACACGTCTCAGTACGGCTTTTCGCTGGGTGGCCCCATCATTAAAGACAAACTGCACTTTTTTGTCGCCTGGGACCGTCAGGCCAGCACCCAACCGCTGCTGATCGCCCCCATTCAATCGACCGCCGATGCCCTGCGTTACAACGTGACCCAGGCCACCGAAGATAAGTTTCTGAGTATCGCGCGCAGCAAGTATGGTGTGGGTAATGCTCCTCAGTTCGGTCAGTTCACCCGTTTCAAAAATACCCAGGCCCTTTTTGCCCGTATCGACTGGCAAATCAACGCTAAGAACCTCCTGACGATCCGGGATAACTACATCTATGATCTGGATAACCAGTCGGACGGCGACAATACAGCCATCAATATGTATGAGGTGTACAGCACCCGTAAGAGTTCTAACAACAGCTTGCTGGCTTCGCTGCGTACAACCATTAGTCCGAAGGTGACCAATGAGCTTAAACTTCAGCACTTTTGGGAGTACAATAAAATGTACGCCAATCCGCAATTGCCGGAAGCCAACATCCCGCGGGCAACCGTAGCCAATGTGGCCTCTGTAAACCCAACGGATTCGACCAAGACGCTGTTTACGAGTATCCAGTTGGGCGGCCAGCGGTACGGCGGAGACTATTTCAATAATAACCTGGTTCAGCTGGTTGATAACCTGTACGTAAACACCAACAAATTCAATTTCACCTTTGGCGCTGGTTTGACGTTCAGCAACCAGAATTCCATTTACGGAAGTGAAACCAATGGCCGTTTCTGGTATACCGGTCTGGACGCGTTCAATAACCTGGCTCCGTATCGGTTCACGCGGGATGTGTATCTGAGCGATACGCCAAACGTTAAATTCAACGTGCTTATTCCTACCGTCTACGCTCAGGCGCAAACGACGGTGGCACCGGGCCTGAACGTGACGGGGGGTATCCGGATCGACTATACCGATTACCTGACCAAACCCAATTTTAACCAGACGGTATTCAACACGCTGGGCTTACGCACCGATAATAAGCTGGCCACGCTTCAGATACAGCCTCGGGTACAGCTTACCTGGGATGTTCGTCAGGACGGTAAAGATATTGTTCGGTTAGGGGGTGGTATTCTGGGCTCGGCCCTGAACCCGTATTCGATGATCAACAACATGCTCTTTGACGGTAGCCACATCGCCAGCATCGATGTTACCGGCAATCTGGTGCCCAAGCCAAACTTCCCTGCCTATCGCGCCAACCCGGCTACTGCGCCGGGCCAGGATCTGGTGAATAACCCTGACGTGCCGAAACTGTACACCATCAACATGAATGGTAAGGACGCTAAAGTCCCTACTGTTTATAAAATCAACGGGTCGTACAGCCACTTCTTCAGCCCCAACTTCAGAATGAGTATTGCGGGCTATATGTCATTTGCCCGCAACAACTACACGTATATCGACAAGAACATGGTCGATCAGCCTTATTTCACCTTATCGCAGGAGGCCAGCCGACCCGTTTACGTTCCTGCTTCGTCTATTTTAACGTCCAATGGCTCACAGAACTGGACACTAGGTCGCAAAACGACCGAAGTGGGCCGTGTACTCGAACTGGAAAGCCTGGGTAAGGTAAATCAGGCGGCCGTTGTTTTGGACGCCAACTACCGGTATGTCAGGGATGGGGAAATCGCCCTTTCGTACACCTGGAATCAGACAAAGGACAATACGTCCTATAACGGAAACGTAGCCAATACCGCAACACTGGTACAGTACACGGCTGGCGATCCCCGCCTACTGAATCGGATAAACTACTCCGATAACCACTTCCAGAATAAGATTGTGGTTTATGGAAATACACCGACCTTCTACGGATTTAACCTGGGCTTCCGCTTTTCGGGCTTAAGCGGTACCCGCTATTCGATGATTGTGAATGGCAACATCAACGGTGATTTCGTGGAAACAAATGATCTGGCTTTTGTTTTCGACCCCAATAACCCCGAAACACCGCAGTATCTGCGAGATGGTATCAATGCCATTCTGAACAACCCCAACGTCGAAAAAAGTGCGAAAGACTACATCCGGAGTAGCTTCGGAAAAGTTGCCGAACGGAATGGCGGGGTGAACCCTTTTTACGGAACGGTTGATCTGCGTCTGACCTATAAAGTCAAAACGTTCAAAAACCAATATCTCGAACTGTCGGGCGACCTGTTCAATACCGCCAACCTGATCAACAAAGCATGGGGTGTTAACCACGCACTGGGTGCGACTACGCTGTTGTCCAGAGCGGGCTTCGACCCTGCCACGAACAACTACAAATATGTCGTTAATACCAACGCTGGTGTATCTGGTTTAAGCGGCAATCCCTACCAGTTTCAACTCGGAGCCCGATATGGGTTTTAACCGCAACTACCTTCCCGGTTCAGGCATCAATTCTTGGTGGCTGACCGGGTAACGTTTTCAGCGCATGGTCTAACCAGCCTTAGTAAACCTATCCATCAGAGAAGAATAAAAACCAGACCGGGTTGAGTCTGGTTTTTCTATTTAATTGCCGGCTAGTCAGCCCTAAACATTTGACATGATGGGCTACCATCGCTACATGGCCATTGTTCACGTTATCCTAGCCCCTACCCTAACCAATAAAAAAGGAATTTTTAAAACCCAAAGGTTACTATATTTGACTATATCAAAACCAATACTTACACCATGTCATCGAGGACAGGTAGGCCTACAGTTTATACCCTTGCTGTCTCAATTGGTATCCTGTCAATCTTACTGGTCAATTGTGCTCAATTGAGCGAACAGAGCCTGATTCTGTCCGACGTCGACAATTTTGATGTCAATGATCAGGGGTGGCATGTCTCGGAAGTTGCAGAGAGTACAATACCTAATTATAGCCCTCGCGGAGGCAATCCAAATGGATACATCTTTGCCATTGATCGACTCGAAGCAGCCTGGTATTTCGTTGCATCACCAGGCTTTACCCAAAAGGTACAAAAGGGATACGGAAAGGTATTGCGGTTTGATCTTATGCAATCGAGTGTTGCCAATCAATACGATACTGATGATGTTATCCTGACGGATGGGAAAGACAAGCTCACGTTTAATACGTCCTACAACCCCGGCACCACCTGGACGAGCTACACTATCCCACTGGATGAGTTTAGTGGGTGGGAGATCAATCACAAAAAAGCGACTAAAGCAGACATCGAGCGGGTTTTAAGCAAATTGACCGAGGTGCGAATACGGGGAGAATTTGTAGGTGGAGCAGACACTGGCGGACTGGATAACGCATCTATTTTATAGAAACTGGGCAGTACAAAACAAAAAGCCGCTGATGATCAGCGGCTTTTTTGTTTTGTACCAGGAGCGGGAGTCGAACCCGCACGGGCTAACGCCCACAGGATTTTAAGTCCGGCGTGTCTACCAATTCCACCATCCCGGCATTCCATGCTTCACCAAAGTGAAGCGGCCTTTACAAAAAAAGCACCGGTTTCGGTGCCTTTTTGTGGAGCGAAAGACGGGGTTCGAACCCGCGACCTCGACCTTGGCAAGGTCGCGCTCTACCAGCTGAGCTACTTTCGCATTATCAATTTCGCCTGCCAATCGGCGAATTGTGGATGCAAAGGTAGGCGTTTTTTGACGCTTGTCAAGTCCTCCGCACAAAAAAATCTCATAAAATTTTACCTCAACTCGCCCAAAAACTGATTCTGAGCGAGTTAAGGCCACATTCTAGAGTAAGGATTCTTTAACCTCCGTATCGAATACACCCGTTAAAACCCGACCATTACGTTTTACCTGTACCCAGATGCGGTAATGACCGGCTCTGGGGAAGGCATACGGAAACTCAACCATATTGTTGGTCTTCATGGCATGACTCATGCCCGACATAGATGCCGAAAGGGCTTTATTTTTTTCAGCTTCCGGCAATGTCTTGAGCTTGTTAACATAGGCATCGATGCTGTCGCGGAAACGAACGGGATCTGGATACCGGAACGTCCGGGCGGTGTCGGCGATACGGTTGGTCAACGATCCTTCTGCCGCCATGGAATACGTACCCACCGGGTGAAGGTGAATGTAAACCGAGCCATCCGACCGCAAAACAGCCGCATGTCCGCCCATACCCAGGTACGGTTCCAGCGGTGTTGCTTTCCCCTGCGCATCGGCAACGGCAAACTTTAATGTATATAACTTCCCGGCCTCCAGTACCGCGCCCGGCTTGTCCATCCAGAGCATGGCAGAGCCATCCTCCAGCTTCATGCTGGCACCCGGCTTTCCGCAAACCACCATGTCGTTATCCAAATGCGGTACGTTGACGGCCCCCGCTTTAACACCCATCGGTTCGGCTACGAGCCAGCTATCGTCAGGATCAGTAGATTTGGCAGCAGCAGCCGACTCCGCCGAGATTTTAAGCGAGGGTACATCGACGGTATCGGTCAACGTTTCGGCAAACCCATTTCGGTAAACGACATCGGAGTAAAGCAGGTACTTACCGCTTGGTAAGTTAGGTAACGTAACATCAAAATTCAACGAATCGCGCCGGTTGGGATGCAGGTGTGCAAACGCATCCAGACCGGGCATACGCACCATGAACGCGTGCATCAGTTTGCCATGATCAGGCAATAAGTAGCTCATCATCCGCCGTTGCCGACGATCTTTGCCGGAGCCGGTCGTATCGAACTGAATGGCTAGCAGACGCTGGGCATCGGCTACACGAACAGTAGCATTGATGGCAGCGGGCTTGTACAATTGCTCATTCTTATACTCTTCAGCCGTACTGGTCCACCAGGTTCGCCAGCCCGTCAGGATCAGCGCGATGACGACCAGACCAGCACCCATACCAACCAATCGCCGACGACCGAGTTTAGCCGGGGCGGGTTGCCCTGGCAGCACCACGCCATCCGAATTACTGGCCCCGATAATGGTGACCAGCATGACCACCAGTAACAGCCCCATAGCCGCAAGGCCCCAGCCCGTTCCGGCAGGCATGTCGCGCAGAGCGGTGGCGATGGCCATGACCGGGACAATAACCTGCTCTTTGCCATCGGGTCCGTCGATTGTGAGTTCGATGCTGGATGAACCGGAACTCATCAGCCATAAATCCGCTTCATACCGGTTATCGGCCATCAGGACCAGTTCGTCGTGCGTGGGGGCACCTTTATTACCCGAGCGGAAATAGATTGGGCGTGCACCGATGCTACTGACCCTCCCCTGTTCAACATACACTATAACTTTAGCCGTTCCGGGCACCACGTCAGGCGGCTGTACGCTGATCAATAGCTGGTATTTACCCGCTTGTTTCTGTACAATCACCCCCGAACTGCCAACGTGAGCGGAGACAATGAGTGAATGACCGAAGGATAGAATGAATGAATAAAGAAGGATAAACCACTTAATTCGACTTTGCTTTTTACGGGTTGTGGACTCCATGTACCTGATTCTTTTTGAGTTATGTTACGGCTTATCGAACAACACGTTTCATCCAGTTGCCCCATAGTAAGCCAACCCGCGTTGAGAGGGTGGCATAGATGAGCGTTTTGGCAAAGCCAATCCCGAAATCAGTGGCAGATTGTATTTCCCAGGGAGCGAAGGCGTAGCGATATTCCCAGTCGGGCGAGTTGGCGTAAACCCACGAATAAGACAGGAAGATGCCGTTTCTTGCATAGGGCGACGTCAGCAGAAACTCACCAAACGGCCACTGAACAGCTAGTAAAACGACCATAAACCCAACGGCATAGATGAGCGACAACACCCAGTCATTTAGTTTACGTTTGCCATTTTCCGGTGCTTCGAACCGGTGCATGAGCCAATCGAGCATGAGTCCGGGTATGAACAGCAGCACCGGAAATAAGAATGGCTGATACTGGGTAATGGGATTCAGTACGGGACCAAGACGGGGTGTTGCCGGGAAGTTCTGCAAAACCCAGCTCGGCACCAGCATACCCACCATATAGATGGCTGTGATGGTCGTAATGGGCCATCGTAATAAGGAAGCCCGACCAACGGCCAGCAGGTAAAATGGCAGGGCAATGGCAGCGGTCGCGTAAAAGACAGAACTATGTGATTCGCGCATACCCATCGACTCGGACATCAGTGTGTATAGCATGATCAGCAAAAGACCAGCGGAGATGGCAAACAACCACTTGAGCCGCACACCCCGTCGGGCATCGTCGTTCGATTGATGAAGCGACTGCACCGGATTTCGGTATTTGTTTTGCAAAGCCAGCACACCTACGATAGCCCCAAACTGTACCGTCATGATACCGATAGCCAGAATCGTATGTGGGGGTGTCAGGATCTGGACGTCGAGCCCGTAGGTGTTGTGCCACCAATCATCGAACGGAGCCGACGTAAGCATGGCCAGAGCACCCCATACACAGAACATCGCGCCTAGCGGACCATAGAAAACGCCCCAGAATGGAACAGCCTGTGCGCGGCCGGGGTGATTTTTCGTTAAGGTCAGGTTCAGAATCTGGTAAGCAGAAAATAGCCCCGACACAATAGCACCCACGTAAATAACGACATGGGGCGGAGCCAGTAGCCCATCGCGCCCGATACTCATGTGCCACATAATGTCCCAAAGCAGGCCAATGATGACACAGAAGGACGAAAAAACGACGGCGTAAACGTAAGTGGGTATACCCAGCCGCCAACTACCGGAGCGAGTAGACGCTTGCTCCCGACCGGATTCAAACGAAGAAGGAAATGCCGATTCCATAGGAATGGATGAAGTGGTTTAATAGCGAAATGATGTGGAAAGATACAAAAAGGTTGCTCTCTGCTCTTGAAAAAGTTTACGAGCGGAAAATGGTAGACTGTTTTACATAACCCTGTAAGTCAATCAACTAATACAGAAATCAAAATCACTTCCGCCCAATGCATGGATCAACAAGAGCCTTATCTCCACGAGCCAACGGGACTTCAGTTTATTGGTTTATGGCGTTATTTACACAACAATTCGTGCCCTGCTATCCTGCTAACCCTATCTTCAGGGATACACGCCTGCCTGTTCTCTAAATTGTGGATTAAAGTAAGTAAACGTACGTCTGTCCATGACCATTTCTCCGTTTGATCTAATCTTACTGCTTGGCTCACTCCAGGGATTTATTCTGGGCACACTCCTTTGGACAACCCCAAAGGGTCATCGGCTGTCGAATCGACTACTGGCCGTATTGATCGGTTTATTGGCCTTGATGAGTCTGGCCATGTCCGTCCCTGTTTCCAATCGTTGGGTAGTGTTCGCGCTGGATTTTTTTCCGTTCATTATGGCCATGCCACTCGGGCCGCTCATTTATTTCTACACCCAATCTATGCTCAACCCTGCCTTTCGGCTGGGCCATCGGGAACGGCGGCATTTTTACCCTGTTGTACTGGACTGGGGTAGCAAACTTATTGGCTGGATTTTTCTGGGCGGATTGTTACTGGGCCTGGTTCCGGCATCGGATGGCCCGATATGGGGGCATGTCATGAATGAATATGATACCTACACCGACATTCCGCGCTGGCTCTCCATGACCACTTACCTCATTTTGACAAGACAGTGGTTAAGCCAATACAAACAAGCTCAGAGCCCTGAAAAAACGGGAAATAAGGGCCAGAACCTGAGCTGGCTTTGGCAGTTTGTCAATGTCTTTCTCTTCTTTCAGGTGATATGGCTTGTGCATCTGGTGCCCTACATCATTCCCGACACCCGGTCGGCCTGGCTGGATAAATTTGGCTGGTACCCGCTTTATATCCCCATTGCCGTTCTAATCTACTGGCTGGGCCTGAAGGGCTATCTGCACACCCGGCAAAGTCCGGTCGAGGTAGTACCTCCAAAAGCCGGTACAATGTTTATGCCTGCCGAAATCGTTGAGAAAGCGATTGGCTTATTGACGCGTGCCATGCAAACTGACAAGTTGTACCTCGACCCGGAGCTAACCGTTGAGAAGGTAGGGCGGCATGTGCAGTTACCTCCGAAAACGATTTCGTTCGTGCTTAATCAGCACCTCAGGAAAAGCTTCAATGCCTTTATCAATGATTATCGGATTGAGTACTTAAAGCAGCAATTGACCAATCCAGCCAACGGCCATCTGACTCTGACGGGTATTGCCTTCGAATGTGGATTCAATTCACAGGCTACGTTTCAGCGGGCCTTCCGGCAGGCAACGGGTCTGTCGCCTAAACAATACATCGAGCAGCAGACGGCGGAATCCTGAAAATAACCGCTCAAATCTGGATTTGAGTAGATTGACGCACTGTTTTCCAGTTGTTTTGGGTTCAAACCAACGAACAATGAAACCTCTGCTCCTCACCCTTATTAGCTTTTTGGCCGTTACAACCGGCCTGCTAGCTCAACCGCTATCCCAGAAATTAGACGAATACCTGACCTCGGCCCACCAGATGGATCAGTTTACGGGTGTGGCGCTGGTGGCACAGAAAGGTAACACCCTCCTCCACAAAGCGTATGGGCTAAGTAACGCAGCTCGTCAGACACCCAATGACACCATCACCCGCTTCCCCATTCTGTCGATTACCAAAACCTTTACATCCACAGTAATTCTCCTGCTTCAGGAACAGGGCAAACTGTCTGTACATAATAAACTCACGACCTATTTTCCCGACTTTCCCAAGGGCGATTCCATTACGATTGACCACCTGCTGACACATACGTCCGGCCTGTTCGATTATATGTCGCTGATCGACGAAGAGGATTCAGCCATCGTTTGCCATCCTGTGGGGAAACAACAGGTAGTGGACTTTTTCAAAAACAGACCATTGGCCTTTAAGCCGGGGGCAACCTTTGCCTATTGTAACTCCGGCTATTTTTTGCTGGGACTGGTAATCGAAAAAGTAACCGGCAAACCGTATGAGCACGCCGTTCAGGAGATGATTTTCAAACCACTGGGCATGGCTCATTCCGGTTTTGATTATCTGAACCTGCCTGCCAGCGCCCGAGCGCAGGGCTATGACACCCTCACGACAACCTATCAATCGCCTTACCCGCATTTTGATTCGACAGTAGCTTACGCAGCAGGGGCCATGTACAGCACTGCCGGTGATCTGTATAGATGGGGTCGAGCCGTGGCAACCCGGCAACTCCTCTCCGCCGATTCGTGGAAACAGGCATTTATACCCCGACTAAACAACTATGGGTATGGCTGGATGACGGGTAGACACCTCAAGAGACACTATGTTGGGCACGATGGCGGTTATCCGGGCTTCATGTCCAGCTTTGTCTATTATCCTGATGACGACATTACCATTATACTCCTGAAAAACTCCGGCCACTATGGCGAATCATTAACCCCCACCGGTATGGCCCTGACAGCCATTTTGTTAAAAAAGCCGTATAGTAATTGGCAGCAACGGACGGAAATAAACCTCCCGGAAACTGCCCTTCAGCCATACGTCGGTCGGTACCGGGTCGACCCCAAAATAGTCCCCGACCGAATTCTGACGGTTTCTCTGGAGAACGGTAAACTGTTTGTTCAGGCGACTGATGAGCCCCGAATTGAGTTGTTTGCTCAGTCCGAAGACAGCTTTTTCCTGAAAGCTTTTAACGAGCAATGGCTATTTCAACGGGATAGAAAAGGCCAGGTTACGAAAGCCGTCGTTCATGGAAATGGGATTGACGTAACGGTCAGAAAGCTTCCGTTAACGCCCCAAACAGCACCGTAGCCGGGCAATTGTGACGGGTTCAGTCAAACCGTTTTATTGGATATTAGTTAGGTATCCAAATGGCCAACTACCAACCCCTCCACGACTGGAACGTCTCTCCTGCCGAAGCCGTCTCGCTGCAAAATCAATTGCGCACGCAGATTCGGATTGAACCGTTAACGAAACCGGCCCAGACCATTGCGGGCTGCGACATTTCGTTCAATAAATTTGAAGAAACCGTTTACGCGGGCATTGTGGTGTTGCGGCTCGATACGCTCGAAACCATCGAAGAAACGGGCGTGGTGAGCACCGCCCCGTTCCCATATATTCCAGGTCTGCTGTCGTTTCGCGAGATTCCGTCTCTGCTCGAAGCCTGGCAGAAACTCAAGATTGAACCCGACGTAGTGATGTTCGATGGCCACGGCACGGCCCACCCGCGCCGGATCGGGATTGCTTCGCACGCGGGCCTGTTCCTGAACCGACCGACGTTTGGCTGCGGAAAATCGGTGCTGGTGGGCAGGTACGACGAACCGGCACTGGAACGCGGTAACTGGTCACCGATGAGGCATTACAATGAAGTGATTGGAGCTGCGTTGCGGACAAAGAACAAAGTCAACCCGGTCTATATATCGCCCGGCCATTTAATTGATCTGGAAACGGCTATTTCCCTGACGCTAGCTACCAATGGCGGCTACCGAATTCCCGAGCCCACCCGGAGGGCGCATAATCTGGTGAATGCCATTCGGCGGGGCGAACGTGTATTTGCCAGTTAATAAACACGATGAGGCAGGGCCACAACGCACCGATCAGCCAATCTTTACGAAGAGTGAATGCTCATTCGTTTTAGGGCTACGTATGGCGTTTTATCGGTAAGGAACGGTATAAATACGCGCAAAAACTGTTTATTTTGTTTGGGTACTGCCGGGCGGGCATTTACCTGATTCAGTAGCGCAATAGATACCAACTTATTCCTATCGGTAACCGGCTGTACATTATGAATATTTTCGAGACCCTTTACAACGAATTTACCGGCTTCTGGGGGTTTGACCAACTTTGGAAAATCATCCACACACAGAACTACGAAGCACTGCTCACTCAGAAAGGTATTCAGGCTTTTTTAAGACCGGTCGTTCCGGTACTTCTGTTGATTGAGATCATTCGCGGACTGTTTTACCGGCGTTACTCGCATCATCAGTACAAGATTTCTGTGTTCACCTATATTCTGAACCGCTTTATTTCCAGCTTCCTGTCGATTGCTATGGTTGCTTTCTGTATTGGGCTGTTCGAGCCTTATGCACTTATCAAAACCTCGCTTACTTGGTACTGGTTTATTTACGGGTACGTAGTTTGGGAGCTGGCCCATTTTGTCTATCATTATTTCGGGCATAAAGTTCGGCTTTTCTGGTGCCTGCACTCTACCCACCACGCGCCGGAATACATGAACCTCTCCGTAACCTACGCGCACTTTTTTCTGGAAGCGCCCTATGCCGATATCATCCGAACCACCATCTGTATTTTGCTGGGCGTAAACCCTCCCTTGCTGTTCCTCATCATGTTCATCGACGGAACCTGGGGATCGTTTATTCATATTGGCGAGAATCTGCTTAAAGACGGGCGGCTGGGCGTTATGAATAGAGTTATTCTTACACCATCGCATCACCGCGTCCATCATGCCCGCAATCCACTGTATATGGACACCAACTTTTGTAATCTCCTCAACATATGGGATAGAGCCTTTGGTACCTTACAGGATGAAAAAACAACGGTGGACATCGAATACGGCATTAGCCGCCCCATGAAAAAAGGCGATTTTCTGGATGCTTATTTTGGCGAGATTGTCGCTCTGGGTAAGGATGTTTACAGAGCGCCGGGTCTTAAAAATAAACTCCTCTACATCTTTATGCCTCCAGGCTGGAGCCATACCGGCGATCATAAAACCGCTACAGTTGTCAAGGCCCAGTATATCCGGGAGAACCAGCAGGAGCTTAGCTTCGACAAAAGGGCTTGAGGTAAGGTATTCCTACCGGCCGGCGTAATACGTTACTTAATCAATTGATTGGAATGCGCGCCGGGCAGGCGGGCGGATTTAGGCTGACGGGTTAAGGGGTCAAATGCCATATCTTGGAGATATGGCATTTGACCCCTTAACCCGTCAGCCCTCTGTATATATTATACCTTCTGCAGAAACATCGTTTTCAGCACCATTACCGTTTTCTCAACTTTGCCTTCAATTTCTTCGGCATCGTCGGTGAGTCGAATATTCTTGACAAGCGTTCCCCGTTTCAGGGTAGCCGACGACCCTCTTACTTTTAAGTCCTTGATCAACTTTACCGAATCACCTTCGGCCAGGATTGTTCCGTTGCTGTCTTTTGCGTCCATTCAGGTTATGTAGCTGGTGGTTTTCCGCAAAGATACACAAAAGAAAATGGCGGGTTCGATGAAGAGCCGGGCGAAGAAACTATGGGCTGAAAAGTATAACCAGAATTGAGGCTACAGACGTTATATGAATAGATTTTGTTAGAACTTAACGAATGTTCCCGTCGCCGAAAAACGGCAAACGAGTACATTCCATCAATTGACGATTCAATCCTGTTTCCTGTGCAGCCGAGTAGTCCGCCGTCTTTTTCAGAGCACCTCAGAAATTACACCATCGCGTTTTACCAGACGCAGCGGAACGCCTTTGTCATTATCATTACGCTGCTTCTTTCGCTCTATATTCTGACCGTTCCTGACCAGGCAGCCGACATGATCCATGCGGTGATCGACGATGGCGTTTTTCACCGCCTGTTCCAGTACATATTGCTCAGTACGCTCGTCTGGAGCTGGTTCGTGTATGGCTGTACGCGCATGATCCTGCATATTTCGCCGGTTGGCCTTCGGATCAATAACGAATGTGACGTATTGCTCCGATGGCTTCCGAAAGTTGGCGGGATAATTCCAGCCCTCATTCTGGCCTACGCCTTCTGGACACCAGACCAATGGCAACCGTACCTGCTTATTCTCGAAAGTGGCCTGATGCTGGTCCAGTTTAGTTGGGTAGAACAAAACGTGTCCGTATTTGCCCTACCCGACCGCTGGCACTTTTCTGACCGGTACACCAATTTCAAACAGGACATACGGGAATTGTGGCGGCACCCACTTGGGCGGCTGGTGATCCGAACGGGCGTTGTACTGACGCTGTTTCTGATTGCGTTCTTTAGCCTGCCTGTTCAATGGGAGTTGGCCCAGCGGCTGCGACCAACGGCGATTATCATCTTCGGTATTACGATGTACACCTTCTGGGGAAGCGTTATGGTGTATTTCAATGACTACCGGTACCGGCCACTCGTGCTGATAACGCTGGGCTACCTGATTCTCATCAGTGCGTTCAACGACAATACGGCGGTTCGGCAGGCAACGGGAATAGGGGTCTCGCCCATTTCGCAACGACCCACCGTCGATGCGCACTTTGCCCGGTGGGTGGACGCCCGAAGGCAGGAAGATGGCGACACCATTCCGCTGGTGCTGGTAGCCGCCGAAGGTGGGGGCATCCGTGCCCTGAACTGGACGGCCGAGACGCTCATCCGGCTCGACTCCATCATTCCGGGCTTCAGTCGGCATGTGTACGCGCTGAGTGGCGTATCGGGCGGGGGCGTTGGAACGGTTTTTTATACGGCCTTCCTGCGCGACTTTGCGGAGGCAGACCGTGCCCGCTCTTTCGAACAATTTCGGAAAGTAATTCGGGATGATTACCTGTCGGGCGTATCGTCGGCCCTGTTATTTCCCGAATCCGTCCAGCGACTGGTGCCGTTTCCAATACCCGCGCTGGAACGCGCCAAGTGGCTCGAAGATTCCTGGGCGGGTTCCTATTACACCAACCTAAAGCTATCTACCCTCGACTCATCGCTGACGCAGTTGTACCAGACACGGTCGGGCTATAATTACAACCTGCCCTCGCTGCTGCTCAACGGAACTCTGGCCGAATCGGGACAGAAAATCATCACGTCAAATCTGAAACTGGATGCGCGCTATTTCAAAAATGTAGTCTCTACGCTGGATGTGCTGGGCACCGATGTCCCGCTTAAGACGGCGGCCTCCCTGTGTAGCCGCTTCCCGATCGTAACCAATGGCGGACTGATTCAGAAAGATACCATGTTGATCAATGGACGTAACCAACAGTACGGCGGCCACGTGGTCGATGGCGGCTATTTCGATAACTCGGGCGTTGAAACCTGTATTCAGTTGCTGAACAACCTCATACCGTCCATTCGTCGGCTCGACACGGCAGACCGGGTTACCATCATTCCGTACGTTCTTTTTATTCAAAACAGCAACCCCATTGGCAATCTGCCACACAAGCGGTCTATTTTGCAGGAAATACAGATTCCGTTACTGGCGTTTTTAAATTCGTGGGACAATGGCTCCGTCACCCGCGACAATATGTTCAACTCGTTCATGGATCGGTTTACCAACCCCAAAACCAACTACCTGGCCCTCCGACTGGCTTACAACGAAAAATACCCGCTCGGCTGGTTCATGTCCGACAGCGTAGCCCGGAGCATTGGGCAACAGGCTAAAGATTCGATCAGTCTGAAGAATAAGGAGCTGTTAAGACTTAAGAGAGCCTTTGGACGATTAGGGGTAAAGCGCGTCGTGAACTAATTTATCCGTTGTACTTTAGCCCTCTCAAACAAACTGTTTGTTTCCGGCATGAACCTCCGCATCAACGGCCGCATCTGGCTTGAAACACTTTCGAACGACACACCCGAACGCTTCATGGGTATCGGGCGACTGGAATTACTGGGCCATATTCAGCGTACCGGCTCCATTAATCAGGCCGCTAAAGCCATGAACATGTCGTACAAACGAGCCTGGGAAATGGTCCATTCGATGAACATCCAGGCCAGCACGCCACTGGTGGTAACGCAAACGGGGGGCGAAAAAGGCGGGGGCACTCTGGTAACGGCCGAAGGCGAAAAATACCTCAATCACTACCGGGGGCTACAGGAACGGTTTCAGAAGTTTCTGGCCGACGAGTTGGCGAATTTACCCTGAGAAGGCTGGCACAGGCCAATGCCCGCACCTGCCAGCCCCATGCTCTACTTTATTACGTTACAGGCATAGCGAACGCGTCCTTCTTCCCTCAAATGATTTCAGCTGCTCTAAGCGAGCGGTATAACCGTCCTGAACAGTCCGGTAATGTTGAATCAGTTTGTCCTGCTGACCAGATGCATGACAAGTCGTTTCAGCGCGTGCAATAAGTTCAGCCATTCGTTTAATGCACAACAGGGTAGCCTCGATCTCTCGCTGGTTCAGTACGAGTGTGCGCTGAAGAAGCTCCACTGTTAGTTCTGATAAAACCGGCTTCTTGGTGAGAGCAGCCGGGCTGGCTAAAGCATCCATCCATTGCTCTTCCAAACCACTAAAAAGATTATTCACCAACCGTTTGTCAGCCATTTCATTCGGGCGATCGGTTGTCGCACCCGCGTCAGCAGGCAGCTTCCCAATCTGATTCACTAGCTTAATAAGCCTTGTTTGATTTTCCGGAGACAGTCCTACAATGTACTTATCAGCAACATGTAATATGTAATTTTCCAATAATACATCTATTGATGGTGTGGCTTCCATTTATTAGTCTATTAGTTGTGTATACAAATCTATAAAACTATACTTAACTTTTTACTATTCATCCTGTATTTCAGCCTTTTCGGACATTTTTTTTAAAATAGTCGCTCTCTGTAACACCCTTCTGTTCGGTCGGCCTTACATACCGGATATAACTACGAATAGGTCCGTACTATCGATTTTCGAAAAAGCGCAATAATCGTTATTTTCCTGGAAACATATCGGTCGTTATATTTATTCGGAAATAGCGCTCGCCATGAAACACCTTTCTTTGATTCTTGTTAGTTATCATCTGTACGGGCAAGCCGGTATTTTGCCCGACAGTACCATCAGCCCGAAGGATTCGTTACGTAAAATTCAGCTCAACGAAATTGTCGTTACAGCCTCACGCATCCCCGAAAATGTGCTTAAGTCACCCGTAAGCATTGACTTTCTCGACGCGCGGCAAATCCGTCTCTCCGCCCAGCCATCGTATTTCGACGCCATCGAAAACCTCAAAGGTGTTCAGTTGTTGACCCCAAGTCTGGGATTTAAAGTATACAACACGCGGGGATTTGCGAACCCGACCAATGTGCGGTTTGTGCAACTCGTAGACGGCATGGATAATCAGGCTCCGCACATTGGGGCACCTATTGCCAACGCATTGGCTCCGTCGGATCTGGACATTCAGCGTATGGAAATTGTGCCGGGGGCGGCTTCGGCATTATATGGTCTCAACGCTCTGAACGGGTTGGTTCAGTTGATTACCAAAGACCCGTTTACATCAACGGGCCTGAGCGTTAGCCAGAAGACGGGTGTCAACCACGTTAATGATGCTCTTTCGTCGGCAAAAATGTTCAGCGAAACCAGTCTGCGGTATGCCCGGCGGATAGGCTCGCGATTAGCCGTTAAAGTTAATCTCACGTATCAGCAAGGTTATGACTGGATTGCCCGCAACGCCACCGACCTGAACCCAAACGCCAATACATCGCTCGGCCTGACCGGCACCGGCAATCCCGGCAGCGATCTGGTCAATAACTACGGCGATGAGTCGGCCAACCGCCGAACACTGACTATTGGGGGCAAAAAATACGTGGTATCCCGAACGGGTTATTTTGAGAATGACATTACGGATTTGAGCCTTCGAAATCTGCGGGGCGACATAGCTGTTTTCTGGCGAATCAAGCCCACCCTGACGGTTTCTTACCGATACAAAGCGGCCACGCTCGATAACGTATACCAACGCACCAACCGCTTCCGGCTCGATAATTACGTGCTGGATCAGCATGGCCTGACGCTAGAATCGCCCTCGGTGCAAGTTCGAGCCTATCGAAGCCGCGAGAACACGGGCAACTCGTATAATATCCGGTCGATGGCCGAAAACATCGACCGATCCTACAAAAGCGATACCCAGTGGTTTGCCGATTTTACGAACCAGTTCACCGCCAGTACAGCAATCGGGCAGTCCGTAACCGATGCCCTGCGCCAGGCTCGTACACAAGCCGATGCCGGTCGCCCACAACCGGGTACCGCTGCGTTCAATGAGCAGGTTGCTACCCTCCGCGACATCAACAACTGGGACATTGGCGCGGCTTTGCGCGTGAGATCGTGGCTGTATCATGTGGAGGGACAAGTGGAGCCCACGCGGGTTTTATGGTCGGGCTTCAAACAGAAAACCGGCATTGATCTACTGGCCGGATTCGACTACCGGCGGTATGCCGTTTATCCCGATGGCAACTACTTTATCAACCCCGACCAGTCGACCGACCATAACCTGATCTATGATAAAACGGGTGGTTTTGTGCAGGCATCGCGGTCGTTATTCGGCGATAAACTTAACCTGCGCGGCTCCTTTCGGGTCGATAAAAACCGGTATTTCAACGCACGGATAAACCCACGTATCTCGCTCGTGTATTCGCCCGTCGAGAACCACAACTTTCGGGCTTCGTACCAAACGGGCTACCGGTTTCCGTCGTTGTTCGAAGCCTTTTCCAATGTCAATTCAGGCGGAGTAAAGCGCGTTGGCGGGCTGAAGATCATGTCGCAGGGGATTTTTGAGCGCTCGTATTTCCGCACGTCCATTGATGCGTTCCAGGCCGCCATCAACGCCGACGTCAATACGAATAAGCTAACGACTGAACAGGCTATCCAGAAGAACAAAGGGCTACTTAGGCCAAACACCTACACCTATCTGAAACCCGAGCAGGTCAACAGCATTGAGGTAGGCTATAAAGGGTTATTTTTTACCAGAAAACTGTACGTAGACATCGATTTTTACTACAACAGCTACCAGCATTTCATTGCTCAGGTAGAAGCCAACATTCCCAGAGGCAAGAACCCGGACTCGCTGGCCTATTACCTTGCCGACCGCAGCCAGCAGGACCGCTACCGACTCTGGACAAACTCCAGCACAACGGTTTATAACTACGGTTCCAGCCTGGGTTTACGGTATTCGGCAGGTCGAAGTTGGGTTGTTTCGGGCAATGCCTCCCTGGCCCGGCTTGCCCGCACCGATCAGGGCGATGGGCTGGAAGAAGCGTTTAACACCCCGAAATGGATTTTAAACCTGGGTATCTCGAATCAGGCACTATGGCAAAACGTGGGATTTTCCGTGAACTACAAATACCAGAGTTCGTTTTTGTGGCAGTCGGCACTGGCTACGGGCGTTGTACCCCCCATTAACACCTTCGATGCGCAACTCAGTTATACGCTGCCAGGCTCCACCCGCACCCCTGCCCCTATTGCCATTAAACTTGGCGGCACCAATTTGCTGAACCGCCCGTATACCACCTTCACCGCTGGCCCGGGTGTGGGTGGGTTTTACTACGTTACTGTCATAGCGACGGCGCTGTAGTGCCGACCGTCGGTACGACAGCCAACACTACTTCAGCAAATCCTGACGAACGAGTGTATAGGTATTTGGGTAAAAGCCAAGTTTACGGATAAATGCCTGGGGAGGATGTTCGATAAACCGTTGCATACTGGTATCATTTCTATAATAATGCATAATCTCCGGCCTAAAGATGATGAGGTTAATGTCGTTCTGCTTAACGAATTCATGGAAATCGGAATTTCGTTTATAGCGTTCGTAAGCGATGGCAACACCGCCAAGATAAGTAGTCAACGCATCCGGATTTTCGAACATCCGTATACGATCCCTATCGGTTACGGAAGCGGTCAGTTGCCGGGTATACTCAATCAATTTCCTGTCTATTGCACGGGTTGGCGTCTGCTGTTGCGATTCCTGGAACATCCAGCCCCCCACACCAAGTACAAATAGTAATGTCAATACAGCCCGCACGAGCGGGCTTACCGGTTTAGGAGCAGGTATACGCTGGCTCAGCCAGGGGCGTAGCTGAATACTCACCAGCAATGCGCCCACCACCACCGGAATAAAAAAGTAAAAGGGCGGCAGGTAGCGGATTTTGATACCCATAGAATAGATCGAACTAGCAACGGGGGCAATAACCGCCGTGATTGCCACGATGTACGGCCACGGATTATCCAGCACCCTTTGGGCGGCAACACGCGCCGTTTTACGGATAGACACCGCTGCCAGGAAGCCCGCCATCAGCAAAAGCCAGGTTAGTTTCCGATACAGTAAAGGTTCGAGAGCCGACACCCCCCGCAGGTATGTAAGCGGAGTAAAATAGGTGCCAAGGATACTGATAAGCTGCACGCTCAGGTTATACATATTTGGCAGCAGGTGATCGCCAAGAACAAGTTTAGGATGCCTGATCAAAGCATTACTCAACCCACTCACCCGTTCGCCAAAAATAAGCTGCGACATCACCTCCGAATCGACCCAGTTATTATACTCATGCAGCCGCGCGTCTTCGGGATGACGCATGGTGTAATTGTACGAAAAATCCTGTTTGAAGGCCTTTTCCCCTTTCTCCGACAGAGGGCTTCCTACTCCAAAAAAAAGCAGTAAAACGACCGCTGCAATCCCGGCAACCAAATAAAATGACTGCCTGAACCAGAACGTAGCGCCAATAAAAAGGACAAAACACACCCCAAATGGCACTACATATTCCGGTCGGAAATACGCAAACACACTATACGTGAGGGTAAGCAGGGCGCAAGCTAGATGAAGCCGTTGCCGCAGGTAACGGGCACTCATAATAAACACCAGCAGGGTCAGCAGAAAGAGCAGGATAGATACCTTGACACCCTCCGGAAAATTTATCGGGGAAAAGTGAAACGCCAGCGTACAGTACAGCGCCCAGTACCAGCGAAATTGGGCAACACGGAGGGCCACGTACAAAACAATCGTCGATAGCGACGACATCAGAAACATATTCAGGTAGTACAGCCGAATGGTATCCGGCTGGAAGAAGGAGAGGAATTTATACCAGAGCGAATAAGCCGGTCCCCAGTCGGTTTGCAGTCCCAGACGAAAATTGCTGATTCCCTGATACAGGTAAAACGCTTCATCGCCCATATGCACATCCGCTATTGTCGTAAGCTGATGGTTTAGGATATAGATGGCCACAAGAATCAACAGGAAACTTATTCCCTCAAAGAGTCTATTTTTCATTAACTAGCGTTAAGACAACTACTTAACAAAAATAGATGTAATCCCGCCTGCATAAAAAAAGCGTACCCTGCCCGGAGAGTACGCTTTTCAAAGAAAAAACATATAACAAATCACTTAGCACCAATTCGTTATTCCGAATAATAACTAACTGACTATTAAGCACCTATACGACATATACTTATTTTTTGGCCATATACATTACCCGCCAAACCTTACCTTTTACCGAGTCGGAAATGTATAAGGAGCCGTCTGGTCCCTGAGCCAGACCAACCGGACGGGCTTTGGCATCGCCGGGGCTGGCCAGGTCCAGCTTACCCGCGTTGACATTAGTACCAGGCTTGCCCTCTTCGGCCACACCGGCAAAGTTTTCGGCAAATACTTCGTACTTACCCGATGGCCGTCCGTCTTTTCCGAATGGAATAAACGCCACAAAATAGCCACCCTGTTTCAGCGGAGCGCGGTTCCAGGACCCGTGAAAACACACAAATGCGCCGTTTTTGTACCGAGCCGGGAAAGCGTTGCCGGTGTAAAACAGCAGGTCATTGGGTGCCCAGTGTCCCGGAAATGCCATGATCGGCTTCTCTTTTCCGGCACAGCGGTCTACTGTCGTACCATCGCCACCGTATTCGGGGGCCAGCAGTTTCTGGTTTTTCTCGTGGTTGTTATAGCAGTACGGCCAGCCAAAATCCGCCCCTTCTTTTACCATTAACATCTCTTCGGAAGGGAACTCGGCGCTGTATTCGTCGGTGAAGATACCCCCCCAGTTATTCAGGTTATCGCGGCCGTGCTGCATCGCATAAAGCGTATTGTTGGCCGTATTCCAGTCGAGGGCAACGGCGTTACGAATGCCGGTAGCATAGCGCTTACCATCGGCTTTGTGCTGATTCAGTTTGTTGGCGTCGAACTGCCAGATGCCGCCGTACTCTTCCAGAATTGGGCAGGGGTCCATGCCTTTGGAGCCTTTCTGCCGGTCTTTTTCCTGACAGGCGTTTGAGGGGGCACCAAAATTAACGAACAGCTTACCATCCGGCGAGATAGCCATCGACTTACTGGCGTGCTGGCGTTGGAGTGTCAGGCCCGTAATGATCGGCTCCATAGGCGTCGTTTCCATCACTTTGCCATTCGTCAGTTTGTACCGATACACCGACGTGTCGGACGAGGCATACATGTAGCCATTATAAATAGCCATGCCTGTTCCGGTGTTGTTACCCAACTTGATGGTCTCGTCGGCGCGTCCATCACCATTAGCGTCGATCAGTTCAACGATGCCTTTGCCTTCATTGAGTTTTTCGAGTTTCACGAACACCGTTCCGGCGTTATCCACCGCAATATGGCGGGCTTTACCGAGGTTGTCCGCAAAGACTAATGCCCGAAATCCATTTGTCAGTTTAAGCCCGCCATTATCCGGATCAGGTGCTATGGCCGCGCGGGTTGCCAACACCGTATGGGGCTTTGCAGGAACTGATTTTGTTGACTTGCCGGGTCCCGGTGCTACGGAGCCAGCCAGTGCTAAGGTCGTTGTTGCCATAACTAAAAGTACGATTGCTTTCATGGTTAAAAGTTGCTTGGATTACGCATTGCACGCAATAACACCCGGTAAACGGGAGGTAGCGGACAAAAGTTTTTGTTGCCTGTCAGTAGACAAGCTTGTTTATGTATTTTTGATGACTACAATAGTAGCCATTTCTACATGAATCGATATATGACTAAACGGATTACCTTGTTTTTCAACCAAAGTACCCTTCTCTTGCTAGGCTGGCTCCTGGCCCTGCCGCTATATGCACAGAAAGAGTTACCCGCCGTTTCGCTCGCCCAGTTAACGCGACCCGGTGGCTGGCAGTTGGTCGGCTCGGTGTCCCCAACAGCCGATGGGTCAGCCATGCGAACCCAGCCCGGCAGCACCATCCTGACCGGCTCCGCCGAACCGCTCACGCTGTTGACACCCACCGATGATTTTCGTCTTCGCTTCGATGTTCTCCTGTCGGCCAACGCCGATCTGGTGCTGACCTTGCCAACGGGTCAGGCAATTTCGTTTGCCGGTACTCAGGAACTCGCCCGACTCACCAAAGCACCCGGTTTGTGGCAAACCGTTGATGTGTGGTATAAAACCGGTACTGCCAACCGGCCTGCGCTGCTCGAAAAACTGGCTCTCAACGGCGTAACGGTGCGTGAGAGCCAAACGCTGAACAACACCAAACTGGGGCCGCTGACTATTATGACCAAGACCGGATCGGTCGCCATCCGTAACGTTGGCTACCGGGTCATGTCGCCCCGAACGGTGGCGCAATGGAGCACACCGGTTAGCTACACCATCGTTGAAGGCGGCTACGTAACCAGCCGCGACGAGGCCCGCAGCAAGAAAGTTTTGAAACAAGACACCACTACCCTGCTAACCTACGAAGTGTCGTATGGCCAGCCTCGTCAGTACTCCATCCTGTTTTCGGGCAAACTGAACGCGCTCCAGGCGGGCGACTATCAGTTTGAGCTGAACCGGGGTGGCGTTGGGGGCGTCTGGATCGACGGGAAAGAAGTTATCCCGACCGACCACCGGGAACTGGGTCAGCCCAGCTTCGGCACTGCAACCCTCACGGCGGGGCCACACACGGTAGAAGTCTACTTCTCGCGCTCCTGGTTCCGGCCGGGACTAGGGCTGTTCGTGTCGCAGGTGGGTACGCGCCCGCAGCCGCTTCATTCCTTGTCGTCACTTCCCGAACCCGACCCCGTAGCGGTCGTAAGCGTTAAGCCGACCACAAAAGCGGAACTGGTTCGATCCTTCGTGCAGTTACCGGGCGAAAAAACGAAACGTACCCACAGCCTGTCGGTAGGTTCGCCAGAGGGATTGCACTATACCGTCGACCTGAACCAGATGGCGCTGCTGCAAACCTGGAAAGGCGATTTTGCCGACGTGACCGAAATGTGGTACGAGCGGGGAGAGCCGCAGTTGCTGAGCCCAATGGGCGTACCCGTCCGGCTACCAGCCCAGTCGCCCCTGATGGTGCTCACCAACGAGGCCACCGCCTGGCCCGATAGTCTCGGCGAAAACGTCCTGCAGTACAAAGGCCTTACGGTCGATAAACAAGGCATGCCCACTATGGAATACACCCTGGCCGGTGCTGCCATTACCGATGCGATCCGCCCGGAAGGTAACGCCCTGATGCGGAGACTGACCCTGAAAGGCTCGCCGGATGGAACGCCCTACTGCCGCGTAGCCGCCGGTACCACCGCAGAGGAAGTGAGCAAGGGCGTCTATGCCATCAACGACCGTAATTACTTCATCCGTTTCGACCCCAAAGCCAAAGTAAAAGTGCGGCAGAGCAACGGAAAGCAGGAAGTTTTACTACCCATCGATATGAAAAACGGTGCCGGATCGGTGCAGTATTCGATTGTTTTTTAATGTTTCCGTGAATGCTGATGAATGAGTCTATAACCTGGGCTGACTTCGAAAAAGTAGAGATTCGAGCGGGTACCGTCGTAGCGGTTGAAGCGTTTCCACAGGCGCGCAAACCGGCTTATAAACTAACCATTGATTTCGGCGAGTCAGGAACCAAACGAACATCCGCACAACTCACGAAACTATACCAGCCCGACGATCTGATCGGGAAACAGGTGGTGGCGGTAGTGAATTTTCCGCCCAAACAAATTGCCACCTTCATGAGCGAATGTCTGGTGCTGGGTGCCGTTGCCGACGACGGCACGGTAACCCTGCTCCAGACCGAACGACCAACGCAGAATGGCTTACGAATCGCCTGACTTGTCCGCCTTTTTCAGCCTTACCAGTATACGTCCTGAACACAATCAGACTATGAAAAAATTACTGACCCTACCCGGTCTTCTTCTTGCGCTTTTATTTCCCCTCTCTTTCGCCCTGGCCCAGCGCCCGGCTACGGAAGAGGATTACTACCGAATCGTAACCTTACCGATTCCGGAAACCATCAAACTCGAAGTAGGCGGACTGGCTCCCCTGCCCGATGGCCGTTTGGCCGTTTGTACCCGCCGGGGCGAGGTCTGGATCATCAGCAACCCCTACATGCAGGGAAGCCGCGTACCGACCTACAAAAAATTTGCCTCGGGTTTGCACGAGCCGCTGGGCCTCATGTGGCACCCAAAAGGCTACTTCCTTTGTACGCAGCGGGGTGAAGTCACCAAGCTGGTCGATAACGATGGCGACGATGTGGCCGACGAATACAGTTCATTCTACAAATGGCCGCTATCGGGCAATTACCACGAGTACAGCTACGGGCCCGTACTGCTGCCCGACGGCGACATGATCATTACCCTCAACCTCGACTGGATCGGCTATGGGGCCAGCCTGGCCAAATGGCGCGGCTGGATGCTTAAACTCACCGAAAACGGCGAAATGACGCCCTGGGCAACGGGCCTTCGGTCGCCCGCCGGATTCGGCATTCTGCACGACGGCAGCATTTTCTACACCGAAAACCAGGGCGACTGGGTTGGCTCGGGGCGGATGACCAACCTGACGAAAGGGGCTTTTGCCGGTAATCCGGCCGGTCTGCGCTGGTCGGGCGAGCCGGGTTCGCCTTTGTCGCTCAAGCCGGAAGAGGTACCCAGCACAGGCAAACCCATGTTTGAGGTAGCCAAAACTGTTAAAGAATTAAAGGTGCCCGCCGTTTGGTTTCCGCACACGCTGATGGGTATTTCGACCTCAGATTTTAAGGAAGACACCACCAAAGGCGCTTTCGGCCCGTTTGCCGGGCAACTGTTCGTGGGCGACCAGGGGCACAGTAAAATTATGCGGGTAGCGCTGGAGAAAGTCAACGGGGAGTGGCAGGGGGCCTGCTTCCCATTCCGCGAAGGATTTCAGTCGGGTATTATCCGCACCGTTTGGGGTCAGGATGGTTCGATGTTCGTGGGTATGACGAGCCGGGGCTGGGCCGCTACGGGCAAAGACCCGTATGGTATTCAGCGGCTGGTCTGGACGGGTAAAATGCCGTTCGAGATGAAGACCATCACCTCCAAACCCGATGGTTTCGAGGTCACCTTCACCGCCCCCGTCGACCGGAAAGCCGCCGAAAGCCCCGAGAGCTACAGCCTGAACAGTTTCACCTACAAGTACCACAGAACCTACGGAAGCCCCATCGAAAATGCCCGTCCGGTGCCCATTCGGGGTGTTGTAGTGGCTCCCGATGGCCTGAGTGCCCGAATCGTGGCCGACACCGTTCTGCGTGAGGGCTACATTCATGAAGTAAAGGCCGAGGGCGTCCGGTCGGCGTCGGGTATGCCCCTGTTGCACTCGGTTGGTTATTATACGCTCAACGCCATTGCGCCTGGCGAAAAACTGACCCTGCCCGCACGCGCGGTGGCCATGGCCAAACACGACCATGCGGAGATGATGGCGACCGAAAAGAAAGCAGCCGCCACAACCAGCAAAAACGTTAAATCGGTGAATGCCAAACGGACGGTAGCCATGCCCGCCGACTGGACCAACGGTGCCGACCAAACGCTGACGGTGGGCACGAAACCCGGCCTGAAATTTGATACGGATAAGCTGGAAGTAAAAGCAGGCAGCCGGATCAAGCTCGTGTTCAACAACAACGACGACATGCTGCACAATTTCGTGATCACGAAACCGGGCGCGGCCAATGCCGTTGGCGATGCCGCCCTTCGGCTCAATCTTAATGGCCCGAAAATGAACTACGTACCCGCCACGCCTAACGTGCTGTATCACACGAATATCTTGCAGCCCGAAACTTCGGAAACGATCTATTTTCTGGCTCCTGCCGAGCCGGGTGATTACCAGTTCGTCTGCTCCTTCCCCGGCCACTCGTCACTGATGCAGGGCACACTGAAAGTGGTGAAATAAGGTTGCCGCTTGTACCAGATAATGACGCTCTCGTCGAGAGCGTCATTATTTTACCCAATCCGAACGTCTAATCGACTGATTCTCCGTTCTATCCCTATGCGAACCACTTTACTACTCATCGTCCTGCTTTTTAGCTTACAGGTTGCCAACGCCCAGCGCCGACGCGACGAAGACACTGCTCATTACCGGGCCATGCCTATTCCGGCGCATCTGCTGCCTATTGAGCGGGCATATGGGTCATCGTCGCTGGGAAGCGTCTACTTTTACGGTGGCAAGCGCCTGTCATCCCCCTATTCGCTGGAGATTCCGTTCTACGAACTTAACGACCCAACGGTTAGCCACCGGTTTCAGACCTTTCGTACCCTCACCACCCTGAGCCGACTAACGGCCCTCTTACCGCTGGCCTATATTTTATTGAGCAGTAACCGCACCGGGGGCACCTATTGGACCATTTATGGCGGCTCCATCGCAGCATCGCTAACCCTCTCGATTGTTGGCAACGGGCAAATCAACAAGGCCGTAACCCGGTATAATGATTTACTTCGCCAACCCAGAATAGGCATGTCGCTGGCTCCCGTACCCCTAACGGGCTCACTGGCTGCGGGGGTAGGGGTTTCGTATGGGTTTTAAGTTGATATCCGCAGGATATACCGATTACATACAAACAAAAAAGCGTGGATGCGAATGGAGCCACAAGAAAACGGCTTCTTACTTTATTCGGCCTGATTACTGATCTACAAAATATTCGTTGGCACTGATATTCTAAAAAGCGCAAACTAGGCTGGTTTGCGCTTTTTTAGTAGCTTCGCTGATTCAATCAGCAAACTCATGCAAATAAAACCATCGCGTCTTCTTTTTATCGCTTTCATTCTTTTTTCACCCCTACTCAACGCCCAAACAATTGTTAACCGCGACCCCCAAATCGCGGATCTCGTCAGCCAGATCTCGGCCGATAGCCTCCGGGCTCATATCAATGGACTCGTCAGTTTCGGCACCCGCCATACGCTGAGCGTACCCGCCGATGCCACGACGCAGGTGGGCAAAAAAGGCCTGGGTGCCGCCCGACAGTGGATTCTCGGCAAATTCAACCAATATGCCAAACAGTCGGGCGGACGAATGACCGCCATGCTCGATACCTGGACACTCCAGCCCGACGGTCGGCGGGTAGATAAACCCGCTAATATGGGCAACGTGATGGCCACCCTGAAAGGTACTGATCCCACCGACACCCGCGTTTTCATTGTGCAGGGCCACATGGACAGCCGCGTAACCAACGTGATGAACCGCGAATCGGACGCGCCGGGTGCCAACGACGATGGATCGGGAACGGCGGCCGTGATTGAATTATGCCGGGTTATGAGCAAATCGTCTTTCCCCGCCACGGTCATTTTCGTGACGCTAACGGGCGAAGAGCAGGGCTTGTTAGGGGCCGAACACTTGTCGGAACGGGCCGTCAAGGAGAAGTGGAACCTCGAAGCGGTGCTCAACAACGACATCATGGGCAGCAACAACAGCAGCGATACCCGTATCATCGACAACACCCGCATCCGGGTATTCAGCGAAGGGCTACCGGGCAATCTGATGAAAGATACCACCGGCCGTATCGGGCAAATCCGTCAGTTCGGCAATGAAAACGACGGCAAAGCCCGCACCCTGGCGCGTTACCTAAAAGAAGTGGGTGAACGCTACGTCGAAAATCTGGAAGTCGTGATGGTGTACCGCAATGACCGTTACCTGCGCGGGGGCGACCATACACCCTACGTGCAACGCGGTTTTGCCGCCGTTCGTCTGACCGAGATGAACGAAAACTATGAACACCAGCACCAGGACCTACGCACCGAAAATGGAATCGAATACGGCGACCACCCGAAGTTCATGGATTTCGAATACCTCCGCAAAAACACGGCGATCAACCTGGCCACGCTCGCCAATCTGGCCAAAGCCCCGGCGGTACCCCAGAAAGTGACGGTGGATGTTCGGAACCTCACCAACGCGACGGTGCTATACTGGCAGGCACCCTTAACAGGCAAAGTGAAAGGCTATTATGTACTCATGCGGGAAACGTATTGGCCGTTCTGGCAGAAGAAATTCTTCACCACCAAACTCGGCATGACGCTCCCCTATTCGAAAGACAATTATTATTTCGCCGTGCAGGCCGTGAGTGAGGATGGGAATGAGAGCTTGCCGGTATTACCCGTCCCGAATTTGCGGTAATATATCCAGCCCACCGCTTTAGCGGTGGCTGATAGTTTTTCCTGTTGACCCTACTGTATACCTATCACCTAACCCGCTCCGTATCAACCATGTCCACTGTCTCCAAACGTCAATTTCTGAAGTCACTCGCCAGAACAGCCGCTTTATCAACCTGGGCGGGCTTGGATGAAACGCTGGCGAAGGTGGCGAACGTGCCATCGGCAACCCTGGCCCGGAAGGAGGATTTCTGGGTTGATATTCGGGCGGCTTACCCCGTTACGAAGGACTTTATCCAGCTCGAAAACGGGTACTATTCGCTGGCGGCACAGCCCGTGATGGACAGTTACCTAAAACACATTCAGCGGATAAATTCGGTATCGTCCTATTACATGCGGACGCGCCAGTTCGATGATAAACGGGAATCCCAAACGCAACTGGCCAGGCTGCTGGGCTGTTCGCCCGACGAGCTGATTATTACCCGAAACACCACCGAATCGCTGGATACCGTTATTGGGGGACTGACCTGGAAAGCGGGCGACGAGGCCATTATGGCGCAGCAGGATTATGGGGCCATGCAGGATATGTTCAAGCTTCAGGCCCGGCGGCACGGGATTGTGAACCGGACGCTTTCGTTGCCTAATCACCCAAAATCTGACGAAGAGCTGGTCAGCCTGTACGAAAAAGCCATTACCCCCAAAACCCGGCTCCTGATGGTTTGCCATATGGTCAATATCACCGGTCAGATATTGCCCATTCGCCAGATCACGGAGATGGTGCATAAGCACGGCGTTGAGGTGCTGGTCGATGGAGCGCACGCCTTTGCCCAGTTGAACTTTAAGCTAGCCGATCTCGGTGACTGCGATTACTACGCCAGCAGTTTACACAAATGGCTCGGTACGCCATTGGGTGCGGGTATGCTGTATGTTCGCAAAGATAAAGTTGCCGGTATCTGGCCCATGTTTGCCGACAGCAGCGTTCCCGACAACGACATCCGCAAACTGAATCATACCGGAACGCACCCGGTCGCTACCGATCTTGCCATTCAGGACGCCATTAAATTCCACGAACGCATTGGCATCGAACGCAAGGAAGCCCGACTGCGGTATCTGCAACGCTACTGGACCGATCAGGTACGCCACAACCCGAAAATCATCCTCAACACGCCCGAAGCACCAGCCCGTTCCTGCGCAATCGCCAACGTAGGTATTGCTGGAAAAACGCCCGCCGAACTGGCGAAAGTATTGCTCGACAAATACAGGATATTTACCGTCGCCATCGACTCGCCCCCGGTGCAGGGCGTGCGCGTAACGCCCCACGTATACACTACCACCGCTGAGTTAGACGCTTTTGTGAAAGCGTTGAACGAACTGGCAATATAACGTACCCACGGGCTTCAGCCCATGACCTTTTATAATCCTTAGCTCGTAATGTAGTTAACCATGTTTAGCAATACACGGACTAAAGCCGAACGCGGCCCGATCCGTGGGTACATTCAATTAATCACCCCATGAACCGAATTCTCTTTTTCCTTTTCGCCCTCTCATCGCTTATGAGTGTGGCCCAGACGCCCGTAAAAAAACGGCCGATCAACTCAAAAGATATTTATCGACTCCAAAGCCTGAGCGACCCCCAGATTTCGCCCGATGGCAAATGGGTGGCGTATGGCCTGTCGACCGTTGACACGACCAAAGACAAACGAAACTCCGACCTGTGGATGGTGAGCTGGGACGGCAAAGAATCCGTTCAACTCACCAACACCCCCGAGGGCGAGTCGAGAGCGCGGTTCAGCCCCGACGGCAAATACCTTTCGTTCGTATCTGCCCGGCAAGGTGCTACCAAAGGGCAAATATGGCTGATGGACCGCCGGGGTGGCGAAGCGAAGAAACTGACCGATCTTAAAACCGATCTGGAAGACTACGTCTGGTCGCCGGATGGGAAGAAGATTGCGATGGTACTTCGTGACCCCGACTATGCCGATTCGGCCAAAACCAAAGTCCGCAAGCCGTATGTGCTGGATCGCTACCACTTCAAGGCCGACGTGAAAGGCTATCTGGAAAAAGGCTCCGTTCACCTCTATATCTACGATGTAACGTCGAAGAAACTGGATACGCTGACAACGGGCAACTACGACGAAACATCGCCCACTTGGTCGCCGGATGGGTCGCAGCTGGCGTTTGTCAGTAACCGGACCGAAGACCCCGACCGGAATCAGAACACGGATATTTACGTCATCGACGCAAAAAAAGGGGCTGCCATGAAGCAGTTGACCACCTGGCCCGGCTCCGACAACAATCCCGAATGGAGCCCCGACGGCAAGCGTATTGCCTACACCCGCTCCACGGCATCGGGCAACTTCCTGATGTACGACCAGCCTGTTCTTGCCGTGATCAGCCGCGATGGTGGTGAGCCGACCCTCCTCTCGAAAGCACTGGACCGACCCGTTCGTAATCCACGCTGGGCGAAAGACGGACAGACCATTGGTGTACTGGTGCAGGACGACCGACAAACCTACGTAGGCCAGTATACGCTGGATGGCAAGTTTACCAAAGTTATCACCGGCAACCGGGTATTTACGGAGTTGGAGCCCGTGGCAAGTGGCAGTTGGCTCACCCTAATGAGCGATCCGCAAACGCCTGGCGAGTTATACGCCGTTGAATCGGGCGCACCACGTCGGCTTACCCATGCGCACGATGCCTTTCTGGCCCCGCTTGAACTGGCCACGGTAGAAGGATTCACGTCGAAGAGCAAAGACGGGGCGCAGGTCTCCAATGTACTGTACAAGCCTGCCAACGCACCCGCCAACAAGAAAATGCCTACCATTTTCTTTATTCATGGCGGACCCGTCTCGCAGGATGAGTTCAACTTCGACCTGACCCGGCAACTGCTGGCGGCTGGCGGCTATGCCGTAGTGGCGGTCAACTACCGGGGCAGCAATGGCCGGGGCCTCGATTATACCAAAGCCATTTATGCCGACTGGGGCAACAAAGAAGTGCTGGATATTCTGGGCGCTACTGATTATGTGGTTGAGAAAGGCATTGCTGACCCCGAACGGCTGGGCATTGGCGGCTGGAGTTACGGCGGCATCCTGACCAACTACACCATCGCCACCGACACCCGGTTTAAGGCCGCAGCCAGCGGAGCCGGTAGCTCCCTGCAACTGTCCATGTACGGCATCGACCAGTACACCAACCAGTACGAAACAGAACTGGGTGCGCCTTGGAAAAACACCGACAAATGGCTGAAATTATCGTACCCGTTCTTAAAAGCCGACCGCATCAAAACCCCAACGCTATTTATGGCAGGCGAAAAGGACTTTAACGTACCGACGGCAGGCAGCGAGCAGATGTTTCAGGCCCTCCGGTCGTTGGGAATCCCTACTCAGTTGATTATCTATCCGGGCCAGTTTCACGGCATCTCCGTTCCCAGTTACCAGAAAGATCGGATTGACCGGTACCTGCAATGGTTCGACAAGTACCTGAAGCCAAAAACAATGTAAGTGTTCATTGCATCAATAAGTGTGTTTTTAGCGTATTGAGGGTAGTGCTCTATTATTATTTTTTGTAGCTTACCATCACTTGTCCCTGTTTCGTTTTGACTTTACTGAAAATCAATTGTTTATGAAGCATTATGTATATGTGTTCTGCCTGGTTGTCTCATTCATAGGGCTGACTTCCTGTAATAAGAATAGTGATCCGGCACCACCACCAGCCGTGGTAGGGCGCTGGGAATTGAACCGGGGTTTGTTGAGCGGCTTTCCTGCCTCAGCAAACATAAACGGAGCGGCCCTGGACTTATATTATTTTGAGTCATTCGGGTCTACCATCGATGTTTATTCAGATAACACCTTTAACGAAAACTATAAAAGTGTAACGGTTGATGATGCCAGTGGAACCTGGGAATTCACCGACAACACACTCACCCTGAAATACGACGCGGGTAGTCAGGAAACATACACGTATTCTAAAACCAAGAATATTGAGGAGCTGGCCGCATCAGCTCCCGTTAGCTATACTCTTCCCGTATCGTCGACGGCTACAGCTGTTGGTCAAGTTCAGTTGATTTACAGAAAGTAAGACGTTCTCTACATACTCATTCATTCTTTATAAAAAGGACAGTGTCGACACACTGTCCTTTTTCTGTGCTGTTACGAGACTGATATATACGAAGCCGATGCACCTCTTGTAGACTGGGGCGGCAAAATGAAGTTTAGCCGAATAAGCGTTAAATATTCTAACAAACCTACCCAAGGTCATTTATAATTCTGACTAATGCGCAATCAGCAAAATATTTTAAATGGTATTCGCTATTAAAACTAGCTTTTTATTGGCATTAATTCGTACTTTCACAAAACCCTATCTACTAAAGAGTTAGATTTTGTTTTACTTTTATTTTATCCCTGATAAGTACAAAAACCTACAAATATGTCATCACAACTATCTCGTCGGGACTGGCTTCGCGCCAGCGGCCTTCTCACTGCTGGTCTTGGTTTGAGCCGGTTTACACCATCTACCGCTGGCAGTCCTAACGCCCCTTTAGCTTCCGGATTTACAAATGAGTTTGCCTTTACCGACGACCCATTTGAGAAAATGTCCAAACTGAAGGTTCGGTTACTTGCCAATGAAAATCCGCTGGGAATCTCGCAGAGTGCGAAAGATGCCATCATGAAAGCGGCCGAAATTGGCAATCGTTACGCCTGGATGGAGTTTGGTCCGATGAAGAAGTTGATCAGTGACAATGAAGGTGTAAAACCTCAAAATATTCTGATGTCGCCGGGTTCGTCGGACATCCTACTGGCTGCCGCCGAACACTTCGCCAAAGGAGGAGGCACGATCCTTACCTGCCGCCCTACCTACGACGACCTGCTGGATAAAACCACCAAATTCGGCGCCACCATCAAGCCCATCCCCTTAACGAAGGATTTCAAGTTTGATCTGCCCGCGCTGAAAGCCGCCCTTACGCCCGACGTAAAGCTGGTGTACATCGTGAACCCCAATAACCCAACGGGTACAATCCTGTCGCCTGCCGAACTTGAAGCGTTCTGTCGCGAAGTGGCGCCCAAAGTGCCCGTCTTCCTCGACGAAGCCTACATTGACTTTTTATCGCCTACCGACCGGCCCATGCTCGGCAAACTGGTGGCCGAAGGGCTGAATATTATCCAGGCCCGTACTTTCTCCAAGATTCACGGCTTTGCCGGACTGCGTTTAGGCTACGCCATGGCCCAGCCCGAAATGCTGAAAACGTTGCATCAGTACATCGGTGCCGAAGGTAACGTCAGCATTACGACCCTGATGGCCGGTATCGCCAGCTATAAAGATGTAGCCTGGCAGGACCATTGCCGGACCGAAAACGCCAAAGCTCGCGATTACACCACCAAAGCCCTGACCAACATGGGCTATGAGGTCATTCCATCGTATACGAATTTCATTCTCTTCCCAATTCGAATGAAAACGGGAGCCTTCAGCAATCAGATGTTTGCACAGGGCATCGGTATTCAAACCCGCGACTTCAACGGCCAGCCGTATTGCCGCGTTAGTGTGGGGACCATGGACGAAATGGCCATGTTCATTGATGGATTTAAAAAGGTAGTTGGCTAAAAAAGGAGGTAGGAGATAGGATCGAGGAGGTAGGAGTTTTGCTGAGGCAGGTTCTTATTCTCGCTCCTAACTCCTCGCTCCTATTACTGAAAAGGAATGACACGAAGAGACTTTATTAATTCAACGAGTGCCAGTTATGCCAGTTTGCTGGCCTGGGGAATGTTGCATCCTGCACCGGCATCGGCTCTCGACTTACCTGCCAACGGGAAAGGGCGTGACGGAAAAGGACGTAAAGTGATTGTGTTAGGGGCCGGTTTGGCCGGTATGACCACTGCCTATGAACTGGGTAAACTAGGCTACGACTGTACCGTACTGGAAGCCCGGTCCCGCTCCGGCGGGCGCGTCTGGACGGTTCGGGGTGGTACAAAAGAAACCGAACTGGCAGGAGGAACCCCGCAAACCTGTTCGTTCGAAAACGGTCTTTATTTCAACGGTGGAGCCGCCCGTATTCCGCACCACCACCAGATTACCCTGCAATACTGCCGTGAGCTGGGTGTACCCCTCGAAATCTTTAACGGTGCCAACGAATCCGCTTACCTCTACAATGAGGGCGGTACCGGCGATTTAGCCAACCGGCGCATGCGCATCAGCGACTATCATTTCGACATGCGCGGGTACACGTCCGAACTGCTGGCAAAAGCCCTCGATCAATCGTCGCTCGATCAGCAACTCACGAAAGAGGATGTTGAGAAGCTCATTGATTTCCTGAAAAATGAAGGTGACCTGAACACGGCTCATCTCTACAAAGGCACCAACCGACGGGGTTATAAAGCCAAGAGCGATCCTGGTGCGGGCCAGACACCCGGCACCCAGACCGACCCTTACGGCCTGACGGATTTACTTCGCTCGGGGTTCATGCAGCCCGTTTTCTATAACGTGGGTGATTACGCCTACGAACAGCAGGCGACGCTCTTGCAGCCCGTTGGCGGTATGGATGCCATTCCCAAAGCACTGGAGAAAAAGCTGACCGGAAAAATCCTCTTCAATGCACCGGTCAGTGAGTTGCGAAAAACCGAAAACGGCGTTCGGGTGGTGTACCAGAAAGATGGCAAGCCGGTTGAGATTACCGGCGAGTTCTGCGTTTGTACGCTGCCCTTGCCCATGCTTAAAAACCTCGAATCTGACCTCTCCGGCACGGTAAAACGGGCGGCCGACTTTGTCCCTTACATGAAAACCGGCAAAATCGGGCTTCAGTTTAAGCGTCGTTTCTGGGAAGAGGATGACGGTATTTATGGCGGCATTTCGCGTACCAACATGGATATCAACCAGATCTGGTACCCATCTTTCGGCTTGCAGGGTAAGAAAGGTGTGTTGATTGGCTATTACAACTTTTACAGCCGGGCCGAAGCCATTGGTGCCTTACCCGTTGCCGAACGCGAGAAGATGGCACTGGCTCAGGGGGGTAAAATTCACCCACAATACCCATCCGAATTTGAAAATTCATTCTCGCTGGCCTGGCACCGCCTACCGTACAGTGGTGGTGGCTGGGCTACGTACGACGATGCCACCCGTAAAAAATATTACGCAACCCTGCTCGAACCGGATGGCAACATTTATTTCGCGGGCGAACACACCACCTACTTAACCGCCTGGATGGCTGGGGCCTTTACATCGGCCCGCCGAACGGTCGAGGCACTTCACGCCCGAGTGGGTGAATACACAAAGAAATAAATAGTCTGGGCCAAGCTCCAGCTTGGCCGTATAATTATTGACGGGCCAAGCTGGAGCTTGGCCCAGACGACAATCATGAAAAACAACCTGCTCTCTATTATGATTTTCCTGTGTTGCGCTCTGGCAACGCAGCTACTCAGTCAGCGTGTATCGGCGCAAACGGCTACGGCCAGTGCCAGCATGACCGTTGAGCAACTGAAAGCGATCAAAGCCATTAAAGTAGCCAACCTTGACAAAGACACCTATTTCAAATCGGGCGGCTTTATCCTGGACCGCTACGAAGAGCGCCCTGCCTATGTGTTTACCTACAGTGATGGCATCACGCGCAAGATTTACCTGTACAAAGTGTTCACGGTGGAGGATACCAAGGAGCTTGGCTTACTGGCCATTTACCAGAACACAAAAACCAACGAGGTGAAACCCTTCGTGATTCCCGGTGCCACGGGCGACCGGAAAGCGTGGGATGCGTACATCGACGACCTGAAATACGTTGGTGAGAAAGAACCCGGCCTGATGTCGACGCTAACGTTCGTGCTGTCGCGCGAGATGGCGAATCTGCTATCGGGTGGGGCGGGCAAAACCGAAGAAGGTGGCAAGAAAAAGGAAGAATATAACTTTTGCTTCGCTGCCGATGCGCCTGTTACACTAGCCGATGGCTCGTCAAAAGCGATCAGCGACGTAAAAACGGGCGATGTCGTACTAGGTTACGATGCCAAAACAAAAACCCTGACGCCAACCCACGTCACGAAGATAGACATTCATAAAAATGCCGATTACAAGCTGACTGGTGTGTGGCTGGCGTCGATCAATGAACTCACTGCCGACACCCGTAGCACACTCGGTGCCCCTACGTTACTGGAAGCGACGGCCAATCACCCTGTTTTAACCGCTACTGGCCGCAAAGCATTGGGCGAAGTAAAAGCAGGCGAGGTCCTGTATCGGTATGAAGCAGCCACCAATCGTGTTATTGGTTACAAAGTCGTTCAGACAGAATCGGCCATCCGGTCGGTGAGGGCCGTGTACAATCTGGCTACCGAAACCGGTGCTTATCTAATTGGTGAGACCGTAGTGTTGGACAAATAACCCTTCCTACAAACATTCTTTTTAAAAGCCCGCTCTGTAAGTCAGCGGGCTTTTTATTTGTAAGCAGCTCTATCAACTAGAAAAATGGAGAGTAATCCTGAATAAATTTGGCACAAAGACCATATATGGATTGGGAAGAAAGACTTTACCTGTAAATTTTTAGTACTTTATTTACGATTTTGTATACTAATACATATATTGGCACTAAATGAGAAATACCTGTTCTTTTGGTCATCGTTCATAGTAAACCTATTCATGTATCTTGTGAAAAAACCATCCCACGCCACACCTCAGCCCAAGCGGGCTTATCAATCGCCCAAACTCAAGACGCTGGGCAATGTCAAATTCCTCACACTCAAAACCGGCTCATCCGTCGATGGATTCGGCACCTTTGGCTGATTCCTTTACAACCGAGCTAAGAAGGTTGAGTACTTACAGGGTAATTGCTACGGCAACAAATGTCAGCGTGAAAGTCGTGCCTTTACCAGCTTCGCTTACTGCCTGTAAGGCCCCCTGATTAACATCGACCAGCTCATTAACCAGCACAAGCCCCGGCCCTGTACCTTGCTCGCGGCCCGTTCCCAAACGCGATGTTTGCTTGTCCAGGCGAAATAGATCCGCTACTAGTTGGGGTTCCATGCCAATACCGGTGTCCCGAATAATGAGTTGGCCGAAGCCATTATCTTCCTGGAAGTTTACCAATACGCTGCCCCCCGCATGGGTAAACTTCAGAGCATTTTGCAACAAGTTCCGACAAATAACGGAGAGGTGGTTTTTGTCGGCCTTCAGGCTGGCATCTACCGCACCGGCGACCGCAAGTCGTGCGACAAAATAGCGAACAGTTTATTTTTAGTCGCATTGAGTTGTACGGCCGATAGCAGCCGTAGCGCGGGCCAGTTGCTGCCGTAACGCAGAGGAACACATCACCTTTGAGCTGCTCTTCCATTTTGCTGATCGAGAGCATGGGCAGATATGACTTCTCTTTGGTAATGATCTGTAAAAAATGCTCCTGGGCCTTCATATAGAGCACATCATGGTAGCCAATCTGAACGTAGTTGTTGTTTTCCCGGATAAAAAAAACGGCGCTAACGCAATCGTTTCGGGAGCCAGAGTAAGTCGTTTTTTTACTTTCTCAATACTGAGCATAAACCGCTCAGGGTCCAGGGTTTCAACAGGAAATCAACCGGCGATACGTCATAACAGCCGAGGGCATATTCGGCGTGTGATGTCACAAAGATGACCAACGGACCATTCTGTAGACTCCGAGCCATGCTTATCGGGCATTTCAATATCGCAGACCAGCAGGTCTATGTCATGCACTTTCATTTTGGCATACGCATCCATGGCCGAATCGCAGGTATCGACTAATTCCAGGAGTGGATGCATGTCAACAAATTTGCCAATGGTCTTCCGCCAACTGGCATTATTATCGACAACTAGGGTATATATCTTCATAGAAGAAAATGTATATAAATGGTAGGTTAATAGATTTTATATAGTTGGGATACTGATGATACGCTTCTGGATACGCGACCGAAAAGCGAAATAATCTATTTAATACTAGCTCATTGCCCCATTCAACTTTTGCCGTATTTTTGCCAGACCGAAAACCGTATGCATGCATACTAATTTTTCAACCAGAATATGGCAGAAGCCTTCATTTATGATGCCGTTCGCACACCCAGGGGCCGGGGCAAGAGCGACGGTTCGCTGCATGATGTACAGCCCATCCAACTCCTCACCAGCGTTCTGCGCGAACTCCGCGACCGCAACCAACTCGACACCTCGCTCGTGGATGACGTGATCATGGGTTGTGTAACGCCCATTGGCGAGCAAGGAGCCGACATTGCCCGAACGGCCGCGCTCGAAGCCGGTTACGACGAATCGGTAGCCGGGGTGCAGCTCAACCGATTTTGCTCATCGGGGCTGGAAGCCATCAATATGGCTGCGGCCTATGTCATGTCGGGGCAAGTGGATGCGATTGTGGCCGGTGGTGTTGAGTCGATGTCGCGGGTGCCGATGGGCTCCGATGGGGGCGCTATCTTCATGAATCCGCAGATTGTGGCTCGTCATAACATCGTCCCGCAAGGCATTTCGGCCGATTTAATTGCTACAAAATACGGCTACTCCCGCTCAGATGTCGACACGTTCGCGGCTGAGTCGTACCGTCGGGCGGTAGACGCGCAGGCGGATAATCGCTTTCATAAAACCCTCGTTCCCCTCAAAGATGAGATCGGCATGACGCTGTTAGACCGCGACGAGGGTGTCCGTCCCGGCACTACAGTGGAAAGCCTGGGCAAACTCAAACCCGCTTTCGAGGCTATGGGCAAAATGGGCTTAGATGCACTTGCGCTGCTCAAATACGCCCAGTATGATAAAATCAACCACGTTCACCACGCAGGTAATTCCTCACAGATTGTTGATGGAGCTGCCGGGGTGTTGATTGGTAGCCAGGAATTCGGGGAGAAAACAGGCTTGAAAGCCCGCGCTCGAATCAAAGCCTTTGCCATTGTGGGTTCTGAACCAACGATCATGCTGACGGGACCGGTTCCTGCCACGCGCAAAGTGCTCAAACGGGCAGGTATGAACATCAGTGATATTGATCTGTTTGAAGTAAACGAAGCCTTTGCCGCCGTGCCGCTACTCTTCATGGAAGAGTTTGGCGTGGATCACAGCAAGCTGAATGTAAATGGAGGAGCCATTGCGCTGGGCCATCCGCTGGGCGCAACGGGAGCCATTATCTCGGCGACACTGATCGATGAACTGGAACGTTCGGGGAAGCAGTTTGGCCTGTCGACGTTGTGTATTGGGGGCGGCATGGGCATTGCCACCATTTTTGAACGGATTAATTAGGAAGCAATATCACTGACCGAGCGGATAAGCTGAATGCCTTCGCCTAAACAAGCGGGCGCAAAGTCAGCATCGTAACTGGCGATTTTCTCAATTCCATTGAGTTTACAGGTAGCGAGAATGAGAGCGTCGTTCGGAAGCAGATTGTACTGTTCCATATAATGCAGGTAAAGAGGAATGACGCCTGGACCCGGTTCAAGAAAGATCATTTTGCTCAAAAATTCGACCGGATTGTGCTACTCAATGATGGCAGGAATTGTTTTATCCCGCTTTAGTGTCAGTGGAGCTTTACCACCTTCAATGATAAGTAAGTAAAATGTGTATTCGCTTAGAACAATCTGGCTAATACAGATTTCATATTTATCGTTCAGAACTAAATAATCAAATAAATCGGTCCGATTTCCTTTAGTGCTTTCAACCAGAATAGAACTGTCCAAGAAGATTCTACTGCTCATAAACATTATAATCCTCTTCCGAAAAGTCAATTTTAACCCGATTGAGCTTCGCAAAGAATGCTTGAGAAGCCTCCGCTAGTGTTGTTGTTTCCTCAGGTTGCGATTCTTCTTTAGCTGGCCTGAATTCGACAATAATAGGCTCGTCGCGCATTTCGTCTGGCACCTTAAAGGTAATCTGGCCGTTCTGCGGCTTTTGAATCAGTCTGATAGCGCCCATGTCATCTTTGTTTTTGGTAAAAATACAACAAACTTTTCAAGCATGATCACCTACACCGTTGACCAACATATAGCCATCATTTCGTGGGCGATGACCACCTCGCCCATGAACGTCCTCAACGACGAATCGATTCCGGCATTTGACGCGGCTCTGCAACGCGCCTTTGCCGATGAATCCGTTAAGGGCCTGATTATAACGTCCGAAAAGCCCGAATTTGTGGCCGGTGCCGATCTGAAAATGATTCTTCGCGCCAACGATAGCCCCCCCGCCGAGATGCTGAAGGTTTCGACTGAACTGAACCGGGTGTTCCGTAGTATCGAGACATCGGGCAAGCCAACCGTTGCCGCCATTAACGGCACCGCACTGGGTGGCGGCTACGAAATCTGCCTGGCCTGCCACTACCGCATAGCCCTGAATAATCCAAAGACCCAGATTGGTCTGGTCGAAGTGACCATTGGCCTGCTACCGGGTGCCGGTGGTACCCAGCGGCTCCCCCGTATGCTTGGCATCCAGGCCGCTTTGCCGCTTATTCTGGAAGGCAAAAAAGTGGGTGTTCAGGAAGCCAAGAACCTCGGCATGATCGACGACATCGCCGACAGCCCCGACGAGATGATGGCCAAAGCCCGCGCCTGGATAGAAGCAAACGGAACGTCCGCCGGGTCAAAGCCTCTGAAACCCTGGGACGAGATTGATCGGAAAACGGGAAAGATTGTTGGTAAGGACAATTTCAAGGTTCCCGGCGGCAACATTCAGAGTCCGGTAGGTGCCCAGACCTTTGCCGCTGGCACGGCCATGCTCATGGATAAAACCAAAGGCAACTACCCCGCCCCGCTCGAAATAATGGCGTGTGTCTACGAAGGCTTACAGGTTAACATCGACCGGGCACTGATGATCGAAGCCCGGCATTTTGTGAAGGTGGCAACCTCAAAAGTGGCGAAGAGCCTTATCCAGACAATGTTTCTGGGCATGAACGAAGCCAATAAAGGAGCCAGCCGCCCCAAAGACCAACAGAAGACGGATGTTAAAAAGCTTGGCATTCTGGGCGCGGGCATGATGGGCGCGGGCATTGCTTATGTGTCGGCTCAGGCCGGGATTGAAGTTGTCCTGAAAGACGTATCAGTCGAGGCAGCCGAAAAAGGAAAAGACTATTCACGGAACCTGCTTCAGAAAGGCGTCGAACGTGGTAAAGTTGACCCAACCAAAGTAGATGGCATTCTGAACCTGATTAAACCCACCGCCGATTTGCAGGATTTGCAGGGCTGCGACCTTATTATTGAAGCGGTCTTTGAGAACCGCGAGTTAAAAGCACAGGTAACGAAAGAAGCCGAACCCACGCTGGCCGAAAACGGGTTGGGTGTATTTGGCTCCAACACCTCCACCCTACCCATCAGCGGACTGGCGCAGGCATCGGCAAAACCCGAGAATTTCATCGGCATTCACTTCTTCTCGCCCGTCGACAAGATGATGCTCGTGGAGATCATTGTGGGTAAAGAAACGTCGGATTATGCGCTGGCCGTTGCGATGGATTTTACCCGAAAAATCCGCAAAACACCCATTGTCGTCAATGACGCACGTGGGTTCTACACATCGCGGTGTTTTGGCACTTATTCGGCGGAGGGGATGGAGCTGCTTAAAGAGGGCGTTAACCCGATTCTGATCGAGAATGCCGGAAAAGATGCCGGGATGCCCGTTGGTCCGCTGGCCGTAACGGACGAAGTAGCACTGGATCTGGTCTATAAAATTGCCGGACAGGGCATCAAAGACGGAGCCGTTCGCGAAGACGATACCAGTTATCAGGTGGCGAAGCAGTTCGTTGAGCTGGGCCGAACGGGTAAGAAGGCCAAAGCCGGGTTTTACGATTACGCGGACGACCGAAGCAAGAAACTATGGCCGGGTTTGCAGGACCTGTTTCCACAAGCTGGACAACAGCCTACGGTAGAGGAGGTAAAAACGCGTTTGCTTTACCGGCAGGCCATCGAAGCCGTCCGCTGCTTCGAAGAAAACGTAGTCCGCACCAAGCTCGATGCTGACCTCGGCTCTATTCTGGCCTGGGGCTTTCCTGCCTATACCGGTGGAGCCGTCTCATTCGTGGATTTCGTTGGCGTCGACACCTTCGTTCAAACACTGGATCGCCTGGCGGACCAGTACGGCGAACGCTTCCGCCCAACAGAGTCCCTGCGGGAGCGGGCCGGAAAGCAGGAACTGGCTAGCTAACGACCTGGCGCGAGTCTGTATTCGTAACGGTTTGTGTAGTCAGTATTTACTGACGCAAGCAAACACAAATAACTCACAACTAGCGCTGAAGGGCGGTGCTTTTAAACGCTATATCATAAAGATATGGCGTTTAAAAGCACCGCCCTTCAGCGCTTACAACAATCGAAAACTCATTCGGTGGTATTTGGTTGGGCCAAACTGCCGGATGGGCGTGGGATAGCCCACATTCTGCGCCCAGCCATACGAATTACAGCAATTAAGGTATTTCAGAGAGCAAGTTGTTCAAGGTTTCATCGCTAATGTCGGTCTGCTCAGACTTGTCATAAATTGATACAAGATACACAATCTCATCAACCACCCGAACGCAGGTAACTACGCGTGCCCCTCCTCGCTTCCCTTTTCCTTTTGAGCGAATACCCATCCTGATTTTGTAAAATCCATGCTGCATGGCAACACCTCGAAAAGGGTTTTCTGTGAGGTCATCGATAAGTTGTCCCAACTCAAGCTTGAGGGACTTATACTTTTTTGTGAGTCGTCGCGCTTCGCGCTCAAAATTAGTTATCGTTTCGACCCTATAGCTCATAGGTCGTTAAGGAAATCGCGTGCGGGTCTTGATTTCGCCTTACCCTGCTCAACCGCTCTTAACTCCTCTACTCCTTGCCGAATGTTCGCCAAAACGGCATCATCCGAATCCTCTTCATTCTTGATACGAACAAACGGTAGATGGTAAATCAGGTCTTTGAAGAAACTGACTTCTTTATCATCTATTTCAAGTGTCAAAACAGCCATAATTGTAGAATTCGTAACTAAGTTAAAGATAATGGATTTACCCCATAACTAGTTTGGCCAAAAATCATTTTAGTTGTTCAAACTAAGGATGACGTTGCCTACAACAATCGAAAACTCATTCGGTGGTATTTGGTTGGGCCAAACTGCCGGATAGCAGCTCGGTGAATGGGCGTGGGATAGCCTACATTCTGCGCCCAGCCATAGGCCGGAAACTCCAGCCCGAGTTGAGCCATCAGGTCGTCGCGGTAGGTTTTGGCCAGCACCGACGCGGCTGCAATAGATAAGTAATGGGCGTCGCCTTTGATGATGCAGGTATGGGGAGTCATTGGGTACGGCACAAAGCGATTCCCATCAACCAGCAAATGCTCTGGCTTGACGGCCAGCGCATCGACGGCCCGGTGCATGGCCAGAAAACTCGCTTTCAGAATGTTGATCCGGTCAATATCCTCGTGCGATACCTCGGCCACCGCCCAGGCAATGGCATCGCGCTCAATGTCTTTTTTCAGGATTTCCCGCTGCCGGTGCGATAGCTGTTTGGAGTCATTCAGGATGGGATGCGTGTAGTTTTTCGGCAAAATAACCGCAGCCGCCACCACCGGCCCGGCCAGACATCCCCGCCCAACTTCGTCCAGTCCGGCTTCAAGGACATCCGCATTGTAATACGATTTTAGCATAGGTGTCGTAGGTGTCTGGTTTACGATGGATGAGTTACCACAACCCGTCAATCCTCCAGCACGTTACCAAAAATTGTGTTTTTCAACAACAGAGTCACCAGTAGGAAAGCGATACCCCAATACATGTAAATGCGGTAGTAATCCTGAATATCTTCATACACCCGAACGCGAACGGGGGCTTTTTCGAGCTGACTGATCTGCGCAAAAACGGTCTTAAGCCGTCCGCTGTCTACCGCCCGAAAAAAGCTTCCCTTACCGATCGTAGCTATTTTCTTCAGCACGCCCTCATCGACGGTAGCCGCTTCCGATGCAGATACCACCGGCCGCCCAACGGCAATGGTATATACTTTAATATTGAATGCCTTCGCCAAACTTGCGGCCGTAATTGGGTCCAGATTACCTGCCGTATTATCGCCATCACTCAACAAAATAATTACTTTGCTGCGCTCCGGCTTCCACAGCTCAGTTTTTAGCTGAGTCGTATCGGCCGAGGACGTAGAGCGGTCGCGCATACGGTTTATGCAACGCGCCAGCGCATCGCCAATGGCCGTGCCCGAGGTACGGATCATGTGATCGTTCAGGTCGTTGAGGTATTGATTTAGCAGTTTATAATCTGTCGTGAGTGGACAAAGGGAAAAGGCTTCGCCGGCAAAAATAACCAGGCCAATCCGGTCGTTCTTACGGCCATTGACAAACGTCTGCGCTACCCGTCGGGCAGCAGCTAACCGGGTAGGGGAAATATCCGATTCGCTCATCGAAACCGATACATCCATCGCCAGCATGATGTCAATCCCTTCTGACTGCTCTTCGCGGAGCTCCCGGATAATCTGCGGGCGAGCCAGCGCAATGAGCAGGCAAGCCATCCCCAGAAACATACTCAATGGCAGCAGATACCGCCCCAGACTAAGCAAGGACTGAACCGTTTGTACACCCGTCCATGAATCGGATGAGATCTGCCCAATCGACATTTTCAGTTGTTGCCGGGACCTTCTGGACAAGTAATACCGTATAGCAATCAACAACAATACAACCGGAATCAGCCAGAGCGCCAGTGGGTGCGCCAGTTGAAACTGCTGCCATTGTGATGGGCTAAACCAATGAAGTGAGTACCAGGGTTTCATATGGTCAGGAAGAAGCTGATTCAGAAGACGTAGCCGTAGTCGTGTTTACCTCATTCTGGAGGCCAGCTGGACGCAAGGTAGCCCGGCTGCGAATGTACATCTGCGTGGCGACATCGCTCAAGACAAGCAGCGCCGATTGTGACTGCGCCGTAAAGGTGCCGCCGTAAATCATCTGGTCGGCGTCACGCAGGGCATTCGTTACACGTTCGTCGTGAAACCGGTCGGCGAGTTCGGAGGTTGTCAGGGAGCTATACGGCTGAGGGTCCAGTTGCTCCAGATACATTTTCCACATCACCACGGCCTGATTGGCTATTTCGGCCGCTGTTAGCGGACTAATCCGCTCATTTAACTGTGTGTATTCCCGCAAAAACCGTGCGTGCCGCCGATTTAAGACATACAATCGCCACTGTTGCCGGGCCAAATTCCCAAATAGCAGATATAAAGCGCCAACAACCAGGCTAATGCCCAAAAAGCCAATGAGCAGTGCCCCATAATTGAACTGCTGCTGTAACGGAGCCAATGACGTTTCGGTAGCCAGTGTAAGCGAACGCGCTGCGAGCGAATCCGGTAGTGCCTGGGCCAGCTTCGACCGCAGGAAAACCGTATCAGTCAGCGTCCACTGCGCCGTACAGTCAACGGCATTGATGGTCCGAACGGGAACTCTCAGTAACTGCACCGAATCCGTTTCAAAGGATACCAGCGTGTACACGGCACTGTCGCGGCTAATCGCCTTTGACCCATCGCCGGTTGTTTGTGTCGCAAAAACAGCCACTTTCTGAACCCGATACGGCGCAAAGAATTGGGCGGTATCCGGAAACAGCACATCGACCGTTGGGGCGTGGTGATAGGTCAGCGAATAGCGAAACGGGCGGCCAATTTCGATACTATCGGTCAGGAAGTACCCCGTTGGCGGAAACTGACGGGGGGGCATCTGCCCCCGGCAAAGGCCGGAGAGCAAACAGAAACCAACAAGAAAGAGGAGGACAACTTGCTTCATTAGTATTTTCTGACCCTGAACAATTCGACAAGTTTCGGCACAAAATCTTCCTGCGAATCGAGCGCGAGGTAGTTGGCGTTGTATTGTTTACAAAGCCGCTCCAGCCGCTCCTGATTCTGTTTAAAGGTGTTATACAACCCGCTGCGGAACGAAACAGACGACGTGTTGACCCAGACCGTCCGCCCGGTTTCGGTATCGTGAACCGGAATGATGCCCAATCTCGGCAGCTTCACTTCCCGCTGGTCGTACAGGTGAATGACCACCAAATCGTGCTTCTTGGCCAGGGCTTTGAGGTTGTGTTCGTAATTCAGGTCAATAAAATCAGACAACAAAATTACGACACTCCGGCGTTTAAGGGCGTTGAGCGTAAACAGCAGCGCATCGGCAATGCTGGTGCGGGTCGACTCGGGGTGCAGCTTAAACAGGCTCATAATGAGCTGATAACCCGTTTTCAGTCCATTGCCCGGCTTGATGTACTTCTCTTTCTGATCCGAAAAACAGTACATGCCTACGTGGCTGGCTTCGCGAATGGCCGACAGCGCCAGAACTCCGCACACTTCTTTTGTGGTGTCCAGTTTATTACGCTGCCGGGGGCCAACCTCCTGTGAGGCACTCACATCGACAACGAAGAAAACGGTCTGGTCTTTCTCCTCCCGAAAAACTTTTACGAACGTACCGTGCCCTTTCGACGACACGTTCCAGTCGATTGCCCGCACATCATCGCCATACTGGTAGGTACGCAAATCACTGAACTCCAGACCTGTTCCCTTAAAGACGGACCGAAAGCTGCCACGCATTTGCGAGTTCACCGCCTTGCGAATGCGAATATCGAAATTACGGAGCCGGGCCAAGAACTCGTCCATATCAACAGGCGTTATATTTTTTTAACAGCCAATCCCGAACTTTGCCACGAGGGATTGCCTTACAAAGCTACCCATTTAAGCGTATGCTTCGAAACCAATATCAACGGCATCTGTGGAGTGTGCTGCTAAGCGGCTGGCTGGTTGCAGCCTGCACAGCTCCCGAAAACAAGCCACCGGAAAATTTACTAACGGAGGAGCAAATGGCCAGTATTCTGACCGAGGTACACATGGCCGAAGCCAAAATCAGCCGGATAAATCTGCGTTCCATCGATTCATCGAACATTGTCTATAAACACCTGGAAAGCGCCATTTTCAAGAAGAACGGCGTCGACACGGCTACTTATCGGAAGAGCTACATCTTTTACTCATCGCACCCCGCCGATATGGAAGCCATTTATCAGCGGGTTACGGAACGGTTGAAGAAAAAAGTTGACGCGCATACCCCAAAAACTTCATGACAGTTGGTATTATAGGGGCCGGCATTTCGGGACTCACGCTGGCCTACGAACTGCAACGGCGGGGTGTTGCTTATCATCTCTGGGAAGCATCTGATCAGGCCGGGGGCTACATCCGCTCGCAACGAGACTGGCCCGATGGCCCATCCGGACGTAGTTACCTACGTGAACTCGGTCCCAATTCCCTCCTTGGCGATGCCGATTTACTGGACTGGCTCGATGGACTGGGCCTGACACCCGATCTGACTTTTAGCCAGCCCGTCAGTAAAGCCCGCTTTATTTTTCGCGACGGAAAATACAGGCAACTCCCGTCGGGGCCGCCTTCGCTGCTGTTCGGCAGCTTTTTCAGCTGGAAAACCAAGCTGGCCATTCTCCGCGAACGAAACAACAAAACGGTATCGCCCCCCGGCGAAACGCTGGGGCAGTTTTTCAGACGCCGTTTTTCCAGCGAGATTGTCGATTACGCCCTTGGGCCGTTTGTGGCGGGTATTTACGCCGGAGATCCGGAACAGCTGCTGGTTTCCGAAACGTTTCCCAGCCTGCTTCAGTATGAAAAAGAATACGGGTCGGTGCTGCGTGGCCTGATCAAGAGCCAGTCGGCTGGGGGGTCGGCTGTTGGTCGTCGGCAATCGTTCAGTTTCCGGGAAGGGATGCAGATGTTACCCAACGCGCTGGGCACCAAACTGACCGATCTTTCGCTCAACGACGCCGTCAGCCGCATTAGCCCAACACCAAATGGCTGGCAGGTTGAAACAAAAAACGGTAACGCAACAGTCGACAAACTGGTACTCGCGGTTGGTACCGATGCGGCTGCCCGGTTGGTAGATGAACGTTACCCCGACCTGGCCCGTAGACTTCAGACCGTTACTTACCCACCCATGACGGCCGTACATTCCGCCTACAAACGCGCCGATGTCCGGCATCCGCTCAATGGCTTTGGCGGGCTGAACCCGGCCGTTGAAGGGCGTTTTGCCGCCGGGCACATCTGGAGCAGCTCGATCTTTACGGGTCGATGCCCGGATGATGAAGTTCTTTTCACTACGTTTGTGGGCGGGCAAACCGGCGCGCGCAACACCCGGCACCCGGACAGCGTACTGGCTGAAAATGTCCATAAAGAGCTGGTCGATGGCTTCGGTATTACGGCAGTTAAACCGGTTTATCAATCCATCTTCCGGTGGGAGCGCGCCATTCCACAGTATGATGCGACGATTGCCTCAATAAAAGAACCGATCAAAGCCGCTGAGGCCGACCAGCTGTTTGTTTGTGCCAACTGGTATGGGGGCGTATCCTTGTCGGACTGCATTGGGAAAGCCCGGAAATTAGCTGGCGAACTGGCTGTCAAGCAAGATATTAAGAATTTTTAATGATTTTATTAGACAAAATTGGAGTACTTTGGTGTTATAGAAGTAACCCTACTTTAACTCACTCAATAGCCTGTGAAAGAGCGCTTAGTCGTTATTCCAACCTATAATGAAATTGAAAACATCGAAGCAATTATCCGAAAGGTGTTTAGCCTGCCGGAGCCCTTCGATGTCCTCATCGTAGACGACGGCTCCCCCGACGGTACGGCTCAGCGTGTTCGTGATATACAGGAGGAGTTTGCGGCTACGGATGCGGCTCAGCGTGGTTCGACGGCGCGTCTCCACTTGCTCGAACGACGGGGTAAGCTTGGGTTGGGTACCGCCTACATTGACGGATTCAAGTGGGCGATGTTGCGCGGGTACCAATACCTGTTCGAGATGGACGCCGACTTTTCGCATAATCCCGACGACCTGATCAAACTTTACCACGCCTGCGCCGACGAAGGACCCGAGCGGGCCGATGTGGCCGTGGGTTCCCGGTATATTCGGGGGGTCAACGTCGTCAATTGGCCCATGGGTCGGGTGTTGATGTCGTACTTCGCGGGGGTTTATGTCCGGTTTGTTACGGGCATGTCCATTATGGACCCTACGGCGGGCTTTGTTTGCTACCGGGCTGATGTGCTGGAAGTAATTCTGCACAACCCAATCAAATTTGTGGGGTATGCCTTTCAGATCGAGATGAAATTCACCTGCTGGAAATACGGTTTCCGGATCAAAGAGGTACCCATTATTTTCACCGATCGTACGCGGGGCGTTTCTAAAATGTCCTCTAAAATCTTTAAGGAAGCGGTTTTTGGAGTGTTACAGATGAAAATCAGCAGTTTCTTCCGGCATTATATTCCCCGCCGGGAAGCCCCCAAACGCGTGCAGGAACCAGTCGACGCGATCTGATTCAAGCGGTTTACCATTCAGGCCGGTGAAAAACACCCCGGCCTATTCTATCGTTCAAAGATAACATCGGCAAAATAGCCTTTACTGTCCGTGAACCAGCCCGCCAGCGAAAAGCCGGTTTGCTGCGCCAGATGCTCGATTTGACTTCGGTTGAATTTGCGGGAGATTTCGGTATGAATAATCTCACCGTCCTGAAAAGGTACCTGCATACCAAGCGCCTTGATGTCTACAGTCTGCGCTTTCTGACTAACCAGATACGAACGGGCTTCCCCTGTTTCGGGGCTATAGGTCTCGTAGTGATCAAAGGCGGCAAGATCAAAATCAGCGTCGAGGTCGCGATTGATTCGGCGCAGTAAATTCAGGTTGAACGCTTTTGTCAACCCCTGACGGTCGTTGTAAGCCGCATGGATAATGGCCGGATTCTTCTGTAAATCAAAGCCCGTCAGCACAATATCGCCGGGTTTGAGCCGATCGTGCAGTTGGCGATAGAATTCAACGGCTTCATCTGGGGCAAAGTTGCCAATATTAGACCCCAGAAAAAGAACGACTTTCCGGCTGTCGGTTTCGCTGGACAGGTGCTCCAGTGCACTGAAATAATCATCATGCCGCGGATTCAGCAGCAAATCAGGCCATTGCTTCCGCACATCGACTACCAGCCCTTCAAGCGCATCCACCGAAATATCGACCGGCGCGTAGGTAAAATCGGCGTTCTGGCTTTCGAAGAAACCGAGCAGAATTTTTGTTTTCAATCCATCTCCCGCGCCTAACTCCACCAGTTCGAACGGACGGTTATCGGGGGTGAGCAGTTGCAGTAAATCCGCTTTGTACGTGTCCAGCACTTCGTATTCCGACCGGGTCAGGTAGTACTCCGGCGAGTGCATGATTTCGGCAAAAAGACGACTGCCTTCCGCATCGTAGAAAAACCGTGACGACAGGGCCTTTGGCATTTTCTGCAAACCGGTTCGTACTTCTTCCGCCAGGGGGTCTGCGTCTGCCGACAGTAGACTGGTTGACGTTTCTGACCCGGCCCATGCGTTCTGCCCTTTACCCTCTGCCCTATGCCCTATGCTTCCGTTACTAAACGTATTCCGGTATACTGCCATCGTTTGTCTGGTTGAAAGAAATTACGGTACGTGGTCCGGGAGTGCCCGTCGGGTGTAGCTACGGAAGCTCCCCGCAAAACCATCTGTCCGCTCATAAATTTGCCGTTGTATTCGCCTACGGCTCCTTCGGCGGTCTGGAAGCCGGGATAAGGCAGGTAAGCCGAATTGGTCCACTCCCACCGGGCACCCCAGTTGAGGGCGGGGTTCACCGTAGACGCGGCCACTTCCCATTCGAACTCGGTGGGTAGTCGCTGCCCTTTCCAGCGGGCGTAAGCGTCGGCTTCATACTGACTCACGTGGCAAAGGGGCGCATCCGGATCGACCGGTTTAAGGCCGTCGAAAGTATAATACCACCACGCGCCATCGACCTGGTGCCAGTACAAAGGGGCCTGAACGCTGTTTGCGTTTACCCAGGCCCAGCCATCGGAAAGCCAGTAGCGGAAGTTACGATAGCCACCGGCTTCGATAAACGCCCTGTATTCCCCATTGGTGACCAGCTTACCGGCCAGCGTCGCATTATTCAGGTATACCTTGTGTGCGCCTACTTCATTATCGAAATAGAATACGCCATCGGTCTGCCCATCTGTTGGCTGAAAACCAACGGTGTAAATACCTTCCGGAATAAACACCGAATTGCCACTCCGTTGCGGCTGGTGTTCCAGAAAAGGCATCTCGATGGCAGGCAGCAACGGGTTATGGCCCAGAATGTATTTAATATCGGTGATAAGCAACTCCTGATGTTGCTGCTCGTGATTCAGACCCAGCAGAATCAGCGCGTGCAGATCGGGCGAAAGATCCGCTGTATCCAGAAACCGGCCCATCTGCTCATCAACGTATGCCCGGTAAGCGTACACGCCAGCCACCGTAGGTCGACTGAGGTTGCCCCGGTCGGTGCGCAACACGCGCTTACCTACTGTTTCGTAATAGCTATTAAAAACATAGCTAAAATCTTCGTGAAAGATGCGGTAACCGGGCGCGTTAGGTTTCAGCACAAAGGTTTCCCAAAACCAGGTTGTATGGCCCAGATGCCATTTGGGCGGACTTACATCCACTACGGGCTGTACGACATAATCCTCGGTTTCGAGGCCCCGACAGATGGCTTCGGAATGCAGCCGTACGCGGAAGTAGTGTTCGGTAAGCGTTTGTTCGGCAATCATTCAGGCGTGTGGTAGTTTAGTTTCAGGACACGGGGACTAGTAAAGGTTTATCGGCTGTGCGAAAATGACAGGCAAAACCCTATAGACTAGTAACAGGATATGAACGCTGTTGTTCAATACCCAACCATCTGTTCATCGGCATAGCACCAGAGCCAGCGTTCGCCCGGCTCGGCCGAGGCCACCACGGGATGATTACTCGCGTGAAAATGCTTTGTCGCGTGTTTATTGGGCGATGAATCGCAGCAGAGCGTGGTGCCACACGTTTGACAGGTACGCAAATGCACCCACGAAGCACCCGTTTTAATACATTCTTCGCAGACGTACTCCTTCGCCACGCGAAGCTCCGTTATGGCGGAGAGGTGCGAGCATATGGTTTGTTTTGACATGGGGATATGGGGGTTTGGGCAGGGGGCGTGGGGCAAAGGGTTTATGGCAGAGGGATGGCGTTGTATCCTTACCCCTTTGCCCCGTACCCTATGCCCCTCTGCTAGTTTTCTGCTAAATATTTATGGACAAAACTTACGGCCATAGCACCTTCGCCCACAGCCGATGCTACGCGGTTCATGGCCCCCGCCCGCACGTCACCAGCCGCAAAGATGCCCGCGCTACAGGTTTCGAGGGAGAACGGCTCCCGGTTATAGCGCCAGACCTGCTTGAAGTCGGCGTATTTGGCGAGATCGCGACCGGTAGCAATAAACCCTTTAGGATCTTTGATGATGTCCATCTCGATCCAGTCGGTGAGGGGTTTGGTGCCGATGAAGATGAACAGCCCGGCGGCTTTTACCGTCCGGCGTTCTTTGGTATCCATGTTTTCTACCACCAGGCATTCCAGCCGCTCGTTACCCAACCCTTCCACCACTTCGGTACAGCCGAGTACGGTAATGTTGGGCGTCTGAGCAATCTGGTCGATCAGGTACTGCGACATTGTTTCGGACAGGTCGGGGCGACGAACGCAAATACATACTTCCGAAGCCGTTCGGGAGAGATACATAGCTCCCTGCCCGGCCGAATTACCACCCCCGACAATGTAAACGGGCTTTCCTTTGAACGCAAAGGCCTCGGTGGTGGCGGCTCCGTAGTACACTCCCGCGCCGGTATATTTATGCAGGCTCTCGTTGTCTAACTGGTGGTAGGATACCCCCGTGCTTAGAATAATGGACCGCGCCACCACCTCATTTCCATCGCCCAGACGAATGTGCTTGTATTGGCCCTGCGATGTAATCGACATCACCTCCTGCGGAGCCAGAAACTCCACACCGAAGCGTTGCGCCTGGGTAATGGCTCGCCGGGTGAGGTCGGCTCCGCTGAGACCATTGGGAAAACCCAGGTAGTTTTCAATGCGCGAGCTGGTTCCGGCCTGTCCGCCGGGAGCGCGTTTGTCGATCAGGATCGTTTTTAGCCCTTCCGAGCCACCATACACCGCAGCGGCCAGACCGGCCGGACCGGCACCGATGATCGCCAGGTCATACAGCCCTTCGGAGGCTTTGGGTTGTAACCCCAGTTTTCCGCCCAAATCGGCCAGTGAGGGCTGGGTAAGCGCCGTCCCATCGCCAAGCAGGATAACGGGCAAGTCAGTTGTGCTCAGGCCGTGGAGGTCGAGCATCTCCTGCGCCGTCGGGTCACTTTCAATATCGAGCCATTGATAGGGAAACAGATTGCCCGCCAGAAAATCCTTTAACTCGTGCGAACGGGGCGAAAACTGATAGCCGATCAGCTTCAGGCCCTCAAACGGCGGCCGGTAGTTCGACTGCCAGTCGCTGAGCAGATCGTCCAGCACCGGGTATAACTTTTCTTCGGGTGGGTCCCAGGGTTTGGCAATGTAATAGTCCAGTTGTACCTCGTTGATGGCCCGTACGGCTGCGTCGACGTCCGAATAGGCCGTTAGCAGCACCCGTTTGGCATTTGGGAATACTTTCCGGGCCTCCATCAGAAACTCAACGCCCGTCATACTCGGCATGCGCTGGTCCGACAAAAACAGGGCGACCTCCTCCCCCTTTTTCTTTAATTCGGGCAAGGTGGCCAGTGCCTCCTGCGACGAACTGGTACATACGATCCGGTATTTTTTTCGGTACTGCTGACGCAAATCATGCTGAACAGCCTGCAATACCTGCGGGTCGTCGTCAATTGAAAAAATAATGGGTAGTTTCATAAAGTCGAAAAAAGGAAGAATGAGAGACTAAAAGAGCGAGTGAGGGGGTGAGCCATCAATCACTTTTTTTTATTGAGTTGGTAAACAAACACTAAATTCGGTATGCCCTGGCTGCGACTGGAGCTTGATGGAGCCATTGTGGTGTTTAATGATTCCCTGCACAATATCGAGACCCAGGCCCGTACCTTTTCCAATTTCTTTAGTGGTAAAAAAAGGCTCAAATATTTTATCTTTTATGTCCTCCGGAATACCGCTTCCGTTATCAATAACTTTCGTTACGACAAACTCCGACCCATCGGGCCGCCGGTCGGCTTGACTGATGATGTCGAGTTTTCCCCCGTCGGGTAAGGCATCGATGGCATTGTCGATCAAATTGGTCCAGACCTGGTTTAATTCGCCAGGCCAGCCGCAGACGGGCGGCAGATCGTCGGCGATAGTCAAATTTAATTGAATATGCTTGCTTTTAACCTTATGATCCAGCAAAATAAGCGTACTCCTCAGCCCTTCGGCGAGCGGAATCTGCTGTTTGCCCACGCCCCGGTCCATGTGCGTGTAATTCTTGATGGAGCCCGTAAGTGTCGAGATGCGTTTGGAAGCTTCGCTGATGTCGGAAACCAGCTTTTCCGTGACCAGATTATTGACCAGCCAGTTAATTACACCCGCCAGATTCTCATCCCCGATCTTCTCCAGAATCCAGTCCAGATCATCGACCGTAAAGCCATAATCGACCAGCGGGCTGGCGAGATCCATACTGTCGTCCACCCCGTTATCATCCAGCCAGTCGGTCACTTCATCCTCCAGGCTGGTTCGTTCGAGCAGAGTTAAGGGGCGGGCATCGACAGCCCGCTGCTGGTCTACCTTTTTGAAGAAAACCGTATTGACCGAGTCGACCTGCTCATCGGTCAAATTGAGGTGCATGATGGCTTTGAAAGCCTCGGGGGTAGCCCGCATGTGTACTTTGAGCGTATCGGCCGAGCGCACCACGGCCGCAACGGGGTTGTTCAGCTCATGGGCCAGCCCCGCCGACAAGCGCCCCAGCGAAGCCATTTTTTCGTTCTGCTGCGTCAGTTTGGTATAATCCCGAACGCGGGTAGTCATCTGATGCACCATAGCTTCGGTCAGTTCATAACACGCATGAATCAACTCGGGCAGCTTGTCGCGGTGGAGTTTGAGTACCTTGATAGGCGTTACCGAAATCAGCCGGTTGGAGATGCTTTTCATGCGCGAAAACGGAAGCAGTCCCAGCAGCGAATGCGGTTCGTACGTCAGAATTTCATCGGCGGCCCCGTTGACTCCGCCATCAATCCGAACCCGGCCTTCGAGCAGCAGAATCAGGTGATGGATCGATTCGTTGGGTTTATAGAGTACGGTTTCTTCGGGATAGGCCTCTTCGTCGGCCCGGTCGATCACCCATTGGAGCTGCTCATCGGGAACATTCGCAAAGGCAGGAAACTGTTGCAGCGTTTCTAATAAATTCATGAGAGAGAAGGCGTTGCTGATCAGACGAGTAACTAATTGCCGCTTAAATTGGTTACAGCAATGCCAAAGAACTTCCTGCCTGATGCGTTTCACCCTCCTATTTCTCTGTTTTCTGAGCGTTGCTTTCCGGGCCGATAAGCCTGCCTACCGTCTTTATACGCCAAAGCTAAAAACAACCACGTATGCCCAGTTGCTGCGGCAGGCCACGGAGGCCGATGTGGTGCTGTTCGGCGAACTTCACAACAACCCTATTTGCCACTGGCTTGAATTTCAACTGACAAAAGACCTTCAGGCGGCTAAAAAAGGTAACCTGGTACTAGGTGCCGAAATGTTTGAGACGGATAACCAGACCGCCCTCACCGATTACGTGCAGGGACGAACTACGGCCAAAGAACTAGCTACACAAGCCCGTTTGTGGCCCAATTTCGACACGGATTACAAACCGATTACCGATTTCGCCAGGGAACAGCACATTCCGTTCATTGCCACGAACGTACCCCGACGGTACGCCCGTCTGGTTTCCCGACAGGGGTTAACGGCCCTCGACACCATCACGGCCGACGCTAAACGCCAGCTGGCTCCCCTGCCCATAAACGTTGACCTGACGCTGCCCGGCTACAAAGCTATGATGGAGATGATGGGCGGCAACGAGGGACATGGCGCAGCAAACCCACATAGCGGCCAAACCGATATGATGGCCAATTTTGCCCGTGCTCAGGCGACCAAAGATGCGACGATGGCTTATTTCATTCTGCAAAACTGGAAACCGGGCCAGACGCTCCTGCATTTTAACGGCGATTATCACTCCAAAAACTTCGAAGGCATTGTGTGGTACCTGCGCCAGAAACAGCCCGACTTAAAGATTCTCACCCTCTCGTCTGTCGAGCTGTCGGACATCGACAAACCCGCCACCGACAACCGCAATCTGGCTAATTTCGTGCTGGCCATCCCCGCCGATATGACGAAGACGTATTAACGTACCCATGGACTTTAGTCCGTGTTTTTTACTTGTGTAAGAATGGTTAAAACACGGACTGAAGTCCATGGGTACGTTACACAGACCTCACTCACGTCAGCCCTTACCCGCACCAGACGGTTTCTTTTTCCCTTTTGCGTCTGCTTTTGCCAGATTTTGGGAAATTCTAAACTTGGTGATTTTCGCAATCAGATCCAGCGGCAGGGGTTGATCGAACGGAAACTGAACCGATCCTTTCGCGCCTTTGTATCCAGACAATTCTTCCTTGAACGCGTCCAGGCCCTGCGGTGCCGGATAGAAACCAATGTGGTTTTTGAAAGCCGCAAAATGAACCAGATTTCCATTCAACTTGAGGGTAGGAATCCCGTAACTGATAGCCTCGTCAGCATCGGGGGCGGCATCCAGAATGGTCTGCCGCACTTGCTCCAGAAGCACCTGGATTTCTGCCGGGAATGCAGCTATGTACGCATCAATGTCGCTAGATGAGTTTATATTCATATAGGATATAGTTTAGTAACTAGGGTCTATTTACGGCAGGAGATTACTGCAGACTTACGCGTATGGCGTTTCCTTTTAGCTCGACAAAATCAGCGTCAGCATCGCTCTTTACGGGCACTGTTTTACCATTTATCAGCCAGTTCCGGTACTTGCCTTTGGGAAAGGCCAACCGCACGGTCCAGTTCGGTTGTTTTTGGGTAATGGACAGCGTCAACTGCTCACCCGCTTTGACATAACCTATTGATACCATATTGTCGCCCACGGTCACTTTTTCAATGCTGGCTTTGTCCCAGGTGCTGGGCATTTGCGGTTGAACAACAACTAATTTTCGGGACGCTTCCGGGCGAATACCAAAAAACTGTTTGACGATCGGGACGGCATAACTGTACATATTCCAGGCCTGTGTGACCATGCCGTAGTCGGGCGACACTTCGTAAATAGAACCCGGAAAGGCATAGCTGAACGTTTTGGTCATTCGTTTCAAATAACCCAGTGCTTCGTCGGGATGCCCATAATTGTTCTCACCAATCGTGACCACACCCGTTGGTAAGGTCATCACCGCCCCGGTGTAGGTAAATACTTTTTTGTTTAAGGTAAACGACCCCTCGTCCGTTCCGGCCGATTCATCACGGTCGATACCGGTCACAAACACACCAAAGGGGTTTGTGAATTTGCTGGCTGTCCGAAGCGCGATAGCTGCTTTATCGGGATCGGCGACACCCGTTTCCATGGGCGTGTTGACCACCCAGTTATGGTGCAGCACAAAGCCTTTTTTGGTGCCCTCGGGCAATAAGCGCAGCTTTTGCCGGGTGGCTTTCAGTTCCTCAACGGCCCAGGGTTTGTGTAGTGTATCCGCCCGAATAATGGCTCCTTCGACAAGCGCCAGAGCCTCGGCTTTTGTCCCGATAAAATCGGCGTACGAACCGCTCTCGGGCACCCAGAAATCGGTGTTTATTTTCGTTTTTAACAGATCAGCTTTGTGCTGGTAGTCCATCGCCAGTGTTTTGTCGCCGAGTTCGGATGCCATATAGGCCGCACTGGCAAAGGCATCCTGCGTGTACACCGCCACATCGATCATCTCGCTGTTCATGCCGTGTATTTCCATCATGCCGAAACCGTCGGGAAGCAGGTTTTTGTCTTTGTCATTTTCGGCCAGCAACCAGGCCATCCCCTTTTTTACCGTCGGAAAGTACTTGCGAAGAAAACCTTTATCGCCCGTCCATCGGTACACTTCGGCGATCATGCTGGCAAACTGGGGTACTTCGTTTAAGTTGCCGGGGTTGAAAACCGAGCCGTTCGTCGATACTTCGTGGATAATCCGGCCGTTGCCGTTTTCCTTTTCGGAGATTTTATTCAGCAGGTCGACCGAGTCATATACGAGTTGTTTATTCCCCGTTGTGATCAGACCCGACAGGGTGTAACAGCCATCGGCCCCAAACCACCACGGGTAATCAGGTAACCCCGCCGACAGTCCCCGCCCGATTTCGGGCACTTCGCGAATCAGCCAATCGGTATTGTATTTCACCCAGCGAAATGCCTGCTCCAGTTTTTTATCCGGCACCTGTACCGATGCAAGCTGGTCGATGGTGGCGTACCGATCTTTTTTACTTGCCAGATACGCATAGGCATTTTTCTGAACGTCAGCGAAGGTCCGATTGGCTAACTCCGCCGATTTGTAGGACCCGGCAATGGTAATCGGGAGTTGTGTTTTCCCGTTGGCGGGCACCGTGATGGTGTACACCAGCGAAGCTGCGCACCCTTTCCCGGCCGACACAAAGTTGCAGGATTTGTTCTGATGGTGCTGGCGGGCGGGCACATTGGCGCCAAACACAACGAACCAGTCATTCTGTTGATCTTTAGCGACCCAGGACTGCGTTTTTGCCTGCCAGGTTGCCTGATCCGGTGCATCGACCATGTTGGTTCGTTCGCCCAGCCAGGTCGGTCGCAGATCCGTGTGGGCTGTCCAGGTAAACTGTAGCGTGAGCGGCTTAGATTGCTTATTGATGAACGTGTATTCCACCACCATGCCCTCTTTGTTGTCGGGAACAAATTGAAGTCGCTCGATGTCCAGCCCGTTGGTAACCTGTTGGTACAGGTGCTTATTGGCAAAGGGATAGTTTATGAACGTATCGGCTTTATCCAGGCAAACCTCTTTTTGACCAATGGTTATGGCCGCTGTAAATCCGTCCATTAATTTGATGGGATGGTCCCAGATTCCGCCCATCTCGCCCGTAATGTGCCAGCCCAGATCGGGGAATTTTCCGTCCTGATGCCCAACCATGTACAACCGATTGCCAGCCGTTACAAAGGGCGATGCCAGGTATTCTTTCTTCCCGGAAATATGTTCAACCTGCGTCAAAAGCCCCTGAAGTGATGGCTGCGCGGCTGTTTTTTGGCTACAGGTTGATAAAAGGACAACCGCAGCTAAGCTAGCCGTAGCAAGTTTATTTTTACGAAGAGTAAGTAAAGCCGATTGGCCATGTGTTTTCATAAATTGCTCATTTATGCGTTCGTAAAGTTACGTCTTTATACCTTGTTCGCTTAATCCCGCTTTCCCCACGGCAACCTAACTCAACAGACTAACAGACTCATACATCATACATCATACATAACAACGTATTCCGCCACCAGCGACCAGCAGTGGGCTTCGCACTGCCAGCGCATCTGCATAAGGGGGCGGTCGGCGAAACGACGTAACCAGGGTTGCTGGTAGGCCGTCAGCAATCCCGCAATGAAAAAGTGAAAGGTGTCGAAATCCCGCTCAATGTTCTCTAAGTCCACGTTTGGCAGTCGCTCGCCCATGCGGAACAGGGCCGTTGCCAACAGAATTTGCTCCAGTCGATTGTTCGCCTTGCTTAGTAGCTGTTGTGCATCCGCAATCAGGCGCGGGCGGATGGGTTCCAGTTCGGGGATGTCGAAAGCGTTCATCAGCCGCGCCAGGTGGTAGATGATCAGCGACGTTCGGGCGTAGTGGGGCGCACACTGAAACGGGTCCACTACGTACCGGCCCGATGCCACAATGGCACGCAGATACGTTAGTGAATCGGCGTCGTGCTGATCGCGGGGTAAGTTGTACTGGTAAATGCAGTACAGGATGTTGGTCAGCGCACAAGCGTCGAAATCAATGCCCATGTTCTTTCCAAACCAGGTTGAATAAGCCCGCAGTTGCCGGTATTCGGGATAGGTGTTGTTGATCTGCCGTCCCCGGCTTCCGTTCGCGTGTTGCGCCAGTTTCGCTTTGAGCCAAAGGCCATCGGCCGCTGTAGGCGTGGTTGTCAGGTAGACCATGGCCGTATCGTCAATGTCGTCGGGGATGCGAAAATGGTCGAAATGGCGAAAAATATAGCCGTTGGAGAAATGCTGTGAGGGACGAGTAGGCCAGAAATTATACGTATTCAACCCATCTTTGTTCTTAAAGAGAGCATACGCCTTGGTGGCCCGTTCGGTGATGTCCTCAACCCGTTGCCGACTTTTGGGGGATAGCGTAGCCCGCAGATTTTGCAACGTAAAGACCGTCACCGCTGTAAAGAAAATATTGGTATCCGGGCGCCGGTAAAAAACCAGTTTATTATGGCGGGATGACGCGAACAGACCTGTTTCGTCCTGTAAATCAGCAACCCGTTGAGTAATAGCGTCGATAGATAGAGCATCCATATTTTTCGTAAAAGTACCTTTCCATACGTTCTCTTTTTACAGATTAAGGTTAGATATTTGCCGCCTGGTTTTCCTCTTACAATCAATGCCCAATTTAGTTTTATTCGATGACCCGCTCATCCGTACGGCCTTACTACCGCTAACGTTTACCCGGCCGGTGGCTGGTATTCGTATTGGCATTTTAACGCTGGCCGAAAAATGGGCCAGTCTGCTGGGTCACACACCATCGTACTTAGTTGAGCCTTACCTTCAAACAAAATATCCGCAACAGAGCGGTATCGAGAACTGGTATGTGAATGGAGCGGTCTGCCCCACGGCGGCCCTGGCCGAAGCGATCCAAAACCTGCCGGAAAACACAGGACTGATCACCCATGATGGCCTGATTCTGGCTATTCATACTAACACCCAATTGACAGAGGCCCCGGTCCTGAACGACGCCTTTCCGCTTCGCACGTTTACCGAACCACTTACCATTGTTCGTAATTTGTGGGATATCTTCGTGGAAAACGGCGACCAGATCCGGGCCGATTTTGTGAATCTGACCGCCGGACGCACCTCAGCGCCCATTACCGATCCGTTTACCCGCTGTTACGCCCCCGAAAATATATTTATTGAACCCGGCGCTACCATTCGGGCGGCCGTTCTCAATGCGGAAGGTGGCCCTATTTACATCGGCCGGAACGCAACCATCAGCGAAGGAACGGTTATGATCGGCCCCTTTGCCCTGTGCGAAGGCTCAACCGTAAACTGGGGCGGCAAAATGCGTAGCAACACCACCATTGGCCCCTTTTGTAAAGTAGGTGGCGAGGTGGGAAACTCCGTTTTTTTCGGGTACAGTAACAAAGCGCACGACGGTTTTCTGGGCAATTCGGTCATTGGCGAATGGTGCAACCTGGGTGCCAATGTCAATAATTCAAACCTGAAAAACGATTACACCAACGTGAAGATCCACTCCTACGCCACCGGCCAGCTGGAAGACACCGGCCGGATCTTCTGCGGGCTGACGATGGGCGATTTCACGAAAGCCGGTATCAGTACCATGTTCAATACGGGAACGGTGGTGGGCGTTAGCGCCAACGTATTCGGGGGTGGTTTCCAGCCAAAGCACGTTCCCTCTTTTTCGTGGGGTGGCGCGGACGATGGCTTTACGCCCTACCGAATCGACAAAGCCGTACAGGTAGCCCGCGAAGCCTTTATCCGGCGTGGTATGGAATTTGACGAGGTTGAAGAAGGGATTTTAAAACATATTTTTACCGTAACAGCAGCCCTTCTAGGCCGCTGATACAAGATTATGTTATTTAACGAAATAATCGGTCTGGACGGAACGAAGCAGTTTTTGCTGCAGGCGGTCCAACGTAACCACCTCGCGCATGCGCTGCTGTTCGATGGGCCAACGGGAAGCGCCAACCTCGCGCTGGCACTGGCGCTGGCGCAGTATGTCAACTGCGAAGACAAGCAGGCAGACGATGCCTGCGGCCGGTGCGCTTCGTGCATAAAAATCCAGAAATTCGTGCATCCCGATTTGCACATGGTTTTTCCGGTGGCGAATTTGGCAAAGGGAAAAACATCGGAAGCGTACCTGACCGACTGGCGTAAGTTTCTGCTCGCCACCCCGTATCGAACCCTGCCTAACTGGCTGGAAACGATGGGGGCCGACAATAAACAGGGCAACATCTCGGCCGAAGAAGCCCGGAATATCCTGCAAAAACTCTCGCTGAAATCGTACGAAGGGGCTTACAAAATTATGCTCATCTGGCTCCCGGAGCTGATGAACATAACCTCCGCCAATGCCCTGCTGAAAGTTCTGGAGGAGCCCCCGGCACAAACGCTTTTTCTGCTCGTTACCAACCAGTCCGACAAGCTGCTGATCACCATTCTGTCGCGAACGCAGCGGGTGGCCGTTCGGGCGTTTACCGATGAGGAAGTGGCGACCTACCTGCGCCAGCACCAGAACCTCGACGAAACCACCGCCCGCCGGTTTGCGTACCTGGCGGATGGGAACCTGGCCGAAGCCCTTCAGCTAAGCCAGCGGGACACCGCTTCCACCGACCAGCACATCTGGTTTGCCGACTGGATGCGCACCTGTTACCGGCAGGATTTGATCAACCTCGTTAAACAGGCCGACCAGTTTGATGGTTTCAGCAAGGAAAAGCAGAAGGGATTGCTCGATTACAGCATTCGGCTGTACCGCGATCTGTTCCTCTGGCAGCAGGGAGCCGCTGAGTTGCTGCGGCTGCCCGATGATGAACTGGATTTTGTCAAAAAATTCGCTAAAGTCCTTACCATCGACCATATTGAACGCATTGTTCACGACCTCAACGAAGCCGCCTACCACCTCGAACGAAACGCCCGTGCCAAAATGATTATGCTGGACATGTCGCTCACCTTCAGCCGGTTAATCAGGTGACGTTATGAACCCCCGAACGCCCAAGCCCAAACAGATCATTGGCATGACAGACCTGGTCGATTTTCCGGATCTGGGGCTTTATGACATACAGGCCAAAGTCGATACCGGCGCGTTTACATCCGCCCTGCATTGCAAAGATATCCGGCTGGTAAAGTCGGGAGGCAAACGCAAACTAAGCTTCTGGCTGATTGACAAGACCGGACTACCCGCGCGTAAATTCCGCAGCGACCAGTTTAGCCAGCGCATGATTCGTAACTCGTTCGGCGTGGCCGAATTGCGGTACGTTATTCAAACCCGCATCGTTCTCTTCGGCCGTACGATACGGGCCGAATTCACCCTGGCCGACCGCGAGCAACTCAAAAACCCGGTGCTGCTGGGTCGAAAGCTCCTTCGGAACCGCTTTATCGTCGATGTATCCCAGAAGAATCTGTCTTACGAAGCCAAAACCGCAGCCCAGCCCTGCGTTTTATCGACCGACACCGACGACGAGTAAGCTCGTTTACAAACAACATCTTATCACAACTGAACACTGAATCAATGCGTATTGCCATTTTATCGGCCAATCCGAATTTATATTCTACCCAACGACTTCTCGAAGCCGCCAACCAGCGCGGTCATGAGGGTGTGTTGATCAATCATTTGAACTGCCAGGTTATGATCGAAGGCGGCAAGCCTACGGTGCTGTACGAAGGTCAGGAACTGGACTCATTCGATGCCATTGTGCCCCGTATTGGAGCCTCCGTTACGGATTACGGCTGTGCCGTTGTCCGGCAATTTGAGATGATGAATGTTTTTACAACGGGTAAATCGCAGGCTATTATGCGTTCGCGCAACAAGCTGCGCAGCTTACAGGTGCTTTCCAAAGCAGGGGTTGGCTTGCCCAAGACGATTTTCGCCAACCACCCCAAAAACGGCGATGTCACGCAGTTGATCAAGCTGGTGGGTGGCCCGCCGGTCGTTATCAAACTGCTGGAAGGCACGCAGGGCATCGGGGTTGTGCTTGCCGAAACAACCAAAGCGGCTAAATCGACCATCGAAGCTTTTTACGGCCTGAAAAAACACGTGCTGGTGCAGGAGTTCGTTGCCGAAGCCAAAGGGTCCGACATTCGGGCGTTTGTGGTGGGTGGCCGCGTAGTGGGAGCGATAAAACGACAGGGGCTGGAAGGTGAATTCCGGTCCAACATTCACCGGGGCGGCAATGCCATGACCGTAACACTCACCCCCGACGAAGAGCAAACGGCGGTAGCGGCTGCCCGCGCCCTGGGCCTTAAAGTGGCTGGTGTGGATATGCTCCCCTCCGACCGGGGGCCGCTGGTGCTGGAAGTAAACTCGTCGCCCGGCCTGGAAGGGATTGAAAAAGCAACGGGTGTCGACATTGCCGCTGAAATCATCGCCTACATCGAAGAAAAAATCCGAACCGACGAAGGCGACACGGTGGGGGTTTAATTGTGAATTTTGAATGAGTGAATGAGTGAATAGGCCGAAATCACCATGTGTGCCTGTAACCTCATAACTTAGCAGGCCGAGAAGCCATTCACTCATTCAAAATTCACTCATTCATCATTAAAAAAAATGCCTGCTCTCGATTCTGAACTTAAGAAAGCCATTGTCCGGATGCCGGGCGCGGAGAAAGATAAATTACTGCTGCGCCTAATCACGAAAGACGCCGTACTCACCGAGCGGCTTCAGTTCGAACTGGTTGAAGAAGGCAAAACCATCGACGAACGACGGGGCCTCATCCGCGACTTTATCGACCGTACAGCCAGACTTCACGCGGATACACCCGGCTGGCTGATGATGGATATGCGTACCGCGAGCGGGTACATCAGCCGCCATTTGAAAGTCACGAAAGACAAATACGGCGAGGTGGAACTGATGCTGTACATGCTCAATACCTTTTACGATCACAACGCCCACCTGCTCCAGAAGTACAACTCCCGCACCGACAAAGCCGCCGAATACGTGGCCAAACGAACCGAACAGGTGCTCAAGAAAGCCGTAAAACTCGATCCGGATTACTACGTCGAATTTGTCGACGAGATTAACAAACTGCTCAACTGGGTCAATACGACCGCTTCAGCACATTACGCCCGGCAACTGAGCTTGCCCAAAGAGTGGCTGGTGTGAGATTTATGACGCCTGAGGGCAACATTTATAAATCTGCAAGTTGAGTCAGAAAACCTTCACCAACGAAAAGCACAACAAGCTGTCTAATAGTAAGTTATCACCATCCCCAGACTCGCCCTATAACTCATTTTATGTTGATGGAATGAAGTTAGAAGTCAAGCCGATCTATAAAAGACAGATTTCTTGAAAAAGGCTAATTCGTAACCTCATAGATTGAATTGATAACTGCTCGAGCCTGAGTACTCTTATTGGTGCCTATCAAAATGAAATCGCCACTTTTGAGCACCACCTGAATACCCTCAACGCCTGAAGTCGTGTAAGCACTATTTTTAGGATAGTTTCGATAACCCCACCCCCCATATTCTTTCAGAGGACTATACTTTCTGATATAACAGGTTTTCATTTCATGCCAGGCAATCAATTTAGGCTGTCGCTGAAAGGGGGTAAATTGATAAGAAACTCCCTCGCTACTGATTGTCGTTGTTAGATTAGCCTTTAACGTGAAATAGGTCAGTAGCCAAGCCCCGATCAGAAATAAAATTAAAACGGCATCGGGAGCGGATTTAGTCCCAAAAGGATGGCCCAAGAGAATTTGCTGAATAAAGCCAACCGCGAAAAATAAGTTGACAAATGCTAGTAAGCCAATGACCAGAAATTGGCGAAAGTATTGTTTCTCAGTAAACAGAATCTGATTTTCCATTTCTGTTGTATAAGTGATGTTACACTAACTTAAGCCTCATACCTTATGAATAACATACTTTTGTTGCTGTATACGTGACATGAGCAAAACATACAGCAGTCGCCCGATGAAGGTTTGAGCAGAGATTGATAGCGTATGTACAACTACAATTCGGTTAATTAATGGCTACGGATGGCTTAAAAAGCCATTTAAAACAACTCCTGTTATTAAAACAAAACTACTTGTCTACTCGCAGGTGCGTTTCCACTCAATGGTCTTAGGCTTCTATACATATCACTGCGACCCACGACTTTTACTTCGTTTAAAATAAGGCTGTTATCTAAATACTTTTCGGGCAAAGTATTCGTGGGCACTCGTGGCTTACTGTCCTCATTATAATTTATGTAAACGAAGGCGACCGGCAAAATATAACTCCCTCTGTAACGAGAAGTTAGCCGGGGTACTTGCCTCAAGCTGTTGATTAATTCATACTCAAAGCCAAGGCTTTTTGCAATCTTGGGACTAATCTGTGGGTACAAAACAGCTATATTTTGGAGGCTACCTGTCGAGTCGATGGAGAATTTTACATAGAATCTACCATAAACGCTTCCCCTAATGGCTGTTGCAGGATAATGAAGATGTTGAGCAACGGTAGCCGTAAAAACAGGATCTTCATCAAGAGCATACCCTGTAATCTGAGCGTTCGCTTCCAGTCCGGTTAACAGAAAGGCAACTAGTATTGAACAAAGAGTTTTCATGATTGAGGGGTTAAGCACAAACAACCTATTAACCTCATTTATAATGAGTTACGTTGTTTACTTACGTTTCTTTAGAAACCACCACAAGGCTACGGCAAAAATAATGACAAACAAGACTGGCAGAATAAGACTGCCTTTGTACACCACTCCGTAATAATCACCGGGAAGCGGTTGGGGTTGTCGGGCCGTGTTCATTATTTTAAGGTCGAGGCTGTTGTCTAATCAAACGTTGTGTTAACCAAACATAAGGACTTAAAAGCTAATTAGCTATTGATTCGGCTAGCGTGATACCTCCTCAAGCATCACTTTACACCAGCGAACACTCGGCCATTTTGTGTGTTATGTATCTTTACCCACCCACTTATTGAATCACACATGAGCGAAACAGTTTTAATAACAGGCGGTACCGGCTTCATTGGCCGTCGCCTAACCCGATTGCTTCAACAGGCGGGCTATCAGGTAGCTTTGCTGAGCCGATCACCCAAATCTATACCCGATGTTCGGGTCTATCAATGGGATATACGGAAAGGGCACATCGACCCGCAGGCCATCGCCACCGCCGATCATATTATTCACCTTGCCGGTGAAGGGATTGCTGATGAGCGCTGGACTGACCAGCGTAAAGAGGCCATTCTGAGCAGCCGTACACAATCGACAGATTTGCTGGTACAGGCCTTGAAAGCTAATCCGCATCACGTCAAATCGTTTATGGGCGCTTCGGCTATTGGGTATTATGGCGGCAATACGGACGACCGGCCACTGACAGAGACCAGTGAGGGTGGTTCTGACTTTCTGGCTCAGGTGGTACGTGCCTGGGAACGGTCGGAAGAGCAGGTCGCTACTCTGGGGATTCGAACGGTAAAATTCCGGATTGGCGTTGTGCTTATGGCCGGGGGCGGAGCACTGCCCAAGTTAGTCCAGCCCATTCGGTTGGGAGCCGGAGCTCCCATCGGGTCAGGGCAGCAGTATATCTCGTGGATCCACCTCGACGATATGTGTCGGTTGTTTATCGAGGGGCTGTCAAATACAAAATGGCAGGGCGTTTATAATGCGGTGGCACCTATGCCCGTCACCAACGAAGCCCTAACACGGGCCATTGCTCAGGTACTGCACCGGCCAATATTACTGCCCAACATTCCGGCCTTTGCCATAAAGTTGATGTACGGCGAAATGGCCATCGTCGTAACGGGCGGCAACTACGTGCTCAACAAGCGCATCACCGACGAAACCGATTTTCAGTATCAATACAGCGATCTGACCAGGGCATTGGAGAACCTGTTGGAATGACGTAAGACGTACCCATGGGCTTTAGCCCGTGTCTTTTTCTTAACTATGAGCCAGCTTAGACACGGGCTAAAGCCCATAGGTACGTCTTACATCTTATATTATTAACTCCACTCCCGGTCGGCGGAGTCTTTCGTATTCCAGGTATCGGTTGGGGCAAACCAGGTCGCTCCTTTCTTGAGGAATTTCTTGGCTGCGTCTTCGTTCAGTTCAACGCCCAAGCCCGGCTTATCGGGGACTTTTACGAAGCCTTTTTCAACGATGGGCTTCATGCCGGTTACCAGATCTTCCCAACCCGCTACGTCGACGCCGTGGTGTTCGAGGGCGACAAAGTTCTCGGTAGCAGCTGCGCAGTGGATGTTTGCCATCATCGAAATGGGCGATCCTGCAAAGTGCATGGCCATCGGAATTCCTTTCTCTTCGGCATAATCGCCTATTTTTTTGGTTTCCAGCAGACCGCCCGAGCTGGCCAGATCGGGGTGAATCATGTCGATGGCTTTAGCGTCGATGAGTTTGATAAATCCTTCTTTCAGGTAGATATCTTCGCCCGTCAGCGTTGGCGTTTCAATGGCGTCAGTAATTTGCTTCCATTGGTCGGTGTAGAACCAGGGGACCAGGTCTTCCAGCCAGGCCAGACGGAACGGCTCCATCGCCTTACCAATCTGAATGGCGGTGTTCACATCGAAGTGGCCGAAGTGATCGGCAGCCAGTGGCATATCGTAACCCACAATATCCCGCACTTTACCTACGTGCTCTACCAGCCGGTCGAGTCCTTTTTTCGTGACCTGAATACGGGTGAACGGGTGTTTCGTATTGGCGTAATTGCCTAGTTTACCCGACTCCCGGTCGTTCCACTGCTGCTTAACGCTCCAGTTACTGGCGTTGACAAGCATGCCGGGCTGATCGGCCAGCATACCGATACCGAAGTCCATTTTCAGGAAAGTGTACCCCTGATCCCGGCGCTTCTTCATGTTTTCGGCAAAGCCTTCGTAGGTGTTGGATTCCGGCGTATCGGCATACAACCGGATAAAGTCGCGGTATTTACCACCGAGCAGTTGATACGCGGGTACGTTATACGCTTTACCAGCCAAATCCCATAGGGCCATCTCAACGCCACAAACGCCACCTGCCGCCCGGCTCTGACCGCCAAACTGCTTGATCTGCTTGAAAATCTGCTCTACGTTGCAGGGGTTTTTACCCAGCAACCGGCTTTTGAGCATCAGCGCATAGTTGGCGCTGGCTCCATCGCGAACCTCACCCCAGCCCACGAGACCCTGGTTGGTGTCGATCCGAATAATTGGACTGCTGAAAGGCACACCATTCAGTACGGCAACCCGCATGTCGGTAATTCGCAAGTCCGATGGTTTGGAATCGCGGCTTACTTTCTGGGTAATAAATTCCATTTCCTGGTCGTGCTGACCATCGAACGCTAAACCAAGCGAAAGGCCACCTAAACCGGCATTCCGCAGAAAGTCACGTCGGTCGGAAGATTTTCCCGAGGCTGTCAGTCGGGAGAAGATGTTTTTCATGGCGAAAAAAGACGATAGGGTTTATGTCTGGTTAACACAGATTTTAGTTTTAAGCCAACCTGCACTGCAAAAAAGCGGTAAACGATTAGCCTGGCTTAGTCTAGTGTTCTGTCATCATATAAGTAGGCAAATGCCAGTATTTTACTTATGCGATCGGCTTTTCGAGGAGAATTACCTTAAAACCTACGTTTACCTATGAACTCTTAAGACTCGCCTTGTAACAGAGCCATTTACGTCCCTAAACTTCCTGTAAAACCCTTACCAAACAGTCAGTACGACATTAAAGCAATGATAAAAAGAACACTTTTACTCTTATCGATTATCACTCTTTCGGGTGGCCTTGCCGCCAGAGCCCAACGGGTGGGCTCTTCGCCCGAATACGTTAAAGCCTTAACTGCCGACTGGAAAGGCGAGCGTTTGGCGGATGGCCGTCCGAAGATCCCGGATATTGTCATGGAACGTCTGGCCAATTGTACGCTGGAGCAAATCTGGGGCTATCTGGGCAAGAAAGGCTACCGGAATCAGGTGGAAAAAAACTGGATTATCCTCAAGCCCGGCGAAACCATGACAGGCCGCGCCGTTACGGCTCAATTCATGCCCATGCGGCCCGACCTCGACAGTTTGGTCCGCGCACAGGGGAAGGCCGAAGGCCGCTCCCAAAAAGGCGGGATAAACATCTGGCCCATCGACATATTGACGAAAGGAGACATTTACGTGGCCGATGGCTTCGGTAAGATTAAAGATGGAACGCTGATCGGGTCCAGTTTGGGCAACGCTATTTACGGCAAAACCGGTAAAGGCGTTATCTTTTACGGGTCCGTACGCGACATGCAGGAGTTGAAGGATACGAAAGGGTTCAATGCCTGGGTAAAAGGTCATGACCCCTCATACATTAAAGACATGACGCCAACCTCCATCAATGCGCCCATTCGCATTGGCGACGTAACGGTGCTGCCCGGCGATGCCGTATTTGCCAATGAATACGGAACCGTGTTTATCCCGGCCCACCTGGTTGAAGGACTGGTATCGGCCTCGGAAATGACCGCTCTGCGCGACGAGTTCGAACGGGTGCTGCTTCAGCAGGGCAAATACCCATCCGGCGAAATTCACGGCGATTGGTCAGATAAAATCAAAGGAGAATTTAGAACCTGGGTTGGTAAGTACCCAAAGAAGCTGGCTATCACCCAGAAAGATATTGACAGTTATCTGGCTAAAGAAGGCCACTGATTGTAATTGTACTTATGTTTAGAGAGGAGTAGCCGGATTTTGTGCCCAAAATCCGGCTACTCCTCTCTAAACCTTTTTACCATTAATTCACAAAAATGATGAGCTTCAGAATTGCCGTTTTATTGACGTTTGTTGTAAGTTTCTGCTTTAGTAGCGCTTTACAGGCCCAGACTATACCGAAAGATGAGCTGATGTTTTTAACGTCCGAGTGGAAAGGAGAGCGATTTCCGGATGGACGGCCCAAAATTCCGGATGGCTTGCTCGAACGGGCTAAATACATAGGCATTGACGACGCCTGGACGGTGCTTAAAAACGAAGGCTATGTTAACCAGTTTGAGGGCAACTGGAAACTGATTCATAATGATGTACCCGTAACCGGTCGGGCCGTTACGGCGGTTTACATGCCAAGTCGGCCAGATGTTGAAAAGCTCATTAAAGATCGGGGCATCACCAAACAGGGCCGCAAAGGCAACACCAACACCTGGCCCATTGAAGTACTCAGCAAAGGAGATGTTTACGTAGCCGATGCCTTCGGTAAAATTGGCGGGGGCACACTCATGGGTGCTACGCTGGGCAATGCTATTTTCAGCAAAACGGGCAACGGCGTTGTATTTAACGGAGCAGCCAGAGACCTTCAGGAGCTACAGAGTATAAAAGGCTTCAATGCGTTTGTGCGCGATTTTCACCCGTCTTTTCTGGAAGAAATGGTCCTGATGGGCCTGAATGCCCCCATCCGGATTGGCAACGTAATGGTGCTACCCGGCGATTTGGTCATTGCGCAGCGAGAAGGCGTACTATTCGTACCGGCCCATATGGCCGAACAAGTGATCAGCACAGCGGAATTCGTAACCCGCAAGGATCAGTTTGGGTTCGAGATGGTAAAGTCAGGGCGTTACACAACCGGTCAGATTGACAGCCAATGGACGGACGAAATAAAGACGAACTTCCTTGCCTGGCTTGGCAAACACCCGGAGCTAGGCACCATGACCAGACCAGACCTGGACAAAGTAATGAGTAAACGAACGTGGTAGCTTTCGTTTGGCAGTACAGCCTTCTTAGTTTAAGGAGGCTGTTTTGTTCTATAGTCTTTTACTTTTTACATAAAACTAATTATAGATTAAATGGATTAGTTACCTCTTATTAAGTATAAAAAGCCATTTGATAAACGCGTGAATTAGCCGCCAGAATACAATTTTTACACCGTTTGTTAGCGGAAATTAAGGATCGGATTTATATCTTTTTACTAATGCTATTTACTTACTTTTCTAACTTTACTACCTAAACCATAAAATTATTTATTACCAATTCTTTATATTTTAAATCATATATCTTGCCAAGATACCGCTCACTAAATTTTTATAGTAAAAAATGATTTTACTTCCCAAAAGTGCAAAAAACATAAACTCTGAGTTTATATGAGAAAATGTTTTTTCATACTTATACCAAACTATTATAGGTTGATTTTCAATAGAATAGCCTTGACACCAACTAAAATATGAACGCTTAATAAAGAAATAAATAATCAAAATTTTGTATACGAATAAATTTAATAGAAAACAAAATAGTTATTGCTTTTTTACAACTTGCCTATACCTTTGATGCATCAGCAAATAACGACGTTTTGTAACGCCAAAGTAACTGATATAAGTATATACACGCTCGTAAATAGGGGTCTCACAAACCTGTTTTCAGAAAGTGTATATATCGGTTTTTTCATAGGTTTTGTATTCCCATCATATCATGAAAAAAATTATCCTCACCGGTACAGCTATTCTAGCTCTGGCAGCAGCATGCTTTGCCCAGAATAATACCTCAACGATTACTCAATCTGGTAGTCAGCAAAGTGCAGAGGTTATGCAGAAGGGTAAAGCCTTAATATCAACTATTGTACAGACATCAGCCAACAACATTGCCAACGTCGGTAACGTTGCCAGAACCATTCAGAAATCGGCTACGTCATTCTCGGAGAAAAACCAGGCCACCATTAATCAGTTAGGGACGAGATATGGCTCGGCGACTATCGAGCAGGAAGGGGTTGGCAACCTGTCAACGATCAACCAGAAAAACAACAATGCTGGTTCTGGCGGAGATGGCAATGTGGTAACAACGTTCCAGAGAGGGTTCAATCAACAAATAACCGTCAATCAGAACGACAATTCGATAGCCAACCAGGTCGCTATGCGCCAGGAGAATACAGGAGCTGCCCAAACAGCAACTGTTAATCAAACTAATGGCTCTACAAAAAACTCGGCCACGACGAACCAAGTCGGCAATAATAATACACTGAGCATCAGTCAGTCAAACAATTCAGACAACAACATTGCTACGATAAGACAAGGGTTTCCCGTTAACCTGGGTGCCAGCGCGTTTAATGCAACGGCCATTGTTGAACAAAACGGAGGAGCTCTTGGGAGTTCGTCGGGCAACGAGACTACCATAACTCAAATCAACCGAGCGTCTAATATTGCGCGAGTTTTTCAGAACAATTTCAGTGGTGGTATTGGTGAGTTGGGGAACGACGTTACCATTAGTCAGTCAGGAGTCTTAGGATCCATTGCCAGTGTAAGCCAAAGCAACCACTCCCAGAACAACTCTACGGTTATAAACCAATCCGTTGCGGGTCAACATACGGCTTATATCAATCAGGACGGCGATGATATTTTTAGCAGCTACAATAACACGGTGGCGGTTAACCAAACCGGAAGCGGCAATAAAACGGATATTCGTCAGCTAAGTGCCGATTCAAACAAGAATGGGCAGGGCGATAGCTACAATAACGCAGCAAACGTTAGCCAGTCCAATTCACTGAATCAGGCATTTATTTTTCAAAGGGATTTAAGCGCCTTCAACACGGCAACCGTTAATCAAAACGGGGTTAGTGATATAGCCACCATTACCCAATCGATCAACTCGATAGCCAACAACGCCACGATCAACCAGGGGGCTTTCAGCAATGGCAACAACAGGGCGTCGATTACACAGCAACAATCTGCGCCGGATGGTGGACTGGGCGGGAATTCAGCGACCATCAGTCAGAACCTGATAGCCGGGGGGAGAGATAACATTGCGTCCATTGTGCAGGGAATTTTAACCTCAGCCTTGAACTCGAATGCAAATCTGGCTACCATAAATCAGGAGGGCAGTTCAAACCAGGCCCGTTTGCAGCAAACCGGCGACTTAAACGTAGCGACGATCTTACAAACCGGTAACGGCAACATCGTTCGCAATGCAGATGCATCCCTTAACTCGTCGGCTCTTCAGTTAGGCACAAACAACAGACTGACAATAGAGCAGGCAGCCGGTAGCAGTGGCAACATCGCTAACGTAGCACAGATTGGTTCAGACAATATTGCCAATATTCTGCAGAATGGCTCAGGCAATACGATCACCTTTTCGGAGATAGGTAATGGTCATAACATTTCCGTTGCGCAGACTGGTATCGGCAATACGGTAAGCATCAGTATGATTGGCAACTAGCTTTATCTATTTAGAGTCATTTTACGACCGAAAGCCCCCAGGACTCACGTTTAAACGATCCTTTCTTTATGAAAAACTTCTTTTTAGTAGGACTTGCCGCCCTGAGTGGAGCAACGGCAGGCGCTCAGAATAAAGCGACCATCACGCAGGAAGGCACTGCTCATGAAGTAACTGTTGTGCAGCAGGGTTCAGGAAATACATCAGTTATCAACCAGTCGGCGGTGAGTAACGGTAATCAGGCTACCGTTACTCAGTCGGGCAACGGCAATAGGGTCACTATCAGTCAGGGGAGTGACCCGCAGCATGCAAGCGGATCGCAAAATTCGGTAGACGCCAGTCAGTCAGGTACAGGTGAAACAATCATAAACCAGTCGAATGGTGGCAATACAATAAGTGTTTATCAAGGGCCAGCCTCAATCAACAGGAAAGAAAGAAAGAAGAGTAAACAAAAATAGCGACCGTTATCAGATAATAGGTATAGTAAATTACCACACCTTTTTTTATAACGTCATCCTATTGCACGAGAAAATCTGCAATAGGATGACGTTTTTAGTTTCGATAGTACCTACCTAAAAATCCACTCACTTGAACAAACTTTTTTAAATAAGTCATGTCCTGGCAGATACCTGTCTTTCTAAAATCACTAACCGTAAAACCTACAAACAAATCAGAAAAATTTAGTCTACGTTTATTACTTATCAACGATCGCGCCTAAGCACAAGCAAACAATATAGCTCCCTGAAAAATATATTACCTAAAAATAAAATTATCTATACTAAAACCGAAAGTAGAAATATACGTTTAAAAAAAAATGAAACTAAAATGGCAACAGAAACAGTAATTATGATACCCAATATTTTTTAATTCAACAATACATATATCCTTGTTTCCAATTTTTACATTAAAAAAACAAACCGAAAAAATAACTACCATTCGCTAAATATAAGCATTAAAAAAAGTGGCTATTTCATTGATTTAAATTAAATTTTTTCACGGAAAAGTCTTATTATACAAAAGAACAAATAGTCGAATCAGTAATACTATTTACTCATTGTCAGACACTTATTAACAATAGCACACATAGACATCATTAATAATATTCTAATTTGAATATTTAACAAAAGCGAATAATCATCTCTAAGCCTAGGCCCTGGACCGCAAAGAAATATTGATTTTCACTAAGGTTGCTATTAGCTTTGACCCATCAAAAAATTACTTTATAGAGGCCCCCGAAAATAAGCAATTTAAATACCTGGCTAAGTGAGTTAAACTGATTAGCGTATGGATTGAAAAAGTCACTCACGTGTAATTTTAGCTAGTGTCCGATTGTCATTTACGGAGTCCCAATTTCATTACTAACATCAGTTTCTTTTCTGATTATGTTGCTAAACACACCTGGTTCTTTTGTTACGCAACACAATCAAATTTAAATCATTTTTCACCATATAAACTCAACCTTTTCATCTATCCACAACCTCAACCCAGACAAATTCATACCTAAAACCGAACCCCTTACGAGATCCGCACTATTACGAAATGCAACGCCGTGAGCGCTAAGACCTTTACCAATTCTTAATTTTAACCATTACCTCTCAAATCATGAAAAAGTATATTTTATCAGGTATTGCGCTGCTTGCATTGGCAACAGCGTCTTTTGCACAAAACACTATATCCTTATCCCAGTCAGGTAACGGTAATAGTGCAGGTACGATCCAAACCGGCAACTTAAACACCGGTACCATTACCCAAACTGGCAATAACAATACCATTGGCCAAAGCGACAATAATCTTGGAACAAGCGGGCTGCAGCAAAATGGAACATCGAATGCCGGTACGATCACTCAGAGTGGAGACAGCAACAACGGCTTCATTTATCAGCGGGGTAATATGAACACAACGACTATCTCGCAGACGGGCAATGGCAACGATGGACAGGCGATTGACTTCTCGGCGTCGAACATGAATACGTCGACCATTACCCAGGTTGGTAATGATAACAAATCAGGTGTGTTCCACACGACGAGCAGCTCGAACAATACCTTTACAACAACGCAGACCGGTGATCGTAACCAGGTTCTGGCTACCAGTGCTTATATATTACCCCCACAGTATGGTACGTTTAACGTAGCCACGATTGACCAGACTGGTAATGACAACGTAATCAGAATGGCTCAGGCAGGAGGTACCGAGAACACCTTTCTGGCAACTCAGACCGGCAACGGCAACGACGCAGAAGTCTTTCAGTCTGGTAATAACAACGTCATAGGCAATAATGACAACGGAGGGGGTCCAGTAGGTCTTCAACAGCTAGGCGATAACAACGTAGCGTTCATGTCGCAGACCGGTAATTCGAACAATGCCTTTATTCAGGAAATTGGTAATACGAATAACAGCACCATTATTCAGGTAGGCAACAGCAACGACGGTCAGATTCAGGATTACTTCAGCAGTGGAAATACGGCCAGTATCACCCAAACGGGTAACAGCAACAAATCGGGAGTTTTCCGTAATGGTGGTAGTGAGAACACATTTACCTCCGTTCAGACGGGAGATAATAACCGGGTTTTGGCCAATGGCGGCTATGTTCTGCCTCCACAGTATGGCGTAGGCAACTCGATTGACATTACCCAAACAGGTAACACCAATCTGACTACGCTGCGGCAGATCGGTGATGACAACACATTAATGGTATCTCAGAGCGATGACAGTCAGACAGCCATTCTGGTTCAGAGCGGAAGTATGAACATGCTGAGCGTAACCCAATCGGGTCTGCCGAATACCGCAACCATTTCACAGTTCGGTTCAGGCAATTCTGCTTCTGTGGTTCAAACGGGTGTTGCCCCTTAACGGGCCATTCGCATTCATGAGTACAGTTTAACACGTAAGCCGCTCTATCTGGAGCGGCTTACGTGTGATTAAGAGGAGAACTTTCGAGAAAAGAAAATGCTACAATCAATAGCAGTCACCTGATACCCACACTTTAGTTGACATCCCTCCCCCCACAGGGTTCATAAGTAACTAGTTAAGTACCCTTTAACATGATATACCACTTAATCGATTCCTAGTGTATTTACTTAGCCAGTATGTGACTAATCAAAAAAGACTTGGTATTTTTATCTTACAGATACTAGTTATTAGTAAACTTCTGTAACTCTTTAAGCATATAAATCTTTACATTAGATTAGAATTCAACCAATTAACTAAACACAAACCGGAATATCTAACAGTACCAATTACTAAACTGTATGCAACGGCTAAAGGAACTACTACTGGTTTGTTTGACATTGGTCAGTTTTGCAGGCTGGGCACAGGACCCCGATCTGGAAGGGAAGCTGGAAGAAGGGACTATGGACGAAGCGGTGATCACGGAAGAAGGTACTGAAACGCTGTTGCTGGATAATACCCGCTCGAAAATAGGCCGTGATTTTTACGAAGCTTTCTTCCGCCATTATGCCGAGCTACCAAAGACCATTGCACCCGTTTTTCCGGCCGACACTACCCTCAAAATAACCCCAAATGTAGAGTTAGATATTAATGCATTTGTGGTCACAATTGACGAGCTACCCGCTCTAGGTGCCGGTACGAGCATTATTTCCGTATCACTCAACGACCAGTTGGTTTGGCAGAACTATGTCCAGATTCGGCAGGAAGTGCTTGAACTGTATGCCTTCAATGCCGCCGAGGTAATTAACCAATATGTACTTAATTATCAGGAAGTTCAACGCTCCCTCGAAAACGATGACCAAAAGGGGACCGGCGTATTTTAATGAATTACATTTCTCTTACCCAACATGAAAACACATCTATTTACTATTCTTTTCGTGGTTTTTCTGGCCGGTTACTCCTCCGCTCAGTCGTTTGTGTACCACCCCAACAATCCAAATTTTGGGGGTAATACGTTTAATTATTCGTGGATGTTAAGTTCCGCCCAGGCGCAGGACCGCACCACTGACCCCACCGCAACGGCCCGTACGGCGAATTCGTTATCGCAAACCGGCTCGTTGAATTCCTTTGCTCAGTCTCTCCAAAGTCAGTTGTTGAGTCGCATTACCAGTAGTTTGGTTGGCTCTCAGTTTGGTGAGGGAACCCTTAAACCCGGCACGTATAAATTTGGGGATTACCAGGTTGATATCAGCAATGGCTCCAGTGGCGTTGTTGTCCGGATTGTTGATGGAAAGGGCGGAGAAACCTCCATTACCATACCCTATTATTGATCGTTTGTGTAGCAGTTGCCGGACCCGGCAACTGCGTAGCGTAGTATAGCATTACTTCCTCTTTTTCCTCTTACTTCACACAATGAAAGTACTTTTATCCAAAGCTATCCAGCTTCTTATGCTGACTGGCTTGGTGGGCGTTTTATCGGGGTGTACCGCTTTTTTCTTTCAACCAACGAAGGCTCGTCGCGCTCGTTTGGGAGAAGAAACACCGGTTACGGCGGACTTACACCGATTGCCGGTTGCCAAAGAAAAAATCATCACTGCCGTTTATAAATTCCGGGACTTAACGGGCCAATACAAGCAAATAGAAGCGGGTTCTACGTTCTCGACTGCGGTTACCCAGGGAACTACCAACATACTGCTAAAAGCGCTGGAAGAGAGTGGCTGGTTTTTGCCCATTGAGCGCGAAAACGTTAGCAATCTGCTCAATGAACGAAAGATTGTACGCTCCAGCGTAGCTCAATATAAAGAGGGTGAAAACCTGCCTCCCCTGCTGTTTGCCGGTATAATTCTGGAAGGTGGCGTTGTTTCGTACGATGCCAATATCATAACCGGCGGTGGCGGTCTCCAGTACTTTAGCGCCGGGGGGTCAACGCAGTATCGCCAAGACCGGGTAACGGTCTATCTGCGGGCTGTGTCCACAAAATCAGGAAAGATTCTCAAAACGATCTACACCTCCAAAACCATTCTGTCGCAAACGGTTAACGCCAGTTTGTTTCGCTACGTGACCTTTAAACGGCTCCTCGAAACCGAGACTGGCCTGACCACTACCGAACCAGGCCAGCTGGCCGTTACAGAGGCCATCGAAAAAGCCGTTCAGGGCCTGATTATCGAAGGTGTGCGGGATGGGCTATGGTCCGCAGCCGATAACCAGACTGCTGCCATGCAGGCCGTCGTTAAAGATTATGAGAAAGAGAAAACCGTAATGAGCGAAACGGATGTGTATGGCATACGCTCCGAAGTAGCCCCGCCGTTTTTGAGCGTACAAGCCTATGCCGGTGCCATGCGGTATTATGGCGACTACGCACGCCATACCATCAAAGGCAGTTATGGTGCCTCCGTAGACTTTCATATTACGCCCGCTTTTGGCGTTCAGGTGAACGGAGCCACCGGCGTTCTGGCCAGTGAAGGTGCTTTTTCGAAGAACATCACCTCCCTGGAAGGCAACCTTATTTTTCGGCTAACACCCTATCAACGCTGGACGTCCCTGCTATTTGCGGGTGCCGGTGCTGTTTCGCAAAGTGGTTCATCGCCCTTCCAGTGGCAGGGAGCCAGTTACTTACAAGCGCAGGGAGGAGTTGGGGTGCAGTTTTCCCCAAGCAAGGTAATCGGGTTCCGCTCTACCTTGTCTTACAACCAGCCCTTTACAGATGCCCTCGACAGCAGAGTGGCTGGCACCCGTAACGACTACTACCTGCGGGGAACACTGGGCGTGGTTTTCCATATTGGCCGGTTCTCCCCACCTAAGGTCAAGCCACTCACCCCTCAACAACCGGTAACCAATAAGTAACGAGTCTATCCACTGCGATTAGCCACAGATCTCAAAATTTCTAATGAAATACTTTATCTATTTAACCATTCTGGCGGCTGCCCTGATTGGCCTCTGGAGTTGCAATGAAGAAACATTCGTTACCCCGGTTCAACTCACCAGCGTTCGGGGACGGGTTCTTTACAGCACCACGCAGCAACCCGTTCGGAATGCTACCGTAACCTTGTCGCCCACCAGCCGGGTTATTTCAACGGACTCGTCTGGTTATTTTCGGTTTGATAGCGTTCTGGTTGGTAGTTATACCATTCAGGTGGCCAAAGCCAACTACGGAACGGGTATAGGCACGGTTTCGGCCACGGCCGATGCCTCTGCGCTGGTAACCATTTTAGTAACGGAAGATGCCGCGCTCAACAGGCCACCAACGTCTCCCACGCTGGTATCGCCTGCCACCAATACAACCCTGCAATCAACGACAGCCACGCTCAAATGGAGCGCTACCGACCCTAATCGGGATAGCCTTACGTATGATGTATTGCTGTTTAAAGGAGGAAGCGCCACGCCCACGGCCTCCTTTACGGGGCTCACCGTTGACACCCTGAACGTGTCGGCTCTGGAGTATAACACCACCTATCTGTGGCAGGTGATCGTAAAGGACAAAGTCAATACCGTCAATGGCCCGATCTGGTCATTCAGGATTGGTGAAGTACCCGACTACAGCTTCTTTTTTGCGCGCCGAACCAACGGTCAATACCAGATCTTTTCCGCCAGCGCAACCGGACAGACCGTTCAACTTACCCGCGACGGCAGCAACTGGCGACCCGTGGCCAGCCCGAACCGACAACAGATTGCGTTTATTTCAAACGTAAATACCGAATTGCATTTGTATGTCATGAATGCCAACGGCACCAATATTCGTCAGGTTACTACGGTACCCATTGCCGGTTTGTACCAGACAGACCTGTCGTTCAGCTGGTCGCCGGATGGTACCCAGTTGCTTTACCCGAGCAACGACCGTCTGTATGCCGTTCGTACCGATGGTACCGGGTTGCGCGTGGTAAGCCAGGCATCCGGTGGGCGGGTGTTTGCCGGTTGCGACTGGACTCCGCAGGGCAACCGGATAGCCGCCCGGACAACCGGCACCAGTGTGTATGACAATGAAATTACGACCTTCCAGGCCGATGGCTCAGCATCCAGGCTGGTCTATAGCCAGCGGTCGGCCCGGGTTGGGAATCCTGCCTTTTCGGTTGATGGCCGCCGGTTGGTGTTCTCGGCCGACTCAAGCAACTTCATGAATGAACAGGGTCGCCAGCTCGATGCCCGGCTTTATCTGCTCGATCTGAATACGAACGGAATCATCAGTTTATCGTCCAGTCAAAGTTCGTCGGGTACGGGGGCTTCGGGTAAACCTGCCGGGACTAACGACATCGACCCTCGTTTTTCACCCAACGGTGCGCAGCTCATTTTTACAAATACCGATAACACCGGCAACGGGGTACGCTCCGTGTATACACTGGACCTGAACTTTAGCACGGGGCAAAGCGTCTCCTCAAACCGCAAGCTCCTGTTTACGGCTGCCGAAATGCCCTATTGGCGATAGTACGCTGGTTAACAAATTGCAGGCGCTATGATGGTTTGTCAATACTTATCGACGGTTATGCGAGTACACAGCAAATCGGCCGTCATAATACGTTAATTTATAGAAGGGTAGCGTGGTAGTGCCTGGTTTTGGGTAGAACGCTTCCGGTCTGTATACGTAGTCAAGAAGTATAAAATCGGCTTTGTGATGATTTGCCCAGACGGGCAAATCATCCTGTTGTGTAGAGTAATTGATGAAATTCTCGTGACACAATAAGCGGGGGTACTGGTCGTACTCGTCAAAGAAAAACGTAAGCGGCACCAACCCTGTCGCGTTGCCGGGAATGTAAGGACGTAATTTCTGGTAGGCTACCGGCAAACTACCGAGGGCGTAATTCCTGTAAATTATTTCTACAGTCCCATAAAGGCCAATAATGAAATACGCAGCCAGGACGCTTCGTAATCCCCAACTCATGAATGGATTGCTGTAGTAAAGCTCATACAGAATAACCAGCATAAACGGCATAAAGAGAGGCATGTAACTCCCGGAACCATGCTTTGTAATGATCCAGAACGAAATCAGCAGAATTATCGGATATACTTTTATCAGACGGGGTAACTGGTGGATAAACCGGCGCTGGTGCCAAAGCATGAATACCAACAAGCCAGATAAGGCAGCCTGTTCGGGAGATTCAAAAAACATTTTGGGAAAAGTAAGCATGACCACCAACTTGGAATGCCAGCCAAAAGCAGTTTGGGTAGCTGGATCGTGGCGAAATTGATAATACCAGATTGAGAATCCATCTTTTGCCTGTACAATGTCAATGAAGTACCCTGACAGGGTCAACCCTCCCACAATTGAAAAGAGAACGGCTTCTTTAAATCGACGGGTGTACAGATAAGTACCCGCACCGGCAATCAGGTAGATGACCCCATTAAGATGGCACAGCATGGCTAGGCCAGCTAATAAGCCGGCAAGCGCAGCACTGCGCAGTGGATGACTCCCGGGCTTAAGGCACAAAAATGAACCGAAGCCCAATGCCGCCAGCATCAGTTCAGGACGGTTTTCAAAGCTCAATCTGATCAACAATCGATTCGAAAAGATCAGGATCAAAACCAGGAAAATAAAATAAAGCGGATTTAGTTTATTCTTCTGGCGGATATAAGCTGTGATTTCGACAAGGATAATTACAAACGGAATCAACCCTACAAATTGAACGGTTGGCAGGCCAAAGCCAAATAACTTAATTAATCCAGCGCCGAAAAGCAGAAACAGTTTGTGGCTAACCAGCAATTGATTTTCCCAGCCAAGAGTACCTCTAAAAAACTCGGAGCGAATCAGTCCATCTTTTTGTAACCAATACGATTGCTCGGCGAACCAGGCATCGTCGCCCGTTGGCGTTCGATGCCATAGCGTCAACAGGAACAAAAAAAACAGAACGGAAAGAATTGTTACCAGAAATCGAGGAGTAAATAGCACAACAGCCAATTAAGGTAAAGACCTTGCACCTTGCGTGTAAAGCCTTTGTAAAATAATCGTCATTTCATTAATTATATGAATTTATTTTAATAATACCAAATGTCAATCTATTACTATTCTAATTATTGTTAACATTTAATAAAATTTCGTTTCTATAAGTAAATAAATCAATACTACTTCACAAGCTGGCGAATATGTTTTTAAATAACCCTGTCGACGCTGGCGGAGAAAGCGTAGTGATTCTGTTCCAGCTAAAACCATAAACCTTATCGATCTAACATAAGCGCCAACGGGCAGTTTTAACAAAAGGATAACACTTGGCTAGGCGACACGTTCGCGTATTAAACCTGCTCGCCTGCCTATTCTTTTGCGATTCTATGTTTATCAGGCAAATCACTAATTTATTACTCGTACTCGTCCTTTTTCAGAGTGTAACGGTTCCCGCAATGGCTCAGGATACGGACACCACGAGCGAGACACGGGTGTCTCAAGCCATTCCGGATACGCTTTTATTTAAAATTCAGAAGGCTCAGTCCGTCATTTCCCAGATCAAAGCGGCCAACAAACGCAGGTACGGTATCTCCCGGATACGATCGGGGCTGGCGGATGTAAAAGCGAACCTCGCCCCTATTGCCGCCGACATGCGGGCTCATGGCAAAGAAGTCGACACCAAAAACCTGGTCAACTACAGCCTGATTCTGAATGATGGACTGAAAAAACTGACCGATTGGCGAACAACGCTTTCCAAATCGAACAATTACTTACAATCAAACCTGGACCAGGTGCTTGCCCTGAGCACCGATTCATTATTGACAATAAATGGAAACGACACGACCGACAGGAAGCTATATGCCGACCAGCTCAGGAGTATTAAATTTCAGTTGCAGGATGCAGGCACCCGAACCAGTGCCCAGTTGGACACAGTAAGTCGTTTGCTGGCCGATGTATCAGGCACTTATTTAACGATTAGCAACCTGCAAACGGCGATCAACGACCGGCTACAGAAATCATCGGAAAATACATTTCAGAAAGGAGCCCCCTATTTGTGGGAAGCCCCTGCTTCACTGTCGCTTGCCGATCTGCCCACACTCCTTCAATCAAGCTTTCAGGGACAAAGTAAAATATTCACGTATTTCGTATCCGCCACCTGGGACAACCGCATTCTGCTCATTATGCTGTGCGGCTTGTTCTTTGCCTGGGTATTTTTCAACTACAAAAAAGCCCAAAGACCTTCACCACGGCAGAAGATAAACCCGCAGCGTTTCAGCTACCTGAAACCACTGCCGGTGGTTGCCACGCTTATTGTATTGCTCAACCTGACGCCCCTGTTTGAGCCACAATCGCCTTCGCTGTACGTCGAGATTACCCAGTTTCTGTTGTTTATCGTGCTCACCGTACAATTTTGGTCGCGGTTTTCCCGGCACGAGCTTCGGATGTGGCTCCTGATTGGCACCATGTACATGCTGCTGGTGATTGCCAATGCGCTGGTTGGTGATCCGCTGTTTATGCGCCTTGGCCTGATTGCCCTGAACATCGGCTTTATCTATATCGGCATCGTATTTTCCCGCCGGTTACCCCGCCAGCACATCAGCGCCAGGGTTGTTCGGGTTGTGACGACCCTATACATGATACTCCACATCCTGGCCATCATTCTCAATATTCTCGGGCGCATCAGCCTAGCCAAAACGTTTGGGATAACCGCCGTTATCGGGCTGATTCAGCTAACGGCGCTGGGTGCTTTTATCGAAGTAATTCTGGAAACGCTCGATTTACAGATCAACCTGAGTACCAGTGCGGAGGGATTATTTTCCAGGGTCAACATCAACCACATCCGCCGGTCGTTCCGGAAAGGACTTTCCTTTATAGCGGTTACGTTGTGGCTGATCGTCTTTTTTATCAACATCGGTGCGGCCGATACGGTCTTTAACATCCTCCATCACATTCTCACCAGACCGCGTTCGTTTGGCAGCCTGACATTTACGCTGAGCAATGTACTGTCGTTCTCGATCATCATTTACCTGTCGAGCCTGTTGCAGAAAAACATCGGGCTCCTGTTTGGCGAGAGTCAGCTCCCTAGCGAAACCGAAGAAATTGGGCAACTAAGTTCGGTGCTGGCGCTGGTTCGGCTGGTGATCGTTATTGCCGGGGTATTACTGGCTATCGCTACCTCCGGCATTTCGGTCGATAAGTTTACGGTTGTTCTGGGCGCGCTCAGCGTAGGAATTGGCCTGGGTATGCAGAACATCGTAAGCAACTTTGTATCGGGCGTTATCCTGATTTTCGAGAAACCGTTCAAGATCGGCGATTACGTGGAACTGGCTGATAAAAAAGGCCGGATTCGCGACATTGGCATCCGCTCCAGCCGGATGATTACCCCACAAGGCTCGGAAGTAATTATTCCCAACGGCGACTTATTATCCAACCGGCTCGTCAACTGGACATCGGGTGATACCTACCTGAAAACAGAATTTACGCTGAAAGTAAGCCTGGACTCCGACTTAGACGTCGTTCAGGAGATCATAAATAAAGAAGTAAGTCAGTTGGAGGGAACCCTGCATAATCGACCGGCAGAAGTAACCGTCACGGGTATTGGCGGGGCCAGCGTAGACCTTAAGGTGCAGGTATGGCTGACAAGCGTATACGCCGAAGTGGCCCTTAAAAGCCAGTTGCTGCAACGGCTGCTCACGGCTTTTAAAGGAGCCAATATTACGCTGGTTTAAGGGGCATGGGGCAGAGTGGGGTTAGGCACATAGCTTGTCCCTGACCCAGCTAACCCTATGCCCAAACCCCTCAGCCCTATGCCCCCTGCCCCGTCAGTACTGACTTATCGAGTATCTGAACGACATCTTTCGTCGGTACTTTCTGACCGGTTCGGGCGGCTTCGAAAATAGCTTCGATCAGTTGGACATCCCGCTTACCCAGTTCGCCGGGTACGGTTGTTGGTTTATTTTGTAAGATACAATTGGCAAAGGCATCCATCTGATGCGCCTGTTGCGGCACATTTTCAATGTCCATTTTCCCCTCGCTTGTTTTCCCTTCCAGGCCGGAATAGGCATAAGCCGGGGAGAGTTCAAACCAGCCTTTGGCGGCTTCGGCCCGCAGCTTGTTGTATTTATCGTTGAAACTGGCTTTGCAGGCGGCTATGGTCCCGTCCGGGAAGTACAGGCTGAAATCCATGCCCTCTTCTATTTTGCTGAACTTTTCGGCATCCGTAACCGGGTGTTTCCGGGCCGTAACGGCAATGGGAATCTGGCCTTTGGTATAAACGGCTCCCTGTATGCAGTATACACCTACATCGCGTAAGGGGCCACCCCCGCCTACTCCTCTGCCCAGTCGCCAGGGCGAGCTTTCATCCTGAACCTGCCCATTCTCGGCCACAATCCGGTTTATTTTTCCGAACGTTTCCTCCTGACCCAGCCGCATCATTTCCTGATTATGGGGCTCAAAGTGCAGCCGATAACCGATTGATAGTTGTCGATTGGCCTTTTTACAGGCGTCGATCATCTGCTGGCATTCTTCCGCATTCATGGCCATCGGCTTTTCGCAGATAACGTGCTTGCCCGCTTTAGCCGCCCGAATCGTGTATTCGGCGTGCATGGAGTTTGGGAGCACCACGTACACAATATCGATGTCCGGGTTGTCGACGATTTTATCGAACGTCTTGTAGTCGTAGATATTCTTGTCGGGAATATTGTACTTCTTTTTCCAGGTCTCGGCTTTATCGGGCGTGCCCGTTACGATACCCGCCAGTCGGCAGTTGGTCGTCTTTTCCAGCGCGGGTGCCAATTGACCTTCGCTGTATTGGCCAAGCCCCACCAGCGCAACCCCCAGCTTACGGGTTGAGCCATCGGTGGTTGTGGTAGACGTTGCGGACTCGGCCGTTGATTGATCGCTTTTGCCCCCGCAGCTTTGCAGGCCCAGTACAGACAGTCCGGGAAGTATGACCGATGCCGCCCCCATCTGGTGAATGAACTGGCGACGTGAGTGAGAAGATTGTTCCATAACGCTGATGAATTTGGCCAGAGAAAACGACCCTTGAGACGTTGACGTCGCACCTGTTTCAACCCCATCCAAAGCCAAATGTTCGGTTGTGGGCGGGTTTATTGACTATTTGGCCTCGAACCTGTTTAAAGTTTTGATTCTATTAATAAAGGTGGCTTTGAGGCTGTAGTACCGACCGTCCCGGTCGGTACTACAGCCTCAAAGCCACCTTTCAACCTATTTTAGAAAAGTTTAAACTGGTTTCTCTGTAAATCAGGAACTCCCCACCCAAAAAGCAGACGCGAGTAAGCCTTTCGGATAGGGAGTCGAGAAGTGAAATGAGTTCGTTTATCAGTTCAGCCAGCCACCGGTAAACCCGGCTTTGATCAGTCCACGCTTAATGTGGGGATTCTTCTGCATCAGTTTCCAGACGAACTCCGAGCGCATATTTTCGGCCATCAGCAGGATCGGCCCCTGGTCGATACCAAGGTAGTCCACATCGAACCAGCCATTCTGCGTAGAGCCATTGGCTACGCGAGCCGGATAGCGATAAGTTGGGTTGAACGCATCGCGAAAACCATAGTTGCCGTACAGCTTCGACCCGTATTTTGCTTTCATAGCCCGCAAAGCAGGCACACAGATTTCCGGCGCAAACGCCACCGACCCACCCGCAGCCGTGGGCGCAATGGTGCCATCGTCCACGATTTGGGTGCTGGCTGCTCCCCGCGCCCGGTACGAGAAAAACTGCTTACCGTTCACCAGGGTATCGCTGGGGCCGTCGCAGGCGGTAAGTCCCCAGATGGTCGGGCTGTAGTCCTGCCATTTGCCCGGATTGGCTACACAATACGCCCGGTTGGCGTAGGTAGCCCGGCGCGAATTCTCGAAATAGTCGATGCCTTTACCCCGCATGTATTCGTCTTTTATCCCCCGAAAATCAATCCAGACGTGCGAGTACTGATGCCCGAAGAGCGGGTCGAAGTTCACGTGAGTCTGGTCGTAGAACGTTGCCCAGGGGTACGACTTGGTCCAGGCCGCCCAGACGTCGGTGCCAACGGCATGCGTAGGCGAGCCGAGGGCTAACACGTACAGCAGCATCCCTTCGTTGTAGCCCGTCCAGTCGCTTTTGATAAAGCCCGACTCCGGGTGCCAGCCCATAGACACAAACGGCCGGGACGCCGGACCGTTGTTATTCTGAAACCAGACCCAGTCGACGCGCCCGTAAATCTGATCGGCCAGTTGGCGTATCTCCGTTTCAACGGCGTTGTTCTGATCGAAATAGCTTTGTGCGCTCAGAATACCACCCAGCAGCAGGGCCGTGTCGATGGTTGAGAGTTCGACCTGCTTAAAGCGTTCGCCGGTTTTCATATCCAGAAAATGATAGAAAAACCCTTTGTAGCCTGCTACACCCGTTGCCTTGTCGGACTGGGGCGCGTTGGCGAAGAAACGGAGCGTTTTCAGCGTACGCTCGGCGGCTTGCACCCGCGTTACATAACCGCGCTCCACCCCGACGAGATACGATGTCAGACCAAAACCCACGGCGGCAATACTGGCGAAAGAATTGGACGGTGCCCGGTCGGGAACCAGCCCGTTTTCGGCATTGGTCGTTTCCCAGAAATAGCGAAACGTATCGCGTTGCAAGCTGTCCAGAAACGTATTGTCGGAGCCGGATAGGCTAAACGCCGTTGGTGCCGGCGTTACTGATTGTGGCTTCGGCTGGCAGCAGACGATGGAGAGGCTGGAACAGGTGATGAAAATGGCAAGGAGTTGTTTCATAGAGGGATCTTACCCCACCCCAACCCCTCCCCTTGAAAAAAGGGGAGGAACTAGAGCAAGGGGGCTTCGTTACGATCTATACTCGCTTAAAGGGCCGAATTGATCATAATGGATTGTGGAAAAAAAGTACCTCGTTAAAAAGCCCCCTCCTTTTTTCAAGGAGGGGGTTGGGGGGTGGTCAGCACCAATAGAGCAAACCCCTAATACCCCGGATTCTGGGTCAACTGCCCACCGCTCAATTGAATCTGCGGCTGGGGAATGGGGAAAACTTCGTGTTTGCCCGCTACAAAGTTTTTGCCGAGGGCCTGATAAATAGCCGCTGCCCGTCCCTGCCGAACCAGGTCGAAATAGCGGTCGTGCTCAAACGCCAATTCCACCCGGCGCTCGTTCCAGATAGCCTGCTGCAAACCAGCCTGAGCGGTTGTCGTTACGTTTGGCAAGGCTGTAGCGAGGCCACCCCGCGCCCGTGTCCGGACCTGATTTAAGGCTGTCAGCGCTTTGGTCGGCTGGCCGAGTTCGTTGGCGGCTTCGGCGTTCATCAGCAACACTTCGGCATAACGCAGAATACGAACGTTTTTACTGGTTTCCCAGGTATCACCGTTGTTTGTCTCTCTGGTGAAGCTCACGTACGCTTTCATGTTGTAATACGGATTTTCGGCATTCGGGCTCACAACCCGGCCATCCCAGAGAGTCATGCCACGCTGGATGATGGTCCCATCCTTACGGGTGTCGCCGGTTTCGTAGGCTTTCACCAGATTTTCGGAGGGCGTGTTGAATCCCCAGCCCCAGCCATTTTCACCCCGTGCGCCCTGCGACTCGAAATAACCCTGAACACCTTTATTAGGCGTAACACCCCGGCCCTGAATCTCGAAGATCGACTCGACACCGTTCTCCGACGATTCGCGCCAGAGTTCTCCGTAGTTGGGTTGCAATGAATACTGACCCGAAGCAATGATCTCGTCGGTCAGTTGCAGCACCACATTCCACTTCTTTTCGTACATGGACACTTTAGCCAGCAGCGCTTTAGCAGCTCCTTTAGTAGCCCGGCCCAAATCGGCCGCGTTGTACTGCGATTTCTCAGGCAGATTAGCGACGGCCGTTGCCAGATCTGTTTCAATCTGGGTGTATACCTGTGCTGTCGTAGCCCGCACTCGACCCTGCTGAATGTCGCTGGCGTTGGTTGGGTCAGCCACTTTGACGATTAGCGGCACCCCGCCAAACGAGCGAACGAGGTTGAAATAGCAATACGCCCGCAGGAAACTGGCTTCGCCAATGAGCCGGTTCTTCAGCGTGTCATTAATCGTCAGCGCCGGGAGGTTATCCAGTGCCTGATTGGCACGGGCAATGGCTTCGTACTGACCACCCCAAACCTCGTTGAACGAAATGCTGGAGGGCGTAAAGGTGAAGTTGTCCAACTGATCTTTATCCGTACCGGTGTCACCCGGCGAGCTGCCTTTGTCGGCATCATCCGAAGCAATACTCGTGAGGCCATTCCAGGAAAACGAATGGAAATTCCAGTCGACCATCTTGGAATAAATGGCGTTGACGAGACTCGTAGCCGCATCGGCATTGCTCGAAAAGAAATCCGTTGGAGTTTGCTGTCCCTGGGGTGGCACATCCAGGAACGACTTGGAACAGCCACTGGCAATCACCAGACCACCAATGCAGGTGTATGTAATGAGTTTATGAAAGGTTTTCATCTCGTTGTTTACTTAAAAGCCAATGTTCAAACCAGCCAGATAGGCCGATGTTACCGGATAGGTACCCAACTCGATACCCGCGTTCAGCGGATTGCTGCCGGGCAATTCGGGGGTATAGCCCGAGAAGGCTTTGATTGTCAGGGCGTTTTGCGCTGTTACATAAAACCGTACCCGACTCACTTTCAGCGACGATACCAAGTCTTTAGGCAACGTGTAGCCCAGCGTCACGTTGTTGATCCGGAAGAAAGAGCCCGATTCAACGTAATAGGTCGACGAAATAGGGACCGAATTGCTGGCCCGTGGTTCGGTATTGCTGGGGTTGGTGGGCGTCCAGCGGTCGGCGCGGGAAGCTTCGATGTTCTCGTTCCCAAAACGCTGTGCCTTCTTGCCGTTGTACACTTTATTGCCAATGTTCGCATACCAGTCGGTCGAGAAATCGAAGTTTCCATAGGTGAATCCGCCGTTTACACCGAAGTACAGTTTAGGCTGATATGACCCCACAAACACACGGTCGTTGTCGTCAATAACGCCATCGCCGTTCTGATCGGCATAGCGGAAATCGCCTGGCTTGGTACCCTGAATTTTGGCTGCTGTATTATTTACCTGCTCCTGCGTCTGGAAAATACCATCGGTTTGCCACACCCAGAAACTACCCACGGGCTGACCTACTGCCGTGCGTGTAGTGTACTGCCCGTTACCAATGCCGCCTTCGTTAATGGGCAAGCCGCCCTGTACATCTTCCAGCCGGTTCTTATTAATTGTTGCGTTTGCGCCGATGTTGTAGTTGAAGCCGCTGGTCGAGTTGTTGCGCCAGTTCAGGGCAAATTCAAACCCCCGGTTCCGAACGCTGGCCGCATTGGTCAGGTAAGCTGCGTCGACATCGCCAAAAATGGCGTCAATGGGCCGCTGAAAAAGCGCGTCGCTGGTGAATTTGTTATAGTACGTAAATTCACCCGTCAGGCGGTTGTTGGCCATGGCAAACTCCAGACCAATGTCCGTACCAGTCGTTACTTCCCAACGCAGATTAGGGTCGATCAGGTTGGTAATTGTTCGGCCCTGTTGTAAGGTTTGGTTTGGGCCGAGGGCGTAATCAAGCCCACTAGCAATGGTGTACTGGAAGGCACTCGGGTCGATGCGATCGTTACCGGTTTTACCCCAGCTTACCCGCGCTTTCAACTGATCGAACGGCGTTTTGCCGCGCAGAAACGGTTCTTCGCTGATGACCCAGCCCGCTCCCAGCGAAGGGAAGAAACCCCAGCGGTTGTTGGTCGGGAACTTGCTCGACCCATCGTACCGGGCGGTACCCGTAAAGAGGTAGCGGTCAGCGAAGTTGTAGTTGACCCGACCAATGTACGACTGCCGGGTTTGAATGCTTCCCACTTCGCTGTTCGTTGCGGTTGAGGCATTTCCCGTATTCAGATAATAATAGTTCGACTGGGGCGGCACGTCCTGCCGGGCCGATTGCAGAATATTGTTCTGGAACCGCTCAACCACATACCCGCCCAGCACTTTTACGGTGTGCTGTTTCGCAAAGGTGTTGCTGTACTCGGCCGTGTTGGTCCAGAGCCAGCGGGAGCTGGTCGATCGGCCAACGTTCAATAAACTTGTCAGATTGCGCTGGTTAGCCGATACCTGATAAACCGGATTGTAGGTGTATGCCCGGTTGGCATTGCTCTCAATCCCGAAGTTCGAGAGTACCGTAATCTTCTTCAGCAGCGTTAAGTTACCGTAGAATGACCCCTGCAAACGCAACCCTTTCGCGTTGTAGTTGGTGTAATCCAGTTGGGCAACGGGATTCGCTACGTTGTTGCGGGGCGTAAACCCATAAGTACCGTTGGCGTTTCGAACAGGTACCACCGGAGCCTGTTTGTAGGCATTCGTGAACGCCGAATAGGCCGTTGTGCTGGGAATGGCCGGGTCCGAAGTGCCTGTCAGGTCCGAATTGTCGTTCGCCAGACTCAGGCTATGGCCCAGCTTCAGCACCGGCGAGAGCGTGTATTCGTTATTCAGACGCAGGGTCAGGCGGTTGTAGTCCGTGCCTTTTAGAATGCCTTTCTCGGTGAAATAGCCCGCGCTGAACAGGTAGGTCGTTTTTTCAGAGCCGCCACTAACCGACAACGAGTGGTTCTGCTGGAAACCCGTTCGGGTGATGGCTTTGAACCAGTCTGTGTTAGCTGCGTTGGTAGCCGTTGGATCGAAGGGCAGCGTAGCCGTCGGGTCGTCGTACCGAACGGCTTCGTTGTTGTACTGGGTGAACAACTGGGCATCGGCCATCTTGACCCGAAAAGCGGGTGTTCGAATACCGAAGTACGCATCGTAATTGATACTTGGTGCTCCCGACTTCCCCCGTTTGGTCGTAATCAGCACCACGCCATTGGCCGCCCGAACCCCGTAAATAGCCGTTGCCGAAGCATCTTTCAGAATATCGACGGAGGTAATGTCGGAGGTGTTGATGTTGCGAATGTCTTCGGTAATAATCCCGTCGACCACATAAAGCGGGTCGGCCCCGCCTAGCAGTGTACCCGTGCCGCGAATCCGAACGGTGGGCGCCTGCCCCGGTGCGCCAGAGTTAATGATCTGCACACCGGCTACTTTACTCTGCAATGCCTGTGTGGCCGACAGCACCGGTTGCCGCACCAGCTCTTCGCCTTTCACCTGTGCCACCGAGCCGGTCACGTCGATCTTCCGCTGCGTACCGTAACCAACTACCACGACCTCCTGCAAGGCGCGGGCATCGTCGGCGAGTTCGACGTTGACAGTCGTTTGATTGCCTACCGGAATTTCCTGGGTGGTCATCCCGATCATGCTGAACTGAAGCACGGCACCACTCGGAGCGTTGATCTTGTAATTGCCCTCTACATCGGTAGCCGTACCGGTTGTTGTGCCACGCACCAGAACGTTGACGCCCGGAAGGCCCTGCTTATCCGCTTTGTTGACAACCTTCCCCGTAACCGTAACCTGCTGATCCTGCGCCTGCACACTACCGGAAACAACAAGCCAGATTACTGTTAAAAAGTAACCAAGTGTTTTCATAGTTGAGTAAAAATTTAAATTGGGGTACAAAAATAAGTATTCCTATGGGAATACTATTTAAACTTTCTTTAACCTCATTTTAACAACCGTCCAATCAGATTGTTAGGCAACAAATTTTATTTGGTATCTTTTTTTGCTTCCACCCACTAGTGGCGTCAGGTTCTTCAACCTGACATCACAGTAGATATACGGCCGGCCGGGACGGATCGGTATTACAATAGAAGTCCTTATGGGTAGAAGCTGGGTATGTCAGCTTTTTTCGCCTGTATGAAGCCTACACTCCTTCTGTTCCTCATCCTGTTCTGCCAACCGATTTGGGTAATTGGCCAAACAAATTCTTCGGTTAAAAAACCGAACATTCTGCTCATTCTGGCGGATGATCTGGGTTACGGCGATTTGAGCTGTTACGGGGCTCCCGATATCCGGACGCCCCATGTTGATTCGCTGGTTCGGGCGGGGATGCGGTTTAGCCATTTCTACGCGAACTCGTCGGTCTGTTCCCCGTCACGGGCGGCCCTGCTCAGCGGACGGTACCCCGAGCAGGTAGGCGTACCGGGAGTTATCCGAACCATGCCCGATGACAACTGGGGATATTTGTCTCCAACGGCCGTTCTATTGCCATCGCTATTGAAGAAAAACGGATACCATACGGCGTTGATCGGCAAGTGGCATCTGGGTCTCGAATCGCCCAACTTACCCAACGATCGGGGTTTCGGCCTGTTTCACGGCTTCGAAGGGGATATGATGGACGACTATTACACCCATCTGCGCCACAACCAGAACTACATGCGGCTCAACCGGCAGACGATTAATCCGCAGGGACACGCCACCGACCTGTTTACCCAATGGGCAGCGGATTATCTTCAGCAACGGGCGGGTAAACCAAATCCTTTTTTTCTGTATCTGGCCTACAACGCCCCGCACGATCCCATTCAGCCCCCTGCTCACTGGCTGGCAAAGGTGAAAGCACGTCAGCCGGGCATCAGTGAGAAACGCGCCAAACTAGCGGCCCTGATCGAACACATGGACGATGGAATTGGACAAGTTATTCAAACCTTACGCGCAAAAGGTCTTTACGAAAATACGCTGATCGTGTTTGTCAGCGACAACGGTGGAAAGCTGTTTGACGGGGCAAATAACGGGCCGCTTCGGAGCGGGAAGGGGCATATGTATGAAGGAGGTATCCGAATACCGGCCTGTGTGGTCTGGCCCGGTAAAATTGCCGCGCAAAGCCAGTCGCAGCAACCGCTTCTCTTGATGGATCTGTTTCCAACGCTGGCCGAGGCTTCCGGCACAACGATCAGCCACGCGATTGACGGACAAAGTTTTTTACCTATTCTGCGGGGAACAAGTCAAACACTGACACCTGAACGTGCACTTTTCTACATCCGGCGGGAAGGTGGCAGCGAGTACAATGGTAAAACGATCGACGCCGTTCGGCTTGGGGATTGGAAATTGCTTCAGGATAGCCCCTACAGCCCTCTGGAATTATACAATCTGAAAGACGATCCACAGGAAAAAGCCAACCGGGCAACCGACCGGCCAGAGGAATTCAGACGTCTGGAAAAACTCATGCGCGAGCACACGCGCCAAGGTGGAGCCATACCCTGGGAAAAGGGAGGCTTATAGGTTTATGCGCTAAATTACGGGCGAACCCCAATATTAGTCCGTTACCGCTACTTTTTCCTGACCCGAAGGGATACCAGCCTGTTTGGCAAATGACGCGAGTAAGTTTTGGTAGCTCTGTACCTGTTCCAGCCGGTAGGTATCGCTCCAGCCCAGTTCTGTGGCCATCAAGTCGGCAACCTGCGGAGTGATTTGGGCGGTCAACTGCCAGTCGGCCAGTTCAAGGCGCCACCGGCGGGCCAGCACATCGCGGAGGGTAACGGCCATTTCTTCCCGTACCTGATAAATCACTTCAGCCCGAATGTAAGGCTGTTGGGCGGCCAATTTTTCGGCTAGTTCCGGCTGCGAGACGGTTAGCTTCGCCACCTTTTCAGCGCGGTTGCCGTAGGTTTTCATCAGTTGCCGGCACACGTCGGCGGGTAATCCATACTGCTGCTGCAACACTTCCCAGTCCTCAAACCGGTAGCCTTCGCCCCCAATCAGGTAATGCGTTTCGGTGCGGCCAGGCACTGTCTTTTTCAGCACCTCCCCTACCCGGTCAATGGCATCCTGCGCCATCAGACGGTAGGTTGTCCATTTTCCACCCAGCAAACTCAATAGCCCCGACTCTTCATCATGCTCGATTTCATGGTCGCGGAGCAGGGTTTTGGTGTCGGCGCGGCTACTTACGATCAGGGGACGGATGCCCCCGAAACCCGACTGCACATCGGCGCGAACGGGCATTTTGGCAAGATAAGGCCGCACGGTTTCGAGCAGGTAATCGACCTCGTCCGATTCCAGCACCGGCTCTTTGGCCAGATCGGTATAATCGTTATCGGTCGTACCAACAAACACTTTATCGCCAAAGGGAATGGCAAATACCACCCGACCATCTGTGGTTTTGGGAATCAGAATGGCGTAATCACTTTCGAGCGTTTCGCGCGGCAATACAATATGAACGCCCTTGCTGGGCCGGATACGTGGGCTGATTTTGGGGTTCGCCAATAGACGGATGCTATCCGCATAAGGGCCGGTACAGTTCAGGAACACACTCGCCTGAATAGTTGCGATCTCACCCGTCAATTGATCCTGCACCGTAGCGGTTTTAAGCTGGCCTTTCTCGCGCGAAAAATCAGTAACAGCCACGTAGTTGAGGACGGCAGCACCAGCTTCATCGGCGGAGTGGGCCAGCGCCAGTGCGTAGCGGGCATCATTGAACTGCCCATCGTAGTAGAGAACGGCACTGTGCATCTGCTGCGTCAGCTTCGGGCTTTTTTCGAGCGCCTGCGCCCGGCTGAGCCAGCTTCCTTTTGGAAAGGCATCATGCCCGGCAATGAAGTCGTAAAGGGTCAGGCCAACGGTCATGTACATGCCTTCAAACCAACTGAATACGGGCGTCAGAATAGCGAGCGGATGGGCCAGATGCGGGGCATTTCGGATAACGGTCCGGCGTTCGGCCAGCCCGTGCCGAACCTGACGAAGTTGCGCCAGATCGAGCTTTTTAATGGCCTGTTCGAGGTAGCGAACACCGCCGTGTATCAATTTCGTTGAGCGCGAAGAGGTTTCTCCGGCGAAATCAGTACGGTCAATCAGTACCACGCTATAGCCACGCAGCACGGCATCCAAAGCGGCACCGGCACCACTGGCACCTGCTCCGACTATGCAAATATCAAATTTTTCCTGCCGCAGCCGCTCCCAGTTTTTTTGCCGATTCATACACAAAGGTAAGACTATTGCGACACGAAGTAACGCAGTAGAGTAACTGAATACGTGCTTAATGATTTGTTAACCAACAGATTTGTTAACCCGTATTAACAGACGGTTACCCGGAAAAACTACGACTCCGGCCACCAAAGAACCCGCTCCGACCACCCGAAGGACGAACGGTACGGGTTACGCGCGAACTGCGAATATTCTCACCAACCTGCGTCGATCGTTGAAACGAACCGGGGTTAGTATAAAAGCCGGACCCGTAACGTTGCTGATCGGTACGGAACTGGGATGAGTTGTTGCGGCCCAGCATGTACCCCAGGCTACCCCAAAGTAACGCATTGGCCAGACCATTGTGGTGATAGGACTGGTAAGCACCCGGATTGTTAAGATAGGTGCTCGTTGACTTATCAGTTTCCACCAGTCGTTTGGCGGCTTCAACGCTTAACGTATCCCGATGGCCATCATAATAGCTCACGATAGCCCCGGCCTTGTCGGGGCCCGTCTGGACTTCATCGGTGATTTTAAAATTACCCGGTGCCGTTTCGGTAATGTATGTCCGAACCCCTTGCTTGAAGGTCGTTTCTGTTCGTTCACCCTGCTCGTTGGAACCGTTGTTGCCACAACTCTGCAACAAAACCGAACCATTGAGCAAGGCCAGACTAAGGGTAGCACTGAGGGTAATATCTTTTACGCGCCGAAGAACGGCATGCCGACGGAGAGGTGTCATGGCCTGAATAGTAAGTTTAGCTACTAAACTACGGTACTCACGCGATGGTTACAAGCCGGTAGGGATGAACCGTCGCAAACATAAATCAACGGTCATTAGAAGGGACGGTATTTTGTGCCAAACAGCACCGCTATTCCGGCCGATACACTCACGACACTAACGACCCGATTGCTACTGAACGCGGCACTTTGCGAGCGAATGGACCCGTTGGTGGCGGTTGAGACAAGGTTGTGAAACGTGAAATCGGCGCGGCTGTAATCGGCATTGAGCAGTACTGAGGTGCTAAGACCAAGCCGGTACCGAATTGATAGACCGCCCCCCAGTGCTAAAGCAGTACTTTGAGACCCGGTAGTTCTCACAGACATCTCGGTCGTGCCGAAATTTCCGGCCATGGACGTACTTGGCAACACGGCCAGTGCACGACCGGCCAGTAGGCGGGCATCGACGGAGAAACGGCCCATAGGCATGCTGACGTAAGGGCCTGCCATTACGCTCAACACCGACCAGTTGTCGGCTTTGGCCGTCCACACATCGGTATCATTCCGGTACAAAGCATCGAGCATGGCACTGGTGTTGACTGAGTTGCGGTGTTGTTCACCCCGAACCATCAGCCCTACCGGTCCGGCAACCCGGTAGCCTATTGATGCGTTGAACGCTACACCCTCGCCAGCCATACAGGCCTGGTCATCGACGGGTGAGCAACGGGCAAACTGACCAACGGGCAGACTGGCACCTGCTGATACGGCAAAAAATCCCTGCTTATCCTGATGTGATAATATAAATGTCTTCTGGCAAAACGCTACGGTTGTCATACCCGACGCCAACACAGTAATGAAGAGCTTTTTCATGGCTTAATCTGCTACTAATGAGCGCAGTATAAAGGTGATAAAAACACCTAAACAAATACAGTGCCAGGAAATTAGTGGTGGAGTGGTATCGAATGCTCAGACCCGACACCACCTACTCCACCATAGCCAGATAGACGCCATTGGTCCAGCCGAAGCCATCCTGATTGGGGTATTCCCCTCCTCCGGTCGTTAGGGCCGCATCCACTACATTATATTTTTCCATCATTTTACCCGTGGCATGAAACACTTTATCATTCAGGGCCAGCCATCGGTTGCGGCCTTCGTCGGCTGTTTCGGTAAAGCCATAATTCAACAGTGCGCGATAAACCATCCATTGCAACGGTGCCCAGCCGTTCGGCCAGTCCCACTGTTGCCCTGTATACATCAGTGTGGTTACCCAGCCACCGGCCTGCAAAAAATCAGCTTTGAGCCGGTCATGAACCCGATTGGCCTGCTCAGACGTAGCAAGTTTAAAAAACAACGGAAAAACACCAGCGAGGGTCAGGGCTGGCGTTGGCTCATTCAGTGCTATGTCATAATCGTGAAAAAATCCCGTTTCCTCATTCCAGAAAAGCGTTTGAATAGCCTCCTTCCGGGCCTCGATCAGCCGGGGAAGTTCATGATTATCAGCGGTTGAATCCGCCACTTGATTCGCTTCTTGCAGCGTTGTTTCCAGCGAATAGAGCAGACAATTCAAGTCTATAGGCACAATTTTCGTCGTGTGCATCTTAGCCATCGTATGCTGATCGGTTAACCAACGGCTGCTAAAATCCCAGCCCGATTCGCAGGCGGCCCGGATGTGAGTAAATAACTCGGCCGGTATGACACGAAGCGATTGTGCCTCCTCAGCCAGTTCAACCTCCTCCCGATAGGCCTCCGGACGGGGCGTTGGGCTGGTATCCCAATAGCGGTTTACGGTCGAGCAGCCCGCTACCCGAACTACCCGTTTGGTTATCGGCTGCTCATCGGTAAGTGCCTGAACGTTCTGCATCCAGAAGTCGTACTCCCGCTGCAACTGTGGCTGGTAATGGGCCAACGTTTCCGGACCGTCAATATCGGCCAGTAGCTTTACCATCAGCGCAAAGTAAGGCGGCTGCGACCGGCTGAGAAAATACGTCCGGTTTCCATTGGGAATAAACCCAAATGTGTCGATCAGGTAAGCAAAGTTATTCACCATACCCCGAATCAAATCGACCCGACCCGCTAGTTTTAGCCCAAGCATGGTGAAGTAGCTATCCCAGTAAAAAATCTCGCGAAATCGTCCGCCCGGTACTACATACGGGTAAGGGAGAGCCACCCGGGAGCTACCCTCAGCGGATTGCCCATCGGCCGGGCGGGAAAGCCGATCCCACAGCAGATTGATGTGTTCGGTGGTACTGACGGAGGTATCACTTACATAATCACCGGCTACTTTCTCAGGCACCCAAAAATTATGGTGCACAAAGTCACTTAAATCGAAGTTGGGATCTGCCTTCTCGGTTTCATAACGAGCAATGATAACCGCTGGAGCCAGCTTGGGTACGCAGTCAACAAACGTTTTTGAGTCGGCAAAAACGTGACCCAATTGGACATCAAGGAACAAACTGCCAAAAAGTTGTTCGGGTGATTGAGAAGCAGATGAAGTGGCCAAAGTAAGTGAATCGGTTCAAATGATCGGATGGGAAAGACCTCGTCTGTCCTTTATCATTTATATAAACCGCAAAAATGTGAAACCTTCAGCTGTCTTAGCTAAAAATTACAATCTTACACCGGCATGTTTACTGGTTTGGCTGATTCGGGTAGTTCATCAGATGATAAACGTGGCAGGCGATTCGGCACCTCGGGGCTGATAATGTAAAAAGCCAGATAGCTTTATACTATCTGGCCTGGTATCACAATGTCGTGGATAAAGTATAGGAGCCTGTTTTTTCTGCAAAATGCACTGACAAACTCTTTATTCGTGGAAGTGGTAGATGTGGTTAAAAGCGAAAAGCCATTGCTCTCGGCCATAACAAAGGTCGTTTATCAGCGACTGGCACGCTATCGAATTTAGGACAACAACTATCGTTTTTAGGACAACCCATTTTTACCTGATTATTTATACTCCCGCTACTACCGGGCAAGTACTTACTTATACCCTAAATAACCGGTTGACTGAATCGGAATTTAGCCCGGACAAAGCCATTATTTCTGTTGATCACAGATCGGTATACTCGGAAGGCGTCTTGTTATAGAACTCTTTGAAAACGGTAGTGAAATGCGCTGGACTCTCATAACCAACCAGATACGCTGTTTCCGACACATTACGGCCCTCCCGCAGGAACTGGGCCGCCCGCCTTAACCGGTACTGACGCATAAAGTCATTGATGGTTAGGTTAGTAACTACCAGCAATTTCCGGTAGAGTGTCCGGCGGCTCATACCCACTTCATGGGCTAGCTCTTCAACCCCAAACCGGCTATCATCCAAGTGGGCTTCAATGACGACATAGAGTGTCTGCAGAAACTTATCCGTTGCGGTGGCGGGCTGAAAGGATACCTCTGGCTGCGAAAATACATTTTGGTAATAGGCCCGTAGTTTTTGCTGCCGGATAAACAAATTTTTCAGTCGAAGATGCAATTCGTCGATGTGAAACGGTTTATTGATATAATCGTCGGCCCCCTGCTGCAAACCCTGAATACGGCTGGGCTGCGCCGTCTTCGCGGTCAGCATGACAACCGCAATATGATCGGTAATGAGGGATGTTTTCAGCCGACGGGTCAACTCGTAGCCATCCATTTTGGGCATGGATACATCGGTGAGAACAAGATCGGGTAGTTCGGCCTGAGCAATTTGCCAGCCCATGTCCCCATCTGTAGCCATCATTACCCGGTAAAGGGGGGATAGCTGCCGCTCTAAAAGCATACGCAGTTGACTGTTATCTTCAACAATCAATACCAATGGTTTTTCACCATTAACGCCTAAAAGCGTCGTATCGACCGGTTCAGTTGCTGGCTCTGGCGTTGTGGGGAGGCTCACGCTTTGAGCAGACCAGTCAAGCGGTTGCAGTAGTGGGCTGTCAACTACACGAACGGCTGTGCTCTCAACGGTTGCCAAAGGCAACTCAACCGTAAAAACAGTTCCCGATGGTTGTCCGGGGCTTTTACTCACCGTGCTGTCTACGGCTACCGTTCCATTCATTAATTCGGTCAGCTCTTTTACCAGTGCCAGCCCGATACCCGTACCCGAGTTCAGGAATGCAGGCACTTTATCCGACGTATCGGGCAGGTATTGCTCTGCAAGGGGTTGAGTTGGAATGATCTGATAGAATCGATTGAAAATATAGGGCAACTTTTCCGAAGCAATGCCAACGCCTGTATCGGCAACAATGATCTGTATAGACCGGCCCTTTTTTAGTTCGACCTCCACCCGGCCGGCAGGAGTAAACTTCAAGGCATTGGCAATAAGGTTGTAAACCAGTTGTTCAACTTTCTCGGTATCAAAACTATAAAAACCGGTCAGTTCGCTTTCGTAGGTCAGGGTTAGCCCGCGCTCCTCGGCCATTGGTTTGAAGAGTTGGACAATCTGGCCGACGAAATCACTTAAATCGCCGGTTCGGGGCGATAAGGCCAGGTGCCCGGACTCCAGTTTGGCCAGGTCAAGTAGTTGGTTGACCAGCCGTAATAACTGCTGGGCATTGCGCTCAACCATGTTCAGTCCCACCACGAGTTCTTCGGGTTCACGGTGCTTTTGCAGTAACTTTTCGACCGGCGATAAGATCAGGGTCAAAGGTGTCCGGAACTCATGCGTAATGTTATCGTAAAAGCGCGTCTTCAGATCACTGATCACTTTTAACTGCTGCGATTCGCGTAACTGCCGAACATACTGCGCTGTTTTTTCAATGGTAACCTCCAGATCCGAAAAATCAATGGGTTTGACGACGAAATCAAAGGCCCCCCGGTTCATGGCAATCCGAATATTATTCATGTCGCTGTAAGCCGATACCATGACAACCCCCAATAAACGATCCAGCGCTGACAGCTCATTTAGTACCGTAAGCCCGTCCATTTCGGGCATATTAATATCCAGCAGTACGAGATCAATGTCTGGTTCGTTCTGGAGCAAGTTGAGTGCTTCCCGTCCAGTGTAGGCAAAATGAAATCGATACGTCTCTTGCTGAATTTTCCGTCGGAACCAGTTCTGCATTAACGGTTCAACGTCAACTTCGTCATCTACAACTAAAATTGTTGTCATTACGGCTATACACCAAAGGGGAAAATTCATTATGCGAATGGAAATTTACGCATAATCATGGCAACATGAGAATATATTATATCATAATAAATGTATACGGCAAGATGATGTATTCTATAATTGATTAGTTTAAATAACCGGGACCCATAAGTAACTGACCGGGCCGTTTGCCGGTATGCAGATTGTTTTCGACTACGGGCGTGCCATTGACTAACACCCACGAAATGCCCGTTGTATAGGCATGGGGCTGATCATAGGTAGCCTTGTCAGAAACGGTTTTTTCGTCAAACAGGACAATATCGGCGGCATAGCCCGGTCGTAACAGTCCCCGATCCTGAAGCCGGAACCGCTGGGCCGGTAACGACGTCATCCGGCGAATGGCTTCTTCCAGCGGAATAACGTGCCGTTCTCGCACGTAGCGGCCCAACACGCGGGCGTTTGTGCCATAAGCCCGCGGGTGCGGCATGCCTGCCCCCAACCTGGCCACACCCGCATCAGACGCAATCATGGTGTTGGGGTAACGCATAATGGTCTCAACATCAGTCTCCGACATGGTATGGTACACCATCTGAATCCGCTTCAGGTTGGCCCGTTCCATGAGGTCCATGATCAGGTCTGCTTCAACAGCCGCCGACTTTTTACGGCCTACCTTCTGATTGATGGCACTGATGCTCAAGCCATTAAAGGTGGTGTCGGGTTTATAACTGGCCACTACGGCATATTCATAATTTTTGCGGAGGTTTTTCGCCAGCCCGTCCAGCATTTCGGCTTTGATTTTGGCGCGGGTGGCCGGGTCGCGAAACCGGTTCAGTACGGCCGAATCGCCATCCGCCAGTGCCCACGAAGGCACAATGCTCTCCAGGGATGTACTGGAAGCGGTATAGGGATACTGATCTACCGTTACGTCGAGTCCTTCGCGCCGGGCAGCCTCAACCAGTTCGACCGTTTCGGTACTTTTACCCCAAAGTGGCTTGCTGGCTACTTTAAAGTGGGATATTTCGACCGGAATTTTGGCTTCGCGGCTAATCAGAATGGCCTCTTCAACGGCCTGTTTCACGTTTTGTCCTTCGTTTCGAATGTGCGATGCGTAAACGCCACCGTAGCGGGAGGCTATTTTAGCCAGATTAACCACTTCGGGCGTTCGGGCGTAAGTGCCGGGCGTATAAATAAGCCCGGTCGAGAGGCCCACGGCTCCGTCTTTCATGGCCTGCTCAATAAGGGCTTCCATTTCCGACTGTTCGCGGGCGGTTGGCTCCCGAAAAGCCATTTTCATCACTCGCATTCGTACCGTATTGTGGCCAATCAGCGAACCCAGGTTAACGGAAATGCCCTGTGTGCGAAGTGTGTCGAAGTAGGTACGCAGATTTGCGCTGGATCCTCCGCAGTTGCCGGTAATCAGGGTGGTTACCCCGTCGTGAATAAAATTAGGGGCACCGGGCTGAGCCTCCAGACTACCTTCTACATGGGTATGTACGTCAATGAAACCGGGGGCAACAATGAGCCCGGTGGCGTCGATGGTCCGTATGGCATCCGTAGCAGGCACCATGCCCACCCGAACGATACGACCGTTTTGTATGGCTACATCGGCATATACCCAGGGGTTACCCGTCCCGTCGACAACCCGCCCATTTTTGATCACCAGATCGTACAGTTGCGCCTGCGTCAGGAAAGGAAATAAGAAACAGATAAGGAGAGGAAGTAGCCGGATTAGCATAGTTATTACAAGGTTGTCTAATAATATTCCGTCAACAATCTTGCTTTTTTTCGGCTCAAAACAAAAGAAAGAACAGCCTCCTCCTAAGCTGCATCCGGCTCAACCAAAAATAATCAAAGCCTTTCCGGATAATTTACAAATTGATGCAAATCTGTTGTGAAAGGAACTGAGACAGGTAAACTGTATTGTTTTTTTACCATTCCAACGAAGCTATCAGATGAATAACGCTGATAAACAATAAGATACAGTTAACTGTTACCCCATAGAATTTATATCGATTCATCTCTTTACCCGTTCTCATTTTTAACCACAAAACACATGCACCCATGCTAAAAGAGTTTAAAGAGTTTGCCATGCGCGGTAATGTTATGGACCTTGCCGTTGGGGTAATTATTGGAGCCGCTTTCGGCAAAATTGTGGATTCGGTCGTGAACGATCTCATTATGCCGCTGGTGGGCCGCGCCGTTGGCAACGTCGATTTTAGTAACCTGTATGTACCGCTCTCCGATAAAATTACACAGGGGCTGGCTCTCGACGATGCCAAAAAGCTGGGGCCCGTTTTTGCCTACGGCAACTTCCTGACCATTATTATCGACTTTCTGATCCTGGCCTTTATCATTTTCCTTCTTGTTCGAGGCATGAATCGCCTGATGCGCGCCAAAGCCGACTCCGTAGATGTGCCGCCTGCGCCTACTAAAGAAGAAGTACTGCTAACCGAGATACGCGATGCACTCGTTAAAAACGCACCGACTTTGCAGCCCTCTTCAGTTAGCCCGTCGGAGGTTGGTAACCGGCAGATTCCATGAACTGATCACTACATTTAAAATTCAAGTTGTGTCATGGCGCTGATCTATATCAGTATCAGTTGCCATGACTTACCCATTCTTGCTTTCTTGCCAAGCTTCAGTTGCAATCAAGGCCGCTTTTTCGGTACTTAGCTCTGTCTACCGAATTAATCCCGGCCATGAAACTACGTTTGTTCCTGCTCCTGATGGGTGGGGCGTTAACCAGCTTTGCCCAGTCGGCGAAGCCCATCTTCACGACTCCGCTGAGCCCCCGGCTGGCCAATTACCAGATTGACGTAACGCTGGACCCGGCCTCCAAAAAACTTGACGGCCGTGAAACGCTCACTTGGCGAAACCCCTCAGCCGATGTTGTTCGGGAGTTGCAGTTTCACCTGTACCTGAATGCCTTCCGGAACGAAAACTCGACGTTCATGCGCGAATCCGGTGGGCAACTGCGGGGCGAGGGCATGGACCGGAACGCGAAAGAAAACCCCTACGGCTCCATCGACATCGTCTCAATGAAAGTTCGCAATGGCGAGCCACTGGCCTACGAGTTTTTCCAACCCGACGACCAGAACCGCGACGACCATACTGTAATTCGGGTGCCGCTGAGCAAACCCGTTGGGCCAGGTGAGACCATCGTACTCGATATTGCCTTTCGGGCCAAGCTGCCTAAAATCTTTGCCCGAACGGGTTTCAGTCGGGACTTCTTTCTGGTAGGTCAATGGTTTCCCAAGATCGGCGTTTACGAGCCGGCCGGCACGCGGTATGCCAAAACGGGCCAATGGAACTGCCACCAGTTCCACGCCCACTCTGAGTTCTACGCCGATTATGGCGTTTACGATGTGAACATCACCACCCCGAAGGCGTATTGGGTAAGCGCCACCGGCCTGTATCAATCCGAGAAAATACACAGCAACGGCACCAAGACGCTGTTTTACCACGCCGAAGACGTAGTTGATTTCGCCTGGACTGCTTCACCCCATTTTCAGGTGATCAACGACAAATGGAAACGACCCGGCGGTGGCGAAGTAAGTATCGAACTGGCTATGCAGCCGGAACACGTCCATCAGGCGCAGCGCCATATTGATGCGGCCCGTTCTGCCCTGGCTTATTTCGACAAACACCTCGGCAAATACCCGTTCCCGAACCTGACCATCGTCGATCCGCCTTTTCACGCGCAGGGTTCGTTCGGAATGGAATACCCGACGTTCATTACGGCCGGAACGGCCTGGTTTGTACCCGCGGGAGCCCGCTTTCCCGAAATAGTCACCGTTCATGAGTTTGGGCATCAGTACTTTATGCAGTTACTAGCCACCAACGAGTTTGAGGAAGCCTGGCTCGACGAAGGGTTCAATCAGTATTACGAAGGCCGGATTATGGACGAAACCTATGGCCCGCGTTCGTCGCAGATCGACCTGTTTGGCTTCGGCATGGGCGATCTGGAAAGCTCGCGCGACAGCTATGTTCATCAGGATAACCCGGCCATCGGTTCCTCATTCGGCAACACCTGGCAACTGCCCGAGGGTCAATACGGGGTGCTGACCTACTCGAAAACGGCCACCTGGATGCGAACGCTGGAAGGGTTAGTTGGCCGACGGGTGATGGACGAGATCATGCAGACGTATTTTATCCGTTGGAAATTCAGACACCCCAACGGACAGAACTTCATCGACATTGTGAACGAGATCGTGCCGAAGCGGCTCGGCAGTAAGTACGGTGCCGATATGAACTGGTTCTTCGATCAGGTACTCTACGGTGATAATGTGGTCGATTATGAACTCGCGTCGATCAAAAACAGCCGACCGAACGGTAAACAGCAGGCCGTGATAACCGTTCGGCGGAACGGCGATGGCCAGATACCGGTAGATGTGCTGGTGCATTTCGACAATGGGCGGGAGCTGATGCTGTTCTGGGACGGAAAGGCTCGCCAGCGTCAGTTTACGGTTATGGAAAACGCCCGGGTTCTTTGGGCTAAGGTAGATCCCAAACAGAAGATATTCATGGATACAAACCTGAACAACAACAGTCTGACCTTATCGCCATCATCTGCTCCGGCGGCTAAATTTGCCGCTAAATTCCTGTTTTGGGTCGAAAACTGGATGCAGTGGCTGGCCTGGCTGGCGTAGAAGATAAAACCTGAGTACAATTTAATGGCTTAATTTTACAACGACTTTTACTTGATTTGAATCCTGACGAGTAACTAAACGTATTCTCATGAAGAACGTACTCTTATTTGTCAGTCTATTCAGTTTTGCATCCTGTAATAAATCAGATGCTGTTATACAGGTAGAGCCACAACTAAACACTGGTCCTGTGCTTGAAGCCGAAGGTTCATTCACAGATTATAGTGCGGTTGATGGCTGTAATTTATTACTCTCTATTCCTAAAAGCTCAACGACTACCAGTCAATATGCACTAAGTGATGAGTCAGTCAGGCTTGTCAAACCCTATATTGTTTATGTGAACGCAGTCGCTGATGTAAAAGCTACCGTGCGTTATCAATTAACCGGACGTACGAAAGGGGTATTCTGCGGCTGGGCAAGCAGTAAACCATTTGACGAGATTACGATACTATCTATTAACCCCCATTGAAATGACTTTCTCCGAACTAACCGCCATCCTCACCACTCAATTTGGCGCAGCTATACAGCCCAATACTCAGAATTTACAGCCTTACCTGACAGTTCCCGTTGAGCAACTGGTTGACATCTGTCAGTTCCTCCGCAATGACGAGCGGCTGTTCTTCGACCTGCTGGCCTGCATTACGGCCATCGACAACGGAGCCAGCGCCAACACCATGGAGGTGGTTTACAACCTGACCTCTATTCCTTACGAACACAACCTGATGATGAAGGTCGTTGTGCCGCGTAACATGAACGGGACAGCGTTGCCATCCGTACCGAGCATTGCCCACGTCTGGCGAACCGCCGACTGGCACGAGCGCGAAGCCTTCGACCTCCTGGGTATTCACTTCAGCGGTCACCCCGACCTGCGCCGGATTCTGCTCCCTACCGATTGGGTTGGGCATCCCCTCCGCACCGATTACCAGGAAGAAGAGCAGTACCACGGCATAAAAACGAAATAAGCCGTCGACATTTTGAGCCGATTGTTGACTGTTTCTGAAATTCGTTTGTTATTGCTTTGTCTGTATTCCTGAAACCCATGAAAAATCGTTCCCGGCTCCTCCGTGCCGTACTGTCTGCCATTCTTTTTCTAGCCCCTTTCCTAAGTCAGGCGCAAATGGATTCGGTAATTGTAACGGGTCGTATTCGCAACCTGACGGCCCGCCTTTACCGCGAGTCACCTACGGTTCTGATTAGTCGCAACAATATCCTGCAAGCCAGCCGCGAACTGGTTCGCCCGGCTCCGCTCAACGTAGATGGTACGTTTCGGGTATCCCTGCCGCTCATTTATCCGCAGGAAGAAATGTATTTCAACTACGGGCGCATTTCAACGGCTTTTCTGGCCGCACCAGGTACCCTTAGCATCGATCTGGATGCCGACTCTCTGTTCACAGCCGCCGTACCCTTCCGATTTGGGGGTGTCAATGCACAGGTCAATAGTCAGTTTGCCCGATATAAGGCCTTTGAAGCGGCCTATGCCGATAAGCCGGATGGCAAAAAACTGTCCAAACAAATTAGCAATGAATCCATCGGTGCCGCCTTCGGCATGCTCTCGGCGGCTTACCGGGCACCCTTCAACGCCTTTGCGAAGCGGGAAAAGGTATTCCCGCTGGTGGCTCGCTGGATCACGTCCAGCAGCCGGTACAACGCAGCCGCTTTTTTGTACGAGAAGGCAACGTATGAGAATGACAAGATTCCCGCTGCCCTGACCGACTCCCTGCGGCCCGCCAACGACCAGTTGCTAACGGCGTCGCGGGCATCGGCCATGAACCGTTTTGCCAATTATATTACCCAGCGGGTGTCTACCGAGTCGGCAAATGGGCGTAGCAGTGGTCTGTCGGTTCGTGTGCTCTCTACGTTGCTCGAACGATATGGCAAAAACCTCACCGCCGACGAGCGCATCCGGCTTCATGATTACGCCATCAAAAACAGCGCCCGCGCGGCCGACCTGCGTTTTTTCGATGGTCTGGTCAAACGCAGCCCCGATACACTGCAACGACTGGTTAGCTACGAATCGCTGATCGAGCGTAGCCGTCCGCAGGTCGACAGTTCGTCCCTGAACTACCTGACGGCTTATTGGCTGGCCAGTTCGTTGCCCGCTATGACGCTTAATTTTTCCATGCTGCTTTACGATTACGCCCGCCCGCAGGTAAAAGAAACCGCTTTGGGGCAATCGCTCGATGAGTTGTATCGGCTGGAAGTAAAAGACAGCACACGGATTCGGGCGGCTACGCAGGTACTACAAAAAGCGGGGACAATTGCCCAGGGATTAGAAATAGCTCCGGGCGTCTTTATAACGAAATCGGAACGCAATGGTGGTCAGGTATTGATTGACCAACTTATTGCGGCCAATCGTGGGAAAGTCATTTATGTACTGCTGTTTTCTCCTTCCGACGAAGCCGGACGCCAGGTAGCCCTCGACGCCCAACGCCTGCGGAGCGCCTACAGCCCCCGCGACTTCGCGCTGATTTACATACCCATGCCCAGTTCCGACATGGCTTTGTTTCCGGAACAGGCCACCCGCTACAACCTCTACGGCGATCACCTGCTGTTAACCGAAGTGCAACTGATGGACGCCGTTGAGCGGTTTCGGCCCGATAATGAAACCTCGGCAACCATCCTCAACCGAACAGGTAAGATCATAAAACGAAACGCGCCCTTACCGGGCGCGTTCGAAGAAGCCAGAAACTCGATCAATAAAAACCTGTAGCGGTCTACTTAGCCCACCAGAGTTTGGTTTGCATCGTATTGGCCCCACCCATGGCCGTAAGAGCTGCTTTGAAATTGGCGTTATTAAGATTTTCTTCCGAGGACGGGTAAGGCAGCCGGGTGGGGATTACGCCACCGTTGTAGTTGACTTTGGGCACAACCAGCGCCGGAACGCCCGTTCGACGGTATTCCGTCCACGCTTCAACGCCCTGCCCAAACAAGGCAATCCACTTCTGTTCCAGTACCTGAGTCAGGCCTGCATCACCGGCTTTGAGCGCATTTGTCGTTAGGTAATCGGCGGGGAGGGTCAGCTTGTAATAGGCCATGGAAGCTTTTATACCTTCCTCATAAGCTTTGGCGGCATCACCAGCGGCAGTCACCCCTTTCAGGGCGGCTTCGGCCTTGATGAAGTTCAGTTCGGCATAGCTCATGATCACGCCCGGTGTGGTTTCCTGCACGAAGAAATCACCGATTTTAGACGTACTGGTAAAGCCCAGGGCCCCGGCATCGGAGTTGGGGAGCCCGTTAGGGACACCTTTGTACAAACCCGTAGCCACCGCTTTGTTGGCATAAACGCCCAACCGGGGATCGCCCAGCGCAACGAGTTTGTCAACCAAGGTTGCACTCACGCGATGGTCGTCGCGGGTGCGCCGATTCTCGCTGGTGGGGTTGTTGTTGGGGCGAGACAGGTAGACCAGTTGAGCCACATCCGTATTCGAGGTCATGACCGGGTATTTGGCCGGGTCGCTCAGAATGCGCGTCATTTCGGCTTTCGGGTCGATAGACAAGCCCGTTTTACCCACCATTCGGTTCAGCAACCGCAGACTTAGCGAATTGGCCAGCTTTTTCCATTTGGTCATGTCGCCCGCGAATAAAATATCCGCGTCTTTGTCGACCGTTTTGGTACTGATCAGGTCGCTGGCTGTTTTGAGGTCGTTTACCAGACCCGCATACACATCTTTCTGGGCATCGAATTTAGGGGCGACAATGCCGCTCGTCGTGCCTTTGAGGGCTTCGGAGTACGGAATGTCGCCATACACATCCGTTAAATTGGCGAATACCCAGGAGCGCATGATCAGGCCTATTGCCTGAAGGTTCTCGTTATTAGCCGTTTTGCCCAATTCATAAATCTTCTGAAAATCGGCCAGGGCTTCGTTGTACAAGTAGCGCCAGGGCAAATCCTGTAAATCGCTGGTGTAGCTGAACTGGTCGATTTCGGTATACTGAATCCGGGCCGTATGCTGTGCCCAGCCATTACCGGCATCCAGCCCCAGCGAAACCGTACTTGACGGCCCGATGATGTTGCTCACCGCTGAGTAAATCCCGTGGGGCAGTAGCCGTTCTGCCGGTACGCTGGTCGGGTCGTTGGGGTTGACGTTGGTTTCGTTGAACTTGTTTTCGCAGCCACTTAACGTCAACAGCGAAAGTGTGAAGGAAAGAAAAAATATCTTTTTCATATTAGAGTCCGAAGTTGAGGTTAAAGCCCATGCTACGGGCCGATGGCGTATTGCCGTTTTCGAAGCCCTGTACGTTACCATCGCCGTAATAGCTGGTTTCAGGGTCGATATGCGGGATGTTTTTATAGAGCAGCGCCAGATTGCGGCCCACCAGCGCAAACGTTGCACTACGGAAGGGCGTTTTGCCCAGCCACCGCTGCGGAAGGGTAAAGCCCAGCCGTACCTCCCGGAGTTTTACGTAACTAGCATCGAAAATGTAATTCTCGTTGACGTTGCGATTGTAAAAATTGTGGTAGTAATCGTCCGCCGAAGCCACCGCTGTTGTATTGGACGCATACGAGAAGCTACCGTCGGCGTTAGCGGTTTCGACCACGCCTTTGCCTACGATATTGCCCTCGCGACCGGGCACCGTTTCTGCTAGCACGCCCGTATACCGGCCAATGTTGATCCCCTGCGAGAAGACATTCCCGCCGTAACGTACATCGATCAGCGAACTGAGCGACACCCATTTGTAGGAGAAGGTGTTCTGAAAACCACCCGTCCATTTCGGCATGATGTTCCCAACCACTTTCCGATCCGATGCCATAATCGGATACCCCTGGCTGTTGAAAATCAGGTTGCCGCTCGGGTCGCGCCGGTAGTAGGTACCGTAAAAATTGCCGTAGGGATCGCCCGGACGAGCTTCCAAAATCACGTTGCGCAACAGCGAACCAGTATTGATCTGGTAAGTCGACAGGCCACCCAAATCCACCACTTCGGAGCGGTTCCGGGCGAAATTGATTCCCACATCCCAACGGAAGCCTCCCGCATTCTTAACCGGTGCCCCGGACAGTTCGATTTCGAAACCGCTGTTCCGAATCTGACCGGCATTGATCACCGAGTTATAATAGCCCGAACTCTGCGCTACGTTGGCCTGTAAAATCTGGTTTTTCGTGTTCTTGTCGTAATACGTGAACTCGAAATTCAGCGCGTTTCGGAACAAGCGGGTCTCAACGCCAAATTCAATGGCGGTCGTCAGCTCCGGCTTCAGGTTCTTGTTATAAATCAGGTTGTTTTCCGAGAAAGTCGTTGTGTTTCCCCAGGCCGTTTCGTTCGAAAATACCTGCGTCAGGTTGTACGGATCGGTGTCGTTACCCACCTGCGCGAAGCCGCCCCGCAACTTGGCGTAGGTGAGCACGTTGGATGTCAGCCCCAACATATCCGTCACAATGGCGCTGGCCGATATGGATGGGTAAAAATAGCTCCGGTTACCGGCGGGCAGGGTGCTCGACCAGTCATTGCGGGCCGTCAGATCGACAAACAGATAATCGCGGAACGACAGCGACGCCGAGCCATAGAGACTATTTACCCGTTTGTCCGTAATCCGATTGTAGACCGTTGGGCGCGATTTTGCATTCCCGATGTTATACAAGTTGGGAATCGTCAACTCCGATGCGTACATATAATCGCGCTGGGTGTAGTTCCGGCGCGTGTTGCCGCCCACCGAGGCTACGACGTGAAGTTCACTGAACCGTTTGTCGGCGGTCAGCAGGAAATCGCTGTTGGTTTCGCTTACGTAAACGATATCTTCGGCATAGCTGCCATTGGGTACGCCCACGTTTTTGGCCTGTTTGGTGGTGCGCCGGTCGTTCGAGAAATCGGTTCCGGTGCGGCCCGTCAGCGTCAGCCAGTCGGTCAGTTTATACGTGGCGGTAATGTTGCCAATCAGGCGATCTTTATCGTTGGCGTATTTCAGGTACTTCAGCGCATACGCCGGGTTGTTCCAGTAGTTCGAATTCCAGTTTCGCTGCACGGGCCACTGGCTCGGGTCGGTATCGGGCTGGACCGGGTTGGCCTTGAGGTCTTCCAAATCGACCTGCCGACCAAACCAGATCCAGTAGAGATTCAGGTTTTGCCGGTTGTCGGAGCCGTCTTTTATGTAGTTGATGCTGGTACGGACGGTGAATTTTGGGGTAAAATTCCAGCCCGCGTTGAACGACAGATTCTGCCGTTTGTAGTTCGTGTTGGGCAGCATGCCTTTCTGATAAAGATTGGTGTACCCCAGCCGGAAATCACCTTTTTCGTTGCCGCCGGTCAATGCAATACTGTTCGAGGTAGTAACACCCGTATCGTAAAAGTTCTTGACGTTATCGGGTCGGGCAATCCAGGGTGTGGCCGTGCGTTTGCCATCAGCGCCAATGGGCGAGTTGAATTGCGGGATCAGCCGACCATCCAGCTTGGGTCCCCAGCTCTCATCCACACCATCATTGACGCCCCCGCCCATACCATCGACGTACGAAAACTGCCCCTTAAGGCCCTGCCCGTATTCATTCTGAAAATCGGGCAAACGCAACGGATTCTCGAACGTGGTGTTGGTATTGACCGTTACACCAACGTTTTTACTGGCCGAGCCCCGCTTGGTCGTGATCAGAATAACCCCGTTAGCCGCCCGCGAGCCATACAGCGCAGCGGCATTGGCACCTTTCAGTACCGAAATATTGTCAATATCATCCGGGTTTATGGACGATGCGCCGTTGCCATAATCGGTGGTTACGTTATTGACGTTTCCGCCCGTGCTGCCCGGTGTGACGTTGTAACTGCCATTATCAATCGGAATCCCGTCGACCACAAACAGCGGCTGGTTGTTGCCCCCAATCGAGTTGGCCCCGCGAATCAGAATCCGCGACGATGCGCCGGGTAGTCCGTTCGTTGCTGTAACCTGAATACCCGCAATTTTTCCGGACAATGCATTGACCAGGTTGGTTGGCCGCGCCTGCGTGAGTTCGTTTCCTTTCAGCTCCTGGAGACTGTACCCCAGTGCTTTTTTATCCCGCGAAATCCCCAGCGCCGTAACGACCACTTCGCTTAGTTGGGATGCATCTTCGGCCAGCGAAATCACCACCTCGGTCTGATTGCCAATAGCCATTTCCTGGGACACAAAACCGATGTAGGAAACGGTTAACGTGGCGTTGGGTTGTGCGCTGATGGCAAAGCTACCTTCCGCATCCGTCACCGCCCCCACCGACGAGCCTTTCACAAGTACGTTGGCACCGGGAAGACCTTTCCCGTCGGTTTTAGATAGAATTTTCCCAGTAATGGTGCGCCCCGGATTTTGAGCCCAGCCGACGAGCATTGTGAGCAACCAGAAGGCCGTCACTAGAGCTAAATGACGTCTCTTTTCATTTGGTAAGAAGTGTTTCATAAGTTGGTCAATTATATATAAAGTATATAGAACCACTATAATTATTCTATAAAACTACGCAACAACCAACTGAATTTTCTAAACCAAGTAATATTATATTCTAGTTTTATCGATAAATACAAACTATTATAACGTTAATTATATTTTGACCTATAGATTAATTATATCATTTGAATTGCCAAATAAAAGTCGGTAGAGACGCATGTGCTTACGCGTCTCTACCGACTTTGAACTATTGGTTAGTAAATTACTGGGTTATTAGTTATTGCTCAATAAGCAAAGAATCTACTACAGCGATTTGAATACCTGCATACCAGCGTCATTTCGTGCAACAACAATTCGGACGCCCTGCCCCGAACGCACCGGACGGATATCCCGTATTTCGCCATTAAGCTGAAAACCGGAATCAACAGGCGACAGCGTTGCGAAATTTCCTTTGCCATCATTTCGCAGCACCAGCCCGTAACCAGCATCGTAGCGCCCCTGATAGGTACTGACACCGTAAAAATTTCCTCCGCCCAGTAGGTCCAGATCACCATCCCGGTCGATGTCGATAGCCTGTAGCGCAAACAACTTCGACACCTGCGCCATCAGGGGAAGTTCGTGAACAACAAACTGTGGATTACCATCCTTGCCGCCCTTATTTTCCAGATAGACAGACGCAAACTGGTTAACCGTAAGTTCATCGGCTCCTTTCAGTTCCTCATCTTTCAATACATCACCAAGCGGCTTCCCGGCGAAGGATACATAGTCAGTAAATCGTTTGTTGATGATACTCGGCATTTGCTTGCCCAGTTCGTCTTTGAAAGCCAGCGGATACCACTCATCCCCACGATTATACGAAATGATCTGCTCCACGCTCTGGTTATTGTCCACATCCTTCACCAGCATCCGCAACTGCGAATCGGGCGTTTTGCGGAACTTGGTGTTGGTGCCGATGTTTCCTGCTACGAGGTCAATATCGCCGTCCCGGTCGAAATCGGCGGCAATGATGCGCTGGTAGAACCCATTCAGTGGGGTATCGGTAATGGATTTTACCTCTGAGAATTTCCCTTTGTCGTTGGCGAAAATACGAATTGGCATCCAGTCGCCCGCTACAATGAGGTCCTGGTCCTTATCGCCGTCATAATCGGCCCATACGGCATCGGTAACCATGCCTACGTTCCGAAGGCCCGGTGCGAGCTTATCAATCTGGTCGGTAAATGTGCCTTTCCCGTTGTTGATCAGCAGATAGGAATTGGGTGATTTGCCGTAGCCGAAACCCACCACACGCCCACCCACAAACAAATCCAGATCGCCGTCGTTGTCCACATCGAAAGGCCGGACGCAGCTTTTATTGTCGTACATGGCGGGCAGCGCATTCAGCGAACGGGTAAAGCCCCCCTTGCCATCGTTCAGGTAGAGCCGGTCGAATTGCTCCGGCATTTTGTTGTAAAACTCATTCCCCCCCGACACGACGTACAAATCCAGGTCTTTGTCGCCATCGGCATCGAAGAAAACGGCATCGACATCTTCGTACGTCGAGTCGTTGGTAAAGGCCGATTGTACCGATGGTTTAAATGTTCCGTTCGCCTGCTGCACGAGTAAACTTCCCGACTGCCACTTGGCACCACCGGCGTACAGATCGTCCAGGCCATCGCCGTTCACATCGCCAACGGCCAGGTGCGGCCCTTCGGTCGATACTTTGAAGGGCATCAGCGACTCCCGCACAAAATCGAAATACTCTTTATTCTCTTTGTGTTGATACGGAATCGAATCGGCGGTCGATACGTCCGCGAACAGGGGCTGCATAAGCGGATTTGTATAAACGAATCCGGCACCATCGAGTTTGGCATCCGTCTGTTTCAGCGTGATCGCCTGATTCGTTTTTACGTTGGTGCGCACCTCCATTTGCTGATTCGGCCAGATAACGATCAGCGAATCAATGTTGGCCCGCTTGCCTAATCCAAACAACAGCTCCGGTGCCACCGACGATTCGAAGCCGCGCGTTGGCATCAGCTGCTGCATCATCAGGCTGTCTTTGCCGTACTTTAAAATCACCTTCGCTCCCACCCCAAAGGTGTTGGGCGAATCGCCTTTCAGCTTAACGGTCAGATGGGTATTGTCGGGAAACAAGGTCGTGGCTTCATTGCGGTACAAACTGGCCGGGTCGTTGATATTGTTGGTAATGAGGTCCAGATCGCCGTCGTTATCGAGGTCGGCGTAGGCGGAACCGTTCGAGTAGTTGGGCAGTTCGAAACCCCAGGCCGCCGACTTATCTTCGAACCGAAGCGAGGGCGTGCCCCGGTACAGGTAGTTGTGTACTTTGCCTTCGGGCATGAGTTTGGTAGCCCGCTCATCGAGCGATTTCGATGTTTCCATGGCATACCGCAGCGAGTCGTCGGCCGCGAACTTCACGTATTCCAGGTTGTTGGGGCGCCGGACAATGCCGTTCGTAATGAACAGGTCTTTAATCCCATCGTTGTCGTAATCGGCCAGCAACGGCGACCAGCTCCAGTCGGTAGCAGCTACACCCGACATCGCGCCGATGTCCATGAATTTTTTGCCCGAAAGGCTTAGTTGAAGGCAATTCCGGCTGTACTGGTTCATGTAGCCGTACGCCAGTTTGTAGGTGTAAATATCCAGCGGGTCTTCGCCCAGCGACGATTTCTCCACCGTTTCATCTTCGGGATACATGTCGAGCGTGACCACATCGGCAAAACCGTCGTTGTTCACATCGCCAATGTCGTTCCCCATCGAGAAGCGGCTGGTGTGCTGAAAGGCTTTCCGTACGCTTTCGGTAAAGGTCCCGTCGTGGTTATTGACGTAGTAATAATCGTCTTCGTGAAAATCGTTAGAGACGTAAATATCTTCCCAGCCATCGTTATTCAGATCGGCGACCGAAATACCGAGTCCGTAGCCCATAGCCGCCCCGAAGATGCCCGCCCGCTCACTCACGTTCTGGAACCGGGGAATTTTTCCGGCAGGCGCTTTCCCGGCCTTGGTGATCATTTGATTTTCGTACAGGTAATCGCCCGATTCGTTGTTCCGGAAATTCCGGGCCGAAACGCGGTCGTAACTGCGGGAGGTGTGAATGGCGTGATTGAGCAGGTAGCAATCCAGATCGCCGTCGTGGTCGTAATCGAAGAAAGCGGCCTGGGTCGAGAAACCCGTAAAGTCGAGCCCGTAATCGGCAGCTTTTTCGGTAAAGGTTGCATCGCCGTTGTTGATGTACAGTTCGTTGGAACCTTCCTGACCCCGGAAATTACCCACGGCACAAACGTAAATATCGAGCAGGCCATCACCGTTTACATCGGCCATAGTGGAGCCCGTTTGCCAGTCTGCAAACCCTTCGACACCCGCTTTGGCGGTTATATCCTCAAACTTAAAGTTTCCCTTGTTGAGGTACAGCTTGTTCTTCCCCTGATTGGATACAAAGTACAGATCGGTGAGACCGTCGTTATTGATATCGCCCGCCGAAACACCCCCGCCGTTGTAGAAATACAGGTAGTCGAGGATGTTCAGCTTTTCGTTGGGCATTAGCTGATTGATAAACCCCACGCCCGTCTGGGTCGAATCGAGCGATTGAAAAAGGGCTTTTTCGGATTTGAATGGATTACAACCCGTCAACGCCAAAGCGCTGATAAATAGAAGAATACGGTTCATAGTATTAGGAGTGAGGAGCGAGGGGTGAGGAGGGCCGACCGCACCGCAGCCGGTCGGCGGACCGGCATGTTGTGCCGCTAGATGACTCCTCTCTCCTAACTCCTTTTATATTCATTTATCAATAATTAGAAGAGCTACTAGTGCGATAAGGAGAAAGAAACCGGATGGTTTTCACACCGCCGGATGGCTCCTCACTCCTCGCTCCTAACTACTCACTACTTAAAAAAAACACTTGCGCCCGGTCGTTATTTTTGGCCAGAATAATTTGCCCCTGTTTTAGTTGGGCGACGTGCCTGACCTGTCCACGGACGAAAAAGCCGGATACCGCCGGATTGACTGATTCGTACTGAATGGTGCCGTTGGCCGCTTTTCCCTTGTTATGAAGGGTAACGCCGTAACTCGCGTCGTAGCGCCCGATTTCGGGGAGTACATCCAGAAAGTTGCCGGTCAGCAGCAGATCCGTACGTCCGTCGTGGTCGTAATCCGTGAAGAGGGCACCACACACGGGCGAGAACTGAGCCTCGGCCGGTAAAGGTTGCAACGTCAGTTTTCCCTTGCCGTCGTTCAGCAGGATAACCGTTGTTCCCATAAACGACTGCTTCACGACCGCTTGCTTCAGTTGATCTTCGTCCAGCATATCGGTAATCTTCTTACCTGCATAATCCTGAAACTTCACATATTTCTTCTTGATCGTCGGCATCGCCTTTTGCAACTCCTGCTTTAGCACCATTGGATACAGTTCGCCCGTTTCGTCGGCGCAGTTGATGATTTGCTCAACGGTGCCGTTATGGTCGAAATCGCCGGTATAGAGTTCGGCGGGGATTGTCTGAGTGGCTTTAATGCGTGAATTCGTACCCAGATTGCCAATGACCAGATCAAGGTCACCATCGCCGTCGGCATCACCGGCAGTTACGCAGTTCCACCAGCCATTCGTTTTCAGGACGTCGCCCTGCACGTTTTTGATAGCGAATTCGGGATTCTGGCTCAGTTTTCCGCGCTTGTTTTCAAAAACCCGCACGGGGCCCCAATCGCTTACCACCACCAGTTCGGGGTACGAATCGCCGTTGAGGTCGGCCCAGGTGGCATCCGTTACCATTCCTAATTGCTCGACATCGGCCAGCGACCGCTTGGTGTAGTTCTTGAAATTCCCGGTGCCGTCGTTAGACAGCAGATAACTGGCCGGGTCGCGACCATACTGGCCGGAAATCATTCGTGAACCAACAAATAAGTCGATGTCCCCGTCCCGGTCAAAGTCGGCGGCCGCTACGCAGGAGCCATTGGCCTTCAAATTGGGCAAAGCCGTTTCCGAACGGGCGAAGTTTCCTTTGCCATCGTTGAGGTAAAACCGATCCAGCAGTTCGTCGGTCTCTTCACCAAATTCGTTGCTTCCCGACACCACGTACAAGTCAAGGTCTTTATCGCCGTCAGCATCGAAAAAAACGGCGTCGACCGCTTCGTAGGTCGTATCCTGCCGCATGGCAGCGGGCGTTTTATCAGCAAAGCGACCGGTGGGTTGCTGGACAAACAAATGGCCCGGTTGCCCGCTGGCACCACCAAAAAATACATCGTCAAGCCCATCGCCGTTCAAATCGCCGGTTGCCAGTGCCGGGCCCTGGGTCGACAGTTGCTGTTTGAGCAAAGCATCCCGGTTGTAATCGACAAAGGGGCTTTCCTGATGCAGGTAGCTCAGGCCCGAAGCGGCTGTATTGTCCTGAAAAAACGGTTTCTGACTGACGGTGACTGGTTTCCAAAGCTGGTTGGCATCCTGTTGCCGAAGCGTTAGCATCTGGTTGGCTTTCGGCTTACGCAGGGTCTGCATCTTATCGTCCGGCCAGATGACCACGAGTGAATCAATATTGGGGCTGGTGCCTAACCCAAAGAGCAGATTCAGGTCGACGGATGATTCAAAGCCCCGGTTCGGCATCTGCTGGAGCAACTGCGTTTGTGCGGGCTGGTACAAAAACACGCGGGCACCAATGGCGTTTCGGTTCATGCCGGTGCCTTCCAGTTTTATTTTCAGGTAGTTGGTCTTGTGTTTCTCAACGGATTGATTCTGGTAAATAGCCACCGGCGCATTCATGTTGTTGACGATCAAATCCAGGTCGCCATCATTGTCCAGATCGCCATACGCGGCTCCGTTGGAAAAATCCGGTTCCGATAGGCCCCAGTCGAACGCTTTATTGGTAAACTGTAGCCCGCCCTCATTGTGGAAAGCATAATTGGGCACCCCTTCCGATGGCGCTTTATCCAGAAACTCCTTGAAGTTAAAGGCTCGCTGCCGGGCAATCTGCGCCATATTTTCCCCGTCTGCCAGAAAATTGATAAAATCCTGATCGGTTACGTCTTTGGCAATACCGTTGGCCACGAATATGTCTTTTTGCCCATCGTTGTCCATGTCGAACAACAGAGCACCCCAACTCCAGTCGGTAGCCTGAACTCCCGAGAACCGGGCGATGTCGCTGAAAACCGGTAGTCCCCCATTTCCTGGCTGATTACCCTGATTCAGGTGCAGCATATTCTGCATGAACTGATAATGGAAATCCCGGCCAACTTTAATCTGTTCGAGGTCGTGGCTTTCGTAGCTGGATGTTCGTTTTAGCCGCCGGTCGTTACCGGGCAGCATATCGGTGATAAAAATATCGAGTCGACCGTCGTTGTTCATGTCGGCCACATCGGCCCCCATGGATGACAGACTCGTGTGCGGCATCGACTCTTTGATCGACTCCCGGAAGGTGCCGTCGTGGTTATTGATATAGAGGTAATCGCGTTCGTAGAAATCGTTGGAAATATAAATATCCAGCCAGTTATCGTCGTTCACATCGCCAATGGTAATCCCCAGCCCAAAGCCAATCAAACTCCCATAAATCCCAGCCTCCTCCGAAACATCCACAAATATCGTCCCCGTAGCGCTCTTTCCCTTTCCTTCATTCGCCCCACTCTTACTTTTTTTACTACCGCCGGATGGCTCCTCACTCCCCGCTCCTCGCTCCTCGCTCCTATTTTTAAACAACTTATGCCCCCCCAGCGAGTCCCGTTGCGACCGCAGGTTGGCGTATTGCAGTTTCCCGACGGGCATGAAGCTGTTGTTGAGCAGGTACATATCCAGGTCGCCATCTCGGTCGTAGTCGAAAAAGGCGGCATGGGTTGAGTAGCCCCGGTCGTCCAGCCCATATTCGGCGGCCCGTTCGGTGAAGGTAGGGACACCGCTGGCGTCGTTGCCATTGTTGATGAAGAGTTCATTGGCGCGGTCGTCGCCATCGCGGTTACCGGCATTACAGATGTAGATGTCCAGCCGACCATCGCCATTGACATCGGCAAAAGTCGCACCCGTACTCCAGGCATGCTTACCCGCTATACCCGCTTTGGCGGTCACATCCTCGAACTGGATGCCGGTTTGTTCCGACACGGTTTTGCCGGTTGAGGTCCGATTCAGGTACAGTTTATTATCGCCCATGTTAGCGATCATGAGCACATCCGACAGGCCATCGTTGTTCACGTCGCCGATAGCCACCCCTCCGCCATTATAGAAATTTCGATAGTTAAAGACGTTAAAGTCTTTGTCGTCGGTAACGGTATTGATGAAATTAACGTGGGTTTCTTCGGCGGGTAATTTTCGAAACAGCGGATCTGATGGTTGTTGCTGTTCGGATCTACAACCGGCAAGCAGGCCTATTGCCAGTACTAGTAAACGGATGCGCATTAGCACAGGTACGTGAATTATAAGAAAGTTATCGTTAAGACAAGTTATCGCTCAAATGTATTATTTCAGAAAACAGGGGCTACAAAGATAAGTAATTACCGAAGTTCTTACACCTCAGAAATACGATTAATAGGCTTTTAATCAGCCAAAAATGAAACGAGCAGACTCGTAGGAGCCTGCTCGTTTTCACCCATTATCCGGCAAATTAATAACCAGGATTCTGCTTCAGGTTCGGGTTCAGCGACAACTGATCCTTCGGAATCGGGAACAGCTGGCGGAAGGGCTGTGAAGCCTCCTTGAAGCGCCATGCCTTCGTGTACTGTCCGAAACGGATCAGATCCTGCCGACGGTGTTGCTCCCAGGCCAGCTCACGACCACGCTCAGCCAGGATTTCGTTTAGTGTCAGGGTAGCGCTGGTATAATCCGGCATACCGGCCCGTTTACGAACAACGTTAAAATCGGGTAGTGCAGCACCCACATTACCTAAGCGGAAGTTAGCTTCACCACGCATCATATACACGTCAGCTAAACGATAGACGACGAAATCGTTATCCTGGCTGGTAAACGAGTTGTTTTTTTGAATCTCGTACTTCTGGCTGCGCGCACCCGCCAAACGACCGTTGGCACCGGCATCGAAGGTAAACGATTCGATTTCGGGGCGGTACACCATGTCCAGGGCATCATCCTTCAACGGCGTACCATCGGCTTTATACTGCTGGCCAACGATCCACTGCTTTTTCCGGATATCCTTATCGTCGAACGAGTTGTAGAACTCCGTTACCGTAGCCCAACCATTCCAGGGAGCTGTGCCCAGGTTATAGGTCAACTGGTTCAGGTAGTGAAGCGTTTTCATCTGGTGGTTAAACCCATCCCGCTTCGACTTGTCGAAGGGTGTTGCCAGAATCGTTTCGGGCGAGTTCTGATTTTGAACAGAGAAATTGCTCAGGTAATCACCGGAAATCTGGAATTTACCCGACTTGATCAGGTTATCACAACGCGTGATACAATCAGCCCAGCGGGGGGTACCTGTATACACCTGTGCGTTCAAATACATTTTAGCCAGAATCATATCGGCTACGTACTTGTTCATCCGGCCATAGTATGCACCACCCGATACATCGCTCAGGCTAGGATAGACCGCCAGCAGTTCTTTCTCAACGAAAGCAAACACTTCAGCCCGAGTATTCTGCTTGGGTGTAGCCGCCGTTACGGCATCAGAAATAATAACGTTACCAAACAAATCCATTGCCTGGTAGTGGAAGAACGCCCGCAGAGCCCGTAACTCAGCCTTGGTGTTGGCATCGGTAATGGTGCCTAACTGCTGGTTGATACTGGTGATGTTGTTGTAGCACCAGGTCCAGGGGCCGTTGAACTGACCATTGTCGGTAATGGGGTCCCAGGTGTGTTGATACAGGCGTTTCCAGTTGTCGCCGTCCTTCCAGTCACCACCGCGGGTTGGCACAATCTGCTCATCCGTAGTGGTGTTCAGGTTCGACATATTGCCGTAATAATCACCCAGACCATTATAGAGAGGACCAATCAGCGCAGATGCCTGTGCGGGTGTACTACCGAAGGTACCGCTCGTAGGAATAACGTCATAGGTTGTCTCGGTCAGATCGGTACAGGATTGGCCTGCCAGCATCAGCGCCGAGCAGCCCAGAAGCAATTTTATATTTATTTGTTTCATAGAAGTTTTTGATAGTTAACTAGTTACAGCGTTAGTGTTGACAAACTACGTACGCTGTGTTAATTAAAACAGTTTTCACAAACCGGATATTTTTTTGTATTAATCCGGTTTGTGAACAAGAACCATTTAGAACGTCAGGTTAACACCTAACTGGAACGTACGGGTTTTTGGGTAAACAACGTTTCCGTAGCCACCACCATCTAAACCAACGGCGTTAGGTGCCTGCTGAAGCTGACCATTGTTTTGCAAATCAGCTTTTACCTGTAGTTCAGGATCAATGCCTTTGTATTTGGTGATGATGAACAGGTTATTACCACCAGCATAAATCCGGGCGTTCGTGATGTACTTGCTCGCTGGCAGTGGGATGTTATAACCTACCTGCCAGTTATCAAACCGTACAAATGAACCGCTTTCCAGCCAGTTGGTCGACAATACGTTCACACCGTAATTTTTAGGATAATCCGTTACACCCTGCAGCATATTGGTTTCCAGAATAGAACCCGGAATGAGCAGGTTGGACCGGATGGCGTTCAGGATCGTATTACCAAACGTGCCGCGCAACTGGAAATACAGGTCAAATCCTTTGTAGCGGAAGGTGTTGATAAACGAAGCGTTCAGGAATGGCTGTGGGTTACCCTGCTTCAACGGATTTCCGGCCGTAACAGCGGCAGCGGCATCGGCTTTCGACACGTCCGTTACCGGTGTGTCGCCCGAGGCAGCTTTCAGCAGAGGCTGCCCGTCAGCTGAGTAAGCACCCGTAAACGTAGGCACGTTGTTGAATTCGCCCAGCGCCTGACCAGGTGTCAGATAAGAGGCAAATACATCGGAAAGACCCCGACCGTTGAACGCGTTGAAACGAACCTGTCCATTGCTGAACTGATCATTCGACAGCGACTCAACCGTATTTTTGTTGTATGCACCCACAACTCGTGAGTTCCAGGAGAAATTACCTTTCTGGATAACATCACCACCGAAGGATAACTCAAAACCGCTGTTCCGCATCGAGCCTACGTTGGCCAGAATGGTGTTGGCAAAGTACTTGATACCATCAGCAGGTACCGAGTACGGATAGAGCATGTCTTTGGTCAGCTTGTTGTAATACTCAACTGTACCGGAGAAACGACCACCCAGCAACTGGAAATCCAGACCAACGTTCGAGGTGGTCAGTACTTCCCACTTCAGGTTGGGGTTGGCGTTCTGTGTGATACCATAGCCTGGCAGGAAGTCGCCCAGCGTACCATCGTAGTAAGTACCTTTTTGACCATACAACTGAATCGAGTTGTAGGCGGCAATACCTTCCGAGTTACCCGTTTGTCCGTAACCAACACGCAGTTTCAGGAAGTTAAGTGTGTTGCCTTTTGGGAAGAACGACTCGTTGGTAATGGTCCAGCCGGCACCCACCGATGGGAATACGCCCCATTTGTTGTTGGCACCAAATTTAGAACTACCATCCCGACGGATTGTAGCCGTCACGTTGTACTTGTCGTTCAAATTCAACGATGCCCGCCCGAAGAAGGAGATCAACTTCGCGTTATTACGGTATGAAGTAGCGTAGTTGTTACCGGGGTTAACCAGTGTACCTGACCCTAAACCCAAGTTGCTGTAGTTGATATCGCTGGTTACAAAACCCGAGTTAGCGGCAGTAAAGCCGTCATTATCAAAGTTCTGGAACGAATAACCACCCAATAACGAGTAGTTGCTATTCTGGTTACCAAATCCTTTGGTGTAGTTAGCCGTCAATTCCAGCAGTTTCGTATTCGATTGGTAGAATCTCCGGCTAGCCCGACCATTGTCGGCCGCATAGGCTTTGATGGCTGGATTGGTGTACCGGTTATCGACACTATTATCCCGCTGTATCTGACCATTAACGCCCAGCGTCAAGCCATCCAGCACTTCATAGCGCAGGTTCATACCACCCTGCAAATACCGCTGTACGCCGTTGTTAATAACGTTCTCCAGCATGGCAACCGGGTTGAAGAGGTCAAAACTACCACCTACTTCATAATAAGATCCGTCAGCGTTGCGAACAGGCAATGTTGGCAGGAACGTAACCGCACGGCCAATGATACCATTGTCATATTTTTTGTTCGTTTCCGAATACGACAGGTTGTACTGAATGTTCAGTCGGTTGTCGAATGCTTTCTGATCGAGGTTGATACGACCCGTCAGACGATCCAGACCCGTCTTTTTGATAATACCGTTCTGATTGATATAGTTAAGCGAACCCCGGTAGCTGAACGTTGGCGAACCACCCGCAATGGACAGGTCGTGGTTGTTAACGGTTCCATTCTGGGTAACCTCCTTCGTCCAGTCGGTATTGTAATTGCCATCCGGAAAACGCTGCTTATCATTAAGTGATGCAGTTCCCTTAATTTGAGAAACAGCATCCCGATACCCTTGAGCGTCCAGCATTTCATACCGCCGGGAAATGGTCGATACCCCTACGTAGTTGTTAAAGGAGACCGTTGTTTTACCTGCTTTACCACGCTTGGTAGTAATCAGGATAACGCCGTTAGCAGCCCGTGAACCATAAATAGCGGCAGCCGAGGCATCTTTCAACACGTCCATCGACTCGATGTCGGAAGGAGAAATCGTGTTGATAGGAACACCGATCATACCGTCTACCACATAAAGTGGATCAGAACCACCGGCCAGCGAGGTGTAGCCACGCAGACGAACGGTGGGCTGCTGGTTAGGATCGCCCGAAGGAGCCGTAATAACCAGACCTGCTACTTTACCCTGAATAGCTTGCAGTGGGTTTGGGTTTACCCCAGCGTTGAAATCCTTGGCAGTTACCTGTACCACAGAGCCGGTCAGGTCTTTCCGTTTTGCCGTACCATAACCAACCACGACTACTTCGTCGAGGGCTTTGGTATCGTCCGATAATTTCACATCCACCGTCGAGCGGTTGCCAACAACTACTTCCTGCGACGTATAGCCAATGAAGCTCAACACAATCGTTGCGTTATCTGGCACGTTAGCCAGCGAATACTTTCCATCAGCGTCGGTGTTGGTACCCCGCTGCGTGCCTTTGAGCTGTACACTTACACCGGGCAGCGATGCGCCCGCTGGATCAGTCACTTTACCCGTTACAGTGCGGCCCTGTGCCCATGCTGCCGAATTGCTCAACAGCAGTACCATTACCAGCATCGACAGAAAGCTAACCAATGCTTTCCGTTTGACTGACTGGGGTTGGCGTTCACCAACCTGACCTACGTTGCCACCGAAGCGGTTCATTTTGTAGGAGTTGTTCATCATAGGTTTTTTGTAAAAATGAATGGATTGTGATTCCTGGTTGATGCTTAGTTTGCTATATAAGTTCTATTTGGCTAATAGTATACACCCATCACATACAATGCTTTTTGTAGAGTTTATTGTATTAAAATGACTAGAAATTATTGAACTAAACCCGAACCATGTGGCGAATTACATCATGTTCAGAATAAAATACAAATTATCATGGTCAATATCGTCTCAGCCAGCGTCAATATTGAGTCATAATTAATGTTAAAAATTATAAATAAAACAGGATTATGTATAGATTAAAAATTGCTTATTTACTTGATTGATAACTATACAGCAATATAAGTACAAAGTCGATATTGTACTATTACAATAAGTATTAATTCGACTACGTATAAGTAATTACCTTATTTTTTTTTGAGGGTAAACCCTAAGCAGATCCCCATTTACTGTCGATACATGAGTTAAGACCTCTATTAAACAAAGAGTTGATTAAATAGTAAGGATCAGACAGCTATGTATTACTTCAACTATTACTATACACTAAATAAGAAACATAGTACTAAAAAGCTTATCTCCTGTGTTTGGGAGGACACAGGAGTTGTAACTAGCTCGTCTGTGAGCGGAATGAGTCTACCTGAGTTGCATGGCCACCTTCTGCTTTTGAGGAACCACTGGACTGCCAACCGAAAAAACCTGCGCTTTGTCGTTGTTTTTTGCCAGTACAACAAACTGTTTACCGTTCTGGCTACGACCCGTCTGCATCCGTCGGACCTGTCCACGTACGAAAAAGCCCGTCTCAGACGGCTTAGTGGCTACAAAGCTCCCTTTGCCATTGCCAGTTAACAGCAGCCCGAAATTGGCATCATAACGCCCTACTTCAGTCAATACATCGAAGAAGTTACCGGCCAGCAGAATGTCCAGTTTACCATCGCCATTGTAGTCATTGGTGAGAACAGCGTGAATCGGGGAGGTTTGTGCCTGCACAGGTAAGGCCTTACGGATAAAGTTGCCTTTGCCGTCGTTGATCAGCATCGACGTTTCTGCCGTTTGCACTGTTCTGACGGTCATTCCCTGCCGCTGCTGGGCAGAAAAAATATCCTCGAAGCTGGCTTTGGCGTAATCGACATGCTTGAGGTATTTGGTTTTAATGGATGGTATCCGTTTCTGTAAGTCCGGCTTCTGCACCATGACACATTCGCGGGTTTCCACGGTTCCATCGCGGCCGTCGGTAGTTGGTCTGAAACAGGTGATAATTTGATCGTAGGAGCCATTCTGATCAAAGTCATTGCTGTATAGATGAGCGGGTTCATTTTCCGATGCGACCATGCGACTATTAAGGCCCAGATTACCCGCTACGAAATCTATATCACCATCATTGTCTAGGTCGGCCGCATGTAAGGTATTCCACCAGCCGCCAGTGTTAGCCAGGTTTTCACTAGCTACCTGTTCAAACGCTTTACCGCCTTTGTTTTTAAGCACTATAATAGGCATCCAGTCCCCAACTAGTACCAGATCAGGGTAGCGATCATTATCAATATCCGCCCAAACGGCATCTGTGACCATGCCAATATCGGCCGAAAAAGGCATGAGTTCTTTGGTGGCCTTACGAAAATTGCCTTTGCCATCGTTTACCAACAGTAGTTGATCCGGGTTTTGACCGTATCGACCCGGATTCATCCGTGCCCCTATGAACAGGTCCTGGTCACCGTCGAGGTCAAAATCAGCAGCGACTACGCAGGAATTACTCGCTAATGTGCGTGGCAGGGTTCTATCCCAGGTGAGATGCCCTTTTCCGTCATTCCGATAGAAACGGTCAGCTGTATACGTCGAGTCAGTAAACTCATTTCCACCCGTGGCAACGTACAAATCCAGGTCTTTGTCGCCATCGGCATCGAAGAAAGTAGCGGCTACATCTTCCGTATAAATGGCATCGAGCAAAAACGGTTGTTTTTGTAGGTAAAACGTGCCATCGGGCCGCTGAACGTACAAGGACCGGGGCATATCAACGGCTCCGCCCAGGAATACATCGTCCAAGCCATCGCCATTGACATCGCCAACGGCCATCGCAGGCCCTTCGCGCGACAACATTTGCTTCAGCAACCCATCGCGGTCATAATCAACGAACTCATTTTCTTTATGGACATAGTTTAGTTTCGATGCTTCCGTTACATCCTGAAACAATTGATTTTTGGCGGGCAAAGACGCCGTAAACGTGGCCCGTTGATCCGCATTTTTATGTGCCAGCGCTAAAGTAGTATTGGCTTTCGGTTGCTGAATAAGCTGCTTCCGATCATCCGGCCAGATAACCACCAGCGAATCAATGCGCGGATTAGTATCCAGTCCAAACACCATCGTCAGATCGACCGACGATTCGAATCCCCGGTTGGGCATCTGCTGCAAAAACTGCGTCTGTGGCTTACCATCGGCGTCTTTCTGATACACGTACACTTTAGCGCCAATAGCGTTCCGGTTGTAGCCGTAGCCGTCGAGTTTTACGCGCAGGAAGTTCTTATGGTTCTTCTCGACCGATGTGTTGGCGAAGATCGACACTGGTGCATCGTTGTTGTTAACAACCAGATCCAGATCGCCGTCGTTATCCAGGTCGCCGTAAGCCGACCCGTTGGAGAATGAGGGCTCACCTAATCCCCATTCGACGGCCTTGTTCTCGTATTTCATGCCATCGCCCTCATTTCGAAACGCATAATTGGGCAACGGACGTGATCCCATTTTATCGACGTATTCCTTGTAGTCGAACTTCTTGGTACCTTCAATCATAGGTTGTAGATCGGGGTTGCTGGCCAGAAATGCCATATAATCCTGATCGGTAAGGTCTTTCAGGATACCATTGGCCACGAAAATATCCTTTCGGCCGTCCATATCCATATCGAACAACAAAGCGCCCCAGCTCCAGTCGGTGGCCGATGTACCCGCCATGCGACCGATTTCCGAGAACGTACCGTCGCCGTTATTCAGGTGCAGCATATTACGCGAATCCTGGAAGAAGAAGTCACGGGATTCCTTCAGTTTCCCCAGTTCGTAACTCTCGAAGGCGGTGGTCGTTTTCAGTCGGTAATCATCATCGGGCAGCATGTCCGTCACGAAAATATCGAGGTTGCCGTCGTTGTTTACATCGGCAATATCGGCCCCCATAGACGCCAGACTGATGTGCCCCATCTGGTTCTCAATATCTTCCTTAAAGGTGCCGTCGTGGTTATTGATATAGAGGTAGTCGCGTTCGTAGAAATCATTGGAAATGTAAATATCCAGCCAGTTATCGTTGTTGACATCGCCAATGGTAATGCCCAGCCCAAAGCCAATCAAACTCCCATAAATCCCGGCCTCCTCCGAAACATCCACAAACATCGTCCCATCTCCCTTCTCATTCTTTTTACTCCTCCCGGATGGCTCCTCACTCCTCGCTCCTAACTCCTCACTCCTATTACGAAACAACTTATGCCCCCCCAACCGATCCCGCGTTTCACGCGTGTTGGCGTACCCTAACCGATCCATGGGCGTAAAACTGTTGTTGAGCAGGTACATGTCTAAATCGCCGTCGCGGTCGTAGTCAAAGAAGGCGGCATGGGTCGAAAAACCACCATCCCACAGGCCGTACTCTTTGGCTCTTTCGGTAAAAACAGGCACCCCATTTTTTACTCCCTCATTGATATACAATTGATTACCCCGTTCGTCGCGGCTGCCTGAATTGCAAACGTAAATATCGAGCAGCCCATCGCCGTTCACATCAGCAAAGGTGACGCCTGTAGACCAGAATTTCTTGCCGATGATACCCGCCTGCTTCGTCACATCGGTAAAGGTCATGCTCCCTTTGTTGAGATACAGTTTATTCTCCTCAAAATTGGACGTCAGGAACAGATCGGGCAGGCCATCGTTATTGACATCGCCAATAGCGACGCCCCCTCCGTTATAAAAGTTACGGTAATTGAAAATATTGAAATTCTTCTTATCCAGACTCCTATTTACAAAATCGACCCCCGTTTCTTCGGCTGTCAACTTCACGAACAGCGGGTCCGGTTGTTTTTGGCAAGCGAGCAGGGTGAAGAGGGTGATGGCGAGCAGGATGAGTTTGTTGAGCATGGGTGTTGTGGTAATGGGATCTTTGGGGTAGCTCTTCACAAAAGCAAACAGCAGCCCACGATCAGGCTGCTGTTTGACAATACAATTGGCAACTTCCGCAATCAATAACCTGGATTTTGTGGTTGCAGATTCGGGTTACTGTCGATGGCCTGTTGCGGGAACGGGAACAGCACCGCCGTAGCAGGTGAAGTCGTTGGACGCTGATCGACGGGGTTCAGGAACGTGCCAAAGCGAATTTCATCGCTCCGGCGCCAGCCTTCCCAGTACAACTCACGACCGCGCTCGGCCAATACAGCAGGCAGATCAATGGTCGAAGCGGCCGTTGCTCCACGCGTTGTGCGGAGGTTGTTAACGATCGTAGCAGCAGTTTGGCCTTGTGGATCAGTGCCCCCGCGTAAAATAGCCTCTGCTTTCATGAGCAACACATCAGCGTAACGCAGGAATACGTAGTCGTTGGTTGGGTTGTTGTACGTCAGCGGGTTAGGCAGGTACTTTACAACCCGGATACCCTGCACTTCGTTGGCCAGGGCGATGTTGACCTGTGGCGTGAACACCAGCGGATTACCACTGCGGTCTTTCAGAGGGACAGGACCGGCAGGACCGGTAGGGCCATACTGCTGACCAACCTGGAAACCAGCCGTAATACCCGTTGCTGGTGTAAGATCGGCGGGCTGCGCACCCCGACGTTCATCCGTCGCTTCGAAGCTGTTGTAGAAATCAGCCAGTGTCGTGAAGCCGTTCCAGGCACCAATATACTGGTTGTAGTGCTCCGTCATGAAATAACGGTTCTGCACACTACCCGGCTGCGCCGTTGACGTGTTCTGAATGGTGAAAATCAGCTCTTTTGACCGCTGGTCGTTATCCCAGTGAAAGTTGTCGTAGTAGCTGCCTCTTGGCGCCAGAGCAAACTTGCCGGAAGCAATTACCTGATTGGCAAAGTACACGGCTGAGTCCATATCGGCTTTGGCAAACGTAAATGGACCTGCCGGAGTTGTTGGCGATTGGTTATACACCGCCCGGTTCAGATACACTTTCGCCAGCATAGCCGCTGCCGCTTCCTTGCTGGCTACGTTTGCGGTTGCCTGCGTATAGGCTGGCAACACATTAAAAGCAGCCCGTAAGTCGCTGATCACGAAATTAGTAGCGGCCTGTCGGCTCAGTACTGCCGGATTGGCATCGGCCGCATCCGTTACCTGACGAACCGGCACCCGGCCCCACAGGTCGACAATGCTCGACGTAAAGAAGCCGCGCAGAAACTGCGCCTGAGCAACCAACTGAGTATTGGAGCCAGCTGCAAAAATAGCCTGCGAGGCCCGGAAAGCACCCGTGTTCAGGTCATTCCAGGCGTTGAGGATTTCAATGTGCTGTGAATCCCAGGTATGCTGGTGTAGCTTGCGCCAAACCCCGAAATCGTCCCAGTCGGTACCGCGGGTTGGACCCATCATTTCGTCGGACGGGTGCTCCTGCAAGGCGTAAGCACGTCCCTGGCTGTTTGCAATCGGATTAAGTGCCTGATAAGCGCCCTGTAAGGTAGCCACCGGGTCGAGCCGGATTGACCCCTGCGTAGCATCTGTTGACGAAAGTGATCCGAACACCTTATCGTCCAGGTTGGTACAACCATTGATGCCTACACTACCCACCAGCAGGGTGGCAGTCAACAGGCCAACAGTCTTATAATTAAATGAATTCATATCGTTGAAATTGTAAGTGGTCTTTTGTCTTCGGCCGTGTTTGTATCCGAAACTGCATAAACACGGCCGAAGACCTCTGATGGTTGATTAGAACCCAACATTTAAGCCTAAGGTCACCGTGCGGGGCGTTGGATACGGCGTATAGTCGATACCCAGCGATGGAATTCCGTTTCCATTTCCGTTGAACGTAACCGTGTTCACATCCGGATTCAGGCCGGTATAGCCCGTGAAAATGAACAGATTCTGACCCGTGAGCGACAGCGATAGCGACTTGGCAAACCCACCTTCCGGCAGATCGAACCGGCGCGAAATGGTCAGGTTGGTAATCCGCACATAATCACTTTTCTCCAGGAAGCGGGTCGATACCGATGCCGGATTCAAGCCGTTTTCATTGCTGTTCGCTACGTCATAGGTTACGTTACGGGCATTTTTGAGCGCACCTTTCGCAAACAGGGCATTGGCCGTGTTATTGTAGATCTTACCGCCAAACTGACCATTAACGAACAGGCTCGCCGTCCAGGCTCCAAACGTAAAGTTGTTGGTCAGACCCAGCCGCAACTTGGCAAATGGGCTGCCCTGATACGTCGACCGGCCGTCATCTGCATAGGTAGAATACCCGTTAGCATCGAAACCGGTAAACTTGGGAATGAAGAAGGCAAATGGGGGATACCCACTGGTGATCCGTTCAGCATAAGCACCCGAAAGACCCTGACCGCTGATGGCACCCACAGCCTGATCCGTACCAATACCCTGCGCCTTGATATCGAGCGTAGTCAGGTTGAATACCGCTTCCCAGCCAAACTGCGGCTTTTGGAAGACCTGATAAATCAGGTTCAGCTCAATTCCCTGGCTCACAATCTGGCCGGGCAGGTTGATCCATTTGTAGTTTACCGGAGCAGGCTGGGCATAGAATACCTGAAGCAGTGTGTTAGTACCCGCGCGGTGATAATAGTCGATCGAACCGGATAGCTGGCCTTTCAGAACACTAAAGTCAATCCCCGCACCGGTTGTCGTGTTTTGCTCCCACTTCAGGTCCGGGTTAGGGTTGTTCTGCTGAATCTGCGAACCGGAGCTATTGTAGGTATAGATAATTTTCGAAGCACCACCCGTGAAATCCTGGTTACCCACGATACCGTAGTTTGCCCGAATTTTGAGGTCATCGAAAATATTTTTCGGGATAAAGCTTTCCTGCGATATCCGCCACGCACCCGCTACCGATGGGAATGTACCATACTTGTTGTTCACCCCAAAGCGCGATGAGCCATCCACCCGCACAGTTGCCGTCAGAAGATACTTCTCTTTGAAGTTGTAATTGGCTCTGCCGAAAAACGACTGTAGGTCATTCTGAGCGCGTGACGAACCGCCCCCAATGGCCGTTCCGGTTAGGGTGTTGGCCGCCCCGATGTTATCCGTGTACGAAATCTCCGACTCATCGAATGGGAAACGGCTAGCCGCTACATAACTGGTTCGGGTACCAAATGTCTGATACGCAAACCCGGCTACAGCCTCCAGTTTACCGGGGCCAAGGTCGCGGTTGTAGTTGGCCGTATACTCAACCAGTTTCGATAAACGGTTCAGCGAATTGATATAAGCCGCTCCGCCCAGACCCGTTGTTGGATCGGCGTACACCTGGTTAGTCACCGAGCCCAAGGGTACGGTAAACTGACCATTCAGACGCGAATCGATGGATGTTGAGCGGGTGGACGTTGAGTTATCAATACCGAAATTTGCTTTCAGCGACAGGCCCGCGAGGATATTCCAGGTAGCGCTGATGTTCGCCAGTGTCCGGTTGGTTACGCCCCGGTCGTGATAATAATCGAGCATGGCGCGCGGATTTCGGTACGAACCACCCGCCAGTTGATAGTACGACGCCGTGTCGCTCGTGTTGCTGAACACCGGATAGGTTGGGTTAGCACCAATCATGGCACCAAAGAGGTTACCCAGCGCACCGGCCTGGTTGCCCGTCATGGCGTACTGGTCCGTTACCGACGAGGTCGTGGCATTAACCGCCAGCGTCAGCTTTTTATTGAACAGATCCTGCGACGCGTTGATACGCCCCGTAACCCGTTGCTGACCCGTGCCTTTCACCAAGCCCTGCTGATCCTGGTAACCCAGCGAAAACAGGTACCGCGTATCGTTCGTACCACCGCCAAAGCTGGCGTTGTAAATCTGCGAAACGCTGGTGCGCAAAATCTCATTCTGCCAGTTGGTATTGGCACCGGCATTTACCGTCGACAGGGTTGGATCGCCACCGGCGGCCTGCACACCCGCCAGAAAATCGGTAGCCGATAGAAGGTCGTACCGTTTCAACGACGAGGAAACCGCTCCCGACGCAGAGAAGTTGAACTGCGGAGCACCGGCACGACCTTTCCGGGTCGTAATCAGTACCACACCGTTGGCACCCCGTGCGCCGTAAATAGCCGCAGCAGAGGCATCTTTCAACACCGAAATGTTCTCGATATCGCTTGGGTTCAGGAACGACAGCGGGTTACGGGCAGTGGTAGAACCTGTACCAAAATCCGGCGTACCACTGCTAAAGTCACCGCCATCGAGCGGCACTCCATCAATTACGTACAACGGCGTATTACCTCCGCGCAGCGAAACGGCACCTCGAATCTGAATGTTGTTGGCAGCACCCGGCTCACCACTGGCTGGTGTAATCTGCACACCTGCCACACGGCCCTGCAAAAGTTGCTCCGGCGAAGCAATTACCCCCTTGTTGAAATCTTTCGGTCCCAAGGTAGCTACCGATCCGGTAACGTCTTTTGCCCGTTGTGTACCATACCCAACCACCACTACTTCCTGAAGGGCTTTTGTGTCGTCGGCCAGTTGAACATCAACGGTCGTTCGATTACCTACGGCTACCTCCTGCGTTGTGTACCCAATAAAGCTTAATACAAGCGTGGCATTATCCGGCACGTTGGTGATCGTATACACGCCCTCGCCGTTTGTATTCGTACCGCGCTGCGTTCCTTTCACCTGAATACTAACACCCGGCAAAACGGCACCGGTGGGGTCGGTTACTTTCCCCGTCACGGTGCGCTCCTGTGCCCAAGCTGTTGACTGACTCAACAACAAGACCATCACCAGCATCGACAGTATGCCCGAAAAAGCATTCTGTTTGATTGACTGGGGTTGGCGAGCACCAACCTGACCTACGTTGTCACCGGATCGGTTAATTTTGTAGGATTTATTCATCATAGGTTTACAGTAAAAATGAATTTTTTATAGATCCCTGGCCGCATTTTGGGTCTATTTTTTTCCTCAAGGTCGTACCCATTTGGAGCTGAATTGACCCAGTCATATTCATCTCCAACTGTATTAATCTGATGAGAAATTATAGTACTAAAATCAAACCAGTTGGCGAATTACATCATGTTAAAATAAAAATACAAATGGCTTTAGGTTAAAATCAGGGTAATTCAGGTCAAAATTGTATCATAAAATTTCTTAAAAAGAAAGAAAGTAAATTGTATTATAATTATATATTTTAATTACACTATAGCATAATGTTTCTCATAAACAGATATATAGATTAACGTACTTTATAAATTTTCCCATTTCAATGACACTCCGTTCATCTGTAAGTAGTCCGTCAGCTCAGACCTGTATTTATAACTAAGCCTATATTTCTACTTAACTTTTCAACGACTAAAGGAAATTGGCACCATTTCAAAAATTTTTATACTGTTAAAAGCCCGTTATTCTTAATTAAAAATTGTGATAGGCATGTCGGTTGAAAAAACAAAAAATTAGTATAACATCATTATACTTAATGACAGGTTTTGTTTAACAAGTAGTTATACTCAAGAGTACGTGAGAAGAGTTATTTCTGAAAATTTGCTTCGTTTTTTGATCGTATAGCCCTATTAAATTTATTTTATGCCCGTTTTCCCGATGATGAAAGGAAACAAATAGGCCATGACAGCCTGTTAAATGAAGAAGTGTTTATAAAAACATAAAAAACACTTAAACAGAAGAATAGCACCTGTTTGTGCGGATAGTCAAGCACACAACACATGGGTATTAGCTGAACGTGTATCGGCTACTTTCGCTATCTTTACTGTCCGATTCTTGCCTGCTTGCCAATCATGTCTATACCTGCTTTTCTTCCGTTTGATGATTTGAAAGTCCGCCTGGAAGGCGATCTTTTTACCGATACAACCTACCGAACGCTGTACGCGACGGACGCTTCTGCGTACCGGGAAATGCCAACAGCCGTGGCCATTCCTAAAACAATCGAGGACCTTAAGACCCTGATTGTCTTTGCCAAAGAACATAAAACATCCCTGATTCCCCGAACCGGCGGCACATCCTTGGCCGGTCAGGTGGTGGGAAGCGGCATTGTCGTCGATGTATCGAAGCATTTCACTAAAATACTGGAAATCAACCCCGAAGAGCGGTGGGTACGCGTTCAGCCGGGTGTTATTCGGGATGAGTTAAACCAGTTTCTGAAGCCGTATGGGCTCTATTTCGGCCCCGAGACGTCCACTGCCAATCGGGCTATGATTGGTGGCATGGTGGGTAATAACTCCTGTGGTTCCAATTCGGTGGTGTACCGGGCTACAAGAGAGCATACACTATCGGTGAAAGCGCTGCTGGCCGATGGGTCCGAAGCCGAGTTTGGCCCCATAAACGGCTGGGATTTTACCAAACAAGTAGGTGAAGCAAGTCGCAAAAATGGCTCAGCCACCCTTGCCGATACCATTCTGCTAAAAACAAACTCCATCCTGTCGGACCCGGCTAATCAGGAAGAAATCCGCCGGAATTTTCCGAAGAAGTCTATCGAGCGACGCAACACGGGTTACGCACTGGATGCGCTACTCGACATGCAGCCATTTACTTCGGAAGGCGAGCCGTTCAACATGGCCAAGTTCATTGCCGGTTCAGAAGGCACGCTTTGCTTTCTGACCGAGATCAAACTGAACATTGTGCCACTGCCGCCTAAAGAAAATGGGCTAGTGTGCGTGCATTGCCATTCAATCGATGAGTCGTTGCGCGCTACGCTGGTGGCGCTCAAGTACAAGCCGTATGCCGTTGAACTAATCGACGATATTATTCTTGAACGGGCCGACACGAACCCGGAACAGCGTAAAAACAGCTTTTTTGTCCAGAAAACGCCGACGGATCACTTCCCGATCATTCTGGTCGTTGACCTTTCCCGCGATACCCGCGCCGAAATTGAGCAGCTCGCGGCTGAGATGATCGCCGAAATGCAGGCTGCCGGTATGGGCTACCATTATCCGTTGCTGTTCGGCGACGACTCCAAAAAAATATGGACGCTTCGCAAGGCGGGGCTGGGCTTATTGGGTAACCTCCCCGGCGACGAGAAAGCGGTGGCTGTAATCGAGGATACTGCCGTAGATGTCAACGACCTGCCCGACTATATCCGTGATTTCAACGAGATTCTGACGAAGCATAACATGCACTCGGTCCACTATGCCCATGCGGGTTCCGGAGAGTTGCACTTGCGGCCAATCATTAACCTTAAAACGGAAGAAGGCCACCGGCAATACCGGATGATTGCCGAAGAGATTGCCACACTCGTCAAAAAATACGACGGTTCACTATCGGGTGAGCATGGCGATGGGCGGCTCCGGGGTGAGTTTATTCCGCAGATGGTGGGGCCTCACAACTACGAACTGATGCGGCAAATCAAGCACACCTGGGACCCTAACGGCATTTTCAACCCCGGCAAAATTGTGGAAACGCCCCCTATGGATACGTTTCTACGCTACGAAGCCGGGCAGCAGACCCCCAATTTCAAGACGTACTTCCGATATAAAGATCAGAATGTTCTTCAGCACGCCGAGCAATGTAACGGCTCCGGCGATTGCCGCAAAACAGAGGCTTCGGGCGGCACCATGTGCCCAAGTTACATGGCCACCCGCGACGAAAAAGATACAACCCGAGCGCGGGCCAACATTCTGCGCGAAATGCTGACGCGCTCGCCCAAAGAGAACCGGTTCGATCACGAAGAAATAAAAGCAACTTATGACCTTTGCCTTTCGTGCAAAGGATGTAAAAACGAGTGCCCATCCAACGTTGACGTTGCCAAGCTAAAAGCCGAGTTTCTCCAACATTATTACGACTCGAACGGTATTCCTATACGTTCAAGATTGATTGCTAATTTTGCCCGTCTGTCCAGTATTGCAGCCCTTGTCCCCTGGGCTTGGAATGGCGTACTGGGCACCCCGGCCCTCCGCCGTATAGCCAACCGGCTCGTTGGCTTCCACCCCGACCGGACCATGCCCAAAATGGGGAAGACGACGTTGAAGAAGTGGGTTTCTTTAAGGAGCGAGAAGTTAGGAGCGAGCGGCCGGCGTTCCGGGAGTGAGGAGCCATCCGGCAGTACTGGATTGCGCCCGGATGGCTCCTCACTTCCCGCTCCTAACTCCTCGCTCCTCCTTTTTTGCGATGAATTTACCAATTTCAATGATGTGGAGGTTGGGCAGAAGGCAGTTCAATTGTTTGAGAAGCTTGGCTACAAGGTCGTTATTCCCGAGCATGGCGAAAGCGGACGGGCAGCCTTGTCGAAAGGAATGCTGAATTATGCGAAAACGCTGGCCGAGAAAAATGTTCGTCTGCTTAAAGACATTGTTAGTGCCGAAACGCCTTTGGTAGGTCTGGAACCTTCCGCCATTTTGACTTTCCGCGACGAGTATCCTGATCTGGTGGATGAGTCGCTCATGGCCGACGCGAAACGCATTGCCGAACATGCGCTGACCTTTGAAGAATTTCTCGCCCGTGAAATGGATGCCGGACGTATCAAATCGGATCAGTTCACAACCGAAACACGGCTCATTAAACTGCACGGCCACTGCCAGCAGAAAGCGGTATCATCGCTGGTGCCGGGCAAAAAGGCGTTGTCATTGCCCAAAAACTATACCGTGCAGTTGATTCCGTCAGGCTGTTGCGGCATGGCCGGTTCCTTCGGGTATGAGGCAGAGCACTATGAGGTGTCGATGAAAGTTGGCGAACTCGTTCTTTTCCCCACAGTTCGGCAGCAACCCGATGGCGTGATTATTGCGGCCCCCGGCACATCCTGCCGTCACCAGATTAAGGATGGGACAAATCGAATAGCCCAACACCCGGCCGAAATCTTATTCGATGCACTGTTATAAGCTTTTTCTAAGGATATACTATAAGGATATACTATAAGGTAGCCTTCTGAAGGAACACGTTTATTGAGAAGTAAACGGCCTGATAACAGCGCTATCAGGCCGTTTTTTGTATATAGTTGCGAAATAAATTCTATACTGTATGCTAATATGTATACACATAAGGCACGTTCTTTGTTAGAAAAAGTATACCACAGGTGTTTATATGAGAAAACTTGTACTATTATTAATTTTAGTGGTTTTATTACCAGTAGTATTATTAGCCCAGCGCACGGACCGTCCAACTAATCCCTTGCCTCTCTGTGCTACCTCCGATCTGACAGAAGCGCAACGAAAGGAATTGAATAGCCAGGCGTCGCAGGCACTAGCCGCAAAACGGGCATCGAATGCGGTGTTCACGTCTATAACCTACGTACCTATTCGACCGCACATCCTTCGTAGAAGCGATGGCAGCGGTGGTATGTCGCTGGCAAGTATTAACAAGGTCATTGCCATTACCAATAGCTACTACCTTCAAAGTGGTTTTGGTATCCAGTTTTATTTCTGTGGAACTTCTCCCGACTATGTCGATAATGACACGCAATACAACAGTTTCAGTGATGAAAATGCAGTAACGCAGGGCCATGACGTGACTAATGCGATGAATCAGTATTACGTCAACTCATTTGCATCGGGTGCCGGAGGTTACGCTTATTACCCGGCGAATGGTTTATTCTCCACCCGCTCTTTCATTTTGAATGAATCCTGGAATGAAGACGACCTGGGAAATCGCCTGCTTCCTCATGAGTTAGGGCATAATTTCAACCTTGTTCACACATTTGGTCAGGTACCCGGAAACGGAACCTTAGGATCGGGAACGACGCTTGAGCTGGTTACACGAGGAACCGGAGCCAACTGTACAACAGAGGGCGACTACATCTGCGATACGCCCGCTGATCCGTATAATAAGCCAGGCGCTACCCTTACGACTGTGAACGGCTGCCCACAATACGATCCGGCCAGTACCGCCCGCGATGCCAATGGTCTGCCCTACACGCCCTCTATAAGCAATATCATGTCGTACTATTTCCCGTGTACCCATGATTTCACGCCGGGTCAGTACGATCGGATACAGGCAGGATTAGCCCTGCGTCAGACGCATACAGCCTATTCACTGGATTGCCCGCCTACGGCAGTTCCACAGCCGACCAATCTGGCCGCATCAGTTGCTACAGGGAATGTTACACTAACCTGGCAGGATAACGCCAATAACGAAATGGGGTATTTCATTGAGCGCTCTCTGTCGGCGGCATCAGGTTTTTTACCCATTGGGGGCGTAGGGCCGAACACAACCACATTTACAGATACAAAGACAGCTGCTGCAACCCTTTATTACTACCGCATTCGACCATCCAATTCAACCACATCCGGGGTCAGCCAAATCATTGGTATCCGATCAGGTGCCTGTCGGCCAACGTATGCCTATTCCTGCAACTTTGCCGATGGACTGGCAAGCTTTTCGTTAAACAATAATTTTCTGAGTCAGAATTCGGGCTGCTCGCCCAATGGATATAGTCTGTCTAGCGCACTATCGACAACGCTGGTTGCCGGGAAGTCGTATCCAGTATCAGGCCAACTGCTGTCGAACGGAGACCCGCAGAGTGTGACGATCTGGGCCGACTTAAACCGGAATGGTGTCTTCGAAACCAGCCTGGGCGAGCTTATGTACCAAACACCCGCTCTTATATTCACTTCTTTTTCGGGTACCCTTGCCTTACCCGCCAACCTGACGGCGGGTACGCTTACGCTTCGGGTTGCGGTATTGTATAACGCTTTTCAGAATGACCCATGCGGCACCTATCCCTATGGCGAAACGGAAGATTACGTAATAAGCACGGCTCGTTCTACCGACCTTAGCTTATCCTTACAAATCAGTAACAGAAAGCTACTTATCAACCAACCGGTAAGTTACTCTCTCACGCTTCGGAACGCAGGACCCAGCGACGCAACAGGCATCAGTTGGCAAAACGCCCTGCCAGCTAATATGAGCTTTGTTAGTGGAGATGCCAGTGTTGTCAGTTCAGGTACAGCTGTGGGCGTTAGTAATTTATCACTTGTAAGCGGCACATCAGCATCATTCGTTTATCGACTAAAAACGGGGCAGGAGGGTACATTTGTTAATGCGGCTCAAATAATGGCCAGTAACGAGCCAGACCCCGATAGCCAGCCCGGCTCGGGTACAGGCGATGGCCAGGACGATGCCGCCACCGTGGATGTACGGACAACATCGGCTAGCACCGTATATACATCACCCAATCCAAACCAAACGCCATTACCACCGGTGTTATCAGGCCAACCCACACCCGACCCGGCAAAAGCGGATTTATCGCTCGCCATGAGCGTCGATCAACGAACCCCCGCACCTGGCCAGAATGTCACTTTCACCATCATGGTCAGCAATGCGGGTGGCCTGACAGCAACAAACATCGTTGTGCGCGACACCGTGAGAGGATTGACATTAACGCCCTTGCCAGCGGGAGTGACCGTTGTGAGTTCAACCGGAAGTTATACAATTATTCAGGGCACAATTGCCTCACTGGCCAAAGGAGCGTCGGCTCAACTGACGTTTACCGGAAAACCTATCCTGTCCGGATACCTGACTAACGTAGCGCAAGTATGGTCTGTCGACAATCAGGACCCCGATTCCAAACCGGGATCGTCGACACCAACCGCCAACAACCTGAACGGAGAAGATGATGTAGCCTGGGTCGATTTAAAAGTACGCTGATTTGGTGGGGTGGTTAATGGTCAGTGCGTTATTGGCTTTTATATAAGACGTTACTAGTAACCAATAACGCACTGACCATTAACCACTAACCAAACTCTACTTCTCAAACGGCCACTGTTTACGGACTCCAGCCGATACCAGAAAGGCGATAATTCCCAGGCCAATGACGGTCAGTCCGGAAAGCATGAACTTTGTTCCGGTTGAGAAGAAGATGAACAGCCATATGCCAATGACCAAGATTACCGGCAACGGATAAAGTGGCATCCGAAAGGGAAACTCCGAGGCTGCCCGCCTGCGGTGAAGCAACATCAGCCCAATAGCCTGGCCAACAAATTGCACTACAATCCGCATGGCCAGAATAGCCGTGATGACATCGCCTAATCGAAACAATAAGCTAAAGACAAACCCCAGCCCTCCCAGGAAAAGGAGCGAGATATACGGAAACTGTCGGGTGGGGTGCAATCGGGCAAAAATCCGAAAAAACTGACCATCGGCAGCGGCAGCATAAGGCACCCGCGAGTAGCCCAGCAAGACCGCAAATAACGACGAGAAGGCCACCAGCAAGACAAGTACCGTTGCCAGTCGGGCCGCCTGAGGACCATACAGCGTTTCTACGAAAGTACTAACGATGAACTCACTGTTCTGAGCAACTTTCCAGGGCACCACGCTTACCACGCTCAGGTTCATCAACAAGTACAAAGCCGCAATCCCAAAAATTGAGATGAACATGCTGGCCGGAATGTTGCGGGTGGGCCGCTGAATTTCGCCCCCCAGATGGCAAACGTTATAATACCCCAGGTAACAGTAGATGGTTTTGACCGATGCCTGTCCCAGACCAGCGGCCAGCAAACCACCGCTTACGGAGCCAATGGACTCAAATGTTTCGGCCAGTGGAATTCGTTGGTTGCTCAACCCGCCAATGATGATCCAGCCGAGGGTTACCAGAACAGCCCCCCACATTACCAGACCTATTTTACCAATCGAGTCGATTTTCCGGTACAATAGCACGATGATTACCAGCACGACCCCGCCGGAAACGGCTTTTCGTTGCCAGTCTTCGAGGGGCATCAGGTAAGACGCATACTGTGCAAAGCCAATAGCCCCGGATGCCATAACCAGCGGGGCCTGAATAAGCGTTTGCCAGACGTACAGAAAGGAGAGCAACCGGCCCCATTTTCGTTCGCCGTAAGAAATCTTCAGAAAGTTATAGCTGCCACCCGCCTGCGGGAAAGAAGCGCCCAGCTCCGCCCAGACAAACGCATCGATCAGAGAGACGAACGCCCCTAATACCCAGGCCCACAAAAAAAGCGGGCCACCCAGGGTTTTAATCACCAGCGGCAACACAACAAAGGGGCCAATGCCCACCATGTCGATCATATTGAGGGCCGTCCCTTGCAGAAGGGTAAGCCGACGGGGTAAAGCAGCCGATGCAGCATCGGAAGGTTGATCGGTGGAGGGTGCGTTACTCAATAGCGTACTGGCTACAGGGCTAAAAACAGGTATTCGCTTAAGAAAGGCTAGAACTTCTTTAAAAGTTCGAGAGACGTATGATCTACCAAAACAAAAGATTCCCCGTGAATGTACCGGGCGTTGACCTCGATACGACTCACGGGGAATCAGATAATGTAACGTACTGACTTAGTTCATCAGTTGATCGAACGTCAGGCTGATGTAATAGGTCGACCCAACGTACGAACTACCATACGCCTGGAAGTAAGGCTTCCCGAACAGGTTGGTTGCACCCACTTTCACAATCGACTTAAGGCTCGATACCTTGTAGTTAACCTGCGCATCGAAATTGCTGATAGCCGGTACAATTGTTTTCTCGTACAAATTCGGAACCAGTTCGGTAGGTACCGCAAAACCCTCCCAGGTAAACGAATCCTGATGTTTAAAGGCAACAGCAAAGCCAATATTCGAGCTGGCCATAGGCCGTTTGCTAAAGCCTAAGTTCCAGCGATATTCCGGCGTGTTGAATCCCGACGTCTGTAACTCCGCCGTGGGCGTAAAGTTATTGAGCTTATTGTTAGCCAGATTACCGGATATACCATAGCCCTTTGGCAACTGGTAATTCAGCCCCAGTGCCCAACCCGATGTATTGATTTTTTCGCTGCTGTTGGCAGGCATCGAATACGCATTACGCGTACCGCCACTCAACACACCAGATGCCAGCGGCAGCCCCGCAGCTACGGGAGCCGTCGGCTGAAGCAGAATAACACTTCCAATGAAGTTTGTATAAACACTGTAGTAATAATAAGCATCAATAAACAGACGCTTACCAAGTACGCTCCGGTAACCAATTTCATAACTGGCCACCCGCTCTGGCTTGAATGCCTGACGCTGGTAGGGTTTCAGGTTACCGATATTGCTGTTAATGGCTACGGCCGTCACGGCATTATTAATGTTAGCAGCGATCTGGCCGGGCAGTACCGTTGGCAAGGTAGTGGCAACGCCGTTCTGAATAGCGGCTGCGGCTGCGCTGGCCGGAATCTGCCCAGCGGCTACAGCGGCATTCACCTGTGCAGTAACGGCGGCTGTTACCTGCGCAGTCACCTGTTGCGTAATGAGCTGTACCGCTGCCTGCTGCACGGCCGTATTGGAGGCACTGGCTGTGATAGCAGCACCGATAGCGGTTACGTCAGTACGCGAGTAGGAGTTAGCCAGATTGTAGCGATCCGAAAACTCAGGTAAACCACCAATCAGGCGGGCTAGTGGAGTTTTTAGGTCGATGTACTGGTTTTGCGTGGTTGGAATACGGAAACCGGTCTGGTACGACAACCGGATATTATGTTCACCGAAGGTTGCCACAGCCGATACACGGGGCGTAAACTGACCCTCGAAATTCTGGTTTTTGTCGTAGCGGGTCGAAGCCGTCAATTTCAGGTGTTCGTTGAATAACGACTTGCTGGCCTGTAAGAATCCACCGAACTCCGTAATGCCAATAGTGCCATTGCGGCCGGCAGCCTGGTCTGCAAAGAGCGTCCCCTCCGAAGCCAGCTGGTACTGCCGGTAATTGGCTCCCACCAGTACATCGGCAAATTTGATCTGATTCTTGAAGTTGTACAACCCTTCAACGTGGTATAGGTTCGATTTGTCGGAGAAAGCTCCGCCCCCCTGGCTGATGGGTGTCGAGTTTAATTTATTGTACAAAGTCGTATAGGCTTCGGTACCGGGTATCGGGCGACCCTGATCGGCTACGCCACGGGCAGCCAACTGGGCCGCATCATCCGTCTGACCGGCTCCCCGAGCAGCGGCATAAGCCCCAACGTACTGCCCAAACCAGGTAGCACTTGGTTTCCAGGCTTCATTAAAGCCAATGCTGGCCAAACCCGCCGTAAATGATTTACCCGAACGCTCCTGCGTCGTGTAAGCACGTATCATAAAGTTATCGCCACGCAGTTCGAGTTTAGCCTGGGCTATGCTGAAATCCCGTAACGAATACCGCCCGGTGGCCGTATAAACGGTTGTTCCGGTGCCGTAATTCAACTGGCCAATGGCTTCGATTTTATCCGTAATCCGGTAGTGCAACGCCCCGTTGAACTTAAAACTTTTGGTATTGTAATCAACCAGATTTGCTTCGGGGTAACCCGTACGGCTGACGTTAACGTTAGGCAATATGTTTAAGGCAGCCGCCGGCAGAAGGCCCGCACCAATCAACGCCTGACCCACGGTCCGCATGTTTTGCTGGTTTTCATCGCCATATACGTTCACTCCATCGTAGTTGATAGCCGTACCCGCTCCCCGGTTGGGATCAGAACTTCCACCACCGTTCAGGTTCGTATAATTCGTTGCTTCCCAATCCTTCGCCTTTATGTAAGACAGGTTCATCTTGAAAGCGAACTTGTTGTTGAACGCTTTGGCGTACCGAATTGAGGCATCGTAAAAACCCGTCGTGGACGTTGTCCGATTCGACGCATCCATAAAACCTGTTTTCACGTTGGCGCTCAACCCCTGATACAGGAACGGACTTTTGCTATTGATCAGAATCAATCCCTGAATGGCATTGGGGCCGTAGAGAGCAGAAGCTGCACCGGGCAAAATCTCCACGCTTTCAACGTCCTGCTCCGGAACACCCACGATATTGTCGACCGGGAAGTTCAGGCCCGGTGCCGAGTTGTCCATACCATCGATCAACTGAACCGTGCGCGGGTTACCCGTTGCGCCAAAGCCCCGTAGGTTTATCGACTTGAACAACATCCCCTGGGTAGCCACATCGACCCCTTTTACGTTGGCCAATCCATCATAAAAGTTAGCTGACGGAGTAGACTGAATAGCCCGAATATCCATTTTCTCGACGGATACCGGCGATTTCAATACGCTTTCTTCGACCCTTGATGCCGATACAACTACCTCCTGGCCAATGGTGACCTGTTCCTTCAAACTTACCTTTAAGTCTGTTCGGTTGCCATTAATGACGTATTCTTCCGTCTCAAAACCAACACCAGAGATGGCAATGGTAAACGGTGTTGGCGTGTTTGTGGTGAAGGAAAAATTTCCTTGTTGGTCGGTAATGGTGCCGATGACCTTCCCTTTTACAGCGATACTTATGCCCGCCAACTCTTCTTTTCTATCATCGGCAATTACTTTTCCGGCTACTTTCGTTTGAGCTACTGCGTTGAAACTCAACACGCAAAATAGTCCCATTAATAGAAGTAAATAAGTAGTAAAATGTTTCATAGGTTTCCTTTTGTCAATTACGTGTCTTTTTTACGCTTGCTACTTTGCTATAAACTTACGCATAAGTCTTCTTTTTGTACAAATCTTTCTTTTAATTATTAATTGTCTGTCTACTCTATATACATGACTTTGTTTATTGACGGACATGCAGTTAGTAAAACACAACCCCTAGTTACTTTACAATCAGACCATTTTCCCTTCATAATCTTTCTGCTGTATGACAACGGAATCTAACCAGGATCGCCGGAATTTTTTAAAAACTTCCGGCTTATTAACAGGTAGTGCTCTACTGGGTAGCTTACCATTTCAGGCTCAGGCCATGAGCAAAGGTCCAGGCTATCACTTCTCTGTGAATGACACCATTAAAGTGGCGCTCATCGGATGCGGAGGCCGTGGAACAGGAGCCGCGCAACAGGCACTCAACACAAAGCAAAACGTTAAGATCGTTGCCCTGGCCGATGCCTATCGGGATCGGCTGGACGATGCCTACAAAGCACTGACCGAACGGGGTTTGAAAGCTGCCGATGGTACGCCCAAAGTAGACGTGCCCGAAGATCATAAATTTGTAGGTTTCGACGCGTACAAACAGGCGATGGCCCTGGCCGATGTGGTTATTCTGGCGACTCCTCCAGGCTTCCGACCAAGCCATTTTGAAGAAGCTGTTCGTCAGAACAAGCAGGTGTTTATGGAGAAACCCGTAGCCACCGATGCACCGGGCGTTCGACGGGTACTGGCCGCTGCCGAGGAAGCCAAGCGGAAAAAACTGAACGTAGTCGTTGGTTTACAGCGTCGCTATCAGCCCAGCTACCGCGATATGATCAAGCGTATTCACGATGGCGCACTAGGCGAAATCGTGGGCGGATCGGTCTATTGGGTAAGTGGTGGCGTGTGGCAGAAGCCCCGCAAACCCGGCCAGACAGAAATGGATTACCAGATGCGCAACTGGTATTACTTCAACTGGCTCTGTGGCGACCATATCACGGAGCAGCACGTTCATAACATCGACGTAGCTAACTGGGTGAAAAACAGTTATCCCGTTTCCTGTCAGGGTACCGGTGGCCGTCAGGTAAGAAACGGTAAAGACTACGGCGAAATCTTCGACCACCACATTGTCGATTTCGTGTATGCCGATGGTACAACCATCAACAGCCAGTGCCGCCACTACGAAGGTACTTATAGCCGGGTAGACGAAATGTTCCTCGGTACCAAAGGCAAGGTTGAGGGTATGGAGAAGAAAAGCAGCGCCCTGATGAGCTACAGCGGCCAGGCGATGTACACGCACAACGCGAAAGAAGATGGCAACCCGTACCAGATCGAACACGACGAACTGTTCGACGCCATTGCCAAAGGCCAGTACAAATTTGCCGATGCCGAGCGCGTTGCCAAAAGTACCATGACCTCCATCATGGGTCGTATGGCTACGTACTCCGGCAAAGTGGTGAAATGGGACGAAGCCTTAAGCTCACAAATCGACCTGTTCCCGGCAACACTCGCCTGGGATGCCATGCCCAAGAGCCTGCCCGATGCCAATGGATTGTATCAGATTGCCGTACCCGGTAAAACAGTGACGGTGTAAGGAAATTCAGCACGCGTAGAGACGCAATACCTTGCGTCTTTTTTTATCGAAACAGAGAGACGCAATACCTTGCGTCTTTTCTTATCGAAACAGAGACGCAAGGTATTGCGTCTCTACAAACAAGGGTTAACTGCTTTAGGGCTGTTAGCCCTTTTGTTTTAACCCTTCAGATGCAGCCTCACCGCCCGTATCGGATACGAGTCAAACCATATTTACGACTCGCGATTCTCTAAAAGTCGGCCGACTGCCACTTTCTCAACTGCCCTTTTTTATTCTCCAGAATGAGCAGTTTCACATCCGGAAAGCGCTTAATTAGTCGGCGGCTTTTCGTGAGGCCGGCCACGCTGAATACTTTGGTGAGCGCGTCGGCGCGGTAGCCGTCTGGAGCCAGCACCGTTGCCCGGACGAAGTGCCGCAACCCCAAACCCGAGCGCGGATTCATGATGTGTGAATAGCGTCGGCCTTTGTGTTCCAGAAAGCGATAGGTGTCGCCGGACGTGGTGATGGCAGCTTTTCGGATTAAGATCGTTTTGGTATCGGCATCGCCAGATTGGCCGGAACCAATCTCAACGCGCCACCCCCGGCTGCCCGGAGGAGCCTCATCGGCCAGAATATCCCCGCCAATATCGACCAGCGACGAATGAATCCCATACCGATGGAGAACCTTCTGCGCTTCATCGACGGCAAACCCCTGCCCTATTCCACCAACGTCCAGCCGCATACCCGGTCGGCGCAATCGTACGGAGTGCGTTGCACTATCCAGTTCCATGAGTTTATACCCCACGGCCCGTCTGGCCCGACGCCGTTCCTTATCCGTTGGAAACTCCTTCCGCCGAACGGCCCGTCGCCAGAGTAGCGACAATGGCCCAACGGTTGGGTCGAAGCGCCCGTTTGAAAGCCGGGCGATGGTTTGCGCTTTCTGCAGAACCTCGAACAACTCCACCGAAACGGGCACCCACTTACCGGAACCTGCCGTTTGGGATAACCGATTGATTTCGGAGCCGTCCATGTAATCGCTCATGATCTGGTTCAGCGAGTCCATCCGGGCCGAAACAGCCGTGTTTACCCGGTGTGCGGTCAGGCTGTCGGGGGCGTAGAAAATGACGTTGAACTGAGTACCCATCAGGCCCCGGCGAAAGATAAAGCGAGCTGTACCCGATTGAGCAAACGCACAGGACGGCCGGAGGAAGGTTACCAGGATTATACCGAGTAGAAAGCGAAAAGATAAACGTGTATTCAACGTATTTTTGCGGGGCAGTCTGACCAAATTGACTTACCCGTGGTTACTATAAAAAATAAATACATCCTGCTGGCCGCCGGATTCTGGCTATCGGGCCTGGCCCTGACGTTACTGGGTGCTTACGGAAAAAGCCATCAATGGGCCTCCACCGGTACTTTACTGACAATTGGCATTTCAGCGCAGGCCATTGGCTTCGGTTTTCTGGGATTCGCCATCATGCAGGCGGTTTTCAGGAAAAAGTAGCCCGCTGATGATGACGATCATACCAGCGGGCCAGTTTCCTTAAGACTGGAACAAGTCCCGAATAACAAACTGGAAGTCGGGCACAACGGGTGCTGCCGAACAGACGTCTTCACCTTTATAAACCTTTATATCATCGGGTGAGGTGTAGGCATATATCTTTTGTTGTTTCGGGGCGATATACCACACCAGTTTAACCCCCGCATCGAAGTAATCCTGTACTTTTTCAAGCACATCATTCTGCGATTCGGAGTCGGACAAAATCTCGATAGCAAGTGGCGGCATAAACCGTTTACCTGTTTTTGCATCTCGGATTTGCTCATCTGTAAAAACAGCTAAGTCAGGAATACGCTTACGGAAGGTATCAATGTAAGCATCTCCTTCCGATAACATCTCGGCGCCTTGCTGGTACAATTGTGTTTTGGCAAATGCCCGCATTAAAAACCGGGCAATAAACAACTCCTCCTGTTTCATAGATGGCTTTCGGATGATTCGCCCCCGGACAAACTCGTAGTTTGCATCCGTTTTTTTGCGCGAAAGCCATTTCTCAAACTCAGCAACCGTCTGCGGAGCCGATGGGCGTTTTCTGCGTGAAGGCATTGCGGTTGTTTCCATGTTGAGTGTTGCTGTTTATCAAAGATACTGATTTTGACCAGAGTAGTTGTCGATGTTCTTTTTGATCGCTACACCTGAGCCACTTTACCGCGCAGGTACATATCGGCCAGTACCAGCGCGGCCATGGCTTCTACAATGGGCACAGCGCGCGGAACCACGCAGGGGTCGTGCCGCCCCTTGCCCGACACCGTTACCGGCTGGCCATTTACATCCACGCTATCCTGATCCTGCATGATGGTAGCTACCGGCTTAAACGCCGTTCGGAAGTAAATATCTTCGCCGTTGCTGATGCCGCCCTGGATACCGCCCGACTGATTGGTTTTAGTACGCACCCGCCCCGATTCCTCGGTGTAGAATTCATCATTGTGCTGAGAACCCCGCAGCGCGACACCCGCAAATCCGCTGCCGTACTCAAAGCCCTTTACGGCGTTGATGCTGAGCATGGCTTTACCCAGCTCCGCGTGGAGTTTATCGAAAACGGGTTCCCCCCAACCGGCGGGCGCACCCGTAATGACGCAATCGACAATACCGCCAATGGAATCGCCCTGCTTCCGGATATCATCGATGTACTGAAACATCTGCTCGGCCGTTTCGGGGTCGGGGCAGCGAACGGCGTTTTCTTCGGCCAGCGCCAGATTTAACTCCGTGTAATTTTTCTCCAGTTTGAGTGTGCCCACCTGCGACACATACGCCTGAATCTGAACACCCTGCTGGGCGAGGAGCAATTTAGCAACGGCTCCGGCAGCTACCCGAGCCGCCGTTTCCCGCGCCGACGACCGTCCGCCACCCCGATAATCGCGGGTGCCGTATTTGGCCTGGTAGGTGTAATCGGCGTGCGACGGACGAAACTGTTCGGAAATATGGCCGTAATCTTTGCTCCGCTGGTCGGTGTTGCGGATAACCAGCGCAATGGGCGTTCCCTGCGTGTGGCCGTCGAACACACCCGACAGCACCTCAAACTCGTCGGCCTCGCGCCGTTGGGTGGTAATACGCGACTGGCCGGGTTTGCGCCGGTCTAATTCGTGCTGGATAAAATCGGTATCGAACGGTAATCCCGCCGGACAGCCATCAATCACAACGCCAATGGCTGGCCCGTGCGACTCACCGAATGTAGAAATCTTAAACTGAACTCCGTATGTGCTACTCATGCTGCTGACTGGGGAATGCCTCCCCGCTTTTAATTAACTCCAGGATATTGACCTGTTAAGGGAACAACCCCTAAGCTCATTCCCTTTATTTTTCTGCTATCGCTTAATCAATACAAACACCATCCCCACTAACATCAACATAATTAATACGTTAGCCACAGATCGAATCAAGGCAGACACACTAACGGGTTGCTGGCTGCTGTCCATCAATTCAATACCGGTATACAGCGAATTGCCGACCGGGGCACCCGGAATAGCCTCGCCATTGGCAATCGCTTCGCCAGTTGGTATACTGACGGCATTGGCAACAGCCTCTTCAGTACCGCCAACCCGAAGCGCCAACTGGGGCCTGAGGGTATCATAGCGGGCTCTTTGTGGGTCGAAGTAAATCCATTGAAAGTGATTTGCCAACGAAACGGTGCCATTTTGATGAGGGACAACGAAATAGGTGAACGTTTTACGGCCCCGTATTTCGTCGCCAGCGTGGTTTACCGTGTGCCGTTCTTCGGGTGGAAATATATCTAATTCCGTACGGTCATCCGGACTTGACGGCCCCGGCAGGGTTGCAATATTGCCGCGTCCGGTAATGGAAAACGTATACCGCACGCTTTTACCTACCCCAACATTTTTCTTCTCCAGTCCTTCTTCCAACTGAAATGTCCCCACGGCTACACGGCCCCGCAGCGGATGAACAGGCAACGGCCGGACGGTCACCGTGAGCGGCTGGCTGGTGAACCCAACAAGTTCGGGCTGCGACGCCGGGGGGCCAACAACCGGCCGACGGCTGAGCTGAAGCGACACCGCAGGCAACCGTATGGTTTGACTCGACAAGGGAAAAAAGACGGACTCAAAGAGCCGATACTCCCGAAACTTCTTATTGTTGATGACAACCGAAATAGGCTTCAGGTCATTAATTGGCACGTTTTCTTCCCAGGAATTAGCCGGACGGATTTTCCGGGTAATGCCCTGAAGCTGCTTGTCGAGGGCCTGAAAGCTGAGTTCGTACGGGTAGTTGTCAGCTACGAAAAATGATAAAGTCAGCGCAACGCCATCCCCGGCATAAAGTGACGGTTTTGAGGCCCGAAAAGACAGGAATGCAGCTCCGTTGGGTGCTATGTCGACCGTATTTGCTGTGGCGCTTTCGGGGGCAGCCAGCCCTGGAGTTGGCAATACAGTCAGCATGGCCCCATCGGAGTGAATGGTTTCACCATTGACAACGACGGAGAAGGGCATCAGCCGAAAACGACCGGGAGCACGTGCTTTATAATTCTGCGTAATCACCTGACTGGTAACCGACTTTCCATTTATTTCAAGGGGCGTCACGCTCGTGGAGGTACCTCTTTTTATAAAGCCCGGTATGTCTGGAAAGGCAATGGTAGCGCGGGTTTCGCTGTTCGGAATAATCAGCGAAATGGTAAAAGTCCGTTCAATCGGAAAACTGGTTTCCCCCAGTTCAATAGAAGCAACATTGTCAATAGATTGTGCAAAACCAACGGTTAGGACACAATAAAATAATACAAGAATATTTCGGAATATTACAAGGAACATTCTTATTTTTGAACAACAAAAGTATGAGGTAAGCCGTTACGAGTTGAGGGATCAAAGTTACTAACGAACGAACTATCTATCCTCTTCTAAAACCCTTGAGCTTCTTTAAACGAAAAAAATGTTAAACCTATGCTCTCTATGCTTGAGTATATCAAGACAATCCTTCAGAAGGTGAGTTTTGATAAAGGTCTTTTTGAGAAAGAGCTGGCGAAAGCCATAAAAATGCTCATTCCCAAAGAATTGAAGCAACTTAAACGCTGGTGTTATCTCCAGTTTGGTAAAATGTACCGTGCTGTTTTGAATCGTCGTTTTGCCCGGGTACGGTTCACCTGACAAGAGGAACCGTTTTCTTCGAAACAAAATCCCCCGGTCTTTGTGGCCGGGGGATTTTGTGTTTATACCGGTCTGTTAGGTCTGGGCTGTCTCCTCGTCCTGTGAGGATACCATAGCCATGAAGTTAAAGACTTGATTGACTATTGTGCTGTCAGTTTCTTAAAACTGACCACACCGCACCACTAACTTAAAATCCCCCGGCCTTCTTGACCGGGTGATTTTGTTTTTAAATCTGTTTCTTAAAGCGTTACCTTGTCTTTCATATCCGGAATCTCTACATGCTGAAAGCCCGCTTCCCGTAAATGTTCTTTCCAGATTAGCTGCTTGTCGTATTCGCCATGAACCAGAAACAGGGCTTTAACCTGCGACGCATCCTGGCAGCTTAGTACCTGAAGCATTTCGCGATAATCGGCGTGCGCCGAAAACGAATCCATAATGGCAACTTTGGCCAGAACCGGAAACCGCTCGCCAAAAATAGTTACCTCTTTGTCGCCCCGTTTCAGTGCCCCGCCCAGGCTCGTTGGCGATGCATAGCCAACCATCAGTATGGTTGTGTTTGGTTTGGTAATGTTGTTCTTGATGTGGTGTTTGATGCGTCCGGCTTCGGCCATGCCCGATGGCGCAATGATGATACACGGCTCTTTGCTGTCGTTGATGGCTTTCGACTCCTCAACGTCGGTTATGTAATGCAGGTTGGGAAATTGAAACGCATCGCCGTCTTTTTTGATGTATGACAGAATATCCGGGTTGAAATCCTCTTCATGGTCGCGCATCACGTCGGTTGCTTTTACGGACATGGGGCTGTCGATGTAAACGGAGAGCCGGGGTAAACGGCCTTCACTCGACAGCTGGTCGAGCGCGTAAATGATTTCCTGAGTGCGGTCGACGGCAAACGCCGGGATAATGAGTTTGCCCCGGCCGTCGACGCAGGTATCCTGTACAATTTGCAGCAAATGCGCCTTCATGTCGGGTTCCGTTTCGTGAAGCCGGTCGCCGTAGGTCGATTCGCAAATGATGTAATCTGCCTGCGGAAAAGGCTGGGGCGACCGCAGAATCTTGTCGTTGGGGCGGCCAATGTCTCCACTAAAGAACAGGTGTTTTTCGATCGTGTTCTCCCGAATCGTCAGGCTCACCGATGCACTGCCGAGCAGATGGCCCGCATCCGTCAGTGAGCCCGTTACTTCATCGCAGATAACAAATGGCTTGTTGTATTCGACAGCCTGCATCTGGCTGAGTGCCTGCTCAACATCCGTTTCATCATACAGTACCTCCAGCTCGGGCTCGTTCCGCCGGGTTCGCCGTTTATTGACCCGCTCAAGGTCGCGCTCCTGAATCCGGGCACTATCCAGCAACATTACTTCGCACAAGTCGATGGTAGACGATGTCGTGTAAATTGGTCCGCTGAAACCCTGCCGCACCAGCCGGGGAATCAATCCGGTGTGGTCAATGTGGGCGTGGGAAAGAACCATGTAATCGACCTGGGCCGGATCGAACCCAAATTCCTGGTTCAGCTCGTCCGTGTTGATGCCCTGAAAGAGGCCGCAGTCAAGCAGAATTTGTTTTCCACCAATGGTGGTAATTAGGTGTTTGCTGCCGGTTACGGTTCGGGCGGCACCGAAAAATTGAATGGTCATTGGCTACCTGCGATTTCGTTGATTAAGGGATTTAACTCATTTTTACGACGGCAAACGGTACGCTTAGTACCGCACAGCCCTAAAAAAAACAGGATGACGGTTGGGTCAATATTCAGAAACGTTGGCGGCATTGCCAAACGGTTATGGCGATACCGTCTCGTAAAAACGTTTATCGCAGCGATATTGATTTTTTTGGGGCTTGATTTCTCCTTTCCCATCGACACCGCCGTTCCGTATTCAACCCTGATTACGGCCCGCGATGGCTCCATTCTGCACGCATTCCTGAGCCGCGATGACAAATGGCGAATGTACGCGGAACTGGACGAAATTACCCCCACTCTGCGCGACGCCATTCTGTTCAAGGAAGACAAATACTTCTGGTATCATCCGGGCTTTAACCCCGTGTCTATGCTCCGGGCCGCTGGCCGCAACCTGCTGACCGGCCGGCGAACGTCGGGGGCGTCGACCATCACGATGCAAACGGTTCGCCTGCTCGAACCCCGCGAGCGGACTTACCTCAGCAAATTCATCGAGCTATTCCGGGCACTGCAACTGGAACTCCACTTCTCCAAAGAGCAAATTCTTCAGCTTTACCTGAATCTGGTTCCGTATGGCGGCAACATCGAAGGACTAAAATCGGCCTCGCTGCTCTACTTTGGCAAAACACCGGCCCTGCTCAGCCTAGCCGAGCTCACCACGCTGACCATTATCCCGAATCGGCCGTCGAGTTTGCGGCTGGGTGTTCATAATGCGTTGGTTGTTCAGGAGCGCAACCGCTGGCTTAATCGCTTCCGGGCGGGTCATCTTTTCGATGAAATGGCCATTGCCGATGCCATCAACGAACCGCTCACCGCCTACCGACGGGAAGCACCCCAACGGGCTCCCCACCTCGCCCGTCGGCTGCGGCTCGACAATCCGAATACGCCAATCGTTCGCTCGTCGCTGAGCCCGTCCGTGCAAGCCACCACCGAACGGCTGATGCAGCAGTACGCCAATCGTATCCGGGCGTACGATATCCACAACGCAGCGGTGTTAATTGTGGATAACTTATCGCGGGAAGTAATTGCGTATGTGGGTTCGGCCGATTTTACGAATACATTCGACGGGGGGCAGGTCGATGGCATCCAGGCGGTACGGTCGCCGGGAAGCGCATTGAAACCCATTTTGTACGGACTGGCATTCGACGCGGGCGTTATCACCCCAAAAACGAAACTCGCCGACGTACCGACGAATTTCAGCGGTTACCAACCCGACAATTACGACCGGCGTTTCAACGGCCCGGTTACGGCCGAGTTCGCGCTGGCTAATTCACTCAACATTCCGGCGGTAGCGCTACTAAAGGAAATTGGTACGCCGACCCTCGTGTCAACGCTTCGAAAAGCGGGTTTTTCGACCGTTAAAAGGCAAGCGAAAGAGTTAGGCCTGTCCATGATTCTGGGCGGCTGTGGCGTCACGCTGGAAGAAATGACGAAACTGTATTCGGGGCTGGCCAATGGGGGAACGGTGGGAGAATTGGTGTTTACGCCCGAAACTACCCCACCCGATGGGGTACCGCTCCTCTCGCCCGAGGCCGCTTACCTCGTTACTCACACGCTTACGCAAATCACCCGGCCCGACTTGCCAAATAACTTCGACAATAGTTACCACCTGCCACGCATTGCCTGGAAAACGGGCACATCCTATGGTCGGCGGGATGCGTGGAGTATCGGATATAACAAGCGGTACACGATTGGCGTGTGGGTGGGCAATTTTTCGGGTGTTGGCGTGGCCGAACTCAGCGGGGCCAATACGGCTACACCGCTATTGTTCCAGCTTTTCAACGTGCTGGATTACAACTCGGCTTCGGGCTGGTTCAGGGCACCGGGGGCCAATTCAAAACTGACCACCCGGCTGATCTGCCCCGAAACGGGCGATGTACCGGGCGAGTTCTGCCCCAATCCCGTAACCGACTACTCTATCATGGGTGTTTCTCGGTACAGACGCTGCCAGCACAAAAAAGCTGTTTTTACAAATTCAGCGGGCACGATCTCTTACTGCGCCTACTGCCTTCCGGACACGGGCGCAGTTCGACGCGCTTACCCAAATGCAGCACCGGAAGTAATCGCGTTTTACCAGAGCCATCATATCCCGATTCAAACCCCGCCCCCGCATAACCCCGCCTGCGAACGGGTGTTCGAGCGCACCGGGGGTAACCATGCCGGGCCACGCATCACAAGTCTGAATGAGGACAGCGAGTATTTCATCAATCCCAAACAAGCCGCCGAACTGGAGCTTAGTTGCCAAACGTCTGCCGATGTCAAAACGGTATTCTGGTATTTGAATGACAGGCTTTACCGACGGGCAAAACCAACCGAAGCCGTCTTTTTCAAACCCCGACCGGGGGTATTAAAAATTTCCTGCGCCGATGACAAAGGTGGCAGCAATGACATACGAATTTTGATCAGGCCGGAATAACAACTAATGACTTTACCTTCTCGAAATTTATTCACAGCTTCCGGTCAGAAAAGTCAACTTTACTCATTATGAAAAACGTCGTTCTCTTCCTTATTCTTTCTTTGCTGACAACAATCGCTTTCGGGCAGCAAAAGGTGATTCCCGCCCAGGACCCAACAGCCATTGGTAACACCTTTTTCAAGGCTTTGCTCGATGAAGACGACAAAGTGTTGGGTACTATTGTCTCAGACGATCTGGATGTAATCAGTTTTGACGGGCAATCGATCGATGGTGACTTATTCGTCCAGAACGTTGCTGGCAACATTTTCATTGTCGAAACCGGCGTTGTCATGGACGCCGTTACCCGCCAGTATAACAACGATGCCGCTGTCATGACGGGCACCTGGCAAGCCAAAGGCAGTATAGATGGACAGGGATTTGACACCACCCTTGCGTTCTCGGTTGTGAGTGCAAAACAGGCAGGCGTTTGGAAAATTGTCAATGTTCAGTTCACACCTGTCAGTCAATAACCGTTTACTAAGTCACTACCGGGGTGATGTCCGCTGCCAAAACCGAGTGAAATTTTTCGTCTATATTCGGCCTCTTACAACGACATCTATGTACACCCGCCCGCTCCTTCTTAGCCTGTTGACCGGCTTCCTTTTCATGTTCGCGTTTACCCATTGCTCGCGACTGTCTTTTAATGAAGTGTCTGTAGTGGGTCGCAATTTCAGTGATGAAGTACAGCAGACACAGAATTTGACGTTTACCTTCAATAAAAACATTGGCCCGACCAGCCAGCTCGACGAGTGGGATTCGACCCAATACGTGCGTTTCATTCCGGCCGTTCGCGGCAAATTTAAATGGGTGGCTCCCAACGAACTCGTCTTTTCGCCCGCCCGCGCTTTCGATCAGGCAACCGATTACCGCGCCGAATTGACGAATGATCTGGTTCGCTACGCCGATAAAAAAGACCTGAAAGTCTCCAGCGAAGTCATTGCGTTCCACACGCCCTATTTGCAGTTGACCAGCGTTGAAAACTGGTGGTCTCGCGATCGCGGAACGGGGCAGCCAATTGCCAAAACCCGCCTTAACTTCAATTATCCGGTGTCGCCGACGGAAGTGATTGAAAAACTGGCCGTTGCCGCCGAAGAAAAAGCACTTACCGTCCAAAGCGCCCCCAGCGATGCGGTTAATTCCGTAGCTCTGGCGCTCACCAATGCTCCGGCCTTGAAGAATGAACAGCCGCTGTCTATAAAAATAGACAAGGGGGTGAAGGTGCCAAAAACGGCTTTCATCACAAAGGACGCCATTACTGAAACCAGTACCCTACCCTCCCGCTTTGCCGTTGACGTGGCCGATGTACAGACAACGTTTGAAAACAACCAGGGCGTCATAAAGGTCATTACCACCCAGGAACTTCAATCTCAGTCCGGCGGGTCGGCAGCGGGTAATCTGAGCGCCTATTACACCATTCAGCCATCGGTAGAAACAACCGCCGAACTAACCGAGAACGGGTTCATTATCCGGGGCAATTTCAATGAAGCCGATACCTACGTATTAACCCTCACCGATCAAATTCGCGGGGTGTTGGGTACGAAACTGGCCGAGCCCGTAACGCGTGATCTGTTTTTCGGGAAAATGCCCGCCAGCATTCAGTTTGCCAACAAAAAGGCACTGTATTTATCCTCGAAAGGCGCGCGCAACGTTGGGCTCAACATTGTTAACGTCCCGAAAGTGCAGGTCAAAATCGTGAAAGTCTACGAGAACAATCTCCTGAACTACCTGCGGTCAAACCGGTACGAAGAGTATACCGAAAAGGCCAATGGCGAATGGGGACCCTCCGGCTCGTTCAACTACAGTGCCGATGAGACCGGCGATTTAAGCGATGTGCTCGTCAATAAAACCGTCGAAACGACCGACCTGCCCAAAGTTCGGGGCGTATCGGCCCTGAATCTGGCCCTACCGGATCAGAATAAAGGTTCCAACGAGTATCCACTCCGCGGTGTTTATCTGGTAACGGTCAACTCAAAAAATGAAGCGTATTTACAGGCTTCTCAACTGGTTTCCGTATCGGATATTGGCCTGATTGCGCGGCATACGAACGACGAGGTGCTGGTTTGGGCGAACTCCATCCGCACCGGCGAACCGCTGCAAAGTGTGGAGGTCACGCTGATCAGCAGCAACAACCAGTCGGTGTATACTCTCAAGACCGATGGTACCGGCTTTGTAAAATTCGACAAGGTGAGCGAGAAAGCGCCGGGATTTAAAATAGCCCTGCTGACCGCCCGCACAACCACACCGGCCACGGCCAGCCAGTCGAACCAGGATGATTTCAACTTCCTGTTTTTGCCCGATACGCAGGTCGAAACATCCCGTTTCGAGGTAGACGGCAAACGCGATAACCCGTCCGGCTTCGATGCCTTCGTCTATGGCGACCGGGACATCTACCGCCCCGGCGATACCATTCATTTCAACACGATCATTCGCTCACAAACCTGGCAAAGCGTTGGCCAGATTCCCATTGTGGTTCGGGTGCTGATGCCCAACGGACGCGAATTCCGGGCGTTTCGCAAAACGACCGATACGCAGGGATCGGTCACAACCGATGTGCCCCTCGACCCGGCCGCTGTAACGGGTTCCTACACCGTTGAGATTCTGAACGCCAATAACGTGCTGCTGGCATCAGAATCCATTAGCGTGGAGGAGTTCGTCCCCGACCGCATCAAAGTCGACGTACTCACCGACCGGACGAGTTACAAAGCAGGCCAGACAATTACTCTATCGGCTACGGCGATGAACCTGTTCGGGCCACCCGCTTCCGACCGGGCCTATGAAGTGGAACTTCAGCTAAAGCGAAAAGCCTTTGCGCCCAAAGGTTTCGGCGAGTATGCCTTCACTATGGCCAATGGGGCCTCACCGGGGGGCGAAACCGCCAAAACGGATCTATTTCCCAAAGAAGTTAGGCAGGGCCGGACAAATGCCAACGGCCAGGCCACCGAACGCTTCCCGATTTCTCAACTTTATCAGGACATTGGTTTGCTGGAAGGAAAACTGTTCGTGACCGTCTTTGATGAAAACGGACGGCCCGTCAACCGGCTTCGTCGGCTGGATGTTTTAACGCAGGAAACCTTCTACGGACTGCGCTTACCTGACCGCTACGTAGCCACCAACGCCCCGCTCGCCGTCGACCTTGTGGCTCTGGACCCGGCCGGGCAATTGCGTTCGTCGGCTTCGGCAGTCGTTGAGGTAATCCGGTTCGATTACCAGACGGTTATCGAAAAAGCCGACAACAACGTCAAGTACACCACCAAAAGGCGCGAGAAATCCGTTTATACAAACACTCTTTTGTTCAAAGGAGGTAAGGCGTCGTTTCGCTATGTACCCACGGTATCGGGCGAATACGAAGTCCGCGTTCGTCGGCCCGATGCGGCTGCGGACAAATACGCGGCCACGGGTTTCTATGCGTATGGTTTCGGAAGTACGTCGGCTTCTTCGTTCGAGGTCAGTCAGGAAGGGCAGGTGCTGATCGAAACGGGCCAGTCTACCGTGCAAACCGGCAGCAAGATCAAGGTTCTGTTTAAAGCTCCTTTCGATGGCAGGTTGCTCGTTACGGTAGAGCGCAATCGCGTTCTGGAACAACACTGGCTCACCACCACGAACAAATCGGCCGAGTGGAGCTTTTCGGCTGGCGTTGAGCACCTGCCCAACGTTTACGTGACGGCCACCCTGATCCGGGCCATCGACGCGACGAATCTACCGCTCACCGTAGCGCATGGTTTTGCCTCCATTGCCGTTCAGGATGCGTACACCCGCCTACCCGTAACCCTTACCGCCGTTACGCAGTCGCGTTCCAAAACGAAGCAGACGATTCGGGTTAAAACAGCGGGCAACGCTCAGGTAACAATTGCCGTTGTGGACGAAGGAATCCTGCAATTAAAGAACTTCAAAACGCCCGATCCACACGGGTTCTTTTACCAGAAACGCGCCCTCGAAGTGACCAGCCACGATCTGTACGCCCTGTTGTACCCTGAGCTTTCGCTGCAATCGAAGTCGAGCGTGGGGGGCGACGGCTACGACCTGGAACGGCGCGTTAACCCGCTCAGTAACGGCCGGGTACGACTGGTAGCTCTCTGGAGCGGCATCAAGAAAGCGGACTCCGACGGCAACGTAGACTTTCCGATTGACATTCCACAGTTTTCGGGCGATTTACGCGTGATGGCCGTTGCCTACAAAAACGATGCATTCGGATCGGCCAATAGCAACATAAAAGTGGCCGACCCCATCGTGATCAGTACGGGCGTACCCCGTTTTCTGACTCCCGGCGACCGGGTTGAGCTACCTGTTAACCTTAGCAACACGACCAAACAGGTAGCCACCGTTACCGCCCGCCTGAGTCTGACGGGGCCATTGACCGCCGATAGCATCAGTACGCAAAAACTCACCATTCAACCAGGTCGCGAAAGCCGGGCCATCTTCCGGGTAGCCGCCCAACAGGCCATTGGGGCGGGAGCCATTACGGTAACGGTCAATGGCCTGAACGAAACCTTCACCGAGAAAACCGAAATTACGGTTCGTCCGGCGGCATCCTTACAAAAAACGACCCTGTTGGGCGCGGTGGCCGGTGGTAAAACCCAGGCGCTTCGACTGGCAAGCGGCTTTTTGCCGGGAACAGCGCGTGCCAGTGTAACCCTGAGCCGGTCGCCGGTAGCTCAGTACGGGCGGGAGTTATCCTTCCTGCTGGGGTATCCGCACGGGTGCCTGGAGCAGACGATTTCAAAAGCGTTCCCTCAACTGTACTTCGCCGATCTGGCCAAACAGCTATCGACCAGTACCTACTTCGTCCGAGCGGGCGAAAGCGATCTGAATCCGGCCACGAATATCCGGCAGGCGGTTCAGCAGGTAGAGGGTTTGCAGGCACAAAACGGCGGCTTTACGATGTGGCCGGGCATGGCCGCCGTGTCCGGAAAATCGAATGTGGATGACTGGGCTACGGCCTATGCCGTACATTTTCTGGCCGAAGCGCAGGAAGCAGGCTACGAAGTCCGGTCATCCATACTGAGTTCGGCAATTGACTACCTGACAACACTCACCAACAGCCCCGCCACCGAAAATGCCGTTACCTTCGATGAGGCCGGTGGACGAACCGTAAAGAAAGTAGCGAGCCGCACAACGATCTATGCCTTGTACGCCTTGTCTGTAGCCGGTAAGCCGAACCGCTCGGCCATGAACTACTACAAGCAGAACGCCGGTCTGCTCACCAACGATAGCCGCTATTTGCTGGCATCGACATTCTTCCGTGTGGGCGACACCCGGAGTTATGCCTCATTGCTGCCAAAGCAGTTTAGTGACAACACGACCGGACGGCAAACGGGAGACAGCTATGCCTCGCCCCTTCGTAACCTGGCCCTCGTTCTCGATGCCCTCATCGACACCGACCGGGATAATATTCAGATTCCCGCTCTGGCAAGGCAACTCTCAGCGGCTCTGAAACAGTCCGCTTATCTGAACACGCAGGAAGCCGCCTTCGCTTTTCTGTCGCTCGGCAAACTCGCCCGGCAAACGGCGGGCAGTACGGCAACCGCTACCCTGACAGCCGCCGGAAAGCCGCTTGGCGCTCTCAATAGTAGCCTGCTGACAGTCAGGCGGGTACCGACCAATGCTCCGCTTACCCTGAGCGCCAACGGTACCGGCAGCGTTTACTACTATGCCCAAAGTGAAGGCATTCCGGCCAGTGGCAAGCTGACCGCCGAAGACAATGGCCTGCGGGTTCGTCGGCAATACCTCAACCGCGACGGTAAGCCGATCAGTGATATTCGGCAGAATGACCTGGTGGTTGTTAAAATTACGCTGGCCAGCCAGAATGGCCTTACCGTCGAAAACGTGGTGGTGACGGACTTGCTTCCGGCGGGCCTGGAAGTGGAAAATCCCCGCTTAACCGGGTCACCGGGCCGTGAAGCCAGTGATATGCCCTGGATCAGTAAATCGAAATCCAGTGTGTCGGACCAACCCGACCATTTCGACCTGCGCGACGACCGGATCAATTTTTATACGACGGCAACGGGCACCGAGCGAACGTTTTATTACCTGGCCCGGGCCGTGTCGAAAGGCCGGTTCGTACTGGGGCCTGTATCGGCCGATGCCATGTACAATGCGGAGTACCGAAGTTATAACGGAGCGGGTGCCCTAACCATTCGGTAGCGGACTTGAGTACCCCGACTATCCCACTAAATTCCTAACATTTATAGTCACTTGTTGGTTATACAGGTCAAAACAGCACGGATACTCAACACAAGCTGATTTTAGTATATCAATAAAAGATACGACGTTATGAAAAGGAAAACATGGGTAGTGGGTGCGTTGCTGGTAGCTATGGCTGGGCTATCATCCTGCGCATCGACAGAACGCCTGATTTACGGAAACTCAGACAATAGCCGGGAAGACATCGTTCGGGCCGACCGCAACAGTTCACAAAACAGCCGGGACTCACGCAGCCGAACCTATGGCGATGATGAAGGTGGTATCTTTAGCCGCCGGAACAGAGACAGAGATCGGGATGACGACCGTACAAGCCGGGATGATTCGCGTGACAACAGTTCATACCGAAACCCTTATCAGTCGTCGAACGACCGGATGAGCTACCGTAGTGATGACTCGGATCGCTCGGGCCGGATGTCGAGTGGGGATACCTACAACAACCGATACAATAGCCGGTCGTATGATCGCCAGGATTCGTACAGGGACCGCGACGACGACAACGACCGTTCGTATAACCGGCGTGATTCGTATAACGACCGCTACTCGAATAATGACCGGTCATCCGATCGTCGGGATTCGTATGAGGACCGCTACAGCAGTAACCGCAACTCTGACCGGGACGACGATCGCTACAGCAATAACCGCAACTCTGACCGATACGATGACCGCTCCGGCAGCAGTCGCAACTCGTATAATGACCGGTACGATGATCGAAATGACAGCCGTAACTCCCGCGACTCTTCTAATGACCGTGATCGCGACAACCGCCGTTATGATGATCGGAATTCGAACAATGACCGGTATAGCCGGGATCGCAATGATGACCGCTCCGACAGCAATCGCAATTCGTACAACGACCGCGATAACAACCGAAACCGGGACAACGACCGGGATCGCGACAACGACCGGGACAACCGGAACATGAACGACGATCGCCGGAACGACAACCGTGACCGGAACAACGACGACCGCTCAAATGACCGTTCGAATGACCGCGACCGGGACAGCCGTTCTGATGATCGTTCGAATAGCGCTGGCTCGTCCAGTGATCGGGATAATCGCCGGAATGACGACCGCAACAACGACAGCCGCGACAATCGCTCGATGAGCAACAATAGCGACAACCGGAACAACGACCGCGATAATGACCGAAACAGCAACAAGAACGATCAATCAAGTGATCGGGACAAGCGCGATCTAAGCGACCGCATTTCGGAGCAAATGGACAAAGTCGACAAACAGCTTGATGAAGCCAAAGCCGAAGTGAAGAACGAAAGCAAGCGGGATCGCCGGAAACGGGAAGATCGGGTTAAAGATCTGGAAGATAAACGCCGTCAGCTTTCCGACTCGTTTTACAAAGTGCAGCGGTCCAGCGCCGATGACTTTGATAAAGTGAAGAAAGACGCCGGTAAGGTTGTTGATGATATCGGCAAGGACCTGGACAAGGCAGCCGAGAAACTGGAAAAGAAATAAGCATGTAGTGCCGCTTCGGCGGACCGGCGACCGTCCCGATCGGGTGTTAACAGCAGTTCACAAACTTTTTGCCGGGACGGTCGATACTGCTTGAAGGCTGATTCGTTGAATCAGCCTTTTTTTATGCGTAAACGGCAGAAAAAAGTACAACCTATCCCACTCGGATTATATTTGTAACATGGCACTAATAAAAGCTGTTCGGGGCAATCACCCCACTTTTGGCGACAACTGCTGGTTTGCCGACAATGCAACAATTGTTGGTGATGTACTAATGGGGCGGGATTGTACCGTTTGGTTCAACGCTGTTGTGCGGGGCGACGTTAATTCCATCGTCATTGGCGACCGGACCAACATTCAGGATGGTGCTGTTATTCATTGCACTTACCAGAAATTCAAGACAACCATTGGCAGTCGTGTGTCGATTGCGCATAATGCCATTGTTCATGGCTGTACCCTTGAAGACGACGTACTTGTGGGCATGGGTGCCATCGTGATGGATGGGGCCGTGGTGGGTACCGGCAGTATTATTGCGGCCGGGGCCATTGTAACCCAGCATACCCAGGTGCCGCCCGGTTCGATTTATGCGGGCAATCCAGCCCGTTTTCTGAAAGCCGTTTCGCCAGAACAGGCTGAGATATTCAGTCGTACGGCCAATAATTATGTCATGTATGCAGCCTGGTTTAACGAATAAGCATGGATGATTTCTTCATTTACCTTAGTTTAGGCTTCGAGCACATTACCGACCCACGGGGGTACGACCATGTCCTGTTTGTAATAGCCCTCTGCGCCGTGTACACTCTTCCGCAATGGCGACAGGTGATCATTCTGGTAACGGCTTTTACCATCGGGCATTCACTAACTCTGGCCCTGGCGACCCTTCAACTCATCCAGTATAAAACCGCCCTGATCGAACTGCTTATTCCCGTTACTATTCTCATCACCGCCATTGCCAACTTCTTTTTCGAGGAACCTAAAACGTGGCTGACACCCGATAGGCCTCAAAAACGATCCTGGCGATATGTACTCGCGCTTCTGTTTGGCCTTATCCATGGCATGGGATTTTCCAACTACCTCCGCAGCCTGCTCGGCCGTGAGGCAAACATCATAAAACCCCTGCTCGCCTTTAATATCGGGCTGGAGATCGGCCAGTTAGTTATTGTTGCACTCATTCTGGGGGCTGCGTTTATTATCATTGAATTTGCCAAAGTCAGCCGTTTACGCTGGACGCTTATCATTTCCGGTATTGTGGCGGGTATGGCCTTATCGCTCATTATTGGCAATGACTATCTACAGGAACTGCTGGAGTAGCCTTTTACCAGATCGATTAAAATTTAAACAGGAGGTCTATCCACTCATCATATTGAGCAATGGATAACCTCTTTTTTTGTACTTTTACCCTTCTTATCAACAACTACAATCTTGTTTATGCAAAAGATAGTTTTGCTGTTGGCTAGTTTGGCCATCCCCTTCGGGTTGGTACAGGCGCAAGCTCCAACACAGCATGCTAACACGCGCTTTGAGCAGTTAGGTCCTCTGCTGCCCACGCCCAATACCTTCCGTACAGCCTCCGGCGCTCCGGGAAAAGACTATTTCCAGAATCGTGCCGACTACGACATAAAAGCAACGCTCGACGATGCTAAACAGCATATAACCGGTTCGGAAACCATCATATATCACAACAATTCGGGCGATGCGCTTCCATATTTGTGGCTTCAGTTGGATCAGAACCTGTTTCGTCCCAACGCTGATGGTAACACAACCGAAACCAACAGCATAAACACTCAACGGGGTATGACGGCAGAGCAGCTTGACCCCAGCTCGGTTCTAAAAGGTAAAGATTACGGGCACAAAATTACGGCAGTGCGCGATCAGGCCGGGAAAGCGCTCCGGTACACTATCAATCAGACTATGATGCGCATCGACCTGCCACAGCCCGTTGGTCCCGGCAAGTCGGTCACTTTCTCCATCGACTGGAACTTCAATATCGTTGATGCCAAAGCCACCCACGCCCGATCGGGTTACGAATACTTCCCGAAAGATGGCAACTATGTCTATGAGATAGCGCAGTGGTTTCCCCGGCTTTGCTCCTACAACGACGTAACAGGCTGGCAGAACAAGCAGTTTCTGGGGCAGGGCGAGTTTACCCTCATCTTCGGCAATTACAAACTGGCGCTGACCGTACCCAACGATCACATTGTGGGCGCAACGGGCGAGTTACAGAACCCAACGCAGGTGTTGACCCCAACGCAGATCAAACGCTGGAACGAGGCCAGGGGTAAAGGCGACAAACCCGGCGAAAACCCCACCCTCATCGTGACACAGGCCGAGGCCGAAGCCGCCGAAAAAGCTAAACCCACCGGCACCAAAACCTGGGTCTTCAAAGCCGATAACGTCCGCGACTTCGCATTTTCCAGTAGCCGCAAGTTTATCTGGGATGCCCTGAACCCCAACGTGGAAGGCAAGCGCGTCTGGGCCATGTCACTTTACCCTAAGGAAGCCAACCCGCTTTGGGGCCAGTACTCAACCCGGCTGGTGGCGCACACGCTGCGCTCGTACTCGCGCCGGACGATCGCCTATCCGTATCCGGTGGCCTACTCGGTTCACGGAGCCGTAGGCGGCATGGAATACCCGATGATGTGCTTCAACGGGGCTCGTCCTGAAGAAGATGGTACGTATTCAGAAGGCACCAAAAACTTCCTGATTCTGGTAGTCATCCACGAAGTGGGTCACAACTTCTTCCCCATGATCGTCAACTCCGACGAGCGGCAGTGGTCCTGGATGGACGAAGGACTCAACAGTTTCCTCGAAGGGGTGACCTGTTTAGAATGGGACGCTAACTTCCCGGCGCGGGGCATCCAACCCCAGTCGATCGTGTCTTACATGCGGCTCGATTCGACCCAGCAAGTGCCCATCATGAGCAGCTCGGATAATATTTTACCGAATACCTTCGGGCCAAATGCCTATGACAAACCGGCTACGGCCCTCAACATCCTGCGCGAAACCATCATGGGCCGCGAACTCTTCGACTACGCCTTCAAAGAGTACGCCCGACGATGGGCCTTCAAATCCCCCGAACCCGCCGACTTCTTCCGAACCATGGAAGATGCCTCCGGCGTTGACCTGGACTTCTTCTGGAAAGGCTGGTTCTACGGCGTGCAGCCCGTCGACCAGACACTCGTCAAAGTCGACTGGTTCCAGGCCGGTTCCCAGAACCCCGAAATCGCCAAAGCCCAAGCCCGGGCAGCCGCCCAGAAGCGGGCCAACACCATCAGCAAACAGCGCGATGCGGCCAGCAAAGACCAGACCGTGGTCGCTCAGGACACCACCATGAAGGATTTTTATAATAGCTACGACCCCTATGCCGTCACCGCCGACGATAAGAAGCGCTATCAGGACTACCTGGCTACGCTGACCCCCGAGGAACGCCAACTGGCCGAAGCGGGTACCAACTTCTACACCCTCTCCTTGAAGAACAAGGGCGGCATCCCCATGCCCGTCATTGTACGCATGGAGTTTGAAGACGGCACCGACTCGGTGGCTCGTTTTCCGGCTGAGATCTGGCGTTTCAACGATGTGGCCATCAACAAGGTCATTGCCACCAGCAAGAAGGTGAAGCAGTGGACGCTGGACCCCTTCTACGAGATTGCCGACATCAATACGGAGGACAACAGCTTCCCGCCGGTAGCTCAGCCGACGCGTTTCCAGTTGTTCAAACAGCAACAGCGGGGTGGCGGAGCAGCGCCTAACCCTATGCAACAACAACGTCAACAATCCCCCGCCAAACAAGGTACCGGCCGCAACTAACCATAGCGGCTGCTTATTACAAACTATGAGAAAACTCCTGTTAATAGCGAGCGTGACCCTATGGTCGGCCGCTTCGATGGCACAGGCACCAGCGGCCCCTACGCAGCGCGCAAACACACGCTTCGAGCAGTTAGGCCCCATGCTGCCCACGCCCAACACGTTCCGGACAGCCTCCGGTGCTCCCGGTAAGGACTACTTCCAGAACCGCGCCGACTACGACATAAAAGCAACGCTGGATGATACCAAACAGAGAATAACGGGCTCCGAAATCATCACCTACCATAACAATTCGGGTGATGCGCTTCCTTATTTGTGGATACAGTTAGATCAGAATACGTTTAGGGCCGACGCCGATAGCCGGACCTCGCAAACCAGCACGATCAGCGAGCAGGGCGCGAGTTTCCAGCAGATCAACGCCAATGCAACGCTGATTGCCAAAGACTACGGCCACAAAATCACGGCAGTGCGCGATCAGGCGGGGAAAGCCCTCAAGCACACCATCAATCAGACCATGATGCGAGTTGACCTGCCACAGCCCGTTGGCCCCGGTAAGTCGGTTACGTTCTCCATCGACTGGAACTTCAATATTGTCGACGTTCGGTCGACAGGCGCTCGTGGTGGGTACGAATACTTTCCGAAAGACGGTAACTACATCTACGAGATTGCCCAGTGGTTTCCCCGGCTTTGCTCCTACAACGACGTGACGGGCTGGCAGAATAAGCAGTTTCTGGGGCAGGGTGAGTTTACCCTCATCTTCGGCAATTACAAACTGGCGCTGACCGTGCCCAACGATCACATTGTGGGCGCAACGGGCGAATTACAGAATGCCACGCAGGTGTTGACGCCCACTCAGATCAAGCGCTGGAACGAGGCCAAAGGCAAAGGCGATAAGCCAGGCGAAAATCCCACCGTCATCGTGACACAGGCAGAGGCCGAAGCCGCTGAGAAAGGCAAACCCACAGGTACCAAGACGTGGGTCTTCAAAGCCGATAACGTTCGCGACTTTTCCTTTGCGAGCAGCCGCAAGTTCATCTGGGATGCGTTGAATCCGAACGTGGAAGGCAAGCGCGTTTGGGCCATGTCGCTCTATCCAAAAGAAGGCAACCCACTCTGGGGCCAGTACTCAACCCGGCTGGTGGCGCACACGCTGCGCTCCTACTCACGCCGGACGATCGCTTACCCATATCCAGTAGCTTACTCGGTTCACGGACCTGTGGGCGGCATGGAATACCCCATGATTAGCTTTAACGGTGCCCGTCCCGAAGCCGACGGTACGTATTCGGTGGGTACGAAGAATGGACTTATCGGCGTGATCATTCATGAAGTGGGTCACAACTTCTTCCCCATGATCGTCAACTCCGATGAGCGGCAGTGGTCCTGGATGGACGAAGGACTCAACAGTTTCCTGGACGGGCTGGCCGGTCTGGAGTGGGACGCCGATTATCCGGCCCGTGGTATTACTCCACAAGGTATTGTGCCTTATATGCGGCTCGATTCTAACCTCCAGGTGCCCATCATGAGCAGTTCCGATAACATTCCGAGAGGAACCTTTGGCCCGAACGCGTATAGCAAACCGGCTACGGCCCTCAATATCCTGCGCGAAACCATCATGGGCCGCGAGCTCTTCGACTACGCCTTCAAAGAGTACGCCCGACGCTGGGCCTTCAAATCCCCCGAACCCGCCGACTTCTTCCGAACTATGGAAGATGCCTCCGGCGTTGACCTGGACTTCTTCTGGAAAGGCTGGTTCTACGGCGTACAGCCCGTCGACCAGACACTCGTCAAAGTCGACTGGTTCCAGGCCGGTTCCCAGAACCCCGAGATCACCAAAGCCCAAGCCAAGGCAGCCGCCCAGAAGCGGGCCAACACCATCAGCAAACAGCGCGATGCGGCCAGCAAAGACCAGACCGTGGTGGCTCAGGACACCACCATGAAGGACTTCTACAACACCTACGACCCCTATGCCGTTACGGCTGAAGACAAGAAGCGCTACCAGGACTACCTGGCTACCCTAACCCCCGAGGAGCGCCAACTGGCCGAAGCAGGCACCAACTTCTACACCCTCTCGCTCAAAAACAAGGGCGGTATTCCCATGCCCGTCATTGTGCGGATGGAGTTTGAAGACGGCACCGACTCGGTGGCTCGTTTTCCGGCTGAGATCTGGCGTTTCAACGATGTGGCCATCAACAAGGTGATTGCCACCAGCAAGAAGGTCAAGCAGTGGACACTGGACCCTTTCTATGAGATTGCCGACATCAACACGGAGGACAACAGCTTCCCGCCGGTGGCTCAGCCGACGCGTTTCCAGTTGTTCAAACAGCAACAGCGGGGTGGCGGAGCGGCTCCTAACCCTATGCAACAACAACGTCAACAATCCCCCGCCAAACAAGGCACCGGCCGAAATTAACCTAGCATCAACCTACAATAAACTATGAGAAAACTCCTGTTAATGGCGAGCTTGACCTTCGGGTCGGCCGCTTCGATGGCACAGGCACCAGCAGCCCCTACGCAGAACGCCAACTCGCGTTTCGAGCAGTTGGGCTCCATGATGCCCACGCCCAATACCTTTCGTACAGCCTCCGGCGCTCCGGGAAAAGATTACTTCCAAAACCGCGCTGATTACGACATCAAGGTAGAACTTGACGACGCCAATCAGAAGATCATCGGTTCCGAAACGGTTACGTATCATAACAACTCGACGGACGAGCTACCGTTCATCTGGCTTCAACTCGACCAGAACCTGTTTGCCAAAGGCTCTCCCGGTAGTGTAACCCGCACCGGCAGTGTGAATGAAAGCGGTATGAGCTTTGCTCAGTTGCAGAACCTGACCTCGGTTCGTGAACGCAGCAGCCAGCAGGCTTCCGACAAATATGGCTACCACATTACTTCGGTAAAAGATGCCAAAACAGGGAAAGCGCTCAAGTACGTCATTAACGAAACCATGATGCGGATCGACCTGCCAGCAGGCTTAAAACCCGGCGGCAGCTACTCGTTCAATGTGGACTGGAACTACTTCGTAACGGAGTACTACGGCCGGAGCGGTATGGAGTTCTTTGCCAAAGATGGCAACTACAACTACTTCATTGCCCACTGGTTCCCCCGCCTTTGCTCTTACAACGACGTAACGGGCTGGCAGAACAAGCAGTTTCTGGGACAGGGCGAGTTTACCCTCATCTTCGGCAACTACAAAGTAGCCATAACCGCCCCCAGCGATCACATTGTTGGGGCTACGGGCGAATGCCAGAATTACAAGCAGGTATTGTCGGCAACACAGCAGAAGCGAATGGCGCAGGCGGCTACGGCCAAAATCCCCGTTGTGATCGTTACCCAGGCCGAAGCCGAGGAAGCGCTGAAAACAAAACCAACTGACAAGGTTGGTAAAAAGACATGGGTATATGCAGCTCAGAACGTGCGGGACTTTGCGTTTACCAGCAGCCGCCGATTTATCTGGGATGCCATGCAAACCGATGTGTACGGCGATGGTCGTAAAATCTGGTCGATGTCGTTCTACGCCAAAGAAGGCAACCCACTCTGGGGGCAGTATTCGACTCGCGTGGTTGAGCATACGCTGAAGTCGTACGGTAACCGAACCATCAAGTATCCGTATCCGGTAGCTATCTCCTGCCATGCAACGGCCGGTGGCGGCATGGAGTACCCCATGATCTCGTTCAACGGTGGTCGCCCCGAACCCGATGGCACCTACTCGGAGCAGGTCAAAGCGGGCATGATTGGCGTAATCATCCACGAAGTAGGGCACAACTTTTTCCCCATGATCGTCAACTCCGATGAGCGCCAATGGGCATGGATGGACGAAGGTCTGAACACGTTCTGTCAGTATTTGAGCGAAAAAGAATGGGATTACAACTTCCCCACCCGCCGGGGTGAGCCTCAGTTGATTGTCGACTACATGAAGTCGGACAAATCCGTGTTATCGCCCATCATGACATCGTCCGATAATGTTATTAGCCTTGGGCCTAACGCGTATGCAAAGCCAGCAACAGCGCTGAACATCCTGCGCGAAACGGTGATGGGCCGCGAACTGTTCGACTACGCCTTTAAAGAGTACGCCCGCCGATGGGCCTTCAAATCCCCCGAACCCGCCGACTTCTTCCGAACCATGGAAGATGCCTCGGGCGTTGATCTGGACTGGTTCTGGAAAGGCTGGTTCTACGGCGTTGAGCCGGTCGATCAGGATTTGGTAGAGGTAAACTGGTTCCAGGTTGATTCGGGCAATCCGGAGGTAACAAAAGCAGCGGCCCGTGCCGAAGCAAAACGTCGCGCGGGTACCATCAGCAAGCAGCGGGATGCCGCCACGCAGGCCGAAACGGTTGTCGCGAAAGACAGCACCATGAAGGACTTCTACAACAGCTATGACCCCTATGCTGTTACCGAAGCCGACAAGAAGCGATACCAGGATTACCTGGCAACCCTAAGCCCCGATGAGCGCAAAACGCTGGAAACAAACGCAGCGACGAACTTTTATACCCTGTCGTTGAAAAACAAAGGGGGTCTTCCCATGCCGGTGATTATACGGATGGAGTTCGAAGATGGTACCGACTCGGTAGCCCGTTTTCCGGCCGAAATCTGGCGCTTCAATGATGTTTCGATCAACAAGGTCATTGCTACACCTAAGAAAGTGAAACAATGGGTTTTGGACCCTTTCCAGGAGATCGCCGACATCGATACGGAAAACAATTCATTCCCACGCATGGCGCAACCCACGCGTTTCCAGTTGTTCAAGCAACAGCAGCGTTTCGGTCCACAAGGCCCAAACCCCATGCAGCAGCAACGGCGGGCCAATCAACCACCTGCCACTCAGGGCAGCGGGAAGAATTAATGAATACTGGATAACGGCCAATGTACAATGGATAATGATACTAGAGAATTTACATTATTATCCATTGTACATTGACCATTATCCATTACTTTTGCAAACCAATTCGGGATGTAGCGCAGTCCGGTAGCGTGTCCCGCCAGAAGCGGGAAGGTCGTGTAAGAATCACGTGGTATATATAGTTTACAGTGATTCACTCATGAAGTATTATGCAGGACAAACCGAAAACCTGAACCGACGATTGCTTGAACACAATTCAGGTAAAGGAAATTACACCTCCAAAGGTGCCCCCTGGCGAATGGTTCATTGCTTTGAGTGTGCCAGTAGAAGCGAAGCAATACATTTGGAGAAAACGATTAAAAGTCGAGGTATTAAACGATATTTGCAGGACAACAACCTGTTAAAATAACCTCGGGATGTAGCGCAGTCCGGTAGCGTGCTTGCATGGGGTGCAAGAGGTCGTGGGTTCGAATCCCGCCTTCCCGACACAAAAGGTTAACTCAACGAGTTGGCCTTTTTTTGTGCCCAAGCGGGTAGCGTGTCCCGCCGAGAGCGGGAAGGTCGTGGGTTCGAATCCCGCCTTCCCGACACAAAAGGTTAACTCAACGAGTTGGCCTTTTTTTGTGCCCAAGCGGGTAGCGTGTCCCGCCGAGAGCGGGAAGGTCGTGGGTTCGAATCCCGCCTTCCCGACACAAAAGGTCAACTCAATGAGTTGGCCTTTTTTTATGCCTTTAGTGCAACAGTATATACTGCCCGGCTGTGTCAGCCTCAAGAATAGGTTAACGTGACTAAAATTCAGGCCTTAAGTGCCGTAGGCACGAGATGTTTGTAGCAAAGTGGCCTCCTGCTCCAACCGGCGTGCCGTAGGTACGCAACAAGCAGTAGGGGTCGCGTACCTATGGCACGCCCGGTGAATCAGAGGGCCACTTTTACTACAATCATTCCGTACCTACGGCACTTAGACTACTGATATTCAAACAGCATAGCCCACTATTCACATTAGATTAAGTGGCCTGAGTCCTTAACACACCATGATCAGGCATTTGAGAAGCTACAGCTTTATCTAAATACTATGGGTTACTTCTTTTGGGAACATAGACCTTGTTACCCTGGTCATTGACATAATACTGCCCTCCTCTTGGGCCCGTTTGAATATCTCTCCCCTGACCGTAATTAGACGCATCAGGTGAATAATCCCTAGCCCGGCTACCGGCAGAATTAGTGTAGGGATTATTATTCCCTTGAGTTGAGTAATTATTCTGATTCGTATTGTCCGGTACAGTTGAATAATAGGGGGCTACTACCGTACCATTTTGCCGTGTGTAACCACTGTTCAATCGTGAATCTGGAGAAGAATTGTAAGAGCCACTGGTACCATAAGAAGGGGTAGTAGGTGAACTTGGCAACTGGTAAGTAGATCGGCTGCTGGGATACTGGGCTTTTGACTCCCCGATTAGCCCTAACAAGCCAGCGGAAAGCCCTAAAAAGAATAATAATCTGTAAACGGGTGGAACATGGATGGAGAGTTTCATACTAATTTTAAGTTTAACAAATAGCCGATAGGCCTATCCTAACTGTCTGCTACTTAATAAGACGACCTGTATAAAGGTGAGTGGATTGCTCTATTATTTTTTTTGAGCATTCACCAGCTTAGTTAAAACACGAGCCAACATTACGATTTATATAGCGAGTAAGATGCAACAGCACCTAATAGAGCCCTGTTACACGCTAACGATCTGATTCAATTCAATCAGTGAACGGCTAGAACACAGGCTGGCACTAGTGCCAATACGAGTTTGGCTTTTAGGCCACTTGTGTGTAAACCGCACTCCGTAGCATGGGGTATATACTGTATCAATCGTACTTTTCCGGACAAATAGATACTACCGTTACCCCGGCTAAATGAAGAACTTATCCACATCCGTTGGCTTAGTCGTTGTTTATTTCCTTTTTCATTCAAGTTTAAACGCGCAGCAACGGCCCAGCCCCAAAGTCGGGCTAACGGCGAATCTGGGCGCTTTCACCCAGAAACAGGTTGAAGCAGGATCAGCTCTTTTTGCCACGCATTGCGCGGCCTGTCATGGTCGGGATCTGCGGGGGACGGAAGGCGGCAACGCGCTGGTTGGCGAGCGGTTCGTAGCCAAGTGGAGCGATAAATCGGTGGGGCAGTTGTTCGACCTGACCAAATCGTCCATGCCCAAAACTAACCCGCATTCGCTGGACGATGCTTCCTACGCGTCGCTGATCGCGTATATCCTGAGTGCGAACGGCTTTCCGGAGGGCGATGTGGCGTTACCGTCTGCAACGGCACGGTTGAGGCTGATTCCGATGGGTACCCCTCCCCCCTCATCGCGGGTGAGTATGCAGTTTAAACCCGCCACCTACACCGACAAACCAACCACCATTGAGGGCGACTGGCGGCAGCACCGGAGCGACTATGCCAGTTCCAACTACTCGCCCCTGAGCCAGATCAATAAAGACAACGCCAAACAGCTCAAAATTGCCTGGCGTTGGAAGACCGATAATTTCGGCTCGAACCCGGAATTCTATTTTAAATCGACGCCCCTGATGGTCAATGGCGTGCTGTATACCACGGCGGGTCTGAGCCGAACGGTAGCCGCCATCAATGCCGAAAACGGCGAAACGCTGTGGACGTTTCGGTTCGACGAAAAGGACCGCAAGACGTACGTACCCCGTCAGAATTCCGGCCGGGGCGTCGCCTACTGGACTTCGCCCGACAAAGGGAAGGACCGGGTCATTTATATCACGCCCAGCTTTCAGCTCATCGCCCTCGACGCGCAAACCGGGCACCTCCTCCCCGATTTCGGCGATAATGGCGTGGTAGACCTCAAAAAAGGCCTTGGCCCGCACGTCGACCCGCTCACCTCCACCATCGGTTCGACCTCGCCCCCGATCATTGTCAACGATGTGATTATCATGGGGGCCAGTTTTCCGGTTGGTCTGGCTCCGACTTCCAAAAAACAGGTGCGGGGCGACATTATGGGCTATGACGTGAAAACCGGCAAACAGCTATGGATTTTCCGCACCATCCCGCAAGCCGGAGAAGCTGGAAACGAAACCTGGGAAAAGGATAGCTGGCAATACACCGGAAACGCCGGCGCCTGGGCACCCCTCACCGCCGACCCGGAACTAGGCTATGTGTACCTGCCGCTGGAAGCCGCTACCGGCGATTTCTACGGTGGGCATCGACCCGGCAACAATCTGTTTTCGCAGAGTCTGGTTTGTCTGGATGCCAAAACGGGCAAAAAAGTCTGGCACTACCAGTTGATCCACCACGACATCTGGGATTATGACCTACCCGCCCCGCCCATTCTGGCCGACATACGGGTAGACGGCAAACCCATCAAAGCGGTAGTGCAGGTGACCAAACAGGCCTCTGCGTTCGTGTTTGACCGCGTGACCGGAAAACCCGTCTGGCCCATTGAGGAGCGGCCCGTTCCCAAAAGCGATGTAAAAGGCGAATGGACATCGCCCACGCAGCCGTTCCCGACAAAACCGGCCGCGTTTGATCGACAGGGGTATTCGGATGATATTCTGGTCGATTTCACCCCCGAGATAAAAAAGGCAGCACTGAAAATTGTCAGTCGCTACAAAAAGGGGCCGCTCTTCACGCCCATCAGCCAGTATGATCCACCCAAAAATTTAGGCACGCTGATGCTCCCCGATGCCGTGGGCGGGGCCAACTGGCAGGGCGGTGTCCTCGACCCCGAAACGGGCATGCTCTATGTATCGTCCAGCACCGTTATCCGGCCCATGAGCCTGGAGGCCGCCCCCGCTATTTCGGACATGGATTATGTGGCCTATATGGGCAATGCCCGCATTGGTCCGTATGGCTTGCCGCTGGTGAAACCGCCTTACGGACGCATCACAGCCATCGACCTGAACACCGGCGACCATAAATGGATGATGCCCAATGCCGATACGCCCAGTTGGGTAAAGGATGTTCCGGCCTTAAAAGGCATCAAAATCCCCCGAACCGGATTGCCGGACCGGGTGGGTATGCTGGTGACCAAAACGCTGTTGTTTGCCGGAGAAGGCGCGGGCCTGTATGGTTCCGATGGCGGTGGAGGCAACAAGTTCAGAGCCTACGACAAAGCAACGGGCAACATCGTCTCCGAGATCGAACTACCCGCCAATCAATCCGGTCTGCCCATGACGTACTCCATCAATGGCAAGCAGTACATCGTTGTGGCCGTTGGCGCTATCGGCCATCCAGGGGAGTTGGTGGCGTTGTCGCTTTGAGGAAGTAGTAGAGCCAATGGGGATTGGGTCTTTCATTTTCTAATGGAACCGTGTTGATTTAATAATAGCCGAAGCCAATTTGATGCGTCGAACTTGAATGATACAGCCAATACTAAAGAGGTAATTTACCACTGCGCGCATCAATGAATTATATTACCATCTTAGTGAAACGGTTATATTTTTACTTGTTATAATTAAAATAAATAGAAAGTAAGACAAAACTTTCGTAAACCAAAAAGTTAGCAGCAACTATAACCACTCCGCTTGAAAAGTATCACTAATCAAAATAATTGCTCCGAATGAACGAACTGAAAAACGAAATTGACGACTTTGAAAAGAGAGAAAGGTTTAGTGGGCCTGCAAAGCGAATTATGGAAAAAATCAAACCGCTTCGCAGCCACATTGACATTGCAAAGAGAAGATGGTTTTGGGAGTTATTGCAAAACGCAAGTGATGTTAGTGAGCAAACCGAAATTGAGGTTGTTCTTTCCGTTGACAACTTAAAATTCCGGCACAATGGCAACCCATTCACATACAAGGATGCAAGAAATTTAATTGAACCTGATTCGGGCAAAGACGAGTTTTCAGAAAATATACCACGAGAACAAATCGGACAGTTTGGAACTGGGTTTCTAGCGACACATATTTTATCACTCTTAATAAAAGTTGATGGGATTATTGAGAGTAAAGACAAGAACAACTATTACAAATTTGGTTTTGACCTTGATAGAAGGTATCCCGAAGAAATTGATTACAAGTCAGCATTAATGGTGAGTATTGAAAAATCTATAGAACAGCTTAATGAGGATTATTCGCCAATCACTAACTATCAAAAGAATGGAAAACCAGAAACAGAGTTCAACTATGATTTTAAATTCCCTTATGAAGACGAAAACAGCTTTGAAATAGCAAAGTCTGGAATCGAGAACCTGAAAACTGTATTTCCCTTCGTTCTTTCATTCATTCCAAAAATTAAGACAGCAACAATAATTGACAGGACTACTTCAATAGATCATATAACTGTCTACTCAGCCCAACAAGACCAAAATACTGCATTACCCTATCAACTCTTTTCTATTACAAGAACTCTTGATGGCATTAAAGAAACTGATACAGATATTGCTTTAATTTCCGAAGGATCGACAACAGTTGCAATCAATGTTGAGAAAATAAACGCTACCGAGATATCAATACTTCCATACGATAAAGAGCTACCAAAACTCTTCTGCGCCTTCCCATTCGTAGGAACAGAAGATTTTAACTTTCCGATTGTCATCAATAGTAAGGATTTTGACCCGAAAACAGAAAGAAACGGAATTGAATTATCTGACAAAGATGACAAAAACCGCAGTCGCATTATTGAAGCTGTAACTGCCTACAAGAAAGTATTGAAGATCGCTGAAACTGAAAAATGGAAAAACATTTACCGGATTTGTAAAATTTACGATTCAAATTTTGCAGAAGATAAAATTAAAACCTGGTTCAAAAGAACAGTAGTTGATGAAATTCGTTCCGCAATTTTATCTCACAAGATTGTAGAAACAGATAAAGAACCAATCTATTTAAAAGATAGTTTGATTCCATACTTCGCCGACAAGAAGGAAGAAGTCGTAAAGAAGATTTATGATTCATCAAAAGATTTACTTGCAAGTAAATTGCCCAAATCAGAGCATTACTTGGAGTGGTGCAATCTGCTTGATTTCACATATTTCAAAGACCAAAAGCTAGACATTGAAAAACTAGTGAAAGAAATTGCAGTTAAATCAAAACTGACAACTCTTAAAACAAGTTTACCTCCTTTTATAAATGTTAACGACTGGCTTAATACTGTGATTGAACTAATCATAGAAACAGACAATACGACACTGCTTGATAAATTTCCAATTATTCCAAACCAAAACGAAAATTTCAAAATCCGCAATGGCAAAGAAAAGTTATTCCTTGACAATGATGTTCCTGATGAACTCAAGACCATTTTAACTGGACTCACAAAAAATGACTGGAAAGATTTTTTGCTTCATAAGGACTATGAACGCAATACAACCTTAATTGCAGATAAGGATAAAAAATCTTTACTTGACATTGTAGTTGAAATTGACAATGAGCTGAGAGATTACAGATCTAATCGAAAAGAATCCAAGTTTCTTACGGCGGTTAATTCAATTTTTAAATGGGTAAATGATAATGATATAGTAGAAGAAAAAGCTAAAATCTATTTCCCTTGGTTCTCCCAAAACAAAGCACAAATAGTTTTGGACACTTTTTCTACTGACCAAGATCGAGAAAATGCTTTTGCCATTGTTCAGAGTGGAAAGATGGAAGTATTAGCAAAAATTGCCAAGAGCAATTTATCCAGTTCCGACATAGAACTTGTTACTGAAAATATTGGCGAATTTAAAATCTTTTTGGACTGGATAAAAAACAAAGTTGATGATGAATACTTTGCAGACGAACTTGGCGGTAATGAAGGTGAATCTTTCATTTATTCGCTATTAGTAAGCAAGTTTCAAAAAGATAATGTCGTTTGGGCAAGCAAGAATGCAGAAGCACGATTCGACTTTCAGGTTTTGAATGAAGATAAAACAACAAGATTCTACATTGATGTCAAAACAACTTCAAGCGGTATTGCAAATACAGACAGTATCCCATTCTTTATGCGATTATCGCAATGGAACTTTCTTGACGAGAATGAGAGCAAGGACAAATATTACATTGCAAGAGTATTTAGACATAATGAAGAATTTAGTGCGAAGTTTTTAAAAATTAACAAAGAAAATATTTAATGACAACAGAACTTAAAACGAAAGTCAGCAGATAACATAGTATTGCAGCTATAGGGATAACGGAAGAAATCCAGATGACAGTTTTAAAGTTTCCCACTGCGGCAATACCCTGAACGTTAGCGACTATTTTATAAGGTCTCCTAAAACCTCTCATTGAGTGAACCTATCGAATTCTCAAGCCCAACCCCCCACCCCAAATACAGTTTTCCACCCAAAATCCCCCTTTGGGCTAAAATCGCTATTTACTGGACGAATGGCGGGATTCGGCATTGAATAAGATTTATCAATTTTGCAGCCACCTTTCCCTATCCCCGCGATAGTTGGAAAGCACTAACGGAATTACCGCGACTAGTTATCCTCCATAGTTATGAGTACCCCAAAAACCCTGTTCGATAAAGTCTGGGATGCACACGTCATCCGGCAGGTTAAGGATGGTCCCGATGTGTTGTTCATCGACCGCCATTTTATCCACGAAGTAACGAGCCCGGTGGCGTTTTTAGGTCTCGAAGGCCGGGGCGCAACGGTCCTCTATCCCGACCGTACGTTTGCCACCGCCGATCACAACACGCCAACGCTCAACCAGCACCTGCCCGTTGCCGATCCCATGTCGGCCAACCAGCTGGCGGCTCTGGAGCGTAACGCCAAAACTTATGGTATTTCGCACTGGGGTTTAGGCCACATCAAGAATGGTATCGTACACGTGGTAGGGCCTGAAAACGGCATCACGCTTCCCGGCATGACCATCGTTTGCGGTGATTCGCACACCTCCACGCACGGTGCCTTCGGTGCCATTGCGTTTGGTATTGGTACGTCGGAAGTGGAAATGGTGCTGGCGACGCAGTGTATCATGCAGCCCAAGCCGAAAAAAATGCGGATTACGGTCAACGGCAAACCCGGTAAAGCGGTGCTGCCTAAAGACGTGATTCTGTACATCATTTCGCAGACCTCGGCCAGTGGCGCTACGGGTTACTTTGTGGAGTACGCCGGTGAAGTGTTCGAGAACATGACCATGGAAGGCCGTATGACGGTTTGTAACATGACCATCGAAATGGGTGCCCGTGGTGGTATGATTGCCCCCGACCAAACTACGCTCGACTACCTCAAAGGCCGCGAACTGTCGCCCAAAGGTGAGCAGTGGGACAAACTCGTTCCGTATTGGGAATCCCTCAAAACCGACGAAGGCGCTACGTTCGACCTCGACCTCACCTTCGACGCAGCCGATATTGAACCCCAAATCACCTACGGCACAAATCCAGGTCTGGGCACCGGTGTAACGCACCAGATTCCAATGGCTGACAGCGTAAAAGACGGTTCTGCTAGCTACAAGAAGTCGCTGCAATACATGGGCTTCCAGGAAAACGAAACCATGATTGGCAAACCGGTCGATTTTGTCTTCCTCGGCAGTTGCACCAACGGCCGGATTGAAGATTTCCGCGCCTTTGCCTCGATCGTAAAAGGTCGTAAGAAAGCCGATAACATCACGGCCTGGTTAGTACCGGGTTCGCACATTGTCGAAAAGCAAATTCAGGAAGAAGGTATTCTGGACATCTTGACCCAGGCCGGTTTCGAATTGCGTCAGCCGGGTTGTTCCGCTTGCCTGGCCATGAATGACGATAAGGTTCCGGCGGGTAAATACGCCGTTTCTACATCGAATCGCAACTTCGAAGGTCGTCAGGGACCGGGTGCCCGTACCTTGCTGGCCAGTCCGCTGGTAGCAGCCGCTGCCGCCGTAACCGGTGTCGTTACCGATCCACGTGGATTAATGGAAAATGCATAATTAATAATGAACACTTCGCTTGATTAATTCAGGTGACATCTCATTTTGCATCATTCATTTTCCATTATACATTATTCAAAAAATGGCTTACGATAAATTTACCATACTCCGCAGCAGTGCCGTTCCCATGCCGAATGAGAACGTCGACACGGACCAGATCATCCCCGCCCGTTTCCTGAAAGCCACCGAGCGCAAAGGATTTGGCGACAACCTTTTCCGCGACTGGCGGTACAATAACGACAATACACCCAAAGCCGATTTCGTCCTAAACGATCCGACTTATTCCGGAAAAATTCTGGTAGCTGGCAAAAACTTTGGTAGCGGATCGAGTCGCGAGCATGCCGCCTGGGCCATTTACGATTACGGCTTCCGTTGCGTTGTGTCGAGCTTCTTTGCCGACATTTTCCAGGCCAACTCCATCAACGTCGGCATTTTGCCGGTTCGCGTTAGTCCCGAATTCCTGGAGAAGATCTTCGCAGCCATCGAGGCCGATCCAAATACCGAACTCGAAGTGAACTTACCGGCACAAACCGTCACACTGCTGGCAACGGGCGACAGCGAAAGCTTCGCGATCAACGAATACAAGAAGCACAACCTCACCAACGGCTACGACGACATCGACTATCTTCTGTCCATGAAAGAAGAAATCGGAGCCTTCGCCGAAACGCGGCCCTTTTAATTAATTGGTGAATGATAGAATGAGTGAATGAGTGAATAAAACGAACATCCGCAATTCACTCATTCACTCATTCACTCATTCTATCATTACCTATGAAACGTCGCTACATTGAAATAATGGACACGACACTCCGCGATGGTGAACAAACCAGCGGTGTGTCGTTTTCTGCGTCCGAAAAGCTGGCGCTTGCTCAGTTACTGCTTACCGAAGTCAAGGTCGATCGCGTGGAGATCGCTTCGGCGCGCGTATCGGCGGGTGAGCTGGAAGCTGTTCAGCAGATTACCCGCTGGGCAACCAGCGTGGGGCTGATCGACAAAATTGAAGTACTCACCTTCGTTGACGGACAGGCCTCCCTCGACTGGATGCAGGCGTCCGGTGCCAAAGTAATGAACCTGCTCACCAAAGGTTCGCTGAATCACCTGACCCATCAGCTCAAGAAAACCCCCGACGAACACTTTACGGACATCAGTCAGGTTGTTTGTGCCGCTGGTAAGCTGGGTGTCAAGGCCAATGTTTATCTGGAAGACTGGAGCAACGGCATGCGCAACTCGCCGGACTATGTCTTGCAGTACCTTGATTTCCTCAGTACGCAGCCCATTTTACGGGTACTGTTACCCGACACCCTGGGCGTCCTGACACCTGCCGAATCCTATACGTTCGTGCATCAGTTAGTGACTCGTTACCCCAACCTGCACTTCGATTTCCACGCGCACAACGATTACGACCTCAGCATCGCCAATGTGATGGAAGCCATCCGGGCGGGAGCGCACGGTATACACCTAACCGTTAACGGCCTGGGCGAACGGGCCGGAAACGCGCCACTTGCCAGTGCTATTGCGGTCTTGCGTGATTTCATGCCAGAGGTTCGAACGGGCGTTATTGAAAAATCGCTGTATCAGGTCAGCAAGATTGTCGAAACATTCTCTGGGCTTCGTATTCCCGACAACAAGCCCGTTGTTGGCGATAACGTGTTCACCCAAACGGCGGGTATTCATGCCGATGGCGATAAGAAAAACAACCTCTACTTCAACGCCCTCCTACCCGAACGCTTTGGCCGGAAACGCAGCTACGCGCTCGGAAAAATGTCTGGTAAGGCCAACATCGAGAATAATCTTCGGGAGTTGGGGATTCAGTTGTCGGAAGACGATCTCAAAAAAGTAACGCAGCGCGTTATCGAACTAGGCGACCAGAAAGAGGTGGTCACGCGTGAGGACTTGCCCTACGTTATCTCCGACGTATTGAATACTAATTCATTCGCATCGCGGGTGGAAGTTCTTAATTATGTACTGACGCATTCCAAAGACCTTAAGCCTTCGGCTACACTTCGGGTTCGCATTGATGAGGAGCATTTCGAAGAAAGTGCTCAGGGCGATGGCCAGTATGATGCGTTCATGAACGCGCTGAAGAAGATTTACGTCAAGAAGAAATTGACCTTACCCTTACTGACCGATTACGCCGTACGGATTCCAACCGGCGGTCGAACCGATGCCCTTTGTGAAACCATTATCACCTGGAAGCATAAAAACGGGGAGTTCAAAACACGGGGGCTCGATTCAGACCAGACCGTGTCGGCCATTAAGGCCACTCAAAAAATGCTCAATACCCTGGACTAAAATTGACGATTCGTTTAATAACTTCGTGCTCAGTAAAGAAAGCATAGAACGTTATCACGTTTACTTCGTCTTCCAACTAGTTAGTTATGAGTCAGGCCAAACAAACGGCAGAAAAGGTAGATTACAACGGGGCCGACAATCTGGCCATGATGAGCCACGCCATTAATTATAACGGTGGTCTCTTTAAATGGGTATCAAGCGACATTCGCCCTGGCGAAGCCATCCTGGATTTTGGAGCGGGAAATGGCGAATACGCCAACCGTTTCCCACTCGGTACTGTTGATGCCGCTGAGATTGACCCGGAGCTGCTGCCGCTGATCAAACAGCCCGTTTATACGGATATCAGCACATTGGACAAGACCTACGATTTGATTTATACCATCAACGTCCTGGAGCACATCGAGCACCACGGCGAAATCGTCAAAGAACTATACAAAAAACTCAAGCCGGGCGGCCGCATCAAGGTTTTCGTGCCTGCCCGTCAGGAGATTTTTAGCAACATGGACGAACATGTAGGGCATTACCGGCGCTACGACAAAAAGATGGTTCGCCAGATTCTGGAAGCCGCCGGGCTACGCGTCACCGATTGCCGGTACTATGATTTTGCCGGTTATTTTATTTCGCTTATTTACAAATGGCTTGGTAAAGACGGGCGGATCACGAAAGAATCTGTCATCTTTTACGACCGAATCATTTTCCCGGTAAGCCGCTTGTTCGACATCCTTACGGGTGGACAGGTTATTGGCAAGAATGTCATTGCTGAAGCCGTGAAGCCCTCCTAGTCGCACCCGACTTACTCACTTGGTCTACCAGTTTCAATTTTTTATTGGTTCGTTTAGCTTGCCCATCGCAAAGGAAACCAGCGACTAGTTGAACGTCAGCCATTCTTTTGCTCTTTTGTCTCTTAAAATGAAAAAACACATTGTAGTTATTGCCGGTGATGGCATCGGTCAGGAAGTAACAGCCGTTGGCCAACAAGTACTCGATGCTATTGCTGCGAAGTACAACCACGAGTTCACCTACGATACGGCGTTAATTGGCCATGCTGCCATCGAAGCCACCGGCAACCCGATTCCAGAGGAAACCATCACCAAGTCAAAAGCATCGGATGCGATTCTGTTTGGTGCTGTTGGTCACCCTAAATACGATAACGACCCATCGGCCAAGGTTCGCCCCGAGCAGGGACTGTTAGGAATACGCAAAGCTTTGGGCTTATACGCTAACCTGCGCCCCATCAAACTATTCGATGAATTATTGAGCGCTTCCAGTATCCGGCCAGAAATTCTCAAGGGCGCTGATATCCTCTTCTTCCGCGAACTTACCGGCGATGTTTACTTCGGCGAACGCGGTCGTAAAGACGAAGGGAACACAGCCTACGACACAATGATCTACAGCCGCTACGAAGTGGAACGCATTGCCATAAAAGCCTTCGATGCCGCCATGACCCGTCGCAAGAAGCTTTGCTCTGTCGATAAAGCCAACGTTCTGGAATCATCGCGTCTATGGCGGGAAGTCATACAGGAAATTGCTCACCGTTACCCAGAGGTTGAAGTAGAGCATCAATTTGTGGATGCAGCAGCCATGTTGCTGATCAAAGACCCCAAGCGTTTTGACGTCGTTGTAACCGGCAATCTCTTCGGCGATATTCTGACTGATGAAGCAAGCCAGATCGCCGGTTCGATGGGTATGCTGGCTTCGGCATCCATAGGTGATACAACGGGGCTGTACGAGCCTATTCATGGCTCAGCCCATGATATCACGGGTAAAGGAGTAGCTAATCCGTTGGCGTCTGTTTTATCAGTTGCCTTAATGCTCGATATATCTTTTGGAATGAAAGCTGAAGCTGACGCCGTTGTTAATGCCGTTGATTCAGTTCTGAAAGCCGGTTTTCGAACCCGCGACATTGCCGACCCAAGCACACCTGCTGAAAAAATACTCGGGACGGAGCAAATGGGAGCTCAAATCTTACAGCGGCTTAACGCTTAATTTAATTGGCTAAATTAGTTGCTTAAAATTTTGGGTGATTTGTAAAATTGTTAAAATCATTTATTTTTGTAGCGTATTTACGCGATCAGCGAAATTTCGCAGACTAACTAATGACGATCCTCCTACTCTGCCGACTGCAAAATTTAAACGTTTTTTAAGACGGAGAAGGATACGCTATATCGAAAAAGCCCTTTCTCTGCTTTGAGAGAGGGCTTTTTTCATAACCAATGAATCATTACCTACTTCAATATACCGAATTATGAGCCAGCGAGTTTATATTTTTGATACTACTCTACGCGACGGGGAACAAGTACCAGGTTGCCAGCTAACTACTGAGGAAAAAATTGTAGTTGCTAAAGAACTAGAGCGGATGGGCGTTGATATTATTGAAGCTGGTTTCCCTATTTCAAGCCCTGGTGACTTTCGTTCCGTTGTTGAAATATCCAAAGCAGTCACCGAGCCAACTATCTGCGCTCTCAGCCGTGCGGTAAAAGGTGATATTGATGCCGCTGGCGAAGCGTTAAAGTGGGCAAAACGAGGCCGTATTCATACGGGTATCGGTTCCTCAGACATTCACATCCGGAATAAATTCAACAGCACCCGGGAGAACATTCTTGAGCAGGCAATAGCTGCCGTAAAACATGCTAAAACGTACGTAGAAGACGTAGAGTTTTACGCCGAAGACGCCGGCCGTGCAGATCTTGTCTTTCTCGCGCAGTTAACCGAAGCAGTTATCAAAGCAGGTGCTACTGTTGTTAATATCCCCGACACGACGGGTTATTGCTTACCTGATGAATACGGTCGAAAAATAGCCTACATCTACGAGCACGTCTCTAACGTCCATCAGGCGACCATCTCAATCCATTGTCACAATGATCTTGGATTAGCTACAGCAAACACACTGGCAGGTGTTATGAACGGCGCACGGCAGGTGGAAGTGACCATGAACGGCATTGGCGAGCGCGCTGGGAATACGTCGCTTGAAGAGGTAGTTATGGCTATCAAAGTAAAGAAGGAGTTAGGTCTCCATACGAACATTGATACAACCCGACTGTTTCCGGTTAGTAATTTGGTATCACAAATGATGCGAATGCCTGTACAGGCTAATAAAGCTATTGTAGGCCGTAATGCGTTTGCCCACTCCTCCGGTATTCACCAGGACGGTTTTCTGAAGCACTCGGAGAACTATGAGATCATGAACCCGCACGATGTAGGTGTGCCCAAATCTTCAATTGTGCTAACTGCCCGAAGTGGCCGCCACGCGTTAAAACACCGACTCGAACTCCTCGGTTTCCGCTACGACAAGCCAACACTCGATGGCATCTACACCCGTTTTTTAGATATGGCCGATATCCGCAAAGAGGTAAATGACAAAGATTTAATGGAACTGGTCCGTTAATAAGAGAGCCCGAGAAAATCGGGCTTTTTTGTTGGCTTACACTGGTGAACAAAATGGTTATAACTGCTGTTTCGCGAGAAGGATAGGTAGTAAATAAATTAAAATTCAGATCAATATGGCCCGCCCAACGCCCGAGTTAATTTATGCCCTTCGTCAAACAGCCCAGAATTTACAACATGGTGCTCCTTATCAATGGGGACATATGGGTGGCTGTAATTGTGGAAACCTTGCTCAACAGCTTACAAAGCTTAATAAGCAACAGATCCATCAGTATGCTATGCAGCGTCATGGCGATTGGAATGAACAGGCTGAAGATTACTGTTCGACTAGTGAAATGCCAATCGATCTCTTAATTAATGAAATGCTCAACGCGGGCCTAGTTCTTGAGGATATAAAACACCTTGAGCGGTTAGATGATCGGCAGGTACTACTTCGCTTTCCGCTTGAGCAAAGATATTTAAAGCATAACGTACGCCAGGATGTGATTGCTTATATGAACGCTTGGGCCGATTTACTGGAGGAAGAATTTTTAGAGAAAATCACGTTGCCAGCTATGGAAACCTTTGAAATGGCGTAAAATACTGGCATCAACTTCATTGAATCTACAAGGCTTGCACATTTGTGTAAGCCTTTTTTTACATCGTTCCGGTACAGCCGTTAATAAACGCAAAAAGCCTGTCCGGATGGACAGGCTTTCGCTGTTTCAATAGGTGGCATCTTCCTACTCTCCCGCTTGTGACAGCAGTACCATCGGCAGTACGGGGCTTAACGGCTCTGTTCGAAATGGTAGAGGTGAACACCCGCCTAAACTACACCAACCTAATTGACTCTTTCGTGTGACTCACAGATGTGAGCGTACACAATATCTTGTTGTCTTTTTTCCTACAGAGAGAGACCTGGATATTCCACTTTTCGTATGACTCATTCCATCAACCTTCAAACACAGCGCAACTGTAAACACGCTTCCGGGGCCATTAGTACGGCTCGGCTTTATGGCTCTCACCACCTCCACCTGCCGCCTATCAACGTCGTCGTCTACAACACCCCTTTATAC
>NZ_OCNH01000015.1 GCF_900230225.1 Spirosoma fluviale
GAGTTGCCCACGGGCTTGTACTACTATCAGGCCACGGTGTACTACGCCCAGCTGGAGCGTAACGCTCCCCCCCAGATCCTCAAAAGCTGGGTCCAGATTATCCGGGAAGACGGCGGCATCAAGTAATTATCCTAAAAGAAGGGCCAAACAGGGAGAAAGAGGCAACAAGAGACAATGCTTCTTTCTCCTTTTTTGTTTTTCCCTTATCTTACCGCTTCATATCAATACATTTTTGACACGCGACAGCGTTGTACTAAAAATGCGTTAAGTCTATGCGGTTCCTCTATATACTTGGTTTTTTAGGTCTGTTTTTCTGCGCTGTTCTGAAGCCTACGGCCAGTCGGGCAACTCACGTTCGGGCGGGTGAGATCACCACCAAACGAATTTCACAAACCTCGCTTACCTACAGAATAACCTTCACCGCTTATTTCGACGAAGTAAAAGGAAAGCCCGCAGCCGATCAGGCAGAAAATTATACATTCTGCTTTGGTGATGGTACAACGGCCGATGTTCGGCGAAGCGGCCGGACCTATATAAACGGACGCACGTCGTCGGTGAATAGTTATACCGTTATCCATACTTATCCTGGTCCCGGAACATACACCATTGGCGTAACCGTACCTAACCGGAATGCCGATACTAAAAACCTTCCGCCTGCCGCCACCTCCGACCAGATTCGTTTTTTCGTTTCAACAACGATTTACATCAACGCAGCCCTGCTGACCAACTCAACCCCGGTGATGCTCAACCCACCGCTGGATTCGGGCCGCGTGGGCCAGAAATTTTGCCATAACCCGGCCGCCTTCGATGCCGATGGCGATAGTCTGGCTTATCGACTGAGTGTACCCCAAACCAGTTTGACAGACAATGGCTGTGTGGGGCGGGCAATTCCGTCGTATCAGGACCCCACCCGATTTGGTAGCGTCAGGGAAGATGGGGGTACTCCAGCCAGTTTCTCGATTAACCCCAAAACGGGTGAATTATGCTGGGATTCGCCGGGCGAGATCGGCCAATTCAACTTTGCATTCATTGTTGAGGAATGGCGCAATGGCGTACTCATCGGCGAGATCACCCGCGACATGCAGATCATCGTGGTCGACAATAGAAACCTGCGTCCGATCATTCAGCCCATACCGGACTTGTGCGTGGAAGCCGGGGCCCTCATCACCCAGCCCATCACCGCCACCGACCCCGACGGCCAGCGCGTCATCATCGCCGGCTTCGGGGGCGTCTTCAACATCGGTGCCGACCGCCAACCCCTGCCCGCCAACGAACTGATCCCGCCCGCCTACGCCCGACTCATCAACGGCGACATCATCCAGAACCAGCCCGCCACGGCCACCTTCTCCTGGCAAACCAGCTGCAATCAGATTCGGCAGGCACCTTACGATGTGACCTTCAAAGTCACCGATGTGCCTACCAGACCTACCCCGGCCCTGACGTCGTTCCAGACCTTCCGCATCCAAATTGTGGGACCCTCCATCAAGAACCTCACGGCCCGGCCCACCGCCACGGCCAACGGACGAGCCATCCAGCTCTCCTGGAGCCCTTATTCCTGCGGCAATCCCGGCACATTCATCACAATCTACCGCAAGGAAGGTTGCGAAGACCGGCCTGTGCCTCCCTGTACCACCGGCGTACCACCCGGCTACACCAGGATTGCTCAAGTGCCCGTCACGGCAACAACTTATACCGATACTTCTTCCCTACGCCGGGGCGTTGCTTACGCCTATCGGCTGGTAGCCGTCTACCCCGACGTCAATGGCGGTAGCAATGGGGGCGTTTCACTAGCCTCCAACCAGGCCTGTCTTAACTTACCCCTGCTGGCACCGGTCATCACCCAGGTCACCGTCGACTCCACCCGAGAGGTCAACGGACAGATCACCGTCCGCTGGACACGACCCATCGGACTCAACCCCGGCGACCTGGGCGGACCCTACCAGTACCGACTCCAGCGGGCCACCGGACTGACCGGAACCGACTTCACCCCCCTCGCCACCATCAACACCACCCTCAACCCCACAGCCCCCGATACCCTCTTCGTTGACCGGGGTACCTCTACGTCAGCCCTCAATACTACGGCCAACCCTTACCGTTACCGGCTGGAGTTCTTCTACACCGATGCCGCCACCCAACAGCTCACCCGGCTCGACGTCACCGAAGCGGCTTCCTCCGTCCGGCTCAGCGCTACCCCCGCCAACCGGCAGGTCACCCTGGCCTGGCAGGCCAACGTGCCCTGGTCCAACGACGCCCGCGTCCATGACGTCTACCGCAGCCGGAGCGGCCCCAACGGCCCTTTCAACAAGATCAGAGAAGTCACCGTCCAGACCCAGCCTTACTCCTTCACCGACGATGGAAGTGACACCTTCACCGCCGACGGCAACACCAGCCGAGTCCTCTCGGCCGACTCCAGCTACTGCTACCGGGTGATGACCCGGGGCCAGTACACCGACACCCAACTGGCCCGCCTGGGCGTGCTGCTCAACTA
>NZ_OCNH01000014.1 GCF_900230225.1 Spirosoma fluviale
TCCAGAGAAAAGGCTTCCAGAATGGTCATTGGCATACCTTCATACCAGATTGACGGAAAAAGTAGGGCTGTACAGGTTTGCATCCCCTGTTGCACTTCCTCCCGATCTAAGTTGCCCAGGTAAGTAATCGTATCCGACTCATTACTCACCTTTTTAACCTGTTCTACCAGTGGACCGTCACCGGCGATTAACAATGAGTAGTTTAAAAGTTGAAAAGTTGACAGCAATACATTCACCCCTTTCTCATCACTTAACCGGCCAACATATAAAAAATGAGCACCCCGCTGGACGGGCTGAACGGATGGCCGCTGTACAAAATTAGGCTTTAATGAAATTGAGAAGCCGTAAGGCCAAGCTTAGATGACAGATGTAAATCCTTGAAAAGTCATTTATTACTAAATAACGACTCCGTAATTGTCAAATCCCAATTTTTTTATAAAACCAGACAACAAACGCTAACCAGAAGCTTTGAAATATGGAATTCCGGAACACCCTGTTCCTTAAAGCCTTCCAGGGAAAATCTTAGGTCAAACTGTCGACAAAAATTGAACTTCTATTCATAAGAGAACCTGACGGGCAAAGAAGTCTATAATTATGAAGGGCAAGCACAAAAGAAATACCCATTTTACGAATTGCACAAACAATAAGCGGCCCCATAGCATATTGCCAATTATGTATGTGAATCACATCTGACTTAAATGAACAAATTCGTTTTTTTAGCTTACTTGTTGACAAAATATTCCATATAGAAAATAAAAATTGAAGTGCGCCAAGCCATCCATATCTATTATACAATCTAAATGACTCTATTTTATTACCCTTGCTGAGCAAGAAGTATTGTTGTTTAAAGACAGCATCCTCGCCACCATTAAACTGATAATGCGTGTGAAGTAGAAGAATCTCCATTAATAATAATAGCCTTAACTCATAAATTAGACTATTAACTTACAGACTCCGGTGTTTATCAATCATATCAAGAAGTTTACCGGATGCGTCAGTCGTCGCCTTGCGAAAAAACATTTTTCCACTATTTACTAGTTCTGAAAAATCAGTGTCTGTAAATATTTTAATAGACTTTCCGTAAACTATGTAATGTAGAGGAGTTAAATTACACAAACCTGGATAGTTAGAACCTGCATAAAGAATAGCCTTTTCAGAATAATGGGAATTAAAGATAATTGTGTGTATACACATTTCACTTGGAACAAATGTATATTTAAAATAAGCCATTAATGCTTTTTCAGACTCAAGTTTGCTATAAACATACTTTGCACAATCAAATGTTAAAGCCCAATAATCTGAACCCATATACACATCAACTAATTTATCTGAAATCAATACAGAAGTTTTTTTTCTGAAGGGCGTTAACTTCATAATATTTCTCGATATACCGCTTAACATCTTTTTTAAGAGTACATGTTTAGTTTCAAAATCACGAAAATAATGATATAACGTAACTTTTAAATGTTGAGATAAAGTAATAGTCTGGGATAGATTCATTGCCTGTATATACTCAAAATCATTAGAAGATAATGTGTCTGCAATAACTGCGTTTGAAAATATAGGATAGTCCAAACCACTTAGACAAACAACTCTATGATACTCAATCCCACTGTCAACTACACATCTCAATAATTCCATTTGGGATAAAAGTTGATTAAAACTGCCCCAATTAACTGAATAACGGTATTTAATAAAAAAAACATTTTCGATATTTTGAAAAAGAATTTCAAAAGGAGTAATATCTACTTTTTTGTCAATATGAACATAAAAATCACTATTGCTATCAAGTGATTTTATTAAACGAAATAAATGTGTTTCGTCTTTATAAGCTGTTATGATGTATGCAATCTTCATATTAAATGATTAGTTTTTTCGAAATAAAAATTCACCTAAAACAAAAGTGTAAATGCAGCATATAGAAAAATACATTTACAACTTTTATAATACAAGTAAGTTACTTATGCCAATAAAAAGTCGTATTTAAAAAGTTTGTATTCAACTCTCTGAAAAGTTGAGTACTGGAAAACAAACTACTTTATTAAAGAGCTTCAAGTTTGACATCATTGTTAAAGTTAAATACGCACCTAGTTTTGAACCTATTGAACGTTTCATGCGTATGTGTTGACTGAATATTACCAAGTCCGATATTTACCACTTTATATGTTGCAGGATATACGGTATACAAATCATTTTAAAATTGGTGCTAACACCAACGGATAGCCCAAGAATTTATTTTACCAGCCATTTGAAGTGTAATCATCGAACTTCACCTACTGAATCAATATCTTTTTCACTTTTTGCAGCGTCAGAAAAAACAAATAAGTCGCTCTGACTGGATAATTGATTTTTCTGTAAACTAGACACTGTTTGCTTAAGAGTACCTAATCGATTGTATGTAAATAGTAATATTGGAGATAATACTTTATCCATAGAATGAAATTATTTAACTAGTCAATTCCTAATAAATTTAAATTCTGTGCACATGCAAGTATATAATCATTCCAATTGTTATTATAAGTGGCAAATGAGTAAGCACACAGGAAGAGCTGACGACAAATGAGTAGTCAGGATTTTGGAAAGAGGCTACACGATAGTGTATAAACGTGTAATCCCAGAA
>NZ_OCNH01000008.1 GCF_900230225.1 Spirosoma fluviale
TCCAGAGAAAAGGCTTCCAGAATGGTCATTGGCATACCTTCATACCAGATTGACGGAAAAAGTAGGGCTGTACAGGTTTGCATCCCCTGTTGCACACCATACCTGTCAAGGGTTCCCAGGTAATGGATGTTGGACGAAACAGAACTTGCACGCTCGACCAGATCAGCAAGGGGCCCATCCCCGGCGATAGACAGTTTATAGGCTGAATTCTGAAATGTCGATAACAAAATATTTACCCCTTTTTCGTCGCTTAACCGGCCAATGTACAGGAAATGCCCGGCTCTGATCTGACGTAGTTGCTCAGGCCTTTGAACAAAATTAGGTTTGATGAGCAGTTTGGCCGGATCAATACCTAATTGCGATGACCTGTACAGATTCCGGGCAAAATCAGTCAAAACCAAATAGCGATCTACTAAGTGCCAGGTACCTATCTTCTTGTGAAACCAGACAACAAACGCCAGCCAGAATGTTTGTACAACTGAGTCCCGGAATACTTTAAGTTGTACAGCTTTCCAGGGAAAATCAGCGTACATGCTATCCGTAAAAATTGTATTACCATTCATTAAAGACCCCGAAGGACAAAGCAGGCGATAGTTATGTAAGGTCAGCAAAACCGGAACGCCAAACCGTTTGGCAGTACGGATAATAGCCGGGCCACTCGCATAATGCCAGTTGTGAATATGGACAACATCTGGTTTAAATACCTGAATCTTCCTTCTTACCTTAATGATGGCTGATAAATTCCAGACAGAGAAAAAAAACTGCAAAGCACCACGCCACCCGTTTTTGTTATGAAACACTAGTGTTTCGACCTGATTTCCTTCTTGCAATAGGGATTGCTCCTGTTCAAAGACGGCATCTTCCCCCCCTCTAAACTGGTAATGCGTATGAATTAAAAGTATTTTCATTTATCGTGCAAAAAGTAGATTAAGAAGCTTATACTTAACCCGCTCGGGTATGGAATAGGGACGGGTAAACTGATTGAGAAGGTATTTATCTAGTTCTATTGTGTCCGAAAAGCGAAATTGACGGATATGCCTTTGGTCAATTTTAGTTTTGAATCGGTTGAAGCGTTCATTTGTGTGCGTTGACGCAGGATTTTCCAAACCGATATTCTGCACTTTAGATTCTGCCGGAAATACAGTATATAACCCTTTCTTGTATTGATGATAACACCATCTTATTGCCCAGGAATTAATATCACCACGCATTTGTCGATCCAGCATGTCAGACATATCCGAACCCATTCTATTGAATAATTTCCGCTGGGTGTCATTGCATCGAAAGGATGCGTAGTCTTTCACTTGCCAGTCAATGGGTGTCCATCTATCCTTCCAGGTTGCCCAACCCCAGGATGAAGCTCGTTGAGTAAAATAAACCTCATCGGGCCGTAGCCCTTTCATAGGCATTGTAAACCCTGAAATAGAGAAAACACTGGCATGGTGTTCATAATAGTCCAGCGCCTGGTTCATGAAAGACAGGAAATTAGGGCTGGTTTCTAAATCATCTTCAAGTACAATGATTTTACCATAATCATTAATAATTTGCGTGACCCCCGATATAATTGAAGTTGCCAGGCCTTTGTTAGTTGGCGATTCGTGTATGGTGATTGTCTTAAAATCGGTGATGGTTTTTAAATAGGATCGAACTTCACCTACTGAATCAATATCTTTTTCACTTTTTGCAGCGTCAGAAAAAACAAATAAGTCGCTCTGACTGGATAATTGATTTTTCTGTAAACTAGACACTGTTTGTTGTAGAGTTCCTAAACGCTTGTAAGTAAATAATAGAATTGGAGCAAGACTCATTTTTTCGAATTAAAAAAAGGCTACATAGTATTTAAATAAAAAAACCTTTATACGGAGAAAAATTTGAATTTCCGCAGCAAGACCTTTAACACTGCTATAAGAGCTTGCATAGTCTTTTTAAGACCAACGACCCGCAATGAAAAAAGAAGCGGATGAAAATCCCTACCCACTAAATTTTTAAGTTTATTGGGAGTCAAATTAATTATCACATTTAAATTATTTTTAAGAAACGGAATGCCGTGATTTGACGTCTTGAAAGATATTAGATTAATTTTCAAATTACTAATGTGTTTATACTGTTCGATATCCCAACTACTTTTTGATGAATGAAAATAATAGATAGTCTCTGGATTAGTAATAAAGTTTTTCGTATCATAAAAAGGTAATAACTTAAAATTAGTTAGGCTTTCACTAAGTATTGGATTTTTATAGGGAGCATTAATTTTCTTCGCTAAGGTCATAATTTCAAATTGCCCATTGAAACTATATATCCTTTCAGCGTTCAGTTGTTGACCAAGTATTACTGAGATAAATCCACCCGCAGAGCTACCAACAAAGATATTTTTATAACCAAGGGTCTCATTTCGAATAAACTCCAATAATTTTATAGGATCGTTTATATCATTGTTGATTCCTGTTAAATACCATTGTTTTTTTATATCTCTAAAAAATATGTGTTTATGACCTTTGGCAATACGGTTCTTGTATAGCTCAAATTTATTATTTTCAATTATAGACTTTATGAACTCCGCTTCATTATTAGGATAATAAATATTGTTACTACTGAAATATAAAATGCAGTATTCTTTACGAACTTTGTGGTTATACTCGATAGTATAGTTTAAATTATTGTTATATTCATCAATAACCAATTCTGAATCAGTTTGAAATATACCAGATTTTAAAACTTCCATAGCCAGGGAAATAAAACGCGTAAGTGAATTGACAAGAAATGTTTAAGTGCAATCGAAAGGCCATAATGACGATTTTCGAATATAAAAAAATACTTCGGGTGACTATTACCAAGAGGTGAGTATAAAGCTTTAACTCTTTTTATAAATGGAATTTTCGAGTAGCACCATTTCGGCAAGGAACAATTTCTTTCGCAAACACCAATATATTTTCGTGTTGTTATAATCTTGTACCCGTAAGTCATAGCGCGTAAACCGTAGTCATAATCACCTATTGCATGAGGAAATATTGGGTCCAACAGTCCAATGGCGTTGCTTATCTGCTTACTGACTAATACGACATTTCCGTTAATCTTAGCACAATATTGTAGTTGTCCATTAGGTACAACTTCTGCGTCAGACAAGGATCTTCCTCCATAAGTGAATTCTCCTGTCTTTGAAGAGTTAACAGCACCACATACTAGAACAGCTTCATTTGCATACGACTCAACTGATAACAGTTCTATAATTCCTTCGTTTGATAATAAAGTGTCATCATTTAACCATAGATAATAATCAAAATCATGGGCCACTCGGGCTGTTGCCCAAGCTAAATGCATACCTCTATTCCAGTAAAGCGAGCCTGTTCCCTGAATAACGTTCACCTTTTCATAAGCCTCGTGCACAGCTTCACTTGTACCATCTGTGCAACCATCATCTACCAGAAAAACTTGTATAGCAATATTGTCTGGTAATTGACATTTATAAAGTGCATCTAGGCAGTTAAGCGTAAACGTTTTTCGATTATGGCAGGTGAGTAATACCGCTATAGTTTTCATGAACTTTGTTTTGTGAGGATAGAAACGGCTACAGACTGCTTATGAACTTTATCTAGTTCTTCTCAAATATAAACAATACCCAATTAGTCATTATCTAAATGATCCGCTATCAATATTAGTTTAAGCTAACGCCTTTAAACTCTCTCTTCTCTCACTTAGGTGAAATATTTTTTGCTCAAAATACACTATAATAGCCTTAGCCTCTATAAGCGTTGTACATGAAGCATCGTTGTAAAGGTTATTGTTATATAGTTAAATATTTCTAATAAATTTGGCCGGATTACCCCCCCAAATTTGATTGGCAGGAATATCCTTCGAAACGACTGAACGAGCAGCAATTATTGAATTATCCCCAATAGTGACTCCTTTTAAAATAATAGAGCCAGCACCAATAAAAACGTCATTTCCAATACTAACCGGTTTTCTTAACACCAAACTTCGATCCTCAGGAATCTGCCGTCTGTCATAGCTGCTTAAACTATGAAAGTCTGTGTCATAAATGATTGTTTGTGCTCCTATTCTGACATTATTGCCGATTGTAATCTTATGATGGCATGTAATTACTGTATAGCTTAAACCAACATTATCGCCAATGGTAAGTTGACTATTATAGTTCATTATAAAAAAACAAGGCTGATACTGACCGGACCTTACATTGTTGATTCGAAAATTATATCCAATATTCATTTTACAACCTGATGTAATATCAATAACAGGTTTACCCACGGTTCTAAAGCCTTTTTTATAAGATATATTTAAAATATAAAACAAATATTTAGTTGTGTATGTATCTAATGCACCAAAGAAGCGTCTTAATATATAACGCGATGCACGATATAGATAGAGGAGTATAGATTTCATAAATTTTTTTTCAACCAGGGAATAAGTTAGAAACTTAGGTCTTTCCTTAAAAAGGATTCGTAAAGCCAAGCTTAGTGAAGAACATCAATGTGACTGAATACGTCCAATTAACTGAAGATGGCATGTATGTCATAGTATTTTATGATATACCCGGAAAGTGAGTTAATATGGTACATAGGTCAAATACAAAAAATTAAGCTTTTATTATTAATCGTAATTTCCTTTCAAGATGCCACTCCTAACCTTTATTAATCCGTGAATTAGCTTTTAAACAAAGTCCTTTTTCGTTGTTACGAGAATGATTAGGATAAGTGAGTATTCTGACTACTATTTTCAGAGTATTCAGCTTGTGTAGATAAAGTCGGTCGACTATTATGTAATGGTCGTGTGTATTTCCTGTCAAATATGCCTAATACCCAATATTTCATTTCCTGGTTAGTCATGCCTCTGAACTCTTTAGAGAAACACATACCGATCATTACCCAAAGCATGAAAATAGATAAATCAAATTTACTAAAGTCTTCAACCCAAGCGTAGTCCCATCGAAAGACTACATTTAAGCCTATTATTTTTATGAAAATGTTGTTTGAATAGTAGATGGCTAATTGTGATGCTTTAAAAAAGACAAAGAAGTAAAGCACTACGCCAATAATTCCAGTCCACGTAAATACATTCAAAATAGATACTTCGTTACTGAAACGTTCCATTTTCCCCGTTTTCAATACCTCCAATGCATATAGACCAAATGTTTCAGATTCGTTTCCGCGAGCAGGAGATCTACCCAAAACAATATAACCATATTTAACTGAAGAGTTCAATACTTGACTATATATTCCGGTGCGCGTATCTGCCATCAAACTACTTTCTACGCTTTTCCCCTCTCTAATTGTATTAGTCGTATAATTCCCCTCTATATATTCATCCATCTTAAATATATTAAAGACACCTGTTACACCTAGTGTAAAAAGAAGAAATGGAAGAATTAGAAAGGTAAGCCGTGCTATTCGTAGTATATTATTTATGGGAAAGAGACGTAGATAATATATGAAACTCAGCAAAAAAGAGACCGTAAACTTTATTACATTACTTCTAGCATCCAGATTTCCAATAAACACAAATAAGCAAAAAAATAGTATTATTAATCTCCATTTCAATTTAATTACTGAAAAAAATAGTAGTAGAAAGCTTATGGGAGTTAAATATCTCCCACTAGCATTTGGATGTGTAAAGAAGATTACAAAAAAGAAGAAACTTGGCAAGGCATATTTTATCCAAGCACTAAAAATTTTCTGCAATAAAACTTTATTTGTAGTTATATATATTGATAGTGGCAAAAGTAACACCATACTTGTCCCTACTAAATTCTTCCACTCCCAGTAATTTTCGGCAACAAAAAATCCTCTAAAAATACATATGATGTTCCAAGTCAATAATATCAATATTGATTGTATATTCTTTTTATTATTTAAATTGAAGTAAATAGGCTTTGCCTTTAGAAATGTGAATAATATTGTTGCATAAACGGCCCACCATACATATGTATTTCCAATAGGTAGTTTACTCCAATGATTTATAGATGATATAGTAATTAAAAGTACAGTAAATGGAATAATTTTTGAATACGTTAATGCAATTTTCATATTGTCGTTTTTTATACTGTTACTAAACCTTTATCTGCTTTCCTAATAAAAAAACTCTTTTTGCTTACGACTAATTAGGTTCATACTCAGATCTTTCACGCATATTCACTTCTGTTAAGATATTAGTATGCATACTATAGAAACTTTGCTTTTCAACTTACCTGAATTTGTCCATTTCTTATACAATTAATATTGATTTATCCTCTTATAACTGCGGAAAATAATTCGAGTCACTTCGCATCAATTTGAACAACTTTTACTACTTATCACCTAAAACATTGGAGATTGATTAATTATAGCTTCCAAATTCTTTTTATTATTAAAGATCTCTGATGGCTCATTTTCCCACCATTTTGATTCTAATAATCTGTTTTGAATACTATCAGAAAATCGATATTTAATAATTTTTGCTGGCACCCCGGCAACTATTGCATATGGAGGAATATCTTTTGTTACTATAGCACCTGCTGCTACAACAGCGCCATGGCCTATTGTTACTCCGTCCATTATGATTGATTTCGTACCAATCCACACATCACTGCCAATATTTATTAAACTATGCTCTTTAAAGTCTAGATTTCTTTCTACCAATTGAATTTTTAAAGCATTGTTGGCTTTATAAAATAATGGCGATGTGGAAAACATGTTCAAAGGGTGCGCCCCTAGACCAATCATTACATCTTTAGAGATTGAACAATAATTACCAATCTTTGCAAACTGTACAAAAGAATTTCTGCCTACATAGGTAAAAAATCCTATTTGGCTAAAGTTGATTGTCGTGTTTTTAAATATATGAGAGTTAAATCCAATTAATGTTTCCTTGGAAAAGGTGCATCCAGAATCGATTATTGCCTTTGAGTAGCGACGTTTATTTTCTAAATCTCTCGATTTAGCGTTCACTAATTCTAATATGGATAATATCAATCCATAAGGCACCCATATGAGTCGTGATAAGATTTTTTTCATTACTATCTAAAGTTACCAGTAACAGGCATTTTCTACTACAGAGGCATTAATCGGCTTTTCCTGTTGGCCTGGTCTTACCCAATGCTCATTAAATAAATTAGTATACGGCCAGACTATAAAATTTTCCCATCGTTTACCCTTAATGCCAAATAACAATTGAGTAGCTCCGGCTAGATGAACGGACTTTTTGCCCATACGTTTCACGTGAGCAGCCAGTGGGAAGCCATAAGCACCGCAACCAATAATACAGATATCATAGTCGGTATTGTCTATCTGAGCTTTCATGTGCTCCAAGGCTTCAAACCAGTCCTGAAAATTTGTATCGGTACCAGCTACACTTTGTACAGCTTTAATTGTTTTAAGTTCAAAATCGGGCAGTATTTCTATGTCAAAAAGCAAATGCCTTTTTTCATACTGTTGTTCTATAGTCTCAGCGAACGGATGGACGACTAACACTTTTTTACCTTTTAAGGCGCGTGTCCAGGGACGGGTTGAAAAGAAAGGCTCCAGGTCTTCCAGAACCACACGTTTCACTCTAACTAGCTCCTTAGAGAAGTATTTTTCTTCATGCAACCATGCACCTAAAATATCAACATTAGGAATTTCACGAAGCATCAATTCACAAAATTTTTCAATCTTAGTTACTTCTGCGGGAAAAAAACCGCTCCATTTCTGCATTTGGTTTATTATACTTTTACTCCACCACCATGGCAAGGATTTCCCTTGAATGTAACTTAACCAGTTTGAATTATTCTGTTTTACGCCAATATAGTTGATCAGACATGACATTTCAGTTGATCCAAATCTTGCGATCATGCAAGGCTCATCGTTCACTAAATAGCTATAAATAAGATCATTTGCATAGTTTTTATTCGAAAACATTTTCCAATTACGTCCGGTTGCTATAGAGCCCGGCTTCGCTATACCGTATAACTTACTAAAGCTTTTGAGTGTGTTTTCCAGTATAATATTCATCGAGCTTTTTGATTTGTTCAGAATTAAATGTCCCATCTTCCTCTGCTATTATCCAATCTTTCTCGCTTGGGTAACTATGCCAGAAATCTCTTGGACAAACCTTTATTCCATTGTTCAATAACGCAGGTTTGTAAGAAAAAGAGCTTTTGCTTGTGATTAGTAAATCTGCATAAACCATATGCAAAAATGAATCCTGTCCGCTCATATCCAGGCAGAAAGTCAGATTTTTATAGCCGATAAAACTTTTAAAATCGTTCAAATTTCCCTGCGAAAATAGGTAGATCTTAACTTCTTTATCAGTGTTTATATGTTTTAAAACGTTATTTAAGACATGTTCGAAATAATTGTTGTCCTGCCATCTCATTATATGGTTCGTATTACCTTTTTTTTGACCGATAGTTATATCACCTCGTCTAATATGAATGGCTACGTTATATACGTTTTCATCATAAACTAGCTGATTCTTCTCTCTTGCTAATGCGGCATAAAATTTCTTTTTAATCGCATCACAAACACCAAATTGCTCTTTGTAGAATTGATCCTGTTCAGCAATAAAAACGACTTTTTTGTTTTTATAAGAGTGAATGATCCGTTTGGTCAGCTCTATTTCTTCCCTTTTATTTTCGTCGAATAAGGGTAATCGAACTGCCGTGTAGCCTTTAGTATTCAATAATAACTCAGTCTGTACTTCATCCTCCCCAAAGCCTAAAAAATCCTCCCACGACTTAGTTGAAAAAGGTGTATGGGAAAATTTCAACCCAAAATAGTGCGCATACCAATATCCAGCATTCCAGTTTGCTAATTGATGCCCAACACCGGCACCTCTGTTCGGAATAGCGGAGTAATAATTACTGTCAGTTAAGTTAAAAACGTTGTTTTTATTTAATTTATAATGCCAATAGCTATTATATAAAAATGGATAGAAAGATGTGTAGCGAAACTTAACAACAATTTTACTCCACAAGCGAGACTTGATTTTACTCAACATAGCGAAAATATTTTCACGAACCATGGTCTAAATAAATCTTCTTTTTCTTTTTCGTTAATATATAGATATAAGGTTAGTTAGCTTCACCTACAACTGGATAACCTCTCATTTTCCATCTAATTTTCGTGCTTACTATAAATGATATTGCGAAGAATTTTAAATATTTATCTTTATATAATGCTAACTCCATTGGCAAGAATTGACTAATAACCCCTTTAGAAAGGTTATCTAAAAATAAATTAATATCCTTGTAACCATTTTTTTTTATTAAACTATACAATCCATGTCTCAATTCATATTTCATAAATATTATAAAATCCTTATTATTAGCTCCTGAACTAATCCAATTATCATATACGTAATTATACCTATTTGCTTTATGAAGCAAAACACTTGAATTGAAATTCGATGTGGTTTGTCCTTCTACCCCCCCTACATATACACTTAATGGAAAACCACAATATACAACTTGTGTTATGAGAGCCAAAGAAAAGAATAAAGCAAAGTCCTGATTTCTTTTCATTCCTAAAGGAAAGCCTTTCGTTTTGTTAAATTCTATTCTTGAAACGATTGTAGCACTCGTATGGAGAAAAACATGTGGGTTTTCAAAAAAATTAATTTCCACTATCTTCTTCATATATTTCCTTGTAGTTCTCAGGATTTCTACTTTATCTGAATTTCTTACAATCCCTGCGCAACAAAACATACCTGCTTTTGGATAGAGTTTAATTGCTTTTGCCATTGTGGCTAAATATCCTGGCAGCCACAAATCATCGCCATCTAAAAATGCTATATATTCATATCTAGCATTTGCTACACCTACATTTCTTGCAACGCTTACGCCCTGATTAGTTTGGTTAATGACTTTTATTCTACCATCAGAAAATTTTTTCGTGATGACTTCAGTAGAATTATCTGTTGAACCATCATTAACCAGGATAACTTCAAATTCTGTAAAGCTTTGTTTCAGAACTGAACCTAATGTCTCTACAATAGTATGGGCTTTATTGTAGAGAGGAATAACTACGGTTATCATATTTTTTGCAGGAAAGTTAAAGACTCCGTTAGATAGCTTTTAGACGCTAGTATCTGTGCATTCAGTGTACTTTTATAATCTTTAATTTCAGGCCCGGAAAACTCAAATTCATGAGCCTTTTCATTTTCAATTATCCTATCCTGTAAATCAAGTTTACGAAGCATTGACCGCACTCTGGTAGAAGCTTTGGGCATGGCTATATAGGTGTAAAATCTTTTATGCAGAAAGACGGAAAAGGCAACCCCATGAAACGAGTCTGTAACTACATATTCAGCATCATTTATGTATCCTGCAAACTCTTCTGGTCCCGTATCAAAAAGCTGTATATCCACATCATAGAACTTGTGTGCTTTTTGAGTTTGGCAAATGATTATGTATCCTGTTTTTTCTTTTATTTTTTTTGCTATTTCAACTAGATTCTCTGCTCCATTCAGGTCGTAAATGAAAATGTATTTTCTTTTCTCATCCGGTCCAATGGCCATTTCTGACCATTGATTTTTTGATAGTAGAAAGGTTGGGTCTAGTACTGATTGAACAGTTCGGCCCGTAACGGTGGAAATAAAAGCGGCACCATCTTCTTCTCTACAACTTAGCGAATCGAAATCGAGTAAGTATGGCTTCAATTCGTTCGCTATTTCTTCTGTAAAATTTGACATACCAAAGCTGGGTGCATACGCTATCTTTAACCCGTTCCATTTCTCAAATCCCAGGAAATATACCTTTTTGTATTCTGCTTTTGGATGAAAGACCTGGTCGCTTCCGGTTATGTATATATCCATGTCAGGTACATTTTTCAGGAATTCTTCCTGGGTTTTGTATCTCTTTGTCAGGGATAAGTGTGTTGCTACAAAGCTTTTAAATTTATTCTTTCGATTTTTTAGCTTTGAATATCGGATAAGCGTACAAATTAATTGAAACAAATAAATAAGTATATTCTTTCGAAACAACGGAAATACACTGTACTTTTTATCATGCTTATCGGTATAAAAATCAATAACCTTTACATTATAATCAGGAAATTGGATTTTTAAATATGTTTGTAAAGCATATACCTGCAAAACAGCTCCATAGTTGATCGGTGTGTGAAAAGTTACTATGCCAACTCTTATTTCCTTCTCTTCAAAAGTTTCTCTTTTAGTACTCATTCTATTAATATTTTGTATTTACAGAACAAAAATTCGTTTTAACAGTCTGCTTATTTTCTTTTTTATCCGGATGGATAAGTTCCCATGGTTTGCTGTGTAATATCTCTTCACCAGGGGGGCCATGTCCGCTTTGAAACTAGCCAAGTCTCCATTCTGTAAGGCGTCCAGAAACGCGAGATGGCTTTTCTGCGCTATTTTTTCCCTTAGTTCGTAGATTTCCTTTCGTTGGGGTGATATCACAAACTCACCGGCACTTACCCGTTTTTCGGGAAACCATTCCTGCTTTAGTTCTTTTTTCGCAATACGGCCAGACAATGCTTCTCTACGATGTCTGAAACCTCCGTCTTGTGATCGGGCTACTTCCTCCGCTGTTAATTCGCTTAATTCCAATTCACCGCTGATTTGTGCTTCATTCAGTAAGTTTTGAATTTCCTGATTTCTTACTATGATTAGGGAGGTTCCCTTTGGATCTTTAGTGAATTGTGGCAGCCAGGCATCACCAAGGCTAATGTCAGCCGTTTCCCCAACTACATCGTCACAATAGTCACACGCCATTGGTTTAAAGAAACCAGACCCGTAATCGGTGCCGTATATTTCTCCGGCGTTTTTGTATCGTTCGATGGTATCTGCGTTTGACCATACCTGGTATATTTTCTGGCTGGCGGGTCTATCGGCGTATTTTCTTCTAAAGTCAATACCAATCAGGTTTTCCGGTTTTACGCCTAGTTCCCAACCAATCATTTTAGCCTGGTTAGCGCTTTTCATACCACCACATACTATCCCTACGGTAAACGCTATTCGTTCTTTCAGTACAGCATCTTCATTAGCGAGTAGTCGGAGTGTTTTTATAAAGCAAGGAACGCCGGTAATGGCATATCGCCCTTCCTGTTCTTTGATTCGGGCAACTACTTTATCGAGTGTTACCGGATAATAAGATGATTTGGAGCCTTTCAGGACTTCATTTTTATCGGAGAAGAAGCCGTAGTCAAATAAAGGGTTACCGGTGTCTGACGTTTCGTTAGGGACTAATTGTATAAAGTAGTCAATCTTATTCTTTTCCAGTAGTTTATACCCAATCCATTTACCCAGTCCACCCGAGCTTCCTCTTTCTCTGAATGCACCCTTTTCTACGTGACCGGCATAATTGGCTATATATTTCCCAATTTTCTTGTCTCTATTTTCCAGTTTAGGGAAAAATATGTCGGCTAACTCATCTTCATTTTTGGATTTCCCTGAAAAAGGGCACACGCTTAAAACGTTGTGATTATTTGTATCGATATCGCTTTTTGGTACTGCAACATAAGTACCAAACTCATCCATTTTCATGTTAAAGGCTGAGTCTTGCTTTGTTGCACAGGCTCCACATCCTATACAGTAGCCGCCCTTTATCACTGTTTCATATAATGTTCTGGAATCAGTCATGATTTTTTGATCTTGCGTAGCTTAATTATCGCTTACTAGTATCTATGCTTTGTATTTTATGTACAGGTTGTGTTTTGTAAGCTTACCTGTAAGGTTATTTACTAAAGCAATTATTTTCTCTTTTTCAGTTTTAATTAATCCAAACCAGCTAACGGTTACGATCATTAAAATTATATTCAAGGAGAATATGATTAACAACCTCATAATACCTGGCGGGATCATATAGACAGTAATCGTTGAGAAGATTATAACAATTAAGCTTGTTGACAGGCATCTTATGATGACATCTTTTATATAGAGGATTATGGATAAACCACATTCTTTTTTGGCAAAATATAATACGATGCCAAATGAGCGAATTGTTACCTGAACAATAAATACTATATATAAGTAGTAAGGAGGGAAGTTAATCGTAAATAATAACCAGGAGATCAATAACGGGAATATTGCCAGGAATGAAATACTTAATTGGTAGTACTTTATTCTTCCAACGGCTGCTATGGAAACGGGTAGTGTTACGAACAGTTGTTCTATTAAGTTTCTAATTAGCAATAAACGGCAAAAAATAACAGCATACTCTGGCGTTTTTCCCAGCCACAGATCAAGTATGGTAGGCATTTCAATGATTACCGGTATAGCAAAGAATGAAAGTAGAAAGTAGGAAAGCTTGCTGCCAGTCATGATCGAACTAATCATTTGCCCCTTATTTCCTCCGCCTGCACTCTTTACGATAATTGGGTTTAACGCCTTCAGCATAACGCTTGAGAAGGCCCCCAGTTGCCCGGTAATCTGATTGGAAATACCCTGGGCAGCATTGACAGTAGTACCAAAAAATCGATTAACAACAATACCTTGTCCATAATTATTGAGCATCGCGACCATCGAGCCTAAAAACGACCATCCCCCAAAGCTGGCCATTTCCTTAAACAGGTTTTTATCAAAGTCTTTTCTCAATTGAAGTTTACATTCCGCGTACTTTCGGTGGCAATAGACTCTGTTTATGATTAGAATTACTATTGTCAATGAAGCTGACAAAAAGCTATAGGCTATAAGTTTATCAAATAACGTTTCCTTAATGTATAAGGCGATACTGAGTTTACAGACCGATTCTATTGTACTTGTAACAGCAAAAAAAGCCATATTCTCCCTTGAGTTTATGGTGGCGTCATAGGGCACTGAAAGTATGGTAAACAATGTACTCACTATGGTTGCCTGATAAATAATCTTTGTTGCTGCTACTCTTGTTTCCGGTATGTTCAGGATACCATTAAACAAAAAGTATCCTACGATTTCCAGAAGTATAAGAACAAGTATTGCGATTAGTAGATGAAGGATTACGCTTACGTTAAATATTTTCTTTAGTTTATACAGATCACCTGCTCCATGTGCAAACGACATAAATCGTTGTGTAGCAGCGGCCATGGCTGTGTTCAGGAATGTAAGCATGGCCACTGCACCACCAACGAGGTTGTAGATACCAAAATCTTTAGTGCCTAATGCACCCAGCAACACCCGTGTAGCATACAGTGAAATGAATATAGTGACTGCCATACGGGCATATAATAGACCCGTGTTTTTGGCTACTCGATTGGCTGCTTGCATTATGCGTTCAACAGAGCGTCTCTGCTGCTATGTAAGTAGTATGTATTTGTAAGCTTAACTTACTATAGTGTTAGTTTAGGCGTCTTTCAATGCGCATTTATGTCCCCCAGAATCATGCCCTGGACGGTCCACCAGCAAATTTTAAGATCAAGCCAAAGCGATTTTTTTCTATTGTAAAACCGATCTAACCTTACCCGATGTACCATCTTTATTAACTCATCGGTTTCGCCCCGGCAACCTCTGGCTTGTGCAAGGCCGGTGATGCCGGGCTTTGCGCGGTATCGGCTACCATACTTGGGTAGTACTTGCCAGAATTGCGCATCATGCTGCACCGCATGGGGGCGTGGCCCGATCACACTCATTTGACCCATCAGTACATTCAGGAATTGAGGCATTTCGTCCAGATTCGTCTTCCGTAAGAATTGTCCTAGTCTTGTTACCCGGTTATCCTGTTTTTTTGCCTGTATGAATTTGGCACTTGGGTTGTAGGTCATTGTCCGGAATTTCAGACAATAGAACCAGCTTCCCTTGTACCCTGTCCGCTTCTGAACAAAGAGTATGGGACCAGGCGAATCCAGTTTGATGAGAATACCCAGTATTGGAATCATCCAGGACAATATAAACAGGCTTACGAGCAAGGAGAAGCATATGTCGAACCCTCGTTTACCAATGCTCTGATAATTGAAACCGGACCGTGTTTTTGGCTCAGTGTACACATACAGCGGTTTGTAGTGCGTGTCAAGGCTAAGCATAGTGGATGAAGTTACAGTGTGTGAATAAAGGTGTAGTTGTGTATTTATAGCTTATTGGCCTTAGGCTTTGCTCTGGCCCAGCCAGTTCTTCTTAGTGCCTCCGTCGTAATAATGACCGTAGTTGTAGCTGTAGTTGTAATAATAGGATTCGCCTTCACCAACGCCGTTCAGAATAATATTCAGGCGCTGGAATCGATGCTCCTTGAACAGGATCTCCACCATCTTGATGGCGTTCTTCGGCGTATGATCGTGCCGAACAAGAAACAACGTGGCATCGGCATAGGGCGCAATCAATTGCGAATCGGTAACCAAACCAATGGGGGGGGAATCGACCAGTATATAATCGAACCGTTCCTTCAATTCCTCAAACAACTTACCCAGTCGGGGGGAGCTTAGCAGTTCGGCCGGGTTTGGCGGAATTGGACCGGCTGTGATAATAAAATAGTTGTCTATGCCAGCTATGGGTCGCAACAGCTCATCGATAGTAGCTTCGCCAATCAGGTAATTGCTCAAACCTGTCTGGTTTTCCATCTTCAAGCTGTTGTGTAGCTTGGGCTTTCGCAAGTCCATTTCCAGGATTACCGTTTTGTTATCGACCATTGCCAGGCTAGCGCCCAGGTTGAGAGAGAGAAACGATTTCCCTTCGCCACTGATGCTGGACGTGAACAGCACAACCTGCGGGTTGGCAGGATCACTTCGTAAAAAGTGAAGATTGGTGCGCAGTATGCGGATCTGTTCGCCAATGACGGATTGCAGTCGGGGTTTAAAAACCACACTATCTGCCAGAACTTCCTGGCTTCTGACTACTTCGCCCAAAATAGGTACCTGCGTAACGTCTTCTACGTCGGTCCGGTGCATAACTCGATTGTTCAGGGAGTCTTTAGCGGTAATAAACCCGACGGGTACTAACAGGCCTATCAAACAAAAAATGGCAAAAATATTCATTTTAACCGGCTTGACCGGCCCGCTCCCTGCCCGCGCAGCATCGACGGTACGGCTGTCCGGAATAGCCGAAGCGGCAGATAGGGCTGTCTCCTCCCTTTTCTGAAGCAGGTAAGTGTATAACCCGTTTTTGATGCCCTGTTGCCGGGTAATGTTGAGCAGTGCCCGTTCTTTACCCGGTACGGTCCGGATCATTTTCTCCATTCGATTTCCTTTAGCCACCAGTTGGGTACGGTTGCTGGTCAGTTGCTGCCGAATGGTTTGAATATTTTCGTTGATCCGTTCCTTTATCGTTTTTATCTGGCTGTCGAGAGCCAGCAGCACCGGGCTATTACCTGACATGGTTCGGGATACTTCGTCCCGTTTTAACTCAAGCTCAGAAACTTTTGTGAGTAAGCCGAGAAGAATTGGATCACTCAGCCCCAGGGTAGCCGGGGCGAAGCTTTTTTCGGGTCCCTGTTTACGAACATAGCGCTCAATTTCAGCCAGTCCACTCAGGCGAATGTCCACTTCATTGAGCTGCATATCGTTCTCCTTAACGGTTGCCAGGAAGGTTTGCGACTGTAAGCCTAAATCTGTAATACCCTCTGTCGATTTATATGTTTCGACTTCTTTCTCAACAGTAGATAGCTCGCCCGAAATCAACATCAGTCGCTCTTCAATGAAACTCAGCGTATTGCTTGCTTCCTTGTTTTTATCGATGACTGCTTCTTTATTGTATTCATTGATAATCTGGTTCAGGATAGCTATGCCCTTGTCAGGAACGGCATCCTGTAGGCTCATTAGCAGCACCGTAGCCTGTTTAGACGTTGGCTCTACCGTCAGATGACCCAGATAGCGTTCCACGGTTTGGTTATGGTCAGCTGTCATAACACGTATTGGCCCATCCTGTGCCGATACGGGCTTTAGCGTTAAAATCCGGACCTGGCCGTAGGGAGTTCTTATACTCTGATTAAGCGGGTAAGGTTTACCATTGATCTTTGCGGTTTTACTATCTGCAAATGTAATTTCCAGAGGCTCTTCCGGTTTGGTATCGGCTGGTTTTTCAACGAGTAGCCGTATGGGAGCTTGTTTATAGATCTCCCGGTCAATTGTTTTGGTTGGGGTGTAGTAACGAACGTCCAGGCCCAGCCTCGTAACGACCCGATCCATAATGGTGAATGATTTAAGTATCTCTATTTCGTTTTCCACCACTTTGCTGGTGGTGAACAGGTCCAGTTCCTTCATCATACTCTCCTGGTTCATCCCCTTCTTTTCGTCTTTGATCAGCAAACTTGCTTTTATGTTGAAAATGGGGGCCTGATACAGCAGGTAGACATAGGCAGCCGCCAGCATCATCAGAATCGACAGAATGAACCAGGGCCAGTTGCGGAGGTAGCGTGTTACTAAAGCCCTTACGTTTATAGGCGTTTCGAGTTCGTAGTCCTGGTAGGAGTTATATGTATTGGCCATGATAGTTTACTTAAAACGACTGAGGATTACAGCAATAAGGGAGAGTGTACTTAGGCCCAGGGGGAGCAATTGGTTGGTTCGATCGGCAGTGGCTATACGTGCTTTACCGGGCTCAATGTAAACAATGTCGTTTGGATGCAGGTAGTAAAATGGAGACGTAAACACCTCGCGTTTCGTGAGGTCAATATGATTGAAAGTCCGCTGGCCATTTTCTTCGCGAATAACCAGAACGTTGGTCCGTTGCCCGTAAATCGTGATGTCACCGGCCAATCCCAACGCTGCCGGCAGGGTGATCTGTTCACTGGGTATTGAAAAGACGGCTGGCCGGGCCACTTCACCCGAAACGGAGATCTGAAAGTTCAGGTTTCGTACATTGACCGTCGGTTCCTTCAGGTAGTCGAGCAATTTCTGTTTTATCTGAGTAGCAGCCTGACTGTTTGTCAAACCTGTCACGTTGATCTGGCCCATAAGCGGAAGCTCAATTTTCCCGTCTTCACCTACCAGATAGCCGGGGGTATATTGCATAGGCGTGGTTGGGTTGGTTTGTGAGCCAGAATTCCCTGACATAGCCGTTATTACCGCGTAAGGGTTGAAAAAAGCGGTTGCTTCGGGACTTAGGCTACTGACCTGTACGGATAGTAGATCGCCTGCTTTTATGGTAGGAATAAACCGGGCAGCCAGCGTCAGGGTACTATCCCTGCCACTTTCGCCTTTTTGATATAGAGCTAATTCTTTGCTGGAAATACAGCTCGACAGGCTTATGCACACACCCACGACCCAGTAGCCAGTCCAGGTCTGCATTTGGCGTATTCTCATAGAGTTACTTAGTTAACTAACGGTATTGATTTTGTAAATAGCTAGTGTGGTATTGTCTGAGCAGCGCATCGAGCTGGTAGCTCACTTTGTATCGGGTAGCCATGTTATATCCCCGACTGTAGGCATACTCCCAGCGAAACTCTTCGGTTGTTCGTAAGCGCAAGCGCCGGGTCTGAAAAATTCGGCCGGGTGCAATCGGGATGGCGAAGTTGAACCCACCGCTGCCGCCGTTGCCTGTTTTCGATACATAAAAGCCGACTTCTACACTACCCAATTGCCGGATAAAGTCAAAGCGTACCCCACGATCCTGGTATAAATACTGCCCACCCGATAGCTTGAGGGTAACATCGCGGCCGGGAATGCGGTAGGCAACATCGGCCAGCAACAGCACGTTTTTCATCGTTTCGTAGTAGAAACCGTTGGGCGGAAAGAAGTAAAATCCCGTCAGGCCCGACTCCATACCATACGACCATCGTTTTGTCAGGTCAGCATGGCGGTATTGTACGTTAACCCCATACTGGTCGTTATAAAACAGCCCCGCCGACAGGCTCATAAAATTGGTGCCATTCAGCGCCAGGAACTGATTCAGAAACGTTGGTGCGGGTCGTACATTCAGAGCCTGATTGTCCAGCCGATTGATGATCGGGAATAACACGCCCCAGTTTAGAATTAATCCGCGACTGATGTAGAGCTGACTCTGCAAAAGCAGGTTCGTTTTACTTTCTACGATCTGTTCACGAAAGCCAAACTGCGCTATGAACTCGGGCTGTAGCCTGAAGTCAAACTTGTAGGCTCGTCCGTCAAAGGGATGCTCCCGGTTAAACCGTTGCCGGTCATTGCCCGATAGCGTGGTTGTACGAAGGCCCGAACCGAGCTGATAGCCAGCGATCGGCACGCCCTGAAACAGCGGAACGAAGGTGGTAATGCCCTGGGGCACGACCTCTTCAGCTAGCTCCAGCAATCCAATGAGCGGATTCCGGTATAGCCGCTGCTCGTAATAAATTTGATGTCGGGCGGTGTCGACCGTTAGGTTTTCGAAATTCAGAAGTTTGTTGACTGACTGAGAACGCGATTCACCCGTTGACCAGACCAGCAGTCCTACCAGCAGAAACAAACCCTGAACCAGCGGCTCGTTCAATACACTAGTCCGTATACGCTTCCTCACTTTGCTGGCGAATGTTTAGCTGAAAGCCGTTTTGGCAACTGTAGCAGGTTCAGGCTATAGGATGTCCCGAAGGTTAGCTGATCGCCATTCACTAAACCGGCCTGCAGGGTCCAGTGCCTGACCAGACGCGCGTAGAGACCAATATTCACATGCTGTGAATCCCACTCGAACATGAGCCCCGCTTTATTTGCGACACTCAGATTTACACCACCAAAAGGCCCTGCGAGGTAGTAGTAGGGTTTGTCCCGTTTATCTTTCAGGGTATAACCGGTGAAAATATCTGAGTTCTCCTCATTTTTTACGCCTGACCGGTACAGCGAGTAAGGACTACCCATACCGACCGTGAACCCGGCGTCGATAATTTTGCTGAGCTTCACATGCTTTGTTGCAACAAGCGCGTTGGTGATGAGCGAATTGTCGATACCAAATGGGGCCGAAAGAATGAGTGCAACGGATGGCCATCTGGTTTTTTCAGTCATGAAAACATATTTCAGATCGATCTGACGATCACCAATGCCTTCTGCTGCGAAGCCAACCGAGCTACGCGGGGCCATTCCATTTGGTCGAAGTAGATTTACATTTATTTCAAGTCGAGACAACACTACCAGACTTATAAAGTAAATACTCTCAGAGTTCGTCCTGTTGTACTTAATAGCATATCTTGATGGACTATAAGCGTATCCGACGGTAAACGTACCCTCCTCCTGAACATCGGCAGAAGGAATGTACATTAACCCTGACTTGCCGGATATATTTATCTGCCCCCAAAGCGGAGTCGACAGTCCGGTGACCAGCCCAATGACCACTAAAAAAATTTCTCGAATGGCCCTCATTTGCAATAACGTCTCGAACGGTCTATACTATACGTTTCGTAAATAGACAATAAAAAAACCTGTCTTATTCAATGATTTTGCTCAGTAAGAATTAAGATTGTATCCATGAGCCTTTAGTCCGTACTAACTATACTTGTATCTATAGACGAAGATGGCGGGCCGACCGGCCCATGGATACACCGTGTTTGCTTACTTGAACTTAACCTTCAGCGAAAGTCCGGCTTCCAGGCCGTTCAGGCTCACTTTCTCTTTGATACCGGCATCGGTCGTTGATGTTTTGATCACCTGATTGTAGCTGCCCAGATGATAGCGCACATCCAGAGCGAGGTATAACTTCTTAACGAGTTTTCTCTCGGCACCAACGAGCGCCTGTACGCCATAGTTATTACCCGTCTGGCTTTCACTCAATGAACTACTCCCGGGAGTCACACGCGAAAAGTCATTGTTGATAAAGTAACGGCTGACACTGAGGCCCAGATAAGGGGTCAGAAACGGAGTCTTAGTATCTGTACCGGCATCGGCCTTGGCAAAGGTGTATTTGACATCCAGAGAAACCGGAATGATGGACAAAATCAGCTTTTCGTTGCGCGTCACATCACCAATTTTCACCGGACCCGACACTTCATCTTTCCAGACCCCAACCCGGCCACCAATTGAAAGCCCTTTGGTCAGGCCAATTTCTACGGCTGCTGTAGGCATGATCGCGCTGGAAAACTTAGCGCCTTCGCCTAAGTTGTAATCAAGCAACATTGATTTGTTGTTCCAGTAATCGAGCGATGGCTTCCAGTAACTGGCACCTGCGCTGATACTCTTCAGGTTAACCTGCGCCTGCGTTTTCGTGGCCAGTAAGCCAAACAGCAAGGCAGTCATTGATAAAATGATATAATTTGGTTTCATATGTCAGTTTTATGGGATGTGTATCAAACGATGTCCTTACTAAGTAACCAGGTGCTAATTAACCCCCGTTACCCTGATTGTGGCAGGCGGTAACAGCTGCCGAAAGTACACCATCCAGTTCTTTTTTGGCTGCCTTGAAGTTGTCATTAACTTTTTCAAGATCTTTCTCCAGAGCAACTTTAGCTGCGGCAAGCCGGGCATCTGCGGATAAATCGCAGGACTCTGTTTGAGCTTTTTCTGCCGCTTTGAGGTCATCCTGGAAATTTTTGAATTGAGTCAGGTACAACAAGCGAAGAAAAGTATAGGTTTCCTCGCCCAGAATTGCCCTTCCGTCCTTTAGTGCCTTTTCTACGCCACTTAATGATCCTCTGGCGGTGTTATTCAAGGCCGCGAATTTAGCAGATGCACCGGTTCTACAATCCTTTACTGACGAATTTTGGGTTGTCTGAGCTAATATATATAGGTCGTTTACTGCCTTTAGCTGAATGTCTCTTGCAGACGTCAGATTAGGCAAAGCCAGGTCATAGGCCTTTTGTGCTGCGTCTTTGCAAGCGTCATCATCCAGGGTAGCCTTTGCAACGGATACCGTTTCTGCAATGTTCGTTCCCGTTACTGCACCAACACGTCCACCAACTTCTTTTCCATCGATCGTTGGTAGTTTTAGAATAGGCATGTATGCCAATAAGGATGGACTATTGCTTAAAAGTGTTAACTCTGCAGCTAAGTTTGCCGGTATAAAACCAGTCGTTACCATAGCATCAATAACTTCTGGGGTGAACTTATCCGAGAGTGCCGCAGCTGCAGTTGTAGAAATAGCCTTGTTAACATCAACAGCTGCCTGTTTAATTACTGGAAGGACTACCCCGGTAACAGGAACTTGAAGGACATCCGGCGTAAGAATCCCATATGCAGAGGTGTTCGTCACACTGGCATCCACTACCGTAACAACCGCAGGAGTTGTAGGGGAGATGGTGGGCAATTTTACATCATTGAATTTCGTAAACGTATACGTAAAGGGCGTCAGTGACTCGACGTCTTTCGTTTTACAGTTATACATGACGGAGGCCAACAAGAGCCCGGCCATAAACAGTTTACTATAACGATACGTTTTTTTCATACAGGGATTGTTTAAGGTATTATGATACTAATAATTAAGAATGAAGAATGTAAAGCGTTCTTCATAAAACAAGCTAATCAGCGAGCCAGGTGCATGCTCTGCAGATTGTCTTTCTGTAGTATGAATCTTTTGTTTTAAATAAATTGGTAGACCCATTCAGGAGAATACGTCTTCGAAAACCAGGAAGTGCCAGCCGATCCTGGGATGCCAGTCTGGCATTAACTTATATCTGTGTATTCTTCCTCGTTGTAGGCTAACTTTTCTTTGCTGGTAAACGCCACTAACCTGCTGTCGTTCGCATCATTTTTATACTGAACGGGAGAGAGGAAATAATTAGCTTTAAAACTTCTGGAAAAATAAGACAAGCTTCTGAAGCCACATGCAATAGAAATCTCTTCTATGGATAGCGAACTCTTCTTTAAAAGATCACTCGCCTTTCTAAACCTATATTCTTTAACCGCGTCGCTAAAGGTCGTATCCAGATAAATAGTCAACCTTCTTTTGAGCGTAGATACACTCATGGATAAGGCCTCTGCAGCCTTATTAAGACTAAAGTCTGGTGAACCGAAATTAAGCGCCAACAGATCATAAAAGTCTTTAACAAATTGAAAATCAGTATTTTGATTTTCGTGTGACCCGTAGAGTGTATGATCGATAATGGTGTTCCTATACGTGAATAAATTATTTATCTGGTACTGGATTTCATTAATATCCACTGGCTTTGCCAGATAACCTATTACCCCTAACTCAAAGCCTTTTAAGCGAACCTCATGGTCGTTAGTTGAAGTCAGCAACATAACAGGAGCCTGTTTATGGAGAAGTTTTTTCTTGATTTTTTTCAAGAAGTCAAATCCCCCTATTTCAGGAATATCTATATCACAAATCATCAGGTCTAAATTAGCATAACGCAATAGGTTAAGTGCTTCCTTTCCGCTATTCACCGATACTAATTTATGCCCCTGGAATTCTAATAACGTTTTAAGTTCAATCTGAAGAGTAAGATCATTGTGAATAAGTAAGATAGTTGCCATTCCAGCGTGGATTTCTCAAAAAGAACTTATACTACATAGATTTCAAGCGATAGTACCAAAAAGTGTCAGGTAATAAGACGTTAGTCTGATACTCAAATAAACCGTTGATGTGTTGAGTAGTAATTTTACACTGATAGGCTAACAAAACGATAGCAAGACCTCCGTTGAAAGGTTCATATACCCCCTCAACCACTTAAGCTATCTTCTGACTCCCATTAAGTTACCAATCGGCCTTATTTTCAACTTATGGAAAAGTTTAAAGAGAGTTTCCTTAGGTTGTTGGACAAGTTTTAACCTATTAAGGTTCATATCTTGTTGGGTTTTACTGTAAGTTACTGATCAGGCAATCTATTTTCTGTCGAATTTATATAGCTCCGCTATTCAAGTCCCACCAGCGTGTCCTGCTACCCTTCTGAATTTTCATGACGATAAGTCTAAGCTTATGATCATACTGATGAATTATTTTACGTCAGCTCCTTACTCGAACTGTTAAGCCAGCAGACATCTCCCTCATCTAACCTATCTACTAAACGACAGCTATTTCCTATCCGCAAAGCCTTAACTTAAGACCTTCTTTGTCAAATAAAATGTAACTATTCCAATAAGTAATTAGATGAACATTTTGCCTAAGCCATTATCTTAATATTTACGATTCATAAATATTGAATACAATTTTACAACAAATTGCTTCTTTAGTTTCTAGAATGGACTATAAGTTAAAAAATATGGGCTAATAACAGCCATGAGTATAAATCACTAATCAGCCCGAAAAACCGCTGTTTCTAGGAATTATATAAATCCCCCTACCCTTTGTATGATTTGGACCTTCAATGCCACCTGTAAGCACCGTAGGATAAGTATTGACCTTCGACAGACCATTTGATAATATTATTTAATCTATAAGCTAACAATATTGATCCACGAACTAACCAAGAAAACATCTTTTGAGTCGATGGTTAACTTACCTCAAGCATAGTCATTTCCACCACTCAATAAGTGGATATACTCAGGCGCGGGTTTTGGCTTTTCGCCTGCTTCTGGCTTATTATAGGAAGTCGGGCTACTTTCCCGGTTTTGATAACGCCCCGCCGTCGGACTCTGATGTGCCCGGAAATGTGTTTGCAGAAAAGTACAAGACAATAAAAAAGCACTTACCATTGCTGATAAGTGCTTGATTAATTGGAACTTTAGATGTCGGGGTGGCAGGATTCGAACCTACGACCTCCTGCTCCCAAAGCAGGCGCGATACCGGGCTACGCTACACCCCGAAAGATACTTACTTCACTCAGCGGAGAGAGAGGGATTCGAACCCTCGGTACCGTTACCAGTACGACAGTTTAGCAAACTGTTCCTTTCGGCCACTCAGGCATCTCTCCGAAGCCAACCAATATCTTCCTGATTGATTGGGACACAAAGGTAGGGCAATTATCGCGTTTCAGCAAGGGTATTCGCAAAAAATCTTTTTTAAATTATTAATTTCGCCCTTCCTGATTTCATCATAAATGAGCGATTTAGCTCATCGTCAGGCTGATACTCGCACTAAATGAATTGGCTTTATCCCCTTACCAGCACTGAATTTTTTTTTATCGGCATCTTTATAGCCCTGTATTCGCTCTATGTTTGGCGAACTTTTCGCCTGGCTCGCCAGCTCAATACAGCGGCATGGGGGGTGGTGCCGAAGTTTTTTCTTCGAGGCAGCTACCTTACACTCCTGATTATCGCGCTTCTCGGCCCTTCCTTTGGCGAAGCTGAGGGAGATTTAGTCACCACCAGTCACGATACCTTCCTACTGGTGGATGTTTCAAGATCAATGGATGCCGGAGATATTGTTCCCACCCGGCTGGAAAGAACCAAGTATGACATCCAGCAATTGTGCGATACGTTGCCCGCCGACCGATTCGGACTTATTTTAGCCGCACCAGAATCAATCCTGCTATCGCCCCTAACGGCCGACCATGATGCACTGAAGCAGTTCATCCGCGAAGTCCACACAAGTATATCGCCCACCGGGGAGACCGATTTATGCAACGCTATTGCGATGGCCCGCCAAAAACTGGTCGACGACTCATCGACCCATCAAAGTGTCCGGGCTATTGTTCTTTTTAGCGATGGGGAAAATTTTAGCTCCTGCGAACAAACCGAACTCGCTCGTCTTCGGTCGTTTGGTTTGCCCCTTATTACGGTTGGTGTAGGTACTGAAGCAGGCGCATCCATACGAAAAGGAAATGACTTTGTGCGGGATGACAATGACCAGATTGTTAGCACCCGGCTGAACCGCCCCTTTTTGCAGGAGTTAGCCCGCGACAGCCGCGGACAGTATATTGAAGCGGATGCTAATGGACGTTATGTTAACGAATTGGCAACAATTCTTCGTTTGTTGAAAGGACGGGCAATTGATCAGCATAGGGTGGCTGTATCAACAAATAAGTATTATTATTTTTTATTGGCGGCTCTTGGTTTATTGGCACTCGACTTGATTGTAACAATTCGAACCTTCCGCCTTTGAGTTGGTCTGGTGAGTTTATCTTATTTTTGACCCGGCATCCTTAAGGTAGCATGATTTACTTGTTGATTACTCTCTGGATTTGGTGGAGCGAATTACTGCCGGTAAGTCCTATTTCACAGAATAACCAGATGCGCCAGGACGCTCAGGCAGCTTACCAGGCGGGTCAGTATGCCAAAGCATTGCCTTTATACGTTCAGTTGAGCCGCCGGACAACTACCATTGATCCGGCCGTTCGGCTGAATCTCGGACATACCTATTTTCAGTTGAAACAATACACCAGAGCCAAACCACAATACGAAACACTGCTTCAGTCGGACCGGCCCGATTTACGGACGGTAGCCGCTACGCAACTTGGTGTTATGGCGTGCTTGCAGGGAGATAGTACAACTGCACTGGCTTTATTTGAACAGGCTTTGCTCGAAGATGCCAATAATGAACCTGCCCGGTATAATTTTGAAGTTATAAAGAAGTATTACTCCGGAAAATCTCAGGAGAAAAAACAAAAGCAGGATTCCACTGAACATAAACCAGAGACCGAAAATAAACCTCGTCCGGCAGGTGGTCAACAGGTTGAACGTTCAGACCGGCAGGACGATTTACTGCGCCGTTTTCAACGCCTTAATCTGAGCGAAGAGCAAGCGCTGCTACTCCTCAATGCCATGCAGGAAGATGACCTGCCTTACGCGCTGGCACTGTCGGCGCGGCAAGCGGGCAAATCAAAAGCCAGAGGAAATCGCTGGTAGGGTACACACAGAGACAACAAAACTAGTATGAATGAAGTCGTCATTATTTCTGCTGTTCGAACACCAATTGGTAGCTTCGGGGGCGTCCTGTCAACCTTAACCGCCGTAGACTTAGGTGCTGCGGCTATTCGGGGGGCGTTGAGCCGGGCGGGTATTCAGCCAGAATTGGTACAGGAAGTATACATGGGAAATGTCGTATCAGCCAATGTTGGCCAGGCCCCTGCCAAACAGGCTGCTTTAAAAGCGGGTCTCCCTCCTACCGTTCCCTGTACTACCATCAATAAAGTATGCGCGTCCGGTACGAAAGCAATTATGCTGGCCGCTCAGGTCATTCAGCTTGGGCAAGCCGATGTCGTCGTGGCCGGTGGTATGGAGAGTATGTCCAATACGCCCTATTACGTTCCCAAAGCTCGTTTTGGGTATAAATATGGGAATGCTGAATTGGTGGATGGACTCGCACGTGATGGCCTGGTCGATGCGTATGACCAATGTGCTATGGGCGTCTTTGCCGATCAAACGGCCAGTACCTATGGAATCAGCCGGGAAGAGCAGGATGCCTTTACGGTACAATCGTACCGCCGTTCGGAGTCCAGCACCCAAAGCGGGCGTTTTTCCGGGGAGATCGTTCCCGTGGAGGTCAGCAGCCGAAAAGGGACCGTTAGCGTGAGCGAAGACGAAGAGTACAAAAACGTTATTTACGATAAAATCCCCACGCTAAAAGCAGCTTTCACGCCTAATGGCACGGTTACACCCGCCAGCTCGTCTCCCATCAGCGATGGGGCTTCCGCACTGGTGATCATGAGTCGCCGGAAAGCTGATGAATTAGGCCTGACACCCCTTGCCCGGATTGTAGCCTATGCCGATGCCGAGCAGGAACCCCAGTGGTTCACCACCGCTCCTACCAAAGCGGTGCCTCTGGCTATTGAGCGAGCCGGCCTGACAACAAGCGACATTGATTATTTTGAGATCAATGAAGCGTTTGCCGTTGTTCCCCTGACCTTTAGTAAAGTACTTGAAGTGCCTCAGGAGAAGTTAAATGTCTTTGGCGGTGCCGTATCAATCGGGCATCCGCTGGGCGCATCCGGGGCTCGCATCGTCACCACGCTTACCAACGTTTTACAACAGAACGGCGGGCGCTATGGGGCGGTCGGTATTTGCAACGGAGGAGGTGGCGCATCGGCCATTGTTATTGAAAAATTGTAACGATAGCGCAGGGCCGGGCCACGTTGGTTTCAGCCTTGCGCCATCAATCCTAAAATAAATGAACGCTATTCAGGAAACCAACTTCCAATTCCCCGGCCAAACGGCCTTTTATCGCGGTAAAGTCCGGGATGTGTATTCTTTCCCCGACAAATTGGTCATGATCGCATCAGACCGGATTTCGGCTTTCGATGTAGTTTTGCCCCGGCCAATACCGTTTAAAGGACAAGTCCTGAATCAAACAGCGTCTTACTTTCTGAAGGCTACCGCCGATATTGTTCCGAACTGGTTGCTTACTGTGCCGGACCCGAACGTGAGTATCGGCCTTAAATGCGAGCCTTATGCTGTTGAGATGGTGGTACGAGGTTATCTGGCTGGTCATGCCTGGCGGCAATATCGGGATGGGCACCGGATTCTTTGCGGGGTTCCCCTTCCGGATGGCCTTCGCGAAAACGACCGCCTTCCAACGCCTATCATCACCCCCTCTACCAAAGCACACGAAGGGCACGACGAGGACATTAGCCGGGAAGAAATTTTGAGCCGGGACATCGTTTCGCAGGACGACTATGTACAACTCGAACAGTATGCCCTGGCCCTCTTTGCGCGTGGTACCGAGATGGCAGCCCAACAGGGGCTTATTCTGGTCGATACCAAGTATGAGTTCGGCAATCTGGACGGCAAAGTATACCTGATCGATGAAGTGCACACCCCTGACTCGTCGCGCTATTTCTACGCCGATACGTATCAGGCCAATCAGGAAGCCGAACAGCCACAAAAACAATTGTCGAAGGAATTCGTTAGAGAATGGCTAATTGCGAATGGGTTTCAGGGAAAAACTGGACAAACAATTCCGACTATGTCTGACGAATGGGTGAATCAGATCACGACCCGCTATATCGAACTCTTCGAGAAAGTGACCGGGCAATCGTTTCAACCCGCCGAGGCAACCGACCCGGTTGCCCGAATTGAAACAAACATTTTACGCGCAATTACAGTAGAGTGAGTGACTCCTTGACTGATACATTACCCGCATGAAGGCATAGCTGCTTTATGCCAATCTGTTCAGCCAATCTCTCAAAATTGAACATACATGAATTACACAATCGAAAAAAACGAACAGTATGCCCTGATCCGATTAGCTGAAAGTCAGTTTGGGGAAGAAGTGTCCGGTACGTTTGAAACACTGAGCCGCAGCCTCTTTCGGGAAGGGTACAGCAATATTATCATCGACGTAGAACCAGTACAATCCGTCGACCAATCCGGGTTAATGACGATTCGAAAGATAAACCGCCAGTGCATCAATGAAGTTGGCTTGTTGATTTTGGTTACAAAGAATGACGACCTGATCAATGTTCTGGACGGAGCAAATATCAGTGACCTTACCATTCTCCCAACCGTGGAAGAAGCGATCGATGCGGTCTTTATGAATGAACTGGAAAACGACTTTCGAAGCGAAGAGGACGATGAGTACGACATCGGGGGAAGCGTCGGCAATGCTGATGCCTAACGCAAAACTAAATCAGGACACGGAGCCTAACCGACTGGCAAACTCGCCGTTTTCCCTCACTATTTTGGGGGCCGGTTCGGCTACGCCTACCCTTAAACTCCATCAAACGGCACAGTTGCTGACCATTGGCAGCGATCATGTGCTCATTGATTGTGGAGAAGGGACGCAATTACGTCTGATTGAACAGCGCATTCGACCAGGCCGGTTGCGCTATATTTTTATCAGCCATCTTCACGGGGATCACTATTTCGGGCTACCTCCGCTGCTATCGAGCCTAAACTTAGGCGGACGAACGGAAGATTTATTTCTGTTCGGGCCGCGTGGTCTGGATGAGGTGTTGACCACTATTTTTCGCGTTTCTGATTCCAGACTGGGTTTCCGGCTGCATTTTCAGGTTGTTGAACCGGGTACCCCTACGCTCCTGCTCGATCATCCGCTGATGACGGTGGAATCGATCCCGCTTCAACATCGGATCGACTGCTCGGGCTACCTCTTTCGGGAGAAACCCCACAAACCACACCTTTTGCGGGAAAAACTCCCGGACGATGTTCCCGTGCATTACCTGAAGCAGTTGAAAAACGGCGAGGATATTCTTGGCCCTACTGGCGAAATTCTCTTCGCCAGTGCCGAGTACACTGAGCCCGGCCCACCGGCCCGCTCCTATGCGTATTGCTCCGACACCAGATATGTCGAGGAATTGGTGCCTCAGCTCCAGGGTGTCAATCTACTGTATCACGAGGCAACCTTTATGGAGGATAATGCCCAGCGGGCAACCGAAGTGTACCACTCGACGGCTAAGCAAGCGGCCACTATTGCCGCCAAGGCCGGGGCGGAACGATTGTTGATCGGTCATTTTTCGTCGCGTTACAAACAGTTCGACTTGTTTCTGGAAGAAGCCAGGTCTGTTTTTCCGGAAACGTATTTAGCCATTGAAGGGCAAACGACCTCTATTTAATGAAGTTGAGCGGTAAAGTAGCCTTTCTGTATAGGAGTATAGGAGTAGACTTATAGAATGGTTTCTTTCTATCTTTAAGACCCAAACCTTACCAATTTATTCATGCTGGCTTTTCGCCTGGGATTTTTAGACATTGGCTGGCTCGATCTGCTCGACATTGGCCTGGTGACCCTACTTATTTATCAGATTTACAACTTGGTTCGGGGAAGCGTAGCTAGCCGGGTGTTTGTTGGCTATTTGCTGGTTTATCTGGCCTACCTTGTAGTGAAGGCACTGGCCCTCAACCTAATGACTACTATTCTTGAGTACTTCATTAGTGTTGGCGCGTTGGCATTGATCATCATCTTTCAACACGAAATACGGCGGTTTCTGTTGCTCATTGGCAAATCGACAAACCTGACGAATAATCGCTGGCTTCGGCGCTGGCTACTCCGCGATTTTGAATCTACCGATAGCCAGATGCCGCTAAAACCAATTCTTGATGCCTGTAAAGCACTGGGGACTGAGTTTTCCGGTGGGTTGTTAGTGCTTCAGCGGAATGATGATCTGGAAAAATTTGCTCAGTCGGGCGAGATAATCGACGCCGACTTATCAAAGCCTTTGTTACTGGCTATTTTTAGTCAATACAGTCCTTTACACGATGGCGCTGTGATCATTAGTGGCGGGCGAATTCGTGCCGCCCGCTGCATTTTGCCCGTTTCGGACGATGATGAGCTACCTTCTTCCCTGGGTTTTCGCCATAGAGCCGCCCTGGGCATGAGTGATGCAACGGATGCGGCAGTCATTGCCGTTTCGGAAGAGAGTGGTCGTATTTCGCTGGCACTGAACGGGCAATTGTTCACTAATTTGAGTCAGCTGGAGTTAGAAGCCCGTCTTGAACAATATCTGAATGAACCAAACGGCCACCAGGTACGATCAAAAAACCTATAGCAATTTATCGTTTGTCAGCCAGACAGTTAAAAAAATAACAGGCCTGCCGTGTAGAATACGGCAGGCCTGCTTTGGTTATTGCTATTTGTAAAATAGTCCGACCTCAGCGTTATTTACTTATTAACAAATACCTATTAACCACTAACTAACAACTAATAGTCAAGCATCCTGGGCAATGCTTTTGCCTGCTCCACAAAGTCGCCGATTTGCTCAACGGATGGTGGCCGTTGGGTAAACTGCCGAACACTATTTATCTGAATCAATTTAGCGTGTAAACTTTGAGGAGCCCGCTGAGCCAATTCTTTTACGGTATCCACACCAGCTTCCTCCATTAAATCGCTGTAAACACGTCCTATTCCTTTGATCCGGGCTAAATCGGCCCGGTTAGCTAACTCCAGAATGGTGTTTGCATCGACTCCGCTGGCTGAGGCAAGCGCTTTTCGATCTGATGGTGATTTTGTGGCTTCGAGCAGTGAGTCACTGTCACTGATGCCTTGCCCTTTTAAGGCATTGAGTACGGCGTCTGTAATGCCGCGTAGTTCTCCTAACGTTAGGCTCATGAATAATAAAGTTGAGTGTACAACGCAAAATTCGGCCTGACCTTCAAGCCGTATACTACTTTTTTAACGAACAAGGTACTTTCTTCGGGTATCATTCAAAAGAAATTTCTTTTGTGCGGTAAAGCTTTCCGGGTGCATAAACCCAAACTCCCGCTGCCATTCCTGAAAACGAACAGGCTCAACTCGCTGAAACTGTTCGACATCGATCTTCTTTTGTAATAAATACGTTTCAAAGTCCATGTTTATTTAATACTACTAAAATGTCAATTTAGTTTCTATCAGTTCAGCCGCTTTTCCCCGCGTTGTCAGCCAACGTCTGCTCCATCCAAACCAAACGCTAACGAACTGGCGGAAAACCATGGCTCACTCAGACGAAAACATACGCTGGAATAAATCGTGAAGCCTGCCGCCATCACAACCTATCAACTCTTACGGATGAACAGGCAATTTGTCATACGTTCCAATAACGCTTTGCAGCCAGGGCAGGAGACGCTACCCGATTCAACGCTTACTCCAATACGGTTGTAAATGTAGCCAAAAAACTCAGCCCTTCGGTTGTGTAGATCAAGGTTACCCAAAGCCCGACCCAGTCAATACCCACCTAAAAGCCATTCGCTTTGTCGGCTCCAAGCACTTACAGGTTGGTCAGAGCGCCACTACCGTTGGGAATCCTTATGGATAGATGTAGCTCTTAACTCCGGTAATTCGGGCAGTCCTCTGGTCAACTCACAGGACAACAATAACGATTTTTGTTACCCCTGACGAGTTAAGAAAGTAGTGTAATATAGTAACAAAAGCAACGTAAAGGCGTTTGTGTAACTAGCTGTAAAGATAGGGTCTGGAGCGACTCACGGATGCCGATTCTATGGTCTCTTTAGCTCGTTTGTCTATCAGCGAAGAAAATACATGTTTTACCATTTACACAACAATTTTATGAAACGCATTCTTTTCGTCTTACTAACGGTTTGTTCACTCTCGGCCACGGCACAGGAGTATAAACCGTTTAAAGTCAATGTTTCACTGGGGTATGCCAAAGCGCTGGGTGAAGGCTTGTCGGGCGGATTTTTGTTCAGCGTAGAACCCAAATACGGTCTGAGTGACAATTTCGATTTAGGGGTACGGCTGGAAACGGCGTTCATTGCTCGTGGCGTTACAGTCACGAACGGCAATACCTACACGGGCAATGCGGGTTCATTTGGCTCTGGCTTGTTAACGGGTACTTACCTGATTGGTAATGGAAAGATCCGGCCCTTTGTTGGTCTGGGAGCGGGGATTTATTCGATTGGTTCCTCGGAAACATTCACCGTAACAGAAGGCCAAAACCCGCCCGAAAATGTGGCGTTTACTTCCGACACCAAATTTGGCGGAATGATTAGAGCCGGTATCAAAACCGGGCATTTCGTTGCGGGTGTTGAATACAACGCTGTACCCACAACAGCACTTAAGCTGTCGAACACGACGATCGACAGTAAAAACGCGTATTTAGGCATTAAAGTCGGATTCGACATCGGTGGCGGCCGATTATAGTACGAACTTGTTCTAAAGCAACGAGCCCCAAATTGCACAGAAGTTTACATTCTCGGTGCAATTTGGGGCTCGCCGATTTGAAAACTACGTTATTCTTTCGGTAAAATTAATGGATGAAACCGAAGCCCGTTAACGCGGTTGAACTCCAATGATGGAGCCGGTATTTTAAAAAACTGAGCCGTACCAATGAAGCGTTGCAGGGCGGGAGAAAAGGTACCAACCCGCGAAAAGTCAGCATCGGGCGAAATGAAAAACTGACGATACCGTTCAAATTTGACCATTTTTCCGTCTTTGTCAACAATTGGCGGGTTCTCGTGCCCTCCAATCATACCACTGCCACTGTACCCAACGTCCAGATTTAGCCAGCGCGGAAAAGCAGGTCCCACCGGCAAAACCGAAGCTAAATTGACCGATAGCCAGTATTGTTGTCCGTTGTAATCTTTCAGCATTTGAACGCCCGTCGTTTTACCCAGCACATTAGGTCTGAACGGCGGGAAGATCGTTTTTCGAAAGCCATATTTCATACTCAGAACCTGCTGCCCGGCACCGTACTGCTGCCCCACAAACAAAGCCGTTCCCGCCACATTGGCCAGCATATCCCCTTTCGAAAACCCCCAGCCTTCCGAATGTCCATCGTATACTTCGAGGGTTGTCTGGAACAGCAGAGCCAGTAAACCGCCGGTCAGAATGCTGGCCCGCTCATTGACACCACTCCAGCGCATCAGCTCGTACCCGCCCCTGCTCATACAATAAGCCGTAGCACTATGCCCGACTTTATCCATCTGGAGCCACTCGGCATTGTCATTAAACGAGTGAAAAGGGACTTTCTTCTTGTACCATTGTTTGCGTAGCATGAGCAACGTGATGGTGTAAAAAGCCGCCGTACCAACCAGCACGCCAATAAAACGTCCCTGGTTTATTCCCGTTGGCTCAGGCATGGCCATTGGTATTGGTGCAGGTTGCGCCCGCACAGACTGGCTGAGCAGTAGCCAGCAAAGGCAAACCAGAACAACAGCCCGAATTCGATAAATCATGGGCTAAAAATATCTAAAAATAAAGCAATGTAGCTGTCACGATCAGGCAGAAAAGCTCATTTGTATAATGTGATGGAATAGAATAATTATTCTGAGGTACGATAAAAAAGAAGACCATCCATCGGCAACCGTTTACTTACTATTGCTTAAAGTTAACCGACCCAACGATAAGAAAAACAAACAAAAGGTAGGTTAGTACATTATTCCGGAACATCCGACGCACCAATTTTGTAGCTATATAGGAATACATACCTGCCTATCTAAATCATGGCGAAACGCAATAAATCAGTACAGAAAGGTCCCGATGTGGTGTTGATCGGGGCCGGAATTATGAGTGCCACGCTGGGAGTGTTGCTAAAGGAGTTACAACCTGACATTACCATCGACATCTACGAACGGCTGGACAGCGCGGCTGCCGAAAGCTCAGATGCCTGGAACAATGCCGGAACCGGCCACTCGGCTTTCTGCGAACTCAACTACACACCCGAAAAAGAAGACGGAACCATTGACCCGTCAAAAGCGATCAAAATTGCGGAGTCGTTCGAACAGTCGAAGCAGTTCTGGTCTTTCCTGATCCAGAAAGGTTTTCTGCACGATGCCCCCAATTTTATCCGGTCTATCCCTCACATGAGCTTCGTGTGGGGCGATGAGAACGTAGCCTACCTGCGCAAACGGTTTGAGGCACTTCAGCAGAATTACCTCTTTCACGGTATGCACTACTCCGAAGACATGGGTCAGTTAGCGGAATGGATGCCTCTGGTTATGCAGGACCGCGATCCGGCACAACCGGTAGCCGCTACCCGCATGGATATTGGTACCGATGTAAACTTCGGTGCCCTGACGCGGGCCATGTTCCGTCGGTTGTATGATATGCCCGGCGTTCATTTATACTTTGCCCACGATGTCCGGGATTTGTGGCGGTCAAAATCCCTCGGCGGGTGGAAAATCCGGGTAGAAAACGTAACGACCAGCCAGGTTCGGGATGTGCAGACTGAGTTCATTTTTATTGGTGCCGGGGGCGGCTCTCTGCGTCTGCTCGAAAAATCCGATATTCCCGAAAGCCGGGGTTTCGGTGGATTCCCCGTGAGTGGTCAATGGCTCAAATGCGTCAACCCCGATATAATTGAGCGTCATCAGGCAAAAGTATATGGAAAAGCCTCTGTAGGTGCGCCACCCATGTCGGTTCCTCACCTCGATACGCGCATGATTGAAGGCAAGCGGGAGCTCCTTTTTGGCCCATACGCCGGTTTTTCGACTAAATTTCTGAAGAGTGGGTCGTACATGGATCTACCAAAATCCATTCAGTTGAGCAATATGGCACCTATGCTCATGGCGGGTCTGCACAACGTTTCGCTAACTAAATACCTAATTCAGCAGGTGCTTCAATCGCCCGAAGACCGGTTGAACGCCCTGCGGGAATATTATCCCAATGCGCAGATGGACGACTGGGAGCTGGAAATCGCCGGTCAGCGGGTACAGGTCATTAAAAAGGATGAAGAAGAAGGGGGTGTGCTGGAGTTCGGTACCGAAGTAGTGAGTGCCGCCGATGGCAGCATTGCGGCTCTGTTGGGCGCGTCGCCGGGTGCGTCAACTGCCGTTTCGATCATGCTCGATTTGCTGAAACGATGCTTCCCCGAGCAACTGGCCACTGAGGCCTGGCAGACAAAACTTCGTGACATGATTCCAAGCTATGGGCAGGTTTTGGCGAACAACCCGGAGTTGGGGAAGGAACTCCGTAAGTATACCAGCGAAACGCTTGGTTTAGGAGTTTACGAATACACGTCAACCGATAGTAACTAACAGTTTCTGCATTCATTTATAAGGCGCTACCCCGTATCCTCAATTAGAAAGAGGATACGGGGTAGCGCATTTTTATTCAGACTCAGCCTTTCAAAAGTATACACATCACAATATTTTGAATAGGGAACTCATTCAAGTTGCAACATAGCATCCTAGAATAGATATAAAGCTTAGTAGAAATACGTCCCTTAAAAGTTAATATTATAATTATTTTATTAATTTACATAACTATATAAATACAATTAAATAAAATACCCTACACCGCTTGTATCATTAGTTAACATTTAATATATTTCGTTAACTATATGTTACTCTATATACCATAAGTAGAGTGACGAAGCCCTCCGTAACTTGAAAAATACATTAAACTTCCCGGCTATGGCACTGTTGTGCTATATGCCAGCTTGTCTGTTGCTGCTTTGTGGAAAGCCATCCACAGCTCTCGGACAAACTACGTATTATGTTGCCAACACGGGCAACGATTCGAATTCAGGTCGGTCGAGCGATGCTCCCTTCCAAACGATCAACAAAATCAACAGCCTTTCTCTGCAACCGGGCGATCAGGTTTTGTTTCGGCGCGACGACACATTTGTCGGCAGTCTGCAAGTCAAACAGTCCGGTACGAGCGACAAACCAATACTGGTCGATGCATATGGCTCCGGCAACAAGCCAGTCCTGGCAGGATCGGTGGGCGTTACGGCCTGGACGAACCTTGGCAACAACACCTGGCAGGCGCTATGTCCAGCGTGCGGGAGTCGGGTAACGGGTCTTTACCGTAACAACGCAAGTTTGCCCCTGGGCCGATACCCGAACCTGGACGCAACGAATAAAGGCTACCTGACGGTGCAATCGCACACGGGTAAAACCCAGCTAACCAGTCAGCAGTCGTTGCTCAAAAACTGGCTGGGGGGCGAGGTCGTCTATCGGCCGGTGCAATGGATTTTAAATCGCGCTACCATTACCGGCCAAACCGGCAACAGCCTGACACTGATGGGCTCCGGCAACTATGACATTAGTGATAACTGGGGATTTTTTATCCAGAACCACCCTAACACGCTCGACCAAACCGGCGAATGGTACTATAATCCGACTACAAAAACGATTCAGTTATACGATAGCCAAACCAATCCCAATACCCAGAAGATTACGGCTACGGCCTCTTCAGACGTTGTAAGCTTGTCGGGGGTGTCGTTCATCACGATTCGTAACCTTCAGCTTACGCAGGCATTGGCCTCTAACCTGACGGCAACAAATTGCTCCAACCTGGTCATCAGCGGGAATGACCTGACAAAATCCGGCGAAGATGCCCTGCTCATAAAAGGAAGCGGTCAGCAACTGCTGATTGAAAATAACCTCATTGAAGATGCGAATAACAACGGCGTTGACATCGAGACGTACCAGAATGTTACGTTCAGGCGCAACATCATCCGGCGTATCGGGCTTATACCGGGCCGCGGCAAAAGTGGCGATGGTACTTATGTAGGCTTCCACTCGGCAACAACAGCCAACACGCTCATTGAGGATAATACGCTCGATAACATTGGCTATAATGCACTGAACTTCTCGGCCAACACGACCATTCAGCGTAATCAGATCAGTAATTTCTGCCTGACGAAAAGCGATGGCAGCGGCTTGTACATCTGGAACGGCAACCAACAACCCATGGCCAATATCCGACTGATCGCTAATACGGTAACAAATGGCATTGGTGCTCCGGAAGGAAGCCCGGTGGGTAGTTCGTCAGGAGCCAATGGCATCTACCTCGACGATTGTACCACGAATATCGAAGTAAGTGGCAATACCGTTGGTCATTGCAAGGGCCTCGGTATTTTCCTGCATGGTTCATCCAACATCACCCTGACCGGAAACACCTCCTTCAACAACAACGAGGGGCAACTGGCCATCATGAGTGCCAACGGCTGCCAACCCCGGAACAACGTCATTCAGAACAATATCTTGGTCAGTCGATTAGCCAGCCAGTTTCTGGTTAAATATGAATCGAATCAGAACGATCTGGGTAGTTACGGAGAGTTTGCGAACAACGTGTATGCCCGGCCTTTTGATGATGTGTATAAAATTCTAACGGTCTATAACCGTAACATCGGTGCCAGCCTATCGATGGCGCAGTGGCAAAGTCAGTATGGCAAAGACCTCAGCTCGAAAAATAGCCCTGTCACCTATTCGTCCGGCAACCCGGATGATTATTTGAAACTGTTGACTAACCCAACCGCTAACCCAGTTCAGGTTTCGATCAGTGGTACCTACCGCGATGCGCGAAATACGATCTGTACCAATCAGGTGACTGTTCCCGCCTATTCGTCGGTCGTTCTTTTCAAGGATAATACCCCCGTTGTCTCGTTACGTGACCCGGAAAACCCGGCCGCAACGGTTGCCGGGCTTGATTACCAGTATGTTGAGGGTAGTTGGAGTACAATGCCCGATTTCAACTCGCTAACGACGAGTAAGGCGGGCACCGTTACCACCCCCGACTTATCCGTTCGTAACCGCACCGACAATTTCGGGATTCGATTCAAGGGTTTCATCAACATACCTACCGATGGAGTCTATACTTTTTACACCAGCTCTGACGATGGCAGCAAACTACTCATCGGCACGACCGAAGTGGTCAATAACGACGGCGTACACGCGGCCATTGAAAAAGCAGGCACCATCGGTTTAAAAGCAGGCAAACACGCCCTCACAATTCTTTATTTTCAGGGGAGCGGAGGTCAGGCGTTGACCATCAGTTACGAAGGGCCGGGCATTGGCAAACAGGCTATTCCGGCAACCGTGCTCTATCGGGTACCCACAACTTCGGGTGGATCAGCGAGTGGCACCGGCTTGACCGGCATCTATTTTAACAATACTAACCTGACGGCTCCGGCTTCGCTGACCCGAACTGATGCCACCGTCAACTTCGACTGGGGTACCGGCTCCCCCGCTCCCGGAACCATCAATACCGATAATTTTTCGGTTCGCTGGACCGGACAGGTTGAAGCGCCCGTTACGGGTAATTACACCTTCAGCACAACATCGGATGATGGCGTTCGTCTTTGGGTTAATGGTACGCAGGCTGTCAACAACTGGACTGTTCATGCGCCAACCACGAACAGCGGCTCAGTTGTAGCTCTGACCGCCGGGCAACGATACACGATTCAAATGGAGTATTACGATGGTGGCGCGGGCGCGGTAGCAAAACTGCTATGGGCTTACCCCGGTCAGGCACAGCAGACTATTCCGCCAAATTATTTGTACCCAACTTCGGCAAGTACGACCCCAACGTCTACCCCACCCACCTCGGCTACCGGTACCGGTATTTATTTGTCTGACCTCAACTGGGTAACGGCTACCAATGGCTACGGTCCGGTTGAGAAAGACAGGAGTAATGGCGAAAACAACGCGGGCGATGGCAAGACAATCACTCTCAACGGCATCACCTACGCCAAAGGACTTGGTGTACACGGCTCCGCCACGATTACCTATACCCTGAACAGCCAGTACAGCCGCTTCCTGACCGACATCGGTCTCGACGATGAAGTCAGCACCTGCGGAACAGTGAGCTTCGAGGTCTATCTGGATGGTGTACTGGTTTATACCAGTGGTGTAATGAACCCAACAACGGCCACGAAATCAATTGATTTGGATGTATCGGGTAAACAGACCCTCAAACTTGTTGTCACCAACGGGGGCGATGATGCTTCGTGCGACCACGGCGACTGGGCCGGTGCCCGCCTGATTGGTGCCAGTGGTGCCCGCCTGGCCAGCACGACGAACACTGAATTCCCGCATGAATCACGCATGAACGTCTATCCCGTACCAGCCAAAGAAGTGATGTGGGTGGCGTATTACGCCGAAACGGCCGGAGAAGCAACGGTTCAGCTCGTTAATATGATGGCTCAACCAGTCCATCAGGCAACCCATCAGCTTACCCAAGGCGAAAATCTGATTAAAGTCATGGTCGATCAATTCAACCGGGGGAGCTACATCCTGATGCTGACCCAAAACCAGCAGCGGCAAACCCGGAAAGTAATTCTAATCGACTAGGGAGCGTAAGATGAGCTTATAATGGTAACTGGCCGACGTTTGGTTAACTCCATAAATCAACGGCGGCCCAATACCAATCTAATGGCTCTACCCTACTTTGAGGATCATGCATGTAAGCCATGACTGCTTCCTGCTGCGTATCGGTATCCAGTAAACCATAAGCGTTTTGCCTGATTCCAAACCGTTGGTATAGATCCAACTCTATATCATGAACCAGAAAGGAAGTAAGACCCAGTATACCCGGCTCGGTACCAATCAGATCATAACCAATACGCTGATGGTGAGCGTTGGAATTACGAAGCAGGGATGGCAGCCAGGGTGGTTCTAATGAACCGCCCTGGCTGTAGTTGGTAAAGCTTGCCTGCCATCTGGCCCGAATTCGCTGTATATCTTTTTCCTGAAATGAAAGCGAAAGAACGACCGTATTAGGCAATTCACGAAAGAAGCGGCTGCGGTACGCATTGGCTTGAGCCAGATCCGAAAACACATTGCCCCAGGCTAATTCACCCGCCTGGTATTGTTGATAAACCCAGCTGGTGAGTTGCGCCCGGCCAGCATCAGTAAGTCCCAGGTTGTCCTTCACCGGAAGTCGTTGCTGTTGGGTGTTGGGTCTCTCCCAGGCCCACTCATCGAGCAAATTATCATTAAAGCTGGTGTCGACCGTGTAGTAAAACGGGTGAGGGGCAGCCAGAAAGGGTAGCTCATTCAATCTCATCAAATAGTAACCAGCCAGTTGATAACCCATTGTCACGTGTATTATCCAGAGAAAGTTTATACGAAAAAATCGCCCTTGGCCGATCCCACTATCAAGCGTGATGGTGGGATGGCACTGTCAAAGCCAATATCGCTGTATTTTCGTTCGCCCCTCCGGTACCAGTACCGGTGAAGGAATTGGGATGTGAAAGTAGAATCATCTTCATGGATTTATGAGCCGTTAGATCAATACTTCTGCCTAATACTCAGCGAAGTGGGGCCTGACATATGAGAGTTTCTAGTTTTGATACACCAGCCGTACTGCGCCCATTCCGGCAGATTGCAACGGATGGGTCCCAATTGTCAAACGAACAAACTTCTATCAGCATGAAAAATCTATGGGCGTGTGGACTGCTGCTGGCAAGCCTGACGAGTTGCACTAAGAACGAAGCGGTCAAACCCGCCGAGAACCCCATCACTACCCTCCTGAGTGAGCAGGCACCGGCGTTGACGCTGGTGCAGATTCGGGGTAATTCCTTTCGGGAGATGGGTGTGGTATTTAGCAGTGCCGTTGCCGGTAAACTTACCCAGGTAGGCAGCCAACTGCCAGACGCGGGTATTTATGCAGTCACGATCTGGGACTTTGATAGCGGACAGTTATTGCAACAAAAAACAGTGGAGCAGGAGGTGCCCGACAAACTAACCCTTATCGACACCGACGTAATGCCGCTGACGATCAATAAGAAATACGTGATCAGCATCAACAACAAATCGGGCGTGCGCCCCCAGGGGGCGTTCACCCAAGCCTTTAAAAAAAGCGGAGGCAATATTTTGCCAGACACCAAAGGCAGCATCACGCTGCATGGCAGCCGCTATAGCAGTAGCAGCATAGCTACCTTTCCTACCACCACCCTGAACCAGTTTAGCTTACTTAACGGCGTCCCCGAATTTACATTTATCCCCGACTGAGCCACTACCCGCCAGATGGATTTTTCGCTACACAGACCAGGGTTGACAGATCAATCTATTATTAAGCTCGCTAACGCTCCACTCCTGGCCTGGTAAGGATGAGCAAATCTATTCGCTCGTTTCGTTATCTTGTGCCTCGGTGTCCCTACCGGGGCACAATTCATTTACGGCAACCTGAACAACCACTTCATGAAAAAATCGATACTCTCACTCCTCTTTCTAAGTTCACTCGTCACCACCGTTCTGGCTCAGGATCGGCTCAGCGGCAAGCCATTTGCTACCCGCGCAGTCGTTATGGCCCGTCATGGCATGGCCTGTACATCGCACCCGCTTTCTACCCAGGCCGCTATTGATGTGCTGCGGTCGGGCGGCAACGCCATTGATGCCGCTATTGCCGCCAACGCCATGGAAGGGTTGGTGGAGCCGCACGTCAACGGCATTGGCGGTGACCTGTTCGCTATTGTGTGGGATGCCAAAACCAAAAAGCTGTATGGCCTCAATGCCTCGGGACGGTCGCCCTATACGCTTTCGCTGGCGGAGTTTCAAAAACGGGGGCTCAAGCACATTCCGTCCGATGGCCCCCTGCCCGTGTCGGTACCCGGCTGTGTAGATGGCTGGTTTGAACTGCACAAACGGTTTGGCAAAGCCCCCATGACCAGCATTTTAGCCCACGCCATCCGCTACGCCCGCGAGGGCTACCCCGTTCATGACGAAGCCGCTTTTTACTGGCCATCAATGATTGCACGGTTCAGTAAGTATCCTAATGTGAAAGAAATCTACGCGCCCACCGGTGCGGCTCCCAAACGGGGCGAACTCTTTAAAAATCCGGCACTGGCCAGTACGCTCGAAAAGATTGCCAAAGGTGGTCGGGATGCATTCTACAAAGGCGATATCGCCCAAACGATTGATGCCTTTATGAAAAAAATGGGCGGCTACCTCAGCGCCAAAGATCTGGCCGATCATACCTCCGAATGGGTTGAACCCGTTTCGACCAACTACCGGGGTTACGACGTTTGGGAGTTACCGCCCAACAGTCAGGGTATTGCCGCTTTGCAGATGCTGAATTTGCTGGAAGGATACGATTTCTCGCAAACACCCTGGGGTAGCCCGGAGCATATTCATCGGTTCGTAGAAGCCAAAAAGCTGGCTTTTGAAGACCGGGCCAAATACTATGCCGACCCGGCGTTTGCCAAAATTCCCGTAAAGGAACTTGTCAGTAAATCGTACGCAGCCGAACGTCGGCAGTTGATCGACCTGAACCGGGCCGCCAGTCGGGTCGATGCGGGTAACCCGGCCCTCAAACAGGGCGATACGATTTACCTGACCGTAGCCGATGAAGACGGAAACATGGTGTCGCTCATTCAAAGTAATTACCGGGGATTTGGCTCCGGCATGGCTCCAGACGGGCTGGGGTTCATGCTTCAGGACCGGGGAGAATTGTACAGCCTGATTGACGGACAGAACAACACCTATGCACCCCATAAACGCCCTTTTCAGACTATTATCCCCGCTTTTGTGACCAAAGATGGGCAGCCATTTATGAGTTTCGGCGTTATGGGCGGCAGTTTTCAACCCCTCGGGCACGTTCAGATTATCATGAACATGATCGACTTCGGGATGAATCCGCAGGAAGCAGGCGACGCTCCCCGCATCGACCACCAGGGATCATCGGAACCAACGGGCGAACGAATGACCGACTCGGGACAGATAACCCTGGAGTCGGGCTATCCCTACGAAACCATCCGCGATCTGATGCGTAAGGGGCACAAAGTTGGCTATGGACTGGGCGGTTACGGTGGCTATCAGGCCATTATGTACGACGCCAAAAACAAAGTGTACCACGGCGCTACGGAATCCAGAAAAGACGGACAAGCTGCCGGATTTTAGCTACTTAAATCGTACGTGATATTTATCACGGAAGTCGGGGTTGGCAAACGATAGCTTTGTGGTCAAAACTAAATCAGGAATATATCCCGCGTATAAAACCAATGCTAAGTCTATTCAAGTCCATCTTCGGCTCGTCCGACAGTTCCAATATCAAGGAAATTCTCAGTCAGGGAGCCATACTAATTGATGTACGCTCTAGCAATGAATTTGCCAGCGGTCATGCAAATGGTGCTATAAATATTCCGCTGGACCAGGTTGATGCCAGGATTACCCAAATCAAAAGCTACAATAAACCCATTGTTGTCTGCTGTGCATCCGGTATGCGAAGTGCCCGAGCCAAAAGCCTGATGGCCGGACATGGTGTTACCGATGTTCATGACGCAGGCAGTTGGCGGAACATTAGGTAATTGATTGAAAAACAGTGTATGCAGGTCGATTTAAGCCAAAATTAACGTGCTGGTAATATCCGGCACCTTAACTTGTGAGCCTAAATCGGCCTTGCTGTTTCCCATGAAAATATCCCTCTTGTTGGTTTGCATATTGGCGCTTGCAGCGCTGACACCACCCAGGCTTGACTCCCTTAAACTAAATCAGATTCAGTGCATTGGTTCCCACAATAGCTACAAACAGGCCATTGAACCCGCTTTGTTCGCTCTGCTGACAAAGTCCGATTCTGTACGATTTAAAGCCATCGAGTACAGCCACACCAGCCTGACCAACCAGCTGAACCTCGGCTTGCAAAACCTTGAAATCGATATTTATGCCGATGCCAAAGGGGGGAAATACGCCCATCCGATGGGCCTTCAACTTGCCAAAAACCAACAGACCTACGATGCAACCGGGGTTATGAATGAACCCGGTTTCAAGGTATTTCACATCCAGGATATTGACTTTAGAAGTAATGCGCCGACGTTTAAAGGCTGTCTGGCCGAACTCAAAGGCTGGTCAGACGCCCATCCCGATCATTACCCCGTATTCATCACGATGAACGCCAAAGATGACACGATCAGGAAAGAGGGTTTTACCCTGCCTGAACCGTTTACGGCGTCGGTCTTAAATCAATTGGATAGTGTGATTCTTGCCGGTTTAGGCCGGTCTAAACTAATTATGCCCGATGATGTGCGGGGCAACAAGCCAACACTGGAAGCTGCGGTGCTGGCTGGAAACTGGCCCACCCTCCAGGCATCGAAGGGGAAATTCCTGTTCGTTCTCGACGAAACCGGAGCTAAACGGTCGGCGTATATAGCGGGGCATCCATCGCTAAAAAACCGTGTTTTGTTCACAAATTCGGAACCGTCTACGCCGGAAGCCGCTTTCCTGATCCTCAATAATTCAATAGAACAGCAGGGCCAGATTAAGGCGATGGTCAAAAAAGGGTATCTGGTCCGTACCCGCGCCGACTCGGATACCTGGCAAGCCCGCACCAACGACAAACGTAATTTCGAGGCAGCCTGCCAGTCGGGAGCCCAGATCATCACGACGGATTACTACGCGAAGAGCCAGTTTTTCCCGTCAGACTACATCATCAGCTTTGCGAACGGCACTTACCTGCGCCAAAACCCATTAACGCACTGATTTCTTTAATAAATTAATTTGACTCAGAAACCCTCATCGACGATTTTCTGACCATCAGTTTAGTCTTTAACGTATTATTGATTGACGTGCCGTGTTCGCCCGGATTTCGGATTAACTTGATCAGTAACTCAGCCGCCGAACGGCCCATCTCAAAGGCCGGTTGCGCCACGGAGCTTAGTGGTGGATTGAGCATGGCCGCAATGGGTAGATCCGAGAAGCCAACCAGTGCAATGTCTTCGGGCATCCGAAGGCCCGCTGCAATGATGGCCGCATGACAGCCAATAGCAATGTTGTCGCTGGAAGCAAAAATACCATCCGGTCGATTGGGCATTGTCAATAATAGCTGGACAGTTTCGAGCGCGTTGGCTGGCGAGTAAGGGGAAGAAATAACCAGATCATCAAGTAAAGGCCTGCCGTAATCCAGTAAAGCAGCCCGATACCCCTGAAATCGCCGACGACTGATAAGCAAATGATCGGGACCGGATACGTGAGCGATACGCTGGCACCCCTGCTGAATTAGATGTTCGGTCGCTTTGTACCCACCCTCAAAATCATCGACGGATACCGAGTGCGTGTCGATCTCTTCGCAGATACGATCGAAAAAGACGATGGGGAAACCGCGTTCGTGGATGTTTTTGAAGTGCGTATAATCTGTCGTTGTTGTGGCTACCGACACCAGTAAGCCATCCTTTCGCCGATTATAAATGTGTTTGACATTCAGCACTTCCCGCTCATAATCTTCATGACTCTGGTAAATAACGACATGGTATCCCTGGGCAAAAGCCACATCTTCAATACCGGCAATAACAATCGCAAAAAACGGATTTGCGATTTCCGGCACGATAACGCCAATATCGTTACTCTGGCTGCTCAGTAAACTTAACGCAACCGGATTCGGATTATAATCGAGCCGATGCGCCAATTCCAGTACCCGTTTCTTTGTCTCTGCGCCAATCTCTGTGCTATCTCGCAACGCCCTGGAGACGGTCGATGTAGAGAGATTCAGCTCACGGGCAATATCCTTTATGGTAATATTCTTCATGGACAGAAAATTAGAATAATTACATATCCCTTCAACGTAGGATATGCGGAAACGATTTAGCCGGAATAAAGGTAATAAAGGCGCTTTACTCTTTTTTAAAGAAGAAATTAAATCCTATATAGTCAGCGCAATCGTTCCCGAAATCGTTTGCGTAAAACAATCTTGTTATTCCCGAGAAAATACTTGTATCAAGACTTTTAGGGCGTTAAACTTAAGTATGAATAGGCAGAACTATGTCCGTTGGACTGCTCAGCCAATCTTGGTTTTTCACAAATTCACTCTTATTCCGGCTCGCTCTCTTTTCGGACTGAATTTACTCGTTTTAACTACCGTGAATTTGGAGCGTCGCACCCGTTCACGTATCTGATTACCTTAACCTATTTTAACCCATGCATCGTTTTAAAAAGTGCTTCCCGTATCAATACATGACAATTTCCATGCTTGCATTAGCAACTACCGCTGTGCTGGCCCAGAAACCAACGCAACCTGCTTTAGGCTCCCGATCAGTCAAAATGCTGACGATTAGCGGCCTTTCATTCAAAGACCTTAACAAAAACGGGAAGCTCGACAAATACGAAGACTGGCGTTTACCCACCGAACAGCGTGTACAGGATTTGATCAGCCAGATGACGCTGGACGAAAAAATAGGCTTCATGCTGATCAGTACGACCCGTTTGGCAGGTGATTTTTCCTTTCAACAGGGTGCCCCAAAAACCGAGATTACGAGCGGGTTCAATGAAGAAGATCAGGTGCAAAGCATGAATATGTTCACCCGAAAGCCGCTCCCCTACCCGATGATGATGGCCGCCGGAACAACCAAAGCCGTGACGCAGAACCAGCTACGCCATTTCATTCTACGAGCCAACACATCGGCAAAAATAATGGCCGACTGGCACAACAACTTACAGGCACTTTGCGAAAACTCCCGTCTGGGCATCCCGGCTATTGTGGCGTCCAACCCACGAAACCACATTACAACCGACGCGTCCGTTGGCCTCAGTGTTGGCACGACTGTCTTCTCAAGATGGCCCGGCGAACTGGGGTTAGCGGCCATGCAGGACTTAAAACTCACCCGCGAATTTGCCGACATTGCCCGCCAGGAATGGTCATCGGTGGGGCTTCGGAAAGGCTATCAGTACATGGCCGATCTAGCGACCGAACCCCGCTGGCAGCGTATTGAAGGCACGTTTGGCGAAGATGCCGATTTAGCCGCCAACATGACCCGCGAGATAGTCCTCGGCTTCCAGGGGACAAAACTAGGCATTCACTCGGTGGGGCTTACCACCAAGCACTTCCCCGGTGGCGGGCCACAGGTGGAGGGGCAAGACCCGCACTTCGATTGGGGGAAAGATCAGCATTACCCCGGTAACATGTTCGACTACCACCTCAAACCGTTTCAGGCCGCCATCGACGCCGGTACTTCGGCCATTATGCCTTACTATGCCAAACCCATTGGCACGAAATACGAAGAAGTAGCTTTTGCCTACAACAAAGCCATTATCAAGGATTTGCTGCGCGACAAAATGGGCTTTCAGGGAATCATCAACTCCGATACCGGCCCCATCGAAATGATGCCCTGGGGCGTTGAAAAGTTAAGCATCGAAGAACGGTACCAGAAGGCCATCGAGTGCGGAGTCGACCTGTTTTCCGGTTCCGCCGACCCGTCGCTGCTGATGTCGACGGTAAAGAAAGGCCTCGTGAGCGAGAAACGGATCAACGAATCCATCGCTCGGCTATTGCGGGAGAAGTTCGTGCTGGGTCTGTTTGAAAACCCGTACGTCGACCCGGAACTTGCCCAGAAAACCGTTGGAAAACCAGCGTTCCAGCAACGCGCCGATCTGGCTTTCCGAAAATCCATTGTGCTGCTGCGCAATTCGGGGAATGTGCTGCCGCTGGCACCAAAGACGAAAGTATTTATCGAGTCCTATTATGACAACGGCCGTTCAAAAGAGCCCGTTACGGTCATCAAACCAACGACAAATAACTCTGGTCTGGAGTTTGTCGGCACGAAAGAAGAAGCCGATGTGGTGGTCCTCATGCTGACACCCAGCAGCGGTAGCTTGTTTAGTTCTAACGGTGGACCTATCGAATTGCAGCTGTCTAAAAACAAGATCGATGTAAAGCATGTCAATGACCTGACCAGTCAGAAACCAACCGTAGTACTCATCAATTACACGAGTCCGTGGGTGATCGACGAGATTGACAACCCGAACCTCAAAACGGTACTGGCTACGTTTGGCACCACGCCCGATGCTATTCTGGACGTGCTGAGCGGGAAGTTCAACCCAACCGGTAAAATGCCGTTCAGCACTCCCGTTTCCCGGCAGGCTGTGCTCAACAATCAATCCGACGTGCCGGGCCACATGAAGCCCAAAGGCTACGCGCTGTTCACTTTTGGCGATGGGTTGAGTTACCCGAAGAAATAGAGTCCTGCTATTTTGTACCTAATTTGCTGCCACACCGCGACAGAAGCGATGTGGCAGCAAATTTGTTTTCGGATGCACCCACTCATTACGAACGATGCCATTATCCTTGGCATCTTCCTGGTCTTACTAACGATTATCTTCAGAACCTCCCAGTCGGAACACCCCTTCTGGAAACGGGCGTATACCTACGTACCCTCACTTCTGCTGTGCTACATTTTCCCGGCGGGCATGAACAGCCTCGGCATTATTTCGGGCGAACAATCGAGCCTGTATAAAGTATCGACCACCTATTTGCTGCCAGCGGCTCTAGTTTTACTCACCTCCACTGCCGATTTGCGGGCTATTCTCCGGCTCGGCCCCAAAGCCCTGATCACGTTTATGTCGGGCACGGTGGGCATTATTATTGGGGCGCCCATTGCATTTTTTCTGGTCATGTGGCTCATTCCCGGCTTTCGGGAGCAGGCTATCGCCAACGAATACTGGAAAGGACTGGTTACTATTTCGGGGAGCTGGATTGGCGGTAGTAGCAGCCAGTTGGCACTCAAAGAAATTTACGGGTGCAACGAAGCTCTTTTTGCCATTATTCTGGTCGTCGATGCCGTTGTATCGACCACCTGGACGGCCTGCCTGATTTATGGAGCCGCTTACCGCGAGAAGATCGATGGCTGGCTTCGCGCCGACACGACTTCCATCGAAGAAGTCAAACAACGCATACTGGCTTACAAAGTGGAGCCGGACCGACCTGCCAACCTCCTCGATTTAAGTACGATTCTGGCGCTTGGCTTTGGCGGAGGTGCGCTGGCCCATGCGCTGGCCTATCTAATTTCGAGCACGCTGCAGCCTTACAAAGCCTCCCTGACGACTTATGGGCTGGACCCCTTCACATCCAATTTCCTCTGGGTCGTTATTTTATCAACGTCCTTAGGCATTGGGCTTTCGTTTACCCGACTCCGCAAACTGGAAAAACTAGGCACAACGGATCTGGCTACGCTATTCGTCTATTTCCTGATCATGACCATCGGTATGCGCCTTGACCTCTCTAATCTGGGTGGCAATATGGGTCTGTTTCTGGTGGCTGTTATCTGGATGCTCATTCACATTACGGTCATGCTCATCACCGCCCGAATCATCCGGGCACCTTACTTTTTTGTGGCTGTGGGAAGTCAAGCAAATATTGGGGGCGTATCGACGGCTCCGGCAGTGGCGTCGATCTTCCACCCCGCGCTGGCCCCCGTCGGCGTTTTACTGGCGGTTCTCAGTCACGTCTTGGGCACGTATGGAGGCCTGCTCACCGCCTGGCTCATGCGGCTGGTCGAGTAAGAGTCGGCCTTACTTTTGAATACCGACCATGTACAAATCAAACCCACCTTTCCCACCAGGCCGGTTGGACGAGAACAACATCAACTGATTTGTGTAGTCCGGCTGACTTGTCAGAATGGGGCGATACTCATCCGAAGCTGTATTGACCGTTGGGCCAAAGTTTACGGGTGCCGACCAACGACTGCCATCCCATTTACTGTAATATAAATCATAGCCACCCAGCCCACCCGGCCGGTTCGACGTAAAAACCAGCGTATTGTCCAGAATAAACGGGCATTTATCATCGGCAGTAGACGACAATTCAGCTACTTTCTCGATAGCAACATCGCTCAAAGCTGGCAATTTCGACTGTAATTCGGTAGGCGCGATGGTCGGTAATGTTGCTTTATATATATCGAAGGTCCCGGCCCGATTGGAGGTGAAGTAAATCGACCCGTTACTTTTATCGAACGTAGGGTAGCCATCGTCGGCCGTTGAATTCAGAAAGTCAAGTGGTATAGGGTCAACGAATGTTTTGTTGGAAATTGGACTTGTATTGCCTGTTACCGTATATGTACTCGCCGGATTATCTTTATAATTATGGGTCAGGTAGATGTCCAGATTACCGGTCCGGTCGGAGGCAAACAGCATCAGGTATTCGGCATAATGGCGACTCATGCCATCTTTAATCAAATCGCGTTCGTATGATTTAATATACGGTCCCAGTTCGTTGCCGATTGAATTCACTTTATCCGCAGCCCAGCCGATTGGAGTTTGCTCCTCTAGCACACCAAGTCCCCAGTAAGGTTTGTTGGTGAATGAGAAAACACCGCTACTACGGCTAAATGAATAATCAAGCGACTCCTTAACGAAGTTAAAATCGGAACGGCCACCCCGCTTCGACGAAAACAGCAGCGGCATAACGCTGCCAAACGCTGGAATCGCCGAATTGTAATCATCGTCGACGGAGTTTATGTCGCCCAGATTCGTAACCACATCGGGAAAGGTGCCCTGGCTGTATTGCATTGGCCGTAGTTTTTCACAGCTCATGACGAGTAGGCACAGACATCCAATAAGCGGTAAAAGCGTGAATTTCATACGTCGGTAGTCTATATATCAACATTGAGTCAAGTTTACAACAAAGGGTTGTAAACGAAAAAAGGCCGAAAGAAAATCCTCCGGCCTTTTTGGTACACACAAGTGTAGAAACAAAATAAAACACGCAAAATCAAACAGTGTTACTCCATCACCATTTCGGTATGGGCGGGTGCTTCGATTTTCTTGCCAATGAACAGCAACAACAGCGGCACGCAGATTAGGAAAAAACCACCAATCACCAGGAAGGCATCGGCGTAGGTCATCACCAGCGCCTGCCGCATCATGGTGCCCTGCATCAGCCCGTAGGCTTTGCTGGTCGCGGATGCCAGTGCATCACCTTTCGACAGAAACAAGCCGGTATACTGGCGAATCCGATCGACGGAAAGCGGGTTATAGATTGACACGTTGTCCCCCAACCGCGAGGCATGGAACATGGTACGCGTTGAGATGTAAGTCGTCATGATGGCCGTTCCGAAGGTACCGCCCAACTGACGAATCATCCCCGTCAGGGCCGATCCCTGTGGAATTTCGATGTTCTTTAGGTCCGCCAGGGTAACGGTGGTAAGGGGAATGAAAATTAACCCCATGCCAATACCCCGAATAATGAGCGGCCAGAAGAAATAATCCGGACCGGCAGCCAGACTAATGGCCGACAGGTCGAAGCAGAAGCCGAAGAACAGCAGAAAACCAATGCCCGCATACCAGACCGGCGAGATGTAGTTTTTGCTCATCAACCCACCTACCACGGGCATCATCATACCCGTTGCAATGGAGCCCGGCATCAGTAGCAAGCCCGTCTGGCTGGCGGTGAATCCCAAAATAGTCTGACAGAAAACCGGAATGATAAAGACCGACGCAAACAAACCAAAACCCAGGATGAAGTTAAACAGGGTTCCCACCGCAAACCGGCGCTGGAGCAGCAACCGCAAATCCAGAATGGGTATTTTGACGGCCAGTTGGCGCCAGATAAAGCCGATCAACCCCACACCAGCCGCAAGGGACATACCCACGATAAAGCGGGAGTCGAACCAGTCTTTTTCTTCTCCTTTTTCCAGGATGATCTGCAAACCACCAATACCCATAACCAGAAGAATAAGCGCCAGCCAGTCCATCTTACCGGCCAGCATTTTCTCGGCAGGTTCCTTTATGTAGGTGTACGTCAGGAAGGTAGCCAGAATCCCGAAGGGAATATTGATGTAAAAAACCCAGTTCCACGACAGATTGTCGGTAATGAAACCACCCAGCGTAGGGCCAATGGACGGGCCAATAATCACACCCAAGCCGAAAATGGCGTTGGCAATACCGAGATCCTCTTTCGGGAATGTCTGAATCAGAATGGACTGGGCCGTGGTGAGCAAACCGCCCCCACCGATACCCTGCACAACACGGAAGAAGACAAGCTCCCAGACGTTGGTCGAGGTACCACAAAAGATGGACGCTATCGTAAATAAAATAATGGATGCGGCAAAGTAATTCCGCCGACCGAGTTTGGCTGTCAGCCAGCCCGACATGGTGATCATAACGGCACTGGCGGCAGCATAACCTGTAACGACCCAGCTAATATCGCCCAATGAAGCGCCCAGATTCCCCATCATCTGGTTCAGCGTCACGTTCACAATCGAGGAGTCGATGGTTTGCAGCAGGGCGGCCGTCGTAACCGTTATGACGACGATCCATTTATCAAAACCTAACTTTTTCATGAAGTTGATTGAAGTGGTGTCGGGTTCTGGATCGCCAGCCCGGTCAAACCCAACACCGTTGTTGACGCGAGCGTGCCGGGTTTGACCGGGCTGGCGATCCAGAACCCGACACCACGGTATACCACTCACATTATTTCTGCAAATCCACGGCTACCGTTGCACTCATACCGGGGCGGAGCTTGGCGTAAAGTGGGCTGTTTTTATCCAGCTCGATACGAACCGGCACCCGTTGTACCACTTTTACGTAGTTACCCGTGGCGTTGTCGGGAGGAAGCAGGGTGAATTTGGCACCCGTCGCACCAGCAAATGAACCCACCTGACCGACCAGTTTATCGCCTTCAAAGGCGTCAACATCAATTTCGACCTTTTGGCCAGCCAGCATTTGCTTCAATTGCGTCTCTTTAAAGTTAGCCGTAACCCAAAGGCTCGTGTTACCCACGATGGAGCACAGTGCCTGACCCGGTTGAACCAGTTGGCCAATTTGCACCGCCCGCTTCGACACCACGCCCGAAACCGGAGCCCGCACAATGGTATAGGAGAGCTGCAGATTGGCCAGATCCAAATCCGTCTGACGTTGTTTGATAGCGGCCTGCGCTACTGAAATCTGACCTACTGTAGCCCGGCGCTGTGAACTCGTCACGCCCGTTTGCGAACCGGCAGCCGCTACCTGCGCCTGAGCCGTTTGGAGTTGAGCCTGAGCGGCTTGTACTTGTGCTTGAGCGGCATCTCGTTCGGCCTGTACGGCGTCGAACTGCTGTTGAGGAACCGTCTTTTCAGCCAGCAAGCGGCTATAGCGGTCAAAATCCTGATTGGCTTTGCGGGCGCGGGCCTGAGCCGCCGTTACGTTGGCTTGCGCCGTGGCTACCTGATTCCGGGCTGTGAGCACGCTGGCTTCTGAGCTTTGGATAGTAGCAGCCGCTACATTGACCTGCGAGCGGGATACCCCGGCTGCCGCCATAGCACTTTGCAGCGCGGCTTCGGCCTGTGCCACCCGAATTTTATAATCGGCATCGTCTAATACGACCAACGTATCGCCTTCTTTAACAAACTGGTTGTCCTTGAAGCGAATAGCCTTCACATACCCACCGGCTTTGGGAATCACCGGGTTCACGTCACCGTCAATCTGTGCATCGTCGGTTGTTTCGTGACGTTGCAGGTAGCGAAACTCGCTGTAGCCAAAAAAGAGAGCAATGACCAGGACAATGACGCCCCCTACGCGGAATAAAGTTTTCTTGTTCATGATTATGTCGTTCGTCAGAACGTGAGATTAATTAAAGATTATGGCCCGTAGCTTTGAGTAGACGCTGATAGGCTAGCTGCGCATCCACAGTGGCGTTGATCACATTGAGTTGGGCCTGTAGCAGAAAGCTGTTGGCTTCCAGAAAATCCGTCGAACCAACCAGCCCGTTGCGGAAACGGGATTCTGTCAGGCGGTAGTTTTCCTGCGCCTGCCCCACAGCTGTGCGGATAACATTCTGCTGTTCCAGTGCCAACTGGTAGTTGTTATAGGCCGTTACAACCTCGCTCCGAATCTGATCGGCTTGTTGCTGACCCTGTAAATCGGCCTGATCGATAGCCGTTTTGGCCGTGTTCAGTTTACCCTTCATGTTGTACAGCGAGCCGATATTATAACTCAGGCCCAGCCCCACATTCCAGGCACTGACAAAGGAGCCGCCTTCGGGAATAATCCGAGCGGTTGGGTTTATGTAATTATACCCTACCGACGCACCCAGATGCGGATACATGACACTTTTGGTATTGCGCAACATTGCCTCGGCCGATTGCACACGCAGCGCATTCGCCTGAACCTCAGGACGGCTTTGTAATGCCTGCCCCAGGAAATTGCTCAGTGGCTCGGCAGTCGTCACCGGATTGGTCAGGGTTGTATCAATCGTAACTTCCTGATCTTCGGGTAAGCCAAGCAACAAGTTGAAATTGTAAAGCGCCGTTTGGCGAGCCTTCTCAACCTGCAGACGGCTCAATTGAAGATTATTCCGCTGTAACTGAATTTTCAGCACTTCGTTGGCGGTTACAACCCCTTCTTTTTGCAGATTCTGAGCCTCGCGTTCGCGCTCGTCGAACTGTTTGATATTCTGATCAATGACGCTCGTCGACCGAATCAATTTGACAATGTTGTAATACGCGTCTGTAACGGTATAGACCAGTTCAGACCGATTTCGCTCGGCATCCAGATGACTGGCTTTTGCCAGTAAACTCGCGGAGAGTTCGGCTGATTTTTCGGCAAAACCGCCAAAAATCTCCTTGCTGATCGTAGCCCCCCCAATCATCGCATTGAAGGCGCCTGCCGGAATCGTCAGCAACGCTTTTCCATCGCTCCCTTCTCCAAATGAGACCGGACCGGTCAAACTATAGCGCGAATAAGCCAGCGATGCATTTGCCTGTGGCAGGCTCCGATCTCTGGCTTCCTGAGAGCGGGCTTCGGCCGCAAGCGTGCGCGAGTCGGCCAGTTTAATACCCTTGTTATTTTGTAAGGCCCGTTGAATAGCCTGATTCAGCGGCATTACCGATGGCGTCGACTGGGCGTTAATACCACCCAGCGTCAGTAACCAAAGGCCAGCCCCTATTACGTACTTTTTCATTTTACCGATTTCTAATTTTTTCCAGGAGTGTATTCATAACGCGTACTTCCTCGTCAGTTAAATGGCTGACGATGGATTCAAAATTCTTGAACTCAACCGCCACGGTTTCCACGAAGCGAAAGGATTCTTCAGTAAGCCTCAGGTTGACTTTCCGACGATTAGTTGGGTCTATTTCACGAACGATCAGATTCTTGGCTACCAGCCGGTCGGTGAGCCGGGTCATATCGGAGTTTATATCCGTCATTTTTTCCTTTAACTCACCCGCTGTCAAACTATCAGGATAAACCTCCGAAAGACGGCGTAAGGTGATGTACTGTTGAACCGACAAATCGAAGGGTGCCAGCTTTTGTCCAAAATAGTTAAAGATGTACCCATCTGTCTGATGCAGATTTTTGATTAGTCGGTGGTATTCATTGACAACTTGCATTTTCGTATCGGGTAGGGCGTGTCAAAGGTATAACCAATATTTGTTTAAACAAATTTCGTTTAAACGACTGAGATTAAGCATAAATAGCTGGTATAAACGGGTATTTGGTTCGTTTACTTCCCTAAGTACAACAAAATCAATTTATAGGAATAATACAATTTCGATTTCATATACACTTATTCCCCAATTGCATATTTCAGCCAGTATTAGCAGCAGTATTTTTAATCAATTTTTAACAATGAAGCTTTTTAAACCTTAATAAATAGCTGGCAAAAAGTGTTTTTTGTCATGGCACCGGCCACCCGGCCCGAGGCAAGAGGGATCTTCGATAGTTGGATTGTTTTTTATTCCTACCGAAGATCCCTCGTGCCTCGGGCCGGGTGGCCGGTGCCATGACAAAAAACTCTAATTCATCTTGAAAATAAAAGCTTAAACAGATTCGATAGTTGATCAATGGGTTTTGACAGTATACTACGGATACTTTTGTCTGAAGAAATCACTAAAAAAAAGACTCGTCCGTTAGCTATAGACGAGTCTTTTTTACTTGTATAGATACAGCAAATAAATCAGTATCCCTGGTTTTGAGTCAGCGTGGGGGTTCCGTCGGGGCGTTTGGTGGCGTCGATCTGACGTTGGGGCACCGGAAACACGACGTTTTGATCCTTAAAGGTAGCCCCGCGCAGGTTCGAGCGTTTGGTAACTTCGTAGGCTAAGTACTTGTTGAGTACCTCTTTTGCTACACCCCAGCGCACCAGGTCGAAGAACCGCTGCCCTTCCATACCCAGTTCCAGACGGCGTTCAAACCGCATCGCTTTCAGGGCGGATTCCCGGTCAGTCCAGGGGGTTTTGTACTCCGAGATCACGTAGTTGGCAGCAGGGTTGCCGTCGGTGCCTTTTACAAAACCGTCGGGATTAGCTACCCGCCGACGTACCTGATTCACGTACTCACGCCCCTTCTCCAGATTGTTCAGCTCGATCTCGGTCTCGGCGGCCATCAGCAGCACTTCGGCAAACCGCAGAATCCGGAAGTTATTGGCCGAGGTACGACGGTCGGGATCAACCAGACCGGCCATTTCGTCGGTTTTATAGTACACGTTCTTCTTGGGCGAAAACGTCCCGGCATAGGTCTGGTCACGTACCCACGTCTTGCCCGGATGCAGCCCCCAGTCCAGATACGGGATTCCCCGCCGACCCACCGACCAGTCTAAACGGGGGTCGAGGTTGCCCGCGTCGGGCGTGAAGGGCTGGCTGCTTTCGAGTCCCTGATCATTTTTCACCTCAAACTGATTGTAGGTATCGGGCAGCGGCAGCCCATTAGCGTCCGTGCGGTGGGCGTTGACGAAATCCTGAGAAGGCTGGAAATAGCCGCAGCAACCGGCGGGTTGCGAACTCAGTCCGCCGTGCGGAAAGTTAAGGTTCTCGCCAAGCCCCCCGTTGAAGCCTTTGCTGTTGTCATTGGCCGAATAGTTGGCATCCAGCACCACCTCGGTATCGGTGGCGCTGCCCTGCGTACCGATGCGGAAATTGTCGTGATACCGGGCGAACAGCGCGTATTTCAAGCCTTTAGTGGTTTTTCCCGTGGTTATGATGGCGTCAAGCAGAGGTTTGGCCTCGGTCCATTTCTTCTGGAATACATACACTTTAGCCAGCAACACCCCGGCCGCCCACTTGTTAATCCGGCCCGTTTCGGTAAATGTTTCGGGCAGATTGGCATAGGCGTATTGCAGATCGGCTTCCATCTCTTTCCAGAGCACCCGCTCGTTGGGCTGGCGGTAGTCGGTGGTGGTTTCGTCGATCCAGGGCAGGCGACCGAAAACGATAGTGCCGTGGAAATAGTACAGAGCCCGTAAAGCCTTCGCCTGGCCAGTCAGGTTTTTCACCTCCAGTTCGCTCAACCCACTCACCAGCGGACTAAGCCGGAGCACGTCGTTGCAGCGGGCAATGCCGTCGTAACAAAACCGCCAGCGGTCGTCGAGTTTGGTACTGGCTGGGGTCACTTCATAGCGTTCAATGTCGGAGCGACTGCCGCCCACGTCGGCTCCTTTCTGGGCGTCGTCGGAGGTGATGCCGCCGAAGACCCAGTTCGAGAATGAGTTTACATCGGCACCCGCGCTGGAGCCGTTTCCGTACATGGCTCCGTTCAGTCCGGCATAAGCTCCGGTGAGAATACCATTAACTCCGGCGCGGGTTTTCAGGGCCTCTTCGCTAAACACACCGATGGGCTGTCGGTTCAGGAAATCGTCTTTGCAGGCGTGGCTGCCCAGTAGCAGCACCGACAGTGTTAACAGTTTGGCAACTCGATTTATAACTTGGTTCATGACGATAAGTTGCTTAAAAGGTGAGGTTCAGACCGCCCAGCACTTGCAGCGGATTGGGTACGCGGCCGTGATCGACACCCAGGCCAATATCGCCCCGGCCCACGTCGAGCAGGTCAGGATCAGGCCCGGTGTACTTGGTAATGGTAAACAGATTCTGCGCCTGCACATACACCCGGCAGCGACTGATGTGCAATGACTTAATCAACGATTCGGGCAGAGTGTAACCCAACTGCGCCGTTTTTGCCCGGAAATACGACCCCGACTCCACGTAGTAGCTGTTGGGTACGCTGCTGGTGATGTTGTCGTTTACATCAAGCTTGGGCAGACTGGCGTTGGTGTTTTCAGGTGTCCAGCTATCATAGAGCATCTTACGCGACCGGTTGCCCGCGAATGCCCCGTTCATATCGGTCCACCATTTGGTATTGTTATAGATCTGGTTACCGTAGTTCCAGAAGAAGAATAGGTTCAAGTCGAAATTGCGGTACGAGGCATCGAGGTTATACCCCATCTGAAATTTTGGGTGCGGACTCCCGATAAACGCCCGGTCGTTGGCGTTGATGATGCCGTTGCCGTCGATGTCTTTGTAGCGCCACCGCCCCACCGACTGCCGGGCCGTAGCCTCGGTCGTTTTGTTTACACCGGCCTGCGTGGGTGCTGCCTGCACCTCGGCAACCGTATTAAAGAAGCCGTCGATCACGTACCCATAAAACTGCCCGATGGCCTCGCCTGACAGCGTGCGCGACACCTGCCCGTAACGAACGGTGTTGGTAAAGAAATCGACCCCAGGACTTACCACCCGGTTGCGGTAGGCCGAGAAATTCCCTGATACGCCATACTGAAGTTTGCCCGCCCGGCCCCGATAGGTCAGCATCAGGTCGACGCCGTTGTTTTCGGTGTTACCGATGTTGATGAAAGGTGCGCTAAAATCACCCTCTGTACCGGGGCGCGGAATCTGCACCAGCAGGTCCGACGTTTTCTTTTGATACACATCGACGTTGAGCACCAGCGCACTCCGAAACAGGGCCAGGTCGAGGCCGAGGTTGAGCGTGGCCGTTGATTCCCACTTGGAGCCGGAGTTACCTTTACGGTCGAGGTCATAGCCGGGCTGGGTGGTGGTGTTGCCGCTGGTGAGGTCATAAAACGAACGCTGCGGGTCCGAGCGATAGAACGTAAACTGGTTATTGGCATCGATCTGATCATTACCCACCACTCCGTAGCCCGCCCTGACTTTCAGGTCGGTAAGGAAGGAGAGCGAGCGCATGAATGGCTCCTGCGACAGCCGCCAGCCTACGCTCACCGACGGAAAATTACCGTAGCGCACGTCACGGGCAAACTTACTCGACCCGTCGCGACGCAGGGTAGCGTTGAGCAGGTATTTGTCGTCGTAAGCGTAGTCGACGCGTCCGAATATGGAGTAAAGCGACTCGACACTGATCTGGGAACTGTTGGACTGCCCCACGGTGTTGCCCCGGTCAAGTACCCGGAACGATTCGTCGGTGAAGGGGTAGTAGCCGACCCGGTCGCCCGATAATTGCTCAAATTTGTAATCGACGGCCTCGATGCCCGCCAACCCTTTCAGGCTGTGCCGTCCCATGGTTTTGTCGTAGCTAAGCGTGTTGGTGAACGTCCAGCGGTACTGGTAATTGCTGCGCAGGGCCAGACTGGTGTTGAAGCCGCCTTCCGAGTGTTCGGGGTTGATATCAGTGAACACGTTTCGGTAGCTGTTATTGTAGTCGATACCAAAATTGGTCCGAAAACGAAGGCCTTTCAGCACATCAACCTCGGCATACACGCTGCCCAGCAACCGGATATCGTTCTCGGCATTGTTGCGGTTGCGATACAATATTGCCACGGGGTTTTGCCCATTGCCCGTTCCCGGCGCTTTTGATCCGGCAAAATTGCCCGCAATGTCGTAAACCGGCACAATGGGCTGCATCCGGTAAGCCATCGACCAGGGAGCGGCTTCGTCGTTGTCGGTGCTGCCATTGCGTTTGCGAAACGAGCCGAACAGAGTCTCACCAAACCGGATGCGGCTGCCTAGTTTAAATTCCGAGTTTGCCCGCAGGCTGTACCGGTCAAACCGGGTATACTTCTGCAAACCGGCTTCGCTGTAGTAACCTAAACTCAGGCTATAGACCGATTTATCTGTGCCACCCGATGCGCTCAGGTTATGGCTTTGCACCGGGGCAGCCTGCGTCATCTCGCGAAACCAGTCGGTACCTGCTTTGTTGGCCCGCGCAATCTGGTAGAAACCGCTCTGGGTATAATTGTAGCGCGATGGATCAACAGCGGCATTGCCTTCAAACAGCCCCCCTGCGCTACCCGCCAGCACGTAATCAGGAATAACGGGCGACGTACCCCGGCCAAATTGAGTGGACGAGGGCGTAAGGCCCGCGCCTTGTTGCTGCTTCCAGATCAGGTCGCCCAGTTCGGGCGTGTTGAGCAGGTCTGGGTAGCGCGTAACCTGCGCTACGCCGTAAAAGCCGTCGTAACTGATGCGCGTGGTGTTGGCCTTACCCCGTTTAGTGGTGATGATAATAACGCCACCCGCACCCCGCGCCCCGTAAATAGCCGCCGACGAGGCATCTTTCAGGATAGTCATGCTTTCGATATCGTTGGGGTTCAGCGAGTTGGTGCTGCCGGTCTGCACTCCGTCGATGATAATGAGCGGGTTGTTGCTGCCAAACGAGCTAATGCCCCGAATGCGGATAAACCCCTCGCCACCGGGTTGGTTAGAGCCGGAAGCCACTACCCCGGCCACTCGCCCCTGAAGCATATTGCTCACATCGGCAGCGGGTTTGGTCAGCACCTGCTGAATATCGACGGTTGCTACCGAGCCGGTGAGGTCGGCCTTCTTCTGGGTGCCATAGCCCACCACAATCACTTCACTCAGGGCTTTTACATCGGCCTTCAGCGAAACCGTCAGACTGGTACGGTCGCCTACAGCAACTTCCTGAGGTTCGTAGCCAACGAAACTGAACACGAGTACGGCGGCTTTATCGGCCACCGCCAGTGAGAACGTACCCCTGGCATCGGTCACGGTGCCGCGCTGCGTACCTTTGATAGCCACCGTTACGCCAGGCAGGCCCTGCCCGGTTTCGTCGCTAACGGTGCCAGTGATGGTCTGATCAGCCACTTTATCCGTTTGGGTTACCGGTGGGAACATACCCAGGCGGGTCAGCATGGGTTGGGGCTGAGCGGGTTCCGGGCTGAGGGGAACGTCGGCAGGCAATACCTGTGACACGTCTTTTTTGCGCGACCGGGTTTCGGCCAGAATCAGGTACGTACCCATTTTTACCCGCCGAAAGCGCAGGTTCGTGGCCTGTAGCACCCGGTTTAGATTGCGCTCAACTGGCTGGCTGAAATCCAGATCCAGCGGCCCTACGGTGAGCTGATCCACCAGCCCGCCTTCAAACAAAATATCCACCCGGTAATGTTCTTTCAGCGACTGTAGTACATCGCGCAACCGACGGGCCTCGCCGGGTGCCGACACCGTTCGGGCGGGTAGCTGCCGCCCCGACGCGTAGGTTTGGGCCGGGCTGGGTGGGGCAATGGCCGTGAGCAACAGTAACAGCAGTGCCACCCTTACATTGGGTAAGGTTTTATTCATATTCCTATTGGTTTAAGGGTTAATTAATCGCGTTCAGTAAGCCGCACGGTATTGCCCTGCCGGGCTACGTCAAGATCAAAGAGTTCGGAGACGATCAGCAGCAGTTCGTCGGCACTGTCGGCACGAAACGTACCCACGAGCGTTCGCCGGGCCACTACCGGGTCGGGAATTTCCACACGCAGTCCGTACGTATCGGTCAGGAGCTGTCCAAATTCGGCCAGCGTCATGTTATCGAACGAAAAGCGGTGGTTGGCAAACGCCACAAATGCCTGTGGATCAACATGATGCTGCAAGCGGGGTTTCGCTGGCTGATCGAGTTTAATAAGGTCGCCGGGCCTAAGCATCAGTTGTTTCCGGGACGCACCTGCCGCGTAGTTGACCTGCACTTTGCCGGTACGGAGCATTACCCTGGCCCGGTGGGCAAAGGTCGATACGGTAAATTCTGTACCGTGAACCACCACGTCGAAGCCTCTGGTCGTCTGGACGACGAATCTCTGATTATCAAGCTGGTGCCTGACGGAGAAATAGGCTTCACCCGTTAGCCACACCTGCCGTAAGCCGCTGCCAAAACCAAACCGGGGCACCCGCAGAGCCGAGTTGGCATTGAGGGTCACGAAACTACCATCGACCAGTTGCACGGTACGGGTTTCGCCAAAAGCCGTTTGGTATGTCTGGTACCGAACAGCATCCCGATTGAACCAGCCAACCAGCAGCAACACGGCTACCGAAGCAGCCGCCAGCCATCCATACTGTATCTGAAAAGGACTGGAAACGGGGACATTTTCATCGGCGACTACCTGTTCATCAGACGCTTCCGGCAAACTAGTTTCCATGTGCTGGACAAACTGCCGGAGTGGGGTTTCTGCGTCGGGTTGGTACGACGGGTGCCGGTATTCCCATTCCACCAGCCAGGCATAAAACTGCTCCTGATTGTCGGGCACTTGCAGCCACTCCTCAATCAGCCGCTTTTGCAGGGGCGTTGTGGCGTTGGCGAAATACGCGAAGAGCAGATTTTTATCAACAACGTTCATGGCTTTGTGCGAGCGGGTTATCTAATTGACAAATAGGGAAGGAAAACTACGTAGTGGTCAATCAAAAAAAACCGGGGTAAGACTCTTGCCCAGGCCAATTATTACCGCCCAGAGGAGCCAGTGATCGCGCAGCCCGCTGCGAAGTACCGACAAAGCCTTAGCAATGTGTACCTCCACCGTTCTAACCGAAATCTGGAGTTCGGCGGCAATGTCTTTAGCGCGTCGTCCTTCAAATCGATTCAGGATGAACACTTTGCGGCATTGGGGTGGCAAACCATCTACGAGTACATCGACTTTGTGATGCAATTCCTCAAAGCGCATGATGGCCTCCGGTTCTTCCGTCGATACGGGCTGGTTGGCTACCGAATCGAGCGAATCGCTGTGTTTAAGTTCATGAGCAATATAGTTGTAAGCCCGGTTGCGGACCGACCGAAACAAATACCCTCGGAACGACTGCTGTACAGATAGATAAGCCCGCGTATTCCAGAACGTGTAGAACACATCGGCCACGAGATCTTCGGCTACATCTTTGGCATACACAAACCGAACCGCGTGTGTGCACAGGGGCTGGTAGTAGAGCCGAAACAGCAGTTCGCACCCCCGTTGCGGGTCGGCCTTAAACGCTTCGCGGACAAAAAATTCCGAATCAGCCACCAGTTCAGGGATGTGTTCAGTTCCTGCTGGCGGCACCAGGGCCGGGCCAACGGCTGGCTGCCCATCAGTAGGTAAACCGGAATAAACAACTTGCATCATAAAGAGCGGGCCAGCCGTGCTAAAGCAGTAGTACTATACCATCACGACAAAGGTTAGCCCGAAACTACGTAGTCTTCTTCTAAAAAAAATCTAACTTTTTAACCGAATAAATCAGGGTGTCACGCAGACCCTGTTTCTTCATTGTATAAACTGACGTGTGTGGCGCACTCATTTACCCACGAATTGCGCAGCAGCATCAACTTTCAGGCGCAAAAAAAGACCCCATTGCTGAGGTCTCTTTTGTGCAGGTCAATAGATTGGCTTACTTTAACTCGCCCACCATATCTTCGGGCTTCACCCATTCGTTACTTCCAGGTTGACAGGAGCATTATAATTCTGCATGAATTTAAAAATTTGGAGGGCGATCTCCCGAACTTCGGCAGCTACTTCGTTTTTTAAGTACTCTTCCGAATTAAGCGTCAGGGCTTTGATAGCTTCATAGAAAGGTCGGAAGATACGGTCATGGCCCTCATTTTTGAATATTTTTAACATCTCACGATCAAATCCGTACTGCACAGTTAACCCCATAGATCTGTAAAAATGGCCTTGATGTTCAGGCAAGTCACCATAAAGAGATATGGCTCGTTTCCAACATTCTGTAGCATAATCAAACTCCTTTTCTATTTCAGCAAAAGTCGCTTCATGTAAAAGTACTTCAACAGCCAGTGGTTTACGTTTCTTCAATTCATCAAAAATCAGTTTTGACTCGTTTATTAGTTTTAGTTTATCACGTAAGAGGTATATATAACTAATTTTTATGTTAAAATCGTCTAAAGCGCTTTCTATTGCATTCTCATATGCGATTCTCGCTTTATTATAATGATGAAGCTTATCCCGATATAGTTCTGCTAATCCTTCATTACACCAGTAGTTTTTGTCTTCAATTTGAAGCCCCTTTGAATATGCTTGTTCGGCCTCTTCCCATCTTCCTTCCGTTATGAATAAATTCCCCAATACCCAGAAAGCCATAGCATCTGATTTTTTCAAATTTGTGGCTTTTTTTATTACCTGTTCTGCTTCGCTAACTCGTCCTTGCTCTTGAAGAAACCAACCATATTTCACTCTAGGATAATAATCGGATTTGCTACTTTCTATAGCGTCTAGATAATATTTTTCTGCTAAAGTAATATCTCCAAAATGATCCTCTAATTCAGCCATTTGTAGAAGAACATCACTATTCTTTGAAAAAAAACTTAATGAGGTCAAAAAACAATGCTTTGCTTCTGAATAAGCTTTCTTCCTGAACATAAAGCCCCCTAAATCGGCCCAGCTTCCATAATAAGTTGGCCTTAATTTTATTACTTTTCTATAAGCTTCTTCCGCATCACCAAGATCAGGGCGAAAAGTCTCCCAAATATTCGCCAGGGATGACCACGCTGAATCATAAGCTGGATCAATATTTATCGCTTGCTTATATGCGTTTTCAGCAATTTCAAAATTCAAACCTGATTCATAAGCTAAATCTTCTAAAACCGATCCTAAACTATGCCATGCATGCTTATTTTTTGGGCTGGCTTCTATAGCTTTTTCATAAATAATTTTAGCTTCTTCTGGATTTTCCGTCAATACTCCTTGAATCCATAACCTTTTACTTTCATCAACATTATACTTTTCTATAATCTCATCACTTACTTCTTCCATATTCACCCCTACCAATTCCTCCAACTTTACTACATCGCCATCAACTAGTTGTAGCAAACGTTGATAAATTTTCTCTTTCAGTTGCTCCCCTGTCTGGTTGGGTAATGCCCGCGCTAAAGCCAAGCCATAAGCTAATTCATATTGTTTTTCTCGCTCATGCACATTGCGCATAAATACTTTCGCCTGTTGTACCAACTCCTGCCGACTAAACCAGGCTTGTAAAAACCGCGTGAGCCAGAGTAAATCCCGTCGTTGCCGCCGGGATGATCGGCGCATCAGGTACCAGACGTTAAAAAAGCGTTCACTGATTTCATAATAGGCAGCCTTTCGTTTGCCTAACTTACTTATCCATCCAGCTTTCGCCAGTCGATCCAGTTGTACCGATACCTGGTTATTTTCCAGCGATGTCCGCTCACGTATTGTCTCTAACTTACAGGGATCCCAATTAAGCGCTACAGAATCGACAACAACCTGCGCTTGTGGAGAAAGTTCTTCAAAACGTGATTTATAGAGCGGTGTCATTTGGTCAATCAGGGCCTCAAGGTCCTGAAAAATGTCTGCCGAAAAGCCTTGGGCCACCAGCGAGAACAAGATGACAACCGTCCGTACATTTCCCCCGGTGAGCGCATGCAGCGTTTCAAGCCGAGGCATATTTTCGGCATTGAGCTGGGATAATAGAATTGTCTGGTTTGTAATTTCGCCCAGATGGCGGAGCATCGTTAGCGTTTGCTGAAAATCTAATTTGTAGAGAAAGTGGACGGCAAAAGCATCATAAAATGGCGCGTCATATTGTAAGTCTTTATCGAACGCTTCAGGGCTAGCTCCTATGAAAATAGGGGCACCTGGCTCTGTAATCAGTTTTCGTAGTTTTGACTGCTCTACCTCGCCTAAGCGATCAAAAATCAAGTTTAAGTTATCCAGTAAAAACACAGGCCTTCGCCCCAATGACTTCGTTGTATCACGCAATAATTCGTAGGCTTTCTGACTCAATTCCTGCTCATTCCGAATGCTGCTAAGTGTGGCAATCTGCTGATCCAGGTGAAAGGCCATTTTTTCATCACCTTCTGTCTGTAACGTATCAGCTAACGCATCCAGGCAATTGAGCCAGAATTTCGATAGCCGGTCAATATTATATTGCTCTTCAGGGAATGTAAATGGTACAAATTTTTTGTTGAGAGGCTGTTTGCGCAATTCGACATCCAATCGTTTCAACAACGTTGTTTTCCCCATTCCCCGTTGCCCAATTATAAGGTGATGCTGTGGAATACTAGCCGCTTTTTCGGACTTGATCGAATCCAAAAGTGTATGAAAAACATCCTGCCGCATGATAAAGAGACGCTCGATCTCATCATCACGCAATCGTTGCGGCATAAATACGCTAATGCGTTGCAATTGAAGCGGTTCGGAATTTTTCATTGAAGTCGAGTAGTAAACCAATAGGTACGTAGTAGTGGAGAACGAAATGCATAGGTACCTTCCTGAGAAAGAAGATAACCGTCGCGCTCCAGCATTTTAAGAAGCTGTGTGGCTTTATCTTTAATATTTTCGGGAGCAACCCGCAACGCTCCTAAATGCTGTTCTAATAAAGACCGCTTCCTGCCTTTTTGCTGTCGGGAAAGCAAGTCTAGAATTCCTTTGGCTAACCGGGCATCTTCGTCGGTAAGTTGCTCATCCAATCGTTCCATCCAAGTACCCAAGTTTGAATGAACAGCCGCTTTCGAGAAAGCTGGTGCTACGTCCTCAACCGTCACTACGCTACTGAGCCCTTGGATTCGATGGGCAGACTTTAGCTTTGAGAATAGTAATTGTAGGTAGTAGGGTAACGGCCATCCCGTTAAAGTAACGATTTCCTGACGGACAGCGGGTGACAATGGTAGACTATTATCCTGCCCTAATCGCTCTAAAAATTGATCAGCAACTTTAGGGGTGAATGCGCCTAATGGAAAGCCATACAAGTCATTGATGGTTTTTACAACACCCATACGTTCAGTGAACGAATCCAGACCGATTGACCCGCAAAACACCCACCGAATGCGCAGGCCAGGTAATTGACGGAATGAACGTAACCAGTGTAAAAACGATTCGGCTCGTTGTTTGCCATTTTCAGCTTTGGCAATGCGGTTTAACAAAATTGGGAGTTCGTCGATAACAATTAGTCCATCCTCCATTGTACGTAGAAGATCTAGGAGTTGAGTTTTAAGGTCTGCCGTTTTTGCCTGATTCCATTTCACCGTCATACTCCCCACGTCATCTGCTTTGACTTCAAGTTCAAGCGACTGCAATAAGCTACTCAAGGTTTTAAACGTGTTATCTTTCGTTTTCTCAAACCAGTTTTTCTGTTCTTTCAACCCTTCAACGAATAGGCGCACAAACCCAATTTCGTTTTCTTCTCCTTCTACATTTATAAACAACGCTTTCCAATTTGCCCCTTGAGCATCTCTTACTAATCGTCTGACTAATGATGTTTTTCCAACCCGACGAGGTGCTGATATTAGCAAATGATTACCATTCTGCAATAAATCCCAAGCTTCGGCTAATTCAGCCTTTCTATCAAAAAAATCGTCTCCTTCGACTGGTGACCCAACTTTGTTTGTCATTGTCATTTCATTAGTTTTGCCAACAAAAATAAATACAGTTTTGTATATATACAAAACTGTATAAATAAAAAAGACCCCATAGCTGAGGTCTTTTTCGTGCAGGTCAATAGACTGGCTTACTTTAACTCGCCAACCATATCTTCGGGCTTCACCCATTCGTTGAACTCCTCTTCGGTCAGGTAACCGAGTTGTAACGCCGTTTCTTTCAGCGTAGAGCCGTTTTTATGGGCGGTCTGCGCAATCTCGGCGGCTTTGTAGTAGCCGATTTTTGTGTTCAGAGCGGTAACCAGCATCAGCGACGAATCGACGTGCTTCTTGATGTTGGCCGCAATGGGTTCGATACCTTCCGCACACTTGTCGTTGAACGACACACACACATCGCCGATGAGACGAGCCGAATGCAGGAAGTTGAAGATCATGACCGGCTTGAACACGTTCAGTTCGAAATGACCGCTCATACCGCCGATATTGATTGCTACGTCGTTGCCCATCACCTGAGCCGCCACCATAGTCATCGCTTCACACTGGGTTGGGTTTACTTTACCCGGCATGATGGACGAACCAGGCTCGTTGTCGGGGATGTGCAGTTCGCCAATACCCGCCCGCGGACCACTCGACAGCATCCGGATATCGTTACCGATTTTCATCAGGCTGGCCGCTACTGTTTTCAGCGCACCGTGCGCTTCGACAATGGCATCGTGAGCCGCCAGAGCCTCAAACTTGTTTTCGGCGGTAATAAAGGGCAGGCCCGTAACAGTGGCAATGTGTTTCGCTACATTTTCGGAATAGTTGGGGGGCGTGTTGATGCCCGTTCCTACGGCCGTTCCACCCAGCGCCAGTTCGCTCAGGTGCGCCAGCGAGTTGTTGATGGCCCGCAAACCGTGGTCGAGCTGCGATACATAACCCGAAAACTCCTGCCCCACCGTCAACGGCGTGGCGTCCATGAAGTGCGTCCGGCCAATTTTCACGACGTTCATGAACTGCTTCGACTTGGCTGCCAGCGTATCGCGCAGTTTGGTGATACCCGGAATCGTTACGTCGAGCAGAATTTTATAGGCGGCAATGTGCATGGCCGTCGGGAACGTATCGTTCGACGACTGCGACTTATTGACATCATCATTCGGATGCAGAAATTTCTTTTCGTCGCTCAACTGACCGCCCTGTAATACGTGCCCGCGGTAGGCGATCACTTCATTGACGTTCATGTTCGACTGCGTACCCGAACCTGTTTGCCAGACTACCAGCGGGAACTGATCGTCCAGCTTGCCGTCCAGAATTTCGTCGCAGGCCTGACCAATGAGGTCACTTTTTTCTTTCGATAATACGCCCGCATCCAGGTTGGTTAAGGCAGCCGCTTTTTTGAGGTACGCAAAGGCCCGGATTATCTCGCGGGGCATTTTATTGATGTCCTGAGCAATTTTAAAATTCTCGATGGAGCGTTGGGTCTGAGCGCCCCAATAAACATTGGCCGGTACCTGTACCTGGCCCATCGTGTCTTTCTCGATGCGGTATTCCATGAATAGACGAAAGGATATAAGTAGTTAGACAAAAGCTGTCTGCTAATTCAGCGGCAAAGGTAGGGCGCAACGACACAGATAAACTTGAACCCTGTCAAAAAAAACCTTCTAATAAAAAAACAATTATTGACATGGGTTACTTTTCTACTTACTCTGTATTAATAGTATTGAAATAAACTAACAACCTCAATTTCAAACTCAACATGGCAAAATCTGCATTTTTCATCCTCTCGATGATGGCACTGGCAACGGCTTGTTCCAGCACAAAAACGGAATCAACGACAGCGGTATCGGATTCTACATCGACAATGATGAGCGACACGACATCGACAATGTCAAGTTCGTCGACCACTGGTGACTCAACATCGACGATGACGAACGACACGACGAAAAGAGATTCGATTAAGTAAGTTATTGAGTTATTCGTTACCAGTATTCAGCGTTGGAAATTAACGAATAATAGACCGGCATAAAAAAGACCTTCATTCCTGAAGGTCTTTTTTATGGTGTATGAGGTAACAAAAAGTATTACTTTTTCAGAAGGGCAGCCGCCTTTTCATCGACAAGCCAGACGAGTTCACCAGCCACCGGCTTGATTACCTGCGACGGGTATTTATCCGGGTTGTATTCACCTTCGAGCACTTCTTTCAACGGTTCTGCTTTTTTTGGTCCGGCCACCAGAAACGCAATGCAGGCAGCCCGGTTGGTGATAGGGGCCGTGAGCGTCAGGCGAAACATATTTTGCTGCGTCAGAAAAAAGGCTTTGGTCCAGGCCGTTTCTTCATGAACAACCTCGGTGCCGGGGAATAGCGAAAGCGTGTGTCCATCGTCGCCCATGCCAAGCAGCACGAGGTCGAACGAAGAGCCGCTGTCGCCAAAATACGCGTGCAGAACCCGGTCGTAGTCGGCTGCAGCGGCATCGGGTTCGAGGTCGGTACGCCAGACGTGGATTTGGTCTTCCGGGGTGTAAACATGCCCCAGCAAGGTATCGTACGCCATACCGGCATTGTTCTGCTCATCGTCGATGGGCACGTAGCGTTCATCACCCCAAAAAACGTGCAATTGCAGCCACGGAATCTGGTCCACATAAGGTGCCTTCGCCAGCAGCTCATGCAGGGCTTTCGGCGTACTTCCTCCCGACAACGCAATCGTGAATCGATCCTGTTTTTTCAGGGTGTCTTTGATGCGTTTGACGATAAAATCAGCCGCAGCCTTCGCCAGATCGGCCGGATTTTTCTTGATAATCAGTTGCATATGCTATTTTAATAGTCATATCCTATCTTTAAGATAAGGCATGACTAGTTAAACAAAATCCTCACGCATGGGGGTAAACACATCGACCAGCACGCCCGCTTCTTCGCATACGGCGCCATGCCATACATTCGGTGGAATATAATAAGCATCCCCCGCTCGAACAACCCGGACTTCGTCGCCAATCGTGATGGTAAACGCCCCACTGGCTACGTAACTCATCTGGGTATGGAAATGACTATGAGCCGCGCCAATACCGCCCGTTTCAAACGCCACTTTGACCATCATCAGATTGTCATCGTAGGTCATGATTTTACGTTTTACACCGTCGGCTACCGGCTCCCAGGGCAGGTTGTTATCATCGACGAACAGGGCAGCGAGTTGGTTGGTCATGTTTTTTGGTTATTTCATCAGCCAAGAGAAACCGTCTTTCTCAACGAGTTGCGTAGCGGCCTCAGGGCCCCACGAGCCGGGTTCGTAATTTGGAAATTCTGGTGTTTCGGCTTCCCACGCTTCCAGAATGGGCGTTACGACTTTCCAGGCGGCTTCGACCTGATCGGCGCGCATGAACAGCGTCGCATCGCCGGTCATGACGTCCAGCAGCAGCGTTTCGTAGGCTTCCGGCTCCTGTCCTTCGTAGGCATCCTTGTAGCTGAACACCATCTCGACGGGGTCGATGGCGAGCGTTTGACCGGGCCGTTTGGCCTGAAACCGCAACCGAATATCCATACCGGGTTGAATGCCGATGGTCAGGCGGTTGGACTGCCAGCCGTTCGTTGCTTCCTCGGGGAAGGCGTAATACGGAGCAGGTTTGAACTGAATCGTAATAACGGTGGCCTTTTCGGGCAATGACTTGCCGGTACGCAGGTAAAACGGAACATCTTCCCAACGCCAGTTATCGACAAACAGCTTCACGGCGGCAAAGGTCTCCGTTTTGGAATCCGGCTTTACGCCTTCTTCTTCGCGATAACCCGGAATCGCTTTACCATCCTTCTGGCCGGGGCCGTACTGCCCCCGAATGGCTACGTCGTTCACCTGCTCGGGCTTTATCCGGCGAATGGCGTTCAGTACATCGACGGTTTTGTTGCGCACTTCATTGGCATCAAAAGAAATAGGCGCTTCGGTAGCCACCATGCACAGCACCTGAAGCAGGTGGTTCTGGATCATATCGCGCAGTGCGCCCGACCCTTCGTAGTAGCCGCCCCTTCCTTCCAGACCAACGGTTTCGGAAGCGGTTATCTGTATATAGGCAACATACCGGCGATTCCAGATGGGCTCGAACAGGGAATTGGCAAAACGAAGGGCCAGAATATTCTGCACAGTTTCTTTTCCAAGATAGTGGTCGATGCGGTAAATCTGTTCTTCGGCAAACAGGCCGCCCAACAGACCGTTCAGTTCCTGCGCCGTTTTGAGGTCGTGACCAAACGGTTTCTCGACCACAATTCGAACCCTGGATTTTTCACCGCAAAGAGGCAGTTTGCCGAGGTTAGTGGCAATGCCCGGCACCAGTTGGGGCGCTACGGCGAGGTAGAAAACGATGTTGGCCTGTACGCCCCATTCCTCCTCTGTCGCCGACACATAATTACTCAGTTTCGTATAGGCTCCGGCATCACCTGCGTCCATTTGCAGATACGTGATCGTCTTGGAAAACGATGCCCAAATATCGTCAGGGCCATTTTTACGGCGCGAAAACGATTGAACCCCTTCGAGTAACCGCTCCCGAAACGACTCATCCGTATAGTCACTTCGTCCTAACCCAACCACCGTAAAACGGTCGGACAGGTAATTATCAAGGTATAGATTGTAGAGCGCCGGAGTCAGTTTGCGAAGGTTCAAATCACCGCTTCCCCCAAAGATAAACAGGATGGTAGCCGGTGGACGCTGATTGGTAGCTGGAATCATAGTCGGTTGTCTTGACGGGCTGCAAATTACCGCCAGTCTGTTTTTGGAACAAGTTTAGTCCGTTAAGGTTTCATCTTGGCGCAGTATTCTGCTACTTTTGGCCCTTGTTTTCATCCTTTCGTTTATCATGAAAATTGCCATAGGCTCCGACCACGCTGGTTTCCGTTATAAAGAAGCCATCCGACAATATCTCACCAACCTCGGTCATGAGGTTATTGACAAAGGCACGTATGCCGAAACACCCTCTGTCGATTACCCTGTTTATATCCGCCCAGTGGCCGAAGCTGTAGCCGCCGGCGATGTTGACCGGGGCATTGTGCTGGGTGGTTCCGGCAACGGAGAAGCCATCATGGCGAACCGGATTAAAGGGGTTCGCTGCGGTTTGTGCTGGAATGAAGAGTCGGCCCGCCTGTGCCGCCAGCATAACGACGCCAACGTAATGTCGATCGGTGAGCGCATGATGAGCGAAGAAACGGCCCTCCGTTTAGTGCAGATCTGGCTCGACACACCCTTTGAAGGCGGTCGCCACCAAGCCCGTATTGACCAACTGGATCAATAACCTACTTGTGGTTATTTAGTTATTGGTTATGAGGTTATTAGTTATAAAGTTATTGGTTAATCGTTATTCCGGTATAAAGGCTGAACCCAATTCAGGCATTTTTACCAAATAACTCATTGACTACTAACCAATAAATAATAACCAATAACTAAATAACCACTCCTAATGTCGATTCTCTGGACGTACCTTAAACCGTATCGCTGGCTGGCCATACTCGCGCTGGTACTGGCGGGTATCGCCCAGATTTTAGCCCTTGTCGACCCCATTATCTTCGGGAAACTGATCGACGAATACGCCACCAATCCGGGCAAAAAAACGGATTCAGAAAAAATAAACGGCGTTTTATGGCTGCTGGCTATCGCCGTTGGTGTGGCCGTCCTGTCGAATATCACCAAAGCCTTTCAGGAGTATTTCACCCGTCTGGTTGTTCAGAAATTTGGCACCGATATTTTCAACGACGGCCTTAAACAAACCCTTCGGTTATCCTATCAGGAGTTTGGCGACCAAAGCAGCGGTGCCACCCTGTCCATTCTGCAAAAAGTCCGCACCGACACCGAGAAGTTCATCAACTCCTTCGTCAATGTTCTGTTTTCCTCGCTTGTAGGTATTGGTTTTCTGATCTGGTATGCCGTAACGAAACACTGGGCGCTCGTGCCGGTCTTTTTAACCGGCGTGTTGCTGCTGGGCGGGCTGACGGGTACGTTGAGCACCCAGATCAAAACGACGCAACGCTCCATAAACCGGGAAACGGCCCTGCTGTCGGGCGTTATTACCGAATCGCTACGCAACATCGAACTCATCAAAAGCCTGGGACTCACATTCCCCGAAATCCGGCGACTCAAGGTACAAACCGGCCGTATTTTCGACCTCGAAATGTTCAAGGTAAAGCGGGTACGGCTCCTCTCCTTCTGGCAAAGTACCACGCTGAACATTCTTAAACAGTCTGTTCTGTTTACGTTGCTCTGGCTTATTTTCCGAAATATTCTAAGCACCGGCGAACTGATTTCCATGCAGTTCATTTCAGTGGCGATCTTCACTCCTTTACAGGATTTGGGCAACATCATCCTGGCTTACCGGGAAGCCGAAGCCGGACTGCATAGTTTCGGCAAGCTGATGGAAAAATCCATTGAACGAAATCCGGAATCGCCGGTGGTAGTGGGGCCGTTGGAGCGCCTACGTTTCGAAGAGGTAATTTTCCGACATAAAGGTGCCGGTCAGAACGCCATTGATGGGGTTTCTTTTCAGGCCGGGCTGGGCGACACCATTGCCTTTGTTGGCCCGTCGGGATCCGGGAAATCGACGATGGTGAAATTGCTGGTCGGGCTTTACCGGCCTGTCGATGGGGAAATATATTACAATGACATTTCAACCAAAGATATTCGGTTTAACCCGATGCGCCGTCAGATTGGCTTCGTTACGCAGGATACGCACCTCTTTGCGGGCACCATCCGTGAAAACCTACTGTTCGTAAAACCCGACGCCACGGAAGCCGAAATGCTCGACGCCCTTGATAAAGCCGCCTGCGACCACCTGTTGGCCCGCTCCGAAAACGGCTTGGACACCCAAATTGGTGAAGGAGGGCTGAAAATGTCGGGGGGAGAGAAACAACGGCTTTCCATTGCCCGCGCCCTGGTCAGGCATCCACGGCTGTTGATTTTTGATGAAGCAACGTCGGCCCTGGATTCACTTACCGAAGAAGAAATTACGGATACCGTTCGGTCTGTATCGGCCCTGAACGAGCAGATCACCATCCTGATCGCCCACCGACTTTCTACCATCCTTCATGCCAACACTATATTTGTGCTGGAGAAAGGTAAAATTGTCGAAACGGGTACTCATGATGCACTGGTTGCCCAAAAGGGCCTATATTACGCCATGTGGCGGCAGCAGATCGGTGAACGTAAAACGGGTTTGCAGCCCCTTGACGCCTGATTGCTCCGTGCATTTCTCAGGAAAGGCCATTCATGTATGAACAAGCGTAGTCGGCAAGTCGGATATTTTCTGTCGAGCCAGTATTTTTCGGATGGTCTGCGGATCACGCTGTCGATCCTGTTGCCGTCCCTTTTGCTCTCGCAGTTCGGGCAGTTACAGGCGGGTATGGCTATGTCATTGGGAGCGCTGAACGTGAGCCTGAGCGATGCTCCCGGCCCGGTCATGCACCGGCGCAACGGCATGGCTATTAGTGCTGTCATTAGTTTCTTTGTAACGTTTATTACAGGCTTCGCCCGGATGAACGAGTACACCCTGGGCGTTGAAATTCTGCTGTTCGGGTTCTTTTTTTCCATGTTTGCCATCTACGGAAGCCGGGCCACATCGGTAGGTACGGCGGCTTTGCTGATCATGATTCTGATGATCGACCGGCCCATGGATGCCCGTGGTGTTATTCACGAAAGTGCGCTGGTGCTGTCGGGAAGCGTGTGGTATAGCCTGGTTAGTTTGCTGGCTTCCCGGCTGCAACCCTACCGGCTGGCTCAACAGGCACTGGGCCAGTGTATCCACGAAATGGCAAAACTCATGGCCATAAAAGCTGATTTTTATGACCCCTCAACGGCACTGGATGACAATTACCGTCGGCTGATTGCGCAGCAGGTCGATGTGAATGAAAAGCAGGATGCCGTACGGGAGGTCTTGTTCAAAAGTCGGCGAATTGTGACCGAGACAACGCGTACGGGCCGTTTGCTGCTGCTCACCTTTGTGGATGTGGTCGATTTGTATGAGCAGATCATTGCCATGTATTATGACTACTCCGACATTCGGGAGCGGTTCGGCAACTCGGGCGTGCTGGAACACATTTCCCGGTCTATACGACGGCTCTCCGTCGAGCTGGACCATATCGGGCTGGCCATTCAGTTACCCGTTCCGTTCCACAAACCAGTCGATATTACCCCCCGGCTGGATAAATTAAAGCGCAGTATAGACGCACTCGGCGATGAAGGCGGCAGTACGCTGGTGCTCAAAAAAGTGCTGGTCAGCTTACGTACCATCAGCCAGCGGGTAACGGCCCTTCAAAAAAATCTGGCTTCGCCAACCGCTAATCCGATCAATAACGAGGAGATGGAATACGGGCGTTTCGTTACGCATCAGGAAATCGACCTGAAATCTTATCTCGACAATCTGAGCCTCAACTCATCGGTATTCCGGCATTCGGTGCGGGTAGCGGTGGCCATGCTGCTCGGGTACGTCATCACCAAACTCCTTCCCTACGGCCATCATAGCTATTGGGTGTTACTCACGATTTCGGTGATTCTGAAACCGGCCTTCAGCCTGACCAAGCAGCGCAACATCGAACGCATCAGCGGTACGCTGGCCGGGGGTATTCTTGGCGTACTGATTCTAACCTTCATCCCGAACCGGGAGGTTCAATTTGGGTTCATGGTGCTGTTTATGCTCGGCACCTACAGCGCGCAACGCATCAATTACATTGTAATGGTTATTTGCGTGACTCCGTTCGTCCTGTTGCTGTTTAGCTTTTTGGGGGTCAGCTATTTAGGGGTAGCCGAGGAGCGTTTTTTCGATACACTGCTGGGGGGTATCATAGCGCTGGTAACGGGCTATCTCGTTTTTCCGCAGTGGGAATCCGATCAGTTAGCCAAACCGATGAAGGCCATTTTACAGGCCAATATCCGCTACCTGCAATTGCTATTCGACAGCCTGTCCGGTCAGAATATCAGTCTGGTCGATTATAAGCTGGCCCGTAAGGAAGTGTATGTCACGTCGGCCAATTTATCGGCGGCTTTCGATCGAATGCTCTCGGAGCCCAAACACAAACAACGGAACGAAAAGCTCATTTATGAATTCGTGGTGCTGAACCACATTCTGTCAGCTAATGTCGCCACAATTACATCTGCCCAATTTACGACCGACTACAAAGTTTTTCCGGCCCCATTCCTGCGCCCGATTAAGCGGGCTTTATTTGCCCTCAACGAAAGCCTGCGCCAGTTAGGCATATCCGTAGAAAGTCCGGTTCAGGAATCTACGGGTACGAGCCCGGCGGTTCCTGACTCTGCCCCGGCAGATCCATTGCTGGGCGAGCAGTTAGCTTTTATTCAGCAGGTAAGCAGTGACATTGGCAAACTAGTTGATCGATTGGCGTAAAGCCTTAGCCTTGTCACTTAACGAAGTACTCCTTTGGTACGCCGTAAAATAATAAACCCCGATAGCGAGCTACCGGGGTTTCAATGTCGAAGTTATCAGGTAAACCCCGAACGAGTCTGAATAATTCCAGCTTTGAAAAATTGTCAGATAGTTTTTCAGTTAATAATGCGGATTTTTGCATTCAACTTTACGCCAACGAAACCTTAGCTGATAACATGCCTTTTTTAGTTCTTGACCTGGAGATGACCGGCCCCGAACCGGATTATAACGAGATTATTCAAATTGGTGCGGTACTTTTTGACGACAATTGGATAGAGCGCGGTCAGTACCTCACCAATGTTTATCCCGAAAACAAAGATGCGTTCTCGTCCTCTTCTGAGAAAATCCACAATCTGTCGCTGGCAGAACTGGAAGACGCTCCCATGATCTACGACGTACTTCCCGAGATGGAAGAGTGGATTTGTACCCAGCTTGGCTTGCGGGTGCCCAAAGGGCAACTGGACCGAACGCCTTACCTGCGCGACCTGATTGTCTGCGGGCAGAGTGTGATCAATGATATCAACTTTTTGAAGGAAGCCTACCGCTATGAGAAGCAAAAGTGGCCTTATTCACGCGTGTTGCTCGATCTGCACACCTTGGCCTATTTTACTTTCCGCGTATTGAAAGCCAACGGCCGCAAAGTACCCGACCGCCTGAGTCTGACGGCCATTGCCAGTTACTTTGGCTTTGCCCGCGAAGACGGGTTTCACAATGCACTGGAAGATGCCGTACTCACCGCAAAATGCCTGAAGGAAGTATTTAAGCTGAGTGAGCAGTTGAAAATACAGCCATAACACGTCGCTCCCGTTGCCGCCAGAACCAGATTCCACCCAGGCCAATCATAACCAGTAGAGATAAGATACCGACCCAGGGACTGTACGAAAGATGAACAAGTGGTCTTGAATCTCCGACTATGATCAGACCCGCCCAGTAATTAGGCAGTTGGTCTTCTCCTTCAGCGGTGCTGAGCCAATCCTGCTTGGCCCGTTGCAGAGCTACATCTTTGGGTAAACCCTGATCCAGATAGGCATAAAAGAGGTCGGTTAGCTGGTAGGTAGCTTCGTTTTGAACGCTCCAGAGGGTTGTCAGCACACTGGGTACGCCCAGCGCTGAAAATCCACGCGCCAGACTAAACACGCCTTCGCCCCGCTGGTTGGCCCCAATACCGGTTTTACAGGCCGCCAGCACCACCAGCTCCGCGTTGGGCAATACGCCATCACGCAGGTCGGAGAGTTGCAAGGTTGAGTCGGCGAAATAGAGAGACGGCTCCCGGTCAGAGCTATCGGCGGTAGCATGGGTGAATAGGTGAATGATGCGAGCATTGGCGGCTTTTCTCAGAAAAGAAGCTTTTGTAGCCTTACCATGCGTGAGTAATGTCGACGTAGTAAACCGCCCGGCAATGGGAGTCAGGGCTTCGTCGGAGCGGGGCAAGAGTACCTGATTAAGGCCGGAAGCAAACTCAACCGGGGCTACGCCGAGAAAATCGGTCGATTGAAAACCCTTTCCACGAATCTGTTTCCCTCCATTTTTCAACAGTAGGCCAACGGAATACACATAACTGAATGCATAGTCATTGACCGCAAAATCTGCTTTATCGGGCGAACGGCTCAGGGCATCGAACGGCACGAAAAAGCCATCGGGCGATACCAGAACCCGTCCGTTTGGCAAGCCGAATGGAGCCAGTAACTGACGATACAAGTCGTTGCTGAGTCCCAAAAACCGATTTACATCGTCGCGTCTGCTCATCGCTGCTGGGTTAGCTAGCAACTCAGCGAACTGATGGAGAGCTTTTGCATACGCCTTGATGGGTTGCTTCTTCAAAACAGCTTTATCGCTCGTAACCGCCATTAAGTACAGGGCACTATCGCCAACGAAATACGTAACGAGCGAACCGGATTGTTTCTTCAGGTACTGTTTTAAATCAGCGAGTGCTATAGTTTGGTTTTCATATTTGTACTGATAATAAGCCGGATTCGACGCTTCAAGGTTCTTCAAAAACGTAGTCAAGCTATCCTGTTTAGCAAAAAGAGCCATCCGGGCTACGTTATAGGCCGGTCCATTGTCGGACGGGAGGCTGGCCAATGTATTTTGCTGATTATTGACCGCCTGCCGCAACTGTTGTTCCTGTGCAATCTGTACCTCGGTTAGTTGCTGCCGGGCACCGAGTTCGTTTAGCTTATCGGTCAGCATAACGGCCCGGCTCTTTTCCATAAACCGAAAGGCCTGTTCGACATCGCCCAGTAAAAAACAGGTTTCAATAGCGCGTTCGTACATGCTCCGCGTCTTCTGCCGCCAGAACAACTTCGATTGCTGACCCGTATGCTCCCACCGCATAAAGTCAATCATCTGGTCGGCAACTTTGTATGTATCGAGGGCCGCTTTTAGCAGTTTCCGGTCGTTTCCTGTTGCTTTGGCATAGTCGAGCCAGGTATCAGCCTTGTCCCGAATAAGACTCAATAAGTATTCTTTATTGGCTGATAGTTTGATAGATCGACTGTCAGGATTGGATGTAAAACTAACGCTGTCTACCAAAGGATCTATCAGGCGGAATGCGTCCTGATAATAGCCCAGTGCTTCCTGATAGTGTGTCAAATCCTGCTGTGCTTTGCCAATACAATTTAAAAGCACCAACCGCCCCCCCGTATCGTCGCAATACTCAAGTGCCTGTTTGTAACTAGCCAACGCTTTATCGTATTGCCGTAACTTCCTGGCATACACCAGCCCAAGACTTGTGAGTGACTGGAAACACCCGTGTCGAAAATTAGCTTGTTTATTCAGGTAAATAGCTTTGTGATAATACTGAATAGCCCTACCGGCCAGTTGTTGTTTGTTGGCCACATCAGCCAACAGCGAATAGACATTGGCTGTTATACCCGGTTCATTAATCTGTTTGGCCAATCGTAGTGCTTTCTGAAGAGCAGCAATGGCAGCAGGTAAATTATCAAGGACTATAAGGGACTGAGCCTGCTGAACCAGTGTATTGGCCGTCATCTTAGGGTCTTTCGCCTTCTGTGACAGGTGGATACCCTCCTGAGCTACGTTGACGGCTTTCTCGTAGTCGCCAATGTTATAGTATATGTACGAAAGCTCATCGTAGGCGCTAGCACCAGAAGCCCACTTCTCCGGATAGTTTCTGGCCATGGCAATAGCGGTCGTAAAGGCTTGTATAGCCCGGTTGTAATCAGCTTTATCGCCATAGATACGGCCCAGGTTGTAATAGCTATGAACCAGATTGGCTCTCCGTACAGCAGGCCCCTTCATCTGGTTAACCGCAATAGCCCGCCGGGTGAGCGCAATGGCAGTATCCAGACTACCCGCATACCAGTACGAACGCCCCAGTATGTGAAGCGTTTTAGCATACACTGAATCATTGGTGGTCCGACAGTTGCGGGATTGCCTTTCCAGTTCAGCTGATTTCGATATGATCTGGCGAGGTGTTGGCAATCCAGACAGGTCAACCAAACGACTATACCGCTGAGCCATAGTCGGGCACTGCGCCCGAACAAGCGCAGGCAACAAGACTAACCCCAAAACCAGCGTACGCCACATACTATTCCACTCCGTTAAGGTAATGACTTTATGTACTTATTTGCCATGACCTGATTGCCGGTTCCCTGGTTAGTATTCGAAATCTGACCAGAAATGTCAGCCCGGCTGTTCAACACCCCCGGCGACTCAACCAGTTTGCGGGCTATCCACCCAGCTACGACCGGTGACGCGTAAGACGTTCCATATATGTCCAAGACTGAGCTACCAGGACCGTCATGCATTCGAAAATAACAGGGTACCGAATTGTCCATTGCACCCACTACATATTCTTTAGCATAGTTCTGCCGTATACAGGCGACTACCAGACCGTTGACATCTCTTGAAACGGTTGTTACCGGAACTACCCGGTCGAACTCGGCGGCAAACATTGCCGGGTAGAACTGGGGATTCAAGGTGGTCAGATCCCGGTTTAGACTCGTCGAGTCAACCAGATGATTACCGGCAGCAACAATTATCCAGATACCAGCCCTATGCGCTTCAGCGATGTACTTCCTGAACAGGCTATCCAATCCTCCATAGTAGCCTAAACTCATATTGAACACTTTGACTCCGTTTTTCTGGGCCGTCTTCATCGCACACATGAGTCCATACAGATCCCCCTGATTATGCCCGTTCAGCACTTTCATAGGTACAATTTTAGGCACTATATTACTGTTACTAAACTGCCTGACCAACAGGTTCGCTACCCGCGATCCATGATGAACCGGGGTTAGGTCTGTAGTCGTTTTTTCGTCGCCTTCTATTGTAAAATTCCAGCCAAGGGCGTTTGTTTTGGCAGGATCAAGCGCATCGTTGGTACAGGAAGTGGTTGATAACAGGTAACTGTCGGACAAATAATTGGCACCAGGCAAAAAACCAGAATCAAAGACAGCAACCTTTATTTGTTTCGAGGTTGCCGGATTGTCAGGCGGTATAATACCCTTACCGGCATAGCCCCTTCCAGCAACTTCCCGGTTGTCTGTCTGCTGACTTGGATCGTATGTGTTGATTAGAAAGTTTAAACCCACTGTCAAAGAACCGCTGCCCGGTAAATCAACTCCACCCGACTGCCCACCACCGGGAGACCGAACCGCAACGCCACCAGGATCATGTCCTTCGATAATCCAGCCGGGGGGCAATTCCAGGTTGACCAGCGAGTCACAAGGGCAACGACGAATCCTAATGTCATCATCTGCCAACGATCCACCTGCCTCTTCAGCCGCTTTGCGAATAGCTTTTCGTATGGTAGTATCATTGACCGTATTTGGCAGAAGCAAATTCGCCGACGAATACCAAGGTTTTTCGACGGACTTCTCACAGCATTGTTTGCAGAAAAATTTACAGCTACTTAGCGAGTTTATAAGAACTAAAAAGAGTAAACCACCAAAAATGGAACGGCTAGTTCGATTTAGCAGGATGATGATCAGGTACATTGCGGTGAGCGGGTTTAAAATGACTTTATTAGCTTTTCGGCCTCAGCTTTCCCGTCCAAGTTCCTGGTAATCACTTCGTCAAGCAACTTTTTGGCTTGCTCTTTATCCATCGGTAGTCCGCGCTTTAACAGTGCCAGACTTTCGTAGAATAAACCGGGGTTGCTATAGAGGTCTGTCCGTTCGCTCAGTCGGTGAAACAGGGTAATCGCTTGGTCGTAATTTCCCTGGCGCAGGGAAACAATACCAGCGTATTTTAACGCACGATCATTGGTGGGCTGGCGCTTGAGTATATCCAGAAAGAGTGCGTCGGCCTCGGCTAGTTTACCGCTATTGACCAACCCAACAGCTGTTTTCAGGCTATCGACCGTTGTTGACCCGGACGAACCACCGTCCATAGTCGTGGGTAGCTCCATAAAGTGTTCGGCTACATAATCGTCGGCCAGGCGGGTTGCCATCTCGGGGGAGTTGGTAGGGCGGAGAAAGTACCAGCCCAGCCCCAGCAGGACAGTAATGCTGGCGGCAGCGGCCCAGCGCATGGGTACACTCCACATCGAAGCGGGTTTACGGAGCGCATCCAGTTCTGCTTTTCGTTGTTCGCGGGCCTGCTCCCCAGCCACCTGTTTCGTTAACATGTAGAAAGCCAGAGCCTCGGCCACGGCCGGATCGGTACGGAGAGCGGCCTCAAAACGTACTCGCTCGTCCGGGGTGAGCTGGCCGGTCACATAATTTTCAATTGTCTCCAGATCAGTGTTCATAGTATATCGCGGAAACGTTCACGTAGTTTATCCAAACAACGCAGGCGACTGGTTTTAGCCACGGCGGCCGTATTGTAGCCCATAGTCAGTGCAATCTCATCGTCGGAATAGCCTTCGCCCCACGATAAAATCATGGATCGACATTTATCACCCAATTCGTTCAGGTGCTTATGGAGCTTTTCCAGATCACTCTGCGCAATGAGTTTCTGCACAATCGAGCGTGCTTCGTCGGGCAATTGCAGGAGTGAATCATCGAGCGAAAAGGCATCGTGGACGCTACTACGCTTAGTCGTCTTTTTACGAATTTCGTCAACACATTTATTCGTAAATATTTGATACAGGTAGGTTTTAAGTTCCGAACGGCCTTCAAAGCGGGCGCTGACGATGTTATCGAACATCGCCAGGACGGTATCAGAATACACACTGGCACATTCGTCTTCGGTTAACCGATGCTTGCGAACGCCGTCTGTAATGAGATATTGATATTTTTCGTAGAGCTTATTTTCGTAGAGCCGACGCTGTGAACCGCCAGCCCGGATACCCGTCATTATATCAGCATCGGAAAGCTGTCGGGAAGAAAGTCGCATAGGATAAAGGAGACATAGCTATATGCGACGGTAAGATAAGTAAATTTAGGAAATCGGTTTACTTAATTCAGGAAATCAAAAAGGGTCGTGGACTAAAACATAATACAAAGACAATGAGCGCAATCCAGCCCAGTATTTGCCGCTTGGCGTCTAGTGGTTCTTCAAGCTCCGTTTCGGGGTGGTAAATACCCAAAAACCGGCCCAGCACGAAGGAAAAAACAAGGAAGCCCGAGTAGCCTTCAATGTCGGGACGAGCCCAGGAAACTACTAGTTGTGCCGCTACTACACTAAGGGTAACGAGTAGCGCCGTCATTCGGGAGCCACTCTCGGCCCGCTCGGCAATACGCGAAAAAGCCAGGTACAGGAAGCCTATGTACAAGCCAAAGTTTCCTAATTGTGAGAAGAAAGCTTCATTGGTAGGCACGGCAAAATCTGTTGGTTTATACATGCCAAGCCCGGCATAAAAGACAAACCCGATAAACAAGGCCGGAGAAACCCACTGAAACCGCTTACGCCCGATTAGGGCATACAGGATGTGCCCCCCATCTAACTGCCCGATGGGAATAAGGTTGAGGGACGTAAAAAACAACGCCAGATAACCCGCCAGCAGGTACGGGTAATGAATCATTTCATACGGGTGGGGCAAACGGGCCGGGTCGGCTATGTAGGTTTTGAAGAATGAAAACAGCAAGTTATCCCCCAGCGCAATGGCTCCGCCTTCCGGGAGTTTTTGATACGCATATTTCCCGTAGTCGAGACCCCATTTCTTATATTCAGGGTGGATGCTAAAGATATATTCGGCAGGGGGAAGATGGGAAAATCCATACCAGAGCACCACCAGCGCCAGCGCAAAGCCAGCCAATGGACCGGCAATGCCAATATCGAAGTATTTACGGCGGCTGTTAATAAAATCCTGAATACGGATAAACGCCCCCAGTGTGCCAATACTCTGCCCAATACCCAGCCAAAGCGGGATATAATAGGGCAGCGTTACCCGCACATGGTTAGCCTTTGCCGTGAAATAGTGTCCAAACTCATGAACGGTGAGAATAGCGAGGAAAGGGATTGAAAACTGAAATCCAGCGACAAATTCAGACCACCCCAGGGGTTTTACCCCTTCAAGAGGAATAAATATGCTACCATACATCCACTCGGCTCCTGCCATCGTGGTGGTAACCAGGGTAATTAAAAAAAGACCTCCATGCAGGAGGTAGGTACGGGTATTTTTATTCATAGAAAGAAAGATGTATGATATAGGATGTATGCCAGGAAACCCATACATCCTATATCATACATAAAGAATCAAATATCCTTTAAATAGTCAAGAATGGTTAACGGTGGCTGTATGTGTACGGCTTGAATACCTAACTCAGCAGCCGCCTTGATGTTCGCAGCGTTATCGTCAAAAAAAGCGGTTTGTTCGGCAACTAATCCAGCCTCATTCAATACATGCTGGTAGATTTCGGGGGCAGGTTTTAGCAACTGGACTTCATAGGAATAAAATACCCGCTCGAAGAGTTCTTCCAGCGTTGGCTGGTTCATTCCCTTAAGCACTTTATTGACCTGCCGGATATGAATGGGGCTGGTGTTACTGAGCAGAAACAAGCGGTAGTTTGAATCTAATTCTTTGATCCGCTCAATACGCTCGACTGGTAAGTCAAGCAGAATGGTATTCCAGGCAGTGTCAATCACTTCGTCGGCCCAGTCATCAGATTCGTTGGTACGCTCTTTCAGCATTTTCCGGACGTGAGCCCGGAAGGCTTCGTCGTCGATTACACCGGTTTCGTACTGCCCAACGAGGTTATGTTCCATCCAGAGGGCACGAACATCGTCTTCGGGCAGGTTGGCCAGCATGGCGAAGTTCCGGATGGGAGCGGTCAGATCAATCGGGATGATTACATCACCGAGATCGAAAATAAGATTCTTGAGTATTGATTTGTTGGGTAAAAACTCCATTCGCAGTTGCGGTTCCGGCCTTACAGGAACCGGGGCCAAAGATAGCCCGGATTGGCAGACAAATGAGCAAAGAGAATAGCAAAGTTGAGTCAAGCGATTACCAAATCAATTAACCGGATGGCCTAATTCACTTAAACAGTGATTGAGTTCGTTCAGATACCGGCCATACGCGTGGTTTATGTACCATTTGAGAAGGTAATAAACACCTATGATTGTGCTGATAGCCAGCGCTAAAGAAATAACCAGAAAGAGGATACCCGGATGCGCTGGCAAAGCCGCAACGGCCGGGTCGGTTCTATCATCGGTAATACCCATATAAACGCCCAATGCTCCGCCTACTAAGGCACTTACCGGAATCGAACGCATGCAATAGCGATAGTAGGTCTTCACAAATCGGCTAATGATGTCAACTAGTTCCTGTAGGTAATTCCGTACCGATCCTGTAGCCTGATCGAGTCGGGTGGCCAGTTGGCGATATTGCCAGATAAAGGCAACTACCTGAACAATACTAACAACTACCAAACCCAGACCCACCCAACGAAAAATAGTGGATGACCAGATCGCCATTAAAACCGCCAGCACCAGCATCATCAGCAAGGCACTGCTTACTTCCCAAAGCATGTTTCGCATAATACGCTCAATAGCCGAATGGAATCGCTGCTGAAGCATGGCCTCAAGATCAGGTCCAGACTTTTCCGGAACCTGCTCAAATTGAGCCTGATAAAATGCTTTAAATTCGTCGAGTTCCATCCGTTAATCCTGTTGTACTGTTTGCTTCAACTGCTGCTTGATCCGACTCATTTTAACCCCGACATAATTAGGGGTGATACCCAGTACCTGACCAATGGTGGCATAGTCATAATCATCGAGATAGAGTAAGACAAGGGCTTTATCTATTTTATCCAATTGCCCAATGGCCTTATAAAGTGCCGCAAATTGTGCTTCGGCCACCTCATCCTGAAAATCAGGCAGTTGTAAAGCGCCATCAAGACCATCCTGAACGGGTTTTCGTTTTTCCCGGCGAAAGTGAGAAATGGCCGTATTCAACCCGATTTGATAAAGCCATGTGGAAAAGGCAGCCTCCTGGCGGAAAGCACGATTCGCTTTCCAGGCGTTCAGCAGAATTTCCTGAAACAGATCTTCACGGTCTTCCGGTTTGTCGGCGTAGAGGTGACAAACTTTATGAATGATTTTCTGATGCTGGCGAATCTGGCGAACAAACTCCTGCTCTGACAACATGGGGAGCGGTAGCGAAGGGATAAGTGGCTTAAATTAAGGCATTTTGCTTGCGCATGCTAGTCAGCAACTGGAATCTTAGCCGGTCTTCGCTTCGAATGGGCGTGGCTGGGAGCGCCGATAATCCCTTTGCTACCCACTCGTCAATTCGCTCGACCGATTCGCCCTGCGCACGGGCCAGTGCCGCCCAGAACAGATACCCATAGGCAGTCGGAAACTCATCGGGCGAAGGCTTGATCTTCGACCAGTTGGCTAACGCCTGTTTCACATCCCGATCGACATAGGCGTAGGCAAAGGCCAGTTCTTTCCAGACCTCCATTTTCATCATGGTCAGCTGGTCATCGAGCAGGGCTTCGGCTTGCTTCAGGTGCTCAAACGCATTCATCATTTCCTGCCGATCAAGGTGGCGATAGTAAGCTATAATATTGGCAAACAGCCTCAGCGAAGCCTCCGGCTCGTTTAGTAACAAGGCAATCTGCTCCTGATTTATGGTTGCATACGGTTGTCCTGACTGGCTATGCACCAGCAATTCGAGTGTTGCCTGTTCCACCGCAGCCGGATGCCCGCCACCCATCAAGCGAAAGAACCGGGCGCGATCGGTAAAAAATGGCCCCGATCGGCCGGGGATGGTGGTAGCCAGAAAAAACATACCCGAGAACACCCCAAATACCAGACTAAAACAAACGGCAACACGTGTCCCTGCCGACGAGTCAGCCGAAAGTGCATTGGCCCCGAGGTAGCCAAGCCAGAGAGCCAATGCACCCGTAAAGAGGCTAACGATTGGTCCGGCGGCAACAATAGCGGCAAATTTGGAACGAAGAGAATCGCCCGTTTCGAGCGGAACCGTTCCGGCAACCCCACCATACAACCCGACATCCCGATTGAGGTACCATTGCACCCGGTCGGTATCGGGATTCCGACGGATGCCCAACGGCCCAACAACCAGGATGTAAAACCGAAATTTCAGCGCCAGACCCGTTAGCAGATGTCCTAACTCATGCACCAGCAGCGCTGCCCAGGCGGCTACCAGCACACTCACCAGTTTTATAGCGTCTTCCCAACCACTGCTGGCATACACCATGTTTTTCAGGACTGCTGTTGAGAAAGAGTTTTGCAACGCCCGGATGCTTCCATAGCCGAGAGCGGCCCCTAAAAGCGTGGCTAGCACCATGCGAAAAATAGTCTTCTTTTTCATGTCGCTTAGGCTCCAAATGTTTTCCAGTACAGCAAAACGATTCCTATCATCACAAGCAAATGGACAATAAGCCAAACCCGCTGCCAGCGTGGGCGATTTTCCCAGCGAACTGTCTGATCAAAAGGATCAAAGATTAAACCAATGCCCAGATTGACAGCAGCATCCTGATAGGAGCCGGTTAGAAAGAAGTAAAGACAAAGCAGAACGAACCCTCCATACATCGCACGATTTATCTCGATGGAGCGGGTATTTTTATGAGTTGACGAATTATCAGTACGCATCGTATTGACTGGTTTTTAACCTATTAGTCGCCGAAGTCCACGAAATATTACAGGGAGATGAAGATTTTTTATAGCCATAGCTTACTTCCCCAAAGCAGTGCCATTGCTTTGGGGAAGTAAGCTATATGAAGATAATGGAGATTTGCTGGCAACCGGTGAAATAGATTCAATCATAAAATAAGCCGCTGAGACTCTCCCAGCGGCTTATTTTATAAAGATATAGCGATTCAGGGCTTACTCCAGTACGACGCCCATTTCGCAGAATTTATCAATACGCTGGTTGATACGCTCTTGTGGATCGAGGGCACTGAGTTGGGCAATAGCGTCGAGGATGACCGTTTTGAGATGGTTCGCCATGGCCTGGTGGTCATTATGCGCACCGCCAACGGGCTCTTCGACAATCTCATCGACTAATTTATTCAACTGCATATCGCGGGCAGTCAGCTTCATAGCTTCGGCCGCCTGCTCTTTGAAGTTCCAGCTCCGCCAAAGAATCGTCGAGCAGTTCTCAGGAGAGATAACCGAATACCAGGTGTTTTCGAGCATGAGCACTTTATCGCCGATGGCAATCCCCAGCGCACCACCCGACGCACCCTCGCCAATGACAATGCAAATGACCGGTACCGTAAGCATGAACATCTCTTTCAGGTTACGGGCAATGGCTTCGCCCTGACCGCGCTCTTCGGCTTCGAGACCCGGAAAAGCTCCCGGCGTATCGATCATCGTCACGATGGGCTTATTGAACTTCTCGGCCAGTTTCATAAGCCGGAGCGCTTTCCGGTAACCTTCAGGGTTGGGCATCCCGAAATTCCGATATTGGCGCTGCTTGGTGTTACGCCCTTTCTGCTGCCCGATCATCATCACCGTCTGCCCACCCAGTTCGCAGAAACCACCCACCATGGCCGGGTCATCACGAACGGTACGGTCGCCATGCAGCTCGATGAACTGATCGCACATGAGCGAGATATAGTCGAGGGTGTAGGGACGGTCCGGGTGGCGGGACAATTGAACTCGCTGCCATCGGGTAAGGTTCTGAAAAATTTCCCGGCGCAGTTTATCAATGCTCTGTTCCAGAATATTGACCGCTTCGCTAACGTCGACATTACTGGTTTGAGCTAGCTTTTTGGTCTCTTCCAGCCGTGACTCCAGGTCGGCAATGGGTTTTTCAAAATCGAGGTATGTTCTCATGAAGTAGTAGTTGGGAGCGAGAAGCGAGGAGTTAGGCGTACCGTCCGGCTACTATTAATGCGTCAGCCATTCTCACTCCTAACTCCTCGCTCCCCGCTACTTATAACTCAAAGCTTTCGCCTTTTTTGGGAATAATCACCTGCGGATAGCCTTCCTCAGCCAGTGTGGCTTTGAACGACTCCATGCTCTCGTACTCGCCGTGAACCAGGAAAATGTTCCGGAGCGTTTCGGGTGACTGCATGCTCACAAAATTAATCAGGTCATTTCGGTCGCCGTGACCGCTGAACACGTCGATCTTTTCAACATTGGCCAGCACCTGGTGATCTTTGCCTTTGATGCTGAGGGTTTGCTGCCCGTTGAGCAAACGCCACCCCAGGGTTCCTTCGGCACAGTAGCCGATAATCAGGATAGTAGCATAGGGATTACTGATGTTCTCGGCAACGTGGTATTCAACCCGGCCGCCCTGAACCATGCCCGACGAGGAAATGATGATACAAGGTTCACCGTAGTTGGATACGGCTTTACTGGCTTTTGCCGATTCCAGAAATTCAAAGTTCTGAAAATCGAACAGCGCTTCATTTTCCTTGTAGAACTCTCTGGCTTCTGCATTCAGCATTTTTATGTGCTGCATGTAGATTTTGGTGCTTTCGAAACCCATCGGGCTATCCGAAAAAACCTTGATGGGCGGAAAATTCCGTTCGGTATACAGTCGGTTGAGCGTGTAGAGCAACGCCTGCGTGCGGCCCACACTGAAGGACGGGATAATGAGCCGACCAGGAATGTCGATGCAGGTCCGCTGGATAATATCGGCCAGCGCATCTTCGGGCGTCATCAGGTGCTCATGGAGCCGATTGCCATACGTGCTTTCGCAAATCAGATAATCGACTGGCGGCACCGTGGCGGGATCGACCAGAAGCGGGTAGTTTTTGCGGCCAATATCGCCCGAGAAACAGATACTTTTCCGTTCACCGTTCTCCACGACATTGATAACGATGTGAGCGGCCCCGAGCAGGTGCCCCGCCGGAATAAACGTTACATCGACGCCGTCGGCTACCTTGAACTTTCGGTTAAAGCCGATGGGCACAACGTTTTCCATGGTTTCGCGAACCTGCCTGTCCAGAAACAGATCTTTCTGCATCTGAACCTGTCGATCTTTTACCCGCTGTTTCTTACTGGCGTTCAGTTCGTTGATCCGCTTTTGATTCAGGGATGCCGCGTCTTTCAGCAACACATTGGTGAGCGCAAAGGTAGGTTCGGTACAGAGGATCTGCCCTTCGTATCCTTCACGAAACAAATTGGGCAGATTGCCGGAGTGGTCTACGTGCGCGTGCGTCAGCAGGACCAGATTTATGCTTGATGCCTCAAACGGAAAAAATCCCGGATGAGTAACGGCGGGGGTTGTTTGACCGTTTGAACTAGATCGCTCCAAATCGGAACCACAGTCAATCAGGATGCGGTAATCATCCTCCAGTTCCAGCAAGTACATACTGCCAGTTACTTGCCGGGCCGCCCCCAGAAATGATAATTTCATGCGTGCAACTTTAACTATTCGGTGTCGTTAATTCAAAATCTTAAGACGGATGGTTTTTGACCAAGTTGGGTGGCGCCTATTTTGTAAGTTTGCAAAAGTACGAAATACCCCTCGAATCGCCTAACTGTTCGTAAATGCGCTTAAACCCCAATTTCCTGACTTCTTTTTTGGTTTTCCCACTAGCCTGTTTACTCACTCTTCTCACTCATTTACAGGCCTTTTCGCAACTACTGGTACCCACCGATACCCTAACTATTCAACGTCTGCTCAGGCAGGCCGAGGCTTTTCAGGCCAGTCCGGCAGCTCGATTTGGTACGGTTGCCTTGTCTGTTCGACGGGTACGGGATAGTCAGGAATTCATTGGCTACAATGCCCGCCAAAGTTTACCGTCGGCCTCCACCTTAAAGCTTATCACCACGGCAACAGCCTTTGCGGTGCTGGGACCCAACTTCAGCTATACAACAACGCTGGAATACGATGGAACGATCAAAGACAGTACCCTTTCAGGTAATTTATACATCCGGGGCACCGGCGACCCTTCCCTGGGAAGCTGGCGATTTTCGGGCTATTACGACTTACCAGCTCTCCTGGCAAGTTGGTCGGAAGCGGTAAAGGCTGCGGGCATTCGCCGAATCCAGGGGACGGTTGTGGGCGACGCCAGCCTATACGATGACCTGACAACTCCCGATACGTGGCCATTTGGCGACTTGGGTAATTACTACGGAGCCAGTCTAAGTGCACTGAATATCAACGAGAACCTGTACCGTATCTTTTTCCGTCCGGGTAAATCTATTGGCCAGCCCACCAGCGTATTGCGTACCGATCCACCCGTACCGTACCTGAACTTCCGGAATACCGTTACGACCGATGCTGCCAACACCGGCGATCAGGTAAATATCTACGGAGCGCCCTTTCTGAACCAGCAATGGTTGACGGGTAAGGTGCCACTTGGCGAACCGGCCAATGAATTCAGCGTAAAAGGCTCCCTGCCAGACCCCGCCTATTTTACCGCGTTTGCTTTACAAAATCAACTTCTTCAGGATAACATACCGGTCAGTAACTCACCGGTATCTTTAGGCGGTGGCCTGCCTACGGTGGTTAACTCAACAGGAAAACGTACCATTTTAAATCAGCACAAATCTCCTTTATTGACGGACCTGGCTCAGCAAACAAACTTTCAGAGTATCAACCTGTACGCAGAAGCCCTGCTTCGTACAACAGCCATTGCCCTAAATAAATCTGTTAAATCCACAGCGGCTAGCATTCAGGCTCTGACAACTTATTGGAAGAGCAAAGGTGTTTCGACGGATGGATTTCGGATTCGGGATGGCAGTGGTTTGTCGACCGTAGGAGCTCTAACGGCCGACAACATGACCGGCATCTTAAGCGTTATGGGCCGGGACAAAGCGTTCCCCCAGTTTTATGAAACCATACCCATTATTGGGCAGACAGGAACCGTCCGGAGCCTGGCCCGCGGAACGGCCGCTGCCGGTAATATACGTGCCAAAAGTGGGTCCATTGAAGGCGTTCGCGCTTATGCGGGTTACTTTACGGCAGCGGACGGCGAACGCATGAGCTTTTGTATACTCGTCAATAAATTTACGCCCGGCCAAAATAGAACTGTGACGAATGAATTGGAAAAGATTTTCGTCGGGCTGGTTGGGCTGAACGGAAAGTAACGTGGCGCAGGGAAAATCCTGCGCCACGTTAATCTTCTTCATAATGTTCACAAACCGTTACCACGTTGAACCAGTATTGGCCAATCGCTTTGGTAACTTCGCTAAGCCGCTGAAACGTTGGGGGCTTGGTGATAAAGCTATTGGCTCCGTTAAAATAAGACGTTTCAATATCATCTTTTGCATCGGAGGTTGTCAGGACAACAATGGGTATATGGCGAAAATCATCGTTCGCTTTAATTTCACGCAGTGCCTCACGTCCATCTTTACGGGGCATGTTCAGGTCAAGCAAAATCAGCTCGGGCAACGAATGAGCCGCCCCGCTATACCGACCTTCGTACCGCAGAAAATCCAGCAAATCTTCACCGTCTTCAGCAAAAGAAATACGGCTGGCTGGGTAATGCTGATGAAATGCCTCCCGTGTTAGGTAACGATCGTCTTCGTCGTCGTCAACTAGCAGGATATGAATAGGCTTCTGAAGTTGGTCGGTCATATTGTTGTTGAGATTGGCTTTCGGGTAATACGACTACAAACGTAGCTCCCTGGTTGGGTTGACTACGCGCCGTAATATAGCCGTGGTGGTACATAACAACGCGTTTACAAATGGCAAGGCCGATACCGGTTCCTTCGAAGGCACTCTTGCCGTGTAAGCGCTGAAAAACTTTAAAGATGTGATCTACATATTTTTCATCGAACCCAATTCCATTGTCTTCGACAGAAATTTCAAAATAGCGTCGATTGGCTATCAGGTCCGGATAGGTTTCGCTATCCACTGCCCGAGACTGAATACGCAGGAGTGGGCGTACATCCGGCCTAAGAAACTTCAGTGCATTGGAAATCAAATTATTAAATAAATGATCCATTTGGCTGCCAATACCTTCAATAATCGGCAGGTCACCGATTTGCAGCTGTACATCCCTTCCTTTTATCCGAAGCTCCTGATCATCCAGAATACGCTGTACAATTTCGCCAAGAGACACTACTTTAAATTCCTCCTGATGGCTGGAAATACGGGAAAAATTCAGCAAATCTTTGATGAGTTTAGACATGCGCTCCGCTGAGTTTGAGATTTTACTCATAAATAGCATACTATCTGCATCGAATAGATTGGAATATCGCTCTGTAATCAGGTTAGAAAAGGACTGTATTTTACGTAGTGGTTCCTGTAGGTCATGGCTCGCTACAAAAGCAAACCGCTCCAGTTCTTCGTTTGACGCTTCCAACTGACGAATCTGCCCGCGCAGTTGCGAGTCGTAAGCCAAAAGCTTGTCGGCTGTTTGCTGCCGATGGGCCAATTCCTTCTCCAACAGTCGGTACAGAATGAACAGGGTCAGGAAAGTCATCAGCGATAAGACGAAGATAATTTTGAGGGTTTTACTGAATGAATTATCTGCCTGCCGGTTTCGCGCTTCCATCAGAACACGCTCGGTGTCGATCATCAACGCAACGTGTTTACGCAGCAGGTCCATCCGGCGCTTACTTTCCGCGCTTATTGCGTTGCTACGCCTGTCGAAAGGCAAAATATCCAAACGGGCTTCTGTTATGGCTAGTTTGTCTTTGATCAGTTGCTCCAGAACACGGCGACGCTTGATCTGTACTTTATTATCGTTCGTCAGTATTTGCAAATGCTCAAGTTGGCCCGGAAGCAGTTGCATCGCCTTAATATACGGCTCGAGATAGGCTGAATCACCGGTAATAACGTAGCCCCGCGAACCGGTCTCTACGTCTTTTATCGATGACAACACATTGTCCAGGGCACTGATTACGTCGTATGTATGACGTACTCGCTGCATATCTCCTCCATATCGATAGTAGCTATAGAATGATATGGCGAAACCGGATGCGATGAGAACCATAGCCACAATAAAACCGAACGCAATGCGCCGGGTCATGGTGTAGCCAGTCTGGTTTTCTTTTAGCATAACGCAGGTAAACAATCCGCAACAAATATAGAAAACGAAATAAGGCCTTCCTTACTCTTATAACGTTTCTACTACCAAATTATGGTTTGTATAAATGCACACGTCGGCCGCAATATGAAGACTCTCACGAACCATCTCTTCGGCGGATAGTTCAGTCGCGTGTTTCTTAAGCGCCAGAGCAGCCGATTGGGCATACATACCTCCCGAGCCAATGGCGGCTACGTCTGCATCCGGCTCAATGACATCGCCCGTACCGGAAACCAATAACAGGTCATCTTTAGACGCGACAATTAACATGGCCTCCAATTTTCTGAGGTACCGGTCTGTTCGCCAGTCTTTGGCCAGTTCAATAGCGGCCCGTTTGAGGTTACCGCCATAGGCATTGAGTTTTTCCTCAAAGCGTTCAATGAGTGTGAAGGCATCGGCCGTTGAACCGGCAAAACCGGCCAGCACTTTGCCACCCATCAGGACGCGTACTTTACGAACATTACTTTTGGCAACGGTATTGCCCATCGTAGCCTGACCATCGGCACCCAGAGACACATGCCCATTATGCCGAATGCCAACTACGGTAGTTGCATGAATTTTAGGTTGCATGAATTATAATTTGTTGATGGATATAACACCGGGAAGGTGGTTTAGGGTTCATGAGCAGGGGGCATAGGGTATCGGGCATAGGGAAAATAGTTGATGATCTTCCCCATGCCTAATACCCTATGCCCATAGCCCCTACCCCTCCGCAAAGGGAATGGGGCGGTTGACGCTTTCTTCGAGGGAGATAAACGTTTCGGTCCGCTGGATACCGCTAACTTTCTGAATTTTATCGTGCAGGACTTCGCGCAGGTGCTGGGTATCGCGACATACGATCTTGGCAAAAATACTATAGATACCCGTAGTGTAATGTACATTGACCACCTCCGGGATTTTCTCCAGTTGTTTGGATACTTCTTCGTATAAAGAGCTTTTATCTAAATAGATGCCCAGAAAGGCACTAATATCCCAACCTAATTTGGCGTGATCGATGACCAACTGCGACCCACGCACAATACCCATCTGTTTTAATTTATTCATCCGGACGTGTACCGTACCGCCTGATACAAAGATGCGTTTGCCTATTTCGGTATAGGCCATATTCGCGTCCTGCATTAACAAACTCAATATTTTAAGATCTGTATTATCAATTTCTAAATTTTTCTCGGTCATTTTTAAGCTATTTTTGATGAGTGCTAACAAAAATAGCCTTTTTTTAAATCGTTTGTAAATTTTAGCTTTTTTTCATAGAGAATTTGCAACGAAACTTCACTTTATACTATCTTTGTATTGTCAAGTTGATCGAGCGGGGTCACACGCCGGTCTTCTTGATAACTTTTCTCACACTGTAGGATGTCGAAATTGGCAGACGTGCCCTCCTGTCTCGGGGGTGGTGATAAAGGATAAACGCAGCATAATGCCGCCCGCAAGGGCGACTGGGGTTGACCACCAGAGTTGTACTGTGGCTAACTGCACCGTGGGCGGTTCGAGTCCCCCTCCTACAGCAATTTTCCCGCTTCGGCGGAAAAAGATTTTAGTTTGTTGATGAAGTGTAATTGAACACGCCGGCTCCGCGATGAGTCCGGCGTTTGTTTTTTTTGCCTATTTTTGCTTTTTATTAGTAAAGACTCCTCCGTCGATTAGACGACCTTATATTACAACGTGAAGCACATCCGTAATTTTTGCATTATCGCCCACATTGACCACGGCAAGAGTACGCTGGCGGATCGACTACTTGAATTCACGAAAACCGTTGGCTCCCGCGACATGCAGGCCCAACTGCTCGACGATATGGATCTGGAGCGCGAACGTGGTATCACGATCAAGAGCCATGCCATCCAGATGGATTATGTGTATAAGGGTGAAACCTATACCCTGAATCTGATCGATACGCCGGGTCACGTCGATTTTAGCTACGAAGTATCCCGTTCCATTGCCGCCTGCGAAGGGGCACTGCTGCTGGTCGATGCGTCGCAGGGAACAGAAGCTCAGACAATCTCCAATCTGTATCTGGCCCTCAACAACGACCTGGTCATCATTCCCGTTCTGAACAAGATCGACCTGCCGGGTGCCCGGCCCGAAGAGATCAAAGACGAAATGGTGGACCTGCTCGGCTGCGAGCGCGACGACATTATTCCGGCATCGGGCAAAGAAGGCATCGGCGTTCCCGAAATTCTGGCCGCTATTGTAGAGCGTATTCCGGCTCCGAAAGGCGAACCTGCCGGGCCGTTGCAGGCACTGATCTTCGATTCGCACTTCAACTCTTACCGGGGTATCGAGGTTATTTTCCGGGTTAAGAACGGCCGTATCCGCAAAGGCGACCGGGTTAAGTTTATGAACACCGGCAAGGAATATTTTGCGGATGAAGTAGGAACCCTTGGCCTGGTTCAGGTTCCTAAAGATGTGATCGAGTGTGGCGACGTTGGGTACCTGATTTCGGGTATTAAAGTGGCCAAAGAAGTAAAAGTTGGCGATACCGTTACAACGGTCGACAACCCCGCCAGTGTGGCTATTCAGGGTTTCTCGGAAGTGAAGCCGATGGTATTTGCCGGTATTTACCCGGTAGAGACCAGCGAGTTCGAAGACCTCCGCGATGCCATGGAAAAGCTACAGCTTAACGATGCCGCTCTTGTGTGGGAACCCGAAACATCGGCCGCTCTGGGCTTTGGTTTCCGCTGCGGCTTCCTGGGTATGCTGCACATGGAGATTGTGCAGGAACGTCTGGAACGCGAATTCGACATGACCGTAATTACTACGGTGCCCTCCGTGCGTTTCGAAGTGATGACCACCAAAGGCGAAGAGCTCCAAGTATCGGCCCCGGCCGAAATGCCCGAACCAAACCTGATCGACTATATCGAGGAACCGTTTATCCGGGCGCAGATCATTACAAAGTCAGAATATGTGGGCGGGATTATGAGCCTCTGTATGGATAAGCGGAGTTTACTTAAAAACCAGGTTTACCTCACCGCCGACCGTGTTGAACTTCAGTTCGAGATGCCGCTGGCCGAAGTAGTATTCGACTTTTTTGATAAACTTAAGACGATCTCGCGCGGCTATGCCTCGCTTGATTACGAGTTTATGGATAACCGCGAATCGGACATGGTGAAGCTCGACGTGATGCTCAACGGCGATAAAGTCGATGCGCTCTCGGCCATTGTTCACCGCTCGAAATCGTACGAGTGGGGAAAGAAACTATGCGAAAAGCTCCGGGAGTTAATTCCCCGCCAACAGTTTGAAATTGCGATTCAGGCGGCCATTGGCCAGAAGATCATTGCCCGCGAAACATTAAGTGCCCTGCGTAAAGACGTACTGGCCAAATGTTATGGTGGTGATATTTCCCGAAAGCGTAAACTGCTCGACAAGCAGAAGAAAGGAAAGAAACGAATGCGCCAGGTTGGCAACGTCGAAATACCGCAGGAAGCATTTATGGCGGTGTTGAAGATCAATTAAACGAAAGGCCAGCCCGGAAACGGGCTGGCCTTTTTTTATAACCCATTCTGAACAATGAGTAAATAAGATCTTTTTATACTATTTTATTATTTTGGGTACATGAAGCAACAAAGAAAGCCCAATCAGCCTAAAGATAAAAAGCCAGCTAGCCAGTATGATAAAATATTCAAAGAGAATATAGAAGCAATTATTCCCGGTATAATTACCAACCTCCTTCATATAAATGTTGTTGTGTCTGAGGAGGTACCGGATGACATTCAACATACAAAAGAGCGCAAACCTGACGTTCTCAAGAAAATCACCAATTCGGCTAATGAGACATTTATTTTGCAGCTTGAATTTCAGGTGGCAGATGAAGCGGAAATGGTCTATCGAATGGCCGAATACTATGTTATGCTTCGGAGGAAATTCGGTCTTCCTGTTCAGCAATACGTGTTGTTTGTAGGCGCGGAGAAACCTAGAATGCTAACCCGACTGCAAGAGGAGCAACTAACCTTCGACTATAATCTCATAGTCTTTGCTGAACTTGATTACCAATTATTTTTAACCTCTGAAAAGCCAGAAGATGTTGTACTGGCCATTCTGGCCGATTTTAAGCAGCAGAGCCCCGAAACCGTTGTTAGGCAAGTGATTGATCGGATAGACCAAACGGCGCAGGGCGATTTTGCAATGAAGCGGTATTTTCAACAATTGCGCATATTAGCACAGTTGCGTAACTTACAAACACAAATCGACAAAACGATGTATAGCATTGCCGACTATTTTAGCGAAGAGAAAGACGTTCTTTATATCAGAGGTCAGCGTAAGGCTAAAGAAGCTAAAGAACGTGAAGTCGTTCGTAACTTGTTGAAGAAAGCTAACTTAAGCGTTGAGCAAATTGCTGATATAGTTGAAGTACCGACGGCTTTCGTTCTGAAAGTGAAAAACAGTTTATGAAAGGAAGCTTGTTAGATTGAGCTTTGTAGGGCATAAAGATGAATCGAACCTCCATCCTGCCTGGCGAAGTTCACCGTATTTTGCAGCAGTATTGACGATATATTAAAAAAAGGCCAGCTCGGATACGGGCTGGCCTTTTATATGAACAAGACTTTTATTACGCCAACGTTGCGTTAACGGTGATCATCGTGTTAAATAATTTCGAGATAGGGCAGTTGTGTTCGGCATGATCGACCAGCTCATCGAATTTTGCCTTGTCGATGCCGGGTATGCTGGCTTTTAATGTCAGGACGGAACTGGAGATCGCGCCATCTTCGAGGGAAATAGCACAATTCACATCAAGCGTATCGGCAGCAAAGCCAGCCTGCTGGATGTTGAAGGCCAGTTGCATAGCAAAACAGCCAGCGTGAGCAGCGGCTACCAGTTCTTCAGGGTTGGTGCCTACGCCGTCCTCAAAACGGGTTTTATACGAATACTGCGTTTGATTCAGGACAGTACTGGCGGTGGTTACTGTTCCTTGTCCATCTTTGCCGGTTCCTGCCCAATGTGCCTGTGCGTTGCGGGTAATTTTCATACTAGTAAGAGTTGACTATGTTTGTGTTTGTTTGATGAACCAAAAGTAGCAGGTCTGGTTTAGCCAATTTTTCACCTATGTTAAAAAGTGATAGCCGTTTTTGAAAAATAGCTCTACAACATGACCTCCTCCCAACACCAAATCCTACACCAGCAACTGCACGAATTTGCCCAGCTTTCAGACGCCGACATTGCCCTCGGGCATGAGTTCTGGCAAGCCAGAACAGTAAACCGACACGCTTTTTTCAATAATCCCAATTCGCTCTGTCGGCATATTGGCTTTATCGTGAGAGGTATATTTCGGGTCTATTACGTCGACCCTAAAACCGAACTGGAGCACAACCTCTATTTCGCGACAGAAAACAACTTCATTACGTCGCTGAAAAGTCTGTTGACCCGCACAACCTGCCCATACATCATTGAAGCCCTGGAAGACGCCGAGTTGTTTGTGATGCAGTACGACCATCTGCAACAGCTATATGAGCGTTCGCACGGCTGGGAACGCTTCGGCCGACTCCTGGCGGAGCAATACTTTTTGATGAACCAACTCCGGTCGGAAAGCTTATTGACGCAGACAGCCGAAGAACGTTATATAGATTTAATCACAAACCAGCCTAACCTGTTGAATCGGGTTTCGCTCGGGCATATCTCATCGTACTTAGGCGTAAAAGGTCCTTCGCTAAGCCGCATTCGGGCACAACTCGCCCATAAATAGATGTGCCAACGCAACTCCGTAATCCCCTCAAAGTCTAAAACTTACACGCAGTTAAGCGATTGTATTCAGGCCGGTTTACCTGTTGATGGTCACTATTTGCACACGCGAATAACCCTAAATCCCGATAGACTATTAGGTAATCATCTGATAATCATTTTTTTACATTTTCTTTGGAAAAATAAAATCCACTATTCACCTTTGCCCAGCAATTAGAAAGAGTACCAGTCATTGACCCATTCAATACCCATGAGCCCGCTACAACCATTGGCTATTCTGACCCTAACCATCACGGCTTCCTTTAATGAAGACCGGAGCATGTGTCGGCAGCCGATGTACCCCTGCTGTTGCGGCTAAGTCCCCATTGACCGGCTCCCCGGCTCGATGTACCTTTCCAACACTCACTATCATTCACACCCAAGACTACCTTGTCAGTTACAGTGAACTACACATTCACCTACTAAATCAATAGAATTAATCAACAATATAATGCTTTCAGTAGCGACCACAAACCAACCATGCGCCCCTTTCTTACCTCCTCCCTACCCGATACACAAGGGCACGTTGCACACGTGACGTATCAACTTGCGGGTTTCGACCGATTGAATTTTGTCAGTGACATTACCAGTACCGTACCTCAGGATGGTTCGTACACCATTCGGGCCATCTATTTTGAAGGGGATGGGGTACAGGCAACGGGCCTGCTCACCGTCCAGATGCGGGAAGAACAGCGGGCGCAGGGCTTCCTGGTGAATCGCCTGAAGTCGATACAGGGTATGGTGAGCGTACGGGAAGTACAATAAGAAGTAAAATTCGATTACCGGCGGGCAAGTCAGCGGCAACTGAGTTGCCCGCGCATAAAAAAGCCGAAACGGCGGCAACCGTTCCGGCTGGCTAACAACAAGGCTCTGACAAGCCTCATTTTCACATAACCAGAACAAAGTAATGCAAAAACTTTTATTTGCGGGAGTAGTGTGGCTACTCTCCTGCGGAGGATTGCTGGCACAATCAACCGCAACGCGTGTATCGGGCACCGTTCGAACCGATAACGGCGAACCCCTTCCCGGTGCCAATGTGGTCATTAAGAATCAGACAAAAGGCGCTACAACCGACGCAGAAGGGCTTTTCAGTCTGGAAGCCCGCACGGGCGACGAGTTAATTATCTCGGCCATTGGCTACCAGAGCACTCAGGTTAAAATTGGTGCAAAAAATACCCTTGAGATTTTTTTAAAAGAATCCGCTTCCCAACTGAACGAAGTGGTGGTCGTTGGCTACGGGACGCAGGATCGCAAAAATCTGGTCGGCTCCATTACGCAGGTCAACGCCGACGAAATCAAAAACCGTCCCGTAGCGAGTTTCGACCAGCAGTTGCAGGGTCGGGCGGCCGGTGTTCAGGTGGCAGCCAATACGGGTGTGCCGGGCGATGGTATTTTCTTCCGCATCCGGGGCACCACGTCCATCAACGCGAGCAACGACCCGCTGTATGTGGTCGATGGGGTATTTGTTAACAACCAGTCACTTCAGAAAATTACGACGCAGGGACAGGCCAACAATCCACTGGCAGACATTAACCCCGCTGATATTGAGTCGATTTCGATCCTGAAAGATGCCGAGGCCACCGCTATTTATGGCGCACGGGCCGCAAATGGCGTGGTACTGATCACGACCAAACGGGGGGCCTATAACAGCAAAACCAAGGTTAGCCTGAACGCATCCATTGGGCAGGCGTGGGCACCTAAGCTGTGGGATCTGGTCACCGGTCCCGAGCACGCAACCATCATTAACGAAGCCTGGACAAACGACGGAAAATCGCCAGCGACAAGACCCTTCCGGCCGGTTTCGGAAGGCGGTCGCGGCCTGCCGGAAGACCAACCCACTTATGACCGGCTAAACGATATTTTCCGAACGGGGGCGCTGCAAAACTACGACCTGGCCGTTTCGGGCGGCACCAAACAAACCCGCTTTTACATTGGAGGGGGCTACACGAGCCAGCAGGCAACCCTACGAACCAACGACTTCTCGCGGGCGAGCTTCAAGCTGAATCTGGATCAGGATATTACCGATAAAATTCGCATCGGTACCAGCAACATCCTTTCTCAGTCGAACCGGACCAATGCTCGCGTTGGCGATGGACCCCAGGGCGGCATTTTACAGGCCGCTTTACACACGCCGACCTATCTGCCAAAATTCAATACAGATGGCACCTATGCCAAATGGGCAGGGTTCGACAACCTCGATGTGCTGATCAACAACACCGATATGCACTCCACCAGTACCCGCTACATCGGCAACATTTATGGCGAATATGACATTACCAGCGGCTTGAAACTCCGCAGTAGCTGGAGCATCGACTACAACGATTACAACGAATACGAGTACTGGAATACCCTGACCAACCGGGGTAGCGCGAGCAAAGGGCTGGCCACATCGAGCGTCAGCAAAAACACAATCTGGATCAATGAACAGACATTGTCGTACCGGAAATCGGTCGGCATACAGCACAACTTTGGGGCGCTGGCCGGCAATACGTTGCAGGGAAACGTGTCGACGCAGACGCTGGCGCAGGGCACCAATTTCCCGTCGGATGCTTTCAAGCAGATCGCATCGGCTTCGGTAACGACTTCCTCTTCCAACCGCAACCAGTACAACCTGGTCTCGTTTTTCGGGCGGATCGATTACAATTTCTCGAAAAAGTACTTCCTGGAAGCCAGCCTTCGGGCCGATGCATCGTCCAAGTTTGCCGAAGGGCATCGCTGGGGGTATTTCCCGTCGGCGGGGGTGGCCTGGCAGCTCAAGCAGGAAAATTTTCTACGGGATGTTAACGTCGTAAGCGATCTAAAAATCCGCGCCAGTGTTGGCTGGACGGGCAACCAGAACGGCATCGGCAACTATGCATCACGCGGCTTATGGGGCGGGGGCAACAACTACCTCGATAATCCGGGAACCGTACCTGTTCAACTGGCCAACCCGGAACTGAAATGGGAAACCACCCGCCAAACCAACGTTGGCTTGAATATCGGCTTGCTAAACAACCGTATCGGCCTGGAGATCAACGCCTATTCCAAATACACGTACGACCTGTCGCTTCAGGTACCGCTGGCGCAAAGTTCGGGTTTTTCCAGCATCTACCGGAACGATGGCGAAATCAGCAACCGGGGGCTCGAATTCGGGATCAATACCCAGAACATCAACAAGCCTAATTTCCAGTGGACTACCAGCTTTAACATTGCCGCGAACGTAAACCGCATCGAAAAACTATCCATTCCCGTCGATGCCAGCTACGCGGCCGAACGCATGGCGCAGGGGCAGGCGTTTCACTCATTCTATGTCTACCGGCAATTATATGTTGACCCCAAAACGGGCGATGCGGTTTATGATGATGTCAACAAAGATGGCAAAATCACCGTGGCCGACCGGCAGTTTTACGGCAGTGCGCTACCCAAATTCTTCGGTGGACTGAATAATACTTTCGCCTACAAAGGATTCGACCTGTCGGTGTTTTTCAATTTCAGTTACGGCAGTAAGGTCTTCAACAACAACCGCTTCTTCCATGAGTCGGGCGGGACGCGGGACGATCGGCGGGCCATCAACAAAAATCAGTTGAAGCGCTGGCAGAAAGAGGGCGACATTACGGATGTGCCGCGTGTAACGACCATCGGCAACAATTACAACCTCAGCCCGACCAGCCGATTTGTGGAAGACGGGTCGTTTCTCCGGCTGAACTCGCTCGTATTTGGCTACACCATTCCAAAGGCCGTATTGCGTAAGGTGGGCATCTCGTCGGCACGAGTGTATTACAACGGCTCTAACCTCTGGCTGCTGAGCAACTACCAGGGTCCTGACCCGGAGGTGAACGTCACCGCCGATCCCACCACCCAGGGCTACGATCTGGGCACGCCCCCGCAACCCCGAACCGCTCAGTTTGGCCTAAACCTCACTCTCTGATCAGCAAGCATTACTCCTCATGAAAAAAATAGTCAACATACTGCTGAGCACCCTCCTGCTAACGGGTTGCCAGCAATTTTTAACGGTACAGCCGGATTTGCAGGTCGATCAATCGCAGGCCATCACCAATGCCAGTACGGCCGAAGCCGCTGTTAACGGCCTGTACAACCGCCTGGGAAGCGATGGGTATTACGGCTCAAACTTTCAGGCACTGGCGTATCTATCGGGTGGCGATGTTCAATGGACGGGTTCGCAGGGGGCTCCGCAGGAGATTACGGCCCGTAAACTCACCGCCGACAATGGCTATGTAGGTTCAGCCTGGAATGCCATTTACCGAACCATCCTGCAAGCCAATTACCTGCTCGAAGCCGTCCCGACGATTACCGATCCCCAGCTAACGGCTACCCGCAAAAACCAGATTCTGGGCGAAGCTTATGCGATTCGGGCGTTGTCCTATTTCGATTTAATTCGTGGCTGGGGTGGTGTACAACTTATTTTGAAGGCAACGCGAACACCGGCCGATAACACCAACATTCCACGCAGCAGCGTTGACGAATCGTATGCACAGGTGCTGAAAGACCTGACAACTGCCGAGCCATTATTAATCGAAACGACCAACCGAAACAAGATCACCCGCAAAACGGTCTGGGCTATTCGGGCACGGTATCACCTCTATCGTCAGGAGTGGGAACAGGCCGAGACCTATGCCAGCAAACTCATCGACGATGCCGCCAATTATAAACTGGCCAAGCCCTATAGTGCCTTTTTCGCGAACAATGCGGCAGCAACACCCGAATCCGTTTTTGAGATTGCTTATACCAATTCATTCAAAAACGGGCATTATAACTGGTGGTTACCCCCGGCACTAAGCGGTCGGCGGGAATGGGCACCGAATGCGGCTCTGGTTGTTTTACTCAACGACCCCAACGTAGGCGGCAACCGGAAAGACCTGATTGCGCAAACCAGCCCTCCGGGTAATTTGTGGTACGGCAAACTCTATTACCGCATCCCGCTCGGCACCGACCCGGCTTATGTTATCCGCATCGCCGAACTGTACCTGATTCGGGCCGAAGCGCGGGCGCAACTGGGCAAACCAGCCGCTGCCCTCACCGACCTGAACGCCGTTCGTGACCGGGCGGGCGTCCCCGCTTCACAGGCTGCCACCAAAGACGCCCTGTTGCTGGCCATCGAAACCGAACGACAGGTGGAGTTCCCGTTCGAAGCCGACCGCTGGTTCAACCTGATCCGCACCGGACGAGCAGCCGCCGTGCTGGGCATTACCGACGCCACCAAATACGTGCTGCCTATTCCGAACAGCGAAATTCTGGCGGATAAGGCGTTGACGCAGAATCAAGGGTATTAACATCAGTTTATGGGCGGTTTCGTACAACGGATTGGTAATCCGTTGTACGAAACCGCCCATCTAGCAACTTGAATTAACTTATCTTCGGCCATTGCGTATTAACTCCCTCATAACAAGAAACCAAACTCCTGACATGAAAAAGCAATTCGTTTTACCACTTCTCATCCTGACCCTGCTCGCCGGGGGGCTCAGGGCACAATCATCCAAAACGGTTGGCCCCGAAAAAGGGGCCCTCGTTATTGTGGGGGGCGGTGCCATGAGCAACGATCTCTGGAACCGATTCATCGAACTGGCCGGTGGTCCGGCAGCCGCCAACATCGTGATTATCCCTACGGCGGGTGAAGACTCATCGGCCAGCAGTGCCCCGCGCGAAAAAGAAAAACTGACGAGTCTGGGTGTCAAAAACATCACCATCCTGCACACCCGCGACCCTAAAGTGGCGAATCAGGAAACGTTTGTGGCCCCCATTCGGAAGGCAACCGGTGTATGGTTTGTGGGTGGGCGACACTGGCGCCTGACGGATTCTTATTTGAATACGCTGGCCCATAAAGAGTTCAACGCCGTGCTGAGTCGGGGTGGGGTGATTGGCGGAACCTCCGCCGGTGCCACCATCCAGGGTTCGTTCATGGTTCGGGGCGACACCAAAGGTAATTCGATCATGGTCGGCGACCACACGCAGGGGCTCGACTTCCTCCACAACGTCACCATCGACCAGCACTTTCTGCGCCGGAATCGTCAGTTCGATCTGGTCGAAGTTATCAAAGCCCGGCCCGAATTACTGGGCATTGCCATCGACGAAGGAACGGCCATTGTGGTGCAGCAGAACACCTTCGAGGTCATCGGGAACTCGTATGTGGGTATTTACGAAGCCAACCATATTGCCAACAGCGCCAAATACCCATCGGGGCAGAACAGTACCGGCGGCCCGTTCTACTTCATCAGCAAAGGGCAAACGTTTGACCTGAAAGCGCGTAAAGTGATCAGCCCGCAACCCCAGCGAGCGAACGAACCGGCGAAGTAGAGCTGTTTTTTCTTTTTGTCATTCCGAGGCACCAGGAATCTTAAAGTTGCCTGTTGGGAGAGCTTGAGATTCCTAGTGCCTCGGAATGACAAAAAGAAAGCGCCGTTGGGCATAGTCTGTGACTATTGTCCTGGCGTTATCCGGTCTCTGACCGGCGTATCAGTCCTGGCGAGCCGACCGGTCAGAGACCGGATAACACTCGGACATAGTCACAGACTATGCCCAACAGCCCTGCCTACAATTCGGAACGACTTATGTTTAAATTTTCCAACCTATTCAAAACATAATTAATCTATATATTCTATAGAATATATTACTATGCAAAATCATAGCCATAACCCTACCCCATCCGAACCGGCGTGGACGCGAACGGACAAGACGCTCTTTCGCTTTGTCTTTATCTACTTCGTCATTCAGGCCCTCCCGCTCGACTGGCGGTTCTACCGTGACCTCCTTTCGATTGACTGGGGTGCCTTTTACTACCGCGACCTGTTCAATCTGGCGCGCTATGCCCCGCATTTTTTCGGTCCGGCCGAGTCGTTTGTCAACTGGGCAGCGGTGGCGGTCATTGCGGGTATAGGCACCCTGATCTGGACGTACCGTGATCAGAACCGGAGAGACTACACCGCCTTGTATTACTGGCTGCGGGTCATACTCCGTTATCGACTGGCGGTGGCCGTCTTCGCCTATGGGTTCGTCAAGCTGTTCCCCTTACTGGCTCCGCTCCCATCCATCAGCAACCTCAACACGCCCTATGGTGATTTTACGGCATGGAAATTGTTTTCGCTCAGTCTGGGCATTGTCCCTTCCTATGAATCCTTCCTGGGCTTCGTCGAAATTCTGGGCGGGCTACTGCTGCTTAATCGGAAAACAACAGCCATTGGTACGCTGATTATCATTCCGTTTCTGGGCAATGTTTTTGTCTCAAATCTGGCGTACGAAGGGGGTGAGTCTGTGTATAGTTTCCTGTTAATTACGTTCGCGCTGGTGTTGTTTGCGTTCGATGCAATCCGGTTATTTCGGGTGGTTTCTCTCGCTCAGCCTACCTTACCTAACCACTTCAAACCTGTTTTCGCCGAAGCTTGGCAACGGTATGGCCGACTGGCTCTGAAAGGCAGTTTCATCTTCTTCGCCGTTTTCCTTTACGGCTACAAAACGTACGCGGCTTATAAAAGTGGCCCGTATCAATTCCCGAAAACAACCGGTTTGCCCAGTGCGGCTGGATTATATGTAGTTCAGAACTTTACCCTGGCGGGCGAAACCCTGCCTCACTCGAAGACCGATTCCGTACGCTGGCAGGATGTGGTTTTTGAAACCTGGAACACCATCAGCATCAAGTCGAACCGGCCGGTTATTCTGGATCGAACCAATACTGAACAGATTCAAACCGACGATGCCAACCGGACGTATGAACTGGCGGGTTCAGCCGGGCGGCATTATTACAGCTACCAGATCGACTCTACCCGGCAGGTGCTGTCGCTGAAAAACCGGAACCCGAATTACCCGAACGAAACGCTGACGCTGCATTACCAGCGAACCGGCGCTAACCAGATTAGCCTGTCCGGACTGAATGAAAGCCGGGATTCCATTTCCGTCGTCCTGAACAAAGTCAACAAAAAATACCTGCTGAACGAAGCGGCCAAAGCCGGTCGTCGGGGTACGCTCACTCTTTACTAACCTTCTTATGGCACTCCCCAACATAAACCCCGAACGACTCGATCTAGGCCTGGTCACTCCCGAAGAACTGACCGACAACCGGCGAGTTGATACAGAATCGTCGGCGTCGAAGTCATTAGCCAGCGGCCCAAAAACTTCCGACGAAGTCCGGCAGAGCAACCGTTACCCAATCTGGACACCGGGCGAAAAGATTGCCTTTCGCATCGCCTTTGTTTTTTTCATCGTCATGTCGCTGCCCACCAATCCGGGCTGGTACAAGAATGTATTCTCGCTCGACTGGCTCCATCTGCACTACCGCGACTTATATGATGTGGCGCGGTTTCAGCCCAACATCCTCGGCCGCGTAAGCTGGTGGCCCGCCTGGATGGGCTATGGCGAATGGGTGTTTCTATTCCTGGTCTCGGCTGTCGCTGGACTGATCTGGACTGCCGTTGTCAGGATTCGACGGGCAGAACCGCGCGATTATAACCTGTTGTATTACTGGCTTCGGGTGGTTGTCCGGTATCGGGCGGGTATCGGTATTATTGGCTTCGGCTTCACTAAGTTACTCCCCACGCAGTTGCCTTACCCGTCAATGGGCTTGCTCAACACAAACTTTGGCGACCTGACCGCCCAGAAAATCTACTGGCTTTCCATTGGGATCGTCCCCTGGTATGAGGTGTTTACGGGCGTGGTTGAAGTGCTGGCCGGGGCGTTGTTATTCTTCCGGGCAACGACCTTTTGGGGGGCCGTTCTCCTGTTCGGGGCGCTGGCCGATATTGTCTACGTAAATCTGGCCTACGATGGCGGTGTGCATGGTTACAGCTCGTACTTCGTGCTGCTTTCGGGCTTTTTGCTGGTCTATTATGTTCGGGATTTGTACACCCTCCTTATCAAAGAACAGCTTACTATTCCTGCCCATTATTATCCGTCGTTTGCGAAAGCCTGGCAAAAACTTGCCCGTATCGGTCTTAAAACGGCAACCATCGGTATTTTCCTGGTGCTTCTGTTCTGGATTCAGTACGTCAACTTCCGATACGATCCCTACAAACAACCCGCCCAGAAAGGCGTTCGGGAGCTACGGGGCAATTATGCCGTATCCGATTTTCGGCTAAATGGAAAGGAAATCCCCTACTCACCCCAGGATTCGGTTCGCTGGCAGGAAGCCACCTTCGAAAACTGGTCGACGTTTACCTTTAAGGTAAATAAAGCCGTTCCGCTTGACCTCTCGAACGGGGGCGGCTCACCCATGCGCGACCTCAACCGAACGTTCGAACTAACGGGGGTTGCCGGTGGTCAGCGGGTGTTTTACTACGATGCCGATCCGGTCAATCATGTTCTGTATTTGCAGGATAAATACCGCCCAACATCCGGCCGACGGGGCGAAGGTGGAGAGAGCGACGGTGAAGCTTCCGGCAAAAGTGCAACGAAGAAATCAAACCGAACCGAGAAACCAGCCGACAACTGGATACCCAAACCAGCGCTGGCGAACATTGGTCCTGAATATGAAAAGATCGAGCCCATTGCCCGTACGACTCGTCGGCAGAAAGGGATAAAATCCGAAGCGCGTCAGGAAGATGGCAAACGGAAGCGTATGATTTTGTGGTACAAAACAACGGACGGCTCGCGGGTTATTCTGACGGGTATCAACGAGAACAAAGACTCGATTTACGTGGTGCTCGACCGGGTCAACCGGAAGTATGCTCTGTCGAAAAGCACGCTGAATGCGGGGGAATATTGAGGCTTTTTCCGTGAAGTCGGGTTCTCAAACCCGACTTCACACAACGGAATTTGATTTCACGAAAAAAAAATAGGACCGTTTTTTTTGTCATGCTGACGATGGAAGCATCTTCGATTGAAGCTATTTATCCACTTACCGAAGATGCTTCCTTCGTCAGCATGACAAAACCTACGTAAACATGAAGGGCAGTAGTAAACTAAACCCGCGCTACTATCCCTCCAATTTGTTTGTACATACTTACGCTCGTCTTAACTTCACCACTTCATACAACAAAACCACTCCCTACGAATGAGCTTCCCTTACCCAGCTTTTTTCAGGAGCTAATTCTAACGTAAGCCACCGTAAACATGAGAAAATCTCCCTTTTACATCTGTCTGGTCGGCGCGTTGGTTGCCGTTACACTGGATGGTTGTTTTCCCGCCAACGGGAAAGAATTCACCGGCCTATCCGTTGCCAGACCCGATACGGTTCCCTGGCCCACCAGCTTCGGTTTCGGACGAAAAGCGACTTCTGCGGAGATTACCCGGCTCGATATTGATGTTCGTCCGGATGGCAAGGGACTTCCGGCGGGTGAGGGTACAGCGGCCGTCGGAAAAGTGATTTTCGCGACAAAATGCGCGGCCTGTCATGGCGTGGGGGGCGTCGGTGGACCGAATGGTTCACTGGTATCGACCAACGAGACGACCACGAAACGGCGGGAGAAAACCATTGGCAATTACTGGCCGTACGCCACCACCGTATTCGATTACATCCGACGGGCCATGCCGTTCAGTGAGCCGGGTTCCCTGACGAATGCGGAAGTCTATAACCTCACAGCTTACCTGCTGACAGCCAATGGCATCATCGGTGAGAAAACGATTATCAACGCGCAAACGTTGCCTACCGTAGTGATGCCTGCCCAAAAACTATTCGTACCCGACGATCGGGAAGGAGGCCCGGAGATCAAGTAATATGAAAAAGAAAATCATTCATATCGACCAGCTTTCGGGCAACATCTCCCGCCGGACGTTACTCGGCGGGGCGGCTACGGCGGCTGTCGTCCTTGTCCAGACGGCCTCGGGCAAAACCATTCAGGAAGGTGTTTCGACCACCGAATTACTGCCCGACGACCCCACGAAACGCGTAGGGCCACTGCCCGGCGAAGTGGGCACCCGTTCTGCCTTTGAAAAGCTCGTCAAGAAACCATCGGAAACCTCCTCCCGATCGCCCTTGCAGGATTTTTACGGCATCATAACCCCCTCCGATCTTCATTTCGAGCGTCACCACGCCGGTGTTCCGGCCATCGACCCCGCCAAACATGCGCTACTCATTCACGGCATGGTCGACAAGCCCATGACCTTCACCGTGGCCGAACTAAAACGGTTTCCGTCGGTTTCGCGCATTGCCTTTCTGGAATGTTCAGGCAACTTTCGAACGGGAAAAGAGACACTAACACCGCAGGACGTTTGCGGCCTGACCAGCCAGAGCGAGTGGACGGGCGTGAAACTCTCGACCCTGTTTCGGGAAGTTGGCGTTCAGCCAAAGGCAAGCTGGTTTCTGGCGGAGGGCTCCGATGCCGCCATCATGACCCGCAGCATTCCGGTCAGGAAAGGTTGGGATGATGCCATCATTGCCTACGCCCAAAATGGCGAAGCCCTCCGGCCCGAACAGGGTTACCCCGTCCGGCTGTTTCTACCGGGTTGGGAGGGCAATACATCCGTCAAATGGCTCCGCCGACTGGAGTTATCCGACCAGCCCTTCATGACCCGCGAAGAAACGTCGAAATACACGGAGCCTATTAAAGACGGAAAATTCCGGCAGTTCAGTTTCGATATTGACGCTCGCTCGATTATTACGTTTCCGGCCTACCCGAAGACAGTGGAGAAAGGCTGGATCGAGATTCGGGGGCTGGCCTGGAGTGGGCGCGGCAAGGTCGTTCGGGTCGAGGTGAGTACCGATGCTGGTAAGACTTGGGCACCCGCCACCCTACAGGACCCCGTGCTGGACAAGGCCCACACGGCTTTCCGGTACTTGTGGCAATGGCACGGCGAGGCTACGGAGATTCTGAGCCGCGTAACCGACGAAACCGGGTATCGCCAGCCCACGTTAAAGCAACTAACCGATGCCCGTGGGAACGAATCGGGTTATCATTTCAACCCCATCACCGCCTGGCAGATCAAGTCCGACGGAACGGTCTTATTTAAACCCGAAACCACGTAGATGGCTAAAACAGAGTATGATGCCGTCATTATCGGCTCCGGCCCCAACGGATTGAGTGCCGCCATTACCATGCAGCGGGCGGGGCTGTCGACGCTCGTTCTGGAAGCCAAAGACACCATTGGCGGGGGCCTTCGCTCGGCCGAATTGACCCAGCCGGGTTTCGTTCATGACATTTGCTCCGCCATTCATCCGCTGGCCGTTGGGTCTCCTTTGTTCAGAACCCTCCCCCTCGCCGATCACGGGCTGGAATTTATTGAACCGCCCATTGCCGCTGCCCATCCCTTCGACGATGGCACGGCCGCTGCCCTCCGGCGATCACTGACGGAAACGGCGCAATCGCTGGGTGCCGATGAACAGACCTACCGGAATCTGCTGGAGCCCATTGTCCGTCACTGGCCCGGCATGGCCCCGGATATACTTGGCCCACTGCGTTTCCCAAAGCACCCCATCGACATGGCCAGTTTCGGACTGAATGCGCTGCCGCCCATCACGCAACTGGTCAAACGATTCAAAACCAAAGAAGCCCAGGGGCTATTTGGGGGTATGGCCGCTCATTCGATACAGCCGTTGAGCAACGTAGCCACCTCGGCGATTGCCCTGGTGCTCATGACCGCTGGGCACCTCTACAACTGGCCTATTCCGAAAGGAGGCTCGCAAACCATCGCCAACGCGCTGGCGTCCTACTTCCGGTCGATTGGCGGACAAATCGAGACCGACCGGCGGGTTACTACGCTTAAAGACATTCCCTCAACGCGGGTGGTCCTGTTCGATGTGACGCCTAAACAACTGCTCAGCATTGCCGGTGAGCGGTTTTCTACGCTTTACCGCACGCAGTTGGAACGCTACCGCTACGGCATGGGCGTCTTCAAAATCGACTGGGCGCTGGACGGCCCCATTCCGTTTACGGCCCCCGAATGTCGGCAGGCAGGTACGGTGCATATAGGCGGCACGTTTGGGGAAATTGCCGATGCCGAACAGGCAACTTCCGACGGAAAACACCCCGACAAACCTTACATTCTGCTGGCGCAACAAAGTCTGTTCGACGCCAGCCGCGCCCCCGAAGGCAAGCACACCGCCTGGGCGTATTGCCACGTCCCCAACGGCTCGACCGTGGATCAAACCACCGTTATTGAGCAGCAGGTAGAGCGATTTGCACCGGGCTTCCGCGACCGGATTCTGGCTCGGCATACGATGAACACGGTACAGATGGAAGCTTACAACCCGAACTACATCGGGGGCGACATCAACGGGGGGATTATCGACATTATGCAGTTGTATACGCGTCCGGTCATTAGCTTTTCGCCTTACCAAACCTCGGCACCGGGTCTGTTTATCTGCTCGTCATCAACCCCGCCGGGTGGTGGCGTACACGGCATGTGCGGCTACCATGCCGCTCGGGTTGCCCTTCGGGAAGGCTTTGGCTTGCCCGTGCCGATCACGCTGGCAACGAGTTGAAATGGTCTGAGAAATAGGTAGTTTTGTACGTATAACAGACAACTATTTCTTGTCAACACATGGGCAAATTTCACGATTCCATCAAAGCAGCACACAGAGACTTCATCCAGGAACAGCACCTGTTTTTCGTAAGTACGGCCCCTCTGAGTGCAGACGGTCACATTAACCTGTCACCCAAAGGGCTCGACTGCTTCCGGGTCCTGGGCGACAACAAGGTAGGTTACATGGATCTGATCAGCAGCGGAAATGAAACTTCGGCGCACACGCTGGAAAACGGCCGGATTACGTTCATGTTCTGTTCTTTCGAAGGCACACCCAATATTCTCCGCCTGTACGGAAAGGGCCATACTGTACTGCCCGAGACCGAGGAGTGGAAGACCTATGCACCCGAATTCACGATTTACCCCAGCACCCGTCAGCTGATCATTGCCGATATTAATCTCGTCCAAACCTCCTGCGGTTTTGGTGTTCCTTTGTTCGATTATGTGGGCGAACGTGATGTTCATTTCAAGTGGGCCGGGAAAAAAGGGAAAGATGGCCTGGTCGAGTATGTGCAGGAAAATAACCTGACCAGTCTGGATGGACTGCCAACAAATTTAGGTCTGCATCAGGTGTAGCCATATATCCGGCATTTTATTTGCAGTACGGCAAGGGTGTGACTCACAAATCGTACCATAATGCGCGCCGTACTACTACCTCTTTTTTGCCTGCTCTCGTTTTCATCCCTTTTCGCACAGGTTAAACTGCCCGTTAAAACACAAAAAACCCTGTTCAGTATTTCGGCGGTTGATGATAAGACATCGGCAGAATTACCAGCGCAGTTTACGATACAGGCCATGCAGGCTAAAAAGAAATTTATTGGCAAAAGCGCGCCTGTCAAGCCATTTGAGTTCATTTTAACCCGTACCGATACCCTGAACGTTATTGCCAGTGCGCCCGGTTATTACGAAGCCGAAGAGCTAATGGTCGTTTCCTGCGATACCTGCGCCACGTATGGCTATGTAGTCCGGCTGGAGAAAGAGGAAAAGGCCGATAGTGTGTTTCGGGATTTGCAAATTAATCAGACCTTCCGACTCGACAATGTCTACTTTGATCAAAGCAGCTACGTTCTCCGGCCCGAATCGTTTCCCCAACTGAACAAGCTAATAAAAACGCTGGTGACCACACCAAAACTGGTGATTGAAATTGCCGGGCATACGGATAACGTGGGCGATAAACGGCTCAATCAGGCCCTTTCTGAAAACAGGGCCAAGATTATAACCAATTACCTCGTCACCAACGGCATCTCCGAAAGTCGACTCCGACACAACGGATACGGGAGCAGCAAACCTGCCGCGCCAAACGACACAGAAGAAAATAAACGAAAGAACCGACGCGTTGAATTTGTTGTATTAGCCATGTAGGCGTCTGGCGCGGGGTTGACCTCGTGCTTGTACATACTGCCAGCATTCGCTGGCTCTTGGAAAGCCTGGCCGGACCACGTCAGCGAATGCTGACTTATGAACAGGCACGGGGTCAACCCCGCGCCAGCACAACAAATGCCAATGACGTATTTCGTTAAACCTGACTCCATCGTTCGCGAGATATGGGGTGATGCCGATGTGATCCTGCTGGTTTTTGCCGGTTCAGCGGCCGAGTTCGCGCTGAATCGGGCGGTAGACTGGCTATTTTTTACCGGTAAGCTCCCCGCCGACCCAATTGCTCGCTTATTCTCAACCGTTCGGTACGCCCAGGAGATTGTCTTCGCGCCCGAGGATAAAGCCCGTCAAGCCATTGCCCGCATGAGTGCCATTCACGGGGGGGTTGAGCAGAAACGTGGCTACCAGATCCCTGACTGGGCTTATCGAGATGTGCTGTACATGCTCATCGACTACTCCATGCGCGCCTTCGAAACGCTGCACCGCCCATTAACGAATTCCGAAAAAGATGAAGTGTTCAGCACCTTTCGTGAGGTGGGCGCGGGGATGCATGTCCCTGACTTACCAGGCACTTTAGCCGATTGGCAAATCGACCGGGAAGCCCATTTAAATCGGGACTTGGTCCATAGTGAATTTACGGATAAGCTATTCCAGCGGTATCGCGAGCAGTTGGGTAGCTGGCGTTATAATCTGCTTCGCCAGGTACAGGCTGTCCTCGTGCCAAAGCAGGTTGTTCAGCAACTGGAGTTACCCAAAAAACCGGCTCTGGCCTATTCAATAGGTTTATATAAAATCCTGATTGGATTAGGATTTCGGTCAGTTGTCCAGCGTATATTGCTACCCACTGCGTACCTGGACCAGATTCGGGAGCTGGACAGATAGCGTCGGGGCCAAGCTCCAGCCTGGCCATCGAACGGTCTACATGGCCAAGCTGGAGCTTGGCCCAGACAACTTCATCAACATGGCATCTTCACCCATCACAACTTCTGTCTTTGATCTGTTTAAGGTGGGTCCCGGGCCTTCGAGCTCGCACACCATTGGTCCAATGAAGGCGGCTTTCGACTTCCGGCAACGGCTGGCTCAACTACCACCTGATGTGCAGCAACGGGCCGATGCCATTCACGTATATCTGTATGGGTCGTTGAGTGCCACGGGCAAAGGTCACGGTACCGATCGGGCGGTGGTGGCCGGTCTGCTGGGCTGGCAACCGGAATCGACAGACCCTGTGGCCATGCTGAAACTGTTGCGCGACCCGGCTGTTCGATACCCGGTTCCGCTTGGTGAGAAAGCTCTTGAGGTTGGTACACAACAGATTCATTTCGAGCGGAAACGCTATGACTCCCCCTACGCCAATACGATGGTACTTAAACTAACGTCGGGTGAGGAGGTGATGGCCGAAGAAGAATATTATTCTATTGGGGGCGGGTTCATTATCCGTAAAGGTGAACCTGAGGCAAGTGCCAATGCACGACATGTGCCGTATCCGTATAGCACCATGACGGAGTTGAAAGCACTCTTGACCGATCACGCCCTCTCACTGGATGAGCTACTCATGGCCAATGAAATGGCCCTTACCAGCCGAAACCGCACGGAGGTGAACCAACGGCTCGATCAACTGCTCGACTTCATGCACAAGGCCGTTCGGCGCGGGCTCAAGCACAAAGGCGTGTTGCCCGGTACCATCAGACTCAGCCGCAAAGCGCCTATCCTGTTTCAACAGGCGAAGGGAATGAGCCAGTCCTCGGACGGTTTTTTGATCTTTTTGAATGCGTATTGTCTGGCGGCTTCAGAAGAGAATGCCGCTGGAGGTATAGTCGTGACGGCCCCTACATCGGGCGCGTCGGGCGTTATTCCGGGATTAACCTTTCTGGCCAAACATCATTTTCACTACAATAAAGCCACCATGCGGGCGGGTATGCTGGCGGCTGCGGTTATTGGCTTCCTGGTGAAGCACAACGCCAGTATTTCGGGGGCCGAAATGGGCTGTATGGGCGAGATCGGCACCGCTTCGGCTATGGGAGCCGCCTTCCTAACGCGCTGCGCCCAGCCTACCGCCGATATTGGGCCAATCGAAGCCGCTGCCGAAATTGGCATTGAGCACCACCTCGGCATGACCTGCGACCCCATTGGTGGCTATGTGCAGATTCCGTGCATTGAGCGGAATGCGATGGGAGCGGTAAAAGCCTACAATGCCTATCTACTCGCCACATCAGGAGCATCCCACTTTCAGAAAATATCGCTCGATTCGGTCATCAAAGTCATGAAAGCCACCGGCCGCGATATGTCTACCAAATACAAAGAGACCTCCGAAGCAGGACTGGCCCTGAGCGCGACGGAATGTTGACGGAGGAGTGCCGTACAGCCAGGCTGTCCGGTACAATTCTAAACATTTCAGGGCGATTGGCGTGTTTTATTAAACAACGCTTACAAACGCAGCATTACGCTTATTTATGACTAATATTTACACACCTCAGCAGCAACGTATCCTGCTCATAACCAGCCTGATCGTGATTGCAGGCTTCATTATCTATGGCTTAAGCGGCTACATATCGGCTTTTTTAGGAGCAGGCATTCTCTATGTTGTTTTCCGACCCTGGTTCACAGCCCTGGCCATCAAACGAAACTGGAATAAATCGCTGGTAACAACACTACTGATTATTTTCTCAATAGTTGTTATCATCATGCCCTTCCTGACGCTGAGCCTGTTGCTTATCGACCGGATTCAGTATTATTCCCAGCATACGGAGGACATTCTGAATCTTGCCAAGAAAGCAGAAGAAATGACCGGCTATCAGATTACCAGTCAGGAAAACATTCAGAATCTGTTGCGGCAGGGTGGCTCCTATGCCAGTCGGTTGCTGCCTTCCCTGGCGGGTGGCGCACTGGATTTTATCGTGATTCTGGGTCTGATGTTCTTTACCATGTACTTTATGTTTGTACAGCAGGACGCCTTTCAGGCCGGACTTCAGAAATACCTGCCTTTCAAAAAAGATACACAGAAAGAATTAGGTGAGTCGCTCAAAAATAATGTAAACGCCAACGTGATCGGGCAGGCGCTTGTCAGTTTGGTACAGGGAGTGTTGACCGGTGCCACACTTTGGATTTTTGGCGTACCCGATGCTCTTTTTTGGGGTACGGTAGCCTTTTTTATGGCCTTTATTCCTGTACTGGGAACGCCCCTCGTTTGGGGACCAGCCGGACTCATTCAACTCTCGCAGGGTAATACGAATCAGGGAATTGGTATTCTGGTGGTGGGCGTGGTTGTCATTATCAACATCGATAACCTGCTTCGCATCATGCTGGCCAAGCGCATGGGCGACATCCATCCGCTGGTTACCCTGGCCGGTATAGTGCTTGGCGTACCCATCTTCGGCATTCTAGGCCTGGTGGTGGGTCCGCTACTCCTCTCCTACTTCATCGTGCTGATACAGGTATTCGAGCGGCAGAACAAACAACAGGAGAAAGAAGTAGCCGTAGCAAAGGAAAAAGTGGAAACGGAGGCTCAAAGGGTAAAATAAAAGGTGAAAGAGCGAAAGAGCGTTTGATCCAAACCGGATTTCACTCTTTCGCTCTTTTACTTACTTCAGCACATAAGACAGATGTGCAGGGGTGTCGTCAAAAAAGGGTTTGAAACGGGCTGGCTGCTGGCTTTAATCCGTTTCATTCCTCCAGATTCCAATCTGGTAGGTGCCACCACAATACGTTTTTAACAGCGTTTCTACCCGGTGGAGCGTTTGCGAAAGAACATCGTCAGAAGTTGCCAAATCGGGCGCTTCCGCCATCAGTATAAGCCGCTGGGTGTTTTCGGTAATTTGGGAATGAAGCGCATCCCGATAGTTCCAGTGCCTGGTTAATACGGACCGATCGTCCCGGTAAACCAACTCCCCAACCATTGTTTCGACAACGCTGCCTCCAAACCCGATAAACGGAGATGGACTGGTCGTTTTCGTAAGTTGGATTGGACCCGAAATCGTATCCAGATCGTAGCCGCCCAGGGGAACCAATGACTCCATTTCAGCGATCAGATAAGCATTTACGGCCTTGTTAATAATGGGCATTGGATTTCCTTTCAGAATGCGTTTCAGGAGAGCCTCAACTGTGGGTGTGAACGTAGTAGGCTTAGCGCCAATAGCCCGGTACACCTGACGCCACCCAGTAATTGACGGTTCCAGAGCCAGCGAGTCAACCGCCCCGAATCTACTCCTCAGGGCACTTTCGGCAGATTGACAGAGCGCGCATAAGTCGTCAGAACCCTGGGTATTATCGAGCCCGTATCCAGCGATGTAGCCAATTCGCAGGTTCGGAAATTGTTGCCATACCTCGGCTGATATGGTAATGTCTGGTATAATTTGTGATTGATTCATGGTCAGAAACCCCTGGTCCCGCAAGGCGGGACCAGGGGTTTGTTAAATTAGTGGATTATACGTTTTTCGCGTTGACGCCATCAATCATACTCGCCATAATGGAGTTGTTACCGGCGAAGTACGTATCGAACATCTTTACTCGATTTCTATACGTAGGTGCGTATTCCATCAGCAGCGCATGGGCATCGGCCAGCATCACCATCGGAATAGAGGGATACAGATGATGGAGGGTATGAAGGCGATCCGAGTAGCCATTGAAAAAATAGGTCAGCCAGTTATACGGCATAGTGCGCGTATAATCGAGCACATTTACCTGACCGTTTTTCCCGGTGGGATTCTTAGGCAGGCCGTAATGATCGAACAATTCACGGCCCACTCGGATAAGGTGGTAGGCCGTTACTTTCGCACCAAACCAAACGCTCAGAAAGGTATAGAGAAAAGCAGCACCGCCCACCAGCCACAATAATCCCGACAATATACCCCATACTAGTACACACCGCAGCAGGTCACTAAATAGCTTCTGCCGTGTCAGCCCGCGTAGTGAATCGTGGGGTGGCAGAAGCAACACCATTATGGGCAAGTCGCCGAAAACAGTGGTAAGCCAGGCGGAACGATCAAATGCGAACGTCCTGACGAACTCCCAGCTAGCCCGCCGTCGCGACATGGTGGGCTTTATGGCGGGCCTTCTCGAAATCAGTTCCAGATCGGCCTGATTACCAAGTAATGGGTGATGCGTTAGAGAATGCGTCGAAAAGAACACCCACTTTGAGTACATCATCAAGGCACATAGCACCTGAGTAGCCAGGTTGTTGAGATGACGATTGCGAAACAATGACATGTGTATAGCGACGTGGGCAAAGTTCCCAATGGCGCACTGTTGGGCAGCCAGCAAAGGAATGGCAACGGCAATGACTACGGCTTTCCACTGATCGGGTGTGTTCAGGACCAGCCAGGGTAACCCAAGGGACACACCGGCAATAGTTAGCAGAGCGACCAGCGAACGCCGATCCGACAGGGCGGAGGGGCGCTGCAACGCTTGCAGCGTTTTTTTCTGATCGGCCTGCTGCAGTTCCTTTCCAATGCACTGCAAATCACTAAGTACTTCACTGATTGGCGCTTGCGGACGCTTGGACGCTTTACGAGTAATATCCGTTTTCATGACTTTTTAGTCGTTTTTTAACTTGTTAGTTTTTCCAAATACAAGTTGCGTAATCGAGCTGGGGAGCATATTCCAGCCATGTGTAGAGCGGATTTTCATCAACTGCCAATTGAGTCTACCGTCAGCGCTAACGACTTTCTCCAGGTGGCAGTTGCAGAAAGAATCCTAAAACGTCCCGTATTCGTTCATCATTATTGATCTGATAATTAGGTAGTTATTCACCACAAATTGGGCATATAATTTTTGGGCAACAGGCTGGATCTGGGCAGTTTTAAGGCCTACCCAACAGCACGTTGGGCAGTACCCAGAATTACCCAGCGTTTAGGTATGAGGGTATTTTGTGCGTATAATTGCCTTTTATGTCTACTACGCACCGCTTGTATTATGTCGCCCATTAATTTGTTGGACAGTTCGGCTGCTTCTTTTACTGCATATTTTGAAAAAATTCAGAAGGAAGGAACACCAGATATACTTGACAACTGCCTAAATCAGTTGTGGACCGACTACAGGAAGGCTCTTGAAGGTGTGCCGGGCGACTACAAATCGCTCTTAAAAGAGGCCAATATCAAGCGGTTTTCTGCCCAAACATCGCTTAATAAGTTTGATGAACTTCAATTTTCCAAAGGCGAAACTGGTGCCGACGGCAAGTCGACTAAGACACCTCGTGTTAAAACAGAGGGTAGATTTCGAAATGAGCTGGTCGAATTTAGCAAGAACTTAATGAAGGTTATCGGGGCTCTTAAGGGAAAGATGGTCTGGAATGCCGACAAGGATTGGTTCGATTTTAGTCCACCCCCTAAAGAATCCGAACGGATTTCAACGTCAGAAAAGGAAAAGCCCCTAAAAAGTCTCTACTGGTTTGACTACCACGCTTACCAGGGATTAGCTTCTTCCGAACTATTCTCGGAGGAGGCCAAAGACAGGGAATTCACCAGCCAGCGCGTCGCTTTCAGTTTATTACCCAAGAGAGAACTGGAAATGGCTCTCTACGGTAGCAGCAACCAGCCCGAGCGAATCCTGGTCGGTCGTTTTACCCGAAAACAGCCGCTGGTTGTCATGTCTGAATCCGGGGCCTGGGAACAGTGTATTTTTCAATGGCCAGACGAGATTGATTTAGCCGACTGGTCTGAACTGACCGGCCTGCATACACAGCTAATGCCCGACGGGAAGATCACTTCCCGCACAATTGTCCTGACCAAGCCAACACCCACCGATGCGCTGCCTTTAGCGATTTCGCCCGGACTGGCCATTTCGCTCTATAAAGGCCAACTGAATGTGCCTTTGCCAACAAAAGGGGTAGATGAGTCGGAACGGGTAAAAAAACGCGCTGGCTTTTACCGAGGGCAGTGGGTGCAATATGCTGACGACCAACACTGGCTGGAGACAATAGCACTGGAAATACTGCCCGATGGCAGAGCTATTCTGGGAGCCGAAAACGAAAATGAAGTAAAACGCCGGTATTGGGGCCGAGTGCGATCAGTCCGGGAGAAAGGCGGATTGATTGCTTATTTCGACCGGATGGATGGCACTGTGCATCGCCTGACCATTTACATCGACACGCACAACAACGTGACTGAAGAGGGAGTTTGGGGTGTTTATTCGGGCATGAAGAATGTATCGTATCGCCCCATGGCGGCCCGGGTTGTTTTTCACAAAGAGGCCTCCCTACAAGGTTACACACTACTCGATTCGCCCGATAAAAAATCGCAGTTAGACGCGCTGGTTATGCGCCGTCGGATCACACTTGACGAAGCGACTGGCAATGATATCCTGTACAAACTCATTTTTGGCGGGCATTCCAGAGATTTCATCCAGCCGGTAGTACCACCGATGAACGAGCCCGACGTAAAACCGCTCCAGGAACGGATCAGTGACTTTTCGGGCCTGTATTATGTGTATGTACTGAGCACCAAACAATCCTTTATAGGTCGGCTTCCCCTTAAAATCAATGAGATCGGTCGGGCTGAAATGACCCACCGCGACGGTACCGTTACGCTCTTCGGATGGGCCACTATAGCGGGTAACTTCCTGTCTATTTTTTTCGATCAGTCAGCCGACAGGGCCGATATTGTACCCTGCCACATCCTCATTCATGTTGATGCCGGACGGCCGAACTCGGAAGTGTATAAATTAAAAACAGCTTATGGCACATCGAGTCTGGCTAACCATGATGAACAGGCCATAGGCCGGATTGTTGTCCTGGAAACGGTGTGTGCCGGTACTATCGAGCCTAATCCGGAAAACTATCAGTATAAGGCGTTCTTTCTGGAAAGCCCTGATTTTTTGCAGGAAGATGACCGCCTGGATGGATTGCTAACCTACATGGCTGGCAAAATCGGGCGTTATGTTATTGCCCCCAAGCGTGATATTATTTTTAGACTTCCCAGCTATTCCAATCTGCGCAAAGACCGGGATGTGCTGTTACTTTTCAATTCTGCCTGCTACCTGGCAAGCACTGCACAACCAGAGCAGACAGCCCAGTTGAACGAGGCTACCCGGCAATTTTATCAGGCGTATCTGACTGGTTTCGTGGATGTCAGGCTACTCAATGCCGAGCTAGAGCCAGAGGGGCATCTTTACCCGTTGCTGCTTCATAAAGATAAGGTTCACCCGACAGATACGCCCGGTGAAAGCGCTAAACTGGGAGCCAAAACCTTTAAGCAGATTGTCGATATGATCCAAAAACGGGCTAAACAACTTCAGCAAATCCACACCCGCACGGTTAAATCTGGAACGGTCAATAAGCTGAACAATAAGGCCAGGTTCATTAAGAAGCGAAAATAGGCCAACAACAATCTATCAGCAGGCATCCCTCTGGCATGAGGTAGCTCTACCTGTTTCAAAGATAAAATGGCCGTTAGTGCGTTGGAACCAGTCGAAAACCGGACAAATCCCTGACGCCCTAACGGCCACCTTAATCAATTTATATTACTGCCGCGTTACTTTGCTGGCTCCCGATGTTTCGGAATCCATTTTGTTCACGTGACCGAAGTTGGCATGACTGGCACCGCTGGCATCGACTTCGGCCTTGTCGACATCCAGGTCCGTTGCCTCAATTTTGCTGGCTCCAGTCAGATCAGCTTCGAGTTGATTGATATGACCGCGCAACACCGCATTCGATGCACCCGACAGCTGTATATTCATCCGGTCGGCCGTTCCGTCAAATACGGTCCGGCAGGCACCGCTCATATCGATTTTCAAGTCTTTGTAGTTCCCGAACCCGGCAAGGCTAGCTTTGGAAGCACCTGATAAGGTTAGTTCGTCGATACCCGGAACCGTGATGGTCAGCCCGACGCGCTTGCGGTTGCTCCAGTCGAACAGACCACCCCGACGATCAATTTTCACTTCGAGTGTGCTGCCGTTCACCCGAACGTCCATATCGCTCATGTCATCTTCGCGGCCATCGGCAACGACTTTGTAGACATCACCTTTCCGGAAACGGACCACAAATGCACCGGCCACATTTACTTTCGAGAAGTTCGTTACATTGAACTGACGGGTGTGATCGCTTACCCGGTCGAAGTCGTCGCCGAGTTCGCTGGCTACGGCACTTTGTACATCGTCGGTCAGGTCGGTTACGTCGTTGTCTTCGTCGTTATCATCCCGGTTTTTCTCACGGGGGAAGTTAATGCACACCAGGCCTTCAGCTTTGGTGAATTTCCAGATACTTTCCCCCATGCGGTCAATCTCTTTTTCACCAAACTCATTGCGAATGAAGCGGGCAAAATCCCTCGTCATGCGGAACGGTTTTTCGTAGGGAATCATCAGATCCATATCCAGATCCTGCGCCCGGAAACGAGCTTTGGGAGCCAGTTCCATGGTTTCGTCGAACCGAACCGTCGAATCCTTGATGGAATAGACGTATTTAATCTGACGGGCATTGGCTTGCGCTTCGGCCCGAGTGGTTCCTTGTGCCCGGAAATATTGAATCAGGTTAAGGGTTGTTCCTTCGTAGCCTTTCAGATCAATCGATGGTCGGAAGCTATCATCATTTTCAACCTGATTCATGGCGAAGGTTGGAATAGCCGCCGGTACATTCAGCACCTTTGTTTCTTCAACGGTTCCGTGCCGCTGGAAGCTGGAAATCAGCGGTGTAGCGGTTCCGGCCAGAATAACCAGACTCAACAGCCACACACCCGCCAGGGTCAGCGCCGTACGACCACTCAGTACGCTACGTGTCGTGATGAGCATAACCCCCAGAATAGCCAGGCCAAAAGCGGGGATGATACCGGCGGCAAACGCCGAGAACACCATCGGCACCGTCACATCAGAGCGGAATAATTCAATCGGCAGATCAGTACCGGGGCCAAAGTGCGTGCCCGACCACAGGCCAATGGCAGCACCCAGCAGGGCCAGGCAAACGATCATGAATGAAAAACCAAGTATTAACATCATCACACCGGCAAATACCCGAATCAGGGAAACAACGCCGTTCAACAGCGGCCCCAAGGCACTCCCAAGCCCACCAATAATGGTAGCAATGGCGCGAAAGGGGAATAGCAGAACGCGAGTTAATGTACTCTCCCGATCCGGCGTTTCGTTGATATTGAGGTTTTGCTTAATACTCTGCTCGATGTTCGAGAGCGTAATCGGCTGACCCTGCATCTCCATTTTCTCGGTCAGGGTATTGGCCTGTGGGGCAATCATCCACAGCACGATATAGAGCAGGAAGCCAACGCCGAAGAACACGATGCCCAGTACAAACAACAGCCGGATAATGCCCGTATCGACACCGAAGTAAGCCGCGATCCCGGAGGCAACGCCCCCCAGCACTTTATCTTCGGGGTTACGGAAAAACTTTTTTACCGTTTTGTCGTCTTCAATCGTCATTACACCCGGCAGGGCAATCCACATAGCAACATAGATGATGAAGGTGAACCCGCTCAGACCGCCAAAGAATCCATCGGGGCCATTCGAAGCACCACTCAGAGCGGGTAAGCCAACAAACAGGCCAACGAAAATCAGGCGAATCCAGACCACGTCCATGTTGAAATAGTGGGCAAGACCGGCACAAACACCACCCAGAGTTTTCCGGCGCAGGTCGCGCACCAACCGACGGGGAGCCACATAAGCACTGGCAGGCTGTGAGGAATAGGACCCGGAAGCCGGATTTGGATTACCCGTTTGAGCACCCGGCCCTCTACCTGCTGTCCCCTTACCAACGCCCGCTGCCGAATGGCGACCGCCGTTGGTTACCAGAACTTCCTCCTCCTCAACGGCTTCGAAGTCGGCAACGGTACCCATAGCGGCAACGAGTTCGTTGACATCTTCCAGCGAAACGACCTGTTTGTCAGCGGCTTTCAGTTTGGCAAGAAGCTTCTCGGCAATCCGGTTTTCGATGTCGGTGACAATTTCCTGACTGTCTTCATAGGTCGAGAAGTATTGCTGTACCGTAGTCAGGTAATTTTTAAGTTTGTCGTAGCCATCCTCTTCGATGTGGAAGATGACGCCACTAATATTTATGCTGATTGTCTTTTTCATTGGAGTCCGACGATTCGGTTTTTGAAGAGAATAGGCTAAGCGTTGGCTGGAGGAATTATTGGGTCAGGCGAGGGCGACACGTTGACCGCCCCATTCGTGATTTTTTTGTGTAAATCTATTTTTCCGACAATCGCATTAACAGATTCGGCAAGTTCCTGCCAGGTAGCGTTGAGTGCATCCAGTGATGTGCGACCAAGATCGGTTAGGATGTAATATTTACGCGGTGGCCCGGAGGTTGATTCTACCCATTTGTAATCGAGCAGACCGGCATTCTTCAGGCGGGTTAGCAGGGGGTACAGAGTACCCTCCACAACCATGATTCTGGCGGAAGTCAGCTCGTCGAGCATATCGGAGGCATAAATTTCACCCCGCGATATGATGTGCAAAATGCAGAACTCCAGAATACCCTTCCGCATTTGCACCTGAGCGTTTTCTATATTCATTGGTGTATTTGATTTCGTTAATTTCCTAATTCAAAGGTACAATAAGGTACTATGCGATGCAAGGTACCTTTTTATTTTTATCCGATTTTCTGTATCAGTGGTTTAAAAGACAGGATGAATGGTGGAAAAAGGGGCGGCCATCGTGCCTGTACTAACTACCTACCCAATGGCATTCCCTCTATTGGACCAAAACTTAAGTAGAAACTGCCCTGGATCGATTCGCTTAGAGAACTAGTTCCCTCTGAACGAATATATACTTACTGAGATTACTTTGGTCAGAATTACCGGCGGAATGACGGACTACAAATTGACCATTTTTTAGCCTGTCCACAGCTTGCTGGTCAACTAATTGCAGGTGAAGTAGGCCGACCAGTTGGAGGTTGGGGAAAACAAGCGATCACGCTCACGTCTGGGTAAAGCGGTCTCTATAAGATCCTAAGTTTTATATCCTAATAGGTCTGATAGGGTTTAATGCTAGACTAAACATCCATTTAAAGAGCGTTTTTGCGAGACAGAAAATTTTTAATATCTGTCCAATGTGATCCGTCGCATACGTGCCATAGAATTCTTATCCGAATGGCTTCACTTAATCAAGTCATTGATTTTCATAACTATAAAATTTGAGTTTACTTCGTAGCGGATTTATAGTGTTGATTACACTGCCAGCGCTACCGAGGATTCGCGGTACCGAGTTCAACCTTCGATACACGCATAATGATTACTTGACGAACGATCAACAAATAGAATGGACACCCCGCTGAAGTTGCTCGTCGTGGAGGACGACATGATCATTGCCGCCAACATCGCCCTGCAACTCACTAGACTGGGTTATGAGGTGAGCGGGATTGTGCCCAGGGGCGAAGAAGCCATTCAACATGCTGAAACCAACCGGCCTGACCTAATTCTGCTCGATATTAGTCTCAAAGGCTCACTCGACGGTATCGACACAGCCCATGCGATCCACCAGCAGTGGAACATCCCAATTATTTACGTCACGGCCAATACCGACGAGGCCACCTTTGCCCGGGCAAAAAAAACACATCCCTACGCTTATATCGCCAAGCCGATCCGGGCAATTGAGCTACAACGGGCTATCGAGCTGGCCATGAGCCGCCTGGCCGACGAGCCGCCCACCTCTGCCAACCCCGCCCCCGACGCACCCTTTGTGCTCAGTGACCGGATTTTTGTGCGGCACCGCGAAAAGATCGTTAAGATTTTCATCGCCGATATTCTCTACGTAGAAGCCGACCGCAACTACTGCCACCTCTGCACAGCAGGAAAGGAATACCTGCTGACAACGACACTGAAGGTGATGGAAGACAAACTCCCGGCCAACTTTTTTGTACGTGTACACCGCTCCTATCTGGTAAATCTAACGCAGGTCGATGAGGTAGGCGAAGGCCATATCGGAATTGGGGGTATAACGATTCCGCTCAGCCACCTCCTGCGCGAGGCACTACTGAAACGAATCCAGACCATTTGAGAGCAAAACCGGCATTACCGTTCACACATCCGGTAAGAAAATACCCCCTTTCGGACAGTAAAAGGATGCGCTCGTCCGGGCGAACTTGGTTTGGGAATACGCTGGCGATAGTTTAGATCCGTTGTCGGCCAAATCGCGTTGTCGAGTCGATTGGGCTAACCATTTCTAATCCACCCCAACCCGTTCTCAACCATGTGTCTCCAGTTTACCACCGTCCCTTCTCAGGTGATTTTTTGCTTTCTATGTATCCTTCCAACTGCCATCTTACTGGTCTACCATGGCTACGATTACCGTTTGTACGAACCACAGCATCAGGGTAAGTTATACGCGTGGTTCAAAACGGGCTGCATGGCAGGAACTAGCTGCTCAACAGCGAAAGCTATAAACTATCGGACTTGACGCTCATGCTGAACGGCAAAGCCCCGGTCAACGCTGCCTGAAACGTGTATAGTTATGCGTTAGCTTCACAGGAGCTGGTAATGCAGTTCCAACCCGCCCACGTGCCGCTCAACGAGTGGGCCGACGTTTGATCCTGATACAGGCTTCTAACGTTCGTCTAAACCCATTTTTCCAGTCAATCCAAATCCCCAAAACCAACCAAACTACACCAATGAAAACCAACCAGGTATCCCTGATGCTGGCTGTACTTGCAGCTACGCTCGTATTCACTGCCAGTTGCAACTCGCCGGCTAAAGAAAGTGCCGTGACGGTCGATAACGCTACACTCAAAAAAGAAATCGAAGCCGCCAATATTGAGTTCGCGGGCTTCATCGCCAAAGGCGACTCGGTGGGCATGGCCAATTTTTATACCGAAGACGCGAAACTGATGTTCTCGAACGCACCAGCTATCGTGGGCCGCAAAAATATTCAGACGGCCATCCACAACGTCCTCGGTTCTGGAATCGCCAAAGCTGAGTTTACCGCCCTCGACGTATGGGGAACCGGCGATTTCGTGTCGGAGGAAGGTCAGTCAAGCCTGTTCGATAAAGCCGGTACGCAGGTGGTCAAGGACAAGTACATCGTCCTCTGGAAAAAGGAAGCCGGTAAATGGAGGCCCTTCCGCGACATATCAAACTCCGATCTACCCCTGCCTGCGGCTAAGTAAATCAACATAGTCAATCCACCCTCTTTAAAAATAGTCCGTTGAAAACCAATCAAGTACCCCAGATGCTGGCCGTTGTTACGGCTCTGTTCCTGTTTGCCGCCGGTTGTAGTTCACCCGCAAAGGATAATGACGCAAAAACAACCGCCGTGTCGGCAATGGCACCTGAGCAAAAGCAGGCGATTGAACAGGAAATTTCTTCTCTTGTGAACGGATTCTTCCAGCAGGTCGAAAAACTGGACATTGAAACGTGTATGACCTACTTTGAAAATACGCCTGATTTTCAGGCGGTCAATCCCGATGGCACCTTCGGCGATTACAACGCGCTAAAAAAATTGAATGCAGACGGGTTTAGCCAGATGAAGACGTTGAGCGTCGTGCCAACTAAGGAAGTGATTCGGGTTTTGACTGACTCGCTGGTGCTTTATACGTTCTCGATGGAACAGGATGCCACGCTCAAAACCGGCCAGAAAATAAAGTACGAACACGTAGCGGGAACGATGCTCTTCACCAAAATCAACGGCGCGTGGAAAGCGACGTTTTACCACGAGTCTGCATTGGCACCAGTAGCCGTCAAGTAGCAAAGACTGTGTGCATATAAAACCAGTAACCTATCAGCCTTTTCTCTAGTAGACAGACCCATGAAAATCAACCAATTTATTCCTGTTATTGCCGCCCTGACCCTGTTTACCGTCAGTTGCAATACTGCTCCCCAAAAAGCAAATGAGAAACCAGCGGCTCAATCCGATGCACCGGAGTACTTTATGTTACGACCTGAAGTCGAAAAAGCGTATGGCTACTCCCATGCCGTTCGGATTGGCAATGAACTGAAAATATCGGGTGCGGTCAGTATGGACGATAAAGGAAACCTGACGGCTGAAGGTGATCTGGGACAACAAATGAAAAATTGCTACGCCGACCTGGACAAAATTCTGAAGCACTATGGCTACAGCTGGGACGACGTTGTGGTGGAGAATATCCTGACCACGAACATGCCCGAATTTGTGAACCAGTCGGCTTACCGAAATACGATCTACAAAAAGCAGTTTCCGACCGGGTCGTGGTTTGGCGTAAAGGAGTTAGCACTGCCCGGCCAGTTGATTGAGATTGAGTTAGAAGCCTATAAAGTGCGCTGATTCAGTAAGGCTACTATAGAAAGTAAACAAACCAAAACCTATTCAGGAAATGAACGAAAGTGAAAAAGTAAACACAAGAACCGCTGTCATTCCTGACGATTTTGAAGCCATTAAAAAATTATGGTTTGACTATTTAGTTTGGGGTAACGACAAGATGCATGAACTCTACGGCGTCCATCCTCATAATCCCAAAGAAACTGTTGAACAGGACATCCAACAGATTGACAAGTTTCAACCACCTTACGGACAGCTAATCCTGGCTATTTACGAAGGTAAAGTATGTGGGCTTGGAAGTCTAAAACGTATCAATCCCGAAATCGGTGAAATAAAACGGATGTTTGTTGATCCAGCTAGTAGACGAATTGGAGCTGGACGAGCTATCCTTAACCGACTTTTACTTGAAGCGAGAAAAGTCGGTTATAAAAAAATTCGGCTTGACAGTCCGAAGTTTATGGAAGCCGCTCACGCCTTATATAGACGTTTTGGATTTCGTGATATTGACGCGTATCCAGAAATGGAAATCCCCGCAGCATTTAAAGACTATTTGTTGTTCATGGAATTGGATTTGACCCACGACACTACATAAATCCGAAATCATGAGCACAGATAAGCCCAGCCTATACTGCCGGGGGATCGATCTTAAAACAGTCAAACTAACCAATCAAATCCATGAAACAACTCCTGATTTCCCTAGCTGCTCTTTGGTTGCTGGTTAGCCTCGGCCTGTCGACATCTGCACAGGCTCAGCAAACGGCAACGACTCAACTCAAAAGTATCCACCTTTTCGATATGCCAGCCGGTGTAACGGAGGCCCAGCTGTCGGCGTTGATTGGCGAGCTGAACACGATCATTAAAGGCCTGGGCTACAGTAACGCCGGATACACACTCTACAAAGTAGAGGGAAAAGGAGCCGACAAATACCGCTACTTCTTTGAGGGCAATTGGCCCAATGCCAACGCGTACCAGAAAATCCACGACGACAAATCGTTTCAGGAAGCAGATAAAAAATTGGGTACGGTGTACGAGAAAATAAAAGCCGTTGAACTCTACCGTCGCTTAGTGAGAGTGCCTTAATCGTCTAACCATCAAAAACCCAATGAAAACAAATCCATTCACCCTACTCCTGGCCGTTATTGCCATTACGTCTGTCTGCATTACGGGTTGCAACGCCCCCGCCCAAAAAGCAGAAGCTACCACCGAGCAGGTAGTAGCTAAACCCGATATGGCCGCCATCAAAACGGAAATACAAGCCATCGAAACCGAATGGGCCAGCGCCACAACCGTTAAGGACATCGACAAGGTAATGGCACTCTACACAGACGATGCCATAGAAATGGCCGACGACGAACCCATGTCCGTGGGAAAGGCTGCTATCCGGCAGGTGTTGCTCAAAAGTATGAAAGCGCGCAAGGCCGGAACGACGGTTTCCTACGAGACGATGGACGTGTACGGCGATGGCAACGTGGTGACCGAAGTCGGGAAGACAACGGTTAAAGACGCGGCTGGCAAGGTAGTGAGCACCGGCAAATACATGGGCATTTTTGAAAAACGCGACGGAAAATTTATCTGCATCCGCGATATTAACAACGAGGATCAGAAAGACAAGTGAGGTAGCTTGGGCTAACAAACAGGTCAACATGAATGGATACGTTGTTTTTGGGTGGCTCCTCCTGCAATTGTGCCTGTCCGCGTCTGCCGGGCAGGCACAATCCACTGTGCTTTACTTCGACGAACCCCCCAAAGAAACGCTGGGCCGCAACCGAAATCAATTAACCATAAATCGATTCTTTACCGACCGCGACGATTTTCTCTGGTTCGTCAGCGGCAGTGGCCTGAGCAGGTACGACGGCCATGAGATCGTAAAGGTGCTCTCTGATCCGGCGGATTTGAACTCCCTTTCCTCAGCACGGGTGGCGGATATGGTTCAGGACGAGCGAGGCACGTTCTGGATGACCACCCGCGACGGGGGCCTTAATGCCTACAATCAGCGAACGGGCAACGTGGCCCATTTTCGGCACCTGCCCACCCACAAAACCAGTTTATCATCGGATAAGCTCCGATTTCTTCAACGCGATGAATCTGGTTATCTCTGGATCGGCAGCGATTATGGCATGAATCGGTTCGACCCCAAAACAGGTAGCTCTATTAGGTTTTTGCCCAAACCAGGTGAGGCAGGGCAATTGCAGGGCAACCCGCTGTCGCCCATTCTGGTGGCCCCCCGTTATGTTTACGTTTGCACAACGGCCGGGTTCGAGCAGTTTGACCGAACCAGTAACCGTTGGCGGTGCTTTCCGACTGTAAATAAATCAGGGGTGCCCGTCATCAGCGCCACGGATGGCCTCAATGTGATTAACGGCCTCTGCAAAGATCGTCGGGGCCTGATCTGGATGGGTGTTACGGACCAAACGGGGCTACGGGTTTTTAACCCCAAAACAGGGCAAATCAATTGGTTCGATAAGCGAACGGCCGATGGCAAACCCATTCCGTTTCCAAACGTGATTCTGGAAGATCGGGCGGGGCGGCTTTGGCTTTGCTGCGATAACGACATCTTCCGCATTTCAGCCGACCGGACCATCGTGGAGCATTGCACACCCGTAGCCATCAGCAACGGGGAACAACTCAGGGAACTGGTAACCCTCTACGAAGATGGACAGGGGTTAATCTGGCTGGAGCGAGCGAGCGACAAAAATCCGCTTTTCTTCGACCCCCGCCAGGAACGCCACTCCAACATTCCACTGCCTAAATTGAGCAACTCCGCCGGTGCCGTTCCGACCCGACCCGTAACGGAGTCCCTCATGCCCGACTCGGAAGGCTTCCTTTGGATCAGTACCGATCTGGGCCTGATTCGATACAAGCCGGGCCGCGCCAGGCCGGGCCAATCCAAGCCGGGCCTGAATGAGATGAAGGTGGTCTTGAAACAACCCCTCACTTATTTCACCATCCCGCTGCCAGGTTCCCCACCAACCAGCTACGATCCACATCTGCTGGTCGGTGCGGAAGCTGGCTTGTTCGTTTACAACAAAAAGACGGGTCGTTTAACACCCGTCCGTTTAGATAAGGCCGGGAGTAAGAAGATTCAGAACGCCATCGCTTCGGTTCTTGACCGGGATGGCGACCTCTGGATTTCGACCTGGGGGCAGGGGCTTTTCCGCATTCCGAAGGGCGGCTTATCGGTCGAGACGGGGCTGGTAAGTACGTATGAACAGTGGAAAAACGATCCCACCAACGCCAACAGCTTATTGTCGAACACGCTTCAGAAAATTGCGGTCGATGTCCAGAACACGGTGTGGGTGTGCGGAGCCGCTCATGGCCTTAGTCGGGTAAACAAACGAACCCGGCAAGTGCAGCGGTTTGTACTCCGGCAAGGCGACCCCTATGGACTGGCCAGCAACTACACCTTTGCGCCCCTGGTTGATAAGCAGGGTGATGTATGGATAACGAGTGGGTATTCGGCTCCCTTACAGAAGCTGTCGGTCAAAACGGGGCGATTCAAAAAATATGGTGCAGCAAACGGGTTCACGGATGATTATTTTGCCCACGCTACCCTCGACAGAACCGGCAAAATCTGGTTCAACCAGAATCAAGTGGTATCCTGTATCGACCCCCTTACGGAACGCGTAACCACATTCCCGCAGTTTGTAGGCAACTCGGTTTACTCTACGCCCATTACAGCACTGGCTACTACCGGCGAGATTTATTTCGGTTGCCAGAACAACTTACGGCGGTTTGGGCCAAACGATACCATCCACAACATTCCTAAAGCCTCATCACCACTGCGATTGGTGGGCGTTTCCTGCTTCGACACCGACGGAACTCAAACCATGCGGCCCATGCCCCCGGATCGCTGGCAAGCCGATGAGCTGGCATTGTCGCACCGGGAAAACACCTTAGAACTAAAATTTGCGTTGCTGGATTACCGCAACCCCAGCAGTCGTGCCTATGCCTATTCCCTGACCGGACCGAATGACGAGCCACAATGGGTAAACATCGGCCTGAAAAACACCGTTGATTTTGCTCAGATGAAGCCGGGAACGTACCTGTTCCACCTGAAAGCCCGCAACAGCGACGGAATTTGGACAACTTTAGCGCCCCTCCGCATACACATCAGCCCACCCTGGTGGCAAAGCCTTTGGGCCTATGCGGCTTATGCGCTGCTGCTGCTACTCGGCTTTTGGTACTTATTGAAGGTCCGTCTGCGTGAACAAGCCCGCGAACTGGCCCTGCAGGAAGCCGTTGTCATTAAACAACAGCGCGACGAGATTGCTCAGAAAAACGCCCAGAACGAACTCCTGCTGAAAGAGATTCATCACCGGGTCAAGAATAATCTGGAAGTGGTGTCAAGTTTGCTGGCCTTGCAATCGGCTAAAGTTACTGACCCCAACGTACAGGAAGCCATACAGGCCAGTCAAAATCGGGTGCAGAGTATGGGCATCATTCACCAGAAACTGTATCAGGGCAAACAGTTAGGGGCTATCGAAATGCGCGATTATTTTAACAATCTGGGCGAAAGCATTCTCGATTCGTTCGATGCCGCCAGTCGCGTCACCATCTATTGTTCGATGCCCGAACTAGTGCTGGACATTGACACGGCGGTTTCCATAGGACTAATAACGAATGAGTTAATAACTAACTCGCTTAAATATGCATTTATCGGTAAGGACAAAGGCACAATTCGCATCAGCCTGACGCGGATGGGCGACGATTCGTTGCTGTTGATGGTAGCCGACAATGGTATCGGTAAACAGCCGGTGGAAGCCGTCAACGAAACAGGCTTCGGCACCCAGTTGGTGGAACTGCTTACCCGCCAGCTCGATGGTATGCTGACCTACGAAAACCAGCATGGGACGTTGATCAAACTCCGTTTCAACCGGCCAGTCATTTCCTAAGGCCAGCCAAAATCAGAACCCTGTATTCGACCGTTTGCTTATCTGGTAACCAATTTCCCGCTTTCGATAGGGACGTTTTAGTTATCTAACGAACCTGTTGATTACCGTACCTTTTCGTCTCCTCCTTCTGGCCGTTTTCGACCACTAAAAGGGTCCATTCAAGAAGCAGATTAAGGAACGTTCCTCATTCTCAATTGGGAGCCTTATTTGGGACTAAGTACTAACGGCTTCAGATCAGGGAAACGACCAACTCTCAGCTATACCAGTACCCTCATTCATTGATCACCTTAATTCTCGGATGCTCGGCAATAATGCTCATTATGTTGTCAAAATACGTTTCGCCACTACCGCTTTCCAGAGCGACTAGCTTTTCTTGAAACACTTTTTTATTGTAGGGTGATCCAGGCTTTAGCTTATCCAAATAGTAATCTCGGGTCGTTTGATAGCCTAAAGCCTTCCGGCTATGGTCCATATGGTGCCACACAAGTTTAGCCGATTCTGCTCCTTGTAAAGCACCATAACCCCCAAACAGTAAATCATTGAAGGCATCAAGGCTCTGGCCAATCAGCCAGCTTTCGCCTTCCATAAACACCCGATTGATCTCCTTGTAAAAGGAGGTAATGTCATTAATTGTGTTACCCTCGATTTCAATCTGTTTGACCATCGTTCAATTCAGGGTCAGTTTATACCAGCGCGTTATGAGACTCTGAATATAATCACTGTTTAACTCAATGCGTAGCATACGATCAGGCCATTACTAGTTCGGGCAGTCAGAATTTAAGGCTGGATCAGCGCTTGCAAAACGATCCAATCTCTTAAAATAACAATGATTAAATTCATTTGGACGGTTCATTTACCTTTTGCCAGATAAGCTACTGTTTACGATGTGACTAACAATAAATTCTGCATCTTCCTTAATCCCTAGTATTATGGCCGATTGCCGTTTCCTCAACCAGGGGAGCCCGATAAAATAAAGTCCGTCGACGGTACCAATCCCATTTCGATGCTTGGGTAACTGCTCGTCACTGAGCACGGGCAAGGGCAGGTAGCTGAAATCACCGCTAAACCCGGTCGTCCAGATGATTGAGGTGATCGCCACCTGTACTAGATTCAGTTGAGTTAAATCAGACGCGCAGGCGGCTTCTTCGTCCGGCACATCATCCAGATCAATGTCGGCAAGCGGAGCCAACACCTTATTTTTTTGAATGTACTCGTCGATGAGCTGTTTCACATGCTGGGAAAATTCGTCAGCGTACCTGACGTTAGAGGACGAATTGGGCTGAAAAAAAATAGTATTTGCTTCGGCCCTGTCCGCCCGACCCAGTATAATGGCTCCACTTCTGGCCAGGGACTGTAAGCTCGAGGTTTTCCCCCGCTGCCCGGCTCCCGACACCTGCGGGTTTTTGACCTTTAACAAAGACGGGTCAGTGACCTCCTCAGTAGGCGTATTGTAAAACCCAATCTTAACCAGCCAGTCAAAAATATCTTTGCCCCGGTAGCGTCTTGGTATCCGACCAACCCGGGCCGTCGACAGAAAAACGTGTCGCCCCGAATGCAGCAAATCTTGGGCGATCTGAGTTCCGGATTGGCCACTCCCGACCACCAACACATTTCCAGCTGGGAGTTGATGGGCATTTTTGTATTCACTGGCGTGTAGTTGCATCACCGACTTGGCCAGGTGATTGGCGAAGTCAGGGACCCAAATCTTATTTTGTCCACCCGAAGCGATAACTAGCCGTCGGCTGAGATAGACTGTCTCTTTGCCCTCCTGCGAGACGGTAACCCGAAAAACAGCTCGTTCCTGGTCGGTATGTACGGACACTACCGGACAGTATTCTTTAACTGGCAGACTTTCCTGGTGGGCGTAGGTTTCCAGCGCCAGCGCAAATTCAGTTGCCCCAGCAAAGGCATCGGGATCGTCAAAATAGGGGGCCTGCTGGGGAAGCAGATTTAATTTGTTAGCCGAGTTCATCTTAAAGGAATCCCACCGCTGGGAACGCCAGGTTTCCCCGATTCGTCCCTGCTCAAAGACCAGATGGGGAACACCCTGTTTGGTTAGATAATAGCTGACGCCAATGCCAGCATGCCCCGCGCCAACCACAATGACATCCAGTACGGGCTTAATCATAGGCAAATCGAGTCAACGTTAACAGGGCTGTTTATTAGATAGTTATCTCTGTATAGCAAGTAGCTAATATCATTATTTCTTTTGGATTAAAAAAGTGACCGTCCAACTAAACGCCCCATTTATGGAGCAGATATATGAATGCTCCATTGTCTCACATGGGAGCGTTTAGGTAGATTTAGGAGACAATAAGTGAATGGTTGCCATAGACGACGTTGTTTAATTGAACGATTGGCGAAATTCTGACGGTGATGTATGAGTTTGGCTCTTAAAAAGTTTATTGAATGACTGGGGATGCTCAAATCCCAGTCGGTAGGCCACCTCCGCAACCCTCAGCCGAGTGGTGCTTAACATGAATTTGGCCTCCTCAATCAACTGGTTATGGATATACTGCCGGGCACTTTGCCCGGTCAATGTTTTAAGCATTGACTTGTCCGGCTAAATGTTGACCATAAATAGTCAATTTATGGACAGACTTGTTAAACTCCGCATGAAACAGCCCAAACGAATCATTCGGGAAATGGTGGCCGCCGTTCTCCTCGATCAGCTCAACCGCATCGGCGGTCCGAATTGACCAAGCCGCTGAGCGCTACAAAGTCAATCGCTTAACGGTACTTCGGTGGATCCGGAAAATCGAAGAGGAAGCCAAGGCTAGTAAACAAACCACCACGATTGCTTCTGATCAGCCCTCCCTGCCGACCGGAAAATCAACTCGTCGCTTTACCCCTGAGGATGCAGTTAAGCAACTGCGGACTAAGCTCCAGTCGATGGAAAAACAACTGGAAACGGCCAACTTTAAAGCCCTTTATTATTCGACCCTGGTCCGGGTTGCTAAACACGAGCTGGGGGTCGACGTTGAAAAAAAGCCGCCGTGGCCCGGCCCGTTACCAAGCCATCCGGTTTATGTTGACGAATCACCCAAACATTTCGATTCGGCAGCTGGAGGGTGTGCCGCTCGGCGGTCCGATTGGTTTTAGTCGACAGGGGTACTATCAATACTGGCAACGGCAAGCGGACCAGGTGAACCATGACGCCGACATTCTGCAACTGGTCAAGAAGGTCCGTCAAGATCATCCGCGCATTGGAGGACGAAAGCTTTATTGGCTGTTACAGGATGCCTTCTTGGAAAGGGCGGCCCCGCAGGTGATTTTGGACAATACGGAGCGCAAGAACAGTTGCTCAAAGTTTTCAGCGTTTTCTAAAATGGGGGCTACATCAATGGCCTCCTGAGACGTTTCAGGTAATTTTGCAACACCCTGTTGCAAAATTAAGGGTAGATTAGCCACGACAAACTTCTTCATGTAGCCCATATTACGGGTTGAAAACCCCTCAATCCCTGGATAGGCCTGACGAATGTCAGCCGAAAGGCGATCAATTACTTTGGCTCCCCAGCCTTGTTGCTGTTGAAAAAACAGGATCAAACTACCCACTTGCCAATAGGAGAGTAAGAGTTGTTGGTTGGCTGAGGTAACTATTTTGACTTGAGCCTGTTGAATCTGTTATTTAACCCATTGAAGTAGTTCCGGGTATTGCTTAAACTCTTCCATGACGAAATTTGCCGATGATCAGGCTTCTAGCCTATTTTGCCAGGACATTTAGATTTTGGACAAGTACAAGCAAAGGTAATCGTTGAAGCCATCTCAGGAGCCCATTTTATTGATGTTGACCACTTCAATTTTTGTGTCAATCACAAAGCTAACTATTAGCTTTGTGATGTAACTGATTGTGGTAGAGTGGCCTAGTTTAGTTCATTTTTTATCGTGCACGAAAAGGTCAATGTTCATCATTAACTGAACTTGTAGTGATCCGTTATCAAAACCGTTCAATTAAACGTCCAATAGATTCTCGGACAAGACAAGTCGACAAGAAAGAGGCAATCATAACAAAATGGCCTTAATGTGGTCTGGCTTGAGGAGACGTGATCAGGGACATAACCTTATTAATGACTGAGCCTTGACTCATCAGGAGCAGCTCAATTGATTCTCTTCCTGATCTCCTCAATCTCTTCAATAAACCGATTTGCTACCAACTGAAATCCCTCGTTGGTCGGGTGAATTTCATCGAACCAACTGGTGCGATTTACCACAGTGCGAACGTCGATGTACGACACCCGATCAGGGAGAGTCTTGTTGTCCGGATTCCTGAATCGGTTGTTGGTCCGTTCCACTACGCTTTTCAGCCGCTTGTTAAACTCATCCATGATGAAGTTAATGCACTGCTCGCGTTCGGTCTGGGGCCGAATTCCCCTTTTTATCAAGTATTTGCCCAACCAGCTCGATTTCTTCTTATTGATGGGATCATCCGTATCCAGGGGAATGACATAGTCGTAGCTGTGAACCAGTATGTACAGGTCGGGGTAACGGTCAAGCAACTGCCCAAACATATCCTCATAAAACGATTCAAGGTCCGTAAGTTTAGCGTCGAGACTGGTGTTGAAATATTTTTGAACGGTGGTGCCATCAGGATCGGGAGAGTCGCGCAAAAAGTGTTCAAACTGCTCACCTAAAATGTCGTTGCCCCCGCCACTCACCAGGAAAAAATGCGCATTTTCTTCGCCGATCGCATCCAGGTATTCCCGCTTTTTCATGTAATTCTCCAGCGTATCACCCGCTTCGGCGAAGCTGCGAATGGCGTACAACTTATATAGATGATCGAGCGTATCCTCCAGCAGGATCGGGTATTGAAACCAGGAGTCGCCTTCGGCTACGATTCTCAGCCGGTTGGGGTCTTGCTTTAACAGGTTGCGATACCGTTTACGCCGTTGCGCCGATTCAATCTGGTTAGCTGCGAAGAGTTTAAAATCCGTGAAGATGTTTTTCTTTTCTTCCGATACCTTTAGCCCTTTGCTGATCTCCTCATTGAGTTCCCAGATGGTGGGCTGGCCAAACGCGTCAGGCTTGACCGTTCCATACAGACCGCCCGCAAAATAGGCCGTCTCTTCCCATTCCAGAAGGGCTTTGAGCGTTTCGGGTTCAGGTTGATTATAGACCGGATTCTTGAAATTAAGGCGTATGGTCTGAGTTATCCAGCCATCAAACGTCACCTTCGTATCATCCTCAACGTCCAGATCACCCCTGAAAGTAGCATCGGTATTTTTCCCAATATCATTGGTCGTGAGTGGCTGTGGCAGTTCTTCCAGTGTTAAGGCTTCTCCATCGAATTCGGTTGTAGAACTAATGAATTTAATAAATTCTGTTCGCTCTGGCCAATTGTATTCCTGCGCAACCCGGCCAAACCTGTAACCAATACGGTCCTTCCCGTTTCTGCCCAAGTAGACCGAAGCTCCTGCCGGTAGTAAGTACACGCGTGACGGCAGAAAATCAAGGAAACTTCCAAACTCTTTGCTTAAGTAAGCGGCACATACATACAGATCCTGACCGGTGATGTTGGTAATTTTCAGTTGGATCGTACCCTTCCATACCTGATCAATCTGCTCATACGTAATTGCTGCAACTCCCCGCGAGGTGTCAATGACCTGCGTGGTTCCGTTAGCCATTACCCGCGTCAATTCGACGGCGAGTGCCTGCTCGGGGAAGTTTTGGGGAATGATCGGGTTTTGCAGATCTTTGATAAAATGCCAGCGGGAAACGTGTTGCATGGTACGCAGCACATGCCCCTGATTACGCCCAGCTACAAATGGTATCGGCCGAAGTAAGGGCCGATACGGATCGTTGGGCAAGGTAAGATACACTTCTCCGGCGCGAATGTGGAACGTGTAATCTGCTCGCTGCGCCATTCCACTGTCTTTCTCTGCCTGCGCTTGTCCATTCGCTTTCCCCTCCTCGCCCCCGAACGAAAAACTACCCCTGGCCGCCCCCTGCATGGAAACGATCATTTCCTCAACGGCTTTCGGGTTGCCGTCGTGATTTTGCAGTTCAAGAACGAGTTCCTGCGTCATCAGGCCCGACACCATCGCTTTGTAAATTGTGCCCTGATGAAGAGACGCGGTATCGGTCAGCAGGGTGTAATCTACAAAAACGCCGACCGTGCTCACGCGCACCGGAATCGTTTTATGGGCATTGCCGGGATCAATCAGGGTAACGGTTGTCCTGGCGTCGACGCCGTGAATAGCCCCCACGTTTAATTGCCAGCCCGTTTTGGCATTGTACACCGCTTCCGATATTGTCTGTTGCGGAGCAATCGGCTGATTAAAAACACCAAGGTTCAATAGCTTCTCCGGTTCTATGGGCGCGTACACACGGGGCGTTTGCTCGTAGCCAGCCCGCATGTACTGCCGAATGCGGCTACGAAGAGTGTTGTAGGATAGATTGCCGGCCGCATCGGTAAGCGTTTTCAGCAGCGTTTTGGTAAAGATCCCCTCCCCCGCCACCTCAACAGCCGTTTGATTCGATTCGCAGGCGGCCATCTGGATGTGTGCGCCCTGCGGCAAAAAATCCATTACTCTCTTACCGGCTACATCTGCTTCAGCAAGTGTGTCGCTGAACATAAAATCCGACCAGTTGCGCATTGGAAACGCACTCCCCCCCAACCGACGCGCCAGCACATCCTCGTGCGTTGCCTCCACCAGAGCGGCATTCCGCGTATTGTCGCCGGAATGACAGCAGTCAAACAACGTGACAATGTGCGCCCCGGTTTTTTGATACAGTTCATGAATCAGAAATCGCAGCTCTTTATCGGTCAGCAAAAATTCAGCGGGTTTCGTTGTTCCACCGTCGTAGCAGACCAAACATTCGAGTTTTCTGTCTGTCTCCTCCCAGATGGCATGCGCCTGTTCCTGCGTACCATGCCCGGAGTAATAAAACAGGACCGTATCGTTTTTGGTGGCCTGGCTCAGGTGCTGCCGAAACCCGTTGGCAATGCCGTGACGAGTCGCCTGTTCGTCCGTCAGTTTTTTGATTTTACCTGTTCTATTTCCGGTCAGGCTGAAGTCAAACGTGGTACGCTGAGTCAGGTAGTTCTCCACTGCCTTTACATCGTGTAAACAGCCCCTGAGCTTGCTAATTCTATCGTAGTTGTTGATACCAACCAATAAGGCGTATACCATCGGAGGTTTCTGCGTACTCATGTCAAGGGGTTGTTTTTGTTGATTGAAACCAGTTCCGGCTGGTGGTAAGGTATCAAAATGTATGATGTCTGGAACGTATAGGATACGCACAGTAAAGTAAATTATCGGTTAGCCCGGTGAAGAAGGCTATGTTTTTATCGAACGGTATAAAAATTACAGCGCCTGACACAATCCTGTAATTGACTTGATATGAACAAATTAACTTCGATAAAAACCAGCCTGATTACGTACCTTTTTACTTATCTTGAAACCTGAATCAGCCAATTGCCTTACTTACGCATCCAACGCAATGGATACCCTCCTGCTCTGTTACGCGAATGACCGCAACCGTCCTTTAGAGACCTTAGGCAACGAGGATAGCGACGTTGACCGATTACTTGACCCGCGCAGCAGTAAAAACCATTTTCAGAAAATACGCGATTCGTTTGCGACCACCGAATCTGTAGCCGGTAAGATTTTAACCTATCAGGCGTCACTCTGCCTATTCCACTTTAGCGGTCATGCCGGGAGCACGGCATTACAACTGGAAGATGCTACGGCCAGGGGCGTGGGCGTGGCTCAGCTATTGGCCCGCTGCCCCAACCTGCGGCTAATTTTCCTGAATGGATGCTCAACGTTAAACCACGTCCGGCTACTGGCAGATCAGCACGTGAAAGCGGCCGTTATTGCCACACGGTCGCCCGTAGATGACTACTCCGCTACCCAGTTCGCCAGTGCGTTTTATCAGGCCCTGGCGAATCAGTATTCCCTACAGGAAGCCGTGGAGCAAGCTCGTTTGCGCGTACAGATAAAAATCAGAACAGACGTCCGGCGCATTGCCCGTGGCGATCTGGATACGGCGCCGGAGGTTAGTCCTGATCAATGGTATTTTTTTTGTCCTGATGAAGAGACGGCCAATTGGGAACTGCCCACGGGTGAGGTTACCGACGAGGCACCGTACATACCTAATACAACCCTGCGCCGAACGCTTTTCGATGCGCTGCGTTTGCACGACCCAACACTGACCGAACAATACCGAATGAAACAAAAACAGACCCTTTCGGATGAGGGTCTACGAAGCTGGCTGCACGAAGAAGTACTTCAGCGACTGCCTTTCCCGATTTCGGAGCCGCTCCGGAAACTACTTTGTCCGCACATTTCACCGGAGAATAAACTCATTCCTGTTCGCGCAACGAGAGATCGACTAATCAACTACACAACGCTTCTGGATTCAACGGTCGACCTCTTGATGAGTACACTATTGTCTCAGATTCGGGACTGGCTACAGAGCGCCGACCCGGTTATTGCCAGGGTTGACGCAGCTACGCACCAACTCGTTGAGGAATTGATAACTAACGGATGGTCAAACTGGCAAACCGACCGGATTGTGACTTCGGTTCGGCCGCTCCGGGCGTTTCTTGAACAGCAGCACACTCCCCACTTCATTGACGAGTTGACCACCTGGCTCGATCAGTTTCAGCAGGAGACGCAGTTAGAGGGCAGCCTTCAGTTTCTTTATACGCTCAAAGAACGACTTACCCAGCCAAACGGAATCGGGAATGTAGCTGCGCTTTGCCAGGTTGGCGAAGAACACCTCAGCGAATTAATAAAGCACATGGGCTTCTGGGCGAGGTACCGGCTCGAATCGTTCAAAAACATACGCGCTATTCGCTTCTACCGGCAACAACCCGCTTATCGGCACGAAATGGTCGTACTGCGAACCAGTCAGAGCTACCGTACCGACGAAATGTATTTTCAGGAAATTCAATTCGCCGACCTGTGGGATTGCCAATCGGTACTGCTGGTAAAAATTACGCGTCAACTGAGGGAAGGAACGGTTACCGAAGAACTTCAGGCGAAGGGGTTCCTAAACCTGTCTCCGTTTTTGATCGACAAAAACGTTTTTTTCAAGAGCGACAACGCCGTTTTTGACCTATACAGTTTTCATTCCGGCGAGTCGGACAGGTTGCGTTTCAAACACGTTGCCCGTCCTGAAGATACTGGGCTGTTTGTGGGTCCGGTTGATGAGGAATTGTGGGCCAAGCAGGATTTCGGCGTTCTGCGAGAGCAATTCCAGTCGTTACGGACGCTGCTTGGCCTGCCCCAGGTGTTACCGACTACGGCAACAACAAACACCAATGATCTTGATCCCAGCGAACTATCCCGCATTTAAATTATGTCTGCCTTTTCATTGATCAAAAGTCCGTTCAAGTTTCTGGAGGCTTACACGGCGCAGGATAAGGGCCGATTCTTCGGTAGACGGGCCGAGCAACAGCGGCTTGTCGAACTGATTTTTCGCTCGCGGCTCCTGCTGGTCTACGGTCAGTCCGGAACGGGCAAAACGAGCCTGGTGCAGTGCGGATTGGCCCAGGCGCTATCCTCCTCCGATTATTTCCCGATCCTCATCCGCCGACGTTCGAACATCATCCAATCGTTGCAAACCGCGCTGTCTGGCGTTCTGGACAGTGAAGAAACGACCGATACTGCCGAGATGGTCAATCAAGTGGCTCGCTACGCATTACGGCCTGTTTACTTAATCTTCGACCAGTTTGAGGAATTGTTCATCAGTGGCGATCCCACCGAGCAAAGTCAGTTTTTTACCCTCCTCAAAACGCTGTATCAATCATCGGCAAGCTGCAAACTGCTGCTGGTCATGCGGGAGGAATACATCGCGTCGCTTTACACCTATGAAGACCGGCTGCCGGGTTTGTTTGATTTTCGGCTGCGGGTAGAGCCCATGAGCGAACGGAACCTGCACGAAGTGATCGTTGGAACGTGTCGGCAGGCGGGGATTACCGTAACGGACGAAGACCAAACCGTACAGGCGATCATTCGTAATAACCAAACTGCACATAACTCATTTCAACTACCCTACCTACAGGTGTACCTCGACCGGCTCTGGCGTTCGGCTCAGGCTCAAACAGGCCCTACCCTCTTCGATCCGGCCCTGGTGAAGCGGGTAGGGCGCATCGACGATGTGCTCACGCTGTTTATGGAAGAGCAGGCAGAATCCATTCGTAGTCAACTTGCCGAGGCCGACCAGCCAGCCGTTAAAACCCTTCTGGAAGCATTGGCAACGTACGAAGGAACCCGACGGGAATGCAGCCTGGAAACACTGCAGGATGAAACCGGACTGGCTTTGCCGTTGATCAGCAGCGTTGTCAAGGCTTTAGAAGACGCCCGTATTTTACAGGCAGATGAAGGTATGTATGAACTGGCTCACGACAGCCTGGCCAAGATAATTGACAACGGCCGGTCGGTGGAGCAGCGGCAGCTAAACGCCCTCATCAAGCGATTGAACGACTCGTTTCAGGAGTACACCCTCAACCAAAACGCCAGCGATTTATTGCTTTCCCAACGCCGGTTGGCCGAAATTCAACTGTATGAATCATCTCTGCAAACGACCTTAGCGCGTAACGCACCCAACAGCGAAGCTATCTGGCAGTTTGTGCAGCAAAGCCGCGAACGGGTTAAGCAACAGCAACAGCAGGAAATCGACGAGCAGCGTCGTAAAAATGCACGTTTACAGCAAACGGTAGCTATTGTATCCGTGCTGTTAGTCCTTGCCGTTATATCAATCTATTATGCAGTGCGTCAAGGTCAGGAGGCATTGGACCAACGGCAAAGGGCAATCCGTCAAAGGGCGCTGGCCGAACAGCAAACCCGTTTTGCCAAAGCGCTGTTCTGGGCTTACGACAGCGATAAGCTACCCCTAACGCAAGCCATGCGCCTGTTTGAGCGGGCAGACAGGTACGCTCCTCACAATGCGTTGGTTCAGGGCCGTTTGTTCGACCGCTTTAACGGTGCCGATAAAGCCCTGCTTAACCAGATCGACTTCGTTCATAAGGGATCGGTTCATGCTGTTCAGTTCTCGCCCGACGGCCATGCGGTTTTGACCGCTTCGGCCGATAACACTGCCAAACTCTGGACCCTGAAGGGACAGCTTCTGGCAACATTGACGCACGGAAATTGGGTTAACTCGGTTGATTTCTCACCGAATGGTTCGTTTTTACTAACGGCTTCGGCCGATGGTACAGCTAAGGTGTGGGATCTGACGGGTAAGTTACTGAAAACGCTTCCTCACCGGAATTGGGTGCTTTCGGCCCGATTTTCAAAAGATGGCAACTTTATCGTCACATCATCCCGGGATTCCACCGCCAAAGTATGGCGTATTGACGGTCAATTTATAACCAGCCTACCCCATCGCAAAACCGTTGTTTCAGCGCACTTTTCACCCGACGGCAAGCGAGTTTTAACGGCCTCTCAAGACTACACCGCCAACTTATGGACCCTGGAAGGCAAACTGATAAAACCATTTACGCATACAGGATGGGTTAATTCGGCCCGGTTCTCGCCCGACGGCACCAAAATCCTGACTGCCTCCTGGGATCACACCGCTAAACTGTGGAATCTTGACGGACAGCTACTAAAAGTATTACGACATAAAGCTTCGGTCAATTCAGCGCAGTTTTCCCCGGATGGCACTAAAATTATAACCGCTTCAGGTGACTACACAGCCAAAGTCTGGAACCTCAGCGGAGACGTATTGGTGACAATGACGCATCAAGAACCGGTCAGCTCGGCCCAATTTTCCGGAAACGGCAGTCTAATCCTGACCACATCGAGCGATAAAGCCGCCGATTTATGGACTAGCAACGGGCAGCAGCTGGCTACTTTATCGCACGCTGACTGGGTCAATGCGGCACAGTTTTCTGTTGATGGAAACCGAATTTTGACAGCGTCCCGAGATCGGACTGCGAAACTGTGGAATCTACATGAGCAGGTCTTGAGACTGATAAACCACCAGGCAATTGTTGTATCAGCTCAGTTTTCACCCAGTGGCGAAACGTTGCTGACAGGTTCGGCAGATGGTACAGCCAGACTCTGGAATGCTAAAGGGCAAGTACTGGCCACTTTGCTACATCAGGGAGTTATTAACTCAACCCGATTTTCTCCCAATGGAAACCGGTTACTGACCGCTTCAGACGACAATACGGGCAAAGTATGGGATTTAACCGGACAACTTCTGGCAACCTTGCCGCATCAGGGGAGAGTAGTATCGGCGGTTTTTTCTCCAGATGGCAACCGAATTTTAACCGCTTCGGCCGACAAAACGGCCAAACTCTGGATGCCAGATGGCAAACTACTTAAGACGTTAACCCACCAGGGGCCTGTGCTAACAGCCGAATTTTCGCGTATGAGCGATGCCATTGTAACGGCTTCGGAAGATGGTTTGGCTAAACTCTGGAATTATGACGGTACTCTGTTAGCATCCCTGCCCCACAACAAAGCGGTTGTATCGGCGCAATTCTCGCCTGATAGTAAATTACTTGTCACAGCTTCGGCGGATGGCACGGCTAAGCTGTGGAACCGGCAGGCAAAAGTAGTCGCAACGCTGCCCCATCAGGGACCGGTTAACTCGGTGCAGTTTTCTCCGCAAGGCGATAGTATACTAACGGCTTCCCGAGACAATACAGCCAGACTCTGGAATTTGACAGGAAAATCGATTGCCATTTTGCGTCACCAGGCTTCGGTTCTATCGGCTCAATTTTCTCCTGATGGCAATACTATCCTGACCGTGTCTGACTATAAGGTCAATTTGTGGGATCGTAAGGGCGACGCAGTGGCAAGTTTGTACCATCTGCCTTTGAGCAAAGCGTTATACTATCAACCTCAGATTAAATCAGCGCAGTTTTCCCCGGATGGCCACCAATTTCTAACTACATCGGGCAAAACGGTTAAGCTATGGTACAAAGCCGATGGAGCTTTACAGTGGCTAAAGAAGAATAATGATAACGTAGCTCCTCTGTCGCAGGAGAACAGGCAGCGTTATGGCGTGAGCGACCAATAAATAGAATTTGCTACTTACGCGTGCGACTGCTCAAACGCTGATGCCTACCGATAAAGATACTTGTATCCGCCAAGGGTGGCAGATCAAACAAGTACGCCAAATGGACTTAAGCTACCATTAACTCATCGAACTCATGAACCTCAACCTGATTGAATAACAAATCGGCAGGCACAAGTTTAGGCTTTTTTGAACTAACCAATCGGGGCAGCATACATTCCAGAAAGTAAAAAAGTGGTGATTGGCCCTCCAGTTGAACCATACTGACCGTGTCGAACCAACTGACCGGAATTAACTGAGCCGCTTTCTTGAACGGATGATGGGGAAACGAAACAAAGGCCTGCTGCTGATCAGGCGTAATAAAGTGAACGTAAATGTGTTGAGGCTTATCGTCGAAGGTTGGATAAGCATACTCAAATAAGCCTGACTGAGGAAAGGTAGTTGGTATTAGCATCTTTGGTTCTGGCTTAAGCCGTTAAGGGTGAAAAAGCTAAAAAGATTGATACGTATACGAGTGTGTTTTATAAAAAATCAATGACCAGGCTTCTTCAGGTAAGCAAACTAACGATTGTAAATGGTGGGGTAAATCAGCCTGGTCATTGATTTCATTACAAAAATAGTCAAGCCCCTCTCCTTACTATATGATATCGATCAGGCAACTGTATGAGCAAAATCACTAAGCTGTATTCAACTGACAGGGCAACCAATTTCGCTGCTCATGCCACATTTTCTATCCTGGACTCGTATGTCATTAGGTATCCGTAAAATTTTCGCCTAATACATCGAATGAATAGCCGTAGACGTTTAAGCCTAAAAGTGCGTCTGCCTACTTCCATTTCTCTCATCCGGATCTGCAAAAAGGATCAGCCTATAAGTTATACGTTGGTGGAAGTTATAGCGGTGGGAACTTCGTTGGCAATACCAGTGGCTAGGGCGTATACACGGGAAGAACCTACTCAAATTCGGGCGCTACCCTGAAAGCTACTCCTACAACCTCAACGACAACTACTGTCAATACGATTTCTTTCTAAACTAACGTGACTTCGAGATTACATGAAGCCAAGCCGTTTCATGTGTTGCGTCCCATTCCGCAACGGGAAATAGATACGAATAAAAAATTAAAGCCGAATACCGGTTATTAAGTAGTTAGCTGCCATTGCGTCTTTTTTGTTATGCTGATGATGCCGGGCGACCGGTGCTGAGGCATGATAAAAAGACTCAATTGATTTTCTGTACCGTTTCCCGTTTCCCAATTTTCTATGAAAAACCCACTTTTTTACACGTTTGGCCTGCTGGCGCTCATTGGCTCGCTAACGGCCTTTCGGCCTCAGTTAGCCGGTAACGAGGCTCCCGGCCAATCGTCGGCGAGTCCCCCTGCGGCCAAACCAAAGAACATTATTTACATCCTGGCCGACGATCATCGGTACGATTTTATGGGCTTTACGGGCAAGGTTGCCGGGCTGAAAACCCCTAACCTCGACCGGCTCGCGGCCGAAGGTGCCCATGTTCGAAATGCCTTTGTCAGTACCGCCCTTTGTTCACCCAGCCGCGCCAGTATCCTGAGTGGCCAGTATGCCCACACGCATAAGGTGGTCGACAATTTTGCCCCCATGACGCCGGGGCTGAAGTTCTTTCCGCAGTATTTGCAAAAGGCAGGCTACAAAACGGCTTTTCTGGGCAAATGGCACATGGGTAACGCCGACGATGCCCCCCAACCAGGTTTCGACTACTGGCTAAGTTTTAAAGGGCAGGGCGTTTATTACAACCCGACGTTTAACATCAACGGCAAACAGGTTGCCCACGGGGATAGCAGTTACACTACTGATCTGCTGACCGATTATGCCGTTAAGTGGCTGAGTTCGCTTAATAAAGACAAGCCGTTTTGCCTGTACCTGTCTCATAAAGCCGTTCACGCGGACTTTCAACCGGCCAGACGCCACAAAGGCATGTACCGAAACATGCCCATCAATTATCCGGAAACGATGTACCTGACGGCTTCTGATACAAGTAAAGTCTGGGGCGGATCCACGCCGGGAACCAGGCCATCGGTAAATCCGGAAACCAAAGCCTTGCAGGTGAATATGGCCGATATGCCCAACTGGGTGAAACAGCAGCGTTACAGCTGGCATGGTGTCGATTACCTGTACCACGGGGCCATTGATTTCAACGATTTTTACCGGCAGTACTGCGAAACCCTGATGGGTGTCGACGACAGTGTTGGGCGGGTGTTAAAATGGCTGGAAGAAAATGGCCAGTTGGAAAACACAATGGTCGTTTACATGGGCGATAACGGGTTCAGCTTTGGCGAACGGGGCCTGATCGACAAGCGGCACATGTACGAAGAGTCGATGCGGGTGCCGCTGCTGGTTCGTTGCCCGGCTATTGTAAAACCCGGTACCAAGCTGGAGCAGGTTATTCAGAATGTAGACATTGCCCCAACGTTTCTGGCGTATGCGGGTCTGGCTAAACCCGCCCAGATGCAGGGAAACTCGTTCCTGCCCCTGCTCAAAGGCGAAACCATACCCTGGCGCGACCGGGCTTTTTACGAATACTACTGGGAGGCCGATTTTCCCCAGACGCCCACCATGTTTGGCGTTAGAAATGACCGCTACAAGTACATCTTTAATCACGGCGTTTGGGAAGCCAACGAGTTGTACGATCTGAAAAACGACCCGCAGGAAGTGAACAATCTGATTCGCAGCCCGGAACATCAGGAGATAGCAAGAGATCTGAAAGGTCAGGTATTCGACTGGCTCGAATCGACCAATGGATTGCAGATTCCGCTTCATTCGATCAAGCAGAAACGCTTCGACCACCGCTACCGGGGTAATTACTAACGTCAGCGACGGGGCTTTTTGTGGCACGTCGAGCTACTCTACCCCAGCCGCAAAATCGGCCATAAACTAAACGACAGGCTGTTTGCCTCTCCCGGCACGTACTACAGTTAGTAAAAATCCCTATCTAACCCGTAAACCAATGACTAAACAAACTATTTTTCGCTCGCTGCTGGGCGCAACCGTCGTAGCTTTGTTACTGGCGATACCCGGCTATACGCCTATTCTGCCGGATGAACCCCAAACGGATCGTTCGGCGCAGCAGCGGCCTAATATAATTTTTATTATCTCCGACGATCACACATCTCAGGCCATCAGTGCGTATGGGAGCAAGCTGGCCAAAACGCCCAACATTGACCGGATTGCCCGCGAAGGGGCTATTCTTTATAACAACGTAGTGGCAAATTCCATCTGCGGCCCCAGCCGGGCTACCTTACTGACCGGCCAATTTTCGCACCGGAACGGCTACAAACTCAATGAGAAAGTATTCGATATCAACCAGCCGGTTTTCACGGAAGAGCTACAGAAGAACGGCTATCAAACTGCCTGGATCGGCAAAATGCACCTGGGCAGCCTCCCTCATGGTTTCGACTACCTGAATATACTCCCGGGTCATGGGAGTTATTATAATTCGGACTTTGTCGACTCCAACAACAAGACAACCCGACACATGGGCTACGTTACCGACGTTGTAACGGGCTTATCTACCGACTGGCTTGATCGCCGGGACACTTCGAAGCCATTCTTTCTGGTGGTAGGCCACAAAGCTACCCACCGGGAATGGCTACCAGCCACGGAGGACTTAGGTGCCTACGATAACGTTACATTTCCGTTGCCGCCTACGTTCTATGACAACTACGAAGGACGAACCGCAGCCCAGAAGCAGGACATGAGCATCGACAAAACCATGGTTCTGGCCAGCGATCTGAAAGTACATGCCAATTATGACGCCAAGACCCCCAACGCGTCTTATAACCGGTTCACCCCCGAACAGAAAAAGGCATTTTACGACTATTACGAGAATAAAGTCAGTAAAGAATTTGACGAACAGAAACTTAGCGGTAAGGCTTTAGTCGAATGGAAGTACCAGCGGTATATGAAAGATTACCTGTCGGTGGCAAACTCCCTCGACCGCAATATTGGCAAACTACTCGATTACCTCGATAAGAGCGGACTGGCCAAAAACACGGTGGTCGTTTATACCTCCGATCAGGGCTTTTATCTGGGCGAACACGGCTGGTTCGACAAGCGCTGGATTTACGAAGAATCCCTGAAAACCCCGTTTGTTATCCGGTATCCGGGCGTTATCAAACCGGGCAGCCAGGTGAAGCAGGTCGTGTCGAATGTCGACTGGGCACCCACGCTGCTGAGCCTGACGGGCACCCGCATTCCGGACTATGTACAGGGCGAATCGTTTCTACCCCTGCTGACCGGCGGCAAAAATACCTGGCGCAATCAGGCATATTATCATTACTACGAATACCCACAGCCGCACCATGTGTCGCCCCATTTCGGCTTACGTACGGCTCAGTACACACTGGCCCGGTTTTACGGTCCAGATGATTTCTGGGAGCTATATGACATCCGGAAAGACCCCAAAAACCTAAAGAATCTGTACGGCCAGAAAGGCTACGAAAAGGCAACGGCCTTACTCAAAAAGCAGTTGAAAGAGCAGATTGTCAGGTACAAAGATGACGAAGCCCTGAAGCTAATGGAGGCTGATAAGTAAAAATACACTTATAACCACTGGAAGATAGAACCAAGCCCCTGATTGCTCCGCCATAGGGGTACTATTTTCAATATTTCCGCTATATGAGGGTATTAATTTCCAACGGTCGAATAACTTAATTCGGCCGTTGGAAATTGCTTTTTGGTGGCATGGTACCTTTTTTCTACGTCACCGGATTGATGCACTATCAGCCACAACGACTTGACCGCCCTGGCGTTAAATAGGGTAGAAAGCTGACTTAGACCATTCGGAGCAACGAGTTGCTACTGGATAAAGAAAGAATCCACATAGCGATAAAGCCAGTATATATACTTAGCAATACATAAAAAAACTACCTCTCAATATAGCAGAGTGCGTATCCTGTCACTATACATTTAGGAGTCAAAAATTGATAACCTCCACCGTGTTGAACCATTCATCCGCGAACTTACAAAAGCCGACTCCTTCCTATATAACTACATATACAAGCTTTTAATCCGGTTTTAATCTACAGAAAAGCTATAATTCATAGCTAAATGAGGCTGTATCAGATGCCAATTTAGCGAATACGTGGCGTGCCAATACCGGTTAATCAAATCAGGCTCGGCAAGCAAAAAAAGTCTACAAAATCCCAATAGTAAATTAAGTAGAAACCACATACGGATAGCTTGCGAGATATATCTATTAAATCTATATACCATAAACATTAAATCCCATGAAAAAACACTACTTCCTCTTTATTCTGCTGGTACTCCTGCCCTTTTGGGTAAGCAGTCAGAACGTTACATTTTCATCAAGCCGGGGACTTTACGAGTCCCCCTTTCAACTCACGCTGTCCACTACACTGGCTGGCGGTACGATGCGATATACGACTGATGGCTCCGCGCCAACCCCAACCACGGGTATCCTCTACGCCGGAGCCATACCCGTAGCAACCACCAGCATTATCCGGGCCGTTGCGTATAACGGTATAACCAGCACGCCGGTCGCTACGCACTCCTACCTGTTTTTGGCCGATGTACTGAAACAGCCAGCTACGATTAGTGGATGGCCCAACCACACGTATGCGCTTGGCTCCGGCTCTGCCACGGCTGTCCACGATTACCAAATGGACCCGGCCGTTGTCAATAACCCGGCCTATAGTACGGCCATAAAAAGCGGGCTGACGTCTATCCCAACGATGTCGTTGGTGCTCAATAAGGATGATTTCTGGGACCTCTATGAAGGCGAAACGACGCATCCTACCTCGGTAGAGATTTTCTATCCGTCGGGTTTGAAGGAGCAGTTCGACTGCGAACTGGAACCCCACAGCCACAACCGGCTCAAACGCTCGCTGAAGCTCAGAATGAAATCGAGTATTACCAGTAACCTACTGAAGGAGGCTCCCTTCAACAATGCCGCTACCACCAGCACATTCAAGGACACCAAACTTGTGTTGCGTAGCGGAAACAACCGATCCTGGGCCCGTAACTGGAATCCCGACCGGACCTGTTACACGCGCGATGAATGGTACCGGACGTCGCAGCAGGTCATTTCCGGAACAGGCGGGCGGGGTACCTTTGTCCATCTGTATGTCAATGGTTTATACTGGGGGCTTTACAACCCCGTAGAGCGTACCGACAATGGTATGCTGTCTACGTATTTTGGTGGTGATTTTGCCGACTGGATGTCGCTTGATCACGACGGAATTAGAGATGGGGACCCCACCCGCTTTTCGTACCTGACCACTACCCTCGTCAATCAGGATATGACAGTAGCGGCCAATTATGCCAAACTGAAGGAATACCTGGATGTCGAAAAATTCTGCGATTATTTGATTCTTACCTGGATGATGGGCATGACGGACTGGCCCGGCAATAATTTTCATGGTGGCAATCGAAACAATCCACCCAGTCCTTTCTTCTACAACGCCTGGGATGCCGAATGGTCTTTCGACGTCACGAACGGCTCCAATGAGGGAGCCTGGGTACATCCGGAATTCAGAAATACGACGACAGGTTCGGCAACCATCGCCAAGCTCTGGCATGCGGCCCGAACCAACCGGTCGTTCATGCAACTCTTCGCCGACCGGGTGTATAAACATTGCTTTAACAACGGAGGGCTCACCGATGCGGCTTCCCGTGCCCGCTGGCAGCTTATCAACCAGTACATAAACACCGCCATTATTGCAGAATCTGCCCGCTGGGGAGATGCCCTCAACGACGGGGTAACGCGCACCCGCGACACGCACTGGACACCCGAGATAAACCGGGTAGACGGGCTCATGAACGGGAATGTGAACCGGCTCATCAATGCCCTTGTTGCGCAGGGTTATTACCCAACGATTGCAGCTCCGGGTTTTAACCAGGAGGGTGGTAGCATTGCGGCCGGTTTCCAGTTGACCATGACCAACCCCAACCCTTCGGGCACCATCTATTACACCATCGATGGCACCGACCCGCAAACGGCCGAAGGGGGCGTTTCGGCCAGTGCCAGAACGTATACGGAACCCGTGATGCTGACCGCTAATCTGACGATCAAAGCCCGCGTGCAAACGGGTAGCACCTGGAGTGCGTTGCACGAGGTTTCCTTCACGGTATCAGGACTGATTTCGGGTTTGTATATCAACGAATTCATGGCCAGCAACACCAGGAAGCCTGATGAGTTTGGCGAATTTGACGACTGGATCGAGATTTATAACGCAACGGCTCAGCCGATCAACATCGGTGGTCTATACATCACTGATGCGCTGAATAACCTCACTCAGTGGCAAATCCCCATGACCAATCCGGCGCTGACGACCGTTCCGGCCAAAGGGTACCTGCTTTTGTGGGCGGATGGACAACCTACCCAGGGACCTTTGCACGTGAACCTCAAACTCAGCAAAGGCGGAGAAGCCATCGGGTTATCGCAACTGCTGAGCTCTACCGCCACGCTGCTGGACTCGTATACTTTCGGAGCCCAGCAGGACGACGTATCGACGGGTAGATTCCCCGATGGCAGTGCTACGTTCAGGACCTTTGTTGTTCCGACGCCGGGCAGTAAAAACGCGATCTCCTTTCGATCTAACCTGTTTATCAACGAGTTCGTTGCGGCAAACCAAACTGGTGGTACAGACGAAGCCGGGGAGCATGATGCCTGGCTGGAGATTTACAACAATAATAACGAGCCGGTTGATATTGGCGGGATGTATCTCACCAATACATTCAGCAAACCTTCTCTTTGGAAAATACCAACTACGAATGCGGCCCAGACAACCATTCCGGGCAAAGGCTTCCTAAGGCTATGGGCCGACAATCAACCGGCTCAGGGGGTATTGCATCTGGGTTTCGGCCTGAGCCCCACAGGCGGTCAGCTGGCGTTAACGGATATCGTTGGTCCCGATGCTGCGCTGGTTGACTCGTTAAGTTACGGAATCCAAACGACGGATGTATCGAGAGGAAGATACCCGGATGGCAGCAAACAGTTCAAGTTTTTTACGACCCCGTCGCCAGGTGCGACCAATACACTTCCCATATTACCCGGTATTTACATCAATGAATTCATGGCCAGCAACGCTAACAAGCCAGACGAGTTTGGCGAATTCGATGACTGGATCGAACTGTACAATAGCGGCACACAGCCCGTCGATATTGGGGGACTGTACATTACTGACGATCTCACAAAACCGAGCAAGTACCAGATTCCTTCGTCGCAGCCAGGCCAAACGACGATTCCACCGAAAGGCTTCCTGCTACTTTGGGCCGATGAGCAGGCCGCGCAGGGTGTGCTGCACGTAGGAATTAAACTGAGCTCGGGTGGCGAGCAGATTGGTCTCTTTCAGCCAGATGGAGCAAATGTAGCCCTTCTGGACTCGGTAAGCTTTGGGGTGCAAACGACAGATGTATCGATTGGGCGACAACGAGATGGAGCCACTCCCTTCGTGAGTTTTACCGCTTCTACCCCAAACGCCAGCAACAACCCCGCGTCCGTGGGTCAACAGATTACGACGTTCACGCTTATCAATGCCGATTCGGATCTGCCGATTCGGGAACTGGTAGCTAACGATGTACTAAATCTAGCCACCCTGCCCACACGCAACCTCAACATCCGGGCCAACACCAACCCCTCTACGGTGGGCAGCGTTAAGTTCAGCCTCAGTGGCAGCCAGAGCCAGAATATGACCGAGACGGTCGCCCCTTATGCTCTGTTCGGCGACGTGGCAGGCAACTTCAACGCCTGGGTGCCACCGGTGGGAAGTTATACCCTGACCGCTACCCCCTACAGTGGTAGCGGGGGGAGCGGCACGGCAGGGACGGCCTTAACGCTGAATTTCACGGTGGTCGATCAGACGACGACGCCTGGTCAGATTTCACTTGTCGGTTTCAGTTTGATCAATGCCGACACCGAGCAGGAAATTAAACTACTGACTCCTGATGAGCAGCTTAACCTGGCTAGCTTGCCCACGCGCAACCTCAACATCCGGGCCAACACCAACCCTGCTACGGTGGGCAGCGTTAAGTTCAGTCTCAGTGGCAGCCAGAGCCAGAATGTGACCGAGACAGTTGCCCCCTATGCTCTGTTCGGCGACGTGGCGGGCAACTTCAACGCCTGGGTGCCGCCGGTGGGAAGTTATACCCTAACGGCCACGCCTTATACCGGAGCCGCCGGGAGCGGCACGGCAGGGACGGCCTTAACGCTGAATTTCACGGTGGTCGATCAGACGACGACGCCTGGTCAGATTTCACTTGTCGGTTTCAGTTTGATCAATGCCGACACCGAGCAGGAAATTAAACTACTGACTCCTGATGAGCAGCTTAACCTGGCTAGCTTGCCCACGCGCAACCTCAACATCCGGGCCAACACCAGTCCCGTTACGGTGGGCAGCGTTAAGTTCAGCCTCAGTGGCAGCCAGAGTCAGAATGTGACCGAGACAGTTGCCCCTTATGCTCTGTTCGGCGACGTGGCGGGCAACTTCAACACTTGGGTACCACTGGTGGGAAGTTATACCCTGACCGCTACCCCCTACAGTGGTAGCGGGGGGAGCGGCACGGCCGGTACGCCACTAACGCTGAGCTTTACGGTGGTCAACCAGACTCCAACGGGACGCTTAGCCGCAGAGAGTCAGGAACAGGACATGCAGGTTAGGTATTACCCGAATCCGTTTTCAGAGTCGTTCACTGTGCTGGTGCGGGGTCAGTCATCGGCTAAAGCACCCCTGCTTATTTATGACGCGTACGGTCGTGTGGTTTTGCAACGGGAAGATACCGATCCTGAGCAGGTTATTCGGATGAGCAGCGGGTTTGCACCCGGTTTATATCTATTACAGATAGGAACAGGGTCTCGGGCCAAACGTTATAAACTGATCAAAACCCGGTAAAGAATAAGGTCGAACTGTTAATGTGTATGCTACAGTTGACAGTTGAGCGGTAGTAAGCGTTCGTTCATTCAACAAAAGAATTTCCCTGAACGAGCGCTTACTACCGCTCAATTTATTCGTAGTGTACAAATTCTCGCTAACCTCAGCATTGGGCACTGTATCGTCTTCAGCTTTCGAATACCGGCCATTAACCAAAAATAGGATCTGCCGATCTCCTCCCCTCTACTCACTTTTCAGGACTTCCGCCGGATTACGCTTCGCAGCTTTCATCGTCTGTGATCCGATCAGAACGAAGGCGATTAGTAGTACCACCAGCAAGCCCACCAATAACTCGGCGACCTGCACGGGTGTATGATACGGGAAACGGGTGAGCAGAACATTTTCGAAGAAAAGGTACGTGACAGGCAGCGCGATGAGTGCTGATAGCAATAGCTGTACAAGAAAACCACGGCTTAATAAATAGATCAGATTGACCGGGCTTGCGCCCATCACCTTACGGATGCTGATTTCTTTTAGTCTTGTCTGGGTGGTAAGTACTACCATACCGAACAAGCCCATCGACGCAATTGAAATGGCGAGGAAGGAAAGGAAGCCAATAATCTTGATCATGGCCGAAAATTCACTGTAGGCATCTTCGATTTCCTGATCATAAAATTTCGCCTGAAAAGGATGAACCCGATCGAATTTTTTCCATACAGATTCGATTTTGGCTCTGGTTGCCAGCAGGTCTTTGCTATGTATTTTGGCGTTAATGATGGCCCTGTCTTCGGGCGTCCAGAACATAAAGGCTACCGGCTCAATGAAGTTGTCGACCTTGCCATAGTGGAAGTCTTTCATGACGCCAACAATAGTCATCCGGCGGGTTCCCTTGAAACTTGTGAATGTAATTTCTTGCCCGATGGCTTTCTGGGGGTCATTGGTGCCGATGTTAAAGCGCTTTAAGACTTGCTGGTTCACGATCACCTCTGTAGCGGCTGCGGTTGACGTGGGCCGTGCCCTGAAATTACCTCCGGCAATGAGCTTGTATTCATGCAGAGCCAGGTAGTTTTCGTCGACGTGGTTAGTCAGGACCAGTGCAGAATCACGAGACTCTTTGTATTTCATATAGCCGCCCCACGCATTCCCGACGCTGGTAATAATCAGCGACCGGGACAGTGCCGTAACTTCCGGTATCTCGCTCAGTTCCTTAAGCAGTGCATCGGGCTTATTCCCCTGCGTATTGATGTTCAGGATATTTTCCGTATTAAATCCCAGGTCAAATGCGAGTATGTTTTTGTACTGCACATAGCCAATGGCGGTCGTTGTGATAAAGATTAGGGTGAGCGTGTATTGGATCACCACCAGGGCACGTCGGAGTGTTCCGTATTTGACTATGTTCACCGACTGCCCCCCTGGAACGGAAACATTTCGGAGCGCATTGATTGCACTAACCTTAGAAAAGAAAAGGGCAGGCATAAAACCGGCAATAACCCCTACGCTAACCGAAAAGACGACGAAGGCGACGACCATCGAGGGCGTGAGGTCGAGCTTCACCATGCGCTGCATCTCCGGAGCCAGGTTGATGAGCAACGGCCGCAAGAAGAGAAAGATAACGTAGGATAGAAGAAGGGCGGCCAGTGAGATCATGACTGCCTCCACCAGAAACTGTTGCCATACCTGACTCTTATCAGCACCAATTGCTTTGCGAAGACCCATTTCCTTAAAACGACGCATGGCGCGTGCCATCGACAGATTGGCGTAATTGAAACACGCCGACAAAATTACAACGAGTGCAAGCCCGCCGAGTAGCCAAAGCACAATTGGAGACATGTGAGGGCCCACGGAGCCGGGACCACCCTCAGAACGACGGAGAGTCTCCCCCACCACGATCTTGTACAAAGGAAGTAGTTCGAGTTCGATCTTCGTGTCTTCTTCGGCCAGATTCTCTTCTCTGGCCAGAGCGTCGAGCTGCGACTGGATTGACGCCATGTCGGCATCTTCCGGTAGCAGGAGGTATACATAGTTCGACGACATGCTTGTCCATTTTTCGAAGTTTCGGTCGTTACGATTGAGCTGCACAGCCGTCGACAGCGATACCAGCGCTTCGAAGTTGATATGTGAAAAGAAGGGGACATCCTTCATGACACCGGTCACCTGGTACTGGAGGGTATCGAATCGGATCGCCTTTCCGAGTGCCGATTCGTTACCGAATAGCTTTTTGGTGGCCGTCTCCGTAAGCACGATCGAGTAGGGATCTTTTAATGCCGTTTCGGGATTGCCTTCCAGCATCGGGAAAGTAAGTACCCGGAACAGCGACGGCTCCGCCCAGAAACCTTTAATGGGTAGTATTTTGTCGTCAACCCTGGCATCCTGCGAAAAGTCGTTGCGCAGAATAGCCACCTCCTCGATGCCGGTCACTTTCTGCCGAATCAGCTTGCCGGTTTTTATCGATGTAGTAGCAAGTTTGCCAACGGAATGCGAGCGACTTTGTTGACGATTGGCAGTCAACACGTTAGTAATGCGATAGATTCTATCCCCGTTCGTGTGGAAGCTGTCGTACGAATACAGGTCGAGTACAAATGCAATCAGCAGTAGCCCGACGGACATGCTGATGGCAAGGCCCACAATATTGATAAACGAGAACAGCTTGTTGCGCATCAAGTTACGTCTCGATGTTTTAATGTAGCTTCCGATCATGATCCAGTGGTTGGAAAGGGCAACAAAATACACTCTAAAGGACCTAAAGGCATCGCTACTGTAGATCAGCCTTGTGCGACACGGCCCATTGGGTTGTACACTCCGCTCAATGTATTCGGGCGGAGTGTACAAGTAACCCACAGCAAAAATACCAGGCTAGTACATGCTGAATGAAAAAATGGGATGAATTGAGCTAAAAATGGGACGAAGGCCTGATAACATTCCTGCCTTTGCCCCGTAAAAGCGGCTTCACTAAGCAGGTTGGAAACGCTTGCTGGCCATACGCGCAGAATCGGCTTGCTGCATCATGGTAACCATAGTATCCTGTTCGAGCTTGTGTGTTCCTCCAGCCTGTAGTACCATTGTCGGCAGCTTGATCTGGCTGGCCTTGCCGATCGAACCGCTCTGGCTCGTACCGAAAGCAGGCATTTGGTAATCGTTAAAGAGATCTATGGTTCCCCAATCGTGGGCCTGCGCAACGCCCATAACGCTGTTAGGGTCTACTTCCCACCAATTGCCTTGTCCGTCGATATTCCGCAACCAGTCTGTCTTGACATCACTCTGGCCGACACTGTTACAGGAAATTACGTAGCCAAAGTCACCGGAACCGAACTCAAAGCTGGTAGAATGACTGGGTAGCCAACCTCCTTTAGCCCCCCTGAAATTACCGGCCGTAAGAAGCGGATAGTCATTGTATTTACCGGGTTTATCCGCTTTCGGGGTTGGGTCAAGATTGACGAGATAGTACCGGGCTTCGTCCGGGGCCTGAGCAGCCTGCAAACTGCGCGACCTGCGTACCCGGCTGATCTGTAAGGGTTTCAGAACCAGTGTTGTGACGGTGCCGGGTTATGCAAGTTCACCACCTACTCCTCGCCCATAGCCAGCCACAGGTAGCAGTTTACCCCTTCATAAACCGCACAAGGCCAACCTCCAGCAACATAAACGCAAGCGCTGCTATGAGGAAATATTTCCAGAGGCTCTTGCCGAGATTCTCCTGTTCGAGTACCTGAACAAAATCGCCGTCCTGTATGCTATCAAATATTTCGACATTCGGTTGGGTTGCAAAGATTTTACGCAATTCGTCAGCCGAATAAAAACTCATCGTCGACTCCTGATTGCCGTGATTGAAGGCCAGTAATCGTTCGGTTTTATCGTTCAGGCGAAGCTCATAATAACCCGCTTCCACCTCCTGACCGGCCGCCAGTTCGTTACTCTTCGGCATTTCGAGCTGAAGTTGATTGCCAACGATTCGCTGTACCGGTATAATTTCCAGCTTGTCATGTTTAAGCTTATAAATAGCTTTTTCGGATGGATTGCTAACCGAAATGGTGACCAGATTATCGTCGAATGAATAAGCCGTCCGTTGCGCCCGGACACTCAGGGCCGCCATTTTATACATAATTGGGACGAACAGCGCGTGTTCAGCCAGATTCCCATAATTTGAGGCTAATGGACTGGCCAGTACATAAACACTTCCCTGGCGGGAGGTTGTTCCACCACTTAGCCTGGTTTGGGTAAGTAATGGACTTCCATCCCGCAGACTCAGCAACCGTTGGCCCGAACTCCATCGCCAAACGGGCGCAGCTGTGGGCATATTCAAGGGCTCGGACTGATAACTCTGCTGAAAAACATCCTGGAAAAATGGATTACGCCGGTCGGGATCAGCTACCGGCAGAGCCGTTGGTGTAGTGCCCGATGTGCCGGTAACCTGAACGGTACCCACTCCCAACGTCTGTAAAAAAGGGGTGTAGGAGTTACTATTGGGATTGGCAGGAGGTATAATTGCCAGGCTCCCACCCTGCCGAACAAAGCGCTCCAATTCCGTACGGAGTGTACCATTCACTTCCGAAACTCCCTCCAGCACAACCAAATCTGTTTCTTTTAACTGTCCAACGTCAAAATTCTGCACGCTGAAACTTTGCCGAACAAACAAACTATCATTGGAATAAACGGCATTGATGTAGTCCGATGTTCGATCTGCCGGACCTGATTTCTGCTCGTAAAGATGTAGTATCCGAACGGCTGGCGATGCTTCAATGACGAAAAAATACTGATTGTCGAACGTAATCGGGTAATCTTCAAACACAATTCGCCCCCGGTGATACCCTTTTGATGTCACGTTGAAGTTAAGCGCAACCGTCGCCGATCCGTCCGATGTCAGCGTTGCCGTTGCGGTCGACGTTTGCGTATCATCAAGGTACAGCCGTACCGGCAGGTTTTTGACATTTTCCCGGCCAGCGTTGTTCAATTTTACATTCAGGCTGTTATTCTGCATTTCCCGGATAAACGGTGTGCTGAGCCAGACTGAGTCGACATACACGTTCTTGGTAGCCTGAGCATCGAGCGGCACGATAAACAGCCGATCGGTTGTATCAATTTTCAGTCTGGATAAATCACCGGCGGTGCTTTTCTGAAAGTCGGAAAACCAGAATAATTGGTTTCGGCCACCAGGATTAAGAGAACTGAGCAGGTTACGCTGCCGCCGGTAAACGGTTTCGAAGGTACGTGGCGTATGAGCAAATCGGATAGACGTTACGCGATCCCGAACGGCCTCGGCGGTTCCGGCCTGCTGTTCAGCCACGGAGAAGTCGTTGGTCAATAACTGGAGTGATGTTGCATTCCTGAACAACGTCAGTAACTCATCCAGCTTACTAATGGCAATATCCAGGTATCGTTTCGTATTGCGTTCATTCTGCATACTGTATGAGTTATCGACATACAGGCTCGTCACTCCCTGGCGCGATAAACCCAACTTATTTTTACTGGGGATGAATGGCTGTGCAAATGCCAGTACCAGACAGGCCAGAAACAGACAACGACAGGCCAGAATGAGCCAATGTTTCAACCGTCGAAACGACTTCGTTTCAGTCTGAACTGTGCGCAACAAGGCTACATTCGAGAAGAAAACCCGCCTTGTCCGTCGAAAGTTAAACAGGTGAATGGCAATCGGGACGGAGACCGACAACAAACCAAGCAGAAAAGAAGGATAGAGAAAATTCATTCAGGGTATTTGCGGAGCAAACAGGGTTTTCTTAATAACGGCCTTACACGGCCCTTTCGTTTCTTCAGTCCCTAAGTTAGTCAGGGATTATGACTTCATAAAATGCCGTTTTCGTTTGTAAAACATCCGTATAAGTAATAGACCCACTATCGCCATATATTGTTGAGAAATCGGAGACGGGTGTATGTCCCACAACCTGCTGAAATCCCATCAGGAAATCAGTAGACGTTTCGCTGCGATCCGCCCAAATCGGCCCACCAAAGGCATTAACACCTCCCCGTTTCGGGCCAACGTCAAAAAGCAGGCTTCGAAAACGTTCTTCCTGTCTGTGAGCTTCATTCAATAATCCGGCCAGATTATAACCGAATGTGCATTCATTTAACTCATTACCGGTTTTTACGAGAAAATGTGCCAGCCATTTTTTGGTAACGCCAGCGTGTGAAAACAGATAATCTCCTTCCTGATGAGCGATTTGAAATAAACTGGCGTTCATACCAAACAATGAACTTAACTCAGCCTTCGCTCCCTCCCGAAAGCCTGAACATCGATAATACGGGAAGTGCAGATACTGTGCATCGTGGTTACCTATGAGTAAAACAACCTTGTGGGGGTTCTGGTGTTTAAGCCAGATAATGTCGAGGAGGTTCTTAAAGATAGTCTCATTATCAAAAATATGACTGTCGGTATAGTCGCCAAGGAAAATAACTCGGTCATACTGGTCGATGTTTGCTTCCTTCCAAACGGTTCGCCCGTGGAGATCACTAATTGTAAGAAGTTTCATCTCAATAACATTCAGATTGATAAGGTACAAAAAAGCCCCAACAGGAAAACCTGTAGGGGCTTTTTTCATAACCGCTCCGGCGGAGCGGTTATGATTAAAGTGTACGCTTCACTTCTTTCAATTCGAAGCTTTCGATAACGTCACCAACTTCGATGTCGTTGAAGTTTCTGATACTCAGACCACATTCGTAGCCAAACTTCACTTCACTAACATCTTCCTTGAAACGTTTCAGTGCGCTTATTTCACCCGTATGCACGACAATGAAATCGCGGATGATTCGAATCTTATTGTTCCGCTTAATATTTCCTTCGGTTACGTAACAACCTGCTACTGTACCCACTTTGCTTATTTTGAAGACGTCACGTACCTCAATGTTACCAACGATAACTTCTTCCACAGTTGGAGCAAGCAGCCCTTCCATAGCGTCTTTTACCTCATTGATCGCATCGTAGATAATCGAATAGAGACGGATCTCAATCTGTTCCTGCTCCGCTAACTTCCGGGCACTTGCCGATGGCCTCACCTGGAAACCAACGATAACCGCATCCGAAGCCGACGCCAGCAGAACGTCCGATTCGGAGATCTGACCAACGGCCTTGTGAATGATATTCACCTGAACTTCTTCTGTAGAGAGATTCAGCAGCGAATCCGACAAGGCTTCCACAGAACCGTCCACGTCGCCTTTCACAATCACGTTCAACTCTTTAAAGGTACCGATAGCCTTCCGGCGACCAATCTCTTCGAGGGTAATGTGTTTGCGGGTACGCAATGTCTGTTCACGCAGCAGTTGTTCCCGTTTGTTCGCAATTTCGCGGGCCTCACGGTCCGTTTCCATTACGTTGAACTTATCACCGGCTTGCGGAGCACCCGGCAGACCTAAAATCTGTACAGGTGTTGATGGACCAGCTTCTTTAATCCGCTCACCCCGGTCATTTGTCATGGCACGGATGCGACCGTAGTGGGCCCCTACCAGCATAATGTCACCCTGACGCAGTGTACCATTCTCAACGAGTACAGTCGACACGTAGCCGCGCCCTTTATCAAGGGAAGCTTCAATAACTGTACCCAATGCACGGCGTGATGGGTTGGCTTTCAGTTCGAGCAGTTCTGCCTCAAGCAGTACCTTTTCGAGCAGATCATCAACGCCCATACCCGATTTAGACGAAATCTCCTGTGCCTGGTATTTACCACCCCATTCTTCAACGAGCATGTTCATAGAGGCCAGTTCAGTCCGAATCTTTTCAGAATCAGCACCCGGCTTATCCACTTTCGAGAAAGCAAAGACAATGGGCACCCCAGCCACCTGAGCGTGGTTGATAGCCTCACGCGTTTGGGGCATGATGCTGTCGTCAGCGGCAATTACGATAATAACGACGTCCGTTACCTTAGCTCCCCGTGCACGCATGGCCGTAAAGGCTTCGTGACCCGGTGTATCCAGGAATGTGATCATCCGGTTATCACTGTGTTTTACGCTGTAAGCACCAATGTGCTGCGTAATACCACCAGCTTCACCAGCCGCAACTTTAGCCCGACGAATGTAGTCAAGTAATGATGTTTTACCGTGGTCAACGTGACCCATGATGGTCACAATTGGCGCCCGTGGTTGCAGGTCGTTCGGTTCATCAGCTTCAACGTCGATACTGGCTTCGGTTTCGTCCTCAGCTGATATAAATTGCACATCGTAGCCAAACTCATCGGCAATAACTGTGATCGCTTCAGCATCCAGACGTTGGTTGATCGACACGAACATACCTAGGTTCAAACAAACCGAGATAACTTCATTAATCGATACATCCATCAGCGAGGCCAGATCGTTTGCTGATACGAACTCGGTAACTTTCAGTGTTTTTGCTTCCAGTTCCTCCTGTTCGTTCAATAAACGACGATCGTCTTCGCGTTGGCTTCGTCGATCACGTCGACGGTCGGCACCCCGGTTTGGCGTGTTACCGCGCATCCGGGCGTTCGTTTGCTGGATAGCCTTCTGAACATCGGCCTGAGTTGGCGCTTCACGACGACCACCACCGCCACGGTTGGCATTGTTGCCGGTTCCGCCACGGTTAGCATTGCCGGTTCCACCCCGATTGGCGTTGTTATTGCCACCACCCGATCGGTTGTTGGCATTCGTATTTGTGTTCGTATTAGACTGTCCAGTCCGGTTGGCATTGTTAGTCCCCCCCTGGTTCTGACCAGTGCCACCCGTACGGTTAGCAGGTGCTGCCGTTCGGTCATTCTGACCTTGTCCCTGCGGACGGTTGCCATCGCGTGGCGTAGCTTCCCGCTGGCCACTTACCTGGGTGCGGTCGCCTTGTGGACGATCACCCTGGGTACGGTTTGCCGGTCCGCGGTCGCCCTCACGTGGAGGCCGGTTTCCGCCCTGACCCTGTGGTTGCCCACCGCCCTGGTTCGGCTGATTGGGATTGCTCCCTCCCTCACGACCACCGCGAATACGCTTACGTTTTCCTTTCTTATCAGCATTGTTGCCGCCACCACCCTGACGCGGGTTGTTAACCGGCAACTCAATTTTACCAAGAATTTTCAACCCGCCTAATTGATGGCTACCAGCCGCCCGGATTGTTTCCGTTGCAGCATCTGGCTCATCAGCAGAAACAGCCGGTGCCGGTTTGGCTGTCTGGCTTTCCTGTTTCGATGGATTAGCCTGATTAGCTGGACGGTTTTCCTTTTGTTTCTCCTGAACTGTGGGCTTAGATGCTTCCACAGGAGCTGAAACTGGAGCAGACGCAGGTTGTTGTTGTTTTGGGACGGCAACTGGTACCACTGGAGCCCCTTGAACAGGTGCAGGCTTCGATTCAGCTACAACTGGTTTAGGTGCTTCCTTTGGAGCAACATCTTCCTTAACAACAGCTACCGGCGGTGCAGCAACTACAGGAGCAGGTGCTGGGGTTGGTTTTACCTCAACAGGCGGTGTTTGTACCGCTTTGGGGATCTCAACAACAGGTTGTGCTACTGGTGGCGCAGGTTGTGGAACAACGGGTTTGGGTGCTTCCACAGGAGTAGGCACCGATACACGTTCTTCAGGCTGCTTCGATTCGACCGGCGGAGCCACAACGGGCTTCGCCACCTGTGGCTCCGGTGCCTTTGCCTGTGGAATAGGCTGGGGCTGCGGAGGTGACGGTTTGGCGTTCAAATCAATTTTGCCCAGTACTTTCAGGCCTGGCAAACCGGTCTGAGCGGTTTGTGGTGCTGGTTTGGGCTCCACCGAAGCCGGTTTGGGCAAATCAGCCGGAGCTGATTCTGGTTTGTTTTCAACAATCGGACGTCTCGCGTCATCACGACGGTATAGAACGACATCCTCCTCCTGACGACGCGGTGGCTCGGCGGCTACAACCGGCGGTTCAGCCCGGCGAGTTCCGTTCAGGAGTTCCGTAGATTTATACTCCTTCGCTAACACCTCCAACTGTTCTGTGTTGATTTTGGTGTTAGGATTAATCTCAACCTTAAACCCTTTGGCAGACAGACTACTCGCAACAGAGGAAAGCCCTTTGTTGAGAATTTTTGCCACTTGGCTCAGGCGCATTGACTTTTCTTCTGCCATACTTCGGTTTATATTCGGCAAATTTAACAGGTGTTGGTAAGGTATGAACACCAGTTCCAACAATAAAAATCCCTCATTCTGATAATGAAGGGTGAAAAGTTAAGAATGACCGGTAAATGCCCCTAAAAGTGCTCTTCCTTCTTAATGTTCCACCACACGGGTAACCCCGTCTTCATTAATTACTTATTCGAACTCTTGTTTGAGGATATTCAAAATTTCTTCGACGGTGTCTTCTTCAAGATCAGTCCGGCGAACTAATTCTTCTTTATTTAGGGCCAGCACGCTTTTAGCCGTATCCAGACCTACTTTCCGAAGTTCCTGAATCATCCACTCGTCGATCTCATCCGAGAACTCCATCAAGTCAACGTCTTCATCGTCTTCCTGGCCTTCATTATCCCGGAATACGTCGATTTCCATGTCTACCAACCGTCCGGCCAGTTTAATGTTCTGACCACCTTTACCAATGGCCAGCGAAACCTGATCGGGTTTCAGAAAAACAGATACACGTTTGGTTTCCCGATCGATCTGCATTGAACTGATTTTGGCCGGACTAAGTGCCCGACTGATGAGCAATTCAAGGTTCTCTGTGTAATTGATAACGTCAATGTTCTCGTTACCAAGTTCACGTACGATACCGTGTATCCGTGATCCCTTCATACCTACACAGGCACCAACAGGATCAATCCGGTCGTCGTACGATTCAACGGCAACTTTTGCCCGCTCGCCCGGTTCACGCACAATTTTACGAATGGATATCAGGCCATCGTATATTTCGGGCACTTCGATTTCGAACAGGCGCTCCAAAAATACGGGGGATGTACGAGACAGCACAATTTTAGGAGTGCCGTTGAGCATATCGACCCGGCTGATAACCGCTTTTACGGGCTCCCCCTTCCGATATCGATCTTTGGAGATTTGCTCGGTGCGGGGTAAGCTCAGTTCGTTGCTTTCACCATCGACCAGGATAATTTCGTGCTTCAGCAGTTGATACACTTCTGCCGTCACCAAATCCCCAACCTGGTCTTTATATTTCTGATAAAGGAGTTCTTTCTCCATGTCCTTTATCTTCTGAATGAGTGTTTGGCGGGCTGTTTGCACTACCCGACGGCCAAAATCATCCAGCTTTACTTCTTCGGCAACCTGCTCACCTACCTCAAAGTCGTCCTGAATTTTACGGGCTTCGGCCAGGGGGATTTTATCATAATCCCAGATATCTTCCGAATTATCGTCAACAATTTCGCGCGTCCGCCACATTTCGAGATCACCACTTTCAGCGTTGATGATCACGTCGAAATTTTCGTCGGTGCCATACTTCTTGCGAATCATGGTCCGAAAAACATCTTCCAGAATAGCGATCATGGTAGGCCGATCAATGTTCTTCGACCGGGCAAAATCAGCAAACGATTCAATTAATAGTCCACTGGTCATTTTCGTGTTTTGTCAATAGTCGACAGTCGATGTTAGTAATCGTTCGTGAATGTACGTCCAACTATCGGCTAGCAACCTTATTTAAATGATACTTCCACTTGCGCTTTTTTTATCTGCCCGAACGAAATCGGCGTTGGGCCAACGGGTGGAACGTCGGTAGATAAATCAGCTTCCTTTTTCTTTTTACTCTTCGATTTTTTTTCGGCTTCCACATCCAGAACAACATGATCTTCGGCTACCGATTCCAATACCCCTTTACGGATAGCTCCATCGGTAAGGGTCACGATCAACTGACGGCCCACATTGCGAACAAACTGACGTGGAAAAGTCAGCGGATAATCGACGCCGGGGGATGAAATCTCCAGCGTAAAAGGCGAATCTCCGAAAAAATTCATCTCGTCCATCTGTCCTCCTAGCCTGCGGCTAATATCAGCGCAGTCATCAATTGTGATGCCCGCATCGCTATCTAAAAGAATCGTGACCTTCAGTCGGCCACCTTGCCTTCCAGCTACTTGAATATCAACGATATAGAACTGATCGTTTTTCAGGTAAGGCTGTAGTAGTTCGGTAATTTTCGCTTTGTCGTCCATAAGGTATGGCTAACAAAAAAGGGAGTGCGACTCCCTTTTTTGATCAATGCCATATAGTTTTTGTGCCACAAAGGTAATGAATTTCTGCGTCCATCGCAAGCCCCTGTGCTGGCCCAGTTGCAGGCATTCCGGTCATTATACCTTATTTTTGACTTCAAAATAGAATTTTCCTCGCTCAACGACGCTACTATGACGCTAAGAATACGGGTTGGACAGGTCATCGCCTATTTTTTTCGGTCGTTGCTTTGGTCGCTGAATTTACTACTGGTTTTATACACCTGCCTTGGCTACTGGCTCCTGTATAGTTTGCCAACCGAACACTGGTCAGCAAGCATGATTATGATTAGTTTACCGGTAGTCTGGGTTCTGAACCTGATCGTCGTTTTTTGTTGGCTAACCTCACGTCCCTGGCGAAGCTGGCTTTCGGGAATTGTCTTAATCGTTGGTCTGATTTTATTTGGATCACGCACGTTTGTGTGGCATACACCGGTCGAACTAACCGGTAACGGTAAACCGATAAAAGTATTTAGCTACAATGTTCAATCCTTTGACCTGAACGACAGTTGGTCGTTTTATACAAGTTCCCCCCGCGTTCGCCGAACAGATAACTATGTATTGCGCTACGATGCACCCATAAAATGCTTCCAGGAATTTTACAACTCCACATCGATACCCGATTATAACGTTGTACTTCGATTCAGGAAAGCCGGATACCGTTATTCTGTACTTTTGTACCCGGAGAATGCATTAGTACCCGAAGGTGATGTAGGGGCTGCTATTTTTTCTATCTACCCAATTGTGGGCTCAGGCAGAGAACCATTCGGAGGGTCAAACGGAATCGTTTGGGCAAACATCAAAATAGGAAATGATACGATCCGTGTCATTAATGTTCACCTCCGCTCAATGGGCATTCGTGTCGGTAAAGTCCTGAAACAAAAAGAGATAAAGGGCGTAAAGCGCGAAACACATGGCGTAGTAAAGGCGCTGCATAATGGTTTTACGGATCGAAGAGAGGAAGTATATAAGGTCATCAACTACATCCGGGAAAGCCCCTATCCTGTTATCGTTACCGGCGACCACAATGACACCCCGTATAGTGTTGTTTATGAACGGCTGCGTCGGGTACTGCCAAACAGTTTTGAAGATGCAGGACGTGGTTTTGGGTTCACGTATAATCGCCTGCCGGGCTTTATTCGAATCGACCATCAATTTCACGACCCGAAATTGCCGGTCCTGAACTTCGAAACCCTCAATTACATCGGGTACTCAGACCACTACCCAATTGTGGGAACGTATTTGGTTAAGTAGTATTAGGAGCGAGGAGGGAGTAATAGGAGTTGCTGACGCCAGCAGAGTTTTCGCGTCAGCAACTCCTATTACTCCCTCCTCGCTCCTAACTACTTTAAGGATGCGCATTCACCCACGATTCTCCGTCAGTGAAGACTTCTTTTTTCCAGATGGGTACCGTTTGTTTGATGGTGTCTATTATGTATCGGCAAGCCTCGAAAGCGGCAGCGCGATGAGGAGTAGCAACGCCAATTAAGACGGCTATATCACCAATTTGCAGGGTGCCTTTTCGGTGGATGATCGTGTAGCGAAGTATAGGCCACTGTTGTTGTGCAACATCGGCAATCTTTTGCATTTCGCTGATGGCCATGCGGTCATAGGCCTCGTATTCGAGCCGGTCGACCGGGCGCTCCTGTGTATTATCGCGAACAACACCAAGGAAAAAGTCAATGGCACCTGCCTGTTCCGACTGTAGAAACCGAAGTGCGGCCGGGACGTCGATGGGGTCTGAGGTAAGGGCAATCATAGAATGATAAGCAAAAGAATTAACCTCCGCTCACGGGAGGAATAAGAGCTACTTCGTCGTGCCGGGTCAACACCTGTTCGGACTCGGCATATTCACCGTTCACGGCAATCAGCAAGGAACGAATACCCGCTAAAGCAGGGTACTTCTGGTGTATTTGGGTAAGCAAGTCGCCAACGCTGGCCCCTTCAGCCAAAGGAACCGATACCGCTGACTGACCAGTTAGATCGCGGGTGATCCCAAATAAAAGCACCGAAATGGATGAATTCATAGGTTTGCGTAATGCAGTAGAAAGCAATTAACTGCCGACAGAACGCAGTAAGGTCTGCTTGAAGTTCGTCGGATACCAATAAAAAACGGCATCACCACACTTTAGGGAGATGCCGTTTTATTACTATCTGTTTCGTTTATTTCGAGTTATCTAATTTGCGCTCTGCCTTCTTCATCTTGCGATCAGCTTTGTTGAGCGCCTTATTGGTACCGTCTTTAACATCTTCCTTGGTGTTTTTAGCCGCCGAGGAAATTTTGTCTCCGGCCTTATCAGCTTCACGACCTACTTTTCGGCCAGCTGCTTTTGTTGTTTCTTTAGCCTGGTGGGCCGCTTCTTTAGTATTCTGTTTTGTATCCTGGGCGGACACAACGGCTACTGAAAAGAGTAAGGCAGCAGCCAGTGTCATGAGCTTTTTCATCGTTGCTGAGTTTAAATTTTTTTCAGAAAACTCGGCAATGGCGGCAATTGTTTGGCAGAAGCGCGGCCTATTAATGAACTTTAATCTTTGTGTTTAAACACCTTTACCTGATAAACATAATCCTGCATCCGCTTAATCTGCTGTTTACGAGACAGGTTAGCCAATGTATTGCGTCGGTTTAATTTAAGTGGCTGACCTTTTAGAGAGTCGACCGGAATATTATTGAGTGCTTCGAGCAGGTAATTAGTCTTCACCGCAAAGCTAACTCCTTCCGATGTTGTCTGTTTCCCGCTAATAATGCCGATAACGTTCCCTTTCTCATCCAGCAACGGCCCACCTGAATTACCCGGATTCACGCCAATAGCTACCTGATAGGCCGTTGAATCACCCCGATAACCAGTGCCCGAACTGAGGTAACCTTCGCCATAAACAATTTCTTCACGAGGATACCCAAGCGTGTATACCCGCTCTCCTAAATCAGACGGACGGGCATCGAAACTGTAGGGTACCGTCGGCATGGTTCGGAAGGCGTTATCGTCGCAAAGTTGGAGGAATGCCAGATCATGCGATTGATCGGTATAGACAACTCTGGCTTTATAGACTTCGCCTTTGGTGCTTTGTACGTATACCGAATCGGCGTCGCGCACGATGTGATTATTCGTAACAAAATAGCCATCGCCCGTCAGCAGAAAGCCTGTTCCGGCCACTTGCGCAGGATTGGTGCTTAACCCACGGCCCCGCCCGTTATAATCATTCAACAACTGACGTTGCGACGATTTGACGGCCTGAATTTCCTTGCTCAACAAGCTATACTGCTGTTCCTGTTTGTGGCTCTGCTGGTAGGTCTGGTAAAGGAAAATAGAACCGAAAGTTGTGATAATAGCTGCCGAGGCCGCTACAGCGAGGGTTGTTCGGTACATCTGCCAAAGGGAGCGAACCGCTCCGGTCGATTCTGACCGGTATGATTTGGCATCCTGGCGCATAGCGTTCATATCAGCACCTGCCTGGATTGCCTGAAGCTGTTGCTTAAACCGAACCCGCTCACCGTACGCCAGCAAGATGTTTTCAATATCTTTTTCTTCGTTCGTTTCCATTGCTGTAAACCGACCTCCTTTATCGGCAAAACCTTAATTGATTGCCAACTTCGGAAAGTTGGCCCTTATGCTTTGTACTCTGTAAAGAACAACCGCTTCAGCCGCATCAGGCATTTATACTTCTGTGTCTTGGCATTATCGGTATTGGTATACCCAAACTTTTCAGTGATCTCCTGCATGCTCAGATGCTGAATATAAAAATCATCCAGCAGGGTTCGGCAGGGTTCACCAAGCCGGGTGAGCGAATCAGCCATCAAATCGAACTGCCGGTCGCGTTCTTCATGCACCGACAGATCCTCATCAATCTGCCCCGCAACAAATTCGTCTGAAGCAGGGGTTTCTACATCCCGCACCATAAATCGGCTGCGTTGGGCTAACTGCTTTAGCCATAACCGGCGACCAACGGAGTAGAGGTACGTTTTGAGCTGGCAATGTAATTCCAGCGAACCATTCCTTACCTTCTCATACAACACGATCAGTGCTTCCTGGTAGATATCCTTGGCATCATCTTCATTCCCACTGTTTGTGGTTACGAAGTGGAGTACCATTGGGAAATACCGTCGATACAAATGCGTCAATGCGTCATCGGTGCCCTCGGCCAACCCCATCAGCAACTCTTCATCAGTTAATATGGGCGACCTACTTTCCTTCATTGAGTTGAGTCATTACTTAATACGGAAACGCCGAAGACGTAACCCAAAAAAAATAAAAAAAATAATGGGTTACCTTTTTCTCTATCGGGTATTAACGTTGACATTAATTATTAATCACTAAACAAAAACATCCCCAAAACTATGAAAGCAATCACGAAATCTGCCTTCTTTTTCATGGCTATGATCGCCCTGGCTACGTCTTGCAGCTCGAAGAAAACCGAATCTACTGAAACCACCACCACGACGACGACTGATTCTTCAGCTTCTACGATGGCTACGGATTCTACCATGGCTACGGATTCGGCTTCTACGATGTCTGCTGATAGCGCGAAGTAATTTTTGCTAAGGCACAACTGCCGGTAAACCTTACCGACATCGCTATAAACGGTATAAGAGCCCTCTGATGAATCAGGGGGCTTTTATTTTTGCCCCTCATGTAGAGCCGCAATACCTTGCGGCTCATGACCCAGATACTTCTGGCTGACGCGGATGAGCCGCAAGGTATTGCGGCTCTACATGATCACATCAACAATTCCTTCAACGAATTCATTTCGCCGGTTGGTGCCGCTTTGCCGTACAAAATATTGTATACAGCATTCGTTATTGGCATATCCACCGCATACCGCCGGTTAATTTCGTAAATACTTTTTACCGCATAATACCCCTCGGCAATCATATTCATTTCGGCCTGCGCCGATTGAATGGTATAGCCCCGGCCAATCAATGTACCAAATGTACGATTTCGACTGAAAGGAGAATAAGCGGTCACCAGCAAATCACCTAGATAAGCAGACCCGCTCAACTCCCGGTGTTTTGGGTAGACGGCATCCACAAACCGTTTTATTTCCTGCATGGCGTTCGATACGAGTACCGCCTGAAAATTATCGCCGTAACCAAGTCCTCTGGTAATACCGCACGCCAGAGCAATGATATTTTTCATCACGGCACTGTACTCAATACCATATAGATCATCGACGGGGGTTGTCTGAACAAAACGGCACCGCAGTAAGTCAGCAACCGATTTCGTGCAAACCGGGTTCTGCGAAGCAATTGTCAGGTACGAATGCTTTTCCAGGGCCACCTCTTCGGCATGACAGGGACCCGCTATTACCGCCATCCGTTCCATTGGAACGCCATACTGTTCACTCACCCAGTCGGTAACCAGTTGATTGGCCCCCGGCACCATGCCCTTGATAGCCGAAACAACCGATTTCCCTTCGAAATGCTCCGGCTTCAATCCAGTCAGGGCATCGCTGATGAAAGCGGCCGGAACGGCTAGTATGATGTAGTCGCTATCTTTAAATGAATCCCGGATTTTCGTGCAGACTTTTACTTTACGGGTGTTGATCTGTACATCGCTCAGGTAGCTTGGGTTATGCCCGAACTGTTTAATGTGGTCGGCGTCAGACTTTTTGCGAAGCCACCATTTGACACTGACGTTGTTTTCGGAGAGGATTTTCACGAGAGCGGTTGCCCAACTGCCCCCGCCCACCATCGTTAACCGAACGGGTTGCGTTACTTTCATAAGGTAAAGTAAGGAAGAAAGCCGGAAAGGACACAAATCAAGGCTATTAGGTTTTCGAATAAACCTCCAAGGCTTGCTCTATGATCTGCCGAATAGCAGACTGCAAACTCGGTGGCGATAAAACGGTTAAGTCCTTCCCAAACGACAGAAGCTGGGCTTCCAACTCACGGTTTATTTTGATAACTAATTCAACTTCCAATAAATTTGGCAACCTCACTTGACAAGCACCTTTAATCCCTCATCCTCGACGAACTCATAGAAGAAGTATCGAAACTCTTCAAGCCCATAAGATTTTAAGGTAACAAAAACGCCCGGCAATAAGACCAGGCGTAATGTAACGCGGCTTACCAGCCGCGATGTATGATTTAAGAGGGCAGCTTCCCAACCGCGTTACTTTACTCCGTTTTCTCCTCTTCCTTCTTCTTATTCTTATTGGGATCACGCTTGATGACCAGTTCGCCGTCTTTAAGCTTTTTCGAAACGGCAATGAACGGCCCTGAAATAATCTGCTCACCCGGTTTCAAGCCCGATATAACTTCAATGTTCTCAAAATCGCTGATACCCGTTTTTACTTCCCGTTGCGTGGCCTTGCCCCCTACGTTGACAAAGACAATCTCTTTAGGTTTGTCTTTCTTTTCAATTTGGTTTGTCGGTTTTTCTTCGACGGTCCCATTAGAATTGTCCGCCAGCTTTTCCGTATCGATGGCGGTAGAATCGGCCGCACGCGTTGTGACAGCTGCAATCGGAACGGACAGTACGCCCGACTTCCGATCGGTGATGATCTCTACGGAGGCTGTCATTCCAGGCTTGAAGGGGTAGCCTTTTTTATCCTTTAAGGCCAGTAAGTCGGCGTAAGAGTTGTTCAGAATCTTCACTTTTATCTCGAATTCCGTTACCGCATCGGCGGAGAGGGAAGCGGCCGCACCGGATGAGCTTGTCAGGCCATTGGCCGTGTTGGCAATTTCGTAAACGACCCCTTTGAATTTCCGTCCGGCGGTGGTGTAGGAGTCGACTTCAATATCAGCGGTATCGCCAAGGTTTACGCGGACAATATCATTTTCATTGACGTTGACCCGCACTTCCATGTTTTGCAAATTGGCGATGCGCATGATTTCCGTACCCGCCATCTGAGAGGTACCCACCACGCGCTCACCCAGTTCGATATTCAGTTTGGATACCGTGCCGTTAACGGGGCAATAGATTGTCGTTTTACGGAGGTTTTCGTTGGCATCGCGCAGGCTGGCTTCAGCACTCTGAATGTTAAACTGCGATGCCCGGACGTTTGCATTAGCGGCTTCAACTTCCTGTTTGGCAACATTGTAGTTAGCCTCGCTGGTCTCCAGATCGGCCGCTGAGATTACTTTATCGGCAAATAATTTCTTATTACGGTCATAATCTGCTTTAGCCCGAATCAATCGAGCGCTCGATTGGGCTACCGATGCCTTTGACTGTTCTAACTGCGCCCGGCTTTGGTTGACAGCGGCCCGCGCCCGTGCCAGCAATGATTCGTAGTTATCGGGACGAATACGGCACAGAAGCTGCCCTGCCTTAACAGGATCTCCTTCGTTTACATAGAGGCCAATGATTTCGCCCGATACGTCGGGGCTTATTTTTACTTCTACCTGTGGCTGAACACGCCCGGATGCGCTCACCCGCTCGGTAATATCAAGCCGTTTGACCGTTGCGAAATCGACCTCTGTCGATTTCGGCTTGCCAATCATTCCTGTTTGTTTCGCGGCTACTAAACCACCGATGAGCAGGACCACCAGTCCGCCCAATATCCACCAAATTCGACTCGACTTCTTCTTCATGATGTATGAATTAGTGAATGAGCAAATGAATGAGCGGCTTTTGTAAGTTCACCCATTCACTAATTCACTAACTTAATTAAAACTAAGCGGTTTGTTTTGGTAAAAATCTAAAATTTTTGTTCGAAATACATAATCGTACTTCGCCTGCACCAGACTGGCCCGCGCCCGATCCAGATTCGTTTTGGCAATGCTGTAATCAGTTGCGTTGATAGCACCGGCATTTAACCGGCTCTCTGCAACTTGAAACGCTTTTTCCAGCGAGGCAACCTGCACCTGAGTGGCCCGGTATCGATTGGCCCCGGCTTTAACCTGCGTATAAGCGGTTTCGATCTGCTGACGTAGCGTCAGACGGGTGTTCAAAGCCGTCAATTCGGCGTTCTGCTGCTGGATTTTAGCCGTAGTAATGCGGTTTCGCGACAAATTTCCCTGAAAGATTGGAACCCGCAGAAACAGCGAAACAGACTGGCTAAAGTTGTTTCTCAACTGCGTACCATACGAGATACCGGTACGGTCATACCCTGGTGCCGATGTGTTGATGGGAATTTGGGTACCCGTTACCGGATCCGTGATAAAGCCAATTGTTTGTTGTGTAGACTGGCCGTTGGGAATCGCCGTACTGGCGGCACTAGAATAAATGGTGCTAAGATTTCCGTTTAATGATAACGTTGGATAAAGCCCGCCTTTGGCAACCTGTACCCCTAAATTGGCGCTTTTAACCCGCAGATCAGCTCCTTTAATTTCGGGAAGGCTTACAGAAGCCACATCATAAAGTTGCTGTACAGAAGCGGTATACGGGTCTAAACCTGGATCGGGAACGGTAATTGGCTCCACATCAAAATCCTGATTGATGGATACGTTCATGGCTTGCAGCAAAGCAACCTTGGCCAGATCAAGCGTGTTCTGGGCATTCACAATTTCCAGTTCATTGCTGGCTAACGTAGCCCGAAGTTCGAACAGATTGGCTTCCGGAGCAGACCCCGCATTGACCAGACGTTGCGTACGGTCGAGTTGGGCACGCGTCACATCGGCCTGGCGTTGCGCCACGGCTAATTGCTCCGTACCGGTCAGCACATTCAGGTAGTTTTGAGCAACCGTTAATGAGACATTGTTTTGCGTAGCGTTTAACTCCTGCTGGCCAGCCTGTAGTGCAATTTCATTTTGCCTAACCGTACTACGCAACACCCCACCATTGTAAAGCGTCGCCGAGGAATTAAGTTGAAAACTGCTGGAGTTAATCGTTTGCTGGACGAATTCGTTGGATTGAGGGTTAATACTACGCCCCCCGTTCAACGATTGGTTGCCCTGGAAAACGGCGGTTGGCAATTGATTTAGCCGCGCCTGTTGCAACTGCAACTCACTGTTGGCAATCGTTAACCGCCCCTGCCGAATCTGAAGATTATTCTGCTGGGCAATATCAATACATTGCTGTAGGTTTACCCGAGCCGGTGCAGTTGCTCCAGTGCCCGGCGACACGGCCGAGACAGTACTCTGTGCGTATGTTGCCGACAAATTTGCCGTTACTAATAGGGCTACTATTACCCGCATCTGTTTCCACGCCACTTGCATACACATACTATTTGATGGTTCAATGTTACAAACTTACCTTCGGCGCGACTATCGTTTTGGGATAAACGGCGCAAACTAAGCATGTTTCTGGTTTATAATTCGGATATACTACACGAAAGCGATTTTCGACTTTCGGTAAACGACCGCGCTTTTAGTTATGGCGACGGAATTTTTGAAACAATTCGGTACGAATCGAATCGGATTTGGTTCTGGCGTAACCACTTCGCCCGGCTTTCTGCGGGCATGGCGGCATTGCACCTAACGCCCCCCGAAAACTTTACAGCTGACGGGCTCCATCAAACACTTTTACGGCTTCTGGATGCCAATGGGCTTTCGAATCAGCCCGCCCGGATTAAGCTTCAGGTCTGGCGACAGGCTGGTGGCTTATACACGCCCAAAACAAACAGCGTAAACGTCCTCCTATCGGCCTTACCGGGTAATCCATTCTCTATTTCAGAAAAAGCGCAAACCGGCATTTATGAGGAATTTCGATTAGCGCCCTCCCCTCTTTCGGCCTACAAAACCCTAAACGCCCTCCCCTACGTACTGGCCGGTGTATATAAAGAACAGCACGCACTCAACGATGTGCTGCTGCTCGATACAGAAGGTCATATGGCCGAGTGCCTGGCCTCTTCCCTGTTCTGGTACACCCGAAAAACACTCTATACCCCTTCACTCAGGACGGGCTGTATTGACGGGATTATCCGTCGGCAGTTGCTTCGTCTTGCGCCAGACCTGGGGATTCCTGTTCATGAGGGCCTATACAAGCCGGACGTACTCCAACAGGCGGAAGCCGTGTTCTGCGCCAATGTTATGGGGATTCAGTGGTTGAATCAGGTAGACAGCTACATCATAAACACATCGGTAACGACTAAAGAACGCCTTGAGTCTTTATTGAACCAGCTTCATATCTGATGGCTCCAGCCAGCCGTCTTTAAGCCGGATCACCCGCGACCCATATTCAGCATTCAGTTCCGAGTGCGTCACCTGAACGATGGTTACGCCATCTTTCTGGTTCAGTTCGCGGAATAGCTCCATTATGTCGCGGGCCTGGTCCGAGTGCAGATTACCCGTTGGCTCATCGGCAAAAATAACGGCGGGTTCGGTGGCCAGAGCGCGGGCAATACCTACCAACTGCTGCTGTCCACCCGATAGCTGCGATGGAAACAAATCTTTCCGGGCAACGATGTTAAACCGATCGAGCAGTTCGGCCACGCGGCTTTTCCGCTCCGACCCACTCAGGCCTTTGTAGAGCAACGGCGTTTCGATGTTCTCATACACCGTTAGTTCATCAATCAGGTGGTAAGCCTGAAAGACGAAGCCGATCTGTGTCCGGTGGAGTTCCGTGCGTTTTTTCTCGGAAAGCTTTTGCACGGGCTGGTCATCGAGCAGGTATTCGCCTTCGGAGGGTTCTTCCAGTAAACCCAGAATATGCAGCAGGGTTGACTTACCGGAGCCCGAAGGGCCCATGATGGATACAAACTCTCCCTGGGCAATTTCCAGGCTGATATTCCGCAACACATATACCCGACCGAAGCCCGCAGGGTAGTACTTGGAAACGTTGTTAAGTTGAATCATAATTAGTTACTTTTGAAAAGGTTTTTTTACCCTGGCTAATTCGTTATTTATGGATATTTCCCAAAGACTTGATTCGTATGTACATGATGATCAGGGCGCTTATACTCCGTTTGACCATCAGCGTATTATTGCAACCGGTGGTCTTACAGAACAGACCTCCTTTTCGACACTTCTTGATCTGGATTTAAATTCTTTTCTCTAATGGCTCAAGTGACGTGCCAGAATTACAAGCAATTAATTAACAACCACTTACTAATAAATACTTCACCTGCAACGTCCGCTTACGGACAAAGATACCGTTGAAACCGGACACCTTTTTCTGTTCACAATGCAACGAAACCTCCTTTTTTACCATCTTCCTCTAAATCTAAAACCATTCTTCCTATGAAAGCAATCGCTTTAGTAGTTTTCATGCTCACCACGGGCATGCATGCCACCAACACCGACTGGAAAAAAGAGCGTACCGTTTCTGACTTCAAAGGGCTGAGCGTTAACAGTGGCATCGACGTTTATTTGACCCAGGGTAACTCAGAAAAATTGACCCTTGAGGTAAAAGGTTATGATGAAGATCAGGTTATTTCCAGGGTTCGAAATGGCGTTCTGGAACTCAACATCGACCGAAAAGGCATGAACTGGAATATTGGCAATAACAAGCATGTAAAAGCCTACATAACCTTCAGGCAGTTAGACAACCTACAGTCGGGTGGCGGATCGGACGTTACAGGCCAAGGGACACTGACCTTCAAAGACTTAAACCTCGGCGCGTCGGGTGGTGCCGATGTAAAGTTGACGCTTAAAGCCGACGAACTCAACGTTGAAGCCTCAGGCGGGGCCGACGCCACCCTACAAGGCTCAGCCCGGACGCTCAATGCCAGTGGCTCCGGCGGGGCAGACCTTGACGCCCGTAAACTGTCGGTCGAAATTTGCAATGCCAATTCATCGGGCGGGTCGGATGTATACGTTAACGCCAGCAGAGAACTGACAATGAAAGCGTCCGGCGGGTCGGACATTTATTATTCTGGCTCCGCTAAAGTTCTGGCCAGCAGCAAATCGGGCGGGTCAGATATTACCCGCAGAGACTAGGTGCCGGAATTAGTGCAGTAAGTGCAGTGAGTATAGCAGGTAAAATCAGTAGTTTTGCAATAGAAACATAGTGTACTCACTGCACTTAGTACAACTCACTCTATTACCACGTGACTCCTACAATCGGTATCCTCGGCGGTGGCCAGCTTGGCCTGATGCTTCTACAAGCCGCCATTGACTGGAATCTCCGCGTTCATATTCTCGACCCCGACGCCGAAGCACCCTGTCGGCATTTATGTACCCGGTTTACGCAGGGCTCACTGACCGATTACGATACGGTGTACCAGTTTGGGCAGTCTGTCGACGTGCTGACCATCGAGATTGAGCGCGTAAATGTCGACGCCCTCGAAGTCCTCGAACGGGAAGGCAAGAAAGTATTTCCGCAACCCGCCGTTATTCGGATCATTCAGGATAAACGGCTTCAGAAGCAGTTCTACCGCGACCACAATTTACCCACCGCCGACTTTATCCTAACCGAAAACCGGGCCGATGTCGCTCTGGCCGAAATCCATCAGCCCGACATTTTACCCGCTTTCCACAAACTGGGACGGGATGGGTACGATGGCCGGGGCGTTCAGCGGATTGCTTCCGTGGCCGATGTGGGCAAAGCCTTCGATGCACCGGGCGTGCTGGAAAAAGCGGTTGATTTCGAGAAAGAACTCGCGGTTATTGTTGCCCGTAACGAACGGGGCGAGGTGCAAACGTTTCCAACAGTTGAAATGGTCTTCCACCCGGAACTCAACCTGGTTGAATACCTGTTTGCCCCCGCCGAAATTTCGGAAGAAATTGACCGGAAAGCGCAGGAAATAGCCCGTCGTACGGCCGATGCCTTTGGCATTGTGGGCCTGCTGGCCGTTGAGCTATTCCTGGACAAACTGGGAAATGTATTGATTAACGAAGTCGCACCCCGCCCGCACAACAGCGGACACCACACCATCCGGGCCAATGTCACCTCGCAGTTTGAGCAGCACTGGCGGGCCATCCTCAACTACCCGATGGGCGATACCAGCATTTACCAGCCAGCCGCCATGGTGAACCTGCTGGGCGAAGACGGCCATACTGGTCCGGCGGTGTATGAAGGACTGGAAAACTTACTGGCCATGCCCGGTGTGTTCCCCTTTTTCTATGGCAAAGCCATTACAAAGCCTTTTCGCAAAATGGGCCATGTAACGGTCATGGACGATTCGCTGGATGCTCTACGTGAAAAAGTAGCCGTGGTACAGAAAGGCATTCGAGTGATAACGACGTAGAGACGCAACCCTTTGCGTCTCCTATGCGTCAGCCAAAGCCATCCGGTCAGGAGACGCAAAGGGTTGCGTCTCTACATAAATTCCCTGCGGTTAAAAAAATATTAGGCCACTACATTTTCCAACGTGCCAATTTCACCAATGGTAATTTTAACCACATCGCCCGATTGGAGCGTGAAGCTATCCGGGGGTACAATGCCGGTGCCAGTCATCAGGAAGCAGCCGAAAGAAAAGGAGCATTCGCGGTAGAGATACGAAACAAGTTCGGTATGCTGCCGCTTCATCTGGTTAATGGCAATGTTGTTGGTAAAAGCCGTTTGTCCATCCCGGATGATCTCCAGCTCTATCTGGGTTTCAGGCGCAATGGGCGTTTCGGGCACGTACAGGCATGGCCCGAGAGCCGCACTGCCATCGTAACTTTTGGCCTGGGGCAAATACAATGGGTTTTCACCTTCGATGCTCCGCGAGCTCATGTCATTGCCGCAGGTGTAGCCCACAATTTTACCTGACGAGGTTATGAAGAGTGTCAACTCCGGCTCGGGCACATTCCAGGTCGAGTCGGCACGGATGCGAACCTTATCGCCGGGGTTGACTACACGCTCGGGGGTCGATTTAAAGAACAATTCGGGCCGTTCTGCGTCGTACACGCGGTCGTAAAAATTATCTCCTCCCGACTTTTTTGACTCCTCCATCCGGGCATTGCGGCTGCGTAAGTAGGTAACGCCCGAAGCCCACACTTCCTGCCGACCGATGGGGGCCAGTAGCCCGGAAGTTGTAGCAGCCTGGTATTCATCCGATGGCTCGGCAACCGCAGTCAGGGTGTTTAAAAATTCATGTAAATCATCCCGATTGATTAGCTCATCCCAGTTATCGACGGGGACGGAATAAAATTTATTTTCTAGTTCAACGACAATGCCGGAGCGGGTTTTGTATAGTTTCATAGCGCACAAACGAAGCGGTAATTGGTCGACAAATAGACCTATTTATCCCTTAAAGGTGTTATATTGGTTAGTTTACTGTCAACCCGAGATGCTGCAAAAAACACGGGGTATTGCCCTCAGCTATATTCGTTACCGCGAAACGTCCATTATTGCCCGCGTGTATACCGAAGAATTTGGCTTGCAAAGCTACATTGTCAACAGTGTGCGGACGGCCAGGAGCAAGAATAATAAAATCGCTCTTTTTCAGCCGCTTACCTTGCTGGAAATGGTCGTTTATTACAAAAGCGACCGCGACCTGACTCGTCTTTCGGAAGTTAAAACGAACTATCCTTTTCAGAGCCTGCCCTTCGAAGTAGGCAAGTCAACGATTGCGATGTTCGTAACGGAAATGCTTAATAAAGTGTTGAAAGAAGAGTCAGGCAGCCCCGTATTGTTCCGCTTTCTGGTGGAGTCGGTGGTTTTTCTGGAAGAAGCGACCACGAACTACGAAAACTTTCACCTTACGTTTCTGCTAAAGCTTTCCTCTTTTCTGGGATTTGGACCCGAATCGGCCCGTGAATTTGAAGACCAGCTTCGGGAAAACGCCTATCCTTTCCTGCCCGATGAGGAAATGGATACGGCGCTGAATATCATGCTCCGGCAACCTTTTGGCACACCTATTAAGCTCAGCCGCTCCGCCCGCAACGAACTGGCAGATGCCCTGGTTTCGTACTACCACATTCATATCGACTCGCTGGGCGAAGTGAAATCGCTGCCGGTACTGCGGGAGGTATTTGGGTAGCACTATGTACCCACGGGCTTTAGCCCGTGTTTTGCAGACGATTATCATACAAAAACACGGGCTAAAGCCGAACGCGGCCCGGCCCGTGGGTACGTTATATTACACTTTCCTTTTCAATTCAAAATGCTGACCCAGGTACACCCGACGTACCTGCTCGTCGTTGGCCAATTCTTCGGCAGTGCCCTGTTTGAGAATTTTACCTTCAAAAAGCAGATAGGCCCGGTCAGTAATGGAGAGGGTTTCGTTTACGTTGTGGTCGGTGATGAGGATACCGATATTGCGGTGTTTGAGTTTGGCAACAATGCTTTGAATGTCCTCAACCGCAATGGGGTCAACACCCGCAAAGGGTTCATCCAGCAGAATGAATTTCGGGTCAACGGCCAGCGCGCGGGCAATTTCCGTCCGACGGCGTTCGCCACCGGATAGTACTTTTCCCTTACTCTTCCGAACGTGCGTCAGGCTGAATTCTTCAAGCAGTTCTTCTACCTTTTCCTTCTGTTCTTTTTTGGGCAGATTGGTCATTTCGAGAACGGCCAGCACGTTTTCTTCTACCGACAAATCCCGAAATACGGAGGCTTCCTGCGCCAGATACCCCAGCCCAAGCCGAGCCCGTTTGTACATGGGTAGGTTAGTCACATCCAGATCGTCGATGAACACCTTACCGCTGTTCGGCTTTACCAGCCCCACGGCCATGTAAAACGAGGTTGTTTTACCAGCGCCATTCGGTCCCAGAAGCCCAACAATTTCGCCCGTTTCCACTTGGTACGATACATTGTTGTTGACTAACCGGGACCCGTATTTTTTAATTAAATTTTCAGTTCTGAGAATCATGTGAATGCGTTCACTAACCATCAGCCCACACAGCTACCGCTGCCAGCGACGATTACAAAGTTCGCGGTAATCGGACCCACCGCCAACTATTTTTAGTTTCAGAAGGGACGATCGCGCGTTTATTAACAAAATTTAGGTAAAAACTGTGCGAAGTGAGAGACAGACGCTGGCTGTTTGATTTGGTAAGTGAACAAACTGCCGGAGCCTGTTTGGGCCTTTTTATGCTTTTATATCTTTCAGCATCAGTTGTAGGGAAACATTCCCATTGAAATGATTCTGGTCGACCTGGTAGCAAATAGCGAAGGGTTTACCGGAACGGAGCAAGTCGGCCATATGCGCCATGCCGAAGCCGATAGCCGTAAATGTCTGACCAGACCGGGTCTGTCCAGACCGACTAGAGACTGGATCGCCTTGCCGAACGTTTATTTTGAGGTGTTTTTCCTTCATGACGATCGGCTCGCTCACCAGATACACATCCTCTGTCATGAAGGTAGGCTGCAAGTTGTGGGGTCCAAATGGTCCCATCTGCCGGACAATCCGGTAAAGCTTGTCACTTATTTCATTGAAATCCAGCGGCAAATCAATGTCGATCAGCGGAGTGAGGTGTTCTTCTTTGATACGACTGGCAACGACTTCTTCGAATTTTTTCCGGAAAGCGTCGATGTTATCTACCGACATCGTCATCCCGGCGGCAAAGGTGTGCCCGCCAAACTGTTCCAGCAAATCAGCGCATTCTTCAATCGCTTCGTACACATCGAAACCCGGCACCGACCGCGCCGACCCGGCTGCTTTATCATTCGACTGCGTCAGGATGATGGTGGGCCGGTGAAAATGCTCGATGCAGCGCGAGGCCACAATGCCAATTACTCCTTTGTGCCAGGTAGCATCGAACAGAACTGTACTCTTGGCCTGAAGCAGTGATTCGTTGCCCCGAATCATGTCCAGGGCCTGTTCGGTCATAGTGCTGTCAAACTCACGTCGGCTATTGTTATGCTTGTTAATGGCCATCGCAAACTCATCGGCATCTCCTTCCGATTCGGCGAGTAGAAGCTGAACAGCGGCTTTAGCGTGTTGAATACGTCCGGCTGCATTGATGCGCGGGCCTAAGCCAAATACCAGATTGGTTATGTCCAGTTCGCGCGAGAACCCGGCTATTTTGATCAGGGCTTTCAGGCCGGTACGGGGCGACGCGTTGAGGTGTTTCAGACCGTAATAAGCCAGTACCCGGTTTTCGCCCGTAAGCGGCACAATATCCGACGCAATACTTACGGCCACCAAATCCAGGCTAGGGTATAGCTCGTTCAGGTCAATACCTTTATGGAGACAAAAGGCCTGAAGCAGTTTAAACCCTACACCACAACCGCTCAGTTCCTTATAAGGATATTGGCAATCGTCCCGTTTAGGGTCAAGTACGGCGGCAGCGTCGGGAATTTCATCGCCGGGGCGATGGTGATCACAAATAATAAAATCGACGCCGAGTGCCTTCGCTTCGGCCACCCGATCAATTGATTTAATGCCGCAATCGAGGGCAATTATTAGTGTAAATCCATTTTCGGCCGCCCATTGAATGCCCTGCTTCGAAATACCATACCCTTCTTTATAGCGATCAGGAATGTAATAGTCGATGGCCGAATGATAACTTTTTAGAAATCCGTAAACGAGAGCAACCGAGGTTGTACCATCGACATCATAATCGCCATAGACCAGAATTTTCTCCTGCCGTTCGGGAAGCATGGCCATTTGCAGGCGTGTAATGGCCTTATCCATGTCCTTCATCTCGAAAGGATTGTGCAAATGATTGATTTCCGGTCTAAAGAACGTCCGGGCTTCTTCGTAGGTTTGCACACCTCGCTGAACTAAAAGTGCCGCCAAAAACGGACTTACGCCTAGCGAATTTGTTAATACTTCAATAGCCGACCGCTGTTCCGACGAATCGGGCAAAGGTTTTGTAATCCATCGTTTGGAAGCGGGGGGCGGTTGGGCTATCATAATTGCAAGATAAATCCGTTTTTAGAAAAACACTCACTATATGTTCTATTTGCTTTCGCTTTTCGGTTTCCTTCTATCAAGCCCGGCAACACCAGATACGCCAAAAAAAACGAACTTAACCATTGAAGTTCATAACGTTCGCGCGTTAACGGGTGCCGTTTATGTGGCTGTTTTTAAACCCGGAAAAGATTTTCCTGAGGGGAAACCAATAGTAGGTAAAAAAGTTGATGTAACGCATGATCGCGTACTAACCACATTTTCGGTTGAGCCGGGATCGTATGCCATTGCGGTGTATCATGATGAAAATGGCAACGGTAAAATGGATAAACGAATGTTTGGCATTCCTAAAGAACCGTACGGGTTCAGTAATGATTTTCGGCCTAAACTGTCGGCACCAAAGTTCAGCGACTGCGAATTCAGTGTTGGCGATAGTGGCAGAACAGTACGCATAAAACTGGATGGAATTTAATACTAACAACTTGACTATCAAGAGCCCCTACATCAGACTGTCTGGTAAGTAGTGTTCTTAAATTGTTAAATCAAGATTAATCCGGTACGACACGCTGGTTGGATCAGTTTTTTTCGTAATTTTGTCCGGCAAATAACACCACCTGTTTATTTGCTATGAGCTTAGATACCAGTAAATTTCTTTACGAGGCTCTCACCTACGACGACGTACTGCTGTTACCTGCCTATTCGGAGGTACTTCCACGCGATACGCAAACCGTTTCCCAACTCACCCGCAACATTCGGCTAAACGTTCCACTCATCTCGGCGGCTATGGACACCGTTACAGAGTCAGCTTTAGCAATCGCAATGGCGCAGGAAGGCGGTATCGGTATTATCCACAAGAACATGAGCATTGAGGCTCAGGCCGACCAGGTTCGAAAAGTCAAGCGCTCCGAAAGTGGGATGATCATTGACCCCATTACACTTCTTGAAACAGCTACTTTAGGCGACGCGCACAAAATTATGCGCGAGTTTAAAATTGGCGGTATCCCGGTTATTGATGAGTTGGGTAAACTGGTTGGCATCCTGACCAACCGCGACTTGCGTTTTCAGCACGACATGACTAAACCCGTTACGGCTGTCATGACGCAAAAAAACCTCATTACAGCACGGGAAGGATTAACGCTCGAAGAAGCTGAGACGATCCTCCAACAGCACCGGATTGAGAAACTGCCAATCGTTAACGACACCTACCAGTTAGTTGGCCTGATCACGTACAAAGACATTCTGAAGAAAAAGAGCCACCCCAATGCCTGCAAAGACGAACTGGGACGGCTACGCGTAGGCGCTGCCGTGGGCGTCACGCCCGACCTGCACCGACGCATCGAAGCATTGGTAAAGGCTGGCGTCGATGTCATTAGTGTCGATACCGCACACGGTCACTCAAAGGGTGTTCTGGACGCTGTACGGGGAATTAAAGAGCAATTTCCCAAACTTCAGGTAATAGCCGGTAACGTAGCCACCGGCGAAGGAGCCAAAGCCCTTGCTGATGCCGGTGCCGACGCCGTAAAAGTGGGCGTAGGACCGGGCAGTATCTGCACAACCCGGATTATTGCCGGTATTGGCATGCCGCAGTTAACGGCCGTTTATGAATCCGCTAAAGCCTTACAGGGCACGGGTGTTCCGGTTATTGCCGACGGTGGCATTCGTTTTTCGGGCGATATTACCAAAGCCATTGCCGGAGGGGCCAGCACTGTTATGATTGGTTCGCTTCTGGCGGGTACGGAAGAAGCCCCCGGTGAAGTTGTCCTGTATGAAGGGCGCCGGTTTAAAACCTACCGGGGTATGGGTTCTGTAGAAGCAATGGAAGACGGCTCGAAAGACCGCTATTTCCAGGATGCTGAGGACGACATCAAGAAACTGGTACCCGAAGGGATCGTTGGCCGCGTTCCCATAAAAGGCAAAGTCTCGGAGATCATTTACCAGATGGTTGGTGGTCTGAAAGCCGGAATGGGTTACTGCGGTGCCATTGATGTACCGGCACTTCAGCAGGCTAAATTCGTAAAAATCACAACGGCGGGTTCACGCGAAAGCCACCCGCACGATATTCAGATTCAGAAAGAAGCGCCGAATTATTCGGCACGATGAAAAAGAGTATAGGCTGTATGCTACAGGATGTCGTGAAAACGATATATATCCTATAGCATACAGCCTATTATACTGTTTGTACCGGGCCTCATGATTTGGTGGGAGCAATGCGACAGCATAAAATCGATCTCTTCAGGATGGATAACTCCAAAGACCAACCATTGCTCGCTTATTCTTGCCAGGTAGCTAAAGGCCACGTAGAATTACCAGTAGCCGGAGAAAGCAACAACTCCTGCCATTGGCTTTCCAGTTGCTGAAAAGGCGTTGATATAGTTTGTCCGTCAAATGCATCAACAGGAAGCGATGTGTGCTGTCCGTTGTCAATAAGTTCGGCTTTACTGACATGTTTGTTTGATGAGCACAACGAGCTTAATACATCAAGAGAATATTCCATAGTTGAAAACCACCATGAATGTTCTCGCTCATTACCTAGTAGATCAATTGTGGTAAAACGAAGTACCATATTCTTATTATTAGGGAAAGTACGGAATTAAATACGGAGTAGTCAGCAAAAATATAAAACTTCATCTATATATACTCTATGTGAACAATATTTTTTAATAATAAATAAAATTAAACAACTTTGAGTAATTACCACTATGCTACTTATAAGTATTCAATCAGCTTATATAGTACTTTGTTTAGAGTTTTAGACAAGACATTCTTTTGTATTTGAAGCAGTTAGGATCAATACTATTTTTCGTCTAAAACGATTTTTTTCTTACCCTACCTTACAGGATCTAAGTAAAAAACAGCACTGTTTGTGCCATGGGTGGTCAAGTTGATCTCGCGAATACCGATCCGTAGGGTGTCAATTGAAAATCCAACCGTATCCTGTTTCATCTGATAGAAGGTAGACGGAGAAAGTAACGCCAAGAGGTTACCGCGCTGTACTACTTTTTCGACGTGATAATGTCCACAAACCACCGTTATATGGCAAGGCAAGTCGCGAACAAGTTCAATAAATTGTTCACTTTGCCGAAAAGGGTATTTCCGATCCATGAATTGAACATCTGCCGGAAGGGGCGGATGATGCATGAACACGATTATGTTCGTATCGCGCAGGGCCGATAGATAGTCCCTGAACCAGGTCCACTGTTGGTCTGAGAGTACTCCTTCCGATGAATCCAAGAACAAAGCGGGCCTTCCCTCAAGGGGCAATGCATAATACAACTCGCCCTCGTGCAAGTCATGCTTTTTGTTGAATACCTCCGCCAGCATCATCGAATTATCATGATTCCCGGAAATCACGTAATACGGAAATGGTAGCGCATCAATCTGTTGCCTCACCCATTTGTAGATCGACAAGTCGCCGGTGGCATTGCAAAAATCACCACCTAATACCAAACAACTAGGTTTTAATTCGGACAAAAAGTCCAGTGCTTTCAGGAAGTTTTGCCGGACATCTACTCCCTCCGGAAGTTCACCTTCAGCACCCAGGTGCATGTCGGTTAGAAAAGCTATTCGCATGATTTAATGTATGATGTGTTAAGAAAGATGTAGGATATATAATGTATTTCCCTGCGGCATATATCATACATCTTTCTTCGCTTCATTCCAGTATACGTCCATCTCGGCCAGTGTCATGCTGCTGAGCGTTCTTCCACTGGCACGGGCCTGTTCTTCCATATACTGAAAGCGTTTGATGAATTTTTTGTTGGTACGTTCCAGAGCTGTCTCAGGATTTATATCGATAAAACGGGCGTAGTTGACAAGCGAGAAAAGTAAGTCGCCAAACTCATTTTCGGCTCGTTGCTGGTCAATCACCGTTCCGGACTCTGCGTTGAATTCAGCTTTAAATTCCTGCATCTCCTCCTCAACCTTTTGCCACACCTGCTGTTTTTCGTCCCAGTCAAAGCCGGCCCCTCTGGCTTTCTCCTGTATGCGCATGGCTTTTACCAGAGCCGGTAGTGAACCCGGTACTCCACCCAGCACCGACTTATTACCTTCTTTTAATTTGAGTTGCTCCCAGTTTGCTTTTACCTGTTCTTCATTTTCGGCAATGACTTTTTGGCCGTTGGAATCCGGGTAAATATGCGGGTGGCGACTAATGAGCTTTTCGCAAACGCTGTTTAGCACGTCGGCCATATCAAAACGACCTGGAGATCCGGCAGGTAATTCGGAGGCAATTTTAGCATAGAAAACCAGGTGTAGCTGAATATCCCCTATTTCTTTTCGAATTTCGGGTAAATCATGTTCCAGGATGGCGTCCGAGAGTTCGTAGGTTTCTTCGATGGTCAAGTGACGCAGGCTCTCCAGCGTTTGCTTCCGGTCCCAGGGGCACTGCTCACGTAGCTCGTCCATTATTGTCAGGAGCCGGTCAAATGCCATTAGTTGCTCCTGACGGCGGGGGGGTAATTCTTGAAATTGCTTCATTCGTACGAAAACCGATAGGGCTTTATGCACCTCACAGGTTTATTGGAAACTGTATTTTGTGATAAACCTCCCGAAAAGATAGGTGTATGATACTTCTTTTCAATAAACAGGACACAAAAAAACATTTAAAGCTTGATTAATCGCTTTACCTGCCGCCCATTATCGGTTCGAAGGCTGTAAAGGTAATGCCCGGCGGTGAGGTTAGCTCCGCTCACCGTTACGTTGCAGTTGCCACGATCAAAACGCCCATCGTGCAGGACAATTATCTCCCGCCCTGTCAGGTCATACAGGGCCAGACGAACTGTTCCAGCCTGGTTAATTGAAAATTGAATTTCGGTACTTTCAGCAAATGGATTGGGCGTATTCTGACCAAGACTAAACATACCTTCGTATGCGTCTAAAATCGGTGCTTGACGAAAAATGGGTAGGGACTCAAACTCGCGGCCCAGAATAGTTTGCGTTGTACTGGCATCAACGCCGAGGTGATCGCGGAGAACACTGGCGTACACCTGGCGGAAGTCATTCTTAAATTTCAGGTCGCCGTTACTGTCGACATCACTCAGAACAGGAGCAGCTCCAACAATACCCCCCCGTACGGGATCACCAATCACAAAAAGAGGAGCGGCCGTACCATGATCGGTACCATTGGTGCCATTCTGATTGACACGGCGACCAAATTCCGAGAACGTCATAACCGTAACCTTCTTGGCCAGGTTTTGCTTTCCTACAAAATCGTCGACTGACGTATAAGAGAGAGCTTTTCTCAAGTCGTCGCGTGTGTAGCCGAATAAACAACGAGCAAGTAGATGGCGGGCAGCATCTATGTTCCATGTGACCATTATTTACTTGGTGTTTCTTTATAATGAAAGTCAGAAATAACTGTTTTACGAAACGACACTCGAGTCAACTAGTATACCATATTATGCAAAAAGTCTCTTAAATCTATTCAATATTTGATGGTAAGACGCATTATTTCACATTAAAAATCGTAGGGTTTAGAGAAGAGAATACATTAGTTATCCTATTGATTTAAAGCTTTCCCCATTTATTGGTATCGAAGGATCGCCTATAAGACACAGCTAGATTGAGAAAAAAAATAATTTCGCCTGGCTTGTTGAAAGTCAGTTATTAATTTCGCTTACTTTGCAAAACAAAGTACTTTAATACATGCAAATCTCAACATCTTCTTTTCTTCGTTCAAGAGTAATTTCATCACGAGACGCCCGACCCGGAAGAGGTCAGTTAGCCCTGGTACTCTTGACGCTGACGGGTCTGAGTCTGGTTACAGTGCGGGGTTTATTGACGGGCAACTGGTGGTTCTTCGTTATGCTGTTATGGAATCTGGCGCTGGCCTGGTTCCCGCTGGGTGTGGTGCTGGTTCTGCGGGACTTGCGCACAGCAGGTTTTCGAAGTTACTGGCTATTGGCGGCTGGATTGGCGGGCTGGCTGGCATTTTTACCCAATGCGCCTTACATTATTACCGACCTGTTTCATATCCGCCACGTCGACCAGCCTTTGCTCTGGTTCGACACCATGACGCTGTTTGTCTTTGCGTTGACAGGGTTACTGGTGGGGCTCTACTCCATCCTGATTGTGCATCGGATACTCAGGCCATTGGCAGGTAATTTAGTAAGCTGGGGATTGATCGGTATTAGTCAGATTTTATCCGGATTCGGTATTTATCTGGGCCGGGTTGGCCGGTGGAACAGCTGGAACGTACTCACTAGTCCGTCGGAGTTAACCATTGCCATTACCCATGCCTACCACGACCACCTTAGCCTGAAGCTGACCATTGCGTACGGTTTCGTACTTTTTATTTTTTATGTAGCGTTCCATTTGTACGTTGAGCAGGAGCCTGATTCAACTCCGTATCAATGAGTCATTTTATAACCAGGCTTATTAAACACTTGCCGAATTGCCCAAACGCCAAACCTGCGTTGAGCGACCTTTTCGATGACTGCCCGGCTAAGCATACGAAAGTCCGCCTATTTTAACGATACCTTTGTTCCATGATTGATTTCCGTAAAGTAGTTCGAAGCTTTCGGTTTGCCGGACAGGGTATTCTGGATCTGTTTCGCTTCGAGAACAATGCTAGAGTGCATCTGCTGGTGGCGTGTATAGTGGTCATTGCCGGTCTTTTTTTAGCCTTGAGTCGGATCGAGTGGGCCATTATTCTCACCCAGATTGGTCTGGTCTGGGCCGCAGAAGCCTTCAATACCGCCATCGAGAAACTGTGCGATTTTGTATCGCCGGGTATACATCCACAAATTAAGGCTATTAAAGATCTATCGTCGGGCGCGGTTCTGATCCTGACCATCATGGCGGTACTCGCCGGGATACTCATTCTGGGCGGTCATTTGCTCGATATTTTTCTCCCCTAACAAGAATAACTTGCTCAATCATTTATTCATCCGTCTTTCTTCTCCCCCATGTACGAATCGCGCGAACACCTGCAAACGCTGACGGAGATCCGCAGCTTGATGGAACGGTCATCCAAATTTCTGTCGCTAAGTGGCTTGTCGGGCGTTTCGGCGGGGCTGATTGCACTCGCTGGAGCCTTTTTCGTTTCGGTACGATTGGAAACAAGCCTACTGGCTGTTTTTCAGTCCAGCCGCACAGGCGATTACCACACGAATATGAACCAGCCGGATGTCCGGCAGTTTCTGGTAACGGTAGCGCTTGTTATTCTGGCGCTGGCCCTTTTATCCGGCACTTACTTCACCGTTCGGCAGGCACGGCGACAAAGACAAACCGTCTGGAATCAATCGTCGCAGCGTCTTCTCTGGGCAATGCTTGTTCCGTTGGCAACGGGGGGCGTATTTTGCCTGGCATTGCTACAGTACAATCTGATTTGGCTGGCGTTTCCGGCAACACTGATTTTTTACGGCCTTGCCCTGCTCAATGGCAGCAAATATACCCTGCGCGATGTGGAGTCGCTGGCTTACTGCGAAATTGGGCTGGGACTGGTATCCCTTTTCTGGCCGGGTTATAATTTACTGACCTGGGCAATTGGTTTTGGTGTACTGCACATTGTGTATGGCCTGGCCATGTATTATAAATACGAACGAACCCTCACCGCATGAAGACAGATTTGCTGGCACAGTTTAACAAAGCCTTTGAAAGCAAAGCGCGGCTAAGCATCATGTCGGTTCTGATGGTTAATGAGTCGATGAGTTTCAACGCGCTTAAAGAGTTACTAGGCCTGACCGATGGCAACCTGGCTACGCACCTGCGGGCTTTGGAAGAATCTGGTTATGTAGCGGTGCAAAAACAATTTATCGGGCGAAAGCCAAATACAACCTACTCGGCCACACAGGCCGGTCAGCAGGCGTTTTCCGACCACCTGAATGCCCTCGAAGCATTTATCAAAGGTTTATAATGCCAATCGGCTCCGGGTAAGAACCCGGAGCCGATTGGCATTATAAAGATACAGAGGTCTTATTTTACCGTAAAATCGGAGTCTTTCAGGCCTTTATTGATTTTGACGTTATCAACCGTCATCGTCATTGGTCCCCGTGGCGATTGCTGGAGAATGGTCATCGGAATTTTAATGCCGTTTACGTCTTTGTAATCACTGTAATTCATGGTCGATTTCATTTCACCCTGGGGCGATTTTGCCGTCGTAACGGCCTGCACTTTCAGCCCGGTTGTGGCATCGAAGTTGTCAGTCCAGGTCGTAACTCCATCTGCACTCGTGTGGCTAAGTTTGTACGTGTCTTTCCCATCCACTTTTTCAGTACCAACCAGAGTTGTTTTCACGCCGTTTTCGGCATAGTGCAGTTCCGGGAAAAGAACATTCATCACAGTCATTTGCTTAGCGGCATCGCCATCTATGGTACGGCTCCCCTGCATACCACCCATGGCAATTTTGGTACCGTCGCCGGTTTGCTTCATCACCTCCATCCCATTGGCATTAATCACCATAGAAAACATATTGGGCAATTTCTGCTTACGGGTAATCATGATAGCGCCCATCTGTCCTTCGCTAGACATGTTGGTGGTCATATCAGTCACTTTCATAAGCGCATCTTTGCCCCCAATGGCGGCAATGTATTTGTCGACAACTTCATCGGCCGTTGGTGTTGACTGAGCACTTACCGACTGCCAGGCCAGCGCGACCAGGCCAGCTATCAATACAAACTTTTTCATGTTTTTTCAGTGAATATTTATGATTAAAGGTACTAGTTAACCCATAATTCAATAACCTCCAATCAGGATTTGATAAGCGGTTAATTCAACAGGGCGAAACCGGCTAAATAGACCAGAGCACCAGACACATAGCCAACCAGAGCCAGCCAGCTTATTTTACGTAAATACCAGCCAAAAGCCAGCTTCTCCATGCCCATGACGGCCACGCCCGCTGCCGATCCAATTACCAGTAAACTCCCGCCCGTACCAGCGCAATAAGCCAGAAACGTCCACAATTTGGCATCGGTCGGGTAACTCTGCATATCATACATCCCCATGGTAGCAGCCACAATTGGCACATTGTCGACTACTGCCGACACTACGCCGATCAACAGGATGATTACGTCTACATTGCCAACCGCCCGGTTTAGCGAAGTGGCCAGAGACTGCAATATTCCCGTTGCCTCCAGTGAGCCCACGGCCAGCAGGATACCCAAAAAGAAAAGAATACTGGACGTATCAATTCGGCTGAGGGCATAGGCCGCCGTGAATTTCTTGCGTTCGGCTTCATCTTTCTCACTATGAAGCAGTTCAGAAGCTACCCAGATAACCCCCAGCACCATCATTATACCCATATAGGGAGGCAAGTGGGTGATCGTCTTGAAGATGGGAACGAACAGCATTCCACCCATCCCAATGGCCAGCATTGTTCGTCGTTCGCGCCGGGCCGTGGGCGTTACGTAGGGACGGCTGATGCCTGCTCCTGTTCGTGCGGGTTTACTTTCTGAGGAGGGTTTATAAAACCGCGTCAATAATGCCAGTGGCACCAGTAACGAGACCAGACTTGGCAATAACATGGCGCTGATGATGTGGGTAGAGGTTATTTGCCCGCCAATCCAGAGCATGGTCGTTGTCACGTCACCGATGGGCGACCAGGTACCACCCGCATTAGCGGCAATGATGATCATACCGGCCACAACGCGCCGATCCTCGGCGTTTTTAATGAGCTTGCGAACAACCGAGACCATCACGATGGCCGTAGTAAGATTGTCCAGCAGAGCCGACATAAAAAAAGCGAGCAGGCTGATGATCCAAAGCAGCGTTTTTATGTTACGACTGGCAATACGATCGGTTATCAGCGTAAATCCATCGTGCACATCAATCAATTCGACCACGGTCATGGCCCCCATCAGAAAAAACAAAATTTCGGCAGTATTAGCTAGATGGTGCTTCAATTGCTCACCAATGAGATCGATGCGTGTATCGAGTAATGCATAAGCGGCCCAGCAGGCAACGCCGGTAATCAGGGCCGTAGCTGTTTTGTTGATTTTTATGGGATGTTCGAGGGTAATTAATACATACCCGATAACGAAGAGAAGAGAAAGTAATAGTGTCATAAAATGGTAGCGCCGGTTAGGCCAAATTCATTTTTACGGAGTTGAGCTATTTTGCCCGTACTTGGTGTTACCCCGTTGTGAACACTGGTCAATCTATGTTTGTCATCCGTATCTCTTCGCTTGGCCCCGATGGAATGGCTCTTTTCCCGTTTATTCTGGTCAAGCATCCCAAACCCGGGCCTGCTCTATTGAACCACGAGCGAATTCACCTGCGTCAACAGGCCGAATTAGGCATCATTCCATTCTATCTGTGGTATTTCATCGAATACCTCATCCGCCGACTTCAGTATCGACATCATTATTGGGCCTACCGAAACATCAGTTTCGAGCGGGAAGCGTTCGCCAACGAACATGACCTACAGTATTTGCAGTCTCGGCGATGGTGGTCCTTCTGGTCGTATTTAACCAAAAATAACCCGCTGGAGTAGCTTTATCTAGCTGATTTTACCGGCTTGTAGGATAACACCCCCAGCATGACAACCAATGAGGATAAGACCACGACTATTGTGGGAATACCTTCCCGAAAACCCTGTAACCGCAATTCTTCCGGAATATTCAGGTATAGCAAAACGGTGATCAAACCCCTGGGGGCAATCCATAATAACGGGCTCGATGTACCCCAATACGTAAGCCGTAGGGTAACCCAACGCCACACAAGAATGATCATGATGAACAGCGCACTCACAATCAGGGCGTCAACATCTACTAATTCGGAGGGGATAGCCGCATAGCCCAGGATCAGGTAAAAGAACGTACGAACCACAAACGACCCCTCGGCTGTCAGATTTTTTAACTGATCGAGCTCTTTTTCGAACAGGTCGTTTTTCAGGATCAGGCTTAGTCGTCCCCGTATGAACAGTTCGGTGTTGTTCAGAAAAAGTCCGAAAATCAGGATAAGCAGCAAGGACGACAGGTGATTGATCTCGGCCAGGGCATACACCAGGAACAGTACGGAGATGATGGGCAGAAATTTAATCCGGTGGTTAATCCGACCAATCAGGTACAACAGCAAAAAGCAGCATAACAGCGATATAAGGGCCATTACCAGGGTGTCGCGCGTGAAAAGCCAGACAGCACCCAACACCGAACCCTGGCTTAAAACCAGGAAATTATAGCCCATAATTCCCAGAATACTGGCAAAGGCCGATTCGTGAATGGCGTATTCACGCTGATCGGTAGAGAGTTGCTCCACATTTTGCACCGTCACGGTACTACTGATGATCGAAAAGGGCAGTGCAGCAATCAGGCAATGATAAAAGGAATCGTTCAGTAGTAAATAGAGCGTTCCGGCCATCAACAGCGTTCCCCCGGCAATGGCCAGCAAAGACGCCAGCAGGGTTCGTCGTAAAACACTTAGCCGATCTGCATTGAGCTCGATATCAAGGCCACCTTCGAGCACAATTAAAATCAAACCCAGCGTACCAAGTGTTGGCAGGATAGCATTGACATAGGGGACCTGAACATCGAAGTACGCTGTCGCCTGTCTCGTCAGCATTCCCAGCAGAAGCAACAACAGAACAGAGGGCGTTTTGAAACGGCTGCTGAATAAGTCGAATGCGTAGGAAATTAATACTGATAAACTCAGGACTATAATTAAAATCGATGAATCCATGCGGCAAGTTAACTGATTGCATTTATTTCAGACAATTAACCTGCACCTGGTGGTTGCCACACCTGCTACTTTTTAGCGTAGTAATACAAGTTTACCGAGGCCGCATTGGCTTTTTCACTGATGGTAAAAAAGCCTTTGGCGTCTTTGTCAAAGCAAACGGCTTCCCCCTGTGGCTCCAGCCGAATGGCCAGTGAGCGCCGGGTACCATACTGCATGGCGTCGGCAATACTTTGCCCGGCATCCCGCTTCCAGTAATACATGGTCGTATACGTTCTGAGCAGTATTTCCCGGCCATCGGGCGAAATAGAGGCACCGGTTACGTAGTTGGGCAATCCCCCGCCGAAGGAAGGCAATTCGCCAAAATCCTGCGCCGTAATCAGGCTGTTGGTGCTTTGCGGGTAGGTCAGCCCATATAGATGTACTTTTTCTTCGCGTTTGGAGATGATGTAAATATCCTTGGTTTGGGGATCAACAAACATCGCTTCGGAGTCACGCGGTCCCAACGGATACCGGAAGTCGATACGGCCGATGTCACTAACGGCAATGGGCGACTGTAAGTTTGCGGGCTCCGGTATTCGGTAAATCTGGCTGGTTTCGTACTGATTGTTGTTATCCCCGATGTCGGCAATGTAGAGGTAATTTACACCCTCCTTTGGCCCCGGTCCAATTGACAGCTCTTCCCAATCCCGATTCTGGATAGATGGTACGGTAATCTTCCCTTTCAGGGTTCCGTCGTAGCCCATCAGGGCCAGTTCGGCGGGGCTTCCGCTATCCTGCTCAATCCAGAGATTACCGGGCTGGCTTCGACTGTCGACCATCCCGGAGGCTTCGTCAATTTGGCCTGGTGTAACAGGGGCGACTGTTGGATCTGATGTAAAATTAACATCATATACACTAGGGACACTGAGTTTACACGCAGTGGCAGCCAGCCCTAAAACCAGCAAAATGAAAGTACGCATGAAGTTTTCCGGTTGATTCAGTTGCCAAAGTAACGAACAGAATACCAAAAATGATTAGCGCCTTAATCGGAATTGCGTAACCGGAAGGCAGGAAAGGTGAATTATATACGCTACCCTTCCCTGGTATCTATCCGAATCAGAAGCAGATATAGAAAGCCAACGCGAGGAATTTTAACGCTAAAAAAACGGAAAGATGTTGAACACGCTGTACTTAAACAGGCAAAAGAATTCGAAATACAGCGCCCTGACCCGGTCGTCCTTCAGCGAAAATGTGCCCCTGGTGGTTATCGATAACTTTCTGCACAATGGCCAGCCCAATACCGGTTCCCTGATATTCACTTCGACCATGAAGGCGCTGAAATACCTGAAAGATCCGCTCGGCCTGGTGCTGATCAAACCCGATCCCATTGTCGGTTACCTCGATAAGATGAAATAATCGATTGGCATCAGAAGGAAGTAGCGAAGGGGCAGTTAACTCCCGGCCATAGAGTTGACGGGAGCTGATTCGAACGGCGGGCAAGTTATCCGCGTCATCCAGCCGGGTAAATTTGAGTGCGTTGCTAAACAGGTTCTGAAAAAGTTGTCGCAGTTGGGCGGCATCTCCCCGAATAACAGGCAGCGGCCCTACCGTTATACTTGCTTCCTTTTCAGCAATGGCCGTCTCCAGATCTGTGAGTACATCGGCCACTACCTGATCCAGGTTGACCGGCCCAACGGTTTCCTGCTTTGTTACAATGCGGGAGTAAGCCAGCACATCTTTAATCAGAACCTGCATTCGGGCAGCTGCCGACTGCATCCGGCTAATCATATCGGCACCCTCCGTACCAATAACCGGCGCAAACTGCGACCGGATGATATCGCCAAACGCCTGAATTTTACGCAGTGGTTCCTGTAGGTCGTGACTGGCTACGTACGCAAACTGCTCTAGATTTTTGTTCGACCGCTGTAACTCAACCACCGAGTTCTCCAATTCCTGCTGAAGCCGCTTCAGGGGTGTGTAGTCGCCAAACGTCACCAGTACATCATCATTCAACTTCGTGGTCATAATATCCAGCCAGACATCGATACCGCTACCAAAGTAATGAAAGTCAAAACGCTGGGTTTCGCCGGTGCTGTAGGTGTGGTAATACCTCTCAAACAGTCCATTCGTTTTGTAGTCAGGAAAGTAAGTACTCCCCAGCGCACCAATTAAGGTTTCTGAATCTTCACCTACGTAGGATGCCAGTTGGCGGTTAGCCAGCCTGAACCGGAAGTCAGTTACCTCGCCAGCCAGATCCCGAATGGGCGTGAACAGGAAAATCCCGGTTTGGCAGGTGTCGATAACCGTTTGCAATTCAGTGGCCGAGATCTCCAGTCGTTGCTGTAATTTTTTGAGTTCGGTATAATCGGAGAACGTAACCAGTACATCATTCCCCTGTTTCAGCACGGTGTAGCTTTCCCAAGCGTCGATAGTTTCTGTTCCGTAGTGAAGATTGAAATGCTGGGTACGACCGGTTTCAAAAATAGCCACATACCGCATAAACAGGCCGTTGGTCAGGTAGTCTGGAAACCAGCGGCTTACCAATTCGCCCGTGAGGGCTTCCGGTTCCTGCCCTACATAGCTGGCAATCATCTGGTTAGCCGTCCTAAACCGAAAGTCAACAATCCGGCCAAGCTCGTTGAACACGGGATTGATCAGAAAAATAGCGACCTGGGCTGAGTCGATAACTGTACGCAGTTCAGCAGCCGACTTCTCGATGAGGACAGCCGCCCGTTTGGTTGCCGACACGTCGGTGAAGGTGACTACAAAGCCATCACCCAGCTTTTGGGCCGATATGTCGAGCCAGAAATCCAGCCCGTCGTGGTTATAATAAATTTCCGTATAGCCCGGTTCACCCGTTTCGGTGGTTCGCTTGTAGAGGTCAAACAGGCCGCTCTCTACATTGCCCGGAAAGATTGTCAGCAATGTATTGCCCACCATCTCCTCCTGCCCTCTGCTGACCATTTTAGTCGAACTCTGGTTAGCCACTAAAAATCTGAAATCAACGACTGTATGTGCCTCATCCCGAATGGCCTCAAACGCCATGACACCACTGTTCGAGCTATCCAGCACACTGTTCAGCAACGCTGCCTGCCGCCCGGCGTTCATGGCCGTTTGTTCAAGGATTTGCTGGGTCTGCTTCAAGGATGTATAATCTGTGAATGTAACCAGCAGGTCCTGACCAAACTTGATCACTTTTACGTCGAACCAGACGTTTAGGTTATCGACGGTGTAGTTTAGTTCGAAGCGTTTCTTTTCCCCTGTTTCGAGCGTGTGTCGATAGCGGTCGAACAGCCCCGTTTGCCGATAGTTTTTAAACCAGTCCGACACGATGCTCCCCGTTAGCACATCGGGTGTTTGCTCAACGAGTGCCGCCACCACACGGTTGATGGTCTTGAAACGGAAATCAATTAAGTTGCCCTCTGGATTTAGAACCGGACTGATCACAAAAATACCTGTCTGCGCTACATCAATAACAGCCTGTAAATTAGCGGCCGACTCAACAATAGCCTGCTCTGCAAGCCGGGCTTTGGTAAGGCTTGCCACAGTGAGCAAGAGCCCGTCTCCGTGCTTAACCGCTGTAACATCGAACCAATTGTCCAGGCCATCCTGATTGTAAAAGTGTTCGCCCCGGTAGGGTTCGCCGGTTTCAACAACGGTCTGATAGATAGCAAATAATCCCGCTTGCTGAATACCAGGGAATAAATCCAGAAATGCCCGTTGACGTAACGTCTCAACCGCATGCCCAAGCAAAGGTGTTGCAGCTGAGTTCGCATGGGTAAACCGGAAATCAGTAATCAACCCAGACGCATCCCGGATTGCTTCCAGCACCAGCATAGCTTCTTGCGATGCATTCAGAATTTCATCCAGCAACGCCCGCTGATGTTCTGTTTCCAGCGTAGCTACTTTCTGTTTGGTAATATTATTGCCCATTACCACAACCCCATCATTCAACCGGGTGATGGATGTGTTGTACCAGGCCTGTGCAAATGGATAATATTGCTCCACCTGAATTGGCTCACCCGATTCAATGACCTGTTTAAACAGATTAAACTGGCCTGACCGACGCGAATCCGGGTTTATGGTGAGCAGGGTTTTATCAACCACATCAATCCCGGTGTAGGCTAGTGCCTCTGCCCGACCCTGTTTGTTGACCATAAGTAGTCCAAAGTCCAGAATTTCGTTATTCTGGTCACGAATGGCCTCATAAACAAACACTGTACTGAGCGAGGTATTAAGGATACTATCCAGCAATAAGCGCTGGCGTTCCGTTTCCAGAACGATTTCTTTGGGGGTAGTTACCACTCGGGCAATGCCCAAAACACCATCTCCGGCTCTGGACCGGGTCACACAAAGCCATTGTTTGAGTAACGGATTGAAGTACTCAAGCTCCATGGCCGTCCCGGTTTCAACGACGTCGTAAAGCTGATGAAACGTATAGTCTGTAAAGTCCGCATTGCCGACGCTTCCATAACGAACCGACAAACCGATTGTCAGTTGATTTTCGGCAGTGAACAATTCGCCAACCTTTGGATTGACATACTCAACAACGAAGTCAACAATCTGACCAACAGGCACGTTCTGGCTCCCCGCTACCAGGTTTCCGGTCGTTTTATCGGGCGCACGTACCGCACGCATCCAAAAGACAGGATCGGGTGAAGTATCGAAAAGTTGAGCGAAGGAAAGTTGCGTTGGTAAATCAGAGAGCATTCTATTCAGTAACGTTGTCAGTACAATTTCACAAAAAAAGAGGTCAGCAAGTTACTTAAATTTACCAGTAAACTGATTCAGGCACGTATCTTTCAAGGGCAGTTTGCAAACTTGTTAATGGCTCTATTCGGAACACCAGCCAACCAGGCTACCAAGAAGTATTAATGACGAAACATTAGTTTCAGATTCGTTTTTGCTTTACCTCCTGAACAATCTTACTGTGTTGACTTAATCTCGTATGCAAAAGACCTTACCCCGCCTGTTGGTAGCTACGCTGCTGCTTGGCCTCTGCATTAGTTTTATCAGCCGCCCTGCCGCGCGTGGTTGGGTGACTATTTTTGATGGCAAGACCCTCAACGGCTGGAAATTGACCGAGGAGAGCCCCGAGACGTTTAGTGTTCAGGATGGTGCCATCGTTGTGGCCGGACCACGCGCCCACCTCTTTTACGAAGGCCCCGTAAATGACCACAACTTCAAGAATTTCGAATGGAAAGCGAAGGTAAAAACCATGCCCGGCTCCAACTCCGGTATGTTTATTCACACCGCCTATCAACCATCGGGCTGGCCTTCCAAAGGCTACGAAATCCAGGTCAATCAAACGCACACGGATTGGCGTAAAACGGGTAGTGTTTACGGGCTTCAGGATGTGAAGGAAGTTTTCGTCAAAGACGACGAGTGGTACACCGAACACATTATCGTGCAGGGCAAAAAAGTAATTATTAAAATCAACGACAAGGTGATCAATGACTATACCGAGCCAGACAGCATCAGCACCGGAAAGTCGATGAAGAAACTGAGCACCGGTACCGTTGCCTTACAGGGCCACGATCCAAAAAGCAAAGTATTTTACAAAGACATCCAGATTAAGGTATTACCGGATTAACAATTAACTAAGATCGGGAATGGGACAAGAGGACCAAATTGGTCTCTCCGCTCCCATTCCTCAATTTTTTTCTTACCTGAACTGTTGAATACTGTAAGTATTCGCCCGAAGCTGGGCCGGATTTTTAGCCGCTACGGCAGCACTTACTTCCCCGATACGGGCATTGAGGCTGTAGATCTTTTCGTTCATCAACGTATTCGTGGTGGCTTCACTATAGCCCACGCTATCTGTCTTCACAATTGCGTAGGTTTTCCACCCGTCTGTACTACGCACCTGCGACACCTGCTTCCGGTTATTGACCACGTATAAGTCATTGTTAGACAGAAGCATCCCATCGCCGTTAAGTAACGCTGGCCCTTTTATTTCCAGAACGTCAGCCGGATTTAACAGATTCACTTTGAATAATTTACCCTGATTTGATTTCACCACAATCAGAAACTTGTCGGGGTGGTACACAATCCCGTTCAGGTTGATACCTTCTCCTCCGGCAAAAAGTGGCGAATTGGCGAAAATAGAGGGCTGGGTGGTATCTGCCGGAACTTTGTAAATGACGGAAGCAAACGAGTCTGTTACATATGCATTCCCATCCTCATCAAGCGCAACGTCATTGGCATAGTGCTCCGCAGCTGGCAGAAGAGCCGCCAAGTTAACCCGACGCACATTTTGCCCCGACTTAAGGTTGTAGACAAATAATCCGGCCGTTTTCCGGATTGTTATGGGTGTACTCTTCTCCGAAACGCCCTGGTCTCCGTTACATACATAGAGCAGATCTCCCTGCGCCTTCAGGCCAAGACTACTGATCAACTCATCATCAACGATCAGATCGCTATACCGCCCGGTGGCGTCTACCGCTCCTATTTTTCCCTGTGTTATAGAGCTAACCAGAAAGGTATTGAGTTGTGTCGAATACGTTATTCCCTCCGGGTATTGCCGGGTGGCTGAGAATGAAATACGCTCAGGAATGACTGGCGCGTTGTATATAGGATCATCTGTATTACAGGCCAGAAGGCAGACAGTGGTACTGAGTACAGTACAAATTGAACGAATGTTGAGTGACATAATTTTGATTATTTTCAATTCGATAGATTAAATCTAAATCATAAGCCATCATGAATTGTTTTTCCTCATAGGTCGAAGGTATTAACGCTCTTTTGTGCGGTTTTGCTTGATTTCAACAAAAAACCAAACGGCTATTTTCGAGTTAACTTACCATACACAATCGCTCTACGCTTATGAACCACTTCACCACCCTTACCGAAGCCATGGAAGACCTTCGGAACCGCGGCTATACGCATGAATTTGGCCCGAAACACGATTTTCTGGAAGAGAAAAGTACGGAAACCAAGTTGAAGGGAGAGGAATTTAACGTCGATGAATTCCATCGCTTTGAAGGAACGTCTGATCCCGGCGATGAAATGACCCTCTACGCCATAACAGCCGCGAACGGCATGAAAGGTGTATTTGTATCAGCACAAGGCACTTACGCCAACGAGGTATCGGCTGAGTTAATGGCCAAATTCAACGTCTCTGACCGTGCCAATGTTAACACAGATGGGGCCGTGAAGCCAATTGATACTATTGTGGCCGATCAATAAGTCATTTGCACGATATTTGCAAGAAAAATCCCGGAAGATGCAAAATTTTCCGGGATTTTTGGTTACCTTTGCGGTCTTTACAAAAAATGCGCCGTTCTTTTTCGTGCTATAGATTATGAAGTTATCCGAATTCAAATTTGATTTACCCGAAAGTCTTATCGCCAAATACCCGGTTGAGCGGGGTGAATCACGGTTGATGGTTGTTGACCGAAAAGCTAAAACTATTGAACACAAGCAGTTTTCGGATATGCTGAGTTACTTCGGCGATGGCGATGTGATGGTGATCAATAACACAAAAGTTTTTCCGGCCCGGCTATACGGCAATAAAGAAAAAACGGGTGCTAAAATTGAAGTTTTCCTCCTGCGTGAACTGAACCGCGAGATGAAACTCTGGGATGTTCTGGTTGATCCTGCCCGCAAAATCCGCGTGGGCAATAAGCTATATTTTGGCGATAGTGACCTCGTCGCTGAAGTCATTGATAATACAACATCACGCGGTCGAACCATCCGCTTTTTATTCGATGGTAACCACGAGGAATTCATGAAAGCTGTGGACGAATTGGGCGAAACACCCATTCCCCGCGAAATGAACCGGGAAGCCGAAGACGCTGACCGCGACGCCTATCAAACAGTATTTGCACAACATGTGGGGGCGGTAGCAGCACCTACGGCCGGTTTGCACTTTACCCGCGCTATGATGAAGCGGATGGAAATTAAAGGGATCGATTTTGCACCGGTTACGTTGCACGTTGGGTTGGGCACGTTCCGCCAGGTTGATGTAGAAGACCTGACCAAACATAAAACGGATTCCGAAAATTACCGGATTCCGGAAGAATCCGCTCAAATCGTGAACAAGGCGCTTGATGCCGGTAAGCGGGTTTGTGCCGTTGGCACAACCTCTCTCAAAGCCATCGAGTCGTCGGTTTCGGCAAATAGCCGGTTAAAGCCCGTTGAAGGCTGGACGGATCGGTTCATTTTCCCGCCTTACGATTTTAAAATCGCTAATTCGCTGCTCACTAGCCTTCACCTGCCGGAGTCTATTCTGATCATGATGACCAGTGCGTTTGGTGGTCATGAACTCATCAAGGAAGCCTATCAGGTCGCGATTAAAGAGAAATACCGTTTCTTCAGCTACGGCGATGCCATGCTGATTATTTAAGGGATTAGCACCCCCACAACAATTGATTAGTGGTAAGTAGTAAGTAGTTTTGTCGAGCGAGTTTTTCACGTATGACAGACCCCTTACTACCTACCACTAATTTTTTTGCCATTATTGTTGCCGGTGGCAGTGGCAGCCGCATGAAGTCGGACATACCTAAACAGTTCCTGCTTCTCAACGGCAAACCAATTCTTCAGCACACCATCGAGCAGTTTCTGGCGGTTCAACTCCCCCCCCTGTCCTCACAGACCGGACATACACCTGCTTTGCAGCTCCAAACGGTAAACATCATCCTGGTACTCCCCGCCCGTGATTTACCGACCTGGGATAAACTGTGTGAAGAGCATAATTTTCATCCCAACATTAAGACGGTCATTGGCGGCAACAGCCGGTTTCAATCGGTGCGAAACGGCCTCCAGGCGATTGACGCGCCCGATGGATTAGTGGCCGTTCATGATGGGGTTCGGCCTTTTGTCACGCCAGCGATTATTCAGGCCAGTTTTGAAACGGCGGCCCGTGTCGGTTCGGCCGTGACTTGTGTTCCGGTTAAGGATTCGGTACGGGTTATTGGGGCCGATGGTAGTAGTCAGGCGGTCGACCGCGCTCAATACCGGCTGGTGCAAACGCCCCAAACGTTTCGGCTCGACTTATTTCGGAAGGCTTTTCAAAGCGAGGAACAAGCTTTCTTCACCGACTGCGCCAGCGTTGTCGAGTTCGCCGGTTTTCCGATCACGCTGATCGATGGCTCGTACGAGAACATTAAAATCACCACGCCGGACGATTTAAGGTAACCCAAGCCAGCAACTGCCACTTACTACACAGTTCAACGACTCCACTGCTCTGCCATGCGCCATCGACTTACGCCCGATCAATACGCTACCGGCATCCTGGCTGGCGACCGGTTGGTGCTCAGTCAGGCAATTACCCTGATCGAGAGCCGCCGGGCCGACGATCAGCTACTGGCACAGCAGGTATTGGCGCGTATTCTTCCAAACACGGGCCATTCAACCCGAATTGGCATAACGGGCGTACCGGGCGTCGGAAAAAGTACCTTCATCGAATCGTTTGGCACCCACTTAACCGGCCTGGGGCACACACTCGCCGTACTCACCGTCGATCCCACCAGCCAGCGTTCAGGAGGCAGTTTGATGGGAGATAAAACCCGGATGGAAACCCTGTCGATGAATCCCAGAGCCTACATTCGTCCTTCACCGGCAGGCGATTCGCTGGGGGGCGTGGCCCATCGAACCCGCGAAACGATGCTCCTTTGCGAAGCCGCAGGTTTCGACATTATCCTGATCGAGACAGTTGGCGTAGGGCAATCGGAAACGGTAGTACACGGCATGGTCGACTTCTTTCTATTGCTCATGCTGGCCGGTGCGGGAGATGAGCTACAAGGCATGAAACGCGGCATCATGGAACTGGCCGATGCATTGGCCATTACCAAAGCCGACGGCGATAATCGGGCCGCAACTAACCGGGCGCGCGTCGAGTATCAGAATGCCCTGCATCTGTTCCCGCCTACCGGCACGGGCTGGTTTCCGCCGGTACTAACCTGCTCTACCGTAACCGGTGATGGCATTACGTCCATCTGGCAAACGATACAGGCGCATCAGGAGTTGACAACGCAGAACGGGCAGCGAACTTACCGTCGACAGGAACAGCAATTAAGCTGGTTTCGGTCTTTATTGCGGCAACGACTTGAGAACCGCTTTTACGAGCAGGCTGGCATACGAAGTCAGTTGTCAAGCATTGAAGAGCAAGTACGGACAGGAACCTTACTTCCAGCTCCGGCCGTTGATCAACTGCTGCGTTATTCGCCGGAAAATCAGTAGGTTTTTGCGTGCTTGATGCTTCCGTACTCATGCTCAGATTCCTTTTCCAGCTTAGCTGTTTATTAGCCCTTATACCCGCTCAAGCACAACGGGATACGGTAATCCAGATTTCAGCAACGGGTGGCTTACAATACAGCCAGAAGCGCATTGTTGTGAAGCCAAACACGCGGCTCACCCTTGTCTTTCACAACAAAGACGACATGGCACATAATCTGGTTATTACTCGCCCAAATTCCCGACTTCGGGTGGTGGAGTTTGCGCTGGCGCTGGGCGACAAGGGAGCCAGCCAACACTATATTCCCGCTATTGACGATGTGCTGGCCCATACCAGCAGCGTTGAGCCCGGCAATACCGACTCGGTAACCTTAAAACTGACCGAGGGTGGGTATCCCTTTGTATGTACTTTTCCTGGACATGGGTTCATCATGTACGGCATTATTTACGCCACTAAAGACGTAAAGCGGCTTCCCCAACCTGACCAGGACATCAACATGCCCAACCCTGCCCGAACGCAGGAAGCTGCCCATCAGCATCATTCGGCGGCATCCGGACACCCTTTCCCGATAACTCTCCCGGCCGTTTACCGGACGTTTATGCCCGACTGCGGCCCGGCGGCCATTGCCGTTGGCTTACCGGGGCCTAATGGCGGACAATCGTACGTATTTGATGCCGGTGAATGCCGCATACGCTATGCCTGGTCGGGTGGGTTTGTCGATAATACAGAGCAATGGGAAGGAAAAGGCCAGTTACTGACAAAGGTGGTCGGCGATATTTACTATCGGGATTTGGGCGGATTTCCCTGGCGCGTTGGCAGCACAGTACCTAAGGCACAATTTAAAGGGTATAGCCTTATCAATCGATACCCGGAATTCCGGTATGTCATGAACGGGGTTGAGGTTAGGGAACTGGTTAAACCACTGGCAAGGGGGCGGGGGCTCGTCCGAACCTTTACGTTTGGACCAACCAAAAAAACGCTCTCCTTCATTAACAAGCCACAGCCGGGTATTCGAGTACAGTCATCTGTGGGTCGTTTTCAGAAAGAAACCCTCATCATCCCCCCCGGCACCAGACAGGTAGTTTTGACAATGAAGTATGAAGTAGTATTAGGAGCGAGGAGTGAGGAGTGAGGAGGGCGGAGGGCGGACCGGCGTCAGCTAAATGCATGCGTCAGCCCTCCTAACTCCTAACTCCTAACTCCTCGCTCCTAACTCCTAATACTAGTACCAACCCTCCCCACAAACGCATGTTCGCTTCTCTCATCCTCTCTTCATTTCTCTTTGCGTCCGCTCCTGCCGATACGATTTCGGATTATTATGAAGTGGAAACGATTGCTACGCCACCGGGTTTAGTCGCCGAAACGGGTGGGCTTTCGTTCCTGCCCGATGGACGCATGGCGGCTTGTTTTCACCGGGGTGAAGTGATGCTTTACAATCCGAAAACAAAAGCCTGGAAACTCTTTGCCGATGGCCTTCACGACCCGCTGGGCGTAGTAGCCGTCAGCAATCGGGAATTGCTCGTTATCCAGCGACCCGAACTGACGCGCCTGACAGACACCAATGGCGATGGCGTTGCGGATCTCTACGAAACCGTAGCCGACGACTATGGGATGTCGGGCAATTACCATGAGTTTGCGTTTGGGCCTGTCCGGGATGCCAAAGGAAATTTGTATATTAGTTTAAACACGGGATCAAATGGTGCGGGCATTCGTGATGAAGTTCGGGGGCAGTACGAACCCCTTGGTCGGCAGGGGCGTATGTATGCTTGTGTGCCGTACCGGGGATGGGTTCTCCAGATTAGGCCGGATGGGACGATAAAGCCTTTTGCCAGCGGCTTTCGCTCCCCAAATGGTATTGGCTTTGATGCCAAAGGTCGCCTGTTTGTGACCGATAACCAGGGCGACTGGCTGGGCACGAGCAAGCTTTATCACGTTGAAGAAGGAAAGTTTTATGGGCACCCTACCAGCCTTGTCTGGCGTCCGGGCTTTCCGAATGTAGACCCGCTAACCTTGCCGGTTCGCACGCTCGACAGTCTGCGAACGGTCGAAAGCATTGCTTTCCCACACGAAAGTATGGCCCACTCCCCTACCCAGATTGTCGTTGATAATACGGTCGGCAAGTTCGGTCCATTTGCCGGGCAGATGTTCGTGGGCGATATGGATTATGCCCACCTGTTACGGATTCTGCCCGATGAGGTAGACGGGCAGATTCAGGGTGCCTGTATTCCTTTTTTCAGTAAAGCAGGTTCGAATGGAACTGCCATGCGAATTGGTAACAATCGGCTGGCTTTTGCTCCGGATGGGAGCCTGTACTTGGGCCAAACCGACCATGGCTGGCTTGGCTCACGCGGTATTCAGCGGATTCGCTACAAAGGAGGTGTGCCACTGGATATTATGGCTATGAAGCTGACTCCAACCGGCTTTATCCTGACCTTTACCCAGCCGGTCGATGAGGCAACGGCACGTGAAATGGCCAATTACAAACTACGAAGCTATTATTATGAATACCATCAGGCCTACGGATCGCCACAGATGGATGTTCAACCGGTTTCGGTAGCGGGTATACAGTTATCAACCGATCGCAAGACCGTTTCGCTAACTTTAGATAATCTAAAGCCCAATCGTATTTACGAATTGACGCTGGGTAATCTGGTCGCCAATAACGGTCAGAAAAAGCTGATGAACCACCTGATTTGCTATACCCTGAATAAGCTGGCAAAATAGTTCAGTACGGATTACCTCAACAGGAAGTTAAATCGGTTAAAAAAACCGACTTTGGTAGGTTTCTTAAAACCTATCAAAGTCGGTAGTCAGTAGGTTTTGAGAATCGCAACGGCGAACCGTCCTACCAAAGTCAGGTTTAGAACCTGACTTCACCAGAAACCACTTCACCGGTTTCTAGGAGTTGCCTAATGTCCGGTCGGGTTCGTTGATGCGGGTTGCCGGAATGGATTCACCGTCCGTACTTGTGTTCCAGTCGGCATTGGTGATTTCCACATCATCGTCAGTTGATAGAGGAGCCTGACCCCAGGAGGCCCGCTTCGACTCTTCAATTTCCTGACCTAAAGTGTCATCATTGCCATCGGCTACGGCTGCCGTAGCGGTAGCATCGGCCACATCACCCGGCACATCAACATCGCTGCTGTCGGCCACGCGCGAGGGCAGGTCGTTGTCCAGATTCTTATCGTTTAGTTGTGCCAACTCGGGGGGAATACCCATCGTGTTGTGCATGCGCTGGGCCGCGTACGACTCCGTGCTTTCTTTGCGGGAATTGCTACTTACGCTCATAACGTTGATTAGTTAAGTGTTGAGAATTTAAGAAAAGTCGATCTGGGTATCAATAAGTAGGCTGATTGTTAAGGTCTGTGCCGGTCTCAGCAACGTCCTCTTCTCGCTCCTGCTGTTCGTCTTCGTCAGACTGGCGACCGTCGTTTTGATCTTTAGCCTCTTCCTGCGCTTTTGGTGTTGGCACCTGATCGGCAGAAGCATAGTCATCCGGCCCTTCGGTCGTGACGTCTACCATAGCAGTATTTGTTTTAGCCCCGTCCGCCACTGCCGACTCCATACCTTCTTCGGTTACTTCCATGGTGCTGTTGGTAATGTCGCCCATGCGCAGAACACCATTCTTACTGTCCATATCGGTGCTACCCATGCCCCGGATATTGCGACCATCCTGTCCGCCACGCACCTGCTCACTATCGAGACCGTTTGCCGAATTCTCCTGCTCAAAGGTATTTTTATTATCCGTTTTTACCCGGTCAACATCGGTATCATCCGTCCCATATGGACCTTCTGTGCGGCCATTTATCTGGGCATCTTCCCGTTCTACATCCTTTTCGTCTTTCATGGCATTGAGTCGTCTTATTTAATAGATTAACTTCCTTTATGGCAAAAAGTTTATGCGTTTCCCGTACCATTCAGGCGCACCGCATTCACAGAAAAGCCCAATACCGGAAAATATATATCTGTACCGTTTAATATACATTTATGGTCCTGTATCCCTGAAAAACCGGGCAATATCCTATATTTCTACCCTATTAATAAGTCTTCACCGAGCCTCCTCTTCTCTGCTTAATCTAGTAAATATGAAGACTTTGTCTCCATTTGGCAGGGGTCACGTGTAGGAAGGTTCGTTTGACGTATGAATTTTTAATAGTTGGATAAAGCGTAATGCAGAAAGGGGGCCGACATTGTCGCCCCCCTTTTTTTTGTTACGCTACGATAATATATCGATCGACTATTTATCCCACCAAACGCGCGTATACTGATCGTCTTTTCCCTGCCGGGCTGTCACCTCAGCATAGTTTTTAGCGTTCAGGGTCGTTTCTGTTGTTGGGTAAGCCAACCGGCGGGGAATATCCGTTCCTCCGTTCAGTGTAGTTGGTGCTGGCTTCAGGGTTGGGTAACCCGTCCGGCGCCATTCGTTCCAGGCCTCGGTTCCCTGAAAGAACAACGAAATCCAACGCTGAGTACCAATCAGTTCAATGGCTTTGACATCAGAATAAGCCACGGCTGGTTGCGCGATATAGGCTGCGAATGCGGCATCTGTATACGACGTACCTAGCCACTGTTGCATGGATGCTTTAACAGCCGACTCATACAACGCTTTGGCATCACCGGTAATCCAGCCCAGCTTAACGGCTTCTGCCTGCGCGAACAACACCTGAGCGTAGGTCATGATGTTAACGGGGGCCGTTTGTGCACTAACGGCAGCACCCGCCAGCGAATAATCCTGTGCCTTACCCGGAGCCGGGAAAACACCATAGGGAGCACCCACATACTCACCCTTCAGATTCTTGGCCGCATAGACGGTCAAACGGGGATCGTTAACCTGTTTCAGGTAATTAACGAAGGTATTACTCAGGGCGAAATCTTTCCGGTTCGACCGCACGTAGTTCGTATACAGCGGATTCTCGTTGCTTGCATCGGCCAGATATTTATACTGAACGTTGTCGGCGTTTGAGGCCAGTACACCATCGGCCAGGGCAGCGGCAAATTCCGTTTTTCCTTTAGCAGGATCAACTTTCGACAACCGCAGCGCAGCGATCAGCCGCAGGGAAGCCGCAAACTTTTTCCATTGGGCTGCGTTGCTGGCCAGAATGATGTCACCAGTGACGGCTTTACCACCGTCAAACTGTGCTGCCGCTTCTTTCCACTCTTTAAACAGGTCGTTGTAGATATCCTGCTGCTTATCGAAAGCGGGTGAAAAGTTCTGATCCGCTTTCAACGCCTGTGAGTAAGGCACATCACCCCAACGGTCGGTAATGTACTGAAAAACATAAGCCTTGAGAATACGCGCAATAGCAATCTGATTCCCATTGGAACCGTAACTGGCCGCCAATCCCCGCGTTGCTTCATTGGTATTCTGGTCGATGATTGCCTGAAGGTTCACCAGCGGTCCCGAATACAACCCATTGTAGCTGAAGTTGATGGTCTTGTAGCGCGAGTCCTCAATGTAGGTAACATCCGAAAATTGCTGCACGTATAAAGCGGGGGCGATGTTAAACCCACCCGGTCCAACCTGCGAGTTCATTGTTCCCACCGTGCGCTCCGCACCGGTAATCAAACTTGCCGTATTGGGAAAAAGGGCACTGTTGGGGTTTACATTCAAGTCCCCGAAATCATTACAGGCAAGTGTTGTGGTCAACAGGCCCGTAAAAAGCAAATATTTGTATCCTTTCATAGTTTAGTAAGTCGTTTGTAAGATCGATAATACAGTCCGGCTTCTCAATCTCTAAAACGAATTTCAGGGAGAAACCATACCTTGTTCTCATCAACTTAGAGGCCTAATCTAACATTCACACCGAACGAGCGAACCGGGGGCAACTGACCACCTTCATACCAGATCGTTTCTGATTCGGAGATGTCGATACCACCGCCAATAGCACTGTAGATCAGCACTGGGTTACGGGCAATCAGCGAAATATTTGCCGACTTCAGCCACTTGCCCAGCAGTTGCTTGGGCAGGTTATAGCCAAACGCAACCTCACGCAGCTTCACATACGTTTTGTCGTAGATCCAACGCTCGTTCAGGGCAAACAACCAGTTTTCGTAGAGATTCTGTGCATCTACGCGAACCGTATTCTGCTTACCCTCTTCCGTTACACCATCCAGCAAAACACCCCCGCCCGAAGCCGGATCATCACGCAGTGGATTACCTAATTCGTTCAAACCGGCGGTTTCCGCAGCCAGACCCGAGTACGCATTGAACATCTTGGTCGTCGAGAAGAACTTACCACCCACCACGAAGTCGGTATTAACACGCAGGGTCACGTTTTTGTAGCTAAAGGTGTTTAACCAGCCACCCTTGAACTTCGGCAGTACCGAGCCCAGTTCAACGTTATCCTGCTTGATGTACAGACCGGCGTTGGCGCCACTGCCGTATACCATCGGACGACCGTTGGCATCTTTCTGAATCCCCTGCCCTACCAGCGTACCCCAGTCGCGGGGTGAGCCGTCGGTACCCGTACGGGCGTTCAGCGTCAGAGTGCGCCACTGCGGACCATCGATCTGGTAGTTGGTCAGGCCACTGGCCAGCTCAATAACCTGCGAGCGGTTACGGTCAGCATTGATGTCGAACTCCCAGTTGAAGCCATTTGCCGACCGGATCGGATTGGCGTAGATGTGCAATTCCAGACCCGATGTACGAATCAGGCCGGCATTTACCACCGCGTTGGTGTATCCACTGGTAGCGGCTACCGGCAGCGGAATGATCTGGTTATTGTTGTTATTCTGATAAGCCGTAAATTCCAAACCGATGCGGTTGTTCAGGAACTTCAGGTCAATACCACCTTCATAAGAAGACGACAAACCTGGCTTCAGATTCGCATTGGGCAATGTACCGGGCAGAAAGGCGGTTGAGCTGTTACCGTAGGGCTGACCGGCCGAGTATGCCAACGCTGTTCGATAGGGATCTACATCGGTACCAACCTGGGCATAACCCGCCCGTACCTTAGCGTATGACAGCACCTGGCTCTTCGGCAGTAACTCGGTCAGGATAACCCCGGCCGATACAGATGGATACAGATAAGCATTATTCGCTTTTGGCAATGTCGACGACCAGTCATTCCGGATGGATGCTTCAACAAAGACGAAGTCGCGGAAACCAACGCTTACATTTCCAAACACACTGTTTACCTGCCGCTCATACAAATAGTTGTTAGCAAGTGGCCGGTCAATGGAGGCCGCTATGTTATAGAAGCCCGGTGCCGATAAACCCCCAACAGTAGCCTGAAACAGACCATCGGTGCGGTTGTAGCGAATATTCCCCCCCGCGTTAGCCACAACAGACAGGTCTTTAAAATTCTCATTATAGTTCACCAACAACTCATAGTTGTTTTCGCGGCTGTTGGTATTTAGCGTAGAAAACCCGCCCTTTCCACCTTCATTCAGGGTCCCGATGGCTACCCGTCCCTGCTGATAATAGGCGTTCTGGTCACGGCGTACCGTAGCCGATGCTTTCAGGGCTGGTGTGAACTGATACGTCAGCCCAATATCACCAAATAACCTGTCGCTCCGGTTCGTGTTGGTATTTTCATACGCCTGGGTGTATGGGCTATCCCAATACTTTGGTGCTGCCTCCAGGGGTCCGCCGATGTTCCAGCTACGGAAAGTACCATCTGGATTTTTATAGTTCCGCAGATCTTCCATCCGCAGCTGGCGCTGGAACCACTGGTTGAACATCCCGATCGTTTGGTTATATCCGTTCAGGGTTGAGTTCGACACGCCAAAAAGGTTGTTGCTCACGCCCGTTCCTCCCGATGAACCATATCGGTCGGCGGGCTGGTTTTTCGTGTTTGTCGATGTGTAGTTGATGTTCAGGTTTGCCGTCAGTTTTTCGGCAAACTTGATCGCGTTCTTAGAACTGATGTAGTCGCGAGACTGCGATGAATTTGGAATGATCCCGTTGTTGATGATGTGTGTGTACGAGATCCGGCTCTGAAAAGCCTCCGTTCCCCGCGAAAAAGCGATGTTCGTGTTGTTGCTGATTGGCTTTTCAAAGAAGTCGCGCACGTTGTTGGGCTGTGGCGAGAAGGGCGTCAACTGACCGAACTCCGGTCCTTGCTGCCACGAAAACGCCGACCGGTGCGGGGAGCCATCCAACCGGGGTCCCCAGCTTTCATCGGCCGAGTAATCCAGAATTTTCTGCCCATTGAACGACGACCAGGCCGCCGGGTGAATAGACGGATCGAACTGGAACGTTTCCCATGCCTGCGAGTACCCGCCACCGTATTCGTTCTGATATTTAGGCAGCAGGGCCACCATATCGAGTGTCGTACTATGGTTAATGTCCAGACGGGTCTCCCCGGCTTTGGCGCGCTTGGTTGTAATGACGATAACGCCCGCCGAAGCACGGTTACCATACAACGCCGTTGCTGAAGGTCCTTTCAGCACGGTCAGGTTCTCCACATCGTCCATGTTTACCTGGCTGATGTCTGTTGGTGTACCATCGACAACGTAAAGCGGATCACCACCGGATAGGGAGTTGACGCCCCGGATACGGATGTTCGGGTTACCAAATTTGGCCCCCGACTGACCAAGTACCTGAACACCGGCAATTTTACCCGCCAGCGCGTTACCTACGTTCTGGTCACGGGCGAAATTCAGTTTATCGGCTTTCAGGTCCTGAACCGCATAGTTCAGCGCCTTTTTATCGCGGGAGATCCCCAGCGCCGTAACAACGACCTCCTGAAGCTGAGAGGCATCGGGAGCCAGATTAACACTGATGTTTGTGCGGTTGCCAATGGCAATTTCCTGTGTTGTGAAGCCTATAAAACTAAATACCAGCCTGGAGTTGGCTGGAGCGTTAAGCTGAAACGTTCCCTCAGCATTGGTGCTGGTTCCGCGAGACGTTCCTTTTACTGTAATGTTGACGCCAGGAAGCACTGAACCATCTTCCGACGAGGTGACTTTCCCACTAATAGCTATATCCTGAGCTAGTAATGGAAGCGCGAATAAACACAGGACAAACTGTGTTAATAAAAATTTACGCATAGAACATAATTTAAGTTAAGAAGTGAAAATCGAAACCACACTTTCCCTCAAAATTATTAAAAATATGTTAAAACAAATATTTCAGGACAGTTAGTCTACAAGTTTCTCAAACTATCAATACTGGATTTTGCAGAACAATATTTTACATCTATGAAAATATTAAAGAAATATCAACATAAAACCTCTGCTTCCATTAAAACTCAGTAATTAAATTCTATTAACACTATTTTAATTTTATCTCAGGCATAGCAAAAAAGAATTTCTACCCTTTTCTATCGACAATCAAACTTTCCCATAAGTACTTACCTATCAATTACTTATAGTTTTGAATCAAAAACATGATTTTATAAATATAGAACTGATCTAGGGTTAATTTAAACAAAATCCATACCGTCATTTTATAGTTTTACTGAGTACATTTTGCTTAACAAAATTCAGTAACAATTTTTTTACGTAGAATAAAATATCGTCAATCTTGAGCTTCTAAACTAAATAACACACTTATTATATTGATTATAATATAATAGTTTGACTACTCAACATTTTTATAAGCATATACTGCAACTTTTAACTGAGTAATATTACCATAACAGACAAAATTTACCTCACTTTTCTTCACATTAAAGACAAATTAAAGCCTTAGTAGCTAGTGTTTTAAGTTATGGTATTTCGAGATTTCTCGAAGAAATTGTGGATTCTTTTACCCCGCAGTTGTGGCATTTTCTTTTCTTAACTTTATTATTATCAACTCTTATGAAAAAAGCTCTAACAGGAAGCTGGTTTTTGTTGCTGCTATTCTATATGCCTGTCCTGGCACAAGAAACAGCTATAACAGGCCGGGTCACCTCATCAGATGATGGCTCGGCACTGCCGGGTGTGAGTGTAGTCGTTAAAGGAACGACTCGTGGTACAACAACCGATGCCAACGGTACTTACCAGATTAATACAGGAGCCACTACAACGTTAACATTTTCGTTTGTTGGATTTAAACCCCAGGATGTAGCGGTAGGCAATCGGGCAACGGTTAATGTAGTGCTGGCCGCCGATGCATCCACCCTGAATGAAGTGGTGGTTACGGGCTTCGGTATACGACGTAACGAGCGGGAAATTGGGACATCCGTCACCAAGATCAACAATACCCTCATCAACCAGGCTGCCCCCGTTAATCTGGCGAATGGTCTGACGGGTAAAGTGGCCGGTTTACAGATCAATGCCGTTAGTAATGGAGTGGGTACCAATCCGCGCATTACCATTCGGGGAAACCGTTCCTTTCTGGGAAATAACCAGGCCTTACTGGTCGTTGACGGTGCCCTGACAGACGTTAGCTTCCTGTCGGCCATCAATCCCAACGACATCGAAAGCAGTTCCATTTTAAAAGGACCAAGTGCCGCAGCTTTGTATGGTTCCGACGCGGCCAACGGTGTACTGGTCATTACCACCCGGCGGGGCACCACCAACAACAAGCCCCAGATCTCCTACACCAACAATACGCAGTTGGAGAGCGTGTCGTACATGCCTGATCTTCAGCGCCTATACGGCTCCAATGGTGGCGAAGGGGCTCCGTTCCTGGATGCCAACGGCCAGCGGCTCTACGTTCCGTATGAAAACCAGCAGTTTGGCCCTCTGTATAATGGCTCTTTACAGCCGCTGGGTTATGGGGTGCAGATCATAAACCCCGATGGCTCCATCCGAATCGACACATTAAAAGTCCCTTATTCATCGACGGGGAAAGACCCGCGCCGGGCGTTTTTTAGTACGGGTGTTACGCAACAGCATGATCTGGCCTACCGGGTGGGCGATGCCGAGAATTATTTCGGGCTTAGTGTGCAACGCGTCGACCAGAAAGGGATTGTTCCCAACGATAAATACAGCCGTACGAACTTCACCGTGAACGGAGGCCGGACCATAGACCGCTTTACGGCCAATGCCAAAATGCAGTTCACCTACGAAAATACGGATCAGGAGAACGGCGATTTCGGTCAGGGACGCCCTTTATACTGGAACCTGCTGAACCAGCCCGCCCATGCACCACTCAATGATCCGCGCATCAAGGATATTAACTCTCCCTACGGCGATGTAAACGGCTATTTCAACGCCTATTATCCAAATCCGTGGTGGCAGGTGACCGGCGACAACTCGCGGGCCGTTACCAATAAATACTCCATTCAGGGTACGGCAGATATTGGCTACAAGTTTACGGACTGGCTCAATGTTACCTATCGGGTGAGCGGTCAGGTTTCTAACACGCAGTTTAAATCGCACCTGGCGGCTGTTTCGTTCAGTAGCTACGCCCTGGGTGACCCCTGGGGAGCCGGCAACATTGCCTCGTCGCTGAAACAGGTAAATGGTAATGTGAGTGACTACAGCAGGACCACTTCCCGCGTTACAGGCGATCTACTGATTACGGTAGCCCCTACCTTCGGCGATTTCACGACCAAGTTGATTCTGGGTCAACAGGCACGGGTCGATAATTCGCGTTATATTTCCACAACGGCGACCTCACTGGTGGTTCCTGGCACTTACAATATCGCTAACCGTCTGGGTAATGTTCTGGCCAGCGAAAACTCCTTCCAAAGCCGGTTGCTGGGCTATTTTTACGATTTCACCGCCGGGTTCAGAAATTTCGCCTTCATCAACGCCACGGGTCGTTACGATAACACCTCGTTACTGGCCCCCGGCAATCGGTCTTACTTTTACCCTGGTGTCAACGCGTCGGTTATCCTGACCGAAGCCATCCCGGCGCTGAAGGGCAGCAATGCCCTCACCTACCTGAAGCTACGCGGAGGCATTGCCCGAGCGGGTAATATCAGTGTTGGCCCGTATCAGTTGCAGAACGTGTTCAACCCAGGTGCCGGTTTTCCCTACGGCAGTCAGCCCGGTTTTTCGCTGAGTACGCAGCAGAATGATCCTAACCTGAAGCCTGAGTTCACCACGAACAAAGAAGTGGGTGTTGAGTTCGGGCTGTTCGACCGTGTCAATGCCGAAATCGTGTATTACACCATGGAAACCATCAACCAGACGGTTCCCATTCAGGTTTCGCGGGCTACGGGCTACGGCAGTGCGTTGATCAATACGGGTAGCATGCTCAATAACGGGCTTGAAGTGGAGTTAAAAACCCTCCGGCCGATTGTGAACACGGGCGGCTTCACCTGGAACATCAACACGAACTTTACCTACCTCAACAACACAGTAACGTCTGTTTATCCGGGTCTGGATCGTATCAACATCACGCAGGCCAATGGCGCGCAATCATCTAATGTGTTCGCGGCTGTCAACTATACGTATCCCGCTTTATTCGGTACGGATATTGCCCGCGTGCAGAATACCGACGCCAACGCAGCCTACTACGACCCAACGGGGCAGTTTGTTGGTCAGGCGGTTATCAACCCCGCCACGGGCTACCCTATTCTGGACGCCAACTTCAAGTACCTGGGCAACACGCAGCCTAAATACCGGTTCGGCCTGAACAACACCTTTGCCTTTAAAGGATTGACGCTGAATGCACTGGTCGAATACCGGGGCGGCAACGTGATCTACAACCAGTTGGGCAATGCGCTGGAATTTACGGGAGCCGGTATCCGGACAACCTACAACGGACGGCAGAATTTTATTTTCCCAAACTCCGTACTGGCGACCACCAACCCCGATGGGACAACTGCTTATGCGCCCAACACGAGCGTGTCGACCCGCGACGGCAACCTGGAGTTCTGGACCAATTCGGGCTATCACAACGCCGTATCGAGCTACGTAACAAGTGCGGCCTTCTGGAAGCTTCGCGAAGTAGCGTTGAGCTATAACTTCCCCACTCAGTTGTTTAGCAATATCAAGTTTATCCGGTCGCTGACACTGGGGTTAACGGGCCGTAATCTGCTGATGCTGCGTCCGAAAACAAACGTATTTACGGACCCCGAGTTCTCGCTGGACAACAGCAATGCCCAGGGCGTTACGAACGAATACCAGACACCTCCAACCCGCCAGTACGGTTTCCGGCTGAGCGTTGGGTTTTAAGTCATACTCTTATCAACACGAATCATGAACGTCAAGAAACTTTCGATCGGGGTAGTAGCCGTACTGATGACCATAGCATCCGGTTGTCAGAAAGGCTACCTCGACATCAATAACAACCCCAACCAGGTAACAGTTGCTACACCCGTGCTGGTGTTACCGTCTGCTCTGAGTTCGTCGGGAGCCTATTACTCCAACAGTTTTACTTTTCTGAACCTCTGGATGGGCTACTGGAACTGGAGCGGCAACTACTCCATTGCCACCTCCGATAAAAACTATCAGTTCACGAACAGTTTCGGGGCAGGTATCTGGGATAATGGCTACATCATCCTCAAAAACTATGATTACATCGACACACAGGCAGCTACGCTGAAACAGCCGCTGGTGCAGGGGATGGCGAAGATCATGAAAGCCGTCCATTTCCAGACGCTGGTCGATACCTACGGCAACATTCCCTATACGCAGGCCTTGCAGGGGTTGACGTCTGCACAGCCAGCCTACGAAAACGCGACGGCGGTTTATGAAGACCTCTTCAAACAGATCGACGCGGCCCTCACCCTGTTTAGCGATGCGGATAAACTGGCAGCCCAGGGTGGAACGGTGCTTAATCCGGGCACTAACGACATTATGTTCGGTGGCAACATTGACAAATGGCGTCGGTTTGCCAACACGCTGAAACTACGGATGTTGCTTCGCCAATCGGAAAAATCCGACCGGCAGGCGTTTATACAGACGCAACTGGCAGCGATCAAAGCGTCGGGTTATGGTTTCCTGAAGAGTGGCGAAAATGCGGCTGTCAACCCCGGCTACGCGAACTCGGCGGGTCAGCAAAGCCCGTTCTACGGCACCTACGGCTATCAGGTAAACGGCCAGCCGATCGAAGCCTATAACATCAACCGGGGCAACAAGTACGCCATCGACTTTTACCAGTCGACCAGCGATCCCCGACTGGCCCGGTATTATGCCCCGGTTGGCGGCTCCGGCACGACGTTTAACGGTACTTTTTTTGGAACAATCGCGCCGGTGGCCAACAACCAGACCTCGGGCATTGGCCCCGGTTTGCTGAACAATGTCAATCAGCCCGCTTATATCATGACCTCGCACGAAGCCTTTTTCTCACAGGCCGAAGCCGCCCAGCGAGGCTGGATTTCGGGCGATCCGAAGACACTTTATCAGCAGGCTATCACCGAATCGTTCGTAAATGTTGGCCTCCCCGCGGCCGATGCAACAACCTATTATTCGCAAACAACGGCGAACGTAGGCTGGGACGCTTCGCCGGATAAAATTCAGGCGATTATCACCCAGAAATGGGCTTCCCTCAACGGCTGGTCACCCTTCGAAGCCTGGTCGGACTACCGGCGGCTTGGCGTTCCTAATTTACCTATTTCGCAGGACCCCAGCACGTCGGTAAAGCAGATTCCGGTTCGGCTACTCTACCCCCAAAGCGAATACAACTACAACAGCAGCGTAGTACGGGCGCAGGGCGATATCAGTCAGTTTACATCAAAGATTTTTTGGGTGAAATAAACCATACACCTTGGGCAGCTACCGGCTTTTTAGTCTGGTAGCTGCCCCAAAAAACCATCGACAATCATGAAAAAACTTTTGTATAACCTCATCCTAGGCGGATTAGCCATAAGTATGACCAGTTGCCTGAGGGACGATGAAAATTTTACCAATTTTCAAGGCGTTGGTGCCGTTGCCGAAATTCCGTCGTCGGCCTTCTACGGTATTGAATACAATCAGGGCTTACCTATCCAGACGGCTCCAACTAATTACAGCTTCGATGTGAACATTGCATCCCCTACCCCGCCAACGCAGGATGTAACGGTTACGCTATCGATCGACCAGGCCACGCTGGACGCGTATAATACGGCAAATGAAACGTCGTACACACTCCTGCCCGCAACACTGTATCAGGTTTCGTCACTGACGGCCACTGTGAAAGCCGGTAGCCGACTGGCACCGATCAACCTCTCCTTTTTCTCGGGAGCCGATAAAGTACCGGATCCAACGGCATACAACGATGCCGAATACGCACTGCCAGTAAAAATTACCAGTGCATCGAACAACGTGGCCGTGAGCAGTAACTTCGGGACGAAAATCATTGTGCTGAAAATCAAGAATCAGTACGACGGCGACTATCGGTCGGTGGGTACGTTCAACCACCCGACGGCCGGCACCCGAACCATCGACAAGAATAAAACCTTATCGACAATCAACGCAACCACGGTTCAGACGGAATATGCCGATTTGGGTACGGCAGCTCAGATGTGGTTAGGTGTTAACCCAGACAACACGGTGACGCTGACTCCCAAAGGCACAGCCAGTGCTGCTACGGTTCAGTTTGGCGTGAACAAATACGACCCGGCCACCCACGCGTTTACACTCAACTACAAATACGCCGGGGCCGGTGGCGACCGGGTAATTAGTGAAGTGATTACGCTGAAGTAAAAAAAGCCCCGTCACGAGCGTGACGGGGCTTTTTTTGTAAAGTCGGGTTTGAGAACCTGACTTCACAGGGACACTGCTATTTTCATCCGGCTACTACTTCAGCAGCTACAATCTCCGACTTGTTTTGCCCCGTCAGTTCGGCCAGAAGTTCGGCTACGTTGACGGTGGCGAAGCTGCTGGCGTAGTCGGCCATAGCGTAGGGAATGATCAATTCCCCGTTGTTGACGAGACCACCACAACTATACACGACGTTTGGTACGTAGCCCTCACGTTCGTTTTCATCAGGACTCAAAATGGGTTCGCTGGTACGGCCGATCACTTTAGAAGGGTCGTTCAGGTCGAGCAGGAATGCCCCAATGGCATATTTGCGCATAGGGCCAACGCCATGACTCAGCACCAGCCAACCGGCTTCGGTCTCGATGGGTGATCCACAGTTGCCTAACTGCACATATTCCCAGTGAAACGTTGGCTTGAGAATAAGCTCTTTTGTCTGCCAGAAATATAGATCATCGGAGTACATCAGGTAGATATTTTCGCCATCCTGACGGGAAATCATGGCGTATCTACCATTAATCTTACGCGGAAACAAAGCCATTCCTTTATTGGATACCTCAGCTCCGTTGAGCGTACTCACGCTGAAATGCGTAAAGTCCTTGGTCTCCAGCAATTGCGGAAACGTGACCCGTCCATTGTAAGCCGTGTAAGTGGCGTAATACGTTATTTCACCATCGTCGTCGGTAAACTGAACAAAACGGGCGTCTTCAATACCATTTGTTTCGTTGGGCGAGGTCGGGAAGATGCATCGCTCGTCGAGACTCTGGTCGTCGTCGAAGTGTATTTCGTAATTTGACTTTGCCAGGGCCAGCAAACCGCTCGCAATCGTTTCGTATTCGGCATTGTACCGAAACTGCGCCAGTACGCGCTTGATCTGCGCATCCAGTTCGGACAGCGCAAACTCGTCGCCCAGACCTACCATCATTTTTTCCTGAATGCTGTTTTCCAGCCGCAGTTCATACAACTTACGCTCAAACTGTGCCCGGTTGAACCGGTGGTTCGGCACAATTTCGGGCGATGTTACGTAACGGGACGGTTGCCGAAGCACAATTTTACCGGCTTCATCAATGTAACCCATCCGAAACGAAATAGACGATACGTGGCCTTCTCCAGTGGCCCGTAAGCTCAGGATGAACCGTTTATAACCGGGTGGTACGTTGGTCTGATCGGGGTGCCAGATCATGGAAGGATTAAACAATGCCGCCGATTCCAGCGAGTATTCCATTGTAAAATAAGCTCCCAGCAGCAACCTGCGCTCTTCCGTAAGCGGCTCATCGGTGAGCAGGTGCGCCTTGATCTGTTCAAAGCGATTCAGGAGAAAGCGCTCAAGTTTGTAATGACGGCCACCAAATTCCCGAATCACCTCATCGAGTTTCCGGGATGCCTCTTCATCCGTCATACTGCCTACCCTGGCCACAATCTTCAGTGTTCGGGTCGTGCTGCCTAAATCGAAAGGGCGAAACAATACACGGGTGGGGTCTGGCCGGAGAACGATGCCCGTACGAATGGCTTTTATACTCATCAGTTTTTAAACGTTAGTAGATAAGGCAGGTGCAGCTACTAAGCTACACAAGAGTAGGTACCTCATAAACCAATTTTATAAGGTACTTACTCTTGTACAACTTAATCAATTACTATCTTATTATTCCGGCCTGAGATTAGCCATTCATTAATGCGGCTACAGGCATGCTTACGTTGACGGCTTTTGTATCCGGACGCTGCTTCTGAATAGTATAGAGTTCAGCCAGGGCAAGCAGGTAAGAAAGCGTCGACTCTGCTCCCTGATTCTGGTTTACCCGGTCGATATGCAGTCCATCGCGGCATCCGCCCGTTTGCTGGTCGTATAACGGCAGCCCCAGATCGTTGAAGCCTGAAAACCATTTGAATATTCGGATGGCCGTCCGATGCCACTCGTCCTCGCCCGTGACCGCAAGTGCGGCCAGACAAGCCGAAACCGTACTCTGGGCTTCAAGTGGTTGCTGATCGAAGAAGGCGCGGGGTTGCCCTTTGGTATAGAAGCCATTGGAGCCAATTGGCTGGAAATGACCGTGTGGCGATGTTTGCAAACTAACCAGCCATTTCAGGGAATTCAGACCAATATTCACCAGGTGCGAATCCCCGGACCTGATCAGCACGTGAGCCAGCACGGCGTTATCATACGACAGTGTATTTTCGAACCAGGGCCATTCTTCCGTTGCCGTTTCGGTATAACGGAATGTCAGTTTATCCAGCAACTGACGCTCGATGGTTTTAGCCAGCCGGTCGTCGTTGAATTTCTTCTGATACTCATAAATACCGAGTAGCGCGAAGGCCCACGAGCGGGGCGACGACATTGACACTACCGTTGGCAATACTTTTTCGAACAAGCTCATGGCCCAGGTAACCGTGTTGCGATCGACTGATTGCCCAATGCAGGTACCCAGAGCCCAAATGGTGCGTCCGGTACTGTCATCAGAGCCAAACTCTTCGAGCCAGCGCCGGTCATAACTCATGAAGTTCCGAAAACGGCGGTGTTCGTCGGTATACGCGTGGTTAATGAACGCGCAGTAATTATCGGCTGCTTTGGCCAGTTTCGGGTCACTGAGTCCGGCGGTATTGATGGTTAGCGCCAGAATCAGCGCACGGGCGTTATCATCCGTGCAATAGCCTTCTTCGTAAAAAGGCAGATGATGTCGGGCATGCTGAACAATCCCGGTCGAATCGGTCAGGCGAAACAGATGATCGAGACGCAGGGTCGGTAATTTGAACGCGGCACTGCTGTTGGATCCCATCGTGTATAAAGCCTGGTTGTTAAATGTACTCATGCGTTCCTGCCGGGCATGGGCAAATGAACTCGCATAGGCATGGATTGCCCGCTCCCAGATCATCTCACGGCCCATCATATACGCTTTTTTACGCATCTGGTGGCGCGTGGGTTCATCGGTCAGGAGATTGATAATTTCGGAGGCAATGGCATCCGAGTCGCCAAAGGGAACCAGAACACCCCGGCCGTCGGCGAGCAGTTCCTCGGCATGCCAGTAGGGTGTCGAAACAACGGCTTTGCCACAGCCAAAGGCGTACGAAAGCGTACCCGATGTGATCTGGGCCGGATTCAGGTAAGGTGTAATGTATATGTCGGCTGCCCCCAGGTATTCGAGCAGGCCGTCCAGCTCAACAAACTGGTTGTAGAACCGGATGTGATCGCGAACACCACAATCCTTAGCCAGTTTTTTCAGGCTGTCGCGGTAGGCCTCTCCTTCGTGCTTCAGCAGGTTAGGATGGGTAGCCCCCAACACCATATAAACCACATTCGGATACTGCTCAACAATGCGCGGCAACGCCCGTATCACGTTTTCAATGCCCTTATTGGGCGAAAGCAGACCAAACGTCAGCAACGTTTGCTTGCCTTCCATCCCAAATTTATCTTTAAAGAAATGGGGATCAACAAAGGGCATATCTGGAATACCATGCGGAATAAGGTCAATCTTCTCCTCCGGTATCTCGTAGATATTGATCAGGAAATCGCGCCCCTTCTCCGACATGCAAACCACCCGCGACGACAGATCGGCGATGCTTTTTAGCACCAGCAACTGATCTTCATTGGGGTCTTTAAGAATGGTATGAAAAGTAGTCACGATGGGCATCGTAAGATTCCGTAGCAACGTCAGGATATAATTTCCTGCCGGACCACCGTAAATACCGTATTCATGTTGTAGGCACACGACATCTACATCTTTGGAATTTAGAAACTCGGCAGCTTTGCGGTAGGCGGGCTGGTCGTGCTGATAGAAGTCGTATCGAACTTCCGAGGGATAGTCATACCCCTCCGGCACATCATTAACGGACACAACCAGCGCGCGGGAATCCGGGATAAACGAATTGTATGATTGGTAAAGATCGGAAGTGAAGGTAGCGATGCCACATTGGCGGGGAAGGTAGTCACCAATAAACGCTACGTTCTTAGGATTGTGGCCCCATACTGATGCGTCTAAATCTCGTTGTTCAGAATGCCGGTTAGGTGAGTTCCCGGTGCGGTGCGTATGAGTTGTCATGATCGTTTTGTTAGCGAATTTATAAATACCACAAAGTCTGTTACTATAATCGAGTTTTAGGCTCTTTTGTTTGGTTTTACAAAAGGATTTGACCGTCTTACAGCTATCACCTTATTAACGACGAATTATTATCCAACTAAACCTTCATTTCGCCCTATAATTTATGGATTGATGTTACTACATACGAAAGCAAATTTACTTCGTAGTAAGCAAGCAGGTAGTGCATATACCTGGTACACCTGGGCGGTCTATGTGGTGCTGATAACATACCATTATGACCTGACCGGCTTACATTCTATACGTCAAACAAGGGGGTTATTCGTCGTACGCCACCGTTTTTCTGTACCTTGCAGACTTATTTCGCGTTCATTCAGGTATGATTTGGCACCGTATCGCATCGTTTATTTTAAAAAATAGAATTGTTTTATTAGTGGCCGTGCTCCTGGGTACGGTTTTCATGGGGTATCAGGCCAGAAAGGTCAAGTTATCATACGAACTGGCAAAAATTCTACCCGTCACCGACCCCGATTATCAACGTTATGAGGCTTTCAAGTCGCGCTTTGGCCAGGATGGCAGTGTCATGGTACTTGCCATTGAAACCGACAGCATGTACCAGCTTAATTTCTTCAATGACTGGTATGCCTTGGGCCAGAAAATCCGTCGCATCGAGGGCATTAAAGATGTGGTTTCGAATGCCAATCTCGTAGGCATCACCCGCGACGATTCGGCGCATACCTTCCACGTTCGTCCGCTTATTTCGGGGCCACTCACGGCCCAATCCGGTCTCGATAGCCTGAAAACCCGCATTGCTGCCCTACCCTTCTACCGGGGCCTGGTAACCGACAGCAGCGGGCGGGCTCACCTGATGGCCATTACGTTCGACCAGAAAGTTGTCAACACCAAAAACCGGATTTCGCTCGTCAGGCGGGTCGAGGCCGTTGCAGATTCATTTGGCCGTCAGCATCGGTTAGTCAGTCCAATGGCCTCCCCCTCCGATGGCACGGTGCACATGTCGGGGATGCCCTACATCCGAACCGAATTTACGGCTAAGGTCAGTAAAGAAATGTTTCTGTTTCTGGGGCTGGCGTTTCTGGTTACGGCCCTGATTCTGTTCTATTTTTTCCGTTCATTCACCGTTGTGCTGTCGGCTTTGGCCGTGGTAGGCGTTGGCGTGATCTGGGCTACGGGCTACATTGTCCTGTTGGGGTACGATATTACCCTATTGACGGGCCTGATTCCCCCACTGATTATTGTGATTGGCGTTCCGAACGTCATCTTCCTGCTCAACCGCTACCACGAAGAACTGAACCGAAACCGGAGTCAGGACGAGGCTCTCCTGATCGCGACCGAGAAAATAGGCGAAACAACCTTCTTTGCCAACATCACGACGAGCATTGGTTTCTTTGTCTTTTACTTCACCGGCAGCCCTCTTCTGGTTCAGTTTGGTCTGGTATCGGCCTTTGGTATCATGACGACCTACGTGGTGTCGCTTATTCTGACGCCCATTATTTTCAGCTACCTCAAAAAGCCATCGCCCAAGCAGCGCGGCCACCTGGAACGTAAGCAGGTGAGCGGTTTTCTAAACTGGGTAGACCAGTTGGTACGCACTCGCCGAACGGCCATTTATACGTTTATCGGTATTCTGACGGCCGTCTCCATTGTGGGGGCGCTCCAGATCAATCCAATTGGCTTCATTGTCGATGATCTGCCCAAGAATGACCCGATCTATACCGATCTGAAATTTATTGAGAGTCGGTTTAAGGGGGTGATGCCCTTTGAAGTCAGCATCGATACCAAACGTGCGGGTCGGGTGCTCACGCCCCAGACGTTAACCAAAATAAAGTTACTCGAACGCGAGTTCAACAAATACGGTGAGTTTACCCGGCCCCTTTCGCTGGTCGAAGCGGTCAAGTTTTTGTATCAGGCTTACCGGGGTGGCGACCCGAAGTACTACGCCCTGCCCGGCGCGCTCGAACTGAATCAGCTGGCCAGTTACGCCCCCCAATTGAAAGGAGCCAAAAACGCTGGCGGAGGGCTGGCGTTCAAAGCTTATCTCGACAGTACCTATCGGTACACCCGCGTGAGCTTCCAGATGCCCGATGTGGGCACCGTACGGACTACTCAGCTTCTCAAGGAGTTGCAGCCCAAAGCCGACTCCATCTTCAACATCGACCGGGCAACGGGAAAACGCGTAGCCGCCGACGAGGAGTACGACGTGCATATTACCGGCAATAGTGTTGTCTTCACCCGAGGAAATGATTACCTTCTCAAAAACCTGGCAGAAAGCACAGTACTGGCTATCTTGCTGGTTTCCGTAATCCTGATCATCCTGCTGCGCGACGTTCGGCTTAGCCTGATTGCCATTCTGCCGAGCGTAGTCCCCCTGATCGTGACGGCTGGTATTATGGGCTTCTGCGGAATACACCTGAAGCCGTCTACCATTCTGATCTTCAGTATTGCGTTCGGCATCTCGTCTGACGGTACGATCTACTTCATCACCAAGTACCGGGACGAGTTACGAAACCAGAAAATGACGCTGGACCGCGCCGTTTCGGAAACGATTCGTTACACAGGTATCAGTATGTTCTACACCGCTATGATTCTGTTTGCAGGTTTTGCCATCTTTGCCGCATCAACCTTTCAGGGCACCGTTGCCCTGGGCATTTTGGTATCCATCACCCTACTGATGGGCATGGCCTCCAACCTGATCCTCCTCCCCGCCTTCCTTCTGACCGTCGACAAATGGAGAAAGAAGAGAGATGTATGATGTATTGCTGGCGCATGTACCAATGGTGCACTAGCTATATCATACATCCTACCTCATACATCTTTCTAAGCTTCTTCCAATAGGGTATCGAAGGAGATGAATTGGTTGCCGAAGCGGTGCTTTACCCGCTGACGAAGGGTGTCGGCATGTAGTTCAAGGTAGGCTTCGTAATCGGTCCGGGTGTTAAAATCCAGCTGAATGGAGAAGGTTACGCCCCCGTTGTCGAGTTCGGTAAGTAGACGGAGCGTTCGGTAACCGATAGGTAATTCGGTGGCCATGGCGGCTGGCAGAAAGAAGCGTTTCATCCAGCGAAGCCAATCTTCGGCTACTTCTTCGGCCACGCTATAGGTCGTATTGTAAAGTATCATAGTAACCTAACAACCGACTTTTGGGGTAAATTGGTTTGAGTGTTGTTAGAAAGCGTTGACCCGCTTCGGTTAAAAGTCCTGATTTGGTTGTTTATTTGTCAAGCAAATCAATTTACCCGTTAAATCAACCAAGTTATGTATTCTGGATTAGTACATGCCCACTCGGGGCTTCGCTGGATAGCTCTTCTTTTACTCCTGGTGGCCGTAGTCGTTGCCATTGGCAAATGGCAGGGACGTAGTGGTTATACCGATGGCAATCGTAAACTGTATTTATTTACCCTCATTGCTGTCCACACACAATTGCTGCTGGGTCTGGTGCTGTTGTTCATCAGCCCGAAAGTAAACTTCAGTATGTTGAGCGAGAAACTGTATCGCTTTTACAGCGTCGAGCACACAGCCGGTATGCTCATTGCCATTGTGCTCGTCACCATCGGCTATTCCCGCTCAAAACGGGCAACCGATGCCGTTACCAAACAGCGACTCATCGGCATTTTTTACGGAGTAGGTTTGCTACTCATTCTGGCATCTATCCCCTGGCCGTTCCGTATCGTTGGTGCTGGCTGGTTCTGAGCCTAATTAAGTGTTATACGTTTCAAAAGCGGTTTAGTATGAACAGCCTTTAACTGGGTTGTGAATGCTGAACCGCTTTTTTCATATGAGAGAAAGCGGTTTTCTCTATTACAAACATAGATTAAAATAAATTTTGCATATTTTTCATATGGTACAAATATCTTATTACCAGTGACTTTTAAAGTCTGGCACAGTCTAAAAAATAAAGAGTGTAGAAAAGCCTCCTCAACGGGTAGGTATAATGTGGAGCTTTTGCTACTTTTAGACCATATAATTGCTACTCAACCTCAACATTATGACGAAAAAAGTACTTCTCGCAGTAGTTTATTTTGCTTCCTTTGGCATCCTCAAAGCACAAACTGTACCCACTGTAACTCAAGATCTTACCGACGTACCCACCGTAACATCTGCCGAAGAAAACTTTTACGATCAGATTCCACTCGTTAAAAACGTAATTAGCTTCGCCAAAGATCATCTTGCCATTCGATACCGTTCAGGTGGTACGACAACGAGGGGGTTTGACTGTTCAGGTTTCACTCGCTTTTGTTACAATAAATTTGGGCTTTCCCTACCCCACTCCAGTGTCGCTCAGGGTCATGTGGGTACCCCAATCGATAAAGAATCAGCCCAACCCGGCGATTTAATCCTCTTCAAAGGTCATAGTGCATCTGCAAAACGCATTGGTCATGTTGGCCTGATAACCGAAGTAGTAGGCGACCGTATCAAGTTTATTCACTCTGCCTGGAACGGAGGAGTACGTTACGACTACTTACATGCCGGTTATTACCAGCGTCGTTTTATGGGTATCCGGCGCGTTGTTCATCTTTTGGCGGAAAAATAAAAGCAGCCCGAAAGCTGCTTTTAATAAACACAGATAAACAAGCGGCATTAGCCGCTTTATTTTTTCAGGGTCGTGCCAGCTCCCTGCTTCACCGCTTCGGCTACTTCGTCGGCATGACAAATAATTACTTTGGAAACACCGTTTTCCAGGGCTCTGAATGCATTATCGAGCTTTGGAATCATGCCTTTGTTTATAGCACCAGCGGCCTTGTAATCGGCATAAAGCGCCGGGGTTAACTCATTGATCACACTGTTATCGTCCGTTGGGTCTTTTAACACCCCTTTCTTCTCGAAACAATAGATGAGCGTTACGTCGTTGTGATGAGCCATGTCAACCGCAATGGCGGAGGCCATCGTATCGGCATTTGTATTTAACAAATCGCCCGCCGTACTGTACGTAATCGGCGCAAAAACGGGCGTCAGGTTCTGCCGCAGAAAAAACTGGATCTGTCCCGAATCGACTTCCTCAATATCACCCACCATCCCGTAATCAATATCCTTCACGGGTCGTTTTCTGGCTAGAACGGTGCCCGCATCAGCGCCCGTCATGCCAATGGCGTTTACATCCAGAGACTGAAGCTGTGCAACAATCTGCTTATTGACCAGACCGCCATAGACCATGGTGACCACCTCAAGCATGGGCTGATCGGTGATGCGACGTCCCTCGACCATAGTGGTTTGAATACCCAGTTTTTCTGCAACCTGCGTAGCTACTTTCCCTCCACCATGAATAAGCAGTTTAGCCGTGGGTAGTCCGGCAAAGGCGGTCAGGAATCGTTTCAGTGCGGCTGGGTTATCAATGACGTTTCCCCCAATCTTAATAACAGTAAGTTTATCCATTATACGTCAAAATTTCCTTTAACACCGCCTGAGCCGACCACTCGCGGTTGGCCGCCTGCTCGATAACCAGCGATTGCGGCCCATCCAACACAGCATCAGCTACTTTTAGGTTGCGCCGAACCGGCAGGCAGTGCATAAACTTACCGTTGTTCGTCAGTTGCAAGTCTTCCATGGTTACCGCCCAGGATGGGTCCTGCGTCAGCACTTGTCCGTAGTGCGTATACGATGACCAGTTTTTCCCGTAAATGAAATCAGCACCGGCGAAGGCTTCGCTCTGGTTATGGGTCACGTAAGCATCGCCCACAAATTCGGGTGCCAGTTCATACCCTTCGGGATGGGTCACGATAAACTCGATATGACCGGCTTTTGCACGGGCGTTCATCCACTCGCAGAAGGAGTTGGCAACGGCCTGCGGCAATGGCTTAAAGTGAGGCAGCCAGGTGAGTACTACCTTTGGTCGGGTAACGAGTTTAGCCTCTTCAATGGTAATACAATCGGCCAATGACTGAAGGGGGTGGCGCGTAGCCGATTCCAGGTTGACGATGGGTACTTTAGCGTACTTCGCAAACTGGTGCATCACCTGTTCGCGGTAATCTTTCTCCCGATCTTTCAGCTCGGCAAAGGCCCGAATACCAATGATGTTGCAGTAGCGGCCCATTACAGCCGCTGCTTCCCGAACGTGCTCGGCTTTGTCGCCATTCATGAGCACGCCCTCTTCCATTTCCAGTCCCCAGCTATCCTGCCCAACGTTCATCATCATCACGTTCATGCCCAGGTTCTGAGCTGCCTTCTGTGTGCTTAACCTCGTGCGTAAACTGGAATTGAAGAAGATCAGGCCAATGGTTTTATTTTTACCAAGATGCTGGTCGGCAAAGGGATTGGCTTTGGCAGCAAGACCAGACTGGATGAGTGCGTCGATATCCGCGACGTCAGCAAGGGAGAGAAAATTGGTCATTGGTACTCGTTAGGCAATTTATAAATTCAGTTTGGTGAACTGTCTCGTCTATTATTGGATCGTTGACGAACGCTAAACTGTCTGTTTCGTTTCCAGAGCAAGGGCTTCCAGAAACTGGTCGGCCTCATCGACGCCAATAGCCAGCGACGGGAGCAATCGGATGATCGTTTTACCCGCTACGCCCGTAAACTGTTTGTGATCGAACAAAAGTGTTTTACGCAGTGCATCGACCGGATAGTCATACTCGATCCCGATCATCAGTCCCCGGCCCCGCAGCTCTTTGTAGCCGCCAACCTGACGGATACCGTCCATGAGGTAGTTACCCATCTGCGTGGCATTTTCCATAAGACCTTCGTCTTTCATGATGTCCAGCACGGCAATGGCGGCCGTACAGGCCAGGTGATTGCCCCCAAAAGTTGTTCCGAGCAAACCGTAACTAGCCTTGAACTTGGGCGAGATAAGGATACCACCAATCGGGAAGCCATTGCCCATGCCTTTCGCCATCGAAATAATATCGGCTTCGATACCGCTGAACTGGTGCGAAAAAAACTTCCCCGACCGGCCATATCCGCACTGAACAGCATCCAGAATGAGCACCGTACCCGTTTCGTCGCACCGTTGACGAAGTGCCTGAAGAAATTCATCCGTAGCGACCTGTATACCGCCCACTCCCTGAATCCCCTCAATGATCACGGCGCAGGTGTCGGTTGTTATACCCGTACGAGCGGCTTCTACGTCGTTGTAGGGCAGAAACGTAACGTGCTGGTTGTAATTTATGGGGGCTACAATAGCGGGATTATCCGTAGCGGCTACGGCTCCGGCCGTACGGCCATGAAACGATTTAGTAAAAGCCACCACCTTGGTCCGGCCGTTATGAAACGAGGCCAGTTTCAGCGCATTTTCGTTGGCTTCGGCACCCGAGTTGCAAAGGAACAATGCGTAGTCCGGATGATCGGAAAGAGCACCCAATTTATCCGCCAGTTCCTGTTGCAGCGGAATTTTGACCGAGTTGGAGTAAAATGAAATCTTGTTCAGCTGATCGGTCAATGCCTGCACGTAGCGCGGGTGCGTATGCCCAACGGATATTACAGCATGACCACCGTAGAGGTCCAGATAACGGGTGCCATGGGTATCCCAAAGATAGCTCCCCTGCGCTTTAACGGGCTCAATGTCGTATAGCGGATAAACATTAAACAGCTCTGCCATTCTCGTAACGATATAAACAGGTTGGGCAACTTTCGCTGCGCCTTATTTTCCTAGAAATGAGGTGCAAGTTTACGGATAATCGACTTAAAAAGGGCTTAAAACATGAAAAGGAAGCTGATTTAGCTTCCTTCGTAAACTTGATAAGGCAAATCTGTTAAAGTTGGGCAACAAAAGCACGGAGAATTTCCGTCGATTGAGTGGGTTGCTCAACCATACTCAGGTGTCCGGCCTGCTCAATTGCGGCAACCTTGATTCGCCCGGATAGGCTGGCTAGCTGTGCCGTTTTTTCGTACGGTATAAGCTGGTCCTCCCGGCCCAAGACGAGCAAAACAGGAAACTGCGCATCCCGTAAAATAGCGGTCCGGTCAGGTCGGCCGGCAATGGCCTTTACGCCCGCAACGAGCGCATCGGCGGGTAAATTAAGGAACCGATGCTCCAGTTCTTCAATCAATTCCGGTGCACAGGACGGGGCAACCATTTTTGGCATTTGTTTATGGATAAACGGCGAAGTTCCTGCCGTCTGTAATTCCTGAATCACCTGCTGGCGGGCCTGTCGTTTGACGTCGTCATCGGCAGTTGCGGTCGAATGATAGAGAATTAAACCCAGTACACGATTCGGATACTTTTCGGCAAAGGCCAGAGCCATGTAGCCGCCCATCGAATGACCCACCAGAATAACTTTTTGATCATTGGCCAACGGTAACCGATCAGACAATTCATCAGCGTAGGCCTCAATGGTTGTGAGGTGGGTAAGTCGCGAGAAGTCAGGGGCTAAAACCTGATAATCCAAAGCCAAATCGGCGTAGATGCCATCCCAAATGGAAGCATCTACGCCGTGGCCATGGATGAGACAAAATAATGGCGATTGACTCATTCCAGTTAATAAGAACTACCTATGAATTGATAATGCCTAGTAGCACCAGTACCAGACCAACCACAAAACCAATACCACCGATCACACCAAGTACACTGCCACCACCCAAGATAAGCAGGAGTAAACCGACAATACCAATGATGATACCCAACCGAACGTTGCTATTCATGGCTTTGGTTTGATCGGGCGCAACGTGGTTTTTAATCTTTTTGTCCATTTTCTTGAGCATCGTGCGCTCCATCAGGGACATTTTTTTAGGCGATGCGGTGTTCGTCGCGACGGTTGCCTTTGCACTTGTCGTTGCCAACATCTCATTTAGCCGCTCCATCCGCTTGGTCAGCTTTTTGTTCGAAGCCAGTTTATTATCATTCCGAACGTAAGCGTCCACCTCTTTGACAGCCTGTTTGGTTTGTGCAAGCTGCGCTTCAACCGATGTAGCGGGTGCTACCATAGAAACTTCTACAGGCGATACAGCTGATACTGGTTGAGCCGCTTCTACAGGCGCAACAGCTACGGCCGTTTCGGTCTGGGTTAACTTGAAGCTTTCACGCGCACTTGGTTGGAAATAAGCCACTGGCCGACTGCAGGATGATAAAATAGCAGTACCTAAAAGAGCAGCAAAAAGATGTTTAGACAACGTGTTCATAACGTATGTTTTGATGGTTTAAAAAAATGGATGATTGACATAACACTCCTAACAACTTCACCTGAGTTCGTTTGTTAGGATATACATGAAATTTTAGATGTGGCTTCCGGACTATTACAATAAGCCGATCAGCAGAATCACCGCACCGACCAGAACGGCCACCAGGCCAATTGTTGACGCCGTACCCGATGTTAGCACCAGAAGCAGTAAGCCAATAATAACCAGCACGGCTCCAGCGGCCAGCGTACCCCGGCTCGACATAGTTTGATCAGGATTGGCCGGTGCCAGCTGTTTGCTGATCTTTTTATTCATCTTCTTGAGCATCATCCGCTCCATCAGATTCATCTTTTTGGGCGCACTGGCTACTTCGGGCGTTGCCGTTGCCGATGTCGAAGCCAGCAATGTGCGCACGCGGTTCAGACGCTTTTGTACCGTTTTGTCAGCCCCCAATTTGCTGTCGTTACGTACCAACGCATCGACCTGATCAAGTGCGGCATTTGTTTGCGCAACCTGTTCGACGGGAGTGACTACGGGCTGAGTAGGCGTAGTGCTTTCAATAGCCGAAGTAGCCTGTTCTGCAGTCGCTAGAGGGGCAGCTTTCGATGTTGATGTGGCGAAATGTTCACGGGCACTCGGCTGAAAATAAGCAACGGGGCGGCTGCATGAAGAGAAAATAGCTGCTCCCAAAAGTGCAGTGAAAATATGTTTGGAAAACATACGCATGGTGTATTGTTTAAAAGTGAACGTTTGAGTTATCTCCCTGATGAACTAGAACGCTATTCATTTGTTAGCGCACATAATAAAAAAATGATCTTGTATAGTAGCTTAAAAACAACATGACCATATGCGTTTATTCCACAGGTCAATCGTAATAATAATTAAGCAAATTTTTTGGCTCACTAAACTCAATTCCCTTTACGCGCCAAACGAACAACTAACAATCTGAATACAAATAGAATAACTCATCAGGTTACCTTTTCAGAATGAAATCATTTCAGAAACATCTAATCACTAATTAATATGATTATTATCCTATATATTTAATAGATTAATAGAGCTAATTTTCTGAAAAATAGTTTCTCAAACGAAAGGGTCCGTCTTCTAAAATGAAGACGGACCCTTTCGTTTAAACCAGATTATATAGGGATCAGGCTACGGACCGAAGTTGATGAGTACTGGATTTGCCAAACTTTTCACGTGCATATTCCAGGCTAACGGTCAGTTCGCTAACGCCCGTTTGCGAAGGCATTTCGAACATAGCATCGGTAATAATGGACTCACAAATAGAGCGCAGTCCCCGCGCTCCAAGTCCGTATTGCAATGCCTGGTCAACAATATAATTCAGGGCGCTGGCGTCCCAGTGCAGGGTAATACCCTCCATCTGGAAGAGTTTGTTGTATTGCTTGGTGATCGCATTTTTCGGTTCCGTCAAAATCTGCATCAGCGCGTCGCGATCGAGCGGTTCGAGGTGAGTCAATACGGGTAGCCGACCAATAAGCTCAGGAATCAAGCCAAACGATTTCAAATCAAGGGCGGAGATATACCGCATCAGATGCCCCCGCTCGAATGTATCGTTCAACCGACGGTCGCCGGAGAAGCCAATGGGGCGGGTGTTGATCCGCTTGGTGATGTGCCGTTCAATGCCATCGAAAGCGCCCCCGCAGATGAACAGAATGTTCTCGGTATTGAGCGCAATCAACCGCTGATCGGGGTGTTTACGTCCACCCTGAGGGGGAACATTAACCACCGATCCTTCGAGCAGTTTTAGCAAAGCCTGCTGAACGCCTTCGCCACTTACATCGCGGGTAATGCTCGGGTTATCCGACTTACGAGCGATTTTGTCGATCTCATCAATATAAACAATGCCCCGTTCGGCGGCCTCCACGTTATAATCGGCGGCCTGCAACAGGCGCGTCAATATTGTCTCCACATCTTCGCCCACGTAGCCAGCCTCCGTAATTACGGTAGCATCGGCAATACAGAACGGAACTTCGAGAATTTTGGCAATCGAACGGGCCAGGTAAGTTTTGCCCGTACCGGTTTCGCCAACCATGATGATATTCGATTTTTCAATCGTTACATCATCATTTGTCTTTGGTTGCATCAACCGCTTGTAGTGATTGTAAACGGCTACCGTTATTGATTTTTTTGCTTCATCCTGACCAACAACGTACTGGTCGAGGTGACGCTTCATGTCGACTGGCTTTATCAGGTTGATATTTAATTCAACGGGTTCACTGCGTTTTGGACGCATTTCTTCCAGTACAACCTGATGGCCCTGTTCAATACAGTAGTTACAGATGTGTGCATCGATGCCCGAAAGGAGCATCATTACTTCGTTTTTGCGTCGTCCGCAGAACGAGCAACTAATTTGTGGCATGAACGGTTGCAGAGTAAAATGGCTGGGGGTTAACAGAGTATAAAGATGACGATCCGTCTACACGTATGGTATATTTAAACAGTTCTTTAAAAGACTTTGTTAGGCTAATTTCGATAAAAAACGATTTAGTCAAGCTTAATTTGATGAAGGTTTACAAATTTATTAATTGATGGGTAAACACCCAACATATATCTTCTCATCCATTTGGTTAGCTACGAAAAAGCAACGGCGTATTGAGTTTTAACTTTGCCACCATAATAAAGAACGCGGAAACCAGTTGGTTTCCGCGTTCTTTATTATGGTGGCAAAGTTTTCCGAGAATTACTTCTCCCGGCGCAGTACTTCGTCGATCAGGCCATATTCTTTGGCTTCTTCGGCCCGCATCCATTTGTCACGATCCGAATCTTTCTCGATCTCCTGAACGCTTTTACCCGAGTGAAGCGCCAGGATTTCATATAGTTCTTCACGAAGTTTTACGATTTCGCGAGCGGTGATTTCGATATCGACCGACTGCCCCTGCGCACCGCCCGATGGCTGGTGAATCATGACGCGGGCGTGTGGCAGCGCCGAACGCTTACCAGCCGCACCACCGGCCAGCAATACAGCACCCATCGATGCCGCCAGGCTGGTACAAACGGTAGCCACATCCGGCCGAACGTACTGCATGGTGTCGTAAATGCCTAAACCAGCGTAGACCGAACCACCTGGGCTGTTCAGGTACATCAGGATATCTTTTTTAGGATCAGCCGACTCCAGAAAGAGCAACTGGGCCACAATGATATTAGCGATGTTATCGTCAACGGGCAGACCCATAAAAATAATGCGGTCGGCCATAAGCCGCGAGAACACGTCCACTTCGCGGAAGTTCATGGGGCGCTCTTCAATGACCGAACGGGTCATGTTTTCAACGCTATGGTTCTGGATCGTGTGTTTCACGTAACCATCCACCGTCAGGCCGTTAAGACCCATGTGATGCACGGCGAAATTGCGGAATTCTTTTTCGTAATTCATAATTGGGTTTACTTCTTGATTTGAAAACCAAGAACGCTTGGTGTAAGTTCGAGAATTGTTTCGTTACAAATTTGCGTTATCATCACGAAAAACACTGTCAGTTTTGGTTTAGATTTTATCGTTGTTACTTGATATGAGCACTATCTCCAATCGTGGCCCGGCCGAAAAAATACGCTTACAACGGCTACAGCGCGGTTTATCGCAGGAAAACATGGCCGATTTACTGAATCTGTCCACAACGGCCTATGGCGATATTGAACGCGGCAAAACTGACCTGACCCTCTCCCGGCTGACTCAAATTGCCAACGTTTTGGCTATTTCGCCCCTCGCCCTGCTTACTGACGATGTCATTTCGGCGCAGGTTGTGGAGACAAAATCCGAGGAACTGGTCAGTCATGAACTGGAAACACTTCGTTTGGTAGTCGAAAAACAACAACTAGAGCTGGACAAGCTCCGTCTGGAAGCCGACTACTGGAAACGCAAATACGACGACCGCATTGCGATGGAAGTTCTACGCTCAATGGGCGTTGAGCAGAAGCGCGAGCGGATTGGGTTTTGATTTTTTTCCCTTTACTTTACGATAAGCGCACGGTTAGTTTTAGGTGCGCTTATCCTAATTGAATCCCGTAATGAACGAACAAAGTAAAAGTTTCCTCTACAAGTACTTAAACAATGCCTCTCCCACCGGCTTCGAATCGTCGGGGCAGCAGATTTGGCTGGATTACCTCAAACCCTATACCGATGAGTACATTGTCGATACCTACGGCACCGCCGTTGGGGTCATAGGACCCGGTAAAGACTATAAAGTCGTTATTGAAGCCCACTCCGACGAGATTTCCTGGTTTGTCAATTACATTTCTGACGACGGCTACCTGTTTGTTCGCCGGAATGGCGGCTCCGACGCTCTCATAGCGCCATCGATGCGGGTAAACTTACACACGAAAAAGGGTGTAGTGGAAGGCGTTTTTGGCTGGCCCGCTATTCACGTTCGCGATCTGGCGAAAGATACAGCCCCTAAAGTGACGGACCTGTTTATCGACGTGGGGGCGGCTACCAAGCAGGAAGTGCTGGACATGGGTATTCACGTTGGTACCGTCTGCACGTTTACCGATGGATTGATGGAGTTGAACGGCCGCTATTACGTTGGTCGGGCATTGGACAACCGAATGGGTGGGTTCATGATCGCCGAAGTGGCGCGATTATTAAAGGAAAATAACGTCACGCTGCCGTTTACACTCTACATCGTTAATGCCGTTCAGGAAGAAATTGGTCTGCGGGGGGCAGAAATGATTGCCCGGCGACTCAAGCCCGATCTGGCCATTTGTACCGATGTAACGCACGACACGCAGTCGCCCAAATACGACAAGAAAGAGCAGGGTGATCTGAAATGTGGCAGTGGACCTGTATTATGCTACGGCCCGGCTGTGCAGAATAACGTACTCGATTTCATGATCGGCGTGGCCGAACAACAGGGAATTGAATTCCAGCGTCAGGCCGTCAGCCGCTCAACCGGTACGGATACCGACGCTTTTGCCTACGCAACAGAAGGCATCGCATCAGCCCTGATTTCGTTGCCGCTGAAGTACATGCACACCACCGTGGAAACGGTACACATGGACGATGTTCAAAACGTAATTAAGCTGATGTACGAAACGCTCCTTGCCCTGAAAGGTGGCGAAGATTTCCGGTATATAAAGTAAAAAAACAAGGCCGGTCGTTAGGGTTAACGATCGGCCTTGTTCAATTGATTTCATTAGCGCTTATCCATTCCGACGCATTCCGCGTCCCTGCCCACCACCCCGGTTAGGCTGACTAAATGGGTCTCGTGGTGGGGTTACACCCGCACTGAAACTTCGCAGATTATACACAAAACTTACCATGAAGTAGCGGTTCAGCACGCGGCTCCGAACTTCTTCCGTGTAAGTATCGGTCACGTTTCGGACGATACTCTGATTCTGGTTCAGTAAATCGAACACCTGCAACCGCAATTCTCCCTGATTCTGCTTGAACAACTGCTTCGCCAGCGTTGCATTCCAAAGCGTGTACGACTGGTTAAAACTGGCCGAGTTGCCCCCGTAGTGGTTGTAATACACATCTGTCGAGAAGGTGAACCGCAACGGCAGTTGATAAAATACATCGAGTGTAACCGTCTGATTCAGGAAAGTCGTGTTCTGCTGTGGCTGTAGCGAATATTTAGCCGACTGAAGATTTATATTCCCCGATAGATTCAGGTCCAGCTTCTCCGTAAAATTCGAGCTTAAGCCAATTGTTTGTCCCACCAGCCAGTTTTTAGCCTGATTTTCCTGCCGATTAATAAAGCTGGTACCGCTGTTGTAGGTCAGGTTGGTGCGCAGGTTCAGATTCGTTTTCTGGGTACCAATTTTCACGGGCTGTCCCAACACCAGGAACCCATTAACCGTATAATAGCCGTTTGTATTGACCGGGGTTGTGGTTTGTGCGCCCGATTGGGTAAATACCGTTGAGTTCACGATTTTATTGTCCGTTCGGCTGGCGTTTACCGACGCGAACAAGTTCCGGAATGTCGATGGCTCGAACCGATTGAAGTTCAGCGAGATGTTATGACTGTATTCAGGTTGTAGATCGGGGTTACCAAGTTGAATGTTTAGCGGATTGGTGTTATTCGGCACTGGCTGCAACTGATTGACCGACGGTGCGTTGATGCGGGTACGGTAGTTAAGACGCAGGGTACGCTGCTTCCCGAAATTATACGTTAGCAGGGCGTTCGGGAGCAGATTCGTGAACGTGCGGTTCAGGTTGGTTTCGCGGCTCAGGTTGTTGGAACTTAAACTCGCCTGCTGCCCATCCAGCCCGAAAGCATAGGTGTATTTCAATCGTTTGGTTTGCCACGTCAGACCGGCACGATTGGTCACGTAGTCGTTTACGAAGCGATTGCTCAGCACCGTATTGGGTAGATCGTACTGGTTGGTGGCCTCGTTGAAATCATTGACCGCCCGGTTCGATGTGTTGTGATTATTGGAAAGCAGATAATGAAACTCCAGCGTTTGACGCATGGACAGCGGTTCGGTATAACTGACGTTCACGCTGTTGGTCATAGAGTTCGTTTGCTGGTTATTGCGCTGGTTGATCACCTGTCTGAACAAACCTGTTGTATCCGCCTGTCCTGTAGTGGTGGTTCCGGATGTGCCTGTCGTGGAGATCGGCGCGTTGGAGCGGGCAAACTGATTGACCGAGAGGTTGGTGCCCTGATTGTCCTGATCGTTCATGGCAATATTCCAGTTAACCGAAAAAGTCCGGCCGCGTTTCCGAAACTTCCGGAACAGGAGCAACGAGTTATTCCCCGTAAAGCCATCGCCCATAGAGTTATAATTCGTCGTACTTGAGTTGGCCAGTATCCCCTGCGCATTCACCGTTCTGGCATCACTCTGGTTGCTATAGGATGAATTCAACCACGACAAGCTCGGAATGACGCGAATGGTGGTCAGGGAGTCAATCCGGTAATCGAGCCGTAAGTTGACCCGGTGGTTGGTATTGGTATTGTCGGAACCGTTCGTTTGATTCCGCACGAAAGACGAGTCCGACCTGGCGGTTGTTCCGCTGGGCAGCACATTTTCCCGGCGGCTGCTTTGCTGGGTGAGTGTGTTCGTACTGCTGGCATTGTAACTGCTTACGACATCTATTTTCTTACCCCAGCCGTCGCGGTAGTTGATACCGGCAGCCCAGGACTGGGTAATGGCGTTGCTGCCGACCTGATTCTGGCCGCCAAAGTTACCGCCACCCTGACCACCACGTACCACGTTACCACCTCCGCCACCACCCTGGCCCTGCCCTGCCCCTCCAAAGTTGCCGCCCAAACCAAGATCCTGGGCCGTGAAGCCCTGCTGGTTGACGTTATTGGCCATTCCGAGCACCGAAATCTGGCGACCGTTGTTAAACCGGTTCAAACTCACCCGGCCCGAATACCGGGCATCATCACCAGGTTTAGGTCCAACTCCAATCGTCTGCTGACCAAACGAACCTTTCCGCTTATCTTTCTTGGTCGTGATATTGATGGTTTTTTCCCGATCGCCGTCGTCCACACCCGAAAACGCCGACTGCTCCGAAGACTGGTCGAAGAGCTGTACTTTATCGATGATGTCGGCGGGGAGGTTTCGGGTGGCCATTTTAGGGTCATTGCCGAAAAATGGTTTTCCATCGACCAGCACTTTCGTGACGGTCTGTCCCTGGGCTTTGACGGTGCCATCCCGGTCGACTTCTACGCCCGGCAGTTTTTTCAGCAATTCCTCTACCTGCGCGTTGGGGCGCGTTTTAAAGGAACCGGCATTAAATTCCAACGTGTCGCCTTTCACGGCAATGGGTGCCCGTTCGCCCTGCACAGACACTTCGGTTAACGTCTGCGATTGAGCGACCAGATCAACAGCACCAAGATTGGGCGAGGGGTCGGTTTTGGTTACCGAAACACGACGGGCGCGGCTCCGGTAACCCACATACGTAACCAGTACGCGGTACTGCCCTTCGGCTATTTTCGGGAACGAGAACCGGCCCTCCCCATCGGTAATACCGAAGTTTACCAGCGAGGAATCCTTACCCGACAAAAGCGATACCGATGCTTCGAGGAGTGGCTTTCGGGTCAGCGAATCTACCACCTGCCCGCTGATCGTACCCGACGATTGGGCGAAGGATTTAATACCAATGAATAATGTACAATGAATAACGATTAGCAAAAATCGAGTCAATTGCCTCACAGTCAATAATTTTATCATTTTTCACTATACATTTTTCGGTATACGTTATTCCTTACAAACTTAATCCCGGCCCTGCATGGGCATGTTTTGCATCATCTTCTGGCGAAAGTCGGCCATGCCTTTCCGGCGGATCTCTTCTATTTCTTCACTCGAAACGGTTTTTGCTCCTTTGGGCGGCTGTACGCTGGCTTCGGCGATGGCTTCCATTGCAATTCCGGTTGCTTTATACGATTCGGTGTCCGACTCAATTTGCAGCACTACACCTTTCGGGGGGGTGAGGTCGGCAACGGGCGAGTAGGTGAACGGCAAATCCGTTGTGTACCAGATCGTATACGTTTCTTTCCGGCGGGTCGCTGTCGCTTTGTGGCAGGTGTAGCCCGCAATCTTTTTCGTTTTTTCGGTCGTTGTCCAGTCGGTGGCGGCTGGCATAGGTTTTTCGGAGCGGTAGGTCTCCGTCACCACAGAGTCCTTCTTTACCATCAGCACATCAATACGCTGGCGATTGGCTAAATCCAGATAAGTCTGCTGCTCAAACGGGGGAGTCATCCGCATTGTTCGGGGTCTCCCTTCACGGTTGCCGCCCGAGCCATCCGATGGCCCGTCGCCCATTGTCCGGCGCATCATCATATTCTGCGGCCGGTCGCGTTCTTCTTTGGCCATTGTTCCCGAAAAGACCAGCTTTTGGGTAAACGAAATGACATCGGGCATGCCTTCGGGCGCATCAGGAGCTCCCGGACTTCCGGGCCGCACTTCCTGTCCGTTAATAACCATCCGCATTTGTGAGCGGTCAAACTGACGCATACCTTCGTAGGTGATTTTACCCGAAACAGGCGTCTGGCCGTACAGCGTCGTAACGCATAACCCGGCGGCAAGAAAGGTTAAAACTGATTGTCTCATGGTGAATGAAGGATTCATAGGGTAAACGTTGCACAAATTTTCTAAATCCTTTTCAAAAGTTTTGTAAAAGCTGTTAAACAGCCGCTGAGTTACCATTTTCGCTTGCTGAACGTCTGATTTATGACCCCCAAACGCATCGTTTCTGTCGTCCCCTCCCAAACGGAATTGCTCTTCGACCTTGGCCTGGAGAATGAACTAATTGGCGTCACAAAATTTTGTATCCACCCGGCTGACCGTATAAAAACGAAGGCCATAGTCGGTGGCACCAAAACGCTGGATCTCGACAAAATTCAGGCACTGGGGCCGAACTTCATTCTTGCCAACAAAGAGGAAAACACCCGCGAGCAGATCGAAGCGCTTCAGCAAAAGTATCCTGTACACATCACGGATATGGCAACGGTGTCCGACGCCATCAGTATGATTCGGGAGGTAGGAACACTACTGAGCAAACATCAGGAAGCCGAAACAATGGCTCAGCAAATCGAGTCTCGTTTGCTGCCCCCTCTCCCGCCCCTGGGCTTGTCCGTTGCGTATTTAATCTGGCGGAAGCCGTACATGGCAGCTGCCAGCAGTACATTTATCGACGCCATGCTGACGGTAGCCGGTCTCCGCAATGCTTTCGCCGACCAAAGCCGCTACCCCGTAGTCACGCACGACGATCTGCAAAAAGCACAACCCGACCTGATTTTTTTATCCTCAGAGCCATACCCATTTACGGAGAAATATATAGCTGAGTTGCAGACTATTTGCCCATCGGCACGGGTACTTTTGGTGGATGGGGAAGTGTTTTCGTGGTACGGGAGCCGCTTATTGCGGGCGTCCGACTATTTTAAGAACTTGCGTAACGAAATCGCCCGGACCAACTCATGATTACCGACATCTCCCAACTCGACCCTAACGGCACCTACACCTACGCCGATTACCTGAAATGGCAGTTTGACGAAAGCGTTGAACTCATTAAAGGAAAATTATACCGGATGTCGCCCGCGCCCAGACGTGCACATCAATTGGCCATCAGTCATTTGCTGGTCGATATAAGTAATTTTTTCGGTGATCAAGGCTGCCAGATCTATACAGCACCATTTGATGTACGGTTGCCGGTTCGAAATGAGCGAAAACCAGATCAGTTGCACACGGTGGTCCAACCCGATCTTTGTGTAGTCTGTGACCTCAGCAAATTAGATGACGCAGGTTGCCTGGGCGCACCCGACTGGATTATTGAAATTACATCCCCGCGAACGGCGAAAAATGACTTTAGCGAAAAATTTAGTTTGTATGAAGAATCAGGTGTACGCGAATACTGGATTGTTCAACCTGAAGAAAAGGCGGTAAACGTTTATGTACTGGAAAACGGAAAATATGCCTTAGTCGACGTGTATGAGTCGGGCGAAATTCCCAGCCGTATCTTCCCGGACCTGATTGTTTCTCACGACCGCATTTTCCGATAGATGCTTCCTACCTCAGAAACCATCTCCGTTGGCTCGATCAACCTCATTTTGTTTGCCGCCCGGCAGCAGGGAGCCGATGGCGATGCGCTGGCCCGTGCGGTAGGTATCGACCCTGACCAGCTCCAGAATCCGGACGGGCGAGTACTGATCCGGCAGGTGCAGGCCCTCTGGCACGAAGCCGTTATCGCCACCGGCGAACCGGCCCTTTCGCTAAAACTGGGCGAGATGATAAATCCGCTGACTATTGGCGTGCTGGCCTACGTGATGATGCACTGCCCCACGCTCGGGCGGGTTTTCGAGAAACTTTGCCACTACCAGGATATTGCCTGCGAAGGCATCCGAACAACGGGGCAACTCATTCCGGCCGACGATGAATCGGGCGCGACGTATAGGCTGTCGCTCCACATAACCAGCCCCGATATCATCTACCTGGAGCCTACTTTTAACTCCGAACTCTCGGTCTACCTATCGGCCATTCGAGCCTTAACGGGTCAGCGACTTACTGCACTCGAAACACGTTTCGCTTACCCACACCCGGCTGACACCCGCGAACATGAACGCGTGTTTGGCCCTACACGACTTGTCTTCGATGCTGCTGAAACGGCCCTGATCTTCGATGCGGCCCTGTTGGATACGCCCGTACTTAATGCCAACCCAAGCCTGTTCCCCTTGTTCGAGAAACACGCCAATGATATTCTGAGCCAGCTTCAGACACCCTCGCTCAAAAGCCGTGTGAAAGGTGAAATCGTTTCGATGATGAAAGGCGAAGAACCCGCGCTGGCAACCATTGCGGACCGGCTGGCGATGGGCGTACGAACCCTGCAACTTCACCTCAAAGAATCGGGTACGTCGTATCAGCAGCTTCTCGATGAAACCCGCAAAGAACTGGCCATCGGGCACCTGCGCGAACCGAATATGAGCACAACAGACATTGCGTATTTGCTGGGTTTTGCCGAACCAAGCGTCTTTTTCCGTTCCTTTAAAAAATGGACGGGCCAAACACCGGGTGCGTACCGACTGGCCTACGCGTAGTGTATTACCATTTAACTAACCTGTAGATGAAAAAACGATTTACCCCCATTCTCTTCTGCTTGCTGGTTTCTATATCAGCTCTGGCGCAGCAGCACTCCGAGCAGAACCACGATAAATACGTCTGGCCAAAAGATGAACTGGTGAAGAAAAAACTGGCAAACTGGCAGGATATTAAGTTTGGTTTGCTCATGCACTGGGGCACTTACAGCGAGTGGGGCGTGGTGGAATCCTGGTCGCTCTGCCCCGAAGATGAGGGCTGGTGCGAACGCAGAGGCCCGCATGCAGCCAATTGGTTCGAGTACAAAAAGGCCTACGAAAACCTGCAAACGAGCTTCAATCCAACGAAGTTCAATCCGGAACGCTGGGCTAACGCGGCAAAAGATGCGGGCATGAAATACGTGGTTTTCACCACCAAACACCACGATGGTTTTTGCATGTTCGACACGAAGCTGACGGATTACAAGATCACTGATACCAAAACCCCGTTCTCGACAAATCCGCGCAGCAACGTCACGAAAGAGATTCTCGGCGCTTTCCGCCAGCAGAATTTCATGGTCGGCACGTATTTCTCCAAACCCGATTGGCATACGGAAGATTACTGGTGGACGTACTTCCCGCCTAAAGACCGCAACGTAAGTTACGACCCGAAAAAATACCCCGACCACTGGAAGAAGTTCTGCGATTTCACGTACAACCAGATCGAAGAACTAATGACCGGCTATGGCAATGTCGATATTCTGTGGCTCGACGGCGGCTGGGTTCGTCCGGCCAACACGATCGACTCTACTATTAGCTGGCAGCGAACCATTCCATATAGCCAGGACATCAACATGGCGCGTATTGCTGGTATGGCGCGTCAGCATCAGCCGGGTCTTTTGGTTGTCGACCGTACGGTGTCGGGCGAATTCGAGAATTACGTCACGCCCGAACAGTCAATTCCCGACCATTACATGCCCATTCCCTGGGAAAGCTGCATGACCATGGGCGATAGCTGGTCGTACATCCCCAAAGAAAATTTCAAACCCGCCCGCAAACTAGTTCAGACACTAGTGGATATCGTTGCCAAAAACGGCAATCTCCTGCTCAACATTGCGCCCGGCCCCGATGGCGAATGGCACGAGGAAGCCTATCAGCGATTGCAGGAAATCGGCAAATGGATAACCGTAAACGGTGAATCAATTTACGGCACCAAACCGATGGCACCCTATCGACAGGGGCAGTGGGCGTTCACCTCGAACAGCAAGGCTGTCTATGCCTCCTATTTGCCCAAAGAATCGGAACAACAGCTTCCGGCCAGTATTTCGTTGCCAGCGCTTACCGTTGCGCCCAACGCCAAAGTGACTGTACTGGGCACATCGCAGGCGCTGAAGCTGACTAAAACGAAAGATGGTTTTAGCGTTATCATTCCCGAAAAGGTGCGCCAGCAACTGGCTGGTCAACCTGTTTGGGTGTTAAAAATTGGTTGAGTAAGGTGCCTGATGCTGGCCTACAGTGTGCCAAGGCTGGTGTGCTTGAAGCTGTCGGTATATTTTAGTCCGTAGCCCGCCACCCGGTCCATACTGGAGTGGGCAAAGAGGATAACACCGGCCAGCATCAGGTATTGATTATCCAGGGCTAGACCAACCAGACCGATGACAATACCAAGCCCTTTGTGATGGGCAACGTTGTACAACACCGCACCAACGGCTGGATTGATCAAATAACCGATCATGCTCATGTCCGGTAGCAAAAGCAACGCGGGGAACCACCACCAGGCGAAATTCAGTCGGGAGAACAGATAAATAGCGGCCAGGAACTGGACTAATTCTTCGGATTTGAGGAGCGTTTTCATGGACTTGTTCGACGTTTAGTACATGACAAAGGTCCCGCAAAGGCCCGGCTGCGTCGCTGACCAACTACGCAAATCGACTGACGAATTACGAAAAAGTTGAATTCTGTACCGGACCGCATGGCACCGGTACAGAATTCAATACGACCGATAAGCCATTTCGTACATCGACTTTTCGTGGGGGCCGAGGAATATTCGGGCGTAGATCCGGATGATGGCCAGTCCGTCGATGATGAAGCTCAACGAAGTAAAGAACGCCAGCACGGCCTGATTTTCATGAATGTGGGTGAACATCAAATCTTCGCCAATGAAGGTCGGCGTAATGGGAAAGCCCGAAACGCCCAGACAAGCCAGCAGAAACAGGAACGCCAACCGGGGGTATTTGTGTGAATAGCCATGAAACTGCTGAAGGTTGAGACTCTTCTCGGTCGATTTCAACCGGCTCAGGCAGACAAACCCAACAACCCCCGCCACAAAAACGCCACTCAGGTACAGCAACCCCTGCGATGAGTAATTGAACTTCTCGTTGAACGAGATTGCCAGCACCACAAAAAAGTGGTTCATAATAGTAAGCAGCCAGGCCACCCGCGCCCGCTTCCGCTCCGTGAATGACTTGAGCACCATAATGACCGCCGTAAACGAGAACGCAACGGGCAGGCAGTTCAGCACCGCCTGTGGCACCGCTTCGCGGTTGTACAGACTATATAAACCAACAAGATAAAACGGCACGAACACAATCAGCAGCCCGTTCAGGGTCAGGAAATTAAGCTTGTTACCGACCCATTTCAACGGATTCCACAAAAACCGATACAGGAACGAATCTAAATTCCACTCCTTGATACCCAGCATATAAAACGTGTTGGCAAGCTTCTTCGGCAGGAAATCTTCCAGCGACCGCTGCGAAGGATAGAACGTATAAAACTGCTCCCGAATCAGGTAGCTCACTACCGAGGGTGACACCAGCAACTGGTAGGTTCTCAAAAAGGCATTTCCGGCAAAGTGGAACAGGGCCAGACTCTCCAAACCAACGGCCACCTCAATGAACATAAGTCCAATTTGCGCAATGGATGCGTAAGCGATCTGCGCTTTGATGGACGACTGAACCCGCGCAATACCCGTAGACACGACGGATGTGATTAAGCCCAGCGCGATAATCAGGATGCGTACCGATGTCTGCTGCTCCCAAAACGGATAGGTTCTCAGTAATAGAAAGACGCCCAAATGCACGGCCAGCGACCCATAAAATATGGCACTGGACGGTGTTGGTCCTTCCATGGCACGGGGTAGCCAGGACGAAAAGGGAAGCTGTGCCGACTTGGCCGCTGCCGACGATAGAATCATGAGCGAGATAAACACCCCAATGAAGCTATGCGTTTGCAGGTGCTCGTGTACCAGTGCGTAATCGCCAAGCTTCAGGAACGTGATGTTTTCGTGCCACAGGTGATGGCTCATCCACATGGCCAGCAGTAAACCCACATCGCCAATCCGATACACCGAAAACACTTTCACGGCATTCTTGACCGGCAGGTACTTATTCCGATAGAAGGCAATCAGCAGAAACGAGGTGATGCCCAGAATTTCCCAGCCAATGAACAGCGTTTCGAAATTACCAGCAAAAATAGTGATGTTGTAGCCGGTATAAAAGAATAGAATCGTTGCAAAAAAACGCTTGTAGCCAGTTTCGCGGTGGAGATAAGCCCGGCTGTAAATCGTCACCAGAAACGTTAGAATGGCACCCACAAACAGGTAGACAGCGGTGATTTTATCGAAATAAAAATCAATCAGAAACTCATAATCGCCCGAACTGAGCAACACAATATCCTTTAAATTAAGCTCGGTACGACTCGTAATAAGCCAGTAAGCCAGGAATCCCATCGACAGGGCAAAATGCAGGCCTACGATAACGAAGCAAGTCCAGGAGATAAGCTTTTCCTTTTTTTCAGGAAACAGTAAAAGAATGACAAAACCGAGAACAGGCAATAAAATAAAAACTTGAAGGAATGATTCCATGCGTTAAGCTTAAGAAAGAAGGTAAACAGGTAGGTCTTCCTGATGAGTTTCGAGCAAAGGAGCCATGTCTTTTATCGTGTCTACATGATGAATCATGGGCTCGTAGGGCGTAAACGCGCCTTCTTTGAACACGAAGAACTTTTGCGTTTCCGGGTGTACAACCACCAGATGTACCCACTCATTGATGAACCATTCGTACGTTGCACTCGACTGCTTAATAACGTCGAGCACAACATCCGGAAACTGTTCGATGACAAAGAACATACGTATGGGGTCATGCACCTCAATCATCTGGCTGGGCAGTCCCGGTCGTAGATCACCGTCCATCCCGTTGGCCACGCCAATCAGGCCCATTACGTTATGCGGCAGTTTGGTACCGGCACCCAGTTGCTGGTTATCGACCCTCGAAAAGAAATATTCGAGGTTAATACCGCCACACACAGGCGCGGCTGCTTTCAGGATATTGAACAGGTACTTACCATCGGGGTCTACCCGATAATCGTACGAGTTCAGGAACGACCGGCGGTCCAGAAACAAGCCTTTCGTGAGCGACCGTCGCCCCACGATGGTGAGGGCGTTGGTGGCGTGGTTCAGTTCAGGACGCGGCTCGAACAATGACACCGAACGCTCGCGAACTCTATCGTGAATCCGCTTCAGACTGGCGCTGCTGTTGATCGACTCAAAGCGTCTCGACCGTTCTTTAGCGTTATAATCGAGTGCTTTCTCGAACGTTGTTTTGTTTTGCTTGTGCTTCTCAAGATTTCCGGGGGTAAGGGAGGCCTCATCGAAGAAAGCAATTTCATCGCGGGTGGTATCGTGCAGCGCGCCCATAAACTGGGTCGTTTCTGGAATAGTCAGCCCTTTAGTGCTCAGAATAGCCCGTACTTTGGGGTGATTGGCCATATACGACAGTGCCCGTGCGTTCACCGAACCCGCTCGGCCGGAACAGGCACCACAGTCGTAAGCGGCATAGTGCGGATTATTTACGCTGCTGGCCCCGTGGCCAACCACATAGACAATTGAAGCAAACTCCTTCACCATGCCGATACTTTTCAGGAGCCCCTCGACCCGCACCGCCATTTCATCGACCGAGTAGCCAATTTGCAGGCCGTTCTCTATGTCTTCGGGGTGCTGGTTCTCAATCGTAAGCTTCGAAAGATGATCCATATGCTTGAACGACGAAGCCGCTGCGGGCGTCATGGTCGGCTTAAAGATGTTCGCAAACAACCGCAGAGCAGCCCAGAAGCCCAATGTCTGCGAAATCAGCCAGCCGCTGTGAAACGAGTGTGCATGCTTGTTGAAGTGCAAGTCCTGCTGCCGCTTGTTCTTCGAGTCAACCTCTTTTATCAAGTGCTTTGGGGAAAGCGGAACCGGACAGATCTTGGTGTAGTATTTACCTTCTTCGGGTTGGAAAAAACAATCGACACCAAAGAAACCCGGCGTCCCGAATGTTTCGCAGGAATGGTCCAGATCTTCCAGGTAACGCCGGAACGAACACTCCCGGTCGTCGATGCAGAACATGGCCTGAAAACTTTTATCAGGAATAACCGATTCATCCCGCTTCTCCAGTTCAAGCCCGGCCAAAACCTGATCGTAGTAACTCCACTCGAAAGCTTCCTGCCAGATGGTCATCACATCGCTCAACTCCGTATCCGGCACATCGGCAAAGAGCGGAACCGGCTTGTGCTTCAGCCAGCTTCGCATGGGAGTCCAGTCTTTGCCAAGCTGGTAGTTTATCGCGTCGATTTCGAGAAGTAACTCAAAGACAATTAAACTGTGGAGCGATATTTTCCGGGTATCCAGCAGCGTTTGCGGCAAATCTTCAATTACGGCCACCATTCCCGACCAGCCCGAATGCGCAAACTGCTGGTCGAACAGGTATTGCTCATACAGCGATTCGTCGCCAACGAGTTTATCCAGTAAGGCGTTGATGCTACAGTCGCCATGCAGGAAAAGATCTTTAGCGGCTTTCGTTCTGAACACGCTGGTGAAGCTTGTTTCCTCCATTTCCCGCATGGACGACAGGAAATCTTTGTCCCGAACCGGGAAGTTCCAGATCGAAATGCCCTGATCGAGGTAGCTGCATAAAATGCGAAACAGCAGCGGGTGAACCAGCGAATCCAGATCAACGTGATGATCCTTTTTCCAGTTAGATCGCAGGGAACCAATTCGGGGATGGAAAGTCGTTTTGAGAGGTTTTTCCAGTACCTTCTCTATCCATTCCAGTGCGCGCTCAGCACCCTTGTGCTGAATGATAATTCGTAGAAGAACGTCTCTCCGAATTCGCTGCGAAGTATAGAATGACCGATACTCATCCAGCGACAGCAGTGTTTTATAACCGAAAAGTTCAGATGCTTTATGGAGTGCCTTATCAAACCGTATATCCTGAAAAGAGTGTAACGTATTATGATGAACGAAGTCTTTCAGCGGTGCCTGAGCCGGAAGATAGTGCTTCAACTCATGAAGAACATGGTTTTCATCAAATGTAGAATGATGGGTTTTCATAGCAAACGAACGAAAGCAGCGGTGGGTTTTAATCAGTTAACAGTCACTTAACGTGACCTCACTTGTAATAAAAAATCAAAACAGAGCGATTCAGCCGAATAGCCTGTTGGCACCAAGAATACGTTACCTATTAAATTTTTCGTACCGGATAAATCGAGTTAGTAATTGCGATACAGCAATGAACGTATTTATCGGACTCACGTGAGTAGAAAAGAAAAGCCAAATCGGAAGGTTTATGCTTTTCACATATCGTCTATCGTTCCAACTAAGGGACCTCTTCGTATTGTGATGTATAAGTTAAGCGGGAGAATAGGGCTGGGCCAAACTTTTTCATAGCATTTTAATACTGCCGCCCACATTCCACAAAACAGTCAACGTTATCTTGATATAAGTAAAAGCGCTTTAATTTATTTTTAATCGCTTTAATACCTGTTTAATCAATCTTAAAAATAACTAAGCTCATTCCATGCCCGTTGGACAGGTAATCAGACAGGCAGTGTAAACCTGCCTTACTTCTAATCGTATTAAACAAGTAAGTGCTCTTAAATGAAAAGCTATTTCATTTAAGAGCACCCGTAATATCAAAATCCAGCTAGCACACACAGCAACAGCTGTGTAACCAAAACTTACTATGTTATTTTAACCACTTCAGCGCTTTTCCCTGTAACTGGATTTCCGCTTTTGTGGAAACTTGTTTTGTAAAGCTACCAATCTCACTATCATTTAGTTGCACACCACTTGAGTCCTGCACAATAGCCGCTAACGATTTGTAATGATCCGCGCCTAATACCGCAAAGCTGTTCTGACTGGCGGTCAACTGAAATGACCCGCTGGTGGTGCCCAGTTTATCCGTTCTCAACCGACTGTTTTTTAATAAAACGACTAGCGTTTCAGGTGTAAACTGCCGTATGGTCAACCGCCCGTTGGTGATACGTAAGCTTTGTAAATCAGGTAATCGGAGTACCAGCCCGGCGGGTAGCTGATATTCTTTATCATCATGCGGGTTACGGCTCTCTCCTTCGTAATTCATCGTAAACGTGACAAATAAGGTGTCGCCTTGCTTCCGGGTACGGTACGAGTTCGCCATATTGGGCCAGAGTATGGCCTGAGCCGTATCCTTGCTCGGCTCAACGATAACTTCGGCGATTGGAGCGGCCTCGATGACCAGGTGTTTCGCCACCGACAACGCCCGGTGTTCGAAATCCTGATATGGATCGCTCCAATCCAGTTTATCGTATTGCTGCTTGAGCAGCACGTCGGTCGCCACCATGCCCGATAAGGTGATGATGGTCAATATGGCCAGTAGAATATGACTTGTTTTCATTGCGCGTTCGTTGGGGCGTTTATGTAGTTTTCGTAACGGGTTTCGATTTCGCGGAGGTCGATACCCAGCAGGGTCAGGTTCTTAAAAAACAAAGGCAGGTCGTTCTGCAAAAACTGCTCCCGCCGGAAGGTTCGAATTTTGTCGGTGGCATCCTCCGTAGCGAAGTAGCCAATGCCCCGTTTGTTGGCAATCACTCCCTGTTGATTCAGAAATTCGTACGTCCGCATGACGGTATTTGGGTTTACTTCCAGATCAGCCGCCAGTTCTCTCACCGACGGAATTTTCTCATTGGCCGACCAGTGTCCCAGTAGAATCTGCTCACTAACATGTTCGGCTATCTGTAGATAAATGGCTTGTTTGTCTCGAAAATCCATCGCTATACCTCCCGTTCTTTAAGTCTGAAATAAGCGGTGATGTATAGAATCACAACCGCTATTATGCCTACTGCGTAGCGAATTTGATTGCCTATGGGCTGCGGAAGGTCGATCATACGATAGTTCTTTTCATTGATCGGCGAAGGAACGCCAAGACGATTAAAGGGACCGGCCATATTATCTCCCCCCAAGTCAATGAAACTCCCCAGAATTAGCGTATTTACGATCACTCCGATGAAAATGAGAAGGAATGCCAATACGGCCACCAAGGGAAGGCTGTACCGTCGTACTACCAGCAGGAAGGCGAGTGCAAACGGATGAAGCAACGCAGTGAATACAACCAACTGTAGCGGGATAAACCCGTCAAATGCATAGTATGCAGTAAGAGCAGGCGTTCCGGTGGGCCACTCTTTGCTATTGACGTATTGAACACCGGCGGCATCTACCAACACAAAAAGCAAAAGATAGACAACCACAAACCCAACCCCGGAAACAAGCCACAGGAGCCCTAATTTCTCCAGTTGAGAGGCTGGCTGCATCAGATACGTCATGGTCCGCTCTTTATGATTCAACGCTTCTGTCTGTTGCCAGATAAACACGTACCAGGCAGCCCAGCCAATAAAGAAAAACGGAATACTGCGGTTACGCTCCACAGCCAACGGATTACCATTGTAAACGATAAGCGATACAGCCACTAGAATAACTAGTAACAGGGCCATATTGGCCAACAACTGCCCCCGGTTGTCGGTAAAATATTTGTTGGCTAATCGCCCAAAACGACTAAATGAAAATGTCTGGTTCATATTGAAGCGAGGGTTGAGGTGGATGCAAATAATTGCTGAATACGCGCTGGCTCTGCCTGCACCGTGTTGAAAAGCCGTTCCAGATCCAGCCGACTCGGTTCGCCCATGGGATTTTCGGCCACAATAGCATAGCCCCCAACCGCCCGTTCTGAATACAGAATCGCTCTGTTTTTATCCAGTTCAGACACCAGGCCGAACCAGAGCCGGGCCGTAATTTCTTCAACGGTAGCTTTCAGCGCAACGGTCATGTGTGAACGCGAACGTTCGGCCAGAATCACGATGGGGTCGATCAGGGCTTCGAGATCGCGCACCTGATGGGTGGAAATCACGACCGTCCGGTTTTCGTTCACAGCTCCGGCCACCAACCGCCGAAACTGGCTCTTCGACGGAATATCCAGGCCGTTGGTCGGCTCATCCATGAGTAAGACTGCGGTGTTGGTTGCCAGACCAAACCCGATCAATACTTTCTTCTTCTGGCCATACGAAAGTTCACTGAGCTTTTGGTTGTCTGTAAGGCCAAACTCGCGGATGTAAGCCGCCATTTGCGCCCGATCGAAGCGGGGATAAAACGGCGCGTTACTGTCGACAAATTGTTTTATTCGCACGGCGGGGAGGTAGAATTCTTCGGGCACCAGAAACAGATCCTCCAGAAAAGCCGGTTGCCGGTTTTCAGGCATGTACTCCCCCACCCGAATAGACCCAGATTTTGGGTACAGCAAGCCAGCCAGTAGCCGAAACAAGGTCGACTTTCCGGCCCCATTCGGCCCGAGCAACCCGTAAATAGAACCAGGCGAAAGCGTTAGGTTCAATCCCTCGTACAAAGGTTTACCCCGCTTGTAGCCAAACGATACCTCGCGAAACTCAATCATAAACTAACCCGTTTTAGTGTATTAGTTAAATAGTACACCACAATAGTAGATACGGTATTTATTTAAGTCAAGTATTTAACAGCATTTAATTTTTAGGGCATAAAAAAAACCTCCTATCATAGGAGGTTCCTGTAGTGCCGACCGTTCCTGTAGTACCGAGTCTACTGGTTCGACGATTTGGGCGTTTTCTTCTTTGCCTTCACGTTCGATGGGCCGGTTCTAACACTACTGGCAGCATCCACTTTCGTTGTGCCGCGATTTGGCGAACTTCCGTTTGCCTGGTATTGATCATTAGTCAGGCCGGTACCGGTCGAAGCGCCGTTGCTACCGTCGTGCGTGTTAGCCGCCGACGGATTTGAGCGGGCCGCATCATTAGCCGAAATAGTGCCTGTTGACGACTTGTTGTCATTTGTACGACGAGGCTGCTTTTGTTGAGCAGCGGCTGTTCCGGCAAGAGCCAATACCAGCACAACGGTTGAAAGTGAGTTGATCATTGGTTTTTAAATTAACGTGAGTAATAGGAACCAAAGCATTCAAAAAGCCGGATCACGACTCTTAAGGCTAGCCCAAAGAACCGTAATCCGGCTTTTTCGAACATCCTGACAGGTATAACTAATCAGGACTCATGAGGTTTTATTAATCTGTATAGACTGCTTACGCTGCTACCTTAAACTCCGAAGTCAGGTGGAAGGTAACATCCGGATTATTCTGCTGATTCATACGCAACATCCAGTCCGATTCGGCGAGGAAAACAGGGTTCTGATCTTTGTCGTACGCAATCTGGTTGCCTTTCAGGCGAATAAACTCCGCTAGTTTAACCGGGTTATCGGCCGTGATCCAGCAGGCTTTGGTATAGTTGAGCGGTACCCAGCGGCATTTGGCCCCGTATTCATTTTCCAGTCGGTACTGGATAACCTCAAACTGAAGTTCACCGACGGTGCCAACAATTTTCCGGTTACCCAATTCGAGCGTGAACAACTGCGCTACGCCCTCGTCGGTCAACTGCTGAATTCCTTTATCCAACTGCTTCGATTTCATGGGGTCCAGATTCACCAATTCTTTGAAAATCTCTGGCGAAAAGCTCGGGATTCCCTGAAACTGTAGTTCCTCGCCTTCCGTCAGGGTATCACCAATTTTAAATGTACCCGTATCGTACAGACCGACCACGTCGCCGGGGAATCCTTCTTCAACCACGCTCTTGCTATCTGCCATGAAACTGAACGGGCTGGCAAACCGAACATTTTTGTCCAGACGGGTATGGTGATAAAACTTATTACGCTCAAATACGCCCGAGCATATCCGCAAAAAAGCAATGCGATCGCGGTGGCGCGGATCGAGGTTGGCGTGGATCTTGAAGACAAAGCCGCTGAAATTCTTTTCGCCGGGCAACACTTCCCGCTTATCGGTTGGGCGTGCGATGGGCTCCGGCGAAATGTCGCAGAAACCTTCGAGCAGTTCCTTCACCCCAAAGTTGTTAACCGCCGACCCGAAGAACACGGGGGCCAGTTTACCATCCAGATACGCCTGCCGGTCAAAGCTATCGTAAACGCCGTCAATCAGTTCAACATCTTCGCGAAGCTGAGCCGCGTCGCGCTGCCCTACCTTTACATCGAGCAGATCATCGGCCAGGTCGATGGGTAAAACGTCGGCTTCTACTTTGGTTTTGTTGGCTTTGAAGAAATATAACTTTTTCTCGATCAGGCTATAAACGCCTTTAAAATCGGAACCCATATTGACCGGCCAGGTCATCGGTCGAACCCGGATATTCAGCTTCTCTTCCAGTTCGTCGAGCAGGTCGAATGGATTGCGGCCTTCGCGGTCAAGTTTATTGATAAAGATAATAACCGGTGTGTCGCGCATCCGGCACACTTCCATCAGGCGCTCGGTTTGTTCCTCAACCCCTTTCACACAGTCAATGACCAGAATAACACTGTCCACGGCGGTCAGCGTTCGGTAGGTATCTTCCGCGAAATCTTTGTGGCCCGGTGTATCGAGGATATTGATCTTCAACTTATCGTACTCGAACGTCATTACCGACGTGGCCACGGAAATACCGCGCTGCTTCTCAATTTCCATGAAATCGGAGGTAGCGGTTTTCTTTATTTTATTGGACTTAACAGCCCCGGCCGTTTGAATGGCCCCTCCAAAAAGCAGGAGCTTTTCGGTGAGCGTTGTTTTACCGGCATCAGGGTGACTAATGATGGCGAACGTCCGTCGACGGGCCGTTTCAGCCTGTATATTCGTTTGCATTATTCTCAGAATCAAGATACAAAGATACAAAAAAAAGCGAAGGGCAGAGGGGCGGGGGCAGAGGGTGAACGATAGGGAATTGATATGTTGCCCTCTACCCAAGCCCCTCTGCCCTTTACAAAAACGCCCAGAACAGCAGTGCCCAGCCGGCAATCATGCCGAGACCACCAATGGGGGTTATCGCGCCGAGCCACGTTATGCCGGTAAAGCACAGGACATACAGGGAGCCCGAAAAAATAAGGACACCGCCTAACATGGAATAGCCCGACCAGTTAAGCAACTTCACAATGGTGGGGTTAGTACCAAAGGTATGCATCAGTAACCCGATTAGCACGAGGGCAAGAGCGTGGTAAAACTGGTATTTAACCGCCGTTTCGAAGGTAGCGGTACGACCGGATGCGTCGAGCATAGTACGCAACGCATGGGCACCGAATGCGCCGAGACCAACGCCTATCAGGCCCAGAACGGCCCCGGATTGAATAAAGAATTTCATAGTGTCTAAACCGCCGGGCTGCCCCGGAAAATTTTAATGAGCTTACAACTGATTTTTATGCTTTTACGTCCAAATCTTGAAAATCCTTTTAATCTTGTTAAAATCTTGCGGGGCCGCCCGGCGGTTCAGATTCTACTTCCAAAAATAGCGCTGCCAACCCGAACCAGCGTACTCCCCTCCTCCACGGCAATGCGGTAGTCACCACTCATACCCATGGACAGTTCCTGAAACTGAATCATGGGCCGCTGAATCTGGGCGAGTCGGTCATACAATTGCTTCAAACCCCGAAACTCCAGACGTACTTTATCGGTATCATCCGTATTGGTAGCTAAGCCCATCAAACCAACAATCCGCACATTCGGTAAGTTATCCAGTTCGGGCGCGTTCAGTAAAGTTTCTGCTTCTTCTGCTGAAAGACCGAACTTTGTTTCTTCATCGGCAATGTAGATTTGCAACAGACAGTCGATTACCCGATTGTGTTTGGCGGCCTGTTTATTTATTTCCTGCAACAGTTTCAGACTATCGACCGAGTGAATGAGCGCTACAAACGGGGCAATGTATTTGACTTTATTGGTTTGCAAATGCCCAATCAAGTGCCATTGTACATCGGCGGGTAATTGTGGCTGTTTATCAGCCATTTCCTGCACTTTATTTTCACCAAACCGGCGGCAACCAGCCTCATATGCTTCGCGCAGTAACTCGACAGGCTTCGTTTTAGTAACAGCAATCAGCTTAGCCTTGTCGTGTAATTGACTCTCAATCAGGCGAATTGTATCGGCGATCATAATGAGAAAGGTAGTAGTCCTGAACTAATGGTTTATTAATATTGTGCAAATATAGGTTTGAGAACTAAGCCTAAAGGCGTAGTTTGTGGCCAAAAACAGGCATTACCAAACAATAAACCATAATGTAGTTTAGTTTTGGAAAGGATTTTAACATCAACTCTTCAGTTTAACACATGACCCCAATGGAACCTAGACCCCAACCCCGGAATAATAGTCGTAGTTACTTATTGGCGGCTTTATTAATTCTGGCTGCCCTTAATGTACTGCTGCTTTATTTCTACTATCAGGAGCGGCAGGACAACAAGACAAAAGACGCAACCATTGCAGCAAAAACAGAAGAGGTTCTCATTGCTAAAACAAAACTTGATTCGATTTCGACTCAATTGGACGAAAAAATCGCCGAAATTCGTCAATTAGGCGGTAGTGTCGATTCACTGATGAAGATAAAGGCTCAGCTTGAAGTCGATAAGCGCGAACTCAAAAATGTAGGTTCGTTCGATAGCAAGAAGTACGATCAGAAAATTCGCAATTATCAATCCTTACTAGCCCAAAAAGACCAGGAAATCGCCCGTCTGAAAGAGGAAAATGGCGTTCTGTCGCAACAGAATCAAACGTTGGCTCAGGAGAACAGTGGCTTAAAATCGGAGAAGCAAAGCCTGAGCGACTCGGTCGTATCGGTCACGATCAAGAATCAGGAGTTGGCCGAGAAAGTCACTATAGCGGCTGCCCTCAGGGCCGAAACCGTAACGGTGACGGGTGTCAATGCCAAAGGAAAAGAAACTGACGGCGGGGAGTACAAAGCGAAGAGAACGGATAAGGTGCATATCTCCATGCAGTTATCGCCCAATGGTTTGGCTAAAAAGGACGAGAAACTATTGTACATCCGGATTATTGACCCCAATGGCGCGGTTGTCTCTGATCTCGCCACCGGCTCGGGAGAGTTCATGTACAATAACCAGGGAATGATTTACACGGCTATGCAGAAATTCACCTTCGATAACACCCGGCAACGGCTCGACTTTTACTATGGACGGGGCGGTCAGCGATTTATTGAGGGTAAACACACCGTTGAGGTCTATTGCGAAGGATTTAGAATTGGTGATGGCGAGTTTACGATAAAATAATAAGTTGTGAGTACCAAGTAGTAAGGGGCTGGCACATGAGATTCTCGTCGTGCCAGCCCCTTACTACTTGGTACTCACAACTTACTACTAGTCACCTTTGCATTTGTCTATTTTTTTCTTACCTTTGCGCCCTCATTTCAAACAAATTACAAAAAAATGTTTCCTAACAATTACGAGACGGTGTTCATTTTAACTCCCGTTTTATCTGAAGCTCAGATGAAGGACGCCGTTGACAAGTTTCGTAAAGTGCTGACCGATAACGGTGCGGAACTTGTTCATGAAGACCACATGGGCCTGCGTAAGCTAGCCTATCCAATTCAGCATAAGAACACGGGTTACTACCAACTCTTCGAGTTTAAGGCCCCCGGCACGATCATCGAGAAACTCAACACTGAGTATCTTCGTGACGAGCGGATCATCCGTCACCTGACGGTTTCGCTCGACAAGCACGCTGTTGCCTACAACGATCGTAAGCGCAATGGTTTAGTGGGTAAGAAAAAACAAACCGAAAACGCCGGGGAGGCCAAGTAATCATGAGTCTGCAAAACGAATCTGTCTCGAAAACCGAGAACCGCAAAAAATACGACCGTTTCAAGAAAGCCGGTATCAAATATATCGACTACAAAGACGGCAACTTCCTGCTGAAATTACTGAACGAGCAAGGTAAAATCCTTCCCCGTCGGTTAACTGGCACAACCCTGAAAAACCAGCGCAAAGTGGCCCAGGCTGTCAAACGCGCTCGCCATCTGGCCATACTGCCATACGTAGGCGATTCACTGAAATAAACACAGTAGTAAGTAGTAAGTACATACGTAGTAAGGCCGTTACGGACTTACCGACAGTATACTTACAGCTTACTCACTTACCGACTCTCACACAAAATGGATATCATTTTAAAAACCGATATTGCCGGCCTGGGCTACAAGAACGACACCGTTACGGTGAAGCCCGGTTACGGCCGCAATTACCTGATACCTCAGGGATTTGCAATGATGGCAACCGACTCGAACAAGAAGATCGTTGCTGAAAACATTCGTCAGGCTGCCCACAAAGCCGAAAAGATCAAAACCGAAGCCCAAAACATTGCCGATGGTATCGGCGATATGACGCTGACGATTCCAGCGAAAGCAGGCGACAGCGGCAAAATCTTCGGCCGGGTTACGAACACCCAGGTGGCTGAAGCACTTCGTGCCAAAGGCTTTGACATCGACCGGAAGAAAATTACGGTTGAAGATGTTAAAGTACTCGGCACCTACGAAGCGGCTCTTGATCTGCACAAAGATGTGAAGCACAAAGTGAAATTTGAAGTAGTATCGGCTGAATAAGCAGTACTTCTTTTGGTGAAATAGACCGGCTCGTTAACTAACGAAGCCGGTCTATTTTTTTATGGTATGTCTCAGGCTGTTTATACCCTTGTAAACTAGGCCAGCCAACTCGCAGAAAACAACCTTTTTACCGCTAATAATCAGCGATTTACCTGTAAGATTCTTTTCCTGAAATCGGAGCTAATTAGTCCAATTTTTTGTTGGTAAAGTATGCAGTTTCATACAGAGTTTTCGCCCGAACCGCTCCCCTATCGCCTTGGTCTCGACAGCCGGATTGTGACCATTGGGTCGTGTTTTGCCGATGTAATGGGACGTCGGTTGATCGACCATAAATTAGATGTACTCAACAATCCATTCGGTACGATTTTCAATCCGGTAACCATTACCAAATTGCTAACGATGGCCCTTCGCGGCACCACACCCGACGACAACGGTTATGTAGAACGGGATGGCGTCTGGTTTCATTACGATTTCCATTCGTCACTTTGGGCCAACACCCAGGATGAGTTACGAACCAAACTGATCAACGTGCTGTCGACAACAGCCGAAGCCATCCGGAAGGCTGATTTCCTGTTTTTAACGCTGGGCTCGGCCATTGTTTACCGCCATCTGGAAACCGGTGAAGTCGTAGCGAACTGCCATAAAATGCCGGGTTCCCTCTTTGAAAAATACCTGTATCATATCGATCACCTACGCGATGATATGACCCGGTTGCTGAAAACACTCCACAAAGCGAACCCTAAACTGAAGGTTCTGCTGACGGTTAGCCCGGTTCGACACACGCGCGACACCCTGCCCCTCAACAGTGTGAGCAAGTCTACCCTGCGGGTCATTACCCATGAACTAACGATCTGGAACGATTGGGTGTCCTATTTCCCGGCTTATGAGTTAATGATGGACGATTTGCGCGATTATCGTTTCTACGAAGCGGATATGATTCACCCGAATGCGCAGGCACACGACTATATTTTTGAGAAGTTTGTCCAAAGCGCGTTTGATACCGAACTTCGCACCTTCGTTACACAATGGGCGCAGATCAGCCGTTCGCTGGCACACCGCCCGCTCTACAGCGATAGCAGCCCGGCTAATAAGCAGTTTCTGGGTAGACTGCTGGCCGAATTAGAGATACTTTCCAAACGTATCAATCTTTCGGCGGAACTGGCTGATGTTCGAAGTCGTTTAAACCAGGGAGAAAAGAAAGAAATGGGAACGGAGGAATTTGTATAAGTTTCCTGGCCCTTCAACTTACCTTCCTCCTTTTTCCAGTTAATTATGTCTGATTACCGATTATCTACCGAAGCCGTTCTGCGGGCATTGAGCACCGTTGAAGAACCTGATTTAAAGCGGGACATCGTATCGCTCAACATGGTAAAGGATGTTGTGCTGGGTATCGATTCAGTTCGTTTTACAGTTGTTTTAACAACGCCTGCCTGTCCACTCAAAGAAGTCATCCGCAAACGTTGCGAAGATGCCATTCATACCCACATCGGTGCCAATGTTCAGGTAACGATTGATATGACATCGGACGTAACCTCAACGCGCATGAATGCGCCGACGCTGCCGGGTGTAAAAAATATTATTGCGGTTTCGTCGGGTAAAGGCGGAGTAGGTAAATCGACCGTAACGGCTAACCTGGCTATTGCCCTGCATAAATCAGGGGCGAAAGTGGGGATCATCGACGCCGACATCTACGGGCCGTCCATGCCAACGATGTTTGGAGCCGAAAACATCCAGCCGCGTATTTTTCAGCAGGATGGCTTAACCCGGATGGAACCCATTCAGCAGTTCGGCATTAAAATGCTCTCAATGGGCTTGCTGGTAGCGCCGGGTCAGGCGATTATCTGGCGTGGCACCATGGCCGGACGGGCCTTGCAGCAGTTTTTCTCCGATGCCGACTGGGGTGAACTGGATTACCTGCTCATTGACCTGCCACCGGGTACGGGCGACATTCACCTGACGCTGGTGCAGACCGTACCAGTTACGGGTGCTATCATCGTCACAACCCCCCAGAAAGTGGCTCTGGCTGACGCAACGAAAGGATTGGCTATGTTCCGCCAGCCGCAGATCAACGTGCCGGTTCTGGGCGTTATTGAAAACATGTCCTACTTTACACCAGCCGAACTACCTGACCACAAATACTACATTTTTGGTAAAGGTGGCGGTCAACTTCTGGCCGATCAATTCGATGTGCCGATGCTGGGACAAATTCCGCTTGTGCAGAGTATTCGTGAATCCGGGGATGAAGGGCGGCCCGCCATCAGTTCAGGAGATCCCATCGCGACTGCGGCCTTTCAGGATGCCGCCGAAGCCCTGGCTCAGCAAGTTGCTATCCGCAACGCCACCATCGACCGAACCGAACGGGTACAGGTTGCATAAACAACACAGAAAGTATAAATTTACCGTAAATCAACTATTCAATGGAGACGGTAGTCAACAACGACCAACTAATAAGCAAGATAGAACGGGCACTTGACAGCATGCGGCCATATCTGGCGGCCGATGGCGGCAACGTGAAAGTATTGGAAGTAACCGAAGATAAAACGGTTCGACTAGAACTAATGGGTTCGTGTGGTTCATGTCCCATGTCGGCAATGACGTTTAAAGGGGGCCTCGAAGAAGCCATCCTCAAAGCAGTACCGGAAATCTCAAGAGTTGAAGCGGTGAACATAACACCTGCTTTTTAACCAGTCATTAATTCGGTAAGGCGAAAGATTGTACAAACGCTGACGCTAAATTTATAAAAGGCTGTTTTTTTGGTTGGTTGTTAGTTAACCTAATCAATTTCAGTCTATAGTTTCTCAGACATTAGAACGCCTAATCAGGCGTTTTTTTGTTTCTTTGCAACTCGTATTATCCCTCATTTCAGTGAAAATAGGCATTTTCTTCGGTGGGCCAGCGCGTGAGCGTGAGGTCTCGTTTGCTGGCGGGCGTACCGCACTGGCTAATTTGGATAAAGGCTTATTCGAGCCGGTTCTGGTATTTGTGGATGGCCGCGGACGATTCCGGCTCGCTTCTCCAGAGTTTCTTCAATCACCTTCCCTTCGTGAAGCGCTGCCGCAGGACAACTCCGGTTTTTCCGTCTACGATGAGTCACTGGCAGTTAACGTCCTCGACGCAACCTTGCCTGAGCTTCGGCCAGAACAGTTTCGCGATCATTTCGATCTAGCGTTTCTGGCTATGCACGGTCCCGATTGCGAGGACGGTGCTATTCAGGGATTGCTGGAATGGCATAAAATGCCTTATACCGGACCGGGTCTCGTTGGATCGGCGGTGGGTATCAACAAAATTCTGCAAAACGAACTCATAGCGCTGGCAAATGGCCAGAAAAAGAAAACCGCAACCATCAGCCGGGACGAATACGAACAGGCCGATAAAGCACAATTCTTTCAATCGCTGGTCGAGCATCTGGGTTTACCGGTTGTTGTAAAAGCCCCTCATCAGGGATCGTCCATCGGCGTAGCGATTGTGCGTGAAGCCGATCTGGCGCTGTTTTGCCGATCAGTAGAGCAATGCTTTTTCACAATGAGCATTCAACCCGATGGCTGGAGTAAACTGAGCGAGTGGCCAAGTTTGTCGGGAGCCGAAAAGCACGAACTGGCGCAGAAAATGGTCAGTCTGGATTCGGGAATTAGTTTCCCGGTTGTCATCGAGCAAACGGGAGAAGTAATTAAGCACCCAGCCGAATTCGTGGCTAAACTGGATGTACTAACAGCACAAAGCAATCAGCCTATTACGCTGGCGTCGCTGAACGCAGAAGATGAAGTACTTTTTGAAGAGTTCATCACGGGTCAGGAGTTCTCTTGCGGAGTAATTCAGGACGATGATCAGATTGCCATTGCACTCCCTCCAACGGAGATTTACAACGTAACCAGCTTTGATTTCGATTCGAAATACAGACTCAATACAACCAAAAAGCGAATTCCGGTCGAGACAAGTCTGGAGAACAACCGTAAGATTCAGCTGGCAGTGGCGCAGGTGTTTACCCGGTTGGGCATTAACGTTTACTCCCGAATTGACGGCTTCCTAACCCCCGCCGGGGATGTGTTACTGCATGATCCCAACACCATTCCGGGCATGTCGCCCTCATCGCTTATTTTCAAACAAATGGCAGAAATTGGCTTAAATCTGGCCAATTCGCTGACGTATCTTATCCGTCAATCATTACGCGAGCGCATCCGCACAGGCAAAGATACTTTCCACTTAAAACACCTGCTCGCTGAACTCGACGCTCAATTGGCACACCGAAAAGCCAATCCGCTGCCCGAACGGGTTATTTCCTTTGGCTCCAGCGATGAGGAATTTATCACGGCCAAACAGCAATACAACGAGCTGGCCGCATCAGGTACTGTGCTGCCTTCATTGATGTACATTAAGAGCAAACAGGAGTCGCACGAGATTCCGGTCAATCTGCTCTTTAAAGACACCATTTCGGAACTGGAAACAGCTTTGAGTCAACCGCGTCATCCATTGCTGGTCGAAACAGCCGAGTTGGCCCGCCATATTACCGAACGATACGTGTAAGATCAGCTATACAAGAAAAGGGGGCTACAGTCTTGAACTATAGCCCCCTTTTCTATGCCGTTCAGTTATAACATAACCGGTTGCCCGGTACGAACCGATTCGTCGCAGGCAAACGCAATCTGCAAGCTACTTACGGCATCCTGCATGTGGTCGGTCAGGTCCAGATCGTCCAGAATGGCTTTCTGAAAATACCGCTGTTCGCGGTTGCAGAGTTCCTGATGATCCGGCTCGTCCTGCATATCAATCCAGGTATCCGTTTCAACGAACTGGTCATTCGCGTCCAGCGCGGCTTTGTGTACGCGCAGCGATTCCGTTTTGGTGTGCGAATCAACGTTGTCTGATTTACCGGCAGCACCCGCGTTCTTAGCCACGATCGACACACAGCCGTCCGGTCCAATCACGTCTTTCACGAAGAAAGCAGTTTCGCTCATCATGGGGCCCCACCCAGCTTCGTACCAGCCCACCGAGCCGTCTTCGAACCGAATCTGCAACTGACCGTAGTTGTAATTACCGGTCGGAATATCGTTCGTTAATCGAGCACCAATTGCGTTCACCTGAAGCGGCTTTGAACGGGTCATTTGGCACATCACGTCGATGTAATGGACACCGCAATCCACGATGGGACTCAGGCTTTTCATCAGGTTACGGTGTACGGTCCACATGGTACCGTGACTTTGCTGATTCAGGTTCATCCGCATCACCAGCGGTTTCCCCAGCCCCTGCGCGATCTCGACAAATTTCTCCCAGGATGGATGATGCCGCAATATATAGCCCACGACGAGTTTTTTACCTGCTTTTTGAGCAGCCGCCATCACATTTCTGGCTCCTTCTACCGTATCGGCTATGGGTTTTTCCATGAACACATGACACCCTTGTTCAAAAGCCATGACGGCGAATTTTTCGTGCGTATCCGGGTAAGTAGAAATGCAAACGGCATCAGGTTTGGTTTCGGCCAGCGCTTTCGCATAATCATCATAAAGTACATAACCACCGCCCAGCCGTTCGTTCAGAACAACTTTGCTGTTTCCGGTTGACACGATACCACAAATTTCGAAGCCACCGATTGTTGTATAAGCAATGGCGTGCGAGGCACCCATATTACCACATCCGACAACCAACACACGCAGCGGTTTATTTGGCATTGACATGAACTAATTAGTTTGGCAGGAAAATTATTGATTACAAAAGTAATCCAAAGTAAGATCATACCGCTGAAAGCCATAATCAAGATGCACTATTCACTTGTAGCTCGCTCAATTATTTCATGAGCCTCTTCCAGATCATCGTGTTCAGGCTCTGGAATCTCCTCCTGCTGTTCATCCGGCTCGGGGGCAAACGTGAGGGCGGTGAAAATGGGGAAGTGATCGGAGCCGCAGTTAGGTAATCGGCGAATTTTCCGAAGCTTAAAATGATGGGATACGAACACGTGGTCGAGTGGCCAGCGAAAGAGAAAATAATTGGCATGAAACGTATTGTACAAGCCCCGACCAACGCGCGGATCAAACAACCCACTCACCCGCTGAAACAGGCGCGTTGTATGCGACCAGGCTACATCATTCAAATCACCGGCTACAATAACCGGCTCTTTCAGCTTTCGGGCTTCTTTACCAACCAGCAAAAGCTCCGCATCCCGTTCGGCTGAGCGATAGTGTTCCGTAGGTGTAGGCGGCATTGGATGAACGCCGTAGAAGTGAATTACCTGACCGGAGGGTAGTTCAAACTGTATGTATACGGACGGAATATCATCCTGGATAAGAAAACGAACTTCATGATGTCGCATCGGCAAGCGAGAGTAAAGTAGCATCCCATATGTATTTTCCAATGGATGTAAAATACGGTATGGATACTTCGCTTCCATTGGTGCTAACTCATCCTGCCAGCGCTGGTTGGCTTCAAGAACCAACACAACGTCAGGGTCATGCTTTTTAGCCATAGCCCAAACTTTCGGTGTCTGGGTATTTTCCATGTATACATTGGTGACCAGTAGACGTATGGTATTCTCATCGGCAATCCGCTGATCAAATTTTCTGGGCAGTCGCAGAACCTGCTTTTTGTGCAAGGGCGTAAAGCGATGAATGAGCCATCCCTGGTAGAGAAGCGTTACACATAAGCCAACCGGTACAATTCCCATTGGCCACCCGGTATGACGGCTAAAAATAGCCCAGCTTATTAACCCAATAAATGCCAGTACGGTAAGCTGTAGATGGGGAAAATCCCACATCCGAATCCACCAATAATCAAGTCGAATAAAATTGATAAAAGACGCTATCGTAACTACGACGGCATAAGTGAGTAGAATGGAGTCAACTGTTTGCATGCTGAATGGTAGGGGCCATGTGAATGGGTATAAGATGTAGTTTTTAAAGGATAAAACGGTACAAATGAAATTTTATGACTTGCGGTTACAAGCTAGTCATCATAAGAAATCGCCTTTATTTCCAGGACACTTTCTCCTTGTGGCGTACGTAGGGTAACCAAATCGCCCACCCGTTTCCCCAGCAATAATCTGGCAACGGGTGCCAGGAACGCAATTCGCCCATGAATGGCATCAGCCTCATCGACACCTACAATGGTTAGCTTTCGGTCAACATTACCAAGCTTACGACTTTGTAAAGTTACTGTAGCACCAAACCGAACCTCATCCTGAGGATGTGACTGCGTATCCACAACTTTTGCCGTAGCGATTCGCTGATTGAGAGCAGCAATACGACCATTCAAGAGCGCTAGTTGGCGAGTACGTTCCGTCTCGTCCGATTCATTAGTTTGTGCCTGGGCATGTTCTTTCTCAAGCGTCTCTAACTCATCCCGTAGCATAACCAATCCCCGTGGCGTTACATAATTTGCTGATCCGGCTGGCAACGGAGCTCTGGCAGGGATGACCACCGGGTCATCTGCACTCTCGTTTTTTAAAAAAGCCCTGCTCATCTCGCGTTCATTTTGTGTATAAACGTAACAGCCATTAAACCGCGTTGTTTATAACATGCCTTAACAACCAGTTGAAGCTCTCTGACTGGCAACTACTTCGCACCAAATTTTCTACGGTTCATCGCTCTATTTATGCAGTCCATAAATTGTGGCTTTTCTTCTCTCCATCCCTTCCTAATTTTGTCCGTAAGTGAACAGAGGATGTCCAGTTACGGACAGGAATAGCTAAACACCATGTATATAACTAACTATAAACCAGCGCATTTAGTTATCTGGCACATCCTTTGGCGTAGAAAGAATGAGCAGTAAACAACAAACACGAACTATAAGTAACAAATCTTAAAACATTTGAACACAATTGTAAAACCGAACGAGAGCAGCATCCGTAAACGACTTAACTTGTCAACGGATAAAGACTACATCGCGGGTAATCTCTATGAAATAAACGGAACGCTATTCAAACGAAAAATGCCCAGATGATTCTGGGCATTTTTCGTTTGAAATTAGAACTATTTCTCTCGAAGCATATTATCAGGAAACTCCTTTAAACTCTTCCTGCTCCACAAATGGCTGGCTCCGAAGCCGCTTGCCGGTTGCTTTGAAAATAGCGTTGGCAACAGCACCGCCAGCGGGCGGAAGAGAGGGTTCGCCCAACCCCGTGGGGTCTATTTCATTTTGAACAAAGTGGACCTCGACTTCAGGAATTTCATTTAAGCGAATAAGGCGGTATTCGTTGAAGTTTTTCTGTTGTGTCATACCATCTTTGAAGGTAAGGTTCCCATACATGGCATGCCCGATCCCATCAACGACGCAACCCCGAACTTGCTGCTGTGCACCGCTCTGGTTGATCACTACACCGCAATCAGCGGCTGAGTAGACCTTCTGCAAAACCGGCTTGCCCTTCTGTACAACCACCTCTCCTACCTGCGCTACGTACGAGCGGTGAGAGAAGTAGACACTAAAGCCTTGTGCTACCGGTTTACCATCTGCGCCCTTCCTTTTACCCCAACCTGATTTTTCAACGGCCAGATCAATGACGCCCTTCATTCGGTCAATATCGTATTTGATAGCCCCTACCGGCTTCTGCTTCGCTTTATTCAGCAGTTCGAGTCTGAATTGAACCGGATCTTTACCCGCTGCCTGGGCGACTTCATCAATAAACGATTGTTCAGCGAAGGCAAGAAAGTTGGTAATCGGAGCCCGCCAAGGACCCGTTGTAATCGGGGATTTATGATCAACGCTATCGATTAAGAGGTTGTCGACCGCACCAGCCGGGAAATTATCTTCCCGCGTTGCATTACCGGCATTTATACTGGCTCCGCGAAGTTTGTAGCCAATCATATTGCCTTGTGCATCTAAAGCGGCTTCAAAGCGATAACGAACGGCTGGACGATAACTACCGCCAGTCATATCATCTTCACGGGTCCAGATCAGCTTTACAGGCGCATTTACCAGCTTCGATACCTGTACGGCTTCGACCACATAATCGGCCTTCAACCGGCGACCAAAACCACCACCCATACGCGTTAATTGCACCGACACTTTATCGGGCGTGATGCCAAGAAGTTTCGCCGTTTCGTTTCGGGCCAGTTCAGGCGTTTGGGTTGGCCCCACAAGCTCAACACCATCCGGACGAACATGCGCAAAGAAGTTCATGGGTTCCATTGGCGCATGCGACAGAAATGGGCATTGATACTCTGCCTTTACGACCTTGGCGGCATTTTTAAACGCAGTGTCAACGTCGCCATCCTTCCGGCGAATAGTGGCGCCAGAGCTGTCCAATAATTCTCTGAATAAGCGATTATGGTCTGTTGTACTTTCTAAAGCATCCGCTTTCTCCCATTCGATTTTCAGGGCGTCTTTAGCTTTTTTAACCTGCCAAGTTGATTTACCTACAACAGCCACATTATTGTCAAATGTTACCACGTTTACAATGCCCGGCATTGCTTTGGCTGCTTCGGCATTAAGGGACTTGAGTTTGTACCCAAATGCCGGACGCTGAAGCATGGCAAACAACATTCCTTCACGGTAGAAGTCGAGACCAAATAGAGGCTTGCCTGTAATTATCTTCGCATTGTCAACGTTCTTAACCGTAGTACCGATCAGCTTGAAATCTTTTATTGCTTTCAGCTTCACATCAGTGGGAACGGGCAGTTGAGCCGCTTCCGTTACCAGATCACCATAGCTCAGTTTACGATTACTGACTGAGTGAAGAACAAACCCTTTATCAGTTGTACATTCTGCCACTGGAACGCTCCACCGTTTTGCAGCTGCGCCGATCAGCATTTGCCGGGCCGTAGCACCTGCTTTTCGCAGGCGCTCCCAGGAGTGTGGAATTGAACCACTACCACCGGCGACCTGACGTTCAAACTTCTTCGTGTCAAGCGGTGCCTGCTCTACAACCACTTTCGTCCAGTCGGCATCCAGCTCTTCAGCTACGATAATTGGAAAAGCAGTTTTTATACCTTGCCCAACTTCTGGATTAGGAGAGAGTATGGTAATAATTCCCTGGGGATTTATCGATAAGTAACTGTTAAAGTCAGTGCCCGGAACAGCGATAGCACTATCTGCGGTCAACGTTGTCGTTGCCGCTTCGGATTCAAACCAGTTAAATCCTAGAATTAGGCCGCCCCCTGTGGCTGCGGCTATTTTCAAAAAACCTCTTCTACTTGAATGCTCTATCGTTTGCATCGCTATTTCGTTTTCGAAGATTTAGTGGTTCCAACAGGAGAAGACATAGATGCCAGTTTAACGGCCTCCCGAATGCGATGGTACGTACCACACCGACAAATATTACCAGTCATGGTTTCATCGATCTCGTTCTGGGAAGGCTTAGGGTTACGCTTGAGCAACGCGGCTGCTGTCATGATCTGCCCAGCCTGACAATAGCCACACTGCGGTACATCCAATGTATCCCAAGCCTGTTGGACAGGATGTGCTCCTGTTTCTGATAATCCTTCAATCGTAGTAACTTTCGATTTACCTACCGCAGAAACCGGTAGTACACAAGCGCGGGTAGCTTCTCCGTTCAGGTGGACAGTACAGGCTCCGCATTGAGCTATACCACACCCATACTTAGTGCCCACTAATCCGAAATTATCGCGTAGAACCCATAGAAGTGGGGTGTCAGGCTCAACATCAGCCTGATAACTACGACCGTTGATTTGTAGTTTAAAGATAGCCATGTTTAGGGCAAGGGGAGTTGAAAAGACTAATGTACAAAAAGATTAAGTATAGTTTTCTACTTATACCCGAAACCCTATAAAATGCAAAAAGCCGCTCACAGGGTGAACGGCTTTCGCTGTTTCAATAGGTGGCATCTTCCTACTCTCCCGCTTGTGACAGCAGTACCATCGGCAGTACGGGGCTTAACGGCTCTGTTCGAAAT
>NZ_OCNH01000007.1 GCF_900230225.1 Spirosoma fluviale
TTAATCTCTTTTTGTCAATCTCCCTTATTGTTTGGGAGTGCAAAGGTACGAGACTTTTTTTTGTTTGTCAAGTAAATCTGAAAATAAATTTTTACATTGATTTTCAGGGCTTTGCACGTAATGAATTGATTGCCAGTGGCTTTCGCTTATGCTTTCAACTCATTCCCGATGTTTGGGAGTGCAAAGGTAGGCTGATTTTACACCCTTGTCAAGACCTGTTCTGAAAATAATTGGGTGTTTACCAAACATTATTCGGTAAACACCCAATTATCAATTACTTAACCAATGAAAATTCTTTACAATTTTTTCAACAAATGGTTCTTTTTGCCTTTTGAGATCAGCACATAGCGGTCTTGAAGCCATTCCAGGTCAACAGATGCGGATGGATCAGACACCTTCGTTTTGTTAATACTAACCGCATTTTGTGAAATCGCCCGCCTTGCCTCGCCCTTCGATGCATATACCTCGCCCCTACTGGCTACGGATAATAGGTCCGTAATATCTTTACTGTTGGCCAGTTCTTCTGCCGATACTTCGGTTTGTGGTACTCCTTCGAAAATAACGTCGAATTCATCCACCTGTATGGAGCGTAATGTTTCGAGAGTTGCTTTCCCAAATAGTACTTCAGACGCTTTTACGGCTAGGTCGTACCCGGCTTCTGAGTGGATTCGGGTCGTTACTTCTTTTGCAATTGCTTTTTGAAGGATTCGCAGATGCGGTGCCTCGTTATGCTGCCGTTCCAGCTCTTCAATCTCCTCACGCGTTAATAAGGTGAAAACACGAATAAGGCGTGGGCAGTCAGCATCAGCCGTGTTAAGCCAGAACTGATAGAATTGGTATGGCGAAGTAAGCGTCGGGTCAAGCCAGACATTCCCACTTTCCGATTTCCCAAACTTTGTGCCATCCGATTTGGTCACTAGTGGTGTGGTCAGGGCAAAAGCCTGATGACCTCCTTCTTGATTGTCGCCCCCCCCCTCTTTGCGCCGGATAAATTCGGTGCCGGTGGTTATGTTGCCCCACTGATCAGAACCTCCCATTTGCAGACGTACATTCCTATGCTTGTAGAGCCAGTAAAAATCGTATCCCTGCAACAACTGGTATGAGAATTCGGTGAACGAAATACCCGTTTCGAGCCGTTTCCTCACCGAATCTTTTGCCATCATATAATTGACGGTAATATGCTTTCCGGCTTCCCGCAGAAAGCCCAGGAAGGAAATCTCTTTAAACCAGTCGTAATTATTGACCATCTCGGCGGAGTTATCGCCACAATCGAAGTCGAGAAACTTAGTTAGCTGTTGCCGGATGCCTTCCTGATTACGTTGCAGCGTTTCTTCCGAAAGAAATTCCCGTTCGGCCGCTTTGCCCGACGGGTCGCCAATCATACCAGTGGCCCCCCCAACGAGTGCGAATGGCTTATGCCCTGCCCGCTGTAAATGGACAAGTAGCATAATGGTAGCCAGATTTCCAATGTGGAGTGACGCAGCCGTTGGATCGAAGCCAATGTAAGCCGCTGTCATTTCTTTCTGTAATTGCTCTTCGGTGCCGGGGGTCATGTCGTTTAACATACCACGCCAGCGGAGTTCGTCAATAAAATTCATAAGTAAAAAAAAGAGTAAAACCGGGCCGCCGGTTCACTCGTTAAGTTTGCAAAATTAATTCTTTACGGTAAAAGAAGGGACGAGTCGCCATAACTCAGAAAACGGTACTCGTTTTCGAGAGCTTCCTTATATACAGTCTTCCAGTTATCACCAATCAGGGTAGCAATCAGTAAAATGAGGGTTGAACCCGGCTGATGAAAATTAGTCACCAGACCTTTGCACAGCCTGATTCGATAGCCGGGTGTTATATAGATACCCGTATGTGCCACAACCGACTCTTTATTCATAGCGATCAGATAATCTAGAACAGCTTTAAGCGCATCGGCTACAATGGGTTGCTTGTCGGGTGGAAGTTGGTATGCATAATGTTGATCGAGTTGAAACGGATTCGACTCCTTTCGCACCAGTTTAGTGCCCATCCAATACAAACTTTCCAACGCTCGCATGGATGTAGTACCCACTGCTATGATCGTATCCAGATGATTCAGGAGATTCGTCAAATTGGCCTGCGTATACACGACCTGCTCCGTATGCATGTGATGCTGCCTGACATCATCCGTCTTAATGGGCTGAAACGTTCCGGCCCCAACGTGTAAAGTAAGGTAGTCATGGCTGATATTCTTATTGGTTAATGCCTCGAATACAGCCGGTGTAAAATGCAGTCCAGCGGTTGGCGCGGCTACGGCACCCTCTTGTTTTGAATAAACGGTCTGGTACGTTTCCCGGTCGGTGGCGGTGGCTTCCCGTTTGAGGTAGGGCGGTAAGGGGATCTCTCCTATATACTGGACAAGCTGTGCAAATGTCAGCTTGGCAGGTTGCCAGCTTAGTCGAACAGCCGACTGCTCGTAATCATACCAGGAAGCGGTAAGAATAACCTCCCCTTCGGGCGTAGGAAACGAGGTTACCAGCAATTCATCCTGTTTCCATCGCTTCCGATTACCGATCATACCCTGCCAAATGGTCGTGCCCGTTGCTTCCATAGCCAGCGAGATTGGCGCAGGCTCTCCGCCAGGTTCAGTTGGAAATGGGCTTAGCAGGAACAATTCAATAACAGCCCCTGTCGGTTTAGCAAAGTGCAGCCGTGCCGGTATGACTTTTGTGTCATTAAATACCAGAAAGCTATTCGGCGGCAGCAGATCGGGCAAATCCGTAAACCGGTTGTGGCTCACCTTCCCACCTTTGTAGAGAAGCAGTTTCGATGCATCGCGCTGGGGCAATGGGAAACGGGCTATCCGGCTATCGGGCAAGTCGTATTGAAATTCGCTCAACAACAACTCATTCGAATTAGTCATCATCACCGGGTTTCATGAACAAACGGATGGGCAACCACGCCAGTACGGCAATCAGGATAGCCGTACTTAGGGGTAACAACCAGGCATACTCGACAGCCCGAATTGGCCGGTCGGACCGGTTGAGGAACGAGAGGACCAATAGTCCCAGGCCAACTATTGTATTAATAGCCGACATCAGTAAGCTGAACCAGTTCTTAAAAAGAAGATTCAATTTTGGCCGATTCGCTGCCCAGACATCGTGATTTGGTATCGGAAGTTTGTCGGTCGGCACTTTAGCAATCAACCGGGAGGCCAGATTTATCAAGGTATTGTTGATGATAAAAATACCGATGGCCAGATAGAAAATTGTTTCGCGACCCAGGGTCTGGATAGGGTGATTCTGCTCGTCGAAGCGAACGGCTACCGCATCGGGATACGAAATGTAACTACTGAAAAGAGCGAATAAGAATCCGGCAATGGAGAGAATACGCCATACCCGGATAAAGAAGATACCTGCTTTCATTTAAATACAATGCGTGAAATAGTGAACGATTGAATGACGAATTATCCTTTTAGATCCTAAGTCATCGTTACAACCACTTTATGAAATTTACATCTGGCTTTTTCAAATCAGGGCGCAAAGGTAAGGCCCGAACGGGGGAAATCCGTTAGCTTAGCCCCTTGTTAAGCATAATGGTTTCGGTAGCGTATGAAGATTTACACAAAAACAGGTGATAAAGGCCAGACGGCGCTGATTGGCGGGCGCAGAGTATCGAAAAGTGATCTACGGATTGACACCTATGGAACCGTGGACGAACTGAACTCCTGGATAGGTTTGGTTCGTGACCAGCCCGTAAATAATGGTCGTAAGGATTTATTGAAAGAGATTCAGGATCGGCTTTTTACCATTGGCTCAGAACTGGCTACAGATCCTGAAAAGAACCTCAAGCGGCCAATGCCTGCTATCACCCCCGAGGATGTTACGCTGCTGGAGCAAGGCATGGACACTATGGATGCCGAGTTACCTGAGCTTCGGGCCTTTGTGTTGCCGGGTGGTCATGAATCCGTTTCCTTCTGCCACCTTGCCAGGACGGTTTGCCGCCGGGCTGAGCGGCTTATTATTTCGTTGAACGACGAGACGAATGGTGCTGTAGACGAACTCGTTTTACAATATGTTAATCGATTATCTGATTACCTTTTTGTGTTGAGTCGTAAAATGGCACAGGAATTGAACGCCGAAGAAGTAACCTGGCAACCAAGAGTCTGATTTTAAGTTAATTGACGGGTCTCATTTCACTCGCTATATCTCGAAAGTACGGTATGCGAAATGGGATCAATCTAGCCACTCAAAAAAAAGTTGTCTTGACAACTAAACTTACTCAATCTAATTTTTTAGCTTTGCCTCAGCCAGTTCACAAACAGGCTAACTCATTAACCACAAGCAGTTATGACGACAGACGTATTACAAATTGAACTGCGGAAAGCGGAACGCTCTCGCATTCAGGAGGTAGATTTTAACCATCTGCCTTTCGGCAAACATTTTTCGGACCACATGTTCGTGGCCGATTTTATAGATGGTCAGTGGCAAAATCAAATGATTGTGCCGTTCGACAATTTCACGCTAAGCCCTGCTCTGTCGTCGCTGCATTATGGCCAGTCTATTTTTGAAGGCATGAAAGCGTTTAAAAATGAGGACGGTCAGGTTTCTCTATTTCGTCCTTACGCGAACTTTGAGCGTATTAACGAATCGGCCCGGCGGATGTGCATGGCCACCTTACCCGAAGAAGTATTCATCGGTGGCCTGGAAGCGCTGTTGCGCGTCGATGCGGACTGGGTTCCCAACACCCCCGACAGTTCGCTTTATGTACGTCCTTACATGTTTGCGACGGATACCTATCTGGGCGTAGCGCCTTCCAAGACGTACCGCTTTTGCATTTTCACCTGCCCGGTGGGTGCGTATTACTCGAATCCGCCAAAGCTGAAGGTTGAAACCGAATACATCCGCTCGGCACCGGGTGGCGTTGGTTATGCCAAATGCGCCGGTAACTACGGTGGCTCGCTATACCCAACCCTCATGGCGCAGCAACAAGGTTATGACCAATTGATCTGGACCGATGCCCGCGAACACAAATACATTGAGGAATCGGGTACGATGAATATCATGTTCGTCATTGATGGTAAACTAATAACTCCAGCCACTTCCGATTCAATTTTGAAAGGCGTGACCCGCGATTCTATTCTGCAAATTGCCCGGAGTTGGGGTATGGAAGTAGAAGAGCGGCTGGTGTCTATCGACGAGGTGATCGGTGCTATTGAGAACGGTCGCTTAACCGAGGCCTTCGGTGCGGGCACAGCGGTGGGTTCATCGCCTTATTCGCTCATTGGCTACAACGGTAAAGATTACATGCTGCCCGAGTTTGCGCCGGAAGAGTCGTTTGCCGTTAAAGTTAAAAACTACCTGGCTGATCTGCGCACCGGCAAAATAGATGATACATTTGGCTGGATGCACCACGTATAGATTCGTTGATATAATGGAAATATAAAAGCCTCAACCATGCAGTTGAGGCTTTTATATTTCTGGGTATTGACTCTTGTTTTACAGAAACTCTGTTAAGAATGTTTTACTTCACAGAGGCTGTCGTAGCGCTATTGGCTGGTCCAATCTTAACTTTCAAACCGAAATCTTTTCCTTTCGAAACGTCTTTCAGAACAATCTGCTCCCCTTGCCGACCTGTCCAGAGCGTGCCTCCTTCAGCGGGTTTCGACGCACCGTAACGCGCCGTGAAATACGCGCCCAGTTCTTTCTGGTAATCACTGACAGCCTGACGACTGTTTAGAAATAGATCAACATCAATGGCAGATACGTTCGAGTTTGTTTGATAATACAGTACATCCGCCGATTCTAGGCTCTTTAACTCAATGGTATAGCCGATGTGATCAGCGTCACTCTCAAATGGCTCCCCTTTCTCAGCCGCTTTTACTTTCGTGAACTCATCGCCGAGGTTGATACCGCGCCAATGACTGTTGGGGGTTAGGCCTAAGTCCGCCAGATGTCCGGTTATGGCGATGGTAGAAGTTGCATCAGCGGATGATAAGGTCGTTGCCGTTGAATCCACCGATGTAGAGTCGCTCTTCTTTCGATCACCACAGGCTGTAAACACAAGCGTTGAGGCACAAACAGCGAGTGTAAGAAAATATCGATTCATATTCGTTTAATTGATTAGACAAAGGTAATCATTGAGATGGCTTAGGGTATATCATGAAGAAATTGCCCGATTACAAGCGCTTTATCAAGTATTGTATTTTAGGTAGGTGATCTTTAAATTATCTAACCAATAGATCCTATAGATAAACCCAAATTAAAAAACGTAGTTCTTTAAGGTATAACACGCGTTCGCGACGAGCTACGATTATGCTTTTTTCTTTATTTGGTGCCGAAAAAATTCCTTTCGACAGTATACACAACATCGAGAAAAACATTCCTAATATCATTTTATGGGCTGTTCCGGTTATGCTGTTCTTCACGGTTATCGAGATGGCCGTTACGTATTATCAGGAGAAAGAGTTTTATGAAAAGAAGGAAACGATTGGGTCAATCCTGGTTGGTCTGGGGAATCTGGTCGTTACGGCAGCGCTGAAACTGGGCTTGCTGTACATGTGCATCTGGATCTATAACCTCATTCCCTGGCGCATGGAATTACAATGGTGGACGCTTATCCCCTGCTATATTATTTATGATTTCTTCAGTTACTGGGCGCACCGGGTATCGCACGAGCAACGCTTTTGGTGGGCTACACACATTGTTCACCACTCCGGAGAGCATTACAATTTGACGGTTTCCTACCGGCTAAGCTGGATTCAGCACCTGAAAATCATTTTCTTTTTACCCGTCGCCTTCATGGGTTTTCACCCGATCATTTTCTTCGTGACCAATCAGATTGCCGTGCTTTTCCAATTTTGGGTGCATACCGAATACATCCGGCGAATGCCCGCCTGGGTTGAGTACATCTTTGCCACGCCCTCCAATCACCGGGTACATCACGGCTCGCAGGAGAAGTACATCGACAAGAATTTTGGGGCAACATTCATTTTCTGGGACCGGATATTTGGCACCTTCCAGCCAGAAGAAGAGCCAGTCATCTACGGCGTCACAACAAACATCACCAACAAAGCCAATCCGTTCTTTATCAATTTCCACGAAATTACCGACATGGTAAGTGATGTGAAACGAGCGAAGGGGTTCCGCAAGAAGTTTTTCTACGTCTTCGGTAGCCCCGTAAAAATTGCCGAAGAAAAAAAGGAGCTGGAACGTCAGCAGCAGAAAGAAGCGCCTGTGACGGCCTGATTAGCTCACCCGTTTGCCATGCAGCAGCATATCGACGGCATCGTTGAGCGAGCCCGCCGGGCTAACCTGCCCTGAGTTGATGAAGAATATTTCGTCGGCACTCTCAATAGTGTTCAGTCGATGCGCGATGATAATGCGGGTTGTCTTTTCGGGAAGTTTTTGAAGAATTTCGTCCAATAGTTGCTCCGTAACGGTGTCGATGTTGGCAGTGGCTTCGTCCAGAATGAGGAGGTCGGGGTTACGCAGAACGGCCCGCATAAAGGCAATAAGCTGTTTCTGGCCAAGACTGATGGCATCCCCGACATTCTGAACGGCTGTGTCCAGCCCCTCGTCAAATCGCTCGACCAGGTTTTCCAGATTGGCCTCCCGGATAACCTCCGCGAGTTTTTCATTCGAATAGTGCTGATAGGACTCGTTTCCGTAAAGAATATTTTCGCGCACTGTGCCCGTAAACAAAAAGGGTTCCTGTAAAATGAAGCCGATCTTACGGGTACGCTCCTCGGGTGTGTACGAACGAATGTCGTTTCCTTCGAGCAAAATGGTTCCGCTGGTTGGGTCGTACAAACGGGCCATGAGCGATGCGGTGGTCGTTTTGCCGCCCCCGGTTGGCCCAACGAGCGCGTACGTCTTGCCCCGCGCCAACTCGAAACTGATGTCGTGCAACACCTCTTTTCCATCGGGATAACTGAACGAAACATGCTGGAAGGAAAGCAGAGCCGACGTTTGTACCGGTGCGGAATTTGCGACCGGTAGCAAATCTGTTTGCATAGACAACAGATGCGAAATACGATCCCAAGCGGCTAAGGCTACCTGAAAGTTGGCCCACAAAGCCGCCAGTTGTCGAAGCGGGTTGTAAAAATTATTGACGTACGAGAAGAAGCTGATCAGAAGACCAACTGTAAAATTGCCCGTCGAGATCAGGTAAATACCGAAGGTCAGTACGATAAGCTGGCCCAGATTGGCCGCCATGCCAATAACGGGCGTAAACACATTATTGGCCAGCCCCGCCCCAACGGCTGTCTGATAACTTTGCTGATTGGCGTCATCGAAACGTCTCCGAAAATAATCGCGCCGGTTAAACGCAATGATGACCTTGAAGTTGTTCAGGTTCTCCTGAATTTCGGCACTCAGGTTCCCTACGCTTTCTAGGTTCGCGGCATTCTTTCGCTTTACCCAGGCTGAGGTTGCTTGGGTGAAAACCCACATCAGAATGGCAGGCGACAGCGCAGCGGCTCCGAGCGGTAACTTAATGAACAACAAAAACAGACCCGCGCCGGTCATGATGAAGATACTCCCAACGAACTGCATCAACGACTGCGAGAAGAACTGATTCAGCTTATCGGTGTCGTTATTGATTCGGGAAATCAGGTCTCCTGCTTTGTTCTGGTTGAAGAAAGCCACAGGCAGTTCCTGTAGTTTATTGAACACCGCGTTCCGAAGTTTGAACAGTGTACGCTGCCCTATGCCGCCCATCAAACGTGTTTGCACGTAATTGGTTACGAACGCAACGATGTAGATACCCATCAGAATACCCGCATTTATCAGAATGCCATTGTAATCCTTCTTTTGAACATAGTTGTCGATTGTGTGACCGATCAGCACGGGGCTTACCAGTGTCAGACCTGAGTTCACCAGGATAGCAGCAAAAGCCAGAATCAGTCGTTGCCGTTCGTCGTCAATTAAGGCCAGTAGTTTGCGGAGGGCTTTATAGGTGGCGTTTTTTTCCGCTTTTGGCCCCGTAGCCTGATTAAGATCGTACTTCATACTGGCTGGTGCTGCGTTGGGATTGGTAAATCTGAACGTACTCGGGGCTGCTCAACAGGAGTTCGGCATGGGTGCCTTTGGCAACAATTTCGCCTTCCATCAGCAGGATTATCTGCTCGTAATCCTCGACAGGCGCGATTTTCTGAGTTACCGACAGCAGTGTCAGGCCGGGGTAATTCTGCTGCACATTCGCCAGAATTTTCTGCTCCGTACTGGCGTCCACCCGAGCGGTGAAATCGTCCAGCAACAATACGCGGGGATTCAATGCCAGTGCCCGTGCCAGCATGATCCGCTGCTTTTGCCCACCCGACAGGCTGTTGCCCCGTTCGGAAACAACCGTCTGAAGTTTTTCCGGCAGTGAATCAATAAATTCCGGCAACTCCGCCGTAGCAATCGCCTTCGCCAGCGATTCGTTGGTTGCGGTGTCACTGAACGCAATGTTTTCGCGGAGACTAAGGTTGAAAATAATGCTATCCTGAAAGACGAACCCAACCTGCTGATGGAACGAATCCTCATCATAGTCGGCAATGGGTTTGCCGTCATACAGCACACTGCCTGAATTGGAATTGATTAGTCCGGTGAGCAGATACAGCAATTGACTCTTTCCGGCCGCCGTTGGCCCGACAATGGCCGTTCGGCTTCCGGCTTTTACCGAGAACGACACATTTTTCAACGCCGGTTTTTCGCCATAATAAACCGATACATTTTCCAGGTCAATATCACCCTTCAGTGTCGCGGTCAGTGTTCCGGTTTGGAGGGTTTCGACGGCTTGCAGCACCTGATTAACGCGCTCGTACGAAGCAGAAGCCTGCGCTATGACATTACTCATGAAACCGATCACGACAATCGGAAAAATCAGTAAGGCGAGGTAGCTGTTAAACGCGGCAAAATCGCCCAGCGACATGCTTCCCGTAATGACAAAGTGCCCGCCCAGCACCAGAATCGTCAGCGCGGCCATGTTGGCGGTAAAACTGATAATGGGAATAAGGGCCGCGAACAACCGTAAAATGGACAAGCCAAGGTCTTTTGCTTCGGTATTAGCCGCCAGAAATTTGTCGTATTCAAGCTGTTGCGAGTTTAGCACCCGGATAATGGCCGAGCCAAGAATACTTTCGTTGATCACCCGATTGAGCCAGTCGATCACCTCTCGGCTACGCTTGAACAATACCCGAACTTTTTTCAGAACCAGATAGAAGGTAACGCCAATGATCGGTACAATGGTCAACACCGCCAGTGCCAACTGCCAGTTAATACTAATCAGTAAAATACTCGCGCCGATAATGATGCACAGAGACGAGGCAATAGACACAATGGCCTGCGAGACAAACAGCTTGATCGAATCAACATCCGACGTCAGGTTCGTCAATAAGCGGGACGGATTGGTTTGCTGAATGTAGCTGAAATTTTGCCGTGAAATTTTGGCCGCCAGCTTCGTTCGCACATCCCGCGCAACCCGTTCCGATGCGTACGTCTGAACAATGCTCTGGAGGTACGTAAAAACAAGGATAAGTACCGAGGCTACCAGAAATTCGAGAAGCATCGTGCGCAGGACAAACCGACCGGCGGCATAATCGTCAATACCGTGCGCGATCAGCATTGGCAGCACCAGATTTATTCCATTGCTAAGCAGCGCGAGGAGAATAAGTAGAAAAATGGGGCGGGCATAGGGCTTGAGCAGGCCTATTAACGGGGACGATGGTTTCTTCGACGCTCCTTTCTGCGACGCATCTTTATCCATAGCAAGTCCTGGTGGTGAGGTTCTTTGATGAACAAAGATAGATAATTGCAACAGTAGCGTGTAGTACCTCGACAGGAAAGCCGGGTTCTACACGCTACAAATTACGGTTCACCACACGTTCTACTTACTCTTTCTCCGCGGTTGGCTTTGTTATATCGACAATCTTTGTCGGTTTTCCCGTCTTGCGTTCTTCGATCTGTTCGAGCAGTTTCAAGCCCATCAGGCCATTGAGTGACCCTTCGGTGCCGTTGCCCGTGCCATTGATCACGATGTCCGGAATGACGCGGATATGTCCTTTGCCAATTTCCTCCGTGATTTTGAAGCGCGTAAAGTTCTCGTCGCCCATGGCTTTCACCTGTAGTTCGTAAGCCTCCGCCGTGGAGCGGCCGATGGCCAGAATTTTCTCGGCTTCGGCGGTACCGGTTTTGGCTATCCGCTCCGCTTCGGCGTCGGCCGTCAGTTTAGTGGCTTCGGCATCGGCGGCCGCCTGCCGACGACGCGCTTCTGCGTTAGCCTCCGCCCGAACTTTGGTGGCTTCGGATTCAGCACCAACCTGTAATTTCAGACTACGAGCCTCCCCTTCCGACTTTTTGACGGCCGCATCGGCCGTCCGCTGGGCGATCTCAACACTTTGCTGCGCCTTCACCACTTCGCGCTGAATATCGGCCAGGGCCGTTTCGCGTTCCATACCCTGCCGTTTTTCCTGCGCCATCCGCTGCGTTTCGTAGGTCTTTTCTTCTTCCTGCGCAATTTTCCGGTCGGTGAGGGTTTTCATCAAACTATCGGGCGGCACAATGTCGCCGATGAGCGTATCAACGGCGTTGACGTTATATACTTCGAGCACCGCCCGGATGTGCTCACGGGCCGCTTCCTGCCGTTCTTTCCGGGTGCTCAGGAACGCAATCACATCCGAGTCCTGGGCCGAGTTCCGAAAATAGTTACCGATGGTGGGTTCCAGCACCTGCGACACCAGGTTGGTCATGCTGCCAAAGCGGGCAATCACTTTGGGGGCCTCCACGGAAGGGATGTGAATGATCTGCGCCACATCGAGGTTGAACGGGAAACCATCTTTAGACCGTACCGTAATGGTCGAAAGGTTTCTATCCAGTGCGTGTGACTCCGTACGGGCGTTGGCCCAGTTGAGCACGAGGTTCGTTGTTGGTACCACCTCTACCTTCATAGTGAACGTATTGATGGGGTATTTGCCCGGTCCGGTGGGTTCCATCCAGACACCCCGGAAACCCTTTTTCACAATGTTCCCGTGTTTAAATGTTGCTCCCGTAACATCTTCGCCGTCTTCGCCGATGTACGAAATCACCACTCCTACGTGGCCAATGGGCACTTCGGTCATGGGAATCTCCTCAATCTGAACGGCCCAAGGGTTAATGTAATAGGACCCGGCCAGCACCACCTGCGGTTGCAGACCCCGGTTACCGCCGTTCTGCAAAAAGAAATCGACGTTCTGAAAGTTATTGTGTCCTTCTACGTTCTTACCGGCAATCTGGCCGGGTTGCAAAGGTGCTCCATCGAGGGTGGTGATAATACCCACCATATTCTCCCGGATAACAGTCATATCGGCAATGGTAACCGTAAATGCATAAGGGTTGATCCGATACGTGCCTGGCGTCAACACCGACGTTTGTCGGCCTTTTTGCCCGCCACTGTTCAGGAACCGCTCGGTATCCTGAAAGTTATCGGATTCTACCCGCCGGGCGAGGATGTTACCCGTTGGCAGTTCGGCCCCATCGTTGGAGAGAACCAGCCCGATTTTACCTTCCGGAATAACCGTAAACGGCTGCATAGTGATGCCATACTGCCAGGGCCAAAGCCACCAATATAAGCCAGGGGCCAGGGTTTGTGCCTGATAACCGGCTTCACCTTTTGTGGCAATGATGCGCCCATCGGGTAAGCCCCGGTCGGCACCAACGAGTACATATTTTTTGGTCACCAGACCAATACGGTCTTCAGGCACGATGACCATACCGAACAGGAAGCGGAGAACTAGTTTGTACAGTACAACCGCGAGCAATAACCCGATCAACCAGGACCAGGTAGACATAAAGGATAAAAACTCCATGAATGAAACGGGGTTTTAGTGGTTAAGAAATGAGATAGAAAACAGTCCGACTATGAGTCGAAAAATGAAGACAGAGCGCCTACATCGGAGTGAAGGATAAGTGTGTCAGATTGACGGGTCAAATGTATAATTCCCCCGAATAGCGCGTGACAGAAATCGGATAATCGGCTACTAAAGACCTAAATTGTGCAGGGGAATTGATGAGTGGGGAGGTGCTGGCACGTTGGTAAATACCCTATAAATCCTGCGCCAGATTGAAGAAGAAACCGGCTTTGCCTTGCGCGTTTATAGTACCGCTGAAACGCATGACCAGATTGTAGAAGGAAACAATATCCAGACTCATGCCAGTGCCTGCCAAAAGTTTGTTAGCCAGTTGGCTCTGGTATTGTTCGGCCACGGTGCTGCTCACATAGCCCGCATCGCCAAAAGCCGTAATATAAGCGGCCACAGGCACGGTATTGAACTGCCGCACATGCAACCAGTTGAGTTGCTTGCGTACATTGAAGAGTTGATACCGTACGCTATTACGCCAGATGAACGTCCGTTGCCCGTCGACCACGTTGAGTTCATAGCCCCGCACCATATCGTTACCACTACCCAGGCCACGCAGCGTAAAATAAGGCTGGCGGACAGGCCACGTACTCCGCAGACGTACACTCCCGGCCAGATAGAATCGTTTGCCCAATGGCCAGTACCGCGTAGCCGATGTATTCAGGTCGAGAAAATGAAAGTTGTCACGAGGCAGAACACCCGATACACCAATGCCTGCCGAAAACAAGGTGCCCTGCAAGGGGTACACGATATTATCGCGCCGGTCGTATCGATACATATAATTTATAGCCAGAAACTGAAGCCGGGTTTTACCATCCAGAAAATAGTCGGGGTTCAGCAGGGCAATGGTATCGGCAATGGTGTTGCGGACGTAACGCGTATCGAGGGTGTGGTAATGGTACAGGCCACGCCGGTGCGTCAGGATTAGTGCCGCGTAAACGCGTTCGCGAAGTACATCTTCCGATTTTACATAAACCCATTTATCAAACTGGGTACGAAACGGGATTTCTTTATTGGTTATGTAGCCAACATCGGCCCGCAAACCAATTTTTTGTGCCCGGTCGATATAGGGTTTGGAATACGACAGGATGGTTCGTTGCAGGAACCCCCGTTCAATGACAACCTGTAGCCTGTCGTTGTTGCCCGTCACGTTGCGGTAGCTAAGATGCCCGCCATAAATGACCCGTCGAAAATCGTGCCCGCGATCGTACCACCACTCGTTGAAATTGCGGTCTGCCAGATCAAAGACCGGGTAAGCGATGAAGTACCATCGCTCTTTCATGGTTACCGTTATGTCCAGTTGGGCCAGTTGAGTAGAGTCTACGGCGGGGATAAATTCGCTGGTTACGTCGACAGTAATGAACAGGGTAGTGTTATTGATATTCCGTTGATCCCAGGCAATACGTCCCGACAAATCGGCCAGCCGAACGGAATCTCCCATGTGAAGCGTCATCTCCCGAAGAATGATTCGGTCGCGGGTGCGGTAGTTCCCTTTTAAGTAAACAGCCCGCACAATAGCTTTCTGCGTCGAATCAACAGACGTGTCGGCCGTTGCAGCAAAAGAGGTTACTAAAAAAGCTGTAAGTACCAGAATACAGAGCAGCCACTTTTTCGGAATCATTCTCAAAAGTACGGCTTTTCAAAAAAATAAGACAAGTATATCTCCGTATGCTGCAAATCAGTACGTATTATTGTTGGCTATTCGTTGAAATAAACAACCATTCTATAAATATAGCGCAATCGATGCAAACAGGAAATATTCAGAAGCCGAAGGCCACCGGTAAACCCAGTTTGAGCTTCTGGCAAATCTGGAATATGAGTTTCGGATTTCTAGGCATTCAATATGGATTTGGACTTCAACAGGCCAATATGAGCCCAATTTATCGGTATCTGGGAGCCGACGAAGCCTCTATTCCAGGACTTTGGCTCGCCGGTCCACTCACGGGGCTATTGCTCCAGCCTATCGTTGGTGCCATTTCGGATAAGAGCTGGTCGCCCCGCTGGGGCCGACGGAAACCGTTTATCCTGGTAGGGGCACTGGCGGGAAGTATTGCCATGATTTTTATGCCCAACTCGTCCTACATCTGGATGGCTGCGGGACTGATGTGGATGCTTGATGCGGGGCTAAATTCGGCCATGGAACCCTTTCGGGCTTTTGTGGGCGACATGCTCAATGACAAACAACGACCTGTCGGTTTTGCCATACAATCCTTTATGGTTGGCTTTGGACAGACCCTGGCGAATCTGATGCCCTATTTGCTGCCTCTTCTGGGTATATCGATGGTCATGTCGGAAGATCAACTGGCTAATGGGATTCCCAACTCAGTGCGTTATCCATTCTACATTGGGGCAGCGGCTATTCTGATCTCGGTGTTCTGGACAATCCGTACGACGAAAGAATACCCGCCCGTTAATGATAAATATAAAGAACCACACGTTTTCACCGATGAAGAAAAGAAGTCGATTTCGTTCTGGCACCTGGCGTTAGCCTTGGGCGGGGCCATTCTGGCTTTCTTTTTTGCAGCACGAATTGGTGGTCTGGTTACGGGCTCGCTATGGGGACTGGGTGTGTTTGCATTCAGTTATCTACTCTTGATGCTGCCTATTTTCAAAGAGATACTGGCTTCGCTCTCGGCCATGCCAACCGTTATGAAACAGTTGTGGTGGGTCAAATTTTTCACCTGGTATGGATTGCCGCTTATGTGGCAGTATCTATCGCTGGCCGTGGCCCGGTATGCCTTCAACGCCCCGGATGCCGTGTCCAATAAAGTTGGCTTTGAAGAAGGTACTAAATGGGGTGGCCTCTGCTTTGCCATGTTTAGCATCTCCTGTGCCGTTATTTCGTTCTTTATTCCACGTATTGCCAAAGCTCTGGGCAGTGCGAGGGCTACCCATGCGCTATTCCTCACCATTGGGGCGATGGGCTTCTTCCTGACCCTTACCTCCTCGGATAAGTTGGTCTATCTTGTGGGCATGATGATTATCGGGTTTGCCTGGGGGTCTATTATGTCAATGCCTTATCTGATGCTGGCCAGTGCGGTTCCCAAAGAACGTATGGGCGTTTACATGGGCATATTCAATGGCTTTATTTGTGTGCCACAGTTTATTGGTATGCTCACTGTACCCCTTTATTACAAACCTCTGCTGGGCGACGATCCGCGCAACGCACTGGTATTGGCTGGTATCTGTCTCTTATTGGCAGCCGCTTCCTGTTTTCTGGTAAAAGAGATCAAAGCGACAGACGAACCTACCATTCCCGTTGAACTTGGTTAAACTTAAACCGAATTTATTGCCTGTGACCGTATGGCAGCTTCATTACGATTTTTTTCCACGCCGGGAAAAACCGTAATTCGTGTATCGTAACGAAGCCGCCCGTGCGGTCGTAATTCATTTACATGACAACCTCACCCCGCCCCTACGCCCTTCTCTCGGTCGGCGAACTCCTGGCCGATCTGATTGGCCACCATGTTTCAAACAGTTTACTGGATGCTCAGGATTTTCGCCGTTACCAGGGCGGTAGTCCGGCTAACATGGCCACTAACATGGCTCGGCTAGGTAATCCGACTGCGTTGGTCTCCTGCGTAGGCAACGATAACATTGGGCGCTTCCTGACCCGCCAGATTGAAGAATCCGGGGTAGATACCCAATTTATCACGTACGACCCACTGGCACCCACCAGCATCGTACTGGTTTCCCGAACGGCGGGCACACCCGATTTTGTAGCCTACCGTCATGCAGACTGCCGCATTCATCCCGAACAACTGCCCGATTCGTTGCTTTCTCAGGCTCAGTTATTTCATACAACCTGTTTTGCCCTCAGCCAGCAACCGGCACAGGACACTATTGTAGATGCCGCCAAACGTGCGAAGGCCGCCGGTTGTCAGGTAACGATCGACACAAACTACGCCCCCAGCATATGGCCCGATCGTGATCAGGCGTGGCGGGTAATCAGTGATTATTGCTCAGCCGGGGCACTGGTAAAAATCAGTGAAGACGATGCCGAACGACTTTACGGCAGCCCGCAGACGCCGGATCGGGTACTTGAGGATTTCCATAAGATGGGCGCTAAGATGATTTGCCTAACCCTGGGGCCCAACGGGAGCCTGGTTTCGTATGATGGCGGGGCTAAACAATCGCGGATACCGGGCAAAAAGATAGATGTTGTCGATGTTACCGGCGCTGGTGATGCCTACTGGGCAGGTTTCTTAACTGCCTATCTGGATGGATACGCACCGGGAAACTGCGCCCACGCAGGAGCGGCTCTGGCAAAAATGAAACTTACCCGACAAGGGCCATTGCCGGATAAAGTTGACCGAAAGCTGCTTTACGATCAGTTTGAATAAAGTTAAACGGCAGAAGGCCCCGATTACGAATTCGTAACCAGGGCCTTCTGCCGTTTAACTGGTTTACTTTAAATCGCTCAGTTTATCGAGATCAACATCTTCCAGGGCGGCTTTCATCTTATCCATGCTAACGCCACGGCCTTTGACCGTTACGACGAAGCGCTTGTTGACCAACACATTTAATTCGCCGTCTTTACCGCTGGTATCGTATTTTTCATACGATTTATTATCACCAATTGTGCTGGTTTTCTCATAACCATTTTCGGTTTCTTTATCCACTTCCATCATCGACCAGGCGGCTAAGCCCATCATCATAGCCGAGCCACCTCCATCCACAATGGATATTTCTATGGTTTCGGTGCCGTCGGTGTTCGCGTATTTACCATTTGCCGTGGAGATGGAGAAACCAGCAGCTCCATTTTTTTCGCCGGTTGCTTCTTTCCGAGCCAGTCCATCGGCATCAGCAGGCAATAATTCTTTCAGTGCCCGAAAGTCAACCGTTGCTACTGGGCCGTTTTTCTGCATTTCTTCGGCCTGAGCCGCCATTTCTTTCATGGCACTCACGGCGCCTAAGGTCGATACAGACGCTTCGTCTTTGGCTTCTTCTTTATTTCCTCCGCAGTTCGTAAGCAACATGACAGGCAAGAGCCCAGCCGCCAGCAGGTATAGTTTCGTATGCATGGTAGAATTGTAGATAAGGATTCGATCATTCATTAATCCTCCGCAAGCTACACGTCCTGTCTGCACGATGGCTACTTTTTTGATTTAACGTCATACAGCCATTACTCATCATTGATGGCTACCAACCTATTTACGCTTGCAAAGCAATCAACACCTAACAGTACACCAACTATGGCACCAGCTTACTTAACACATAATAATTGGCGTCGACAGTCAGGAGGGTTTCATTTTTTGCCGACACTGTTTTCCACTGCGAAGTCGGTTGCACCTTCACATAAGGCCCCGACTCGCCCAGACATAATTTGACGGGCATGGCAAACTCATTAACACAATTGACCCAGCGATACTGAAAGCCTCCCGCAACCGGTCGGTATTCGAGAACGGGGATTTTACTATCCCGCAGATACTGGTCAAATACGGGTTTTAAATTAACCCCCGATTGCTGACTCATATACTGCTCGATCTGAGCTGAGGTAACAGTCTTATGGTAGAACGTTTTATTCAGACCACGCAGAATTTGCCGCCACTTCGCATCATTATCCACCAGTTGCCGGATGGTGTGCAGCATATTTCCTCCTTTATAATACATGTCCGACGACCCCTCATGATTTACATTGTAAATACCAATGATGGGCCGGTCGTTGCGAATGTTGGCCCTACACCCAATCACGTACTGTGCCCCGGCATCTTTTCCATAATAGTACTCCGTAAACAGGCATTCCGAGTAGTTGGTAAAGCTTTCATGAATCCACATGTCGGCCACATCCTTGTAGGTAATGTTGTTGGCAAACCACTCATGACCCGATTCGTGTACGATAATAAAATCCCACAGAAGCCCCCAACCCGTTCGCGAAAGGTCGCGGCCCAGATAACCATTCCGAAACCGGTTACCGTACGTCACTGAACTCTGGTGCTCCATACCGAGGTAAGGTGTCTCAACCAACTTATAACCATCTTCGTAAAATGGATACGGCCCAAACCAGTGCTCAAACGCCTTCAGCATTTTAGGCACCTGCTTGAATTGGGTCCGGGCGGAGTCGACGTGTTCGGGCAGGGCGTAATAATTCAACGCCAGCGGGCCTTTTTCGCCGGTGTACGTTTCCGACCAGTGTTCGTAGCGACCGATGTTGAGATTAACGCCGTAATTGTTGATGGGATTGACCACATACCAGTCAAATGTGCGGGTATGGTCATTGTTCGTCGTTACCCGGCGCAGCCGTCCATTCGATACATCGGTCAGGTCTTCGGGAACCGTGACGCTGATCGCCATCGAATCCGGCTCGTCGTACATATGGTCTTTGCAGGGCCACCAGGCGCTGGCACCTAACCCCTGGCAGGCGGTGGCAATGAACCAGTTCCCTGACTTATCGCGCGACCAGACCAGACCGCCATCCCAGGGTGGCCGTTTGGCAACCCGTGGTTTACCGCCGTAAAAAACCGTTATCGACTCTGTCTGACCAACTTTTTGCGGCTTCGTGAGCGTCACGAAATACGCGTTGCCATCCTGCCGAACGGCCAGTGACTGCCCATCCTGCTCAACGCGCATCACCTTTAACGGGCGCTGTAGATCGACCTGCATAGTCTGGCCCGGTTTTAGCACCCGGTATCGAATCAGCGTTGACCCGCTCAGGGTACTGTCTGTTGGTTGCACACGAACGGTTAAGTGATAAAACGCCAGGTCCCACCAGGCCCGTTCGGGTGTAATGGTGCCACGAAGCGTGTCGTCGTGGGTAAATTCATAGCGCTGCGCCGATGCCAGAAAAGGAAGCAGCAACACGAGTGTAATCAGGCGGAAAGTAATGGCAGTTTTCGGGGTATGTTTTCGCATTATAGTTCAGTGTCGGTAGTCAGGTAACCGGTTTATATTTCCCCGATCACCCGACAAATAATCATTAACGTGGTCCCGGAGGGCAGTTTTTGAGTAGGTAGTTTGTGTACAAGGTGCGTAGATGCTGGGTCGTACCCTCTCCTTCATTGATACTGTGCGACCGATTCGGATAAGGCATCACCTGAAACTGCTTGTTATGTTTGATCAGCTCGTTAATAAGCACTTCGGCATTGTCATAGTGTACGTTGTCATCGCCGGTACCGTGGATGTAGAGCAGATTACCCCGTAGATTTTTGGCGTACGTAATGGGCGAACCCGCTACAAAATCCTCCCGGTTTTCCTGTGGTATCCCCATATACCGTTCCTGGTAGATGTTGTCGTAAAACAATTGATTACCAACGGCGGCAATGGAAATGCCTGTTTTATAAATGTCCGGGTACTGAAATAACAGGTGCAAAGTTGTGGACCCGCCCCCACTCCATCCCCAAACGGCGACGCGGCTGGTATCGATAAACGCGTGTTGAGAAAATAACTTCCGGGCTCCCATCGCCTGATCGCGGATGTTGACGCGCCCAATTTGCCGGTAGATCGACTTGCGCCAGGCCGCTCCTTTCAGGTTGGGCGTTCCCCGGTTATCGAGGGCCACGTAGATGTAGCCCGACTTAGCTATGTCGCCCTGAAAGAGCCGATTTTGACCGATGGAAAAGTCATCATTCACTGTACTACCCGCTGGTTCGCCGTAAACGTAAAAGACAACCGGGTACTTCTTCGTGCTATCGAAGTCAGTAGGCTTGGCCATCCAGCCATCGAGCGAAACGCCGTCTTCGGTCTTCAGCGTAAAGAAACTGATGTTCGATTTGGCAACCGGCTTCACACGGGCGGCAATACTTTCGGCTTCATTAACCGCTTTGTGGTCGGGCAAGCTAACCCATTCCCGCGTAGGTGGCGTTTGGTAGTTCGTGAACGTATGCTGGCTGAACTTCCCGTTTGGCGAAATCGTGTAGTTGTGCGTTCCCGATTGCCCAGCGGGGGTTATGCGCTCGGCTTTGCCTTTTCCGTCCAAACTGGTCCGATACAGGTACCGCTGGTTCGTATTCTCCAGTGACGCTATGAAATAGATTCTATTGGTCGGTTCGTCGATGTGGCTGATGGTGGCAATATCGTACGCGCCTGGTGTCAGCAGGGTTTCTTTTTTTCCATCGACATTGATTCGATAGAGGTGACGCCAGCCGTCTTTTTCCGACACCCACACGAACGATTTGCCATTTTCCAGCCACTCCCAGCCGCTTGGATCATCGCGGCTCCAGCGGGCTTTGCCATCAATCCAGGCTTTGTCCGTTTCGGTATATATTGGCGTGACGGATGCACCACCCGCCTTGCAAACATACAGCTTACTTTCGTTCTGCTTGCGGTTCAGTTGCTGTACAATCACGCTGCCACCGGTGGGCAACCACTCCAGACGAATCAAATAATGTTGCTGCGAATCGCCGGGGATATTAAGCCAGGTTGTTGGTGGTACGGCATTCCGGCCGCCCGTTACCGAAACCACTCCAATGCGAGTGGGCGAAGGGCTTTCGCCCACTTTCGGGTACTCGACCGGAACCACGTGCGAATAGGCCGAATCGGTGGTGTTCAGCATCAGGTAATCCCTGATTTTGGTAGCATCTACCTGCCAATAAGCAATCTGTTTACTGTCGGGGCTCCACCGGAACCCATCCCGGCAACCGAACTCTTCTTCATACACCCAGTCGAATGTGCCGTTGATACGTTTGCGGGTGCCGTCTGTCGTCAGCTGGGTAGTTTTTCCGCTGGCTACGTCTTCAACAAACAGATTATGCTCGCTCACATAACCCACCATCCGCCCATCCGGCGACAGTTTTGCGTACATCAACGATTGACTAGGTCGTTTGCTGACGGTTCCGGCCGTTTGCCCCAATTGCCGGGCCTGTCCGCTCGCCCGGTTTATCAGGTAATAATCGCCTTTGGTGTTGTATCGCCAAACACGGGCGGTATTCGTAAAAACCAGTACAGATGCGCTGTCGGGGGTGAACGCAAAATCAGCCACGGGCATAGGCTGATCACTGCCGGGCCGACGAAGTTTATCTTTTCCCAGCAAAACAGCTTTGTGGCCCGTTTTGATGTCCGTTTTTACCAGATCACCCTGTTCAACCGCTGCGTAGGCATTGCCATCGGTGGTCCAGTGCAGTTGACGGCCGGGCACCTGAGCGGTTGCCTCAACGGTAATAAAGCCAATGAGTAAGGCGGGTAGTAATTTTCGTAACCTAAACGAAGATGGGTTCACAGAATGAAGTGTATGATTGAGGTAAGACACCGTCAAAAATACACCATTTCCGTGAACCCATCTTATTGAGCATTTAGGTTTCTCACCTATAAAGAACGGTCGGCGCTACGACTGAACTGTTTTCGGTTCCTCCGAAACAGAAGTCGGAACAGGCAGGCGATAGCTGCGAACAAGAAAATAAATACCCAACAATACAGCCGGAATACTTAGAAGTTGCCCAACATTAAGTGGTAAACTATCCTCGAACGCAACCTGGTTTTCTTTCAGGTATTCGTAGAAGAAGCGGAGTCCGAAAATACAGATCAGGAATATACCGAGCATACTCCCCCGTGGCGTCCGCTCTTTATGCCGATTCCAGAACCACAACAGGCCAAAGAACAGAACCAGACACGACAGCGACTCGTACAATTGGGCCGGATGGCGGGGTATTTTGGCGTACTCGTTGTTGTTCATGAATACAAACGCCCAGGGCACATCCGTTGGACGACCCACAATTTCCGAATTCATCAGGTTACCAAACCGGATGCAGGCTCCGGCCAGTGCCACCACGATAGCAATACGGTCGGTTACCCACAAGAATGTCTGATTCGTCAGGCGGCTTTCCTTGCGACGGGAATAGAGCCAAAGACCCAGTAAAATACCAACTAAAGCGCCGTGGCTGGCTAATCCCGCAAAGGGCGGGGTAACAACGGTTAGCGGATGATGCAACAACACCTCCGGTTCGTAAAACAGAAAATGGCCAATACGAGCCCCCAGAATGGTAGCGACGACCATGTAAATCAATAACGAATCGGTATCGGCAAGAGGCTTATTTTCTTTCTTGAAAACATAGCTCATGATTTGCATACCGATCAAAAAACCCAGTGCGAAAAGCAACCCGTACCAGCGCACCGAGAATGAGCCAACGTGGAAAATTTCGGGATTAACCTCCCAGATAACGTATTGAAGCATGAGAAAAGAGTGTATTACACGGGATATTGGCAAAGATACAGATTGCGGGAAAGTTTTTGGTTGTTTTCGTGTTTACGTGTTCATGATGAAGTCAATTCTGATCGGGCTGGTCAAAATTTACCAGGCCATGGTATCGCCCTACTTCCCGAATGCCTGCCGATATACACCCACCTGTTCGCAATACATGGTGGAGGCTATCCAGAAACACGGTGCTATTCGCGGTGGCTGGATGGGCCTGAAGCGAATGGGCCGTTGCCATCCGTGGGGCAGTCATGGCTACGACCCGGTTCCCTAAGAAAATTTGTCAGTTATTGGTAGTCAGCCTATTGTGCCATTTCGCTGACATTTTGACTTGCTATCGAGATTTGCCCGATTTTTGACCAGCCTCTGACAGCTTTAGACGAACGACTTACTCTTCTTGATTACTATGATTGGCATTACTCCTGACAATAAACTGAAACGCCTGATCGTGGTAGGCGACCGGGTTCTGATTAAACCCAAAGACCCATCCGACCGCACAACGAGTGGCCTGTATTTGCCACCAACGGTGCAGGAAAAAGAACAAGTTCAGTCCGGGTATGTTATTAAAGTAGGTCCGGGTTATCCCATTCCTTCACAAGCTGAGGATGAGCCCTGGAAGGAAACCGAAGAGAAAGTAAAATACATGCCGCTTCAGGCGCAGGAAGGCGATGTAGCGCTTTACTTACAACGCAACGCCATCGAATTGCAGTACGAAGGTGAGCAATACGTAATCGTTCCGCAAGGGTCGATCCTGATGCTGGAACGTCTGGAAGATTTATAAAAAAGCGGCTTCCCGGCCGCCAATGTATCAACAAACAGCGGCCGGGAAGCCGCTTTACAGCAAACACTATGCGAAGCTATTGGTTGATATCGTTGACAATCCTGCTAATGGGATTAACCTTTGTTATGGAAAGTGTAGCAAATCAGCAAAAATCGCTCAAAGCGATATTGACCGAGAAGAAAGACCATCGGCGCGTATTATTGATCTATAGCCGCGACGATGCCCAGCATTATAGCCTAGAGCAACAGGAAGCCCTGAATGAAGAACGAGCCGGTTTAGATGAGCGTGATCTGGACGTAATTGTTTTGGTAGCGTCGCTGGTAATGGAACCCGACCGCCAGTTTCTGATGCATGACTACAAGCTCAACCCTTCCGATAACTTTGTCGCCTGGCTGATTGGCAAAGACGGTGGCGTGAAGCAAACCTACCACAAACCCATTGACGTAAAAGAGCTGTTCAGAACCATCGACAGCATGCCGATGCGGAAGCAGGAAAGTAAACAGTAGTCAGAACCAGGATTTTTATGATTTTGCTAACAGACTGTGATTTTACCTTCAGGAGAAGCTACCTGTTAACATCATAGTCTGTCAGCAAAATCATAAAAATCCTGGTTAAGATTGATCCCCAAACTTAGCAGCCTCAGTAATTCCCTTCCAGGTGTCGGTACGAAAGGGCACCGCCGGGAAGTTTTCCTGATTGTACAGATTTATATCGCCGTTATCATCGGCCCAACCATACCGAACGGCCATCGGTGCTGTCACGGAATCGGCGTGAACAACAACCGTATTTCCCTGAATTTCGGCTTTGGCATAGTAGAACTTTTGATCAGCACCGGCTACTTCAAAGCCCTTCAGATACCCATATTTATCTTTAGCGACCAAACCGCTGCCCACGCTGCGAAACGTTACGATAGCCCGGTTGCCATCAACGGTCATTTTCTCGAACATGGGTCCGCGCGAAGCATCCCCTGCTTTGGCATAAGCAACCCGCATGGCTTCGGCAGCTAAGCGATTGCCAACATCCAGTTTATTCTTTGGATGAATATCCGACCGCTCGCCAATATCAGACGTTACGGCCATGCCCGTATTGGGCAGTTGAAGGGTCAACGTCTGCGCTTCCCGGAGTTCGGCCCAGTTACTCCCATGCCGACTGTCTCCGTTGGCCGCGTTAAAGCTGGCCAGTTGAACAAACAGAAATGGAAAATCATACCCCCAATGCTGACGCCAGTCCTGGATCATGAGCGGAAACGTTTTCCGGTATTGGTACGCGCGACCCGCGTTTGACTCACCCTGATACCAGATAGCGCCTTGAACAGCGTACGGGATGAGCGGATTAAGCATGGCGTTGAAAAGCTGCGTGGCGTAGGTGTTTGGACCCGGTTTGTACGACGAGGCAAACACATTGGCAACCCGGTATTTCCATTTACCCGCCAGCGGAATCAGAAGGCCATCGCCCGATAAGTTTAGCTTTTGGGGATCACCCATAAGGCCTCCGCTTCCACCCGTGTCCGTTACGCGGACGGCTACTACATTCCGGCCCGGCTTCAGCAAGCCTTCGGGTAGCGTGTATACGCGGGCACCTCTCCCCTTGGTACTGCCCACTAATTGGCCATTGACAAATGTTGAATCATTATCGTCGACCGAGTCCATATGCAGCGTTACTTTTTGCAGCTTACTACCTTCGGGAACTGTAATCTCCTGCCGGAACCAAACCACACCATCCAATGTCGGTAAGCCGCCCCACTCCCAGTCGCCGGGCATGTTCATGGATTTCCAGTCACTATCATTCAACGCAGCACTGGCCCAGGTCTGTTCTTCGACGGGCGTTGGCAGTCCACCCTGTTGCGTTTTCAATAAAGCTTGTGTACGTGCTGCACCACTTCTAATCACCTCTTCATCTGTGGCAGGCAATTTACCAGCTACCAGTTTTAGTTCGTCATGCTGGTTCATGGCTTCGCGACTTGTCCAGGTTTCGGAATGTGTACCGCCCCAGGAGGTGTTGATCAACCCGATGGGGACGTTCAGTTCTTTTTGCAGTTGTTTGGCAAAAAAGTACCCAACAGCTGTAAACTGGGGAGCGGTTGCCGGTGTACATACACTCCAGTTTCCCTCGATATTTTCTTTAGGTGTCAGGCTAAGGTCTTTTTTAACTAATAACTGCCGGATATTGGGGAAGTTCGCAATCGGGATTTCTGTCTTAGCATTGGCGGCCGCGGCCAGGGGCCACTCCATATTGGACTGACCGGAGCAAATCCAGACCTCGCCCGCCAGTACATCATCAAATGTAACGGTGTTTTTTTTGCCCTTTACCAGCAGTTGATATGGGCCACCGGCCTCCATTGGGTCGAGGGAGATGCGCCACTTCCCATCTTTGCCCGCTTTGGTGGTCTTGGTCTGACTGGCGAGGGTTACGGTTACTTTTTCACCGGCATCGGCCCATCCCCAGACGGGTACCGGCTTTCGGCGCTGCAAGACCATGTGTGAGCCAAAAACGTTCGGTAAACGAACATCAGCCAGGGCCGTTTGAACAATAAAAAAGCTTAAGAAGAAGAAACGTCCTGTCAAACGATTCATTTGTAATGAGCAGTTAAAATAAGTGATGACGCAGACCACGAGTATGGTGCTAACATAAAAGACAAAGTTCTACTTTTATCCTTATTGACTAATAAAACTTCCTCTCACCGATGATGACTGAACGCATACTCATTACCGGAGCTACCGGCAATGTAGGGTTGGAAACCCTGACCGAGCTGATGAAACACCGGGATAAAGAAAATTTTACGTTTATAGCAGGATTACGTACCCTCACTCAATCAACCGGACAACCGGATATTGAGGCCGACGAAACCATTTCCCTTGATTTCGAAAATGCGGCCACATTCGATGCCGCTCTAGCGGGTGTGAGCCGTGTGTTGCTGGTTCGTCCCCCGCAACTGGCCGACGTCGATAAGTACTTTAAGCCGTTTATAGATGCCATGCAACGGGCTAAAATCCGGCAAGTGGTCTTTTTGTCTTTACAGGGCGTTGAAAATAACCCCGTAACACCCCATCATAAAATTGAAAAGCTGATTCGGGAAGCGGGCTTGCCATATACGTTCCTAAGGCCGAGTTTTTTCATGCAGAACTTAAGTACAACGCACCGGGACGAAATCCGGCTTCGAGATGAGATTTTCGTACCTGCCGGTCAGGGTCGAACCAGTTTCATTGACGTGCGGGATATTAGCGCCATTGCGGCTTTAGTGCTAACGGGTGAGCCGAACGAATTTATAAACAAGGGCTACGAGTTAACCGGCTCCGAAGCGTTGACCTATACCGAAATAGGGCAGATATTGACGGACGTACTTGGCCGAAAAATAACGTACCGGAATCCATCAATTCTGAGTTTCGTCTGGCAGAAATGGCAGCATGAAAAACTTCCCCTTGGCTTTACCCTGATTATGACGGCCCTTTATACCGTATCAAAACTAGGCAAGGCAGGAGGGCTTACGTCCGAAACAGAACGCTTACTAAAACGCCCGCCAATAACCTTCCGGCAGTTTGCTTATGATTTTCGGGATGTCTGGAACTAGCGATTGACACTATTACAGTCGTGATGTTTTCCCGCGAACGTCCAGCGCGTTGCCTAACTTTCGTTTTGTCGAGAAAGTATACCGGAGCGTCATGCCATAACTCATGCCCGTACCGGAGCCGGAAAGCTGAGCCTGTTGAACAGCCGTACGATTAATGCTATACGTAACATCGGTCGTCAAAGCACTGCCGATCCCCCAGAACCGACGAACCGAAAAGCCGAGGTCTACAGCTTTGCTCAAGCGCACGTTGTATTCGGCACCCACTTCGGCCAGAGCCGTTAAATTCACGTTGGTATTCGTCTGGCTGGTCAGGCGGAGCGTATCGGGGGTTTCCCGACGCCCGTAATAACTATAGCCGATCAAGGAGAAGCGACCTTCCTGCTGACCCGTATTGGGAACAACCCACAATCCGCCACTCAACCACAAACCGGACCGAAGCCAGGGCTTACTTGTCGATAAAACAAGGCGTTTCCCGCGTAAAACAAATGCGTTACGAGCGTTGCTGTAGCGGAATACCAGCGGGGAGTTTGCACTCGTTACCGACACTTGTGTGTGAATAGGCATTCGAGCGTAGCCGCCTTCTACAGCCCACCGTTCACGATATACCCAACCAACAACCGCACCCCAACCCGGTTTACCCACTAAATCGCTTTCAATAAGGCCGTTTAAGGTGTTATCGAGTTTGGCGCGGTCTGTCCGGATAAATCCCTCCAAAGAAGCATACCAGCGACTTTGAATGTAGGGACCACCGTAACGGGTGAGCAGCCGGTCATATTGATGACTTCGCTCCGGCAACCGGTAATAGTCCGTTACTCCCTGTCCAAAAGCAGGCATAACAACTAAGCCGAGCAGTATATACAGCAAGTAGCGTTTCATCATCTGGTATCCGTTAGAGCGTTTTACAAATAACGTGATAAACGTTTGTTTGTTAATTACTTAGGCGCAATTTAATTAACAAACAGTTATTAAATGGAACAAAGGAGATACGCAAAGAACAAGTTTTACGTTTATCACCTCACAAACCAATCATAATCCCCTGTGTAACAACCATATAACAAAAAAAACAGGTCTCACTTAAAAATGAGACCTGTTTTTTTGAATTACTTTGTTATTTCGGGCCGTTTTCTCAGCCGTGTTTCATAACAGGCACCGCAATAGTCATGTTGTCCCAAGCAATAGAAATGCTGCTGTTCGCAGGTGTGATCGTCAGCTTTTCGATGGGCGTTTTGTTCATCGAAACGGGTACTTTGATCATGGCAACATCCGTTCCTTTGATTTTGTCATAATCATACGCTCCCCACTGACCTAGTGTGCTGTTCAGGATAACACTCCACTCCTTTTCGCCAGGAATCGTGAACAGTGTATACGTACCCGCTTTCACCATTTTACCACCAAACATGACATCACTCTTGAAGGTGACTTCAGTGGCGTCGTTTGCGCCGGTGCGCCATACTTTACCATATTTCTCCAGGCTGTTCGACCCGTCGGCTCCAAAAATAACCCGACCTTTTTTAGAGGGTTGACCGTAAACCACTTTGATGTTTTTGTCTGGACTTTCGACCGTCACTTTTGGACTTGCAGGTGCTTTATTGTCCTGCGCCTGAACAACGGATACCAGGACAAATAGAAAAGTAAAAAGGGCAAATAGATTCTTCATGTGCTAATGAATTGGATTGGTTTATCGTTTATTACTCTATAAACGTTACAAAGTAAACGATAGTTTTCTGAGAACGGTACATCTACTACCAGAACATTAATGGTCAATAGCCTTATCGTCTGGATATAATTTGCAAACGGTACAATACAAACTACGCACTGGTTTAAAGCATTACGACACTTAAAAATTATAAAAATCAGCGTTCTATTACCAATCAAATCCAAAAGCAGGTAATTTTAGGGGAATAATCGTATGTAAGCATACCTTTTCCAACTTGTTTGGCCCCTATGGCAACGACCTACTTTAGTAAACGCAATCTCCAGTTTCTCCTGCACGATGTATTCAAAGCTGAGGAGCTAACCAAATACGACTATTTCAGCGCGCACGACCGCGAAACGTTTAACCTCGTGCTCGACTCGGCTACCTACATTGCCGATACGCTCATGCACCCGTACCTGAAGGATGTCGACAAAAACCAGCCCGAACTTAAAAACGGGCAGGTAACAGTACACCCAAAGGTAAAAGAGTATTTAAAAGCCGTAGGCGAAGCCGGACTCATCGGAGCAGGATTTCCCTTTGAGCACGGTGGGCAGCAACTGCCCGAAATGATCAGTTCCTGCGTTGGATTTATTCTAATGGCGGCTAACAACGGTATGATGTATACGGGGCTGACGTCCGGAGCGGCTCACCTCATCACGTCTTTTGGCTCGCCCCAACTCAGCGAAACGTACGTACCCAACATGCTCGCCGGTACCTGGCAGGGAACTATGGCCCTGACGGAGCCCCAGGCAGGTTCGTCGCTGTCTGACGTAACGACGTCGGCCACTCCGCTACCCGATGACCAGTTCGGGCCGGGCGCTTACAAGATCAAGGGCCAGAAGGTCTTTATTTCGGCGGGCGACCACGATGCCGTCGACAATATTATTCACCTGATGCTGGCCCGAATCGACGGTGCACCCAAAGGCACTAAAGGTATTTCGCTGTTCGTGGTACCCAAATACCGGCCCGACGGCAACGGCGGCTTCGTCGACAACGACGTGACCTCAACGGGCGTTTATCATAAAATGGGGCAGAAAGGCGTACCCGCCATGCACCTGACCATGGGCACCAGCGACGACACCATCGGATTTATCGTTGGTCAGCCGCACCAGGGCCTGCCGTACATGTTCCAGATGATGAACGAAGCCCGCATCGGGGTTGGCATGACGGCAGCGGCCATTGCTACCGCTGCTTACCATGCCGCGCTAGAATACGCAAAGGAGCGCCCTCAAAGTCGGCGGCTTAACCAGAAAAACCTCCTCGATGCGCCCCAAACCGCCATTATCAATCACCCCGATGTTCGGCGGATGCTCCTTTTCCAGAAAGCCGTAACGGAAGGCTCGCTCTCGTTGCTGATTGAAGCTGCCCGTTTATACGACATCAGCGAAGTTGCGGAGGGCGAGGAAAAAGAAAACGCTTTTCTACTGCTCGATCTGCTGATGCCCGTGGCGAAATCCTACCCGTCCGAAATGGGCGTACAGTCGGTAAGCCAGAGCTTGCAGACGTTTGGCGGCTACGGCTTTACGGAAGATTTTCCCGTCGAGCAGTTGTACCGCGACATCCGCATTACGCCCATCTACGAAGGCACAACGGGGATTCAGGCCCAGGATTTATTAGGTCGGAAGATGACCATAAAAGGTGGCAAAGCGCCCCAGCTTCTTTTTGCCGAAATAAGCAAACTAATCGCCGAAGCCAGCACTTTCGACGATCTGAAACCCTACGCCGACCAGCTCACTGCCGAACTCAAACGCACACAGGAGGTCATGGGCAGCCTGATGCCCCACGCACTGAAAGGTGATATTGAACGCTACCTCTCCGACGCAACCTTGTTCCTGGAATTATTCGGAATCGTTGTCATTGCCTGGCAGTGGCTAAAACAGGCCGTGGTTGCCAAACAGTTGCTGCTCACGCAGAATCCACAAGGCGATGATCTGGTCTTTTACGAAGGAAAGATTCACACCATGAAATTCTTCTTCCATTACGAAGTTCCCAAAACCCTGGGCTTAGCGGTTCGGCTCAAAGACCCGGAAGTTCTTACCATTGTCACAGAGAAAGAACTGGCCCTGTAAAGCCGTCTATCTTGGTCTCAAGCCAGTCAGTTACATTTCTTGGCACGTTAAGAAATGTAACTGACTGGCTATTTTATAATAATACCGGACAAAACTATGTTTTTTGTCATTTATCAAGCTTCTACATTTCAGAACCTTTACCTTTGCGGCTTCAATCGACCGCGTTCGTAATGCCGCTGATTGCCCCATCAAGTTATGAGCCGCCTATCCGGTTATGGAACGGCCACCTGCAAACCATCATTCCCTCGCTGTTTCGCAAGGTACAGGTTACCTACGTCCGCGAACGCATCGAAACCCCGGATGATGATTTTCTGGATTTGGATTGGGGTTTTTCTTTAGGAGTTAGGAGCGAGGAGTTAGGAGTGAGGAGGGCTGACGCGTCAGCAACTCCTCACTCCCGGAACGCCGGCCGCTCGCTCCTAACTCCTAACTCCTCCCTTATCATTCTCTCCCACGGGCTGGAGGGGAGTTCCACCAGCTCTTACTTAGCGGGGATGGTTCGGCAGTTGACAAAACACGGGTTCGACTGTCTGGCCTGGCATTACCGCTCCTGTAGTGGCGAGTTAAACCGGCAGCAACGGTTTTACCACATTGGCGAAACGGGCGATTTACACTTCATCATTCAACACGCCCTCTCGAAAGGCTACCAGACTATTTACCTCATGGGGTTTAGCGCTGGCGGCAACGTCACCTTAAAATACATTGGTGAACAGGGACAGGCGCTGCATCCGGCAGTAAAAAAAGCCGCTGTTTTCTCCGTACCCGTTCATTTGATGGGCTCAGCCAGTCGGCTCGAACGATGGGACAGCCTGGTCTATAATTATCGGTTTAATCGCACCCTTAAACGAAAGATTTTGCAGAAAGCGTCGCTGATGCCGGGGGTTTTCCCAACCGAAGCGGTAACCAAAGCCCGTAATATTCGTGAATTCGACAACCTGTTTACGGCACCGATGAATGGATTTAAGGACGTAACCGACTATTACACGCGAAGCAGCTCATTACAATTTATACCAGACATTGCCATTCCAACCTTGCTCGTGAACGCCAAAAATGACCCGTTTCTATCGCCCGAATGTTTTCCCGAAGCGTTGGGCAGGGAACTACCCAACGTCTGGATGGAGTTTCCGGTACAAGGTGGTCACTGCGGCTTCCCGTCCCGGAAAGAAGGAATTCAGGGCACGTACTGGTCGGAAGAGCGGGCGTTGCAATTTTTGACAATCACGAACTAAAGACCATACTCGTAGAATTCGTACACCGATTGCCCCGCATTTAGTTGGGGATAGCTAACTTATCTGATGCTCACCAAACCACTCGAACAGACGTATTACATCATTGATTTCGACAGTACCCTTACAAAGGTAGAAGCGCTTGACGTGCTGGGCGAAATCTCACTCACTGGTCGGCCCGACCGGGATGATGTGCTGAATGAAATCAAGATAATCACCGACCGAGGAATGTCGGGAGAAATTTCGTTTACCGATTCACTCAAGCTACGGCTGCACCTGCTGAAAGCCCATAAAAGTCAATTACCCGCCCTGATCGAAACCCTCATGGGAAAAATTTCGGATTCCTTTCAGCGGAACAGGCAATTTCTGTCCGAGAATGCCGACTCGATCTATATCGTTTCCAATGGGTTTAAGGAGTTTATCGTCCCTATTGTCACGTCGTTGGGCATTCATGCGGAGAATGTGTTTGCCAATACGTTCGAGTTCGATGAGAGCGGGGCTATCGTGGGATTCGACGCTCAAAACCCACTCTCGGCCAATGGCGGCAAATCGCAGGTGATCCGCAACCTGCACCTCGATGGCGAAGTGTACGTCATTGGGGATGGTTATACCGACTACGAAATCAAAGCCTCTGGTCTGGCCAATCGCTTTTATGCGTTTACGGAAAACGTGATGCGCCCTCGCGTGGTGGAGCACGCCGATCACGTAGCGCCTTCGCTCGATGAGTTTTTGTACCACAACAACCTGAGCCGCAGCCAATCGTACCCGAAAAGCAGGATTAAAGTGCTGCTTCTGGAAAACGTTCACCCAAATGCCATTCAACTGTTTGAACAGGAAGGGTTTAACGTGGAAATTCGCAAAGGTGCGCTGGATGAAGATGAACTGATCGAAGCCATCCGCGACGTATCTATTCTGGGTATTCGGTCCAAGACCAATGTAACCGCACGCGTACTGGAACATGCCAATAAACTGATGACCATTGGTGCGTTTTGCATCGGCACCAATCAGATTGACCTCGACGCCTGCACCGAAAAAGGCATTGCCGTTTTCAACGCCCCCTACAGTAACACCCGCTCGGTGGTGGAGTTGGCCATCGGCGAGATCATCATGCTGATCCGCAGCATTGTGCCCAAGAGTAACTTGATGCACAAGGGCGGCTGGGACAAATCAGCGAAAAACAGCTTTGAGGTACGGGGCAAAAAACTCGGCCTGGTGGGCTATGGCAACATTGGCACCCAACTATCGGTTGTGGCCGAAGCTCTGGGCATGGAAGTGTATTTCTACGACGCCGTCGACAAGCTGGCGCTGGGAAATGCCCGCAAATGTAAATCGCTGGACGAACTGCTGTCCATTTCGGACATCATCAGTCTGCATACTGACGGCCGGAAGGAAAACAAAAACCTGATCAGCTACCGCGAATTCGGGCTGATGAAAAACGGCGTCATCTTCCTGAACCTGTCGCGCGGGCATATCGTGGATATTCCGGCGCTGGTCGACGCCATTGAGCGGGGTAAGGTTGCCGGTGCGGGTGTCGACGTGTTTCCGTACGAGCCGAAGACAAACAACGAAGAGTTCATGAGTGCACTGCGTAACCTGCCCAACGTGATTTTGACGCCCCACATCGGCGGCAGCACGGAGGAGGCCCAGGCGAACATTGGGAGCTTTGTGCCGGGCAAACTACTCGAATACATCAACAATGGTAGCACCTACGGCAGTGTCAACTTCCCCGAGCTGCAACTTCCGCTGTTGAAAGGGGCGCACCGCCTGTTGCACATTCACGCCAACGTTCCGGGTATTCTGGCCAACATGAACACCATCTTTGCCAAGTATCACATCAACATTCACGGCCAGTACCTCAAAACCAATGAGAAAATAGGCTACGTAATTACCGACGTTGCCAAAGAATACGCCGACGAAGTGGTGGAAGAACTGAAAGGCATCGACAACACGATCAAATTCCGACTGCTGTACTAAATTTTGACTGAGTGACTGAGTGAATGAGCCAATTGTATCGACGAGCCCATTCACTCATTCATTCATTCGCTCATTCAAAAATGAAAAACACCTACTTCACGCCCGGCCCGGCCGAGTTATACCCAACGTTTTCTCAACACCTGCAAACGGCAATGGACGAACAGATTGGCTCGATCTCGCATCGGAGTCAGCGGTTTCGTGACATTTATAAGTTTGCCGATGAACAACTGCGGACGTTATTGAGCATTCCATCAACGCATGGTATTTTCTTTACCGGTTCGGCTTCGGAAGTATGGGAGCGGGTACTCCTGAACTGCGTGGAGCACGAAAGTTTTCACCTCGTGAATGGCTCGTTCTCCCAGAAATTTTACGATTATGCCAACGCGCTTCACAAACACGCGCATGTGCTGGAGAAACCGTTTGGCGAAGGGTTCGATGCTGCCGACGTGGAGATTCCTGCCTACGCGGAACTGGTTTGCCTGACGCATAATGAAACCTCATCGGGTGTGCAGATGCGGACGAGCGAAATGCACAAGCTCAAGCGCAAATACCCAAAGAAGTTATTCTGCATCGACACCGTTTCCTCGGCCCCCTACCCCGACCTTGATTTTAGCCTGATCGACTCGGCATTTTTCTCGGTTCAGAAAGCGTTTGGTATGCCCGCCGGTCTGGGCGTCTGGATTGCCAGCCAGAATTGTCTGGTCAAAGCCGAGCGGCTGGAAAAGAACGAGTCGCTCACGATCGGCGCGCACCACACCCTGCCTACGCTCTGGAAGCATTACAAAACGTTCGAAACACCCGCTACGCCCAACGTTCTGTACATTTATATTCTGGGCAAAATTGCCGAAGATTTCAACCGGATCGGTATTGACACGATGCGGAAGCAGACGGAAGAAAAGGCCCGGATGCTCTATAAATTCCTGGAAACATCCGATACCCTGTCCCCTTTCGTGAGTCAGGAACGTCACCGTTCGCAAACGGTCATTGTGGCAACTACCGGAACGCCCGACAAACCAAAGGCATCGGCAGATGTTATCGCTGCGGCTAAATCGATTAATATGATCGTGGGCAGCGGCTACGGTAAATTCAAGGATTCCCAAATTCGGATTGCTAACTTTCCGGCCGTTTCTATCGAACAGGTAGCCTCGCTCATTGACGAGTTGAAGAAATAGTACTACCACCGCCCGGCAACTTTATATAACGCCCTTTTCTGAATTGGAAAGGGCGTTCTTTTTTTGTGCGCTATTCCTAACAGAGCCTTCGTTACACAAACCTTATGGGGGTTGTGTGGTTAATAGGACAGTATTGAAAGAAATTTAACTCAACGACGATGAAGAAACTACTTACAACCTCAACACTATTGATGGGCCTGATGATTACGGGCATGGCTCAAAATAGAACCGAGTCCTCCAAGGAGGAGAAACCGCTGATTGACGAAAAAACAAAGCAGGAAGTTCGTCAGAAAGCAAACGAAGCTGGTGAGAAAGTGGAAGAAGAGATTGACAAATCCATTAGCTATCAGCAGGCAAACCAATTAAGCTGGTTTCAGCCAAACAACCTTTTTGTGGGTGGCGGCTTAGGTATGGGCGCTACCGACGGAAAAGTTTACCTGGCGTTCAATTCGCGGATCGGGTACTTTTTCCAGCCGGGTTTTGCGGCCGGGCTGCGCTATGATGCCGACCGGCTGGTAGGCAACAAGTACCATTCTCGTCAGGTAGGTGCCTTTGCCCGGTACTACCCGTTCCGAACTCGTATCAGTAGCTTCGTCGGAGCTAGTTTGAACAGTGGGCGAGAGTTCTCGGAAAATACATCTGCCGATACAAAATTCAAATACACCAGCGTAGGTCTCGAAATTGGCGCTATGGCCTGGATCCTGCACCGCCTGGGGGCCGAAATATCCTACGAAAGCAGCTTTTACAACAAAATTGACCCAACTGTGAGCCGGGGTAAAGGGAATCGGGTAAAAATTGGCGTTAACTACTATTTTGGCCGGGTAGCCGGAAAAGGTATTAAGCTGGCACGGTAATTAATAAAATTAAGTTTGCCCGATTATATAGTTGGTCATTTTAGTAGCCACAGACGCTCCATTGATTTCCAGATAAATCTCTACACAGCAGCGGGGGCACTTTGCAGAACTAATTCCGATTACAGTATAAGAGTAAGCCAAGGCTATGTTGTGTTGAAAAGCACTTCTAATAGCCTTGGCTTGTTTTTGATATATACTAAATACCTAAAAATTGCCCGGGTATTTCCATTATCCGTAGACAATTTCCCCGAAGTACCTGTCTTATTGCTCATGTTTCTATTGTTGGTGAGCGCAATTTTGTGGCCTTTGTTCCAACTGTTGAGTTACGATCTTTGATTGAGAAGTTGAAAGAATGCAGTAGTTTTAGTCCTACAGGAAACAGTGACATGAATTTGTAGTCTGGTTAATCACAAAGATTACCGGCTACCAGCCATGCGTCGACACACCAACAATTTTTTTGACATGAAACCTCCTTTCTGGATTGGCATGGCCGCGCTACTCATCGGCGCATGGGTCGCCCGGCGGCCGACTATCGGCACGTCGACAGCCAATGCAACTCCAAACGTATTGTTCATTCTAACCGACGACCAGGGCTGGGGCGACCTGAGTTTGCATGGTAACCGATTCGTTGAAACGCCCAACATCGACCGGCTGGCCCACAGCGGAGCGCAGTTCGACCGCTTTTTCGTCAGCCCGCTTTGTGCGCCAACCCGCGCCAGTCTGCTCACAGGCCGCTACCACCTGCGCACGGGTACGGTATCTGTGACCCAGGGCTGGGAACGAATGCGAAGCGATGAACTCACGCTGGCCGAGGTGTTTCGTCAGAACGGATACGCCACTGGCTGTTTTGGCAAATGGCACAACGGCGAACACACGCCCGAAGACCCAAACGGGCAGGGATTTGACGAGTTTCTGGGCTTTTGTGCGGGCCACTGGAATAATTACTTCGATACCGACCTTCAGCATAACGACCGGATGGTGTCCACAAAAGGATTCATTACCGACGTACTGACCGATGCCGCCCTGCACTTCATTGGCAAAAATAAATCCCGGCCTTTCTTCTGTTATGTACCGTTCAACGCCCCCCACAGCCCGCACCAGGTGCCCGACCGTTATTTTGACAAGTACAAGGCAAAAGGCCTCAACGATGAGGAAGCCAGCATCTACGGCATGGTCGAGAACCTGGACGATAACGTGGGGCGACTGCTGACAAGATTGGACCAATTGGGTTTGGCCCAAAATACGATTGTTGTATTTGCGACCGACAACGGCCCGAACGGCCACCGCTTCAACGGCGACATGAAGGGGATCAAAGGGTCGGTGGACGAAGGGGGTATGCGCGTGCCGCTGTTTGTGCGCTGGCCGGGTGTTATCCGCCCCCAAACCCAAATTAAACCAAATGCGGCCCACATCGACCTGATGCCAACACTGGTCGACTTATGCGCTCTGCGCTTTACGGCGGCCCACCCACTCGATGGCCACAGCCTCGCGGGACTGTTAACGGGCCGAACGGACACACTTCCCGACCGAATGCTGTTTACACACGTAGCCGGGACAGCCACGAACCCACTTCCTGCCGAGCCAGGGGGTGTTCGCACGGCTCAATACCGCCTGGTACGGCAAAAAGGGCAGACCCAACTTTACGATATGCTCCACGACCCCTCTCAAACGACTGATTTGGCGGCTGGGGAGCCTCGGCAGGTGAAAACGCTGCAAGCTGCTTACGACCGCTGGTTCCGGGATGCGTCACAACGTATAAATTTTTCCCGACCCGCAGCGGTGGCGGGTCGGCGGGTGCTGTTGCAGGCACCAGAAGCCCGCTTTTCGGGTAAAATACGGTACAAACAGGGCAACGGCTGGGCCAATGACTGGCTCATCAACTGGCAGTCGCCCGCCGATTCAATTTGGTGGGATGTCGTGGTGGAGCGGCCTGGATCATACCAACTGAGCCTGCAGTATACCGCTCCCGATGCGGCTCGCGGAACGATTCTTACCCTTACAACCAATAAGCAAACACTGCAACAAACCATAAACCGCAGCTTCGACCCACCCCTGAAACCCAGCCCCGACCGGATTCCGCGCAAGGAAGTGTACGAGAAGGCATGGGCATGGCTGCCACTGGGCAGGCTGGAATTACCCAGTGGCAATCACCGGATTCTGCTGCGGGCAACATCGGTGCCGAAAGAGCAGGTAGCCGAGGTAAAGGCGTTGCTGCTGACATTTCAAGGTACTCCGGCACCTGTCCGCACACAAAACTAAGCGATAAGCACCCTGCCGTATTCCATTTTTGGGAGTGGCTTAATTTCATTTATCCGCGAAGAAAAACTGATTAGTGAATAGACTGATCCCTCGCACTGTATTAGTGTCAGGCTAGTTACAGCTCAGTGTTCTCTGTGCCGCAGGGCGGACCGTCTCTGTGGTTAATAGATTTTTCAGGTAACTCCCCGGCCTGTAAATATCCGCCCGAAAAGTCTTCAGAGAGCCACTTATTACAATTATTTCATATTTTATAAAAAAATAATCTTAATTCAGAGGTTAAGTTTCCTTTGAAAGCTGCTCATGGTATAAAGCCCCATGGAGCAATGAGCAGACGGCTACCCCCAAACGACGCACAACAACTTTGGCAGGAATACAGGTCGGGCGATATGTACGCCCTCGCGAAGATCATGCAAAGTCATTACTCCGACCTTTTCCATTGGGGTATGCGGCTCCATGCCGACCGGGAGTTTGTGAAAGACTGCATTCAGGAAATCTTTCTGAACCTCTGGAAGATGCAGGAGTCCATCCGCCCGGTCGATAACGTGCGGGCATATCTGCTCGTCGTGCTCAAAAGCCGCATGTTGCGGGAGCTGGCAAAAAAACAAACAGCCTATAATTCGTCGGTTTCCGATGAATACGCGTTCTCGGTCGAATTTGCGGCCGACGTCCACCTCATCGAAGAGGAGCACGAAATCTACCAGACCCGCAAGCTGGAGTACGGCATCAACCATCTGCCCAACCGGCAGAAAGAGCTTATCTATCTTCGTTTTTACCAGAATCTAAGTTTCGAACAGATCGCGGATGTCATGCATCTGGGTCGTCAATCGGTGTATAATCTGCTCCAGAAATCCCTCAACAGCCTCCGAAAGAACTGGACGGTCAATGGACTTGGGTTGGTGTTTTACTTTCTGACCGGAGCCTGAGCAGCCCGCTAACGGTATCATCAACCCATTGGAACGCACCCAACAGCCATGAAGCCTTACGAATCATACACAATAGACGACTTTATTCAGGACGAAGATTTTCGGGACTGGGTGCAGGGCAACAGCAATCGCGAGTCGTTCTGGCTGTCTTTTCTTCAGCAATATCCCGAACAGTGGGAGACGTTCAAACACGCCGAACGCTTTATCCGGGCAACGAATGTTACTGACGAACGGCTCAGCGAAGCCGAAGTCAGAAAAGAAGCCAACCGGTTCATTGAACGGGCAAGCGCTTTTATACCCGTCCGCCACCCGGCGAAAGCACCCCGAAACACCGAACAGTCAACCGTTTCCCCGTTCGACTTTCGCTGGAAATTAGCCCTTGCCACGCTCCTGACTGTCGTTTTAGGGATAAGCTGGTATTTGTCACGACCAGACTTAATTCAGCCTTTCCCGCATCTGGCCGAAGCTTCCAAAAAACAACTGGTTGAAACCATCAACGATACGCAGCAGCCGTTGCGGGTGGTCCTGAATGATAGTTCTGAAGTGCTGCTCAGCCCGAAAAGCCGACTCCGGTACCCGGCACAGTTTACGGGAAATTCACGAACTGTGTACCTGACCGGCGAGGCCAGTTTTTCGGTGAAGCGACAAAGCCAGCCGTTTATGGTGTTCACCGGCGAAATGGTTACCAGAGTGCTGGGTACCCGCTTTGTCGTACGCGCCTTCGACCTCGACCGGAACATCACCGTACAGGTACTTTCGGGAAAAGTGTCGGTCTACAAGGCAAAAGCGAAACAAGAACCAGTCAGTAAGGAGGTTAGCGGGCTAATTCTCTACGCGAACCAAGCCGCTCTCTTCGAAAAAACAGTGGGCAATCTCACCAAAACGCTGGTAGCCAATCCGTCGTTGCTCATCAAATCCGAGAAAGAAGCTTCGTTCGTGTACGATGAAGTGCCCTTGCCGGTGATTTTACGGGAGTTGGAGAAAAGCTACGGCATTCCAATTCAGTTCGATGAGCAGAATTTTGCTGCCAGCCGGATCACGGCTACGCTTTCCAGCGAGTCGCTCTACGAAAAGCTGGATCTGCTTTGTAAAGCAGCCTCCGCGAGTTACGAAATAACCGATGGCCAGATCGTGATCAGTCCCCAGAGAGTCCACGCCCAAAAGTAACCGCTCCGCAAAAGAGCCTGATTCTGAACGTATAACCCTTATAAAACTATGAACAAACACCTTTCCGGGCAATTCTGGGCAAAACTTATGCGGTTTTCACTAACACAGAGTTTAGTTATGTTCTTGCTTGTGGGTGTGTCGTACGCCCATTCGACAAACGCTCAGGAATACCTGAAAAAACGCCTGACCCTTCATGCCGAAAATCAGGAGATCAAAAAGGTATTGGCTGAGATTGAAAAAGCGACCGGTGTGCAGTTTGTTTACAGCTCGCAGGTAATCGAGCCGAAGCAAAAAATAAGTATCCAGGCCACAAACGCCACGCTGGAAGAGGTACTGATCAAGTATTTCAAACCCCTGAAAGTGGATTATGAGCTGGTGGGCCGGAAACTGGTTTTGTCGGCGGTAGTTCCACCAAACTCACAAACCGGCTTTATTAGTCCGGTAGAGAATGTTATGGAGACTGTAGCGCCCAAACGATTGGTGTCGGGGAAGGTAAGCGATGAGAAAGGAGCTGGTTTACCGGGCGTCAGTGTACTGGTAAAGGGATTACAGCGCGGCACCACCACCAACGCCGAAGGAAACTTCCAGCTCGACATTCCCGATGAGGGCGCTCCCGTGCTGGTATTCAGCTTTGTGGGGTACGAAGCCAAAGAGGTAATTGTTGGAAACCAGTCGGTTGTGCGCGTTTCGCTGGCTCCCGAAAGTAAAGCTCTGGGCGAAGTGGTTGTAACGGCATTGGGCATTAAAAAGCAGGCCAAAAGCATTGGCTATGCCACCTCTACGGTCACGTCGGATCAAATCACGATCAACCGCACCGCCAATTTCATGAACGCCCTGCAAGGCAAAATTCCGGGAGTAAACATCACGTCCCTGGGGTCAGGCCCCGCAGGAACCAGCAAAATCCGGATACGGGGGCAGTCGTCCTTTGGCGGCAACAACTCCCCGCTGATTGTGGTCAATGGTGTGCCTATCGACAACACCAACTACGGTGCCAGGGGCGATGTATCGGAAAGAGGCAGCAACCGCACCTCCGACAGCGGGGACGGCCTGAGCAGCATCAACCCCGACAATATCGAAACCATGACCGTGCTGAAAGGCGCGGCTGCTTCGGCGCTGTACGGCTCCCGCGCCAAAGACGGCGTTATCATGATTACGACCAAAACCCGGGGAGCCGGGTCAGGTATCGGTCTCGAATACAACACCAACTTCACGACCGACACCCCGCTGGACTATACCGATTACCAGTACGAATACGGGCAGGGCGAGAATGGCGTTCGGCCCACGGCCCCCTTTCCAACGTCGGGCCAGTGGAGCTTTGGTGAGAAATTTCAGCCGGGCATGACCCACACTCTGTTCGATGGCGTGGTAGTGCCTTATGAGCCACAGCGCAACCAGATTACGAAGTATTACCGTACCGGCCAAACCTGGACGAACACCCTTACGCTGTCGTCGGGGGGCGAATTTGGTGGCTTTAGTCTGTCGCTTTCCAATCTGGACAACAAGACGATTCTGCCCGGTTCGGGCTATAACCGCAAAACGATCAACTTGGGATTTACGCAAACGCTGGCCAAAAAGCTGACGGTTTCGGGAAACATCAACTACTCGAACGAGTCCCGTACCAATCCGCCGAACATCGCCGAGCAGGATTATAGCCCGGTTGTGCTGTTCAACATGGCAAATTCCATGCCGCTGGATCTGCTGGAAAAATACGCGTCCGATGCCCAGGGCAACGAAGTCGTCTGGTCGAGGTTCACGAACCGAACCAATCCGTACTTCGCCCTCAAACGCTTTGAGAATGTTCGCAACGACCGTATTTTCGGTAACCTGACCGCCCGCTATAATTTTACCGACTGGCTGTTTCTTCAGGCGCGGGTAGGTCAGGATTACTACTCGCGTGAGCAGGATTACAACCTCCCCACCGGCAGCCAGCGACAGCCCGCAGCCCCCGCCGGTTTCGTGAATGGCCAGTATGTGCAGGACGCCCGGAACGTCCGCGAACTCAATACCGACTTTCTGCTGGGTGCCAACCGCACCTTCGGCGTTATCGGGGTGAACGTAAATGCCGGGGGTAACCAGATGTACCGTCGAATCAGCCGACATAACGTCTTTGTGCAGGATTTCTACACCCGCAACCTATATACCATCGGCAATGGACGCCAGCGCGACGCCACCTACGAATTTTCTGAGCGTCAGGTCAACTCGGTTTACGGCTCGGCAGAGGTATCGTACAAGGACTTTCTGTTCGTAAACGGAACCGTCCGAAACGACTGGTTTTCTACCCTTTCGGCCGAAAACCGGAGCATTTTGTATCCGTCTGTAACCGCCAGTTTTGTATTTTCTCAAGCATTTGCCAATGCTCTGCCCGGCTGGATTTCGTTCGGAAAAATCAGGGCAGCCTACGCCGAAGTGGGCAGCGATACGGATGTACAACCCTACGCTAACAACCTGTTTTACGGAATCAATGCCCAGCAGTTCCCCTCCCCCAGTGGAACCGCCCAGCCGCTGGCCAGTATCAGCGGTTCGACGGTGCCCAACGCCAATCTGCGCCCCATGCGCGTATCCGAAAAGGAGGTCGGCCTGGAGTTGAAACTGTTCAACAATCGAATTGGACTCGACCTGACCTATTACGACAAACTCTCCTCCGACCAGATCCTGCGAGCCCAAACCTCCGATGCGGGTGGTTACCTGACACAATTGATTAACGTTGGCAAAAGCCAGAATCAGGGGTTCGAAATGCTGCTGACGTTCTCGCCCCTTAAGCGGGCTACTTTCAACTGGGATGTGAACGTAAATGCGGCCTATAACAAGACTAAAGTGCTTGATCTGGGCACCAGTGTCAGCGACAACATGATCACCGTGGGCACCGGCGACTTTACCGGCGAACTCCGGCAGGTGGTGGGCTTGCCAATGGGCCAGCTCTTTGGTTTCGGTTACCTCCGCGACGCCCAGGGCCGTCAGGTGTTTGACGTAGGCAACGGGCGACCCCTGCGAACGCCCACCCAAATCAGCTTTGGTAGCGCCCTGCCCTTGTGGGTGGGCGGCATTACCAACAGCTTTACTTACAAAGGTGTCAGCCTGTCGTTTCTGATCGACTTCAAGCTGGGGAATAAGATGATTTCCGGCTCGAACCATAATGCCTGGCGGCACGGTTTGCACAAAGCCACGCTGGTTGGCCGGGAGCAGGGATTTGTCATTGGCAACGGCGTCAATCCAAACGGCGAAGTCAACCAGACCAAGTCGGGCGTGCAGGCGTATTACGAAACCGTTCGGTCGCAGAACATTGCCGAAGAGTTTGTGTACAATGCCGGTCTTTGGCAGTTGCGGCAGATCACGCTGGGCTATGACTTCAGCAAATTCCTCCCGTCCACGATTCCGTTCATCAAGGGAATCCGGCTTAATGCCGTGGCGAATAATGTGGCGGTGATCAAAAAATGGGTACCTAATATTCACCCGGAGCAGTTTGGCTTCCCGTCCGATAACCTGATTGGCCTCGAAGCCACCGGACTGCCCGTCACCCGCAGCGTAGGTTTCAATCTCAATCTCCGCTTTTAAGTGCCCACGGCCCACATTCTCAACCCATCAAAACGGACTATCATGAAAACGATCCATAAATACGTACCAGGCTTAACCCTCCTTGTCTTTCTGCTGGTCTCCTGCGACAAAGGGTTCGACCAGATGAACGTCAACCCCATTGCACTGACGGGCGTTGAACCGGCCTTTCAGTTGAATACCGCCATCCTCAACAGTGTTCCGGGCTACGGCAACCTCAGCTACGAAACCACCATCGTGAAGCAGATGATTACGCCCTTCAGCGGTCAGGGGTCGGCGGCTAACTTTAATCAGGACAATCGCAACGTGGCTGCGGGCAACTGGAACACCTTTTACCAGTCGGTCATCAAGGAATTGACGGATGTTGTCACGAAAACCAAAGACGATCCAACCCGCACGAATCTGTACAACATGGCCCGGATCTGGCGAGCGTATTCGTTCATGATCCTGACGGACACCTACGGCGATATTCCTTATGCCCAGGCCGGAAAAAGTTATCTGGAAGGCATTGTTGCCCCCGTTTACGACACCCAGGAAGCCGTTTATACGAACCTCCTAACCGAACTCGATGCGGCCTCAGCGGCTATGGACGCCACCAAAACCAAAGTAGCCAGCGATATTCTGTACGATGGCGATGTGGTGAAATGGAAGCGACTGGGCTATTCTATTCTCCTGCGGACTGCCATGCGCCTGTCGAAAGTGAACCCGACCAAAGCCGCCGAATACGTGGCCAAAGCGGTAGCCGGTGGCGTTATGCAGTCCAACGACGACAACGCCATCATCCGTCATACGGCCAGCTTCACCAATCCCGTTGGCTCTCAGTTGAACGGCGGACAGTCAGCCTTCTTCTACCTGGCCGATGATTTCGTCAGCTACCTGAGCAAAACCAACGACCCGCGTCTGGCTTCCATTGCGGTTCGTTACGTGGGTGCCACCAGTGGTGCTCAACAGGTGGAATCGAGAGCCAACCGGACACCGGCCGCTCAGATTGGCGCTCCGCTGGGTTACGATAATACGACCATCAGTGCGGCCGTTACGGCCAGCAAACTGGCGAGTTTATGGGACTACAGCCAGCTCGACAGAACGAGGATGGCGGCTCTGCTGGCTCCCAGCTTTCTGGTTACCTATGCTCAAACGCAGCTTTTACTGGCCGAAGCCGCCTTCCGAAAATGGATAACCGGCGACCCGGCCACGTTGTACGCCAACGGTATCCGGTCGCATATGCGGCAACTGGCTATTTACGGAGCCAGCACCGCCGTTCCCGATGCCGCCATTACGACTTATTTACAGGCCAATCCGCTAACGACGGGTCAGGAACTGGAGCAGATCAACACCCAATATTGGGTCGCGTCTTTCCTGATCGGCCCGGAAACCTGGGCCAACTTCCGCCGGTCGGGCTTCCCGGTTCTGAAACCAAATCCATACCCCGGAAGCGACCTTAAAACGGAGCCGTTCATCCGTCGGCTAACCTATACCGATGCCGAGCTGAACGTCAACAAAGTCAATGTGCAACAGGCCATTAGCCGACAGGGTCCGAATCTGCTCGACACCCGAATCTGGTGGGATAAGAAGTAAAGTAAAGCCCCGTTCATTTCCCCTTTAGTGGCCATGAAGAATTTAAAAAAACGACTTAAACAAGGCGAAACGCTCAACGGCTGCTGGCTGAATCTGGGCAGTCCGCTCACCGCCGAAATCGTTGGGCAGGCCGGTTTCGACTGGGTCCTCATCGACCTCGAACACGGGGCCGGGTCCGAGAAAGACGCCCTGTATCAACTACAGGCCCTTGAGCATACGGCCGCCGGGGTCATAGTGCGGGTAGAAAGTGCCGAAAGCCAGCGGATTCACCGGGTGCTCGACATGGGTGCTGAAGGGATTATGTGTCCAAAAATTTCCAATCCGGCCGAAGCGCAGAAGGTAGTGAACGGGCTTCATTACCCACCGCATGGCAGCCGGGGGGTGGCCAAAATGGTACGGGCAACGGGTTTTGCTCAAAATTTCAACCAGTATTACGAAGAGTCGCGGGATACGATTCTGGGCGTGGTGCAAATTGAAACGGTCGAAGTGCTGAACCACCTCGACGAAGTGGCGGCTATGGACGGTGTCGACGTGCTGTTCATCGGGCCCGCCGACCTGTCGATGGAGTTGGGCATTTTCGGGCAGTTCGATCATCCCCGGTTCAAGGAAGCCTTGCAGGAAACGGTCAATGCCGCCCAGAAAGCGGGTAAAGCCACCGGTATTCTGTTCTTCAATCCCGATGACTACCAGCGATACCATGACCTCGGCATCCGGCTGATCGCCTGCGGAGCCGACGCCACGTTTGTCGCCGACGGTGCCCGCAATCTGGCCAAAAAGCTGGACGGATTCAGAGCTGTTTATAGATAAGAATTTGTGAAACTACCCCCTCCTAACTTTTATTTTTCCCTGAATGACTGACCCCTTACTCATCCTGGCCTTAGGCGTAATTATTGTCGTTGGCGGCATCATTGGCCTGAAACTTCACCCGTTTCTGGCGCTGTTGCTCGGCGCTTTCGTCGTGGCTTTTTTAACCCCGGCTTCCGCCATCGAACAATTTGCGCTGGCCAAAGGCACCGCTCCGGCGGCTGCGCTGGCCCTGTCAAAAAAAGGCATTGGCGAACGCATTGCCACCGAGTTTGGCAACACCTGCGGTAAAATAGGCATTCTCATTGCCATGGCCGCGATCATCGGCAAATGCATGCTGGAAAGCGGTGCCGCCGAACGGATCATCCGCTCGGTGCTGAGGCTCACGGGCATCGACAAAGCACCCATCGCGTTTCTGGTCAGCAGTTTCTTTCTGGGGATACCGGTCTTTTTCGACACCGTTATTTTCCTGATGATGCCGCTGGCCAAAGCCATGACCCTGCGGATTGGCAAAAATTACCTGTTGCTCGTTCTCTGCGTCATGGCCGGTGCCGCTATGGCCAACTCGCTGGTTCCACCCGCACCGGGGCCGTTATTTCTGGTCGGCGAAATGCACATTCCCATCGGGATGATGATGGTTGGCGGTACCATCGTTGGTCTGTTTACCATCACCGCCGGGTATTTCTTTGCACTTTGGGCGAACAAAAAATGGCCCATTCCTTTGCGGGATTCGCTGGATGCTCGGCTGGTCGACATCGAAGCCATTGCGGCTAAAGAAACCATTCATCTGCCGGGGCTGGGGTTATCGCTTTTACCAGTGCTGATCCCACTCGTATTTATCTGCCTCGATACGGCTCTCACCGCTATGGCGACGCCCGGCACCCCACTGACGACCTCGCCGTTGGGGATGAAGCTGGTAAACCTGATCAAATTTTTCGGGGATAAGAACATCGCCATTGTAACCGGCGGCATCGCTGCCCTGCTTGTACTGGCCAAAGAGAAAAAAGGCAGCAAAGAAGGGCTATCCCCTTTCGTTCAGGCAGCGCTGCTGAGCGGGGGCGGTATCATTCTCATTACGGCTGCGGGGGGTGCGTTTGGCGGTATGCTCCAGCAAACGGGCATCAGCGCCCGCATCGCTGATATGACCAAAGAGTATCAGATGGCCCTGATTCCGATGGCGTTTTTCATCGCGGCCGTTGTCCGAACAGCGCAGGGATCGGCTACGGTGGCCCTGATCACGGCTTCGGGGATACTATCGGGGATGGCCAGCAACGCGAACCTCGAATTTCATCCGCTGTACCTTGGGCTGGCTATTGGCTGCGGCTCGAAACTGGTGCCCTGGATGAACGATGCCGGGTTCTGGATCATCTGTAAGCTCAGCAACTTAACAGAGCAGGAAGCCCTGAAAACCATCTCGCCCCTGCTGGTAGTCATGGGCCTGACCGGCCTTGTTATCATTCTCATCGGTGCCCAGTTGTTTCCGCTGGTGTAAAGTATCTGATCGTTGATTTATGAAAATCACATGGAAAAAATAGGGTTTATCGGACTGGGTATCATGGGAAAGCCTATGGCCCTGAATCTACTCAAAGCGGAGTATTCGGTGGCTGTTCTGAGCCAGAGCAAAGCAGCCGACGCCCTGATAAGCGCGGGTGCGGAAGCTTTTCCGACAAGTAAGGAATTAGCGCAGACCTGCGACATCGTCATTACAATGCTGCCCGATTCGACGGATGTTGAACAAGTCGTGAGCGGGCCGGACGGTGTGCTGGCCGGTATCCGGACGGGCGCTCTGTTCATTGATATGTCGACTATTGCGCCCGCTACGGCCAAAATTATTTACGGGCAAATGCAGGAAAAAGGCATTGACGCGCTGGATGCGCCAGTTTCGGGCGGTCAGGTGGGAGCCGAAGCGGCCTCGCTCTCCATCATGGTTGGCGGCAGCGAAGCGGCTTTCAATCGGGCGTTGCCGGTGTTTCAGGTGATGGGCAAAAACATTGTGCATATCGGCGAGCCGGGGGCGGGTCAAACGACCAAAGCCTGCAACCAGATGATCGTGGGCATGACGATTCAGGCCGTTGCCGAAGCCTTTGCGCTGGCCCGGAAAGCCGGTGTCGACCTGGAGAAAATGCGGGAGGTGCTGCTGGGTGGCTTCGCCCAGAGCCGCATCCTCGACCTGCATGGCAAACGGATGATCGAACGGAACTTCACGCCGGGTTTCAAGATCAAGTTACATCGGAAAGACATGAGCATCGCCCTACAGACCGGCCAGGCATTTTCCGTTCCGCTCAACGGTACGGCCTTGGTAGCCGGGCAGATGCAGGCCGCCATCGAGCAGGGCAACGGCGACCTGGACCATAGTTCCCTGCTGCTGCTTTTGGAAAAAGAATAACCCCTTAAACCTTTACCACAATGAAACGTAAAAGCTTTATCAAAGCCCTGACGGCGGGTTCCGTGGGTGCTGCCACGTTCGGTGCCGAGTCGGTAACGGCTGGCCATACGGGTCAAAAACCCGAGCGTCCGAAAAAGGTATTAATGAAAGCGGGCTGCCAGTCGGGCGGTACGACCATTGAGAATCTGGAGTTCAAAGCCCGGCATGGTATTTTCAACATCGACGGTGGAGCACCTAAAACCATTGCCGGAAAAGGCTGGGACCTCGATGATTCCATGCGCAAACGGGACGCCTGTGAGAAGTACGGCATCAGCCTCGACGCCTATCATTTTCCGCTGGCCTCTTCGGGCATCGACAAAGCCGAATACCCGAATATCATGCTGGGAAAAAGCCCCGAGCGGGATCGGGAAATTGAGATTCTCCAGCAGATGATTCAGGTGGCCGGAAAGACGGGCGTCAGGGTGCTGAACTACAACACAACCATACTTCCGGTGCTACGCACGGGCAAAACGGTCGACCCAAAACGCGGCAATGCCATTTACAGCACCTGGAATTACGAAGAAGCATTAAAGCAAAACGCGCCTAAAACCATTGCCGGTGACGTATCCATCGAGCAGATGTTCGAGCGCATTACCTACCTCCTCGACCGCATTCTGCCAGTAGCCAAAGAATACAAAGTAAAGCTGGCCAACCACATTGCCGATCCGCCAACGCCCATCGGCTACCGGGGTATCAGCCGCTGGAACAGCCCCGATGTGTTCAAGGGGATTCAGCGGTTTGCGAAGTTATACGACAGCGAATACCACGGCTTCAATTTCTGCATCGGCTCCATCGCCGAAGGGCTGAAAGACCCCAAAACCGAAATTATGCCGATCATCAAATGGGTAGGCGAGCGAAATCAGATTTTCAACGTTCATTTGCGGAACATTAAAGGCGGCTGGAATAATTTTCAGGAAGTTTACCCCGACAACGGCGATATGAATTTCCTGCACGTGGTTCGTGCCCTGCGCGATGTTGGCTACTCCGGCATGGTTATGCCCGACCACGTACCACATCACGCCGACACAGCCGCCGATTTGCAGGCTTTTTCTTTCTGTTACGGCTACATAAAAGGGCTGTTGCAAACCGTCACCGACGAAGCACTCTAACGCGTTACTCAAACATGCATACCAGAACCGGCCCAAGAATTAACCAGATCATCATTACCCCCATTGCCATTGTCGACCCTCCCCTATTGAACGCGGCCGGGTTGCACGCTCCCTATGCCCTGCGAACCATTGTCGAGATCATTACGGACGACAACATTTCGGGGATCAGTGAAATACCGGGTACTGCCGCCATTGATGCCTCCCTGAACGAATCCAGAGAGCTGCTCATTGGCCGGGATGTCTTTCAACTCAACGAAATCAGGCAGGTGTTGATCAATCGGTTCGGGACGGAGAGTGCCGCCCAACGCGGGGAAGCGCCCTGGGATCAGCGGAAACTGGTGCATATTTTCAGTGCCATTGAGGTGGCCTGTCTCGACATTATCGGAAAAGTAACGGGTCGTCCGGTTGTGGATTTGCTGGGTGGAAAAATGAGGGACAGGGTTCCATTTTCGGCCTATCTGTTCTACAAATACGAAGGCGCTGGCGGGCCGTTGGCGTTCGGTACGGACCCGGCCGCACAGGGATGGGCAGCCGCCCGGCAGGCCAGCGCCCTCAACCCCAGCGAAATTGTGGCGCAGGCCAAAGCGATGTGTGCGGAGTTCGGTTTCCAGTCCATCAAACTCAAGGGCGGGGTATTCGAACCGCAGCAGGAAGTCGACGCGATGTTTGCGTTATACGAGGCTTTTGGCCCCGACGTACCCCTGCGCGTGGACCCCAACGCCCTTTGGACCGTCGAAACTGCCATTAAGCACGGGCGGCAGATGGAGCCGATTCTCGAATACCTGGAAGACCCGGTTCGGGGACAGAAAAACATGGCGGAAGTCAGAAAAGCGGTGAAAACGCCCCTGGCAACGAACATGTGTACGACTTCATTTGATGATATTCCCGGCAGCATTGCCCTTGGTTCGGAAGACATTATTCTGAGCGATCACCATTTCTGGGGAGGACTACGGGCATCCATGACACTTTCGGGCATTTGTGAGACGTTCGGGCGGGGTCTGTCGATGCACTCCAACAGCCATTTGGGCATTTCGCTGGCCGCAATGGTTCATCTGGGTGCGGCCCTCCCGCAGGTGCCCTATGCGCTCGATACCCATTACCCCTGGCAATCCGATGAAATCATCACCGCTGGACGATTTACGTTCGAAGAAGGGGCCGTATTGGTACCGCAGGAACCGGGTCTTGGCGTCGAACTGGACCGGGAAGCGTTAGCCCGGCTGCACCAGAACTACCTGACTTGCGGGCTAACCAAACGGGACGACGAAATCGAAATGCAGAAAGTCCAGCCCGGCTGGAAATTCCAGTCGGTACGTTGGTAAAGTTGTAGTACCGACCGTCCCGGTCGGGTGGAAAACAGTTGGATACACGCCCGACCGGGACGGTCGGCACTACAACCTACGCTCGGACGCTCGGCATACTATGTGACTGTTAACAAGTGGTGTCAGGTCCTCAGACCTACGGTATATACACATCTATTTTTGTAGTTTTGTTCATATGTATTTACCAGATCTTCGCTTAGAAAATGTGCTTAGCCAATTCACCCAACGAGTGGCCGCCAAACAGTCCCTGATTATGCGCCAGCTAGCCAATTGCCGTAAGGAAGAGATTCAATTTGGTCGATTTTTAGCCAATCCCCGTGTGAGTCGGGAGGCTTTGGAGAAGAATCTCTATGCACAGTGTGCCGCTGGTATTGATCCCCATAGCCACCTACTCTTGCTGGAAGATACCTCCCAACTTGCCTTTGGACTCCAGCGTAGTATTGACGGACTGGGTAAACTGGCCCAGGGCCTTAAGCAAGGATTTTATCTGCATCCGGTCTTAACCCTGGATGCCACCACAGGAGCCTGTCATGGTATTGCCGCAGTGGAATTTCGAAACCGACCCCAAGTCGAGGATGGCTTGACGGCCCAGCAACGAAAAGTGGCTCGTGATCAACTTTGCTTTGAAGACAAAGAGAGCTATCGCTGGCAAAGTAGCATTGCCCAAGCCATCGACCAATTACCGACGACCACCAAAAAAACGGCCATCATGGATCGGGAAGGGGACATTTACGCCGTTATTGTGGGCTTACATAAGACCCTGGGCGTGGATTACCTGATTCGCAGCCGACTGGATCGGCTCTTAGTCAGCCCGCCCAAATTATACCCAACGATTCAGGCCTGGCCCCTGGCTTTAACCATTGAGTTAGACTTACCCGCCACCGATGGGCGTAGCGCGCACCTGGCCCGTTTAGAGATCCGATTTGGGCAGGTGATGCTCAAAAAGTCGGCGAGTAAAACCCGTCAGGCCTTACCCCCTAGTTACCCCAGTTGGGTGGTTTGGGTGCAAGAAGTCGCCCAAACGGTGGTCAATCAGGAATCACCCATTGAGTGGGTGTTGTTGACCTCCCACCAGATTCAAAGTGCTCAGCAAGCATTGGTCATTGTAGGTTATTACAAACAGCGGTGGAATGTGGAGCAAGTGTTTCGAGTGCTCAAAACCAAGTGCTTCCGTTTCGAGTCGAGTCAGTTATCGACTTATGAAAAGCTTCGTAAGCTGATGCTGGTGGCTTTGTTGGGGTCGGTCAAGATCTTACAATTGATCCGCGCTCGGGAGGGCCATAGCCAGCAGGGCTTAGGGGTGGTCTTTAGTGGAGAGGAAGCTACGTTTCTAGCTGTGCTTAAGCCCAAGTTGGAAGGTCAAACCAGTAAGCAGCAGAATCCCCACCCAAAAGAGAGTTTAGCTTTTGGCGCTTGGCTAATTGCTCGGTTGGGGGGGTGGAGCGGTTATGAAAGCCAGCGTCCACCCGGCCCAATCGATTTCTTTACGGGTCTACAGCGATTCTACGACCAATGGCAAGGTTTTTTGCTGGCTCAAGCGTATCAAAAAGATGTGTATATACCGTAGGTCCTCAGACCTGACACAGCAAGGTTTCTCAAAACCTTGTGGAAGCTTTAAGAAACTGCCCAATGTCGGGCCTGAGGACCCGACACCACGAGAACTGTACCGGTCAGAGACCGGATAACGCCCAGACATAGTCATAGACTACGCCCAACCGACCGGGACGGTTCGACGCATCGACGGTTGGTACTACTTCAACAACTCCAAATGATGCTGCGTGTGTATACTCGTGAAATAGAGCATTTCGCGCACCGATAGTTTGCCGAGTACGGGATGGGGAATGCAGTAGTCATCCAGTTCGTGTGTCGGCCAATATTCTACGGCACGAATCAGGTCCTCGTAAATACCTTCAAATCGCTTCACCATGTCGCCCCGCCCGATCTGAATATCTTCCGGGCGGGGCGACATGCCTGCGGGCGCTTTCACCCCCGTACCCAAAATGGTTTTGTAAGTCGACGCGATTTCGTCGTAGCCTTTGGGCAACGTTTCCGACCTTCCCCACTGCTTGAGTGCGTCACGAGAACCTGCCAGCAATCGCGCTACCGGACGGGCCGACAAAAACAAATGCTGCATAACCTCGACTACAGACCACTTCCCGTCCAACTGCACAGCAAACTGTTCATCGGAGAGCGTATCAGCCCATTTTATAAATTCTTGGCAATCCTCTCGTAATCGGTCCTGAATAGTAATTTCCTGTGCTTCCATAGGGTATTTTCAAATTGCGAAATGACCTGTTAATGTACAACGGATTGGTAATCCGTTAGGCCGCTAGGCCAATTGGACATATTGTTAGCTTATCGGCTCAACGGATTGCTAATCCGTTGTACAAAAATTACAATCCCTTGTCTTTCAATTAATTAAATACCAAACTAATTCCCCCTTCCGGGATTCATCCCACTCTATTATCTGTTATAAATACAGATGGATGAGTCTATACAAAATACTCAATCTTACCCTTTCTACTCCGTTATGATACCTGAACTAACCGCAACATTAATTCCCGAACCGCTTACCAAGTCGGCCCGCCTTTGGATGCCGAAGCGGGTCATCTTCACAGCCGACGCCCTTAACGAACCCTTTGGTCAGGCGATGTACGAGCGAATTTCGGCGCTTGACCTGCCCATTGAGATTGCCAAAAATAATCGCATTACGGGCTTGCGGGGTGCCGACGAACGCGAGACGTATCGAAACGCCAAGAACACGCTGGCAATCGTAAATGCGCCCCCCGGTGCGTTCAAACTCCAACCCATCCCCCCTTCCGCCGACTGGCAGATGAACCTGGCCGAAGGGTGTCCGGCTCACTGTCAATATTGTTATCTGGCGGGTAGTCTTTCCGGGCCGCCGGTAGTACGGGCCTACGCCAACCTGCCCAAAATGCTGGCTCATACCGCCACGTACGAAGGCACCTATCCTCCCAACCGAACCTGGCAGGGATCGACCACCGGCGTCAATAGCACGCACCGCCCAACCACCTTCGAGGTGAGTTGCTATACCGATGTTTTAGGCATCGAGCACCTGACTGGAAGTATGGCGGAGTGCATCCGGTATTACGGTACGCGGGAGATGGCAGAACTACGTTTTGTGACGAAGTACGACCAGATTGACAGCTTGCTAAACCTGCCTCATAACGGCCACACCCGCGCTCGTGTCAGCCTCAACGCCGACGCCATTGCCCGTCGTCTCGAAGGGGGAACAGCCTCCGTTGAAGCCCGGCTACAGGGTATCCGCAAGCTGTCGATGCCGCAAGAGCTGGGTGGTGGCGGCTACCCTATCGGGCTGGTCATTGCACCTATCATGCCCATTCCGGGCTGGCGCGATCACTACACAGCCCTGCTCGACCGCATGGCCGAAGTGCTGGACTTTGCGCAGGGTGGCGAAGCGGTCGATATGAACGTTGAATTCATCAGCCACCGCTTCACCCCCGGCTCCAAAGACATTCTGTTGCAGTGGTACCCCAACACCTCGCTCGATATGGACGAGGCAACGCGGTCACAGAAGCGGAACAAATTCGGGGGTACCAAGTATGTGTACCGTCCGGAAGAGATGAAGGAAATGAAAGCCTTTTTCTATGCCGAATGGACGAAACGTTTCCCCAAAGCCCCGATTCTATACTGGACCTGATTATTGAAGAAGGAGTAATTTTAAAGGGAGTCAAACGCCATATCTTAAGAATATGGCGTTTGACTCCCTTTAAAATTACTCCTTCTAACCATACATTACCACACTTTAGCCTGCTGCACTTCCGGCTTGTATAACTTCTGTCCCGGCTTTACGTCAAAAGCCGCGTAAAACGGGGCGAAGTTCGTGAGCGGCCCATTTACCCGAAACTTATCCGGCGAGTGCGGGTCTGTAGCTACCCGAACGCGCAGTGATTCATCACGAACTTTAGTACGCCACACCTGCGCAAAACCCAGAAAGAACCGCTGATCAGGCGTAAAGCCGTCGATTTTTTCGGTGCCTTGGCCCTGCTTGGTCAATTTGAACGCCTGATAAGCCAGCGTAATACCGCCCAGATCGGCGAGGTTCTCGCCCAGCGTCAGGCGGCCGTTCAGGTGCAGATTATCCAGCACGGTGAAGTTATTGTACTGATTGACAACCGCCTGTGTTTTGGTGTTGAATCGCTCGGCGTCCGCTTTGGTCCACCAATCGCGGAGGTTACCATTGGCATCGTACTGGCGACCCTGATCGTCGAAAAGATGGGTCATTTCGTGGCCGATCACCATCCCAATAGCGCCGTAGTTGATCGCGTCATCGGCGTCTTTGTCGAAGAAGGGGAATTGCAGGATACCCGCCGGAAAGACGATTTCGTTGTTTGTTGGATTGGCGTAGGCATTCACCGTTGGCGGTGTCATCATCCACTCAGCCCGGTCGACGGGTTTATTGATCTTGGCAAAATCTTCCTTTACGTGATGGATGTAGGTTTGCTGTACGTTGCCGTAAAAATCGTCGCGCTTTATGGTCACTTCCGAATAATCCTTCCATTTATCCGGGTAGCCAATCTTCTTCACAAACCGATCCAGTTTGACCAGAGCGACTTTTTTAGTCTCCGGTGCCATCCAGTCCAGCTTTTCAATCCGCTCCCGATACACTTTTTGCAGATTGTTAACCAGGGTGAGCATACGCTCTTTGGCTTCGGCCGGGAAGTACTTTTTCACCCATAACTGCCCTAGTGCTTCGCCCAACCCACGATCCACAAACTGAGTAACCCGTTTCCAGCGATCGGCCTGTTTTGGCTGGCCGTACAACGTTCGACCATAAAACTCGTATCGAGCCTGTTCGAACGGCTGACTGAGCAGTCTGGCGTTCTCATCAAGCAGATCAAATACCAGTTTGTCTTTCAGTTCGCCGATGGGCACCGTTGGCAGGGTTTTATCCAGCGCTTTGTAATAGCCGGGCTGACCTACCAGCACGGTATCAATACTGGTCAGCTTCATGGAGTTTAGCAACGCTCGCCAGTTGAGGTTAGGCATTTGTTTTGTCAGATCGGCAACGGAAAGTTTGTTATAATTTGCCACCGGGTCGCGCAGATCAGCCTGCTCCTTATGCGACTGGGCGAGGGCCGTTTCAAAGGCCAGAATGGTGTTAGCTTTCGTTTTAGCCGAGAGCGAGTCGACGCCTACCAGCGTGAATAGTTTGGCCGCGTAGTTGAGAAATGCCGTGCGAATTTTTTTCGTAGACTCGTCCGTTTTGGTGTAATAGTCCTTTTCGGGTAAACTAAGCCCCGCCTGACCGAAGTTGATCCGGTTCAGGCTACTCTGTCGATCATCGGCCCCTACGTAATACCCGATGAACTTCCCGCCCGGATTACTCTGACTGGATGCCAGGTAATTCAGAGCCTCTTTGTAATCGTTCAGAGCCCCAATTTGGGCCAGTTCAGCCTTCAGCGGTTCGTAGCCAAGCTTATCAATCGTGGTTGTATCGAGGCCGCTGGCGTATAAATCGCCCACCTGCTGTTCTATACTTCCGGTTTTGGCACCGGCACCGGCGGCTTCAGTCAGGATGGATTTCGTTTTTTGAAGATTCTCTTCATAGAGCGTATTGAAAGAACCCCAGCCGGTCTGATCGTCGGGTATTTTCGTTTCCTTTACCCACTTGCCGTTGGCATAGGTAAAGAAATCATCGCCGGGGCTAACGGTTGTATCCATCCCGGATTTATCAAAAAATGACGTTCGGGTGGTGGTTTCTTCTTTTTGCTGGCAGGATGCTACGGCTACGACCGAAAGTGCCGTGACCAGAATTTTTACAATGGGTCTCATGCTGAGTTTGTAAATGAATGAGAATTGGTAATTTTGAGTGTAAATATAACGACAAGGTATAGTCTACTCCGTTCGTTATTATAACTACGACCGTCAACAATACACGTATAATCAACGAATAAATCATGAAGACCATCCTGCTTACCAGTCTACTCATTGCAGCCTCTTTTGGCGTATTTGCACAAACAGAAGCCAGTTATCACGGCAAAAAAATCACGACCTCGGGTGCCCTTCCGGCAACGGAACTGGCCACTAAAATGGCCGATAAGAAAGAAATGCCCGCTAAAGTGGAAGGTACGGTTGAATCGGTTTGTAAAGTTAAAGGGTGCTGGATGAAGGTTAAAACCGGCGACGGACAAACGATGCGCGTAACCTTTAAAGACTACGGTTTCTTTGTTCCCAAAGACATCGTAGGTAAAACCGTTGTTGTTGAAGGCACGGCAGAAAACACGACAACCCCCGTTGCCGACCTCCGTCACTTTGCCGAGGACGCCGGTAAATCCAAAGAAGAAATTGCAAAGATTACCGAGCCGGAAAAAGCCCTAACGTTCGTGGCCGATGGGGTGATCGTGAAAAAATAAGAAAAAGCGGAAACCGTTTCCAACCCTTCGTTTGAGCGTGGCGTCTTCTCTAAAAAATTACAAGGAATATGCTTTACTCAATGAAACGGTTTTCTGGTTTTCTCATCGTCGGAACAATTCTCTTTTCTGCCTGCAAATCCAACGAAACCACCCCAACGGAATCTATTTCCCTTGGCCTCCATCAATCAGGCCGACTTGGTTCTGAAGTTGTTGTTCGGGTCGATTCGATTCAGGATGGCCGCTGCCCAATGGATCTCAACTGCATCTGGGCGGGACAGGCTAAGGTTAAATTGCTACTATCGAAAGGCACAGATTCAAAGTTTGCACGCCTGCTTTTGGGGCCTGACGGTTCAAACAAACGACCCGACTCAACAACCGTTTCGCTCAAAAATGAGAGATACAAAGTGATTCTTCGTGAGATAAATCCATATCCTAGTTTAGCGAATCAGGGGAAACCGCAAACAGCGGTGGTGCAGGTAACAAAAATTTAGACGTTCTTCAAAGCGTTTTCGTACTTTAAGGGCTGCAACTCATCGTTGCAGCCTTTTTTGTACCCCAACTAACTTCCTTTATGAAGAAAATGTACCTGCTGGCCGGCCTGTCGCTGCTGGCCGCTCCCCTGTTTGCCCAACGCACGCTGATTCACTGCGGCAACCTCTTCGACGGCATCAATAACAATGTCCAGCCGCAAATGACGGTTGTGGTTGAAGGCAACAAAATTACGGCCGTTCAGAAAGGGTACACGACGCCCGCCGGGCAGGATCGGGTGCTGGATATGAAATCGAAAACGGTTCTGCCCGGCCTCATCGACATGCACGTACACCTCGAAAGCCAAACTCGCCGGGGTGGTGCTATTGATGGCTTTACAAAGAACCAGGCCGATGTGGCCTATCAGGCGGCTCAATATGCTAAAACAACGCTGATAGCCGGCTTTACAACGGTTCGTGATCTGGGTGGCTCGGGCGTTAACGTCTCCCTTCGCAACGCCATCAATGCCGGGCTGGTCGATGGTCCCCGCGTATTGACCGTTGGAAAATCCATTGCGACAACGGGTGGCCATGCCGATCCAACGAACGGCTACCGCAAAGACCTGATGGGCGACCCCGGCCCAATGGAAGGGGTTATCAATGGCCCCGAAGATGCCCGTAAAGCGGTGCGGCAGCGGTACAAAGACGGCTCCGACCTGATCAAGATTACGGCGACTGGTGGCGTATTGAGCAATGCCAAAGATGGCTCCGGTGCTCAGTTTACCGAAGAGGAAGTGAAAGCGGTTGTCGATGCCGCCAGGGATTATGGCTTTCCGGTGGCGGCCCACGCCCACGGTGCGGAAGGGATGAAACGCGCCATTCGGGCGGGTGTACAAACCATCGAGCACGGAACGCTGATGGATGATGAAGCGATTGAGCTGTTCAAGAAATACGGCACCTATTACGTCCCAACGATCATTGCCGGTAAAACAGCGGCTGATTCAGCCCGGCGTTTCGGCTATTACCCGGCGCTGGTAACGCCCAAAGCACTGGCCATTGGCCCCAAAATTCAGGCGACGTTTGCCAAAGCGTACAAAGCGGGCGTGAAGATTGCCTTCGGTACCGATGCGGGTGTTTACATCCACGGGTACAACGCCAAAGAGTTTGAGTACATGGTCGAAGCGGGTATGCCCCCACTCGAAGCGATCAAAGCGGCTTTGATGACCAACGCAAAGTTATTGGGTATGGACGCCCAGATTGGCTCCATCGAAACCGGCAAAATGGCGGACATCATCGCCGTAAGCGAAAACCCCCTTCAGAACATCAAAACCCTGCAAGCCGTCCAATTCGTCATGAAAGACGGAAAGGTGTATAAGCAGTAAGCAGTAAGTAGTTAAGTAGTAAGTAGTAAGTGGCTGGCCCAAGCAAAATACATGCGTCAGCCACTTACTACTTACCACTTGGCAACTTACCACTTATTATCAATTCATTCACTCGTTCGGCTTCTTCGTGCTGGACCCAGTGGGAGGCATTTTCGAGGAAGACCAGTCGGCCGTTGTCGCAGAGGTCGATACTGGGTTGAGCCATTTCCCGTTTTAGGAATTTATCGCGGGTGCCCCAGATAAGCAAGGTAGGAACGGTGACCCGGATAGAGGGACGTCGGGCGGGTGGTTTTCGGAGAGACGCCCGGTACCAGTTGATCATGGCCATTACGGCCCCCGGCTGCGACCAGGCCGCTTTATACTGCTGCAAATCTGCCCGCCGGAACGTCCCAGGCCGACTACTACTCAGAAGTGTCCGGACAAACATGGACCAGTTTCCGGCGCTTGACAGTGTTTCGGGGATCCAGGGCAACTGAAAAAAGCCGATGTACCAGCTCCGTATCATTTGCCCAATGTTGCTACTGGCATATTTCTTCATCACAATCGGATGCGGCACATTCAGCACCACCAGCCGTTCTACGTGCTCGGGATGCGAAACGGCGGTCCACCAGGCAACCGCAGCGCCCCAATCGTGCCCGACGACTACAGCCTTTTGCCGGCCGGACGCATCAATCAGACCGATCACATCGGCTACCAGTGTATCAAGACTGTAGGCGTCGATACCCACCGGTTTTTCGCTCAGGTTGTACCCGCGCTGGTCGGGTACCCAGACGCAGTAACCCGCTTCGGCCAACGTATCGATCTGATTTTTCCAGCCATACCAGAACTCTGGAAAGCCGTGCAACAAAATGATGAGCGGGCCATCGTCCGGTCCGGCCTGCACCACGTGCAACCGAACCGGTGAGGCACCTTTGATATCGACAAACGTATTGGTCATCGACTTTCGTTAAAAACCAAAATACTGCTCCGCATTCCGGTAGCAAATGTCCTGCACGATCTGACCCACCCACTCAACGTCGTTCGGTAATTCGCCATTCTCGATGTCGTTGCCAAAGATGTTGCAGAGAATACGACGGAAATATTCGTGGCGGCTGTACGACACAAAACTGCGCGAATCGGTAAGCATACCCACAAACGCGCTGATAAGTCCCATGTTCGACAACGTGTTGATCTGCTTTTCCATGCCGTCTTTCTGATCCAGAAACCACCAGCCCGAGCCAAACTGTACTTTACCCCGCACCGATCCGTCGTTGAAGTTGCCGATCATGGTCGCCATCACTTCGTTATCGGCCGGGTTCAGGTTGTAGAGAATAGTCTTGGCCAGTTGGTTGCGGTCGTCCAGCCCACCCAGGAAGCGGGACAAGGAAGCCGCCTGCGGGAAGTCGCCGATGCTGTCCCAGCCCGTATCCGGACCCAGTTCGCGCAGTCGGCGGACGTTGTTATTCCGAAGCGCCCCGAGGTGAAACTGCTGTGTCCAGCCTTTGGCGTGATCCCACTCGGCAAACTGCACGAGCATGAACGACTTGAACTTCAGCACGTCGATGGGCGAAACGTCGACCCCGCGCAGCAGGTGATCGAATATCCGCTGCACGTCGCCCTCTTTGTAGGGTTCGGCATAGACCATTTCCAGGCCGTGGTCGGACAGGCGGCAACCCATCTCCCCAAAATAATCATGCCGCGACTTGAGCGCATCGAGGTAATGCGTCAGGTTTAGAATTTCCCGATTCGTAACGACCGCCAGTTTCTGAATGTAGCCCCGCAGCGATGCCGGATCGTCGGCGGCCATAGCCTTATCGGGCCGGAACGTGGGTAACAGCTTAACGCTGAAGTCACTCTGAGCAATTACTTTATGGTGTTCGAGGGAATCGAGCGGGTCATCGGTCGTACACACAACGCGTACGTCGAAGTGTTTAAGCAACGCACGGGCCGACAAGTTGGGCAACTGTTCGTTACACGAATCGTAAATTGACCGGGCCGATGCCGGATTCAGCACTTCATTGATCCCAAATGGGTTTTTCAACTCCAGATGCGACCAGTGGTAAAGCGGGTTACGGAGCGTATACGGAATCGTTTCGGCCCATTTTTCAAACTTCTCCCAGTCCGAAGCCTCGCCGGTGCAATACTGCTCGGGGATGCCGTGGGTACGCATGGCCCGCCACTTGTAATGGTCGCCGTGAAGCCAGAGCTGGGTTATATTTTCAAACTGCCGGTCGGCGGCAATCTGGTCGGGCGGCAAGTGGCAATGGTAGTCGATTATCGGCATTTGCCGGGCATACTCATGATAAAGCCGACGGGCTGTTTCGGTTTGAAGCAGAAAATCGTCGGACAGAAACGTAGGAGCGGGAGCGAGCGTGTACATAAGTATTAAAGTAAAAGCCGGGTTGTTTCTCCCGGCTTTGTATTATTTTTTTGTGATTTGAAGAGCAAATTTGAGCTTTTTGGTGGCATCCGTTGGCTCCTGCAAGATAAACAAATAATTTATGTCACTGGTAGCTGGGGGACTACTCCCCCGCCGATAACCCAAGCATCAATCCACGAATTTCGGCCAGTCCGCGCAAACGACCGATGGCCGTGTAGCCCGGATTGGTTCGTTTCCCGGAGGTCAGGTCATCGAGCATGCGGTGCCCGTGGTCGGGCCGGAAAGGCATACGGGTATCCTGACGACCTTCCGCAATGCGCCGTTTCTGCTCGGCGAGCAATGCCCGTGTTACGCCCACCATCGGCACATCGCCTTCGAGGTGATTGGCTTCCTGAAAGCTATGCCGACCGGGTTGATTGTCCGCATCGCGCTGGGTGCTGCGAAGGTGAACGAAATGAATGCTTGGTCCCAGTCGCTCAACCATCCCGACGAGGTCGTTATCGGCCCGAACACCGTACGAGCCGGTGCAAAAGCAGAGTCCGTTGGCAGGTGAGTCAGTAGCGGCCAGCAAAGCGCGGGCGTCGGCTTCGGTACTCACTACGCGGGGCAGCCCTAAAATCGGATACGGCGGATCGTCGGGGTGAATGGCCAGCCGGACGCCAGCCGATTCGGCCACGGGTACGATCTCACGCAGAAACGAGTACAGATTCTGACGTAACTCCTGATCGCTAATATCTTTGTACGCATCCAGCGCATCACGAAACTGCTCGACCGTGTAACTCTCTTCCGAACCGGGCAAACCGGCAATGATGGTACGAACCAGCCGCTTCACCTGCGCATCGGTCATGCCATCGAGTTTGGCACGGGCCTGTTGCTTTTGATGGTCATTGTACAAATACTGGGCACCCGGCCGCTGAAGAATGAATAGTTCAAAAGCGGCAAACTCAATGGCATCGAAACGAAGCCCCGTTGAGCCATCGGGCATGGGAAAGTCGAGGTCGGTGCGGGTCCAGTCGAGTACGGGCATAAAGTTGTAACAGACCGTATCAATACCGGCCTTTGCCAGATTAACAATAGACTCCTTGTAGTTTTCGATGTATTGCCGGTAGTCGCCGGTGCGGGTTTTGATGCCCTCATGGACCGGTATACTTTCAACGACCGACCAGGTCAGCCCTTTTTCTTCGATAATCGCTTTCCGATCCAGAATATCCTCCAGCGACCATACTTTTCCATTTGAAATCTGGTGGAGGGCGGTAACGATACCGGTAGCACCCGCCTGTCGGACATCATTGAGCGATACGGGGTCATTCGGACCGAACCATCGCCAGGTTTGTTCAAGCATTATAATGTGGTTGGTAAGTGAGTAAGTGGTAAGTGGGTACACCAACTTACCGACTAAATAAGGTAAAAAAGCACTCCCATCTCCTTTTCTCCCCAAAACTCCTGGTTGTTTTGCAAATGCCAACCCCTTCCGGCCGCTTTCGCTGGCGTATTGTCGCTTTATTGTTTCTGGCAACGACGATCAATTACATCGATCGGCAAGTGTTGTCTTTTACCATGACGGACGAAGTCTTTCGGAAGGAAATGCTGGATATCGCTCCCGACTCCATTCTGACCAAAGAGGCAACTGACCGGTTCAAAGTGCTTTATGGTGATGTCGATGCCGCCTTCAAATTCGCTTATGCCATTGGTTTTCTGCTGGCTGGCTGGCTGGTTGACCGCATTGGTACGAGACGGGGGTTCTCACTGGGTATTCTGGTCTGGAGCGTTGCGGGCGTTCTTACGGCTTCGGTCAATACCATTGCCGGATTAAGCTGGATGCGGGCGTTGCTGGGGCTAGGCGAATCGGCAAATTTCCCTTCAGCCATCAAAACCATTGCCGAGTGGTTTCCCCGGCGCGAACGCTCCTTTGCCAATGGCCTCTTCAATGCGGGCACTAACGTAGGCATTATTTTAACGGCCCTCGCCGTTCCTTACCTTATTTTACAATTTGGCTGGCGTAGTTCCTTTTTGGTAACGGGCGTACTGGGCTTTGGCTTGCTTATTTTCTGGTGGCTGAGCTACAGCAAACCCGAGCGACACCCAAAACTCTCTGCCGAGGAGTTGGCTTACATCCGGGCAGACAGCGAGAAAACCCCGCCACTAAAAGTCTCCTGGAGCCGGTTACTAAGCTACAAACAAACCTGGGCTTTCGCGGTCGGGAAGCTTATGTCCGACCCGATCTGGTGGTTTTATATGTCGTGGTTACCCGATTTTTTCAACTCGAACGATGCCCTCGATGAAAAGCTTGACCTCAAGAGTTTTGGCTTACCTTTCCTGATCATCTACGTCGTTTCCGACGCAGGCAGTATTTTCTTCGGCTGGCTCAGCACCCAGTTTATGCGTTGGGGGTGGTCGGCGAATCGCGCTCGCAAAACAACCTTGCTGATTTGTGCTCTGTGTGTTGTGCCTATTTTCTTTGCCGCCCAAACTAACAGCCTCACCACCGCCATTGCTCTCATTGCGCTGGCAACGGCCGCTCACCAAGGTTGGTCAGCAAATATGTATACCTTCGCGTCGGATTTATTTCCAAGGAATGTAGTGGCTTCCGTAACCGGCATTGGCGGTATGTTTGGCACAGTTGGCGGTATTCTGCTGGCCTTGCTGGCCGGGCGAATCATTACCGCTTTTGGTTATCTGCCCATGTTTATCATTGCCAGCTGCTCCTATCTGATCGCCCTTGTTATTATTCATTTGGTTTTACCCAAATTAGAGCCCGTAAAAACCGAAGAATTAATGGGTGACTACATGGTAGACACTAAGCGATAGACTTATACTGTAGTTGCTTTAGCTTTTTAACTCGTACGCATGAAACTAATCACCTTTGGCGAAGTCATGCTTCGGCTAAGTCCGCCGGGCGTTGACCGCTTTACCCAAACCGACAGCCTAACTATGCATTTTGGTGGCACAGAAGCCAATGTAGCGGTTTCGCTGGCGCAGTTTGGTATGCAGGCGGCTCATGTTACCCGCTTTCCGGACCATGCTTTGGGGCGGTCGGCGGCAGGCTACCTGCGCAAATACGGCGTTGACACCCAACACATCCAATACGGTGATGGGCGGCTGGGACTGTATTTCCTCGAAACGGGAGCCGGAAGCCGGGCAAGTCAAATCATTTACGACCGGGTAGACTCCGCTTTTGCACGCATCGGCGCAAATTCAATTGATTGGGAAACCGTACTGAGTGGCGCGTCGTGGTTTCACTGGACGGGCATCACCCCTGCTCTATCGCAGGGGGCAGCGGATTGTTTGCTGGCCGGGATTCAAACGGCGAATCGGCTGGGCATTCCCGTCTCGGCCGATATCGTTTACCGCAGCAACCTGTGGCAATACGGCAAAACACCCCAGGAAATCATGCCCGCCCTAACCCAGGGCTGTACGCTGGTTCTGGGCAGTAAAAACCTATTTTCGGACCTTTATGGGGTTGTTGGCAGCACATTTCAGGAATCGGGTCGGGCGCTCATGAAGCGTTTCCCCAATGTCCGGTACATTACCGATACCAAACGACGGTCCATCAGCGCATCGCATAATCAATTAGCGGCCAAGCTATTCGACGGCGAAACCGTTTACAAATCCAGAACCCATGACATTAAATCCATTACCGACCGTATTGGTACGGGCGATGCTTACATGGCTGGCTTGATTTATGGTTTGCTGACCTTCAATGACCTGCAACGAACCGTTGAGTTTGGCGCGGCTGCCTCTGCGCTGAAACACACCATTCCGGGCGATGCCAACCTGGCTACTATTTCTGAAGTAGAAACGCTGGCCAATGGCGACAGCTCAGGAAAACTGAAACGATGAGCAGTCATTTTGTGCTTACGATAAAATACCAGCTATGGGTAACGATGTAGTTCGTATTATTGCTGAATTATGATGAACTCATAAAAAAAGTCAATTTAAGTTAATAGTAAATCCGTCTGACTGATGACCGCAGACCAGATTGCAGCACGTCCAACCATGGCTAAATTAAACCGTTCAACCCATCCAGTACCTGTTTACCCTGAAAAAATTCTTCAATTCGGTACGGGTGTACTCCTGCGAGGCTTACCTGATTATTTAATACAAAAAGCGAACAGCGAAGGGCGATTCGAAGGGTCTATTGTTGTCGTAAAGTCGACCGATAGCCAGACGAATGAGTTCTCGGACCAGGACAACCTGTATACGGTTGCGGTTCGGGGCGTTCAACAGGGTCAGGAAGTGGCCGAAAATACCATTGTTTCGGCGATCAGCCGGGTACTGGCCGCACAAACCCAGTGGCATGACGTGCTGGTGCTGGCCCGCAATCCAAAACTACAGATCATCATTTCCAATACGACCGAAATTGGTCTTAACTACGTCGAAGAGAGCATCTTTCAGCATCCGCCCCAATCATTTCCGGCCAAACTAACGGCATTTCTGTATGAGCGGTTTCGCAGTGTGGGCGGTTCAAAAGCCAAGGGACTGGTCGTTATTCCTACCGAACTCGTCACCGATAATGGTCTGAAATTGCGGGAAGCCGTGGAGAAACTGGCCCAGTTCAACGAGTTGGGCAAGCTCTTCACCAAGTGGCTCAAATTCCACGTTCGGTTCTGTAACTCGCTCGTCGATCGAATCGTTACGCGCCCCACGGAGGAAGATAAACTGGCTCTTGAAAACGAAGTAGGCTACGAAGACGACCTGCTCACGTTTACAGAACCTTATCACCTCTGGGCCATTGAAGGCGATGACCGTGTTCGACAGACATTGTCGTTTGCGGGTCCGTTAACCCCGCAGATCATCATTGACGAAGACATCAATTTTTATAAAGAGCGAAAACTGCGGGTACTGAACGGCACGCATACGCTGACCATGCCCCTGGGTTATCTGCTCGGGCTGGAAACCGTAGCGGATGAAATGCGCCACCCGGCCATGAGCAAATTCGTTGAACAGCTGATGCTCAGCGAAATTGTGCCAACCGTTCCTGACTACGACATTCCGGGTATGGACAAAGCCGCCGTTGCCCAGTTCGCCCACGACGTGCTGGACCGGTTCCGCAACCCGCATCTAGACCATTTACTGTTGAATATTTCGCTTCAGCAAACGGCTAAAATGCAGGCCCGTAATGTGGCGACGCTGCAACGCTATTACGAGCAGTTCAACACCGTTCCCAAACTCATGGCCTTCGGCTTTGCGGCTTATCTGTTGTTCATGAAAGTTGTTCGGGAAGAGAAGGGGCAGTTCTTCGGCGAAATCGCCCTGCCGGGTGGTGGAGTACTCAACTACCCGATTCGCGATGATAAAGCAGGTTATTTCTACGGCGACTGGAAAACGGTGAAAGAAGGAGATTCGGCTACGGTAGACGCCTTTGTAAAAAGTGTATTGTCTGATACAACGCTCTGGCAAGCTGACCTAACCACGTTAGCCGGATTTAGTGAGGCCGTTGCCGAAACCCTCAATTCGTTATTGGCAGAAGGTGTCGAAAAAAGCCTCAAAAAAGTGATTGGTTAGTCTTATTGACACAAAAACAGAAGTCCCGACAGCAAATGTAGCTGTCGGGACTTCTGTTTTTCACAAGAGGCTACTGTAGTATCGAAAAAGATTTACCCTAAAAACGCCCGAATTTTCTCAGCCGTTGCGGCTAGCTCATCCTGGCTGGGTTTTAGTTTGTTGTGAAAATTCATGTCGGCCATGGAGTTGAGTGGAATCAGGTGGACATGCGCATGCGGCACCTCCAAACCAACCACCGCCACACCGATGCGGAGACAGGGTACCGCCTTCTCAATTGCCGGGGCAACTTTTTTGGCGAACGCCATCAGCCCGACATACAATTCATCGTCCAGATCGAACAGGTAATCGACCTCTTTCTTGGGGATAACCAGCGTATGGCCCGTAGTGGTCGGCATCACGTCCAGAAACGCCAGATAATCGTCTGTTTCGGCAATTTTGTGCGCCGGAATCTCACCAGCTACAATTCGGGAGAAGATAGAAGGCATAAAAAAGTAAGAAGTAACAAGTTTAGCGTGAAGAATATAGTGGCGCAGTCCTTTATTCAATATTCTTCACGCTGAACTCTTCATTAAAATTACCGGGCTATTTCCATTACTTCGAATTCCAGCACGCCAGCAGGTACTTTTATCTCGGCGGTATCGCCAACACGTTTCCCTAACAAGCCTTTACCAATGGGCGAACCCACCGAAATACGGCCGGTTTTGAGGTCAGCTTCTTCTTCCGAAACCAATATGTAAAGCATTTCTGCCCCACTTTTCTTGTTTTTGATCTTTACTTTCGACAACACCGATACCTGTGAGGCATCAATGGTCGATTCGTCCAGCACACGTGCGTTCGAAAGTACCTCTTCAAGTTTCGATATTTTCAGTTCATGTAACCCCTGAGCATCTTTTGCCGCATCATATTCAGCATTTTCGCTAAGATCTCCCTTGTCGCGGGCTTCGGCAATCTGACGGGCAATCGCGGTTCGACCTTTTGTTTTCAACTCAACCAATTCAGCTTTCAGCCGGTTAAGTCCTTCTTCTGTGTAATAAGAAATCTTTGCCATAATGTAGTCGTACTTACTCGTTATTCGTATTTATTGGTGTGCTCCCTAAAAACAAAAAGAACGGTACACCGACCGTTCTGCAACCAAATTGGTTTTCTTTGCAGACGCGTCAGAGTCGCCGTCGGGTTTCCGAAGCGCTCGGTCCAAGGATGTAAAAAATTATTCGTTGCATAGGCTAAGCCAATTGCAGGCCAGTCATATTCTGTTGAAACGTGCGGGAAGCATCGCTTCTTGTGATACAAAAGTAAAAATACTTCCCGGCTATATCAACACATAGCCGGTTGTCTTCGTAAAAACTGATTTACCGAAACATGCCACAACCCCTTCGTATTATATTCATGGGCACGCCCGATTTTGCGGTTGCCAGTCTCCAGCGGCTTCTGGGAGCCGGTTTTCAGGTCGTTGCCGTCGTTACCGCCCCCGACCGGCCGTCCGGGCGCGGGCTCCAGTTAACGCCGTCGCCGGTAAAGAAAGCCGCCGAAGCCGCTAATTTACCGGTCCTTCAACCTGAAAAGCTCCGCGATCCGGCTTTTCTGGAACAACTCGCCAGTTACCAGGCCGATTTACAGGTCGTAGTGGCCTTTCGGATGCTGCCGGAAGTGGTTTGGGCAATGCCCACCATCGGAACATTTAACCTGCATGGCTCACTGTTGCCGCAATACCGCGGAGCCGCTCCTATTAACTGGGCCATCATCAACGGCGAGACAGAAACCGGGGTAACAACGTTTTTTATCGAGAAAGAAATTGATACGGGGCAAATGATCTTCCAGGACTACGAACTCATCTACCCGGACGATACGGCCGGAACGGTGCATGACCGGCTGATGGAGCGGGGCGCTCATCTGGTCGTAAAAACGGTTCATGCCATTGAGGCCGGTACGTATCCCCGCACGCCCCAACCCGTAGCCGATGACCTGAAACCGGCCCCTAAACTCAGCCGCGAAACCACCGAAATCAACTGGAACCAACCGGTAATCCAGATTCGTAACTTCGTACGGGGACTATCGCCCTACCCCACTGCCTGGACGAAAATCAACGGGAAGGTTTTCAAGATTTACGCGGTTTCCGTCGCCAATGAGTCGCCTTTTGCCGCCGAACCGGGCTGGTCTGCCACGGCGGAATCTTATTCCGATAACAAGAAGGTGATTCTAGTACGGGCGTCTGACGGCTGGCTTCAGATCGACTCGCTTCAGGCAGAAGGCAAACGGCGTATGACGGCGGAAGAGTTTTTGCGGGGGAATAAGTTGTAAGCTGGGATTTGTAATAAAGAAGCGATAAATAGTAAAACATGGGACTAGTACTTCTTTGACTTATAACACCTTACCCCCATTCCTTACATGAAATTAGCCCTACTATCTGTAATCTTCATCCTCCTAACTCTTTTGACCAGCAACGCCCAAACGGAAACCTACGCGGAGAAACTGGGTTTCCCTAAAGGAAAGAAAGTCGTCATTTTCCACGTCGATGATGCCGGGATGAGCTACGAATCGAACGTGGGAACGATAAATGCCATGGACAAAGGCATTGCCAGTTCAACCAGTGTCATGATGCCTTGCGGCTGGGTTCCTCACTTTTTTGAGTACGTAAAGAAGCACCCGACCGCCGATGTGGGCGTTCACCTGACGTTGACGTCGGAGTGGAACGGCTATCGATGGTGCCCGTTAGTAGGTCGCGAAAAAGCGCCCGGATTATATGATGAGCAGGGTGCATTCTGGCATTCGGTCGAACAGGTCGTTCAACACGCGTCGGCGGATGAGGTGGAAGCCGAGATTCGGGCGCAACTGGCTCGCTACCGCGCATTTGGCGTACAGCCTACGCACATGGATTCGCACATGGGAACCCTCTTCGAGCCGAAATTCATTACGCGCTACGCTAAAGTGGCCATCGAAGAAAAAATCCCGGTTCTGTTTCCGGCGGGTCACGCCACCTTGATCTTCAAAGCCAATAACGTACCCGCCCCTATGCAGCAACTGGCGCAACAGGTTGGCAAACAACTCTGGGATGCAGGCTTACCCGTTATGGACGACCTCGACGGCACAAGTTACGGCTGGACGCTACCCGCCGGAACACCCGTTACCGATGCTACTATTCAGAAATATAAAACGCAGAAGTTTATCGAACTGCTCAAGTCAACGAAGCCCGGCCTGACGTACATTATTATGCACTGTACGGCCCCAAGCCCTACCTTTGACCAGATAAGCGGCTCCGGGCAATCCCGTAACGGCGACATGCTGGCTATGATGGACCCCACATTGAAAGCGTTTGTCGACAAAGAAGGAATCATCATCACCACCTGGCGCGAGCTAATGGAACGGCGTGGTAACGTTAAGTAAGTATGTGTAGTAAGTGAAATGAGTGGAATAGGTAAACAGGTTCAACTATTCCACTCATTTCACTTACTACACCAAATCACCAACTATGAAAATCAGTCTAATCTCTGCGGTTGCACAAAATGGTGTTATCGGTCGCGATAACGATATGGTCTGGCATTTACCCGACGACTACGCGTTTTTTAAACGCAAAACCAGCCATCACCCCATCATCATGGGTCGTAAGTCGCTGGATGCGCTCGGGAAACCGTTGCCCAACCGAACCAACATCGTTATTACCCGCAACCCCGACTTCACCGCAGCGGGCACAATTGTGGTGCACACCCTCGACGATGCCATTGCAGAAGCTAAAAAAGCGGATGGTGCCACCGACGAGATATTCGTCATTGGCGGGGCTGAAATTTATAAAATGGCGCTACCCATTGCCACAACGCTTTACCTGACCGAGATCCATCAGGCTTACGAGGGTGACGCCTACTTCCCGACATTCGACAAAAGCGAGTGGATCGAAGTTAGCCGACACCCACACCCCATCGATGAGCGCCATGCCGCTGCCTTTGATTTCGTGGAGTACGAAAGGCGCTAGAATTGCTAGCGCGGACTACCGGTAGCTGGCGCGAGTATTTACTCGTGCCTTTCCATAAAGTCAGTATTCACTGACGCAAGCGAATGCTTGCTTAAAGCGAAGGCACGAGTAAATACTCGCGCCAGCAACCTACGCGCAGACGGCGTAGACGGGGGTTTCTTCGAAACGGGAAGCTACGATTACCTCCGTTGTATCCCGGTGCAGGGTGAATAAGTCCTTTGTGAGTTGGGGGCAGTTATTGTCTTTGGACAGGTGCGACAACAGCACGTGGCTCATAAAGGCCGGTTTATGCGTTTTAAACAGGTCCAGCGCCTGCTGATTGGACAAATGCCCTTTACCACCCCGGATTCTGTTCTTCAGAAAATACGGATACCGACCTCTCTCCAGCATTTCCTCATCGTAATTCGCTTCCAGGAAAGCAGCGTGGCACTGCTTAAAGTGATGAATCAGGTGTTCGCAAGGGGCACCTATATCGGTGAACACCCCCACTTTTGTATCCCGGCCCGCGATCAGAAAACTGTGCGGGTCCGAGGCATCGTGGTGCTTGGGAAAGGCCGTAATGCACAATTCGCCAATCCACACCGGCTCGTAACCTCGTAGTGGACGAAGTGGGAAACCAGTCTGCGGCAAGCCGGAATTATTGAGCGTTCCGGGCGTGATAAAAACGGGAATCTGGTGTTTTTTGGCCAGTTGGGGAATGCCCCGGATGTGGTCGCTGTGTTCGTGAGATACAAAGATGGCTTTAACGGTTTGCAATGACAAACCAAGCCGCTCCATTCGCCGTTCGGTTTCCCGACACGAGATACCGGCGTCGATCAGGACAGCTTCCCGTTCATTGCCAACGTAATAACAATTCCCGTTGCTGCCCGAATTCAATGAGGTAATGAACAATTGCATAATACCACAAGGTAAGGGTAAAAATTGACATAATCTGCCTTGTACGCTCTGAAGCGGCAATCGTTATTATGTCTACCGATCAGGATTATATACTTAGCGTATCAGGACTTACGAAAACGTTTTCGGGGGTGAAAGCACTGGACAACGTCCGGCTGAACCTCCGAAAAGGCGAAGTTCACGCGCTGATGGGCGAAAATGGGGCGGGAAAATCTACCTTCATGAAGGTGCTCATTGGCCTGCTGACGCCCGATTCGGGCGAAATCATCTTTAAGGGCGAAGACCTGAAAACCGGTAATGTCAACGACATCCTGAAAAAGGGTATCTCTATGATTCACCAGGAGATTCTGGCCGTTCCGGAGCTAACCGTAGCGCAGAATATCTTTCTGGGTCGGGAAACGAGTAGCCGATTGTTTGGCTGGCTCAACGACCGGCAGCAGATAAAACAGGCGGGCGACCTACTGGAGCAAATGGGGCTCACCATCCAGCCTACCACGCCCATGAAGTATTTGAGCGTGGCCGAAATGCAGATGGTTGAGATCGCCAAAGCCATTTCTAACGAGGCTAGCGTCATTATCATGGACGAGCCCACCTCCGCCCTCTCCGATAAGGAAGTGGCCACGCTTTTCAGAATCATCGGCGACCTGACCCAAAAAGGCGTTGCCATTATTTATATCTCGCATAAGATGGACGAGATATTTACCATTGCCGATACCATTACGGTGTTGCGGGACGGGAAATACATCGTTACCAAACCCGCATCGGAGCTGGACACGACTCAACTGATCGCCCTCATGGTGGGCCGCGAGATAAACACCCTTTTCCCGGAAAATACCAGTCCCAAAGGCGACGAAGTGCTGTCGGTTAAAAACTTCAGTCAGTCCGGCAAATTTACCAACATCAACTTTGCCGTTCACGCGGGCGAAGTGTTGGGCCTTGCGGGCTTGATGGGAGCAGGAAGAACCGAGATAGCCCGCGCTATTTTTGGGCTGGACGGCTTCAACGATGGCGCGATTTATGTGCGGGGAGAAAAAGTCCGCATACAATCACCAGCCGACGCCATTCGGCAGGGTATCGGCTACGTGAGCGAAGACCGCAAAGCCCTTGGCTTTATCCCCCGCCTGTCGGTGAAGGACAATATTACCCTGTCGAGCCTGCGTGGCTTTTTCACGCAACCCAAACAGGAAACCGAAACAGCCCTGTCGCTGATGGCGGATTTGCGGATAAAAGCCAACGGCCCCGATCAGGCCGTAACCTACCTCAGTGGCGGTAATCAGCAAAAAGTCGTGATCGGTAAGGTGCTGCTGGCCAAACCGGCGGTGGTTATTCTCGATGAGCCAACGCGGGGCATCGACATCGGGGCTAAAGCTGAAATCTATAAGTTAATCAACCAGTTAACCGCCGATGGCATCGCTGTTATCCTGATCTCGTCGGAACTGCCCGAAATACTGGGTCTGAGTGACCGGATACTCGTCCTCTCGCAGGGACGGCAAACCGCCATGCTCTCCCGTTCCGACGCGACCCAGGAAACCATTATGCGGTACGCCATGCCCGCCAACTGACAAATTCCTTACCCATTATCCATGAAAAACGGCTTTATCACTACCTTTTCCCAGACCGGACAATCTTACAAAACACACATCCGGGGCATCGGCAAATACGGCCTTCTGCTCGCTTTCTTCGTCATTTGCCTGGCTCTCTCCCTGATAACCCCGAAGTTCCTGACGGTTCAAAACCTGATGATCATCGTGACGCAGGTATCCATCAATGCGTTGCTGGCGTTTGGCGTTACGTTTGTCATCATTGCGGGCGGCATTGACTTATCCATCGGGTCGATGGTGGCGGTTACGGGGGTGGTAGCGGCTTCGTTTGCCCACCCGGATACTTACCCCGTGGCCGTTCCCATCGGGATGGGGCTGCTGGCGGGTCTGCTCTTTGGCGCTTTCAACGGTTTCGTCGTTACCCGAAGCAAAGTCCCGCCATTTATTGTCACCCTGGGCACCATGACCATTGGCCGGGGACTGGCCCTGATCATAAGCAAAGGGCGGCCCGTTTCCAACCTCTCCGACTCGTTCAACTTTTTAGGTGGCGGCAAAATCCTTGGTATTCCAACGCTTATCATCATTCTGATTGTGCTGTTCATCGGTTGCTCCATTCTTCTGAAACGAACGGTGCTTGGCCGCTATATTTACGCCGTTGGTGGTAACGAGCAGGCGGCCAAAGCCTCCGGCATTCAATTGAACAAGGTAAAAATGGTGGTTTACACGCTATGCGGTGGCCTGGCGGCACTGGCGGGTATCTTACTGACCTCGCGCATTACAACGGGGCAGCCCAACGCGGGAACCGGTTTTGAGCTCGACGCCATTGCTGCGGCCATCATCGGCGGCACCAGCACATCGGGCGGTACCGGCACCATGACGGGCACGCTTATTGGTGCGCTGTTGATCGGTGTCATCAGCAACGGACTTGATTTGCTCAATGTAACGTCCTATTACCAGCAGGTGGTTATGGGCGTCATTATCATTGGCGCCGTAGTGCTGGACAGTATGAATCAGACAAACAAAGGGTAAATTATGTACCAAACAGCTTCTAGCTGTTTGTATAGCCTTCACGTCAAACAGCCAGAGGCTGTTTGGTACAACCTAAAAACCAATATGAGACGTCTTTCACTAACTTCTATCACCGCTACCCTATCCGTATTCCTTTTGCTCTCAGGCTGTTCTCAATCCGGCACGAATGAAACCGGTCAGGAGGGAGAAGGCAAAAAACTGGTGGTGGGTGCCACCATGCTGAGCATGCAGAATGAGTTCATCGTCAACGTGCATGACGAGATGGACAAGGAAGCACAAAAGGCAGGTATTGAGTTGATTACCGTCGATGCGGAACGGTCGGCGCTCAAGCAGGTGGAGCAGGTAGAAAGCTTTATCGCGCAGAAAGTCGATGCCATTATCATGAATCCGTGCGAAGTGGAAGCCAGTTCGCCAGCCGTTGCCAAAGCACTGGCCGCCAAAATACCGATCATCAACGTCAACTCCGAAACGAGTTCAAAGCCCTCGGCTTTCGTTGGGTCAGACGATATAGAATCGGCCCGAATTGCCATGAAATTTATTGCCGATAAGCTGGGCGGCAAAGGCAACGTGGTCATGATGCACGGCTACATGGGTCAGGCAGCTCAGATAAAACGCGAACAGGGGGCGCGGGAAATCCTGAAGCAGTACCCGAACCTGAAACTCATAGCCCACCAAACGGGCGAATGGGACCGCGCCAAGGCGATGTCGCTGATGGAAAACTGGATTCAGTCGTATGGCTCGCAGATTAACGCGGTCTTCGCACATAATGACGAGATGGGCCTGGGTGCCGTAAAAGCCCTGACCGATGCGGGTTTGAAAGATAAGGTGATTGTTGTTAGTATCGACGCCATTCCGGATGCTTTGCAGGCAGTAAAGAAAGGCTCACTGGATGCTACCGTTTTCCAGAATGCCGAGCAGCAGGGATCAAAAGCTATTGAAACGGCCATTAAAGCCGCCAAGAGACAACCGTTTGACAAAGAAACACTTGTGCCGTTTCAACTGGTTACCAAAGATAATTTGAGCAAATTTTTAAAGTAGGTATATTTGATAGGAACGCGGATGAAACAGATGGAACGGATAAAAACTGATTTCATGATTTTTATCCGTTCCATCTGTTTCATCCGTTCCATCCGTGTTCCTATAACCTGTAATTAACTTCCAGAGATGGTGATATATCAACGCCTACGTCTTCTTATTGGAATCGGCTGTTTCAGTCTGGCCATAAGCTTGCAAAGTTGTGGCGTCGACAAACCGGCGGAGATTGCTCAACTGGACGATAAGCTTCCCGAAACGATCGATTACAATCTACACGTGAAGCCCATCTTGTCCGACAAGTGTTTCTTCTGCCATGGGCCGGACAAAAATAGCCAGAAAGCCGGACTGGAATTAGCCACGCCGGAAGGCGCTATGGCCGCCCTCAAAAAAGCGAAGGGTAAACACGCCATTGTTCCCGGTGACCTGGCCAATAGTGAAGTCTACCACCGGATTTTGAGCACCGACGACCATGAGATGATGCCGCCGAAAGCCTCAAATCGTTCGCTGTCGGTTTACGAGAAGGCCGTTCTGATCAAATGGATTGAGCAGGGCGCCGAATACAAACCGCACTGGGCGCTCATTAAACCGGATAAGTCGGTCTTGCCAGCCGTAAAAAATACCATTTGGCCCAAAAATCCAATCGACTACTTTACTCTGAGCAAGCTGGAAGAAAAAGGCCTCAAACCATCGCCCGAAGCTGACAAGGAAACGCTCCTCCGCCGGGTAACCCTCGACCTCACCGGTCTACCCCCTACCCTGGCCGAAACCGACGCGTTTCTGGCCGACACCTCGCCCGATGCCTACGAAAAAGTAGTTAACCGCTTACTGAAATCACCGCATTACGGCGAAAAGATGGCGGTCGACTGGCTGGATTTATCCCGCTATGCCGATACACACGGCTATACCGTTGACCGGTACCGGCCGATGTGGCCCTGGCGCGATTGGGTCATTCAGGCGTTTAACCGCAACCGGCCATTCAGCCAGTTCATCACCTGGCAACTGGCGGGCGATCTGCTGCCTAACCCAACCCCCGAACAGCGATTAGCGACGGCCTTCAACCGAAACCATTCGCAGAATATGGAGGGAGGCATTATCAACGAGGAGTTCCGGGTGGAGTACGTTGCCGACCGGACCAACACGCTGGGCACAGCCCTGATGGGCATGACCGTCGAGTGCGCCCGCTGCCACGACCATAAGTTCGACCCCATCTCGCAGAAAGACTATTACAGTTTGTTCGCTTTTTTCAACAACGTGGACGAAGCCGGGCAGATTTCGTGGGACGATGCCATGCCGGTGCCCACGATGCTGCTCACCCAGCCCAAAGAAGATAGCCTGCTGACTTTCATCAACACGAAGATCCGAAAGGCAGAAACAGATTTGAAGCAAACCGTACAGACCGAGCAAAAAGCATTTGAGGCTTGGCAATCGAAAACCAGTGCCGTTCCGTTCGATCCGCGCAAGGGCTTACAGGCGCACTTTACCTTCGATAAACTGGTGAAGGGACGGTTCGTGAATGAGGTGAGCGTTAAAGACAGTGGCAAAGTACTCGACCCGGTACTTGTGCCGGGCAAACGGGGCAATGCCTTTCAATCCAACGGCGACGACATCCTGACGCTGGGACAGGCTGGTGTTTTCAGTCGGTCGCAGCCGTTTTCCATTGGCGTGTGGATCAACATTCCGAAGGGCGTTTCGAAAGCGGCCCTCGTTCACAAAGGCAACGGCGATATTCTGTATAATTTCCGGGGGTACTTCCTCAACCTCCGCGACGACAAAGCCGAACTGCTGATGGCCCACACCTGGCCCTACAACAGCATTGTTAGGGTCAGCAGACAGGTGCTGCCCAAGGAAAAGTGGATTCAACTAACCATGACCTACGACGGCTCCAGCAAAGCGAGTGGCTTCCGTCTGTACGTCGACGGGCAGGAAACGGCACTCCTGACCGAGCGGGACAATCTCTACAAAGACATTTTATTCAACGGAAAACAGACGGGTCTGATGGTGGGGGCAGATATGCGTGGGCCAGGTTTCAAGAAGGGACTGGTCGATGAACTGGTTGTCTATAACCGCACATTAAGCCCGCCCGAAGTTCAGGCGCTGGCCCAATCTGTGCAACAGGTAACGCCCATGAAAGGCGACCCGTTGAAACAGTATTATTTCAGTCATCTTTCGCCCGTTTACCAGCAACAGCAACAGGCTTTGCAGCAACTCCGGGCCGAGCGGAATAAACTGGTCGAGGCCATTCCGGAAATTATGGTGATGGACGAGATGAAAACGCCCCGTCCAACTTATCTTCTGAAACGGGGGGTGTACGACGCCAACGGCCCGCAGGTGAAGCCCGATGTTCCGGCCAGTGTGCTGCCTTTCTCGCCGGAGTTTCCCCGTAATCGGCTGGGGCTGGCCAAATGGCTCCTTCACCCCGATAACCCGCTGACGGCGCGGGTGGTAGTAAACCGGTACTGGCAAACGTATTTCGGCAACGCCATTCAGAAGTCGGCCAATAACTTCGGGAATCAGGGCGGGCTGCCTACGCACCCGGAACTGCTCGACTGGCTGGCCGTTACGTTCCGCGAAGGAGGCTGGAACATGAAAGCCATGCAGAAACTGATTGTAATGTCGGCCACCTACCGGCAATCGTCCTACGGCACCCGCGAGAGTCTGCAAAAAGACCCGGAAAACACCTGGCTGTCGCGCGGCCCCATTTCTCGCCTAACCGCCGAGATGATCCGCGACAACGCGCTGGCCGCCAGCGGCCTGTTAGTCAAACAACTGGGTGGCCCCAGTGTAAAACCTTATCAGCCCGAAGGGCTCTGGGCGGTCAATAACACGACGTATGAGCAGGATAAAGGAGACAGCCTATACCGCCGAAGCCTGTACACGTTCTGGCGCCGGACCAACCCGCCCCCGTCCATGAACACCTTCGATGCTCCGTCGCGCAGCTATTGCGTGGTTCAGCGGCAGAAAACCAGCACACCCTTGCAGGCGCTGGTGCTGCTCAACGATCCACAGTTTGTTGAAGCCGCCAAAGTCGTTGCCGAACGGTCACTCGCTCAATACGCAACTATTTCGGATCGGCTAACGTACACGTTTAGGCTCCTGGCCAGCCGGAAGCCAGCCCCCAAAGAACTGGCTATTCTGACCCGATTGTATCAGCAGGAATACCAGTTGTTCACGAAAAATCCGGCCAAAATGCAGGGATGGCTACAAGCAGGAGAGTACAAACTGAAAGCCGTGGCCGACAAGCCTGCCCTGGCCGCTGTTGCCGTTGTGGCCAGCACCGTCATGAATTCCGAAGCGTTCGTTACCAAGCATTAATGTAGCACCGAGCGTCGGCCCGGCGACCATCACGGTCGGGAGATTAACGTTTAAACATAATACACTCCCGACCGGGACGGTCGGCATTACAAGCCATGAGTGAGAAACTAGCCCAGCATCTGGCCGATACATTTAACCGACGGTCTTTTCTAACCAAAGCCTCGCTGAGCTTAGGCTCGGTGGCTCTCGGGGCGTTGTTGCCTCAGAATCTTTTCTCCAACCCCACTGCCCAAGAGGCACTCACGGCCCCCAATCGCCCACCCAGGGCCAAACGGGTAGTGTATATGTGCCAGAGCGGGGGGCCATCGCAGCTGGAGTTATTTGACTATAAGCCGTATCTGGAAAAGATGCACGGCAAAGACCTGCCCGAATCGGTGCGAAAAGGGCAGCGGCTTACCAGCATGAGCGCCCAGCAGTCGGCGTTACCGCTGGTGAGTTCGCCCTATAAATTTGCCCAGCACGGCAAGAGCGGGGCGTGGCTTAGTGAACTCATGCCCTATACCGGCAAAGTGGCCGACGATCTCTGCTTCATCAAGTCGATGTACACGGAGCAGATTAACCACGACCCGGCCCTCACCTTTTTTCAGACGGGTAACCAACTGGCCGGACGCCCGAGTATTGGTGCCTGGGTGAGTTATGGTCTGGGAAGTGCCAATGAGAACCTGCCTGCGTTCATTGTTCTGGTTTCGAACGATGCTCCCAAAGATCAGCCTTTGTACGCCCGGCTTTGGGGAAATGGTTTTTTACCGTCTAAACACCAGGGCGTGCAGTTCCGCTCCGGGGCCGATCCCGTACTTTATCTGAACAACCCCAACGGCTACAGCACCACCGACCGGCGCTATATGCTCGATGCGCTGAAAGACCTCAATCAGGTGCAGGAGGAAATGTACGGCGACCCGGAAGTGGCGAACCACATTGCTCAGTACGAGATGGCGTTCCGGATGCAAACGTCCGTCCCCGATGTAAACGACCTCTCTAACGAACCCGACTGGGTATTTGATCTCTACGGCCCGGAATCCCGAAACCCCGGCACGTTTGCCGCCAACTGCCTGATGGCCCGCCGACTGCTGGAACGCGACGTCAAATTCGTTCAGCTTTATCACCAGGGCTGGGACCAGCACGGCAATTTACCGTCGGGGATAACCAAACAGTGCAAAGCCACGGACCAGGCCTCGGCGGCTCTGGTTCAGGACCTCAAACAGCGGGGCCTGCTGGACGATACGGTCGTCGTATGGGGGGGCGAATTTGGCCGGACGAATTACTCGCAGGGCAAACTTACCAAAGATAATTACGGGCGCGACCATCACCCGCGCTGCTTTACGATGTGGATGGCGGGCGGTGGCATAAAGTCGGGAATTACCTACGGCGAAACGGATGAGTTTGGCTATAACATCATCAAAAATCCCGTTCACGTGCATGATTTTCAGGCTACGCTGTTGCACCTGTTGGGCGTCGACCACGAAAAGCTCATCTACGAATTTCAGGGACGCCGTTTCCGGCTGACGGATGTCGAGGGGAAACTGGTAAAGGGCATTCTGGCGTAAACTAGTGATGGCGCAAGGCTCTGGCCTTGTGCCATCGGAAGAAATTACCAATAATCACTAACCCTTTCCAATGTCTGCACAAATCCTTTGGGTACTGCTGTTAACGTTTCTCATAAATCTAATCAGCACCCTCTCCTATTCGGTGCGGATTGTGGGAATTCGAACCCGAAAAATAGCGGTGTCTTTTGCCTTATTCAATGTGTTGGTACTGGTATCAAGGACCGCAAACGGCTTTCAGGCACCTATTTTAGCCAACATTGTTGAGAAAAACATTCGCCTTGGCCGTGCCAATCCCATCGACCAGTTTTACTGGGTTTTGTGGATGACATCGTTGTCTACGCTGGTGGGGGCCTTGCTGATTCCGTCTTTTCAGCGGCTATTTTCCTATGCGGTTGTCCACTTCAGCCGCCACAAATCAATGCCCGGACTAGTACTGGCCAGTGTATCGTCGCGGGGTTTCGATCTAATTCGTTCGAGCACAGTAGCGCCAAGTTTCCAGAATATGACCCGTTTAGTTGACAAAGGGCCGTTTCCGTGGCGGGTGTTTGTATTCAACGTTGTTGCGGTGGCAGTTTTGACGGTGGGGGTACTGGCGTCGTTGTATGCCGGTTACCTGAATCCGGGTTTACGGACAACATCGAGCAATTTATCGTCGGTCATTAATGGACTTGCTACGATCCTGATGTTTTTGTTCATCGACCCGTATTTGTCTATTCTGACCGATGAAGTGGCCGAGGGAAAGTACCAGGAGCCTGCCTTCCGAAACCAGGTTGTCATTCTGGTTATTGCCCGGCTACTGGGCACCTTACTGGCTCAGCTTGTCTTTTTACCCGCTTCGCAATTGATTGTACTGATTGCGGAGCACATGTGAGGTTGTCTTTTCTATTTAACGTGAATAATAGAATACAGCCTTTGACATTCAGAGGTTTAAGTACCGTTGTCGCTACGCGGCCATTATTCACGTTAAAATTAGGTTTTGAGAAACCTCCGTGGTCAGGTTTGAGAACCTGACTTCACAAAAAAGGTTTAACCACAGAGACGGTCCGCCGTTGCGGCACGGAGTTCACAGAGGTTGATTGGGGTAGAAAGTGCCTCTGACCGGAGTAAATGACCAGCCTGATACGCCGGTCAGAGACCGGATAACACCACAACATAGTCACAGACTATGCCCAACCACCCTGGGAGACCCGTCTTTACCCTCTGGCCGGTGTATTCAACTGTTATGATTTACCGGCCAGAGGCCGGAGAATAATAGACACAAGGCCAGAGCCTTGCGCCATCCGCCATTATTAATCTCAATTCAACGCCAACGGCTTCTGGACGGGTACGGAAATTTCTTTCCGTTCGCCGATTTGTTGCCGCCACATGGCGTAGTAAAGCCCTTTTTGTTCCAGTAATTCGGCATGAGCACCCTGCTCGGCTATATGCCCCCGTTCGAGAACGAAGATTCGGTCGGCGTGTAAAATCGTGCTTAGGCGGTGTGCAATCAGGATGGTGATGTGCTGCCGGGAACCGGATAGCTCGCGGACAGTCTTGCCGATCTCTTCTTCCGTGAGCGAATCCAGCGCCGATGTGGCCTCGTCAAAGACCAGCAACGTTGGCTTGCGCAGTAACGCGCGGGCAATGCTCAGTCGCTGTTTTTCACCACCTGACACCTTGACTCCGCCCTCGCCAATGACCGTGTCGAGGCCCTGGGGCGCCCGGCTGAGCAACGTATCAGCAGCAGCCTGACGCAGAGCCAGCAAACATTCCTCATCCGTAGCTTTGGGCGCTACAAACCGGAGGTTCTCACGAATGGTACCGGCAAAAAGCTGCGTATCCTGCGTAACAAAGCCGATTTGCTCGCGCAATTCGTCCATGTTAATCTCAGAACCCGGAATATCGTTATACAGAATTTTTCCGGCCAATGGCGGGTAAAGGCCAACCAGCAGTTTCACCAGCGTTGTTTTCCCGGAACCCGATGGCCCAACAAACGCGATGGTCTCCCCAAGCTTGGCCCTGAAGGAAATACCGGCCAGGGCGGGAATATGGGCCGTGAGGTGTTTGAAACGTACATCCTCGAAGGCCAGCGTTTCAATCTTGTTGATGGCCTGCGGGTGAGCAGGCCGAACATCGCGGGGCGTGTCGAGAATCTGCTGAAAGTTGGCCAGCGACGCTTCCGTCTCCCGATATACGTTAATAATATTGCCCAGTTCCTGCAAAGGCCCGAAGATGGCGAAGGAATAAATGAAAAGAGAGAAGAACTCACCCACCGTAATCCGCCCCTGCACCACCAGAAACAGCATGAGCAGCATAATGGCGTTGCGCAACAGGTTTACAAACGTGCCCTGAATAAACGACAGCGACCGGATGTACTTCACCTTTTTGAGTTCCAGACGCAGGATTTTATCCGTCGTGGCGTTCAGACGCTCGGTTTCCTGCTGGGCCAGTCCCAGGCTTTTCACCAGTTCAATGTTACGCAGACTTTCGGTCGTTGAACCCGCCAGCGCCGTCGTTTCGGCCACGATCGTCTTTTGAACGACCTTGATTTTTTTACTCAGCAATGAACTCACGAAGCCCAGGAGCGGGATGGTCAGGAAGTAGGCAGGGGCAATGGGCCAGTAAACGGTGGTGGCGTACCACATCACGAAAATGATGCCCACAACGGATGTAAACAGCACATTTACGAACAACTGGATCAGCTTCTCTACATCGGCCCGTACCTTTTGCAGTTTGCCCAGGGTCTCCCCGGAACGCTGGTCTTCAAATACCTGATAGGGCAATTCCAGCGAGTGGCGCAGTCCATCGGTATACAACTTGGCACCCAACCGCTGGGTGATCACATTAACGTAATAATCCTGGAAGTTCTTGGCGATCCGGCTCACCATGGCTACGCCCAATGCCTGTAAAATGAGCAAACCGGCACCGTCGCCCAGAAACTGCCAGAAGTTGATGTCCGATAGCTTTCCACCGGGTTTAACAACATACTGGTCAATGATTTTACGAAAAATATATGGGTCAAGCAGAGAGAAGATCTGATTGATGGCCGCCAGAACCAGGGCCAGAATCAACAGCCCCCAGTATTGACGTAAGTAAGAGTAGAGTAACCGCATAAATGTAGTGCAAGGTTGGTATACAGTGGACAAACGGCTTACGGCGAACGCGTTATTACCGTTGTTATCCTGGAACTTACTCAATAACAATACTAATCCCAGATAATTCCGGGATGGGTTAATGTTAATAAAATAGCCAAAATCAACGATTCTTCTTTCTATGAAAACGGAAAGTATACTTTAAATGAAGTCCCGGCCCCTTCTTTACTTTCACAGGTAATGCGGCCATTCTGTAGCGTAATGTATTCCTGGCAGATGGCCAGTCCCAGACCGGTACCCTGGAAGGCCGTAACGTTACTGGCTCTAAAGAATTTGCCGAATAAATTTGCAATGTCTTTTTCGGGTATACCAATGCCTTCGTCACGTATGGTCATCATGACTTCTTCCGTGCTGAAGCTGATCGTCAGTCGTGGGTTTTTGGTTGAAAACTTAAACGCGTTCGACAACAGATTTGTCAGAATATGTTCGGTCAACTTCCTGTCGAGGTTCACGGCAACCGGGTTGCCAGTATAGCCAAATTCAACAAATCGATTATCCTCACGATCACTGAAATAGTGCTTTACTGTGTTCTCGTACAGTTCTATCAAATCGGTTGACTCTAAGTTGACATTCACTCGTCCTTCATCTATTTTGCTGATTGTCAATGTATCCGTAATCAGATCGTTAAGTAAGAACACCTTCTGATATATCTTCTCAATGTGCTGATTAATGACTCTCGTTATCGGCGTATCCGAATGATCAATATTGACATAATGTTTTACCAGTTCAACACTGGAATTGATAGCGGCCAGCGGTGTTCTGAATTCGTGGGAAGCGGTTGAAATGAACTGGGATTTCAACGCGTTTAACGTTCGTTCTTTTTTGAGTGACTCCTCCAGAATAAGTTCTTTCTCAATAGAAGTTGTAATGTCGGTAGCCATACCAATCCGGCGTATCAACACGCCCTCTTCATTCACTACCCGGAAAAGCCGAACATCCAGATGCCGAAGGGTACCATCTTTATGCCAGGCTCTGAACTGGAACGTTGAGTCTTGATTGGCTTCGCTCACAAAAGTGGCCAATACCTTTGAGCGATCTTCTTCCAGAATGAAGTTCAAAAAAACCATAGGATTGCCATACAATGTTTCGGCCCGCTCGCCGGTAAACTTCTCATAGGCTGGATTTATGTAGATGAACGTTGGCGCATGCAGGTCACGAATCCAGAAAATTTCATCAACGTTTTCGGCAATATCCCGAAACCGCTGCTCGCTTTCCAGCATGGCGTCTTCTGCCTGCTTGCGCTCGGTGATGTCTGTTAGAGTACCCGCAAGACCCGTAACTTCATCCTGTTCGTTTACGGTAAGCTGAGCAAACACGTCAATCCACCGGTAGCCGCCGTCCTTGTGGGTATAGCGCACAACATGTCGACAAATTGCTTTTTGACGACATATGAGCTGGTCACATAAATACCGGTTTCGTTCCCGATCATCCGGAAATACAAATTCCAGAAAGGGTTTACCGAGTGCTTCTTCTACGCTGAATCCCGTGATCTTTTGCCAGACAGGATTCAGGTACGTCAGGCAACCCGACAGATCGGTTTGGAAAACGATGTCTTTCAAATGGTCGACCAATGAACGGTATCGCTTTTCACTGACTTTAAGTGCCTGATCGGCCTGTCGTTTTTTTGTCCGATCCCGAATGACGCCGATCAGCCGGTTGTTTATACCATCTTCATTCTGGACAATTAAGCCATCGGCCTTTAAGTAATGGGTTGTTTTTGTGGCGGGGAAATACACCCGAAACTCAACGTCGAACGGTTTCTGCCATTTTATAATATCCTTTACATTTTGCTTGAAATACGCCAGATCGTCGGGGTGAACGATTTGCTCCAAGTCTTCTATCCGTTTGATTGGTGCATTTTCGGGCAGACCGAACAGCACAAGGAAATTCTCGTCCAGCACTAGCTCGTTGGTAAGCAGATTCCACTCCCACACACCCAGTTTTCCCGCCATAGTGGCTAAACGGCTGCGCTGGTTAGCCTGCATCAGCTTATGCTCAATGGTTTTCAAATAGGAGATGTCGGCTACGATATCGACAAACCCAATGAGCACGTTGTTATCATCATACAAACCGCTAACTGTCGACAAAACAGGTATACGCTGTCCCTGTTTGGTGAGGATGGTGTTTTCCCGCCGTAGAAAATCGTTTTTTTGGATATACTCAATAATCAGTTCTTCTCCGGTACCGTCGTCCACTACGTCGGGGTTCAACTTCTGGAGTAAACTATGATGGGTGGCAGGGTCTCGTAGTGCTCTGGGCTTTACTTTTCCAATCAGCTCGTCGGCGGTGTAGCCGGTCAGGCTTTCCAATGCTGGATTTACGAGTTGAATAACGCCCTGGGCATCTGTTGCAGTGATTGCCAGTCCGGCATGCATGAACACAGCTTTCTGCATGGCAGAAAGCTGCTGTATTTCGCTGGTTCTGACGGCTACACGCTTTTCCAGTTCGGTATTATCCTGCCTAAGTTTGTCTTCTACCTGCTTCAGGTGGGATATATCTTTGATGGTTAGCAAGACATTTCCGCCAACCTGAACCAGCGAGTATTCGCCCCACAGATCCCTGTTCCGTATCTTGTACTTAAGCTGAAACTGCTGCGACTCACCGGTTTCGGCAACTTCTACCGCCCGATTGAATATTCCGTTTTCGTGCGTAAACGGAAACAAGCCAACCAACGTGCCCTGCATTAGCTCGTCATGACTGTAGCCAGTAACGGCTGAATTTACCGGATTCGATAACAGGTATTTAAAATCAACAATACGGCCATCGATACGAACCGGTTCCCACAATGCCAATATAGCCGGCGTATGGTCAATAATAGCCTGTAGAAGCTGGTTATTCTCGTGCAGTTTGCCAGCCTGTTCTCCCAGTTGTCGATTAACATCTTCCTGCAGGAGAACAACGGATAGTTGAGCGGCTACTTCGCGGGCAATTAATACATGTTCTCTGGTGAAGAATTTCGGCGTTTTGTCCAGCAGTACAACGAGGCCCAGGTATTGCTGATGAGCGAAGAGCGGAATGGCCAGAAATGAGCGATGGCCCCACTGATGCGGGTTGAATCCTGGCGGGAAATCGAGCATCCCGGCTTCTAACTGATTTATGAGTAGCTCCCGTCCCTGTTCAAAAATTGGATGGTGAAGAAACTTCGCCGAAAAACGAATATCCGGTAAGCGCTCCTGCCTACCGTGTCGAAGTCGGCTTTCCGTAAAAGCAGACTGGTTCTCCTGATCGACACGAAACAGGATTCCGACCTCGCACGGAATCATTTCATAAACGTATTTCAGGGCTGTTAGACCCGGTTGCACATTGAGCAACCTACTATTCAGTAAGGCCGAACTAATTTTGCTTACCCCCTCAAGTCGCTTGTTGACCCGTTGCAAAAGTTGTTCCCGGCCAACCCGGCTAGTTGCGTTAATTAAAAGAGAAGCAAAGGTTTTTAGTAGGTCCGTATCGTTCTTATCCCAGTTTCGCTCCTCCCGAACGGCATCAAAACCCACATACCCGATCAGTTCGTTATCCAAAACCATAGGCACAACCAACAGCGACTGGATACTTTGTCTTTCCAGGCTTTTCCGCTCCGGAATAGCATGAGGTGGCAAATCATCCAGAGTAACCAATCGAATGGCCTCCTGATTAACCATTTTCTGATGCCACCACGGATAAAGCGAAATAGGATCGTTCTGCATATGAGGCAACTGGGGTTCAATTCCCTCAGCGCACCATTCATGCGAACAACTCATGATTGTCCCATTCTTCAAATACTTGAAAACATACACCCGATCAGCCCGATTGTATTCGCCAATCTGGGCTAACGATTCAACTATAAACGCATCCAGCTCGGGTGCTGTGATGGAGAGCAGACGACTGGACATAGAAGAAATAATTGCTTCCAGTTGCAGTCGACGTTGTAAACTATTGTTTAGATTTTCCGGGGGTGCGGCCTTCTCCAGATAAATGATACATTGCTCCTTATGCCACCTGATTGAACAGGTTAGCCATTGCGCGCTTTTCGTCCTGTAGAGATCGGCCGCAACGGGGATACCCGTTTCCATTACCTGAACAGCCGACTTATACAGCGTGGCCAGCTCCGGCGTTTCATCAAGATAAATCGCTCCTTTAGTATCAACCTGTAACCCAAAGAGCGACGCTGCGCAGGGATTGCAATAAGTAATTTTCAACTTAACAACCGCACCTGTTTTATCATCTGCTGGTATGCAGGCTATAACCCCAATTGGCAGATCGGGCAGATCGTCAATTAGTATATTGGATGTAGAAAAACCAGCATGGTTTTCCTCGCTTGTTTTGGATGGTGGGCTAGATTGGCTCATAGGCGACTCACTGTTGGGCTAAACGTCTGTGCTGATTAGTCTCCACGGGGTAACCAAATAACGGCTTTGGTCAGGCCCGGCGAAGGACTTTCGATGGTCAACCGGCCTTTATTCAACCCCAGGATTACGCGTACAATAGCCAATCCTACACCAAAGCCCTGCTGTTCATACTTTTTCCGGTCAAACTGCACATAAGGACCTATACTTGTGTCGTTTTCAGGAGTAAACGGCTGGCCTGTATTGGTAATGGTCAGGCTGTATCCAGCTTCATCCTGTTCTCCTGTTATATGTACGGTTTGACCGGGGTACGAGAATTTAAAGGCATTATCAATCAATTCTTCCAGGCATTTTTTCAAATTAATTGCTGAAAGCTGAAGTTGAGCGCTGGCAATCTCCTGCCACCAGTCTACTTTCCTATCGAGCCGGAGTTCAATTGACTCGACACAGGCCGTAACAAGTTCTGCCGAAATGGGGGAACTACCACTTGTGTAGTAGACATATTCGGGATGGGATGGCTCCAGTTTTTGTAAGAGGTCCATTAACTGGATATTGTCCAGAGAGCGTTTCAGCCGGAGCCCACTCACCTTAATCATGTTGAGCATCATCTGTGTATCCTCACCATTGAAGGACTGACTCCGATCCGTTAACATGGAGGCAAACCCAATTATACCCGTCAGACAGGTGTTGTATTCGTGAACCGATACAGAAGCTAACGAGTGGCGGAAGTTTTCCATTTGCGCTTTCAAATCCGCCTTCCGCGTTGTTTCCCGCTGCAACCGGCTTTCAATAGCACTTAGCAGGCTCTGGAACGTAAAGGGTTTGGTCAGGTAGTCATCGGCTCCCATAACCATGCCCCGGCGCAGATCGGCGGGTTCGGTCTTGGCGGTCAAAAATATGAATGGGATATTGGCGGTTGTCCGGTTGTTACGAACCACATCCAGCACCTGATAGCCATCCACTTCCGGCATCATGATATCACATAAAATTAAATCCGGTTGTTGCAATAGAGCCTGACTTATGCCCTCACGACCGTTCACTGCCGTCTCTACCTGAAAGCCATGCAGAGTAAGTAATTCGGCTACGTTTTCCCGAATTTGGGTTTCGTCTTCAACAAGTAAGATTTGAGTAGTCATTAACTTCGTAAAAAAATAATTAGTGGGACGTTACGGTTGAAGGTGTATTTATTAATGATGTAGCCACTGGCTCGTTGGTAAGACTTGTAGGCAAGGTAACAATACAGGTAGTTCCTTTCTTTTCTTCGCTCCGGATGTCAAGATAGCCGCCATGCAGTTCGATAAACTGCCGGGCAATGACCAATCCCAGGCCTGTGCCCGGTATTCCATTTGAATTACTAGCGCGAAAAAAAGCCTGAAATAACGCCGACATTTCCCGCGCCGGAATACCCACTCCCTGATCGGTTATTTGAACGATAATCGCTTTTTCTTTAAAAATAAGCCGCAAGGAAGGGTTATCCGTCGAAAACTTAAAAGCGTTTGACAGTAGGTTAACAATGACATGGCTGATCAGCTTTTGATCAATAAAAACAATGTAGGGTATCCCTTCTATTGACACATTGACAGATCGATTAGTTGACTGCTCACTAAAGTGCGTTTTAATAATGTCGGTACAAAGCGCCACCATGTCGACATGGCGAGGAGAAAACTTTACTTTTCCGGCGTCGATAGTGCCAATCGTCAATATGTTTGAGAGGAGGGTTCCAAACTGATCAATTTCTTTACCAATCACATTTAAGTGATGGTGAATCGACTTGTTGCCAGTGGCCGTTGGCAAGTCGAGGTAAAACCTTATCAAATCGACACTGGATTGAATGGTTGCCAGCGGTGTACGAAACTCGTGCGAAGCGGTAGAAACAAACTGCGACTTAAGCTGATTCAGTTCCTGTTCCCGTTGCAGCGATTGCTGCAACACTAATTCTTTCTCTTTCTGACTTGTTACATCGTTGGCAATGCCAATGTGCCGGACAATTTTACCGTAGCTATCATGCACCACGAACGTACGGATCGACAGCCAGCGGACATTGCCATCCATACCCTTCAGACGACAGTAAAACTGGCCTTCGTAACCGGCTTTGTACTGGTCTATAAAAGCTTTGACGAGTGGTTTATCCTCCTCCACGATGGAATTCATGAATGAACGCGGATTGTCGTATAAACTCTGGCAACTGGCGTTCCACACCCGCTCATAAGCCGGGTTGACATACAACAATTCAAACGGTTCTGCCGAGTGAATCCAGAAAATCTCATCAACATTTTCGGCTATTTCCCGGAACCGGCGCTCACTTTCCCGAAGGGCATCTTCGGCCACTTTTCGCTCCGTTACATCGGCAACGACCCCAATCGCTCTAACGGGCTTACCGGCTTCATCTGTCAGGACGATCCCGTTAGATTCCATGTAGCGGATGGTCCCGTCTGGCCGTACAATGCGCGCTACTTCGTTTGAGATCAAATTGGTTAGCGGTATGGTAACAACGGCATCCCGATCATCGGGATGAAGCATCTTTGCAAAATCTGAAAAATGCCATTCCGTTCGACCCGGCCTTAACCCATGCATTTCCCACAGGCGGTCGTCCCAGATTAGTGTATCCTTTTTAAAGTCTCTTTCCCAGATTCCCTGACCAGCTGCACTGGTAGCCACCTGAAGCCGCTGATTGAGGTTAATCAATTGCCTTTCGGCCTGCTGGCGTTCCGTTACATCCCGTGCGGAGGCATAAAATATAGCGTTTACCCGTATCGCATTCCACTCCAGCGACCGGTAGGTACCGTCTTTTTTCAGAAACCGGTTCAGTTGATTGCGAACCGGCCTGTAGTTCGTTAGTTCCCATACACTTTGCTGAAGAAGTTCCTGCTCATCCGGGTGTACTAACTCTGCAAACGTTAACTGATCGAGTTCTTCTCTACTATATCCCAGGGTCATATCCCACGCCCGGTTGGCAGTCAGGAGTTTTCCATCAACGGTTACTACACAGTGCAGATCAATGGCCCCTTCGAAAAAGGTACTTAACTCCTCATTCTTCTCCTGAAGCTCTGATTCAATCGCTTTCAGCCCGGAAATATCCGTAGCAATGCCCACATAGCCGATAGTTTCGTTGTTCTCATCGGTTAAAACACTCGACGCCATCAGTACCGGTATCAGGCTTCCGTCTTTGCGGCTAAGTAGACATTCGGCCTGAAAATAGCCGTGTTCGGCCAGCATATCGAGCAAACCAGCCGAAACAACTTCATCAGGTTGGGTAGTAACATAAGTTATTACCGGCATTGGACTGTAGCCCTCCCTTAATTCAAGGTACGCTACCCGGCCAACTAATTCCTCGACCCGGTAACCGATCAACTTTTCGCAGGCTCGATTAGCCGTTTGAATAACTCCGTAAATATCGGTGGACAAAATAGCCTGACTGGCGTGTTCAAAGATAGCCCGTTGTACTGTCGACAACTGTCTGACTTCTCTCGTTCGTTCTTCTACCCGTTGTTCAAGCTGTTCGGTGTACTCCTCAAGCTGTTCATCCAACTGTTGTTGATACAGGACGATAGCTAGCTGGCTGGCTACTTCCTGGGTAATATGCCGGTACTCTTCCGTGAAGAAATGCGGAGTTACCGCAGCCAGCGTTAAAGCCCCTATGCATTCCTGCCGACTAAACAACGGAATAATAACGAGCGACTGAAAGCCCTCTTCGTGCAGAACTGCACTTAAGGCAAGCGACGAATTCGTTGCACCCGGCCGTAAATCGGGCAGGTAGGTAAGCTTCTCGCCAGCCAGAAACTGTTCATAGAAGCAGGGGTCGGTAATAACCTGACGCGGATTGCTGACGGGAACACCGTTTACCAGCCTGCACTTGGCCACGGCCAGTTGGGTGACCTCATCAATCTGAAAAACCGTTATTCGTTCGCACGGCACCATAAAGTGAATGTACTTCATGGCAATTAAGAGGGGGGGTCTATCGGCCAACCGGGAGCTTAATAATGCCTGGTCAATTTCATGCAGGCCCTCTAACCGCTGATTGGCCCGTTTGATAGCCGACTCTTGCTTTAGTCGGCCAAATACGTTGATAATGAGCGTACCGAAAGTTTGTAGAAGAGAAACATCACTTTGCCCCCATTTATGGGCCTGGGTGAGCGTAAAAAACGCAATAAACCCCTGTGTTTTTCGGTTCTGAATCAGTGGAACGGCAATTAGGGAACGAACCGCCATTGCTTTCAGGATACTTTCATCATTGATCTCGTCTAACTGCGTCTCATCGATACTAAATTGAATCAGCTGCCCGGTTTCCAGCTGATGTGACCAGGCAAAACTGTGTATGGGAACATTCTGGTTGGCTTGTTTTCGGGAGTCTATACCCGGAGCGCACCATTCATGGGTACAACTCCCGTACTGATGGTCGTCCGAATAGATAACTACGGCTGCCCGTTCGGCAACAATGTGGGTGCCGATCTGCTCCAGCGCTTCAATCATATAGGCATCCAGCTCCGCAGATTCGAGGATAATCATCCGGCTCGACACGGTCGACAGGATTGATTCCATAGCCAGGCGACGCTGTAACTCCTGCTCCGATTTCTTTTGTTCGCTGATGTCCTGAATAGTGACCATGAGTTGCCGGTCCATTCGGGTTATTATCACGTGGAGCCATACCTCTTCGCCTGCGCACTGCCCATATTGATGGAACTGTTGCGACTCGCCAGTTTGCAGGCTGGTCAGGAGTTGACCAACGAAGGCACAGTCCTCTTCGTTCTGAAAAAGGCCAGCTACGAACTGCCCGGTAAAGTCGTCCCGGGTTCGTCTGAGAATCGTGGCAAAAGCAGTATTAACCAGTTTATAGCGAAACGTCGCTATCAGCAACTTATCGGTATAGACAGGCTCAACAAAGGCAACTCCCTGAAGCGAAACATCAAACCAAAACTGCGAAAACTCATCCATACTGTTCTAGTTCAACTCTAGACTTAATTACACTAATCGATCTTATTTACACTATAAACATTGTAGAATAAGCCAAAAAGTCATCTTGCTTACTACTGTCAGGCGTTGTCCTGTCTTTTCCCAAAAAAGTTAATCAAAAGGCTTCAGAAATATACAGTCAATTTTCTATCTGGTATGCGACGGCTATCCCGATAGCCAATTTTTAAAATCCCTGAATCTGGCCTTCGCTAATGTGGTCTCATAGGTTTCCTGACCAATTGTCAAAAAAAGACAATATTTACCTTTATCCCAGTATGTATATTTCTGGACGGTTTTTCGGTGCAGCAGAATGTTTCGGTTAGCCCTGAAGAAAAGCATTGGGTCCAGCCCGGCGGTTAACTTATCGAGGCTTATATTCACTTGAAAAGTACCTGCCGGGTGATTAACAAAATACTCTCTATTCTTCGTAAAAAAGCAGAAGCACTCGTCGACCGCCAGCACCATCGTTCCCCGTCTGTCACGTCCATTAACGGTCTTTAAATAATGATCCGAAGTTGGTACCCCATTCTGCTGCTGAACTCTGGTCAATCGGCTTTCAATGGCTTTTAGAAGCTCGGAGGTCCGGAAAGGCTTGGTCAGGTAATCGTCGGCCCCTAAATTCATACTGTAGCGCAGATCCAGCATATCCGATTTAGCGGTTAAAAATATGAAGGGCGTATGCGCCAGATTAGGATTCATTCGCACCCTTTGCAGCACCTGATACCCGTCCATATCCGGCATCATGATGTCACTCAAGATGAGTTCCGGCAGACACTGTTGGGCCAGGGAGATTCCTTTGACACCATCGGCAGCCGTTTGTACCTCATACCCACTAATTGTTAACAGTTCCGCTATATTTTCCCGAATCTGTGCAACGTCTTCAATAACTAGTATCCGGATTGACATGTATTAAGTGGACACGGTTAAATAAGGAGAGTCTTTTATGCCAGATAGCCTTATAGCAATCTTATGTCCAGGGCTGAAGCCAACGACATAAATTTTATTGCTGCCTGCTTAAACGCCCTGTTTTTGTAGAGACAGGACGGATTTAGGCTTTGCAGACCAACCAGTAAAGCATAACACGTTGAGAAACAGATAGGTCAAGACAGTTCGACCGGTACAGCGACAAACATTACCGCAATGCGGAACAGATCATCAAGCTTATATCAATTAAGAATGTAGTATAAAACATAATTCCACAAATCTACTGAAACACAAATAAGTAAACAAAAAGTATAAAAATAATTTGAATTTAGTTATCAGATTTTACCTCTTATGAGTTGTTCGACATCCTAAAATACAGGTTCTTCAGTTAATATAGTTCAGCAGACGCTGCAGACAATAGCTTATGGACAAGTAAGCGTTTAATTCCCATAAACTAAGTACAGCGCAGACAATCCTGCCTGAATTTGGAAACACACCTTGTCAGGTTTTATCTTCACAGTTAATTTTCCCTGACGTATAGCGGTCAGGTTTTCACTACGAAAGTGTATAAACGTTCATTATGCACTTCTTCTCAACGTTTTATTGATTCGTAACCATGATTCTGCTCGTTGATGATAGGCCAGAGAATCTTCTTCCACTGAAAAAGATTCTGGAATTGCATCGGTTTTCGGTTGATACCGCCGAGTCTGGTGAAGAGGCCTTGAAAAAAGTTCTAAAGGCGGATTACTCGGTTATTGTGCTCGATGTACAGATGCCCGGTATGGATGGGTTCGAGGTGGCGAATGCCATTGCCGGTTTTAGCCGGGCCCGCGACACCTCCATTCTTTTTCTTTCCGCCGTTAATACCGATAAGAAATTTATTACCAAGGGGTATACTTCAGGCGGTATCGACTATTTGACCAAGCCGGTTGACCCTGATATTCTGGTTTTAAAAGTTAAAACATTTCACAAACTTTACGAGCAGCAGCAAGAACTCCGGGCTACACAGGCATCTCTTCGCAAGGAAGTTGAGGTTCGAAAAAAAGCACAGGAAGAACTGGCCGAACGCATGCAGGAGTTACAGGCTGTGCTGTCTTCGCTGCCACAAATGGCCTTTACGGTAGCCCCCGATGGCCGGATCGAATACGTAAACGAACACTGGTATCAGTATGCCAGCGACACATCGACGTTCCCTAACTCCCACCCCGACGACCACCTTTGCCACGATTGGGAACAGGCACTTGGCAATGGCGTTGAGTTTACCCGCGAAGTACGGCTGAAAGCCCTGAATACGGACAACTATCGCTATCATTTACTTCGTGTCATTCCCATTCAGCAGCAGGGGACTCTGGTTCGGTGGATTGGTACCTTTACCGACATTCACCCTCAAAAACAGGCAGCTGAGCTACTGGAGCAGCAAGTCAGGCTACGAACTAACGAGCTACTCACCAAAAACGAAGAACTGGAACGAATTAATCAGGAACTTCAGCAATTTACCTGGGTCGTTTCGCACGACCTCAAAGAGCCCCTTCGTAAAATTCAGTTGCTCAGCGACATAGTCAAGGTAAAGTACCTGAGTACCAATCCCGAAGCTGCAGCCTACCTCGACCGGTCCATTCAATCATCGGCCCGGATGTCTGATTTAATTAAAGACCTCCTGGCCTATTCGCAACTGTCCGTACACGAACCGTTCCAGGCCACCAATCTCAACACGCTGCTGGCCGATCTTTTACAGGATTTCGATGAGTTGATCTATCAAAAGCAGGCCATCCTGACGATTGATGAGTTGCCCGTAATTGATATTATTCCCACCCGAATCCGTCAGGTATTTCAGAATCTGCTGAGCAATGCCCTCAAGTTTTCAAAGCCAGACGTACCACCCACCATTAATATCAGTGCAGAACGGGTAGCCAGCAAAACAATTGATAGCCCTCCCTCCCCCACGGGCGATTACTGCCGGATTATTATTCGTGATAACGGAATCGGCTTCGATGAAAAATTCCTGAACCGCATTTTTATAATTTTCCAACGGCTGCACCACCGTACTCATTACGAAGGAACAGGTATTGGCCTGGCCATTGCCAAGAAAAACATGGATAAGCATAACGGGCTCATTTCCGCTCAAAGCCGCGAAAATGAAGGAGCCAGCTTTATCCTGGTCCTACCCGTCAGACAGGCGGGTGCCCTATTGCCCAATTAACCATCAATAGCGGCTCTAATTCATTTACTATGTCACAATCGTCTACATCGAACTCTGTTATACGACAGCTACAGCTTGTTTTTACCCTGTCAACGCTGTTGCTGCTGATCAGTTTGACAGCTTCTTATTACAGTATTCAGAAGTTGATCAGCAACTCCAAACTGGTCAACCATACCAATCAGGTATTGATTGAGGCCGAAAACATTATTTCCTACATGAAAGATGCGGAGACCGGGCAACGCGGCTACCTCGTTACGCTCGATCCGGTCTTTCTCGAACCGTATAATGGGAGCCGTACAAAAGTAGCGGTGAGTTACGACCTGCTCCACGAACTAACAAATGACAATCCGGCCCAGCAACGAAGCCTTAACCGAATAAAATCATTGTATGAAGCCAAGTTCAAGCAAATGCAGCGCGTTATTGACTTGACCAAAGGCAATAAACTCTTTAACCGGGATACGCTTACCCAGCATCGGGAAATGACCCGTGGGAAACAGATCATGGACGATCTGCGTGTGCTTATTAATCGGTTTAAATTGGACGAGAACCGACTGCTCGACACCCGTATTCAACAGCAGCAGATATACATAAACTACACGCCTTTTTTACTGTTGTTTGCGGCTGCCGTATCCATGCTGATTACCGCACTTACCTACGTGCGCATAAAGCGGGATCTGGACGATCGGATTGAAAAACAGCAGCTCGACGAAGCAAAGTACATTGAAACAGCCGGTCGTATTTCGGTGATGGAGTCTATAACCGGTAAAATTGCCGGGGGTGATTATGCTATCCGAAGTGAGGATACTCAGGATGATGAACTGGGCCGCATTGCCAAAGCGCTGAATCAGATGACAGCCTCTCTCGAACAGACCTTTACGGACTTGAAAAGCAGGAACTGGCTACAAACGGGAAACGTAAAAATAGGCGATGCCATGCGGGGCGAAAAAGAACTGAAAAAACTGGGTAACCGCCTGATCGACGCCATTGCCGATTACCTGAGCGCCCCGCAAGCCACTATTTACCTGATCGACACCGATTCGATGTATAAGCTGGCGGGTAGTTATGCAGCCCAGCAGCCACCCATGAGCATCAGGCCCGGCGAGGGGCTGGCCGGTGAAGCGATTGAACGCAAAAAACTCATTGTCATTCAAAATATTCCGCCTACGTACAGTCGGATTGCGTCTTCTCTGGGCAATGCCGTCCCCACGGCCCTGGTTATTGCCCCGTTGGTATATGCCGACGTTTGTATTGGCGTCATTGAAGTGGGTTTGCTCCACAATCCCGACCCCATGGAGGTTGCCTTTCTGGAACATAATCTGGAAGCGATGGCCATTGGCGTTAACTCTGCTCTGGATTACCTCCGGCTCCAGAACTTCCTGGAAGAAACCCAGGCTCAGGCCGAGGAGTTGCAGGCACAGCATACCGAAATGGAAAACCTGAATGCCGAGCTGGAAATGCAGGCCCAAAAGCTCCAGGCATCGGAAGAAGAACTACGGGTTCAGCAGGAAGAATTACAACAGACCAACACCGAGCTCGAAGAACGGGGGTTGTTGCTGGAAGAGAAAAACGATGAGATTCAGAAAAAAGCCGATGAACTGGAACTGACCACCCGGTATAAATCGGAGTTTCTGGCCAACATGTCGCACGAGTTACGGACACCGCTCAACTCCATTCTTCTCCTGAGCCGGTTACTGGCCGAGAATAACGAGGATACCCTCACCCCCGATCAGGTCGAGTATGCGCGCGTCATTCAGTCGTCGGGCAACGGGCTGCTTGGGCTGATCGACGAAATTCTGGATTTGTCGAAGATTGAAGCGGGGCAGATGAAACTGGATTTTCAGGATGTGGCTGTTTCCGAAATTACGGATGAATTACAGTCGCTGTTCGGGTTGGTTGCCAAAGAAAAAGGGTTGAACTTCTCGATAAACGTAAACCCTAACGTACCGACAGTGATTGAGACGGATCGCATGCGTCTGGGTCAGGTTCTCAAAAATCTGCTCTCCAATGCCATCAAGTTTACGTCGGGTGGTCAGGTATCCCTGACTATTCAGCGCAGCACCTCAGCCCCGTCAACCCTTTGCTTTATGGTTAAGGATACGGGCATTGGCATTCCTCCCGAAAAACAGCCCCTCGTCTTCGAAGCGTTTCAGCAGGCCGATGGGTCAACCAAGCGAAAATACGGTGGCACCGGCCTCGGCTTATCCATCAGCCGGGAACTGGCCAAGTTGCTTGGGGGCGAAATTACCCTATCCAGCCAGGTGAACGTGGGTAGTGAATTCACCATCCACCTGCCGCTTTCCAAAGACATTCCCCAACCTGTGTCGCAGGAGATCCCAAGGTCGGAACCACAACTCTTGCCCGCCGTCGACCCAAAGCCCAGGCGATCGACCGAGTACATTAGCCTGACTATTCCGGAGCCCATTCCGGACGATCGACACGCCATTGCGGAGGGCGACAAAACGATTCTGATTGTTGAGGACGACCCTAATTTCGCAAAATCACTGCTCGACTACGCCCGCAAAAAAGGATATAAGGGCATTGTAGCCGTTCAGGGAGACGAAGGCTTAAAACTGGCATCAGTGTACAAACCGCTGGGCATTCTGCTCGACATCCAGTTGCCGGTTATGAGCGGCTGGGAGGTTATGGACGCCCTGAAAGCCAATCCGCAAACGCGGCCTATTCCAGTACATATCATGTCGTCGCATAAGCTAAAAAACGAAAGTCTGCTGAAAGGTGCCATTGATTTTGTGGACAAGCCGGTTGCCTTCGAGCAGTTGCAGGAAGTCTTTCAAAAGATCGAATACGTCCTCAACCGCAACCCCAAGAAAGTGCTGATCGTTGAAGACAACCCCAAACATGCCAAAGCACTGGCGTATTTCCTGGAGACATTTAACATTACCTCCGAGTTAAAAAGCAACATTACCGAAGGAATCGACGCCCTGAAACGCAAAGAGGTCGACTGCGTTATTCTGGACATGGGAGTACCCGATTCTACGGCTTACGAAACGCTGGAGGTTGCCAAGAAGAACCCCGGTCTGGAAAACCTGCCGATCATTATTTTCACGGGCAAGAGCCTGTCGATGTCGGAAGAGCTGAAAATCAAAAAATACGCGGACTCTATCATTGTAAAAACCGCCCACTCCTACCAGCGTATGCTCGATGAAGTATCGCTCTTCCTGCACCTGGTTGAGGAGAACAAGCAAACTGCACCAGCAAACGGTACGGCTAAGAAACTAGGCGCACTGAGTCAGGTTCTGAAGAACAAAACCGTACTGGTAGCGGACGATGATGTACGAAATATTTTTTCCCTCTCCAAAGCACTGGAACAGTTCAACATGACCGTCATAGCGGCCCTGGATGGAAAGGAAGCCCTCCAGAAATTAGAAGAAAACCCCGATATCGATATCGTGCTGCTGGATATGATGATGCCCCAGATGGATGGGTACGAAACAGCCCGAAAAATAAGGGAGCATTACCAATGGAAAAACTTACCCGTTATTGCCGTAACGGCCAAAGCCATGACCGGCGACCGGGAAAAATGCATTCAGGCGGGCGCGTCGGATTACATCACCAAGCCAGTCGATATTGACCAGCTCATATCCCTGCTGCGTGTCTGGCTGTACGAACGAAATTAGATTAGCCACAGAGCGGCACGGAGAGACACAGAGCTACGCAGAGAAAAATTGGTAGTTCTGCGGATACACAATGAAAAATAAAAACTCTGTGTATCTCCGTGCATCTCTGCGAATCTCTGTGGCCTAAAACTCCAACAAAATGACTAAAAAAACGGTCTTAATCATCGACGACGATCCCCGCAATATTTTTGCGTTGAAAGCTACCTTGAAAGCGAAGTCATTTGACTGCATAGCGTGTGGCAGTGCACAGGAAGCTATTGACCTTTTAATAACGGATGCGGTTGTCGACGTGATTCTCATTGATATGATGATGCCCGAAATGGACGGGTACGAAGCCATTCCGCGCATTAAGAATTTAGAGAACAGAGAGCAGACGCCCATTTACGCCGTTACAGCGCAGGCGATGGTTGGCGATCGGGAAAAATGCCTGCGCGCCGGTGCCACCGATTACATCGCCAAGCCAATTGATGTTGATCGGTTGCTGCAATTATTGTCGGGTAGTGAACGATTGCTATGATTGAGGAGGAAGAAATTGATTTGTTGCTGACAGACTTGATTGAGGTGCATGGATACGACTTCACCCATTACTCCAGAGCATCCTTAAAACGACGTATCAATCGACTGTGGCAACTGGACAAGTTCCCGAGTTTCGCCGAGCTGCGGTATCGCGTCCGGTCGGATACGGATTACCTCAAACGCTTTGTGGAAGAGGTGACCGTAAACGTAACCGAAATGTTCCGCGACCCCCAGTTTTACCGGGCACTTCGGAACGACGTTTTGCCTACGCTGGCGGCCAAACCGTTTATTCGTATCTGGCACGCGGGTTGCTCAACGGGTGAAGAGGTCTTTTCGATGGCGATACTGCTCAACGAAGCCAACCTGCTTCATAAATCGTTGCTGTATGCTACCGATTTGAATCCGGAGGTACTGGAGACAGCCCGTGCGGGTATTTTCGCCATGGCACCCATGAAACAGTACTCGGAAAACTACATACTATCGGGGGGTAAAAACGACTTTTCCATTTACTATACGGCTCAGTATGGATATGTTAAATTCAACAGCAGCCTGTCGGAGAAGATGGTATTCTCGACGCATAATCTGGTATCGGACCAGTCGTTCAACGAATTCGATTTAATCCTCTGCCGAAACGTACTGATCTACTTCGACAAGGCACTCCAGCAGCGGGTATTGACCCTCTTCGACGATAGCCTGGGGCCACTCGGCTATCTGGCTCTTGGTGCGAAAGAAACGCTGAAATTCTCTACGCTACAGGCAACCTACCGGCAACTGGCCGGCGAAAAAATATGGCGGAAACAAAGCTAACCCATCGGGCAGAGGCTATCCTGATTGGAGGCTCCACGGGAAGCATAGAAGTGCTACTGCGCCTACTACCCACCTTGCCCGACCCCTTGTCGTTTGCTCTGATTATCGTACTCCATCGTAAAAACACCGCCGATTCGACGCTGGCAAACCTGTTGTCACTAAAGACAAACAGCCCTTTTCGGGAAGTAGATGATAAAGACCTCATAAAGCCGGGCACCATTTACCTGGCTCCTGCCGATTATCATCTACTTATTGAACAGGATAAGAGCTTTTCGCTGGACGATTCCGAAAAAGTAAACTACAGCCGCCCGTCCATTGATGTCACCTTCGAATCGGCGGCCGATGTATACGGCTCTTCATTAATTGGCATACTCCTGTCGGGAGCCAACGCCGACGGTACCAAAGGGATGCAGGCCATTAAGAAAAGGGGGGGCTTGCTCGTTGCCCAACATCCCGACACAGCTCTGGTTGGGTATATGCCCCAACAAGCTATCGAGAACACCACTGTCGACCATGTGCTGGACGTAGCCGGTATCATTGAGTTCCTAAACTCGGTGAATACGGCTTAGTAAAAGCCTACATCAGCCCAAGTTCCTGGACAAACACCCTTACCTAGCTAAGCACGAACTCGTGCCGTACATAAAGCAGGTGATAGATTGGTATAATCAACTATTATCGCAATATTGTGCAAAGATAATTAACCTATTTATCCGATGGCGTACGACTTTCAGGTGGGCATCATTGGTGCAGGATTCGCCGGGCTGGTAGCGGCTCTGCGCCTGAAAAAGCAGCATAAAGAATCTTTTGTGATCTTTGAGCGGGCCGCCGATGTTGGCGGCACCTGGCGGGATAACGTTTACCCGGGCTGCGCCTGTGATGTGGCCTCGCCCCTGTATTCGTTTGCCGACGAACCGAATCCCAACTGGGCTAATCTGTACTCCAGCCAGCCTGCCATTCTGGAGTACATGAAATTGGTGGTTGAGCGAAACGACCTTCGGAAACATATTCGATTCAATTCGGACATTGTGAAGGCTCAGTTCATGTCCGATAAAGGATGCTGGCAACTCACCAATGCACAGGGTACAACCACCACCGTCAACGTTTTACTGGCCGCACTCGGTCCGTTGAACCGCCCGAATATCCCCGACTTTCCGGGGCTTGCTTCGTTTCAGGGTCAGGTGATCCATTCGGCACGCTGGGATACAACCTGCGACCTGACGGGTAAACACGTAGCCGTTATTGGCACCGGAGCCAGCGCCATTCAACTCGTGCCAGCCATTGCCCCAATGGTGAAGTCGCTAACGGTTTTTCAGCGCACTCCTGCCTGGATTAGCCATAGGCTGGATCGAACCGTGTCGGAAGCTGCCCGTCAACGGTTCAGTCGGTTTCCGTTATTGATGAAGGTACAGCGTGAATCAATTTACTGGCTCAATGAGTTTGTAGGGATGGGGTTCACTGGCAGCCAATGGCTTAATGGCCTTATGAAACACATTTCTCTGAAAAAGCTGGCCGATGAGGTAAAAGACCCTGAAACCCGAAAAAAACTGACCCCAAACTATACCATTGGCTGCAAACGAATCCTGAAGTCCGACGACTTTTACCCCACCTTCAACCGCTCCAACGTTCATCTGGTAACGGACCCAATCGACACGTTTGTACAAACAGGCATTAAAACCATCGATGGGCAGGAACACGCCCTCGATGTGGTTATTCTGGGTACGGGATTCAAGGTGGCCGACCTGAATTTTTACACGGAGTTTATGGGTAAAGCGGGTACTCGTTTACAGGATGTCTGGAAGAAAACGGGTGGAGAAGCATTCAAGGGCGTTACAACGGCCAACTTCCCCAATCTGGCCTTCATTTTAGGCCCCAATACCGGATTGGGTCATAACTCCGTCATTCACATCATGGAATCGCAGATGAATTACATCATGCAGTACATCAATCAGATTGAGCAGTTGGGCGGGGCCGGGTATCTGGATGTAAAAGAATCCGTTCAGCAGGACTATAACCAACGCCTGCAACAGCAGTTTAATGGCACCGTTTGGGCATCGGGCTGCCAGAGCTGGTACATGAATGAGGCCGGTAAAAATACAACCCTATATCCGCGCCTGAACACCCATTTCCGTCGGCTCACAAAGCGGTTCTCCATAGCCGATTACCAGGTTAACAGTTGAAAAATCAACATCGTATGCGGCTTATTTTCATACCCGGCTTTGGGGAGGGTCCCACTATTTTCGAGCATATAGCTCCTTCACTTCCCGGCAATAAACTCTTTATCAATAATCTGGATTTGCTGGGCGTCGACTACTCCCCCACACGCACGGTTACACAATACGCCGAACAACTGATTGAACACCACAACATAAACAGGCAGGATGTACTGATTGGTCATTCGATGGGGGGTTGGGTAGCTTATGCCATCAAACAGCTGACGGGCTGTGCCATTGTTCAGATTGCCTCCTGGACAGATCCCGAAAAAGTCCGGTCACCGGTCAAAGATCTGGTTGTTCTGGAGTGGCTGGTCCGAAAAAACCTGTATTTAAATGGCACCACCAAAAAATTGATCCTTTGGCTGGGTTACCGGGACAAACCCTCGGCTCAGGTCATGAACGACGTTTTTCAAAATCTGATCAATAGCCCCAAAGGTTACATTATGAATCAATTGGGAATTATCCTTAACCCGGCTAACCCACAAACCCCGGCGCAACCGGACCTGCGTATTCATGCCCGAAACGATTCAATTGTTGGGTTCCCGGATCAACAAACTCAGTTCGTACCCGGTGATCATTTCAGCCTGGTTACCCATCCTGGGGACGTTTCGGCCTTGCTGAACGACTTTCTAAAAGCGGCTTACACAAACGAATAAACACGTTGTAGAAAGCCAACAATACGATAAACGAAGCCGTCCGGGTATTGATCTACTCAGACGGCTTTTTGATGTTCAACGAGTACATTATTAAAATTACCCTAATTTTTTTATCAGATATGCTGATCATATGCCTACCAAATCTATATATTTGTTTTCATATATTAAATTACGAATACCTATAGTATAAATTTATAAAATATAGTAAATGAGAAAATCTTTAGCTGGTCGGATATATTTTGGGGCAGCCCTTACTTTTATAACGGTACCGGTCATTATCATACTTTACTTCAGCGCCTTCCGAAGGCATGATGCATTACTGATACAATCAACTGAATCGGAGAAGATTACTGAACTGGTTTTCAGGCTGCAACTGGCGCTGGCCGATATAAACGGTACGGTAAAGAGCCCCCATGCGCCATCAGTTAAACCCCAGTTGAATCCACTCGCCATAGCCACTGTTGATCGGCTACTCAGCGACCTGGATAATCTGCTCAGTGCTGACCAGCGCCAATCGAATCGAATACGTCGGATCGACGAAGCAACAACTGCTTACCTGGCTGGTGACGCGGGTAAGCTGAATGTCCTGCGCACCGAATTGACCGAACTCAGGCAGGAAATTCGGCAAAGCTTACTGCTACGCCAACAAAAAGAGCTGGATACCGACTACGTTGAAGAGTGTGCCATGTGGGTGGCCGTTTTGGTAGCGGTAGTCAACATCACGATTTTAATACTGGTCATTTTTGACGAGTTCAGAAAACGCCGACGGGCTGAGCGTGAGCTCAAAGCCAACCTGGCCACCATGCAAGCTTTTAATCAGGAAAGTGAAGAACAGAACTGGCAACTCTCCGGCATTTCGGCAATAAGCCATAGTTTACAGGATCAGGACACTTCGCAGGGTATGGCCAAACGGATCATTGACACTCTGGCCGATCATCTGGACTTACCCGCTGCCGCCCTATACCTGTATAATTCAGATGAAAAGCTCCTCGAACGGGCGGCCGCTGTTGGGTTGCCAGGTGCCGTATCAACTACATTTTCGCTGGGCGAAGGACTGGTTGGACAGGCCGCCCAGGGGCAGAAAATTCTGACAATAAATGAGGTGCCTACCAACTACTGGATGCTTCAGTCGGGTAGCGGACAGGCACAGCCGGGGCAGTTGGTACTGGTACCGTTATGGTATCGAAAAGATAAAGAACTGATTGGCGTTCTGGAACTGGCGTCTTTCCGAATCCTTGAGCCAGCCGTCATGAAACTGCTCAAACGCCTGATGGAGCCGCTGGCCGTAGCCATTAACTCCTCGCAAACGCACGAACAGGTGCGCGCTCTTCTGCAACAGGTTCAGCAGCAAAACGAACTGGTTGCCGAACAGCAGGAAGAACTCCGCCAGTCCAATGATTCTCTGCTCCGCCATGCCGAGAGCCTGCAGGCTTCGGAAGAAGAGTTACGGGTTCAGCAGGAAGAACTGCGGCAGATCAACGCTGAACTGATCGAGAAAAATGAAGTGGTAGAGATTGCCCGGCAATCGCTGGCCCTCAAAGCCAGAGAGCTGGAAGTGACCAGCCAATATAAATCGGCCTTTCTGGCCAACATGTCGCACGAATTACGGACGCCCCTGAACAGTGTCCTGATTCTGGCCAAATTACTGGCCGACAACAAACCGGAGAACCTCACACCCAAACAAATTGAGTACGCAACCATCATCCATAAGTCCGGCAATGATTTGTTGACCCTCATTAACGACATTCTGGATTTGGCCAAGATCGAGGCCGGTCACATTACTGTTTTGCGGGAGCCGGTACCCGTTAAAAGTATAGTTCGGGATCTCACGCAGCTTTTTACGGTTGTCGCCGAAGAGAAAAAGGTACGATTTATCACCGACCTGCATGAATCCGTACCGGCAGAGATCGTGACCGACCGGCTTCGGGTGGAGCAAATTCTCAAAAACCTGCTGTCTAACGCGTTTAAGTTTACCCCGCGCGACGGACGGATTACCCTGACGTTTTCCATTGAAACGAGTTTCCCGAAAATTACGCGCCAGGAGCTACGGCAGGAAAAATCGCTGTTGGCCATATCCGTATCCGATACGGGTATTGGCATTCCACCCGACAAACAGCAACTTATTTTTGAAGCTTTTCAGCAGGTAGATGGCTCCACAAGCCGTAAGTACGGCGGCACCGGCCTCGGGCTGTCCATCAGTCGCGAATTGATTAAACGACTGGGTGGCGAAATTACCCTTCACAGCGAAGAGGGCAAAGGAAGCACCTTCACCTTATGGCTTCCGCTATCGTTTTCTCCTACTGATCAACCAGAATCTACTCCGGTTAAAAAGGGCAACACAACTCGATTCAGCACTCCGGTTCCGGCTTCGCTTCCTGTGCCGCAGGCAACCGTGACCGACGACCGCGACACGATTCAGAAAGGCGATAGGCTGATGCTCATCATTGAGGATGATGCCCGCTTTGCCAGTATTGTTCGGGATTTTGCCCGTACCAAAGGCTATAAAACGCTGGTGGCGCTTCAGGGCGACGAGGGGCTTGCCTACGCCCGTCGGTATGAGCCAACGGCCATTATTCTGGATTTGCAATTACCGGCCCTCGACGGCATCAGCGTATTGAAATTACTCAAGGATGATAAAAAACTAAGTTCAATTCCGGTGCATGTAATGTCGGCGAGTGACGAACAACAGCTTGTGCTGCCGGGGGCGCTGGCGTATTTGCAGAAGCCGCTGACCAAACAGGATCTGGAAGATGCGTTCAACCGAATTGGTGACTGCATTACCGAACAGATAAAAAACATTCTTGTTCTGTCTGGCGACTATCTGCCTAATAACTCACTGACTAAACTAATTGGAGAACGGCACTTCGATATCAACTGCGATTATGCCGTACTCAATGACGAAGCTCTGCAAAAAGTCCATGCCCGAACTTATGACTGCATCATTGCCGACATCGGTAAAGACCTCGAACTGGGTATTCAGAAGCTACGTCAACTACAAGCCGCTATGGCGGGCGATCAGACACCGGTTATTATTTATCTGGATAAAGAATTGTCTTCATCCGATGAATTACAATTAAAGAGACTATCTGATACGGTTGTTCATGACTCCGCCCAAGCGAAAGACCGGCTGATGGACCAACTCGAATTGTTCCTTTACAATGTTCAGCAGGAATCCCGTACCGAGATGACACCAACGCCCGCCATTCCCCTCCTGCCAACCAATGTCAACTGGCAGGGTAAAACCGTATTGCTGGTTGACGACGACATGCGGAATGTCTTTTCGATCAGTACGCTGCTGGAAGAGAATAAATTGACCGTCATCACTGCCAGTGATGGACAGGAAGCCATTGATACCCTAATTAGCCAATCGCCGATCGATCTGGTACTGATGGATATCATGATGCCCATCATGGATGGCTACGAAGCGACCCGAAAAATCAGAGCGGAGAAGCAGTTTGCAAAATTGCCAATCATAGCCCTGACCGCCAAAGCCATGCCCGGCGACCGCGAGAAATGCCTTGAAGCGGGCGCGTCGGACTACATCACCAAACCACTGGACGTTAAGCAGTTGCTTTCTGTCATGCATACCTGGATGCCTTCCTGATCATGAACCTGGATTACGAATTGAGTACCTCTGAACTGGAAGAAATTCTAACCCTTATCAAGCTGGTACACGGGTATGACTTTACGAATTACGCGCAAACGTCGCTCAAACGTCGGGTCGTTCGCTGCATGGGGCTATCCCATATCCGAACCGCTTCGCAACTTCGATTTCAGTTGGCGAATGATTCCACTTTTTTTGCCTGGTTCCTGCAGTCAATTATGGTCAACGTCACCGAAATGTTTCGGGACCCTCCTTTTTACCAAAACATCCGCGAGAAAGTCCTGCCCATACTGGCTTCCTACCCGATCATCAAAATCTGGCATGCGGGCTGCTCTACGGGCGAAGAAGTGTACTCAATGGCCATCCTGCTTAAAGAAGCCAATCTGCTGGAGCGATGCCGACTTTACGCTACAGACCTTAACCCGGCTAATCTGGAAAATGCCCGGCAGGGTCTGGTTCCGGTACAACACCTCGACGAGTATGCCGAAAGCTACCGGCAGGCCGGTGGACAGCGCGATTTTTCGGACTACTACACCCGGCAGGGCAACCACATACAAATGCACAAAACGCTTCGGGATTCCATCCTGTTTGCCCAGCATAATCTGGTTACCGACCGCGTTTTCAACGAGTTTCAGTTGGTTTGCTGCCGTAATGTATTGATCTACTTTAATAAAGAACTGCAAAATCATGTCGTCCGGCTTTTTCATGATAGCCTTGCTTCGCTTGGTTTCTTAGCCATTGGTCCGAAGGAATCACTCTTGTTTACGGATTTACGCGACCAGTTTGCGCCCATCACTACTGACACGAAAATATTTCGCCGTATACGATAAACCGACTTTTAAGCCAGCCACTCAGGCAGTGCAGTCGACCTAAAAATAACAGCATTACCCCCGTAACGTACTCTTTTCAACCAATCATGAAACCTACACTCAGTACTAATCCCAGCCCGTTTACCATACTACTGGTAGACGATCGGGACGAAAACCTGCTTGTTCTCGAAGAACTTCTGGAAAATGGAAACAGGCAGTTCATCAAAGCAACCTCCGGCAACGAAGCCCTTAAGTATGCGCTAAAAAATGATCAGATCGGGCTTATCATGCTGGATGTACAGATGCCTGAAATGGACGGCTTCGAGGTAGCCCAATTCCTCAAAGCCAACCCTAAAACCCGCGACATAGCTATCATTTTCGTTACGGCAATTAATAAGGAAGAACAATATGTCCTGAAAGGATTTGAAGAAGGAGCCGTCGATTATTTGTCGAAGCCGCTGGATAGTAATGTTACCAGGGCCAAGGTCAATGTCTTTGAACAATTGTGGCGCTCACAACAGGCATTAAAGAAATCGGCTACAGATCTGGCGACCATCAATAAGCAGTTGGAGAAGTTTGTCTATATGGTGGCTCATGACCTCAAATCACCATTAACCGGTCTGATAACCCTGCTCCATCTGGTCGAGAATATGAATGAAAGTCGGCCTATTGAACAGGCTGAACTCGCCAATTATCTGAGTTACCTGAAAGAAGCGGGGTACCATCAGTCAACAATGATCAGCAACATTCTGGAGTACTCACGTCAGAGTATTGACCAACAGGCATCCGAATGGGTAGATGTGGCTCAGCTTCTATCCCAGACAACCAAGTTACTGTTCCCACCCAAACACATTCAGGTTAATGTTGCTGAGCCAATGCCGGTAATTTATACTAAAAAGATAAAGTTGCAGCAAGTATTCCAGAACCTGCTCAGCAACGCCATAAAGTACAATAACAAAGCCCTGGGAGCGATAGAAATCGGTTATACAGATCAGGAAAACTTTTTTGAATTCTATGTTCGGGATAATGGACCTGGCATGACGATCGACCAGCAGGCAAAACTTTTCACCCTGTTCCGCCCAGTTGGTCATTCGCAGCACGAAAGCAGTACGGGTGTAGGGCTCAACACCCTCAAGATGCTTGTTGAAGAACAGGGAGGAGCCTTACGGGTAAACACCTCACCGGGAGAAGGCTGTACTGTATTCTTTAGCTGGAGAAAATAGTACTAACGAACTTACATACATGCAGTTGCTTAAGCTTACTATCGAAAATAAATACAATTATCTTAACCCATGATGACCGTTAGATAAACTAATTATTTACCATATAATCAAATCGCATATATTTAGTTATCATTTTTTTCATAGAGAATCGACTTTTCGACGACAACCAAGCCTAAATGGAAAACAGGTATCAAATATTACACGTAGACGACGACATATACATACGGAAGATTGTACAGTTGGCATTGAGTAAAGAATTTAAGCTCAGTTCCTGTACGAACGGCATGGAAGCGATGACATGGCTCGAAGATGGCAACCTACCTGACGTAATAATCACCGATTTACTGATGCCGCAGTTGAATGGTCAGCAGTTAATCAAGTTGATCAGGAAGAATTCGGCCTTCGAAAACGTACCCATTATTGTCTTATCGAGCCTGGAAGATGGGGCAACAAAAACCAGTTGCCTTGAGCAGGGAGCCAATGACTTTATCTCAAAACCGTTTAACCCTCGGGAAATAAAGGTAAAAATTAACGCTGCTCTCCACCGCTAATTCGCCTGTTTAGTCTCGGCGAACCAATGCCATCGTATTTATAGCCCCCCCAACTTGTAAAGCAGCAAACTGTTTTTCAGCGCTTTACTACAGCCTGATTATGCTACACTATTTACTCTTCTTGTGTCTGGGCATACTTGCTTACACGTATGCAGGATACGGAATCCTGATTACAGTGCTGGCTAAAATCAGAAGTTTACTTAAACCTGCCCGTTCAGTTATAGACGGGAATACGTATACCCCTCAGGTAACTCTACTCATAAGAGCTCACAATAAAATGACCTGTCTGCCGGCTAAACTTCAGAATTTGTATTCACTGAATTACCCCGCCGACAAACTTAGCTTTTTGTTCATGACAGAAGGGTCTACAGATGGGTCTACAGACTGGCTGGAATCATTACGTGATGATGGCGCTCAGCAGATTATGGTACAAGGCGGATCGAAGCAAGGGGGTAACATACCGTCTGTGAATCGCGCGATGAAGTACGTTACTTCACCGATCGTTATTTTCTGCGATGCCACCACCCAACTAAATAGTCTGGCTATCCGTAATCTGGCCCGTCACTTTCAGGATGAACGCATCGGGGCCGCTGTGGGGGAGAAACGCATTGGCAACTACCTCCACGAACCTGCCGGAGTCTGGGGAGAGCGTTTGTACGGGACATATGAGTCGTATTTAAACCGACAGGATGCGCAGTTTCACACGGTCGTTGGCGCAACGAGTGGATTGTTGGCCATACGAACGGCCCTGTATGAACCCGTTCAGGCGGACACACTCCTGGACGATTTTTTAATCTCAATGAGAATAGCCGGAAAAGGGTACCGTGTTACCTACGAGCCCGATGCTTACACGCTGGAACGGCCTCCGTTCTCAATAGAAGAAGAGCAGAAACGGACAGTTAGCATAGCTACGGGTAGATTTCAGTCCGTAATTCGCTTACGTCACTTAGTTAACATAGCTTGCTACGGCTGGCTTTCCTTTCAATTCATTTCGCGCCGAGTGCTATGCTGGGCAGTAGCCCCCTTTTGTTTACCAATCATCTGGCTCATCAATCTCGTACTGATTTTCCCGGGTAAGTCACAAACGTCTTTGCCTTTGTTTTGGGTTATATCTTTTGTAATTCAGTGTGTATTCTATGGTCTTGCGTATACAGGGTATCGGTTACAACAAAAAGGCCGCCGAATTAAAGCTTTACAGCTTCCGCTCTACATCACATTCATAAACGTTTGCGCTATTCAGGGCTTCGTTCATTTTTGGCGTGATAAAACATCCGGTATCTGGAAAAAGACCCGTCGCTCCAACGATATAGAACTGCAAACGAGTTAATGTTTGGTAATTAGTTATTAGTTAATGGTTATTGGATGAATTTCTGATAACCATTAACTAATAACTAATCACCTACTTAAAGGCAGGAATACCGGTGATTTCAGCGCCTAGTATAAGCAATTGAATGTCGTGGGTACCCTCGTAAGTACTTACTGATTCGAGGTTCATCAAGTGACGCATAATTGGGTATTCTCCCGAAATACCTATAGCACCCAGAATTTGGCGGGCTTCCCGCGCCACGCGTAGCGCCATTTCCACATTATTGCGCTTGGCCATGGAGATTTGGGCAACGGTGGCTCTATCTTCATTTTTAAGCACACCAAGGCGCCAGCAGAGTAACTGCCCCTGGGTGATATCGGTCAGCATTTCGGCCAGTTTTTTCTGAACCAGCTGAAAACTGGCAATTGGCTTACCAAACTGAATTCGTTCCAATGCATACCGGCGGGCCACTTCGTAGCATTCCATGGCAGCTCCCAATGCGCCCCAACTAATTCCGTAGCGAGCTTGCTCCAGGCACTTGAGCGCACTTTTCAATCCAAACGAATCGGGCAGTAGGTTTTCCTTCGGGACTTGTACATCCTGAAAAATTAACTCCCCCGTTGTGCTGGCCCGTAACGACCATTTGTTTTTTATTTCGGCGGTAGAAAAGCCCTCGGTGCCCCGCTCCACGATCAGAGCACGCACTTTTCCCTGGTCATTTCTGGCCCAGACGATGGCAATATCAGCGATGTTGGCGTTCGTAATCCAGAGTTTCGAGCCATTGAGCAGGTAGTAATCGCTCCGCTCGATAAAGTTGCTTTCCATACCGCCGGGGTCCGATCCGTGGTTAGCTTCGGTAAGGCCAAAACAGCCAATCAACTCACCCGTGGCCAGGCGAGGAAGGTATTTCTGCCGCTGTGCTTCTGAGCCAAATGCCCAGATTGGGTACATGACCAAAGAATTCTGAACCGATACGCACGAGCGCATACCAGAATCACCCCGCTCAATTTCCTGCGTCATAAGGCCGTACGAGATTTGATCCAGTCCTCCACCGCCATACTCGGTTGGGATGGTGGCACCAAACACGCCGATCTGGCCAAACTTAGGCACAATATGCCTCGGAAACTCAGCCCGCTGGGCATACTCCTCGGCGATTGGCGTGATCTCACGCTTAACAAAATTGCGTACAGCAGACCGAACCAGTTTATGTTCAGCCGTTAGCAGATCATCCAGACAATAGAAATCAGGCGACTCAAATGAGTCGACTTTATTCCGGGGCGAAATTAAGGAAGGGGATTGCATAGGGAGTTAACCAGAAAAAACAGGGCTTGTTACTAAAGTATATAATTTTTACAGACAATGTAAAATTGGTCTCATAAATCGCCGAAAGACTATACTAACAAAGATGCACTCTACCCAGGCGGGCTTGCAAAAAAGGGGACAAGCCACAGGAGATACCGACGAGGCACAAAAGAAGGGCGGATATGGTTAAGAAATTAAATTTGTCTGCTTTTATCCTACATGGCCAATTTAACGATCGACAGCCAGAAAGCCCGTACTTACGATGCCATTGTCATTGGCTCTGGTATTAGTGGCGGCTGGGCAGCAAAGGAACTTACCGAACACGGTCTGCATACGCTTTTACTGGAGCGGGGACGGGATGTGAAACACGTCACCGACTACCCTACGGCTACGCTTAATCCCTGGGAAATGGACCATCGGGGACAGGTGCCGCTCGCTATTCGACAGGAGTACTCCATCGCCAGTCGAAATTATGCCTTTCGTGAAGATACCCGGCATTTTTTCGCTAAAGACAGCGACCAGCCTTATATTCAGGAAAAGCCGTTCGACTGGATTCACGGCTATCAGGTGGGTGGCCGTTCGCTGCTCTGGGGACGACAAACCCAACGATGGAGCGATTTCGACTTTACGGGTCCCGCCCGCGATGGCTTTGCGGTTGACTGGCCCATTCGCTACGCCGATCTGGCCCCCTGGTATAGCCACGTAGAGAAGTTTGCGGGTATTTCGGGAAATAAAGACGGGCTGGCGACCTTACCGGACGGTGAATTCCTTGCTCCGCATGAAATGTCGTGCGTTGAAAAACATTTTAAAAAACAAGTAGCTGCCAAATACCCGGACCGGCACGTGATCATCGGCCGGGCGGCTCATCTGACAACTCCCAAAGACATTCATTTTCGGCAGGGGCGTGCCCAGTGCCAGCACCGGACGTTGTGCGAACGCGGCTGCCCCTATGGCGGCTATTACAGCAGTAATGCCTCCACCATTCCGTGGGCATTACAAACCGGAAAGCTCACGTTGCAGACCAACTCGGTAGTGCATTCGATTATTTTCGACGACAAAAAGACGTCTGGCGGAAAAGCCACAGGTGTGCGGGTCATCGATACGAACACCGGGCAACTGACGGAGTACTACGCTCGGATCATTTTCTTGAACGCATCGGCTCTGCATACGAACCTTATTTTGCTTAATTCGACCTCCAATCGCTTCCCGAATGGGTTGGGGAATGACAACGGACTGCTTGGTACGCACATGGCGTTCCACAGTTATCGGGGCCGTATGTCGGCCACCTACGAAGGACTGGACGAATTTACGACCGATGGGCGCCGACCAAACAGCAGCTATATTCCCCGGTTCAGGAACGTCTATAAGCAGGAAACCGACTTTCTGCGTGGGTATGCTTCTACCTTTCATGCGTCGAGAGAACCGATTCAAAACCAGGATGGCATCGGGGCAGTGCTAAAACAGCACTTACTCGACTCAACGCTGGGCGACTGGCATGTTGGCTCTGCCATGATGGCCGAAACCATTCCGAAAGCCGAAAGCACCGTGCGACTGGACCCGGTCCTGAAAGATAAGTTTGGTATCCCTCAACTCCGGGTGTCGGTTGGCTACGATGCCAATGACGAAAAGATTCTCAAGGACTATTTCGAGCAACTAACCGAGATGTTTACATTGGCTGGCTTCAAAAACATCCGCACGCAGGATACCGGCCGATTACCCGGCAGCGAGAACCACGAGATGGGAGGTGTTCGTATGGGCCGCGACTCTAAAACGTCACTGCTGAACCGCTGGAATCAGCTTCACCACTGCCCGAACGTCTTTGTTACCGACGGTGCCTGCATGACCTCAACCAGCACCCAAAACCCATCTCTGACCTACATGGCCCTCACCGCAAGGGCCGCCAACTATGCCCTTAAGCAAATGAAAGCGGGAGCGTTGTAAGTGGTTATTTATTGGTTAGTAGTGATTGGTTATTGTACCACAGTCAGCCTAATAACCAATAACTACTTACCAGCCACCAGCCAGATCGCCAATTCTTTGGCAGCCTGAAAGTTCTGAAATTTAGCGGGTATCCGGCGACCGTCGACATACTCATTATAGAGCCAGGGATCACCCACGGCAAAAACCCTTCCTTTGCCAACCGTCGCTACCCCTATGATCACGTCACCACCATCGGTCACAGCGGCTTTGGCGGGTGCTTTTATGGCCAGTGGAGCTAATTCTTTAATATACACCGTCCGGGTGGTTGGGAAAATAGTCTGCCCACTGGCGGGAATTGAGATTGTCCCCTGATCCCACTGTGTACCCTGTACCATATTCCGGTTTTTAGGCAGGAACTGCATCCCAAATCGGGCGGCCAGCTTATTGAAGTTTACGTGTTCACAGTTCGATGTGTCGTTGGCCATGAGCACCAGCGTACCACCCGCCTGTACCCAATCGGCAATGGCGTTGATATCCGTTTCGCTAACGTAATTGGGTTTCGCCGTCTCTTTCGGCGTGTCGGGGTCTACGATTATGTAAACATCCGCTCCTTTCAACGATGCAGCCGTTGGCGCTCCCGAAATGGTAGCCGTTTTGGCCCCTAAATTTCGGAAAATGGAACCCCACCAGTAAAAGCCCGAGTGCATCTGGTCTTCCCAGGTGTAATGGAAAAGTTCCTGTTCACCGTTTACTCCTTTCCGAAACTCGTGGTTAAAGTAGTTATCGACAGCAACGGTTTTGCCTTTGGCGATGCCCCGCTCAGCGGCTATCTCCATTTCCACGCTGGCCATAATGAACGGGCCAACGCCTTTTAAGTCATCCTGACGCAGCGGCTCACTCAGGTAGTATTCATAACTTCCATCGCGGTACGGGTTCCCACCGAGCCCGCTCACCAGTACCGTTTTCTCTAAATGAATCTGGCCCTGTGCATCGGTGGTGATAAAGTTTTTCAGTATCCCGGCATACCCTTTCTGGGCCGGTACCGCTAGTGATGCAGGCAGATACCCCATCCGAACACCCTTGGCCAGCGCATACACGAACATCGACGTTCCCGACGCTTCAATGTAATTTCCTTTGTCGCCAGGGCGATCAGTTACCTGATACCAGCAGCCCGACTTAGCGTCCTGGTATTTCACAATGGCAGGCATTACCCGCTGTAAAATAGCGACCAGCTCACCCCGGCGCGGGTGCGACTGCGGCACATAATCGAGCGCATCAACCAGCGCCATTACGTACCAGCCAATGGATCGACTCCAGAAGTTAGGCGATTTGCCCGTTTGTTTATTGGCCCATTTCTGCTCCCGGCTTTCGTCCCAGCCGTGATAGAGCAAGCCCGTTTTTTGGTCGCGGGCGTGGTTTTCCATCCACACAAACTGATTGACAATGTCGTCGAAGTTCTTTTCATCGCCGTACAGACGGGTATATTCGGCATAAAACGGCTCGGCCATGTACAGGCCATCGAGCCACATCTGATAAGGGTATCGCTTCTTATGCCAGAAACCGCCTTCGTTCGTACGCGGCTGCTGGGCGAGTTGTTTACGCAGAACGTCGGCCGCTTTGCGGTATTTCGCATTGCCGGGCAACGATTGTTGGGCAAGCAGGAGCAAAGCCCGGCCGGGTGTCACAAAGTCAATATTGTAGTCATCCATTTTGTAGGTTCGGATGTTGCCATCGGCGTTTACATACCGATCCATATTTTTCTGGATGTATTGAAAATACCGATCGTCGGCCGTGCGGTACCAGACTTGTTCAACGGCCTCCAGCAGCACCCCCATTTCATACTCCCAACGCGCGTCTTTACCTTCCTTGACGTAGGCAATGGAATCGGCGTTGTTGGTCATGATCGTGGCCACCATACGTTGTGACCAGGGTATATTGCTCCCGGATTTACTCGCCGTCGGCTGCGCCAGTGTACAATAGCTGACCGTCAGCAGACAACCTAAAAGACTCAACTTCATTGTGCTCGATGCTTGTTTCTACCTTAAATAGCGCAATTAAGAGAAATTCTACCCAAACATACAAAAAAGGGATTCACTCAAAAAAGCGGTCATGGGAGGTCTGTGGGAAGAACACTGTAGAAATCGAGGCAAAAGAACCCAAACCTTTTTATCCCTGTTACCTAACCGGATACTTGTATATCGTTTTGTGAACCTTATACGTTTAGTCAGTTTATTTGCCGATTAGCCGTGACAACGGCCCCTGCCGGTCTCTTCAACAATGATTCATCAACTTTCGCTTACATTACCTCCCGAGTTAGCCCTTGACGAACTTGCTTTCCGGGAGCAGGCATTAACGCACCTTTCCCTACCCGATTCGGCCGATGTAGTCGTGCGGAAACGTCGCCAGTCGATTGATGCCCGTAACCGGCAAGTTCGGGTGAAAGTCGATGCCGATGTTTATGCCGGTGAAACTCCTCCCCCACTTATTCAGTACCAAAAGCCGGAAACAGACGTTAGCCGGGCACCGCAGGCCATTGTGGTTGGTGCCGGACCGGCGGGCCTTTTTGCGGCCCTGCGTCTGATTGAGTTGGGCATAAAACCCATCGTGCTGGAACGTGGCAGCGATGTTCGCGCCCGCCGACGCGATTTGGCGGCCATCAACAAAGATCATGTTGTCAACCCTGAGTCGAACTATTGTTTTGGCGAGGGCGGAGCCGGAACCTATTCGGACGGTAAATTATATACCCGCTCCACCAAACGGGGCGACGTTCGCCGGATACTGGAAATTTTTGTGGCCCACGGCGCTACGGAGCAGATTCTGGTCGATGCCCACCCGCATATTGGCACCAACAAACTCCCCAACGTTGTAACGGACCTTCGGGAAAGCATTCTGAATGCCGGGGGTGAGGTTCGTTTCGATACAAAAGTAACAGACCTGATTCTGGCTGGTAATGAGCTGAAAGGCGTGGTGCTGGCCAATGGTGATTCCCTAACGGGCATTGGCGTCATCCTGGCTACGGGCCACTCCGCCCGTGATATTTTTTACCTGCTTCACAATCGAAATGTGCTGATCGAAGCCAAACCGTTTGCCATGGGCGTTCGTATTGAACACCAGCAGAGCCTGATCGACCAGTTCCAGTATCACAGACCAACACGGGGCGATTATTTACCGGCGGCTTCGTACAGTCTGGTCGCTCAAACACGTTTCAAAGGTGTTGAACGGGGCGTTTTCTCATTTTGTATGTGTCCCGGCGGGTTTATCGTTCCGGCCGCAACGGCACCGGGCGAGCTGGTAGTTAACGGCATGTCGCCCTCCCGTCGTGATTCGCAGTTTGCCAACTCCGGGTTGGTTGTTGCCATTGCCGACGAAGACCTGGCTCCGTATGCGGAGGAGGGTCCGCTGGCTGGATTAGCTTTACAGCAGGATCTCGAACGGTGGGCGTGCCAGATGGGCGACGGTCGGCAGACTGCTCCGGCCCAGCGCATTGCCGATTTTGTGGACGGACACGTATCGAACCAGCTCCTGCCTACCTCCTATCAGCCGGGGTTAGCTTCGGTCGATATGCGTGAAGTACTCCCCGACCACATTGCGCAACCCCTGCGGCAGGGACTGCGCGATTTTGGGCGCAAGATGCGCGGCTACCTGAGCAACGACGGCCAGGTAATTGGCGTTGAAAGCCGAACATCATCGCCCGTTCGTATTCCCCGCCACCGCGAAACCTGCGAGCATGTTCAGGTAAGCCGCCTGTTCCCCTGTGGTGAAGGAGCGGGGTATGCCGGGGGGATTGTTTCTGCTGCGATGGACGGAGAACGTTGCGCGGAAGAATTAGTAAAATTGTACAAAAAAGGGTTGTAGTGTCAAGTTTCTGAAAAGCGGATCAACTTTTCAAATTTCAGGTTGTTACAAGCATACACAAACTATTGACACGTAACTAATGAGCCGTTGATCCGTTACCTATAAACCCTGAACCGACTAATGATTGGCACCAGCTTCCATACCTTCTCCGAACATCTACACCAACGCTTACAAAAGCAGTTGCCTGGTGAAGCCGCCCATCAAAAAATGGCGTCGACAGCCCGGTATCGGCTCGGTATCAAACCGAACGAGCGAACACGTCGGAGTGCGGTGCTGATCTGTTTTTACCCCTATCAGAACTCTATTTACCTACCCCTGATTCTCAGGCCTCAGTATGACGGTGTTCATGCCGGTCAGATGGCTTTTCCGGGCGGACGTATGGAGCGTATTGATGAAAACCTCACCCGTACGGCCTTGCGCGAAGCCCAGGAAGAGGTGGGCATCCGGGTGTCTGACGTGAAAGTACTGGGGCTGCTGACCGAGTTGTACATTCCACCCAGTAACTTCTATGTACAACCCGTAGTGGGCGTACTCCCCTACCGACCCGATTTTTATCCGGACCCGCGCGAAGTGGAAGCGGTTGTAGAAGTAGATCTGGACACCCTCCTGGACGAAACCATCGTTGGCGACAGCCAGATTGAAGTTCGGGGCGTAACGATCGATGCGCCTTTTTATCAAATTCAGGGGTACCGCGTTTGGGGTGCTACCGCTATGATGATTAGTGAACTGCTGATGGTCATCGATTCTTAGCGTAGACTCGTCATTAACATTTAAATTCTACCGAATAACTCTACTTAATTGATTCAGAGACAAAAGCTTATACCCGCCGGTCAACTATAAAAATTCGCTTCCCTGAGTACTTCCTGAACACCACGCTTGTCTTTACGAAGTTGGTAAAATCTACAGATAGACGCTTCATAACCAGTAAAAAAACCTACGAAACGATTAAAAACACCTAGTTATCGAGCTTAAAAAACTAAGGATTTATACGCATCGAATTGGGTTTACTGCCAAGTTAAAAGTTGGAATAATTCAAATAAAATCCATTCATATTCAATCCGCTACCGATTGTTATAGTCGTCATCCTTGATAGCTTTGTAGTTTAAGAACAAACACGGCTGTTTAGCCGTTTAATTGTAGGCCCTTCTGACTAAATTTTCCTGTGAAAAGATGGATTGCTATCGTTCTCGTCGTTTTGGTACTCGGCGGGATAATTGTGTACAATAAGGTATTACACCCGGCTCCTGGTGCGTCGGCAGGTGGGGGGGGTGGCAAAGGTGGACCAGACGCTAAAGGCGGGCCTGGTGGTAAAGGTGGACCCGGCGGACCGGGGGGCGGTGGACCAACGAATGTAAACGGTTACGTGGTTATATCCCAGAACCTGCGCGAAGATGTTGTTTCCAGTGGCTCGCTGCTACCCAACGAGCAGGTTGACATTTACCCCGAGATTTCAGCCCGTATCACCCAACTCAACATTCAGGAAGGTATGCCAGTAGCCAAAGGAGCATTACTAGTTAAGCTTTTTGACGCCGACTTACGGGCACAACTTCAAAAACTTCAGGCCCAGGCCGACAATGCCCGCCGTACCGAAGAACGGAACAAACAATTACTGGAACGGGGTGGTATCAGTCAGCAGGAATATGACATCGTAACAACAAACTTACGCTCATCCCTTGCCGACATCGAACTGGTGAAAGCGAACCTGCAACGAACGGAAATCAGGGCTCCTTTTTCGGGAGTTATTGGTCTTCGAAACGTAAGTGCCGGAGCCGTTGTGTCGCCCAATACGCTCATTGCCCGTCTGCAACAGATATCATCGCTTAAACTTGACTTTTCTATCCCCGAAAAATACGGCCCAGCCGTACACAATGGCAGCCAGATTTCGTTCCTGGTAGACGGAAGTGGTCAATCAAGTCAGGGCGTTGTATATGCCATTGAACCGGGCGTGGAAGAACAGACGCGTAACCTCCGCATCCGGGCGAGGGTCAACAATACGGGCGTTGAAAAAGGACAGCCCCGTTTTCGTCCGGGTACGTTTGCGCGGGTAACCTTAACGATTCAGAACGAACAGAGTCTGGTTGTTCCAACGCAGGCGATTATTCCGCAAACACGAACCAACCAGGTTATTCTGGTGAAGAATGGAAAAGCCCTGTTCAAGGATGTAAAGACCGGTTTGCGTACCGCCGGGACAATACAGATTTTATCCGGCTTGCAGAAAGGCGATACAGTAGCAACGACGGGTTTACTGTTTTTAAAGCCAGATTCACCCGTCAAGGTCAATAAGGTGATTACACTGCCAGCTACCGGTACAGAGCCGAAAGTAGCACTTAAATAAAAAGGCGTTTGCGGAGTATGGCCTGCCAAACCCGACCAAATAAACTCAATCAATCATGAGTCTTCCCGAGCTTAGTCTGAATCGACCGGTCTTTGCCATGGTGATGTCCATCGTCATCGTCCTTTTTGGCATTATCGGTTTCACCTTTCTGGGTGTTCGCGAATACCCGGCTATCGACCCGCCGGTTATTTCGGTACGGACAAACTATACCGGTGCCAACCCCGATATCATTGAATCGCAGATTACGGAACCCATCGAGAAATCGCTGAACAGTATCGAAGGGATTCGTACAATTTCATCGAACAGTGCGCTTGGTGCCAGTACCATTACCGTCGAGTTCAATCTGGATGCCAATCTGGAACAGGCCGCCAACGATGTACGCGATAAGGTAGCCCAGGCCCAACGGCAATTGCCGCAGGATATTGACGCACCACCGGTAGTAACAAAGGCCGATGCCAACTCCGATCCTATTATTTTTATGACTGTTCAGAGTACGACCCGCAATCCGACCCAGTTGTCGGATTATGCCGAAAACGTACTTCAGGAACGTCTGCAAACCATTCCGGGCGTTAGTCAGGCCAATATTTACGGCTTGAAGCGTCAGGCCATGCGTCTCTGGATCGACCCTATCAAACTATCGGCTTATCGGCTAACGTCTCAGGATATACAAGCAGCCCTGACCGCTCAGAATGTTGAGTTGCCCAGCGGTAAAGTATACGGCAACAACACGGAATTAACGGTAAAAGCTGTAGGTCGTCTGACAACCGAAGATGATTTCAACAACCTCATTCTTCGCCAAACGAGTAATCAAATTGTCCGTCTTAAAGATGTTGGCTATGCAACCATCGGAGCGGAGAACGAAGAAACTATCTCTAAACAGAATGGAGCGGTGGGCGTTATTCTTGCCCTCATTCCTCAGCCCGGTGCCAACTATGTGAGCATTGCCGATGAGTTTTATAAGCGCTTCGACCAGCTCAAGAAAGACTTACCCGAGGATATCATCGTGAGTATCGGCGTTGACCGGAGTACATTTATCCGGCGGGCCATTGAAGAAGTAGGCGAAACGCTGCTTATTTCGTTTGTACTGGTCGTACTGGTTATCTATTTCTTCTTCCGCGACTGGCTCATTGCGTTCCGGCCATTGATTGATATTCCGGTGTCGCTTATCGGCGCCTTTTTCATCATGTACATAGCCGATTTCAGTATCAACGTATTAACACTCCTCGGTATCGTTCTGGCAACGGGACTTGTGGTCGACGACGGTATTGTGGTTACGGAGAATATCTTCAAGAAGATTGAGCAGGGCATGGACACCAAGGAAGCTGCCCGCGAAGGCTCCAATGAAATTTTCTTTGCTGTTATTGCTACCAGTGTTACACTGGCTATTGTATTCCTGCCTATTATATTCCTGGAGGGTTTTGTGGGTCGCCTATTCCGTGAGTTCGGTATTGTTGTTGCGGGTGCCGTGTTGATTTCGGCCTTCGTTTCGCTGACGCTGACGCCGGTACTGAGTGTAAAACTCACCAGCAAAAACCACGGCCGGTCCTGGTTCTACCGCAAAACGGAGCCCTTCTTCGAATGGCTGGATACCTCCTACCGATCGTCATTGAACAGCTTCCTAAAAAAACGGGGCTGGGCGTTTGTGATGATTGGTGCCTGTCTGCTACTTATCTTCGGACTTGGCTCCATGCTCAAATCGGAACTGGCTCCCCTCGAAGATCGTAGCCGAACCCGCCTGGTTATCACTTCGCCCGAAGGAACAAGCTATGAGGCTCAGGCATCCTTAACAGACCGGGTCATGCAATTTGTACTGGATTCTATCCCCGAAACCAAATTAGCCTTTAGCGTGGTTGCACCGGGCTTTTCGGGAGCGGGTGCGGTGAACTCTTCGTTCGTAATGGAGAACCTGGTAGAACCCGGTAATCGTGAACGGTCTCAGCAGGAAATTGTTGATTTCATTAACAAAAACCTCAAAAAGTTCAACGAAGCCCGGATGTTTGCTACCCAGGACCAGACCATTCAGGTGGGTCGGGGCGGTGGATTACCCGTTCAGTTCGTTATTCAGAACCTGAACTTCGAGAAGCTCCGCGAGAAACTGCCAACGTTTATGGACGAGGTAGCCAAAGACCCTACCTTCCAGAACTCCGATGTGGATCTGAAGTTCAACAAGCCGGAGTTGAACATCAGTATCGACCGCGAGAAAGCCACGAACCTGGGCATTTCGGTACAGGATGTTGCCCAAACGCTCCAGCTTGCCCTTAGCAACCGGCGTCTGGCGTACTTCCTTATGAACGGAAAGCAGTATCAGGTAATTGGTCAGGTAGACCGCGCCGACCGGGATGCACCCGTTGACTTAGCCTCCTTTTATGTTCGCTCCAACCAGGGACAACTGATTCAGTTAGACAACCTGGTTAAGTTTCAGGAGGTGAGCAGCCCGCCCCAGGTATATCACTACAATCGATTTAAATCGGCAACGGTATCCGCAGGTCTGGCACCGGGCAAAACGGTTGGCGATGGCGTGGAAGCCATGCGGGCCATTGCAGCTCGTACCCTCGACGAAAGCTTCCAGACGGCCCTTTCCGGCCCTTCCCGCGACTATGCCGAGAGTTCATCCAACACGCTGTTTGCCTTCGGTCTGGCTCTGATTCTGGTTTATCTGGTTCTGGCGGCACAGTTCGACTCGTTTGTCGATCCGCTCATTATCATGATTACCGTACCACTGGCCCTTGCCGGTGCGGTGTTCTCGCTCTGGATGTTTAACCAGACGTTGAATATCTTCAGCCAGATTGGCATTATCATGCTGGTTGGTCTGGTTACGAAGAACGGTATCCTGATTGTTGAATTTGCCAATGAACAGCGACTAACGGGTAAGAATAAGTTCGAGGCCGCTGCAGAATCGGCTGCGTTGCGCCTTCGTCCTATCTTGATGACCACACTCGTAGCGGCCTTTGGTGCGTTGCCACTGGCTCTTGCGCTGGGTTCTGCTTCAAAAAGCCGGGTACCACTGGGTATCGTTATTGTGGGCGGGCTGATGTTCTCGCTCATTCTGACGCTGTATGTGGTGCCGGTTATTTACACCTACATGTCTCGCCGGAAAGACGTTCAGCCAGAAGTTGATCCCAAGTCGGAAGACAAAGAAAAACCCAAAGAACTGGAAATACACGCTTAATAACCGGTCGTCTGAATTTTACGTACCGAAGGGCATCCGATTAGCCGGATGCCCTTCTTTTTTTCCCTACCCTGCCTTACCAAACTTACGGTATCGAGCGTTGAATTAACAGCCTGGTTAAATTTTTTATCTTATCAAAAATGGTGGCTTATAAGCTGTAGTACCGACCGTCCCGGTCGGGTGAGAAGCGATTAGATACACGCCCAACCGGAACGGTCGGTACTACAGCTTATAAGCCACTTTTCATTCAACATATAGTAGAAAAGTTTAAACAGGTTCACAATAAAGGATGGTAGTCATTGTAATTAAAAAGTGAACCGGCTTTCTAAACAAACTTTGCCGATAGCAATGGTTTACTGATTAAAAAGTTAGCCTTTTCTGCTTACTACACAATGGAGTCTGTCATAATCTAAAAACTGAACTCTTCTCCTGAAACAAACACGCATGAAACGTTCTCTTTTACTTTGTTTGCTTTTTACAGCGCAGATCACCTTCGCCCAAACAGCCATTGATGTTGACAAAGAATTTGCCTTTGCCGCAAAGCAGTATGCGCTCATGCTGAAAAGTCACCCCGATACAACCCGGTTTCCCCAGTCGACCAAACCGGATGGATCACCGGACGACCGTAAGTCGGATTGGTGGTGCAGTGGTTTCTTTGGGGGTTCACTCTGGCACATCTACGAACGGACCAAAGACCCGATGTGGAAAGACGCGGCTAACAAATGGACAATGGCCGTGGCAAAAGAGCAATACAATACGGGTACGCACGACCTGGGCTTTATGCTGTACTGCCCTTTTGGCAACGGCTATCGGCTTACTAAAAACGAAGCCTATCCGCCTATTCTACTAACCGGTGCCAAGTCGTTGTCAACGCGTTTTGATCCAAAGCGGGGCGTAATCAAATCCTGGAACAAATTTCAGACTTACGATTATCCGGTTATCATTGATAACATGATGAATCTGGAATTCCTTTTCTGGGCCGCTAAACGATCGGGCAACAAAGACTTTTATAACCTCTCGGTCACTCATGCGGACAATACCATAAAGAACCACTACCGGCCCGACTACAGCAGTTACCACCTTGTTTGTTACAATCCCGATGGATCGGTTGCGGCTAAGAAAACCGCACAGGGGTATGCCGATAACTCGGCCTGGGCCAGAGGTCAGGCATGGGGACTGTATGGTTTTACGGTCATGTACCGCGAAACGAAAGACAAGAAATACTTGGAACAGGCTCGGCACATTGCCGACTTCTATTTAAATCACCCCAATCTGCCAGCCGATAAGGTGCCGTATTGGGATTTCAACGCTCCCAATATTCCAAACGAGGAGCGCGATGCTTCGGCAGCCGCTATTACCTCGGCGGCTCTGTTCGAACTCTGCACCTATGGCGGCCCATCGGCCAAAACCTATTACCAATTGGCGGTAAAAATGCTGGAGAGTCTTTCAAGCCCGGCTTATAAAGCTAATCTGGGCGAAAACAACAACTTCATCCTGAAACACAGTGTAGGCCATAAACCTGCCAAAAGTGAAGTGGACACGCCCATTATTTACGCAGACTATTATTACCTGGAAGCGCTGCTACGTTACGATGCACTGCGCAAAAAGAATTCATTCCGGTCATAAAACCAGGGATTATAAAAAAGGGGGCTGGTTCTACAACCAGCCCCCTTTTTTATAATCCTTCTTTAGAAGCGGTTCATGCCGTTAGGCCAAGGTTCTGATTTGGGCATTGAGTTAATTCGCTTTGGCCACAAAGCGCTAGCTCACACAGCTTCTTACCCTTTGGATAGTCATGTCATCGTTGGTTACGTTGCCTTCAGATGACGGGCAAAAACCGTTTTGGTATGTTCCCACATAGCCTCCGATAAAACATGGCCTTTACCGGCTTCAATAAAGGAGGTAAAGTTTTGGGACGCTCCGGCCTGTTGGTAGACTTTTTCAATTCGGGTCAACCCACGGCGGACGGAGTCAATGGGCGAACCACCGTCCTCCTCACCAAAGTTCAGATGCAGGGCTCTGGGGGCAATGAGAGCAGCAATGTCAGGTGTATCACCATATTGCGACCAACCCGGAACGAAATTGGGGAAGCAGTGAAGCAAATGTGCTTCTTCGATGGCTTCGTAGGTTGGCAGGCAGCAATTCCCGACCACGCATTTCAGTCGGGTATCGAGCGGAGCCGCCAGCCAGGCATGGGTTGAGCCCATCGAATGCCCATAGCACCCGATTCTGGAAGGGATCACCTCCGGTCGGCCAGCCAGGTAATCGATAGCCCGATGCATTTCCAGTACATTTTGCCAGGCCATACTTCGACCCCGTACGACCTGATACAAAAAAGCAAAGCGTTCGTAGTCTCCGCCTTTGAGCTTTCCGGTTGGGTCCTGCCGTTCTTCGAAGCAGAGCGCATCGGGGCACAGAACTACGTATCCCTCCCGCACCAGCGCTACAGCGGTATGGTGCATCGGATTCCCGGCCAGTCCTGCCGGTTCCGACTTGCCAAGGTGGTACTCCCCATTGTGCTGATGCCAGACGGCGATTCCCGGAGCCGGACGGGTAGCCGTTACATGATCCGGCACGAGGATTAAAGCCGGAACCCGATCGCCCGGTCCAACCTGATACGTGATTGACTCTATCCGATAGCCATCTTTTTGCGTGGTTTCCCGGAGGTTCGGCTGCAAGGGCACAGGCGACGGAAACGGCCCACCCAAACAGGTTTGATAGTGCTTGAGGAGCGTTTGTGGCGGCACTGATGCGGCCTCGGCGGATGTATTCATGTTGGCGGTTCCGGCTGCCAGCCCAGCCGTGGCTGTTAATGCACTCAGGCTACCAACGAGGTGCGCCTTCAGGAAATCTCGTCGGTTAGACGTTTGTTCTGACGAAAAAAGACCATCTTCCATTCCTACGCATCGGTTACGGGATAACAGGTTTATTTATTCACGAATTGACAGGGATTGACAACTGAACCGATACGGCTGATTTGGCTGCGAGGGCGTCAGTACACCCACCTGATAACGCCCCGGTGCCAGTACGATGGTAAGAATTTCCGAGTGCGCCGATGTAACCGGTTTGTTCAGCCAGAAATGCCGGAACGTAAAGGGTGTTTCGGACGCGTACAGGATGGTGTGGCGGTCCGATTTGATAACAATAGCCGCCTGACCTAAATCCGATGGGTAGGCGTCGAACGCCGTTGCAGTTTGGTAAATCACTCCCCCCCCATATAGAGTCATTGACAGACATGAATCATTCGTCACCGTACTGTTCATCGCCTTCAGCAACGGTTCGACGGGGGTAATGTAGCTTTCTGGATATTTATATATACCCCGGCTAACGGATTCCCGCATAACTGAGCGGGCCATGTTGGCAAAAGATGTTCCCCAAGTGGCCCCCAATCCAATATCGCTGTGTTTCTGGTTCATCGCGCTGGTTAGCAACATCTGCTTTCGAAAGGCCATTTTGGGCCAATAATACCCGTAGGTAAACAACCAAACAAACACACCACCAATCAACCCGATACGTAAGCACCAGCGCTTTGCCTCCCAGGTGGCACATTCACTCAATAGATTGAGGTAAATAAGAGCCGTCAGGACTGCCGGGTAAATCATGTAATTACTCACTACCATCACATCGTAGCCGTACCGAAGCCGGAGCAAAGCGATTATAGCTGCGTTTCCGTAGAAGAAAGCGTAGGCTCCGCTAAAGAATAAGCGTCGTTTTTGTAAACCTTCATCTAGCTGCTCAACCCTGCGCGTCCACAAACTGCGGTTCATACGGTAGAGCAAGCCTACGACAATTGCCGCCAGTACTACACCACCCACCGTTGGCGGTACGTACCGCCAACTGGTTTTGACAGCCGGAATAAAGTCAAACAGGCCGCCAGTAAATGTAAAAAACGCAGCTAACGCCTGTGCCGGATGCGCCAGGCTATAGGCTAAACTTTCGCCGGTACGGCTTGCGCTTTGAAAATTATAAAAATAGAGAACAACGGCCAGCACACTACCCGCCAGCCAACCGGCCAGCTTATACCATTTTTTATTGAGCGCCAGCACTATCCCCCCGGCTACCCACCCCATCAGGCCGTTGCTCATAGACAGGGTAGCAAATACCTGCATGACGATCGCTCCGGCAAACTGATTGCGTCCGGACCTGGTTAGCAAGTACAACGACCAAAGCGTCAGGCAAATCACAACAGGGTGCTGAAGACCTGGTATGGACCATAAACTCGTCAGGTAATACTGGGGTTGCAGCATCAACAAGGGTACCGGAACAAACAACAGCCAGGATGCCTGCATCGACCGAAATACCCGGCTCAGCAGAGCCAGTACACTCAACATAAAGAGCAATGCAATTAGAATGAGCCACCTGAAATTGACTTCTCCCGTCAGGTAATACATACCCAGGGTAATCAGTTTCGCGACTACAATCCGGTGCTCGTTGTTCGGGACAAAAATATTGTAGATTTTATCCGAAAAGTCCGTTGCATTCGTATACGCCAGGGTAAAGCCAAGGAAAGCATCAATATCATCGAACCAGGGAACGTTTACGGCATAAGTCCATACAAAGAGGACAAAACAAACGATTGGTAACGCGATCAGGAAGGGAGCAACCTTCTGTAGGCGGGAAACAAAGGGTCTTTCGATGGGTGCGGTAAGCGTTGCAGCCATAAGAGAGCTCATTTTTTTCAGATTTAAAGAAGCGAAAAACGACAGCCAGCAAACAGCAGATACCCTAACACGAAGCAGCCATGATCTCTCAATTCTCCCCTTTAAATGAGCCGTAAAAGGCTAAAATTCTATAGTGTAGAGAAATTCGTATTCAAGACATTGAGAGTAATAACTAACTAATAGTAAGCGCGTTAGAGAATCTATCCGAAAATAAGTTCTTTTTGCTGATCAGGCTACTTAAATTAAAGAATAGCTACCCCATTAACTTTAATGAATACTTGAATGTTTTTTTTATCCCCGAAATCATAAATAAGTAGCTATTAACTTGCTTCTATATACGCTTTTAGAAATACTATCTCCCTCAAGGCGGTAAAGCCTGCTCTGGTAATTAATTAGCGATCAACTACCTTACTTCCGGCGTTCACTCCTGACCTGCTTACTGATGACTGTCCGACGGATTACGTCTTACATTGGCGCTTTCACTATGGCTATTCTGTGTGCCGGTCTTCGCTCAGACCGTACAATAACTTACCACAGCAACTGGCCTTCCTAACTCAACGATTACCGGCCTGGTACAGGATCAGGCCAGCTTTATCTGGGTTAGTACGGCGGATGGGCTAGCGCGTTATGACGGCCAATGAGGTGATCCAACAGCATCACTTAAAACGAGCCGCTCAACTGCTGCTTGCGGGTCATAATGTATTGGAAACCGCCTACCTCGTTGGCTAGATAGTTCAGCGCATTTTTCCCTGATTTTCAAAGATTTTTTTCAACAAACGCCTACAGAATATATTCAACGGTAGGCATGACTCAATACCGATTGTATTTGGCTCAAAACCAAACCTTACTTGGGAGTTAGTAACGGAATATTGCAGGGCAGTTCACGAGAGCTGTATACTTTTTCTATACCTGTATATATTTCTATGAAACCGCTTTACACTTGTTTACAGTTTGTGAGCCTTTTTGTAGGCTTAACAACGTCAGCGCTTTCCCAAACAACCATCACTGGTTCGGTTCGGGACGCAACGGGTAAACCTTTACCCTTCATTAGCATCGCACTATTAAACGCCCGTGATTCGAGTTTGATCACAGGCACCATTAGTAAAGAAACGGGAAGCTATACGTTCGAAAACATTAAACCAGGACAGTACAAGCTGATGGTCTCGGCAGTAGGCTATGCCCCAAACCGAACCAGGGCGTTTGATATAACATCATCCCCTACGGAAATCCCGGCCATCTCGCTCACCGAATTAGCCAAAACCCTCAATGCAGTAGCGGTCGTTACATCCAGCATGTTCGCTGGGCACTCGATACGAGGCTATTCCTCGTCAACATGAGCTATTCGTTTGGCAACCAGAAGCTAAAAGCCGCCCGACAACGACGTACGGCTGCCGAAGAAGAAATGTAGCGGACCAATTAGCAAAGCCTTATTGAATTGCGAATACTATCAACCCACTGATAAACAGGAAAACCTGCCTGTTACACGGAGTGCTTCATTACTTATTTTTTAACCTAAATCTCGTTTACCCATGAAAACCATGTTCCGTTTACCCCTCGTAGTTTTAGCTGCCCTTCTTCTGTTTGTCAGTGCATCGGCGCAAGCCCAGCAAACACCCCGCTACAAAGACGTGGTGGTCGAAAACCCCAATGCCGAAGCCGATATGAAAGTGGTTAGTGATTTTATTAATGCACTCGTATCCGGCGATTTAGCAAAAGCCCGATCGCTGGCATCGCCAACGTATATAGGGCGAGGACCAGCCGCCACGGATTCTGCTAATGTGGACAAGGTGATTCAGAACTGGCAGGGAAACCACAAAACCCAGTCAGATCGTAAGGTTACGTTTGTCACCCAGACGTTCAAGGTGCTATCAGGTGCGCTTAAAGGCAACTGGGTGTCGTTGTGGGGAGATTACACGTTTACGCAGGCAGGAAAAACGATCAAGTTTCCGTTTCAGTACACAGCGGGCGTAGCCGATGGGAAGATCCTGGGCGACCGGATTTATTACGATGTGCTGTCCATTTACACGCAGCTAGGTTTCAAAGTTACCCCGCCCGAAACGTCCAAGAAGTAACCCATTTCGCTCAGGTTGGCCCCGCCATCGCTGGCCAACCTGAGTAGGAACCTTATCCTCCGCTTATCATCAGCCTGTTGGGTCGATAAATGAAAAGTTTAACGGAACATACAAGCTCGATAAGACTGAAGCTTTTGATTCTCTTTCCGCAAAATGGGTTTCAACCAAATGGAATGGGACGTACATAGATGGATTTATTCAATATGACGGAAAGGGGCATATGAGTGTTCATCTCTTTCGACGATTGAGCATCATAGAGTTTCGGCCACAGAGCCCCAAAATTTCGGCACTGTCTTAACCCGTCACTTCGAATTCAGGAAAGATACGTTGCTGTTAACAACCATCGAATATATAGAGAGTAGGAAGGGAAGACTTCGATGGATCAAACTTTAGATTCGGAATACCTGGCTGGATGTGCTGCTCAACGGTCGGCTATATCCGCTTAATTAACCTGCATTTCCTTCACTTACCCCCTAAACCTTTTAGCAACTCATGTCTACCATTCTCATTACCGGATGCAGTACCGGCATTGGCTTTGCCACCGCCGAAGTGTTGGCCCGTAGCGGTCACACCGTTTACGCCACCATGCGTAATCCGCAAGGGTCGCCCGAACTGGAAAAGCTGGCCGAGCAGGACAATCTGCCCATTATTGTTTTGCCAATGGATGTCAATTCCGACGAATCAGTAAAAGCAACCATTACGCAGGTGTTGGCTCAGGCGGGCCAGATTGACGTGCTTGTGAACAATGCCGGTATCTTCCGGCTAGGTGCCGTTGAAGAATTACCGCTTTCGGCATTTCAGGAAGTAATGGAAACCAATTATTTCGGTACCATTCGCTGCATTCAGGCGGCATTGCCGTCTATGCGGGAAAAGGGGGCGGGCTGTATCGTCAATGTCACCTCAATCGCCAGTAAAATCTATGGGGGTTTCCAAGGGACGTACGCAGCCTCAAAAGCAGCTGCTGAAGCCTTCAGCGAAAGCCTGGCCGCTGAAGTTCAGCCCTTTGGCATCAGGGTGGTGCTGGTTGAGCCGGGGGTTATCGACACGCCAATTCTGGACAAAATGGAACGTCCATCGCCTACTACCAAGTACCCAATCGTAAACCGGGCAAAGGCGTTTTATGCGGCTTCGCAGGCGAACCATGTATCACCCGGCTTAGTAGGGGAAACAATCCGGGATATTTTAGCGGGCAACGACACGCAAATGCGCTACCCGGTAGGCCCGGATGCAGCTCTGTTACTTGGCTGGCGGGCGTCATTATCCGACTATGAGTGGATTTCGTCGGGCAATGTAGACGAAGAGACCTGGATCGCCGGGATGGACCAGTTAGGTCTGAATGTACGACCATATCTGGGGGCTGGTAAATAGGCGGCTTCCGGTTACGTATAGCGCCTACGTCAGGACTAACCAGATCTTCGTATTAGTAGTATGTAAAATTCCTAAACCTCTTCACTACATGACCACGACCTCCGTTTTTTTATCTGTCATTGCCAGTTTCCTCACTATCACCAGCTACGGTCAGGAAAATTCAGTTTCTATCGTTGTTGACGCATCATCCAAAGCCGTCAAAGTGACTGAGGCTACGAAGATGGCGGGAAAAGCCGTTTTTGCCACTTCCTGTCAATCGTGCCATACCAATATTGCTGAGTCCAAAGCGCCTAGTTTGGCTATGCTGGGAGCCATGAGCCCACGCGCCATTTATACGGCGTTAAAGACCGGAAAGATGCAGACTCAATCTCAATCTCTTTCTGATGAACAACGCCGGGAGGTGGCCCAGTGGATTACGAACCGGCCATTTGCCGAAACAAAGCTTCCCAAGGCGGCTTTTGTACCCTTCTCGTTACCCAAAAATGTGCCTGTCTCGTCGGGCTGGGGCGGTAATCTGGCGGGGACCGGATTTACACAGAATACCCGTATTACGCCCGAGAATGTAACATCGCTCAAGGTAAAATGGACGTTTGCTTTCCCCGACGGCACCCAGATACGCAGCAAGCCGGCCGTTGTTGGCGACTGGCTTCTTGTGGGTAGTCAATTTGGCGATGTGTACGCTATTCAAAAGCAAACGGGGAAAATCGGCTGGCATTTTGTGGGCGATGCCCCCATCCGCGGAGCCATTTTTATCGGAAAAAGCGGGGATAAGTTACGGGCCTATTTCGCCGATTTCACCACCAATGTGTATGCCGTTGATGTAGCGTCGGGTAAGTTAATCTGGAAGAAACGAGCCGGGCAGCACCCGCAGTCGGGCAACACCGGCTCAGTAGCCGTTTATCAGAACACGATTATCGTGCCGCTCACCTCCAATGAAGTGACCACATCCAAAGATCCGAATTACACCTGCTGCACCTCATCGGGCGAAGTAATTGCCCTAAATGCCACAACCGGTGATTTGATGTGGCGGCATCGGGTAATTCCGCAAGAGGCATTGGTAAGCGGGAAGAAGAAAAACGGGCAAAACTTTTATGGCCCCTCAGGAGCGCCCGTCTGGAGTAGCCCAACCATTGATACAAAACGTGGATTGGTCTATATCGGTACGGGTGAAAATTACACAGACCCGCCGTCAACAACCAGCGACGCTATTCAGGCCCTGGATATCAAAACGGGAAAGCTGGTCTGGAGTTATCAGGCAACCTCACACGATACATGGAATCTGGCTTGCCCCGGCGATCCTAACTGCCCCGAAAAAGCTGGCCCTGATCTGGATTTTGGTATGGCCCCTTTGTTGGTAACGACCAAACAAGGCCGGGATATGCTGGTCGTTGGTCAAAAAGCGGGCGTTATTCACGCACTCGACCCCGCAACGGGCAGCATACTATGGCAAACCCGAATTGGGAAGGGCGGCATGCTGGGTGGTATTCACTGGGGAATGGCCTCTGACGGCAACTATGTGTATGCGGCTAATGCAGATAATAGTCTTGTCTTAGACCCGCGCGACCCGAACCGAAAAGCCTCGCCGGGCCTTTACGCGCTCGATGTTAATACGGGCAAGGTAGTCTGGAACCAGCCAACGCCCAACGTTGAGACAGGCAAGCCCTATATACAGGCCAATTCGGCGGCTCCCCTGTTGATTCCCGGGCTGGTCTTTGCGGGTTCACTCGACGGGCACATTCGCAGCTATGAAGCCAGCACGGGCAAAATTGTCTGGGATTTTGATACGGTACAGGAATTCAAAACAAGTAACGGCATAGCGGGCAAGGGCGGGTCGATCGACGGCCCATCGCCGGTCGTATCAGGAAGTATGTTATTTGTTAACTCAGGCTATGGCATGTTCGGAGAGACGCCCGGTAACGTACTGATTGCCTTTGACCTGGATAACTAACTATCCTGTTTTCTAGCCAGCACCTCAATAAATCGCACCTTTTCCATGAATCCTCAACTCTCGTTGATCACCGCCCGCACCGTTGCGGTGAAATCCCTTACCCTGTGAAATAAGCCATCCTAAAAACCGGCGCATCCGTCGACGACGGTAGCCCGTAGCTCGGACAACTGATCACTATAATGGCTCAAAATCATTAATGAATGGCTCAAATCTGAAAGTGTCCCGGTAAAAAACCGGCAAACTTTGACTCACTCAGATGGGTAAATGAATTCCTTCATGAACAGGCATTCATAACCAGGCTACGGGCTAAATGCGAATACTATGTCGTACGAAAAAAAATTTCTTGATCTGGGGCATGAGATCCCTCCGGTGGTTCCATCCGTTCCTGCCGGTTACAACTTTGTACTCCATCGTCAGATTGGCGAAATGCTGTACGTGTCAGGGTACGGCCCATTCTGGGGAGCCGATGTCCCCGTTGAATACACCGGAAAAATTGGTCAGACGTTAACACCCATTCAGGGATATAACGCGGCCCGGCTAACGGGCATCAACTTGCTGCTTATTGTGCGGCAGGCCATTCAGTCACTTGATAACGTAGTTCAGATCGTAGCGGTTGAGGGGTTGGTCAATTGTACCGACGACTTTACCGATCAACCCGCTGTAATTAACGGCTGCTCTGATCTGCTCGTCTCCATTTTTGGTGACCACGGCCGCCACACCCGCATTGCGTCAGGGTCAAATGCCCTGGCGTTGGGGATCTGCGTCGAAATTACGCTGACAGTCCAGGTGCGTTTGTAATTTTCTTCACGCTACTTAACCTTCTTAACTATGTCCACGACAACAACTTTCTGCGTAGGCACCTATCTCACTACTCGCCTGGAGGAACTGGGAGTCGGCCATTTATTCTCCGTACCAGGCGACTATACCAGCGATCTGCTGGAGATTGTCGATACCAAAAGTACAATTCAGCGGATTGGCAATTGCAACGAACTCAACGCCGGTTACGCGGCCGACGGCTATGCAAGAGCCAATGGTCTGGGAGCGGTGGCGGTTACAACGGGAGTTGGCTCATTTAGCGTCCTCAACGCCATTGGTGGTGCCTACGTTGAGATGATACCCGTGGTAACCATTATTGGCACGCTGAGCAACGTGAAGCGACTAAATGCCATTAATGCAGGCGAGTTGTTTCACCATAACACGGGACCGGGCGACGAAAATCGGCTGGTTTTTCAAGGCGTAACCGTTGCTTACGAGCAAATCAGCGACCCTTTACAGGCTCCGAATCAGATCGACCACGCGCTAACAATGTGTATTAGTCAGAAGCGTCCTGTGGTTATCGAAATCCTGGAAGACTGTTACAAACTACCCTGTCCGGCCCCACAGGGTACATTATCGCCTACGCCCCTGTTTACTCCGCTGGAGCAATTAAAAGTACTGGCCCCAACCAATACCTACGCAAAAGGCATCGTAACCGCCGTGCATGATGCCGCTCAGGAAATCTGTACCCTGCTGACAGACAAGAAGGTAAAGCCTGTTTTCTGGATTGGCCATGAACTAGGACGCTATGACCTTCAGGAGTTGTTTAACCAGTTACTGGCCAAAACCGGGGTGCCATTTGTGAGCAGCTTGCTGGGGAAAGCGGTTTTGGCTGAAGATACGCCAGGTTATCTTGGAATCTACAACGGTATATTTTCCCAGACTCAGTTAGCCGATTACGACTGCATCATTGCGCTGGGTGTTTGGAATACCGACCTGAATGTATTTGGCGAAAAACTAAAAGCCCCCCTTGGTACCGGCAATCCGGCAGCGGTTCTGGCCACTCGTAATGTTGTGAAAATAGGTACAACGCTATACTCCCAGGTATCGCTCGAAAACCTGCTGACCGAAGTCCTGGCGCAACTTAAGCCACAGTCGTCAACATCAGATGTTTATTCGACAGCTGTGCTCCCTGCCTGCGAACAGGAAGCCGACCAACCCATCACCTACGATACTTTTTTTGCTGGCCTGAACGGCTATCTGACTCCTCAAAATCTGGTGGTAGCCGATATTGGGCTGTCTACCTTCGGCGGGTCTTCGTTTCTGACGATAAACCGGCAAAACGGATTCCTGGCGCAGGCGATCTGGGCTTCTATCGGATGGAGCGTGCCAGCCGGGTTGGGAGCGTCGTTCACGCCGGGCGTACGTCCGATTGTTATTGTAGGCGACGGTGCCTTTAAACTTACCTGTCAGGAAATTTCCACGATGGTGGCCTGTGGCTGTAATACGGTCGTATTTGTGCTCAACAACGGCGTATATGCTGTTGAACAGATTCTACTGAACGCCGAACCCTTTCAAAAAGACTCCACGGCCAAATTTGAAGCGGCTAATGTGCTGCAAGCGTGGGATTATATCAGTCTGCTGAAAGGATTTTCTAACAACGATCCGCAGGCGATGAGTGCTGCGGTGAATACCATTGGCGAGCTGAACGAGGTACTGGCGCAAATCAGTATGCATTCCGGCGCAGTATGGCTGGTGAGCATCAACCTTAATGAGCGCGATTTCCCGGCCAGTTGGCAACCTTTCGTTACGCCGAAAGACTGACCATACAGCCAAATCCAGCCTCCTCTTTTTTAGCAAATACTACCTCGTTTTATTTTCTTTTAAACTTCCTGTAAGCAATGTCAACTCAATCTGTCCACCACTCCTGCGACGTACTGATCGTCGGGGCGGGTATGTCGGGGCTATTCGCTGCCTGGCGCCTACTCAACCATAAGCCCGACCTAAATGTCGTAATTGTTGATAAGCTCAACCGCACGGGTGGTCGTTTGCAAACCACAACAGTCTCTATTCGGGGTACTGACGGCAACGATTATGATGTAGATAACGAGGAAGGCGGTATGCGCTTCGTGCCCGAAGGCACAGGCATGCCCAATCTCTGGAGATTGTTTCATGAGCTGAACCTGCAACCGATCCCCTTCCCGATGGGCGATGAAAATAACCGCTATTTTATTCGCGGGCGCTCATTCACCAAAAGTAAAACCCCCATCATCTGGCAGTTCATGTACAACCTGGCACCTCAGGAGCAGAACAAACAGCCGGGCGACATTTTCGGGGAGGTGCTGGCGGCTATACTGGCGGAGAATAAAGATCTATACACCGTTGCTGCTGGTCAAACCTTTCCGTCTACACCCGACCAGTGGATTCAGTTTCGTAATACGTTTACCTACAAAGGCGTCGCTTTGCATAGTTGGGGGTTGTGGACATTGCTACAGGAATATGGCTTGACGCAGGAGTGTATCAATTGGCTCGATCAGGCTATCGGGTTTATGGGGCCGGTCGATGCCTTTATCAACGCCGGTGAAGGCTTACAGATCATCCTTGATTTTCCGAGTGCCGCTTCGTTTTTTACACTGCCCGGCGGCTATCAAACCCTGCCCGACTGCTTGGAGCATCAGATAATACAATTGGGTGGAGACATTATCCTGAACAAGACCATCGACTCTATTACTGACAAGGGCGACTATAAATTGGCTACCGGAGAGGGAATTAACTACCGGGCAAAACAGGTTATTCTGGCTCTTCCGCGCAAGGCCATCGAAAAGCTGGCCGATGCGTCGCCCGCATTACATCACGACCACAAGTTCATGGAGGCTGTGGGCAGTGTGCATAATATGGAGCTGACCAAGATTGGTCTGTATTTCGATCAACGCTGGTGGCATGATCCGGCATACGGAATCAACATCAGCAGCGGTCCGTCATTTTCTGATCTACCCGCCGGTTCCGTCTATGCTTTCGCGCACGACCCGGCCAATCCGGAAGCCGACCAAAAGTATAACGGCCCGGCGGCCCTGACCATCTATACCGATTTTATCCGGGGCAATTTCTGGAAAGAGCTGCAAAATATGGGCGAGCCCTACCATACAGTCGCTTTCCCCGACAACCCCGATAATACACAAGCGGCTACGACTCCACTCGTCAAAGAAGCGATGCGGCTCATAAAAACCATTTTTGGTCTCAATCCTGACACCGCCGTGCCCGAGCCGGTACTGAGTACGTACCGGATTTGGGGGCAGGGTGAGTTTGGGTATGGCTACCACCAGTATAAGCTAAATGTAGACGACCGGCAGGTGTACAAGTCAATCTGGAATCCTGCCAGCGGCATCTACGTGTGCAACGAAGCCTGGTCGCCAGAGCAGGGCTGGGTCGAAGGGTCTTTGCTGGCAACGGAGCATGTCTTGCAGCAAGGCTTTAAACTGGATCCGTTTTCGGCTCCACATCAGGATTCACCAGTCGTTTCTACTTCCAGAACCATTAACCAGTACTAGCGATGAAATCCAAATCAATCAAAGGGAATTCGGTAACTGAAATAGCTAACCAGTTAAGCGCTTCATTGGCCGATGGGTTTAGTCCCACTATTGCGATCGTGTTCATGTCAATCAAACAGGACATTGCGGCCATTTGCCAGCTCCTTGATGATCAGTCTATTACTATTTTCGGCGCAACGACAGCGGGTGAGTTTACAGATGGTGAAATCGGGGAAGAGTCTGTCGCGATATTACTGATGGACTTGAAACGGGACTACTTCCGGATCGAATTTATCGAAACCGGAACCAATACTACCCGGCAGGTTGCAGGGCAGATTGGTGAAAACGGGGTTCTCACCTTTAATAAGCCAGCTTTTATTGTGGCTTCAGGAGGTATCAGCACCGATGGGGAAATGATTGTGCAGGGTATTGAAGACGCCGTTGGTGCTGAGAGTCCAATATTTGGCGGTATGGCCGGGGATGATTTCACCATGACAGGCACCTTTGTGTTCACGAACAACAAAATCAGTAACGATGGCCTGATCGCCCTGATTATCGACAATGAACGGGTAAACGTGCAGGGACTGGCCACCAGTGGCTGGAAACCCGTAGGCACGGTTCGAACCATAACCCGCAGCGAAGGCAATGTTGTTTATACCATCGACGATGAACCCGCGCTGGATGTTGTTATTCGGTACATGGGCGTCGACAAAAACCTGGACGCCTGGAAAGATGTCATTGTAAATGTAGGTTCGGAATTCCCAATGCAATTACAACGAGACAGGTCTGCCCCCGTGCTGAGAGCCCCCCTTTATGCCAATCAGAACGATCGCTCCTTAGTATGTGCGGGAAGTGTGCCACAGGGAACAAAAATTCGATTTTCGCTCCCACCCGATTTTGACATCATCGACAAAGTAGTGGCCGAGTGCAACCAGATAAAAGAACTTGAGCCAGAAGCCGATGCATTAATTATGTTCTCCTGCAAGGCGCGCCACCTGTCGCTGGGGCCGATGGTCAGCGACGAAATTGATCAGGTAATGAATGTCTGGAATAGCCCCATGGTTGGTTTTTTCAGTTATGGCGAAATTGGAAAAACGGTGCAGGGGAAGCACGAATTTCATAATAATACCTGCTCACTGGTCGTCCTGAAAGAGAACTAAACGTGAATCCATCTTTACAAACACTACTAAACCTGATTCAGCAAAACAGTGCTTTGTCTAAAGCAGATCAGGAGGCTATGAACAAAGTTGTGAAGGAGGTAAGTAAATCACTGAGCATAGCCGAATTTAAACTAAGTCGGACAGAAAAAGAGAAACGTACCGTCTCGGTTTTGCTTGAGGAAACCATTGATGAGCTTCAACGAAAATCCTTAGTGTTGGAACAAGCCAATATCAATCTGATTCAGGCCATCAATACGGTTAAGGCTACTCAGGAGCAACTAATTCATAAGGAGAAACTTGCATCGCTTGGTGAACTCATGGCGGGCATTGCCCATGAGATTCAAAACCCGCTCAATTTCGTCAATAACTTCTCGGAAGTAAGCGCCGAGCTGGTCACCGAGATCGAAGAAGAACTGCAAAAGCCAGATCGAGATGTCGAACTAGAAACCGAGTTGCTGACCGACTTAAGAAAAAACCTGTACAAAATCAACCACCACGGTGGCCGGGCTTCGGCCATTGTACGGGGCATGCTTGACCACTCCCGCACCTCTACCAGCGAGCGACGTCTCATCAATCTTAACGCCCTGACCGATGAGTACCTGCGGCTGGCTTACCACGGCTTAAGAGCGAAGGACAAAAACGTCAACTGTGAGCTAGTTACATCCTTTGACACGCATCTGGGGGAAATCGAGCTGATGCCTCAGGAGATAGGCCGGGTGCTGCTAAACCTGTTTAACAACGCCTTTTACGCCGTTCAGGAAAAGCAAAAAACTGCCCCGGTTGATTACCAGCCTACCGTTACGGTCAGTACCCAGCTGTTGAGCCAAGCCGTCGAAATTCGGGTGAAAGACAACGGTATGGGTATTCCCGCCACGATCAAAGACAAGATCTTTCAGCCTTTCTTCACTACCAAACCCACCGGTGAGGGCACGGGTTTGGGCCTGAGTCTGAGCTACGATATTATAACAAAAGGGCATGGAGGAACTATGGAGGTCCGAACAGAATCGGGTCTCTTTACCGAATTTATTATAACGTTACCAACCTCTCCACTCCCGGCATAAGCTGGAAATGGGCTTTGGACGACGCAGATGTGGCAAGGCACAATCTGCGTCGAATTTACCATGACTTCGACGCTGGCTTTCGTGTTGGGAACCCCTTTATCCCTACGCGAACATCCACGTTTGGGGCGGCCCTCCCCGACCCGTTACCGCCCCGACCCGTTACCGCCATCTGTGTTTCCAGCGACAGCCGAACGCGTTTAAACCAGACGGCTGGCAAGAGTAAAATCCGATCATATCGAATCCAGTTGATGACTTTCTGTTTGAGGTACGTATTCAAGTAAATCGCCCGGTTGGCAGTCCAGCGCCCGGCACAGGGCTTCGAGCGTATTGAATCGAATGGCTTTGGCTTTACCTGTTTTTAAAATAGACAGGTTAGCCAATGTCAGGTCGACTTTTTCGGCCAGCTCGGTCAATGACATTTTTCGACGGGCCATCATCACGTCTACATTTACAATTATTGGCATGGCTTTCAGATCGTTAGTTCCTGCTCCTCTTTAAGATATAACCCGGAACGAAACACTTCGGCCAGTCCGAATAATAACAATCCAATAAAAAAGCTGGCCGACAGTAAACCCCATAAACCATATCCTCCCTGCTCGAAAGCAACGTAGTGTTTTTTTAGCAACGCGATAACATCATCTTTAATCCATAGCCAGCGTAATGGGTCAATTACCGTATCAAAAAGAAAAAGTCCTCCTAAAAGTCGGATACGAAATACATTGGCTGAACTGAACACATTCACGGTACCCACACTGTCCATAATCTGCTTTACCTGATGCAACATCAGGGTAATCAACATGGCACCCAAAAAATACCAGCCGGTGATTTTCCAGTACAAACCGGCATTTTCTTCAATAAACGGCCGGTTAAAATAAATAAAACTCAGCGATGTCTGGAAGGAACTCTTAGCCGTAACCACAAAGCCCTTGTCCCCATAAACAACTTCTTCGCCCAAGCGTACAGGTACTGTAGTAAATAACTTGTACTGCTCAATCGGCCAAAAATAGAGGTATACCATGACGAACAACCCGGATACAATCAGACACAGGCATGCATAATAGATAAATGCCACAACAACCTTCAACGGTTTGATATAAGGTGAATACATAGAGGTAAAGGATCTAAATACACTCAAATTTATCAATAAATATTTATTGATAAACAATAAATATTTATTGATAAATTAAAATATAGAACGTGATTTTTGGGAATCTATGCTGTGTATTTGTAGGGTACGGGTATAATTGTAATTTTGACCGATAAACATGGTAAACGTGTAAACCTGTTGATGATGTGATTTTGTCAGGTATTGAGTACCCTAAATAGCTACACAATTTAGCTAATGATTTAATCATCAAGGCTTTTACTGTATTCACAAAATAATTTTCTTTTTTGCACCGTAACGTTCTTCGTTACTTCATAACTAATACCCGTTTAGTAAACATACGATGACAACTTCTCTCGACTCCTCGACTCAGCAACGCGTTGACCAGTGGCTTGGTGGTAATTATGATGCCGCTAGTAAAGAATCCATACAACACCTTATCGACTCGGGCAATATTACCGAACTGACAGACTCCTTCTACCGCGACCTCGAATTTGGCACCGGTGGCCTACGGGGCGTTTTGGGTGTTGGCTCAAACCGCATGAACCGCTACACGGTTGGTGCCGCTACGCAGGGTCTTTCCAATTACATCAATGCGGCTTTTCCGGGCCAGGACATTAGCGTGGCCATTGCCCACGACAGTCGCCGGATGAGCCCTGAATTTGCGCGTTTAGTAGCCGATATTTTTTCGGCCAACGGCATTAAGGTATACCTGTTCAGCAGCCTGCGCCCAACCCCCGAGTTGTCGTTTGCCATTCGGCAGTTGGGCTGCCAGAGCGGTATTGTGGTAACGGCCTCTCACAACCCACCTGAGTATAACGGCTATAAAGTGTACTGGAACGATGGTGGTCAGGTGGTTTCTCCCCACGACAAAGCCATTATTGCCGAGGTGAGCAAGATTACCTCCGTTGATGATATCAAATTTGACGGAATTCCCGAGCGGATTCAGCTGATCGACGAAGAAATTGACGCCCCGTACGTTGAGCGCGTTAAATCCAATGCCGTAAATCCGGATGTGATCAAGCGGCAGGCGAATCTGAATATTGTCTATACGCCTATTCACGGAACGGGTATCACGCTCGTGCCCCGCGTTCTGGATGCGCTGGGCTTTACTAATGTCCACATCGTGGAGGAACAAGCGACACCCGATGGCAACTTCCCAACGGTGAAATCGCCCAACCCCGAAGAACGGGCCGCCATGCAACTGGCCCTCGACTTGGCCAATAAACTCAACGCCGACCTCGTAATGGCTACTGACCCCGACGCCGACCGTGTAGGCGCCGGAGCCCGCAACCACCACGGCGAATTTGAGTTGCTGAACGGCAACCAGATGGCCAGCCTGATTATTTATTACCTCCTCAACGCCTGGAAAGATGCGGGTAAACTGACGGGTAAAGAGTTTGTTGCCAAAACCATCGTGACTACCGACCTCATCGACAAGATGTGCGAACGCTACGGGGTCAACTGCTACAATACGCTCACGGGCTTCAAATACATTGCCGAGGTTATTCGTGAACTGGAAGGCAAAGAGCAATTCATTGGTGGTGGCGAGGAAAGCTACGGCTACCTCATTGGTGATTTCGTGCGCGACAAAGATGCCATTGCTTCCTGCGCCATTATTGCCGAACTGACAGCCTACGCCAAAGATCAGGGCAAAAGCCTGTTCGATATGCTGATGGCCATGTATCAGGAGAATGGTTTCTACTACGAAGCGTTGGTTTCGCTGACCAAAAAAGGAAAATCGGGTGCCGAAGAAATTCAGCAGATGATGGCCGACTTCCGGGCCAATCCCCCAAAATCCATTGCCGGTTCAGCCGTTGTTCGGGTAGATGACTACAAAGCCCTGACCCGTCTTGATCCATCAACGGGTCAGACATCCGTCATTGAATCGGGGAAAATGGGTATCGAACCCTCGAACGTACTCCAATTCTTCACGGAAGATGGCACGAAAATCTCCGCACGTCCGTCGGGAACCGAGCCAAAAATCAAGTTCTACGTAAGCGTAGTAGAGCCGCTCGAAAGCAAAGAAGCCTTCGATGATACCTATGCCCAACTGAAAGCAAAAGTGCAGCGCGTCATTGACGACCTGAATTTAAATTAAGTAATTAATACCAATACCTATAGCGGTTAAAAAGCCCTGAAAGACGTCTTTCAGGGCTTTTTTGGCATTATTCCCATTCCAAACAAAATATTTCTCATTCTATATATTAAAATACAATTAAAACTATCTTTTTTGTATTGAGTATAAATACTCAGCAAACTAATCTAATCTAATTATAAAACTATGAAAATTGCGTACCCAAAAGTGTACCGCATACCCCTGCTTCTCTTGATAAGCTGGTTCGTTTGCGTAGGGACTGTTATGGCTCAGGATCGCCGAATTACCGGCCGAATCACGGACGGTTCTGAAAATAGTCCGCTCCCTGGTGCCAACGTTGTCATTAAGGGAACCCAAACCGGCATGGTAACCGATGCCAATGGGCAATACACGATCCTGGTTCCCTCCGGACGCAATGTGCTGACCATATCAGCCATCGGATTTGCTGCCTAGGAGGTTACCATTGGTAACAAAAGCGAAGTGAACGTCGCGCTGGTCGCCGACATTAAAACCCTGAATGAAGTGGTTGTAACAGGGTACGGTGCTCAGTCTAAACGGGACATTACCGGAGCCATCGCCACCGTAAGCACAAGGGAGTTATTATCAGTACCGGCTACCAACGTGGCGCAGGCCCTTCAGGGTCACGTGGCGGGCGTATCGGTCGGCAACGAAAACTCGCCCGGTGGTGGAGTTATCGTTCGTATCAGGGGCTTTGGAACGCTGAACGACAACTCACCTCTGTATATCATTGACGGAGTACCTACCAAGGGAAACCTGAACACCATCAACCAAAACGACATTGAGTCGTTGCAGGTGCTGAAAGATGCGGCTGCGGCTTCACAATACGGTGCCCGAGCCGGTAATGGTGTGGTTATTATCACGACAAAAAAAGGGAAAGCCGGTAAACCCAAACTAACCTACGACGCGTACTACGGTGTGCAACAACGTGGTAAACTCCTCGATCTGCTCAACACCCAGCAGTACGCTGACCTCTGGTGGGAATCGCGCATCAACTCGGGTGTCCTGGTCAATGGAAACCCGCGTAATGCTCAGTTTGGTAATGGCCCCCGCCCGGTCATACCCGACTATATTTTCCCGGATGGTGCCATGAACGGCGATCCACGGGTTGACCCCGCTAACTATTCGACCGACATTGACGCGGCCGATTTTCGCCGGAGTAAGTGGCTAATTACCAAAGCCAACAAAGAAGGCACGAACTGGATGGAGGAAATTTTCAACCCTGCTCCTATTCAAAATCACCAGTTGGGGGTTTCGGGGGGTACGGAAGGTGGTCGTTACGCCATTTCCCTCAACTACTTCAACCAGGAAGGTATCATGAAGTACACGGGTTACAAACGGTATTCGGCCCGCGCCAACACCGAGTTTAACATCAATAAACGTGTCCGTATTGGCGAGAACATTCAGGTGGCTTATGCCGAACGTATTGGTGGTCCTTTTTCTACCCGTGGTATTGCCAGCAATCAGAGTGAGAGCAACGCCGTTTCGTTCGCTTACCGGATGCAGCCGATCGTTCCGGTTTATGACATTGCCGGAAACTTTGCCGGTACCAAAGGCGGTGACCTCGACAATGCCCGTAACCCGGTATCCGATCTGTACCGCAACCGAACGAACATCAACAAAGAAATCCGGTTGTTTGGTAATGCCTACGCCGAAGTCGACCTGGCCAAAAACCTGACGGCCCGTACCAGTTTCGGTATTGACTACAACCTGTTCAACGTTCGCGTGTACACGCCACGCGATTTCGAATCGTCAGAGTCGGCCGGTACCAACCAGTTGCAAACCCGTAATGATTACGAAGGTACCTGGACCTGGACCAATACTCTGAACTACAAAACGACCTTATTCGATAAACTTCGGTTGAGCGCCATTCTGGGGACTGAGTCGATCAGAAACTACTACGAATTTGTAAACGCTGTTCGTAGCCGATTTGCATCTGACGACATTAACAATCAGTATCTGGCTGCCGGTAATGCGGGTACACAGACCAACGATGGTAGCGCAACATACTGGCGCTTAGCCTCTGAGTTTGCCGTCGCGAACCTGTCGTTCGATGAAAAATACCTGCTGAGCGGAACATTGCGTCGGGACCGGTCTTCGCGTTTTGCGCCCGATTTCCGCATCGCTTATTTCCCGGCGGTTTCGGCAGGCTGGCGCATTTCGGAAGAAAATTTCCTGAAAAATACCGCATCGGGCTGGCTCAGCGACCTGAAACTTCGCGCCAGCTGGGGCCAAACGGGTAACCAGGAAATTGGCAATTTCAACCCCTATACATTCTACGGTACCAGCCCCGCCAACAGCTTTTACGACCTGAACGGCTCTCGTACGTCGGCGCTACAGGGCTATGACCTTTTCCAGTTTGGTAATGCACAGGCCAAGTGGGAAACCACAACCCAAACCGACTTTGGCTTCGATGCTTCGCTGTTGAAAGGTAAGGTCGATGTCAACTTCGACTGGTTCAACCGCGTCACGACTGATGCGCTCTTCCCGGTCGAGTTGCCCTTTACGGCCGGTAACGCCACTAATCCCTTCCGAAATATTGCTTCGTTCCGCAACCGGGGGGTTGAACTCAACCTGTCGTATAACGGCAAAGCGTTGAACAATGAACTGACCTACACGCTGTCCGGTAACATCTCCACCTACCGGAATACGGTACTGACCACCAATGGCGACCCCAATACCCAATATTTTGGTTTCGCTACCCGTCTGCCTGCCATGACCGTCACCCAAGAGGGCTACCCAATTTCGGCGTTTTACGGCTACACCATTGATGGCATCAATAACACACCGGAGCAGGCGGCATCCGGCCCCATCTGGAGAGGTTATAATAATGTAGTTACCTATCGTCAGGCCAACGGTACCGGCGTTGTGGGTGCGGGTACGTTCCGATATCGCGATCTTAACGGCGACGGGCTCATTACCCCGGCCGACCGGGGTATTATTGGCTCGCCCCACCCTGATTTTAGCTATGGCTTGAATATAAACGTCAACTACAAAAACTTTGGCCTTCAACTGTTTGGGCAGGGTGTTCAGGGTAACCAGTTGTTCAACTACGTTCGCTACTGGACCGACTTCCCAACGTTTGGCGGCAACCGCAGCCTTCGCATGTACGAGCAGTCGTGGCGACCCGGTGCAGATAACTCCAATGCTATGCTCCCCATCGTGCGGGCTGCCGACAACGTAAGTTCGGTTCCTTCGACCTATTACCTGGAATCCGGTTCGTATCTGCGTATGCGCAACATTCAGTTATCATACAACCTGCCGCGTACGCTGATGAACAAGATGGGAATGAGTGCCGCTCAAGTGTACATTCAGGGACAGAACCTGTTTACCATCACCAAATACACGGGTATGGACCCTGAAATTAACGTGCGTAACTCGCAGGGGGCTGTTTCGGGTAATACCGGTACGACAGCGGGCCAGAACCAGGATCGCCAGATTGGTGTGGACGAAGGCTTGTATCCAGTGGCCAGAACGGTGCTGGTTGGTCTGAGCTTAAGTTTTTAATTTCAGAAAATTCACAATGTAAGCCAGGATGATTGATTGCACCTTACGGGGACTGTTTATTCCATTACATTATTTGTCATACATTATTTTCTAATGAAAAAGACACTCATAACTTCTGCATTACTGACAGCCTTATTGGTTACAGGCTGCAAAGATTCATTTCTGGACGTAAAGCCACCCGCTGTCTTCGACGAAAGCGGTTTACAAAACCGGGCGGGCGTCAATTTCCTCCTCGTTGGTGCTTATTCACTGATGGATGGTTCGGGATCGGGCGCAACTTCCTGGCATGGCTCGGCCGACAACTGGATTTACGGCACTGTAGCGGCCGACGATGCCTACAAAGGCTCTACATCAGGCGACCAACCGGAAATCACGTTTATCGAGATCAAGAACATCCTGTCCGATAACTCACACTTCCGGGGCAAGTGGCGCACCGTTTACGATGGCGTTGCCCGTTCGAATGACGTTTTACGCGTTGTCGACAAAGCCGCTGACCTCACCGATGCCGAGAAAGTACAGATTCGGGCGCAGGCTCGCTTCCTGCGTGGCTGGTATCATTTCGAAGCAAAACGGATGTTTAATATGGTGCCGTATCTGGACGAAAAAACGTACAATCCCGAAGATCCGAACAGCACCAAAATCCCGAATGACAAAGACATCTGGCCCAGTATTGAAGCGGATTTCAAGTTTGCCTACGATAACCTGCCCAGCAGCCAGTCTCAGCCTGGCCGGGCTACCAAATGGGCCGCTGCTGCTTCGCTCGCTAAAGCTGAAATGTATCAGAAGAACTGGGCCGATGCCAAGGTCTTGCTAACGGCCATTGTCAATAGTGGCCGTTACAGGCTGATGGAGCGCTATCACGATAATTTCCGCGCTTCCATGAACAACAACGCTGAGTCAATTCTGGAAGCGCAAAACTCGGTGAACGATGGTGCTGGTGGGGGCGAAAATGGCAACAATGGCGCTACGCTGAACTATCCTTATGCCGGGCCAACCACCTGCTGCGGTTTCTTTCAGCCTTCACAGAATTTGGTCAATGCGTATAAAACCAATGCCAATGGTTTACCCCTGCTGACCAACTTCAACGACTCGGACGTAACGAGCGACCAAGGAGTAGAAGGAAATCAGCCCTTTACGGCATTTACCGGTAATCTGGACCCTCGTTTAGACTGGACGGTTGGCCGCCGGGATATTCCTTTTCTGGACTGGGGCCCAATGCCGGGTAAACCCTGGGTTCGCGATCAGGGCAACGGGGGGCCGTACATAGCTAAAAAACACCTGTTCTATCGCTCGGATGTGGGCACGAACACCTTTGCCAACAACACCCGTCAGAACGCCAACAACACCCGCCTGATTCGATACGCACATGTGTTGCTTATGCTGGCCGAATGCGAAATTGAACTGAGTAATCTGGAACCCGCCCGCGCCCTCGTCAATCAGGTTCGGAGACGGGCAGCGAACCCCGACGGATTTGCAAAAAAAGCGGATGGTACGAATGCGGCCAATTACGTCATCAATGAGTATACGACTACCTGGACCGATGCCACCGTAGCACGTAACGCCCTCCGGTTCGAGACTCGCCTGGAGCTGGCGCTCGAAGGCCATCGCTTCTTTGATCTCGTTCGATGGGGCATTGCCGATCAGGTGCTAAATGCTTACATGCAGCGAGAAGCCCGGTTACGCCCTTATTTCACCGGAGCTACTTTCGTAAAAGGTAAGCATGAGTACTACCCTATCCCGCTTCTTGAAATTACAAACAGCGCAATTAACGGTAAACCCGTACTCAAGCAGAACCCAAATTATTAAGCGCTGAAGAATGGACACTGCCCCTTTCTTTATTGGCTAAAACCAGAAATATTAGAGTTTGGGTGGTCGAACCGTAAGTATAGCTTACGGTTCGACCACCTTTTTAGTCTAAACCCGTCGACTTGTCATTCGTCAACCCGCGTGAGTCAAATAGACCGCCCAAAAATTTCTATCTTTGTAGGCTATTGGCAAAAAAACGCCCATGATTCTGCACGCTGACCACCTTGACGAAATTGACACAACGGCTCGCCAGCTCCTGGCAGAGGGTAGACACCAATCCGTTTGGTTATTTGAAGGAGACATGGGTGCCGGTAAAACAACGCTCATTAAAGCGATCTGTCGGGTGCTGGGGGTACTAAGTATCGTTCAGAGTCCAACATTTTCCATTGTAAACGAGTATACTACACACGAAGGGCATTCGATTTATCATTTCGATTGCTACCGGCTCCGCAATGAGATGGAAGCGCTTGACATTGGCATCGAGGAGTACATGGATTCAGGAAATTATTGCTTTATTGAGTGGCCGGAGCGAATTGCATCCCTCTGGCCTGCTACCTATTATCAGATCCACATTTCGGCAGATCCAGCCGGTCGCCGAACTGTGAAAACTGTGTTGGTTGAGTAGGTTATGGTATTCAGTTCATGGCCGTTGAGCCAGCGCGCTGGCTCAACGGCCATGAACTGAATACCATAACCTGAATACCATAAACCGTAAACTTTTTACAAGTGACTGGATTTGAGGAATTGGCCAAACAAACGGCCCTATACCCGAAAGAAGCGCCATTGGCCGTAAAGACGAATCGAAACAGTCTTCTTATTGGTCTACCTAAAGAGGTATCGCTTCAGGAAAATCGCATTGCACTCACACCCGAAGCGGTGTCTATACTGGTTCGTAATGGCCATAATGTGATCGTGGAGCAGGGCGCGGGCGAGAAAGCCAAGTTCTCGGATACGGAATATAGCGAAGCCGGTGCCCAAATTGCCCGCTCTCCTAAAGAGGTATACGAAGCCAACCTGATCCTTAAAGTCGAACCGCTCGTCGATGATGAATTTGAGCATGTTCAATCGGGAAGTACGGTTATTTCGGCGTTGAACCTGCCGGTTCATGACCGATCTTATTTCGAAAAAATAAACAGTAAAAACCTCACTTCGTTCGGGTACGAATTCATTGAAGATCAAGGCGGTAACTTACCCGTAATTCGCTCCATGAGCGAAATAGCAGGCAGTACGGTCATGCTCATTGCCGGCGAATACCTCAGCAATGCCGACAATGGCCGGGGCATTATTCTGGGTGGAATAACCGGCGTCCCCCCCACGAAAGTGGTCATGCTCGGTGCTGGAACGGTTACCGAATACGCCGTTCGAACTGCGCTGGGTATGGGTGCCGACATAAAGGTATTTGATAAACATTTGTATAAACTCCAACGGCTCAAATACGCCGTTGGCCAGCATGTGTACACCTCAATCATAGATTCCGATACGCTGGCCGAAGCCATTCAGCGGGCCGATGTCGTGATTGGTGCCATGCGCGCCGATGATGCAATGAGTCCCGTGGTTGTTACGGAAGAGATGGTTGGCCGTATGAAACCGGATTCGGTTATCATCGACGTATCCATTGATCAGGGAGGCAATTTCGAGACATCCCGTATGACAACCCATAAGCAGCCTACATTTAAGCACATGGGCATCATTCATTATTGCGTTCCAAACATTGCAGCCCGCGTAGCGTATACAGCTAGTATGGCGCTGAGTAACATATTTCTTCCGTTTCTGCTCGAAACGGGTACTACGGGTGGCATTGAGCAGATGATGTACGCGAACCGTTGGTTTATGAAAGGTGTTTATACCCATAAAGGAACGCTCACCAATGCCTACATCGCCCGCAAATTCAATATGCGGTTTAAAGATCTTGACCTCTTGCTGGCCGCCCGATTTTAAAAACAGTAATGAGGAGTCTTTTTTGAAGGAGTTAGTATGTAGGAGTGAGGAGCCATCCAGCAGACAGAACGCTATCGCGTTTTTTCGCAACCGGATGGCTCCTCGCTCCTCGCTCCTAACTCCTTCAAAAAAACTCCTAACTCCTCTAAAAAAATGATTAACCATAGCAACGAAAATACGCTACTCGACGACGCCAACTCGTACGACGTAAACAAAGAGTTGATGGGCAAAATCTCATCGGATTTTGTAAAAGTGGCTGATCAACTGAAAGAAGCATCCTATCAAATCAGAAAACGTGGTTTTTCCGATTACCCCGTCTTCGTTGCCTCTCGTCGGGATGTTCCTATGGGGCAGTTGCTCATTGCAGCCGATGAATTGGGTAATCATTGGAACTACAAGGCCTCGTTTGTCGACGAATTTACACAGCGTGAACTAATTGGTCCGGAATCGCTCGATCTTTGGAAAGAGAATTACAAAACGCCCGATGAGTATTGCTGTCTTTTTATTGTACACGGCGACTTTGCAGGCTTTGTTTATATTCCATTTCCGGAAGATTGAGTAAACCCATGCCAGACTTTTCCCGAAGCCGGTTCAACCTGAACCGGCTTTATTTTTTGCCATTTTTGTCAAAGCTGGACTGCTAAAAAGCGTAAATACTCAGTAGCCAAACCATTGACCATGAAGTCGACAATGTTCAACTAAAATCACCATGTTCCAGACCGTTCAATAATACTTTTTTGAGAAACGCCCCATGGAGAAAAAAGCATCCCGAATTCTTCTTTTCGCCCCTGTTTCGACCTTCTCTTAAGCAACATAAAACTGTCGCAAAAGGCCCTATAAATCACCGCAGAGCCACTATCTATCGAAGGAGTTGATGTTCAGGCATTTTTTTTGTATATTAAGTTATTCTTAACGAAAAGGGATTGTGAATGAGTAATTATTTTTGTATTTTTACAATCTAATCAGCCTTCTGAACCAGGGCATTTTTCAGACTTAAAACAACAAATTCCAGACACGCTCCCATTCCAATATGACTAACGAACTAGTTGAAGCAGACGCTCCCATTGACACTAACAGGGGCAACTACGATGCTGATAATATCCAGGTATTAGAAGGCCTGGAAGCCGTTCGCAAACGGCCATCCATGTATATCGGCGACGTAGGTGTGCGTGGTCTTCACCACCTCATTTGGGAAGTTGTTGATAACTCCATTGACGAAGCGCTGGCGGGCTACTGCGATAAGATTAGCGTAACCATTAATCCTGACAATTCGATTACGGTACAAGATAACGGGCGGGGTATTCCAACCGGCATCAACACTAAAATGGGTAAGTCGGCTCTGGAAATTGCCATGACGATTTTACACGCTGGCGGTAAGTTCGACAAAGACACCTACAAAGTTTCGGGTGGTTTGCACGGGGTAGGTGTTTCCTGCGTTAATGCCCTTTCAACCGACGTACGCGTCGAAGTTCACCGCGAAGGCAAAATCTTTGAGCAGGAGTATAAAATTGGCGTTCCCCAGTATGATGTGCGCATCATTGGTGAAGCCGATGATACGGGTACGACAACGCATTTCAAGCCCGACAATAGCATTTTCACTGAAACCGTTTACAAATACGAGACCATTGCCGGTCGCCTGCGCGAACTGGCTTACCTGAATAAGGGAATCCATATTTTCTTGAAGGATATACGCGAAGTTGACGAGACGGGTGAACCTATTCGTCAGGACGACTTCTTTTCGGAAGGCGGCCTGGTGGAATTCGTCGAATTTCTTGATGTAACCCGCCCCGCCCTCGATGGGATGAAACCCATTTACATGGAAAATACCAAAGGAGCTACGCCCGTACAGGTTGCTCTGGTATACAACTATGAGGCCGGTGAGAACGTCTTGTCGTACGTCAACAACATTAACACCCACGAAGGTGGTACGCACGTCCAGGGCTTCCGCTCAGCGCTAACACGGGTCTTAAAAAACTATGCGGATAAAAATCCGGGGGTATTGCCTAAGAACTCGGGTAAAGTAACGTTCAGCGGAGAGGACTTCCGAAAAGGGCTCACTGCTGTGATCTCGGTAAAGGTTCAGGAACCTCAGTTTGAAGGGCAGACCAAAACCAAGCTCGGTAACCAGGACGTTGTGAGTGCTGTAAGCCAGACCATGGCCGACCTGCTCGAAACATGGCTGGAAGAAAACCCGAACACGGCCAAAGGCATCGTTAAGAAAGTGCTCGTTTCGGCTCAGGCGCGTATTGCGGCCGATCTGGCCTACAAGCGCATTATGACCGAGCGTAAGGACTTTATGGGCGGCATGGGACTTCCCGGCAAACTGGCCGACTGCTCCGATACCGATCCTGAAAAATGTGAGTTGTACCTTGTAGAGGGTGACTCGGCCGGTGGAACGGCCAAACAGGGGCGTAACCGGGCGTTTCAGGCTATTTTGCCCCTTCGTGGTAAAATTCTGAACGTAGAGAAGGCCATGGAGCACAAGATCTACGAAAACGAAGAGATAAAAAATATCTGGACGGCCCTTGGTGTACGGCTTGAGAAAAAAGATGATGAGACCGTAATGAACCTGGATAAACTCCGGTACCATAAAATCATTATCATGACTGATGCTGACGTGGATGGCAGCCACATCCGTACCCTCATTTTAACGCTGTTCTACCGTAACATGAAGGCGTTGATCGACAATGGGTACATTTATATTGCCCAGCCTCCTCTATACCTGGTTAAGAAGGGTAAAGAAGAGCGGTATTGCTGGACAGAAACCCAGCGCGAAGCAGCCGTAAAAGAACTGGCAGGCAGCGGCCGTGAAGAAAATGTTGGTGTTCAGCGCTACAAAGGGCTTGGTGAAATGAACGCCGAACAACTCTGGAGCACAACAATGAATCCCGATACCCGGTCGTTAAAACTAGTGACCGTTGAGTCTGCTGCTGATGCCGACCACGTTTTCTCGACGCTGATGGGTGATGAAGTTGCCCCCAGACGGGAATTTATCGAACGAAACGCCAAATACGCCCGAGTGGATGTTTAACCGAATGATAACATAAAGCGGGCTATTTAGTCCGCTTTTTTGTTTTACTTCACAGTTCTGTAAACAGTATGCGTTACTCCCTTAACTCAAACCGAAATATATTGGGTAATTTGGTTTCCCGTTTCACTAATAAACAGGCCAATACGCCTGCTCAGGGGACAGACAAAATGGCAAAAGTTAGCGAAAAGGTTACCAGCGTCATCGACCAGAGTAATTACCTGAGTCGTGATTTAAGTTGGCTCAAGTTTAACGAGCGCGTTCTGGACCAGGCCCGCGACACGAAGCCACCGCTGAGCAATCGTACTCTCATGGAGCGGTTGAAGTTTCTGGCTATTTCGGCGTCGAATCTGGATGAGTTTTTTATGATTCGGGTGGGTAGCTTGTACAACTATCTCGACTATCATAAACAACGGGTCGATTATTCAGGATTGCGCGAAGTACCGTTTCGAAAAGCGTTGTACACAACTGCGCATAAGTTTTTTCGCGATCAACAGACTGTTTTTTCAGAACAATTGTTGCCGCTTTTTGCCGAAAATGGCCTTCAGCTGTTGACTCATTCCAGCCTGACTCCGGAAGAGCAGGTCGAAGCAACCAACTATTTCGATCGGGCGATCTACCCTACGCTGACACCGATGCTGTATGATTACACGCATACGTTTCCGGTATTGCTGGCGAAAGTCCTCATTTTTGGCGTTGTCACCCAGAACCCGGATGACGTTGAGATCAAGAGTTTACGGGCAGAAGACGAAGATGAGCGGCAACGGCTTTCGTTTGTCCAAATTCCGGCTAACCTCCCCCGGTTTGTGTCATTTGAGCGAGAAGATTCGATCGTCTTTATCCCGATCGAAGAAATTGTTCGGCATAATATCAAGAAACTTTACCGTAACGTCGAAATACTATCGATGAATCTGTTTCGCATTACGCGAAACGGCGATTTTACGCTCGATGAGAACGACGACGACGAGGTCGATTTCATTGATGAAGTCAGGCAGAAAATAAAAAACCGGCGTCTGGGCCGGGTTACGCGGGTTGAGATCGAAACCGAAGGCAGTGCTGCTGGCAGTCAGTCGACCATTAGTTCTCCCTGGATGCTGAACCTGCTGAAAAAACGGTGGGAAATTGATGACTTGAACATTTTTGAATCGCATACGCTGCTCGACTTTTCGTCATTGTGGCAGATCATCGGCAATCCCGAATTCAAAGATGACATGCCCCTCCCCCACGCACCGGTGCAACCACTGGGATTAGGGCGTGATAAAACCGACGATATTTTTGAGTTGATCAAACAGCGTGATTTGCTGTTGCATCACCCTTACAATAATTTTGAGCCCGTACTTCAGCTGCTGGAACAGGCGGCCGAAGACCCGAACGTACTGGCCATCAAGATTACCGTTTACCGCCTGGCAAAACGCTCCCGTATTACAGAAGCGTTGCTGAAAGCGGCCGAAAACGGCAAACACGTTTCGGTACTGTTCGAAGTAAAAGCGCGTTTTGACGAAGAAAATAACATTCGTGAAGCCCAGCGGTTGCAAAAAGCAGGATGCTTCGTCATTTATGGTATCAGTCGCTTTAAAACGCACACCAAACTACTGCTAGTTGTTCGTAATGAAGGGAGCCGGGTGGTGCGCTATGCCCATATGGCTACGGGTAACTATAATGAAGATACCTCGAAACTCTACACGGACATCGGGCTGCTGACAACGAACGAAACCTACACGCACGACATCTCGGAGTTTTTCAACGTAATAACGGGCCACTCCGTACCAAACGAATACCAGTACCTGATTACCGCCCCACGCGACATGCGTGAGCAGCTATTACGGCTGATTCGTCTGGAAGCCGAAAACGCCAAACACGGTTTACCGAGCGGCATATGCATTAAAGTCAACTCGCTGGAGGATAAACTGGTTATTGACGAGCTATACAAAGCATCGCAGGCGGGAGTACCCATCCGTCTCATTGTTCGAAGCATATGCTGTCTGCGCCCCCATCGGGCCGGACTTAGTGATAACATCACGGTGCGTTCCATTGTGGGTGACTTTCTGGAGCACACCCGTATCTATTATTTCCATAACAACGGCGACCCGAAAGTATACGGAGGCAGTGCCGATGTTATGGTTCGCAGTTTTGATCGGCGCATTGAATCGTTGTTTTATCTGGCTGATCCACGCGTAAAACAGCAATCCATTTTAATTCTGAAATATAACCTTCAAGATAACGTTAACGCTTATGAACTAAAGGAAGATGGTGACTTCAAAAAATGTGAAGTACCAACCGGAAGTCAGCCTTTCAGCATCCATCAACGTTTCTTCGAAACTACCGAGAAGGAAGCGATGGATGCCCGCCTTTTCGATGGTGAGCTTAAGTCGGCAGAGATTGCTCAGATTGAGGAAGAATACCAGGAAGGAGCGGAACGGGCTATCGCCAACATTTAAATTAAGCCCTAACAAAAGGGGCAGATTTGACGAATATAATTCGTCAAATCTGCCCCTTTTGTTTTCCCTATTCTTTTATGAGTTCGTCCCATCCCTTCTTTTTGTATCTTCGCCAACCTAACTGTAATTGTGTCGTCACTGAATGGAGCGTTTTACCGGCCTAATTGGCATTGTTTTAATTCTGGGCATCGCTTATGCCCTGTCTGATAATCGTAAAGCTATTAATTACCGTACTGTTGGGGTGGGTCTTGCTCTTCAGTTTGGCCTGGCGGTTTTCGTTTTAAAAACGGATATAGGCCAGCGTCTCTTTCAGGGTCTGGGCTATTATGTTGACCGTTTGCTGCAAAAGGCCAATATTGGTGCCGAGTTTGTCTTCTCATCTCTAGTAAGGCCGGATATTCTTAGCAAAGCCTTTGGTCCCGGAAACAACTTCATTTTTTTCTTTAAAGTCGTTCCAACAATCATTTTCGTAGCCGTTCTGGTCAATATTTTTTATCACCTAGGCATCATGCAGCGCATTGTAGCCGTGATGGCCAAAGCAATGAAATGGTTGATGGGCGTTAGCGGGGCCGAAGCGTTATCCAACGTAGCCAGTACGTTTGTTGGGCAGGTAGAAGCGCAGATTATGATCAAGCCGTATCTCAATGGCATGACCAACTCTGAACTTCTGGCCAGTATGACCGGCTCGTTTGCCTGTATTGCCGGAGGAGTACTTGCTGTTTATATCTCACTGGGTGTACCCGCTCCTTATTTGCTGGCGGCCAGCATCATGGCCGCCCCGGGGGCGTTGGTCATCAGTAAAATCGTGATGCCGGAAACCCAGGTCTCGGAAACCCAGGGGACAGTAAAAGTTGAAATCAAGAAAATTTACGCGAATCTGCTCGATGCCATTGCCGCCGGCGCCAGCGAAGGACTAAAAGTGGGATTTAATGTAGTGGCCATGCTGATTGGTTTTATAGCCCTGATTGCGCTGATCGATAGTTTTATGTTCCGGATAGGCTTCTACATTTTCGACGTCGATTTTCTCAGCCTTAACTACCTGCTCGGCAAGTTTTTCTCCCTGTTTGCCTGGGCTATGGGCGTACCGGCTAAAGACATCGAAGCAGCCGGTGCCTTGATGGGCACTAAAATGGTGGTCAACGAATTTGTTGCGTATCTGGACCTCGTTAAGATCAAACAAACACTCGACCCTAAAACGATTGCGATCGTTAGTTTTGCCCTCTGCGGTTTTGCCAATTTTAGCTCCATCGCCATTCAGGTAGGTGGTATTGGCGAACTGGCTCCAAAACGCCGAAGCGACCTGGCCCGTATTGGATTTAAAGCACTCATTTGTGGCACACTGGCCAGCTATATGTCGGCTACTATAGCTGGATTGCTCTTATAACAAGCCGTGTTTTACACGTACTAAAATCAATGCCTTTAGCCAGCTGATCTTGCAGATCAGCTGGCTTTTTTTATGGCCCAAAAGAATTGCGCCCGTCAGGTATTGCCTTTTTATACGATACCATTTTTTCTTTCCATTATTCAATTCTACCTTCGGATTATCCGTTTATTTACACATACAGTCAGGCTATTATGATTCAGACAAAGCTTATCCCCCGCACTACCGAAGCCCATGAGCCCCCATTACTCATAAAAAATCTGCTTGCGCAGTCGCTCAAATATGAACCCCAGCGCGAAATAGTTTATCGGGACCTATTTCGGATGAATTATTATCAGTTTAATCAGCGTGTCCGGCAGCTCGCAAACGTACTGACCGATCTGGACGTAAAACCGGGCGATACAGTCGCCGTATTGGATTGGGATAGTCACCGTTATCTCGAATGTTTTCTAGGCGTAACCAGTGCCGGTGCTATCCTGCACACGATAAATATCCGGTTATCTCCATCGCAGATTCTTTATACCATGAATCACGCCCAGGATAAGGTCGTCTTCATTCACGAGGATTTTCTCCCGATTCTGGCTGCTATAAAGCCTCACTTGACCACGGTTGAAACCTATGTTGTTCTAAGTGACAAGGTTTATACAGGAACGTCGGACACAAGTAATCTTTCGGAAATCCCCGAGGGGTTCGCCGGTGAGTATGAGTCGCTTCTGAAAGGAGCTTCAGACCAGTACGATTTCCCGGACTTCGACGAGAATACCTGGGCAACCACCTTTTACACAACTGGCACAACAGGAAATCCGAAAGGTGTTTATTTTTCCCATCGGCAATTATTCATGCATACGATGGGGCTCCTGACGTACATCATCGGTTATGAAGCCATGCCGTTTAAGGGCTCCACTGATGTGTATATGCCTATTACACCCATGTTCCACGTCCATGCCTGGGGTTTTCCGTTCCTGGCAACGATGATGTCGGCAAAGCAGGTTTATCCGGGCCGGTATGAGCCCGAACTACTGCTTAAACTGCTCATTACGGAAGGCGTTACCCTATCGCACTGTGTGCCCACTATCCTGAATATTCTGGTCAGCAGCCCGGCTGCGCCAAAATTCAAGCAGAATCTTAATCGGTGGAAAGTGTTGATTGGTGGCTCGGCACTAACAAAAGGGCTGGCCAAAGCGGCAACAGAACTGGGCATTACCGTAATGTCGGGCTATGGTATGTCGGAAACGGCTCCCGTAATGGCCGTAGGGTATTTGAATGAGCAGGAGCAAAAGCTATCGCCAGAGGATCAGATCGAACTTCGCACCCGTGCCGGTCGTATATCTCCGTTTATCGAGATGCGATTGATGGACGATGACGGCAACTTTGTTCCACACGATGGCCATTCGCTGGGTGAGATTGTTGCACGTGGTCCGTGGCTTACTCAGGGCTATTACGATGACCCCGAACGAGGAGCTGAACTTTGGAAAGGCGGCTGGCTTCATACGGGCGATGTAGCCAGTATCACGCCCGACTATTGGGTGATGATCGCTGATCGCACCAAAGATGTTATCAAGACCGGGGGCGAATGGGTATCCTCGCTGGATATGGAAGATGTATTATCACAAATTGAGGGGGTAGCCGAATCGGCTGTAATTGGTTTACCGGACGACCGCTGGGGTGAGCGTCCTCATGCGCTGATCGTTCTGAAACCAGGCTATACTTTACAAGCAGAAAGCATCAAAGCCGGTTTACAGGCAAAAGTCGAACGGGGCGAATTGCACAAATGGTATGTCCCGGACCGCATACTTTTTGTTGCCGAGATTCCCAAAACCAGTGTTGGTAAAATCGACAAAAAGAAGATCCGCAGCGAAATGAAAGAGCTAATTTTGGGTAAAGTAAGTGAGTAAGTCGGCAAGTCAGTGCCGGCGCGCAAGCCACTTACTGACTTACCAACTTATTAATCACATACAGTATGATTCGAATCGGACTTTTATCCGACACACATAGCTACCTGGACCCGCAGATTTTCACGCATTTCGAAGATTGTGATGAAATCTGGCATGCCGGAGATGTAGGAAATGTTGCGGTGGCCGATGCTTTAAGGCAGTTTCGACCGCTACGAATCGTTAGCGGCAATATTGACATGGAATCAACCGAATTGCCATTAAATCAGCGGTTTGCACTAGAAGGGTTCGACATCTGGATGACGCACATCGGTGGAACGCCCCCTAGTTACAATCCGACAATCCGACCACTTTTACGGGACAATCCGCCCAATATTTTCATCTGCGGTCATTCGCATATTCTTAAAGTTGTTCGCGACACCACCATGAATAACCTGCTTTTCATTAACCCCGGTGCAGCAGGTAAAACAGGTTTTCATAAAATGCGTACCGCTATCCGGTTTTCTCTCGATGCAGGTCGCATTCTGGATATGCAGGCCATTGAACTGGGTAAAAAGTAAAAAGGGTCTCCTGTGAACAGGAGACCCTTTTTACTTTACTCTATCCCATTAAATGGGAAGCGATTCCGGTTCAGTTTCGGCAGGCTTTGATTCCTTACCGATTTCCTCTTTTACCTCTTCAGCTACCCCTTTATTTTTGTAGGCCTGATAAACCGTTTCACGCTCGAATGGTCGCTTTCCAATCAGGCGAACCAGATCATTCTGGTAAAGAATTTCCTTTTCGAGTAGTTCCTTGGCCAGAATTTCCAGAGCGTCACGGTGTTCGGTTAACAGATTTTTCGTCCGGTCGTAAGCCAAACTAACAATCTTACGAACCTCTTCATCGATGTGCTTAGCCGTCTCTTCCGAGTAAGGCTTGTTGAAGTTGTAGTCCGATTGCTTGGAATCGTAGAATGATACGTTACCAATTTTGTCGTTCATTCCGTACATTGTCACCATGCTATAAGCAAGCTTAGTAATCCGCTCTAGGTCGCTCAGCGCACCGGTCGACACTTTACCAAAGATCAGGTCTTCGGAAGCACGACCGCCCAACGCCATGCACATCTCGTCCATAAGTTGTTCAGTACGGTATAGGTACTGCTCACGGGGTAAGTATTGTGCATAACCAAGAGCAGCTACACCGCGTGGTACGATCGTCACCTTCACAAGGGGATCCGCATGTTCGAGGTACCAGCCTGCCACGGCGTGACCCGCTTCGTGATACGCCACAATCTCTTTTTCTTCCGGAGAAATGATCTTGTTTTTCTTTTCCAGACCACCGATCACCCGATCCATTGCATCCTGGAAATCTTTCATATCAACGGCCTCTTTATCACTGCGGGCAGCAATCAGAGCGGCTTCATTACACACGTTGGCAATCTCTGCACCGGCAAAACCAGGCGTTTGTGCAGCCAGTTCTTTCGGATCAACATCCGTAGACAGCTTAATTGGTTTCAAGTGAACCCGGAAGATAGCCTCCCGACCAATAATGTCTGGTTTGTCAATGCTTATCTGGCGGTCAAAACGACCTGGACGCTGCAAAGCGGGGTCCAGTACATCCGGACGGTTCGTGGCGGCCAGAATAATGATACCTGAATCGGTAGCGAAGCCATCCATCTCTACCAGCAATGAGTTGAGGGTGTTTTCCCGTTCATCGTTAGCGCCGGGCATCGAGCCACGACCACGTGAACGGCCTACCGCGTCAATCTCATCGATGAAGATGATACAAGGTGCTTTTTCTTTTGCCTGTTTGAACAGGTCGCGCACCCGGGCTGCACCAACCCCAACGAACATCTCAACAAAGTCCGAACCCGACAGCGAGAAGAAAGGAACACCAGCCTCACCAGCAACGGCTTTGGCCAAAAGGGTCTTACCTGTGCCCGGAGGGCCTATCAGCAAAGCACCTTTAGGAATTTTTGCCCCAAGTTTCGTGAACTTGGTTGGATTTTTCAGATAATCAACAATCTCTTTGATCTCTTCCTTCGCTTCATCGAGGCCCGCAACGTCATTGAACGTGATCTTTACCTTGTTATCTGCATCGAATAAAGCGGCTTTAGATTTCCCAATGTTAAAGATCTGACCACCCGGACCACCGGCTCCAGACATACGTCCGAGCAGGAAATACATGGCCAGAATCATTACGATCAGGAAACCCCAGGTACTAATGATACTACCAAAGTCACTCCGGGTTTCAAACTTAAGGTCGATCTTTTCATTTTCAGGCTGCCCTTGCTGAAGTTGGTCCAAATCCTTTTTGAACGTTTCGCCAGAAGCAATCTGGAATTGAAAATGAGGACCCTGGTTGTTTCCGAAATAAGGCTTATCGGCAAATCGATTTTTGTATCTGGGACTCTGAGCGGCTTGCTGCGTAAGCGTCACTTCGGCGATTTTGTCGTTCACGACGATTGCTTCAGCAACCTCATGATCTCTGACCATACGCTCAAACTGCTTCTGCGATATATCCTGGGTAGCTGAACTTCTGTTAAAGAATGTAATGCCAAGAATCGCGGCAATCAGCAACGCAACAATCCAGCCCTGGAAATTAGGTTTACGTGGCCCACCACGGGGTACTAACGGATTTCTATTATTATTTTCTGCCATTTCCTCAGGTTGTACTAACGGATTACATGGGTAACACCGTTTTGCGGTTGATTGTTTCTATCGCGAAACGGTTAGGACAAACGGTTTGTCAGCCCCATAAACGGCCCGTTTAAATGCTATGTTTAAACAGCCAGACTAAATTTTCCTCAGGAGGCTACCGCCAGGTCATTGTCGGCAATCAGACTGATTTCAGCGTCACCCCAAAGCTGTTCAAGATCATAAAACGAGCGTCTATCTTTCTTGAACACGTGAGCAACTACATCCACATAATCCAGCAAAATCCACTCCCGGTTTAGCTTTCCTTCTCTATGCCAGGGGTCTTGCTTACTTGCTTTATAAACTTCTTCTTCGATGGAAGTCGAAATAGCATCAATCTGTGTGTCCGAATTACCCGAACAAAGGACGAAATAATCACAGATTGCGTTTTTTACTTTCCGCAGGTCCATGACAACAATATCCTGCCCTTTTTTCTCCTGCATTCCCCGAACGACGAAGTCACGTATCTGCTCGGCTGTAAACTCACTATTTTTGTTAATTCTCATGCTTTCGGTTTAACATTGCACGATAAGCCAGTCAGCGGGTACATAATCATTAAGAGGAGTTCCTCAGCACCATTCACTAGCTCTCTATACTACTAAATTATATATTATTTTGTACAAAATCCATCCCAAAACGCTTTTTATTGGACAAATTCTCCAATACCTGCCAAGCTGTCAGTCAACTAACGACGAAGCTTCCGTTTTGATTGCACAAATCGACCCAAATGAAGGACTAGTTGTCATTACTGACAATCAAACCGCTGGGCGGGGGCAACGCGGGAATCAGTGGGAAGCGAAAGCGGGTGAAAATCTTACCTTCTCTCTACTTCTTAAGCCTGGATTTTTGATGGCCAAGGACCAATTCTGGTTGAATATGGCCATTTCATTGGGCATATACGATGCGCTTCAACCACTTGTTGGGTCGGCGCTTCGCATCAAATGGCCGAACGACATTTATGTCAGCGATCAAAAGTTAGGAGGAATCTTAATTGAGAATACGCTGCACGGCTATAGCATTGCCTGGTCGGTGGTAGGCATAGGGCTTAACGTGAATCAGACAGAGTTCGGTTATTCAACCGCCACCTCCTTACAAGCCCTGGCTCCTTTACCAAATACCTACGACCTGCCCGGCCTGCTCAGCCGACTTTGTGAGACTTTGGAACAGCGCTATTTGCAGTTACGATCTGGCCAGCGCGACACGCTAAAGATTAATTATCTACAAATACTCTACCGCTTCCAGGAAGAACACAGTTTTGAAAGCGAAGGGCAGGCCTTTAGAGGTACTATTATTGGGATAGATCCTAATGGTCGCCTGGCCATCAATGCCAACGGCCAAGTTCGTTATTTTGGCTTTAAAGAAGTAAGTTTTTCTATATGAAGTATTAGGAGCGAGGAGTGAGGAGTTGCTGACGCCAGCAGTATTTGCGCGTAAGCAACTCCTCACTCCTCGCTCCTAACACTCACTCCTCACTTAATCGCTTCCTCAACCGGGTTGCCAATGCAGCCGCTGGGTTCCAGCAGACCGAGTAATGCAGTGATGGTTGGCGCAATGTCATGAATATGAGTCCGGCGCAGGGTTTGCCCCGGCCGAATGCCCCAGCCATAGAGCAAAAAGGGTACATGTGTATCGTAAGCATAGGTGGTGCCGTGAGTAGTGCCTTTGCTGCGCCCCTCCAGCCAGCCAGGTTGCTGCATAACATAGAAATCACCACTACGGTTAGGATGATACACATTCCGGAACAGGTTTTCCTGCAATTCAGGCAAAGCTTCTGCGCCAAGATTATGCAGATTAACGACATTTACTACCGCCTTTTGCTTAAGCAACATCGAACGAAGCAGTTCATATACATCCTGCATAGCTATTTTCTTCTCGGTCAACAAAGCATGATTGAGGTAGATTTGCTGATTCATGTACGAGAGCATCCACTGTCCCGGCCCATATGCCTTTTCAAGCGTAGACTTTACGGCGTCACCAATCTCGCCATAACCTCGTACTCCGGCCGGAATCCGGTTCTGCTGTAGAAAGCCGGGTGAGTCGACCACACCATGATCGGCCGACAAAAACGCCACCCATTGACCTTTGCCAACGCTTGCATCCAGCTGGTTGAATAGATCAGCCAACTGGTGGTCGAGCCGGAGGTACTGATCTTCCGTTTCAATAGCGTGGGTACCAAAAGCGTGTCCAACATAATCGGGAGACGAAAAGCTAACGCATAGCATATCGGTTACATCTCCCTGACCCAGTTTCTCTTCTTTCAGGGCTGCCAATGCAAACTCTTTGGTAATTTCATCCCCATAGGGGCTTGTTCGCAATGGCTCATATTTGCTTCCCCCAGCCTGAATAGCAAACCCGTGAGGAAAAACAGACTTTGTCTCACCCGCCAGTACGGTCTCGTAAGGTTCGTCATCCTGCGTACTTTCGGTATACTGGTTCAGAGACAACGATGGTTCCCACGTCTGGCTTAGGTACTTGTCAGATAATTTTCGGGCATTGAAGGCCTGCACCCATTGCGGCAATTCGTTCTGGTAAAATGTACTGCTGATAAAATTACCATCTTTGGAGTCGTACCAGTAAGCCGCGTTGGCCGCGTGACCGGCGGGCAAAATGGCTCCCCGGTCTTTTAAAGCAATCCCAATGACCTTCGCCCGACCGTCGGTGGCGAGTTTTAACTGGTCGCCGATGGTGGTTACCAGCAGGTTACGGGGCGACATTTTGCCTGCCGTACCCGTATTTCCGACCGTTTTAACGGTTGTATCTTCAGCACAATAGAGCAGACGACCAATGTTTCGTTCGTAAAAATCATTCCCGACGATTCCGTTTAGCGCGGGGGCCGAACCGGTATAAATGGCAGCATGACCGGGGCCGGTATACGTAGCAGCATAATGGTAATGATTGTTTCGGGCATTGAACCCGCCGTCCATCATACGGCGAAAACCACCCGAACCAAACTTATCATAATACCGATATAAGTAATCATAACGCATTTGGTCTACCACAATCCCAACAACAAGTTTAGGTTTGGCAAGCCGTTTGCCCGGCATCGGTTGTTGAGCAGAAGTAACGATTTTTGCTGTACCCGGAACCGTTTTCTTAGGTTGTGCCAGGGTTGCTGTGGTGACCATTGCCACCAGCAAGACAGGGATAATCAGGCGCATAAGCCGTTTTTATGGAATAATTGAGAGACTTCAGCAAATGTACAAACAAATTACCCGGTCAGCGAACGGACTAAATTAAGGGACAGTTAACTCATTTTAATGAAACCTTATAGCCCCATTAGCCGTATTGATTATCAGTTAGCTATTCGTTAACACGGTTGTGCTGGCAGGTTAACCTGACAGATAAGTTTTTTGCGTTCTATGATTCACCTAACGAGTCCGGCCACTGTAGGGCTGACGGCTTTACTTTTCTTTATAGCTATTTTCGGACGCTACGTTCTCTTTTCATTAGCGTTCTGGTGGTTATTCAAAGTTTCCCTGAAAGAGCAGTTCGCTCATCGGGCCGTCCAGACACGCCCCCGGAAAGCTGGACAGGATTGGCGCGAGATTGGCTGGTCTGTTATTACATCGCTGATCTTCACGGCTATTGCTATTGGGATTATTTACGCTTATCAGCTAGGTTATACCAGAATCTACACCGATATACATGCCTACCCGTTACTGTGGTACCCCGCCAGTATTATGTTAGTCCTTTTCATTCATGAAACGTATTATTACTGGCTACACCGATGGATGCATTGGCCGGGTGTTTATAAACTGGTCCACAAAACCCACCACGACAGCATTACAACTTCCCCGTGGACAGCCTTTTCGTTTCATCCTACCGAAAGTACGTTACAGGCTATTGTTATTCCGGCGCTGACATTTATTTTACCGCTGCACATATCAGCGGTGGGACTTATTTTGATGATCATGACCATGTCGAGCGCTATAAATCACCTGAATACGGAAATTTACCCGCAGGATTTTAACCGGCACTGGCTGGGGCGATGGCTCATTGGTGCCACCCACCACAGTCTGCATCATACGCAGTTCAGGTTCAACTACGGCCTTTATTTCACCTTCTGGGATAAATGGATGAACACCGAAAGCCCGGACTTCCATCGGTTGTTTGGGGAGAAGAGTAAGAAGGCGGTATTAGGAGCGAGGAGTGAGAAAGCAGTATTAGGAGCGAGAAGTGAGGAGTGAGGAGTTGCTAACGCGCAAATACTACCGGCGTCAGCAACTCCTCACTCCTCGCTTCTCGCTCCTAATACTATACCAACCTACTTACTCCGATCAATTGTGTATTGCACCAGCTTGTGTAGGGAGGACCGATAAGGAGAATCGGGGAAGTCGTTTAGTAGTGCCTGCGCTTGGGCAACATAATGGTTCATGGCTTTGGTAGCGTATTCGATGCCACCGGAATTTTTCACGAACTCTATCACTTCATTGACTTTTTTGGGCTTCCCGCTTTCGTTTTTGATGATGTTGATGATCCGGCGTTTTTCGAGATAGCCCGCTTTGTTCAAGGCGTAGATGAGCGGTAGGGTCATCTTTTTCTCTTTAATATCAATACCCAGCGGCTTTCCTACTTCGGCCGTACCATAGTCGAACAAGTCGTCTTTAATTTGAAAGGCAATGCCAACTTTCTCTCCAAAAGCATGCGCCTTGTCAACAATTTCCGGGGCAATACCAGCCGACCTTGCGCCTACGGCGCAACAGGCAGCAATGAGCGAAGCCGTTTTCTGGCGAATAATCTCGTAATAAATATCCTCTGTAATATCCAGCCGACGCGCTTTGTAAAGCTGTAATAATTCACCTTCGCTCAGTTCGCGCACGGCGGTAGAAACGATCCGGAGCAGGTCGAAGTCGTTGTTATCGACCGATAGCAACAGCCCGCGCGACAGCAAATAATCGCCCACTAATACGGCTACTTTATTCTTCCAAAGCGCATTGATAGAGAAAAATCCCCGACGATAGTTCGACTCGTCGACCACATCGTCGTGAACGAGCGTGGCCGTGTGGAGTAATTCAATTAACGACGCTCCACGGTAAGTAGCTTCGGTGATGGAGCCGCAAACACCGGCCATCAGGAACACAAACATTGGACGCAATTGCTTGCCTTTCCGCTTCACGATGTAATTCATGATTTGGTCCAGCAGCATGACGTCGCTTTTCATTTGCCCTTTGAACTTCTGCTCAAACAGTTCCATTTCAGCAGCAATCGGGGCTTGTATCTCGGCGACGGTAATAGCCATGAAGAAGTATATCAGTCAATAGCGGTAGTCAATCAGCAGGAAGCGCAGGCTATTGCCTTATAATAAATGACTATCGGCTAAATTTCCAGCAAGTATAGTAAGGAAAGAGCAGACGCCGAAAAAGCGCTTTAGAAAACATGGCGTCAGTTTCATAACTATCCGTGTGTCAATTCGTTTTGATTATTAATTGAAAAACATCAACTTTCCACACTTATGATCTTATAACGCTACCTGCTATAGGTGTCTATGATTGACAACCCCACCCCGCCCCTTCCACATCCCGCAGCCATTTCAACGACTCCTCATCTAGCCATGCGCGCCCTCGTCCTGGGTGGTGGCTCACTTAAAGGTGCATTTCAGGTAGGAGCCGTCATGGCTCTTTTTGAGTCGGGTTATGTGCCAGACCAGCTCTATGGCATTTCGGTGGGTAGCCTGAACGCTACATTCATTGCCCATGAAGCCGCCCGTCAGCAGGCGTCAACCGGCCACGTAGACTGGGTAAAAGTTGGTAAGTTTTTGATTGAATTCTGGATTCGGAACATCACAAAACCCGATGATGTAGCCGTTATCCGTTCTCGCTTTCGAATGGGCTACGACACGGTTATGAGTCGTTTTGATGGGTTACTGGACAACTCCCCTATCCAGAACCTGATTCGAAATACGATAGACTTTGAGGCACTAAAAACTGGTCCGGTGAAACTTAAAGTTGGGGCCGTCGATATTATTGAAGGTGACATGTGTTATGCCGATGCCCATGACCCTCATTTCCTGGATTATGTGTTTGCCAGCAGTTCCCTTCCGTTCCTGATGCCGGCCGTGCAAATCGGGGGCGACCATCGGCGGGCGTTTCTGGATGGAGGCTTACGGGAGGTAGCGCCCCTGCGGGTAGCTATCGAAGACGGCGCTACGGAAATTGCCTGTGTCGCGTGTCACGCCAAGAAAATCTATAACGAAAAGTTTAACTACCGAAACCTGTTGAACCTCATGGACAGGGTCAAAGATATTACGGTCAACCAATTGGTTAACAATGACATTGCCTGGGCCGAACGCTTTGCCAACCGGGAACACCTCCACGGACGGGAATTGGAATTAACGATTATCCGCCCCACCGAGCCACTTTCCCTGAATCTCATGAAGTTTACCTCCGACGATATTGGCCGAATGATTGTTCAGGGCTATCAGGCCGGAACAGACATGCTCAAGCAAAATCGAAAAACCGGGAATCCGGCCAGTTTGACCTGATCCTTACTTAGACTTGTAAGGCCCGTAGATTGCCTTCACCGTATAGGTTTCACTCGTGTCATCAAGTACAATTACACGGTACGATTTTCCGCCGGGTTCAACCCGTACGACCACATGTCCTGACTGACTTTTCAGTCTGGGCAAAAAGTCACTAATAGCCGCTTTTGCCTCTGGAAGCAGGTTTGTGGCAAATACATCACGCTCAACTGAATAAATTTCTTTGGAGAAGAGCCGATTGAGTACTTCGGGTGCCGGATGAGACGATGCCCAGGCTGGTATTATAAAAACACGTGGTTGCAGATTTGCTAAAAGCGTTCCGTTTTCTGAATCAGCATAGCCGTGGTGATCGAGCAACTGAACATCGACCGGGCCAAGGATGCTGGCCAGGGGCGTTTCGACATCATGCCAGGCTGGTGCTCCAAACTGAAGAACGCCCTGAATGTCTCCGCCAGAGAAGTACGTGAATTTTCCGTACCGCAGCTGAAAGACAATGCTGCACATGTTCTCGTTCGGATACTCAGCCGCTTTCAGTGTTTTCAGGTCAGGAAAAAGTTGTCGTGTTTTGTCTCCCTCACCCATCCACATGGCTCCGTTAACCATCAGGTTCCTGATCTCTACTGGATATTTACTGCGTAATTCCGGCTGTTTTACAAACGTAATCTGATTCATTTGCCCAGCGGTGAATCGTTCCGTAACCAGCCCATTATGTTGGGTCTGCCAAGCTAGAAACCGCCGGTAATTGACAACCATCGAATCCCCCCCAAACGAACGAGGGTAATCATAATCCGGCCATCCCCGATCCAGTATCTTGCGAATGGGTATATGTTCGCCTACCTCGGTAATACCCGTTAATACATACCCACCCCGACCCCGTTTTGTCACATTTGAGGGTGTCCCCATGTGGTCATCGTGAAAATGCGTGATAACAGCACAATCAAGTACGGGACTAGCCTGAAAACGCAGTGCATTGCGTACGTAACGTGCAATCCATTCGCCAGCTTGTCGGCTGTTATTGGGCTTCACAGGGATATTTCTGGGAGCATTCGTTCGCCAATCGAGGGAATTTATGGCACCGGCATCGACTAACAGTGTTGTCCCATCTGGCAACACCATAAAAGTAGCGTTACCCTGACCGGTGTTGATGTGGTGAATATCGAGCTGACCAGTATGCCAGACAGGAAGAGATTCTCCTAGCCGTTGCGCCTGTGCGGGAAACCACGTCACAAACAGAATCAGGCAAATTGATAGTCGGATAAGAGACATACGGAAGCTGATAGATTAAAATAAAGCGGATACGTCAACCGGCCGGTCCGTAGTGATAATATCGCCCCCCTGCCGGACTATTTCCCGGTAGCCGCCAGTTGCTTCAGCCATCGGCTTTTCATCCAGTTGTCCGGCTCCGTACGTTCCTACAGAGGCTGGAACCCCAAGTTTACGTAGCCGTTCGTAAAAGGAAGCTGGCTGGAGTTTCTGGGGAGTCAGCGCAATTAATCGCTGTCCGGAAACCAGCTGACTTGTTTCAAATCGATCCAGGTCGGCCATGTTATTAACCCCAACGGCCAGCCACAGAGTTGGATACTGGTCACGAACGCGTTGTGCCTCGGCCATCGAGTAGCAGATTACAAACACAGAATGCACAGCCCCATGTTTTTCCACTTCCTTCATTACCCGTATCGGATCGGTACCTGGTTTGACGTCTAAGGCCAGCATGTACCGATTACGGTTCCAAGTCAGTACGTCCGTAAATGTGGGCATAGCTTGTCCGGTAAGTGCCCCAGACAGGGTTTTAAGCTTCACTTTCGTCAATTCTCGCAACGTCCGTTCAGCAACGGCCCCTTTTGCATCAGATTCGCGATCCAGTGTCGGGTCATGTAATAAGACAAAAGTACTGTCTGCCGTCATCCGCACATCCATTTCGATAATGGCGTTGGGAAGGCGTTGAGCCGTCTTATTGAATGTTACAATTGAATTTTCCGTATCCAACGGACCGGGGCCACCCCGATGAGCCAGAATAAGCGGATGTTTACCGGTATCCTTGAGCGAAAAGAAAGAATCAACTGCCTTTGTATTCTGAAATCGGTTCAGACGTTGTGCCATCGCTCCGCTTAATACGAAGAGAGACACGAGTATAATAAGGTTAGTTTTCATGACGTGTGCCAATTAAATAAAAAAATCCCCCGTCACAGTGTCTGTGCGGGGGATTTTTAGATTGCTCGATGACTCGCTTAGAATGAGTAACGAACGCCAAGCTGTGCCTGCCAAACGTTATCAATCGTGATGCTCTTCACAAAAGAATCTTGTAACAGAACTGTCTGACCGTTTACGTTCTGTGTACCAAGGCGATACGATGGCACACCAGTAGCAGTGTTAGGGGTGCCAGCAACCAGAGATAAAGGCTGTGTAGACGTATTCGCATAACCTACACCCCATTTGTTATTGATCATGTTACCAACGTTCAGGATGTCGGCACGGAACTGGATCGTATGGCGGGTGCCTTTAGCTCCGGTTGCCACATAAAACTCCTGAATCGCGGTAAAGTCGAAACGGGTAAGCCATGGTGAATAACCACCGTTCCGCTCAGCGTACTGGCCACGACGGCTCTTCAGGTAATCGTTATTGTTGATATACGCATCAAAAGCTGCTTGCTGCTGCTCTGGCGAGAACGTCTGAGCTGTAGCACCCGAACCCACTGTTAAAGCGGAGAATGTCAATTCAGAAGCGGTCTTTGGTACGTAAATCAGATCGTTCGTTGTCTGACCGTCGCCGTTCAGGTCACCACCCACTACATACGATACTTTGTAACCGCTGGTCGACTGTGTACCCAAGGTGAAGGTTGTCGATCCACCGAATTTACCACCGTAGTTCAGACGATAGTTTATGTAACCAATGATGCGGTGACGCAGGTCATTGTCAGCGAAGGAAACGCCCAGATAGTTTTGACCCTGTACACTTGGAATGTTTGCCTGTACTGTGCTACCAACCGATTGCAAGTCTCTGGCCAGACCATAGGTGTAGGCAAGCATACCGCCAAAGCCATTCGACGTTGGTTTCTCAAGTTTGGCCGTAAACGTGTACGCATCGCCTTGGTTTGCGTTTTTCAGAACAAAAGCGTTGGTAACTGCCGTGTTATAGAAACGGGCGATGTTAACCGTGTTGTTAGCACCTGAGCCTGAACTAGCCACCCCTGATGCAGGGAAACGACCGCGGGTATCTGCTCCATTCAAGGTACGATCAGGTGCTTTCAGGTTAGCATCAATGTAACGCAGGCCCTGAAGCGTTTTGTTATAGATAACCTCAAGCGTTCCAACTAAGCCCCATGGTAACCGCTGGTCAATAGCCAGGTTGGTTTTCCAGACAAGCGGGTACTTCAGGTTCGGGTCCGTAGCATTGATTACATACGGAGGCAGCCGGGTGATGTCCGTAGTAGCAGGAATGAACCGGCTTGGATCGGTCGTAAACGGATATGCTGTTGTGTTTGTAACGTTGATAACAGCGGTGTTCACACCGTTGTTACCCAACTGGTTAGACACCAATACTTCCGGGATACGGGATACGAAGAAACCGCTACCACCCCGAATCTGCGTCATTTTGTCATTTTTCACATCCCAGTTGAAGCCAACGCGGGGAGAAATCAGCAAACGTGCTTTTGGGAAAGCGCCTGTGTTAATGCCGTAGTTAGCCCCATTTTCGTCGCGGAAGTTCAATGCCCCTACTACAGGGTTGAAGAAATCCTTGGCCGTTGAGTTATCGTAGGCAAAGATGTCAGCGCGAATACCAGCGGTCAGTTTGAAATTTGGCCGAACCTGGAATTCATCCTGAACGTACGCACTGTAGGTATTCCGGTTCAGTGTCTGCAAAGGTTCTGCACCACCCGGCAGCAATGAATAACGCAGGTTGTATCGAGCAGCGGTAACTGGCGAAGTTGTTGCGTTTGGATTACTCAGGAAAGCCTCAGCTGCTGTCTTGAAGTCAGCGATTGAGTTATATACATACACACCGTTCGAAGCCGGGAAGAATACGTTGTTCGAGGTAAACTTCTCATACGACAACCCAAGTGTCAGCGTGTGGTTACCCGCAAAGTAGCTGAAGTTGTTCGTTATATTCAGAGTTGAATAGTTCAGCTTGTTATTAGGCGTAAACGGGTCAAAACCAACCGTTGTGTAGGTTGTGTTATCCTTCAGGATATCAATTGTCGGAAATACAGCCGTCTTATAGGTCCGGTCCTCGATCTGCTTGTTGTAAGTAGCAACAAGTTTGTTGGCGAATTTACCACCAAACGTAGAGTTCAACTCAGCGGCAACAGATCGGGTGTTGTCAGCAATGATATAACCGGTATTTTCGCCGGAGATAGCCAACTGCGAGTTGGTACGGTTACCGTTACCTGCGGTGTTACTGCTGTTACTGTTGCTGATGATCTGACCCGATTCAGAATCGTGGTGTGAATAACGAACAGACAGTTTATGATTGTCGTTGATGTTATAATCAAAACGAATCAGCCCCTTCGTACTTTTCACTTCATTGTTGAAGTTATCGAAAGCACCCAGCGAGTAATTGAATTTCGACTGCATGAACTGATTCAAGTCCGTCAAATCAGCTTCCGTTACCCGAGATACGTTACCGGTCGTGCCTGCTCCGCGGTTCACTACCCAATCCAGCGCTGGCTGGCTGCTTGAGAATTGCTCAACGTTAGCGAAGAAGAACAGTTTGTTTTTAATGAGCGGTCCACCAATCCGGAAACCGGTCGTTTTCTGATCGATCGTGACCGGCGGCAGGTCTTTACCATCCGCTTTTTTACCCGCCAGGCTATTGTTGCGGAACAAATAGTAAACTGAGCCTGAAAAATCATTCGTACCGGAACGCGTAACAGCGTTAATACTTGCGCCCGAAAAGCCGGTCTGACGAACGTCGAACGGCGCTACGTTCAGCTGAACTTCATCAAGTGCGTCAAGCGATACAGCGGTTGTACCTGTCCGGCCACCGGCAGAAGCACTGTTACCTAAGCCGAAACCGTTATTAAACACAGCGCCGTCAATCGTAATGTTGTTAAAACGGGCATCCTGTCCACCAAACGACTGTCCGTTACCATACGCATTGTATTTGGTAATGTCGGAAATGGTACGACCCAGAGTTGGAATCGTATTGATCGTTCCCCGACCGTACGATGCAGCAGCACCGGTCCGGTTAGAACTGATAATACCATTTTGATTACCCGAAACAACGATTTCTGATAACTGAGTACTGTTATCGGCCATTTTGAAGTTGACATCCGAAGACGTACCCAGGTTTGTAAAAACACCTTCGATTACCTGGTCCTGGAATCCAACAAATGTAGCCGTTACTTTAAATGGGCCGCCTACGCGTACACCCGGCAGCGTGTAACGACCCGAAGCGTTTGTCGTGGTACCATAACGGCTACCCGACGGCTCGTGTACGGCAATAACCGTAGCACCTGGCAAGGCCGCCCCTTTGTCGTCCGTTACCAGTCCATTAATAACAGACGTCGTTACCTGTGCTTTAGCTCCGTTTCCACTGAGCACAGCCAATAGAATACTGCCGATTAGCACGAACGCCAGTCGAAATTGCAGTAAATTTTTAGACATAGAAGTGTTTGATTTGGTTAATTGTTTTAAGACACATCGCGTTCGATAAGGCCTCAATTCAACAACAAAGATGCTTTATTTTTTTGAGCCGTTAGGTAACGGTTCTTAAAAAAGTACTAGTATAGAGGACCTTGCCAATGAAATTCTACGAATAACCCAACTCCAGACTGGATACGTTCAATAATGCATGATTACCAAATTGTTAAGTCTGTATAACCACTTAATCTACCTGATAGTTAGTGAAGAACCATTCCACTAGTCGGTATGTACATAAAGAATGGTTATGTACAATACTCAACTATTTACCTCTTAGCTTTGTCACGTTATGATACCAACCGAAACAACTGTCTTTAAACTCACCCAATACAGCCACGGTGCGGGCTGTGGATGTAAAATATCGCCTAAGATCTTAGACCGAATTCTGCACGGTCAGACGAGTGGACCCAATGGAGGAATTTCGGGTCTTTCTGACACTCCAGTCTATACAAATCTACTCGTGGGTAACGACTCCCGCGACGATGCTGCGGTGATGGACATGGGTAATGGGGAGGCCATTATAAGCACCACCGATTTCTTTATGCCCATTGTCGACGATGCGTTTGACTTCGGACGCATCGCATCGGCCAATGCCATCAGCGATGTGTATGCCATGGGCGGTGAGCCCATCATGGCCATCGCCATTTTAGGCTGGCCATTGGATAAAATCCCCCCTGAAGTAGCCGGTCAAGTGCTGGAGGGCTCACGGGCGATTTGTCGGGAAGCGGGTATTCCGTTGGCGGGTGGTCATAGCATCGACTCCCCCGAACCTATTTTTGGATTGGCCGTTACAGGACGTGTCCGGCTCGACCACCTTAAGCAAAATAATACCGCAACCCTGGGGTGCAAGCTATACCTGACCAAACCTCTTGGCGTTGGCGTTCTGACAACGGCCCAGAAAAAAGGCATTCTCAAGCCTGAACACGCCGATGTGGCCCCCGCTCAAATGGCTAAACTCAATAGCTTTGGCGCTACTCTGGGAAAGTTGCCCTATGTGAAAGCCTTAACCGACGTAACAGGTTTTGGCTTGCTGGGACACCTGACCGAAATGGCGGAAGGCTCCGGCTTAAGCGCAATTGTGACGTTCAGCGATGTACCTAAACTCGCGATGCTGGACGAATACCTCGCCCAAAAAAGCTTTCCGGGTGGCACAGTGCGTAACTGGGATAGTTATGGACACAAAATTAGCGATGTTAGCGAAGTACAGAAATACACATTAGCCGACCCTCAAACCTCCGGTGGCCTGCTGATTGCCGTTGAACCAGAAAGCACTATCGAGTTTGAACGGGTAGCCCGCGAAAATGGCTTTGACCTCCAGAGCTTCGGTGAACTGGTCGAACAACGCGAAAAGATTGTGTACGTTAACTAAAGAGCAAAAGAAGAAACGAGTGAAGGAAGGTCTGTTTTTTGACAGTACTCGTTCACTCGTTCACGCTTTTGCTCCTTACTCTTTAAGTCATGAAATTATTCTTTCGCCAAACGGGTGAAACAGGTCCGGCCATTGTCATTTTACACGGCCTTTTCGGCTCTTCAGACAACTGGCTCACCAATAGCAAAACCATTGCTGCCCAGGGATACCGAGTCTTTCTCGTCGACCAGCGTAACCACGGCCAGTCGCCCCGTGCGGATGACCAGGATTATCAACACATGGCCGCTGATCTGCACGAATTTCTGACTGACCAGCAGTTGGATCAACCCATTCTGGTTGGGCATTCGATGGGGGGCAAAACCGTTATGCAGTATGCCATGTTGTACCCCGGTACGTTTGCCAAACTTGTGGTTGTCGATATTGCACCAAAATTCTACCCGATACACCATGCCGAACTCATCCGGGGCTTAAAAGCCATCAATCTGCTGGGCATTAAAAGCCGCACTGAGGCCGATGATGTTTTGCAGGCTTACGAACCCATAGTACCCGTTCGGCAGTTTCTGCTTAAAAACCTCTACCGCAATGAAGAAGGTGTTTTCGACTGGCGAATCAACATTCCGGTCATTGAGCGAGAATTGCACGGCATTGGCGAAGAGTTGACCAACCCGAGCATTGTTACTGCACCGACCTTGTTTATCCGGGGGAGCGAGTCGCCGTACATTATTGATGAAGACATCCCGGCTATTAAACGAATTTTCCCGAATGCGCAGATCGAAACCATCGCGGGGGCCGGTCACTGGGTGCAGGCCGAGAAGCCCGTCGAATTCGTTGATGCATTAATAAAATTTATACATAAGAATTAACCGCCGAGCCACAAAGCACACAGCGATGATCAGCCTGCTGTATATCCGTGCGCTTTGTGGCTCGTGGTCAAAATCACTTTATGCCAACACTATATCTTATCCCTACTCTTCTCGCCGACGACACAGCCGAGCAGACGCTCCCGCCTTATATTCGGAGCGTTATCGAAAAAACCGATGCTTACTTTGTCGAAAACGTCCGCTCGGCACGACGGTTTATTACTGGATTGAAAACCAGTCGGGTCATTGACGAAACAACCTTTTTTGAACTTACCAAAGACACGCCACCCGCCGACACCCGCCGACAGATTCAGGAAATGATGGAGCGTAAACGAAACGTGGGTGTACTCTCGGAAGCGGGTTGCCCCGGCGTGGCCGATCCCGGTTCGGTCGTGGTGAGCATGGCCCATACGCTAGGCTGGCGGGTTGAGCCTCTGGTTGGCCCATCGTCTATTCTGCTGGCGTTAATGGCATCGGGGATGAACGGCCAGTCGTTTGTCTTTCATGGGTATCTGCCTATCGAGCGGCAGGATCGGGCTCGTGCGTTACGGTATCTCGAAAAAGAAGCGCAGGATCGACAGCAAACGCAGATTTTCATGGAAACGCCCTACCGCAACGATGCACTCTTTGCCGATGTGCTAGCCAATTGCCAGGGTAATACGCGCATCTGCGTAGCCTGTAATTTGACCGGCCCCGATGCGTTTGTCCGTACCCTGACGGTTAAGGAATGGAAAACACAGGTGCCCGACTTACGTAAAAAACCAACGGTGTTTCTACTTTTGTAACGTAGCGCGGGAGCAAACCCGCGCCATATGGATATACACCATTAGCCAGAACGGGGTTCCACCCGCGTTACCATGATTCAAACCTTCGAGTTTTCTCCCTTCCACGAAAACACGTACGTCATTGCCGACGACGCCACTGGTGAAGCGGTTATTGTTGATCCCGGTTGTTATGAACAGGCCGAAAAGGAAGCCCTTGGGCACTTTATTACGACCAATAAGTTAACTGTAAAGTACCTTCTCCTCACTCACTCGCACCTCGACCATGTTTTTGGTGTAGCGTACGTGAAACGGAAATTTGGGGTTAAGGCATACCTGCATGAGTCGGATATGGTGATCTACAACGATGTTCCAACCCGCTGTGCGCTGTACGGATTACGCGGTTACGAGCCATCGACTATTGATGCTTTTCTGAAAGAGGGCGACCAGTTCACATTTGGCAACACCGTTCTGGATGTCATTTTCGTTCCCGGACACGCGCCCGGTCATGTGGCTTTTGTGAACCACACCGACCGATACATCATTGGCGGTGATGTTTTGTTTAACGGAAGCGTAGGCCGGACAGACTTTCCTTATTGCAATCATGCCGATCTTATAAACAGCATTCGAAACAAGTTTTTCACCCTGCCTGACGATTACGCAGTATACGCCGGACATATGGAACCAACCACCATTGGTCAGGAAAAACGCAGTAATCCTTTTGTCCAAATGCCCTAAAAGGGCATGTCAAGACCCTCTTTTTTAGTAATACCGACTGGTCCTGGTGGCCTAACGGGCCGAAAGCTCGTTATTACATACATGAAATTAATCAAACACCTCCCTAATGCCATGACCTGCGGCAATTTGCTCTGCGGTTGTATCGGTATGGTTATGGCACTCCGTGGCCATCTGGATACAGCGGCCTGGTTAATTGGTCTGGCCGCAATTCTTGATTTCGGAGACGGCTTTGTGGCCCGCATGGTCAATGTATCGGGACCATTTGGCAAAGAACTCGACTCACTGGCCGATGTGGTAACGTTTGGTGCCTTACCCGCCATGATTGTCTTTCAGCTCTGCTGGTTTCAGAACCTGGGGGCCATTTCGTACGGTGCCTTTTTAATCGCTGTTTTATCGGCTCTAAGGCTGGCCAATTTCAATATCGACACCCGTCAGTCAGAGTCATTTATTGGCTTACCCGTTCCGGCCAACGCCATGCTTATTGGCGCATTTCCGCTTATGGAACGCTACCAACCCCAGTTCGACGCTATCTGGAAGAACGATATTGCCTTGGGTATGATGATTGCCTTTTCGTTCATGCTGGTATCAGAACTGCCCCTGTTTGCCCTTAAATTCAAAACCTTTGGGTGGGCCGACAACCGGATTAAATTCAGTTTTCTGATTGCATCCGTATTGCTCTTGCTATTTTTGCAATTCGCAGCCATTCCATTAATTATTCTGCTTTACATTCTTGTTTCACTTTTTTCAAATGAGCGAAAGAACAAATAAGTGATTTGTGACTAGTTTTCCTTACTCCATACACTCATTCTATCATTCTCTCAATCACTCATTAAGTAATGAAATACATCGCTGAAATTAACATCATGACCCGTTCGGAAATTTTAGATCCGCAAGGTAAAGCCGTTAAACTGGGGCTTCATAATCTTCAGATGGACACCATCGATAATGTTCGCATTGGCAAACACATCCGCCTTGAGGTTGACGCCGACACCGAAGAACAGGCCCGCACAACGGTCGATGCAGCCTGTCGTCAGTTACTGGCTAATATGATTATGGAAGAGTATTCGTTTGAATTGCATGCGGTTTAACGTACTGTTGACTTTTTTCGACCACAAATAGCACCCGCATAAGTCATAAGACAAGCACTACCGGAATAAGTGCTATTTTTGCGGACTATTTTAGCATCACAAATGAATACAGTTCACTCGACAGTAAAGGGATTAGGGTTTTATGTGCCAGACAACATTGTTACAAACGATGATCTGACTCAATATATGGATACGTCCGATGCCTGGATTCAGGAACGGACCGGTATCAAACAACGGCGGTATTTTACCTACGGAAAAGACACCAACGCCAGCATGGCTACGGCCGCTTCGCGCATGGCGCTGGATCGGGCCGGTCTGGAGGCATCGGCTGTTGATCTGATCGTTTACGCAACCATTACCCCGGATTATTATTTTCCCGGCTCTGCTTTTCTGATGCAGCGCGAACTGGGTCTGGAAGGTATTGGTGTTATTGATATCCGAAACCAATGTTCCGGTTTTGTTTACGCTCTTTCCATTGCCGATCAGTTCATCAAAACGGGCATGTATAAAACGATTCTGGTCGTTGGCTCCGAAATACAATCGTCGCTACTCAACAAAAGCAATGAAGGTCGCGGGGTCGCCGTAATTTTTGGCGATGGTGCAGGAGCGGCTGTGCTGCAGGCCACTACCGATCCTGAGCACCGGGTCCTCTCCACGCATCTGCACGCCGACGGTCGCTATGCCGAAGAATTGTATATCCGTGATCCGGGTAGCAGTCGGGATGGACAGTGGCTCACCGATGCGACAATTGCCGAAGGAAACTACAATGTTACCATGAACGGAAATACCGTCTTCAAACACGCAGTTGTCCGGTTCATGGAAGTCATCAATGAGAGTTTATCGGCCAATGGTTTCAAGCCCGAAGACCTCAGTTTGCTGGTGCCTCATCAGGCCAACATCCGTATTTCGGGCTACGTACAGCAGCAAATGAACCTGCCCGACGAAAAAGTATTCAACAATATCCAACAGTACGGAAATACCACTGCCGCTTCCATTCCGATTGCGCTTACAGAAGCCTTTGAACAGGGACGAATCAAATCCGGCGATCTGGTTTGCCTGGCTGCCTTCGGGAGCGGGTTTACCTGGGCATCGGCTTTGATTAAGTGGTAAACTGGTGGAGTAGTGAAATAAGTAACTTATTCCACTACTCCACCACCTCAATACGTCCCTACCGATAGCATTACCAGTGTACAGGCTTCGATTGGCTCAATACCTTCGGCTTTTAACTGGCGTTCAAATTCCGGATTTTCTGCACCAGGATTAAAAATAACCCGTCGGGGCTTTAAGCTTTTAATATAATCGTATAAAGGTGGCTGATTTCGCGGTCCCACATACATGGTAACGGTATCGATGTTTTCCAGAGCCGGTTGGCCTACCTGAATTGGGCGTCCTTCAATTTGTCCTTCTTTCAAACCAACCAACGCTATTTCATGCCCGTGTCGGAGCAGACGGTAAGCAGCCAAATTAGCGTAACGGCCTTCTTTTTCGGTAGCGCCTACAATCAGCGTCTTTTTCAAACTTGTATCCATATCCATAAGTCAGCACGATAAACGTATGTTATGCCTGACTATTTCCTTAACAAAGAACTGCCTTTACCTGTTTCAGCATTTGGTAGTCTATGCTCAAACCCTATATAAATTCGCTGCTGGATTGCCAGTGACTTATTGGAACGTTACCTTGTTTTTTCGGCAAAAAACCTGAGGAATTAAAAAACAGGTAACCATTTCGGCTTATTCTAGTTTAAATGTCAATAACATCACATTAACTGGTAAAATTCAGTCGCCAGTACAAACTATCGACTGGTATTCAACTGGTTAACTTTTATCATCTTAACCAAATTTGCTGTATTTGTATAAATTAGCAACGGGCTTAAGACATTAATTACGCTTAAAATTTGCTTCGTTCATGAATGCCAGGGAGAGCCAGAGTTTTTGGAATGAGAAGTGGGTACCAATTGTGTTTGAGGGCGTTGAGAATCCACCTCATTACGAAGTCTCCAACTATGGGCGGTTGCGCAGCTTTCAATCAGCTTCAGCAACAAGAGCAGGCATACAAGCCAGTGAGCCTATCGGGAAGTTTATTAAAGGTTCTGTAATTCAGGGGTATCGGTCTCTAAATATTCGCTCGGCCGGGAAAACGCTCAACCGATACGTTCATAAATTGGTTGCCGAACACTTCGTTAAGCAGGAGAAGCCCGATCAGGTATTCGTCATCCACCTGGACCACGATAAGCTGAACAACTACCATTTAAACCTGCGCTGGGTGACTAAGGATGAAATGATTGAGCACAATCGAAACAATCCCAGCCTCAAAAATCGCCAGCTACCGCGTCAAACGCGCAATTACAAGCTTACCGAAAGCAAAGTCAGGATTATCAAGAAGTTGCTGTTGAATGATAAAAACCGCTTAAAAATGATTGCGAAGCAGTTTGGCATTACACACACACAACTTAACCGCATTCGGTCGGGCGAGAACTGGAAACATGTTACGCTCGATTAGAAAAGTCTCTATTCCGGTCGACAACCTCTGGTAGGTAATCTGCTACCTCAAACGTTTATCGACTCCCCTACCAGAGGTCCCGGAACACCTGCCAACGGCAGTGATACAAAAAATGAAGTCCCTACATCCTCGGTTGTCTCAAACCATATAGTTCCTCCTGCGTGTTCAACACCACGCTTGGCAATGGCCAGTCCAAGGCCAGACCCGCCCCGTTTCGTGCTGAAGTTTGGCAGAAATACCTTGCTTCTGATCGACTCGGGTATACCCGCCCCGTTATCATGAATTTCGATCTGCACATTATCGACGTTAACAAACAACTTGAGTCCAATAATTGGTCTTCGGTCAACCGGAACTGACTGAATAGCATTGATGAGCAAATTGGTCAAAATGCGGCCAATCATTTGTCGGTCACCAATGGTCATCACGGGCCCATTCATGATTTCACGTTGAAGCGAGATTCGCTTATCATCGGCGTATAGATCGGCCGTTTTATTAAATACGCTGGTTACTTCGAAGACCTCTTTTTTGGGCAGGGGCATCTTCGCAAATTCGGAGAACGATGTAGCAATATCACTCAGATTATCAATCTGGTCCAAAAGTGAATCAAACGCCCGGAGCATAATCCGACGGGCAGGATCGTTGGCACTTCCCGAATCATTCCCTCCCGGCAATGTTCGCTGCAGGTGTTGCAGCGTTAACTTCATCGGTGTAAGCGGGTTCTTGATTTCGTGGGCTACCTGTTTGGCCATTTCCCGCCATGCCGATTGCTTTTCGTTCTGTGCCAGCGCCTGCTTACTTTCTTCCAGTTTCACCAGCATGCGGTTGTATTCCCGAATCAATAAACCAATCTCATCATCCGATTGCCAGGGTAGCGGGTCGTTGGGTAGCTCAAGGTTTGTCTTTCTGATTTTTTGCGTCAACAACCGAAGTGGTTTCGTCAATATGTGCGAAGCGAAATAAGACAGGATCAGAAAAAAGAGAAAGAGGCCTGTGAAAATGCTCAATGCAGATGCTACAACTTCAATTATTTGATGGTCGAGTTCGGGGCGGGCATAAAAATAAGGCACACTCAACACGCCAAGTAATCGCCCGTCGTAGGATTTGATACCGGCGTAGGCCGTCCGATATTCTTTATTACCTAACGACTCGTTTAGTAGACGTTCATTCTCTTTATCTTCAATAATGTGCGTGAAGGCTTCCGGATTGATGTATTTGGAGAGATAACCCCTTTCATAAATGATTGGGCGTGTAGATGTGTACAGGCGTCCCTGCGTGTCGAAAAGATTAATGTAAATGTCGGCGTCGCGGGCAATTTTCGCTAACTCCTCCTCCATCGACGCTTTACTTCTTTTTTTTGCATTGACATGCTCATCCAGGTACGTCAGAAAATTGGCGGCTATATTCCGCGTATTACTGATGTAGGCACTCTCCTGATTGGCTACGTAATTTGAGTTTATCACCTTTACAATTATGACGATTACGAACAGTAGCGGCAGGAAAAAGGCAACATTCAGCAGAATCTGGATTCGGGTTGAATAGTTGATGCTAAACTGCGAAAAGCCATAATTAATCGCATAGCCCAGAATAACAATAATGACCGTGAGTACCAGTAGCAGGTACAAGAAGGAAAAATTGGAAAATATATTTCTGAATGGATACTCGGCCGATGATACCACGACAATCCGGCCATCCTGGCTTCGCTGGGCAACATGCAGGTAGCCATTGCTCGGCACGCCATTGACGAAAAGCGCTGAATTGTCCAGCAGAGAAAGGTCGAGTTTTCGGTCGTAATTATAGCTTCCTGTACTGAACAATCGCTTATGCCTTTGTGCCTGCCCCTGCGAATAACTTCCGGACAAAGGGCCGCTAAAAAAAGCGTAACTATAATCCTGCGTATCAACACTCTGATTAAACTTGGTATCAATAAGCAAGTCGGGGTAAACACTTTTAGGGCGTTCATTGCGAAGGCGAAGGTCCAACATAACATACCCAAGGGTGTCTTCGGCAAAACCTGGTGTGTTTTCATTAGACGCCAACTGTAACTCCGGCAACCGAATGGCAACAAAGCACACATATTGCTTGACAAATTGATTGCTAACTTCGTTGATAAAGTAAATGCCGGCATGTTCTGTCTGATAAGCTTCTCGCTGATACCGTTTGGTAAACGTCGTTAACGAAGCCGCATCGGGACTGATGTCGAGCGGATGACCATTAGCCCGGAATGAAAACACTTCAATGTCATATTTGTCGAAGTAGTTGTCCAGGTGAAGGCTTTTAACGCGTTGTTGAATACGCTCACGTACGAGCAGGGTGTCGATCTGTAACGCACGACTGATTTCAACATCGCGCTGAATAGACTCCTGAGCTTTCGTCATCAGAAATTCGCCAAACTCATCGTTCTCGGCTAACAGTTGGGTGGCAAATTCCTGCTCGTGAATGAGTTGTTTTTTTATCTCCTGGTTATAGACGACATATGCGGTCATTACGGCGCAGACAAAAGCCGCCAGAAACAGATAAATGGATGTTTTATACCGAAACGTATAGAGTGTCTTGGTAAACTGGCTCACGTAAACGAGCAGGAAATAGATGCCATTCAGCAGAATAACACTCTCCAGCGGCAAGCCCAAAACAACCCAGAGTCCGCAACTAATGAGTGTACCCACTAAAATCAGCAGTACGCCTACCCCTATTCGTTTCATCCGGTTATAGCGCAAAAACAGACTTGCCAGCAGGTGGGTAGTCAGAAAGTAGATGAACGATACCGTGATAAAAACAATCAGGCAAACAATTTTCAGGAAAGAGAAGTGAATGTTAAGGGTAATGTCGAGGGTAAACTGCGATTTCTCGTAAATATTATTTAGCTCAACATAGCACATCGTAAAAGCTCCGTAGCTGGCTATTACACATGCCACCGACATGATCATCCTTGAGCCGTTTGCCAGATGTATCAGGTAATCATAAAGGTGCGAACGGTAATAATACCGAACCCAGTAAAATACCAGTGTTGCAATGACAAGTGCATTCAATAGCAAGTCGCCCAGTGAGGGGACCATTACCGAGGACGCGTAAAATTTAGGATTAAAGAGATCTGTTTCGAAGAACAGGAAGGGTACGCCAAAATAAAGCATGACCGCTCTTAGCAGCAGTAAATAAGCCGCAAGGCAAATGAAGCCTAACTCATACCTGCGTTTCCGCTTGAGCCGGATCATCAGCCGAAAAACGTACAGGCCGAAAAAAATTACGGCCAGCGTTGCCAGTATAACTGTATTGACAGGCGTGCAGTGATTACGATACGCGTTTACTTTAGGCGGAACGACCGAGAACAGAAAATTTGAAGCGTTGTCGTGAATAGACTGATACGTCCTCAGCGGCTTATCTGAAATAGACTCTGGATCAAGTGAGAACAGGTCAGGATTGTAACTTGACTGTAAATAGGAATTGTTGCTGTGATAGTATCGGTAAATGGTAATAAGCGAGAAGACATCGAGTTCATCGGCCCCATCGACAACCCGCTGGTGGCTAACGATATAGCGCTCTTTTTCGAAGTTGACCAATGCCGGTTTCGTGACGTTGGCCAGCCGGGCAAAATCCGGCACAAAGCGATGGTCAGCCCAATAGATTAACTGCTTATTTCGAAAAACAAAATACGGATAGTTGGTTGGGCGGCTGAGGTCGGCAAATGAAGGATTGTGCTTTCGCTTAAGCAACGTCGTCACGCTATCGAGTTCACTGGCACTTACCTGTAGTTCTTCCTTTACACGCTGCTGGATAGAGCTTAAATACTGTTCATCCGTAGCTCCAGGCGCGTTTTGCTCCAGCAGGAAGAAGCACACAATAGATAACGTGGCAGCCAGTAAGGCTAACAGCAAAAAAATATGTTCTTCTAGGCGCTTCACAAACTGGTAGAATTGTCTTCGGAAGAACCGTTCCTAAAATCATGCCAGAATTCCGACAACAGTCGTTTGTGTGGTATTATCTGATTAATAGATCCGAATGCCAGTCAACAACTTACCCCTTTTCAACCGTGAAGCCGCCGGGTTCATAGCCAATTTGTGCCCCCAATACATACAGTAAATGTTTGCGGTCAATAATGACCTGCACACCTTCTACGTTATAGACTTCGTCGGAAGGGCCGGGAAGGTCAAAGCCCAGCAGCCAGGATGAACCGCAGCCTCCTCCCCGAACACCAACGCGCAAACCGTATTCGCCAGGAATTTTATTGGCACGTAGTGTGTCATGAATTTGCTGACGCGCTGCTGGATTAACAGTAACCGGATTATCGAGCATTTGAGTAAACGACTAAAAAAGTCTATCTAACCAGTTAGCTGGTTGACAATGACTGATTGACTACCGTAAAATTACCTTTTTCTGCTAAACACGTTTGCCTTTTATGGACCTATTGAGTGATTTCTTAAAGTTAATAGTACCCGCCGGACTGGTTTTATACGGCATGTATTTAACCGTCAAATTATTACTGGAACGTGAGGCCAGTCGCTACCAGTTCGAAGTTAAGAACCGATATACAGAAACCGTAGTACCCATACGCCTGCAAGCCTACGAACGAATGGTGTTATTTCTGGAACGGATTAGCCCCAATAATTTATTGTTACGTCTGGGAGGAAGTTCAACGACCGTTCTGGAACTCCAGCAGCGGCTTTTGCAGGAGATCAGAGATGAATACAACCACAATCTGTCTCAACAGGTGTACATGAGCCAAACCACCTGGGATCAGGTTCAGGCGGCCATGAACGATGTGATGGTATTGATTAATCAGGCATCCGGCGACACCCGTCCCGATGCCCCTGCTCTTGAGCTCTCCAAGCGGATCTTCGAGCGAATCATTCAACAAGACAGGCAACCCACATACGAAGCGCTGAAAGCCGTAAAAGAAGAGATTCAGGTTATGTTCATGTGAAAAGCAGAGGGCATGGGGTTAGGAGCAGAGGGTTAGACTTTCCATCCCTTTGCCCATAACCCTCTGCCCCATTCCCTAAAACACCCCCGCCGATAAGGTCAAAGCTTTCTGAAAGGACTCCTGATTGATCGTTAGGTTGACGCCTTCCTGAGCCAGCGTCTGGATAATTTCTTCGGTGGGCAGGTTGCCCGTAAGCTGATCGGCGGCCATCGGACACCCGCCAAAGCCCCGCAGTGCCCCGTCAACTCGCCGGACGCCTGCCCGCACGGCGGCCCGGACTTTGGCGGGTGCCTCTCCCGGTCGTGCGTGCAGATGCGCTCCAAACTCAACCTGTGGAAACCGACTGATCAGGGGCTGAAACAAAGCTTCAATTGCCTCGGGCGTCGATGAGCCGACGGTATCGGAAGGGGCAATGATGCGAACACCCAACTCGACTAATTGCTCCGTGAACTCACCAACGAGGTCCGGGCTGTAGGCATCTCCATAGGGATTCCCGAAGCCCATCGACAGATAAACCACCAGTTCTTTTCCTGTCCTCTCACACAACGATTGCATCTCGGCTACTTCAGTAAAGGCCTGCGCGATCGACTTATTAGTATTGCGTTGCTGGAACGTTTCGGATACAGAAAGTGGAAAACCAACATACTGAATAAGGCCGGAAGCAACGGCCTGTTCGGCCCCGCGAACGTTGGCAACAATAGCCAGCAACCGGGTTTTGGTGGTAGACATGTTCAACCCCGCCAGTACCTCAGGCGTGTCGCGCATCTGCGGAATGGCTTTAGGCGACACGAAACTCCCAAAATCAAGTGTGTCGAAGCCAACGGCCAGCAATGCATTCAGATACCTGATTTTGAGGTCTGTCGGCACAAAGTGCCCCAGACCCTGCATGGCATCGCGGGGACATTCGATGAGTTTCATGCGTGTACGGGTCGACGCATGAGCACCGCCAGAATGGCCATAACAAGGGCACAAATACCCAGCCCCCCTGCTTCACGGGCCATCTCGATATTCAGGCTGCGCATACCCACTTCGCTGAACAGAAACCCTTCAAAAACGGGTGGCCATTGATAAACCGCAGCCACTATATACAGGATGGCCATCGCCACAAAAAACCACCATTTCCCTACTCCAAAATAAGCCATGAAGCAGGCTACAGCCGCAAATCCGTAAATGGGAATCCAGACTTCGGGGTCAGGGTCGTTGTACTGAAAAACGGCAAACAGAACAAACAACAGGCCAAAAATAAGAGAGAAGGTCTTTTTCATTGTAATGTAGTTAGGTGGATTAACCCGTTTAATAAGATCATGACCGAAGCGACTTACTGAATCCAGGCTATCCTATTTTCAAATTTTAATTTATCAGACATTCCTCTACTCTATTTGCAATATTCCACCACCGCATTTGCCGCATCGGCATAGCCCAGGTTCTGTGCCTGTTTCAGGCTCAGACAGGCGCTTTCCCGCTCATTATTGATGATCTGGGCAATCCCCAAACCGTAAAACGCTTTCCCGAATTTTGGGTCAGCCTGAACCGCCTGCTGAAAATCGGTGATGGCTCCGGTCAGATCTTTCTCCTGAAAACGCAGATTGCCCCGGTTATAAAGCGCCAGTGAATTTTTGGGGTTAAGCTCAATGGCTTTTGTGAAATCGGTGAGGGCGGGTTGAGTCTGGCCCTGGGTGGCAAATAACTGGCCCCGGTTCAGGTAAAGCTCGGCCCCGATGCTACGGCCGGTGTCGGGTACGAATCGAATGGCGTCCGAATAATCTTTCAACGCGCCAGCCTGATCGTTTTGGGCAACTTTCAACAACCCCCGATTGTAATACGGCCGGTAAAAATCGGGCTTCAATTTAATAGCCTGATCGTAATCGAGCGTGGCATTGGCGTATTCTTTCAACTCGAAATAAGCGACGCCCCGCGAGTTAAAGGCTTCCACATTTTTATCGTCGGCCTCGATAGCCTGGTTCAAAACCTGCACGGCCTCCCGAAATTTGCCCTCTTTTAAATAATTTCGGCCCTGTTCAACGAATTTATCTGATGAACTACACGCACTGATACTGAATACAATACCTACTATTACTGCTAATGAACGCTTCATACTTCCTTAATTTACCAGCAAAGGTACGGGTGAAATTTGGTCGTTTGACGAACAATTACTTAACTTTGCATCGGCAAATCGGTGCTACCAGCTCCTGCTGAATCCCCCAGGTCTTGACCGAAGCAAGGGTAGGTGGTCGTAGCGGTGAGACATTGGTTTGCCATTTTTTGTTTCCGTCCCGTACGATTTTATTCTAACAAGACGGTTACCCTGTTCAGCGGGTTATGCGTTTAGCTGTAGTAAACCGCTAAATTTCCTAAGCCCAATATGGACCTACTTACTCAGCTCACCCGTTCCTACCAACAAGCTTTTCCGGCTGAGCCTTCCGGCCAACAGACCCCGCTCCTGATTTGCTCCCCCGGTCGTGTCAACCTCATTGGCGAACATACGGATTACAATGAAGGGTTCGTGCTCCCGGCCGCTATCGACAAAGCGATTTACTTAGCCGTTGGTCCCCGTGCCGATGATGAACTGCATTTTATAGCGCACGACCTCAACAAAACCTTTCAGGGCTCTTTAACCGATTTGACGCCTACGCACACCTGGGCAGACTACCTCCTCGGCGTTGTTGCGCAGTTTCGGCAGGCGGGTCATCAGTTTAATGGTTTCAATTGCGTATTTGGAGGCACTATCCCTATGGGTTCAGGCTTATCGTCGTCGGCCGCTCTGGAAAATGGGGTCGGTTTTGCGCTGAACGAGCTTTTCCAGTTAGGCGTCGACCGGATTACGCTGGTGAAACGGTCACAACGCGCCGAAAATGAGTTTGTAGGAGCCAAAGTGGGTATTATGGACATGTTTGCCAGCATGATGGGCAAAGCCGATCACGTGATTAAACTCGATTGCCGCTCACTCGACTACACCTATGCTCCTTTGCAGATGGACGGTATTCGCATCGTTCTCTGCGACTCAAGAGTAAAGCACTCGCTGGTAACTTCAGAATACAACACCCGTCGGGCCGAATGCGAAGCCGGGGTGCGGTTTCTACAAACTTTTTATCCCGAAATAAAGAGTCTGCGCGATGTGACTATGCCCATGCTGGACCAGCACCTGCGCGATACGAACCCCCTGATTTATCGGCGGTGTGCTTATGTCGTTCAGGAAAATCAGCGGCTACTCGATGGTGTGGCCGCTCTGGAAGCCGATGACATCGACACATTTGGTCAATTGATGTACGGCTCGCACGAAGGCTTAAGCCACTGGTACGAAGTAAGTTGCCCAGAGCTGGATATTTTAGTCGACATTGCCCGACAGCAACCCGGTGTACTGGGTTCCCGGATGATGGGTGGTGGTTTTGGTGGCTGTACCATTAATCTCGTTCGCGAGGAAGTACTTGACGATTTTACTAAATTGATTACCGAACAATATAAAGCCCGAACGGGGAAAGATACGTACCTTCACGTCTGCAAAATCCAGGACGGGACGAATGTAATCAGTTAGTCAGGGTAGTTGGGCAGGTAAAAATCCTTTTTATTGCCAACACCTTCCACTGATTAACAACTCGACTGTTTAACTGTATAACTGTTTAACCATGAAATTTTTCATTGACACAGCCAATCTGGCTGACATTCGCGAAGCCCAGGATATGGGGATTCTTGACGGTGTAACCACCAATCCTTCCCTGATGGCGAAAGAAGGTATTACGGGTAAAGACAACGTAATGCGTCATTACAAGCAAATCTGCGAAATCGTACAGAGCGATGTTAGCGCCGAAGTTATCTCAGTCACTTACGATGAGATGATCAAAGAAGGTGAAGAATTGGCTGATATCGACGAGAATATCGTCGTAAAAGTGCCCATGAGTGGCGATAGCATCAAAGCGATCAAATATTTCTCTGAAAAAGGTATCCGGACCAACTGTACGCTGATTTTCTCGGCTGGTCAGGCTCTATTGGCAGCGAAAGCTGGCGCTACGTATGTGTCGCCGTTTGTTGGCCGGTTAGATGACATCGCGACCGATGGTATGGCGCTGATCGAGCAGATCGTTACCATCTTCACGAACTACGGCTATTCGACAGAAGTTCTGGCGGCTTCGGTTCGTCACCCAATGCACGTAATTCAGTGCGCGGAGATTGGTGCTGATATCATGACGGCTCCCTTGAGCGTTATGAAGCAGCTGCTGAACCACCCGCTCACCGACAGCGGTCTGGCTAAATTCCTGGCCGACCACGAGAAGGCTAATCTGCCGGTAAAATAAAAATTGTTACATTACGAGGTACGGTTTGCGGAATCGACACTGCAGGTCGTACCTCGTATCTATTAAATACTATGTTTTCGACGGAACCCGTTCTCGCGCTCACTAATGCCGACATCTATCAGGGAAAGAAGTTGGTACTGGGCGACGTATCCTTTCAGATTAACAAAGGCGATTTTGTCTATCTCATCGGCCGAACGGGCAGCGGAAAATCGTCACTGCTGAAGACATTGTATGCCGACCTCTGGCTACAGAATGGAAAGGGATTAGTAGCGGGCTACCCGCTGGATGCCCTCAAACCCCGCGATGTACCGCAGCTCAGACGAAAAATAGGCATCGTTTTTCAGGATTTTCAACTGTTTTTTGACCGCACGGTCGAAGACAATCTTAAATTCGTTCTGAAAGCAACTGGCTGGAAAAATACAACAGATATGAACAACCGCATCGCCGAAGTGCTCATGCAGGTTGGTCTGGGAACCGCCCAGAAAAAGATGCCGCATCAGCTTTCTGGTGGTGAGCAACAACGGGTAGTGGTGGCCCGAGCCATGCTGAACGAACCGCAAATACTCATTGCCGATGAGCCTACCGGCAATTTGGATCCTTCCGTGGCCGACCAGATCATGAAAGTATTCCAGTCCATCAACAATGCCGGAACCGCCATTCTGATGGCGACGCACAACTACGACCTGCTGCATAAATACCCGGCCCGCGTACTTCGCTGCCAGGATGGTCAGGTTGTTGAGTTGAAAGGGTAACCCCTCCCCTAGTATATACCCCAAATTTTCAACGACTTGTAAGCAAGCCATAGGCTGTCGACTTATTTTTGATACTGATTCAGGAGTTTTACCATCCGAATCCTTAAAATAGTCAACACATGTACTTCAGCCTCAGGTCAGTTACCTTAGTCCTTCTTCTATCAACACTTTCGCGTACCGGACCACTCCTGGCCAGGGAATTCAGGAACAAACCTATCGATTCGAAAGCCACCAGAGAGACTAAAGCATTATACCAAAATTTACGACGGCTTGCCAAAAAGCATGTTCTTTTCGGTCACCAGCATGCTACAGAATACGGGCATGGCTGGGCAGGTGAGGCTAACCGCTCCGACGTTAAATCTGTCAGCGGGTCGCACCCGGCCGTTATCGGGGTCGATTTTAGCGGCTTGTCCGGCAGGCCGCCCGCTGCTATTGAGCAGGCCAAAGCGTCACTCAGAAAGCAGATTATTGACACGTATGACCGGGGTGGCGTAACCACCGTGGCCTGGCATTTGTCGAACCCGGCCTCAAAAGGTGGCTTTTATTGGGTCGACAGTGTTTCCGCACCCGCCGTATCATTACTGATCCCAGGCGGCTCTCATCATGAGCAGTACAAAGAAATACTTCGTACCATTGCCGATCTGGCAAATTCGGTGAGGGGGAAAGACGGGACACTGGCACCCATGATTTTTCGGCCGTATCATGAATTTGACGGGGGTTGGTTCTGGTGGGGAAAACCTCATTGCAAACGCGAGGACTTCATTGCGCTGTGGCAGTTCACGGTCTCTTATCTGCGCGACAGCCTTCAGGTACATAACTTCATTTATGCCTTCTCCCCCGATTGTCTGTTCAAAACGGAGGCCGAGTATCTGGAACGGTATCCGGGTGATGAGTGGGTCGATATGCTCGGCATGGATAATTACGCCGACTTTGGCCGAAACGGACGCTACAATGTAGACGTCGGTATTCAGAAACTCAAGATCGTATCCGACTACGCTCAGAAATCAGGAAAACTGGCGGCTTTCACAGAAACAGGTCTGGAATCCATCCCCGATACAACCTGGTGGACAAACACGTTGCTAAAAGCTCTGAAGGCGGAGAAAATGAGACTTTCTTATGTGCTCGTCTGGCGAAACGATCGGCAAAGCGCCACGCACTATTACGCCCCATATCCTGGTCAGGCCAGCGCTCCGGATTTCCTTAAATTCTACCAGGACCCGTACACGCTGTTTGAAACCAACCTGCCGAATATGTATAAACGCAAGCGGCTATTCTAGTGCCTGCCTGGAACAGGAAGTTTAATGCAAGTTAGTGGCTGTGTCTGGGCCAAGCTGGAGCTTGGCCCAGACACAGTTCATTCAAACGTTATAAGCGCACTAGCCAAGTAGCTTTCAAAAAACTGGTTTGATCCCTGCTTTCTTTAATCGTCCAATAACAAACTCACTAATTGCTTTCCCTTGAGCCTGCCCGTTTTCAATGGCATCGCGGTAATGAATGCCGCCATATAGCCGGGAAATAGCAGCCTCCGAAGCAGCTTGCCGGAAGGAAGTAAACCGGCGTTCGGGCAGTTCAAAAATCACTTCGGTATTGTCCGTAAAGTTAAAATTATCGCCCATCAGATACGTCAGTAATTCGGCCACGGCAGTAGAAATAACACTATGGCCGCTGGTGTACTCCGGAAAAGGTGGCGTTTGCAGGAGCGGTTGCCAGCGCACGTTGATGTAGCGGTTAATGACCGTTTCTGGGCGGATTCGGTTGCTGCGGTATTTCTCGTCCCAGCAACTGATGAAAGCGTCCATCAGCGTCATGGCAACCAGTGACTGCACCATCAGGGCGTTATCGAACGATAGTCCGGCTTTGGCAGCCGCCAGGCTTGTTATGTTCATCCAGTGGCCACCAGGGCTTATTTTCTTGAACCCAATCGACATGTGGCCCGAGGTATTGACCGCAAACGGATTACAATCCCAGTACGACGCGATAAACCGTTGCTCGTCGGTCAGCGTATTGCCTATCTGATATACCTCCTGCGCCAGTCTATGGAACTCACTCGTGGTGTCTTTACTAAAGGCAACCGGGGGTTTTGGTTTGAACTGGCTACAGGAGTCGATTATCATGGGACGAATAATGCGCCAATGTGGCTCAATAGCCTCAATATACGCCGGTGGTGTTGGGTACCAGAAGCCATCGGCCTTGCTGGGTCGATAGCGGGTGCGGGCGCTCAGATTTCGATAATTATCGACAGCGGCATAGGTCAGTATTTTTTTCGCCATCTCCTGCGCCACACTTACTGATTGCTGAATAACCGACTCCGGGTATTTTTCGGCCCTGAGTTGATCAAGTAGTTTTTTCTCTTCCTCCTCCAGCATGTAGCCCGATGGCAGAATCAACCGCCCCGTTTCCAGAATGCAGTACAGAGCCGCTATCTGATAATTGTCGGCTTTAGCAACATCCAGATTCACCTCACTAAGACTGTGGATAAAAGCGGTTGGCGATACCACCGTTTTCTGATGTCGGGCCACAATCTCGTGGGCACCCAGTAAACAATAGGTATAAAAACGGCTGGCAGCGGGCGGATTGACCACATCATGGATCATCACCATAGTTACCGCAAAAACCGTTGGTTGAAGATGCCGACCAAGTTCTTTTGGGGGAGTCTCCGCCTTCGCCAAAAAGCGTAACCCCAGCCAAAGACAAATAAATAGAACCCGGTTCATGGCTTTTGCTTTTTATAGACCTGTAACGGTTGATTGAAGGCCCCTATCAGTAAATACTTGTTTTTATTGATGCCGATGTCAATAACCGACTTAACGTCACCAATCACCGATAAACCCGAAGCCGGCTGGTTCACGTAGGTGAAAACTCCCTTCCCATTTCCCTTCAGGAAACAACCGTAGTTAGCGTCCATGCTCCCTAGTTTTAGCCGGTTATCCGATTTATTACCCAACAGCAACACGTCCAGTTGCCCATCCTGGTCAAAATCATCACATACCATGTTTGTAACCGGGGAGAACTGAGCTTCTATGGGCAAAATCTGTTTTTCGAACTGTCCTTTCTTCGACAAAAAACAGACTGAGTGACACTCCGAAGCGGTCAGCTTTGGCGCGTTTGCCAACTCGTCGGCAGGAAAGATCGCGTTGATCGTCGCATTGGCGTAGTCTTTGTAAAAAGCAAATTTCTTACGCATGGCGTAGATCTGGTCGTTCAGCTCATCACGGCTCACAAACGGATACGACGTTCCCTGAACAAAAAAACTAAAAAAGGGATCGATGGACCCATTGTTATCAAAATCGGCGTAGACCAGTTCGACAGGCTCTTTTGACGAAAACCTGATCTGTGAGTTCGTACCAAGGTTACCAGCCAGAATATCATTCTGCCCGTCGCCATTCACATCGGCAATCGTGAGCGACAGCCAGAACCCCTTTTCTTCTTCCGGGAAATACTGCCTCGTTTTATCGACGAACCCATCTTTTGTATTCAGGTAGATTTTTATGGGCATGAACTCACCACACATCACCAGATCAGCCCGGCCATCGCCATCCATATCGGCCCATTTCACATCCGTTACCATCCCTATTTTGGCAAATGGAATGGGTACCGCCTTGAACTGCCCGGTGCCGGTATTCTGGAGCAGGTAGGAAACGGGTGCTTCGGGATAACGGCCGGGAACCACCCGTCCGCCCACAAATAAATCGATGTCGCCGTCCTGATCGTAATCGTATGGCCGAATGCATGATTTACTGCTGGCGCTCAGGTTTGGCAGGGCTGCCTTTGACAAAATCAAGTTGCCCTTCCCGTCATTTAGATACAGTTCATCCTGAAAAGACGTGGTGTTGATCTCAAACAGTGAATACCCTCCTTTGGCTACGTATAGATCGTCAAATCCATCGCCGTTGGCATCGAAAAAGACCGCAGCCGAAATGGATGAAATCGATTCGTCGCCAATGACCACCCCGTCTTTCTGCTTGAACGTACCGTTCTGTTGCTGCATCCAGACGCCAGCAGGTTTGCTTTGATCGCCACTGATAAATACATCGTCCAGACCGTCTTTATTGATGTCGCCCTTTGCCAGTATCGGCCCTGTATGCGAATACATCCAAAGCATGAGCGGCTGACGTTTGAAATCATTTTCCTGAAACCCTTCGTGTGTATGCGCCAGAATCGGATCTACTTTTGTAAATACAGATGTTCCCTTTTTCTGAGCCAGCTCACGACTACCCGTTACTGTCGTAGCCTGCTGCTGGACCACCAGTTGCTGATTGATGGCAACACCGGTTAGCTTCTGTAGGGACTGGTCCGGCCAGATGATGGTAAGGGAATCAATACGAGAGGCCGTTCCCACACCAAAATGAAGCGTCAGCGGCTGGCTTGACAAATATCCCCGCACCGGATTTACTTCCTGATATTGTAAAACACCATTGGCAAAGAGCGTGACTTTGGTTCCGATCGCGGTCTTGCCTTTTCCGGAAGGCACTAGTTTTAGCTGGAGAAATCCGTTGGCAGATTGCTCCCGGCTCATATTCTGGTACACGAAGGCCGGTTCGTTAATATTGTTGACTACCAGTTCCAGATCACCGTCGTTGTCGAGGTCGGCATAAACGGCCCCGTTTGAGATTGCGGGCGTCTGAAAGCCCCACTCCCGCTGTCTGTTGGTGAAAGTTAAGTCGCGATTATTGCTGAAAATGTAATTGGCAATTTTGGTAGAGGGCATGGCTTTCACCAGGTCCATCAATTGCACAGGCTCCCGATCAATTGCCTTTTTGATCTTGTAGTCGCCCCAGTATTTCAAAAAGTCTTTGTTGGTGTAATCGCGCAGGTAACCGTTCGTAATAAATAGGTCTTTATAGCCGTCGTTGTCAAAATCGGCCAGCAATGGCGACCAGCTCCAATCGGTATTCGACACGCCCGCCGTCTGCGCAATTTCACTGAATGTACCGTCGCCGTTATTCAGTTGAAGCATGTTCCGCATGTACTGCCGCTGTAGTTTTTGCTGCTGCATCAACTCAAACGACTCGTAGTTTTCCTGAAGCTGCAACAGTTTCTGACGTCGGTTATCTTCGGGCAACATATCCAGCGACATGATGTCGGGGAGGCCATCGTTATTGTAATCGGCTATATCCACGCCCATCGAGAACTGCGCCAGATGCCGGAAACAGGATTGGGTTTCGTCTTTGAAAGCCGGTCCACCCGTTCGCCGGGCGGCCAGATCAATCCCTTTTTGATTAATGTAAAGGTAATCGGGCTCGTTGTAATCGTTCGTTACGTAAATATCCGGCCATCCATCTTTATTGACATCCGCTACGGCCATGCCCAGGCCAAACGTTAACGGATATTGATGGATGCCTTCTTTCTGGGATACATCGACAAAGTGGCCATTCCTGTTTTCGAGTAGTTTATTGCCAGCCAGCAGGTCGGTCTCACCGTGCAGTTTGGCCAGCTCCATGTTGTCGTACTTCTTGACATTGTGATGCAGCAAAAACAGGTCGAGGTCGCCATCGCGGTCATAGTCAAAAAAGGTAGCCTGGGTGTTGTAGCCATTATCGTCGACGCCGTATTCCTTCGCTTGGTCCACAAACCGGACGCTTCCCTTAGGGCCTGCTCCCTGGTTGATAAAGAGCTGATTTCGGCGCTTGCTCTCATCGCCTTTGCCCGAATAGCAGACATAAATGTCCAACCAGCCATCGCCATTGACATCGGCCATACTGACGCCCGTTTTCCAGCCGCCCGATCTACCGACCAGCCCGGCTCCAGCCTCACTGGTGATGTCTTTGAACGTCAATCCACCAAGATTTAGGTACAGTTTGTTGGCTTTCAGATTAGCGGTAAAGAACAAATCCAGCAGGCCATCATTATTAATATCGCCAACGGCAACTCCTCCCCCGTTATAAAAATATTCGTAGGAAAGCACATTCAGGCTTTCGTTCTCGTCAATATCGTTCTTAAAGTCTATGTGGGTTTGCTTAGGGGCAAGAAGCTGAAAGAGCGGATTCTGTGCACACACGGCAGAGCCACACAGGAACGTCAGGAAGCACGAGAAATGGACAGAATACCGTAAGAAATAGAGCAGGTCTTTATAGGTACGATGAGGAAATTGGCTATTCATCACTTTATTGGCATTACGAAGCGGGATAACCACGAGAGAGCAGTAGTATTCACCAGTTTAGCCAGTCAATATAAGCCAAAAAAGGTAAGATAGCACGAGACCATCTTACCTTTTTTGGGTGTTAAAACGACTTATTTATCCCAGTAGACACGAGACGTCCAGGTATCACCACCCGAGAGTTTGCTAACAGCGGCACTGTAGTTGGCACCGTTCAGCGTGGCCTCGCCCGTTGGGTAAGGCTGCCGACGGGGAATTGCGCCATTCGAGAAGTTACCAACGTAGTTTACGGGTGTCAGGACAGGGAAGCCCGAACGTTTCCAGTTATTCCAGGCTTCCGAGAAGTTCAGCAGCAAGCCGGTGGTTGCCCAGTACTGCTCATTGATCTGCTTCAGGGCATTGGCGGGTACCAGTGGGTTGGCATCAGCATAAGCCGTTGCCACCGCCGAACTGATGGTAGCCGCTGCTCCATAACGCGACAGCGCCAGGATACCCGCTACCACACCATTTTTGTAGTGCCCGGCAGCCGTACCGCCCACCGAAAAACCACGGGTAACCGCTTCGGCCAGCAAAAGCTCAACCTCAGCATAGGTCAGTACAAATAGCGGAGCATTCCGGTCGCGTAAAACTTGCGTAGGCCGCGAATATTTCCCGATTGGGGTAGCATCGGCACCCGAACCCGTTCCACCCGGATAGCCCGGCGATTTGCTGATGTCCGTAGCTCCACCGTTCAGGTCATAGCCATTGGGTAAGCCTAATTGAGCAGCGGGCGTTGTGTTGCCGGGGGCAGCAATCGACTGATTAGCCGCCAGCCCGTCTGCCGGTACTTCGGCGACAACGCTCAAACGCGGATCGTTCGTTGCTTTGAGGTAGTCGATCATCGTTTTGCTCCACCGAACCTGATAGATGTCGGCCAGGGTGCTCAGGGCACCCCCGTTACCATTACCATAGCCATTGGCGTTGTCGGCACGAACGTAGGCGTCGTCATCGACACTGGTGAAAACACCACCCGTAACGGCTTTTTCGACGTAGGTTTTAGCAGTTGTCGGGTCAGCCTTGGTTAAGCGCATTGCCATTTTGAGCATGAGCGAGTAGCCGTATTTTTTCCATTTGGTGATGTCTCCTTTGTAGGGAAACGCATCGTTGGTTGGCAATAGGGTGGCTGGGCTTAGGGCTGCTGTGGCAGTTTCGAGTTTAGCAAGCATAGCTTTATAGGCGCTCTCCTGCGTGTCATAAACCGGCAAAGTCGTACCGGAGGCTTTGGCCTGTAGTGCCTGCGAATAGGGCAGATCACCGTAGGTATCGGAAATAGCCGCTAAGCATTGCACCTGCATGATTTTAGCGATATTGTTCAAATTAGCCAACGCGGGTTTATCCTTGGTGAGCTGCTCCATTTCATACGCATAGCTGGCCGCGCCATAATTACCATTCCAGGTACTGCTCAGGTATGAATTCGTATTGCTCGAAATAACATACTTGTCAGCATTGGAATAATAGTTGGCCGCGCCCGAAGAAGTCGATGCGAAAATCTGCACCCACATGCTCTGGAACAGGATAGGGCCACTGTACCCCGCCATAGCACTTACGTGGTTAAACTGAGTGCTTGGCAACAGCAAATTAGGATCGAATATAGTCGCCGAAGCCCGGGTTGGGTCGGTGTTGATCGCGTCAAAGTTATCGGTACACGAAACCTGTAAAGACCCTATCACAAGGGTTAATGCTATCAGTCTTTTTTTCATGATTCTTGTATTTATTAGGTGTGTATGGTGGTGAGTTCTGAACTCACCACCACGCCTTGCACACCGAACTTTTGATAGATATACCTTACTTGAACCGAATGTTTAGGTTAACCCCGTAGTTACGGCTTGATGGAAGACTTGTTCCTTCAATACCAGCGTAACGCAGGTTAGCACCGAACGTAGCCTCAGGATCGATGTTGGTAGTTTTCTTCATGATGTAGAACAGGTTCCGGGCCACGAAAGAAATATTAACCGAACGAATCAGGGGCACTTTTGTCAAAACACTGGCGGGAATGTTGTAGCCAAATGTCAACTGACGCATTTTGATGAAATCACCATCGACCACGCTGAGTTTGGTTACGTTGTTGGCCAGGGCTGTATAATAGTTCTGGGCAGTAGCGGTAACCGTATTGGCAGCGCCCCCTTCAACAACACCGGTTGTGATACCACCTTCACGACCTACCAAAGTCGCTTTGTGCAAGCCCCGACGGTACGCGTAGTTTTCAGTAGCCGAAAGAATCTTGTTGCCGTAGTTGTAATCGACCAGGAATGCCAGATTAAAATTACCGAACGAGAACTCATTATTAAGACCACCGTAGAGCGTTGGTAATACCGTACCCATGTTGATCAGGTCGCCCCGAACCGGCAGGCCGGATGCATCCACAATGATTTGGCCGTTCGATGCATACTTATAATCGTACGCCCGAATTTGCGGACCCGATTCACCAACAACGAAATTGGTAGTCGCATTACCCAGGGTAGCGCGGTTAGAGCCCAGACCCAGCGGATTATTATTGGCATCGGTCTGGAGAATTTTGTTTTTAACCGAAGTCAGGTTAAACGAAACATTCCAGGCCAATTTAGCCGTTTTCACCGGCGTGCCATTTATCAGCACTTCCAGACCCCGGTTCTGGGTAGAACCGGTAGCTACTACCCCACTCGTATACCCAGTTGCCGGGCTATAGTTGGCAGGCAGGATTTCATTTCTCGTCTTTTGGTCGTAATAGGCCAGATCGAACCCTAAGCGGTTACCGAAGAACTTAAGTTCTAAACCAACTTCAACTTCGCTCTTGGTAAAGGGTTTCAGGAACAGGTTTGGCAGGCTGGAACTGAAGTTACCCGTTGGCACACCATTAATTGCACTGCCAACGCCGTAATAAACACTGGTTCCATAAGGGGCACCTGGCTCACCGCTGGTAACGGCATAGGATGCGCGCAGCTTACCAAAGCTCAGCGCTGGCGATTTTACAAATTCGGAGAAAATGAATGCACCGGTCACCGATGGGGTAAAAATGCTCCGGTTGGAACTGGGTAACGATGAATACGTATCGTAGCGACCGGTTGTACTAATGTTCAGAAAACCTTTGTAGCTGAAGTCAACGCTGTAATAAGCTGACTGAACTTCCGATTTGGCAAAGGCGTAACTCCGGTTGAAATTAACGACGTTGTTAAAGCTATAGAGGTAAGGCAATACAAAAGGACCGCCACCGATTCCTATTTTCTCGTAATCGTTTTTGCGGATGTTACCACCCACGATAGCATCAATAGAGAAGTCGGGCGTAATGGCCTTGTTAACACCAATCAACCCGTCGATGTTCAATTCGGTTGTTTGGGCGTTCGACTGCTCGTCCAGACCACCTTTGGCATCCTGCGAGTAAGCCGTTCCGTAGGGTGTAACCCGGAAGATCCGGTCATTGGCGTTATCATATCCAACGCGTGCCTGTGCATAAATCCAGTCGGCAAACTGATACTTGGTCGCAATCATCGAGATCAATCGCTTGCGGCTTACGTCGTTTACGTACTGATTGGTTACGAAGTAAGGGTTCGTTACGTACTCGTCATCACTAAAAATAATCTCACGTCCGGTTGTGGTATTGTAACCCGGAGCCAGAATCCGCTGATCGATGTTCGTTGCCAGGAATAGACCGTTGTTGGCGTTCATGGGGCCATCGCTCAACTGCGGCTTTGCCGTAACCTTTTCGTCGATGTAATTTGCCAGCAGGCTCACACTCAGTTTGGAGGTGATGTTCTGATCGGCCGTCAGGTTAAACGTTTTACGACCCAGGCCACTGCTTGGCAGAATCGACTTGGTATCAAGGTTCGATAATGACAGACGGAATGACCCGTTATCGCCCCCTTTGGTTACCGAAACCGTGTTGGTAAAGTTAGTACCTGTCCGGTAGAAATTTTTGATGTTGTCTTTCTGAGCCGAATAAGCATATTGCTTACCGTCGAACTGGGTGATTTGCGAGCCATCCAGTTTAGCACCCCAGCTCTGCCGACCCGTTTGCTGAGCCGCTGAAACCGTAGTAGGCTTAACGCCACCCGTTCCCTGACCATACTCGTACTGAAAATCAGTGAAGTTGACCGGGCTATCAGCCGTCAGGTTTGCGTTGTATTCAATAGCGTAATCACCTTTCTTACCCCGCTTGGTTGTAATCAGGATGACACCGTTCGTAGCTCTTGTGCCATACAAAGCAGATGCCGACTGACCTTTTAAAACCGTCATGGTTTCAATATCGTCCGGGTTCAGGTTACCGATACCGTCACCACCATCCGCACCGCCCCATTCGCCGGCGCTACCCCGCTGGGTATTGTCCATGGGTACACCATTGATAACAATTAATGGCGCACCACCCGAGTTAATACTGGGCATACCCCGCATCAGAATTTTAGCTGTACCGCCGGGACCACCGCTGGTACCCTTTACGTTTAAACCGGCAACCCGGCCAGCCAGCGAATTACCAACGTTGGTTTCACGGGCTTTCGTAAATGCTTCACTATTGATGGTCGTAACCGCATAACCAACCTTACGGGCTTCTTTCGATATGCCTAAAGCCGTTACCACAACTTCGTCGAGCACAGCACTACCCGGCTCCAGCTTTACATCGACCACAGAACGGTTGCCAACGGTAACTTCCTGTTTGTTGTACCCAATGTAAGAAAATACCAGTACAGCACTTCCGTCTGGAACAACAATTCGATACTTACCACTTGCATCCGTATTGGTACCCCGATTGGTTCCCTTGATGGTGACAGATGCACCAACCACGTCGTTTCCTTTCTCGTCCGATACCCGGCCCGTAACTTCGCTGTCAACAGCAAAAACGGGAGAGGCAGCTGCGGAAATCCATATTCCCAGAAAAAGAAACAGCCCAGGAATGGCTCTACGTAATTTTGACTTCATAGTAGTTAGACACTTGATTTAGTTAATGAAACGAACTCTGTTGAAATAAGTAGTGGGTTGATAGACACCTTCTCAGGTATGAGTAATATCACTCTTACCGGGTACAGTCGAAAACACAATTAAAATATTATGCTAAAAAAAAGCTCTTTACCAAATTATATAAGGCAACACTTTTCTATTGATTAGAAAGATTGCATCCATATGCTTATTTTGGCAAATATATACTTTGAAACGCTAAGTTTGTAATATTTTTTAAAATAGGTTTTAAGCAAATGTACACTAAATAAGCTAATAACTACTATAGCTTATTGTAATATAATTATTCCCAATAATTGTACAATCCAGCATTGGTTTGAAATTATTCTGCAAAAGCTACACAATGATGCGCAGCTTTTGCCAGTAAGAAAAAGATAAGTAGTTCCACTAATTTATGCAGGTGTTGAAACTGAGGCTATGCGTTGGTTTAATTCATCTTGTTCAGACGTTGTACTTCATATCTAACCGCTTAGCTTTATTCGGTACCGCTCTTCTGGCTATTAACCACAGCGTGTTCCGGTACCAGTTTCCAGTCGTTGTTAAAGAAACCTGCCATCCGAACCCCTTTACTACCGATACGAACCATGTCAAGGCCAAAAATCATGAAGTCCGGGAAGCCGCTGGCCCCGGCGAAATACTGGTTAGCCGAAGCTGCCCGCATTCCTTTGAGGCCCGTTCCGCCAATAACCGCTACCGATGCAACAGCCGATCCTTTAATGGGCCAGACAAAATACGCACCTAAGTCGTCACCCTCCCATTGCTGATCGCCTGCCCGCAGGTGGTTACGTTCTACCTGAATTGGGCAATCAGCCAAAAGTGACTTCCAGGCCACGTTGCTGGTTGCATTCCCGAACAACACAACGCCCCGATCGGTGTATTTTGCCAGCGAGAAATCGGTGTCGGCCACAAGATCAATGGCTCCGTTACCCCGATAATACCAGGTTTCAGCATCGTAACGGGCCTTTTGCCAGTTCCACTCGTTTTCTTCTTTTGTGCCCTTCGTTCCGTACACGAAGACCATTCGGTTATTGAACGCATCTTTGAACGTACCATTCCGATGGGGACCTTTCTGGGCTGCATCGGAGCGTTGTGCCTGCTTCCACTGCCCGTTTTCCCGGCTTAGAAACACTGTATCCTGAGAGCTGGCAGTCGTGTAAGTAATGGCCGGGGAGCCGTCAAGCGTTATTGTCACCGGCGTTTTGGCGTCAAAGGCGTTAAGCGCCAATTTCAAAAGGGCTATGTTCGATGTTGTACCGGCAATCGTCTTTCCCCGACGGGTGAGCTGCATCCGGCTGTAAAGCAGCGGCTGCGTTTGCTGCTCAATAGCGGCCCAGCGATACGCAGATGAGATACCCGGATTAGCCGTTATAAAATCAATGTCATTTACCGCAGAATCTACGGCAATGCGGTGCCATTTGAAGAAATCGAACAGCGGTTTCCAGTCAACACTTTCATCGCCAAACCAGTGACTGCCACCAGGATACTCATAATAACTCATATCGGGCTGGGATTCGCCCAGTAATTTGCGCATCTGCCGGGCGTAGGTTACGGGAACTGTCCGGTCGGCATCACCGTGCAGAACATACACGCCCAGCGGTTTGTAGTTGCTCGTCAGTTTCAGCACATCGCTTTGATTACCGGCCCGTAACAACATCTGCTCCAAGGGGTCACTGCTGGTTTCGGGGATCACCCCATCGGCAGAACCGTATTCCTTAAGCGTTGGGTAACCCGCGCAGGGCGCAATAGCCGCCCATTTATCAGGGTAGGTAGCCCCCAGGAACCAGGTGCCATGCCCACCCATGGAGTGACCGGTCAGGTAGATGTGTTGCGGATCGGGTTTGAACCGTTTTTGGGCGATAGCCAGTACTTCCAGCGCATCTAACCGGCCCCAGTCCTCCCAGTTGAAGCCGCGTGGCCGCCGGTTAGTGGCCGCCACCAGATTGCCCCAGTCTTTCGGTTTGTACGCCCGCGCCTGTCCGATGGCCTCTACACCCGCACCGTGTACCGAGAGGAATAGGGCCGAGGGAGCGGTCGTTGCCGACGATTGTGGCGTTACGGCATAATATTGTAAACTACCGTCGATGTGGCTAACGAACGTCTGGCTATATGATGCCCCGGTCGGAACAGCCTCTACCGAAATCGTACCGGTATCGAGCGACTTACCTTTCTGAGCGAGGGTTAACTCGCAGGGCTGGGGACCTTTCGCGTTAACCCCACTCCCGTCGAACAGAAACGCCACTTTCCGGCTCGATAAAGCTGGAATGATAGGCAGGGATGTGGTTTGTGTTTTACCGGCCAGTTTACTGGTCAGTTGCAGGCCAGAGAGTGGTGTCGTCGATGTGTTGACTACCACTACCGCTCCCTGAAGCGACGCGTTCGAATCGCCTAATCGAATACTCGGCAAAGTTGGATCATCGGTAGACAGGAGGGCGGGTTTGTCCGGGAAACTCAGACTGGCCGTTATCATGACACCCCGCACGTATAATTCATTTACTCCTTTCCGAAGCTTAACGGGAATGTGCATATAACCCATACTATACACATCGCCCATGTGCAATTCGCCATTTACGTAGACGTTGCTGTTTCCTTTTATATCAAGTACCGCCACCTGTTCCTTAGCCGATGGGTAAGTCAGGTAGGTATAGCCCCCACCCCCGCCAATGCCGCCCCGGAGGTTACCGGCTACCACGCCGGGTCCGGCCGGGGCACCAGCATTACCCCGAAAACCACCCCGCAGCCGAAGTCGGTTCAGGCTATCGGCCGTAACCGCAATCCATTTGATATCAGCCCCCTGCTCATCTTTGCCAAACACCGCCCCTTCGGCGGGTTGTTTTAGGATACCGGCATACAGTTGATACGCCAGTGGATCGGTATAAATGGCTTCGCGTCCGTAGCGACTACCCGTTAGGGCCACCAGACCTTTTGTAAACGAATACGGTTTAGGGCGATTGGTTTCTGGGATCTGCTGAGCCAGCAGAGAACCGACCGACAGTAAGAAGAGAGCAGGTAAGGTAAATAAGTTAAGCATAGTAAATAACCTGAAGTATTGGCTAAGGATGGGTTACTACCCTCCGAAAGATAAGCCGAAACAAAGGTATAGTTATTTTATTTTTTTAAAAACGTGGCAACTATTTTGCAAAAACAATCAATAACTATGAAATTAATTGGCAGAATGATCCCATGCATTAAGTATATTCGGAATACGGTTGCACGTTACCAGCATATCCATTTTTTAACACCCCCGAGCCCGTTTCCTTTCTCTTTCTTAACTTTTACAGTAAATCCATAGCCAATGCCCTCGCTTAGAACCGGTTTATTTCTACTGATTTTTCTGGTCATTGCTTCATTTTCTATTCCGTCAAAACAGGAAACAGGTAGTATGTCTGCCAACCCTGAAGCAACGGAAACCAATCCCACCGGAAAGCAACTGGCACAGCGATACTGCGGCAGTTGCCACCTGTTTCCGGAACCTGAACTTCTGGACAAAAAGACCTGGGTTACGGGGGTACTGCCTACTATGGCGATGCGTCTTGGCCTCAAACTACCGGGGCAGGATACCCTGAAACCACTGGCACCCGAAGAAGAAAAAGCCATTAGCCAGCTGCATATCTACCCCGAAACTGCGGCCTTATCCCTGTCTGATTGGGAGAAGATCGTTCGATATTATGAAGAGACAGCCCCCGAAGTACCGCTCCCGCAGAAACCCCACGCGCCGGTAACCAACGAGCTTCCCTTATTTGCGGCTAAGGAAGTGACAATCGGCGATAAACCCGTGCCGCAAACAACGCTGCTGAAATACGATACACAAAGCGGTCAGCTTTACGTTGGCGATGCGCAAAATACGTTGTACGTTCTCGATAAACAGCTTCAACTGGCCGATACATGGTGGATCGACACCCCGCCAACGGATATCGACTTCCCGAAAAATGCCGCGCCACGACTACTAACCATCGGCGTTTTTAGCCCGTCAGACCAGCATTTGGGCCGACTTATGACCCTGGAAAGAGCCGCCAAACCGGGTTCCAGCCCGGTTAATATCCGGCAACTTCCCCGCCCGGTACAGTTTGTAGCGAGCGACCTGAACAGCGATGGAAAACAAGATGCAGTTATCTGCGGATTTGGGAACAACGCCGGAAAACTATTCTGGTACGACGGCTTCGACCCCGCCAAAGAACATGTTTTAAAAGCCTTTCCCGGTGCCCGAAAAGTCGAAATCGCCGATTTCAATCATGACAAAAAGCCCGATATTATGGTACTGATGGCCCAGGCACGGGAGGAGGTTTCTATATTTTACAACGTGGGAAACGGGAAATTTAAAGAGAAACCTATACTCCAATTCTCTCCCCTGTTTGGCTCCAGTTATTTTGAGCTGGTTGATTTTAATAAAGATGGCTTTCAGGATATTCTGCTGACCAACGGCGACAATTGGGATTACTCGTCCATCAATAAAAACTACCACGGTGTCCGTATATACATCAACGACAGGAAGGATAACTTTAAAGAAGCCTGGTTTTATCCCATGTATGGGGCAGCAAAAGCCATAGCCTGCGACTTCGACAAGGATGGCGACCTCGACATAGCCGCCACGTCTTTTTATACCAGCCTAGAGCAACCAGAGCAGGGCTTTATCTACTTTACCAACCAGGGAGAGCTGACGTTTACACCCTCTAGTACGCCTGCTGGTGCCGATGGAAAATGGCTGACAATGGAAGCCGCCGATTTTGACCGGGACGGCGATGTAGATATTATTTTGGGTTCTTATTTTCACACGGTTGGCGAAATGACCCAGTTACTTTTTAAGGGCATCACCTCCTTTCCGCAACTGCTGGTGCTGGAGAACCAGAGCAACTAAAGCCTTAAAACAATTAGAGGAAGCAAACCAACTGGTCTGCCTCCTCTTTATTACATAAGCCAAACTCCGGTTTATACGAACGGAGCCATTCCTCACTTCACATCCCAGAAAATTCGGGTTTTCAGGTTATCCGTTGCTTTTACAGCTGCGTAATTCGCTGCATTATACGTTACTTCATTGCCCGGAATCGTCCACCGAACTGGAGGTACAGTCTGATTATTCGCATTATCGACCTGGAAGCTGAGCACCGGGAAATCCAGTCGGCGAATGTCGGCCCAGTTTTCGTACGGTTGAACCAGGTTGTAATGCAGCCATTTCTGCGTAGCGATTAGCTTCAGCTTGTCGGCGCTGGTTGTCGCACTGCTCCAGCTAACAGCCGGACTAGCGATGTAGGTACTGATAGAAGCAGGTGTTGCCGCCGTAGGCATCGGTGAACCTGTAATACCGGTAGCGTTAGTCAGTGCTAAAAGCCCGTTATAAAATTGTACGGATTGGGTGATGGCCGTTTCGTAAGCCGTTTTTGCCGAGGCATCGTTACCCGTTCTCAGGTAATACTCCGCTTTAATCAAATTGATTTGCGGAGCATTGATCAGGATACCGGGGAAAAACTGATTCCGGCTCAGCGTATAGCGGTTGTAAATTGCCACCTGGCCCGCGTTGAAGAGGGTTGTCTGAGCACCTTCCGTAGCGGTAGGATCGATACCAATGTACTTCCCGCTGGCATTAGCTCCTGGCTCAAAGAGCAGAGGTAAACGTGGGTCGTTGTTCGCATTCATGTTGTCGATCATTGCCTTACCCGCCGTGTTACCAAACCAACCCGCCGACTCTAACCCATCCTGAAACCCTTTCGAGTTAAGGTCGGTGTTGATATCGTAGACATTGACCTGAATATTCTGCGCATTGGTTTCAACGATTGGATAAGTGGTTGCGTTGCCCAGAATCTCAGCCATTTCAGAATTGGCTCTGGCTTTAAAGCTCTCCACATCCGATACCCGGTTCAACAGCCGAAGCCGAAGCGAATTACAATAGCGCTTCCAGGCCGTCAGGTCGCCTTTGTTGACGAAGTCCTGCGTTTGAAACGATTTCTGGTAACCGGCATTTAAGGTAATTCCATTAAGCTCGGTTGAAATACGTTTCAGGTCATCCAGCAGAAAGGTGTATATGCCTTCGGCTGTATCGAATTTGGCACTGGACGTCAGGTAGTCGCCCCCGTTGCTGCTCAGCATACCGGCTGTGCTGAATGGAATGGCACCCAGAACGTCGACCATCTTCTGCGTGTAATCGTACACGTAAACAGCAGCTGCCAGCATGAAGATCTTCCGGTCTGCCTGCTGATCGGCGGGTCTCGATGCGTACACTTTTTGCAGCTCGCGGTACTGCGTCAGCATGTTGTAATAGTTATACCACACATCTTCCACCCCCGACGAACCCGGCACATACTGCCCGGACGAGTTGATCCAGCCCGTGGCCTGGTTGTAGTGATTGAGGGAAGTTCTCAGCGTAACGAAGTAATGTCGATACGCCGGAAGTACATAATCTTTGTTGGCATACAGAACTCCGGTAAATTGTTTTTCGACGGTTGTCTCAGCAATCTTGGCAGGGTTTGGATAAGCCTCGGTGAACTCGGCCTCCTTACAGGAGATGTTTCCCAGCAAAAGCCCCGCGAACAACAGGAAAGATATCTTTTTCATTTTCATGATTGAATTAGGATTAGAAGCTGGCCCGTAGCATTACCCCCATCGTGCGGAACGATGGGTTGTTACCAGCGTTATTGATGTTTTCTGCCCACCGCGTACTCGAATTGGTTTGTTCGGCATCCAGATCCTTGATAGTTCTGTAGATGAAGAACAGGTTACGGCCAAACACCGACAGGGTCAGGTTCTGGGTACCAATTTTACGGGTCAAACTGGCGGGAATCCGGTAACCCAACGAGATCTCTCTCATTTTAACATAGGTGTTTTCCTTTACGTACAACTCATACCGCGAGCTGCTGTACTGAGGGCCACCCCAGTTGTAGGTGCTGTTGTAATAAACCGCCTGAGAGATAACGTTGGTATTAGCCTCGCCCGTTGGCAGTACGCCATCCATCAGCATACCATCGTTATAAACCACCTCACCGTTTGGCCCGGCAGAGCCCGTTGTCTGAATGCCTTTGCCGTTGGCATCTTTATAATAACGCAACCCACCGCTTTCGGCATCCATTGCGGTAAGGCTTTCTTCTGTCAGGCCTCTCGAAGTGAGCCAGTTAATACCCGTTGGCATGATGGAGCCACCATACCGGAAGTCAACCACCACGTCCAGATTGAAGCCTTTGTAGCCTACACTGTTCAGGAAACCACCCGTTAGTTTAGGCATGGCGTTACCCGCCTTTATCCAGTTGGCACCATCGAGTTGGTAGATTCCGTTGGGCCCAACAACATTGCGGCCGTTGGCGTCTTTCAGAATACCGTGCACGTAAATATCACCCATTGGCTGGCCAACTACCGAACGCAACTGGGCGGCATTACCGTCGTAGTCAGCGTGTAGCAGCTCGGTGGAGTTGTTCGTTAGCTTCTCTACTTTATTGCTGTTTTTGGCCAGGTTCAGTGTTATATCCCAGTTTAGACCGTTCAGGTCGGCACTTTTTACTGCGGAAAAGTTCAAACCCAGTTCGACACCCTGGTTTCTCAGTGTACCAATGTTGGCCAGAATTGATCGGGCACCCGAGGTAGCGGCAATGGTTAACGGCAGGATCTGATCAACGATCTGGGCATTGTAATACGACAGGTCTATACCCAGCCGATTTCTGAACAGTTTAGCCTCCAGACCGAATTCATATTCATGCTTCTGCTCGGGCCGGATTTTGTCATTACCGTAATCGCTGCTGATGTTGGTGTACAATACCGAACTACCACCGGTTTGTTGTATACTCAGGTTGCCCTGGTTGTAGGCATTGTTGGCGCTGTAAATAGGCGGGTAGTTACCCACGATTCCCCATGACCCTCTCAGTTTTGCGTAATTAATAACGGCGGGTAACCGGAACAGATCGCTGAACACAAAGCTGGAGTTCAAAGACGGATAAACGAAGGCGTTGTTGCCCGGCGCGAGGGTCGACGTGCGATCCCGGCGTAAGGTACCTTCAATAAAGAAGAAGTTTTTGTAGTCAAAATTCACCGTACCCAGGAAGGCATCCCGGATTGACTTGTCGCGGCTGTTGCTACCCCCTGATGTGTTTACCGACGCGGAGATATCGAAGAAATTCTCCGTACTCAATCCCCCGTTGGTCGACCGGCCGACGTAGGTATTGAGCATTTTGTTAGCGGTATATCCTCCCGATGCCATTACGGTCACGTCCGGGTTCAGTTTTTTAGTATAGGTAAGCAACACATCGCCGTATACATTGCTGTACAGGTTGTTGTTCATGGCGAAGGAGCCCGAGTAACCAAAGGCAAGCGGAATTGAACTGCGCTGCTTGTCTTCAATCCGCTCCGACGTTAGGTCGGTACCAATCCGGCCTCTGAGCTTCAGGTTGTCCAGAATCTGCCAATGCTGCGTAATACTGGCAATAACCCGGTTGCTGTATTCATCGTATGTATTGGCGCGGGTACTCCAAACGTAATCGCCAATATCGCCTTTGAAGCCATTTCGGATGATGTTCTCGTTAGGTGTCAGGCTTTGGTTTGTACCGGTTACGTATTTGTAACCCTGGCTGGTCTGGTATTTATTGAAGTACCAGTCGGCCGATTCGAACCGGTTCATCATCCCCGTAAAGTTGTTAATCATACGATCTACTTTAAACGGACGGTTGTGCGTATACTGGTTTACGTAATTGACCATCAAGTCCGTTGTCAGCTTTTTGTTGACCTTAAAGCTGGCGTTCAGGTTCATGATGTTCTTCTCGTTTTTAGCGCCATAGCTAATCATGCCGTTATCCTGCCGCGTGTACGAAAAGCGAATGGTGGAATTGTCCGTTGCTTTGGAAATCGCCAGGTTAATGTTTGAACTGTTAGCATTCTGGAACAAATTGGCGTAGCTGTTATTGGATGCCACATAAGGCCGAATAACACCATCGAAAGCCATAACCGGCTGACCATCGAACTTGGGCCCGAAGTTAACCGTAGCCCCCAGCAGCCCGCGGGTATCGCCTTTACCGTCGCCATCGGTGTCGTATGAAATGAAGCCATTGGCATCCTGACCGCCATTGGCGTAATTCTGAAAGTACCCCGGCCCTCTAACATTCTGATAACGGGGCAGGTAGGCAATTTTATCGACACTGTAACTCGCGCTGAAATCAACGCCCAGCCCTTTCCGGCCTTTACCGGTTTTTGTGGTTACGAGTACTACCCCGTTTACGGCTTCCGAACCGTACAGAGCTGCGGCCGAGGCCCCTTTCAGAATGGAAATGTTTTCAATGTCGGCCGGGTTCAAGTCCAGAAGACCATTTCCTCGTATGCGTTGGTCGCCCCAGTAGTCGGTGTTCCGGGCCTCACCATTCCGGATGGGGATACCATCCATCACGATCAGCGGCTGTGTGTTGCCGGTAATTGAGCTTAGCCCACGAATGCTGATGCTTACACCACTGGTGGCACCACCCGGTGTGGCGTTGATCGTTACGCCGGGGGCTTTACCGTATAGAGCGGTTGCAAAGTTTGGCGTAGCGGTTTTGATCAGGGCGTCGTTCTTGACAACCACGGTAGCATAACCAAGAGCCCGTTCTTCTTTAGGGATACCCAATGCCGTTACAACAACTTCATTGATCATGGAAGCGTCTTCGTCCAATAAAACGTCGACCGTTGTTTTATTATCGATAAGTACCTCCTTGCTTTTGTAGCCAATAAACGAGAATACCAGTACTTTGGCTTTTGCCGCAGCAATGGTGTACTTACCGTCGGTATCCGTAATTGTACCAGACGTTGTTCCCTTTACCAGAATGGATACCCCTGGTAGTGGTTGGCCATCATTGCCCGCTGTAACCCTGCCCGAAATCGTCTGAGCGAATACGGGGGTACTTATCACCCATAGTAAGATAATAAGCCTCTGTAAACTTTTTGCCATAGAATTATTCGATTAAACTGTACTTGGAGATAGATTATAAAAGGAAGTTGTTCGCAGCTCTGGTTTAGCCTTATTTTACCATACCCAATGACCGAACGTCTAAACTGCTTCTGCCTTTACACTGATAAGGCTAATGGAAAGAGTAGTTTCACTCATTCAGTCTTTTGACAAATATATATATCGAGGAATCATATTTATAATTTTTTTTAATATTGATTTGCGTAAGAGTATATTTTATTCATTAATAGATACTACATATAAAATAATTTTTCTTTCATAAAAGAAAAGCTTGGATAATACCCTTTGAAAGAGTAGTTACAGTACCTTGCAACAGATTGACAGTTTTGATGAACTTGGGCCGATAAGCAGTTTTGTAACTGTAGCCAGGGGAGGTAGAACTAGATTACTTTACTTAGTAAATAGGTTTTGTAAGTCTGCCCTATGAGTTCAGGTATTGCCAATCCTACTACCCTTTATTATTTTTTTTAGTATACATAAAGAATTATGCGAGTACTATAGTTTAAACTAGATTAGTTTTTAAAATAATTAGCCATTAGCTTCATAAGTAGTTCAAGTATAGCACCTGCTTTGAAAATAAACTTTATTCTTCCGTACATCTGTACTTTCCGTAACGACTATTTCTTGTCCATTTAAAATGAACACAACTTTTACCATTGACGAAGACACACCAGCCTCTCAGTCGGTTGTTGATTACAAAAAGAACCAGAAACAAAGGAAAGTGCTCGCTCACTTGTATTCGGAGGGCACCTGCACACTGGCTCATTTAACCAAAATGCTACACAGTAGCGTACCATCCATAACATCTTTAGTCGAAGAACTTATCGATAATCAATGGGTTACCCCTATTGGTACCGCCACTGGAAGTAATGGCCGCCGACCCGTTTTATTTGGATTGAATACCCGGAGCAATTATGTAGCTGTGCTGGATGTTAGCACTCACGATACAAAAATCCTATTCATGAACGTCCAGCGAAAGGTGATCTTTCGCGGAGATTATGACTTGAGACTAAACGACAATCCGGGCTTTCTTACTTCTTTGGTTCACTACTTTAACAGTGCGCTAACCGATTCTGAGATTAACATCGACGATCTTATTGCCGTAGGTATCTCTATGCCGGGTCTGGTCGACGCCCGCCGGGGGTTAAACCTGACTTACAAAAATTTACACCAAACGGGCGAGTCCCTTCCGCAATGGCTGTCGACCCAGCTCAGTAAGCCCGTTTACCTGATCAATGACACCAAAGCGACGGTACTTGGCGAGAGCCGTTTTGGTGGTGCGCAGGGAAAGAAGCAGGTACTGGCCATTAATATTGACTGGGGCGTTGGCTTGGGCATCGTAGTCAACGGTGAGGTATTCCAGGGAGCCAGCGGATTTGCGGGCGAACTAGGTCACATTCAGGTCGATCCGGACGGGGAGTTATGCTTCTGTGGAAAAATCGGCTGTCTGAGTACCATCACCTCTGCTTCTGCCGTGGTGAAGCGAGCGCAAACCGATATTCTCGCTGGTCAAGTCTCCAAGTTAGCCACCTTTCGCGAACAGGTCGATCAGCTGGATATCGACGAGGTCATTAATGCGGCTAACTCCGGCGACTCCTACGCCATCGATATTCTGCACGAAACAGGCTATCAACTGGGCAAAGGTCTCGCTATCGCCATTAGCCTGTTCAACCCCGAAATAATTATTGTGGACGGTGTCCTGTCCAAAGCAGCCGCTTTTATTCTGAATACAATTGAGCAGGCAATCAGCAAGTACTGTTTAAGTGACTTTCGAAACGACATGACCATTGAAGTAACGGAGCTAAATGGCACCGCCAAATGGTTGGGCACTCATGCCTATATGATGGAAGATATCTTCGCCAACTATTAGGGAGGTAAGTAAACAGTGAAGTGGGTGGAGTGAGTGCAATAAGTGAATTCAGCTTTACCTGTTTCACCTGTTACACTCATTCCACCCACTTCACGTTACTCCACCAATCACTTACTTCGCTTTCAGGTACGCGAACGGAATAATCATTTCTTCCAATGATACGCCCCCGTGCTGGAAGGTATTTCGATAATGATTTACGTAATAGTTGTAGTTATTGGGATACGCAAAGAAATAATCTTCCAGGGTAAACACGTAGGCTGTTGAAACGTGCGGCTTAGGCAGGAACAACCGCTCCGGCTTACGACCCACAAACAGGTGATTATCGTCGAATCCAAGGTTTTTACCCTGTTTATACCGTAGGTTGGTATTCGTTTCGCGGTAGCCAACAATTTTAGCGGGCTTCTGCACCCGAATCATGCCGTGGTCTGTTGTAATAATTAACCGTCCGCCTTTCGACGCAATTTTTTGGACAAATTCAAGCAGCGGTGAGTGCAAAAACCACGACCGGGTAATGGAGCGATAGGCCGATTCGTCAGGAGCCAGCTCCTTGATCATAGCCATATCCGTACGGGCGTGGGAAAGCATGTCGACAAAGTTGTACACAACCACGTTTAACTGATTCTGTAACAAGTTATTGAAGTTATCGACAAGCGACTTACCCTGACCAACATTCAGAATCTTATGGTACGACATCTTAACATTCAGACGGCTCTGGTCGAGCTGCCGACGCAGGAATTCCTCTTCGTGGTTGTTCAGCCCTTCATCTTCGCTGTCGTCGTTCACCCATAAATCAGGGTGTTTCTTTTCCATATCGCTGGGCATCATGCCGGAGAAAATGGCATTCCGGGCAAAGCCGGTGGTGGTTGGCAGGATCGAATAATACGACGACTCTTCCTCTACAGTAAAGTATTCGGCAAGTAAGGGCTGAATCACTTTCCACTGGTCGTAGCGTAGGTTGTCGATCAGAATAAAGAACAAAGGCGCTGAACCGGACGATGCGGGCGTTGACTCAACCAATGGAAATACCTTCTTGCGCATTAGCTGGTGCGACATGATAGGGCTTTCGGTTTTGGGGTCGTTTAGCCAGTCTTCGTAATTGTCGATCACAAACTTGCAGAATTCGGAGTTGGCTTCACTCTTCTGCATGTTCATCACCTCCGACATACTCTTATCCTGCGAACTGTCGAGTTCAAGCTCCCAGTAAATGAGCTTCTTGTACACATCAACCCATTCGTCAAAATCCATGCGGTCGTTATACTGCATGGAGATATTTCTAAAATCCTGTTGATAGCCAATATTTGTTCGCTCGGTAACCAGTCGCTTATTGTCCAGAATCTTTTTGACGGACAGCAAAATCTGATTCGGATTGAGCGGCTTAATAAGGTAATCGGCAATTTTAGAGCCGATAGCCTCTTCCATTATATGCTCTTCTTCGCTCTTGGTGATCATCACGACGGGCAGATTGGGACGTATCTGCTTGATTTGCGAGAGCGTTTCCAGACCCGTCATACCCGGCATCATTTCGTCCAGAAAAACAACATCGTAGTTGGTCTGCTCAACCTGATCAAGCGCATCGGCCCCACTGTTTACGGGTGTAACATCGTAGCCTTTATTTTTCAGAAAAAGGATATGGGGTTTCAGGAGATCAATTTCATCGTCGGCCCAGAGTATCGAATAATTTTGCATAATTTTTTAAGGAGTTAGAAGTGAAAAGCGAGAATCAAGACCGTTTCGACGCCGTAAATTCAACGTCGGCAGTTCTTCGTTTCTAACGTTTCACTACTTTATTGGTAAACATCAAACGACCACTTCTGTTTATGTGGTTCTTGTTTAAGGTTTTTTAACAAGTCAATAAACGTACATTTATCGATACTTCGATCAAAAGAGTAAATTTAGAACAGAGTATATTTACGGATGACTCTGGGTCTCTAAATCCACATTCCATAACAACAACTGCATTTTTGCGTTAATTTTACGCTATAATGCGTTTAGCAACGTGGTCATTAACACGTATTCCGATCCGTTGACCAGTGAGTACCAACCCATGAAAAAACTTCCTATTTACATTCGTCTGGGTCTGCTGGCGGGTTTGGCATTTATACAGCCTCTTGCGGCCCATCCGATTTTACCAACCAGCAAACTGGTTGCCGATTCAGTAGGTGTTGAAAAGAAAGATGGCAAACGGTTCATTCTCCATCGCGTTGATGAAGGGCAGACCTTGTTCGGCATTGCCCGGCGTTATAAGCGTTCCGTTGCCGACATCCGGGCCGCTAATCCTGAGCTAAAAGATGGGGTTAAGTATGGTCAACTCGTCCGAATTCAGATTCCGGACGGTGCCCTGACCCGTAAAGAAGCCAAAGTCATTGACAAGGCGATAAAGAAACAGGAAAAGGAAGAAAAAAAGGACCCTAACGTAGCGGAGACGCCAAAGCCTAAAGACGTTAAACAGGAAAAACAGGCGGAGAAAGTCATTATTAAAAATGATGATCCGGCCAAGGTGGGCATTCACGTTGTTGAAACCGGGCAAACGCTGTACAGTCTGGCCGGTCGTTACGGCGTTTCGCAGGCCGACATCCGCAAATGGAACAACCTTCCGGGCAACAGCGTGCTCATTGGTCAGGCGCTCATCGTTTCGGAAAAAGCGTATCAGGCGCGCATGCCCTCTGCTCCAGCGCCCATTACAACACCCAAGCCCGTTGAGACGCCCCCACGGCGCTCCGAACCGGATGCATCGACGCACGTTGCTAATCGCCCCAGCGAGCCACATAAAGCAGAAACCAAACCTACTCCACCGGCCGAATCCAGACCAGATCACCATACAGAAGCCTCGTCGGCTCCCGTCGCCAATAAACCGGTTGACAGCAAGGCGGCTGAGCCGGAGACGAAAGCCAGCGCCAAACCAGCCGAAAAGCCTGTCGAAGAAGTCGAACTGCCCCGACCCGGCAACGATGCGCCCATGCCAACGCGAGGTCGGCGGATTTCCAGTAGCGGTGTTGCCGAAATGATTGAAGGTAATGACGGCTCCGGCAAGTACCTCGCTCTGCACAGAACAGCCCCCATTGGTACGCTTGTGCAGGTACGCAATGAGTTCAATAATCAGAGTATCTGGGTAAAAGTGATTGGTCGATTACCTGATACGGGCGTTAATGATAAGATCTTAATTAAATTGTCGACTCAGGCATTCGCGAAACTTTCACCCGTAGATCGGCGTTTTCGGGCTGAGGTTAGTTACATTGTCCGATAGCTCAATTATGGAAACCAAAGAAGAACGCATTGCCCGACGTCATCAAAAGCGCGACGAACAAATGAAAGCCTCGCCAGGCTACGTAACATTCAGTATTATGTTTACACTGGCGTATCCCTTCATTGCCGTGTTCACATTTGTCATGTCTGCTTTGTTAGCTACCTTCTCCGGTATTTCCCGAGCAATGGCCTGGGTCGTCAGTGGTGGTAAAAGCAAGTGATTGACCTGGGTAACGCATCTATATTAACCGATGAATTACGATTGACTACAGCACAGATTGATTCAATAAAAGAGTTTCTGGATACGAAGGCCGATCTATACAATCGGCCTTCCTTTATTGAGCGGGACCCCATTAGTATTCCGCACCGTTTCAACAAGAAGCAGGATATTGAACTGATGGGCTTCTGGGCCGCCGTTTTGGCCTGGGGGCAGCGACCGGTTATCTTAAAAAAGGCGAACGAGTTAGTGGAATTGATGGATGGAGCCCCACACGACTTTGTCCGGAATCACGCAGAAAGCGATCTAAAACGCTTTCTAAACTTCAAACACCGCACCTTCAACGCTACCGACGCGCTCTATTTCCTACATTTCTTCCGACAGTATTACCGGGAAAACGACTCGCTGGAGGACGCTTTTTTACCCGATACAACCAAACCATTCGACAGCCCGTCTCTACAAACTGTCGAATCGTCCCTTATCGCTTTTCATGATCGCTTTTGCGGCCTTACCGATTTCTTTCCCGAACGGACCCGCAAGCACATTGCGACACCGGCCCGCAACTCATCGTGCAAGCGATTACTGATGTTTCTGCGGTGGATGGTCCGGCAGGACGACCGTGGTGTTGATTTCGGACTCTGGACACGCATTCGCCCCCAGCAGTTGGTGATTCCTATCGACGTACACGTTAACCGCGTAGCGCGTCATCTGAAACTACTCGACCGTCCACAAACCGACTGGAAAGCCGCCCTCGAACTCACCGAAACGCTCCGCCAATTTGATTCAATGGACCCCGTGCGGTATGATTTTGCCCTTTTTGGGCTAGGTGTTGAAGGAGAAATGTGACCTAACGGTACAAACCAGTGGGTCAGTAGGTATTTTTGAGCCGCCTTATGAAACAATCCACACCTGGGAGGGATTACCTTTTTATGGGTTTCTCCACCAACGGTACTCGTCTGGTGTCAGATGCCGGATTTATTGAATACTTTCAGACCTGATCTTTCATACAGACCGCTGTCTTTTATATTATGCCTTTTCAGATAACGACTCAACCTTTCGGTACGCTGCCAACCGCTACCGCCACCGAGCCACTCACCGAATACATACTCGAACATACCGAAACGGGTGAATTTATTACTGTATTGCCTGAGTTTGGCGGTATTCTCCGCCGACTGGTTCTGCGCAAGGGACGCTACCTTTTACCCTTACTGCTGGCACCAGAGTCACCCCAGGCACTACTCACCGACGAAAGCTATTCAAGTGCGCTTCTGTATCCGTTTCCCAGTCGGATACGGCATGGCATATACCATTTTGAGGGAGAAGACTGCGCCTTGAAAATGAACGAAATGAGACGCGACAGCGCTCTGCACGGCTTTGTGCATGGCCGCGTTTTTAGCGTTGTTAGTCAGGAGGTAACCTCAACGTATGCCCAACTGGTGGTTCGGTACGATCACGCTGGCGATACAGTAGGGTACCCTTTCCCGTTCGCTCTGACGGTCAGCTACAAATTAGTTCAGGCAAACCAGCTACTACACGGCAGCATGGCGAACGATGACCGCATGTGTGCCTTGGAAGTTAGCTATTCGGTCGTTAATACGGGGCTTAGACGCAGCCCGTCTGCGTTTGGGTGGCACCCATACTTTACGCTGGCCGATCAAGCTATTGATGAAATGAGTTTGTCCTTACCAGCGCGTACACCTATTATTCTCGACGAGAAGATGATTCCATCAGGGAAACAGGCCGCTGAGCAGGCCGGGGAAATAACTTTAAAAGACCAGCAGTTAGACAACGCTTTTGCCATTGAGCCGACCAGCGACCCTGCCAGTCAGGACGCCTTCGCCGAAACTGTGCTGACCTCGCTTAATTCAGGAGTACGGCTTATTGTTGGTCAGGAAACCGGTCCCGGCAAATTCAACTACCTGGTTTGCTTTACCCCTACCCGGCGCGATGGTATCGCCATTGAACCGCTTACAGCTAACGTAGATTCGTTCAACAACGGTGAAGGACTCACTATCCTAAACCCCGGCGAAAGCATGTCGGGTACACTATGGGTACGGCTGGACTAAGCTTTAGAGCGAACGCATCTTGATATTCCGGAACCAGACGCTGCTGCCCCAATCCTGTAAACCAATATGCCCTGTAAACTGACCTTTGCTGATAGGCGCATCTTTAAGTTTACTGGCAGCAACGCGCTGTTTCCATTCGGCGCTGTTGAGGTCGTGCTCCTGAATACTAAATCCATTCAGCGAAACCGTTAGCTTGTTCTTTTTTAGCGTGAGATGGACTTTGTTCCAGCTACCCACCGGCTGCAACTCCCGAACGCGTGCGTTGGCGACACTGAAAAAATCGCCGGCGCGGTGTTTGTTTTCATCAGCTCCTTCGTAGATGGCATCATCCAGCACCTGAAGTTCCAGCCCTGTATCAAAAATATTTTTGTATTTCGGATCTTCCTGTACGAAGAAAAAGATGCCGCTATTGGTAAAGCGTTCAACTTTCCACTCGGCTTTAAACTCAAAATCCCCGGAAATCACGGCGTCAGTCACTAAGTCGCCCCCATCCGGTGCTTTGTTACCCACGCGGTTAGGTACATTCAGATTCAAAGCGCCCTGATCTATTTTCCAGGAAGAGCCAACTCCTTTGGCACCGTACTTATGCCATCCGGCTACATCACGGCCGTTGAATAACAGCTTCCAGCCTTCTTTCTTTTCCTGGGCGGATAAAGTATTAACCGTCTGAGCCTGCGTAGCAACACTGGCAAAGCACATAAACAAACTGAGAGCCGATAGTTTGAGAAACATACTGATATTAAGGATTCAGCCCATAAAAGGCAATCAGTATGATAAACTCCTCATGAGCCATAGGTAATCATTACATCATCGTCTGTATTTGCTGATGTGTCTGGAAGGCAGCGCAGATGAATACCAACTTAATAGCCGGTCCCTTCGAGGATAGCTTGCGGCTCACTCAGAGTGATTATATTTCGTAACGCTGCCTGTTTGTCTTTAGCCTTTTTGTAGTAGCGCTCACAAATACGGAAACCGATGAGATAGCCCAACATACCCGGCCGTTTCTTTTGCTCATCGCCCAGAGCTAAAAACCAGTTCGCATCTATGGGTTTGTTCGCCTGAGGAGTAAACTCAGACCAAATCTCTTTTTCCAGCGCCGGATTCATCTGATCGAATAAGGCTTGCATGGTCGATTTACGCGTTAGATGATGAGCTATAAATTCCGCTCCCCCTTCCACCAAGGCTTGTTCTATGTTGGTTTTAGCGACAAGTTTCTGTTGATAATGGACTATTTCGTGCAAACATACCACGTCCAGGTCATCAAAATTACCTGCTGATTTCTTGATGTAGGGATTGGTTATTTCGTCGCGAGGGGAGTCTTTGGATAAACAGGTAAGCTCAGTACCGATATATAAAATATCGGCTGTTCGATTACCAGCGACCTCAAACTTGCCTACACAAAAAAACAACTCAGGAAAAACACTGGACGGATAGATGTTTTTTAATTTTCGCACGCCTTTTAATAAAGGCTCTTGCTGAGTAGAAATGGCGAGCGTATTAGCTCGTATAGATTGTAACAATTTAGGGTGTTTACGAATAACCTCAAGAAAACTTTCAGCATTCGAACCAGACATTTCCCTGTACAATTCAAGTCCTCTACTCGCTTTATTCAAATACTCATTAGTAATGATTTGCAAACTATCCGCGTGACTCGCAGCTTTTGGTAATTGATCATAGGCCGACCAGAAATTGCTTACATCCTGAATGTTAAATCGAATGCTGTCGGGCTTAGACGTTTTAAATGATTGAGCGAACGTCGTTAAACTAAGATTAACAAAAAGAAAAGCGACTAATAATCTCATGAAGAGTGTTTCCTAACGTTTGAAAAATTAGTAGCCTAAAAGGCCCTCCAGTTGAATGGTTCTATCCGGCAAAAGAACCATTCAACTGGAGGTGCAAATTTATTAAATATTAGCGTTTTTACTCAAAATTCGCCCGTGAGCAACGGCTCAACAAACTATCTCCTCCACTGTAGCTGATTGCTCGCTTTGCATGCCTTTTTGTTCAGTTTACCCAGCGCACGACCTCATCCGCAAGTGAAACAAGATGGTCCTTACCTTTTCATCCTTAGCCACGCTGGGCATTCCAACGTAGTCTACGCAACTGATTATTGTCAACCGAGACCCTGAAGTCGAGAAGCCACTTACTGAGCCGTCTCTTTACGACTGATCTCAGCCTGAAGGGCTTTCTTGTTTTGTGAATTTTTGTAACCAATAAAAAGAGCAACACCAAGCAGACTAATTGTAATCAGAAATTTACCATTCGTGGCTAACAACACAGCTACACCAACCAGCATACCAATGACAAATGCTGATGCGATTGTTCCTGATTTCAACTTTTTAGTTTCTGCCATTAACTCCTCAAGAGTCATGTTAGAGTAATCTTTACTGGAAAGCATAGAATTTATCCTGTTAGAAGTGAGAGGTGCAAGGTATTAAAAATGATAATAACGTTACAAGATTTTGCGTCAATTATTGTAACTGCAAGCTGAATTTGTTAGCGGTCGATTGAGTTTGCTGGGTGCGTCTTACCGCAAGAAAGTTAGTTCTGTAAAACGGAACCAGAAACCACCACAGATACACTCTGTCGAAGATCCGTTGGGCTTGTCAACTGGAGCCAAGAAATATAGTCCGGCTATATTTTGCCCCGCGCAAGTGAGGTTTATTTATGGACATTAGCCCCCATAAAATCTCAACGTACTATAAACTAGTATTTAACTGCTCGACTCTGACGCAACGACCATAAAGGCTGATGTGGGTGTAGAACTTAACTGAATACAATCCACTACAACCTTTACACACTCGTTTGGATGTGCTGTATATTCTTAACTCCTGATAACCAATAGGAAAGAAAACATACAGCTTTCGGGGGTTTGTTCATCAGAACACGGTGGCGGTTGGGCTGAGGGCTTAACTTCCAGACGTGCTGCCTGTCGCTCGCGCCCCCCTACGCTGAGCAAGGCCAAAATCACCAAGTTACTCCTCAAACCACGTTTTGCCTGGAGTTGAGTTCTTTCTTTATTGCTTTTAAATTGTTCCAGTTTAGAAATAGTATTGGCATCAAGGCAAAAGGGATCACGCCTAAAGCTATGCTCGTTGCATCAAGTCCTTTTTTGATTGCCAAAAGCACTACCATAACTAGCAGTACCGAAAGCATCCCAGCCAACATGCCCGTTGCGAGCTGTGTTGTTTTTTTGTGTTTGAGCAAAGCCTCATTGCTCATCTCTTCAATTTTCTGGCTTTTCATATGACTAAGTTAGTGTTAAGAAAAGTTACTTTATTGGGGGCATTTACACGGTTACGTCCTACACCTTTACACACCTGCCATTTTTGGGCTGTTGGTCTAACTTCGGGACTTACTACTTGTCACCAACAGGACGACAGATAGCACGTTTTATTATCTCCGTGAGCGAAGTTCAGTTCGTAACTGTTTCTGCTTACTGAACCATACCCAGCAATGCACTCATGTGTATGACAATAAGGATCTGTAGTGTTTTACTTCCCTATTGAGTTCTTCTTTACTCATGTCGGACAACTGCTTTATAGTAGATAGGTTGGCTATTTATTGTTTTTTCTACATGACGGGCGTTCACATTGTCGCAAGAAATCCCAAAATGGAAGCTAAAAAACCTCTGGGACGGGCGCCCTGTCGCCGGTGACCTGCCTTACATCCCTATCATGGACCCGCTACCCAACGCAACCATGTGCCGATGACGAATGTAGCGAGACATCTACACACATGGCCGGTTGGGCTGTTCGCGTTGACCTTGCGGCCTGTTGCATGTCGCTGGTGACTTGCCTTACTGATTTTGGGTGAGACTGCGCTGAATTTCAAAAACGAAATCGACACTTACCCCACTATCTTCGGCAATTTCCTCGACCGTAAGTTTGCCCCGTTTCAATGCTTTGATAACAACCTCAGTTTTTACAGCTAGCTCGCCCTGCTCGACAGCTTCTTTTATTTTCTGCTTTTCAGCCTTGACAGCTTCGGCATTAGCCGCTGTCACACGAGCAAAGTAGGCCCGCTCTTCTGGAGTCATCTTGCGCGTATCTAACTCGTCAATAGCGCGCTTGAGCCACTCCTCATTCCAAAAAGCTGGGTACTGCGTAGGTTCGGTTGTATGGAGCGTCTTCATCGTATAAACCAGTTTTTCTAAATTAGTCTCAATCTCAGCTACTTGCTTGTTAAACTTAGCCAATTCTACGGTGATAAACCGGGGCCGCCCGTGCGGTCATTTGAGTATCAATGATTTCACCGGTCTCGCTTCGTAAATTGGCAATGATATGAAAATGAGCCGTTGGCAGAATACTCTTCGCTAAAATGGCAATGGCGTAGATTTTGGGCAGGTTGGCATAATCAAACTCTCCTCGTTCTACGACTGTGTTGAACTTGTGCAGGGCGTAAAACTTCATGCGTTGCACAAAATGAGGTGCCAAACCCATTTGCATTTCGACGATGAACTGACTGCCGTTTTCATCGGTACAGGCCAAATCAAAGATGCCGCTCCGGCTGTCAATAGTCAACGCTTCAAACGCATTTTTGTCAAAATGCACCTCCCGAATGGGTGTATCCGATTTGATCAATGCCTGTAAAGCGCGGTACGAAGGAATAAACTATCAGCTTCGTTGACGAAGTTGGCTTTGAAACCGTAATCCGAAATAATGGGAATGTAAACACCTGTTTCCATGAAGCAAAGTTACTCGAAACATAGAAATGTGCTGCCTGTCAACGGGAAGCTGCCCATGAGAAGTTAAAAGACGTGTATCTCCTTCAGTTGCAAATACAAGCCATCGAAACACTTTACAAGATCAAATGTCACGGTCAAATCACTCCAGTCATTATTCAAAGGTAGTTGATAGCCTAATTCCGCTAATCGTTCTCTGCCCTCCACAAAATTTACTACCTCACCTTCATACCAGATCACGTCAAACCGGTCGCCTTCATCTGTAGTTTCATCGGGCAGGGTAACTTCATATTTTGTTTCTCCCTCCTCGTATTCGCTGCCATAACCATTTATAATTGACTCCATAAGTTCAGGAGTCCATTCGTAATAGTCATGATGGAGAACGGAATCATATGCTTCCTGATATTTTCTCTGAGCCAGTAAGCCAACCCAACTTATGATAAATGAATGAAAATCTTGTTCCGTGGCGGTAAAAGGAAACTTGGCAAACATTATAGATCCGTGAATTAGTCCGTAAAGCAACTTCGCTTCCATGTTGCTGTTAGGCTCGGCAAATACACAAGCCGTCTCGCTTGACTTTACAGACTTGCTCACGGGTCAATAACTCCTGATTTAGGTCAAATTTTAGTCAATTATAAACTGTCAACCGCGCCCCACCTTTCAAGCCTAATTGCCCAACCTAGCCGTTTTTAGTGTCAACCGGAAGCTGGTAAACGAGCCTAAAAGTGTATCAATCGAGTCGTGTAACCTGTCGCAGGTAACCCGCCTTTGACTCCCATTTTGGACCCGCCACCCAACAACCATGAGTATTGATGGTGGGCGAGCCCCTCAACTGAACAAACGTACCGTCCACCCGAACACCTGTCAATATAAATTACTGATTTTCAGGAACTTATAAATGTTTGATAGTTTCCGTACGCCGAAACAAAATTTAAAATAGAATTCCCAAAATTCAATTACTTCGTCCGCCCCACTTGCCAAAATACAATGTTGGTGGCAGTGTTTATTTTGTCTGTTATTTAGGGTACAAACATTTTTTTGATTTTTGATGAAATTTCATCTGTATAAAATTTAGGTCCGTCAATATGCCGATTTTTGATTTCGTAAAAATCTTTGGGAGCATTGGCACTTTCAAATATCTTTTTCCCGAGGTGAAAAGGTACTGTTTTATCTTCTGTACTGTGAATTACTAAAAGTGGTTTATGGAAATTTTTTATTGAATTGGTTGCAGAGTAACCTTGTTTTGTTAAAAGCCGTCCTAATAAAGGAAGCTTCTGCCCTCCCATGTCTTTGTAGGAGGAAAAACCACCTTCAATAACCAAACCGTCTATTTTTTGTTGCTGTTCAGTTGCTACAACTGCTGCTAAATGTCCACCAATAGATTGTCCGTAAATTACAATTTTAGTATTTTGTACTTCCTGCCTTGACTTGATATAGTCCAACGCAGAAAGTGCATCAGTATAAATATTGTCTCTTGTTGCTTCGCCTTCTGAAAAACCAAATCCACTATAATCAAACACAAAAAGCTGAAATCCATTTTTCAAGAACGGGCTTATTGCTTGGTACTGACTTATCAAAGCACCTGCATTACCGTGAAAGTGAAGTAAAGTTATTGTTGGTGAAACCTTTTTAGGTCTTATTAACCAACCATTCAACTTGTTCTGGTTTGCACTTTTGAAAATTACACTTGCTATTGTATAATCTAAATCAACAGTTTGTCCATTTTTTTGTGTAAGAACTGGTTGATGACTATCGCCCATGAAACTAATGATTGTCGTATCAATTTCAGTCTTAATTGTCACTTTTTTTGCTGCTACTGGAATTACTGTCGGTTTTAGAAAAGCCTTATTGAAACTGCAAGATGTCAAAAAAGTAATAATTGTTGTTGTTAAAATAGCTGTCCGAATCATGTATTTTTTAGGTTTTAAAATCTGTGAAATCTTGGCTTTAGCATTGCCACCAACTCGCCGATTGCCGCACTTTCAATACGAAATACGCACCGCACTGGCGGCCCGGTTCGCATTTTGTATTGCTGTATTATTTTGACCCTTGACTGTCGGGGCGGCTCGCCTGTCGCAAGGACGCTGGCCTATAAACCAAAACCTGGCTTGTCATGGTAGTTGGCATGTCAGTCGCAACCCACCGAACGAGCAAAAACCTGACCTCTGCGGCCTGCACCCTGTCGTCGGAACGCTGCCTTGCAAGCATTTTATGGACTTGCACTCAACAACGACCATGAGTATTGATGGCGGGCGAGTCCCTCCACTGGACACCCGTACTTACACCTTTACACACTCATTATGATGTATGCAATGTTTTTAACGAACTGATAATCAACAGACCAAAACATTGCATTTGTCGGGGGTTTGTTCGTCAGAACACGGTGGTGGTTGGGCTGCCGACTCTCCTTGGGGACGTGCGGCCTGTCGCCGGAGGCCAACCCACGCGGAGCGGACATATGACTTTAACTGCCGTAAAGCCCTTTACTCATCAATTCCTCGAATGAATTTCGGCTTGAATCTTTCTTAACTCACGATAGTAGTGAGCTACTAAAAATAGAAGAGGAATAGGTAGTACAGTGAAAATATTGAATCCATCCCAATAAGTTATATAACCACTACTAACTAACCCTATTAACACTACACCGAAGAAAATAGGGATTATAAACCTAAGAGACTTTTCTTGGGTTTTGAGTTCATCTAAACTCATTTCGGCCAACTGCTTACTCATAAACTGAATGGTTGTTTTTTGGTTAAATGTCACCTTACCATAGCGTTTGGCTTGTCGCCAGCAAGCCGGAAATGCAGACCCAAATTTGCCCAACTCTGGCGTCAAATTGTCAACTGGAACCCACCCCGCAAACACTTTATGGACTCGCACCCAACACCCACAGGTGTTGATGGTGAGCGTAGCGAGCCTTTACACACCTGCCTGGTTGGGCTGAAAACTCTCCTTCGGGACGGGCTTCCTGTCGACGGTAAGCTACCCTAAGAGCCTAAAAGAGAACCACTATCAGGAAAAACCCAGCCAAGTTTAACTTCCAATAGCTGTTTCTCTATCTCGCTAAGTCGAATGTGAACTACATTTTGCCCCCACCATTCTTCGTTCGGCCCCAAACAGATAAGAAAACGCTCATCCGTTTTCTTCTGCATCTCTTTATTAATGACAGTGAAGACTTTTCCATCAAGCCAATCATCATGATACTTCGGCTTAAAAACTATTCGGCTTCCATTACAAGTAAAGCTAACTTCGATTGGCCCTTCGTCAGATTGCCATGCTTCCTGAATATCAGTCGGCATGAAGTGATTATCTGACGCTTTAGAAAAGCGTTCAACCACGCTCACATAGACTTGGTTTTCTGACATCACATCTGCCTCAAGGTCTATATCAAGATATTTTCTTTCATCATAAGCCAAAAGCTGACCAATGTGAGAGAAATCCTCCGGCTCGTATTCGTATTCAAAAATCTTGGCATATTCTTCCCGCCTTAGTTGCCTAATTTTATTCACTAACTCATCATCCTTGAGTTCAGCATATTCCTTAAAAAATCCTGCTTGTCGTAGGATGGGCAATTCTTCAAACATATAGTACGAATTACACAAGTTTCCTTTGTCGCCGGAGCGCACCTGACAAACCCAAGATTGACTAACCGGGGCGTTTCTCGTGTCGACCGGAGCTGACTAACGAGCCAAAGCCCGCCTTGTCAGACGTGCAACCTGTCGCAGGTAACCAGCCTTATGAACCCATTTTGTTCCCGCCACCCAACGCCCACGGGTGTTGATGGTGGGGCGAGTCACTCACCTGAACGCGAACCACTTGCACCTTTACACACCCGTTATGTTGGGCTGAAAACACTCCTTTGGGACGTGCTCCCTGTCAGCGGAAGCCTGCCCCACGCGGAGCGGACAACCACGCACGGAACCGATTCAAGACCAGGGCGAAGCAAAACAACGCACTTTATCCGCTTTTGTCCAGCCTGCCTTAACGGGGCGTTTGCCTTGTCGACTGGGAGCCGCCCGACTTGTCCAAGCCCGCACTCAGGGCGGTTCTGGTGTCGACCGAAACCGACCCATGAGCCAAACAGTTGGCCTGTCGGGGCGGTTCCACTGTCGCCGGTAGCCCGCCTAGCACTCACGGCCTGTTGGCTTCACCCAACGAAGCCATGTGCTGTCTGTCGTCAGAGAGCCGCCCTTACAGAGCTTAAGTTTAAAGTCACTTAATCACAGTTCCTGCTTCGATGACTTTAAAGCGTTCGTCCATACTAAATAAGTCGGATAAAATGTGGGCATGAGCGGCCCCGTAAATTATCAAAACTCGTTTAGTTTGCTCTCGCAATTTGTTGAGAGCATTTCTATATATTCTAAAATCCCTAAATATATCCGCGTTATTCATTTCTGCTCCAATACCTGCTACGTCGCTCAATAAATTTGGTAGTCTATTTGCGTAATACCACTTTTTTGAATTAGCAGGATTATTAGCGTATAATAGAATATTTTTTAACGATATTTTACTATTTATCGAGTAGTAAGGTAACAACTCTTTATTATATTTCTCTACTATCTTAAACCCTTCTTTATCCATTATGAGCGAATCTCTACTCAAAGTTGCTCGTTTTAAGGTATATTCCTCCACTTTTTTAATAAAATTGACATAAGCTTTCTCATAGCCATTTGTATATATTATAATGGAATCTTCTGGATTTGGAGTGCGCCAATCAATACCTTCAACTCCAGTGTGTAATTTAAGTTGAGAACAAAGCCTTATACCAATTTGATAAATTTCGTTATTTATGATCCATTTTTGCTGGGTGTCTTTTCCCGACTTCTCGATTTCCTGTAAAATTTCTAAATAAAACTTATCATTTTCAGGTGGATTTTCAATAAATATTTGTTGAGGGGCGAAAAGTCTCAGTTGATTTAGAATGACAGCTAATTCCTGTTGCTTCTTCGGACTAGTAATAGAATCATCCTTAGTGACAAAAAAATGGACTGTACCTAATATAAGAACTTCAGTTTTAGTTTCCTGAGCTAGTACCAATGACCAAAGAAGAGTCAAAAAAATTGTAAAATAGATTTTCCTCATGAAGTAAAACTTGATGACCCGCTTTTGACTTGTGTAATCCGTTGGCTGTACCCTGACTAAAAAAATGAGTATGTCCTTAGTCGGAGTGTTTGTCTTGTCATTCATAACTTTAGCTCTTAAACCTCAAATCTGCTCAACAGATTTGTTTGCTCTGTCGCCGGAACTTAGGACGTTAAAGTCCACAATCTGCTCAGCCGAGGCCCCAAAATGAAAACTAATCGCTGCCCTACGGGACACGCTGCCTGTCGGCGGGAATGCAACACTCGAAACGACTTAGACTTTCACCCAACGACCCAAAGGGCTGATGGTATGCGGGCCAACTCACTGAACAAAACTCACTTGAACCTTTACACCCTTTGCTGGTTGGGCTGCGGACTTTCCTCTGGGACGTGCGTCCTGTCGCACGACAACTGAAAATGCTTCAAGTGTTATAACATCCCTACGGAGCAATGTTGCCATAACAATAGACGTATTTATCCGTTTTGTTTTGTCTAATTGCATTGGCTTCAACATCGTCTATTTTTCTGAATTTTAGCTTACTATCTTTCTCTGTGTCCAGCCACTCTCCATAGGGTGAAAGTATCTCAATGCCATCTTCACCACACCAGTGAATATAACACAGATAGGCATTATCAATGCCGGATATAGGCCAAATAAAACTTTGAGGTACTTCACGTCGACTGTAATTGCCTTTTGTAAAATAAACCCGGCCCTCATACCTAACTAAAGTTACACTGCTGATTTTGTCTGGTGAAGTATAGTATTCAAATGCAGGTTCAGATTCACAACTGGTAAGAAAAATGGTTAGAAATAGTAAGATATTCTTCATTGATTGAACTTACTTAAATATTAAGCCTATCGAACACAAGCTACCTGACTCTTATTAAGGCTTACATAACCAGGGCGTTTGCATTGTCACACGAAACCTGCCGAACGAGCAAAAAACCTGACCTATGCGGCCTGCAACCTGTCGCAGGTAACCTGCCTTTGACTCCCAATTATGGCCGGTTCACCCAACGACCGCAGGTGTTGATGGCGACCGTAGGAAGCCTTTACACACCTGCCCGGTTGGGCTGAGAGCCTGACCTTGCGGCCTGCTGCCTGTCGCCGGTGAGCTTGACTTACTACTTTTTAGTGAACTCGCTTCAAAATCTCTATTGACTCCACATCTGAAGCATCAATAGAAACTTCACGCATTTCATTGTCAGTTTCGATGCTGTAATTTTCCCAGTCGTTAACAAGGGTTAAGGTGGCCAATGGGAATTTGTCAGCAAACTGTGAAGTTCCTGGTCTAATACTCATAAGCATACCAAGCCAACCAATTTGTTGCTCTTTCGTCTCTTTCATTGTAATTTTCACAATAAAGCCGCTATATTGTTGAAAATCATCTACTAATTGTATGGAAGCCATGATTGCTGAGGTATTAGTTTCAGATACAGATCAGCTTGTTTGTCACAAGCAGGGAAAAGACATTTTTAAGAAAATGGCTGAGCATGTGGCTCAAGAGTTTAAACGACTGCATTCTATAGAGATTGACGCAACTCAAATACTGGATGCCTTCAATCGTAGAAAAGTAGGTTCCCTAACATTTATGGTTGGTGAGCATACGGTAAAATGGACTCTTGACTGAAAGGCGTTCCCTTTGTCGCAGGTAAGCTGCCTAATATGCTTTACTTGCCTAACTCAGGCGTTCACGTTGTCACACGTAAACCGCCTATGAGCAACAGCCTAACTAACTCGTTGCCCCACTGTCGCAGGTAACCCGACTAGTGAGCGCATTTTGGACCCGCACCCAACGCCTTGAAGTGTGATGGCGACCGTAGGGAGCCTTTCCACACTTCAATTGTTGGGTGCCACAGCCCCGCATACTCCCCGTACCCTGTTGGATCTACTCTAAAATAGACAAAGCTATGACTGATGAACAATTACCTTCCGCCCGCACCGACGCGGCAAATGAGCCTGAACCGCTCCCCGCAGACCTATATACGCCTATGACGAAAGAGGAGTGGGAAAGTAACATGGCGATTTATGAGAAGGTTCTGGGGTATGTGTTAGGGGATGATCAAAAAGAGGAAGGTTAACTCAAAGATTACTCCATTTATTTTCCATCTACTGGATCATCAAAATCTATTGCCGTTTGTCCAAATTTTCGGGCAAATAAATCTAGAAATTCTTGCCAATTTCTAGCGATGCTCATAATTGTGGTAACAGATATTAAGTGGTTTCGTAAATGCTCGCGCCCAGTTTCGGGCGTCAAAGATTGGTGAAACTTATATATATAATTTCCATTTGCGTTCTTTGGTGTGACTTGCTTAAGCTTTTGCAAAACACCGGGCGGCAACATTTCATAAACAAACTGATTAGTGTACTTGCCTACTATGCTAGGTCTTTGCTTAATATCATTTGCTGTAAAATTCCATTTTCTTAGTCGAAAGATTTCTCGGTAAAAACTATCATGAAAGGTTTTTTGCCAATTCAAGATTTCCTCAGAAACATACGCTTTTAGTATCTTTTGAAGTTCATTCTTTTCCCTTGTGTATTGATAGCCAGTCGCTTCGTCAACAAGCGCAATGATTCCAACCTTTGCAAATGCCCTAATTAGGATCTCACATTGAGCGGCAACGACCGCCTGTCGTTCTTTTTCAATTAATCCATTATTACGAGCATCTAACATAACATCGCAAAAGTCCGCCAACATTACTGCCTCATATCCATTGATTCTTTGGTTGCCTTTATAGCAGCCAATTGGCTTAAAGTGTTCCAGCTTATTTGTGTTGACTATCAATGACTTAAACCACTTTGTCCCCATAAAACGGGTCAAAGCTGCACCAGTAAGTTTTGCTGTATCTGACACAGTGGTCACGTCAACCAGCTTGAGCGAATTTTGCATACCTCGTGATGAAAGTACGCGCGTCCCATCTTCTAAGACATAGCATGGCAACATAATTCCATTTAAATCAAGCTCTCCCTCGTGGGTAATCTTTCCAGTTTGCGACATTAATTCTAATCTCTTTAGGTGGGTATTGGACAGAAATGTTTATTTGTGTTTTATTTTGTTTAAAAATGTACTATATTTAAGATAGCGTCTTGGCTATGGCGAACCCTATACCGATTCCGCTCACTAAGGCGCTGAACAACCAAAAAACAAATTGAGCCGTGGACATTTTCACTTCGTGTGTAGCTATTGGTTTTGCATTTTGGCTAGGACTGGTTTCTGGTTGGATTTGGGGGAAAACTTCAAAATCTTGACCTACATTGTTTCCGGAATTGTTATTACCAAAAATGGAATTATCAATCTTTACCAATGGATTTTTTAATTCAGCCTCACGCTTGGCTATTAACTCCCTCCATTTTTCGTACCCGCCGACTTCGATAGCATCATAGCCTTTGTCGGTCAAATCATACGTATTTGCACGGGGGACTATAAGCCCAAGTGCTTTCATTTTGCTAACTGCCTTCCTGTACAAATCAGGCGTATCGTTACTAATACCTATATAGCCACCTTCTGCAACATATATTAAGATTTCATCAATCTGTTCTGATAGGGTCATGTAAGTATATTTTTGATGTGGGTTTCATTTGATGCAACACCGTTCTACTCGCCCGCGCCAATCCTGATAGATGACTCTATTCCCTAAGAGACATAGAGCAACCGGACACGTAGCAAGTAGAGCAACACAAGACCGCTTAACGCCAACGTAGCATGTGAGAAGTGCCCTGTGAGATTTAGCTGGCATAGGCATTGCGTCGCGTAGCATGTTTGGGGGAACACCCAACATAATAAAGGGCGAAACTTCGCTTAATATTAATGCACTGATAGTCAGTGCGTTAATATTAATTGTTTGGCGCATATTCCCTAACTTTGCTGTAGTAACCTAAAGGTTAAAAAAAGTTTCTACAATCATAGGCAGATACACGAAGTTTTACAAATTATATGGCAAAAAAAGTTTCTGTTAATCAACTGGTTGAGCGAGTATGGGATATCGATGGATACCCGAACTACTTTTTTGGACATGATAAGCGGTTGTACCGTTTCGACTCGCGTGGACAGGTCAGGATGAACAAACGGATAATCATAGGCACAACACAAGGCTATGTCCTGAAAAGCAAATTTTTTAGTCTTGAACAACTCCGTGTCAGGCTCTTACGGCATAGACCACAGAAATTGCCCTCTACAGATCATCTAATGGACTTTTAAGTTTGCTGATCGTGTCGGCCGATACGTGCGTATAGCGCATGGTCGTCAGTATACTCTCATGCCCAAGCAATACCTGGATCTGGCGAATATCAGTGCCTGATTCCAATAAGTGCGTGGCGAAGCTGTGACGAAGCGTATGAATACCGCCTTTTTTCGTAATTCCCGCAAACCTTAGTACATCGCTATAAACCAGTTGAATCACCCGATTTTGTAGTAGCTCACCGTTTTCCGAACCTTCAAACAAGTAGACTTTCGGTTTATATTGAATCAGATACTCGTCTATAGCTACTTCCAGTTTACTAGTCAACATCACAATACGGTCTTTTTTGCCTTTACCAGCCCGAATGGTCACCAGCCTGCGTGTACGGTCAAGGTCGGTAATACGCAGATGAGCTACCTCGTTTAAACGTAAACCCGTGGCGTAAACCAGCATAAACAAAACCCGGTACTTTAAACTGGTCGTTGCTTCAAAAATGGCTCTCACTTCAGCCACGCTATAAACCGTAGGGAGTTTTACCGCCTGACGTGGGTAGGCTATATCATAGAACTCCTTCTCACGATGAAAAACCTTCTCACAAAAAAACTTGTAGGCGTTTATATGAACGTTCAGCGTAGAGCCACTCAGCCGTTTTTTTTCAACTAAAAACAACAGGTATTTTTGGTATTGAGCTTTGGTCAACGAATCAATTCCACCAGGCTCGAAATAGCGGATCAACACAATAAGAGCCTGCTTGTAGTTTTTGAATGTCTTTCGGCTGTAATTCTGTACATGCATCGCTGCCCAAAGAGCCAGGATAATGGGATGTTGATCATATTCTCTCAGGGGTGGAGCGTATTTGAAAGTTCTACACGCTTGCTCTTTTCCAACGGGTGGCCAGGTTGGATTTGTGGCTTGATCGAGCTCGGAAGAAGTGGCCGTTGGCTTATAGAGTCTAACCACCGCTTCATCAAAACGACAATACCCTTTGCCAAATAACTGACCTACTTTTATAACGCTCTCACGGGTGTTTGGTAGTAGCCAGCACCGACGCGAACGACTGAACCGGCGACCAGGGACTTGCCGAATGAGGTCGTTGGCAACCGGGTCTTCGGGAAACAAGACCGCCAGCAAGGATGTGTCTCGGTCATCAATGCGAATAGTGATCATACGAATACAGATATTTGACGTGATGAAGCAATTTCAGACACCAAAAGCCTGTATTCGTCACCACACAAGCCAGACTACCACAGGCTCTTGCCGATCATTTTGTAAAGAGCTGAATTTGTTTGGTTCGGCTGCTGATGCCTACGGCCAGATAGGTAGGCTTGGCCTGTAATACATGCCGCCCCGACACCACCAGCCCTTTAAAACGCCTGACCCAGGCTTCTACCTCGTCGGGCTTGTAATATTTTGCATTGCCGAACGAACTGGCCGGTTGCAGCTCAAAAGCCTCCCGAAGGCGCTCAAAAGCAACGGGGGTAATGTTGTACTTCAAGCAAATAAAGGGCTTGCTTAAGTTGCCGGGCACCGTAACGGACTTTATTTTGGGCACTCTGTTAAGAACTGGATCAAGCCGATCAATGGCTCCCTGCGCCAGCCGTTCCAGATCACTTTCCTCACAGGTGAAGTAACGAAACCGGACAAATTTTACCTCGTCTTTCCGGTGTTCCAATAAGCTGGCATACAGGTTCAGCGTCTGCCCGATATAAACGACTTCATTCCGGACATTAATTAAATAATAAACGCACGGCTGGGGCGAAAACAGCGCTGCGCTATCCAGAATTTGCCCTAAATCGAGCCCTTTTCGGGCGTTTTTTTCAATGATTTCCATGTCTTAAATATACTACAAACAATACTTATATACAACTAAAAATACATATATTTTTTACCTTTGTTTTATGGCTGGACGACGAGAAAAAAAGACCAATATTCAGGGAAAATGGCTCAAAGAAGCCCTGGCCGCACAGGAAGTGACGGTCTACCGGTTAGCAAAAGAATTGGGGTATAGCCGGGAAAAATTCTACCGGCATATTGGCAATAAAACCTACCTCAGCAGCGAATCGCTGGCCGAAATAGCCACTAAGTTCCCAACGATGAACATGCGCTATGTACTAACGGGGGAAGGAACACCAACGTTGGGAAAATAGTGGAGTAGGTGAAAGTGAGTGAAGTAAGTGAAGTAGGTGGAGTGAGTGAAAGTCGGTACTTACTACACCATTCCACCTACTTCACTCAATCCACTCACTCCACCTACTCCACTAAACCAAGCTACAACTCGAACGCAATACCCTGCGCGAGCGGCATGGTGGTGCCGTAGTTGATGGTATTGGTTTGTCGGCGCATGTAGGCTTTCCAGGCATCGGAACCCGACTCCCGACCACCGCCGGTTTCCTTTTCGCCCCCAAACGCACCGCCAATTTCTGCACCCGATGTACCAATGTTGACGTTGGCAATGCCGCAATCGGAGCCGGTAGCCGCCAGAAACTGCTCCGCTTCGCGCATGTTTAGAGTGAAAATAGAAGACGATAACCCCTGAGGCACATTATTTTGCTGACGGATGGCGTCTTCCAGCGTAGTGTATTTAAGCATGTACAGGATGGGTGCGAAGGTTTCACGCTGTACAACCGGCCAGCTATTTTCGGCTTCGGCAATGCACGGACGCACATAACAGCCCGATTCGAACCCTAATCCATCCAAAATACCTGGCTCTACAACAAAACGCCCGCCCTGCTCCCGAATCTCATTGACTGCGGCCTGATACTGCGCCACGGTTGCCATATCGATAACGGGGCCAACATGAAACGATTCGTCTAACGGGCTACCTATACGCAGCTGGGCGTAAGCGTTTTTAAGCCGACTTTTTACATCCTCATAAATGCTTTCCTGAACAATGATCCGGCGGGTGCTGGTGCATCTTTGCCCTGCCGTACCCACTGCGCCAAAGACAATGGCCGGAATGGCTAAGTCAAGGTCGGCGTGCTCCGAAACAATGATCGCATTATTGCCACCCAGTTCGAGCAAACTCTTACCCAGCCGACTGGCAACGGCTTCGGCAACGGCTTTCCCCATGCGGGTACTGCCCGTAGCCGATACAAGCGCAATACGTGGGTCACGAGCCAGCCATTCACCGGCTTCGCGGCCGCCGGTAACCAGGCACGACACACCTTCTGGTACATCGTTGTTGCGCAGCACATCGCCAATAATCTGCTGACAGGCCAGCGCTGTCAACGGTGTTTTTTCGGATGGCTTCCAGATGCACACATCGCCACAGACCCAGGCTAGCATGGCGTTCCAGGACCAGACCGCAACGGGGAAATTAAACGCTGAAATAATACCGACCACACCCAGCGGATGCCACTGTTCCAGCATCCGGTGCGCAGGCCGTTCGGAGTGCATGGACAACCCATAAAGCTGGCGCGACTGCCCAACGGCAAAGTCGCAGATGTCGATGATCTCCTGCACTTCGCCCAAACCCTCCTGTAGGGATTTGCCCATTTCGTAGCTTACCAGCGTACCTAGTTCGCGCTTATACCGCCGAAACTGCTCACCCATCTGCCGGACAATTTCGCCCCGGCGCGGTGCCGGAACCAATCGCCATTCGGCAAAAGCCGCTTGTGCGGTTTCAACGACACGGTCATAATCAGCACGGGTGGATAGATGAACACGGGCAATCAGTTGTCCATCAGCCGGCGAATAAGAATCAACGGTTTTAGCTTTATCAGCCTGCCAGAAGACCTGACCCGTACTGGTGCCCGGTTTAACAGGCTGGGTAGGCAGAGGAAGAATAGACTGCATAATCGTACAAAGTGGTTTGTTGTGATGGCGGCAAATCTACCCGCCTTTAGGCAAAGAATGCACATGGCCCGGCAAACTTTTTGTGGAAAAACCAGTTAAAACATGACATATAGTTAATACACTTATTCCCGACAACGTTATGAAAATCAAGCAAAGTTTTAGCCTTTTAGCGTTAGGAACAACGCTGCTGGCAGTACCCGTCTGGGCGCAGACAACACCCCCTGGAGCTGCCACATCAACTACGTATCCGCAGGGCGCTATAGCCACCGATTCTATGCCGACTAAACCCTCCCGCGATCAGAAACGAGCCATGAAGCGAAACAAAAGAGCGACCAACCAGAAAGCGGGCAGCACGGGCACAACCACCAATACCTCCTCGCAGGATGCTGCTTACCGGGAAAGCTCATCTAGTGTCGGGACGGCGGTGAACAACAGTAACACTACCAATTACAATAGCAACAACGTTACCAATGCCCCCACCGGTGCAGGCAGTAATCCGAATGCAATGGGAGCCTCTAACCCATCGACTACCCCAGCCGACCAGGTCAGTAACGGACAAAACAACAGCGCGGCACGCAGTTCGTCGAGCAGTGCAGGAGCGGCCTATTCGCCCAACACGGGGGCTACGGATTCCAACGCGGGTACAGCGGCTGCCGTATCGGGCGAAAAAAACAGTAAAGAGCCCGCTGTCAAAGCTGGTAGTACCGAACGGAACACGAGCATTGGAGACTTTGTGGCGTCGTCGCCTAATTTCATCACGCTTCAAAATGCGCTTCAATCGGCCAACTTATGGGACGTTTTGAAAGGATCAGGCCCTTACACCATCTTTGCGCCAACCAACAACGCCTTCAAAAAACTATCCTCAACGGCGCAGGGAGCACTCCTGGATGGCAGTAATCGGGACGCCTTAAAGCAACTTCTCTCCTACCATGTTGTAGATGGTTCACTAAGTGTGGAAGAGTTGGGTCGCCAGGCTAAAGCCGGAAACGGAAAAGCGCAGCTCAAAACATTGGCGGGCTCTACATTGACTGTACAGGAATCCAACGGCCGCCTGACGATTACGGACGAGCAGGGACACACGGCCACCGTGGAAGAGGCTGGCCAGCGGCAATCGAACGGCATGGTTTACGGGATTAACAACGTATTGATGCCTAAATCGGGTGCCGAAGCCTTCAAGTAAAACCAGCTGATTGACCATAGGAACCTGATGAGAACGCTCAATTATAAAGCGAACGCTCTTATCAGGTTCTTTCATAACCGTATACCAGTTATGGTTTGACTCTACGAACGTTTCACTTTATCGGGAAGGTATCGTTCATTTTTTGAAATTCTGTATATATTTGGCTCAATTAACACTCCCCTCGTGAAACGCCAATCTTCTCTAGTTTCGGAAAGTGTCCTGATTGAAAAGCTTACCCAGCGCGATCAGCAGGCTTTCCAATGGCTCTACGATCAATACTCACCAGCTCTGTATGGTGTTGTGCTGCGCATCGTTCGCGATGATGAGCAGGCCGCCGATCTCCTGCAGGACATCTTCGTCAAAATCTGGAAAAATCTGGACGCCTACGACGCCAGCAAAGGTCGTTTGTTTACCTGGATGCTGAACATCGCCCGAAATACAGCCATTGATTCCTTGCGCTCCCGTAAAACGCAACCCTTTGCGGCAATCCGAACCGACGAAGACAACGTACATATTGTTGACCGCCAGCACAACACGGAGCAACCCAATCCGGATCATATTGGCGTTAAAGAAGTGGTTGGCCAGTTAAGACCGGAGCGAAAACAGCTAATTGACCTCGTTTATTTTGGCGGATACACACACGAAGAGGCCGCCGAAGAACTGAATCTACCGCTAGGTACGGTGAAAACCCGTGTACGGGCTGCATTGCAGGAATTAAAGCAACTATTCAAATCATGAACGTCACAGAATACATAGCGTCTGGTATCTTAGAGTCTTACGTCATGGGTGCGGTGAGCGACCAGGAACGACGCGAGGTCGAGTGCCTGTCTTCTATATATCCTGACATACGGCACGAACTTGACCAGTTGTCCGAAGTTCTGGAAGACTACGCCCTTTCGCATAGTGTGGAACCACCCGCGTCGTTGCGGTCGAAGATCCTGAGCCAGTTAGAGTTTAAAGAGCCAGAAAAACCGGAAACGATTGTCCGGCCTTTGCCTGTCGATACGACGCCAACAACAACGGGTCTCGCCTTTCGGATGTCGTGGGTCGTAGCGGCTTCTATGGGGCTGTTGCTGCTGCTCTTTTCCTTCTTTCTGCTCTCACAACTACGCTCAAACCAGCGAACACTGGCTTCTTTACGAACCAGTAATGACCGGATGCAGGCCGAAGTTCGCCAATTGAGGGAAAAGAAAACCCAGGCCGATCAGTTACTGGCGCTGGTTCGTCAGCCGGGTACCCGAACCCTGAAACTTCAGGGTAATGAAAAAGCCCCGAATGGCAACATGCTCATCTTCTGGAATAGCAACACACAGCAGCTAGCCGTTCAGGTACAGTCAATGCCCCCTCTGCCCGCCGACAAACAGTACCAGCTCTGGTCGATGGTTGATGGAAAACCCGTTGATGCCGGGGTATTCGATGGCTCTACGTCGTCCGATCAGGTCCAGCGCTTGAACCGGCAGGTCGGGCGGGCCGACGCGTTTGCCGTAACCATCGAGAAACGGGGTGGCAGTCCTACACCCACGCTCTCAACCTTACTGGCTATGGCACCGGTCAATGCCTGAACGTAGCCCTTCCTTTTTGCGTTATTACTGCGTTAAGCGTCTGAGAAATCCGTTTATTATCAATCGATTCACCTCATCGGCTGGAGGTTTTCATGTAAAAAAACCGGCAGCATACGCCTATTTCGTCTCGATCCTTTTATCAGCATTCCTACTAAAAAACGTCATGAAACTTGCCCTGATTTTCATTTTAAGCAGTTGCCTGTTCGTAAGTCTGGCCTTTACGTCCGACGATACCCCTCCTCGCCGTGTCGTGAAAACCGACGCTGAGTGGAAGAAGATTCTTACGCCCAGCCAGTATGCCGTTCTGCGTGAACACGGTACCGAACGGGCTTTTACCAGCCCACTCAACGACATCCATGACCACGGTACCTTCTACTGCGCCGGTTGCCATACGCCATTGTTCTCTTCCGCGACCAAGTTTGATTCGGGAACGGGCTGGCCTAGCTTTTACGCGCCGATTTCTAAAACGGCTGTAAAGGAAAATGTGGACAAAAGCTACGGTATGGTGCGTACGGAAGTTGTCTGCAACGTTTGCGGTGGTCATCTGGGCCACGTCTTTGAGGATGGTCCTAAACCTACTGGCCTTCGGTACTGCATGAATGGTGTAGCGATGACCTTCGAGAAGAAGTAAGAAATCGCGTAGATCGATGACAAGGCTACCTAAAACCTGTTTTGAAACAAATAGCGGATAGCCCCAAAAAATAACTTCTTAGAAACCAACCGGGTCGTGTAAGTGACCCGGTTTTTGTGTATAAGATCGGGCGAAAATACGTTATATTTGAACCCCGGTCTGGATTGACCCGGTCGTAATAGACCGGGTCTGCATGGGCCTGATCTTAACAGACCCGCGTCTGGACAGATTCGTCCCGGAGGAACAGTGCCCGGATCCAACTAAATAAGTTTCTTGGATTTTTAACGCATGAGTCAATATAGGGAGCGATTCCGCGCTGTCAGGCACGCTTTTGGCGCATTTCGACAACGTCAAAAATTAACTGGCAATGTCAGACGCAGAGTCGGCCGCCATATCGCACGAGTTGCAGGCGAAGAGCGCGTCAATGCATGGGTCAACACGTATCATACGTATCGTAACCAGTTCCGTTCGTTCGTTCATCGGTATATCGACCCCGATTCCTGGTATTATCCTTATATTAAAAATACAGTCAAAGGGGGACTCGTGGCCTTGCTGGCCCTGGGCATGTACGTATTCGTACTGAATTACAACTTCCTGTATTTGACGGGTGCCATGCCCAGCGTTGAGGAACTAAGTAATCCGAAGCTGAACCAATCGTCAGAGATCTATTCGCAGGATGGCGTGATGATCGGTAAGTTCTACGCCGAAAATCGGACGCCCATTAAATACGAAAACATTCCCAAACAGCTGATCAACGCGCTGGTTGCTACGGAAGATGCCCGTTTCTACGACCACGGTGGCGTTGATCCCCGCGCTATTGGCCGGGCAGTAATCAGTTTCGGCCGCGAAGGGGGCGGTTCAACCATCACGCAGCAATTAGCCAAAAATCTTTTTAAAACCCGCCGAAAAACCAATACCGGCCTGTTAACCCGCATTCCATTCATTCGGAAGGTCATCTACAAATCGAAAGAGTGGCTGATGGCACTCAAGCTGGAACGTAACTTTTCGAAGGAAGAAATTATCACTTACTACTTCAATACCGTCGACTTTGGCAGCAACGCCTTTGGGTTGAAAACAGCCGCCCGTACTTTTTTCAACAAAGCCCCCGACAGTCTGAACGTACAGGAAGGAGCGGTACTGGTTGGCCTGCAAAAAGCGACCACCAACTACAACCCGCTCAAAAACCCCAAGCGCTCCCGCGAACGCCGGAACATTGTACTGGCACAGATGGCTAAGTATGACTTCCTGACCAAACCCCAAGCCGACTCCATCAGCGCACTCCCCTTAGAAACAGAATTCACACCAGAGAATCCCTACTCAGGACCAGCCAGTTACCTTAAAAATGCCGTTCAGGACTATGTAAAGAAATGGGGTGAGGAAAACGGCTACGACCTGTATACCGATGGATTGCGCATTATCACAACCATCGACTCCCGGATGCAGACCTATGCCGAAACCGCTACCAGTGAGAAGATGAAGCAACTCCAGCGGACCTTCGATAACCACTGGCAGGGCCGTAATCCGTGGACCGACGAAAAGGGGGTTGAACTGCCCGGCTTCATTGACTCCGTAGCCCGACGGACAGAACGGTATAAATCCCTGAGCCGCCGGTTTATGCCGCTCTACCCGGATTCCATTATGTACTACATGAAAAACGTGAAGTACAAAATGCGGGTGTTTAGCTGGACGAGCAAACGGGGCTATGATTCCGTTGAAATGACTCCTTACGATTCCATTGCCTATTACAAGCACTTTCTGCAGGCGGGTATGGTAGCAATGGACCCGCGTACGGGCTACATACGCGCCTGGGTGGGCGGCCTGGATTACGACTACTTCAAATACGACCACGTGAAGCAGGGCAGACGCCAACCGGGGTCAACCTTCAAGCCTTTCGTCTATACGACCGCCATTGATGATACGCTCATTAACCTCAGTCCCTGCGACCGCATTCAGGACAGGCCTTTCCGAAAAGAGTATCGGGAAAATGGCCAGGATAAAATGTGGGAACCCCGTAACTCAACCGGTTATTATTCGTATTCGAACATGACCCTGCGCCGGGCCATGGCGCGTTCAGTAAACTCCATAACGGCACAATTAACCGACCGGGTTACCCCGGAGCTGGTGGCGCAATATGCCCACCGGATGGGTATAAAAAGTCGGCTGGAAGCCGTACCCTCCATTGGGCTGGGCTCTTCGGATGTGTCGCTCTATGAACTGGTGGGAGCTTATTGCACCTTTGTCAACGATGGCGAATCTACCGAGCCCATTATTGTTCAGCGCATTGAAGACCGAGATGGGAACGTTATCGAAACGTTCACGAGCCAGCACAAACGGGCCATAAGTCCGGAAACGGCCTTTTTAATGCGCTACATGCTACAGGGTGGTTTGCAGGAACCGGGCGGTACGTCTCAGAACCTGTGGTCGTTCGACCTGTTCAAGAATAAGAATGAAATGGGTGGTAAAACCGGTACGACATCCAATAACTCCGATGGCTGGTTCGTCGGTGTATCCAACAATCTGGTTGTGGGGGCCTGGGTGGGTGGCGATGACCGGAGTATTCACTTCCGCTCTACCGATCTTGGTGAAGGTGCCAAAACAGCCCTGCCAATAGTGGGCAGTTTTTTGGAAAAAGTGTACCGGGACCCAAAATTCAAGAACCTGCAAAGTCCATTTCCGAAGGCCAATGGCATCACTAAAGAGTATCTCAACTGCGGCTACTCCGGTGATGAAGATACGTCCACTGAATCGGATTCGACCGATGTACCGGGCGTTGAAACGGACTCGACCTTCTCGCCAACAGCTCCGGCTCCCGATCCTGTAGCTCCACCCGATACAACAAAAAGCGGTCAACCGTGATCTAAACGTCAATATGCGACTAAAACGATAAGATGTTAACTAATTGACTAGCTGACATCCTATCGTTTTAGTCGCTTCTGTTTTCAATCTGATCTTATAACAATTTACCGGGTTAAGCAGTCATTTATACACAGACCTTAATCAGCGGGAAAGCATACGCAATAAAACTAACCGGCTGACTCCGTGTCAGAATCTGCCCTACTTACTGATTAAAGATGTATAGGCTAAACCATTTTAGCCATTTATGTGGAGTTCGTTAGCTGCACCATTGGTATTATGAAATTAGTTAAACGTATTCTTAGCTGGACCGCTCTTACGGTATTGATACTCGTCGTTGGCGGCTTAGTCATTGCCTGGTTCGTTGATTCCCGCCAGTCGGACAAGGAACTGGCTGATGAATTTAAAGGCCAGCGTATCCAGCCAACGGTGCATTATTATCAGGTTAGCAGCGGGCATGCCACCGGCGTTAAACATGACGACGCCCCCCGAACCATTCGATTTATAGAAACACCGGCCACTCCGGCTGATTCGACATTGCCGGTAGTGATTTTTGTCCACGGAGCGCCTAGTTCACTATCCTTTTTCAACGCGTTCTTTAAAGATACTACCCTGCTCAACCGGGCTCGTCTGGTGGCCGTCGACCGGCCGGGCTACGGCTACTCCGATTACGGGCGCGTGGAAACATCCATTATCCGGCAGGCTCAATTGCTGCAACCACTCATCGACCGATACAAAAACGCGCCTTACCTCATGATCGTCGGTTCATCCTACGGCGGCTCGGTATCGGCACGTCTGGCGATGAACAATCCGGACTACGTTGATCATGTGGTGTTTGTTTCCTCCGCCCTCGGGCCGGGTCTCGAACGGACGTATCCCATCAGCTACTTTGCCGATAGTCCGCTTATTCACTGGGGCGTGCCGCCACTGCTTCGGCTGGCCAATGACGAAAAACTGGCGCACCGGCGGGCGCTGGAAGCCATTTTGCCCGACTGGCCAAAGGTCCGGGCCAACATTACCATGCTACACGGCCAGCGGGACGAACTGGTTTACCCAACCAATGTTTCGTTTGCCCAGAACCATCTGGTCAACGCACGGGTAAAACAGTTTCTGCTGCCCGAAAACCGGCACGACATCGTCTTTAATAAACGGGAGTACATGACCGAAATCATCCTGAATATCCTGACCCAACGGGATGTTAAAGAGACGGTTTCCGCCAAATCGATCGCCGTAAAGACAAAATCGAACGACACCGACCGACTATAAACGTACCCACGGTCTTTAGCCCGTGTACTGCCCTACGTATGTTAATAAAACGCATACAAAAGTTCGTGAATACACCATCAACTCACGCCACAATCTCAATCCGGTTTTCTTCCGGGTCAAGGATCACACTCTCGTAGTAGCCGTCACCCGTTCGGCGGGGTTCGCCCACAACGGCGAACCCATCGGTTCGTAGCCGGTTAGTGAGCGCGTCGACCGCAGCTTCACTTCCTGCTGATAAAGCAAAGTGAATGATTCCGGTAAATTGCGCGAGGGCGTTGTTCTGTGAATCCGGAATACCCGCCATTTGCATGATCTCCAGACGCGCCCCACCCGCCGGGAATGTGAGAAAATACGAAGAAAATCCCTTTACCGTATTGACGTATTTATCGTTGGACGAAGCGGCAAAATACGTTTCGTAGAATGTCCGCATTTTCTCCAGGTCGCGGACCCAGATGGCCAGGTGTTCGATTTTCATGGCGCAAAGATTTACCTATTTCAGGACACTTGCTACACTTCTGTTACCCAAACTAAGTTTGCCAGTCACCGATTGATTATAAAACCAGAACAGGCATCCAGAAAACACTATCGCCAAGCCAACGGTATCGTTCATGCTTGAGAAAGTAAGCCGGATACCGCTGAATACCGTATAGCGTCAGGCTCATTAGGGAAAGCATCAGCGCCGACCGTTGGGCAAATCGATCGGAAGTAAAAAAGCAAATGGCGAAGGCGGATAGAACAACCCCTAAAGTCAGCCAGCGTATAATTGATCCGCAGTTTTCCAGTCCCCAGGCCGTTGCCAGCGAAAACAGCGGTTGCTCCGGCGTTTGTAACTGCTCCATCACGGCAAAAAGTAAAAGATTCTGAAATGCTATTCCCAGAAACATCAGTCCTTCAACCACATCAACAGAGGTGATCGAAGGCCGCTGCACCCAAATGCTGCCCCACACCCCCGCCGTGTATAGGATGGCCACCAGAGGCTCTTTGAGCAGCAAAGCCGGGTGACGGGTCGGTAAACGAAATACGACGCCGACGTAAATAGCGCAGATAACGCCCACGACAACCCCGAACCGAATTACGCTTTCGGGTAGGAAAAACGTCAGAACAAGCGCCAACAGAGCGGCTACGACGACAGTTCGCCAAAGGAGTGGTGCCCGTTGCTGATGAAACGCGTGACGCGCCGTGAGAGGCTGGCTGGACGCGTCGATGCGATTCTTTCTTACATCGAGCAGGCGGTCGACGGTATAAATGATGAAAACAACCAGGCCGAGTACAATCGGTGTAGCCCAATGTACCGGATCAACGTCCGACAGTCGGGCCGCCATCCGATTAGATAACACCGCCCCGATCACGACCGGAAAACTCAGGTAATACAGGCTACGTAAAAGCGTAAGCAAAAGATATTCGTTAAAAATTAAGTCTAGAACCAACAGGAATGGACAGGGTTTTGAAAGTCGGCTTAAACCTAAACCGGCGGAGCCAGCCACGGTTCCTGCCGCTCGACTACCTCGATCGCTTGGCCAACCCGTAAAAAAACCGATTCGCCTGTTAGGTTCGTCAGTACGTTCTGCCCAAACAGGATTTTGTGTTTCCATTGGCGATAGGTCGCCAGGGTGCGCAGGGGCTCTCTACCCGTCTGGCCCGTTTTGGGATCAATGGTCGTCAGCACGCAACGGGCGCAGGGCTTAACGCCATAGAAATCCGTCTCCCCAATGCGGAACTGACTCCAGGCGTCCTCTTCGTAAGGCAAACTGCCGTCAACCACAATATTTGGTCGAAAACGCTGCATCGTTATGGGTTCGGCGAGTCGTTGATTCAGCGTATCGAGCGAAGCCTGACCAATGAGCAGATAGGGATAGCCATCGGCAAAACTAACCGCGTCCTGCTGCCGGGCATACGCCGGATCGACCGGGCGATGGGTCGTTTCGGGCATAAACACCAGTCGGCAGGGTTTGTCAAGAACGCCCGAAAACCAGCGATCGGCTTCGTCGCTTACCGTCAGGGCTGGTACATCTTTATCATCCCAGATCGTGACATGTAGCGTCTCCCGGTCTTCTACCGATTCCACCTCAGGCACGGTCATGGGCAGTTCAAGGACATTGTCGGGGTGGTGCCGATGCCAGACGCGCAGCGTATCGCCCTGAATGGCTACGTCGAGCAGCGCCATTTGATGGTTGGTGCGTTGGGTCATGAAAGTTCCATCCGGTTCAACGAGCATGAACCGCCGGTCGTGGCGAAAGCCTTTTCCGTCGACAATCGCTTCGGTCAGCGAAATACCACCTAATGACTTGATGGGGTAAATGTATAGTTCTGAGATCGTCATGGTCTTTTTACAAATCTACATGCTCATTCGTGGCAGCGGGCTCACGGTTTGGGGTGTAAAATCGCCCTGCTCGTATTTGAATTTTGCGGCCATCGCAATCATGGCTGCATTATCGGTGCAGTACTCAAACTGGGGAATGTAGATGTTCCAACCCTGCTCTTCACCAAGTTTCGTCAGTGCCGTTCGCAGGCCACTATTCGCCGATACACCGCCAGCCACCGCTATTTCGGTAATTCCCGTTTCGCGGGCGGCCCGCTTCAGCTTAGCCAGTAGCATTTGCACTAAGGTGTGTTGAATACTGGCGCAAATATCGGCCAGATGCTCGTTAATGAATTCGGGATTGACTCTCATATTATCCCGCAGGAAATACATGATAGCCGTTTTAATCCCACTGAACGAGAAATCCAGATTGGGCATTTCGCTCATCGGAAACTTATAGGCCAGGGGGTTACCCTCTTTGGCATACTTATCAATCAACGGCCCTCCGGGGTAGGGCAAGCCCAGTAATTTTGCCGATTTGTCGAAGGCCTCCCCCACAGCATCGTCCAGCGTTTGCCCCATAACGGTCATGTCGAGGGGTGTGTCGATGCGAACGATCTGCGTGTGGCCCCCACTCACCGTCAGGCACAGAAACGGGAAGGTCGGCTGGCGCGTTTCAATGAAATGCGCCAATACGTGCGCCTGCATGTGATTGACTTCAATAAGCGGGACATTCAGACCCAGGGCCAGAGCTTTGGCAAAGGACGTTCCAACCAGCAAAGAACCCAGCAAACCGGGTCCTCGGGTAAACGCAATGGCCGATAACTCACTTTTTGGTAGATTTGCGTCGGCTAATGCCCGCTCAACAACCGGCAAAATGTGTTGCTGGTGCGCCCTTGAGGCTAATTCTGGGACAACTCCTCCGAATTGTTCATGAATTAACTGGGTGGCAATTACGTTCGATAGTATATGCCCGTTGACTAACACAGCCGCCGACGTTTCGTCGCAGGAAGACTCAATGGCTAAAATATTCACTGTACAAAACTAATGGATAATGATTTCTACAAAAAGAACAATGCAAGTTGTGACTAAACCGTTCACTCGTTTATAGTGTCTAAGGTGTAGTCAATTTTCGTTATTTGTTGTAGATTAAGCATTTCCGCCCCGGATGCGTCAGTTTTTCGCCATATTTCTCAAAACACTGCTCTACCTTGTCCTCACGGTACTGGGTCTGGCTTTGGGCATTCTACTGAGTCTCCAGGTTCCGGCCGTTCAGACACGCCTGGCTCAGAAAGGCGCTGACTGGCTCTCGGAGAAGCTCCTTTTTCCGGTAACGATCGACGGGGTTTCGATCAAATGGTTCGACTCGCTGACGCTCGAAGGCGTGCAGATCAACGATCGGCAGGGACGGCCCATGATCACGGTCAAACGGCTCGATGCCGATTACAACCTCAAAAATCTGCTCGATTCATCGGCGCATAATATCCATCTGGATGAAGTGGTGCTGTACAAGCCCGACGTCAAAATGATCAAAAATCTGACGAACGGCGACACCAATCTCGACGACTTCATTGCCCGCATCGAACAGCTCACCTCCGACCCTACCAAGCCGAGTATTCCAAATCAGAATGTGCCCTTTACCATTGGCCACATTCATCTGGTAGACGGCGCTTACACCCTCGAAGACCCGCGTGAACCCTTCATGCACAACCGGGCGAACTTCGATTACAACCACTTCACGCTCCAGCATCTCAACGCCGAGGTTAGCAACTTCCTGGTGCTGGGCGATACCATTGCCTTCGTGGCAAAGGGCCTGTCGGGAATCGACCGCGACTCGCGGATAAAAATACGGCAGCTCGACACGCATTTCCTGTACTGCAACACCAAAATGGAGCTTGGGCGGTTATATGCCCACATCGGTAACTCGATTATCCGAAACGAACTGACGTTCCTCTACGATAAACCATCGGCGTTTGGTGATTTCAATAGCCGGGTACGGCTGTACGCTAATTTCCGCGACAGCAAAGTAGAGTCGAAAGACCTGGGCTTCTTCTCGGACTACATGCGGGGGCTGAACGAAACCTGGCTCCTGAGCGGCATCTTCACCGGTACGGTCAACGATTTCCAGCTTCGGCGCACCGATCTTCGGTTCGGCCCCAATGGTCGTAGTAAGTTAGCGGGCGATCTAGCCTGGAAAGGTCTGCCCGACATGGATCACACAACGGTCGATTTCGCCTTTACGCCTTCGCTGGTCGATATGGCCGATATTCGCCAGTATTATCCCGACTCGTCGTTTAACAGGACCATTCAAAAGCTGGGCACCGTTGGCTTCAACGCCACGTTTGTGGGGGCCTTCGATGATTTTAAAACCAAAGGAACTTTCCGGACAGCCATTGGCAGCGTGACCGGCGACCTCGCGCTGAAACTGCCGGCCAATGCCGATTTGACGACCTACACGGCTAAGCTGAAAGGCGAAAATTTAGACCTTGGCCAGTTGTTAAACCAGCCCGACCAGTTTGGCAAACTCGACGGAGAAGGCCAGATGACCGGCCGGGGAACCGACCTGAAACGGGCCAATATTGATTTCGACGGAAATTTCGGTCAGTTTGGCTGGCAGGGTTATCAATACCGGAATGTCACGACACGGGGCAACTTACAACAGGGTATTTTTCAGGGTCAGCTAGCTGTCCAGGACCCACATGTGGCCTTTAATCTGGATGGTGAGTTTAACCTGAGCGGTCCCCGCAATCGCTATGATCTGCACGGCACCATTAGCCACGCCGATCTGCGGGAGTTGGGTTATCTGCGCGATTCCCTGGAGATTCAAACAAATCTGAATGTTCAGTTGGAAGGCAGTAAGCTCGATGATATTATTGGGCAGGCAGTCTTTACCAACTCGACATTGACCCTCAACCAGCCCCAGCGCACGCTGGCCGTCGATAAACTCACGCTGGCCTCATCCATCGAAAAACACACCGGGTCCAGTCCCGACTCTGCCCGTACGCAGCGGTATTTCGACCTCGACTCCGACTTTCTCACTACCCGTCTACAGGGTACCTTCGCACCCCAGCGTACCATTGATGACCTGACGAAACTGGCAAAGGAATACCAGCTTTATTTCAATGGCGATGCCGCCGGTATGAAGGCCTATTACGAGCAGAAACAACAGCAGGCTACTCGACTCTCGAAGAGAACGGAGCCGACCGGTACGGAGCGATACGGCGTTGATTACCAGTTTATCTCAAAAAACAGTGCCCCCTTACTGGACTTCCTGAAATCGAAGGTGTACATAGCGCCCGATACCCGTCTGGAAGGACGCTTTACCGTCGACAATACATCATTTCTGACGGCAACGGTGAAAACAGATTCGCTCCGGTTCGGAAAAATTGGCTTTGGTCCCAGTGACCTCGACCTAACCACGTCCAAATTCACCTACGGGCAGGACGTACTGGCATCGGCCATTATTTCCTCGAAACGGCAGGTATTCACGTCGCTTCTGCCCACGCGCAACCTCCAGGCCGAGGCCTTCTGGGATGTCGACCACATTGAGTTTACGAGCCGGGTTGAACAGGCCGACAGCACCAGCCGGTACGTGAACCGGGCCGACCTGAACGGCGAACTTCGCTTTAAGGGCGATGCGATTGATCTAACATTCAACCAATCGAAACTTCGGGTGCTGGACGGCGACTGGACCCTCAATTCGCAAAGTCTGATCCGGAAAGTTGGCGACGAGTACACCATTCGGGACCTCTCGCTGCTTAATGAAAATCAGCTTATTCAGGCATCGGGTAAAATTTCGGCAGACTCCTCGCAGCAACTGGCCATAGAAGCTCAGAACTTTTTGCTGTCCTCGCTCAACTCTCTGCTCAATACCACGCTGGGCGGTACGCTTAACGGGTCGATGGCTATTCGGGATTTATACCATACACCCATTGTTGAAAGCGCCTTGTCTGTAAGAGCCCTTGCGTACGAAAACGCCCTGATTGGCGACGTTCGGGGGCAGGGCGAATGGGACCAGCAAGCGCAGCGGCTCAATGTGGACGCCCGCGTGAACCGCGATGGAGCCGATGTGGTCATTCTGTCCGGAAACTATACCCCCCAGCAGAAAACGAATCCGCTGGCGCTGAGCGCCACCGTCAACAACGCCGATCTGGCATTGCTGGAGCCGTTTACAAAAGGCCTGTTTTCCAGGCTTGGTGGTATTGCCAGCGGCATTGTTTACGTTACCGGCAAACCCGCCATGCCAATTCTAAAAGGCGAAGTAGCCATAAAAGGAGGCCGTGGCCGGTTCGATTACCTGAAAGCCGATTTCAGCTTCAACGACAAAATCTATTTTGGCGAAAACGAAATTGTTACCCGGCAACTTACCCTGCGCGATCCGCAGGGCAACACCGCGTTGCTGCGTGGGGGCGTATTCCACAATGGGTTCCGTTCGTTTACGCTCGACTTCGATGCCGATTTCAGGAATTTCAAGATCATGAATACGGCTTCTCCGGACAATGACGCCTTTTACGGGCAGGCGGTCGTAACGGGCAAGGCGGAGCTTTTCGGACCAACGGATAACCTGACCATTCGGGCCAACGTTACCAGCAACAGAGGCACCAAAATTTATATTCCACTGGACGGAGCCACATCGGTAGCGGCCGACGAGCAAATTCGGTTTGTTGACCGTACCGCCAGCCTGACGCCTACCAAACCAGGAAGCCAGACGGCTACAAAGTCCGACAATGAAATTGATTTGTCGAGAATTCAAATGGATTTCAACTTCGACATCACCCCCGATGCCTACTGCGAAATCCAGCTCGACCGGCAAACGGGCGATATCATCAGCGCCTATGGACAGGGACGCGTAGCCATGAAAGTGGATACCAAAGGCGACTTTACGATGACGGGTAATTATGATATTCAGAAGGGAGAGTACACCTTCACCTTCCAGAACATCATTAACAAACGCTTTCAAATCAGGCCGAACAGCCGCATTACCTGGACTGGCGACCCCTACGGTGCCCTTCTGGATGTAACGGCTGCCTATACCCAATACACGTCGCTGGCCCCCCTGCTCTACACCGGTGGCACATCGAGCCGGGCCGATCAGACCCGACGGTATCCGGTCGATCTGGTCATTAAGTTAAACGGCGAACTGGGTGCCCCTGCGATTAGCTACGATCTGGATATTAAAGAGTACCCCTCCTCATCCGATTTCCGGCAGGCAGTTACGGCCTTCGAGTCACGGATTCAAAGCAATGACCAGGAACTTACCCGCCAGGTAAGTAGTGTTCTGCTGTTCAATCAGCTGCTTTCTGAGGGCACTAATCTTTTCGACCAGGGTCAGGTAAACACGGGAGTGGCCAACAGCGTGAGTGAATTGATCTCTAACCAAATCAGCCGTCTGGCTTCGAACCTCAACGAAAACCTGGATGTTGGTGTATCGTTTGGCGGGTTTACCAGCGGCACGCAGAATGAGAATCTGCTGAATAACCTTCAGCTTCGATTCTCGTACCGGCTGCTGAACGACCGATTACGCATTAGCCGGGATGGCGGATTTACCTATGGTCAGAGTCAGTACAACGCGGCCAGTCTGCTTGGCGAGTGGACGCTGGAATACTTTATCACATCGGATGGGCGTTTACGAGCCAAAGTTTACAACCGCAATCAGCAAAGTATCCTGAGCCAAACCAGCCTGAACAGCACTATCACGACGGGTGGCGGTATGAGCTTACTCTATACACGTTCGTTTAACCGTCTATTTGGCAGCAAACGAATTACCCCCGGTTTAACACCAAACAAGGCCGACGATGAGCCTACGGCGGCTCCCAGCCCCGTATCGACGTTCAATGTAAACGGACGAAGCACCATTCGGTAGAAAGAAATAGGGAGACCAAGGGTTAAAAGAGTTCTTTTTTCTCTTTATCTGATTATACTCTTCTCTCTGCTCTATGAACGGTAGCCAACGTCTGCTTCTTCTTGTACTGTTTCTGGTTTCAGTCCATACACTGCTGGCCCAGCGCACCTTTACAAATCCGGTAAAATCGTCCGGCCCCGACCCCTGGGTGTTGCAGAAGGACGGCTGGTATTATTACATGAATACCACCGGCCGGAACCTCACCCTCTGGAAGACCAGAAACGTAGCCGATCTTGCTACCGCCGAAAGTAAAGTCATCTATACGCCCCCGGCCGGACTGCCCTACTCGCGGGATTTGTGGGCTCCCGAAATCCATTTCTTCAATAAGAACTGGTACATCTATTTCTCGGCCGATTCGGTCAACAATCTGTCGCACCGCGTGTGGGTCATCGAAAACCCCTCCCCTGACCCTATGCAGGGCGAGTGGACACTCAAAGGAAAGATTGGGGATAAGGACGATCATTGGGAAATCGATATGTCGGTGATCGAATACAAGGGGAAACTGTATGCCGCCTGGTCGGGTTGGGAAGGAGCAACCAACGGGCGACAGGACATTTTTATGGCTAAGCTAAAGAACCCATGGACCATTGATGGCAAACGGGTAAAAATCTCGCAGCCCGATCAGCCCTGGGAAATGCACGGCGATGTACCGCAGGACTGGCAGAAGAATGGCGAAGTCCCCAAAATATACGTAAACGAAGGACCCGAATTCCTGGTGAATAAAGACAAGCTCTTCATCGTTTATTCGGCCAATGCCTGCTGGCTCGACTACTGCATGGGCCTTTTAACATTTACGGGCAAAGGCGATTTGCTCAATCCCAAAAACTGGGTAAAGAGCCCAACTCCTGTTTTCGAGCAATCGCCCGAAAACGACGTCTGGGCACCTGGCCACGGTGGTTTTTTTCGCTCACCCGATGGCAAACAGGACTGGATGATTTACCACGCCAACCCATCGGCAACAGACGGCTGCGGCAACAAACGCGCTCCCCACATCCAGCCATTTACGTGGAATGCCGACGGCTCGCCCAACTTTGGCAAGCCCGTCCGCAAAAAGCCCATGCCGGTTCCGGCCGAATAGTCCGTTCACCTCGTGTTCTACATAAATCATTACCACTTACAAGCCCAATTTATTACTCATGAAGCGTTTATCATTTTTAGTACTTCTGTTTATTTCCACCCTTTCGCTGGCGCAGCAATCTGGTAATGCGGCCCGCTGGTCGGCGACCAAAGCGAACGCCTGGTACGTCAAAGAGCCCTTTCTGGTGGGAGCAAACTACGCACCCGCCAATGCCATTAACGAACTGGAAATGTTCCAGGCCGAAACCTTCGATCCGGCCACTATTGATAAGGAATTAGCCATGGCCGAAAGCATTGGCATGAACACCATGCGGGTTTTTCTACACGATCTACTCTGGCAGGACCCGGCCGGATTCACCAAACGGCTCGATCAGTTTCTGGCCATTTGCGCCAAACATAAAATCAGGCCCATGCTTGTCTTATTCGATTCCTGCTGGGACCCTAACCCCAAACTTGGTAAGCAGCATGAGCCAACACCGGGAATCCACAATTCAGGCTGGGTACAAAGTCCGGGAGCCGACGCCCTAACAGACGTATCGCAGTATCCTCGACTGGAAGCCTACGTAAAGGGCGTAGTAGGTGCCTTTAAAAAGGACAAGCGCATTCTATCCTGGGACGTCTGGAATGAGCCTGACAACACCAATGATAACAGTTATGGGCAGAACCACACTATAAAAACAGAGGTGCCCAAGACCCGGAAAATCGCTATTGTTACGAGCCTGTTACCCCACGTTTTTGAGTGGGCGCGGGCGGCTGGAGCCACCCAACCGCTAACCTCGGGCATCTGGGTATACCGGACGCCGGAAGACTGGCAAAACCCGGCGAAATGGACACCCATGGAAAAAGTACAAATGGAGAACTCAGACATTATTACCTTTCACCAGTACTCTAATCCTGAAACCCTGGAAAAAACGATCCCCGCTATGCTTTCCTTCGGTCGACCGGTTATTTGTACGGAATACATGGCCCGCGGAGTCAACAGCAAATTCCAGAGTCACCTGCCTATTGCCAAAAAAGCCAAAGTTGGGATGATCAATTGGGGATTTGTAGCGGGAAAAACGCAAACATTCATGCCCTGGGATAGCTGGCAAAAGCCTTATGTGAATGGCCGTGAGCCGGCAATCTGGTTCCATGAAGTGTTTAAGCAGGACGGAACCCCTTACGATCCAGATGAAATCACTGCGATCAGGCAGGCAACAGGTAAATAAAGCTGAGGCATCAAAAATTATTTGAAATTTTTTGATTCATAAACCAACTGATTCCCAACGCATAGCCACATAAAGGCGATTCAGTCACGTTTTTTTTTTAGCCTGACCCTTGCGCTGAATACCATAAACGTCTACTTTTGTGCCACGATAAAGGAAGACGGCAACACGGTCCGCCGTTGTGGTCAACCGGAAGTCAAAAAGTTGGTTCGGTAGTTCAGTTGGTTAGAATACCTGCCTGTCACGCAGGGGGTCGCGGGTTCGAGCCCCGTCCGGACCGCCACTGAAAGTCAAGCCCTTACAATGTAAAAATTGTAAGGGCTTTTTTGTTGGTGTACATTGGATCAACACCAAAAGTTGTGGAGGGCGTTGTACTTTTCTAGGTTTGTGACTTGAATCAAACCTAACTGTTTTGGAGAGTTTTTTACCCATCATTCAGTTTTTGTTGTCTGAGTTCATTCTGGAAGATTTCGAGTTGACATCCATCGACCGCCAGAACGGCATCTTTCAGGTACACATCGACGAGAAAAATGCCGATCAGCAAGACCCAAAGAGAAAAAACCTACTCTCCAAAGGCTTTTTCCCCACCATTACCGTTCAGGACTTTCCCATTCGAGGTCACCAAGTTTTCCTCCACATCAAGCGCTGTCGATGACCACCGTGGCGCGGCTCAATATCAAAACCGGAAAGGTGGTCTATCGAGATTGGACTCAAGTGGCTGATGGAGCGCGAATGACAAGTGAATTCGCACGGTCCGCCGTTCATATCTTTGATTTGATTGGAGGTTTTCAGAAAAAGTACAATTTTGAGGTAGTTGTTTGACAGGGGTAGGCAGCAGTCTGGGTTTCGCCGTTGACACGCCTAATTGAGGTGATGTTGGACCGCTGGTCTATCTGCTTACCCTATTTTTCTCTATAACTTGAACAGTACCTTTGGATGTAACAATCCGTTACAATCCGGCCGCATCGGCGGTCCGAATGTATGTGCAAAATTCGAGAAAAGCGGTCAGGCATAAATGAAAATTTAAACTACCTGATTATGAGCCAGAAAACCACCCAGCCAACCACATTATTACGCTGTTGTGTAGGGATTGATGTGAGCAAATATTCTTTGCAACTCTGTCTTTCCGTGATTGACACCACGGGAAAAGTGACGGTGAAAGGAAGTAGTAAGGTTAGCAACAAAGCCACTGCTTTTGCCAGTCTGCTGACTTGGGTCAGCAAACACTGCCAAGACAAAACAGTACCTGTGCGGTACCTGATGGAGTCAACTGGTGTCTATCATGAACAGCTAGCTTGGTTTTTGTTCCAGCAGGATTTGGCCGTTAGTATCATCTTACCAAACAAAGCTAAGCACTACCTGAAAAGCATTGGTAATAACCGGGCAGCCGGCGCTGTCTAAGAATGACAAGATTGATGCGCGTGGACTAGCCCAAATGGGTCTAGAACAGTGTTTACCTCTCTGGCAACCGCTGTCCAAAAACATTTATACGTTACGCATGCTGACCCGTCAGCATCAACGGTTACAGGACCGGGTCGCCGGTGCGATTAAAAATCCAGTCGGCCAATCAAAAGCACTCGATCCTACATAGTCAGGAAGTGGATACTTTTATTGTTAAGCAACTGGATAAACTAGTCAAGCTGTATGATCAACAGCTGGACCAGATAGGCCAACAAATCACTAAACTGTTAGGGAAAGATCCGCTCCTACAGGCTAAAATAGAGCAGTTGAGCAAAATTAAGGGCTTAGGTTTGTTATCGGTAGCCACCCTCATCGCCGAAACCAATGGCTTCGAAGGTTTCGATAACCTTCGGCAACTGGTCAGCTTTGCGGCCGGGCCGCCGGGCGGTTATCATATGGTGGAGAACCAATCGGGAAAACGGGCGGGTAAGACCAAAATCTCAAAAAAAGGCAACACGGAGCCACCCGTGCGGCCGAATTAGGCGAATCTTACCCCTCCCCGCTTTCAATGCTGTTCGGTTTGGCGAGCCATCCTGTCAAGCCCTGTTTGAACGCGTTCTCGGCCGTACTCACATCAAAATGAAAGGGTATGTGGCCGTCCAAAAAAAGCTCTTGACCTTGTGTTATGCCCTTTGGAAAAATGATACGGCTTATGATGCTACTTACTATACGCAGCAAGCCAAAAAAATAGTCCCGACTAGCGGGACTACACAGGATCAATCCGCCGTAGTGGAGTTGTCCTTTGGATGAGTCAAAGATATTGAAAATATCATAACTCAAAATTTGTTTTTCACGACAGTACCAGCGGTCCATTTACTAAAAGAAGCCCAATTAGTCGCATACGTTATCTTTAGTTACCGCTCCGGTGGTACGGCACAGTGACTTTTCTTAGATTTACCCAAAAGTGTCCAGTACTACCTCAGACCCCATTAAAAACCCGACTCTCCTTGCCTTAAAAGCAAAAAGAGCCGGGTTATATGAAAGGCGAGGGCGGCCGTGATTTGACCCCGCTTATTGATTACGAAGCCAACTAGAGACTGTCGATTATACAGCTTATCTTATAAAGCCAGAAAGGCTGATGGAGCATACTTAGTAGCTTACTTTTCTATTACTCTTCCTGAGTGAAGCCTGAATTAGGACCCACGCCTTAATCTTTAGTTGCTGGTGTAGTTCTTTATCTCTGGGTACAAACGTGGTGCTGCGTATATTGCCAGGCTCAGACTTTGTTGCCCAGTAGTTGTTATCCGAGGTATCAGGGATAGAGGTATATGTAGGTTGACTCATAGTCAAAGGTAGCCTTTAATCGATGACTAACCTACTGGGGAACTGGTTGAGGTCAATCAAGCAGGCCGTGGCCAAGGATAAACGATGGCTTTGTCTCTGCATTTCCTGCACTGGCTACACCGATCCACAAAGTAGGGTACGTTAGTCGGTTCGTACACCATCCGTCAATTGCCTATAAAAAAAAAGGCCCTGTAGCAATAATGAAGCGATTTTTGAGAATATGTATATTGTTGTCACACAGTACGGTTGGTTCCATTAGTTAATGTGATTACTAATAAACAACCGTATGCTTGCCTACAACACCAGCAGTTTTAGTCTTCAGCGGTTAACGGCGATGATCCCCAAGACAGATGCCACCGCAGCGAACACGATGCGTAAGCTATGGAGCATCAGCCACATATCCCGTTTGGCCAACACTTGATCTAAAGGCAGCGACCGAGCCGCAAACTGGCCGTTAGTCGGGGCGAACCAGGCCGCCGTAAGCATGAATAAAATCCCGATACAGCCTACTGCTAGCAACCACAACGTACGAACCTCTTTTTCTTCCCAGCTTAACCAGACCGAACCGATAAGACCCACCACCGCAACCAAACCAACGGCGATGGCGCGGGGAACTAGGGGCAAGAATGTGTTGAAGGAATCTAGGAAGGCCACAGCTGACAACCCCTTCCAATAACCACCCAGCAACACGCCGATGGCTAACAGTACCCCGGCAAACATACCCGAGCTAATAACAGCTAAACTATTCAATACTAGTTTCATCTGATTTGATTGATTAAGGTTAACTAACTGGGTATGCCCCTATGAGGGGCGAGTTCAACAGAATACAATTTAAGATAAAGTTGGCCGGTGGGTTTATGGAAGCTGGCCTAGATACCGACGCTTCAGGCGGTATCCGTCCCGAATCATCAACCCTAATAAGACCAGGTTGGTCAATCCCAAGGCTAACTCGACGAGCTGGGCACTCCTAAAAAACGGGTCGAACTGGCCCTGGCTGGCTTTATAATAGAGATAGGAACCCAATGTCAGCAGTAACAGCCCATTGGGGGCTATCCATCTCATGCGTTTGCGCTTGCGCACAACGACAACGTTGCATGACTTTCCGGCCAGCTTCCTGCCCGTCAAGGCGGCTACGGGTACCAGCAACACCATCGCCCACATACTATAGAAGATGGTTCGTTTGACCACAACAATCCAAGTCGGATTACCCGAGAGCTCACTAATGAGCGAGCCGATAAAAAAACTGGCGATCAGACACCAGGCGATTAGGCCAGCGGCAGCGTGGACTTGGGAAAGGCTTCGGCGGTTCACAATAGAAGTATTTGATATATCAATTAATTAAGTAAATTTTATCAACTCAGGTTACCGATCATTTTTCGAATGATTTGGTTGAACAGCGTAACCTCCTCCGTTGTCATTCCTTGGGTGGCTCGCTCTAACACCTGTTGGGCACAGGCAACCATTCGTGGTACCAATGCCTGACCCGCCGGCGTTAAGGCCAGATACTTATCGCGACGGTCCTGATCGACTTGCTGTCGTTCTATGAGTTGTTTTTTTTCCAGGACGACCAGGGATCGAGTTATGCTCGCATTATCTCGTGAGGTAGCCTGGGCTAACTCGAGTTGGTTCATTCCCGCTCGCTCCTGCAAGCGCAGGAGCAGTGCCCACTGCTCGGCCATCACCTCCACTCCTTCTCGCTTGAACTCGTCATTGAGTTCCCGTTTCAGCAGATTGGCAATGATGTTGATGGTGTAGCCAACGGAGTCATCTAAGGAAAACACGTTCATATGGATACAAAACTAATTGATATATCAAATATGTGCAAGTAGGGCCAGAAATAAAAAAAGGAATAGTTTGTCCTCACCGAAACCGACATCCCTGCTTACCCACATTCTATGGTCAAACAGTCCATATTTCTTTCACCGATAGGCGGATAGATTTTTGCAAACGTAGGCCGTTGATTGTGGGTTTGTAAAATGACATCAACGACTGTTCAGTAAACGCCCGGTTTGAGATGCACAAACATTAACGCTGTTTTTTCTCAGACAGGAGCCTTTAGTGAGATAGGGTAATAGCCTATTTATTATCGGAAGCCCGTACAACATTAGGTTTAATCCCTAGTAACTTCTCCTTCAGCAAGGCATGAAACTTTTGGGGTTCCTCAAAGCAAAGATGATGAGCCGACTCCTCGAACCAAATCACTTCTTTGACGGGTGCTTGCAAGGATGCGCAATAGTCGGCGACCACCGTGGCTGGGACATGATGATCATGACGACCCAGACAAAAATAAATCGGCACGTTGACCATTGGAATTTGCCGTTTCAAATCAATCGTGGGCCAAATGGCATGATCCATCGGCCAGTTTAACCGGTAGATCTTCTTGGTTTTCAAATAATCAAATAAGTTATATTCCTTGGATCGCCACAGGATTCGATAAAATGTTCCCCCTAGATTCTGGTGATAGGAGCCCCCATATTTTTGGACTAAGTTTCGTTCTTGCAAGGTCGCGTCAAATCCACCTTGGTAGAGGCCGTTTACCGGTGGGCCGATTCGCTTTAACGTACTAAAGCCAGCGGTGTCCCCTCGTTGTTGAGCCTGGTGAAAGGCGAACTCATACGATACCTGTTCACTGCGTGGGCCATCGGTGATGGGGGAAACAGCCACCAAGGCCGCGTAATCAGTAGGGTGTTGGCTAATGACATGTAAGCCCAGGAAACCGCCCCAAGAGTGTCCCACTAAAAATAGTTTATCTTGATGAAAGTTCTTTTTCAGCCAGGAAGTCAACTCATGGGTATCGCTGACAAACTGATCCAGTGTCATGCTGGCTGGTGATATACGAGGGGAATACGACTTTCCCGATCCACGCTGATCCCAGTAAACGACCACAAACTGCTCCTCTAAGGCGGCACTATGGTGCATATACAGGGGCATGGCTACCCCGCCAGGCCCTCCATGGAGCCACAACAAGATAGGCTTGTTTCGATCGGCTCCCCGTATGGTGAGAAATTGTTTACTGCCATTGATTTTTAGTCGTCGGACTTGGGCAATACTATTGGGTATCCTCTTGCCATCACTGGTTCTAAAGGGTCGGGTAGTGCTACAAGCGGCACAGAAAACAAGCAGTAGAAATAATAAAGTTTTCCTCATCGTAGCTGTAAACTAGTGCCTTACTAAAGCGAAGACGCAGAAAACAATACTGGGGTTGTGTACGGGTTGACTCAATTCGCAACAAGCGTTTTTACCTTCGGAGATACGTTTCGATCAAGGGACATATCACAAGTTGAGTTTGTCTTTTTGAACGCCCAAATGATACATACTCAAATTGCTATTCGTCTCAGGAGGAAGCGTTTAAGGAGATTTATAATAACTCTCAAGTCCCTCTCCAACGGCCAAATGGTGAGCGCCAAGCGGGTGAGCTATGAAGCCAAAGGCGTACCGGTTGATCTAGCCGTTACTCATCACCGTAGCGACATGCTGCAAGGTATTGATCCAGGCTTGGAAAAAGCCTTCACATTTCTACAAACCCACCAGGACGAGCTAGCCCGGCACACCAGTTGTTACGAGCAATTGGCACTGGATTTTTATGTCGACAGTTTGCTGGTGTCAAAAACGTATGGTGATGTAACGGCCTACTCAACAGGCTTGGTTGAGGAAGACGCTACCTTACTGGCCCCTTTCGCCCGTAAATGCTATTCCCTCCAGGGGATGACCAATCTGGATCGGGTTCAGCAGCGCATCCAGGCCGAAAACGTAGCGGATTCAAGTTTTTACCAGCAAAATGTGGCGCATCGTTTTTATGTCCATCTTCCTAAAGCGATTCGCCCCCGAATGCCGTGGCCCTTTGTCAAGCGGAATGCCCGGCGGTTAACGATTGCTCACCATATCCGTTTAGGAGACAGGAACTATGTTCGAATTCACTTGAGCCAGGGCGGAGGAAAGGGGGAAACGGTTTTGGTCGTGTTGGACCAAGCAGGCCATATTGTAGAACACTGCGCCTTGAGCTATAACTATCTGAGTAGTCAATTCTACCAGTAAGCCATGAAGAGAAGATAGGCTACGGTTAAGAGCGACTACTAAGACGGCTAATCCATAAGTAACTAGCCTCAGGTTTCGTTCTTTGGCCAACATACAGCAGATTATAAAACAGAAATGGGTAGGCTAAACAGCTTTGTTTTTGTAACAGCTCTGCTGCTACTAACTCGCTTTGGCGATCTATACACCACTTACTTAGTTACGCCTGATCTGGCTGAAGAAACGAATATTCTCGTAACTCGATTAGGGTTTGGATGGACCGACTTTATTATAAGTAACATCTTACTGACAGGCATTATCCTGTCTGGAAACTACTATTACTACTTCCAGTATAGACCTGCTAAGATTGCAGGGGCTGACAACATAAAGAATTACTTGTCAATGGCTTACTTCGGTGATAAAGGAAAGTTTAGCCACCTGTTCTATAAGTTGCCAACCCATAACCAGTATATGCAAATTGGTCACGTTGGCTATGCGTTCCCTCGCGCCGTCATTGCCATGAGCCTATTGTTGATGACTAACAACTTGCTGAATCTACAAGATGGTCAGTACAGTTCTCTATTAAGAACCTATTCTTATGCAAGCCTCATTAAGCCAGTCGTTTATTTATCCCCTTTTATCTTCTTTCTGTGGTACGGTGTTAGAAGGGAGTATAGAAGCCAAGCTCACTTGACTGTTTAGTAGTTTTACATAATCACACTTGAGTGATTATGTAAAGAGATTATTTCAAGAGTATAAATTGCCACTCCTGCTAGCCAATAGAGGAAAGGTAAGAGTTTAGTTCTTCCTGCCAGGTAGGGTCATAGCAGGGTTTAGCCAATTTAATGAATCAGCTGGCCAGTGCTTTAGTGGTTCTCCCAACGCTTTCAATCTTGTGGCAACTTGTTCTTCCGAACCGGTAGGCACTGGCATAGGTCGATTCGGCATGGGAGTAGCTTCCCCCTTTCCATTTCGGGTTGGCATAGCCAATGCACTGCCACGACCCTTGAGAACGGGCATATTATCAATATTGGGTACTGAATTTCCTTGTCCGTTGATTGGACTCTGCTGAGCAAAACCTGCTGTAGCAACTAGCAAGCTTATCCAGGTTGTAAGTGTTTTCATAATCAGTTATTCACCTGTTTGTAACTAGACTCATTTTTGAGCTGGAAGTTTGTTGTAAAAGCCATTATGATCACCTACGGCCTATAACCTAAAGTGAGCCGTTTGTTAACTGGGTTCGCTATTCCTTCGTACCTAATCTTTATAGGCTGCTGTGATTTCAGAGCCTCTTCGTCTAAAACTCGGATTCGATTGGCATTCGGAATGAACACGTAATCCTCGTCGACTTGAAGCACTCGATCCCCCGAACTGACCCGAACCGTAGTTTGATTAAAGCCGATGGGCAGACTGATTTCATTGCCTGATTGACTCCTGGATGGATAGAAAAACACACTAGCCCACTGCTTTTGATTTGGGCTACTATCAGCCGCCAGCTTGAAGTGAAATCGTTGTTGAGCGGGAACCGAATCTAGCTTACTACTAAAGGTCGTTGACCGACCGAATGCCGATAAACCTGAAAGGGTGAAAAAGGCTACTAAGGTTAAACTATTTTTCATATCCAGATTTAGAGCTATCAACTTTGGTGAATAACGTGAAGCGTAAGTTTTTCTGTTGTGTAATCTCTTATAGAATAGCCAAAGCATTAAACTTCGGGCTACTACTAGTTCACAAAACACCTGATTCGAGAAGAAGATACATGAACACTCGCCCTGTCTCAAGAATGAGCCTTTTTTGAGAATTTTACTTTTTCAATGGCTGCTTACTTTTGAAATAGCTGGTGAATTACCGCCGAGACTTAACCCGTAACGTAGGAAATGCGCGCAACTACTTTCGCTCACATGCTCTTTTTACAGACCGCTGAAAAATCTAGGCTAACTATCGTTTCCAAGCTACGGACTAGGAATACCAAATGCTTTCCCGTTTAATTAATTATCAGACACCAATTCGGGAAAATATTGCTATATATAGTATCAGGGGCGGTGGATTGTCTTTCAATTCAGGAAAGTAATGCAGTCAATGGTTTGTCCAGGCAGGGTTTGATTAGTCCAGGATATATTGGTGGATTGCTCGGTCCGGGTTTTTGTAAGAGATGGCTTATTTGAGGGGTACGTTCAACTGTAAATACTGATGATGAAGAAAATTTTAGTCGTTGCGTTCCTGTCCATTCACTTGTTGAGTGCTTTCAGTCTTAGCGATAGCCAAGGACAAGTTATCTCCACTCAAGTGGCTTCAAGAGTTGTTGAGGATGGTGGATCTGGTCCTTACAAGGCCCTGATGTTCTCCGAAACTACCTTACCCACGCACACGGTATTTCGGCCAAAAGAGTTGGGAGTTTTTAACAAAAGCAATAAACTGCCCATCATTGCCTGGGGGAATGGTGGCTGTGCTAATTCCCCTTGGGAACATGTCAACTTTTTGTCTGAGGTGGCTTCGTATGGTTTTTTAGTCGTGGCGATCGGCCCCATGCCCCTGGAAGGTGAAAAGGGAAGTGGAAAATCGACCTCTTCTCAGCTTCTCGATGCCATTACTTGGGCGGTTGCCCAGAATTCAGACCAAAAGAGTCCGTATTACCAGAAACTAGATGTGACCAAAGTAGCCGTCAGCGGCATGTCCTGCGGTGGTTTACAAACGCTGGAAGTGGCCGCTGATCCCCGAGTAAGCACTGTTGTAGTTTGCAATAGCGGTATTTTTAATACGCCTGGCAATGGGAGGAGCGCCATGCCCAACCTGACCAAAGAAAACCTGGGTAAGCTCCATACGCCAACCCTGTATATGCTGGGCGGAGAAAAGGATATTGCCTATGCCAATGGCATGAATGATTACGAACGAATCAATCATGTACCGGTTTTTATGGCCAATATGGACGTTGGTCATGGTGGAACTTACAGCCAGCCGCACGGGGGTGAATTTGCCAAGGTTGCCACCGCCTGGTACCAATGGCAACTAAAAGGGGATCAGGCCGCTGGCCAGTTGTTTACCGGTGAACCTGCGGGTCTATCCAAGAATCCAAATTGGCGGGTTGAGAAGAAGAAGATGCCTTAGAGCCCTAGAATGCCCTGTTTGGTCTTAGTTTATCGGTGTTCAGAATAACGTCCGAATCATACGGTACGGGACGGATTGTATTAGACGGCCATTAAAACAGGTTGTCCACTTAAACGCCACATATAACAAGCACATAAATGAGAGCTCATTCGTCTTAGATTAGGGAGCCTTTTGCGAGATTTGGAAGGCATAGGTTAATTCCGCAAAGTCCTGTTGATTAATTCAGTGAAAACGAAGGGTAGAATGTTTGTCGATCATTCCAATAAGTAGATTTGTCAAATGAAACGAGTCTTCCTCTTCTTCTCATTTAGCCTATTTTTGATTTTTCTAGCTCATGGTCATGAGTTCTGGCTACAACCCAACACCTTTTTTGCCGAGCCGGGACAGCTTGTTCCGGTTGAGGTGCTGGTAGGCGAGCACTTTCAGGGTGAACGCTCAGAGGGTAAGAAAAACCGAATTATTCAATATGTGCATTGGTTTGGCAATACCAAAGAAGATATAGCACCCCAGCTTACAGAGGGCCATTACGGCTCGGTACCAGTAAAACTATCAACACCAGGCACCCATTTGATCGCTTTAGCGAACACGAATAAATACCTGGAAATGCGGGCTGACAGCTTCCTTTTATACTTAAAAGAGGATGGTTTAGATCCAGTCATTCAATGGCGTAAACAACACAATCAAACCCGGAAACGGAGCCGGGAGTTTTATCGACGATGCGTTAAAACGCTAATCCAGGTCGGTCCTTTGACGACCAACGATCAGACCTACAGCCGCAACACGGGTATGCCGCTGGAAATTATACCGGCCCAGAATCCTTATCGCCTAAAGCCGGGCGGTTCGCTTCAGTTGACGGTTCTGTTTCAAAATAAACCTTTAGCCGGTGCGCTGGTGCGGTATTGGAACCGGCCATCCAGCCAGCAGTCGGCTCCGTCTGATTTTACCGAACAGCAACAACAAAGCGATAAAAACGGACAAGTTCGGTTTGCCATCAAAGCGGGCAACAATATGGTCAGCCTGGTACAGATGGTGCCTTATGCGGACACCAAACAAGCGGATTGGCAAAGTTATTGGGGTAGTTTAACCTTCGGTTGCCGCTAAAGGGGTTTTTGCTGGTTGAGCGTGTTTTTCTCTTAAAACACCATTTCTTAAAGCATATGCATGGCGACTCTGTCGTCTCAAGCAGTAGCCATTTACGTGAAAAACAATAGATGAGTATTTACCCTTAAGTTGTGTACTTTGAACAACATACATATATAAAATAGGGCTAAATCTTGATGTAGCGTTTACTAAGGCAATTTCACGTTCTGATAATGGACCAATTGTGGTTAGGCGTGTCACACTACCCGCACAAGCTGTCTAATTCTTGTTAACTACTTGTTAAGCCATAAATTATGCCTTCACCAGCATTTAGTGCGCTCACCGCCATTGGCAACACGCCATTTGTGCAGTTACGCAACATCGTTCCTCCACAATGTGCTGCTATATACCTTAAATTGGAGTATCTGAATCCAACCGGTTCCTTTAAAGATCGCATGGCGCAGGCCATCATTGAAGAAGCCGAATTACGTGGTACGCTTCAGCCCGGTATGACCGTAGTGGAGTGCACCGCCGGAAGTACCGGCACCGCTTTGGCCTTTGTTTGTGCGGTGAAAGGCTATCGCTTCCAGGTGATTTCATCGGATGCGTTTGCTCAAGAGAAACTACAGTCGATGCGTGCACTGGGCGCTGATATACAAATTGTCGCTAGCGAGGGTGGCCGGATAACGCCTGACTTGATTCCTCGTATGATTGGCATAGCATCGGAATTAGGCCAACATCCCCAGAACTATTGGACGCGCCAGTTTGAAAACCAAGATGCTATCGCCGGGTACCGCAAAATGGGGCTGGAAATTCGCCAGCAGTGTCCAGGACCAGTCAATGCTTTCGTAGCGGCTGTTGGTACGGCGGGCATGCTGACAGGTGTGTCTATGGAATTAAGGCAGGCCTGGCCTGAAATAAAAATAGTAGCTCTAGAACCTGCCGAGTCACCCCTGTTGACGCAGGGAGTCAAAGGGAGTCATAGCGTTGATGGAGTAGGAGTAGGTTTTATTCCCCCGCTTTTGTCGGCTGCAAGTTACGACGAGGTCCGGGCAATACCCGAAGCACGCGCTCGAGACACTGCGCGGCTGCTGGCGGCTCGTGAAGGTATCTTTGCCGGTACCTCAACCGGACTTAATGTAGCCGCTGCGTTGGACGTTGGTTGCCAGTTAGGTCCGGGCTATATTGTTGCAACTGTTGCCTGTGATTCAGGTATGAAGTACTTAGCCGGTGGTTTATTCAACTGAAACAATCATTTCGCTCTTCGTAGGGAAGCTATAAGAAGCAGATATAGGCAAATTCCATAGTCTTACTGGGGCGCCTTTTTGTAAGGTTAAGAACACAACCAGCCATCTTCAAAAACCACCTATCCTACTTTTTTAACTGATTGATTGGCGGACCGACTCGTTTAAAGCCATGGTCTTCTCGGAACTTATCCTGTTGGGCTTCACTCATCGGTTTCAACACGCCTTCGCTTACCTTTTGAAAAAATTCTTCCATTCTACCCGCGGGCTGGAAGCTCATCAATAACCGGCCAGCACCCGGGCCAATTTTAGCAAAACAATGCGGTACGTTGCGCGGGCCAAATACCGTATCACCCGTCTTGGCCTGATGGATGACATCCCCCACTTTAATTAAAAATTCGCCTTCCAACACATACCATAACTCATCTTGATCAAAGTGGGTATGGAGAGCTGGTCCCCCTTCCTTAACACGACTGGATTCATACATATACAGATCCCCATTGGTGTCTTTAGTGGATACTTTGGTCATGAAGGTATCGCCCTCAAAAAGGGAAATAGGATGATCAAATCGGTCCTTCCCCGCATCGACTTTAAACCCTTTGTCCACTCGGTAGTTTCTTAGGGCGTCTGCTGCCCACGAGAAAGGAGAAGCCAGAAAGGCTGCTGTTGCCAAACCGGCTTTCAGGAAGCTATTTCGTTGCATATCAGGTCAGGCTTTGTTATCAAGATTGTGTCATTCCTACGAATGAACAAGTATTTTCCACACCGTTAGCACATTGTTTAGCCACCGGTCAATACCGTTGTCTAGGTGAGCGTTAGGTTAAGCCGTCGCTTACATAGTGGGGAGCTTGTTAGCTCCTGTTTTGCTTGGAGCGGGTTCACCTGTTAAGACGAATTGAAGAGAGAGTAGTGACACCAAGAGACAAGCCAAACCTGGACTGATGATCCTGTATGCTACGGACAGCGTTTGACAGCGGGTAAAACAGGCCATCAAAATAAACTCCAGATTGAAGAAGCAGGTACATGAGAACACTTCGTCTCAAGAGGGGGCGTTTGCGGAGACGCTAATTTACTTTCTGTCAACGACTATTCGTCGCATACGACATACCAGACAGCCACGTCTATTGTCTTAAAAACAACGGGTATGGCCGAGTTTGGCAGCGCCCCTCAAAAAAGCGGCCCTCTAAGACAGAGAGTATGGTATGCGTTGATTCCGTAAGCCCGGTTCACCCTGCGTGGCACATGCCCCCACGGCCTGTGCGATGCTGACGTGATTACCCGGGTTTTATCCCTGCTCAGCGTCAACTAGCCTGAGCTTGCTACCTGCTTTGTGGAGGAGAAGCTTCCGTTAGTCATCAGCGCCTTTGCCGTCTTGAGCAAAGCGGTTGATTGCAGGGGTATGGTGTAAATCCCTAGCAAAACCCAACGGTGTTATCGATGAACTGTCAGGGACGGACCGAATGAGTCGTCAACGTCGGTTGAAACCGGGTAACGACAAGGGTTCATCGGCGGCCCTACCTACCGCTGACGAAATAACCGCGTGCCCCCCTTGTAGATGACTGGACTCATCGCCTTATTACACCCCACGCACAAACGATACGCGCGATGACTCCACACGCAACCCGCCTGGTGACCATTAATGGCGTACGGGTTAAACTGATTTTAGACGAAAAGCAACAGGTCAGCGTCCTGCGTTCCCTGACCGGAACAACGCCCACCGATACCCAGGTGGATGGACTCTCGGTTCCGGTCGGCCCCCTGTGGCTGCGGCTGAGTGTGCGGGCTCTGAAGTGGTATCGCACCAAACGAGCCCCGGGTGTAGGGCCAGAATGCGTTTACGAACCCTCTTGTTCGCGCTACGCCGAACTGGCCCTGCGTCAGTATGGCTTGCGGAAAGGGCTCTATTCTACGCTGAAGCGTCTGCACCGGTGCCGACCCGGCGCGGGGGGAGTTGATCTTCCCTAGTAGCCTGTACTTCCCTTTACCCATGAACAGGGACTACCTGACCCAACTCATTGGGGTATTCCTTTATACAGTCTGAATGATGACGACTCGCTTCAGGACGAACCGGAAACCGGATTCAGCAGTAACTGGGCGGATCGTTGAGGCCCTTTCGTGGCGAGCCTCGGGTAGCAGACTTCATTGGGCGAGCGGGATGAGGTTGGGGGATTTAAGAGGACATACAGCGTTCAAACTAATTTATGGCCCCGGCCTGGGCCGCCATTCCAGATGCGTGCTGGACAAGCCGTGAATGGGGGCAACGCCAGTCTTGAGTAGCCAACGGCCATCAGGGGGTGGACTGGTTGGTGGCCTGACTACTGCCAGCGATAGTGGGCAAGGTCATCTGGGACCGATCGTCATTGACCGGTAGAAAAACGGGATGTTCACCATAACACGCCAGCTTGAGACGCTGGCGTACGCTATGACTGGTAGTTGACAGTTATTAAAAAAACCGACCAATCCCCCCCATTCGTTAGGCAGATACACTCTGCTTCATTCGTCTCAGGTGGGAGCGCTTAGAGGGACGGTGATTTTTACGATCTGTTTTACTTAGTTAGTAGCATACGGACTGGCCAATTGAATGCGAAATAACGGATCAACTGATACCCAGACTAGCTGGTCAGCAACGCCGATACGTCCACCGATACGTCCAACGGAGTAAGAATAGATGCGGTAGGCTTCACTTAATGGGTTAACGGCTGAAGCGCCATTTTTGCCTTGTTGATTGGCTAATCCACTAACTGTAGGGTGTAGCCTTCCCAAGCTGTTGGTCCCGGCTGGTAAGGAGGAAAATCCGACTGGCTATCAAGCTGCTTGTCGGTATCCGGCAATTCGCCATACGTTTCCCAATGATGCTTCACATAGGCGAGGGTTCCGGTGAAGAGTTTTTGCATGTACTCGACCTTTTGCTGCTCGTTCATCCCCCAGCTGGTTTCCGCACCAAGAACATGAATCGTGCGACTCTGGGTGGCATCATCAACCTTGTAGATAAACAAAATATTCAGCCCTTCTTTGTCGGAATTCGTGGGCTTGGCCTCGATAAAGGTTAGTGTAGGCATAGGTCGTTTGGTTTCATGCAAGGCGGAGAGGTACCGCTGAAGTTGGCATAACGGGTCAGCGAAATCGTTCCCCCTTTATCTGACAACTTTTCCAAGCAGGCTTATGTTCTCGCCAATGCCCATAAACGGTGACCCGTCAGGTATCTCAGTAAGTTATATCCCAAGGACAGAGGGAATGCTCTTTTCGTAATTCACCTAAAATCAGCGTTTTAAAAAGACAGAGATTTTTTTATCTTTCCAAAGCTATCCGTAGCATACGGATCAACGATTAGGTTTTTAAGTCGACACAAAACGCTATCCCAATGGCTACGGAGAAATTGCCTGATCAGGCGGATGTCATTGCTTTCCCACCCTTGCTATTTGGCGCTACTTTACTGATTGGCCTAACCGTGAGCTATGCTTTTCCCACATCAGTTGTTGAGCCAGCCTTTACCGGTATACTCGCAATCCGATGCATCTATCCTTGACGCTGATTTATCTGGGGTGTCGGTGGCGATGAATGCCTGGTGGGGGCTCCTCCTGCTCATCCCCCTGTTAGTGGTGGTTCAGAAAGGCATCGTTGAGCGCGAAGAACAATACTTGATCCGCAAGTTTGGCCAGGACTACTTGAGCTATAAAGCCCAGGTACGCCGTTGGTTGTGAGACCTCCTACCAGGTCATATCCATACGAGGTTCTCACTTTTATTAGAAGCGTTAGTGTCCTACTAGAACATTTGGTGTGAATATTAGCTCCGCTTGTTTCCGTATGCTACGGACAGCGTTTAACAGCGGGTAAAACAGGCTATACAATTAACCCCTTTTCAAGAAGCAGATGCAGGAATATTCGACCGTCTCGCTTAGGAGCGTTTTAAGAGATCTCACCCTTAAATCCAAAATTCAATAGCTGTTTAAAATAATCTGTCGTATATGATCCCGCTAAAGTACAACGCTTGACCATTTATGAGAAGCTGGTCAAGCGTCGTACTTTAGCGGTAAATATATTATATGTAACTAGAAGCGATTTTCAGATACGGGAAATGTACCCTTGTTCTTAAGTTGAATTTGTATCAATATTAATGGTGAAACTTATTAAGTCTCATATTGCTGGCAAATTATCAGACGTTAGGGCATTGGACAGATAACTTACCATCAATTAAGACTAACGAACCCGTCTTCCCTGATGTGTCTGCTCCCCGCGAAGGGGTCGTCGAAGGCGTTTCGCTAAAAGTCCAGGCTGTCATCTCATCTGGTAATGCTTGGTTGATGGGTCGAACGCTGGCCTGGCTATAGTCAGCCTGTGCCGGTGATGTTGCCGGGTTTCCCTCGTTTAGGGTAACTATGTCTACACCCATTCGTGGGCTGGCTACGAGTGTTTTTACTTCTATCTGAATCCGCATAAAGTTACGCTTTACTTCCTGCGGGGTGGCCGTTGTAACAGGTACCAGTTCCGGAGCCGGTATGACCTGTAGGATGTGCTGCGACTATACAAATGTGTACACACATAGATCGATCTATTGTAGGCTACTAGACTACCCAAAGCCTTAATTTGCATCTATGCTATAAAAATTATAACTATAAGCCGATTTTCGTACGATGCCAAGATAAATACCTGTACAAAACTAACCTCTATAACCCTTTCTCTTCTATGCAATGTCTCTACTTATTCAATTCCAGGGCAGACGGGTGTTTGTTCACCACTATCGGCGATTCAGCTATCGCGCCCAGAGGTAATGCAAAATCAGCAGGTACAAGAACGTTACTCGTGTTGCTGAGCCTTTTGCTGTTAACAGGAAGCCAGGGAGTTTTTGCCCAAAATCGCTCTGTTTCAGGTACTGTATTTGACGCAGGAGGTTCGCCTTTGCCCGGAGCAAATGTTCAGTTAAAGGGTACCTCCATAGGAACTATCACTGATGTAAATGGAAAATACAGTGTTCAGACTTCCAATGTGGCTACGTTGGTGTTCAGTTATATCGGTTACACCGCACAGGAGGTGCTGGTGGGGAGCAAAACTACCATTGACATTAACTTAGTGCCGACAGCAGAATCACTTTCTGAGGTGGTTGTAGTAGGTTATGGTGTTCAGCAAAAAGCTAACTTGTCGGGTTCAGTATCAACTGTATCGGGGAAAGAACTAACGGAGCGTCCTGTACCCAACGTACAAAATCTTTTACAGGGCCGGATTGCGGGATTGGATGTAATTCAGTCTACCGGTGAGCCCGGGCGGGATGATGCTTCGTACCAATTGAGAGGATTTGGCTCCTTTGGGGCCTCAAACTCTCCCTTGATTTTAGTGGACGGGATCATTGCCACTATTAAAAATCTTTCACCTCAAGACATTGAGAGCGTCACGGTATTGAAAGATGCGGCCTCGGCCTCCATCTATGGTGCCCGTGCGGCCAATGGGGTAATTCTGATTACGACCAAAAAGGGGAAAGCAGGTAAATCCGAAATAGAATACGCGGCAAGTTACGGGATAAGTGAAGCCACGAGAGTGCCTCAACTCATAACCAATTCAGCAATGTACATGGAAATGTACAATTCGGCCAGGGCACGAAGCGGGCAGGCTCCGCTTTATACACAAGCCCAGATTGATTTATACAAAAACAACCCTAATAATGAGCAATACCCCAACTTCAACTGGCTGGACTATGTACTCGGCAAAGGGCCTATCACAAATCATCATTTAGGATTTAGTGGCGGTAATGAAAAAACTCTATACAACATCTCGTTCAACTATTTGGATCAGGATGCAATAACTAAAGGGTATAAATACAAGCGTTACAACGGGTTGATCGACTTTTCGAGTCAGGTTCATAAACGAGTTCGGGTGGGAACCAACATCAACCTTTCTTTTCAGGATGCAAAAGCTCCGTGGCTTACCAACGACAACCTTCTTTTGCTGGCCTACGCTACGGCACCCACGTATGGCCCCTTTTTGCCGGATGGCAGCGGCAGAATCTCAAACAGAGATTTTGCGAGTAACGGAGGAGTCAATCGGAGTGTAGAAGAAGTATATGCTACGGGAGGCCAATTTACAAAGACCTATAACGTCAATGCTCAGGCATTTGCCGAAGTTGAGATTTTAAAAGGGTTGAAATGGTTCAACAAGGCCGGGTTTACGTTCTTCAATGACCAATATAAAAACAGACAATACGGTTCCCCTTCGTACGCATATCAGCCGGATGCCTCGGGTAACTATGCGCAGGTAGCCAATGGAAATCCAACCTTTTTTGGACTCCAGCAGAATGAAAGCCGCAACATTACCAAGACGTTTTTCAGTACCCTGAATTATACCAAACAAATCGGAACGGAGCATACTTTAGGGATTCTGGCCGGCTATGAGCAGCAGAATAATCTTACTGAAAACATACTGGGCAATCGGTTTGATTTCCCAAACACAAGCATAATGGTATTGGATGGCAGCGGTGCCAATAATCAAGCTACCGGCGGAGGAGCGTCGGAATGGGCCTTACAATCGTTGTTTGGACGGGCTAATTATGACTATAAAGGCAAGTATTTTCTGGAGGGTAACATTCGCCGTGACGGCTCCTCGCGGGTGGCACCCGATTATCGCTTTGGGATATTCGGAGGAGGCTCCGCGGCCTGGAGAATATCGGAAGAAGGATTCATCAAAAATTCGCTGTCCTGGGTGGATAATTTAAAACTGCGGGTTTCGTATGGTACACTGGGTAACCAGGAAATTGGAAACTATCCGTATCAGGATGTACTAAGCCTAACAGCGTATCCCTTCAGTGGGCTTAGTACGGGTGCTGCCGTCACCCGATTGGTCACAAAAGATTTGAAATGGGAAAAGACATCTATGCTGGATTTTGGCTTGGACATCGATATTTTCAAAGGGCTGTTTGGCGCGACGATCGACTGGTACAAGCGCAATACCACCGACATCCTTTCCCAACGCGCCGATTTGCCCAACAGCGTGGGTTTGATCGCACCTATTGTCAATGCCGGAGCCATGGAAAACAAAGGGTTTGAAATTGAACTCAGGCACAGAAAACGGTTTGGCGATTTCAATTACGGGGTAAGTGTACTCTATCACCGGTATAGAAATCAAGTCACTAAAATTCTTGCCCCTACTTTAGGAACGATCGAAGTAGGCCAGCCTTATAACAATTTCTTCGTTTACGAATGGATAGGGGTGTTCCAGAGCCAGGAAGAAATCAACAATTCACCAAAGCAACCTTTGTCCGGTACATTGAAACCCGGAGATTTGAAGATAAGGGATCTGGACGGCAACGGCACCGTAGGGCCGGAAGATCGGGTTCGCATCAGCCGTTTTCCTAATTACAACTATTCGTTTAGTCTGAATGCGGGTTGGAAAGGATTTAATGTGAGCGCGTTTTTCCAAGGGGTGCAAGGAATCAATACGCAGGTGTCCGGTTGGGGCTATGAACCCTTTCAACAAGGCTCGGCACCACCGGTCAAATTCCTCAATGCATGGTCTCCTACCAATCCAAGCAATTCCGTTCCGGCTACCTACCTGACGGGCTACGCTGGGGTATCGGGTTATAGTTCTACCTATTTTATTCAGGATGCGTCGTATTTGCGCTTAAAGAACCTCTACCTTTCTTATGCACTCAATGAGCAACTGCTGAGTAAGATCAAGTTGAAGGGACTGACCGTTTATGTATCAGGTGACAACCTGGTTACTTGGACTAAATACGAAGGAAACGACCCCGAGCGCGCCGGCTCCGGCAGATTTGCCCAATTCCCTCAGTTGAGAATCTACACGGCCGGCGTAAGCATCAAGTTATAAAGACAGACGTTTGATTTACTTTAATTAAACTGTTACGAGAATGAAATTCAACAATAAATACATAGCTTCTGCATTGCTGGCATTACTGGTACTCACTACCCATACATCCTGCAATAAAGACTTCCTCGATAAAAACCCGCTCAATGCTATTTCCGGGCCTACTTTCTGGAAAACAGAAACGGATGTGCAGATGTCGCTTACGGCCGTTTACCGAACGTTACAAAACAACTTTTACGGAGCCCGCAAGCCCTTTTTAGATTCCTATTCTGATAATGCCCTGGATAGACATACTTTTTTTGGCTTTGGAAATTATACCATTGGGGTTATCAATCCTTCCAATGTCAATACCGCCCTGTACAATGTACCCTACTCAGGAATTGCCCAGTGTAATTATTTTTTGGACAATATTGATGGGGTAGCGGCCGTATCGCAGGCCAATAAAGACAGTTACAAGGCTGAAGTACGTTTTATTCGGGCCATGTATTATTTTGATTTGGTACAGTTTTTTGGTGATGTAGTGGTTTATAAAACGGCCCCAAAAACCGCCGAAGAATCCAAAATAGCCAAAACTCCCAGAGCAGAAGTTCTGACGTTTGTACTGGAAGACATCGATTTTGCCATCTCAAAATTGCCGGCTACTGCTTATTCAGGTCGTGCGGTGAAGGCGGCCGCCCAAATGCTAAAAGCCCGGGTAAGGATGTATCAACAAAACTGGGCCGATGCTACGGCGATTACCAAAGAAATCATTGACTCCGGCAAATTTTCGATCTACCAGGGAGGTTACGCCAATCTTTTTCTGACGAACACCCAGCAGAATAACCCCGAAATCATTTTTTCAACCAAATTTCTTGCCCCCAACAATCCACAAGGGGGCGAAGGTATGCTGGTGGAACTCGGCTGGTACGGAGCCATTGCGCCCTATCGTAACCTCGTCGATGACTATGAAATGGCCAACGGAAAACCAATCACAGAGGTGGGCTCGGGCTACGATGCTGCCAACCCTTACGAAAATCGGGACCCAAGACTCAAGATGACCATTTTGGTACCTACCGATTCTTACAAAAATCCAGATGGTTCTACATTTGCCGTTACCGATCCATTACTTACCGGTTTTAATCAAAAAAAGTATATGGATACATCTAAACTGCCTTGGGATCGATCTAAAATCACGGTGACAGACATGAACGTGGTACATACTCGCTATGCCGAAGTTCTGCTGGCGTATGCTGAGGCAAAAAATGAAGTTTCGGGCCCCGATGCCACTATCTACGACGCCATTGATAAAGTACGTACCCGCACCGGCGTAAACCTCCCCCCTACTGATAAGACTAAATATAATACAAAAGAATCGCTGAGGGAGTTTATCCGTCACGAAAGACGCATCGAACTGGCACTGGAAGGGCATCGCTATTTTGACTTGAAACGATGGGGCATCATGGCGGCAAAATTATCGGCCGTCAAAAATCCGGCAGGTGTAACGCTGTCCTTTGGCGAGAAAAATAATGTGCTTCCATTTCCACAAAATGAATTGGATAGAAACACGAACTTGACACAGAACACAGGCTATTGACAAGTTGGGAAAGTGAAAAGAGCGTTGGTGTTTCCTCCTAAATCAGAAACATCAACGCTCTTTATTAGTCCCTGACGAATAGTGCGATTTTAAACATTCCGGACAACCTAATGAAGTCAATCATACTGATCTCCCTGCAACTGTTTCTGTGTTTTAGCTCGCTTGCCCAAATCGAACGTAATCGAATTGGGCTGCAATTTGATAAAATACCTTCTCGTTGGGATGAGGGCTTGCCCCTCGGCAATGGTCTTATCGGCGAACTGATTTGGCAAAAAGAAGATAAACTGCGCTTTTCGCTCGACCACGCCGAACTCTGGGATATGCGCCCCATGAAAGATCTTCACACCCCCGGTTTTAATTACAAGTGGGTCAAAGAACAGGTGCTTGCCGACAACTATGTTGCTGTACAAAAAATTGGCGACCATCCCTACGATCGTGAGCCTGCTCCAAGCAAAATACCGGGTGCTGCCCTTGAATTTGAGGTCAAAGACTGGGGCGGTGTCAAACAGGCTATGCTCAATATCGAAAATGCCGAAGCTATAATTCTCTGGCAAAACGGGGTAAAAATGACTTCGTTCGTTCATGCCAAACAAAACATTGGCTACTTTAAATTTGAAAATCTTACTGATCTGAATGTTAAACTGTTAGCCCCAAAATACGAAGGCAGCTCTGGCAATACTGTCGGTGGCCCCGTAGACGGCGATGATTTGGCAAGGCTTGGCTATAAGCAAGGGAAAATTACCCAAGGTGACCGATCCTATCGCTATATTCAGCAGGGATGGGGGGAGTTTTACTATGACGTGTATGTAACATGGAAAAAAACGAGCGCTAAAACGATTGAGGGACAGTGGGCTATCTCTGCCCATTATCCCAACAAGCCTCAACCAGAAGCCCCCAAAATAGTGGCTTCGGCTCTGGCTGCGAGTTATACTGCAGCCTGGCAGGCGCATCAAAGCTGGTGGGCAAGCTTTTGGGCAAAATCATCTGTATCATTGCCCGATCCGGTACTGGAAAAGCAATATTATCTTGAACTGTACAAGTTTGGAAGTGTCGCCCGAAGCAGTACACCCCCTATTTCATTGCAGGCAGTTTGGACCGCCGACAACGGCCGAATTCCCCCGTGGAAAGGCGATTTTCATCATGATTTAAATACCCAACTAAGTTACTGGCCAAGTTATGCCGCCAATCATTTGGACGAGGCAACGGGCTATCTCAATCACCTTGATCAAAATCGAGAACAATATAAAAAATACACAAAATGGTATTTTGGGTCTAACGGCCTTAATGTGCCGGGTGTCACTACGCTTTTAGGAGAAGAAATGGGCGGTTGGATTCAATATTCGTTTTCACCCACGGTATCGGCCTGGCTGGCGCAACATTATTATTTACACTGGCGATATAGCATGGACAAAGATTTCTTAAAAACCCGGGCCTATCCTTGGTTTAGAGAAGTCGCCCAACACCTCGAAGAGATCACCTACATCGACAAGAATGGATACCGTCAGTTACCGTTGAGTTCAAGCCCTGAAATTAATGATAATAAAAAATCGGCCTGGTTTTTAGAAAATACCAACTACGATTTGGCTTTGATGCGATTTTTGTTTGCTAAGGCAAACGAACTGGCACTTGAACTGAATTTACCCACAGAAGCCGAACGTTATTTGAAAATCCTGAATCAATTTCAGGCTTACCATTTATCTGATAATCAAGAGCTTAAATTTTCAAAGGATCTACCCTACAACAAATCTCATCGCCATTTTTCGCATCTGATGGCTATTCATCCTTTGGGTGAAATTCGCTGGGAAAACGGACCAAAACACCGGGAAATCATTCAAAATTCACTCAAATTACTGGACAAAGTTGGCCCTGCCTTGTGGTGCGGCTATTCGTATGCTTGGGAGGGGAGTCTGAAAGCCCGCGCCAAAGATGGCGAGGGGGCGGAAGCGGCCTTGTCCGATTTTGCCACCGCCTTTTGCTCCACAAACTCCTTTCACCTCAATGGCGACCAAACCAAGTCCGGCAAGTCGAGTATGACGTATCGCCCTTTTACGTTGGAGGGCAACTTTGCCTTTGCTGCCGGTATTCAGGAGATGCTTTTACAAAGTTATGCCGGACAAATTGAGGTTTTCCCCGCCGTTCCCCAAAAATGGCTTCAAGCATCATTCAAAGATTTACGGGCCGAAGGGGCGTTTTTGGTAAGTGCCCAAAAAACCGAAGGAGTCGTGTCGAGCATTGAAATAAAGGCCGAAAAAGGCGGAAAAACAAAAGTAAAACTGCCATTTAAAACCAACTCTATTGAGTTTCAGAAAGGAGTAAAGGTCATTGCGAAAAACACCGAGATGATGGAGTTGCTATTTGAGAAAAACGGAAGAATTAAAATTAACAAGTAAGTATCTACCCAATGAAAAAATAGTCTCTTTCCTGTGTTTTTTTGATCATATACATTTATCTGGCTAACGGCTAGTCAAACCATCTGCGGTTCAGTACAAATAGTAGGGACAGGGACGCATTATGTTTGTGCGTTTGGCGTGGCTACCTGGCTTGGCCAAGAGTAGGACGGGCTTATCACAAACTCAAGAATCAGGCCCCAAGCCAATTTGTCAGGCAGCTTATCGGTAGTAGCCGGGATAGTACTATTGACTAAGAGAGCGGCCAGATTAGTAGACAATTGCAACTTGATCCGCTATTTTTTCGCTAATCACCTATGCCGTTGAACGAGCGTCTCGTAATAAGCCCGAATTAATGAGCAGATGTATGAACACTTCGTCTTTTCAGGCGCGAGCTTATTTATGAACGTTTCCTCGTCTCAAGGAGGAGCGTTTTTGCGAGACAATGATTTTACGATCTGTCTAATACAATTAGTCGCTTACGTCGGGCAAACGCCTACATCACGCATTACAGTAAGCTATGTGGTTTATATTGTTAATTTGTATAGAGAACTATTAATGAGCTATGGATTTGATCTAACAATGTGGTAAGGCCTGATGTTAGTCAAGATCAGATGTAGTAAACTCACTCCCCACTTTGCCCATGAAAAACGAGCCTATTAAACAGAAGATACTGGCCGATTACACAACGCTCTTAGGTCTTAAACATGATAATCCCGACTTAATCAAGGAAAAGCTCAAACGGATTGGGGAGCGCATTAACCATCTGGGTACTACCATTTCCGAAGAGAAGGATGTAGTTGGCGATGCGGCTCGTCTAGTCGACTCGGCTCTGACCATTGAGTTCGTGACCTTTATGGAATCCTTGACCGAGGATGACCAAGAGGAGGCACTAGCTCAGCTAAAGCACAAAGTGGCTGAGGCTTGCCAGCTTCTCCAAATTCATGCTTAGCTACCCTTTCCCAGATTGATCTGGTCCGTAGCATATGCACTAAAATTGACCGATACTACCAACTGAATATCTACTTAGCAGATCAATTAAAAAGATTATTTTTATTTACTAGTTATCAACTCCAGCAAGTATCTTACGAATCAGGACAGCTTATTGTTAATTTTTTAACACGGACGGTTTAATCATACAATCTTGTTTGCTATGAGCTATGATCCTAGACGCCTGGCCATTTCAGCCTGGCTAATTGGCAGTATACTCGCTTGTCAATCTAATCAACAAGGGTTAGATCCTCTCCTTTCAACTCCTAAGGACTCCCTAATTACGGTAGCCATTCCTGACTTTGCGGCTATCGTTACCGCTTCCCGTACGCCCCGAGGTAAATTAGATCGAATTATTACTACCTATGGACAGAGCAATCCCGTTAGCTCTACCATTAACCTACTCTATGATGCTCAGCAGCGCGTTATTGGTCTTACTGCGCTTAGTGCCCCCTCAAAGGGAGTGAATAACGCGGTCATTTACGAATATCAACATGAACGACCTTACCGAACTTTTTCCAAGGCCACTCAGCCAGGAACTTCGCCCAAGGAGTTTTATTTTATGCAGCAGATGGTCTACGATGCGACGGGTCGTCAGAGTGCCCAGCTTCTTTACCGAGTCGAGCTGGATGGGCAAGCGCGCTTACTGGAGCGCCAGGCCTTAATTTACGACTCGGCCAATCGTCTGATTGAAATCAAAGACCCCAGTGGCGTTGCGGTTGGCCAACTTTTTGAGTATGCTGGAAACAATATGAAGTTGCTCCGTCATAAGGACGCAAAGGGCGTCTTATCAAGCTCCCAAACCGAATACTACTATGACAGCAAACCGAATATACTCAAAGGCATTTATTGGACACTGAACCTGGATTACATTCACCATAATTTAAGTGACAATAACTTTGTTCGTCAGACGGTTAAGAGTACCTCAACTAATCCTGATGGAATACCAATACCCACAGATTATCTAACCGAGTATGATGCTCAGCAGCGGTTAATTCACCGATCAATCAGCTCATCTCCGGGGCTTGTAAGAGAGTTTTATATATTCAACGACTGATCATCGTCTGCCTTTAGCAAATAGATGGGTAGTCATCGTATTTGAGTAGTTTATAATTCAAAAATTTCAAGCCTTTGTACTATTTAAATACTAATTTTTAAAGGATCGCTATTATCTTTACGAAGAATCCGAAATGCTCATGTTACAAAAACGAGTCGCTGTTGGCCTATTTGCGCTACTCCTTTGCCATACACTGGCCAGTGCCATTGTGGGTATAGGCGGGTGGTGGCAGGCTGAGAACGACTTGTCGGAACGCTTGTTGGTATACCGCTCGGTTGATAGTATCGTCGAGTTTCAGATTCCGCTCCACGATAAAACCGATGGAACCGCTATTGCCCGTACCACCGAAGATGGCTTTCGCTACCGGGGACACTATTATACGGTTGTGAGCCTGGACGTTCAGAATGACCGGCTCCTGATTGCTGGTCTGGAAGCGCCAAACCGCTCGTTCTGGCAGGAGGATTTACTCGCTTTCCTGAATGACCACCTCACAGCGTCAACGGATACCGGGCATAAGGCCAGCCAACTGCTGAAGCTCCTGCTGAAAGAGTACTCGCCTGGTTCATCGGTTGCACTTCAAGTTTTGCCTGGTATCGGTGCCGAGTCAATTCGGATTCCCGATGTTTCGTTTGCTTTCTCCACGCGCTCGGCGCCCATCCACTCACCCCCGCCCCAATGGGCTGCTTAACGGCTAGTTGCGTCTGGATATCTGCTTCAGCCTAATACGGCTGGTAGACCTATGTCGTTACGCCATACGTCTCTTCTCATGTTTTTGCTGGCTGTTGGTTTGACCTAGTAAGTCACCGGCTACTTCATAGTCGTGGGGTCACTCGTGACTGTAGACTTGTCGGCAGTCAATCAATTCCTGCTGCTGACTGGCTTATAACGCGTTCTGAGCAACGTAAGGCTAATAGACAGTGTAGGATTCAGCCTGGCCTGGTACTAGCAGGAAGCGTTTGATTGGTAGGGTACGTTTACCCAGAACCTACCGGGCCAGCTACCGGCTTACTCGTTAGTGGATACCCAGGTGAGCTATCGCTTGCCCGCGCTCAAAACGACCGTTAAACTTGGTGCCAGCAGCCTGGCTAATACGTATATGGTGCAGACCTATGGCTCCCCAGCCTTGGGTGGATTGTATGACCTAACGCTCAGTTTCGACCAACTGATGCGGTAATCCGAACGATTGCACCCCCTTTTGACCGATCTGAAAATTTATCAACTCTTTTATTCTTACTGACAATGGCACATATTCAATTACCCGACGGATTACCCGGCATTTTGGGTCCTATGGCCTACAGCCCTCTAACGACAAAACCGCTGAACGAATTAGCCGAGGTACTGCTGCGTACCAATGCCAGCGATTCACTCACGCAAGGGGAACGTGAGCTGATCGCATCCTATACTTCCCGGCGTAATGACTGTTTTTTCTGCTCGACCAGTCATGGCGCAGCCGCCGATTATTTGCTGGGACGGGAAAATCAGGTAGTAGCCCAAACCTGGGCTAATCCGGATACCGCACCCGTGTCTGCTAAAATGAAAGCCTTACTGGCGATTGCGGGGTGTGTGCAGCAGGGAGGAAAACAAGTTACGCCTGAATTAGTGGATGCCGCCCGAGCGGAAGGAGCAACCGATCGGGATATTCACGATACCGTATTAATTGCGGCTGCATTTTGTATGTATAATCGCTACGTAGATGGGTTAGCCACGTGGGCACCCCAGGACCCAGCGGCTTATGCCGATATGGGCGAGATGCTGGCGATAAAAGGCTATGTACATGCCACAGAAGCGCAACTCGCTTGAAACGTAAAGTCGGATCAATAGGATTTATTGATCCGACTCATTAATCATAGGTTGGTAGTTCGTGTTCCCCACTGGTTTTACGTGGTGGGGACATCTTCACAAACTTATGATTTTATTACACGACTCCCTATGCTAACTGGCAAAGGATACCCATTAAATTGATACGTCATGAAAACAAATAAGTGGAAGTTGGGGCTGCTGGTCTGGTCCGCCATGTTTCCCTTCAGTACGATCATCAGCTATGCCCTGGCTCAGTTGCCCTTTATGGCGCACTGGCCTTTAGTGGCCCGGACCTTTTGCCTAACCTGCTTACTGGTGCCATATATGGTTTGTGTGGCCTTACCCTTTCTGACCCGACGCTTTCAGAAATGGATACAAGTTACGCCTGGCCAAGGAGATATAGAGGCCGCTAAGCAGCAGACTTTACCTAATCAATCCGTAGAAATACAGGCCCAAACCGGTAATGTACCGCCCAGCAGGCAATATGCCCTGTCGTAGCCATGCACGGGGTGGGTTTATCTTAACGTTTACCCATTAATTAATTCATTTAACTAAAGCAAAACAGAGTATGGAAAATGCCAATGACCACGTCCTGAAAAATCAGGAAGCAATTCTAGCCAATCAGGAGCACATTCTCAAAAATCAGGAGTCTATCCTCAATAACCAACATAGCCTGGAGTCAATTCTGGACAACCAGAAAACCATTATTACCAATCAGGATAGCATTTTAGGCAACCAGCAGTCTATTCTCAAAAATCAGGAAACCCTGGATGCGATTCTGGCCAACCAGGAAACGATTTTAGGCCTGTTGAAAAAATAGAAGGTTATCGGCCGGGCTTACGGCCGGGCCCTGATTGAATCGGGGCTGGTGACTGATCAGTCACCGGCCCCGATTATTCGTTACCAGTATATGTATTGCCATTCCTTATCGGCTACTTGCTCTGTTTCCTGCCATGTCTACTTCCATACGGCCCGCCCGTCGAATACCTATTTTATACTTGCTGTTTCTGGTCAGCGTATTGAGTGGCTGGGGGTGGTACATGAGTTCGCTGCCCGATGTGCATTTTCTGGCTCGCCGGTGGACGGCTGCGCTAACGATGGTGCTGGGTTCATTCATCGCCGGATCAAGTCCGGAAGGTAGCGCGGCCATCTCGTATCCCGTTTTCACGCTACTCTTAAAGATTCCTCCCCCGGTGGCCCGTAACTTCTCCTTCGCGATTCAGAGTATTGGCATGAGTTCGGCTACGCTGCTCATTCTGGGCCTGCGCGTTAAGGTAGACTGGAACTACATCCGGTACGTAACCCTGGGTGGGATTTTTGGCCTTGTATTCGGAACCTATTACGTTGTACCGTTGATTTCGCCGGTTGCTGCCAAGCTCTTTTTCGTCTCGCTCTGGCTGAGCTTCGGCATTACCCTCTGGCGTGAAAACCGCAATCCGGCCCGTATCGTTGTCGACACCATTCCTGACTTCCAGTTGCCCGATATGATTCGGCTCGCGTTATTTGGCCTGGTGGGCGGGGTTATCTCGTCCATCTTTGGTACCGGTATTAACATCTTTACCTTTTGTCTGGTCACGATTTATTACCGGCTCAACGAAAAAGTAGCCACGCCGTCCTCAGTCATCATCATGACGATTGAGACCCTGCTGGGTTTTTTTCTGCATACCCAGGTACTGCATGACTTTAACCAGGAGTCATTCGAGTTATGGCTGACGTGCATCCCGGTTGTTATCTTCTTTGCGCCCCTAGGGGCTTTCGTGATCACCAAACTCGCCCGCCCAATCATTGCCCGGCTGCTCTACGTGATTTTAATCGTGCAGTTTTTTGGGGCGCTGATTGTTATTCGTCCTTCCGGCATTCAGTGGGTACTATGTATCGTAACCCTTGCTGCCGGTTTAGGCTTATTCGCTTACATCGCTCGTTTACGGCGCCGTTCCGTCCGCTAACGGCAAAATCTTCTTCTTTTTACCTCTTTCAAGCTCAACTACAATGTCTATACTACGTACCGAACCCATTGGCAGTGTACCTCATCCCGACTACCTTCAGCAAGGGCTTCTTTTAGTAACTGGACCGAGCGTCGGCCGCAAAGAATTACGTCGGGCGTCGCTGCGCTAAGGAAATTCGATCCGGGCCGCCGGGCGGTCCAATTTTAGTGACTTTCAGTTTTTTACAAAAAAGAGGTTTTTATGAGACAGTAATTTTTTACTATCTGTCCAATGTAATCCGTCGCACACGTCTCTTAGGTTTTTTACTGGACAAGCTTTACTTTTCGGCCTTCGTCACTGGGACTAACCGTCAGGAAGGGTTTGCCCCGCAACCGGCCACCCCTCATCACCTGCTCCACCTGCTGGTTGGTCGCTACATACACTGTCGTGCCGACGGGGAACTGCTTTTCCCGATCGGCGTAGGGCAACAAGGTAAAGCCGTTGGTTTCATTAACTTCTTCGCCTGGCGCGTAAGAAATCAGTGTGATAGTACGAAGTAAGGGACTGTTGTTTTCAAACCTGACGTTGATCAGCTTAAGCCTGGCAGTTGCTTCACTTCCGTCATTGGTAGCCGAAGTTAACGGGCGGTTGGCCACGTTAATAACCGTAGCGAACGCCTGATTGACTCCGTTTACCCGTTGGGCATTAACGCGAATGGTGGCGTTGGCCTGGGTAACGACCTTCGCTGATTGAACCGGTAGGGCGTCGGCATTCACCGTGCCGTTGGCCCAACTGATAACGTCCAACGAATTGACTTTGCCCGTAAGCGTTACGTTCCCATTGGCTTGATTAATCAGGGCGAATGACTCACCCTGCAGGCCATTTACCGTCACATTACTATTGGAGCCGTGTGTCAGTTTCTTTAGCGTTGGGGTGATAATCCTGACCTCAATATTAGCTTTACTAATCCAAAAAGCTCGTCCCTGCGGGTCTTCAAAGGATAGATTCAGCTTGCCGTTCTGGTTGTCTGCTCGAAGCAGCGACAGCAGATTGTCATCGAGGGTAATGTCCACGGACGGTTCGGCACCGCCCACTTCCACGGTTACCGCTGCCGGAAACTGGTGGATTTCCAGGGCGTCGAAGGGCTTGACCGACGTCGTCTGGCGCACGGGTCGGCCACTACCCCGCAATTCCTGGTTAGGATCGTTCTTACCCCGTTGGGCCATCGCACCAAGCGACAACAAACAGGTTGCCAGCAAAAGGAAGTGTTTCATAGTACGAATTAGTTAGTTCAGGCTGGTCAGTGCATTGGGGTCCTGGTCCAAATGCGTTCAACTCCTATGCCACAACCTAAAAAAACGTTCTGAGCCAGCAAACGCGGTTGTCGGTAGGCTTAAGTGTCCGTAAACGGACGGTTGGCCGTACACTTGCGGACAACCCAACTGAATAAAAAGCACCACTTGATTGGGCGCTGCCCTACGTAGTACGTATGGTACCGTATCTATTCGCCCTGCAACTTCTTCACTGGATTCCTTAAGGCGGCTTTCATCCTCTGGAGGCTCACCGTCATCAGCCCAATGCTTCCTGCTAGTCGGCCCGCCAGCAGGAAGCATTGGGCTGATAACGTCAATTTTGTATTCAACGTTGAGTACCCATTGTTTCCTGGCGTACCACGCCAGGAAGGCGTCATTAACGATAGCAAACAGAACCAGTTAAAAAAAGGCCTGGGAGAGCCGTGTATTGATTCCCCAATTTATGGAAAGGGGAATTTTCTTCATCTCATGTGGGAGGGTTTTATCAGACACTAATTTCTTAATAGATGCCTAGTTGTTCGTAACAGCGGCTCAACTAGTTGCGTAAGACGCTAGTATTCGTACAAACTGTCTGTCTGTAAAAGCTTGTAACTCTTCCAGAAACATGGTCCGGTAGGATACATGTTCAGTCGGTATAACCTAACTTTAACAATGAGGATTATAAACGATCCTTTCGCGATCAACTATGTTAGACATCGTCAAACACAGTCTCTGGACTCAATTTGGGGCAAGTATTGATTCGCTGAAAAATGCGATAGAACTGTGGCCACAAGCGTATTGGGATACGGATACCCGGTTTTTTTACATTGCCTATCATTGTCTAATCATGTTAGATTATTATCTGACCATTCCCTACACGGGCGAGTTTCCCTCTACCCTACCCTTTACGTTTGCCGAGCCTGGGGTGCAAGCTAAAGGTGTTTTGGGGGATATGGTTCCCAATCGGATCTACTCGAAAGCTGAAATGCTGGCTAGTTTGGCTACAACCCGAGAAAAGTGCAGGGTTTTTATCGAAGGCCTGACAGAAGAGAAGATGAATGAGCGTTGGATCGAAGGACCAGAAGCCTATGATATGAATTATGCGGTGCCTGAAATTCTATTCTACAACATGCGGCACGTTCAACATCATGCCGCTCAACTCAACATGATTTTACGTCAAAAGCTGGATCAGTCTCCGGGCTGGGTGTTTCGGGCTGACAAAAGCTGATCGACCTTCAAAAATCGTATGTTACGTATCGTAGTTGTAATATATTGAAACAAACAGTATACTTATACGCCCTGTTTAAGACGACTTTACGGGAACATATCCTCGTCTCGGAAAGGAGCGTTTTGTAGAACGATTAGCGTCAATAACTATCACCCTAGTTTGTCGTATATCAACAAGCACTAACCGTAGCTAGTGCCTAAGTAAAAGTCTCTTTCTCTTTTTAGCCAGTAGCTGGTGCAAGGCCGGTTCGACCGCTAACGCATGACCACACCCGAAACTGACCATGACTCGATCATGCTCGTCTAAGGCCTGATCCAATTTAATCAATAAAAGACTATCCCTGATCATTTTTGACCGCCGACCAACCTCACAGAAATGACAGTCCCCACCATTGATATAGTCAAACTTCTCGATGTCATGGGTTAGGGCCAGCACAAATGGCCGGTTCATGTACTGCTGATAAAGCGCTTTGAAGTAAGCCAAGGACTGCTCACCAGCCGATAAGGGAAAATGATGGCTGACAAACGAGCGAACCACATCATTAAAATAAGGCTCGAAGGGTTGCTCTTGATTAGCTACCGTTAAGTAAGGCACAACAATGCGCTCCATGACGTAGTAGAGATACAGTTCCTGCCTGGGATAGTACTTTAGGGCTACGGCAAATTCTAAGCTGTCGGGCGTATCCCCATTGAGTAGTGGAATGTTGGTCTGATCCGATAAATACTTCATGCAGCCGGTTTCGCCGGCTTCAAAGGCTGCTTTCATTAAGCTGGGGTAATGGAGACTTGGCTTAACTTGTCCGCCTTCATTAAAGGCAATTTGTGGTTTTAGCTGAGCAAACAGCTTTTGAAGGATCCTAACTTGGCGATCAGTCGAATCCCGAGTGTGATTGCACCCCACAAAAACCAGGTGTTTGGCTTGGTTGGCTAGCTCGATCACATAAGGCGTCCGGACGTGTGGCAACCTCTGGCCAACGTCTACATAGTCCAGGGTGCGAAACTGACGGATTTTGCTCTTGGTGGCCTGTTTGGATCGGCACCCACTAGCCAATAGGCCAATCAAGATAAGTGGTAGCAGTACTTTAAGGATCATTTTCAAGGCTGTTACATGAGTGCCCTTTTGTAAAGTAATGCAAATTGTCAGACAAAAATAGCCTTATGTTTTCCCGCCGTCTGACAACTTAGGGGCTTAGGAAGCCGAAAATTCTTCAAGCAAACCAGAGAAGCGGTAGTTCAAATAACACCCGTTTACGAAGCAGATATATGATAACTATCTGTCTCGTGCGGGAGGGCTTTGTGAGAGTTGAATGGTTACCTTTTGTTGACCGGCTAGTTAAGGCATTGAGATTCTTCAACCTTATATCCTTAATTTTGGCATTGTCTAAAGCCGTATTTAATCTGGTGTTTCCTAGTTTGATTATTCCATACGCCCTCATACAACACGCTGACGTTTAAAAGAACAAAAATTCATAACAGCCGTTCCGCGCACGGCCAATTTCAAAACAACCAAATGCGATTCCTCTCATTAGCCATAACACTGGCTTTCTCTTTGACTTCAGCTTACGGACAGACTAACCCAGATAGACTTAAAATTGAACACTTGATTGGCGATTTTTATGTCTATACGACCTATAACACCTACGAGGGGGACAAAACACCAGCGCATGGTATGTACCTAGTCTCTAATGACGGAGTTGCTTTGTTTGATACCCCTTGGGATACGACCCAGTTTCAGCCCTTGCTAGACAGTATCAAAACCAGGCACCATAAAAACGTGGTTATGTGCATTGCCACCCATTGGCATGGCGACCGAACCGAAGGACTTGAATACTATAAGCAACAAGGCATCAAGACATATACCACTTCTCGAACGGATGAGTTAAGTAAAAAGAACAACAAAAAGCGGGCTGAATTCTTACTGAATAAAGACACCACGTTTACGTTGGGGCAATACTCCTTTGAAACCTTTTATCCGGGCGAAGGCCATACGCTTGACAATATAGTAGTATGGTTTAGTCAGGAAAAAATTCTTTACGGTGGTTGTTTGATAAAAGGGGCCGATGCGGAGAATTTGGGATACTTAGGTGACGCCAATGAAGCCGAATATGAGACAACGCTAAAGCGAGTCAGCGAAAAGTGTCCCCATCCCAAGTTTATCCTAGTTTCCCATCATGACTGGAGGAATCTGAATTCGTTAAAAAACTCAATAAAATTGGCTAAGCGACTGCGAGCAAAAAAAACACGAGCCATGGGCTTCTCCATGTTTAATGGCCGAAGTAAATCGCTTTAGTAAAATCAGCGCATCCCAGAAGTTCGACCCCGGTAAGTGTGCTGAGTGAACGCTGTCAATAGTATTCTCTTTGAGTGTATGAGCCTTTAGCGACAGGCTGCGAACACAGTATTCCTTGCACAGCTCTGGGACCCGTCTCGTTAAACGCCCGACTTATAGATACTCCCTCGTCTCAGTCGGAAGCGAATTGTGAGACAATGATATTTACTATCTGTCAAGCGCCGTCAGTCCCATTCGATTAGTAATTCATTCGGCTTGCTCGTAGGTAAGAAATAGAGGTACTTAGTTGGAACAATAGCTTCTATAGGGACTATTAGCGGATGCGTTGTTACTTTAGCCAATAGGTATTCTATTATTTGTTAAGCAATCACGCAGAATTAATCTTGATTATGTTCCGATTGGCTACTTCCGAGAAGTCAATCTTGTATTCCTGACCAAATCCACGAATGATAGCAAAGATAGCTTTCTTCAGGTAGGCCCACGATTTGTAGTCCGCCTTCTTCAGCCAACGATACTTGAGCGACTTCCAGACCAATTCAATCAGATTTAAATGGGGACTGTAAGCTGGCAGGAAAAATAAGTAAACGTCCTTTTCTTCCCAGCCAGATTGCTGTCCGTATACAGCCTGACAGCGATGAATCGGCCCGTTGTCCAACACAATCACGACCGGTTTAGCATGAGCTTTGGTAACAAAATCGGCTAAGCAGTCCACTACGAACGCGCCCGTCAAGGCCTTTTCGCTGTGGTATACAGTAAGCTGATTATCCAAACTCAGTAGCCCCAGCAGATTAATGCGTTTGGTCGCAATGCGAGCCGGTAAGCCAAGGCGGTGGCCTTTCTTCTGCCAGCCGTAGGGCACATAGGTCGGACCGCCGATGCGGTTGCATCGTCAGTCCTGTTTCATCGGCGAAATAGAGTTCGATCAGTCCACATACCCACAGCGTGAGCAGGATTTGCCACCGCTGGAAGCCGTCAGCGTAAGCTAAGGGATCCTGAAAAGGCTTGGTGGTCCGCCGAAGTCGGTGCCAAGCGTAATCGTTTTTTTTAGAAACCGCTTGACTGTATCTCGACTCATGGATTGGCCCAACGCTTTTTCCAACTCAGTCTTGATGCGTCCAGCATCTTGATAATTAGCGGCTACCGCTTGTGTCAAGGCTTGTTGATGAGCGGTATTGGTTAAGCTCAAGATTGCTCTACGCCCTTGCCCTTTCTGACGCATCAAGCCTACTAAACCTTGCTGTTGCCAGTTAGTGAGCCAACGGCTGACGCTTATCTGGCAGACCTCCAACTCAGCGGCAATGGTTTTGACAGACCAACCTCTATGGCTCCAAAGCAGCGCCTGGCAAGATCGGCGGAACTCATGTTTAGGATGGTACTTGATGCCCTCTCGTAGCGTGAGTTGTTCAGCATCAGTTAGTTCGATACAGCGTTTACGGCCCATACCGAAAGATAATGACTAAACTTAAATTTGCGTGATTGCTTACAATCAATTACTTACATTATATGGTTCCCTTAAACTTAGCCGGCGAATACCCAAAATAGTCTTGAAATACCTTTGCGAAATACGATTGGGAATTGTAGCCCACCTTGTAAGCTACCTGCGCTACGTTCAACTCACCCTCTTTCAGCAACTCAGCGGCTCGTTCCAAGCGAACCCGATGTATGAAGCGATTAGGGCTGAGATTCGTTAAGGCAGTTAATTTGCGATGAAGCTGAGTGCGGCTCATACCTGCCTGACTTGCCAGCCACTCTACATCCAGTGTTTCCAGCTCGATATTGTCTAGAATTGCCTGATGCACGCGACTCAGAAAACGCGCTTCGCGGTCCGATTCTGGTGTAGGGGCCGACACAGTCAGAACAGGCTGGGCCATAAATTGCTTCTGCAAGTTTTGGCGTGTACGCAGCCCGTTGTTGATCCTCAGCTCCAACTCAATTAAACTAAAGGGTTTGCCGAGATAATCATCTGCCCCAGCCTGTAAACCTTTCAGTCGGCTTTCGGGGGAGGAACGAGCCGTTAGCAGAATTACCGGTATGTGGCTGGTTCGCTCGTTTGACTTTAACCGTTCGACTAGTTCGTAACCGTCCATTTCGGGCATCATCACGTCACTTACAATCAAATCGGGCACTTCGGCCAAGGCTTGCTCAAGGCCCTGACAACCGTTTGGGGCCGAAAGCAGCCAATACTGAACCGACAGAAAATCTATCAACTGCGTCCGCAGGTCTTTATTGTCTTCTACTACTAGCACGAGCGGTTTATCAACGGAAAAGTTTCGCTGAATCGAAGACGGACTAACCGCAATGGACCGAATGGGCATTTTCATTATAGGGTGTCGTTGTGGCAGTGCTGGTTTAGACGGCCACGGCTCAATTGTGCTTTGAGGTATCAAAGGCAATTCTATGGTGAGAACGCTACCCCCGCCAACCTCGCTTTCGACCGCCACACTGCCGCCAAGCCAGTCGGTCAGTTCCCGGACTAAGGCCAACCCGATACCCGTGCCGGAATAAGCTCGTGTCGAACCTTCGTCTACCTGATAAAAACGCTCGAAGATTCGGGCCAATTGGTCCTTGGGGATGCCGATACCCGTGTCGGCCACCCGTATTGTGAAACGGTCAGTTCTGCTAATAAAACCCGTTACACACACGCTGCCCCCGGCGGGCGTAAACTTCAGAGCGTTGGCTAGCAGATTGTACGTAATTTTCTCCCATTTGTCACCGTCAAAACTGTACAATATGTCGCCCGATTGACCGGACGCTGAAGTTACCATCTGCTCATCCGAGTTAAAGGTCAAATCAATTTTGCTTTGCCTGGCTAATCCCCCAAACTGCGCTACAACCTCACGAATGAACGCCACTGGATCACCTAGTTGAGTGGAAGACTCAAGCTTACCTGCGTCCAAACGCGTAATGTCGAGTGCTTCAGTAATGAGCCGGAGAAGCTGATGCGCATGGCGTTGAATGATATCAGTCTGTTGTTGTTGTAGTTCAGTCAATGTGGTCTTAGCTAACTGCTCGTGAGCGTTCAGGATGATCGTTAAGGGCGTTCGAAAATCATGGGTGACATTGGCAAAATACTGGCTCTTTACGGTGTCAATATCATGCAAGCTAGCCGCTTCTAATACCTTACGAGCCAGTTCCTTCCGAAGCCTACACTGCCGATTCAAGCTCATTACTGTCCAGAGGCATATACTGAACAAAGCACATAGAGCCAATATTAGATACCAAGTTGTTTTCCAGAATTTTGGATCTACCTGAATCAATATATTAATCATCTGCGACTCCCAGCTGTCCTGCCGTTTCGGGGACGGAAGTATGGATTGTTGGGCCTGGATAGAGCCTATATAACATTCACCAAGCAGGCAAGTGAATAGAAGCAACCGTATTACCAGATTCATAAGGCCATTAGGAGCGAGGACTCGAAAGTACTTAACTGTAAAACTCTACTAAAATGGTATAATTCTAACCAAGATGGTCTAATTGTGATAGACTTTATAGGGCCTAATGATGGATTTTTGATACGTAAATGGACAAGCTTTTCTAGTGCATTATCTACTATCCAATCATAACCTCCCTCCTCTTATGCTCATCGTTCGTTCGTTCAGTACCCTCTTTTGGGTACTGTTTTCACTGGCTGCATTGGCCAATCCTTTTCTAAACCGGCTCGAAAAAGCGACGCCCGCTAACCGGATCATTATCGTACTGAATCAATTTGACACCTGCTCGGTCCTAACCCAAAACCGGGCCAACGCATTTAATATGCTGACTCTGGTAGTTTCAATGGGACGAAAGACTGGCGATGACCGGTTGGTTCGTTACTGCCGTTTTGTGAAAGATACCTATGACAAGCACGGTACTCTCAGTAATATTGAAAAAGCCGCCATGTTTTTAACCGTTGGTCGGCGGGCCGAAGAGGCAAATGATGAGCAGATTGCCGCCGTTTGCCGCCATTTTGCTGGTGAGTACTACTTTTTAAATAATGATTATGGCAGGGCATTTGAGCATCTGCTGGCGGCTAACAAGACATTACGCAGTATGGGCATCGGGCAAGTCCCCGAACTGAGTCGGTATCTCTTCGAGCTGGCGTACAACTACTACCATGTAGGCGACTACGAAACGGCAATCCAACTGCTTCACGAGTCGGCCCGATATCCGGCCTACAATCCTAATCTGGCCATCCAGACCCAAAACACACTCGGTATGGCCTATACCCAACTTAGCAAGGTTAAGGGCCTTAAATACACCGAAAAGGCAGAATACTTTTATCGCAAAGCCCGGCAAACAGCCGCTATGTACGGCGATTCACTTTGGATTGGCCTGGCCTCCGGTAATCTGGCCCACCTGTATATGCAGCAACGAAACTGGAAAGCTGCCCTGGCGGCTCTTCAACTGGACTATACGCTGGGTATGAAGTTTGGCGATAAGCGAATTCTGCCCAATCAAACGGCCGTGAACATGGCCGCCGTATATGCCAGCCGTCATCAGTGGGATAGCTGCGTCTATTTCCTGGGGCAGTCCATGAAGCTTTACCGGCGTAACCTGACCAGCACCGACTTCACCTCGTTTGGTCATACACTGCGCGATGAATATTACCTCAAAGCATACTATGATGTGGCGCGTCAGTATTACAGAGCCAGGGGTAATTTACCTAGGGCGTATGCGTATTTTGACAGCCTGACCATTCTCACAGACCGGATTAGTAAACGCCAAAATTCCCGGCAGGTCTGGTTAGCCGAGCAGACATCACTAATTCAGAAACACCAGTCGGAAGTAAGGGTCATCGAAGCGGAGAAAAATACGCAGCAACTACTGTTCTGGAGCATTGGGGTTGGCCTGGTGCTGGTATCCGGTCTGTTTTTTCTGCTATACAGGTCCAGCAAACTCCGCCACCGGCAGGAAACGATTATAAATATTGAACAGGAACGTTCGCTGCGGTTGCAGAAACGAATTGTTGAGGACGAACTACAGCAGGCGAAAGCAGATCTGGAGGTATTTGTTCTTAATCTGCACGAGAAAAACGCCCTTATTGACACCATAACAGCCGAACTGGAAAGCCTCTCCCAGCTTCAGCGGAGAAGCCATGAACAGCAGCAGATTGCAGAAGCCCAGCAGAACCTGCTCGATTCCAGCCTGCTCACCAACGACGACTGGGACGAGTTCAGACGGCGATTTGAGCGGGTGCATCCTCATTTTCTGCGGCAGTTGAAAATCCAGTTTGCCGACATCAGTCCTGCCGAAGAGCGCCTGCTGGTCTTGTTGAAGCTCGGCATCAACACCCGCCAGATGAGCCGGATGCTCGGCATCTCGCCTGACTCGATCCGTAAAACCAAATACCGGATGCGCAAAAAACTGGGTGCTGATAGTTCGTCCTATCTAATTGACTTGTTAGCCGAAAATTTTCCTGAGCCATCTCACTCATAATCAAGATATTATATTTTGTCTATGCGTTTGTCCATGGCTTGTCCATGCGTTTGTCCATGCCCAAAATTAGCTAAACCACAGGCCATCAGGCTTCCTTTGTCTCGTCCAAACGGCATTCCTGTTCACGTCAGCATACGCCCAAAAACAACTCGTACGGGTTGCTTACGCTGGGATTGATATAAGCAGGAACCGGATGAACAGCTACATAAAACTTACTCTAACCATTAAACAGCCATGGTAAAAAGAAAAACTAAAGACAAAACAAAAAGAGCTGGTTTCCCGGATTTCTCTTACGGTGAAGCCTCATTCGGCACAAATCGAGGCATATCGATGGGTGGGGGTGGCTTTGGTAAAAAGACGTATACGTTCGAGCCCGATCCGCATGATGACCCTTGGTATAACAATGGGAATCAGGGCGAATTTTATTGGCAGGCTGCCCAGGCCATTATAGACGGGGCGCTCGGGAGTGGGGAGTGGCCAAAAAAAGGACAGGTAGTCGTCAATAAAACTACCTACACGCTTGGCTCCCGGTAAATCATCGCCACTAACGAAGGCCAATTTGTTCTTTCTCCTCACTTAAACCTATACATCTTATGAAAGCATATGCAATGGTTGGTAAGTATATAGAAAATTTTAACACGCTGGTGGTGGCCAATCAACTCCGGGCCGCTACGGATAATTTCGCTCAGTTACCTTGGGACCACTCCGTTATTGAAATCCCGTCTGGAAATGCGTTGTTCTTATACGGTGGGCGGACCGCTTTGTTGAATGCGTTAGCACCTTTAGGAGATGGCCCAATACTTAGAGTGAATAGAAGAGCCGCCAATTGGGCATCGATAAAGATGGCTCTATTTCGGGCGGAGCGGAAAGTAGCAGGGGGGACGAAAATTAAACAACTACTTATGTTGGCTCCAGTGCCAAATGGTGTCCCGCAGGGATTACAACAAAAACTGGTACCAATCGGCGGAAGTAACACGATTGATTACATTCATTTAGTTGACCTCAAGTCTGTCATCGCGAATTTATAGCCCCAATCGGGCCTAATTACAGCTATTGCTGATTTGTTAAAAACTATACCGATGGAATTGGTTCGATCAGAATCCAGCCAGTGATATACCGGCAAGCAACTCAGCACCAGCAGAATGGGCCCGTGAAGACTATACTCCAAAGTTTAGTTGATCCTAACATATTAATCTTCTTGACCCCAACCTTACCCTCATGACAGTTTCATCAAAATACACATCCGAAACAAATCCCTTAGGCACTCAGAAGCTTCAACGAACCTATCTGATAGCTGCCGATAACATCGTAATCGAGCAGTTATACGCCAATATCATTCTGCAGCAACCCAGCCTTGACGTGTCAAAACTGAGTTCGGGGCTGGCTACGTCGATTAGTACGTTTCAGGACAGGATGAAGAGAAATGCAAATTTTGTCCTCACGAAGGTCGTTCCTGACTTCATTACAGTCCTGGGCGATGTTTCCAACTTCAGTAAACTGACCGACGCGAGCCTGTCAACTGGTCTTGACTATATCCAGAATGCCTATCAGGATACTGATTCGGCAAACGCAGGCACAAGCATTGCATCGAATCTAGCGAACAAGGCTGGTGAGATAGGTATCCACGTAAACACCCTGAATGATGATTATGCGGTTGCTAATCAGACTATCAACCAGTATGTCGACGGCTATAAAACCAGCATTTCGGAAGCGATAGCCCTGCTTGGTGATTCAGCGAAACAGGCATCAACGGAAATAGACGAGCTTCAGGCGGCAATCACAAAGAACATAAAAGACATTGTGGAAGGCGGAGACGAAGTGGGGGGAGCGATCACAAACCTGACTACCGGCATTCTGACCCAATTTACTGGTGCGGGCAATGACCCCAAACCAAAATCTGCTACAGACGGTGCTGATAAGGAAGAGGATGACGAGGACGAAGATGAGGAAGAAGACGAGGACGAAGATGACGAAGATGCAGATGAGAAGGGTAAGGATAAAGTAGACGATAAACTGGCTAAGGTGCCGGCAACGACCAAGCCCGGTACGGCCCCCGACGTAGACTTTGCGGTACAGGCTATAAAGGCCAGTAAGGAGGGAATGGCCAAAGCCAGTGAAGCGGCACATTTGCTTACGATCAATAACCAGAATTTGGAGGCTGCTTACCAGAAAATGGCCAAAGAAAACGCACTGATGGCCATTGCCAAAGTCATGCAGGTTCAAAATCAATTGTTTCTGGATGGTTTGGCAAACCTGTCGGCAGACGCCACCGCCCTCAAGACCGAATGGGCCGCCGTCGAGTCAGCTTATGCCGATTTCGGCCAGCAGATTGGCAGCGTAAAAGAACAATCGGAAGCTGCTGACCTACGCAGTGGAGCAGTAGCTGCCAGGGCGTTGTGGAATGCGTTGCGCGATCAGTTAAGCTACGTAAACAACTCTTTGTCCGGCCTGGCCTAATCATTTTCTCCAATAAGCCAAGTTTAGTACTGTTCAATACTAATCGATCTATCACAACTTAAATTGTTCAATCATCATGGAAAATGTAGCAACTACCGGAGCCGTACAAGGCTTGGACAATGCATCAAAAGGTTATTCATCACAAGGGTTAATTGTGCAGGGTTATTGCAATAGTGTACTGCAACAGGCTTCGGTTAATCTGCATAGTACACCAAAACTGAAAACATTAGAAACGGGAATAAATGATGGGCTTGTTATTGCAAAAGGGCATGCAGATGATTATCTGGCGAACATTCAGCCCCTTATCCTTGATAGTGTAGCCGATATGAGTAACTACTTTAAGGTTTACAATTCGATTGCTACGGTACTCGCTAAAAATACGAACGAAGATGCCTGGATACGGTCGTTGAACCAGATGAAAGACCAGTCTACTCAATATGAAACCAACGCTAAGTCGATTGTCAATAAACTGATCGTACTGAATTCAAATCTGGGTGTTGACTCGTCTGCTTTTGCCCGAATGGTTAGCGACCTGAACGTGGCCGCAGATGGAGATGATGGCATATTAAAGTCCATAGACGGCCAGTTAGGTACACTGCAGGGGCAAATAGATGGTTGCATAGCCGGAATGGCACTAAGCGGACTGGCTGTCATAGGCGGTGCTATTATGATCGGGATCGGTGCCATTAGCGAAATTTTTACGGGTGGTGCAGCTACTGCCCTGATTCTTGGGGGTGTAGCCGTTGTTGCAGCAGGCGTAGGGGGTGAAGCGGGGTCGGCTATTACGTTCCAGACACTGAATAACCAGAAAAACGACCTGTTGGTGCAACAGTCTTCCCTAAGTAATGAAGTGAAGCTGGCTTTGGGCCTGAGTATCGGTTATAATGGAATTAATTCGCAAGCCAGAGCGGCCATGTCCGCAGCTACCCAGATGAGCAATGCATGGGGCTTACTAAAGGGTGAACTCGGCAACTTGGTTTCTAACCTGGAAGACGGCATAACGAGTACGGATATTATGCGGGAAATTTTTCTGACGGCGGCCAATTTAACCATTCCAGACGTGAAACGTGGCATCGACAATATTAACTCCCAAATGTCGGGGACCCAAGTTCTTATAGCTCCTCAGGGCCAACGCATTGGCGACTTCGCCGTGAGTCTGGCCAACGGATACAAGCTGGCAGCTTAACGATTCCCGGTTGTGTTCCACCGATTCAGGGGAGTTTAATAACTCTGAATCGGTGGAACACAACCGGTCAATAACTTATCGATTATGACCTCAGCATTACTCTCTACTACTCTTTCGCCATGTCCCTACCTTATACTTACTCAGCGGAGTTAGGCTATCAGGCTCCCGATATTGAACCCATTCCCACCCCGCCGTTTATCCCGGTTCCTATGTTCGGGACCGGATTGCTCAGCCGGGCTATTCAGAATCTGCAGGGATCGATTCAGGAGTTACTCAAGCTGACGGGACTGCCTGTTGAGGCTCACAATAAACGGAGTTCTATGCTTCCTGTATTAGCGAATGAACTCCTGAAAATTACCGCGATTCAACCCGTTGTCAGCCAATTTGTGGTCGATGCCATGCCCGGTCTTCAGCAGGCCCAGGCAAATCTGGAGGCAAACACGAATCTGGACCAGGTAGTAGCCGCAATTTCCCGAGTTGGTACATTGGCAGGTGCGTTGAAGCAAGGCGTAGATGACTTAAGTTCCGATATTAATGCTACCCATACTCAGATCATTGATCTAATAACCAGCCTGGCACCCCTGAAAAAGCAGATTCAAAATCAACAAATCCATCTTCAGGGAGAATTGGAAGCTGAAGAAAATAAACTCAAAAATCCATGGATCGTTCCAAGCTATTGGCTAGTGGAAGAAATAAGAAACCAAATCCGCTTTATGGAAGCCTATTCTGTTTCTCTAAAAGAAAGTGAGCGCTCCCTGACCTCAATGGTTGCTGATTTTTCAGGCGTGATTAATCAAATAAGCTATGTGAGCAACGCCGTTCACATTGTTGCCAGCGAGGATGCGCACGTAATTGATGATCTGAAAAATACCCAAGGCGATCAATTGATCGCGAGAATATACCTGATGACGACCATCAGCCAACTGCAAACACTGGAAACCGACGCTTCCTGAAACTACCAGAACGGACTTGACCGTAATCCTGTAGAACAATTCACATCGCCAGAACAGCTTAACGCAAAATCAATAAATTTTATATCCTTTAAGCACTAAAAACATGGCAGATCTCCCAAAAAAGAACCAGGAAGACGTATTAGAAGCAGCCAGATCTGGCTCTAAGGTTAGTTACCCAGCCTATCAGCACTATATGGACAATTTGAACGCAACGTATTGCACCAAGACAAAAGTCAAAAGTCATGCTGTTGGCGCTGCCTGGGTTAAGTCCTGTTTAGCGGCTCATCCGGGAACAAGCTGCAATGGCAAACCATGGCTCAGCAACAAACAGGATGGTACTATATGGTAAAAATGAAATAAATCAGCCCAACACTCATAGCCGCCTGAAAACCCTACCAACCCGTTGTCTACCATGCCTTTAGAACATAGTCAATCAACATCAAACGCCGAGCGCCCGGCTACAAGCAGGCGCTCGGCGCTGCTGATTGGTAGTCTACCTTTTGCCAGTGAAGAGGAGTGCATGAAACTTGCCCTCAATGCGCTGGGACCATCGCTGTTTAGCCTTCCCGATGGCGAGATCGGCGAGAAAACGCCCGCCTTCCCGAAAGGCAACCGCATTGCCTGGGTGGTATACGCCATCGAAAAACTGACGCAGGATACCGAGAGCTGGCAGGTTGTGAAACAACCCCAACGGAGCAAAGTCGACGGTATGGCCATTAACTATGACAGTTTTCAGAAACTGAAACCCCGCCATTCGCCTGCTGATATGCCAAAGCACGTGCGGCTTGGCTATGACGATTTTTTCCGGCGTAGTTACCCCATCTTTCAGCGCATGCGTAGTGAGCATGGGCTGCCCGGGCTGAAATTTCAGATGGGCGTTCCAACTGGTTTTGCGATGGGCTTTGCTTTTTCCAGCCCCATTACATGGCTGCGCTACACCTACGCTTTCAATACGGTGATTGCCCGCGAAGTAAACGCAGCATTAGCTGAAGCAGGAGATGATTTGATCATACAAATCGAGGTGCCGCCCGAACTCTACGCTGCCTACAAACTTCCCGCCCCGCTTATGGGTCTGGCTCTGCTCCCAATTCTGAACCTGTTGAACAAGATTGTGCCCGGTGCGCAGATCGGGATGCACCTGTGCCTGGGTGATTTTCACAACGAAGCACTCGTACACCCCAAAACACTGGGTAAGATGGTAGCCTTCTCGAACGCTCTGGCCCAGGCGTGGCCTCAGCAACACAAGTTGGCTTACGTTCATTATCCATTTGCGGAAGGCTGTATTGCCCCACCAAGCGACAGCCGATATTACGCTCCCTTAGCAGCCATTCAGTTACCGCGTGCAACCCGCTTTGTGGCTGGCTTTGTTCATGAAAAGCGTACGCTGGCTGAAAACCGGCACATTCTGGACAGCATCGAAACCGCTCATGGGCAGGCTGTGGACATCGCCTGCTCGTGCGGACTTGGTCGTCGGTCGCCAGAAACGGCTATCGAACTTCTATCGCTAATAGCGCGGCTGACAGATACTTAGATCTTTGTCGCTGTCTTCTCAGCTTATAGTAGTGTCAGTTCATTACAACCAATTCCAAGGATCGTATGCCATTGGTTATAGTTGACAATCATTAAATATCTACGCGTATGCTACGAATAGTAGTTGACAGTTATTAAAATATGCCGTCTAACTAAATGCCCTTTTTAAGTGACGGTCGCCAAACTTCTACTATTTGCGTTAGATCTGGCTATGGCCTATCTCAAATTGTTATCTCACAAATCAACATATAGTTTTCATGTGGTATACCTGAGTTTATGAGGCTAGTTTTTCTCCCAAACAATGAATTCACGGTTGTATAATCAAACGTTACATTGACCTATTGGAGATTTTGCGAAAAAACTTTCTTATCATAACTCTTTGACGCTCTTTTCTACTAAACTTTATTATTGAGGTGAATAATGGCTGACTACCTTCACTACACACCCGCCGGTGATTTTCGGTATTCCGACGGAGTCTTTTGCGTGTGTTGCTTGAAAAACGTGGTGAAATAAGCGGGTGAGCTGAAGCCGGTTTCGTAGGCGATTTCGGCCATTGTTTTGGTACTTTCAGCCAATAGTCGCCGGGCTTTTTTCAGACGTATTTCGGCCACGTAATCAATTACGTTCATATCCAGCAAGGCTTGCACTTTCCGGTAAAGTTGCACCCGCGACAGGCCCATATCACGACTCAACTTCTCGACCCCAAAGTCCGGATCAGTCAGATTTTGCTCGATCAGCCCGGTCAGCTCATTCAGGAATTTCTTATCCTGCCGGTTACCAGCACCCGCTTGCGACAGGAAATCGGAGGCATACCGGCGCTGCCATTTTTCGCGGTTGGCCAGTGTAGTTCGGAGCACTTCGAGCAGATAGGTGGTGTTGAATGGCTTGGTAATGTACGCATCGGCTCCGGCGCGGGTGCCTTCAATACGCTGCTCCATCTGCCCTTTGGCCGTTAGCAACACCACCGGAATGTGGGAGGTCCGCAGATCGGCTTTTACCCGCTGCGTGAGTTGCATACCGTCCATACCCGGCAGCATAATATCGCTGATGATCAGGTCGGGAATAACGTCGATGGCCCGTTCCCAGCCTTTTTCGCCCGTACTCTCCGCAATAATATCGAACTCGTGGCCCAATCGGGTAGTCAGAAACGTCCGGATGTCGTCGTTATCTTCAACGACCAGCAGTGTACCCAACTGTTTTTTTATCGGGTCAGGCGGGGCGGCAACGTCCTCTTCATCTATATCGACCAGAAAGCGCGGAGAAATGGCTATTCCTTCTTTCAAGGCATTTCGAAAGCCCGACCGGTCTATTTCCTCTTCGGACAAATGGGCATTTCCCAGAGGCAGCAGAATGGTAAAAGTCGTCCCTTTATTCTTTTCCGACTGCACCGTGATTTCGCCCTGGTGCAGCTGAATAAACTCCATCGACAGCGCCAGTCCCAACCCTTTCGAGAGGTTGAACGGCCGCGTTCCACTGAAGAAAAGGTCAAAGGCATGCGCCTGCTCATCGGGCGTCATACCTTCGCCATTATCCTCCACCTGAATACATACCTGCGTATCCTGTACGTCGAGCCGAATGTGAATCAGGCCCCCTCTCGGTGTGTATTTGAATGCGTTGGAGAGCAGATTCACAATCACCTTATCCAGCTTTTCGTCATCGAACCAGACCAGCAAACTGGGTTTCGACGGGATAAACTGAAGGTCGATCCGTTGTTTCTCAGCCTTACGTCTAAAGTCCACGACAATATCCTCAATGAAAGCCACCAAATCCTGTTCTGATGTACGGAGCCGTTGCTTACCCGCATCGGTTTTACGCAGGTCGAGCATCTGGTCAATCAAGCGCAACAGTCGGTAGGCGTTTTTCTGGATGAGCGCGAGGTTAGATTTCAGGTCGTGGGTACTAACGGTTTTCTTCGTCAGCAGATCTTCCGTTGGTGTCAGGATAAGGCTCAGGGGCGTGTTAAATTCATGCGAGATGTAGGAATAGAACCGTAGCTTTTCTTCCGTTGCCAGCCGGGCCTGCTGCGAAACAGCCTCTATTTTATCTTTCTGTTGCCGAATTTCTTCATTTTGGTTCTCCAGCGTTCGGTACGCTGCCTGCTTCGACCGAAAGAGATACAGTGCCCAGGCTCCCAGCAACATAACCACAAGCAGACTGGCCAGCGTAATATATAACGTGTTTTTCTGGGACGCGTACGTTTGCGTTAGCGCGTCAATGCGCTGGCTTTGCTTTTCAATATCAGCCTGTTGCGCCAGTAGTTTGTCGCTCTGCGCCTTCAACGCCCGAATATTCGACCCATCTATCTGAATGGAGTTGAGTATCTGCTCCCGTTTCACCGATTTTCCAGCCAGAATCCGTGTAGCTGTTTCAATGGCTTCCTCCCCGCCCGTCGGGTACAAAAAACTGGCTTTCAGTATGCCGTCCGTTATCGCCTGCATACCCGCATTTGGACCGGGCAGGGCGTCGATGCCAACAAAATCCAGGTTTTGCTGAAGTCCGTTTTGCATGCAGACCGCATACGCTCCAAGGGCCATCACATCATTATGGGCAAATACCAAATCGGCCTCCTTCAGGGTACTCAGTTCCGCAGCCACTACCCGACGTACCGTATCGCGCTCCCACTGCCCATTCAGCTCTTTCACCACCCGTATGCCCGGATATTTGGCTAACTCTTCGTGAAGCCCCCGGTGCCGCTCCTGAGCGGGCGATGAACTGGGCAGTCCCCACACCTCAACGACCCGTCCTTTCCCTCTCAGGTGATTGCCAATAAAAACACCGGCTAACCGGCCAATTTCGACGTTATCGCCACCGATGTAGGCGTTATAGGATTCAGTTTCAATTTTCCGATCAAGCAGAATTACCGGAATACCCCGCTTAAAAACGTCTTCGATAACTTTGGCAAAGGGAGCTACTTCGTTGGGCGAAACGATCAGCAGGTCGATGCCCCGATCGATCAGCGTGTTTATCTGGCTGATTTGCCGGGCTGTGCTGTTACCGGCGTCTTCGTAGAGGAGCGTGCAATTAGGGTGAAACGTGAGCTCACGCTTCATATCGCTGAGCATGGTTTTGCGCCATTCGTCGGCCCCGGTGCATTGCGAGAAACCAATTCGGTAGGTTTTCGTCTTCGTTTCCGATTGACAACTTCCCAGCAGGCACCATCCTACGAAAAGAAGTAGCCCGTTAAAGGCCTTTTTTCTTAAAGTAGACTTTGCAAGAGAAAAAGTCATGTCTGTTTTCGGGCAACGACCCCTGTAATTCATGAAAGACGAAGATATTTCGGCACTGTTCAAAGATAATGTATAAGGAACGGCATACAAAGACCGTCCTTATCAGTAATGAACACGCAGACCATCAAATAATCCCCACCCCTGGAGCGCCATTGCATGATTTACCTCTTTCTTATCCGTAAAACGAAAATGAGTCATCCCGAATGTAAACAGACCAGCCAAAGACGCTGCGTTTACATTCGGGACGACTCATGTCTGATAAACAGACGCTCTTGACCTACTTATACGTTAACAACGTGGTTGCCTGGCAGGCTTTATCGGTTTTAAACCGAACCCAACGGGCCTGGAAATCCTTCGGAAAAATATAGTCGACCGTTTTTCCGGGGGCGACCGTAAACGATTTATAGGTCATCCAGACGCCTGTACCCACCGGATCGGCCTCAATCGTGATGGTTACTGGTTGCGTAGCGCTGTGCGACAGTTGCAGCGTACGACGGTCGTAAAAACCAATCAGATACGGGTCAGACGCTTCATTAGCCTTAACCGACGTATTTTTCCAGGGGCCACCGTGGCCGGTTGGTTTGCCCAGTTTCCAGAGATCGTCTATGGCCCCCGCCCAAACGGCCGCCTTTTTATCATCCGAGACAATGATATGCTCATTTTTCGCGGCCGTTTTCAGGTCGATGCCCGTCATTACAAGCAGCCCCCGATACGATGCGTAATCGTTAATGCGCAACGTATGCGAGGCAACCGGCCGCATTTTGGCATAGCCGTCGGCATTCTCGGCGGGCAATTCATAGAACGTACCGTGGCAATTGAGCAGGTCGCGCTCGGTAGCTACTTCCCGGCAGACTCGCAATGCGGCCTGATTGGTCAATGAGGTGTAGCTGTCGCTGCCAAGGGGCAACCGCCAGCGCCGTCCTTTGTCGTCGACGATCAGCACGCTCGACTCCTCGATAGTCACGACTTTCTCCGGAATGGCGAACTTGTTTTTGATCACCTGCACAACACCGGCGTCGTCTTTCCGAATAAGCTGCATGTTGGCGTTCAGTTCATAATAGCCAACGTCCGATGCTTGTCCGCCTTTATAGTCCAATGCAGCCATGCCCAACGCCCGGCGATTGTTGCCCAGTCCGTACATCAACCCACCCGAGGTGTTGGCGGTTGCCACCGGGCTAAGTCCGGTAAACAGGTTACCGGCGGTCGTGCTGCGCGTGTCGTTAGCCGAATATGAGAAGTGGGCGGAAAGATTGGCTGCCTTATTCGATTTCACCCGAATCCACTCGCCGGGCGTAGTGGTGGCAAACGCTATATTTGCGGATTGGCGCCCCCCAACGGTTACCGTTTGTAAGGGTGTCCAGGTGCTTTTCCCGGCTTTGTCAACCTCAAAACTAACCTGTACGCTTTGGTCACCGTTGTTTTGCACCCAGGCCGAGCGATTGGCCCAACCAGCAAACAGAAACGGCTCGGAGGGTTCGTTAGCTTTCACGGCTTCATTCAGCCAGACGGACCCCTCGGCTGTGTTTGGCCCCAGTTCATCGGGAAGGTTCAGGGAAGTGAACCACAGGTTGGAGTTCGACTGGCCGGGGCCTTCGAGGTTTCCCTTCACTTTCCGTTTGTTCAGAAACTCTTTCTGAGCTGAGTCGTCACAGCCAAACACCAGTCTATCGTTCCAGCGGGCGTAGTCGCCAATTACTTTCAGGTAGGCAGAACGCGGTCTGATACCGGCCGTGTTTGCCGCCGTAAACCCACCGGGAAACCGCCAGAACATCCCGTGCATGGTCATCAGATAATCGGGCTGCGCCGTTGTACCCACATCGCGGATGCGGGGCCATTCGGTGTTCCAGCCGTGGGCACCGTCGTAGGAGTGACTGGCTTTGGGCAGGCGAAAAAAGTGCCAGCCCGTGGCTTTGTCGCGCACACCCAGCAGCACCGATTTATGATCCCAGCCCGTGGCCCAGATGGCGTCAGTAGCCGCGTTTTTGTTGCCGTAAATGCCACCGGGGCCAGTCACTTCAACGAATTGATTCCGGCGGACTACTTTCCAGTCTTTCCCGTTCCATTCGGAAAGTGAACCCGCATCGACGTCGAATTGAGCCAGTGCTTTGGCACCCGGTTCGCCGTTATTGGAATAGACCATCACCCCTTGCCCCGAATACGCGCCTTTCCCGTGCGCTCCCGGCAATAAAATGTTTTCCAGATTATTCGATTCGTCCGTCTCTTTCTTCCGTTTAACGTTGCCATCTTCATAGAGCATGGTTGGCGTCAGGCTGTTTACGTCCACATCATAGAAGCCCTCTTCCATGGTTGCGTAGTAGATCTTTCCCTTTGGATCGGTCAGGTGGCGGGCGTTACCGGTGTGCCGACCCGGCATCCTACTGTAAGGAATGACTCGCACATGCGCCTTGCTGTCAATGGCGTACGGCCCAATGAAAAGCTGGTTGCTTTCGGGGTGAATCATCCGGTTGGCGGGGGTGCCACCAATGCTTTCCGACCGGACGATCTGCTTCAGATCGGGCGTTATTTCGTAGAGTTTATCCGACGAGCCAAACGGCAAATGCGGACCGTAGGTAACTACCCAGAGCTTACCCGCCCAGGGCACAACGGCACCGGTTCCGCATTCGCCTTCGTTGTTATACATGGCGAGCTGCGGGTAAATGCCGCTGTACGATGGCATTTTTTTTGACTGGGCGACGGCTACATTACTGTGTGTCAGTAGCCATGCAACAAGGCAGGCCGAAAAAAAATACGTTTTCATTGACTAAATAATAAGTTGAGAATTAAGCGATTACATATCCGAATCTACTACCAGCCCGGACTCTGGGTTAGTTTGGGATTGGCCTGAATTTCTTCCAGCGGAATGGGATAATACCGGTGTTTATCCTGTGGCGTTCGGGTTGGATACACATCATTAACGGCTTTGGGGATAACGGTCATGAAAGTGTTGGTCCGCGTCAGGTCGAACCAGCGGTCGGCTTCGGCGAATAGTTCCCACGAGCGTTCCTGTAGCACGGCCGCCAGAAAGGCGTCTTTCCCCAGTCCCGCTGTGAGATCGCTCAGCCCGGCCCGTTTCCGAACGGCGTTGATGTACCCATAGGCCGCAGGTGTTGCCCCATTCTGACGTGCTTCGGCTTCGGCAGCGACCAGATACACATCGGCCAGCCGGATAATGGGGAAATTGCAGTTGTTGGCTTCTCCGATGGAGTTCGGGTCGCGGTATTTCCGAATCAAAACACCTTTGGGGGTAACAGGTGTAATGTCTTTCTGCGGAACAATTTTGCCGGCTACATCGCGGTAAGTGGTATCCAGCAACTGCCGCCGTTTGTCGGTCGGCGAAAAAGAATTGAAGAACGACTGATAGGCAAACCACGAGCCAAACGACACTTTGGCGTAATCGGGTCCCGAGCTGTTGCGAGGCCCGGCAATGCCCATCACCGTCAACCAGCGACTGGGCGTTACCCGGTCGGCTTCCACGGCCCACATGTTTTCGATTCGGGCCACATCTTCTTTGTCCACATCGAACACATCCAGTACGTTCGGCATCAGCGCGTATTTGCCCGAATTAATGGTCGCTTGTGCCTGTTGCAAGGCTTTGTTCCAGTCTTCGTTATACAGCGCGACTTTGGCGTATAATCCCTGAATGGCTTCTTTGGATGGACGGCCCTTGACCAGACTGGCCGAGTACGACGGCAATCCGGCAATGGCCTGATCCAAATCGCTGTAAATCTGCTTGTAGATGTCGGCCCTGGGACTTTTGGCAACGAGTGCTTCAACTTCGCTGGTGCTGGGCTTGATTTTCACCGGAATCTCGTTGAACGTTTTGGTCAGCGTCCAGTGGTACAACGCCCGCAGCGCGTAGGCTTCGGCCACGATTTCGGTCCGTCGCTGCACATCCATCTGGATGGCCGGGACTTTATCAATGACCCAGTTGGCGTTTTCGATGCCCTTGTAACTAAACCGCCAGACGCCCTGCGGCCCCTCCGTTTCGTGCCGACCCGAGTTTCGCTGCGCCGTAAAATACGGATCGTAGGAAAATAGCGTGATCGTGTTTCGGCCTACAACGGCCCGTGGATAAGCCTGATCGGCAGCAAAATCCGAAACGGCTACGAGCGGAAACCCGTACAGATTGATCAGCGACCCGGCCGCCGAGGCAATGCCCGCTTCTGCATCAGATGCCGTTTTGTAGAAGTTCGTTGTAAAAATGGAAGAATACACCGATTCGTCCAGTTTGCTGCATGAAATCGTCAGGCCCGACAACGCCAGCAACAGCAGAATATGTTTTTTCATGAGTTTTGAGAAGTTATCGGTCAATTAAATCACATAAATCCCGGTCAGAAAGTGATCTGTAAGCCACCCAGGTAAGACCGGGCAATGGGATAGGTACCGTTATCGATAAACTGGGTCGTGGCATTGCCGAAGTTGTTCACTTCTGGGTCGAAACCCGTGTACTTCGTGAAGGTCAGCGCATTATTGGCACTGACGTATAGCCGAATCTGGCTAATGCCTTTGATTTTGGGGAAGGTGTAGCCCAGCGAAACATTCTTCAGCCGAATAAAGGAAGCATCCTCCACGTAGCGGTCGGAAATAGGCAACCGCCCCCCCTGAAATCCGCTGGAGTACTCATTATTCGGGTTCGTTGGCGACCAGCGATCGGCCATACCGGCCAGCACATTCTGTTGCCCAAGTGCCGTTTCGAAGGTATAGCGGAACAGGTTCATGAGTTTGTTGCCCTGCACTCCCTGTACAAACAGGTTCAGGTCGAAGCCCTGGTAACGGAAGGACGACGAGAAACCAAACGTGTATTTCGGCTGGGAGTTGCCCACAATGAGCTGATCGGCGGCCGTAATGGTGCCGTCGCCGTTGATGTCTTTCACTTTATGGCCACCCAGGCGTCCGTCGTAGCCCGGCAAGATGGTTTCGCCGGATTGACTGATGCCGTCGAAGATGTACGTCCGGTACAGGCCCATGGGATAGCCGACCTTCAAGAGCGCGAAGGCCGAGCGGGGCAGCTCGTCCAGAATACCGTCCAGTGACAGCACTTCGTTTTTGTTGAACGTAATATTCGCCGATGCATCCCACTGAAACCCGCGTCCACTGCCCGGTATAATCCGGCCATTGACGGCCAGTTCGACGCCACTATTCTGGATCGAACCGAAGTTTCCGGTTAGCGCCGTATAACCCGACGACATGGGCAATACTTTCTGAAACAGCAGGTTATCGGTGCGTTTCTTGTAATAATCGGCGACCAGCGACAGGCGGTTATTGAACAGGCTAATATCGACACCAACATCGACCTGCGTCGAGCGTTCCCATTGCAAATCAGGGTTGGGAATGGCGATGGGGTTAATGCCGGTAACGGGGTTGTGGTTGTAATTGTAGTTCAGACCCGACGTGCTAACCGTAGCCAGCGATTGGTACGGGTCAATAGCACCGGCGTTACCCGTTATACCCCAGCTTCCGCGTAGTTTCAAATCGGAAATGAACGAAGCCGACTTCATGAACGGCTCTTCGACAATTCGCCAGGCACCCGCCACCGCCGGAAAAAAGCCATATTTGTTATTCTCCCCGAATTTGCTGGAGCCATCGGCGCGGGCCGTCAAATCCAGGAAATACTTATCCTTGTAGCCGTAATTTATCCGTCCCAGATAGGAATCCAGCCGCGATTTGCTCTTGTCGCTGCCAATACGCTGGTTGACAGCCAGGCCAACCGAGTTATTCTGCGTTATGTCGTTCGGAAAATTTGACGCGGTCTGCGTATAGCCCTGATTGACATTGGCCTGCGTGGCCAGAACGGCCGTAGCAGTTAAGGTGTGATGAGCGGCCAGACGAGTCCGGTACGTAAAAATACTTTCGTGCAGGAGCGTCCGCCCGTAGGAACTTACGTTCGAGGCACTCCCCCCACCCGACGCCAGCTGCGACTGGCTCAACAGCGATAAGGGCGAGTAAAACTCCGACAAGGTGTTGCCCAGATCGACGTTAAAACTTGGCCGATACGTAAATCCTTTAAACAGGGCGAAGTCGATGTACACATTGGCCAGAATCCGCTGGCTCGTCTGCCGGTTTATAGGCGTAATGAAGTTCAGCGGGTTTGTTACTTCCTGATACTGCCCATTCATCTGGTCCTGAAACGGATATATACTCCCATCGGCCCGGTAGGGTGTTAGCGTCGGCGGTGCGGCTACGGCAGCCCCGAGCACCCCCGCCCTACTGCTGGTCACGTCGGAGCCGGTGCCACCCACACTTACCCCGTTGTTGATGGAATAGCCGTAGTACAGACTGGTGCCGATTTTCACCCGGTCGTTCAGGCGATGGTCGACGTTGGACCGGAATGAATACCGCGTGAAGTTGGAGTTTTTAATGATCCCGTCCTGATTGAAGTAGTTCAGAGAAAGGGCCAGTTGCGTTTTCTGATTTCCACCCGTTACGGAAAGCTGGTGGCTCTGGATCGCGGCTTTTCGAAAGATCAGATCCTGCCAGTTAGTGCCTTCGCCCAGGCTGGCCGGGTTCGCGTAGATCGCGCGTTTGTAGACGTCGTTTTCGAGTTGGGCAAACTGAGGTGCATTCAGCACATTCAGGGTTTTATTGACCTGCTGCACCCCGCCATAGCCATCGTAACTAACCCGCGTAGCCCCATCCTTCCCGCGTTTGGTCGTGATCAGCACCACGCCATTGGCTGCCCTTGCGCCATAAATAGCCGTCGACGAGGCATCCTTGAGCACTTCGATGGACTCAATGTCATTCGGGTTGATTTGGGAGAGCGGGCTCACATCGGTAATGCCGCCGGAGTTCGCAATCTGAATACCGTCGATGACGTAGAGCGGTTCCGAGCTGCCGTTAATGGAGTTTGTTCCCCGAATCCGAACGCTGACATTGCCACCCGGTGCCCCGGAATTCTGCGTAATCTGAACCCCGGCCACCCGTGCCTGCAAGCCCTGCGCTACGTTGGCAACGGGCGTTTGCAACAGATCGGCCGCTTTAACGGAAGCGATGGCCCCCGTTGTTTCAATTTTTCGCTGTGTTCCATACCCCACGACAATAACTTCTTCCAGCGCTTTGGTATCGGGAAGAAGTTGAACCGTGATGGTTGTCCGACTGCCAACGGCGATCTCCTGTGGTAAATAACCAACAAAACTCACCACCAGCGTAGCGGCATTGTCGGGAACAGCCAGTTGAAACGTACCTTTCGTGTCTGTAACCGCTCCGCGTTGCCGACCCGTTGGATCGGTACCTTTAAGGAGGACACTCACGCCGGGGAGGACTACGCCTTTTTCGTCGGTGATGGTGCCCGTAATGATGCGATCATCAAGAGAAAGCGGATTGGTTTGTATCGGTTTGCCGATCGTGCCAACGCCAGAAAGATGGGTTGGTATTGGGCCGGAATCCAGTCTGCCCAAGTGCCAGCCCTGCGACAATTGAGGAGACAATAATCCTAAAAAAACGACGCAGTACAGTAAACGTTTTTGTCGCATAATATTTAGATATTTATAGTTTTTGAGTCGGCTAGCCTGTAAATGAGCTTCAGACGAATACGAGTATACAAAGGTAATTTTGTATTATACGAAGAAAAAGAGTAGACTTGTCCATTTCGTTAATCGAAATTATGGATAAGACAACGTTCTGATTAACAGAATCTTAACATTCATGATTACAGAAAATGGACAACCCGGAAAAGTAGAAGCCTTTGCGTTTCTGGAGGTTTGTTGTCGTAAGGTGAGCGAAGCATATGGCAAACCTGACCGGGATAGGTGGACCAACAGCGATTACGTCAGCCTGAGTCATATACTCTACAGGCAAACGCACGTGCGTATTAGCCCGAACACCCTGAAGCGCATCTTCGGCAAGATTAAAACCGATGTACGGTATTATCCTCAGAAAGCCACTCGGGATGCGCTGTCTGTTTACATCGGCTATCCGGACTGGGATCACTTCGTCAACATACAGGAATGGGAAGCCCGACAAACCCTGCGCCCACCAACGGAGTTCATCAGACAGGAAAACCTGCCAGAGCCACCCGTTTATAACAGACCGGCCTCCAGTACTCCCCAAAAAAGTACGGATCGCCACTGGCTTCGACCAATCCTGGCCAGTGGGGGTATTCTTTTACTTATAACTGGTCTTCTTTTTGTTTGGCAGCACCGGAATGGGCAGGAGTCAGCCCGGCTCATCTGCCGCAATCCGTTGGGTGAAAACCCGCACTCGGCGGTGTTTCAACTCAAACGACCAGTGTCTAATGCCGACCAATCCGGCAACTATACGATCCTTTTCGGCGATGGCAAACGGGAAAACCTCAACGCAAACGACAGCCTTTACACGCACTATTACGAACGGCCGGGCCGCTATTTTGCCATACTCCAGCAAAATGGCGTGAACGTCGACACGGCTACCATTTATTTACGGACCACCGCCTGGACAGTTACCGCCAACATGATGCATGATTCAAGTCGGGTTTACCCAATCGAGATCAAAGATTTGTTTACGGGTGGGCAACGAAGCGTTAACACTCAGGAAGCAGCCAGAGCTGGTATCGATACGAATCGGACTTTTTTTATGGAGTTCATCAACAGCCACCCCACCCCGATTAACGGCGACAATTTTGAGCTAACAACCCATGTAACGTCCTCTCCCGACCGGGCGGGTGTTCGCTGCTCGCAGGTAGGCATTATGGTCTGGGGCGAGTCGTCGCAACATGCTTTTGAAGTCATGAAATCCGGCTGTGCGCACTGGATGCAACTACAGAATTCCGAAATTCAGAAAAATGGGCAGCGGGATGATTTAACCTTTCTGGCCGCTGATCTTCGGGCGGGAGGTATGTTAACCCTGAAGGTCATTGACAGGCATGCGGCCATCTTCATCAATAATCGCAGGGTTTACGAAACAACCTACACTAAGCCGCTTAAAACTATATACGGCGTTAAAATCCGGTTTTCGGGTATTGGAACGGTACACTCGTTCACGTTGAAAGACTTAAAAACCGGTGCTCTTTTTGACGGAAATTTTTAATACGCTTATTCAGAACTCTCCCTATCTTGCCATCCCTCAAAGGATAACTCCTACACGAATTTATGCAACAAAAAATACGTCGCGAAGATGCGCTTGAGTATCACGCCAAAGGCCGACCCGGTAAGCTCGAAGTTATTCCAACGAAAGATTATAGTACGCAGGCCGACTTGTCGCTGGCCTATTCGCCCGGTGTGGCGGAACCTTGCTTAGCCATTGCCGAAAATCGCGAAGACGTTTATAAATACACCGCCAAAGGGAATCTGGTTGCCGTTATCAGCAACGGAACAGCCGTGCTCGGTCTGGGCGATATTGGCCCGGAAGCCAGCAAGCCCGTCATGGAAGGGAAAGGGCTGCTGTTCAAGATTTACGCGGATATCGACGTGTTTGATATTGAACTCGACACCAAAGACGTCGATGAGTTTGTCCGGATGGTCAAAATTCTGCAGCCTACCTTCGGCGGTGTCAACCTGGAAGATATTAAAGCGCCGGAGTGCTTCGAGATTGAGGAAAGGCTGAAAGCCGAACTGAATATTCCGATCATGCACGACGACCAACATGGCACGGCCATTATCTCGGCGGCTGCTTTGCTGAACGCGCTCGAAATCGTTGGCAAGACCATTCAGGACGCAAAAATTCTTATAAACGGCGCGGGCGCATCGGCCATTTCGTGTACCAAGTTGTACGTATCGCTCGGCGCCAATGTCGAAAATATCGTTATGTGCGACAGTAAGGGCGTTATCCGGGCCGACCGCACCGACCTCGACGAGCGTAAACGTCTGTTCGCCACCTCCCGCGATTTACACACGCTGGAAGAAGCCTTTGTTGGGGCTGATGTATTCGTCGGCTTGTCCAAAGGCAACACCGTGAGTCAGGACATGGTACGATCCATGACCAATGACCCAATTGTTTTCGCCATGGCCAACCCAACCCCTGAGATCAGTTATGAAGAAGCCATTGCCGCCCGCCCCGACATCATCATGGCTACCGGCCGGTCCGATTATCCCAACCAGGTAAACAACGTACTCGGGTTTCCGTACATTTTCCGGGGGGCACTCGATGTTCGCGCCACGGAAATTAACGAAGCTATGAAACTGGCGGCCGTTCATTCTCTGGCCGAAATGGCCCGAAGACCCGTTCCGGATCTGGTCAATATGGCCTACGGAACCGACAATCTGATGTTCGGTCGGCATTACATTATCCCCAAACCCGTCGACCCGCGCCTATTGGAAACGGTGGCTCCGGCGGTGGCGAAAGCAGCCATGGAGTCGGGCGTTGCCAAACAGCCCATCACCGACTGGGAAGCCTACGAAAGTCAGTTGGCGCGTCGATTGGGGCAGGACACCCGTATCTCGCGGGTTATCAATAACAAAGCCCGAACCAATCCGAAACGGGTTGTTTTTGCCGATGCCGAAAACCTGAAAGTATTGAAGGCTGCCCAACAGGTAAAAGACGAAGGAATAGCGGTACCGATTCTGCTTGGCGAAACGGCCATGATTCAGGGCATGATCAGTCAGAACAACCTGGATTTGGCCGATGTTGCCATTATTGATCCCCGTTCGTCAGAGCAGCATGAGCTTGTTGAACAGTTTGGCGATTTATTTTACCAAAAGCGCTACCGGAAAGGGGTGAGTGCTGCCGAAGCCCGGAAACGGATGCTTTCCCGTAACTACTTCGGCGCGATGATGGTCGAAACCGGGCAGGCAGATGCGCTGATATCGGGCCTGACGCAAAACTACCCGGATACCATTCGGCCGGCATTACAGGTAATCGGCAAAGAATCGGGTGTTCAGAAAGTGGCGGGTATGTACATTTTGCTCACCAATCGGGGGCCTTTGTTTTTCTCCGACACCACGGTGAACGTAAATCCCACGGCCAACGATATTGTCGAAATCACCGAATTGACGGCCCGCGCGGTGGAGCGTTTCAACATAAAGCCCCGTATCGCGCTGGTAACGTATTCGAACTTCGGCAGCGCCAAAGGGGAAGATGCCGATAAGATGCAACAGGCCACCGAAATCCTGCAAGCTAAACATCCAGATATGGTTATTGACGGATCGATGCAGGCGCACTTAGCCTTTAATGTGGACTTACTTCGGCAGAATTACCCCCTTAGCAAACTGGTAGACGAAGGGGCCAACACGCTTATTTTCCCGAATCTCTCGGCGGCTAACATTGCCTATAACCTGATGCGGGAAGCCGCCGGGCCTCGTTCGGTAGGTTTCGATGCCATCGGCCCGATTCTGTTAGGTATGCGGAAGCCTGTCTACGTGTTGCAACTGGGCTCATCTGAGCGGGAGATCGTGAATATGGTTGCTATTGCCGTTGTCGAAGCGCAGGGTTTGGGTTAGAAATTGGTTATTCGTTAATCGTTGATGGTTATACTTGAAACCATTCCAAAAAGCAGGTCGCTACCGGATGGCTTAAACGTCTTACCTCTAGTACATTATAGACGTGAACTATTTTTGGTATCAATTTTGAATTGCCGGGGTACGCGCAAGCTGCCCATTCGCAAATCAGTTATTTGTATATTCTTTCTGTGCCTGGTGGCTACTTAACCTATATAAGGCTTGCCATTTGGATTTGATACATAACTAATGTGAACTCGGAATTCACAATGGCCCTAATGGGAAAACCCACAACGTCCGATCCCGAATTCACATTAGTTATTTCTAAGGATTTGTCTTCGATTTTTGGTGATTGGCCCGTCTGTGGGTCATTTTACGGGCATCTGAATTAACGTCGAGCTATTAGCCCCCAACTGGGTGGTTGGTAGCTGCCCGTTCCATTTGGAAATCCATTGCTGCTGAATCAGCATTGGTGTCAGCGTTTTTTGCTTTAATTCATTGGCACGAGCTTCGGCCTCGGCTTCAATCACTTTAGCGCGGGCAATCCCGTTCGCTTTTGTGACGGCAATTTCAGCCGATGCCTTCTCGGAAGCAATCTGATTGTTCAACCGCAGGGCATTCTGAACCGCCGTATTCTTGGCGTCAATCATGGCTTGCAAGGATTCTGGCGGCATAAGGCCGGAGGTTATGTTTTCGAAAGAAAAACCGTCATCGCCCAATGCCTTTCTGAGCTTTGCCTCCACCTGTTCTTCAAAACCCGCCCGGTTGTTGACCAGAGAGTCGGGACTAAACGAGTTGGCTACATCCCGGTAGGAGTTATAGACAATGGTTCTTAAGATGTTGTTTTCAATGTCTGGTAACTCCTTTCGGTATTTCCGGTAGACGTTAGCCCCCTGCCCTTTAACCAGGTGATAGTTCAGTGTGGGGTCGATTTTAAAGAGTGTACCGCCTTTGGCACTAACCTGAAACGGATCAAAGTCTTTAGTTTGGGTAAAGGTGGGGTATTGTTCAATGAAGGAGGTTAAGGGATTATAGAAAATCCAGCCCGTTACGTTTTCGATGTCCGATGCTCCTCTGTCGGAACCAATTTTACTGACCTTAATGCCTTCGTGCGAAGCATCGACAGTCGTACAGGAATTGACTAAAAACAAGCCGGCCAGCAGGAGTACGGCACCCCAGATGATAAGTCGCATTTTACTCATTTTTTGAAGGGATTTTTGGTGAACAGTTTACTTTGAATGGAAAGCCAGAAATAGAGCGTAATGACCAGACCGGCCACCCCCAGCAGATAATCGCTGCGTTGGTTGAGTAGCCAGTAAACACCATTGACACACAGAACGCTAAACAACACAAAGCAAAAGTACTGGAGAGCTTTGGTAAGGGTCATAGCAATCGTTTTTTTTGTAAAGAAACAGGTTCTGCGAGCGTCTAAGGTAACTAATTTTATGAATGGCTATAGGACTATTAGATGCCTGCCTTTAGTTATTTTAATGGAGATAGTGGTCAAGCGAATGACAACGCTGCGGCAAGCTAAACGGCATATGGTTTCCCTACTGTGTAATCCGAACGATTAACAGCGCATAAAAGAAGGATAGACGAGATACGAAGCAAGACTAGTATCAATCTTCAGATAACTCATCACTCAATACCGAATATACAGAGAGCAAAGTGAGGGAGAGTAGTGGTATAGCCCCACATTCTAACCCGATGGCTTGAAATTTCAAGCTATGACCTCACACTGTTTATCGTCTCGTTAAGGCTGTTCGGCGGGAGTCGAGCTTAAGAAAGATGAACAGCAGGATGGAAAACGACCAGAGCGAGGAACCGCCATAACTGAAGAACGGCAGGGGAATACCAATAACGGGCATCAGCCCGATTGTCATGCCAACGTTTATCATGACGTGAAAGAATATAATCCCGGCAACGCAGTAACCATACACCCTCGCAAATTTTGTCCGTTGCTTTTCGGCCAGAATAACGATCCGCGAGACTAACCCAATGAAGAGGGCAATGACGACCAGCGCACCAATAAAACCGTGTTCTTCGCCGATGGTACAAAAGATGAAATCGGTGCTTTGTTCCGGTACGAAGTCAAATTTGGTTTGTGTCCCTTCCAGAAAACCCTTACCCTGAAGTCGCCCCGAACCAATAGCGATTTTGGCCTGCGTTACGTTCCAGCCAACGCCCAGCGGATCAATTTTGGGGTCAACGAGTACTTTTATCCGGTTACGCTGGTGTTTTTGCAGCACGTTGTTGACAAAGAAATCGACGCCGGTAACGTAGCCGATCATCACAATTCCCACCAGGCCAATTGCCAGCGAATTTGCCATTGTGCGGTTGTAGCGGGGCATCAACATAATAATCAGCCCTAACAACGCTCCGATACCAATAAAGATATAGAGCTTGGGAAAAACCAGCGCCAGCACAAACAGAGCGGCCGCCGTTATTCCCACCGCAGGAATCCAGCTTGGCAGCCCTTCCCGATACAGCATAATCGTAAACGACGCAAAAACGAGCGTTGAGCCGGTTTCATTAGACGCCAGTATTAAAAGGCAGGGAAGAACAATAATACCCCCAATGTACATCAAGTCTTTCTGTTTGGTCAGGTTGCTACCCGGCACATCCAGGTATTTAGCCAGCGCCAGCGCCGTGGCAACCTTGGCAAATTCGGCTGGCTGAATAGAAACCGAACCAAATTTAAACCACGACCTCGATCCGTTGATATTCGTTCCGGCAAAGAGAACCAGAATCAAAACCAGAATCATAAAGCCATAGAATACAAAGGCAAAGGTGTCGAAAAACGTGTGGTTGACAACCAGAATACAGATAACCAGGATTACCGTTGTGCCAATCCACATCATCTGCTTCCCGGCATTGGTCGTCATATCGAACAGGCTGGTATGATCTTCCGGACTATAAACGGCAGCATAGACATTCAGCCAGCCCATTGCTACGCATCCAAAATAGAGCAGGAGCGTGAGCCAGTCAATGTTTTGTGAAAATGGGTCGTTGTTACGGGCCAAAGCAATGTATGATATAGGATGTAGTATGTAGGATATATGGTATCTTATGTATGACTATAGCGGCTTGGCATATATCATACATCAGACAGCGTACATCCTTTAATTTCCGCTTATAACAGCTGCTACGACCGGCTTCGTTTTCGTATCGGTCATCAGGGGTTTGGGTGCCGGTGCTGCCTTCTGCGGAACGGTATCCTTTTTAGGAGCTGCCGGGGCAGGCTTTTTATAGCCGGGAAGTCCATTAACTGGCGGCAGATAGTTTGATGCCAATACCTGTTCTTCGAGCTTTTTGGCTTCTGTCTTCCGCTTCAAATAGCGTTCAGCTACCAGAGCGGCTACAGATGCAGCGGCTTTGCCTCCCCAGCCAGCGTTCTCCACAAATACGGCCACCGCAATTTTAGGGTCATTCATGGGGGCAAATCCAATGAAGATAGAGTGATCGAATTTATGGCCGAACTTATTATTCTGCGATGTACCCGTCTTACCGCACAAGTCGATACCTGCGATGTTGGCCAGGGGCGTTACGGTACCATGTGCCACAGCTCCCCGCATTCCGTCGATGACCGGCAGGTAGTATTTATAGTCGATGCCGGTTTCGTGCCGTTCGCGGTATTCGGCGGAGAGACCAACGCCTGGCTTACCAAATCCTTTGATGTAATGCGGAGTAATATACCAACCCCGGTTTGCGATGGTGGCCGCTAAATTAGCCAGCTTTAGCGGGCTGATCAGCAATTCACCTTCGCCAATACTCAGCGAATAAACGTTCGAGAACTTCCAGCGCAACGCCCCCCGGTAGGCCTTATCATAGTACTCGGGTGTTGGCAGGTTTCCTTTGAGTTCACTGGGCAGATCGATACCCAGTTTACTGCCCATACCAAATTTCTCGGCCATATCATGCCATTGTTTCAAACCGATGGCCGACGCCTTAAACGTATTATTCTCCCCGTTGAAGTAAAGAAATTTACGAAATACGTAATAAAAATAAGGGTTACAGGAATTCTGAACGGCCCCACGCAGGCTGTTTCCCCCCCGGCAGTGGCAGCGCATTGGTGAGCCCGCGTGCCCATAGACCGTATTCGGAAAGAGTGACCCCTGCTGTTGCGCAATCAACGCCTGAATTAGCTTGAACGTAGAGCCCGGTCGGTAACTGGCCATGACGGGCCGATTAATTAGTGGCTTATAGGGGTTTTTTATTAAGGCCCGGTAATTTTTCGAGAAAAAACGGCTCGATAACAGATTCGGATCATAGGTGGGAGCCGAGACAGACACCAGAATTTCGCCCGTTGCGGGTTCAATGGCCAACACGGCGCCTACTTTGTTCTGCATCAGGCTATCGGCGTATCGCTGCACCTCTACGTCAATGCCCGTGATTAGGTTTTGCCCGGCAACGGCCAGCGTATCGAATGCCCCATTTTTCCAGGATCCTTTATTCACTCCGCGCACATTCTGCATCATGAACTTTACGCCCCGCTTACCGCGCAACTGCTCTTCGTACTGTTCCTCCAGTCCGTTGTGGCCAATGTAATCCCCCTGTCGGTAGTAGAGAATATCCTGGTTTTCGAGCTGCTTTTTGCTGATTTCGCTTACGTACCCCAGTGCATTCGATAGCGTATGTGCCGGATAAGTGCGCATGGAACTAATTACCGGCTCAAAGCCCCGATAGTCGACCAACGCATCCTGAATCCGGGCAAAATCCTCTTTGGAAAGCTGTCGCAGGAAAAGGGAGGGCTTCACGGGCGAGTAGTTTTTCGCCAGCCCCATGATACTGTCAAAGTCAGAAACACTGATATTCATCATCCGGCAGAAGGCGGATGTATCGGGAATACGAACCTGCTTTGGTGTGACGTACAGATCGTAAACGGGGGTATTATAAACGATAAGGTGGTTGTTTCTGTCGTAGATCTGCCCACGATACGGTATCTCGACCACTCGCTTAATGGAGTTCTTCGATGCCCCCAGCGAATAGGTGTCGTCCAACACCTGTAGATAAAACAATCGGGCCAGATACGTTAATCCAACCAGGCAAAAAATACCAATGATGACCCACTTTCGATTCTCTAACATGAGAATATTTTCCTTTCAATCAAGCTATGTACTCTCTACAAAGTTAGTCTAAATAATGATGAATGATAAGCCATGATTTATGAATAATAAGCGTGTTGCATTCGTTTGTCACTCGTAATCAGGCTACATCATTCATCATTCCTACTTTATCGTCAAAAATCACCATCCTTTCGCCATAGTCCGCAACCGGCAGAGGTACATATCGGAGGTGATGTAGAGTGTGGACCCATCATCACCCCAGGCACAGTTTGCCGTAGCAACGCCAACTTTAATAAAACCCAGTGTTTCGCCGGTTGCCGAGAGAACCAGTACTCCGCCCCCACCCGTTACCCACAGATTACCGGCGCGGTCGACTTTCATCCCATCGAAGCCGCCCTCCAGACCTAGTTTTTTCATGCCCGCAGCACCAAACACCTCCCGTCCTTTTCCCACCGAGCCATCGGTTTGCAGCGGATAGGCCATTACCAGTGGCCGAAGGGGGTCGGATTGGGCCACATAGAGTGTTTTCTCATCCGGCGACAGCGCTATTCCGTTCGGACGGGTAAGGTCGCCCACAACGATGGATACCGCACCGGGTACGCCAGCCCGTTCGGGAGCAATGCGGTACACGCCCCACCCATCCGTTTCTTTTCCCGGATCGTTTTCTTTTTTAGGCATTCCATACGGTGGATCGGTAAAATAATAGCTGCCGTTGGAATGGGCGACCACATCATTCGGACTATTGAATCGTTTGCCGCTAAAATTGTCGGCCAATGTTCGCTTGCCGCCACTCCCGTTCAGTGGCATGGCCGTTACACGCCGGTCGCCATGCTCGCAGGCAATAAGCCGCCCCTGCCGGTCGATGGTTAGCCCGTTAGAGCCGGGTTCATCACTGTACGGTCCCACACCGGTATAGCCGGATGGCTTTAAGAACGGCGTCACCCCTTCTTTTTCCGTCCATTTAAAAATCGTGTTTTTTGGAACATCCGAAAAGAGCAGAAACCCCTGGTCTTTGACCCAGATCGGCCCTTCGGTCCAGACGAAACCATTGGCCAGCACCTCAACTTTGGCTTCGGTGGGAATCAACTTATCCAGACGCGGGTCGACCCGCACAATCTGGCCAATCGTTGGAAAAGACGTAGGCTGCGCCAGGAGCGGGAAAAATGAAGCGCTTAATAAGCCCGTCAATAGAATAGAGTTTAGGTTCATGCGTTTTTCAGGAATAAGTCTTAAGGCTACGACGATTTTTAACAGGTCGCAAGATGAGAAAGTGGATTGAGTTCTCTTTTTAATTATACTTACAACTTCGCTTACATTCAAGTGGGTTTCTACTCCCCAATCTGTTTTTGTTATGAACGATAAAAAACGAGTGGCTTCGTCGACCGATCAGGAAAATAAATCCCGGCGGTCGTTTCTGAAGACCCTTGGCCTTGCCGGCACGGCTGCCGCAGCTGCGCCAGCCGCATTGGCGGAAACCACTGCCTCTACGGGCATTCCGCAGTACTTGAATCTGGTACGCAGTCACTCCAGCACAGCTGCCAACGACAAAGTGCGCATTGCCCTCATCGGCACGGGCGGTATGGGTATTGGCGACACCCAGACGGCGCTCATGGTCGATGGCGTTGAGATGGTAGCGGCCTGCGACTTATACGATGGCCGGTTGCGCCGGGCTAAAGAGTTGTGGGGTGACAGCCTTCCGGTAACCAAAGACTACCGCGAAATTCTGGAACGCAAAGATATTGACGCCGTCATTAACGCAACTACCGACCACTGGCACGAGAAAATATCGTCGGATGCCATGCGCAAAGGCAAGCACGTCTACTGCGAGAAGCCGATGGTGCAGAAAGTAGAGGACGGCCACACCCTGATCAAGGTATCGAAAGAAACCGGCAAAGTGTTCCAGGTGGGTAGCCAGTTTGCCAGTTCGCTGCTTATTGCCAAAGCCCGCGAACTTCTGAAAGCTGGTGATATTGGCGAACTCGTCTTTGCTGAGGCCATCTACGACCGCCATAGTGCTATGGGTGCCTGGCAATATTCTGTTCCACCCGATGCATCGCCCCAAACCGTTGACTGGGATACGTACCTGGGCAGCGCGCCCAAACGCCCCTGGGATCCACTCCGTTTTTTCCGGTGGCGCAACTACCAGGACTATGGCACCGGCATTGCGGGTGATCTCTACGTTCACCTTTTGACCTCGCTGCATTGCATTACGGGATCAAAAGGGCCAAACAAGGTCTATTCGAGTGGGGGCACCCGTTACTGGAAAGACGGTCGCGATGTACCGGATATTCAGTTGAGTATCTACGACTACGGCAAAACAGCCGAACATCCCGAATTTAACCTGACTACCCGTTCCAACTTTGTCGACGGTGGGGGTGGTAACTACCTCGTTCGGCTGGTAGGAACGGAAGGTGATTTGTCGCTGGGCTTCGACTCGTTGACCGTTCACCGGAACAAGTTCCCCAAGGCACCGGGCATGTCGATCGACAACTTTCCGAAAGATCAGAAAGAATTGTACATACAGGAGTATAACAAACTTTATCCGTCCCGGCCTGAACTGGAAGGACCAAAGGAGTTTAAGTACTCGTTTCCGAAAGATTACAAGGGCGACCGTTACGAACACTTTGTCAATTTCTTCAGCTCTGTTCGCTCCAAAACACCGAACATTGAGGATGCAACATTCGGACTGCGCGCCTGTGGACCTACGCAGTGCGGAAATATGAGCTTTGCTCAGAAAAAAGCCATTAGCTGGGACCCCATCAATATGAAAATTCTGGGTGCCGTATAAGGTAAAGCTTTTTGTTGAGCACCTAAGTCGCCTATAAAAACGGCAGGGCTCTATCCAGAGTCCTGCCGTTTTTATGTTTAAAGCTGTTAAGAATCAATTGCTCCTCACCTGCTAATTGAATCCATGAGGAGGGGAAGGATTCGTTTCCAAGTCAGTATTTGTTAATAACGCTGGATCAATTGGTATTGCTGGCTCTAATTGACCTGCGCCTGTAGTTAGTAAAAATATACTATAATTAATCCGTTCGCCAATCCGCTTAGGCACAAAAACAAGGCTGGTTTTCCCGGGAATACCTTTAATTTTCTTGGCTAACTCCTGCACATCCTTCTTTAGAAGAACCTGATCACATACATACGTATTGGGTCCTATAGTAGCAGTAGTACTGCCTATGGGAGTTAATTTCATTGTTGGATTGGCACCATACGCGACCGAACCAGAACTCCCCTTTTTAACTACCCATCCATTTAACGTAATTACTGAATCACCAAAAAAGTATTCAAAAACAAAATCAGAATTACGATAAGCTATTAATGAGTCGCTGGAAACGATTAATGATTCCAGCGTTATGGTAGGAATTTTACTCTTTGCTCCAACAGTTTGACTGTTGGCATTCGTACTGGTGGAGTCCGTTTTATCTGATGTAGTCTGACCGGATTGACAAGCCGCAAACCCAAAGGAAACCAGTAAACAGAAAACGAATAATTTGATAGTTGTAGTTAGGATCATTTTGATGGGATTAAGTTTATATGAATGAGTACGACAGCAAATCAGCTGACTTTCTAAAAGGTAGGTTTTTATTTTTGGACTAACAACTTACCCGTTGACTATCAAAAGATTGTTTAATACGATGAAAAGTTTATTCTATTTACTTCATCGTGTATATAGATAAAATAATTGACCTAAAATAGGTACATTCAACCTGATTATATACTTACTTTTTCACGGAATTTGTATATTTAACGATCACACTTTAGTCCTTAAAATCCACATATAAACTATACTTTATATGTCTAAACTACTTGAGTCACCATGTTTCAGCTAATCCTCGATTGGTCGGAGATGTGGGCATTGATAATTCCCCTGGTTACTTATTATTTTCATCGTCATCAGCCCGGTTATTTTAGGGTAATTTTAGTTTACCTCTGGATAGCATTTATTCTTAATTCAGCAGGAGATTTAATTGGCGATTTCAAACGGTATTTACCCGACTGGATGCAGAGTAATCTCATTTTATATGCTATTCACTCAATTTCCAGGTTTGTTTGTTTTGCCTATTTTTTCTTCCTGATAAAGCAGTCTCATTTTTTACGATTAAGACGAGTTCTTCCTTTTTTATACCTTCTTTTTGTTATCGCGAACTATATTTTTTTGGAGGATTACCTGGATCAAAATCACTTAAGTGGAAATCTGTTTACTATTGAGGCTTACTTTTTACTCATCTACTGTTTGCTATACTACTTATCCGAACTACGGGATGAAGTAAAAAGCTTTGGGGATGATCAAACCTTCTGGATAGTTACAGGACTCAGTATTTATGTTGTCATTAATTTTTTCATTTTTCTGTTTTACGTCCCTTTAATCAGCGAGAATGCCAGCCTTGCTGAAAAAATGTGGAGTATTCATAATGTAGCCTATATTATTCTTTGTCTATCCATAACCAAAGCTATGTATGTACCAGTTCGACCTATCTATTGAGTCCCGCATAATCGTTGGCATCTCAGCCATGGTTTTGCTATTCACCGGCTTCCTGATATCCTTCATCACGTCGCAACGAAAAAAAATCCAGCACCACAAAGAACTGGAACTACTGCATGAGCAACAACAGCAACTATTGGTAGAACAAAATAACCAACTGGAGCAACGGGTTAAGGACAGAACGGCCGAACTAAGGCAGCAAAAAGAAGCATTGCAAGTTTCCCTTGCTGACCTCAAGACAACACAAATGCAATTGATCCAAAAGGAGAAACTTGCTTCATTAGGCGAGTTGACGGCTGGTATCGCCCATGAAATTCAAAACCCGCTCAACTTCGTAAAAAACTTTTCGGAAATATCCGTCGAGCTCATCGAAGAATTAAAACAAGAAGTCAGAGAAGGTAACGATGTCAATACCCTTGAGCTTGCTGAAACACTCTCGCAAAATCTGGAGAAAATCGGCTCACACAGCAATAGGGCCAGCCGCATTGTGAAAGGTATGCTCGAACACTCCCGGTTAAGTTCCGGCGAACGACGACCAACCGACCTCAACGCGTTACTTGATGAGTATATGCGATTGGCTTACCACGGTTTACGGGCTAAAGACAAAGAATTTAATTGTGAGTTAGTCACCAGCCTTGATCCCCAACTAGTCAAATTGACTATTATCCCTCAGGATATTGGCCGTGTGTTGTTAAACCTATTGAACAACGCTTTTTACGCCGTTCGGGAAAAGAAGAAGTACGCAAACTCTACCTACAAACCTACTGTCACGGCGAGTACTAACCAAATCGGCAACAAGGTTGAAATCCGAATACTCGACAACGGTATTGGTATACCGGATTCTATAAAGGCCAAGATATTTCAGCCTTTTTTTACTACCAAACCCACCGGTGAGGGAACAGGCCTTGGCCTGTCGCTTAGCTATGACATTATCACTAAAAGCCATAATGGAGGACTGGAGATGGAAACCAAAGCAGGTGAATTTACTGGCTTCGTTATTACGCTACCCATTTCTTAACCCTGGCGAAAAAGGAATTGCTACCTTATCAGTTGCTCATTTCTGGCTCTCTAAACCGTACAGACGTTACGCATTACGGACACCTTCTACTCCACTCGTACGCGCCCATTACCAACGCCCGGCATTCCTGAGCGTGTAAGGCCCTCGGCCCGAACCCGCAGGTCCGTTTTAGCATCAGACGTAAAGAACGAAACGGTTGCTTTGCCGTCCTGACCCGTTTGGATCATAGGCACCCAGAACAGGGTTGTCCGGTAATCCGGACGAGCGTGTTCCGGCTTTTTAACGTCATAACGGGGTGCATAAAATTCTTTCACAGGTGCATAACCCGGTAGTTTGGCAATGAGCGTTCCGGGTGTTACATCATTCGAAAAATCGTAATCCGGCTTCCCTCGCTTTGTGAGGATTGAAATAACGCCCCCCCCAGCCCGAGACCCATAGATTGCCGCCGATGCGCCTTTCAGCACATCAACCCGATCAATGTCCTGCACGGATACGCCCATAACGCCCTGTAAGTCCATTGGCATACCATCGAGTACGAACAAAGGCTCTACCGGTCCGTTAAAATTAGCCGCCCCCCTAATCTGCACCCGGGCGGTGAATCCGTTGCCAATGACCTGCACGCCCGCAATTTGCCCCTGAATAACATCCAGAAACGTTAACCGGCCAGACGTATTCACCTGGTCAAATTTGACACTGGCATCCGGGGTGCCATAAATAACGCGGGAGTCCAGTTCTTTGTATTTTTTGGCCTTTACGGTCACCGCATTCAATAATACTTCGCCATTGCGTCGGATTTGCCGTTCAATTTCCTGATACTCTCTGGTCCGCCGGATAAACTCAGCCAGTTCGTCGCTTTTAAATTCCAGCGGGTTGTAAGGTACTTTAAGTACGGTTACGGCTGGTAACAGCAGCTGATCGAGCGTAATAACCAGATTCCGGTTCGCGCTCCCTTTCAAGCCCTGAATCATGACCGTTGTGGTGTCGGTAAAATCGAGATCATACGCAGCGTAGTTACCGGCCTCATCGGTATCGCCAATCAGAATATCGCGCGTACTATCCCGTCTGGCCAACATAAACGTAAGTTTTACCTTGCCGCCAATATCTTTCTGATTTGGTCGAACCACCCGGCCCGTTAGTGATAAGCCGCCCTCCAGTGGGTATTTGTTGGACGGTATAGTTCCGGATAGCACATCTGCCCAGGCAAACTGTCGCCAGCCCTGGGTCATCATCAGTATATCCAGTTTCAGCCATCGGTCTGGGTTGGCAGGTTTGAAATAATAATCGGGCTGTTCGATCGTACCGGTTAAATCAGATGCCAGCAATAGATACGACCGGATTGTGGCTGCGTTAGAGTCGACTTCGGGCGCTAGCCGGGCGTCCACAACGGCCAATGATAAATTAGCGGGTTGTGGTTTACCCAGTGCGTCGGTCGTTGTAACGGTCAGATTAACCTGCTCACGGTTTCGGTAGGCGGGTTTATCCGTGACTAAAGAAACGTTGATTTGGTCGTCCCGGTGAATGAAAACAAGACGCTCACAAACGGGAGTATTGGTTTCATCAAACACTGTCAGTTGGGTTATCCCTTCAGGAAACTGAGCACGCGGCAAGCGCACCATAGCTATTTTTTTTGCAAATGGAATCCTGGCTGTCTGATAAACCTGCCCTCTTGTCTGCGCCACTAATGTTAGTCTGGCGGTTGTATCGGTACCCGTTTTATTGTGCATGATATACACCAGCACATTTTCTTTGTTTGTCAGGTTTTCGACCTGCATACTTACCCCCCGCTCCAGGGCAGCGGGAATGGGGTATGCCGCCAGATTCCCATCAGAAAGTGGTATGTAAGCCGTATATGTTTGAGCGGGTTCTGGCTTAACCATAAAGAAGCCCATGCCTAAATGCGAACTGGCAAAGCCCGCAACGGTATCTTTTCGGGCATCCAGTACAAAGCCCTTCACAGCCACTCCCATGCCCGACGCATTAATGGCTTTAAAGGCTACCCGGCCTGCTAAGCCTACGAGCAAATGCCCGCCCTCGGGTAAAAACTGCACGTCAGGGCGATTATCTGCCTGAGCGTTCGTCGCCCGTTTACCACCATCGTCAGGACGCAGAATGGTCAGTGTTTTAGTGAAAAAGTACTCATCCGGGTAGTTCCGCATAAAATTTGTGTAGGCGCGGAGCTGATAAGTTCCTGCTGCCAATGAATCAGGCAGCGTAAGTTGGCCGGGGGCATAGCTATTAGTTGCCCGCAACTGGGCTCGTAACCGAACACGCCGAGCCATAGGATCAACCAAATCGACGTACAATACCCGGCTTATTGTGTCTGCTTCGTGCGAGCTTCCGTTAACAAGGTAGCCTTTCAACCATATCGTTTCACCGGTCAGGTAGGCGTCCCGGTCGGTATGAATATAAACTTTCTCCGTGGGCCGCTGCTGGTTAAAAAGACGAAACTGGTCTAGCAAACGTTTAATGAAATCATCATTGTCGATACGAAACGAAAAGAATAACGTCACTGCCGGGAGTACACACAACGCGGCTAATCGATAAAGAACTGAACGCATAGAAAAGATTTTAAACAGTAGTATCTCCCTTTGTTTCTGTAGTAACTAATTTAGCAAAAACCTCCCCCTTGACCTATGACCTTACCTCCTCAAAAAACAGCACTTGTTTTAGGCGCTACAGGCCTGATTGGCAACTTACTAACACATCAACTCGTTAATTCACAAGCCTATTCTCAAATCAAAGTGCTGGTACGTAAACCATTAACCTGGCAACATCCTCACTTACAGGAAATTCATTTCGAATTTGACCATCCGAACGGATTAATCATACAAGCCGACGATATTTTTTGCTGTTTAGGCACAACCATGAAAAAGGCGGGATCGAAAGAAGCGTTTCAAAAAGTAGATTATCAATATCCAATGACAATTGCCCGCATGGGTCTTACGAATGGTGCTAAACAGTTTGCGATTGTCACATCAATGGGGGCCGACACTGAATCTTCTTTTTTTTATAACCGCGTGAAAGGTGAAGTTGAACGGGATCTGGCCAGCCTGAATTATCCAACCTTGCTTATTTACCGACCTTCGCTCCTCCTCGGCAACCGCGCCGAACTTGGGGGAGACAACCGGCTGGGCGAACGGCTGGCTGAAGGAGCCATGCGCTTATTGAAACCATTGGTCCCAGCTAAATACCAGGCTGTTGAAGCTAACAAAGTTGCCACTGCCATGCTTACGACAACCCAACGGGGACTGACCGGCAAAACCGTTTTTGAGTCGGATGCATTACAAGCCTTTTAAACAGGTCATTGTCTTTTCATCGTGCCTGCGTCACCCGGCTGAAACTCAATCGTCATGCTATCCGGTTGAGGCTTGCCCATTGTCTGTCTCTTTACCAATGCCGAGCCGCCCGTCAACTGCCACTTGCCGTACAGCTGCTCATTGAGGGTCAGTGATTTCTGACAACTCAACATCAGGCCTACTAAGCCTACCACTATCAAAGACCTCATAGCGTTTTTTGTATAAGACCTCGTTCTGCACTAATAGGTTGTAAGTCGATGGGAGTTTGAACTGAAATCATTTTCATAGCAACCTTTATACTACAAGTCGGCCAGATCTGTCTGTAATAATTGGCTGGCGATTTTTTTCAGTTGTTGCTCCGATCCCTGCAGATGAAACGTCGTATGCCGGTGCTGTTGCGTACCTCCGGGCCTTAACTGAGCCGCTGGCGATGATGATTCCAATTCATAAAACTGCCCCATTTGAGGTTGTCCCGGTTTCATAGGCCCATCGTTATAAGCGTTGACGACATCGCCCGAGAAGGGTTCCTTCTGCTGCTCCCAGGCCGAGTTCACGTACTGCCTGTTATTCGGATCAAAATCGTACGTAACGAGCGTTAAGGTCTGAGTGGCGGGGTCATAGCTGCCGACCCATTTCGTAGCCCGCGCAGGCGACACACCAATTTTACTCCGGTAATTGGCATCGGCCCTGAAAAGAGCAGCCGTCTTACCAATCCGCAGACGCTCGGCGGGTACTTTACCAAAATATGAATCATTGATGGGTTGCCCTTCGCCCTGCCGAAATGGGACGATAATAGTGGCTTTCGGAGACGCATTCATCATGCCCAGAATCCAGATCGATGGCATTCCGGTTTGCGTCGTCCAGGCTTGTATGCCTTTGTTAGTGATCCTGTTTTCCGATTGAATGCCCACCGCCTTCAGCGAATCGGTTGCGATACCCAACTGCGTAGTAATTTCAGCGTTGGTCAGTAACCGAACAGTACGTTGGATGCCCAGGTCAAATCGGGTTCCGGCGTAATTTATCAGGGCTACATCGCGGGTAAAGCTGACTGATGTCTGGCTACTTTCCGTACGGGTAAACGGCTCCGAGTCAATAGCTGCGGGAGTTTGCCAGTGGGTAGCGTCGAAAGGATCTCCCGGCTTGAAATAAAGCGCAAACTGACCGCCTTCGGGACCTAGCCAAAAGCGGTCCTCACCCCCAAACGCATTCATGTGCAAAAGCAATTTGCCCGACCTGATCAAGTCGTAATTGATCCAGCCATAACTCGACTGTCCATCGGCACTGCTCGTCATCACACGCCCCTGATAAGCTGGACAAACCAGTGCGTGGGCCTCTCCATTCTGTAATTCGACTAAATCGGGATGGTGCTGTTTTAAAAACTGCCGGTCTTTGGCGAATGTCGATGAGTCAGATTGAGTTTCCAATGCGGTGTTACTGGTTTGGGCTTCGCTGGTTTCCGTTTTTCGACCTGAACAGGCCAGAATGGAGCCTAACAATGCAAACGCGATGATTTTATGCATAAACGGTAAGGAGCAAGCCTAAAAATGACGAACTTGAGAACACTATCATAGTCTGACAGACTACACCGCTATAAATCAACGTGCCTATTCAATCTACTTTCCCGAACGGCCTTACGATCCGGCCAGCTACGCAAATAGACGAGTCCACCATCTACAATTTTCTGTGTATACTGGAAGAAGCAACACTCGACCGGGCGTCTTTCACCGCCATTTTCCAGCAAAATACAGCTAATCCACTCGTTCATTATCTGGTGGCCGAACTACAGGAAAAAGTGGTTGGTTTCGTCAGTTGCCATGTTCAGTATTTACTTCATCATACGGGAAAGGTTGGCGAAATACAGGAATTGTTTGTCCGTCCTGAGTTCCGAAATCAGCGCATTGGAAAGCAGTTGATAACCGCTTTGATTGACCTGGCGATCAACGAAAACTTCGTCAATCTGGAGGTAACGACTAATCAGAAACGCGCCGACACCATCCGGTTTTACGAGCGCGAAACCTTCATCCGAACGCATGTTAAATTAGTTAAACCCTTACAATCCTGATGCGATTATTATCTTTTTGCTTTCTCTTTGTCATTTATTCACTTATCACCAACGGCCAATCGCCCCTAAAACGGGATGTCGCTCTCGAACGCAAACTTCAAGCTGCACTGAGTGGTTTTCAGGGAGATGCTGGTGTTTATGTCCATAATCTAAAGACAGGAAAAACAGTAGCCATCAATGCTGATACCTTATTCCCAACGGCCAGTACAATCAAAATCCCGATCCAATGCGGTCTTTTTGACAAAATCCACAAAGGCGAATTGACCTACGGACAAACCCTGATTTACAAAGACTCTCTTCACTATGACGATGGAATTGTTGGTTCGTTGAAAGATGGGGCCAAAATTCCGTTGAGTGAGGTTGTCATGCTGATGGAAACCGTCAGCGATAATACCGCTAGTTTATGGTGCCAGGCGCTGGCGGGCGGAGGCACTGACATCAACTCCTGGCTGGAGGCCAATGGTTTTCACCAGACTCGTGTCAACTCACGCACACCAGGTAGGAAAGCGGACCAAACCCGCTACGGTTGGGGGCAAACCACGCCCCGCGAAATGGCCGAACTGATGACGTACATCCGTCAGGGACGTGCCGTAAGTGCCGATGCCAGTGAGGAAATGTACCGGAACCTGGGCCGGCAGTATTGGGACAACGACGGACTGTCGCAGGTGCCACCGGAGGTGAAAACGGCCTGTAAGAATGGAGCCGTCAATCAATCCCGCTCCGAAGTTGTGCTGGTCCACGCACCACATGGCGAGTACGTGTATTGCGTTATGACCAAGAATCAGAAAGATGAGAGTTGGGAACGATCGAATGAAGGCTTTGCGCTTTTACGGAACGTAGCGGCTTTATTGTGGCAGCATTTCGAGCCTAAGTCAAGCTGGAAACCAACAGCGGGCTACGAAAAGTGGTGGTAACAAAAAAGCCGCTTCCCAAAACAGGAAGCGGCTTTTTCATAGTAATTATTAGTGAGCGAGCGCGGGTTTCCACCCGCCTTACACTAGTTCAGGAACTTCAACCGAATGTCGTTCAACTGGCTGCGAATCGAGCCGTCAACCTGACGGTCGCCTAAACGCAGAACAAAACCACCAATCAGTTTAGAATCCAGCTTTTCTTCCAGTTCAACCGATTTGCAGCCCGTCGTCTTCGTAACCATTGCTTTGAATGTGTCACGCTGGGTGGCGGTCAGCGGAACGGTTGTAATGACCGTAGCCCGCCCAACACCTTTCAGTTGATCGTACTGGCTGATAAACTGCTCTGCAATGGCATCCATGATGCCTTCGCGGTTCTTTCGGCCAATGATCTCGAAGAAAGCCATCGTCATCGGATTAACCCGATTGCCAAAGGCGGCTTTGATAACGGCACTTTTCTTTTCTGCCCGGACAATAGGGTTTTTGAGCATCAACATCAGCGGCCGACTTTGGTCCACTGTGTTTTTGAACAACTGCATGTCCTTATACATCGTCTCGGTCAGGCCTTGCTCCTGCGCCAGATCTAACAGCGATTTGGCATAGCGAGCGGCAACAGTAGCGACTGCCATAATCGAATTAGTTTAAGCGTGAATTAGAGACCAGGTCCGTTACTAACTTTTCCTGAGATGCTTTATCGCTAAGCTCCTTACGAAGCACTTTCTCAGCAATATCGAGCGAAAGCGTAACAACTTCTTTTTTCATCTGGGCAACCAGTGCCACGCGTTCGTTCTGCATCGACTCACGAGCCTGCTCCAGAATGCGCTGCCCTTCAGCAGATGCTTTTTCCCGTGTTTCGGCCAGCATTTTGTCGGCTGTTTCTTTAGCACCACGCAGGATGGCTTCGCGCTCCGAACGTGCCTGAGCCAATAACTTTTCGTTGTCGGCTTTCAATGCGGTCATCTCAAGCCGTGTTTTTTCAGCCAGATCGAGCGCACTTTGAATGTTGTTTTCCCGTTCGTTCAGGCTCTCGGTAATGGGTTTCCAGGCGAACGCACGAAGGATGAGGAACAGGCCGAGGAAAACCACTACCTGCCAGAATAATAAACCAAGATCGGGTGTGAGCAAATCCATGGATTTACGACCGCGTGAGCGGTTGATTTCGAGTTTTGATGTATAAGTTTATTGGTACGTCAACAAATCGGAATTGGTCAATCGTACAGCGGAATTCAGCTCAATCTTTTGTTAGAGGACCTCCGCCCATCGGCAACCCCAAACGGGCGGAGGTTTCTCTTAAATTGGGCGAGCAGGGATGCCGGTGCCTAATGCAACCAGCCTGCTCAAACTCAGATGACGGCTACGTCGCGCTGGCTTAGGCAGTAGCGACGAGCAGACAAATAACGGCTGCAAACAGAGCTACGGCCTCGATCAGGGCCGCGATGATCAGCATGGCAGTCTGGATACGACCAGCCGCTTCTGGCTGACGGGCAATACCTTCCATAGCACTACCACCAATTTTACCGATACCAAGACCAGCACCAATAGCGGCTAAACCAGCGCCGATAGCAGCACCCATAACCGAAACACTACCAGTAGCTTCTAACAGCAGAGCAAACAACATTGCGAACATAAACTTCAAACGTATTTATTAGTGAAACAAAAGATTGCAATTGAAAATCAATCACCCGAATCAATCGGGCAATGGTCGAATTAACCTAATTCCGACGTCGTGCCTTCGTAACCGATGCCGTGGTCGGCATCGTGATGCTCTTCCACCGCACTGCCGATGTACATCGCCGTCAGCAGGGTGAAGATGAACGCCTGAAGGAACGCTACCAGCAGTTCGATCAGGTTCAAAAACAGGGTAAAGAACAATACGACCGGGCTGATCGCAATACTCGTTCCCATACCACCCATGTTGTTGGCCATGAAAATAAGGCCGAGCAAGCTCAGGATGATGATGTGACCAGCGGTGATGTTGGCGAATAGTCGAATCATGAGCGACAGAGGCTTCATGAAAACGCCCACAATTTCAACCGGAATCATAATGGGCAACAACGCAACCGGAACGCCTGTTGGTTTGAGGATGTGCAGCCAGTAATGCTTATTTCCGCTGAATGTTACGATCAGGAAGGTAATAACAGCCAGCACCAGTGTCACAGTAATATTACCCGTTAGGTTAGCCGCACCCGGCAATAGACCCAGCAGGTTGTTAACCAGGATAAAGAAGAACAGGGTCAGTAGGTAAGGCAGAAACTTCGTGTATTTAGGACCGATGCTTGGCTTGGCAATTTCGTCCCGAACAAACAGGATGATCGGTTCCAGAAACGACTGGAGTCCGCTGGGAGCCTTGCCTTTGTTTTTTGCATAGCCCCGGCTCACCGCCGAAAACACCAGCAACAAAATAACGGCGCTCAACAACAACGAGGCTACGTTTTTGGTGATGGAGAAGTTGTAGATTTTGGCCTCGTGGTCAACTTCACCCGTTTCGTTGACACGGTGAATTTTAGCGTGCTCGCTCTTGTAGCCGTTATAAGTGGCTCCGTGGGCTAAGTTTGACGAGGAGAAGACTTCCAGACCGCGATCTTTAGAATATAGAATGACGGGTAATGGCAGTGTAACACCGTGGGCAAACTCCCAACCGTAATCATCTTTAATGTGGTGCATAATCATGCCACCGACATCAAATTTTCCTTTGGTGGCTTTTGCTTCACCTGCATGATTGGCATGGGCTTCACCTTCGTGGCCATGCTCCTGTGCCTGAGCACCTACTAACGAGCTCACAATGAGAGCCGTTGCTAACAAAATTCTATTAATAGCCGAACGCAACATATGATGTGACAAATCGTTTTTACGAATCGCGTCGCAAGTTACGAGTCATCGTCCAAATCTCAAAGCCTGTATAACATATATATAGTACAAGAAAGTCCAAAACGAAGGTTCGGCGCTGTTCGACGTGCCGGAACAGAAAGAAACCAATAAAGGCCAGTCCAAGAATAAGACGGGCTACGGTTGCGGCCATAAAAAGAGGTATGAACCGCTCCCGATTATCCTGTAAACCAGACTCTACCAGCCGATTTGTCAGGAATGATACACATAAAAAGAAAATAAGAATGATCTTCCAGTTTGGGTGTAGCCAGGGGGTGACAGAATATCGTTCGGCTATGAAAAATGCAATTGCCAGAATGGCTGTGAATAAAATTATTTTGATCATAGCGGGCCCTTGGCTTGTTAATTGAAGGCTATTTAAATCAGACACGGTGTTCTACCTTTTTGTCAATTGCCGGATAAACAGGTAGAGTGATGCGCCGATTGCCGTTAGCGATAATATGATTGTCCACATTGGCCGACGATTATTCTGCCAGGCATCGAGTTTCATACCCGCCCAAACGCCCAGTCCAATAGTACCCAGCATCTGAAACGCAATACCACTGAATTGTACAAACGAGGTTGTTTTTTCAGTAACGTTTTTAATCGGCGGATTGCCCCGAACCGGGTTCTCCGTGTCGTTCCGTTCAGGCTGGTCGGGGTCGTTTTCCATAGAATTAGGGCGTTTCGTGTTATATGCCGTGCAAAATTCGTTAATTTGGGCTAAGGTTCCATATTACCAAACCATCTGGAAACGTTTTAATACGAGTGACCACGTGTTATTTTTCGAATGTCCCGTTATTCAGGTATCCAACTAATTTTTCTCTTTACGGTCTTTGCTTCACTGACCGGTGGTCTGGTGTCGTGCTCCCAGTACAGCACCAAACCGGTAAGTAAAGGGTATCATAACCTTACGGCTCATTTTAATGCCTATGTCATTGCCCGCGATCAGATCAATCAGGCAGAACAAATACTCTTTAAAACCCGTCAGGAAAACTACAACCAGCTGCTGCCTATTCTGCTGCCGGTCGATTCCATGCTTGCCCAGCCTCTAGAGCCGCAACTGGACGACGCCATCAAGAAAGCCTCAATCATTCCCGAACGCCACCAGAACAGCAAATGGCTCGATAACGCCTATATTCTTATCGGGCGCGCCCGCCTGATCAAACAGGATTTGCCCAACGCCATTGAAGTGTTTAAGTATGTCAATACAAAAGGCACCAATGAAAACGATAAACATACAGCTCTGGTTGGGTTGATGCGGGCGTATGTCGAAGCAAGTGACTATACCAATGCGCTCAACGTAGCCGAGTACCTGCGCAACCAGCCTCTCAATAAAAACAATACTCGTGACTTCTACCTCACGAAAGCTTATTTGCACGAGCGGCAGGGCGAATACCTCACAGCTGCCGGGATTCTGGACGCTACGTTTCCGGTTTTGCCAAACGGTGAATCGACAGCCCGACTTCATCTGATAGCTGGTCAGTTATATGATTTAGTCGGCCAGCCCGCGAAAGCCGTTGAGCATTACAAAAAGGTATTGGCCTCGCGACCAACTTACGATCAATCGTTCTACGCTAATCTGTTCGCCATTCAAAGCAATGGCTTGACCGGTGATCAGAAGCGAATGGCTCAGTCGACTGAAACATTCGAGGAAATGCTTAATGATCGGAAGAACGCCGACCTGAAAGACAAAATCTATTTCACGATGGGGCTTCTTGAAGCGCGCAGCGGTCGAATCGACAAAGCCATTTCGTATTATAGCCGGTCGATTCAGGCAGCGGGCTCCAACACAAATCAGGTTCCTTATACCTATTTAGAAATCGGAAAGCTGTATTTCGAGAAGAAAGCCGATTACGAACATGCCAAAGTATATTACGATAGTGCCCTGGCATTAATCCCCCAACAATCGGCAGAGTATGCCGCTTTGTTCAATCGTAAAAAGACCCTCGATGAGTTTGTTCAATACCAGACGACCATCCGCACCGACGATAGTTTGCTGACACTGGCCAAGATGGACCCGGCTGCGCTCGATAATGTGCTGGAGAAAACCATTTCACAACGCGAAAAAGAAGACAAAGCCCAGGCGGCTCTCGCGCAGCAAATTATCGAAAAGGCTACATCAGGCAATATCAGTTCAGTACCGGGTGCCACGAACTCTAATTTGCCCCCCGCCGAACGATGGGTTCTTTACAATCCTGTCGCTTTAAGTCAGGGACGTCAGGAATTTTCGGTGCAATGGGGAAACCGCCCTCTGGAAGATAACTGGCGACGAAGCAATAAAGAAGCGTCCGAGGCCGTAGCTGCGGTCAACAGTCCCCTAAATGGTGCATCACCAGCTAATTCAATTAACCCTGACCCAACCGTACAGCCTGCCACGGCGGGTGGTATACCCGTCAATCTGGCTGGTCCTAACACGAGTCGAAAAGGCCAAAAGGATGCTATGATGGCTACCATTCCCTTCACAAAAGAAGCACAGACAGCCGCTAACCAGCGTATTGAGAATGCTCTTTACCGACTTGGCAAGCTGTATAAATTTGAGCTTAATCAGCCAGCCAACGCCATTCCAACCTTTGAAAAATTGCTGACCCGGTACCCAAACACACTCCAGAAGCCGGAAGTGTATTATTTACTCTACCTTTCCAATGAGCAGATTGGTAAAGCATCTCCCTGGAAAGAAAAACTGCTGTCCGAATACCCAAACACGTCTTATGCCCGTCTAACGGGTAAACTGGCAGCTCAGACAACAGACTCCGAAGCGCAGGCCCAAAAAACCTATACAACTATTTATGACCTGTATAAAGCGAATAATAACGCAGAAGCACTTGCCCGTGCCGATGCAGCCATGTCCGGCTTTGCCGGGAGCCAGCTAGAAGACAAATTAGCGTTGCTGCGGGTTATATTAGTCGGAAAAGTGAAACCCATTGACGACTACAAACAGGCGCTGGCTGAGTTCATTCGTGATTACCCAGCCAGTCAATTGGTGCCTTATGTAAAAGATATGCAAACGGCGGCTAACTCACCAACGGCAAAGAAATAACTCATTACCAGCTTCTTAATAAAGGGCGTTGTCGCTTGCTGAAGCTCCTCAATTATCAACACCATTAAACACTAACACTTATTACATGTTTGATTTTGCTCCTGGTCCCTACCGGAAGATAATCCGAAACCTCTGGCGATTCTCATTACTCGGTATTGTCCTGCTGATCTTATACATTGCTGCTGTCAGCTATAACTTTCTGTGGCTATTTGGGGGCATGCCCAGCCTGAAAGCCCTGGAAAACCCAAAAAGTGAAGAAGCCTCCGAAGTGTATACCGCCGACAATCAGTTGCTCGGCAAGTACTACGTCGAAAACCGGACACCTATTGAGATTTCTCAGGTGTCGCCCAACGTAACATCGGCCCTTTTGGCGACAGAAGATGCTCGCTTCGTTAAACACTCGGGTATTGATCCCCGCTCTTTATTCAGGGCTGTAGGTGGCTTTCTTACGTTTAAAAATGCGTCAAGTTCAGGTGGAGGTAGCACGCTCACCCAGCAAACGGCCAAAAACCTCTTTGATACCCGCCGGGAAGAATTACGCGGTGCATTGGGCCATATTCCTATTATCAGCCTGATTATAGCCAAAACAAAAGAGTGGATTCTGGCCGTCCGTCTTGAGCGAAACTATACCAAGCAGGAGGTCATGATGATGTACCTCAACACCGTGTCGTTCGGTAATAACACATACGGCATCAAAACAGCGGCTAAAACCTACTTCAGCAAAGAACCCTGGAATCTTACGGTCGAAGAAGCGGCCTTGCTGGTGGGTATGCTCAAAAATCCGACGTTTTACAATCCACGCTTATTTGAAGAACGGACAAGAGAGCGACGGAACGTGGTGTTGAGCCAGATGAAGAAGTATAAGTTTCTGACTGAAGAGCAGTTCATCGCCTACAAGAACAAGCCACTAAAACTTGACTTCAGTGTCGAGAATCAAAATACAGGGATGGCCGCTTACTTCAGATCGGTTATCCGGGATGACATCAAACGCTGGATTCGTCAGTACAATGAAGAAAACCCCGGTGCCGAACTTGACCTCTACACCAGCGGGCTGAAAATTTATACGACCATCGACTCCCGGATGCAGGCCTATGCCGAGGAAGCCGTTATGAACAATATGCGCGACCAGCAGAAGAAGTTCTATGAGCACTGGCGCGGTCGGAACCCCTGGGTACAGAAAGACCCGAGAACCAAAAAATACGTCGAAATTCCAGGCTTTATCGAATCCGTAGCCCGTCGAACAACCCGGTACAAGCAATTAAAAACTGCTTTCGGCGATGACGAGAAAGCCATATGGGCAGAGATGCGTAAGCCCATAAAAATGAAGGTTTTCGTATACGGAAACCGGCGCAATGACAAAGATACAACCATGAGTCCGCTGGACTCGATCCGGTATTATAAACGGCTGCTCAACACCGGATTCATGTCGATGGACCCCCGTTACGGCTATGTAAAGGCGTGGGTTGGCGGAATAAACTTCAAATACATGAAATTTGACCACGTGCGTCAGAGCCGACGCCAGCCGGGGTCAACCTTCAAACCATTTGTGTATTTAACAGCCCTGGATCAGGGCTTTGTAACACCCTGTAGTCATATTGTTGATCAGCCAACGGTATTCGCCCATGGAGAGGATAACAATAATGGGCCACCGTGGATGCCCAAGAACTCCACAGGCCGTTACAGTGGTCAAAATTTATCATTGCGTGAAGCCCTCGGGCAGTCAATCAACACCGTTAGTGCTCAGTTGATCAAAAAAACACGGTCGGCTGCCGTTGTTAAATATGCCCATGATATGGGTATCGAAAGCAAAGACTTGCGGGAGGACCCTACCCTTTGTCTTGGCACAAGTGATGTATCAGTCTACGAGATGGTAGCAGCTTACTGCGCATTTGCTAATGGAGGCACCCGCGTTCGACCAATGATACTTATCCGCATTACCGACAAAAATGGTAATGTGCTTAAAAACTTCACGCCCGATGCCAAGCAGGTCATTAGTGCCCAACGCGCTTACGAAATGCTCCACCTGATGCGTGGAGCCGTGGAAGATCCCAACGGCACGGCCCAGCGGTTGCGCACCCAATATAAACTGCTGGACGGTGGCAATGAAATTGCCGCTAAAACCGGAACAACCTCTAACTATTCCGATGCCTGGTTTATGGGTATGACCCAGCACCTCGTATCGGGCCTCTGGGTGGGTGGCGACGACCGGCCGATTCACTTTAGAACGATTGAATTAGGACAAGGTGGCCGACAGGCGATGCCTGCCTGGGCCATGTACATGCAGAGAATCTACAATGACCCAACCCTTACCCAATACCGCCCAGAGCCGTTCCGGAAGCCGAATAACTTCAAGATTGACTGTGGCGGTTATCACATAGATTCTTCCCAGCGGTATACACCGCCTAAAGTAGTACCGGAAGATGAAGATGAAATACTCCAGTAGACTTATCAGGCCAGCACAAGCTGGCCTTTTTTAGTCATGCTCACCCAGCAACCTTTAGGCCCCGAAGCTTGTTTTGTAGTACGCTCAAACGGTTTATAGTTTTAATTACTCGTCCCAATAATACAATAAATCCGCCTACCAGGAAGGTTGGCACTACGGTATGCCTGAATTCGATTATAAGCAAGAATTAGCCAAAGTGCCACACGAACCGGGCGTCTATCGGTATTTTGACGCAACGGGCGAGGTAATTTATGTTGGCAAGGCTAAAGACCTGAAAAACCGGGTTAGTAGCTACTTCACCAACTCAAAAGGACACGACCGTAAAACGTTACGACTGGTAAGCCAGATTCGCAAGATTGAATTCACCATTGTCCACACCGAATTTGATGCACTATTGCTGGAAAATCAGCTTATAAAGCGATACCAGCCCAAGTTCAATATTCTACTCCGCGACGATAAAACTTATCCGTTCGTTTGTGTTACAAACGAACATTTTCCCCGTGTAGTAACTACCCGCCGGATTGACCGCAAACTGGGTACGTTTTATGGACCCTTTGCCAATCTAAAGCCCATGTACACGGTGCTGGACATGTTTAGCCAGCTCTTTACAATCCGTACCTGTAACTATAACCTCGCCCCCGAAAACATAGAAGCGGGGAAATATAAGGTTTGTCTGGAATATCATATTGGCAACTGCAAAGGCCCATGCGAAGGCAAGCAGGCCGAAGAGGACTATAACTCAGATATTGAGCAAGTTCATCATATTCTGAAAGGCAATTTAAAACCTGCCCAGGAATACTTTAAGAACCAGATGGTCGAAGCCGCCGGAAATCTGGCCTTCGAACAGGCACAGAAGTACAAAGAGAAAATGGATGTACTGCAACGGTTTCAAAGCAAATCGACCGTTGTCAATCCGAAAATCGCGGATGCAGACGTCTTCACCATTGCCTCGGATGAATCGGCCGCGTACATAAACTTTATGAAGGTGGTTAACGGCACCATCGTTCAGACACATACCGTAGAAATTAAAAAGAAGCTCGACGAAACTGACCAGGATCTGCTGGTGATGATGATCATCGAGTTTCGGGATCAGTACGGCAGCCAGGCAAAGGAAATTATATCGAACATCCCGCTCGATATTGATCTGAAAGCCGAGGTGACCGTTCCGCAGATTGGCGATAAAAAGAAACTGCTGGACATGTCGCTTAAAAACGTGCTCTATTTCCGGCGCGAACGGCAAGAACGGGCAGCCGCTGAAGCAACGGCCAGTGCCAGTAAAAAAGATCGTGTGTTAATTCGGTTAAAGCAGGATTTACAGTTAAAAACATTACCTAACCGCATTGAATGCTTCGATAACTCAAATATTCAGGGCACCAATCCAGTGTCGGCAATGGTATGCTTTATTGGCGGAAAACCAGCGAATAAAGAATATCGGCATTTTTCCATTAAAACGGTCATCGGTCCCAACGACTTCGCCAGTATGTATGAGGTAGTTACCCGTCGTTATACACGCGTATTAACAGAAGATACCGGCCTGCCTGACCTGATTGTTATTGACGGCGGTAAAGGCCAGCTAAGTGCCGCCTGCGACGCGCTGAAAGACCTCGATCTATATGGAAAAGTACCGATTATCGGCATTGCTAAACGGCTTGAGGAGATTTATTTTCCGGAAGATAATTTACCGCTTTACATCGATAAAAAGTCGGAGTCACTCAAGCTCATCCAGCGCATACGTGACGAAGCCCACCGGTTCGCGATCACGTATCACCGGGATAAACGCAGCCGAAACAGCCTAATCAGCGAGCTGGAAAACGTAGAGGGAATTGGTAAGAAAACAGCGGCTAAACTGTTAAAGCATTTCAAAGGCGTAACCAAAATCCGGGAGGCAAGCTTTGATGAAGTGGCCGAAATAGTCGGTAAGGACCGCGCCGTGAAGCTAAAACAGTATTTCGACGCTATTGAGCAATAAGTAAAAAGAGGCTGGGAAGCCGCTCATGATAGACCCTAAAGCCAAAAGAGCGGCCTCTCAGCCGCTCTTTTTTTAATATTCCCAGAGGCTATGCTCTGCTTCCATAAGCTCATACTCAGTTTGGTATGATTTCAGCAAACCTTCGCGGTCACCATACATTCCTACTAAGTCTGTATCACCTGGGTTGGCTACTTTCGTGATGCGGCCGTAAAATAATCGCAGATCAAAGGCATCGGCTAAATTTTTGTGCTGAGCCTGGTTTTGCGGGTTGTACCAGATAAATTTCTTCGGATCGCTACGGAATAGCTTGTCGAGATCTTTGTATTTAAAGGTCGCGATTGGCTTTTCGTAACCAGCCTGGTTTTTGTCTGCAGGCAACAAGAGTGTTACTGTCTGAACGTCGTAATACAATCGCGAGCGTTTCCGGTCAAAAACCCAATCTTCCCGCACTTCAAGAATATTCAATTCTTTCGGGAAATACTCATCTCCGGAAAGCGTAGAGGCAGATGCTACTACAACCGAATCTTTCTTAGGCTCTACGACAGGAGCGGCTACTTTCGCTTTACCTTTTTTACCTTTTGCGTTTTTGGCTACTGCGGTTTTCTTCTTGGGTGCTCCCCAGCCGTCGTCTACAACGGCAGGTTCTGCGGCTTTCTTAGGTGTGCCCCAACCGTCGTCAGCCGGCTTTTTCTTGTCCTTTGCTGGAGCATCCCAACCATCGTTAGCACCAGCCGTCTTACCATCTTCGGTAAAACCAGCGGCTTTCTCTTCAGCAGACAAACCTCCTCCCGTATTCGGGATCAGCATGTTTTCGTGAAATTTCTCGATCGAGATTTTTGTCGTACACGAATCATTCGCGTAGGCATCAATCAGACCCGCTTTTACGGCATCGATCAGGTATTTAGAAATTTCGTTGTTTTTTGAGAACATTGACTGATTCTGTTTCTCCTTCAGGTCGATCCGACGCCAAAGGGTCTTCTTCATCATAATGTCATTCTCATTTATAGCGCGAACCGATAGCGCGTTTGTACCGTTACTTGCCTTTTCCTGAGCCAGGGCCTCCCCTCCTGCCAGCGCCAGCGTAGCTACGGCCAGCACACCAGCATATCTTATCGTTCTAAATTGTGTCATGGCTACTATTTGTTGTCAATTCAGTATGTTAACGGTCAGCAAACCGCTTTAGTGCATTAATACAGCGAAACCTGCTGAAGTAAGCTACCCATTGGCACATCGCTGATTTCACCCCTGAAGTTCTGCCGTTGTACGCCCTCAATCTGGATAACAAGACGGTCGCCGGGTTGTGCTTCAGCAGCTAACGAACCAATTGATCCTCCACCTGCACCTACGGTAACGAATGTTACGCGTTTTGTACCACGTACCAAGGAAACGGTGGCTCCGGTTGTACGGAACTTAGCATCATCCGGTGAGTAAGTTGCAAAACTCGGATCTGAGATGGCCTGAATACGCACGCTCCGTGCCGAAGAAACAGGAACACCACGAGGGTCACTGGCACGTGTGCCACCAACAAAAACTTCTATTGTTGGGCGAGGCACTTTGTTTACACGAAACCGTTCCGTGCCCAGCAAGCTTCCCGAGTTGCTGATGTTCAATGATACGTTTTGCAAACTAGGCACAACCGTGATCTTTCCTTTTTCACCCGACTGAACTACAGAAGCTCCATCGGCTGAGAAGCTTGGATTCCATAGAGCGCCCAACTGCGGGCTCTGAATGCTTAACTTGTTCGCACAGCCCAGGTACAACGGTGGCATGGTACCGGTCTCGATCTGATACGATGGCTTGGCGACGAAGTATTCAGCCGTCAGCGGGACAGTTTTCAGACCCGCTGCTGTCTGGTAAGCAATGGAGCCGGTGAGCGTACGACGGGCGAGGCCATTTTTGTCATAAGCACCACCCTGAGCCGTAAACTCAATAATACCCTGTCCATCCTGCATACGAACAGCCGCTCCGTTCAAGCTCATGCGAGGTTGGATACCTGACGAAGAAGCCGCCAGGAACATCTGTCCTTTGAACTTCGTCCCCGCCACAACCACCTTCGAATCCATGCTGAGCATGGCAATAATCTTATCGAACTTAACATCCTGCGCACCTACTTTGCTGGCAAGGACATCGAGTACTTCGCCTTCCAAGCGACGAACGTCGGCCTGTTTCTGACTCAGTACAGCCAGAGCAGCCGGCACCGGTGTCTGAGCAAAGTTCAGTTCGGCGAAATCTTTACGCTTTTGATCGGGCGATAGGCTGGCGATGGGATCGTCTTTACCATCCAGCGCCATCGGGCCGTACTTATTGCCCGATAATTTGGATAGTTCCTCAACGTATTTGTTCAGTTGATCTTTCAACTTGAATGCAACCCCATTGCGGTTTGTACCAATCATAAGCTGAGCTACAGATTCCTCTTCGCTCAGGTTTTTGATATTGCCCGATTCGTCCCGACCACCGCTTGTTTCGACAATCTGCTCCTTGAGCTTATCCAGTTCGCCACTTACCTCAGCCGATAGTTTGCGAACTTCATCAGCTTGTTTAACGATGGCTAAATCGGCTGCCCGATTACCGGATTTCTCAACTGTTCCCCGGATATTGTCGAATGTAGATTGGTTTACCTTGCTGACAGCTCCAATGGACTGCTCCAGACTATTGTTAATTAAAACGAATTTTTCCAGAATGGCCGACGTGACTTGCAGAGCCAGTAATGCGGTCAAAACCAGATACATCATCCCGATCATCTTCTGACGGGGTGTCTCTTTTGTGCCTGCCATAAACTATGGTAGTGATAATAAAAGTTGTGGAAAGGCCGCCTTAGCGGTTATGTTATTGAGTGGCGTGTTTACCTGTCAGTTACAAACTAATTAGTTCTATAACTGACAGGTAAACACTATTGGGTTACTTATTTTCCGTTACCCCGCATGGCAGTCAACATACTACCATATACGTTATTCAGGGAAGCCAGATTACCGGTCAGTTTAGCCAGTTCATTTTTAAACTGCTGGGTATCGCGGCTGGCATCGCTCATGTTTTCCATAGCGGCCGTCAGGCTACCATAGAATGCGTTCATGGCTTTCAGATGCTTATTTGTGTCCTGCAATTCCAATTCATACACAGCATTCAGGGCACCCATGTTCTTGGTAACTTTCTGAAACTGGTCACGGTAATCTTTAGCATCGGTTGTTGCATCGGCCATTGAGTTCATGGCGGTGATTGCCGTACCGTAGGATTTATTCATTTCGCTGATCGAGCCTGCGGCCGATTTCACGTTACGAGCATAATCATTGGTCGCTACCGTAGCATCCGTAAGGTCGGTGAGCTTGGAAACCGTATCATTCAGGTTACGGAAACCAGAGCCCAAACGCTCAAAAACATCAGGAGTAACCTTGGCCTGTGCCAGCATTTGATCCAGGTTCCCGGTCAGACCATTAGCCTGTGGGGTTGGTTTGCGGGCTTCTCCTTTATAATCATCTGCCAGTTCAGGATAAACACGTTCCCAGGCGTAACCATCGTCCGTCGTGGTGGGCATGGTGAAACTTTGAACGGCGTATAAAGCAAAAATGACAACTTCTGTTAACAAACCAGCCGTTAATAGCCAGCCAAACTGTTCATTGTGTGTAATCTTAGCCCAGGCTCCGGCGATTACGACGGCGGCTCCGGCACTATAAATGGTTGGTACTAAACGATCCCAAAAGAAACTCGTGGACTTTGCTGCTGCCATGATAAGCTATTGTTGGTTGGAATAGGTAATTAACTGTGTGCGGGTACTATTTTATTGCCTTTGCAGGCATACTTCACCTTAGATTAAACTTTTTTGGCTGATGCCTTTTTGGTGCTTGCGCTCTTACTCTTGCTCTTTCCTCCTCCAACACGACTTGATGCAGTTCGACCTTCCAGATTATCCATTACACAACGGAATCCTATGTACGAACGCTTTTGATCTTCAAATTCGTAATAACGTGTACCTGTTTCGAGGTAATACGCAATATCTTTCCAGGACCCACCCCGAACTACTTTTCGTGGCTCATCGGCGTTCTGGTTGTCCGGGTTCATATCCCATACAATAGCATTTGTATTATCGGCGTAAGCATCCCGGCACCACTCCGCTACGTTACCGGCCATATTGTACAGACCATAATCGTTGGGGTTATAAGCCGTTGCGGGAGCTGTGTATGGGTAGCCATCGGCATCGAAGTTACCACGCTGGGGTTTGAAGTTTGCCAGATAGCAGCCTTTACCGTTTGCTACGTATGGGTTACCCCAGGGGTATTTAGCACCATTTTTACCACCTCGTGCTGCCCATTCCCATTCCGCTTCTGACGGAAGCCGGAAGCCAAACGACCGGTAACCGCCGTCTTTTGTACGGAAATCGTCGAGTGTATTGGTACGCCACTTACAAAAATGTTTAGCAGCTACCCAGCTTACACCAACAACCGGATACGTATCAAAGGCAGGGTGAGCGTAATAGTGCTCCAACATAGGATCACCATTGTGATAAGTAAAGTCGTTTTTCCAGACAGTCGTATCAGGATAATATTTAGACATAATTTCTTCCTCACCCAACGTCGAAACGGAGTCGGCGAGCAGGGCATTTACATACTGCCGATATTCGTGGTTGGAGATTTCGGCATCGTCCATGTAAAATGAACTAATCGTTACCTGCCGGTTCATGTTAATTTGAGTAGCGGCTACATCTTCATCAGCCTGACCCATAATAAACGAACCTGACGGTACCAGTACCATGCCAAAAGGGGTAGGTTGCTTCCAACCTTTGCGTCCGGTTGCGGTAATTTCACCATTTGTAACGCCTACTTCACCACCGTTGCCACCTTTACCGCCAAATTTTGACTTCAGAAATCCGCAACCTTGCAAAAGCAGTACTACTGCTGCGACCGTCACTACCCGGGTTGCGTTGACTGTTAACCAGTTATACTTCATCGTTGTCGAACTTTTACCTTCTTCTTGTGCGAGACCAGACTAAAAACGAAAATCTGTTTGGTTATTGTATGTTAAATTCAGGTTCAGCGTATTTTCTCTACAACCTGCTTGCGAACATACTTCTATTAGTTGTATTGTATTTACTGTTTCTAAACTCCACTTCCTCAAAAATAAGGCCTCCGCTGCAAACAGCCTAACAAGAATATTGCCAAAAAAGCAATTTTGTTCAAATTTTGCTGCCATTTCTGCCTATTACTAAGTCATCAGTACCGGAAACGTGGCGTTCTGATAATTGGCTTTTTGCGAACATCGGGCGCGGGCAACGCATACGACAGCAAAATTTCGTGCGATGTTGGGCTTTTTATCTGCGTTCCCCCGGCTGTTACATCCAGGGCATATCCCAGCCGTAATGCATTATTGCGCATGAGATTTATACCAGCCGTAGCCATAACGGCATCTTTCAGCCGATAGCCAACCCCGGCCCATATACGATTATCGTAGGTAGCAACCAGATTTAGAGTTGCCAACGAGCCCCGGACGCCCTCTGCCGTACTGTATTGCACTAAAACGGATGGTTGTACATCAATGTTATAACCGATACCCAGTCTATAGCCTGCGGTCAGGTAAGCTTTGCTGTTGGCAGGGTCTGTAGAGCGATCAGCAATGTAACTATAGGTGGCCCGGTTCAGGTGCGTCATACTTACCCCCAGCCAGTAATCTGTTGTGTTATAATAAATGCCCGCTCCTAAATCTGGTTTAAACTGATTGATGCGGCCACTATTCAATAGTGGATCACCGGGTTCGACGGGGCGAAATTGGTTGAAGTCGAATCCCCGGTTAAACATACCGGCTTGTACACCTACTGCCAGCGTTCCGTTTTTCAAGGTCAGCCGATAGGCGTAGGATACCTGTACAGACTGGTTTATTGACGGCCCGTATTTATCATTCATGGCATAAATACCAATGCCACTCTTGATTTTGGCCAGTGGCATATTGAATGACAAAACCTGGGTACTTTGAGCAGCACTTTCGTCGCCGGTACCAATTGTCTGATAACCCAGATATTGTGTTCTGTGAGTAATTTGAAAGCGTGATACTCCTTCTGAGCCTGCTGCCGCCGGATTATAATAGAGCGGGTTATACATGTACAGGCTGAGTTGCGGATCCCCCTGAGCAAAGACGTTTTGAGTTGCAATCGTCAGTAGTAAAAAAGCAAAAACGTAGAGTGTGCGAATCATACGACCTACCGGAATTCAGAACAGCTGTTGATAATTGGAGCAACGTTCTCGTGAACAATACCACAGTTTACAAGTAAACGCCCGCAACACCAAATTATTCAAATTATTAAGCCCAAAATAAAAGCAAAATGCCGGAAATGAGATGAAGAGCTCGATTCCGGCATCTAGCCTGTTGGTAACGGCTATCGTTTACAAATTGTTAGCCTTTTTTAGATACAGGTCCAATGCACCCGTCATAGAGGGCGCGTTTGGCAAAGGTGCTTCAATATCAAGGGTCAACCCTGCTTCAACAATCGCTTTGGCCGTTGTAGGACCGAAAGCGGCAAGTCGAGTACCGTTCTGATTGAAGTTGGGGAAGTTGCTCATTAATGAGTTTACACCCGATGGACTGAAGAAAGCAATAATATCATAGCTTTCAATGTCAAGGTCTGACAAATCGGTAGGTACCGTGTCGTACATCACCGCTTCAGTGAAGTGAAGACCACTGGTATCCATAAACTCCGGAATGTCATTCCGGCGAATGTTGGAGCAGGGGAACAGAAACTTCTCGTTCTTGTGCTTCTTGATCAGATCAAAAAGCTCGGTAGCTGTTTTTGTCCCGTTGAAGATTTTACGCTTCCGGATAACAATGTATTTCTGAAGATAATTAGCTGTCTGCTCCGAAATACAGAAGTACTTCATATCAGCTGGCACCTCAATTCGCCCTTCCTGGCAAATCCGAAAAAAATGATCGATGGCATTTCGACTGGTAAAAATAATAGCCGTATGTGCCAGGATATTTATCTTCTGACGCCGAAAATCTTTAAACGATTCTCCCTGTATCTGAATGAACGGGCGAAAATCTATCTGAAGATTATACTTGCTAACTAAATCAAAATAGGGAGATTTTTCGTCGGCGGGTCGGGATTGAGTCACTAACAGCCGGTTTACTTTCGTGAGCCGGTTTTCTGTGGATTGCATGCTTATTTCGTTCATTGAATCTCTACTCGGTTCAACAGCTGATTATCAATTGTAAGTACTCGCCTAAGCACTTGCTATTGAGAATAGGCTAACTTATCACTGCCCGTAACCATCAAAGTGCAAAACGCAACCCAATGATCAGCGGAATCAATTCAACGATGCAAAGGTACGAAAATAAATAAAGATTCTTGATAGGCTCAAGACTCCGTATAGCGAAGTACAACAACAATAATCGGGCAATGTAAAAAGCGATCAATGGCAACAGGAGCATATTAGGCACCCAAGTTGTCACATTTACATTATAGGCAACAACCGTTACAACAAGTGCGCAAGTGGTAAAGAACAGCAGTGACGATTGGAGGACCTTAAAGTAATGAACATAGATGATATCCTGTAATTTGTAAAGCCCCCCAATTACCTCCAGAAGAAAATATTTACTGATTAAACTCACAAACACTAGTCCGCTCACCAAAAAGTACTCGCCAGCCAGCCAGCCAAACTGCTGATTACCAAGTAACAATGCCCGTGAATCGAACACATCCAGGTTACGACTCTGCACAAAGACAATGAGATAAGCAATAATAAAGCTGAGATTGAGCGTAAAAAGCAGATTCGTACCGCTGAGAGGTCTATTTATTAAAAAAGATTCCTCCTGCGCCCGAAGCGATAAAAGATCTCCAAGACTGTAATACCGTTGAAAAGCCCGTTGGTAAAATGCAAAAAGGAAGGCATGGGTCGCCAGTAAAAACACCAGTCCTAAACTCAAAAAGTTATCATAAAGGGTTCGGGGACGAGGTCGAATACTCAGATTATCATCACTTAAAACAACTTGTTTCTGGGTAGCTGACTTTGGATAGCCTATGTACAACTGCTTATCATTCAGGCCAGGAGCACCATAAATGGTAAGAAAAATTTCCGGCTGGCGATAAACCTGAAATAAGCTGTCGATGCTCAGCACCTGCCACTCGTTGGCACGAAGTTTACGTTTAAGTGCCGCATTAACAAAGAGATAGCCATCCCGTCGGGTGGAGATCAGTAAGCTGTAGTGACGGTTGCTTTCGAGATCGATGTAAGCACTCAAGGCTGTCTCATCGGTATGCTGTTCTGTTATGTATGGAATGTAAGCCTTAGCTCCTTCGTCGTACACCAGAAAGTCGTCCCGAAAATCATGGATGGGGTAATAGCGTCCGTTTGGTCCAATTCCGGTAACGCGGGGCTGAGCGGTAACCGATAGAAAGAAAAAGAGCGAAAGAACAAACGACTGAAAGAGTGTTACCGGATGGATAAGTACCCAATTCCGCCTATACTTTTTCACTCGTTCGTTCTTTCGCTCTTTCACTCTTTACTGAGTTTATTTTCCTAAGGCTTTCAACATGGTATCGCCAATGAGCGCGGGAGATTCTACTACGTGAATACCACATTCGCGCATGATTGCCATTTTGGCAGCTGCGGTATCGTCCGCACCACCCACAATAGCCCCTGCGTGGCCCATCCGGCGACCTTTGGGTGCGGTTTGACCGGCAATGAAGCCAACAACCGGCTTGCGATTACCATCGGCCTGAATCCAGCGTGCGGCTTCGGCTTCCATACCTCCGCCAATTTCACCAATCATGACAATCGCTTCGGTATCCGGGTCGTTCATGAGTAGTTCAACGGCCTCTTTGGTCGTCGTGCCAATGATCGGGTCACCTCCAATACCAATAGCGGTCGACTGGCCCAAACCCGCTTTTGTCAGTTGGTCAACGGCTTCGTAAGTTAACGTCCCCGATTTAGAGACAATACCAATGGTTCCCTTGGTGAAGATGAACCCGGGCATGATGCCAACTTTGCATTCATCGGCGGTCATTACGCCGGGGCAGTTGGGACCAATCAGGCGAACATCTTTGCCGGAGAGGTAGTTTTTAACGGCTACCATATCTTCCGTTGGAATGCCTTCAGTAATGCAGATAATGACTTTGATACCGGCTTCGGCGGCTTCCATGATCGCATCGGCGGCAAAAGCGGGCGGCACAAAGATGATGGAGACATTGGCACCGGCCTGGTCAACAGCTTGCTGAACGGTATTAAATACAGGCCGGTCGAGATGGGTTTGACCACCCTTACCAGGCGTTACGCCCCCAACGACGTTGGTGCCATATTCAATCATCTGCTGGGCATGAAAACTGCCTTCCGAGCCGGTAAAGCCCTGGACGATAACTTTGGAGTCTTTGTTGACTAAAACACTCATGACGGTTTGTAAATCGTTGGCGATACGGTTAATTACTTACAGAAATAGGCAACGAAAGCAGCATAGATTCACAAAAATGGTCACCTTCTTTCTTCTTTCGTTGCGTAGGCCTGTATCTTTTAAAAAGTTGGGCAAAAGTAGCCGAAACTTCGTAAATTACGTGATGATTTTTTCGCACATCCTTTCCGGCTCTATTTTAGCCGGGGCGGGCGTCGGGGTGTTCTGGCACTTTTTTGGACGCATTTCCCTCTTCAATCGACTTTTATGGGGGTTCTTTTTGTTGACAACGTCAGTAGCGGCTCTTATCGGGGTAGCCCTTTTTGCCGGTAACGAATCGCTGGAACCGCTACACCGATCTATGATCGTTCTCTCTGATACACTGGGGGTTGTGTGCGTGGTGACGGCGGTTTATGCGCTGCTGAACCAGCGAACGCTCTCTTTGATCTCCTTTGTCACAACGATTCTTTTTGGCCTGTTTCTCTTCATTTCTCTTCTGCTGCCCGATGTGCGCGTCTTTACACCCATCGTGCCCTCAATGGGAATTTTGGCATTAATGCTGCTTGCCGTTTTTTCATTACTCCAGCGCAATAAACGAGGCCTTTGGGTTGTCCTGGCTGCCATGATGATGGGCTTAGCCACAAAAGCCGACTCGTTTAACAGCCTGATTCACCCAACGGATTTCTATCATTACGCTACGACATTATCTCTGTGGTTTTTTGGGAAAGCCTCCGACTGGCGCGTGGGTAGCCGGTAAGTCCGTATTCACTGTTCATCTGCTCGTTCAAAAAATTAGTCATATGGTTAACTAATGCCTTATCAAAGCAGTTACTCATTGACTAAATTTCTCAACACTCAACGAACGTGGATTTACTTGAATTGACGCATGACCCAGCCGAAACGGCCCGGGCCGCCCGACTGATTTATATGAGCGATACAATGCCCGGTATTAAACGCCAGCGCCTTGGGGATGAATTCAGGTACGTCGACCACAAAGGCAATGAATTGGAAGATGCCGACGCACTGACCCGTATCCGTAGCCTCATTCTTCCGCCAGCCTGGGAAAATGTCTGGATAAGCCCCAAAGCAAACGGGCATTTACAGGCTACGGGCATCGATACCAAAAACCGCAAACAATACCGCTATCATCCAAAATGGAACGCTATTCGGAGTCAGACAAAATTTTTTCGGATGGTGGCCTTTGGCGAAGCCCTGCCCCTATTGCGTGAACGGTTGGCAAAAGACCTTAAAACGCGTGAACTGACCCGCGAAAAAGTAATTGCCATTGCGCTGAGCGTTATGGAGCAAACGCTCATTCGGGTAGGTAATGCAGCTTACGAAAAAGAGTACGGTTCTTATGGCTTGACTACTCTGAAGGACCGGCACGTGAAACTGGAAGGCACCGAAGTCCGGTTCAGCTTCAAAGGTAAAAAAGGCATTTACCACGATATAACCCTTCACGACAGCCGACTTTCGCGCCTGGTAAAAGCCTGTCGTGATATTCCTGGTAAGGAGTTGTTCCAATATCTCGACGAAAACGGCGACCGCCACCCCATCGACTCCGGCATGGTAAACGCTTATCTGCACGAAACCATGGGAGACGAGTTTTCGGCAAAAGATTTTCGCACCTGGGCGGGTACGGTGAATGCCCTGCGGCTTCTGGCCGAACTGGAACCTTGCGAAACGGAGAAAGAGCTGAAGAAAAATGTGAACACTGTGCTGGATGAGGTCTCGCACAAGTTAGGAAATACCCGCACCGTTTGCCGAAAGCATTATGTCCATCCGCAGATTCTGGAAGCTTATGAATGCCAGGACCTAAATCCGTACATCAAGCAAAAAACGCGCTTTAAGCAAACCAGCCCGTATGGACTGGATGGGATCGAGAAATTGCTGTTGAAATTTTTGAAGGACGAAATCAAAACCGTGGTGAAAACCCCGGCAGCTAAAAAGCTAGTGGCATAGGCTGTATTAGTTTACAGCTTTTACCCACTTTGTCTGGTTGCAATGGCGGCAGTTTTCCGGACCGGCAGGTGCTGTAAACGACTGAACGTGTCCGCAATTGCAGCAGGCATATTTACCCGACTCCTCAATTTGTTCAGTGCTCTTTTTCAAGTCATTGGGCAAAATGGGCAGTCCGGCTTTGACTTCATCAGGCTTGAATTGGAAAATACTAAGTTGGCCGTTATGCTCCAGAATAGCGACACGCACCTGACCCAGATGTTCAACACCCTCAACGCGAAGGTCAGAAAAAAGCTCTTCAACGCTTAAATCTTCCTGATCGAAGTTCTGGGTAAGTATGCAGCCATCTTCGATAACATACACGGCTTTCCCTTCCAGCACATCACGAACTGTCTTATTTCGGTCACTGATATAAGTAGCGAGTTTGTAGCAACTCATCATAACAATGAACACCACAATGGCCGACGCGATTGGCACATCGTCGTAAAACATAGGGTCGCCTGCTGCGGAGCCTAGGCCAATAACCAGAACCAGTTCGTAAATGGATAGCTGCCGTACTTCCCGCTTGCCCGAAACGGTTAATGCGGTGAGCAGGATGACAAACATGAAGGCGGTCCTAAAGGCTACTTCGCCGAGGTAAGTCCATGGTAGATCATGGATAAACATTCGCCCCCAGTCGAAGGGCTGAACAGGTTCTGACATAATGAGTGGTGGCAAACAGGTACTGACTTTCGATGGCTTATTAACCCGCTTTTGTCAGTAACTGTTTGCCACAGGCTCTACTGCCCTAACTCCTGGGTGATGGTACTGCTCAGACGCAGTAACTCGATCTCGGCCGCTTTCGCATTAAATTCAGCCTCGATCAGGCGGGTTTGGGCGTTGATCGCATTTCGCTGAACATCGCGAAACTCGACGAATGTGGAGTTACCAATCCGGTAGCGGTCGTACGCAATATCGACGTTCTGATTAGCCAGCAGGTTGTTCTGCACTTCAAGGTTCAGCAGGCGAATGCTCGTCTGGTAAATCTGGTAGGTTTGCACCAATGCCAGTTGCAGTTGGAGTCGCTGATTATTTTCCTGGCTTTGTGCGATTAGCGTGTTTACTCGGGCGTTCTGAATCTGCCGTTTCAGGTTGTAGCCGTTGAAAATGGGAATCGTTGCCGTTATGTTGTAGGTCAGTGCGCCGGTACGGCCGGTTGCTACCCCAAAACCGCCCTGGTTATCCTGAAACTGGTAGTTATAGCCCGTCGTGGCCGACACGAGCGGTAATTGCTGGGCATTGGCCAGACGAACGTTTAAATCTGCAATGGTCCGGTTCAGTACGGCAGCCGCCAGAAACGGGTTATTTGTGCTTAGCGATTGTTGCAGTGGCTCCAGCTGAAGCGTTGGCCGGACAATGATCGTATCCCGTACGGCAAACTCGGCCTGCGGGTCGCGGATGAGTTGCGAGTTAAGTAAGGTTTTTGCGTTACGCAGCGCCTGCTCCTGCGAAATAAGCGCGGCACTGTCGGTATTATAGTCGACCTGAGCACTCAGAAAATCAACTTTCGAACGCGTTCCGACTTCGTAGTTGGCGCGGGCCAGTTCGAGCCGTTCGCGCGAAATATCGAGTGCCTGACTAAAGGCAATCAGGCGCTGCAACTGCCGCACAACATCATAATAACTGGTGGCTACACTGGCAACAGTAGCTTCGATGTTAGCCCGTGTGTTGACCGTACCAATTTTTACTAATTGGGACAATTGATTGTATAAAGTTGAGCGGGCATAGCCATTAAAAACCGTGTAATTCAGGTTAACACCTAAATTAGAGGTTCGGTTGAAGATACCGCTGGCTGATTGGGGAGGTCGAATGTTGTCAATAAATGTCTGACGGAAATTCTGTATACCACCGTTTGAGTTACCATTAAACGTAAGTATGGGCAGATAACCGGCATTACCCTTGGTAAAGTTGTTGCGGGCAATATCTTCCTGGGAGCGATTGATTTGAATCTGATAGTTCTTCTCAATAGACTGAGCGATAGCCTGTTGTAATGTCAACACTTCGCCGGGTTGCGGAATCGTAGCTACCGTGAAAGTTCGTTGCTGAGCACGTTGTATGGCATTTGGAGTTTGTTGAGCGAGGGCAGAAAAGGAGATACAGGTAAAAAATATCCAGCTACTGAGCTTCATTGAATTAAGGTTATCTAGGACAATTAAGACAAAATTACGAGAATCTGCGATTAGCTGGTTGGCTTATTAACTTTCTCCTAACTTGCAACTTTCCAAACCGTCCATTATGAACCGACTCGTACTGCTCATTCCCGTACTGCTTACTCTACTTTCCGGCTGCTCGTCCAGGAAAAAAGCCGATCTGCTCGTTACTAATGCCCGCATTTATACCGCCGATTCGAGCTTCTCCGTTGCCGATGCTTTTGTGATTAAAGACGGTAAATTTATTGCTGTTGGTCCCGGTTCTACCCTGAAAAGCGAATACGAAGCCGATAGTACAGCCGACCTCGGTGGACAGCCGGTGTATCCAGGCTTTTATGACCCCCACGCCCACTTCCTGGGGCTGGGCCAGGTACTTAGCCAGGCCGATCTGGTAGGCGCTGAGTCGTATGATGAACTGCTCGAACGCCTGAAAGTCTTTCATAAACAACACCCGGATGCTCTATGGCTTACCGGCCGGGGTTGGGACCAGAATGACTGGCCCGAAAAAGCGTTTCCAACCAAAGAAAAACTGGATGCGGCTTTCCCCGATGTTCCGGTGGCGCTGATGCGGGTAGATGGCCATGCCCTGTTCGTCAACTCAAAGGCGCTCCGACTGGCTCAGGTAACGGCGGGCTCCAAAATGCCAGGGGGCGAAATTATTCTTGCCAACGGGCAACCAACCGGAATTCTGGTCGACAACGCCATGCAACTAATCAAGCGGGTAATTCCCCAGCCCGACCTGTCCGATAAAGCGAAGATGTTGCTGGCAGCCGAAAAGGTTTGTGTGTCGCTCGGCCTTACAACGATTTCCGACGCGGGCATTAGCCCCGATGAAATTAACCTGATCGATAGCCTGCACAAAACGAACAAACTAAAAATTCGGGATTACGCGATGGTGAGCCTTGGTGAGCCAAATCTGAATTACTTTCTGAAACGCGGCCCGTTCCAAACCGACCGACTAACAGTGCGTTCGTTTAAACTGTATGCCGATGGCGCACTGGGTTCACGGGGGGCGTGTCTCCGGAAACCGTACAGCGACCGTCCCGAAACCGGCGGCTTTCTGCTGCTTGGCCCATCTGAACTGGAGCGGGTCAGCAAACTGCTGTACGACTCAAAATTTCAGGCCAACACGCACTGCATCGGCGATTCAGCCAACCACCTCATGCTCGATATTTACGGAAAGCTGCTGAAAGGCAAAAACGACCGGCGCTGGCGCATCGAACACGCTCAGGTGGTATCGGCCGATGATTTCTGGAAGTTTGGGCGGTACTCGATCATTCCATCCGTTCAGCCCACGCACGCTACTTCAGATATGTATTGGGCCACCGAACGACTGGGGCCTATCCGGGTGAAAGGGGCTTACGCGTTCAAAGACTTGATGAAACAGAACAACGTCATTGCATTCGGCAGCGATTTCCCGGTAGAAGCGGTGAACCCCCTGTTCGGCTTTCACTCGGCGGTAGCTCGGCAGGATGCCAAAAACTTCCCGAAGGGTGGTTATCAAATGGAAAACGCCGTTGACCGGAAATCGGCGTTGCTGGCTATGACGCGCTGGGCCGCTTATGCTTGTTTTGAAGACCAGCTGCGCGGCAGCATCGCTCCCGGCAAGCAAGCTGACTTTGTGATCCTCGACCGCGACATCATGACCGCCCCTACTCCTGAGCTACGGGCTACAAAAGTGAAGCAGACCTGGATTGGTGGCGAGAGAGTGTTTTAACTCTTCGACAGGATTAACAGGATTTGGCAACATCAATCCTGTTAATCCTGTCAAAAACTTCTTCAGAAAACCTCCTGTATCTGATACGCCATCTTGTTAAACGTGACGGTATCACCTACCCTATGCCCTGCCAGTAGCGTTCCAATGGGCGATGCCGCCGAGACAGCAAAGTAGTCGACGCCATCAAGTGCCATCTTTCCGGCCCCAATGCTTATAAAAAACAAGCCCCGATTGGTGATGGCTACACTACCGGGCTGCACGATTTCATAGCTTTTTTCGATAACCAGTTGCTTCAGTTCCCGTTCGATCTTTACCGCTTCGGCCAGCAGTTGCGCATGTCGATCCCGTTCGAGCTGGGCCATTGCCCGACCCGTTTCGTACTTATCCCCCGCGCTGCTTTTTGACTCCGAATTAGCCGCTTCCTGAGCCGCTTCCATCGCCTGCCGGGCGGTGTCGATACGCTTTTGAACGTAGCGCTGGCACAGGGCAAAAAGCCCGACTTTGATTTGGTGGTGTGTATCTGTCAAGTTGATGTCAGTTAGTGATCCGCTGCCCTTTCTGGCGGGCAAACTTCCGCGAGAATGACAACTCAGCAAACCCTAAACAGGTTCATAACAGCACCCGTATCGTGCGTACTGACAGCGATTAAAACTCTCCTTCACCGGGCTCTTTCATCTTCTTTTTAGCCTGGTGCAGCCTGTAATTCAACGTTAGATTAAACTGGCGTAAACGCCCCTGCGAGTTGCTTTCTGTGTAGAAGTTGGCTCCTTCCGTGATGGAGCGATACCGACGTGAATTGAACACATCAATGACGTTGAACACCAGCGTTCCATTATTTTTGAGAATGTCCTTGCTGAACGAGAGGTCCAGCGTAGCAATGGCTTTCCGGCTTCCCTGTGGCGTTTTTTGCGGGGCTTCATAGTTTCCCCGCATCTGAATGTCCATATTTTTCAGAACCGTAAAACGGGATGTCAAGCGGGTAAACCAGCTGTACGTATCGCTCTGGTAACTCGCGTCCAGATTACCACCGTTGGTAACAGCCCGGAAGAGATTAACGCTTCCGTCCAGCTTCCACCATTTGTAAAGCGCATAAGACCCCGTAAACTCCGCACCATACGAGTCTTCGGTAGCGAGGTTTTCGGGGCGGGTGTTGGAGTTCCCCTGCTCATCGACCCGCCGAATCCGAATGATTTTTCCCGTTGTGTGCCGGTAATAGATCGACGAACTCATCGACCCTTTTTCGACGTACTTGATGTGCCCAATCTCGAACGCGTTTGTGAACTCGGGATTCAGGTCGGGATTACCGCTGAAGAAGTTACGGTTATCGCTGAAGGTCATGAACGGGCTCAAATCGTTGTACTGGGGCCTGCGCACCCGGCGGCTGTAGCTGATTTGTAAGGCATGCTGACGGGGCAGATCGTAGGTGGCGTGTACACTCGGAAAGAGGTTGGCGTAGCTACGCGGGTTCACGTCGTTAGTTTGTTTGAGGGTGGTCGTTACATCGGTCCACTCGGCCCGGAGGCCCATCTGATAGGAAAACTTCCGCATCTTGTTGCCCACAATTCCGTACAGGGCGTTGATCTTTTCGACATACAGAAAATCATTGGTCAGGCCCGGCAATGGTGTCCAGGAGCCACCCAGACTCTGCTGCGTAACGGTATAATCGTTGGTCATGTCCCGCGAGCTCAGGCGCATCCCGCCTTCCAGCTTACCGTCTTTGGCAAACGGCTGCACATAGTCGACCTGAATAAGTAGTTGTTTCTCGGTTTCGTCATTGATCGACCGCTGGAGAACGTCCGGTACAGCCGAGGGTTTGCCATCCGGCTGAAGCATTTTCTGGGTGAAGAACTGGTCTGATTTTTCCCAGTTGTCGAGGTAGCGAATGTCGGCGGTAAGTTCGTGTCCTTGCCGGGCAAACGTTTTTTTATAACTTACCACATACTCCGAGTTTGGCTCTGTTTCGGTCTCATCCTGCGTCCGGTTCGTAATCGCCTGAACGGTGTGGTTGGAGTTGGGCAGGTAATCGAGGTATTGAATATCCGCAAAGCGCTTGCCCTTGCTGAGCCGCCAGGTATAAGACGCCGTTAGAATGCTCTTCGGACTGAAATAGTAGTCGATACCGGCGCGGGCGTTGTTATTCTGCCCTTTAAGGTTATTAGTTGAATTTTGCCGGTAAACAAAGGTTGTATTAGCATCGTACACTTCTTGATACAGCGAACTCCGGCCGGGTGTATTCCGGAAGGAAGCGGTGTAATTAACGAAGAAATTCAGATTCTTACGTCGGTAATTGACGTTGGCCGCTGCTCCGAAGTTACTCGGATAACCCGTAATGACGTCGAACGAGCCATTAATGCCTTCTTTTCGTTCTTTCTTAAGAACAATATTGATAATACCTCCCATGCCCTCAGCTTCGTAACGCGCCGATGGATTGGTGATCACCTCAACCCGCTCGATGATGCTGCCCTGCAATTGCTGAAGGCCGCTCCCCCCTTTGAAGCTCACCAGCCCGGAGGGTTTTCCGTCAATCAGAATCCGAACGCTGTTACTCCCGCGCAGGCTAACGTTACCCTCCCCATCAACGGCCACAGAAGGTATGTTTTTCAAAATGTCCGAAGCTGTTCCACCCGCGTTTGCCAGGTCTTTGCCAACGTTGAAAATCCGTTTATCGAGGGCTAATTCCATCTGGCTTTTCTCGCCCATCACCACCACCTCGTCGAGTCGCTTTGCCGTTGCCGTCAAGGTTAGGGTACCGAGTTGCTTGTCCTGGTCACCAAGCGCAAAACCCGGAATAATTTTTTCCAGAAAAGACACGGCACTGATTTTTAAAAAGTAGTTTCCCGGCCTGGTTTGCAGTGCAAACACGCCGGATTCATCGGCCACTACCCCCGTAACCAACGTGGAGTCGGCGGTTCGATGCAACGCAACGGTTGTAAAGGGGATAGGCGCTTTCTTTTCGTCGACGAGGGTGCCTCTCACCCAAGCCTGGCGTTGATTACCAGCGGTCTGGGCAACTGACAGGATTGGCAACAAGAAGAGAAAGAGAGCAATAAGGTGTGTAGACGTTCGATCCATAGTTGAGTAGCCAGCGCGTAGAAGTCAGAGAGGAGAGTAAGAAATTCGTTTAAACCGTACTTCTCACATAAAGGCACAGCACCGGTCCATCTACCAATGATCAATTATTGAATCAACCGGTCATCAGTGTAGATAACGACGCGTTTACTCGATATTTTCTTGGATAAGTATAATTTTTCAAACCATTGTACCATCACGAATAGTATTTCTTTCAACTAAAAAACCTAGCCTTAATGCTTTATTATTTACAATAATTTATTACTTAAATACCCTTTCTAATTGCTTTCGGCAACGATTGCATAAAAATAGTGAGCTACATATTTCTTTATTTATCGTTTAATTTTGAAACTTATAGAACGTAGACGTAAATGTATTGGGGGTAGAGAGATACCTTCTCTCAGAAAAATACATAAAACAGTACTAGCATGGTTGATAAAGTTATTACGCAGAACCAGGGACGCCGTCAACCGTACGGAAGCTTTGTCGATGTTTATTGCAACACCTTTTCTCCGGTTTACAAGCTTCAGTTCAACCCAAAAGATAAAACCCCTAAGTACAAGCAGATTGTCCAGTCTGTCATAACGGACATTGAGCGGGGCGTGCTGAAAAACAACGAGCAACTCCCCTCCATCAGTGAGTTAAGCGTTGAATATTACCTGGCGCGCGACACCGTTGAGAAAGCTTACCGCGAACTTCGGGAGCGGGGTTACATTACCTCGGTGCAGGGCAAAGGTTATTATGTGCAGAGCCAGTCGACCACCAAACTCAAAATCCTTCTGGTTTTCAATAAACTTAGCTCGTACAAGAAGATAATCTATTACGCATTCCTGAAAGCGCTTGGCGATAAAGCGACCGTCGATCTTCAGATTCATCACTACAACGCACGTCATTTCCAGGAGATCATCGAGAAGAATCTCGGCAAATACAACTACTACGTTGTTATGCCGCACTTCACGCAGGATCTGGACAAAGCGAACTACCTGAGCGTCCTTGAGTCGATACCGCCCAATGAACTAGTCCTGCTCGACAAAGACGTGTCGGAGTTAGGAAGCTCACCCCTGACTGTTTACCAGAACTTCGACAAAGACATCTGCGAAGCGCTGGAGAACGCGCAGGATTTACTGACGAAATACAGCCGGATGGTGCTCACCCTGCCCAGCGACGGCAATTACCCATCAGAAATAGCGCATGGATTCCGGTCGTTTTGCGTCAATTTCGATAAAGACTTCAGCATCAAGGAAAACGCCATCGACGAGACCATTCAGCCGGGCACCGCCTACGTGGTTGTGGAAGAAACAGACCTGTCGGAGTTGGTGAAGAAGGTCCGCCAGTCCAACTACGAACTCGGCCGCGACATTGGAATTATTTCGTTCAACGAAACGACGCTCAAGGAGTTGCTGAACATCACGGTCATCACCACCGATTTTGAAGCGATGGGCTATACGGCAGCCTCACTTTTGCTGGACAACAAACGGATTAAAGTCAAAAACCCCTTCTACATGATCCGGCGCGGGTCGTTGTAATTTGGTGGAGTGGGTGGAGTGAGTGTAGTGAGTGTACTTGTATCAGACAGCATCCTGCTGTTTGGCCGTCAGGCTAAAAATTGCCGTAATCAGCCAAGTTGAAACGGGGCAAGCAGTCTATTCTTAGGCTAGCGGCCAGACAGCAGGATACTGTCTGATACAAGTACACAATTACCCCACTCCACTAATTTTGAAAAAGGAAGTAATCGTAAATAGTGCGGGTTACCTCGGCGATGGTCCGTTCGCGCACAGCACCCTCTTTTTTAGAGGCTTTGACGAAAACGGAAATTGCGACGTGTCCGGCGTTGTCGGGCAGGGTGATGATTCCCACATCGCTGGCGGTAAGGCCTATAGTACCAGTCTTGTGCAATACTTCGGTATTAGGCGGCAAGGCTCCTTTCAGCCGGGCGAGACCCGTTTCACAACGCTTCATAATGTCCAGCATCAACGCCTGACTGGCAGGTTTAAGAACCGGCTGGGTGTAGAGTTTGGTCAATAAAAGCGTCATGGCCTCCGGCGTGGACGTATCCCGAATGTCGTTCTCAAACGCTACGTAACTCGCCATTCGTTTTTCGGCGGTGCTGAATTTAGCCAGCGAATCATAACGGGCAGGCGACCAGGCCTGATTCATGTCCATCGGAATACCCACGCAGTCGGCAATGAGCCAGGCCGTGGGCCGGTCGACCCGTAAGCCCTCAACACCAATCCGTTTCATACAGGCATTCACCGCAGCAGGGCCACCGGCCAGTCGAAGGCAAATATCCGTCGCGCTGTTGTCGCTAATGAGCAACATCAGTTCGAGCAGACTTCTCACCGACAGCGAGAGATCAGTAGCTGGCGAATTGGGCCAGTTAAACCGCTCCGACAACATCCCACTGCCGGGATGAAAATCCGTTTTGACAATCGGAATAAGCTGGTTGAGGGCGAGGCTGCCGCTGTCGACCCGGCTCAGTAATTGAGTAGCTATGGCCACTTTGTACGAGCTGGCCATTGGAAAGTGATCCTTCCCATTCTGCGTGATGGTCTTTCCACTCTCAATATGAACAGCGCAGATACCAACGGTGCCTTCCGACATATTGGACAGGCGCAGAAGCTCTTTTTCGAGCCTTACCGGTACGGCAAAAGCCGGTACAGGCGCAATTCCCTTATTCGGTTTAGGCTTTTGAGCAACCGCCAGCAACGTACAGCAAATCAGGACAAAGGTCAGGAGTCGAGTCAATGTGTTCATTAATCAAGGGTCTGGAGATGAATCTACTTCTTTTTCTGAGGCATGGCGGCCGTCATGGTCATCTCGACGCTGGACCCGAAGACCAGCTTAGCCGCCCCAATGGTGGCTCGGGCCGGGTACGAACCTTCCTTGAAATACTGCTTGTAAATGGCGTTCATCTTCGGGAAATCGTCCATATTGCTCAGGTAAACCGTCACGTTCACCACATCATCGAGAGAAGCACCGGCATCCTCCAGAATGGTTTTGATATTTTTGATGGTCTGAACGGTTTCCGCTTCGATACCGCCCTCAACCAGTTTACCGGTTTGCGGGTCCGTTCCCACCTGACCCGAAACAAACAGGAACCCGTTACTAATTACTCCCGGACTAAAGGGATAGGGCGTTGCGGGCGCAACCCGCGCTTTTACGATCTGTTTGTGCTGACCGGATACCGAAAGGCTTACACTGACCGACAGGAGGCAAAGGAGAAGATACTTCATAGGAGCAAATGATTAATCAGGTTGTTTTAAAAAGGTAGAAACGCCCTCAATTTCGACAGAAAATCCAGCAAAACGGTGTTATATCCGTCTTTTGAATTCAGGAAGGTCTTTTTGGGAACGGAAAACAGGCAAACGCCCGCAATCAGGAGAATGAAGCGTATGCGCCTATTCGTTTTGTAATGGATCAGGTCACGCCCGCGAAATGGGGGACTTAGCGACATGGTGGCATTGGTGGGTCAGGGCCTAACAGTGAGTTTATATACTGCCGAGTTCCTGTCAGGGAACGTATCCAAAAGCACTTTATAACCGGTTCACCCAACGCCAATGCGTGTTGATGGTGAGCGTAGGAAGTTTTTTCGGAATCGCACGGTTAGTCTGTCAATCTTAACTTCGGAACGAGTGGCCTGTCGCCGGAAGCCCGACTTATGGTTTTTGGGTTAACCCTCGTTGAATTTCAAGAACAAAATCAGTAGAGACTCCATTGTCTTCAGCTATTTCTTCAACTGTAAGTTTGCCTCGATTGAGGGCTTTTTTTACTGCTTCTGTTTTTACTTCCGATTTTGCTTCCTGAATCTTTTTATTCTCATTCTCCACCGCCAACGCATTAGCGGATAAAGTCATCTCGTAAGCCATACGTTTTTCGGGGGTCATGGCCCGCGTGTCCAACTCCTTTATTGCTGCTTCTAACCACTCCTCATTCCAGAACTGGGGAAACTGCTTGGGTTTGGTAGCTTTGTGTATGGTCTTCATCGTATAAATGAGTTTGTCCAAATCAGTCTGGACACTAACTAAACGCTTTTTGAATTTAGCTAATTCTACTGTGATAAACGAAGTCTGATCGTCAATCAGTTCGCCTTTTTCGTTTTTCAAAACGGCAATGTTATGATAATCAGCAACGTCTGGAAAGATATTAACAGCCAAAATGCCAATGCAATAAATTCTAGGTAAGCCTTCAAATCTGTATTTACCTTTCCGAATCAGGGTGTTCAAACGATAGAATGAGTAGAATTTCATACGCTGAATAAAGTCAGGGTACTTGCTCAACTGCATTTCGACAATAAACTGATTGCCGGTTTCATCGACGCAAGCTATATCATAAATCCCGCTTCGACTGTCTTTGGTTAGCCCTGGAATCTCACTCTCTATAAACTCTACTTTGGCAATGGCTACGGTCGATTGGATAAGAGCCTGTAAAGCTCTGCGCAAGAACCGCGTATCGGACTCATTGCCAAAGGTCACTTTAAAGCCGTAGTCGGAGAGAATCGAAATAAACCGCTCATTATCATTGTACAAATTCATGCAGTAAAGTTATCGGAAAGAGTCCAAACCCTTGTTAAAGAGTTTGGACTGTCGTAAGGAGGCTGGACGTTGAAACCCCAAAGTCCTCCCGACTCAGGCGTTTGGCTTGTCAACGGGAGCCGACCAACGAATCAAAGTATGCCAACGCGGAGCGAAGCACTAATACACATAATGGCATATCTTGTTAATTCCTTACAAAATCAGCACTCCAGAACTGATATTTATTCTGGACGCTTGAATATGACCACTTCAGGAAGGTTCTTTCTGTAGGCAGGCATCACTTTCTTTTTACTAACAACGCGAGTTTTGGAAAGGGCGCCAAATACCCAAACTTCTTTCTGTTGATGAACTACTTTGCTATAGGCAGGTATGCCGGTTAAGTAGCTAGCCGATTCCGCTGTAATAGTATCTCCAACCGGAATATTTGCTTTACGTGCTCCATCCGGTGGTTCACTAAGATAGCATTCCAACGATTGTTCAGCTACTAACTGGTATTGATAAACCTGATCTCTTACTTGATGAGCAGGAATCTGACAAGCAAATAAACTTAAGATGCTACCAGTTAAAATCAGTTCATACTTAACGGTTGTTGTGAGCATAAAACTTACTTCTCATCAAGAGCTGACTGATTCGTAATATTTTTCTGATCAGGGCGCTGCCTGTGTCGCCAGAAACCCAGAAATTGAGACTTGAAAGCTGCCTGTCGGGGCATTTATTCTGTCAACAGGCGGCTGATAAAGGAACTTTTGAAATTTCCCAATTGGCGAGCCAACTATCGCTCGAAAGATGACAAATAAGCTTGATTTCCATAACAAGCCCTGCGGCCGGTCGAACGGTACCCGCCCATGCCTGCCATCTTGGCCGGTTCACCCAACACACCAGTGTACGCAACAACACAGAACGACAATCAACCTCATCCGATCCACGACTATACGAACCATCACCCAAAAGAACACCTCCACCCTTACACCACCAACTCAACCCCATCAAAATAACTAAGTATCACGCAAATGAGTCCCCTACCGCGTCAGCCTATAGATAAACAAAGCGGTGCGTTGAATCAGCGAGGGGAATTCTTTGGTGTTGATGGTTTCCTCGATACTGTGTGCCCCTTTGCCCGATGCGCCCAGACCATCCAGGCAGGGCATGTACTGCGCCACAAACGACACGTCGCCAGCCCCGCGTGCGCCGGGGTCAAAAGCGCTAACGGGACCCAGTCCCATATCCCGGCTAAGCTTATCCAGTTGCTTGCGGAGTTCGTCGTTGGCAGCGGTTGGCTCCATAGACGGGATGCCATCGGAGAAGGAAATCGTGGCTTTGGTCTGGGGTAAGCTTTTATCGACAATCTCGCGCATTTTGGCGCGGGCGCTCTCCTTCTGGCTTTCGGTCAGGAAACGCAGGTCGCCTTGTACCAAAGCCGTTTCAGCCACGATATTGGTTTTACCGATGGTTTCGGCTTTGGCGGTCTTATCGTCGTACCGCACTTCAGAACCGCCCACAATCAGGCCGGGGTTGAACGTCAGGTATTGCTCCTGCCCCAGCGTCCGCCGAAACTCGTTCAATATCCGAACGGCTTCATAAATGGCTCCGTAGCCCATTTCGCTGAAAATCCGGGAGGAGTGACCGGTACGCGCTTTCACGTTCAGCGTCCAGCCGCTGGCACCCCGCCGTCCGGTCGTTACGCTGCTTAAACCCTGCGCCGTCTCAAACGCCAGGGCGATATCACACTTCCGCGCCCGTTCAATGAAGTCAGCCCGGCTGGCGGCCCCTCCCCCGCTCTCTTCATCGCCCGTGAAGTAAATGGTGATGGATGTATCATCGAGCAGCTTCTGAGCATGGAGCGCTTTCAGAGCCGCAATCACCAGCACATCGCCCCCTTTCATGTCATTGACACCCTGCCCGGAGGCAGTGGAGTCATTGATTCGGGTGAACGGCTCCATGGGCAGGCTCTTTTCGAAGACGGTATCCAGATGCCCGATCAGGAACAGTTTTTTCCCTTTTTTGCCCTGCCGGGTAGCCACCAGATGCCCGGCCCGGTTGAGTGAGTCAGGCAACGTAACCCATTCTGTTTTAAAGCCGAGCTTATCGAGTTCGTCTGACATCAGCTTGCCAACCGTCCGGACGCCTTCTTTGTTGAGGCTGCCACTGTTGATGTTGACAACCTTTTCAAGAAAGGCTTCCGTTTCCGGCATCTGCTTTTTGACAGTGGCAATAACGCTCGCTTCGGGTTTCGACAGCGACTGGGCCGACACGCCATAACCGGCGAGTAACAAAAGGGCAAAAAGCTGTTTCATGGACAGTTTGGTTAGGTACCCGGCTAAAATACGGAATACAATTCTGTTATTCTCACTATCTTCGGTCGAAAAATACGCGCCTGGATGACATTCTCTTCCGGCTACACTCATCCCTATATCCATGAAACAGATTTCCCTCTTGCTGCTTATCTGCTGCCAAACCCTGATCAGCACCTACGCACAGAAACCCACCACCGACAAAGCACAGCCTAAAGAAGAAAAACCTTCTTCGCTCAGCCGAAGCCTGAACATCGACTCGCAGGTAGTAACCAACGGTCAGGTAACGATCAAAGGCCAGCGCGTTCCTTACAAAGCCACCGTAGGTACCATTCCCGTTTGGGATGAAGAAGGCAAACCCGTTGCCGGGGTCTTCTTTACCTATTTTGAACGCTCCGATGTGGCCGATCGGGCGGCTCGTCCGCTGGTGATTTCCTTTAACGGTGGCCCCGGTACGGCATCCGTCTGGATGATGATTGGCTATACCGGGCCCCGTATCCTGAAAATTGACGACGAAGGCTACCCCATTCAGCCCTACGGCATCAAAGACAACCCGAACTCGATTCTGGACGTTGCCGACATCGTTTACGTAGACCCGGTCAACACCGGCTTCTCGCGTCCGGTCAACAAAGACGTTCCCGCAGCGAAGTTGTTTTTCGGCGTCAATGCCGATATCAAGTACTTGGCCGATTGGATCAACACCTTCGTGAGTCGCTACAACCGCTGGGCATCGCCCAAGTACCTGATTGGTGAAAGCTACGGCACCACCCGCGTGTCGGGTCTGGCGCTGGAATTGCAGAATGCCCACTGGATGTACCTCAATGGTGTGATTCTGGTATCGCCAACCGATCTGGGTATCGAGCGGGATGGCCCGGCGAAAGGCGTGTTGAAACTGCCTTATTTTGCGGCAACGGCCTGGTACCACAAAGCCCTCCCCGCCGATTTGCAGAAGAAAGACCTGACCGAGATTTTACCCGAAGTCGAGAAATTCACCATTCAGGAATACCTGCCCGCCCTGGCGCTGGGTGGCTCTATCAGCGATCAGAAACGAAAAGAAATAGCGGCCAAAGTAGCCCGATATTCGGGTATTTCAGAAACGGCGGTCATGCAGCAGAATCTGGACGTGCCGACTAATTTCTTCTGGAAAGAACTCCTGCGCGACAAGAGCCAGACGGTAGGTCGGCTGGACTCCCGGTATCTGGGTATGGACAGCAAAGACGCCGGTATTGCTCCCGATTATAACTCTGAGCTAACCTCCTGGCTGCATTCGTTTACGCCCGCCATCAACATGTTCATGCGCGACGAACTGAACTATAAAACCGACCTCAAATACTACATGTTTGGCCCTACGTTTCCCTGGGACAACAGCAACAATAAAACCGGCGAAAACCTGCGGCAGGCCATGGCGCAGAACCCTTACCTGCATCTGCTGGTACAGTCGGGTTATTACGATGGTGCCTGCGATTATTTCAATGCCAAATACAACATGTGGCAAATGGACGCTAGCGGCAAGCTGAAAGAGCGGATGGATTGGGAAGGTTACCGGAGCGGTCACATGATGTACCTCCGCAAAGAAGACCTTGCCACCAGCAACGAGCACCTCCGCAAGTTTATCCAGAAAAGCACGCCAAAAAACAGCGAACCCGCCAAATATTCGGGAAGCCGCTAGCGGTATGGGTGGTTGTAGCTGGCGCGAGTATTTGCCCGTGCCTGTTATTTTGCAAGCCGGTCCAGCGTCCCGGTTCGCTTGCGTCAGTGAATACTGACTTAATAACAGGCACGGGCAAATGCCCGCGCCAGCCACCAACCCACACGCGCCAGCCAACGCTACGATATAAGTTACCCTAATGACTTCAGATAAAACCGACATTTTCACCCAATTCCGGCACGAGCTTCATCAGTTCCCCGAAGTGTCGTGTCAGGAAATAGAGACCCGGAAACGGATAAAGAACTTCGTCAGCCAGTTCAATCCAACGCGTATTACCGAGGTAGCGCAAACGGGATTGCTACTTCAATACGGCGAAGATGATCATGGGCCGGTTACGCTGATTCGGGCCGATATTGATGCCTTGCCCATTCAGGAGGTCAACACATTTGGCCATAGATCGTCCATAAACGGTGTTTCGCACAAATGCGGGCACGATGGCCATGCCGCTATTTTGGCCAGACTGGCGTCTCTGCTGGCCGAAAAGCCCGTTACACGTGGTCGGGTATACCTGATCTTTCAGCCCGCCGAAGAAAATGGCAAAGGGGCCGAGGCCGTCCTGAACGACCCGGCCTTTGCCAGTATTCGACCCGACCGGGCTTTCGCACTGCATAATTTACCCGGCTACAAACAGGGTGTTGTGGTCTGTAGGCCGGGGTCATTTACCTCGTCGGTACTCAGCCTGATTGTAAAGTTTACGGGCAAGGTTTCGCATTCCGCCGAACCCGAAAAAGGGCTGAATCCGGCCTATGTAATGGCCGATTTTGTTTTACAGACGAAGAAAATCCAGCACCCGGAGCCGCAGTCAGAAGACTTTGCCCTGATCACGCCGGTGTATACCACTATGGGCGAGACATCCTACGGTATATCGGCTGGCTACGGGGAGGTTCACCTGACGCTCAGAACCCGGAATGCGAAACGAATGGAAGCCCTGACGAACCAGTTGCTGGCACTTCTCGCAGACTTATCAGCCGAAACTGGTATCCAGATAGAAACTGCCTATACTGAAGCGTTTTTTGCCAATGAGAATGATCCGGAAACCGTTGAGCAAATCAGGCAAAGTGCGCTGAAACTGGGTTATCCATACATCGAGAAGCAGGAACCATTCAAATGGGGCGAAGATTTCGGGCTCTTTACCCAGAAGTACAAAGGAGCCATGTTTGGCATCGGCAATGGCGAAGACTCCCCCGCCCTGCATAACGACGACTACGATTTCAACGATACCCTCATCGAACCGGCCGCCCGCTTATTTCTGGAATTGATTGAGAGAGAGCACAGTTAGTCAACAAATATGCCGTTAGTTTCTAAACACATAGTCAGTTAATAACTCAAGGGTGTTTTTTTTAAGAAAGCCCCCTGTTAGCCGTAATTACCTGGCCTCCATGAACACAAAAACCGGTTATCCGGACAGTCATTCGTTGACTGTCTGGATAACCGGTTTTGAGCTAAAACACAAGCCTAGCGGAACCGCTGAATACTGAAGTCCCGCGCCGTACCGTTTTCACCGATGCGGGCGTTGAGCGTATATATCTGATTATTGACGGCTACACTGGTTGTTGCTCCCGTATACCCAGCCGCGTCGTATTTTATAATAGCAGCGGTTTGCCAATTGTCCAGGCTACGCACCTGAGCCACCCGACTGCCACCCGTCACCACATATAAGTCGTCATTCAGAAAAGTCAGTCCATCGCCGGGTAGTGCTCCGGTCCCTCCTACTTCAGAAATAGCGTTTCCGTTCTGCAAATCCACTTTATACAACTTTCCTTGTCCTGTGTTAGCCACAATAAGGTAGCCGTTAGGATGGTAAGCGATTCCATTCAGGCCAAAAGTCGGGCTGGCAAATCGCACATCATCTCTTACCAGCACGCTGGCGGCTCCTCCTGCGGTGACTTTGTAAATCACGGGAGAAAAAGAATCCGTCACATAGGCTGTTCCATCTGGGGCAATCGTTACATCATTGGCAAAATTGGGTTGGGCTTCCGGAATCAGCGCATCCAGATCGGTACGACGCTCAAGTTGACGGGTAGTTAAATTAAAAACCAGCAGTTCAGCGGTTTGGCGGGTGGTTGCCGGGGTGCTCCTAGTAGATCGCCCCTGATCGCTGTTACAGACAAACACGCGATCGCCGACTACTTTCATGCCAATACCGGCAATAAATCCGGGGTCTGTCAGCAAATCTTCGTAGTTACCCCTGGTATCGACTGTACCAATTTTACCCTGCGGAATCGATGTAATCAGGAATTTATCCAACTGCGCTGAATAGGCAATGCCTTCCGGATATTGACGTTCAGCCACAAAATCAATGCGCTCCGGGAAAGATGCATTTGGGCTATCGCGGTGATCTTCACAACTGGTTAGACAGACAGCGGGAAGGACAAAAACCAGACAAAACATAAAGGATTTTTTCATAGCGAATAGATTGAGTGAACGTTCAGAAAATGATCTAAAAACAAACTGGTTTCGATGTAACTATACTAATCACAGTTTATCAAAATTGTTTAACTGTCGAATATGATCAGGTTTTTAACGTACTTCTTGCGTCGTCAACCTTATCCTGTATCATAGCGTTCAGCTCAATCTGGCTTCTCTACGCTGGACACGAATACCCCCTTTTTACTGCAAAACCGTCGATTTTTACCGCTTTTCCCGCCCTACCTATCTCTAGATTTGTCCCGGCAATTGTCTGGAAACTATGCGATCAACTGTCCTCATAACCCTGCTCATCGGCTTGCTGATGGCATCCTGCCAGTCGCATAAATCCGGTCTGACCAGCCTGAGCCACCAAAAAAAATACTGTCAGCCAACGATCAGGCTGGATTATGATTCGAGCTACCTGCCCATTCCGAATATCCAGTCCATTTTACAGACAGACACCAGTCTGACTAATCACTTTTCGACCCATGATCTGCTCGTAGCCAATGCTGCGGGGATTTTGCTTTTGCTCCAGGACTTCATCAGGCTGAAAAATACCAGTCTGGCAGGCAATGTTCAGGAACGTTTCGCCAAACGGCAGCAAATCAATGACCGACTTTGGCTGGCTTCCATGCAGGTGTCGGGTATTGCAGGCGAACTCGATTGTGAGGCCGAACGGGCGAATAGACTGGCCTCCTCCCTGCAACAACTGGATAGCAAACGCATCCAGCAGTTAACCATTTTTTCGGTAGTGGTTGGTGCCCTGACGACAGTGGCAACCGCGTTTATTCAGGCAAATACGCCCAACAAAACCGTGAGCATTGGTGGCGGTGTAGCGAGTGCTTTACTGGCCGGTAAAGCTGCGGTTTCGTCAAAACGGACTATTCATCTGGTGGATGAACGCAATTTATTGACCGCAATCTGGAACCAGCCTCAACGATCAACGTTTTACCCGCCTTTTGTCTGGCAAATGCTGACCGAGAAGGCATTAAGCTATGGCGGTCAGCATTCGATCAGTTATAATACACGACAGCGCTGGGTAGACTATAATTTAGCGGGTGCCTCCGCGTCGGAAGAACAGCTTTATTTTAAACCCGAAGGCGATTACGGAGCCGATAACTTATTGACGCGTGCCGAAATGCTGAACCAGCTTCAGGCTGAAATCCGCCTTTTTTACGTGGACCTGCAAAGTCTGCACCTTAGTTTATCAAACCAACGCTAAGAAAAACACTCAAATCCATTAAGTATCAACCTGACTTACAAGCGCTTACAACTCAAAGGATGTCAGATCGCAATCCAGTTCATTTCGATTCCAGTGAGCGGTCGACACGGCGGCATCGTAGGTCGTTTGCAGGAAAGCCAGCAGGGTCTGCTCCGGGTCAGCTGATTGGCGAACCACTTCGTAGGGCAACAAAAATTCGCCCATATCGGGACTAAAAAACGCGTCGGCGGGTTCGACCGGCTGCTCGCTAAAGCCCGACGGCGTAGGATAACAGTAGGAATAAAAGACTGCCTGCGGAAACTGCTCGCTGCCGGGCCAGAACCCCGCCGAGCTTACTTCGTGAGAGTATGCTTCCTGCATTACCCGCGTCGACATGTTGGGAGCGCCCCCCGAGTGCAGCGGTGCCCGACGCCCCGAAAAACGCGTGACGGCCAGATCAAAACTGCCCCAGAAAAAATGAACGGGGCTGCATTTGCCCGTAAAGCCCGCCCGAAACCGGGTAAACACGGTATGAATGCTAATCAGCGCTTGCCAGAACCGCCCTACGCTGTCGGGATCATAGACGCAGTGAATTTCGTCTTCATCAAATGGAATGGCCACCTCCACCTCGTTCGGGATACCATGAATGGTTACGTCGATGCCGAGTCGGTCCAGTTGCTCCATCAGTTCCTGGTAAAAGCTGGCGACCGAACGGGCGTACAGCTTCATGGCTGCCTGTTCACCCGTACTGGTACTGATACGCAGGTGGTGAGTCACAAAATCGAAATCCAGTTGAAAAATACCCTGTTTATAAGGCACGCTTCCGGTTGTAAGTCCCGACGAAGACACGTACAAAGAGACATGCCAGGAGTGGTTGATCCAGGGCATTTGCCGAAGCCGGACTTTCCCCACAATCTGCGTCCAAAGGTGGAGCGTTATCAGGGTTGGGCTCCAGGCGGCAAAATCCAATGGTGGCCAGCGGTCAATCAGAGTTTCGTTTGTTTTCATGAGCTGTTGCGTTAACTGTGTTCCGTTTACCTCTCCCCGGGTCTGAGTGGGTTGATAGTTGTGACCAGCCGATCGAATCTTGAAGGGGATGCCAATGACCCCTTACAGCATTTCAGTCATCCACTTTCTGCTGTTGTATTTCTTCCCGATCCAGCTCATTTTCCAGCTCATGAAACAGGTCGACATCAATCTGCTGGGTATCTCGCAAACTCAGCAATGCAGTTCGTTGCGCCTGAATGCCCGATAGCAGTAACTTCTGGCGGAGTTGATGCTGGGACATAACCGTTACCGGATCACTCTGTTCAAGTTCGTCAACGCGTGCCCGATGCCGATCAATGATTTTCCGGACGGTATCGCCGGTAAGTCCCTCCTTGTCGACCACCGTCTGAATGGCACTTAATGCCTGCTTCGATAACCGTTGCCGCACTTCTTTTCGGGAAAGATAGTCGGTGGATTGTTGCCCAAAACGCAGCAGTCGAATGAAGGCAGGTAGAAAAACGCCCTGCCCGACCAGCGTGAACAGAATGACGCAAAAGGTGATAAACACGATCAGATTCCGGTCCGGAAAGGGGCTACCGTTGGAGAGCCGCTCCGGAATCGACAGCGCTGCGGCCAGCGACACGATTCCCCGCATACTAATGTAAGCCAGCAGGGTTGTGTGTTTTCGGGACGGAAAAAGCGGGGGACTATGTACCACTTTATGTACCTGATTGGACATCCAATTGGCCAGAAAGATGTACACGAAACGAATCGCTACCGCCGTTATACTGATGAGTAGACCCACCTCTATTAATTCGCCCAGCGACTGCCCCTTGATGTCGGCTACGATGTCGGGCAACTGCAATCCGATCAGAATAAAGATCAGGCCATTCAGCAGAACTACCACAAAGTCCCAGACCGCCACCGCCTGCATCCGCGTTGTTGGGCTGTGTACCCTCGACTGCTTGTGACCAACGACCAATCCCGCCGAAACTACGCTCAGTACGCCACTTAACGCCAGATGTTCGGCCGCTAAATAGGCCAGATAGGCCGTTACAAACGTCAATACCGTTTCGAGTGCGGGTTCCAGATGGGCACATTTATGCAACCATGAGGAAAGGTACCCTACGGCCAGTCCAATAATAATCCCGCCCCCGGCCAGCTGTACGAAATCGAGCAACGAGCCCGTCAGGGAGAAACTTCCTGTACTTACCGTAACCAGAGCCAACTGAAAGATCACTAAAGCCGTTGCATCGTTCACCAGACTCTCCCCCTCCAGAATAATGGCGATTTTTCGGGGCACCGCCAGTGTCTTCATCACCGCCGTTGCGGCTACGGCATCGGAAGGCGAAACAACGGCCCCCAGCAACAAACCAGTAGCCAGTGTAAAGCCCGGAATGAGCAGGCTGGCTACGTAGGCTATGCCAAGACTGGTAGCCAGCACCAGGCCCAGAGCAAGCACGATAACAGGTTCCAGATTTCGGCGAAAATCGCTCCAGTTGGTGTACCAGGCCGCACTGTAAAGCAGGGGTGGCAAAAAAACCACCAGCACAACAGACGAATCCAGGTCCACGTTTGGTAAGCCGGGGAAGAAGCTGATAAGAAGCCCTCCAACGGTCAGTAAGATTGGAAAGGCCAGGTTCAGCCGACGGGCGATGACGGCCAGTCCGATGACAAAAATTAACAGCAAAAGAACCGTCTCCAGTTGATGCATTCCGTTTTACGCTATGGATCAGTAAACAAACCTACGGCCTGTAGCACCAGTAAAAACGGTACAAACCGACGATTTTGCGGTAAGAAGTGCGGGCTTTACGGCAACGATCATAACGTAATAATCCCGCAGGACATAACCACTTCCTGGCAAGTAGGCATGCGACCTTATTGATCATTCAGATCAATGCCAGGCTCTTATTTCCCCAAGAGAAGGGGCCTGAAAATATCCGGTCTTGCAGCGTCTTTTGGGATGAACTTTTTCAAGAAATTGACGCATGGCCACAGTAACCAGCGGATTTAGGTCCTATTTTGCAATCCAATGTATCTGACGAGAAAACTACCCCTGATTGGCTGGCTGCTTTTTGCCAGTTTGCGTATATATGGCCAGACGACCACCCCCATTCCGGTAAAGGTTGTTGTCGTGACCATGTTTGAAATTGGCGCCGATACCGGCGACCGGCCCGGCGAGTTTCAATACTGGATTGAGCGGTTGCCGCTATCCCAAACCATCCCTTTTTCGCAGGGCTACCGAAACCTGCGCTACAATCCCGACAAGCAGGTACTGGGCATTTGCACCGGCATGGGAACGGCCCGCTCGGCGGCTTCTATCATGGCGCTGGGCATGGACCCCCGTTTCGACTTATCTCATGCATACTGGCTGGTGGCGGGCATTGCCGGTATCGACCCGCAGGATGGTAGCGCGGGTTCAGCAGTTTGGGCAGAATGGCTGGTCGATGGTGACCTCGCCCACGAAATCGACCCGCGCGAAATGCCCAAAGAGTGGTCGACCGGTTATCTGCCGTTAAGACGGGCCAAGCCTTATGAGCAACCCGTTCAGGACAACGATTTTACGGTAGCCATTCACCTCAATCCGGGTCTGGCCAACTGGGCGTTTGACCTGACGAAAAACATCAAACTGGCCGACTCCGAAACGCTTCAAAAAATGCGCGCTGTTTACCGCGATTTCCCCGAAGCCCGGAAACCACCCCGTGTAATGATGGGCGACCACATTGCCGCCATGACGTTCTGGCACGGTAAATACCTCAACGACTGGGCCAATGACTGGGTAAAATACTGGACGAAAGGGAAAGGAAATTTCGTTACCTCGGCAATGGAAGATACCGGAACCGGGCAATCGTTGCAATGGCTGACCAATGCCGGGAAAGCCGACATCAATCGGTACCTGGTGCTCCGAACGGCCAGCAACTACACCATGCAGCCGTCTGGCGTAACGGCCGCGCAAAACCTGACCAATGGCGGCAAAGAAGTTGGTGAGCGGTATACAGCTTATATTCCGGCTCTCGAAGCTGCGTATCAGGCGGGTAGTGCGGTTGTCAACAAATTAGTTGCCGACTGGTCTGTATATAAAGACAAATTGCCGGGTAATTAACAGGCTATAAAGCCTAAACCTCTCATCAATATTCTCTAATGCGTTACCTGTTTCCATTTTTATCGTTTCTACTGTTCACTACGTCGGCCCAGGCCCAGTCTGCTCAACGACCGGGGCTTTCGGTCACCCCGCTCAACAAGCAGGTGTATGTCCATACAACTTACGGTATGTACGGCGGAACGGCCGTTCCGGCAAACGGGCTGATCATTAGAACGAAGGATGGCATTGTACTGGTCGACACCGGTTGGGATACCGACAACAATACCGACAACACCCGCGAGTTGCTGCAATGGATTAGCCAAAACCTCCACCAGCCCGTTCGGTTATGTATTGTCACGCATGGTCACGAAGACCGGGTGGGCGGTATCAGCGAACTCCGAAAAGCGGGCGTTCGGGTGGTGAGTACGCCCCTCACTGCTCAGAAATCGGTAAAACTCGGATTTGAATCCCCCGAAGGTATTTTGTCGAACGATACCACCTTTTCAATCGGCAACGAACCGATTCGCTGCTACTTTCCGGGGCAGGGCCATACCGCCGATAATATTGTGGTGTGGTTGCCTAACCAGAAGATTTTGTACGGCGGATGTCTGGTAAAAAGTGTAGCCGCCTTCGGGATGGGCAACCTCGCCGACGCTAACCTCAACGAATGGGGAAACTCAATTCAGAACCTGATGACGCAGTTTAAATCAGCCCGGATTGTTGTACCGGGGCATGACGAGTGGACCGATACCCGGTCGCTGGCGCATACGCTGCAATTGCTAAAAAAACACGCTGAGTCCAAAAAGTAAACCCACCTATAACGTTCTCTCATGCCTAAACTGCTTTTAATGGATCACGACGGGGCGATTGACGACCTGCTGTCGCAATTACTGGTTCTGACCATGCCGGATGTCGAACTTATCGGCATCACCGTGACACCCGCCGATTGCTACATCGAGCCCGCCCTCGAATCGGCCTATAAATTACTTCAGTTAATGGGTCAGGAACAGGTGCCACTGGGCCGGGGCGACTACTACGGGATCAATGCGTTCCCGAGCGAATGGCGGGCACGCCCCGAGATCATCAACGCCCTGCCCTTACTCATTAACCTGCCGAAATCGCCCGATCCCTATGGGTATTTGAGCGCCCCGGATTTGATTATTGAGAAGCTAACTGCCGCAACCGAAAAGGTAACCATTCTGATGACCGGCCCCTGTTCCAACCTGGTGATGGCACTGGAAAAAGCGCCGGAGTTGAAAGCCAACATTGCCGAAATTGTGTGGATGGCCGGTGCTTTTCGCGTAACCGGAAACGTTCAGACCTTTCAACACGATGGCACCGCCGAATGGAATGTTTTCTGGGACCCGGTCAGTTCGCAAAAGCTGTTCTCGTACGAATTGCCCCTCACGCTGATTCCGCTCGATGTAACAAACCATGTACCCGTTACGAAGCAGTTTTTATCGACGCTGGCAAGCCAGATCGACCACAAACTATCTAACCTGACGGGTCAGTTCTGGGCGTTGACCCTCGATACCATCCCAAGTTATCACTACACCTATTTCATGTGGGATATTCTGGCCACCAGTTACCTCGCCATGCCGGAGCAGTTCACAATCGAGACTGCCAAAGCCAATGTCAGCACTCGCCCGCCCAACGCCGGTCAAACGTATCTGGACGAAAACGGGTATAGCGTACTCTTCGCGACCGATGTCAATGTCGCGTACTTTTACGAGTACCTGCTGACGCAGTTCAGGCAGTAACTGTAGTACCGACCGTCCCGGTCGGGTGTGAAATTGGTTACTAAGAACTATTCGCCCGACCGGGACGCTCGGTACTACACGTCTACTAATTCTTTGTTGTATTTATTCCGATAATCGACGGGCGATAATCCGGTAATTCGTTTGAAAATTGTCCGAAACGCTTTGGTGTCCGAATAGCCAACGTCATACATAATTTCGTTGACTGTTTTTCGGCTGGTTTCCAGGCTTTTTTTAGCCGCTTCAATTTTCACACGCTGCATGTATTCATTGACCGAATTTGACGTAGCTTTCTTAAATCTTCGCTCCATATTTCGGCGGCCCAGCGCAAATTTCGACGCGAGTTCATCGACAGAAATACGCTCCTGAAAATTCAGTTCGATAAACTCTTGTGCCTTCCTGATCGGCTCGTCTTCGTGTTCCTTTTGCCCCTGAAAAATAGTGAACGACAATTGATTGTCCCGCTGAATTTCTATCGCAAAAACTTTAGCCGAAAGCACCGCAATTTCCCGACCGGCATATTTCTCAATCAGGTGTAAAATCAGGTTCAGGTACGAGAATGCGCCACCACTGGAATAGATACCCTGTTCGTCGGTGATGATCTTCTCCGGCACCAGGTCGACTTCGGGAAACAACTGCCGGAATTGATTGGCTGCCAGCCAGTGCGTAGCGCATTTTCGGCCATTTACCAGGCCCGTCGATGCCAGCAGAAAAGCCCCCAGGCAAAGGCTGGCAATTTCGGCACCACCGCTGCGCTGTTTGAGTATCCAGGGGATAAACTCCCGGTTCTTTTCGATGGCGCTTTCCAGTTCACCATCCAGAGCCGGAATGATAATTAGATCCGTTTTTTTTACATCGTCGATCAGCGAATCAGCATGTACCGTAAATAAGCCTCCGCTCACCGGCGTCTCCCGCGAAAGACCAACAAGTTGAACGGAAAACAGTGGCTTTTCACCCCGCATTTTACAGAACTGATTTACTTCGGTAAAGAGCTGTCGAGTACCTTCCAGACTACCTAAAATAGCGCCTTTCGGTACAAGAATGGATATGTGTTTCATACCTTAAAAATAACAAAAACAGGGGTCGTAATCAACCCTAATTTTGACGTATTTACCACCGAAACAACCGAACACACAGTCTTATCTTTGTGTGTATAAAAATGGCATGAGCTTGTAGTGCCGACCGTCCCGGTCGGGCGATTTCGCCGTTACTTTACACCCGGCCAGTACTGTCGGCATTACGCCTAAACCCTGATAATGAACAGTATGAGAAAAGTAATTTTATTTATGCACGTCTCGCTCGACGGCTTTGTCTGCGGCCCCAACGGAGAGCAGGACTGGATGACGATGGATGATGACGAAGTGGGCCATTATCTGATTCCGGATTTACAGAAAACGGTCGATACCATGCTGGTTGGGCGCGTACTTTACCAGGGTTTCGCCAGCTTCTGGCCGACTGTTACAAATAACCCGGAAACACCCCCCGAACTGGTCGACTTTGCCAACTGGATGAATACGACTCCTAAGGTTGTTTTCTCAAAAACACTGACAACAGTCGACTGGCAGAACGCCCGTCTGGCAAAAGCCGACGTTGCTACGGAAATAGCCACCTTAAAACAGCAACCGGGCGGTGACATGGTGGTGTTTGGCGGTGCGGAATTTGTTTCATCACTTGCCAAACTCGATCTAGTCGATGAGTACCGGATCAAACTCGAACCGATTGTCCTGGGCACCGGAAAAGCACTCTTTAAGGACGTTACCGAGCGCATCAAACTGACGCTCACGAAAGCCAAATCGTTCGATTCCGGCGTAGTTGGGCTTTATTATCAGGTCAGGAGGGAGTAACGAAATAGCCTTTGATTCGTGGTTTTCAGTAGTGTAACATGGTAAATTAAAACACGAGTGTCTGCCGTTCAGTCGCGTAATAACTGAACGGCAGACACTAGTGTAAAACCAAACTACTGCCGTGGCTTCATCAGTTTCCGTCTGAAGTAATCGGCGGTGGCGGCACTCATTTTGATGGCGTTGCTGTGCTTCATCCAGTGGTGCGTATCATCGACAATGACCAGGGTTTCCATCGGAACACCCTGCTTGTCCAGACGCCGAACCAGATCGGTACTCTGGTTGAACCGGACATTACGGTCATCGTCGCCGTGAATGATCAGCACGGGCGATGTCCAGCTGCTCACTGCCGAAACGGGCGATGATTCCCACACCACTTTGGCAGCTTTTTCGGCATCGGGAATTTTCTCGAACCGGTCGGTCTGGCTGATGCCGTTGCGTTGCTGGCTCCAGTCGTGAACCCCGTGAATATCGACGCCAGCCGCAAACAGTTTCGAGTCGCGGGCGAGGGCCAGCGCGGTGAGGTAGCCACCGTAGGAACCGCCGTAAATACCGATTCTGGCAGCGTCGACCTGAGGCTGTTCAGTAAGCCAGACGGCTGCCGCCCGAACGTCCTGGTATTCCGATGCGCCGTTAGCCCCGCCATTGGCTGGTTGGTGGAATTCATAGCCGTAGCCAATGCCCAGCCGGTAATTCACGGACAGCACCACAAATCCCTGACTGGCAAGGTATTGGTTTAACGCGTACGAATTGGCGTAATAATCCGAGTAATTCCAGCCTAGCAACATCTGCCGGGGTGGCCCGCCGTGTACGTAGATCAACGCGGGCTTTTTACCCGCCCCGCCTGTCGGCTCAAACAGTTGACCATGTACCGTCATGCCGTCCGGTGCCTTAAAGACCACCTGTTTAGGCGTTACCAACTGACTTTGCGGAAAGCTGGCGGGAACCAGATTCTGCGCTAGAAGTTTGGGCGTTCCCTTCGAAAAGGCCATAACCGTGGGCAACGGAGGGCGCTGGGCCGTAGCGCTGATCATGGCTATCGTAGCGCCATCGCCCGTAACAACCGGTGTCCATTCCAGACCCGTGCCGGGCGTCAGTACTTCCATAGCGGCTTTGTCGACGGGGACGCGAACGACATGACGACGGTCGATGTCCAGCTTATCGGGACCGGTATTGCCACTGAACAAAAGCCATTTACGGTCGTGGCTCAGCGTGATGTGTTCGGCCATAAAGGGCGCGGGTGTCAGCAGCAACGGCGCTCCTCCCGACGACGGCATGGAATACAGATGGGGCCAGCCATCCTGATACGACAGAAAGACAATGCGGTCACTGGCCGCCCAATGCAGATTAAATCCGCCGTGCGTAGTGGGTTGCGAACCGGCCAGCGTTTTGGGAGCCTGCCAGATTTGCGAGGCCGTTCCAGACGCCACATCGGCAGTCCAGATTGACCAGGGCCGGTGTTTTCGGGTCAGGAGCGAGTCGGGTGCACCACCGGAGCCGGGCGTACGGACGAACACCAACTGCTTGCCATCCGGCGACCAGCGGGGTGACGCATCCTGCGAGAACGACGGAGCAATCCAGGTGATGGGCGTCGTTTCATTGGTAAAGACACCCACAAAGGCATGGTCTTTCCGGTCACAAACAAAGGCCAGTTTCGACCCATCCGGCGACCATTGTAGAGCGCTGTTCGTACCCCGTGCGGTAAACAGCGCTTTTGCCGGAGAAGACCCATCCACGGGCGAGATCCAGACCTGGCCCCCTTTAATAAAGGCAATCCGGGCTGACGTGCCACTGCCCGGCGAGATAACCGGCGCATCGCCTTCCGCAATGGCTTTGGGTTCGCCACCTGCGAAAGGCACCGTCCATATTTGTACTTTGGGGGCGGTGGGTGAAGACATTGTATTTACCGGCAGTTCATCGTCCCAGTTGGAGCCGTGGTCGCCACCGCGCACGTAAACGACCCATTTCCCATCATCCGAAATTGACAGACTGGTTAATTCCTGGCCGTCGTCATCGGTATAATTCGTGAGTTTTCGGGGGGTGAAATCGGGGCCTTCCGCTACATACACATTGCGTTTACCCAGTTCGGCAAAGGCCCACGCAATCCGCGAACCCTGAGCCGCACTGGTCAATTCGGTGGGGAAAGGGTAGCTTTTAATGGATTCGAGGGAGAATGTTTGCGCCTGAGCGAATTGGTAAATTCCCAGCAGCAGGCATAGCCACATAAACTTTTTCATGATAGCGGGGTAAGAGATAAAAGGCTTAGTTAAGGTGCCTACGAAACAAACTCAAATAAGCCTTTTATTTTCTATTTTCCCCACCCGTCAAAATATAATTCTACCATTCAGGTCTATTGTACCAGCGAATCAGCGAAAATAGCTAGTTGTGTTTCCGCAGCCCCAAAGCTGTTCGATAATAACTCCAAACATCCGGGTAAGTAGCGTAGTTGACTACAAAATTCAAGACGTTATGAACTTATACGAAAGCGTATTTACCCACAACCGTCAGTGGGTTTCCGAACAGTTGGAACAGGACGCAAACTACTTCAACCGCATGGCCGACGGCCAGCAACCGGAGTTCCTTTACATTGGGTGTTCAGACAGCCGTGTACAACCCGAAGATTTCATGGGGGTGAAGCCGGGTGAAGTATTCGTCCATCGTAACATTGCCAATCTGGTTCCCAACAACGATACCAATGCGTACTCGGTCGTCCAATATGCGGTTGAACACCTACAGGTACAGCATATCATCGTGTGCGGCCATTATGGCTGTGGTGGCATACGGGCGGCTCTGGACAACAAAGACCTGGGGGCGCTTAACAGTTGGATTCGCAACATCGACGATGTGTATCGCCTTCACCGCCAGGAGCTGGACGCCCTGCCCGATGATACGGCCCGTTTCCGCCGACTGGTAGAGTTAAACGTGCAGGAACAATGCCTGAACATTATGAAGCTGTCGTATGTGCAAAAGGCCAGAGCGAAGGGCGATTATCCACGTATTCACGGCTGGGTGTATGATATCGCGCAGGGAACCGTTGTCGATCTGAAAATCAACATGGCGAACTTTAAAGAAGAGCTGGCCTTGTACCGATTGGATTAACGATCGGGCTCATTACGGATCTACGTGTCGTCAGTCGGGCTCGTCGCTTTTGATTCTGAACACGGCCCCTTCTATGGCTTCGTTTACCCGAATCTGACAGGCCAGCCGACTATCCGAATCGGAATCGGGCAGGGTATCCAGCATATCCAGTTCAGCATCCTGGGCAGCTGGCAAGTCGTTAAAACCGTTGAGCACCTGAACATGGCAGGTCGCGCAGAGGGCCATGCCTCCGCAGGTAGCCAGAATGTTGTATTCTGATGCCTTCAGCACTTCCATCAGGCTTAGGTTGATGCCTTCGGGAATTTCGAGGTCCTGCCGCTCCCCGTTGCGGTCTTCTATGGTGAAATTGATCATGGTTGGCAGGTGGAGAAATAGCTGGCGCGAGTATTTGCCCGCGCCAGCCACTTATTTAAAAAGTAGGAACACCGTTTACGGTGGTGTATTTAAAACTCAGTTTCTGGTTTGGGTGCACATGCCGGAAAGCACTCTGGCACATGAGCGCAGCTTCGTGAAAGCCACACAAAATCAGCTTCAGCTTACCAGGATACGTGTTTATATCGCCGATGGCGTAAATACGGTCTACATTGGTCGAGTAATCGGTGGTATTAACGCTGATGGCGGCTTTGTCGATGGTGAGTCCCCAATCGGCGATGGGGCCGAGTTTAGGCGTCAGGCCGAAGAGCGGAATGAGGTTGTCTGCTTCGATGATTTTCACTGATTTGTCTTTCGCCGTAATGCTCACCTCCTGCAAATGCCCGTTTCCGTTGATACTGGAAATAGTCGATTGCAGCACCAGATTGATCTTGCCCTGACTCGCCAGATGGAACACTTTCTCGGCCGAATCGGGAGCCCCCCGGAAGGTATCGCTGCGGTGAACAAGGGTTACCTCTTTGGCAATATCGGCCAGAAAAACCGTCCAGTCGAGGGCGGAGTCTCCCCCACCGGCCAGCACCACCCGGCGGTCGCGCAGTTGCTCGGGATTCTTGACCATATACGCAACGCCCTTTCCTTCGAACCGTTCGAGGTTCACGATTTCGGGCTTGCGTGGCTCAAAACAGCCCAACCCACCGGCAATCACTACCACCTGGCAATGGACGACCGTGCCATCGCTTGTCGTAACGATGTACGAGTCATCAGGTTGTTTTTCCAGCCCGTCAACGCGCTCACCCAGCGTAAAACCGGGGTTAAACGGGGCTATTTGCTCCATCAGGTTATCGACCAGCGTTTGAGCATTTACAGCCGGATAGCCGGGGATATCATAGATGGGTTTCTGCGGATAGATCTCCGAAAGCTGCCCGCCCACCTGCGGCAGGGCATCGATCAGGTGGCAACGCATTTTTAATAAACCCGCTTCAAAAACGGCGAACAGGCCCACCGGACCCGCGCCAATTATACAAAGATCTGTTGTTATCATGTTGTGTTGTGAATGGGTTGAGTTTACCTTTCCCCATTCATATTTAGTCGTGTGTAGGCGAGTGGCTTTACCGTCATGAAGACCCGTATCCTATAGTTAAAATCGGGTCGCCATGCGTTGCAAAGGTAGAGCCGATGTACCCGTTAGTTACATCATATCTGGTAATGAAGTATTAACAAATGGAATGAGAATGTCACTCTCACTCAACCGTTTGCTGTATATTTACGGCTAGCCTTACCAAACCCCTTACCCCTTATGAAATTCTCTTTACTTCTGGCGGCCTGCCTGTTAACCTGCTCCGCATGGGCTCAAACCGATGTACAAAAGCGGTACCAGACCCGGCTCATCATGGCCGAAGATGGCAGCACGATCGACCTCGACGCCGGTACGTTCACCTTCACCGGCAGCCTGTCGCTGGAAGATAAAAAACGCATTGTGATTCGGGGAAAAGGAATCGACAAAACGATACTCAGCTTCAAAGGGCAGACGGACGGAGCCGAAGGTCTGCGCGTGTCCAATGCCGAGAATATCGTGATCGAAAACCTGACCATTCAGGACTCGAAAGGCGATGGCATCAAGACCATGAACGTGAAGGGCATCACGTTCCGAAACGTAAAAGTGGAATGGACTGGTCCGCCCAAAGCCGAAAATGGCGGCTACGGCCTCTACCCGGTGCAGTGTGACAATGTGCTGATCGACGGTTGCACCGCCATTGGCGCTTCGGACGCGGGTATTTACGTTGGGCAGTCGCGCGGTATCGTCGTCAAAAACAGCAAAGCTTACCATAACGTAGCGGGTATCGAGATCGAAAACTCGCGCAATGCCGACGTTTTCGATAACGAAACCTACGAAAATACCGGCGGCATTCTGGTATTCGACCTGCCCGATCTGGTCCAGAAACAGGGTGGCAACGTCCGGGTGTTCAACAACCACATCCACGATAATAACTTCCCGAATTTTGCGCCGGAAGGCAATATCGTCGCCAGCGTATCGGACGGTACGGGCCTGCTGATTCTGGCCGCTAATAACGTTGAGGTGTTCAACAACCGCTTCCTCCGGAATCAAACCATCGGCACCGGCGTCATCAGCTACCTGATTACCGAACGGCCCATCACCGACAAAGGCTACTACCCGTTTTCGACGGCCATTTCCATCCATGATAACGTGTACGAGCGCAATCCCGGCCCGGCCAGTTCGCGGGGGCGCTACGGCAAAATCTTCGACGCGATCCTGAAAGCGGGGCAGCAAGTTCCGCACATTCTGTACGACGGCATTGCCGACCCCGCCACCTTCGATAAAGACGGCAAACCACTGGCCGACAAACGCATCTGCATTCGCAACAACAAAAACCAGAGCCTGGTCAACCTCGACGCCGGACGTGAATTCAAGAATGTTTCGTTTAGCCCGGCACCTTTCGATTGCCAGCTAACCCCCTTGAAGACAACCGCAAGCAAGTAACAGCCGCTAACTGTATGCGAACATACCTGATCTGGTCGCTCCTGCTACTGACCGGCTGGCTCACGCTGGCCAGCTGGCGGGCTGATGCGATCCCCGAAAAACTATCCGACTACGGCTTTTTCACCGGCAATCCGGCGGAACAGAAACCGGCTCCGGGAGTTGTACCCTATGCGCTCAATACGCCCTTGTTTTCGGATTATGCCGAAAAACTGCGTTTCGTTAAACTGCCCGCCGGTCGGTCCGTAGCGTATAACGACTCCAGCGTGCTGAACTTTCCGGAGGGCACCACCCTCATCAAAACATTTTATTACCCCACCGATTTCCGAGATCCGGCCAAAGGGCGACGCCTGATGGAAACGCGGTTGCTGGTTCATCAGGCCAACGGCTGGAAAGCCTTCGAGTACGTCTGGAATGATGAACAAACCGACGCGTTTCTGGAAGTTGCCGGAGATACCAAAACGGTTAGCTACGTCGACGCCAGTGGGCAAACCCGCCAGCACCCCTACATCATTCCCAACCTGAACCAGTGCAAAGGGTGCCACAACCGAAACGAAGTCATGACACCCATCGGCCCGTCTGTCCGGCAGCTCAACGGCGATCTGACTTATGGCGCAGCGGATACCGAAAACCAGCTCACGCACTGGCAAAAGTCGGGGATGCTCACCGGAATGCCGTCGCTGGCCAAGTGCCCCAAAGCCCCCGTGTGGAACGACCCCAAAACGGGCTCCCTCAACGACAGGGCACGAATCTGGCTCGACATTAACTGCGCCCACTGCCACAACCCCAACGGTCCGGCCATGATATCGGGCCTGAACCTGAGCCTTTCCGAAACCGACCCAACCGCCCTGGGCATTTTAAAAACGCCCGTTGCCGCCGGTCGTGGCTCGGGCGGGCATCCGTATGATATCGTTCCCGGTAAACCGGACGAATCCATCCTGATTTACCGGCTCACCTCCACCGACCCTGGGGAAATGATGCCCGAACTCGGGCGAAAAACAGCCCATTCCGAAAGTCTAGCCCTGTTGCGGGACTGGATAAAGACGATGAAGTGAGGGCTTATAGCGGTTATTTAGTAAGTTAGCCGGATTGTATACAGCCATAATTTGTTCTAATGAAATACCTTCTCCCTGCTTTTCTGCTGGCGGTCTCGGCAGCACTGGCCCAGCAAGTGCCCCAGGCCCGTACGGTGCCCCATGTATCCACCTATCAACCCCCCGTCTTTACGGATCCCGACCGACTTAAAAAGCTGGAACCGGCCTTCCCCATCGTCGAAAAAATGTTCCGCGAGATTGCCGAAAAGCGGCATATTCCGGGCATGGCTTTCGGCATTGTGGTCGATGGCAAACTGGTTTATTCGGGCGGACTTGGTTATACCAATGTCGACAAAAAGATAGCGGCAACGCCTAAATCCCTGTTCCGGATTGCGTCGATGACCAAAAGCCTGACATCGATGGCGGTCCTGAAACTCCGCGACGAAGGCAAACTTCGGCTCGACGACCCCGCCGAGAACTACATTCCCGAACTGAAGTCGCACAAGTACCTCACCGCCGACGCGCCCAAAATTCTGGTTCGCAACCTGCTCAGTCACTCGGCTGGTTTCCCGGAAGACAACCCCTGGGGCGACCGCCAGCTAGCCGACTCAGAAGATGACCTGACGAAGCTCATCAAAGGCGGTATCTCGAACGCCAACGTGCCGAGTTTCGCCTACGAATACAGCAACCTCGCCTTTGCCATGCTGGGCCGGATTATTTCTACGGTATCGGGCAAACCGTATCAGCAATACATTACCGAAACCATTCTGAAACCGCTGGGCATGAACGACACCCAGTGGGAATACACCAAGGTTCCGGCCGACAAACTCGCACTTGGCTACCGCTGGCAGGAAGATGGCTCGGGAACGGGCAAATGGCTCGAAGAAGCCCTGCTGCACGACGGTTCGCACGGGGCCATGGGCGGTCTGATTACGTCTATCGAGGATTTCAGCAAGTATGTTGCCGTGCATCAGGCCGCCTGGCCACCCCGAAATGACGTTGATAATGCGCCAATAAAACGAAGCTCAATTCGGGAAATGCAGCAGCCCTGGACGTTTGCGGGCCTTTCCGCACAGGCCCGAAATTCGGTGGGACAACTCTGCCCTACAACGGGTGGCTACGGCTACGGGCTGCGCTGGACCAAAAACTGTCTGGGTCAGGTCGACGTGGGCCACAGTGGCGGCTTACCCGGCTTTGGGAGTCAGTGGCGCATTCTGCCCGACTATGGCATTGGGGTTATCGCGTACGGTAACGTTACCTATGCCAGTCTGGGCGGGGTGAACAGTGCCGTTCTGGACACGCTGCTGGCCATTGGCAAGCTCCAGCCCCGCCAGCTACCCGTTTCTCTCATTCTGGCCCAACGCAAAGCCGAGCTGGTAAAACTCCTGCCCGACTGGACGAATGCGGAACGAAGCGGTATTTTCGCGGAGAACTTCTTCCCGGATAAATCGGTCGCCATTCGCCGGAAAACGCTGCAGGATCTCTACGCCAAAGCGGGTACGATCAAGCGCATTGGCGAGCTAATCCCCGAAAACCAGTTACGCGGTCATTTCGTAATGGAGGGCGAAAAAGCCAACATCGACGTATTCTTCACCCTTACTCCCGAAAACCCCGCCCTGATTCAGCAACTGGATTTCCGGGAAGTGCCCAACTAGTTTTACATGGCAGCTTTCACTATATCAACCACCACGGTGCAGGACATTCCGGCGCTGGACCGTCTCGTCAATAGCGCCTACCGGGGCGACAGCTCGCGCAAAGGGTGGACCACCGAGGCCGATCTGCTCGACGGCATCCGCACCAGCGAAGAATCCTTACAGGCCATTTTCCGCAACCCGAACGCGCAGATTTTAAAATACGAACAGGCCGACCAGTTGCTGGGATGCGTCTATCTAGAACAGAAAGGCGACGACCTGTATCTAGGTATGCTCACTGTTTCGCCCGAAGCCCAGGCTGGCGGCATTGGCAGGCAATTGCTGGCGGCTGCGGAAGACCTAGCCATCGCTAAAAAATGCCGGGCTGTTACCATGACGGTCATTACCCAGCGGCACGAATTGATTGCCTGGTACGAACGGCGTGGCTACCGGTCCACCGGCGAAACCCAGCCCTTTCCCGACGACCCGCGTTTCGGTATTCCCAAACAACCGCTTGCGTTCATCGTTATGGAAAAGGAGTTGTAGCCTGTACGGGAAAAGGGATCTTATTCCGTTTTGAGAGTAAACCCTTTTTGCGTTTGCCGATTTAACTCTATAATTTCACCACAGTAAAACAAAACACGATACCTCAAGCCATATGTCAGCTTCCAAACGCGTCCTGATTGCCGAAGATAGCTCTGTTATCCAAAATCTGGCCCGCAAAATTCTTGAATTTCAGAACTACGATATCACAGCCGTAAAAAACGGTGAGCAAGTGCTGCAAATTCTGGAGAAAGAAGACTTCAGTATCCTCCTCCTGGACATTAACATGCCGCTGATGGATGGTATGGAATGCGTTCGGCGCGTTCGGGCACTTCCCGAAAAAGAAAAAGCCAGTGTGCCTATCGTAGCCATTACCGGCAACGCCAAAAATTACACCGAAGAAGAATTTAAAACCGCCGGTTTCAACGACGTACTGGTGAAACCCCTCAACTTCGACCGCCTGGTGGAAGTGGTTAATCAATTGACGGATAAATAGAAATGGAGGAGTTAGGAGTTAGGAGCGAGAAGTGAGGAGGGCTGGCGCATGTGTTGCTTTCGCGTCAGCACTCCTCACTCCTCGCTCCTAACTCCTAACTCCTGATAACTATGATCATCACCTTGCTCGGTACGGGAACATCGTCGGGGGTGCCGCTTATTGGCTGTACCTGTGAGGTGTGCCGTTCGGTTGACTTTCGGGACAAACGACTCCGTACCTCCGTTCACATTGCCGTGGACGGGCGTAGTTTCGTTATCGACACCGGCCCCGATTTCCGGCAGCAGGTTCTTCGACTCAACCTGCAACAACTCGACGCCGTTCTGTTCACCCACGAACACAAAGACCACACAGCAGGGCTCGACGAAATTCGGGCGTATAACTTTCGGTCGGGAAAAGATATTCCGGTTTATGGCCGTCCAACCGTTCTGGCGCAGTTACAGCGTGAATTTGCGTATGTTTTTGCCGAGAATAAATATCCAGGAACACCCCACGTTCAACTGCATGATCTGACCAACGAACCCGTCGATGTGCTGGGTGTTCGGTTCATTCCCATCGAGGTAATGCACCATAAACTCCCCGTTTATGGCTTCCGCATTGGTGACTTCACCTATCTCACCGATCTGAACTATATCTCCGATCAGGAACTGGAAAAAGTGTACGGCTCTAAAGTGCTGGTGCTCGATGCCCTTCAGTTGAAACCCCACATTTCGCATTTTACGCTCGATGAGGCCGTTGCCCTTGCCAAACGCGTTAATGCCGACCGAACTTACTTCGTTCACATCAGCCATAAACTCGGCTTACACCGCGACGTCGAAAAAGAACTGCCCGCCAACATCCGGCTCGGCTACGATGGCTTGCAGATTACCCTGTAACACCGCTCCTCCGGGTAGGTTGGGATCTAGCGACAACAAGCCTTTCCGGAAGGGGCTGCATTACAAACCAATTTCCTCCACGCATCGTTACGCCAGTAGATTCATACGTACACGATGCCGACCGCGATAAAGCCCTCCCGCCCGTTTTCGAATACCCTCCTGGATAAGTACCGACAGCAGGGCGATACTCCCGCCGATGCAGCCATTGCGGCCGTCGTTGAGGCCAGTGGCCCGATGGGCTTGCGTTCGCTCATGCAGTGGCTTGGCGATACCGGCGATTTCTCGACCGACAATCAGCACCCGGCTATCCAGACCTTCTTTGCCGAATACGGTGCTTTACCCGACTGGGCTGAGCCCGACCGGATGAAACGAGGCATGGCTTTTTTCAAGAAATACGCCCAGCAAATTGGGCTAACGCTTGGCTTTTTCTCCCTCCCCTACTCGTATCTGGGTGCCCACGGAGCGCAGGTCCTCTGGCTTACCGAACGCATAAAAAATGACACCGCCCGCCGATTGCAGGAAACCGGCGAGTGGGTATTTGCCGTCAATAATGCCAAAGAGTGGCCGTTTAACGCACAGGTGACCAACCCAAACGGGGCAACAGCCATTCGCCGGACTCAGAAAATCCGACTCATTCATGCCGGAGCCCGCTGGTTTTCGTTGCACTCCAATCGGTGGAACATGGACTGGGGTTACCCGGTCAATCAGGAGGATATGGCCGGTACGAGTTTGTCATTTTCCTATATCGTGTTGCAGGGATTACGGAAAGCGAAAGTCACTATGACCGAGCAGGAAGAAGAGGATTACCTGCACCATATCAACGTGGTTGGCTACCTCAACGGCGTTGCCGAAGAGCTTATTCCGACCAACATGCGCGAAGCATACAACCTCGGCACCGCCATTGCCCGGCGGCAATTTGCCCCCTCCGAAGCAGGTGTTGGATTAACCCGCTCGCTGTTGAATGCGATAGCTACAGCCGCGTCGTCCAGCCAGTTTACCCCTAATGGCCCGGCCCAATCCGCAACGCCAGCCCGTCAGGGAACAATAGGTCCCGAAACGATTCGGAACCTCGCAGCCGGTGAAATGCGTTTCTTCATGGGCGACGAATACGCCGACTGGCTCGGTATTCCCAACGTGCCCGTTGAGAAACGGCTAGCTGGATTATTGAATCGCCTGCCTATTTTCCAACGTCAGCTATTGAGTTTGTAGTTCGTGCAATTCAGTAAAGATTTCTGACGTTCCTAACACCTACAGACTTGTATCAATTAGAACCCATTGCTGCTCTTGCTACGGCACCCGGCATCGGTGCCATTGCCGTGGTTCGCGTATCGGGCGAAGGCGCGATCGACTTAACAAACCGACTGTTTCGGGGAAAAGACCTGACGCAGCAGCCCAGCCACACCGCTCATTTCGGTACCCTTCGGAACGAAGATGGCGGCATCATCGACGAAGTGCTGGCAACCGTTTTTCGGGCACCGAAATCCTTCACGAAAGAAGATGTTGTCGAAATTTCGTGCCACGGCTCGGAGTTTATCATTCAGCAAATTCTGCGTCGACTCATGCAGGAAGGCGTTCGACTGGCTAAGCCGGGTGAGTTTACGCAACGGGCGTTTCTGAATGGTCAGTTCGATCTGGTACAGGCCGAAGCCGTTGCCGACCTAATTGCCTCCGACTCCGATGCCAGTCATCGGGCAGCCCTCAATCAACTGCGTGGCGGTTTCTCGAAACAACTCAAAGACCTTCGCCAGCAACTCATTGATTTTGTGGCCCTGGTTGAACTGGAGCTGGATTTTGGCGAAGAAGACGTCGAGTTTGCCCACCGCGACCGGCTCCGGCAGTTGATGCTTGATATTCGTCGTGTTCTTCACCCGTTGATCGACTCGTTTTCAACTGGTAACGCCATTAAGAACGGCGTGCCAACCGTTATTGTCGGCAAGCCCAACGCGGGCAAGTCGACGCTCCTCAACGCGCTGCTGAACGAAGAAAAAGCCATCGTTTCGGATATTCCCGGCACCACCCGCGATGTTATTGAAGATGAGCTGTTTATTGATGGTATCCGCTTCCGGCTCATCGATACGGCCGGGTTGCGGCAGGCCACGGATCGCATTGAAGCCATTGGCATTGAGCGCACCCAGCAGAAAATGCGCGATGCCGCCCTGGTCGTTTACCTGTTCGACGCCAAAAACGTGGAGTCCGACGACTTACAAACGGCGGTCGATGAAGTACGGGCATCCGGTAAACCGTATCTGCTCGTGGGCAACAAACTAGACGCCATCACCGACGCCACCCGCGAATCGCTGGAAACGATGCTGGGCGAACCCGTCGTGTGGATTTCGGCGGCAAAACTAACGCATCTGGACGAACTGAAAGCGGCCCTTTCGGCCCGCGTTCGCACCGATGCCGCCGTGCAAACGGGCAGTGCCGTAGTGACCAACGCCCGCCACTACAACCACCTTACGGGCACCGACGATGCCCTCGCCCGCGCCATCCACGGCCTCGACACCGGCGTCACCCCCGATTGGTTAGCCATGGATCTACGCGTCGCCCTGCAACATTTGGGTGAGCTGACGGGTGAGATTACAACAGATGATTTGCTGGAGTCGATCTTTAGTAAATTCTGTATCGGAAAGTAACCGTACTTAATAAGTATTTTCCATTATATTACTAAATCATACTTAAAGCCTTAAAAATGGGCTATTTACGTTCATTTTGCTACTACTTTATTGAGTGATGTAAAACATATATTCAGTCAATATTTGTACCTTTGTTGTACCTCATAGGCGGATTTACATTGAAAATCCGTTTTTTAGGCGAAATCATGCAACATACAGCACCATATAGCAACACACAGCAACCTCAAGCTACTTACTGCAACATATAAACGAAACTAATTGACTGGTATGAGTTCTAACATCCGAGTAAGGCGAATCTGCGAGCAATGCGGGAACGAATTTGAAGCCCGTACAACCGTTACAAAAACGTGTAGTGACTCTTGTGCTAAACGAGCCTACAAAGCCCGCCAACGAGCAGCAAAGGTTACTATAAGCAATGAGCAGACCCGGCGAATAATTGAAAAACCTTTAGATGATATTCGAGCTAAAGAAAATCTGAACATTGCTGATGCTAGTAAACTATTAGGCGTAAGTCGATGGACAATTTGGCGGGCTATTGGTTCAGGTAATTTACACGCCGTGAAGTTAGGTAGACGTACTCTTATTCGTCGTTCGGACGTTGACCGCCTGTTTGAGCCGCCAACATTTACCGAGAAGCCAATGCCCGCCCCGGTTGAATTAGTAGACTGTTATACAATGAAAGAGATTCAGGAAAGATACGGCATTTCTGAAAAAGCTCTTTACACACTCATACAGCGTAATAATATACCCAAACAGTATAAAGGCCCTTACGCCTATGTGCCAAAAGTCAGGATTGATGAATTACTAACAGCCACACGATTATGATAAAAGTCCATCTACGCAAAAAGCCAATTAGTAACGGGCGAACTAGCCTGTATTTAGATTACTACCCGGCTATAACTCATCCTGACACTGGCAAAGACACCCGGCGCGAATTTTTGGGCTTATATCTGTTCAACCGCCCTAAAACACCCGCCGACAAAGAGCAGAACGCTGAAACGATTGCACTAGCTGAAAATTTACGAGCCAAAAGACAAATCGACGTTCAAAACGGTGCTTATGGCTTCTTATCCAAAAAAAGCCTGAGTACTTGTTTTGTGGCATATTGCGAGCAATTGGCAGCATCAAAAACAGGGAGTAACAAAGATGGTTGGGAAAGTGCCTTACATTACCTACGTGACTTTACAGGCGGTAACCTTAAACTCTCCAACCTTACTGCAAAAAAATGCCGGGATTTTCGGGCTTATATGATGGACGCACAAAGCCAGCGCAACGAAGAACCGTTGGCCGTAAACTCTACCGTTAGTTACTTCAACAAATTTAAAGCAGCTCTCAAGCAAGCCTTTAAAGACGGACTTATTAGCATTGATTTAAACACGAAAGTCGAAAGTATCAAACCCGAAGAGACCCGGCGCGAATACCTGACTTTAGCCGAATTACAAGCACTAGTTCAAACAGATTTACCAGCGTACCCTACACTTAAACAAGCGGCTCTATTTTCGGCCCTGACGGGTTTACGGTATTCGGATATTGAAGCCCTGACATGGGAGCAAATACGTCATGATGCCCGAAACGGCTACACGATTAATTTCAGACAGGAAAAGACAGACGGGGTAGAATATATGCCTGTTTCTGAACAAGCTGTTTCATTATTGGGGAAACGCTTAGACGATAGCCAGCCCGTACTACCCGGTTTAACCTATTCGGCACACTGGAACAAAATTTTAAAGCAGTGGGTGAAAGATGCCGGAATAACCAAACCTGTAACATTCCACAGTTTCCGGCATACCTACGCTACCCTGCAATTATCACTTGGAACCGATATTTACACCGTCTCCAAGATGTTAGGCCACCGCGAACTAAAGACTACGCAGATTTATGCAAAAATCGTTGACCAGTCAAAGCGGGATACTGTCGATAAAATCAAATTAACATTATAACAAACAGATGTATGCAAGGGCCATTTTTTGAGTTCAAAGTAGAAAATTTTCATATACAGCCATTTCAACCGTTAGTATTTCGTGACTACAAGCCACAAGAGAATTTTCCGAACTGTTGCCCTAATCATAAAGCAGTGATGGAATGGGCAGCAAAGTTTGTTGAGGAATTTCCGAACTGTTGTGAAGCCCACAAGATATTGGCAAAAAACCCTCTGATTGATTTGACCTATTTTAAGTCTGATGCATTTGCGGTCAGTATTGTAAATCGAGTATCTTACACAGAACATCATATTGAAAAAAGAATAGAACAGGCTAATTGGTACGAAGACATTACCAATTACATAGAATATATCATTAGCAGTTTTGGAACTCCCTCTTTTGGCGATCATGTTTACAGCAAATCCTTAATTAGCTTGATAGAAGCAAGACAGGATGAGATTGGACAGAGTAAAGCACAACGATTAATTGACTATGTAAATGGTCTTTATGAACGACAACCCGACGAACCCGTTGCTGAAGAAATAGACTTGAATGAATTATACCATATCTATCAAAAATGGTTGTTTGTTTTTCCGTTTACTGTTCAGCCTTTCGATAAGCTAAAAGATAGATTTACAAATATTTTTCCTGTGATAGCAGAGGAACCCGTATATAACCCGTACACACAGTTTTCTAAATTTAGAGTAGTAACTAAACGAAAACTCATAGAATGGTTAATTGACAAAACAAAAGAAATACTGAAATCGGTAAACTCAGTAGAGCTTTTACAAAATGGGTTAGTTAAGGATACCAATGCACACCGGGTAGACCTACTTAACGGACAGCACAAAGCCCGGCAAGCCGCTTTAGTTAATGAGTTTTCTAAACAAGAAAATCACTATTTACAAGTGATTACGAAATGGCTTAGTAACGAAGAGAAGTATTATAAAGCGGTCATGCCCTTGCTAGCAGCTAAACGAACCGGTAAGACCTCAACACCACCGGTCACTGATAACCGGGCGAACGTTTTTAACGAGCGTATGCACTTAGATGAGGTTAGAAAATATTTCATACAATTAGCGAAAAATAGCAGTAAAAACGGCAATCCATTTCTGACTATTGAACAGTTTGAACAGTTCATTAACCGGGCATTTGTTGGCGAACCTTTTACTGAAAAACTATCTATGAATGAGAAGACAGGAGATAAGGGTAAAGTAATTGGTCTGTTTTATCTATTCTTTACTCGTTGCACTACACATCAACCTAAAATTGGGAAATTAGACCCAAATGCAACAGTCGAAAAGTATATCAGGTTGCTTACTGACCACTTCGACAACTGGACTTTCGATGAGGTTAAAAATAACTTTAGAAGTGGAGGGAATTGGCAAAAACCTGCCTAATACGGCTGGAACTTACAAATCTTCTTACAAGACTTACAAAAGAATTTACAAGACCTACAACAGAAATTAACACCCCTCACTAAGCCTATACTATTGCAGCAAGTTTAACGAAAACAACTTGTCAGCAGTGGAAAACACTCTTATTACATTCGATCAACTACCCGCCTTCGTAGTTGATTTAGGCCGCAAAGTTGACGACCTAACAGCCCTGTTACGTTCGCAGAGTGAACGCGGCCACTCTATTCCAGACCGCTGGTTCTCTATTGAAGAACTAAGTGAGTATCTACCCGGCCACCCCGCCGTAACGACCTTATACGGCAAAGTACAACGGCGTGAAATTCCATTTTCACGCAAGGGTAAGCGGTTGGCGTTCCGGCAATCAGATATTGATTTGTGGCTACAAAGTGGCCGCGTCAAAACCAGTGCTGAAATAGATGCACAGGCCGAACACTATTTATCTAATCAGCGCAAAGGAGGGCGTAAGGCAAGATGAACGCCCCTATTTTCCTACTTTTTGTGATATGGCTTCTGTTTGCGTTTACTGAAGTTGCTATACACTTTCTCGCTTGTACAAAAGGCGAGGAGCTACCCGCCGACAGCCCCCTAGTTGATGCTGGCAATGAAGCTGACGACCTGCCTTTTGGCCCCGCTCCCTCCGATCAAGACTAACCCAACGTAAAACAAGCCGGGTCAATGTGTGGTGACATTGACCCGGCTAAAAACCCATTTCTTATGGAATTTCAACAGGACAAAGATATATACCGTCCGCCTATTTTTGATATGTCAGATGAAGAGTTGGCCGCAACTGCCAACATCAATTTATCAACCGATGAGGTAAAGCAACCTACTCCAAACGAAGACAAACGCGCCAGCCAGCAAGCGCAACACCTTAACCATTTATTAGAACGGGAAAGACTAGTAAGCGATGCCGCAACCCGTAGTGTAGTGTTTAGTCCTCCACTTATAAGCCGACTAGAAACAGGCATTATAGGACGGGGTACTATCAATATTATTCAAGGGGCATACGGTAGCCACAAATCAAGACTTGCTGAATTATTGGCCGCTCTTATGTTAGCCAATGACCCGAACGACCCGAAATTTATGGGTTTTGACCGGACAGAATTAGAGCGATTTTGTGTATGCTACATTGACACAGAACGCAACCAAAGCGAGGAATTGCCCTTTGCCATTCAAGGCATAAAATTAAAAGCCGGTTACACATTAGCCGATCAACCTGTTGACTTCCGGTTTACGTCAATCAAAGCAATTGAACGCGGCCACCGTTTCGACGCTATAGAAGCCTTTCTAAGCCACGTTAGGGAACAGACAGCCTTGCATCTATTTTGCCTGATTGATGTGGTTACAGACGCGGTAGGAGACTTTAACGACGCTAAAGAGTCCATGCGATTATATGACTTTATCGGCAACCTGTGCGATAAGCATAATGCAACCTTTTTACTGGTTATTCACCAAAACCCAGGAACCGAAAAAGCCAGAGGACATACCGGAACTGAAGCGGCCAATAAAGCCAGTACAGCCTTACAAATTGGTTTTGAAAAGGATGCCAGCGGCAACGATACCGACCTGATACGGTTGCGCTATCTGAAGTTAAGACGCGGCAAAAGACCCGAACCCGTTTATCTACAATACAAAGAGGTCAACGGGTTAGCGTTGGCTGAAGCCGATCAAGTAGCGGCTCACATCAACCACCGCAAACACAAGGCGGATACTGAAGACATTGCCGACCGGCTACTAAGCCTTTTATCTGAAGGGCCTTTACCCAAAAATGAAGTCTGGACAACTTTAGAAACCGAGTTTAAAGCCAAAAACGCAACCATACGCGAACGGCTTAAAACGATTGTTGAGCAACAGCCACCAATGTACGATGAGGAGGGCCGCGCCGTTCGTTTGGCCGATTACAAAGAAGGCCGAAACCAATTTTTCAAACTTATACCAATTGAGTAAAACAATACTGCCAACTGCCAAAGGCCATATAGGGGGTCTGGCAGTTGGCAGTATTAAAAAACCCTGCCAAAATCCGAATAGCACCATTTTTAGCAGTTAGCAGTATGGACAATCTACAACACCGCCCGAACTTACTAGACGTACCAATTAGCTTTTTTGCATACGACAACCAAAGGAGTTGTTTTGCCACCGTACCGGCTCATCAAACGACCTTACGACGAATTATCAGCACTAACTATTACCGGCCTACTATTGACGCCATACGAGCCGAAACGGATAAGGCTGTACAAGATCAACTGAAGAAACAATTGCCCGCTATTACGCCTGTTTCGTGGCTACACCACCGCCGACGAGATACCAGCTTTACCCAAAAAATTCGGCAACAATGGCCGCTATTGATGGGAGACGTTGACCGGAAAGATAACCCCGGCTTAGATATGGCCGAACTGAAAAAACACCTTTCCCGCTTGCCG
>NZ_OCNH01000009.1 GCF_900230225.1 Spirosoma fluviale
CGGCAAGCGGGAAAGGTGTTTCTTTAGTTCGGCCATATCTAAGCCGGGGTTATCTTTCCGGTCAACGTCTCCCATCAATAGCGGCCATTGTTGCCTAATTTTTTGGGTAAAGCTGGTATCTCGTCGGCGGTGGTAAAGCATTGAAACAGGCGTAATAGCGGGCAATTGTTTCTTCAGTTGATCTTGTACAGCCTTATCCGTTTCGGCTCGTATTGCGTCAATTGTAGGCCGGTAATAGCTAGTGCTGATAATTCGTCGTAAGGTAGTTTGATGAGCCGGTACGGTTGCAAAGCAACTCCTCTGATTGTCGTATGCAAAAAAGCTGATTGGTACGTCCAATAAGGTCGGTCGGTATTGTTGATTGTCCATACTGCTAACTGCTAAAAAAGGTGCTATTCAGATTTTGGCACAGTGTTTTGATACTGCCAACTGCCAGACCCCCTATATGGCCTTTAGCAGTTGGCAGTATTGTTTTACTCAATCGGAGTAAGTTTGAAAAATTGGTTTCGACCTTCTTTGTAATCGGCCAAACGAACGGCGCGGCCCTCCTCATCGTACATTGGCGGCTCTTGCTCAACAATCGTTTTAAGCCGTTCGCGTATCGTTGCGTTTTTGGCTTTAAACTCGGTTTCTAAAGTTGTCCAGACTTCATTTTTGGGTAAAGGCCCTTCAGATAAAAGGCTTAGTAGCCGGTCGGCAATGTCTTCAGTATCCGCCTTGTGTTTGCGGTGGTTAATGTGAGCCGCTACCTGATCGGCTTCAGCCAATGCTAACCCGTTGACCTCCTCTTTGTATTGCAGATAAACGGGTTCGGGTCTTTTGCCGCGTCTTAGCTTCAGATAGCGCAACCGTATCAGGTCGGTATCGTTGCCGCTGGCATCTTTTTCAAAACCAATTTGCAAGGCTGTACTGGCTTTATTTGCCGCTTCTGTTCCGGTATGCCCTCTGGCTTTTTCGGTTCCTGGGTTTTGGTGAATAACCAGTAAAAAGGTTGCATTATGCTTATCGCACAGGTTGCCGATAAAGTCATACAATCGCATAGACTCTTTGGCGTCGTTAAAGTCTCCTACGGCATCTGTAACCACATCAATCAGGCAAAATAGATGCAAGGCTGTCTGTTCTCTAACGTGGCTTAGAAAGGCTTCTATAGCGTCGAAGCGGTGGCCGCGTTCAATTGCTTTGATTGACGTAAACCGAAAGTCAATAGGTTGATCGGCTAATGTGTAACCGGCTTTTAACTTTATGCCTTGAATGGCAAAGGGCAATTCTTCGCTTTGGTTGCGTTCTGTGTCAATGTAGCACACACAAAACCGCTCTAACTCTGCCCGGTCAAATCCCATAAATTTCGGGTCATTCGGGTCATTGGATAACATAAGAGCGGCCAATAATTCAGCAAGTCTTGATTTGTGGCTACCGTATGCCCCTTGAATAATATTGATAGTACCCCGCCCTATAATGCCTGTTTCTAATCGGCTTATAAGCGGAGGACTAAACACTACACTACGGGTTGCGGCATCGCTTACTAGTCTTTCCCGTTCTAATAAATGGTTAAGGTGTTGCGCTTGCTGGCTGGCGCGTTTGTCTTCGTTTGGAGTAGGTTGCTTTACCTCATCGACGGAGAAATTAAGATTGGCAGTAGCGGCCAACTCTTCATCTGACATATCAAAAATAGGCGGACGGTATATATCTTTGTCCTGTTGAAATTCCATAAGAAATGAGTTTTTAGCTGGGTCAATGTCACCACACATTGACCCGGCTTGTTTTACGTTGGGTTAGTCTTGATCGGAGGGAGTGGGGCCAAAAGGCAGGTCGTCAGCTTCTTCTTCGTTAGATTCGTCTAAATTGACGGGTGGCATATAAGAAGAAGCATAAAGGCTAAATGAAACGTCAAGCGTAAGTAAAGCCAGTGTTAATAAGGTTAGGCCCGTGTTCATAGCTCAAAACCTCCTTTTTGTTCGGCGCGGTTGCCCTCATCTAACCATGTCAATAATTCGCTACGGCGAAAAGTTAGCCGGTTTCCTCTCTTCTTATGGGGTAATTTTCGCTCTGATACGAGCGTGTAGATACGGGCGGCTGATAGTCGGGTGACTTGCCGGGCCAATTCGATACCGCCTATTTCGTCGGTGTCTGTCTGGTTAGCACTACGTAAAAGTTGTAGTACTTCTAGTGTCAACGCTTCTAAATTATTTAGCCGGGCGTTGATCGGCTCAAAAGGATTACTCATTTGACACATCTTTTTTGTGAATTGATGTGTCAAATATTATACGGGTAAGAAGTCCGCAACCGGGGTGCAACCGGGGTACTACTTTTCAACAGTAAGGCGAAGCTTTAAGATTTTTAACTCATTTTCAGCACGTTGTTTAGCTTTTTCTGAAAGAAGTGGAATTACTTCTTCTATATCTTCAATAAGATGTTTCAGTTTTGATAAAGACCCGTTAGAGTATGCTAGACGCTTATTTGAAGTAGAAAATGTTATATAATCGTTATAATCTTTATGCTTTCTTTCGACCATATTTTTGTCTTCGTAAAAATGTATCAAGATACTATGCCTTTTAGATAGCTTTTTATCGTCCTTTGCTGGTGGTTGTGATACAGAAACATTAGATAGTTCACTTTGTATTTTGTTTAATGCCTTAATGCGTTCTTTATTCCATATATAAACTAGAGTACGGGCATTGCGAAACCTTGCATCATCTTTGTCCTGTTGAACAAAAAGACTTTGCTCCATCATTACTTTTTGAGCGTTCCTAATCTCTTCATTACAGTATTCGGAAAATTGGGATTCCGTTAAAATACTATGTTGCTGTAAAGCCTGAAAAACTATTTGTTCCTCTATTTTAGATAATATATGGTCGGTAAGAGGACAATCAATACACAATTCACCTATATCTGTCTTGAAATGGTCGGCGGTACAAACGCTATGTAATCCATTAACTTTTCTTTCTTGTATATCCTTAATTACCGCATTTATGTAATCTTCATACTTTTTCAATTCAATTATAATTTCTGGCCTGTGCTCTGGAACTTCCGATTTCCAACGAACAATATTACTCTTTTCTTTCTCTAGCCAAAGTTCACGAAATTCCCTTTTTTCCTCGTTATCAGTTTCTAAATTAGAATTCCATTTTCTACGTTCAATAAATTCCTTAAGTTCTTTCAGATAAAGCTCCCATCTTACTACTTTCATTCGTTCAGCATCATCAGTTGGAACATAAGGTAATCCTGTAACTTCTTCAAAAATCCTTATGACTTCGTTAAATACAGGCGATTCATTCCGAGCTATTCTATTACCTCCTTTTTCGGGGTCACCATCATAATAGGCAATACCTTTTTTTAGTAATTCATCTTTTATATGGCTATGTAAACCACTCGTGTCAGTAATATCAAACTTTTTTTTCATCGCGTTAATTTAATTTAACCTTTAAAGTGATTTGTGTAAGTTATAGTAAAGCATCATAAGCCGAATCAACGGTTTCAGATGAAAAGCTACTTAAATAAGTTTGGGTAACAGATTCGGTAGTGTGTCCCATTGCTTCACTTATTACGGCGGTTGCTATCCCGCCCCGTTTCAACGCTGAAGCGAACGAATGACGGGCAACGTATGTAGTGAGCGGAATAGTTATACCTACCGCGCTGGCAATCGTTTTAAGATCGGTGTTAACCTCTCCAAGTACTTTATGGCATCGGTTCTTGATCTGGCTTGCTGTAATGTGTTGGCCTTTCTTTAGGATAGGAAAAACGTAACTATCAGGGCCGTTTTCCGTGAACGGTCGGTAATAGTTGATAATGGAAAGGGAAGGGGGGGCTAACCGGATGCTAAACCTACCGCCCGTTTTTTGACGGACATAGTTAACCCGGTACTTACCGTCAGCATCTTTGGCAATATCTCTCCATCTAAGGGCGGCAAGATCAATGAAGTTGATACCGCCAACGTAGAAGGAAAAAAGGAAAACGTCTTTGGCTAGTTGTAGATGTTCAGTTGATTTTCTCAAACTGGCATATAAACCCGGTTGTACCGTTGGCACTTGGTAGGCTTCAACCTTTCGAACGTCGTCCCGGCTTATTGCTCGCTTACTGGTTTTAGTAGAAAACTTGCCTAACTGAAACTTATGTTTTTCGGCGGCATTACGGGCAAAGGGGTAGGTGTCTGGCTTAGTTACTTCTTCTGCAATTGCTTTGTTAAGTACGGCCCGTAATACGCGGAACCGTTGGTGCATGGTGTTATCAGCGTTGCCACGTTCCCGTAAATGAGTTTCCAGGGCGTTACAAAACTTTACGGTGACTTTATCGAACGATAAATCTTTAACGCCGTATTCCTCATCTATGAAACGAGACAGTAGCCGTTGCAACTCTTTATAAATATCAGCGTTGCCGTTTTGCCCCGCCCGTTTCATGGCTGTATGTTGTTCCTCTATATATTCCAGTAAAGGAACCCTGCGAACTTTGGCGCGTTGCTGGGCTACTTGTGCTGCCACGTCTTTTGAGGTATGGCCTACCTCATCGGCTGCTACCAACTCTTCAGCCGACTTTTTAAACTTTTTTTCCCATTTGGCTAACTCAGTTATAAGTTCTTCGCGGAAAGGTTCAAGGTATGATCTACGAATAGCGGTTTCATAACTATCATACTTATCATTCCAAAATTTAGGCTGTAAGCTTTTGCCAGTCGATACCCAACGGTTCTTTCGGTCTTTTGTAATGCGAACCACAAACGGGTGTGAGCCGTCGCTTAGGGTCTTGTGTTTATAGTAAACAATTTTGACAGTTGCCTTACCTTCTTTATGCTTTGTCGTCCTTTCCATGAATTGTTTCAACCAGCCTTTGGTTGAAACGCTGGTTGAAACAAATATAATAAATAACGCTATACATTAATATAGGACAATAAATTATATTATAGTAAGTACCTGATTTATAGGAGTGTAACAAACTATAAAGACTGGTATGTAAACCTCAGTCAACTCCTTCTAAGAAGGCGGTCATTGGTTCGAATCCAATCGGGGTCACGTTGATAATCAGCTAGTTAGCTTCATTGCTGGCTAGCTGATTTGCTTTTAGGTACAACATTAGGTACAACAAATTCTAAGCTCCACAAATATCAACTAATATTGCTAGTATAAATTGAAACACTAATTGTTCATCTAATTGATGCCTTTTGGTACTAGGGCGCGTGGACAATTAAAGCATTAAAATCATAGCTGATGCCAAATAGACGAACCCAGCAAAGCTGGTAGCTGTCTTTTCATACCGGGTAGCCACTCGACGGTACTGTTTAAGTTTGTTAAAATAGCGCTCCACTTTGTTGCGGTCTTTGTATAAATTTTCGTCGATTGAACGAGGCTCAAGCCGGTTTTTCTTTGCTGGTATGACTACCTCTGTTCCAGATGCCTGTAAATAAGTAATCAATGAATCAGCATCATAGCCTCGGTCTGCCAGCACAGCCTTTGTTTGATAATCAGCCAGTAAAGGCTCTGCCTGGGTAATATCGGCACGCTGACCTACACTCAGAATGAGCCGCAATGGATTCCCCAAAGTATCCACCAACGCGTGAATCTTTGTGCTCCAGCCGCCTACTGATTGGCCTAAACATTCGCTGGCAGGCTCGCTTTTTTTGGCCTGCTGCGTGTTGATGAGCACGGACTACCGTTGAGTCGATCATCAGCCAGTTTAAATCCGGCTCTTGCAAGGCTTCAAAAACGGTTTGCCAGACGCTGGCCTTTGCCCACCGCCGAAATCGGCGATAGACGGACCGGGACGCCGGAGCGTTTCCATGGCCCAAAGCGTTCGGGCAAGTCTCGCCAAGGTGCTCCACTGCGGGCTATCCAGACTACGGCATTGATAAAGAGTCGGTTATCAGTTGCACTTCGGCCTACGTCACCGACTTTGCCGGGCAAGAGTGAGGCTATTTTTAACCATTGTTGATCGGAAATTTCGTAACGTCGCATTCAACAAAGTTGCAATCGAAGCCTGCCATTACCTAATTGTCAACACCCCCTAGTATTAAAAGAGGTCGTCCAATTAAACGCCCATTATAGGACGCAGCTTCATACATGCTTAATCGTCTCATGCGGGAGCCTATTATGAGACGCTGATTTTTACTATCTGTCAAGTGGCCCGCAGTCGGTGCGCCGACCCGGGTCTGCCCCTCGCCACCCCGGTCCAGTTCGTCGCCTGCAGAGTGGCCTGATTGGGCAACTCCGTTACGAAGACCGTCAGTGGTGTAATTTAAAGAAAATACAGGACCTACTCAAACTAAACGGCCCCCAGTTAATTAGTTGGGAATGATCATGAAGACGTCCGTCCCCTCCTGATCATCCTGCACCTGATCATGGACATCCGATCATTAGTCATCCTTAAATGAGTACCTGTTGTGTCTGGGTACGGATGGGATACATACTACGTTGCCAGATTGAGCTCATCCGTATTCATCCTAAGAAACACACAGTTTGACTGGATTTACTTATTCCGACCCGGATCAGCTATCACCTTACGATCGGTATCGTATGCCTTTAGGTTTGTGCCATGATATTATTCCAAGGGTGAGCTTTCGTGATCCAGCTACCTTCGATGACTCACAAAAGTGAGTAGCCCTACTGCTTCGACGGTCCGCCGTGGCGGCAGGCCCCACAGAGTTGCCTTAAAGCGTATGCCAGGTAAGATCGCCCCGGCGGCCCGGCTATCCGTAGATCTAAGCCTCTGTGGGGTTCCGTGCCGTTTCCTTTCAGGATGTATGCCTCCGGCTTTGTCGTATCTGATATTGTTTGCCCTGCCCGGTCAGTTCCCTTTTGTTGGCTGGGGCATGTTGCTGACACGTTAGTGGGAATAGGTAAGGCTGGCCCTGTTAAATAATCGTTATGCTTCTGAAATGAGTTCTCCCGTTTGCTGATACGAAACTACTTTAGCTGATCTTTAATCTGATTTTAATGGTATGCTAAAGAGAACTTTTTTGGGCCTGGCGCTTCTGTTGGTGCTGACTCAGGGCTGTATCGACGATCATCGGAACAGTCCAACTCCGGTAGCAGAAGATCCGGCTACGTTCACTGAAACCGCATCAGCCGATCTCGGTGGGACGGCCTCTTCCGAAATTTCGGCCTATGATCCCGTCAGCAAGCGTCTGTTCGTCGTCAATAACGAAACAACCAGCAAAGTCGAGGTCCTTAATCTATCCGCTTACCCGACGGTAACGAAGGAACAAGCCATCGACGTCTCCTCCCTGAGTGGCGGAGCTAACAGTGTGGCTGTCAGTGGAGGGAAACTGGCGATTGCCCTGGAGGCCGTCAATAAGCAACAGAACGGCAATGTACTGGTTGTCAATACCAGCACACTATCCGTTATCAAACAAGTTCCGGTGGGGGCATTGCCCGACATGGTCACCTTCAGTCCCGATGGCGCCTATATTGTTACCGCTAACGAAGGGGAGCCTTCAGCCGATTACAAAACTGACCCGGTCGGGTCGGTCTCTATTATCAACGTGGCGGATAATTACAGTGTTAAAACGCTTACGTTCGAGTCATTTGCCGGGTCGCAGGGCCAACTGGCAGCGGGCGGCTTCCGGATTTACGGACCCAACGCGACTTTTGCCCAAGACATCGAGCCAGAATATGTGGCGGTCTCGCCCGACTCAAAAAAAGCGTGGGTGACCTTGCAGGAGAACAACGGTATGGCGGAGGTCGACCTGGTAGCGGGCACGATTCTACGTATTGTACCCTTCGGCACCAAAGACTATAGCGTGGTGGCCAATGCCATCGACCCCAGCGACCGGGATAGTAAAATCGAACTGCGAACGGCTCCGGTCAAGTCGTTCTTTCTGCCCGACGCCATTACTTACTTCTCCACCAATGGCGCCAACTACGTGATTACAGCCGACGAAGGCGACGCCCGGGAATATACGGCCTTTGACGAGCAGGTGCGGGTAGGCAGCCTTACCCTGGATGCGACTGTTTTCCCAACTGGTGCTGCGCTGAAACAGAACACCAACCTGGGGCGGCTGCGTGTGACCAGCACGGCAGGTAATACGGGCGGTGTGTATACCAGTCTGTTTGGCTTTGGCGGACGGGGCTTTAGTATCTATAATGCCAGTACGGGACAGCGAATTTATGAAGCGGGCAAAACCCTGGAAGAAAAAGTGATAGCGGCTAACCTCTACGACGACGACCGCTCCGACGACAAGGGGGTAGAGCCTGAAGGGGTGACGGTTGGTTTGATCAACAACAGGCCAGTGGCTTTTGTGGGTATGGAGCGGGCCGACGCCATTGCCGTTTATGATGTCAGTAATCCGGATGCTCCCCAGTTTTTGCAGTTGTTCAAAACCGGTGACGCTCCGGAGGGTGTGCTGTTTGTACCGGCCGCCAACAGTCCGAATGGACGCAGCATGCTGGTCGTCAGTAGCGAAGGAGACGGCATGGTCAAAATCTACCAACCGAATCGCCGGTAAGTATACGGATACCTCTATACGTTAATCGGCCGAAACCCGTCCTGGCCAGATGACGATCCCTAAACGCCAATCGATGCAAGTATACCTGCCCGTTGTGCTCCCTCTGCTGTCGGGGTTAGTGCTGTTTCTGTTTGCAGTCAACTATCTCTCGGATGGCCTGAAAGCTATTTCGGGCGACAAGCTGAATGACTGGTTGAGCCGATTTACACGCAACGTGGTGACGGGCATCTTGACCGGAATAGCCATCACCACGTTGCTGGACTCGTCGTCGGTGGTGATTATCATGACCATTGCCCTGGTCAATGCACGGTCACTCACGTTCCGCCAGGCGTTGGGCGTGGTGCTGGGAGCCAACATTGGCACGACGTTTTCGAGTCAGTTGATCGCCTTTGACATCGGCCAATGGGCGGGGCTGCCCATGGCGGTTGGGTTAGGCCTGATGATGCTGGGCCGACGCGACCAACTAACGCAATGTGGACAGGTATTGGTTGGGCTGGGTATGCTGTTTCTGGGACTGTATCTCATGGAGGAGGCCGTAGAACCGCTCAAAAAAATGCCAGCCGTCAGCCGGTGGATGCAGGGGTTGGATAATCCCTGGTGGGGGGCACTCATCGGCGCGGGGGCGACCGTCGTGCTACAATCATCCTCGGCGACGGTGGGCATGGCCATCATTCTGGTTGGCCAGCAACTACTCGATTTGTCGGCGGGTATTGCCCTCATGATGGGGGCTGAACTGGGTACCTGTGCCGACACCCTCCTGGCTTCTGTGGGGCGGAGCCGGGCTGCGCTGCGAACGGGCCTATTTCATTTATCGTTTAATCTGCTGTCAATTCTGGCGGGTCTGCTGCTAATTTTGCCTTTCTCCCAACTGGTGCTGTGGGTGTCTGCCGGCGCCAAACCCGAACGCCAATTAGCCAATGCGCATGTCCTATTCAATGTGGTGGGGGTGCTGGCGGTGGCTGCGCTGGTTCCTTTCGTAGCCAATCGGCTGGAGCAATGGCTACCGGATAAACCTGAACAACCGGCACCCGCTGAGTCCTAAAAACGATTAGCTTAATAAAAACCCTTACGCTTACTTTACCGGATTTGTCGCTTTCATGGCCAACCATTTCCGCGTGAGCGGGTTGGTGATAAACGCCACGCTCCGTTAGAATACGTTTGGTTACTTTAGTAAAGCCAAACCCAATTAGTCTTGTTTTAGATTGTTTTTCATTACCTAACTAAACACGGATTGACGATGGGCTATGTTTTTAAGCAGCAGGATTCCATTGCTACCAACCTGAATAGAATTCTTTCGGAAGAAGTCTCGGCGGCTCTGGCAGCCCTGGAGAATCCGGCAGAAGCTTCCGCAGATGCGATTCACAGTGTCCGGAAACGAATTAAGAAGATCCGGGCGCTGTATCGATTTGTCCGCCGGGAACTGAAAGAAAAAGACTTTAAGCAGATCAATACCTTTTATCGCTCCATTGGCCAGCAGCTATCCTCACTCCGGGATGCCACCGTTATGATCAAAACCCTTGACAAGCTCCGGGAGGCTGGGCCGGTCAATGTGTCTCCGAGGCTATTGGCGACCCTCCGGAAAGCGCTGCTCGTTCAGCAGGCGCAGGCAGCCAACGCGTTTTTCAATGACCCCAACCAGCTTGGCGGGGTGATTCAGGCTTTTCAACAGGCTGCCCGCCGGGTGAAAGGGCTGTCTAAGCGACACAAAGGCTTTCGATTGATAAAGCCTAACCTGAAAGCTATATACCAGCGGGCGCGTAAAGCCTTAAAAGTAGCGACGGATAAGCCTAGCGTTGACCACTTGCATGAATTACGCAAGGAAGTAAAAACGCTTTGGTACCATACCCGGCTGTTGCAGCCGATTTGGCCTGGCCTTTTAAAAGCCTATGAGCACGAGTTCGGCCGGCTGGGGGAGTTGTTAGGGGATGATCATGATTTTGGGGTATTGGCCGGGATAATTGCATCAGACCAGCTGTTGATACGCAGCCAACAAACCAAAGAAACGCTGCTAAACGCCTTACAGGCGCAACGAACCCAGTTGCAGGCGCAAATTTATCCATTAGCGAATCGGTTGTTGTCCGAAAAAGCCGACGAGTTTGTCAAACGGTTTCAACGGCATTGGAAGGTATGGCAGTCAGAAGCCAATCCACTAGCCGTAAACCAGCTTCAAGCCGCTTAATACGAGTATTATGGGTATCGAAATCGAACGAAAATATCTGGTCAAAGGCAACGACTGGAAAAAGCCGGAAAAGGGGCAGCTGTACCAGCAAGGTTATTTGAGTAGTCATCCGGATCGAACCGTGCGGGTTCGTACGGTGAATGACAAGGGTTATCTAACCATTAAAGGCAAAACCGTTGGTGCCAGCCGATCGGAGTACGAGTACCCCATTCCCTACGCCGATGCGCAGGCTATGCTCGATCAACTATGCGAGAAGCCTGTCATCACCAAGATACGCTATCGGATAGACCATGAAGGGCTCGTCTGGGAGATCGATGAATTTCAGGGAGAAAACCTGGGGTTGGTCGTGGCAGAGGTGGAGTTAACGGACGAACAGCAAACGGTTGTACTGCCCGACTGGGTAGACCGGGAGGTGACGGCCGAAGCGCCGTATTATAATGCCAATCTGATAAAGCATCCCTTTTCCCAGTGGGACATGTCGTCCAGGTAAAGGAGAGCCCTTTTGGCTAACTGAACACTTGACATGCACCTTGTTGAGGGATGGACGAGCTACTGGTCTGGTTCGACCTCCGAAACAGGCACAAGGGAAGAGGCTGGTTCAGCGTTGATTTTTAGGGCTTTCTTTTTATCCTTCTTAGTCCGTTTAGCTTTGGGTAGCTCCTTGTTCTGGTCTTCGCCAAGCTGCTGAAGCAGTAGTTTGGCAATAGCTTCTACCTGGGCTAATTTGTGCACCACCTTCTCGTGTGCTTCGGCTGATTTATTTACTTTTTTTCGGAGTGATTTCAATTCACTCACTAATTCGTCAAGTTGTTTGGCTTTCATAAGGTATACTTAATTTAGTTGAAACGCTTCCTTCACTAGTTCCAAGTGAATGGCCCTGGCAAACGCACTACGATACGATTTACAGTCGCGATCCTCCGATAAAGCGCCAGTTTTTTAGTACTATGTAGGCTACAAACATAATTAATTAGCCATTCCTTACTTATTAACAAATTGTTATGTCACCCTGAAAGTACAGCGACTGTTGCTTAGCCCGAAGGTGAGGATAAAGCCGCATACATTGAGAGAACTAACGATTATAAAGAATGCTGGAACGCTTTACCATTTGGCTTGTGGTGTTTATGGTATCATGTATGCGATCGTTTAGTAGGGCGCTGAATTTTTACTACCTGTCAAACGCTATCAGTCGTATACAACATTAAAGCCCGAGCCTGTCGAATCAGCTCCTGATCACTGTTATCAATTGGCAAATGAGCCATTTTTCCTGTTGGATAAGTACCATTTTGTAAGCCAAAGTATGAAATCTCAGGCAAAATACGCGTTGATAAACCTTCTCTTTAATCGCCGGATTTAAGCAGCAGATACATGAATGTTACTTCATCTCAAGCGGGAGCCTTTTGCGGGACAGGAATTTTTACGATGTGTCCTGTGGTCCGTCACCGCGACTTACTCAGTCTCATCCGTTGGACTATCGAGAAGAAGGCTGCTTCTCCTTTTCAAGAAAATGCCATAGGCTCTGGCCGACATTTATGGACGATATGATGAGCCAGCAGATTTGATGAAAACTAGTTCTGGTCAAAGGGCTACTTCCGCCGAAAAGAACCAGGTACAACAATAGACAGGACAGGATAAATCGAAAACCCTGCACTACATCAGATAATAGTATTTTATTTGGTTTCATGTTAGTACAGTTTCTGCATTAAATATAGGTAAAGAAACTTTACATAAAGTTAGTTAGGCTGTAGGTCTGGGAATAGTACTAAGGGGGGCACTTATTCGTAGATATAAGTCTTTTGGGGTTCCTTGAACACCAGATTTAACGGGGCAACCTGAGCTATAGAAATGAGCATTTCCTGAGAAGTTACCTAACTTTTCCATAAAACAGCCAAATTGCTGCCTTGCACTCGTCTTGAAGGGTAATTAGTTAACCCGCTTCAATCGGCTACCTTTCTTCAAGACGGTAAGAACCTGATCGGTATGATAAAACACTTTATTCTGCTGCTGTTGGCGACGGCTTATGGCCTAACCAATCCGATTGAGCTAAAGCTCCAGGCTCAATCGACTCAAGCCGTCAAGCCTAAGATCGCCTTTACCTTTGATGACGGCTCGATCAATGATTTTGGTGAGTACAAATTGGAAAATTGGAATCAGCGGCTGCTGGACCAACTGAAAAAAAACAAGCTCAAGGCTATCTTATTTTCGGCGGGTGCCAACAAGTCTGGTCCCAAAGGAAAATACGTGCTAGCCTCCTGGAACAAGGCAGGACATCTCATCGCTAATCATACCTTCTCGCATGTCAACTTTAACAGTAAACAGGTCAGTCTGGACGATTTCAAGCTTGAACTACTTAAAAATGACCGACTCATTAAGGAGTACGCCAATTACGCTCCTTACTTTCGATTTCCCTACCTTAAGGAAGGTGATACCAAAGAAAAAGTGGAGGGGTTTAGAGCCTTTATGAAGCAGAAAGGGTATAGAAATGGCTATGTTACTATCGACGCTTCCGATTGGTACATTAATACCCGCTTAACCGAGCGTCTAAAAGAAAACCCCCATGCGGATCTAAGCGGCTATAGAAGCTATTATAAAAATCACTTATTGAATCGGGCTCTTTACTATGATTCGTTGGCCTATCAACTCACTAAGCGTCGCATCAATCACGTGCTGCTGCTGCATCATAATCTGGCAGTATCCCTTTTCTTAAACGACTTGATCAGCCATTTTAAAGCCAACGGCTGGGAGGTCATCGACGCCGATCAAGCTTATACAGACAAGATTTATACCGCTATGCCCACCCCGATTCCGGCCGGCGAAAGCTTAATTTGGGCTTTAGCCAAAGAATCAGGCCAGTTTGAGTCTGTGTTGCGCTACCCTGCCGAGGACGGCGAGTATGAAAAGCCATTGATGGACAAGTTAGGGCTTTGAGCCAAAATGCCCTAACTAAGCTGCACGTATGTGAACGCTCATTTGTCTCGTATAGGAGCGAGTTGTGAGACAGCTTCCATTTAATAGCTGTCAAATTTATTTAGTAGTCTACACCCCTCGCTTTTGTTATACGTTTTATTATAGTACTTATCAGGGTAACCCCCTTGAAACGGACAATTAAGTTTATACCCTATTTTTATGGAGCGGCTTTCTTTGTGAGCGATTATTTCAGCACAACTATCCGTCCGAATGACGTTTTCATCGACGTCTGCATTATAAGGCTCCGTTACAGGTCTCCAATTCAGGAATTATACCCAGCCGGATCGAGTTGACGACCGAGCCCGCGAACAACTTCGTTTTTCCGGCAAAAAAGTTCGGTTCCAGAGACGCACAGTAGAGACAGATAACGTTTAAAATGTGAGCGTAAGGCGGTGAGTTAATAATCAATTTATACTTAACGTATTTGTTTGTATTAACGCGTACAATCTGGTCATTACATGAATCTTAAGCCATTTGATGTTGTAAACTTTGAACGATTTAATGCCCGGTTTATGGACACGAATAGTGATCAATTCGGGTTTCGGACGGGCGCGATTCAGGTTTACCCTTTATCCATTGCTCCATTAACCATCATTACGCCCAGTCCACTCTTCAGAACCGATTATAACTTTTTGATTTTGATTTCACAGGGTGGTGGTAAGCAGCAAATCAACACCGATACCTTCGAGCTAAAGGCGAATGACGTTCTCTTTATTCGAGAGGGTCACCTCAATGCCATTAAATCCATTGAGGCAGACACAAAAGGCTATTTTGTTTATATTGATAGTACCTTACTACCGCAGCTCTTTATTGATAACGTACTGCTTCACCGGTTAACGTTTCATCCCAAGCAATCCGTTACCAGGCCAGACATGGAGTGGATTTGCAACTGCTGTGAATTGCTTTCCAGCCAGGACAAGGATGATCAGTACGCCTATCAGATTCAAATTGGTTTACTTAGGACAATTATCCTGAAGTTAGCCGGAGCGTCCGTTGCACCACCATCTAAACCTAAGCGCCAAATCGAGATAACGATGCTGTTTAAAGAGCTGCTTTACGAAAACTTCCTGACATGTAGGGATGTAGCGTTTTATGCCAATTCTCTTTCTGTTTCGATAAACTATCTAAACAGGTGCGTAAACCAGATGACCAATAAGCCCCCCAAACAACACATCAACGAAATGGTCATTACTCATAGTAAAGTACTATTGCAGAGCCCGGCACAAGACGTATCTCAGGTCGCTTTCGCTCTCAATTTCTCGGCCCCGTCGTACTTCGGCCGGTTGTTCAAGCAACTGACGGGGAAAACCCCTACTGAGTACAAAAAAACGTTTATGCAAGATTTGTCCGAGTATAAGCAAGATTCCTGATAACAGCGGTAGACAGCTCGTCCTACTTTTACGGACACAAAGCTACACGTTAGCCAACCGTCGAGGAGGGACGCCGTAAGCCGTTACCATTCTTCACTAATCAGGAAAAATGCTTCATCACGTATCGACTATCCTGCTTGTTCATCTTCTGGCCACAACGCTTACCAGGCCCGAAACGATAAGTCAGCAACCCGCACTGCTCATAAACATCACCAACATTCAACCGAATCAGGGAAAGGTTGTCGTTGAAATCTACAGAAACGCATCTGACTGGTTGACTACCCCGCTTCGTAAACAAACTTTATCATCCGATCAGGTAACCAGAACGGCGACTTTTGACGTTCCTCCCGGACGATATGCGGTCTCCATCTATCAGGATGTAAACACCAACGGAAAACTGGACCAGAACTTCATTGGTATTCCCAAAGAGCCATTCGGCTTTGGTAACAATTACCGGCCCTTTGGCAAGCCCAAATTTGAATCGTGCATTGTCGAGTTCAACGCGGGTTCAAAACCAGAGACCATTAAACTATATAAGGCCCTCTAACAGAAGCAATGCAATGGGGGAGAAATGGAGCATGGACCGCGTGGGGTCACTCTCGGGGAAGGTCGCGGTGATTACAGGGGCAAGTAGCGGAATAGGCTACGAAACGGCACTCGGTCTTGCTAAAAAGGACATAACCGTGATTTTAGGGTGCCGTGACTTGACAAAGGCGCAAAAAGCCAAGTCGGCTATCATCTACCACTACCCTACAGCGCAGATCGACTGTCTGCCTATTGATACGAGCAGCCTTCGTAGCGTCAGCGCCTTCGCAACCCTGGTTGAAACTCGTTACGGCAAGCTTGACCTGCTCATTAATAATGCAGGCATCATGATGTCGCCTTATCACGTGACGGAGGATGGCTTCGAGAATCAGTTTGCTACCAATTACCTAGGTCATTTTGCCCTTACCGGTTTGTTGCTGCCATTACTGAAAAGTGTCCCCGGCTCCAGGGTTGTTACCTTAACGAGTTTATCTTATAAATGGGCTGAGATTGACTTCGACGACCTTCAGGCTAAAAAAGGCTACAGTCGGCGTACAGCGTATGGGCAAAGCAAACGTGCCTGCCTGATCTTCGCGTATGAGCTACAACGCAGGCTGGCAGGTGCTGGCTATAACGTTCGTTCGGTAGCTGCTCATCCTGGACTTGCTAAAACCAATCTGGATAAATACTTTCCTGCACTCATCAGACCGTTGGGGAGCCTGTTTCTGCAACCCGCCCGACAAGGAGCCCTTCCTGTTCTGTATGCGGCTCTGGAAACAGCTATCAATGGCGGTGAATTTGTTGGTCCCAATGGCTTTCAGCAAATAAGAGGCTATCCTGGTATGGTTGATTCAGATGACTATTCTACAGACATAAAAGTTGCGGGGCGTTTGTGGAAGGCAAGCGAATCGCTGACCAATGTGAGTTATCTTAGCTAATCGGATAGTTCCTGTTGCCGTTATTTAGAACGACGATCCTGTAATCAGATCATCCCGAACCGCGGTTGTTGTTGTTGTCAAAACCACACTCATCAACTGACCAACCAACCCGTCGTGCTGGAGCTGATTGACCGTAAGCACGAAGTTGACTTTCTTGGTACGCTACTAACTGAACCGCATTGGCGACGGTCAGACCAGGGTCGGCACGGTCCGCCGATGGGGCACCGACTGCTCATCAATTGACAGTCATTAAAAAATAATTGTCTCATTAAATGCTCTTATTTGAGACGAAGAAGGTTTCATGTATTGCCTCAGAAAACGCCCCATTTTTGAAGCATATAGATGAACGCTCCTTCGTCTCAAGCGGGAGCGTTTTAAGAGACGGTTATTTTTTAATACCTGTCAAACGCAATCCGTCGCCTACGCATATGGGTTGACATGTAGCTTGTGGCTACTTTTTTCATCCACCAACCACAAGGATCCGGCCCGAGAAACCCACTCGCTTCCCTTGACAGGGGGCTGGTAAAACTGACGAGTCTACCCGGGAGGGTTCTGGTAAATAACGAACTTATTTTTACCTTAGAGCCTGGAGACGTATGGCGGACATTCACTCAGGACTGTATTACCTCAAAACCAATAACCTCTTGAACTAACCAACAGGTAGTTGATAATGCGTATTCTCCCAACTGGCTCCGATGATCTGGCCCTCAATTTCCTGCTGATTAATGCGATGCCCGGCAAACATCTGGTCCTGTTGCCCAATGCGCCAACCTTCACCATTACCGCCGTCTCCGACGACTATCTGGCCGCCCTGGGCGTGCGTCGTGAGCAGTTGGTAGGCTACGGCGTCTTTGAAGTTTTTTTTGGGGATGGGCGCAATCAGGCCACCGCTCTCCAACTTATGGATTCGCTGAGCCAGGTGATCGCAACCCAACAAACCCATACCCTAACCCAGCAGCCCCACCAATGGCCCAACCCCCATACGGGTGTTCTGGAATGGCGGGTCTGGCGACTGGTCAACAAGCCGGTGATGGGAAACGATGGGCAACTCGCCTTCATCATCAACACCGTGGAGGATGTTACCTCGGAGGTGCAACTGGTAGAGGTCGCCCAGGCCAATCGGTATCTACAAGCGGTGATCGATTTGTTTAAAGAACCCCTGCAAGTGCTTCAACCCGTTTATGAACAGGGTAAGCTGATTGACTTTCGCTTCAAGTTTACCAACCAGGCCTATGCCGCCTATGCCCAGGCGACACCGGAACACTTACAGGGTAAACGGGTGAGCGAGGTGTTTCCTGGCTATGTTGACACAGACAGCTTTATCAAGGCGGTCGACACTTACCAAACCGGCGAGCCACTCACGTTTGAGATCCACTACGACAAAGACGGTCTGGACCTGTATAATGTCATGAGTACGACTAAGCTGGATGAGGAGGTGGTCATTCATTTTACCGATTTTACCCGATTAAGGCAGTTACAGCTTCAGCTCGAAAACAAGATTGAGGAATTGAAGCACTCCAACGAGAATTTACAGCAGTTCGCCTACATCGCCAGTCATGACTTGCAGGAACCCCTGCGGAAGATTCAGCAATTCGGCGATCTACTCCTTAAGCAGTATGCCGACCAGTTGGGTGAGGGTACCCATTATTTACGGCGAATGCAGACGGCAGCCGCTCGCATGTCGACGCTGATGCGCGACTTGCTGAGCTTTTCCCGCCTATCCACCCAGCTGGAGAACAGGGTCTTCGTTAGCCTAACTGAAGTGGTTGAGTCGGCGCTCAGCGACCTGGATTTGGTCATCAGTGAAACGGGGGCTCAAGTATCGGTAGAGCCTTTGCCAACGGTTGAGGGCGATGCCTCCCAGTTGGGGCAGCTTTTCCAGAACCTGTTCAGCAACGCCCTTAAGTTCAGACGATCCGGCACAGCACCGGTCATTGGGGTCAGCGTGCAGCGCATAGCCGCCCTTAATCTCCCGGCTGGGGTAAAGCCCAGTCGGGCCGTAGCGGTTTACCAGCGCATCGACGTGTCGGACAACGGGATCGGTTTTGACGAAAAGTATGCGGAGCACATCTTTGAGGTGTTTCAACGGCTACACGGCAAAAACGACTACGCCGGTACGGGCGTTGGGCTGGCGATCTGCCAGAAAGTAGCGGCCAGCCACGGGGGGGGCATTACGGCCAGTAGTCAACCCGGTCAGGGAGCTACTTTTAGCGTGTATTTCCCGGTATCCTGATTGGCCTGGAATACGTGAGCCGTTTTACTACCTAAAATTGACCCTTGGATCAGGCTAAGACACATTGAAAAATTATTCATTTTAACCCCCATTTTAGAAGTGGCTCGGTGCAAATCCCTTCGTCTCATTGTGAGGAGCGTTGCTGTTGCACAACTCCGCTTTTTACATCGGATGTTCATTCTGTATAGGCTAGTGGTCAGATTTTCTCACCTCGTTGCCCCATCTCAGTTGAGATAAAGCATGGTAAAGCTCACAAAAGTGTCACCAGAAGCCAATGACCACTCCACTTTTAGGGCTATGGCCTGGTGGCTCATCAATGTTATAGCCCAAGAAATACAGGATATCCAACGGTACGCCGTCGCGGCCGTAGCGAGCAATGCTCGACTAACTTCCTGTCGGAGGTAATATTTTCTAGGCAACAGATGAGCATGAACTTAAAGAATACTACGGGATCAATAGAAGGGTTGCCCGTATGTCCATAGAGCTGTTTAGTGGCCTCATAGATAAAGCCGGGCTGCCGGAGCAGTCAGGTCGAGCGTCTCCTTTAACCGACGGTAGAAGTTATGCTTAGGGACGCGGCTGGACAGCTGAAAACAAGTGATTTGCTTTCCGGTATACTCTTTTCTGCCTTGCATACCTTAAGATACAGAAAAGACCACTTAAATTCCTAGGTAGAGTTGCGCAACAGCCACGGGCGTTTTACGAGACAGTGATTTTTTTATATCTGGCCAATTCAACCCGTCGTATACGATCGCCAAACCGTCTGGATGTGAGAACAACGAAAGTGGTACAAATTGAGGGTGTTGCCGTAAAGATTGAGGATTTGACGCAGATCATGCCCCGCTGATCAAGTCTACAGAGCAGGCCAGCTGCCTGGCCAGAAACCACGACTTTTACTGAAATACCGTCAATTTGTACCGCACCCATCGCCTGGGCAATCGATAGGTTTGTATCGGCAATTGTAGAAGAAAAATGTTGCTGGATTCAACTACGTCGGAGGGAGTACCTAAACGTATTTAGCTAGAATGGAGCCATTCTAGCTAAACGTGGAGGCCAGTCAGGCAGCCTACAACGGAGCTGATTACAAACTAATCAAATAACGGAATGGCTAAAAAGATAGCGGATCAACTTGTCGACATGCTGTTCGAAAACGGCGTAAAACGCATCTACGCCGTAGCAGGTGATAGTCTCAATGAACTAAACGATGCCGTGCGCCGAAACGGTAAAATCAAATGGATACACGTTCGCCACGAAGAAGTGGGTGCCTACGCGGCAGCCGCCGAAGCCGAACTGGAGGGATTAGCCTGTTGCGCCGGTAGCTGCGGGCCAGGCCATGTTCATTTGATCAACGGGCTGTATGATGCCCATCGCTCCGGCGTGCCGGTCATTGCCATTGCCTCAACGATAGATACATCCGAATTTGGTACCGATTATTTTCAGTCCACCAATACGATACGATTGTTTGACGATTGCAGTGGCTACAACCAGATCGCGACCACGGCTACCCAGGCTCCCCGCATGTTGCAGGCGGCCATTCAACACGCGCTTCACCTGAAAGGGGTGGCCGTGTTCGGATTGCCTGGTGATGTAGCCGCTTTGGAGGCTGTGGAAAGTCCCAGCGCCATGCACAATTACCGGACTGAGGTGGTGATGCGGCCTACCGACGCCGATTTAGTCCAAGTTGCCCATTTACTTAATGCAGGAACTAAAATCGCCATTTATTGCGGCATTGGGGCCGCTCAAGCACACCAGCAGGTCATCGCCCTGGCCGCTTTATTGAAGGCCCCAGTCGGTTATTCGTTCCGGGGTAAGATGGGCATTCAATATGATAATCCCTACGAAGTAGGCATGACCGGGCTACTGGGCTTGCCCTCCGCTTACCACAGTATGCACGAAGCCGATGTCGTTCTGTTATTAGGGACCGATTTTCCGTACACCCCCTTCATGCCGGTCAAAAATAAAATCATTCAGATTGATGAGAAGCCGGAACGGCTTGGCCGACGAGCCAAGCTGGCCATTGGCCTTTGTGGTAAAATCAATGATTCGCTGGTCGCTCTTCTGCCCCTGATCAACGAAAAGGTAGATGATAGTTTTTTAAGAGCCCAACTGAGCTTGTACGATACGGTGAAACGTCACTTGCATACCTATGTAGCGGATGAAGGCGGTACGAACGCAATTAGTCCGGAATTCGTAGCCTCTTCTATCAATGATCTGGCCAGCGACGACGCGATTTTTACGGTCGATACGGGTATGTGTTGCGTTTGGGGTGCCCGCTACATACAGGCCACGGGCAAACGACGCATGTTGGGATCCTTTAATCATGGTTCCATGGCGAATGCGATGCCAATGGCCATTGGGGCGTCACTAACGTATCCGGGCCGACAAGTCATTGCCTTCTGTGGCGATGGGGGCCTCTCGATGCTATTAGGCGATCTGGCCACGATCCAGCAATATCGTCTGCCCATCAAAGTGATTGTGTTTAACAACCGGGCGTTGGGCATGGTCAAGCTGGAGATGGAGGTGCAAGGGCTGCCGGATAATGAAACCGATATGGTTAACCCTGATTTCGCCTTAGTGGCTCAGGCCATGGGTTTCAAAGGCATCACCGTTCGTCAACCTGCCGACCTGAATAAGGCGTTAACCGACGCGTTTGCCCAAGAGGGGCCGGTTCTGATCGATGTTTTTACGAATCCAGCTTCCTTGGCGATGCCCCCAAAGGTAGAATGGGATCAGGTCAAAGGGTATACGCTGGCCATGAGCAAACTCATTTTGGGTGGACGAATGGACGAGGTACTGGATACCGTGAAAGCTAACTACAAGCATTTATCAGAGATAGTATAAGCGATAGCCCGCTTGAACCTACGATTCTACCGTCAGGGAGCCCTTTTTATGAGCCAGTCTAAATCGACCAGTATCTTTTCGCCCTTTCAGGAAGAGTTGTTTCGGACTCTTTGGATAGCGGCTTTTATCTCCAATGTGGGTACCTGGATGCAAAATGTAGGGGTAAGTTGGGTAGCCGCCACACTGACAACATCGCCCTTGATGATCTCATTGATTCAAACAGCCTCCTCCTTGCCTGCCCTGTTTTTTAGCTATCCTGCGGGCGTCATTTCAGACCAATCGGATAGACGTAAATTATTAATGGCGCTGCAAGTATTTCTTTTCGTGGTGGTCATGCTTCTTTCTCTTTTCACCGAGATGCACCTCCTTGGCATCCATATGCTGATTTTTTTCACCTTTTTAATTGGCCTTGGCGCTGCTTTTACAACGCCCATCTGGCAAGCAATCACGCCAGAGGTCATCACGCCAGCCCGATTAAAAGAAGCCATTGCCTTGAATGGGGTGAATTTTAATCTGGCCCGAGCCGTTGGTCCCGCTTTAGGCGGCATCATTTTAACCCTTGGGGGTATTCAATCCATTTTTGTGTTCAATGCCGTCTCCTTCCTGTTCTTAATTGGTGGCCTTTACCGCTGGAAGAATGCTGTTTCAACGGTAAAATCCATTGAGTTTCGAAAAACGGCTATTGCAGGCTTGCAGGCAGCAAACAGATCAAAGCCCTTTCGCCATTTGCTGATCAGAACCATTTCATTCACGGCGTTTGTCAGCATTCTTTTCGCCTTTCTGCCGCAGCTGTCGAAATACGAATGGAAGCAGACTAGCGGCCAGTATACCTGGTTATGGGTTAGTCTGGGTATTGGCGCTTTGGTGGGGAGCTATTTATATGGCATTGGTAACCGCTATTTAAAAGCGACTCAACTCATATTTTTCAGTTGTGAATTAGTGGCCATATGCCTCTTCCTTTTATCGCTGACGGCCAATTTTTATCTACTCCTTGGTATCTTATTTATAACCGGTATCGGCTGGATAAATGCGACCTCCATGATGAATGTGCTCGCCCAACAATACTCGCCTACTGAATTGAAAGGGCGCTTTTTAGCCATCAACGTAACGGTATTCCAGGGTAGTATCGCCCTATCGAGTCTGGGTTGGGGCTACTTATCCGAACTGGTTACTACCTTGACGGTACTGAAAATTGCGGCAATTGGTATGGCAATCGGTTGTGGCATGTTGTTATTCTTTCCCCTGGAAGAAGCGGAGGCCGTATCAGGCGAATCGGTTGCTTGCGTCGATCCTTTAGTCCAGTTTCATTTACAATAAAGGGTCGTCTTGTCCGGATATAAACCGGCTGTGTTGGTGGACGATTTTAGTGTATAATTGAATTGCCTCAATAATTAACTACTATCGATTAAGTGCCTGACAAGTACAATTAATTGCCCGAAAATTTAGGCATCGCTCATGACCTTTTTATAGTAAAGGGGAGGGTTTTATAAGACAATTTATAACGGTTACCTGCTCACCAATTCACCAGGTTTATCTCCTCAACCAAAAGCGATGAACCGTTTCATTGAATAAAACGATTTGAATTCTTTTAAAGGAAAAACCCAGAAAAAGTACTCTTCAACTTAACGCATTGTATTATGGCACAAAATACAGTATCATTCAAGTATCAATTAGAAAAGGAACAACCCAAAATATTGCCAGGCGGTGTAACACGAGGAGCATCGGTTAAAGAATTTCCAGCCTCGCAAAACCTCGCCGGAGTAAGCATGCACTTAGACTCCGGAGCCATTCGGGAAATGCATTGGCACGCAAATGCCGCCGAATGGGGCTATGTCGTTAACGGGCAAATGCGTACCACCTTAATTGACCCCGAGGGAAACGTGTATGTAGATCTATTCAATGCAGGCGATGTCTGGTATTTTCCCCGTGGATTCGGACATTGTTTACAATGCGTTGGAACAAACGCTTGTCATTTCATTTTAATCTTTGATAATGGCGATTTCTCCGAAGACCATACCTTTAGTGTAACCGATTTTATAAGTTCAGTACCAGCCGATGTTGCCGCAAAATGCCTGGGCATAACAGAAGCAGAAGTAGCACAGCTTCCACAAAAAGAAATGTATTTTGCCAACTGCGAATTGCCCAGCGTACACGATGGCATCGCACAAAGGCGAAAAACCAACGACCTCACCACCACGCATCGCTATCCATTAGAAGCCCAAATACCCGTCATCGTTCCTGGCTGCGGTACACAGCGGATCGTTTCACAAAACGAATTTCCCATTGCCGCTACCATTACAGGAACTCTCTTTGAAATTGAGCCGGGCTGTATGCGGGAAATGCATTGGCACCCCAACTCGGATGAGTGGCAATATTACCTACAGGGTAAAGCAGAAATGGGTGTTTTTTTGGCAGAACAAACCTTCATAAAAGACGAATTTGAAAAAGGTGATATTGGCTACGTACCCATGGGCGCCGGTCATTACATCAAAAACATTGGTCAGGAAGTACTCATTGTCTTAATAGGGTTTAACAATGGTAAATACGAATCCATAGACTTGAGCGCCTGGATTGCAGGCAACCCCTCCGATATATTAAAAGGCAATTTTATGGCAAATGATGCCCTCGTGGCTAAATTTCCAAAAGCCGATCGATTTTTAGTGTAGCCCCATTTTGGTCATGCGTGCCTTAAAAAATGATACCACTATTGCTACCGGATTACTAAGTCTAATCGCTGGCATTACGGATGCCTTTGTGTACCAGCTAAGTGCCATTTTCCCTGCAAACATGACCGGAAACTTTGTGGTATTCGCTATAGATATTTCAAAAGGACATGTAGATGCCGCCTTTCTTAAACTAGTCGCTTTACTCAGTTTCGTTCTAGGCATTGTAATAGTCTACACTATTTTATATCAACTTAAACTAATTAAAAATGCCATCCCATCCATCATCATTTTACACGCAAGCATTTTAGTAGCCTTATCCTTTTGCTTTATTTTTACTTTATCGCTCTCCATACCTGTACTTATCATCTGTAGCACGGTAGCCATGGGCATACAAGGTGCCTTTGCTGAAGAAATAGGTATCAGTACACCCACCCTGGTTTTAACAGGGAATATTACCAAACTATTCAGTAGCGAAATGGCTATTTTTTATGAAAAACGTGGCCAGGATAAAGTAGATCAAACCAAATTACCAACTCGTCAATTAGTAGTTTGCATAGGCTATTTCGCCGGAGCTGCTTTATCCGTTTTACCTAAAAATAGGGTGCCTTTAATTTGGCTGTTTGTGGTGCTCCTTTGGCTAATTTATTACTTTAAATTTTTCAAAAATGAAAATCAAACTGACTATTTAAAGCCTGTTTAAAAATGAGATAAAGGCTCATAAAAGAAAGAGTTAGCCAGTTTTGAGGGATGAGCCAACCGCATCGGCGGCTCGGCAAAGCTGTACCCTTCCGACCTGACCGCACTGGCCTTTATGTATGATCGAGCCAATCATCAACGAGTGGTTAACGAAGTGGTAAATACCTCGCCCTTCTTTATCCAAGTTAGTAACCGCATGTTTGCCGATGCCTGGCTGTTGCATGACTATCAAGTGATGAGTCATTTGAAAGACTACGTTTCGCCGGTCTTGGTACTGGAGGGGAAGCAAGATGTGATCAGTATTGAAACGGCTCAAACGATTACGGCCAGTTTTTCCACCGCCCATTTAGTGCTCATTGATCGGTGTGGTCACTATCCTTGGATTGATAATCCTGAGCCTTACTTAAGCTAAATCGAGTCATTCTTTGGCAAGAAGCATTGAGGCCAGACCATGGGAACCATGTGTGATTTATACGGCAAAAGGCCCGGGTTTACAGTTGCACCAAACTGATTCGGCCATAGCTTAAATTACTGGAAATAACAGTTAAAATCTATTTACAAATGACATTGATAGCTAACTACTCCCCGTCCGGGTTAGGTAGCTTTGGCCTGTTCAATTTAGGTAATACTTTAGTCACCTTTTAACTGTAACACAACTGGTGGTGGTCCCCAAACTGAAATGTCGGTAACCGTCAAAATTGGATGGGGACAAGTGAAACCACCAACTGTCGGCACAGCGATCTCGAACACAACCAGGGCGAGCTGATGGTGCCGTATTACATACGAACATAGAATACACGGCTCGTGGGTTGTGTACAGACTACAATCCGACAACTTACTCTCTCCTGATCGCCGAATAGCATCTCGGATAGCTTCTACTTCGGCATGACAAGTGATATCATTTCCTGGACGTGTGGCCTCCTGCCCTTCACCAATGATAATACCTCCGCACACAACTACAGCCCCGACCGGAGTGTTGCCTGTCTGAGCTGCCTGTCGGGCTAGCTCTTGGCATCGCTTCATAAATACCTCGTGTCGATTCATCAGGTTTAAAAATATAACGCCAAATCAGATTCGGACTGGTGTAGTAGATCATTGGTTCACCCTAAGCGGGTCCAGCCAGTTGCTCTGTAGCCTATTTTCGTTAGCCCATTTAACATATCCCAACAAATGAAATGTTTGCCATCTGTTCGCTGATGCTCATTTTCAATTGTTGGCTTTGGCCCTATTTGCCATGCAACGGCTCATAGGGCCGAATGCTGATAAACTACATTCAACACTAACAATGTATACCACTTTTTTGGATTATATTGAGAAATTGATTGGTGCAACTTACCAGAGATTAGAAGAAGTAAAATAACGGTATATAGAGGCAATTTTATGATTAGCTAGCTATTTCAGTTAATAGAAACCGGAATTCAACAATTGTCCTTTAATCATAAAGTTAATTAAGATTAATTTCGACCGATTTGGTATGAAATGGGATAAAATCTACTTCACTTAATATTCACTGTTGCGCTAGCCATCCCCAGCCGAAATCGGACGTTTTCGTGAACGATTTCCGGCGGTAGCTGATAATATTATAACATATTGATTAATAGAAAAATAACGAGTTCATTAACTACCTTTTCTTGAACGAAAATAGTCAATTCAGTAGGAGGGAAGCTTGTGCGGATATAAACAGTTAGAGGAGTAAAGAAATCGCAACGCTATCTATACAGGAAGCTTAGCGAAGGGTCATCGAGTTTTTTTAGTTAGAAATTAGCACTACTATTCGTCGATTACCACTTGTCTGATTCTGAAGTCAAATAGTTTAATAACTGTCCAATGTAATCCGTAGCATACGTATCAACTCAATCCAGTTTGTATTGACTACAACCTATCATTACAAGTTTAGGACCACCTGGCTTTTAAGCCTTGTCATGGTACCCTTTTCCAATGGCAGCCTTGTACATAATTCCCTGACCGGCGTGATTTATCAGCCTTGTTTACAAAGATGAGTAAGTTTGCTCATGCCGATCTTTAGTTCAAGCCTATCACAATAGGTGGGCAATTTCGATTTTTTATACTAGTATTATAGAGTAAAAATAGTAGTAACTGTGCATTTTAGTACGCTTGCTGTAGTGAATCGAAAAGCAGGATACTCTGGATTCGGAGCCGTGTAAAAAGGCTAAAATGAGCTATACAAAACGTACGTCTATTTTATGGCTTGGAGCGATATTCGTTCTTTTTTCTGCACCGCCCGGCACCGGCCAGATAGCGGAAAAAACATTCAGCCATCTTACGGTTGACGAAGGGTTATCCCAGAGCAGCGTGTATGCCATTACACAGGATACCCGAGGTTTTATGTGGTTTGGAACCCGTGATGGGCTAAATCGCTACGACTCTCGTAAGGTGGTCGTTTACCAAAATCAACCTGGGAATAAACATAGCCTTGCATCCAATACGATCAATAGCCTGTTACTGGACAAGCAAGGGTGTTTGTGGATCGGCACAACAAAAGGACTAGCGCTATACCGACCCGAGCTGGATGATTTTCAGCGAATTTCGGCGGGGGGAGCTGTCGCCAATGGACTCCCGGACTCCACTATTAATTCTCTGCTTAAAGATCACCAGCAACGTATTTGGGTCGGCACGCAGGGAGGGCTCTACAGGCTGCAAGCGAAGAATCCCGACCGAATTGAGAAGCTAACAGACTTAACTCAACAGCACCAGGACCTGAACGATCAGCCTGTTCGAACATTATTTGAAGATCAGGAAAGGGATTTGTGGGTGGGTACAGCAGGCGGATTAACCAAACTCCACCCAACACCGTCGGGGAAGTTTCAACTGACACATTATTACCTGAAATCCACCGACTCAATATATCACAACGCAACTAATGCAATCAATACGATTGCTGAAGATCGGCTGGGGCGTCTGTGGATTGGTACGGAAGGAAATGGTATTGCTTTATTCGATAAACGGCTAGGGCGTGTTACGACGTGGAATCCTGTTGCTGGTCTGGACTTGAGTACGCAAACCATTCGAACCGTAAAGCCCGGTGGGAAAGGCGATTTCTGGGTAGGCACCATGTCGGGACTGTATATCGTGGCTCAGGATGGCAGCCGCTTTCAGACACTGACCAATCAGCCCACTGATCCGAGTTCGTTAGGCGATAATTCCGTTCGGTCTGTGTTTAGAGACCGCGATGGCTCATTCTGGGTTGGCACGTATTATGGCGGAGTTGATCTGTATAGTCCGTTGGCCAGACAGTTTGGCTCGTTTCGCCCACTGGATCGACAGGGGAGAACACCGTTTAAAATTGCGAGTGCTATGCTGCCTGCCAGTACGCCAAATCAGCTCTGGATTGGCACCGAAGATCGGGGGCTTTTTCTGATTAACGCCGACAAAACTATTGCCCGGCATTACACCCATGATTCGAAGAATAACCAATCATTGACGAATGATAAGGTAAAGTGTCTGTTAAATGATGGTTCGAATGGACTCTGGATTGGCACGATAAAAGGACTCAATTATCTGAATTTTCGTCGGCAAACGATTACCCGGTATCGACATGAACCGCACAATCCGAATTCGTTGCCCAGTGATCGTGTTTATGACCTCAAACGCGATGCACAGGGTACGCTTTGGGTCCTCACAAACCTGGGTGGCCTCTGCCGATTCGACCCTAAAACACAATCATTCAACCAACTGCCACTCGGCTCTATATCGCCCAGTGCGAGCAACTTAATCTCTTTGCTGATTGATACCAAAGCAACTATGTGGGTTGGGACAACAAACGGATTATTTCAAAAAAAGCCAGGGCAGGAAACATTTGTCCGCTTTGTTCATGACGACAACGACTCGACGTCGATCAGTGCTAGTTATGTTAGCTGTTTCCTCGAAGATCGTCAGCACCGACTCTGGATTGGCACACGCGACGGGGGATTAAACGTGCTGTTGCCTGGTAAACAGACATTTCGCCACTTTACAATGGCGCAGGGATTAATCAGTAATACGATTGTTGGCATTCAGGAAGACAGCCGGGGGCATCTGTGGATCAGCACTGATAAAGGACTGACTCAATTAGATCCCGATCGGGCTCTGTTTTCAAGTTACAATAAATTTGATGGGCTGGTTTGTAAAGAATTTACAACCAATTCAACCTACCAGGATAAGCATGGTAACCTCTATTTTGGGGGGTACGACGGCATTGTCTTATTTCATCCAGACCGCATACGTAGCAATACCATTGTGCACCCGCTGGCATTCACTCAACTTCGTTTGTTCAATGAACCAGTCACAAGTCTATCATCCGACAACACCGACGAATCAGGTATAAACTACGAAAAAGGGCTTACGTTCACGCATCGCCAAAATGTGTTTTCGCTTGATTTTGCTGGTTTCAATTACATCAACGCCAACAAGAATCAGTACGCGTACAAGCTGCTGGGTTTCGACAAATCCTGGAACTACGTAAGCGATCCTCGGGCTATGTACATGAATCTTCCTGCTGGTGATTATGTGCTTCAGGTCAAGGGGGCCAACAATGATCATGTCTGGAGTTCGAAACCGCTGGAATTAAAAATCAAGGTGTTGCCGCCTTTCTGGAAAACGACCTGGGCTTATGTACTCTACGCACTAACCTTTTTGGGATTATTACAGCTTTGGTCCCGGTTTAACCGAAATCGACTAAAACTGGCGCACGAACTGGAAGTCGAACATACCGAGAAAGCCCGGCAACAGGAACTCCATCAGCTAAAACTGAACTTCTTTACCGAGATCGCTCATGAGATCCGAACGCCATTAACGCTGGTGATGGGGCCCATTGACGTCCTGGCCGACCAGTACGCTGGCGATCCGTTCATTCGGAAGCAATTGTCCATTATGCGGGGAAGCACCGATCGGCTGTTACGATTACTGAATCAGCTACTAGATTTTAGAAAGCACGAAACCGGGAATATTCAGTTACAATGGAAACGAACCGACCTGGTCGCGTATTTAAGTAACATTACAGACTCGTTTCGTGAACACGCCCATTCTCGTCAGATAACGCTGACCAATGAATCGGAAATAGCTGCTCTACCGACCTGGTTCGACGCTGGAGAATTCGAAAAAGTAGTCTACAACCTGCTTCTGAACGCGGTTAAATTCACGCCAGCGGGTGGCACTATTTCTGTTCGTTTGCAGGCGTGCGGTACGGTATCAGGCGCCGATGGCCATGCACGAATTACGATTGAAGATACGGGTAGCGGCATTCCGGCAGATGATTTAGACCGCATCTTCAACCAATTCTATCAGGTTGGCCAAACGAAAACGCGTGATTCTGGATTTGGCCTCGGGCTGGCACTCAGCAAGCAAATTGTTGAGCAGCATAAAGGAAAAATAAGCGTCGAGAGTCAGGAAAGTCGGCCGGGGCAAGCGGGGTTTACGCGCTTCATTGTTTTGCTTCCGCTAACAAATCCTGAGTTCACTTATCCGAAAATCGAGGCATCGCAGCCTGTACAAAACACGCTTCCGTCGCTTCTGCCATCCCTGGTTACTGACTTAACCGATCTACAAACGGACTCGGATGATTTGCCGGATTCAGACAGACCATTGATCATGGTTGTTGATGATAACGACGATATCAGAAGGTATATCCGGGATTTGTTTTCCGAAACCTGTCAGATACTTGAAGCCGCTGATGGGGCGATCGCCTGGGAGAAAGCCGCGCACGTATTGCCCGACCTGATCATCGCTGATGTGTCGATGCCCGTCATGGATGGCTTTTCGCTAACCCACCACCTCAAATCCGACCAGCGGACCAATCATATCCCGGTTATTCTGCTGACAGCTAAAAGCTCGGTAGACAGTCAGTTAACTGGCCTGCAAACCGGTGCTGATGATTACGTGACCAAGCCCTTTCAGCCAATTTTACTTCAGGCCAGGGTTCGCAATCTGCTACTGCTGAGGGAGCAGTTGAAAGCCAAATATCATCAACTCATTACGTTACAGCCACAAGCACAGGAACTGGACCACCCGGACGAAAAATTCCTGAATCAGTTGATGACCATTTTGAATTCGCACCTCAACGATCCTGACTTTAACGTTACCAGTCTGGTGAGCGAGATGGGGATGAGTCGTCCGGTTTTGTTCCGCAAAGTGAAAATGCTAACGGGGTTGTCGGTCATTGATTTGATACGGACAACCCGCTTGAAAAAAGCAGAACTTTTGCTGAAACAGCGCAAAGCAAACGTATCCGAAATCGCTTTTGCCGTTGGTTTCAGCGACCCGAAGTATTTCAGTCGGGCATTCCGCGCTCAGTTTGGTCTAACCCCTACTGAATACAGCCAACAAAGGGCTGATCCGTTGGAAGAGGTGGTATAAGGTTAAAACAGTGGTTTTTTCTCATTAAGTTTTTTAGAACGGAGCAGCGCTTCCAGAAAATAATAATCTGCGTAAACTAAGGGTACATCGATTTCGCTTGTTTTAGAGCCCGTGCTATGTAGAAGTAAAAACCCATGATTCTGGCCAATCGGCGATGTATATCGTTTTGCCAGGCTGCCAATCACCTGATCAGCTTTATCGCGATACGGTGATGGGGAACGGTATGTACTAAGCTCATACAGCGCTGAGGCCATAACCGCAGCGGCCGATACGTCACGTGGTTCGTTCGGAATGCCGGGTGCATCAAAATCGTAATAAGGCACCAGATCGGCGGGCATAGTTGGGTGATTGAGCATGTAGCGGGCAATCGCTTCGGCCTGTTTCAGAAATTGGGGATCTTTCGTTTCCCGGTAACACATCGTGTACCCATACAACCCCCACGCCTGTCCCCGCGCCCAGGCTGACTCATCGCTATAGCCCTGGTGCGTGTTTTTCTTAAGCACTTTTCCCGTCAGCGTGTCATAATCCACAACGTGATAGGAGCTATGATCTGGCCGGTAATGATTTTGTAGGGTCGTTTTCGCGTGCGTAACGGCGATTTTATAGAACGTAGAATCACCCGTCAGGCGGGTGGCAGCAAACAGAAGTTCCAGATTCATCATGTTGTCGATGATGACCGGACATTGCCAGACTTCCTTATGATGATCCCACGAGCGAATGATACCCGCTGTTGGTTTAAATCGTTTTATCAAACTTCGCGCACCCTGAATAATAACTTCGCGATAGGCCTTGTCGCCCGTCAACCGATACCCATTTCCATAGCTGCAATACAGCTTAAACCCCATGTCGTGCGTTCCAGTATTCAGTTTCTCCCGCTCCAGGCTGGCGGTGTAAAGCCGAGCCTGGTCGGCCCATGCCCGCTGCCCCGTGTACTCATAGAGATACCATAATTCGCCGGGGAAGAAACCGCTTGTCCAGTCACGGGCGGGCACCAGTTGTAGGGCGCCCGTTTTGTCGAGTGTTCTGGGCGACACCAGCGCTACGTTCGTACCTGCCGAATTCTTCGCAGCGGCTATGTCTTTGAGCATTCGTTTCGTCTGTTGTTCAGCCTGATTAAAGGCTGTTTTGATCAGGGAGTCTGGTACAAATGCTGCCAGGAAGCAGGCGACAATAAGGGATGCGAAAATGAACCTGCCTGTTTTCATGCGTCTAGTTGATGGGGTTTAGTTTAGCCAGATAATTGGATCGCGAATGGGCAGGTTACGTAGCACTTCGTCTACCTGCGGATCATGAGAGGGGTTGACCGACCATGCCGGTTTATGGGGATGAGCCGTCTATAGTACGATCGATAGCAGATACAGGAGCAATGAAACGAGTAGCATCACTGATCCAATTTCGGCAAAGGTGATCACAAGTCTATTTTTTCTCACATGGATTATTCCTTAAAAATGTTGGCAGTGCAAGTTTAGTTACGTACAACTTTTTCTTGATGGTGTCTAATGGCCTAAAAGGTGGACAAATCGTTCATAGGCGTAAAAAACTGTTCAAAGAGGTGGACAAACCGTTCGATTTAGATTATTCCGATATTTTCTAGGCTCCTGCTAATTAATATTGCTTCATAAACTGAGCGAACCGAAAATCTTTTAGTCAACAAATCCAATGAGAGTCGATGGTATTACATATCCTATTTGTTTAAGTCTTATGAAAAGAGATGGTATTCATATCAGCCGGTGGATCTGGTTCGCCTTGCTGGTATGCCTGCAATTCCCTTCGTTGTTGATGGCTCAGCAATCCGCCCCGGTTTCGGGGAAAGTAGTTGGCGCGAACGGAGACGCTATCCCTGGCGCGAACGTTGTCCTGAAGGGCACCTCAACCGGAACGTCCACCAACGCGCAGGGCAATTTTAGTTTGAATGCTCCGTCCGACGGTACGCTGGTCATCTCATCCCTGGGCTTCGTTTCGCAGGACGTAGCCATCGGAAGGCGCAGCCAGTTAACGGTGACGCTGGAAGAAGACCGAAAAGCGCTGGAAGAAGTAGTGGTGGTGGGGTATGGTACGCAGCGAAAAAGTGATGTGACCGGTTCGCTGTCGTCGGTAACGGCTAAGGAAATCAAATCCGTTCCGGTAACGGGCATCGGACAAGCCCTTCAGGGACGGGCTGCCGGGGTGCAGGTAACGCAGGCATCCAATGCACCAGGCGGTGGCGTAACGATCCGAATACGGGGTGGAAATTCCATCAACGCCGGGAACGAGCCACTGTACGTGATCGATGGGTTTCCGGTTTACAACGAAAGTGGTGCCAACCTGAACCCAAACGATATTGAGTCGATGGAAATCCTGAAAGATGCGTCGGCCACGGCCATTTACGGATCACGGGGTGCCAACGGGGTCGTGCTGATCACGACCAAACGCGGGAAGTCGGGTCAAAACCGCGTCGAATTTGAGACCTATTACGGGATTCAGCAGGTGCGAAAAAAACTTCCGATGCTGAACGCGACGCAGTACGCAACGCTGGTGAACGAAGCTAACGTAAATGCGGGGCGGGCAGTGGTATTTACAGACGCGCAAATCGCCGGTTTTGGCGAGGGAACCAACTGGCAGGATGAGATTTTTCGGGATGCACCCATACAAAATTACCAGTTGACGGCTTCGGGCGGCTCGGATAAAACGCGTTATGCTGTTTCGGCCAACTACCTGAATCAGCAGGGTATTATCATCAATTCGAAATACGACCGGGCTTCATTCCGCTTCAATTTCGATCATAAAATCAACGATAAATTTAGCATCGGAACCAGCCTGAACGTGATCCGGAGCCGCAACAATGCCGTTCCGACGGATGCGGATGGAGGAACGAGCGGCACTGTCGTGTACAGCGCCCTGAATTTCTCGCCCACGCAGCCGGTCTACAATCCGGACGGTTCGCTGGTGGTATTCAATACGCCCGGTCGAATTCAGATTGGTAGTCCGGTAGGTCAGGCGTTGGGAACGTTTAACCTGACGGTTGGCACGCGGATGATTGGGAGTGTATTCGCCGATTACAAGATTCTGCCGGGCTTAACATTCCGGACGAGTTTCGGGGCAGATGTAAATTACTCGAAACGTAGCTTATATCTGTCGCGGAATACGGCAACCGGTACGCAGCTGAGTGGTCAGGCGTCGATTATCAACACGCAATCATCGACCTGGCTGAACGAAAATACCCTGACCTACAACAAAACCTTCGCGAACGCTCATAACCTGACGTTCCTGGCGGGCTATACCATGCAGGGCAACCGGTTTGAAAGTGTCGAAGCGCGTTCGCAGGGATTTGCCAACGACATTCTGACGTACGAAAACCTGGGCTCGGCTTCCACGGCCCTGGTTCCGGCTTCGTCGGCCAGTAACTGGCAGCTCAACTCGTACATTGGCCGGGCTAACTACGATTATGCCGGTAAATATTTGCTGACCGCTACCGTGCGGGCCGATGGTTCATCGCGATTTGGGGCTAGCAACAAATGGGCGGTTTTCCCGTCGGCTTCGGTAGCCTGGCGGTTGACGGAAGAGAATTTCCTGAAAGGCAATACCGTTATCAACGATCTGAAATTGCGGTTTAGCTACGGGTTAAGTGGTAATCAGGAAATCCCGCAATATCAATCGCTGGCAACGCTGGGAACCCAGAATGCCAACTTCAATAATACCGTTGTTATTGGCGTTGGGCCGTCGCGTGTGGCAAACCCGGATTTACGCTGGGAAACCACGGCTCAGGCAGACATTGGTATCGACGTGGGGGTGCTGAATAACCGGATCACCCTAACGGCGGATTATTACAACAAGAAAACGACCGATCTACTATTATCCGTGCCGCTGCCCTTCGTTTCGGGCTATGCGTCGGCGCTGCAAAATCTGGGAAGTATCCGCAACCAGGGTTTCGAACTGGGAATCAACTCGACCAATCTGAACGGAGCCTTTAAATGGACGACGGCATTCAACATTGCTGCCAACCGCAACAAAGTGTTGAACTTGGGCGATCAAACAGAATTTGCATCGGGTGATGCCAGCGGACACCTTCAGTTGCCAAACTCGGGTCTGGTTCGGGTTGGTGAGCAGATTGGTTTGTTCTACGGCTATCAGTCGAGCGGTATTTTTCAGAACCAGAGTGAAGTGGATGGTTCGGCGCAGAAAACCGCTAAACCTGGCGACCGTCGGTATGTCGACCAAAATGGCGACGGAGCGATCAATGCTAATGACCGCGTCATTCTGGGATATGCTCAGCCGAAACTATACGGTGGTATCACCAATACGTTCTCGTACAAAGGCGTTGAACTGAGCATTTTCATGCAGGGAACGTCCGGTAACAGCATTTTTAACATCAACCGGTTCGAACTGGAATCGTTGACGGGGGTGAGTAATCAGTCGGCAGAAACCCTGAACCGCTGGACACCGGCCAATCCGAGCAACGAGATTCCGCGCGCCAACGCTGTTGGGAATGCCTACGTACTTTCGAGTCGTCAGATCGAAGATGGATCGTACCTTCGGGTGAAGAATATCAATTTGTCGTATACGTTACCGGCGTCGCTGGTGAGCAAAATCAAGCTGTACAATGTGAAGGTGTACGTCAGCGCCCAGAACTGGGTTACGATCACCAAATACAGCGGTTTCGATCCCGAAGTGAACCGGTTTGGACAAAGCACACTAAGTCAGGGTAGTGACTACGGTAGCTATCCGGGTAATAAAATGATTCTGGCCGGACTGAACATTGCACTCTAACCCGCCACTTTTAGCTCTTTATGAAAACAAATCGAATCTTATTAATGGCCACGCTGGCGTTTGGGCTGGGGGCCTGTTCGCTGGAAGAAACGCCACCTTCGTCGCTGGCTCCGGTCAATTTTTATACGAATGCGAACGATGCTACGGCGGCTGTCAATGCCGTCTATGATATCTCAAACCAGGTGGGCGACCAAAGCCGGAATTTCATCATCATGGGCGATCTGCCGTCGGATGATATGGACCCCCTGTTGAACAATGCCGACCGGGTTCAGCTCTGGAGTTTCCAGACTATTCCCACAAATAGTGTGGTGTTGCAAACCTGGCAGGTGATTTACCAGGGTATCAACCGCGCCAATACCGCCGTCGACCGAATTGCGGGGATTACGATGGACGAAACCCTGAAAAAGCGGCTGATCGGTGAAGCAAAATTTCTGCGGGCCTATTATTATTTTTACCTCGTACGCTGGTACGGCGGAGTGCCGCTGATCTTAAAAGAAACCCAGTCGCTGAGTGTCGGAAAAGACGTGGCCCGTGCGAGCGCGGATGAGGTGTATGCGCAGATTATCAAGGACCTGACCGATGCGGAAACGTCTCTGCCGGACAAGTTTACCGGTGCCGATCTGGGCCGGGTGACGGCTGGCGCAACCAAGTCGATGCTGGCGCGGGTTTACCTGACTCGTAAAGATTTCGCCAACGCCCGCACCAAAGCCAAAGAAGTGATCGACAATGCCGCTAAATACGGGTACGGCCTGTTCGACAAGTACATCGATGTGTTTGCCATATCGAATAAAAACGGCAAAGAGTCTGTTTTTGAGATTCAGTTCGTGGGTGGAGGTAGTGGCCAGGGCAGCGGCATGGTGACGTATTTTGCGCCGGAAAACTCACCCGTCACTGGCCGTGGTTTCGGGTCGTTTATTCCGACGACGGATTTGTATAACAGCTTCAAAACCGGTGATAAACGCAAGGAACTGTTTATTAATTCGTACGTCGACGGTGCCGGAAAAACCGTCAACACGTTCCAGCACTTCAATAAATATGTTGATCCGTCGGCCAGAGCGTTCGGCGATGCCAACAATAATTTTCCGATCATTCGGTACGCCGATGTGTTGATGATGTTTGCCGAAGCCGAGAACGAAATCAGTGGTCCTACGGCTGCGGCTTTGGATGCCATCAATCCCATTCATCGCCGGGCTTACGGATTTCCATTAACCGGCGTTTCATCGGTCGATTTTACAACCGCTTTGACCAAAGACGCCTTCCGGCAGGCCATCTGGGACGAACGGCGCTGGGAATTCAACGCCGAAGGGCACCGCTGGTTCGATCTGGTACGAACCGATCGGCTAGTGCCACTGCTGAAAGCGAAGGGTAAAACCAGCATCACAGAAACGCATAAGCTGTATCCCATTCCGCAGCGCGAACGCGATCTAAATCCGAACCTGACCCAGAATCCGGGGTATTGATTAGACGCACATCGTCAATCGTTTTAAAACCGTCAGGACGAGCCATAGGGCTGTTTCCTGACGGTTTTTGGGATATAAACAGTCTTTTTTCGTCCAATAAAACTCTTCAGTTTAGTAGTTCAGCGTATTGGACTGGGGTGAGCTTCAACTGAACGTTTTTTTGATTAGCCAGACAGAAAACAGTCATTTAATCATCTTATTTCCTACCCACTATAGCCGTTGACTATAATCATTGAGGACTACTTGTTAACTAATTTCGCATTTAGTCCATAATATGTTACTATATTTAGAGTACATTTTATGCTATTCGTAGCTATCCCTTTACATGTTTGGTCGCGCGCCTAACCTACTGTTGATCCTAATCTGGTTTAGTTTTTACCAATCAGCCCAGGCCCAAACCGGTAAGGTACTCTTTAAGCACATAACCACCGACGAAGGCTTATCGCAAAGTAATGTAACCGCTATTCTCCAGGATCGGCAGGGCTTTATGTGGTTTGGGACCCAGGATGGCCTCAATAAATACGATGGGTATACCTTTACGCTTTACCAGAACGATCCCCGTCAACCTGCTAGCCTAAGCGATAATTATATCGGGGCCCTCTATGAAGACCGAAAAGGAAACTTGTGGGTCGGAACCACCGGCGGGGGACTATGCCGGTTTGATAAGCAAACAGGGCGATTTATCCGCTTTACCCGATCAGAAACTAATTCCAGAAGCCTCAGCAGTAATCACGTCCTGGCCATCACCGAAGATGGCCAGGGCATGCTCTGGATCGCTACCGAAGGCGGCCTCAATCAGTTTAATCCGACCAGCGGCAGGTTCATCCGGTACCAACATCGGGTCGGTGACCCGAAAAGCCTACCGAATGATCTGGTTCAGGATGTACTCGTGGACCGTCAGGAGCAAGTTTGGGTGGCTACCCAGGGAGGGGGATTGAACCGGTTTGATCCCCTAACGGGCACGTTTCATCCCTTTAAACATCGACCAACGGATAAAACGTCCATCAGCCATAATAGCGTAAAAAAGCTGTTTGAAGATTCGCAGGGGCGGCTTTGGGTGGCTACTCAGGGAGGGGGATTAAACCGGTTGAATCGGGATGGAAAATCGTTTACTCATTTTCGGCACGATGCCGCGGTAGCCAGTTCGCTCCTCGATGATGACATCAATACCATAGCGGAAGACAGGCTGGGGAATTTATGGATCGGTACCGAAAACGAAGGCATCAGCGTACTTAATAAAAGCCGGACCGCTTTCACCCAGTATGCCTATCAGGAGAATGATCCTGACGGGCTCAATAATGGCTCTATTTATGCCCTTTGCCCCGATCGGAGCGGTAACATGTGGATTGGAACCTACAGCGGAGGTATTAACTTTTATGACCACCTGTCGGCCAACTTTACGCGCTATCAAAAAGATATTAACCAGACCAACAGCCTCTCGAATCCCAATGTGATGGCGGTTCTGGAAGACACCCAGGGCAACTTATGGATCGGAACCGATGGGGGTGGGGTGAATGTGCTGGTCAAATCAACCCATCGCTATATTCACTACCAGCATAATCCCGCCGATCCAACGAGTGTGGGTAGTAACTTTATCATGAGTCTCTACCAGGATAGCGATGGGGATATCTGGATTGGCTGTTACAAAGGGGGATTGAGCCTGTGGCGAAAAGAGTCCGGTGACTTTCTCAACTTTACCCTACGGGGCGATGCAAAAGGACTCAATCATGAAACGGTAACAGCCATTGTTGAAGGAAAGAAAGGGACAATTTGGCTAGGCTCCATGGGGGGTGGTCTTAGCTGTTATACGAAAAAGACCGGCACGTTTGCACATTATCGGGCTGATCCAACTCATACGGGCCACCTGACACCAGGTTATATTAGTGCGTTGTGCTATGATCACCAGCAAAACTTGTGGATTGGGACCGAAGGAGACGGGGTGACTTTGCTTAATACCCGCAGCGGCACATTCCGCTCGTATCGGCACAACCGGGACATGCCCGCTAGTTTAAGCCATAATTTAGTAAACAGCCTCTACGAAGATGCCCGGCACCAGATTTGGGTCGGTACCTACGGTGGGCTAAATCGGTTTGAGTCCCGGACGCAGTCGTTTGTCTCGTATACGGAAAAGCAAGGTTTAGCCAATAATGTCATTCAGGGTATGGTTGGCGACGAAGGAGGAAACCTTTGGATTAGTACCAATAAAGGCCTATCGGTCTTCCATCCCAAAACCAACACATTCCGCAATTTCGGGACCGATGACGGGCTACAGAAAGGGTCTTTCAACCGGATGGCGGTTTGTAGAGGCCTCCAAGGTAACTTATTTTTTGGGGGCATTACCGGGATGACGAGCTTTTATCCGGATCGATTACGCTATAACGCCTTTATTCCCCCCGTTGTCATCACGCAGCTTCGTATTTTCAATCAACCGGTTTGGCTTCGATCTAATCAACTTACCCTCACCTATGACCAATCGACACTCGGTTTCGAGTTTGCAGCTTTAAATTATTCAATCCCTCAGAAGAATCAGTACCGCTATAAACTGGAGGGATTTGATCGGGATTGGCATTTGAAAAGTCACACCAGGGTGGCGACCTACACCAATCTGGAGTCAGGCACCTATACATTTCGGGTAAAAGGGTCCAATAATGATGGCATCTGGAATGAACAGGGAACCGCTTTCCGAATCATCATCAAACCACCCTTCTGGCAAACATGGTGGTTTATAAGTTTGGTTGCCTTTCTGCTGATCGGCAGTCTTTACGGGGCGTATCGCCTGCGGATTAAACGCATCCAGATGCAGCAGGTCACTTTACAAAACCTGGTGCAGGTGCGCACCAGGGAAGTACTTCAGCAGAAGCAGGAAATTCAGGATCAGGCACTCCATATGCAGTTACTCCAGGTTAAACTGGAGAAACAGGCCGCCCGGCAACAACTACAGGAAAGTGAGCAGCGGTTTCGGGAAATTGCCGAAAATGTCGATGAGGTGTTCTGGGTTCATTCGGCTAATCCCTTTCAATTGCTGTATGTCAATACCGCCTTCGAGCGGGTCTGGAAAACAACGGTTGCGCAATTTCACCAGGAGCCGCTCTTATTTATGCACGATGTCTTCCCTGACGACCTGCCCACAGTGCTGGCTTTTACTGAGCAGTATAAAGCGGGTATCGAAGGGGAGTTGTATTATAGGCTGCAACTGAAAAACGAACCCTTGCGCTGGTTGCTGATTCGGACCTTTATTATTCATGATGAACAAGGAAAGGTACTGCGCCATATTGGCATTGCCAGTGATGTGACCAGCCAGAAAGAAAAGGAGTTCGTTCTGCGGCAATCGCTCCAGCGCGAGCAGGAACTCAACCAACTCAAGTCCCAGTTTGTGGCTACGGCCTCACACGAGTTCCGAACCCCGCTAACGACCATTCAGTCCAGTACCGAGTTGATCAGACTGTATCTGGATCTACCAATGGCTAGTGCCCGGACGGCCGTTGAAAAACACCTGGGTGTGATCGAAAAGCAGGTTGATCAATTTGGGATATTACTGACGGATGTACTGACGATTGGTCAGATCGAAGCCGGAAAAGTAACGTATGCACCTGATTCAGCGGATGTCATTGCCCTGTGTGAGGACTTGGTTGATACGCATTTTAGTCGACGCCCTGATGGACGGAGCGTACAATTGCTCATTGAGGGAACACCCCGCCGGGTCAATCTGGATGCCAACCTGATGGGGTATGTGCTGACTAATCTGCTGAGTAATGCGTTCAAGTTTTCGGTTAATGCGCCCCCCGTCCTTCGCCTTTCCTTCCAAACGAACTGTCTGGTGCTCCAGGTAATCGATACGGGCATGGGTATCCCGTCCAGCGAGCAGGCCTCCCTATTTCAGGCGTTCTTTCGGGCCAGTAATACCGATGGCATACAGGGAACGGGCCTGGGCCTGTTCATCGCCCGGCAATATGTCGACTGCCACAGCGGTCAGTTGACCGTCGAGAGCCAGGAAAGGCGGGGAACCACCTTCACGATCACCTTGCCGACTTAATTCTCAGAGCGGCCATATAGCTTTACGTTGACTAGTAGAGAGCGTTCTGTTTGATCGGTTACGATTACAGATGTGCCTACGGGCTACATTGTTCAGGAAGGCATCCCTGGCTCTATCTGCCGCTGTGAACAGGACTGATCAGGTAGAGCTAATAACTATAGAAAATTTATCCGTTTACTTATTGAAGCCTTATTTGAGAATTGATCTGATAAGTTGCCCAGGTACCTAGTCAGGGTAAACAGTTTGTGGCCACCTAGGTCCGGCGGTTGTATCTGCGGGTGGAAGTGGCCCTGAATGGGGACTAGTCGAGGGTGGGGTACTGCCCCGGCCAAAACCGCTGCTGTTCGTTTTATCAATGACACAGCTCCCCGAAAAGATCATGGTGTTGTTTTCTCCGTTAATGGTGGGCGGGCGCTCATGCCAGTAAGCCAGATGACGGCTTAGGGCGTGGCCCCAGATCATATGTCCCAAGCGCACACCGAAGGGGTTGTAGGGGTAAAACTGGTGGTATTCACCGTCGAAATAGACCAGGCCGTTGGGTTCGTTAATTCAATTGGCACGGAGTGAGAAGTGGTACTGCGGACGAAACACCGGCTGATAGGTGGTACCGGCCCCGTGACGCTGTGGCAGACCGATAAACGGTAACAAGTCAACAAATCGATCCCCCTATAAAACGCGGACCATTATAGCCAAAGCAGACTAAGCATGGTGGGTAAGTTCGCTCATTTCTTGATCAGTTTTACGCCTGATCCAGCAAAACATCCCCTATAAACGATCGGTTAGGCTCTTGATCAGTTACATGCTTCTTATGACCGCCAATAACCCATTTCAACGGTACGACGAAACCGACGACCGGCAATTTTACGGGCAGCCCCGCCTGGTCAACCACATCGACGAGGCTGCCGTCCGGGCTACCACCAACTTATATGCCGAATATTTGCCCGCTGGCGGCACTATTCTCGATCTGATGAGCAGTTGGGTAAGCCACCTGCCTACCAACATACAGTACGGACGCGTAGCCGGACTGGGCATGAACGAGGTCGAGTTGAAGGCCAACCCACAACTCACCGAGTACGTGGTACAGAACCTGAACCAAACACCCAGCCTCTCTTACCGCGACAATACCTTCGACGGTGGCATGGTAACGGTGTCGGTGCAGTACCTGACTCAGCCGGTGATTGTTTACCGGGAGCTGGCGCGCGTGTTACGGCCCGGCAGTCCGTTCCTGACCGTGTTCTCCAATCGCATGTTTCCTACTAAGGCCGTTGCCATCTGGCAATCGCTCGATGATCTGGGACATCAGCAGTTGGTCCGTTCGTATTATGAGCAAACCGGCCTGTTCGACCAAATAGAGGTCCTTGATCGTAGCCCGCGTGGCTGGAGTGATCCGCTATTTGCGGTGGTAGGCCGGGTTAAAGATGAGATTGGCTCAACAGACAATTAATACGGTATTCATTCGATAAGCAACTAAGGGGGAGCACCCCCATTCATACGAAATAGTCCATCAACAATAATTTGTACAGCTAGTCAATGTGTTACGAGGTCAAGTAAAAAAACGCTTGGCCAAATGGACGCTACTGGCTGAGTTGCGGCCCAGCTTGACCTTTGCCATTATCGTCTTAAATCGTACACGAAACCGTTCAACTTAATGGTTTTTCAGCCAGTGGAAACTATCCTGTTGACCTGGGCGAGAAGGATAAATTTACGCTCAAAAGTTACTTTGTTAGAGAAGCTCAGGTATCCATTGCCCCCGAGGCCGACAAGTATATACTGGCTTTTATGACGCCCTATATAAGAGCGGATAAAAGTGAAGCTTATTGTGAAGTAGCTTAATCCGGGGTTGATCCGGAACACCTTTACGACAGCTACAAGATTCCACACTACTTTTTAGTGGAAGTCAAATTCAAGTAAATGGCTAATTAAAGTATATCTTCAAAAAGGTACCGCAACGGCCGGTTCACCGGAGTGGGATCGTAAAATAATTACGAGGGGTTAGCCGGTACGACTCGCTTTAGCTGGCTACCGGTCTGTAAACCCAATCGCGTGCGGCTATTTTGAGATGCCTGCTAAATCTCGACTTTGGAGCCTTTTATGACACAGTGATTTTACGAGCTATCCAGTGGCGGATAAGAATGCCTAGGCCAAGGTTCCTGTTAGTTAACCGATAAATAAACCAAGTTAGGTGGGATGTATCCCTTTGGGTAGCTTACAAATAGGTTTATGTAAAGCCCAAAATCATGAAATTAAATGCAGCTTTCCGACGAGCCTTGGCCCTTACACTCGTACTTTCTTCATCCCTCCTTCGCGCGCAAAATGCGCAGGACTCGTTATCGATTCATACCATCCTCCGACAAGAGGATCAGGCCTGGAACAAAGGGGATGCTCCGGCTTACTCCCAATTCTTTTCCCCCGATGGCACGTTTACCAATATTGCGGGTATGTTCTTCAAAGGCCATCAAGCGTTTTTAGGCCAGCACGAGGTAATTTTTAACAGCTTTTTTAAGAATACGATCTTAAAGCAGAAAATCGTGTCTCTGAAATTTGTCCGCTCCGATGTTGCCATTTTGGAGACCTTATGTCAGGTCTCTGGCTTTGCCAAAGAAGGGCTTCCCCCCAGAATTCAATTAGATGCCAAGGGGCAACTCAATACCCGTTTACTCCAGGTGGTAATGAAAGAGGCCGGCGCATGGAAAATTGTCTCCTACCATAATGTGGATGTAAAACCCGGAACCCCCATTCCCGAATAGATAATATCCGTTTTAAGCGTCTAATTAATGGTGCAACGACCAATTTGCCGCAGTAGGACGCACCCGTATGCAACAGATTGTAGTTGACAGGTCCTAAACTGGTCCTTTAAGAACTCCCTGTTTATGAGGCAAAGTCATTTGTAACTCCTCTTCTCACTTTGGGAAAGCCTTTAAAGCGATGATCATTTTTAACTAGCTGGCCAACTTAGTTCGTAGCCTACACGAGTCGAATTTAACCACTGGCAATGCTCAAACGTTGCATACGTTCACTACCAGCTGAATACGTATTCATGGCAGGAAGTTCAATCTGAGGTGTAGGTTACCCTATTTGGCAAGTCAATGAATCATGGTCATGAAAAAATTCATCTTACTCTCTTTCTTTAGCCTGGTGTATTTGAGGGCATCTGCCCAGCATAGAGACTCGATGCTCGAGGATAGTATTTTGTACTGGATTACTTGGGTGCCCCCAAAGCCCTGGAAACCGTTGACGGCCGATGGCCGTACCCTGACGGTGGGGCAGAAAGCGGAAATGTATAAACTGGTGGACTGGATGATGCAGAGCTATCACCCGGTGGGTGGTGTGGGCTCCTTCAAGTCAGTCCTCAATGTAAGGACTAGTTCAGATTTCAAGGACTATCGGCCACACAGTTATTATCTCGACTTCCGCGTCTGGGACGTGAGCTATGATAAGCGGGATGCGAACGGGAATTTTACTGCAGTCAGTGAAACCTACAAGAAATTTCCGGTCGGCTTCAACCAGCTGCCAAGCAATCCGATCGAATTCCTGAATGGGCCGCAGGTGTGTTATTTCACCTGGCAGGCACAAGACGACAAGTCCCGCCTGGCGGCAAACGATCCATACAAGCATGCTGACCCCAAAATCTCGGCCACCTGCGCACCTTTTATCGTGCGCAACCGGGCCGTGATCCTCGCGCCGAATAATCAACTTCCGTTTCATCGGGTAACCGTGGGCGAATTTCTCGATGCCTGTGAGAGTGCTTTACCTTACGCTCTGGGCGTAGCAAAGGCACATAAGGACCCTAAATACCAGGATGGAATGGAGGCAGACTATGCCAGGTACCGGACATGGATTAGAAAATGGAAGCACGTTTATGCCGGGAAACTCGATCAACCCGCCACGGTAGTAGATGACCCGGTTACGTTGTCGGGAACGTTTGACGCAGATGTTGACCCGTTTCGTAAGCTAGCGGAAACAGCAAGCTATGAAATCTGGAAAATGAATCCCGACGTGTTTGAAAAAGCCAAACAGGATAAGCCCTTATTCATCACGTTTACAATTCCATTCTGGACACGCGCGGATGGCATTCAGAAGTATGAGTTGTATCAGGCACTGACGCAAAACGTAAACTACCACTATATCTATGATTATTTCTTCGACCCGGTAAAAGTCAAGGGCAAGGTCTATAAACCCGCTGATGAACCCGGGATGCTGAAACGGTTGTCGAGCTACAAGGGTAAGTTGCCTGATGGGACTAGAGTGGGCATGGCAACGGGATCTTCCAACCGTCCAAGTATCACCAAGGCTTCGACGAAACCAGCTCCCGGCCTTCTGCTCGATGACAATTTTACCAGCGCTCCGGTTGGTCGAATGCCAGTAGGTTGGTATGTACGGTCGGTTGGCCAACCTTCATCCATCCAAACCATTCAGGAATTCGACGGGAACTGGCTAAGACTGGGGTCTAATGCGACCTTTCCCACTACGTTGCCAACGCTATTACCCGAGAATTTTACGCTTGACCTGGATGTGGTCACCGTTTCGGATTTCGCCGGGCGGACAGGCGGCCAGCTACTGATCCATTTCAGCAATGGAACCGGGTATAGCGTAAACGGAGATGAAGTGCTTAGGCCCGATCGGATCACCCTGGATCTGAAATTGATCGCCGGGAGTGATGCCGATCGCCTTGCCGCATCGAATTTTCGCGGGGGTATCGAACTGGAAATGCATGAAGCCGGGGGAGCGAATAGCGAGCGAAACCGGGAGGGTCTTTATCTGAAAAAGCCCTTACCTGACTTCACGAGTAGACGCACCAAAATCCATGTGACTCTCGAGCTGAAGGGGGGCCAGTGTGCGGTCTTCATTAACAATAAAAAAGTAGTCGATCCAACGGAGTTGAAGTTGTCCTATGACAGCAACTGTAGGAGGTGCGGGCTGTCGGCAGGTAAGCCATTTTCGCTGTTAAATTTTAGGAACGTTGATAATACGGGAGCAGATTTTCCAGTTTATATTGGGAACGTAAAATTGATAAAGAAGTAGGTGATTGGTTGAAAAATGCAGACTCGCGGGCTCCCGGCAAGCGACGGGTATTTGTGACGCATTCACGTATGCCTTTAGGCGTATGCTAGGGCTAGTCGTTGAGCGTTGTCCAAAGCGGTCGTTTAATTAAACGCCCAGTTTAAAAAGCACATATACGTAAACGCTCCTTCGTCTCACCTGGGAGCGTTTTTAGAGCCACTGCTTTTTCAATAGCTGTCAACTCGTTTACTCACTCGCGGATAAATCAATTATTCATATTTAACTTAACGTCCGATTGTTACTACAAGCAGACTGGCAACTTTACTAGCTGTCAAGTTGGGCCATTCCTCTAGGGCTGAGAGAGAAGTACGTTGCCATGTAAGGTGGAGCGAATCCCACCCTCTAGACTACATAAGGGATCACTTTATCACTTTTCACTCCGAAGGGTTGAGGTAGTACCCTGTTTCTTTCGCTGATAGTAGCGCCGGGCTTTCTGGTTGGTGCCGCAGGTTTGCATGTCGCACCATTTCCGACGATGGTTCTTGGTCTCATCCAGGAAAAACCACCCGCAGCCACCACATTGTTTAATCAGGTCTTGGTCCTGGGTCGTCAGCAGCTCGTAAGCCGACAAACTGAACACCCAAACGGCTTGCATCAGCTCCTTGTCAGGCCGTTCCCAGCTTAACTCCAGTTTGGCGCCCTGGGCAGAAAATCCTCGCTCACCGAGCGCTTCCTGGATAGACTCATTAAACGAGATGAATACCTGTGCCGTCACCTGCGGAAACTGACCCCGGGCCAGGGCGGCAAATACAGTCAACAGGACCTGCCTGACCTCACGGGCTTTCTGCAAAACACGCTCAGCCTGTTCCGGATTCTCCTCGACTAATCCCTTCAAGGCGGCTAGCGTACTGGTATCCAGCAGTGATAAGCGGTCGATGAGGGTAAGTAAATCACTATAGCTATGAAGCCGCTCTACCGGCAACTCATCGTTGAGAGCTGTGTTCACAAAATCAAGACAGGCCGCCCCACCGATCAGGTCCATGTCGGCAATCGTACTCACCTTTCCCATGGGCATAACGCGAATAAATTATATAACCGCTAAAACAAGTTTAGAGGGTTATAGGTTCTAGTTTAAAATTCATACCGGTAAAGTTCATTTTAAAGGTTAGTATGAACAAAGCACCCACTCCTCGTTTTTGGTTAGTTTTGGCTTTTATCGCCATCTATTTCGTCTGGGGAACCACCTATCTGGCTAATCTATTTGCCCTTAAAGACATTCCGCCCTTTATTATATCTGCCCTCCGCTATTTGATGGCGAGCTTGTTACTGGCCGTGCTGGCCTTGAGCAAAAACCAGCACTTTCCTCAGGGCAAGGAGATTCGGGATTTGTCCATCAGTGGTGTATTGATGCTGGTGGGTGGCTCTGGGCTGGTCGTCGTCGCGGAGCAGTATATCACCTCAGGCTCCGCAGCTGTTGTCGTGGCGACCGAGCCGCTTTGGTTTGTTCTCCTGGACTATCCGCGTTGGAAGCTCTATTTCAGGGACAAAAAGATTATCGCCGGTTTACTGATTGGCTTTGTGGGCATCGTGCTGTTCGCCCGGTTTTCGCCAGTGAGTACCTCTCAGGAAGGCCAATCGGCTGATCCGCTTTTAGGGACAGTTATCGTTTTGGCAGGCGCTGTGTTGTGGGTGATTGGTACCTTATTTGCTTCGCGGAGAATCAAACCAGGGAGCTATAGCCTTTGGCATACCACGATTCAGTTAGGAGCGGCCGGACTTTTTTCGGCCTTCATTGCCTGGGTCAACGGTGAGTGGAACAGCTTTGACTGGCAAGCGGTGGGGCCGCAGGCCTGGGGTGGTCTTGCCTTTCTAATCTTATTTGGTTCGCTGATTGCTTACCTGGCCTTTGCCTGGCTGGTCACCGTCCAGCCGCCCGCCATCGTCAGTACCCATACGTACATAAATCCACTGATTGCGGTTTTGATTGGCTGGCTGGTGGCTGGTGAGCAGGTTGCTGGCCTTCAGCTCATTGCACTCCTGGTCGTGCTGACGGGCGTGGTCCTGACCCAATTCAGCAAAATACGTATTGAGCGTTGACACGAAAGGGCGGAAAGGTCGCCTATGGCTGACGCCTTCAAGGCTGAATGATCGCTTATTTTTTTTAAATAAAGGGATACTTTAGGAACAAGCCTACCAACTCTCTTGCTCAATCTGGTTGGCTAGCTGTCCGTTACTTTCCTCTTTAACCTACCCCAGGCTTACCGATTTATCTAACGATATCTTTCTTACTTAGCTACTGTTCATTGAACCGTCCGAATCATCGAGAAGTCATTCTTGTTCGTCTCACTTGGGAGTGTTTTGGTGAGCCAATAATTTTTTAAAAGCTATCTGGTGCTCCCGCTGCGTTCAGGGCGGTTCCACGCCAGGACCAGCGACTGAACCGGACACCGCAGCTTAGTCAGTCACATTCGGACTGGCCCCTATGAAACGGGATTACCGTGCTAATGATCCAACGCTCTATTTAATACCCGTTTTTTACGTATTTTTCAATCCAAATCAAATGGATTATACCCGTTGAGAAGTGATCCTCTTTTTGACGAATCCTGACCATAACCTACCCTAATTTAACCGCATGTCCGCTTCAACTCCTAAGCGCAGGTTTAGTCTAGATACTTATCTAAGTCTGCTGGCCCTTGTCTCGAGTTTTTGTGCCATTGGGATTACCTTTTACCAAGCCTATCTACAACGGGTTCAACAGTATGCTTCTGTAACCCCCATTTTAAATATATACCACACCAATCATATTGACGATAACATTTCAGGTTCAGCGATGAGCCTGGTCAATGTTGGCCTTGGACCTGCTTTTATTGATAGTGTTCAGTATTACTACCAACACAAGCGTTATGCTACTATGAGTGGGGTCCTTAAAGCGAGCTTATCCCCTCTTCCAGGGGTGGAGTCCGCCAACCTGTCGACCAGCGATTTGTGGATAGGTAAAGTTATTCCAGCCAATGAAAAGCAGAATCTTTACCAAACGAGCCATCGAGGGGTTGCCCGCCATTTAGACCAACACTACGACTTGATCCGTTGTGTGGTATACTATCATTCCATCTATGGGGAGTCTTGGGTGTTTGATCCCAGCATGCATAAGCAAGCCCGAAAGTTAAAGTGAAGCAAGAATCGACTTTCTACTCGTTGGTGAGGAGACGGGTTGCATAATTAGTAGGAAATAGAACAACTGCTGCGTTCCCTAGCGTTTATGAAAACGTCCGGATAAAAGCAGGGTAACAGCGCAAGATAGAAAAGCTCTTTCGTCTCACTTTAGAGCGTTTTTGCGAGATGCTCTCTTTTAATAACTGTAAATTATATCCGTCACATACGAAACTTGCCAGCTTTTAGTAGACAAAACTATAGACACACTTGTCCACCAAAAGCTGGCAAGCCTATTTCCCCTTAATCCGTTGTTTGGTGGGTATCTAATTTACGTCGGTCGGTTGCGGAGAAGCGGTATTTACCAACTTCGAAGCGCCATGGGTATCGCTTCTTTGAGCCTCCATAAACCGGGACCTTCCCGGTGAATACAAACCTGATGGGACTCAATCCCCAGAACGGGATACGACCCCTGCTCCCCAGCCGCGGCCTCAGCGGTGAGGAAAAGCCTGAGACCTCTGGCTTTTCCAAATTGATAGGCTTTCTCATACTCCGTAATAGACCCTTCGGCATGGCCGCTCAGGTTACAACTCGTACACAAAGGTGCACAGTAGTTGCGATGATTCCACATCGGTTCCGCAGCATTGGTCTCAAAGCACGATTCGAGCCCTTCGAACAACGCTCGCCACTCTTCATCCAGTAACAAGCCTTGATGGGTCCCATTCAGAAGTGTGGTAGACTGAACCGTTGCGGAGTGAAACGGTAATCGAATAAAGCTACCGGTTAGAGCCCGGAACTGCTCACACCGATTGAATGCAGCCGGTAAGCACTCGGCCTGAGCTTGAGCGACAAATTTGGCTAAGCTGCCAATGGCCGTACCGTAGTGCTTTCCGGGCAACCGGACTTTAGTGTCGTCTAACTGGCGAGCCCCCCTACAGGTAGGGGCGGCCAGCAAAGCAAATACCCGGGGCAATTGAACCAGGATGGGCCCTTGGTAGATCGCCTGAATGGCTAGGGCAAGAGCCGCCGGATCGCTGAAGGGAAGAATAGTCATGGTCCGATCGAAGTTGAGGGTACTCATTGGTTATCCCGTTGGGCTGGCTGATCTGGGCAACGACTCGCCCCAACGGGGGGCGTGCGGCTGTTGAAGTAGCGGAATCACGATGGTAAAACAACGAAAGTGGCCCAGCATAAGAAAGAGGAAAACTGCCTGTTTTCGAGCGTAGAAGTACGGGAAGGATAGGGACAAAAATCCACAGCAGTCCGTAAAAGCTGCTTTTACGTTTCGTTAACCTGCTTTTACAGGTCATTAACAGACGACAGGATACAAACTTTTAGCTTTGCGGCCCACCGCAGTGGTTGAAATTCTTCAATACAAAGAGAAATGACTAAACTCCTGCATGTATGTGCTTTAGTGATGGTTTTGTTTAACACTTTCTGTGGGGAGTTTTAACAACACTTTTATACAAACCCAACCAAATATGATAAAACAGCTCATCCTTACTCTACTTGTTACCTTGTTTTTTACTCAGCCAGGAATTGCCCAATCCAGCGGCATCTTTACCGACTCACGCGATGGGCAAACGTATAAAACGATCAGCTTTAAAAATGCGTTGACTGGCACCACGGTTACCTGGATGGCCCAAAATTTGAACTACAAAGTTGACGGTAGCTATGCGTATGATGACAAGGAAAATAATCGCAAAGAGCTGGGCTTGCTGTACACGTGGAAGGCAGCGAAAAATGCCTGTCCCAGCGGTTGGTATGTACCAACCGATAGCGAATGGTCTCAGCTGGTCAGTCAATTTGGCGGAACTGAGAAGGCCGGTGAAACTCTAAAAAGCGTCAAAGGCTGGAATGAAGACGGTAACGGCATGAACAGCAGCGGTTTCGATGCGCTTCCGGGAGTCGATCGAAAAGTCGCTGGGGGCAAGAATAAGATGTTAGTACTTAACAACATTCGTAACAAAATTGTATTGCGCATTTTCGCTCGCGTCCGGCGCGGGCAGAAGTATGAAAATATTTATCCTTTCCCTGTTGTATGATTCATAGAAATCTACGGATTGTGCATAGGTAAAGAGTGTAAATGCTTCAGTGTCTTAGTTAAATAGTAACAAACCATAAGTTCGTGTTTACGTTGGTCAGCCATGAACAGACGGTTGATAAACAGATGGGTTAAATCGGGCAGTAATTCAACAGGAATATGCTTTCTAAATAGAGAGTCGGATTGATAAGCGTTGGGCAGGAGGGGGGAAGTATCTTCGAAAAAAGGCTCATAAAGATGACGGTACCGCGTGTCGTCGAGTAAGGCATCAACAAATTCCAACCGTTTTTCCCGGAAAAGATCATTCATTTTTTTCTTCATCGCTTTGTCCACCTTAAATTCCTCTAAAAAAGCGTCTCGCCAGCTAGTCAGTAGTCTGATCTGATCGGAGGGGTTAATCTGCCAGGTATTTAATATCTCATAGACACCCCGGCAACCCGCATACAACCGAAGCCACTCATCCTGACTGTTATGAATTGTCTTTAGGAATTGAATAACTAACTGACTGTTATGGCCAAACCAATTCTCGCAAAAATTTATATGATTTTCTCCATAACGTTCTAGTTCGCGATGATACGTATCATACCGAATCTGATAAGGATTATTCAACTCTAGATTAAGATCGTTCAACCACTTACTTACCTCGCCAAATAGGGTAGTGGAGTCGCCGGGTTGGCAATGGAATCGCAGGCGTAGGTGCCAGTCAGGGTCGGCATAACGGATGAAAAACCAATTGATCAGTAACCTGCTGTTTTTAAGTTGCTGTAACAATACTGGCAGATGCCGATGGAGAAATGTTTCTGCAACAGCAGGGCCGGTATATAGTTTCACATATAGCCATTCACTACCGGGGGGGAAATAACGCTGTACTGAATTTATTCCACTGGTGCTTGTGCGGTAAGTTGGAGACTTCTCATCGAACTGGTTTATCTTCATAGGAATCAGAAGCTCGTGACACCAATGTTTTCCGTCGGCTGATACTACTATTGGCTCGTTTTTTTGCCAAAGACACTCATATAGAACCAAAGTTTTATTTCGTCGACTTGCTTGTTCTAACACGCGTAGCCCTACTGAAAGCGACGTATCTATCAAAAGTTCATTGTCGAATTCAGCCAGCACAATGTAGCGTGGAACTTGATACTTCTGTTGCCAATGGCTCCATTGACTGGCAAATAGTTTGCTTGAGTCCTGCTCATCTGCGCTCCAAAGCCATCTTGCTCTGCTCAGTGTAAGGTTGTTAAACTGAACCCTTGGTAAAAACGGCATGCTTTGCAAAGCACCCCAATTCCAGCGCAAACTCATGACTCCCTCCTGATGCTGCAAATCACACAGAAATCTGTAATGAGCTAAGCCATTTGAATAATTATGGGCAGTTGTTAGTCGCGGAATGATACGTCGATTTAACTTTTTTGAACGTAGAATGACCGTTGATCCCTGCGGAACAGAAATAAAGAGGTCATCCAGCATAATCTGGTGATCCAACGCAACTGATGAAGCGGTCAGTACCGGAATTTCATAGGGTCGCAACACTGGCCGGTGAAGCACATTTCCAGTGCGGCTCTCCGGAAGGTGCACTATTTCTGCCAAAATGGTATCGGGATAAGCCTGCTGCTCTTCTGTAAGACAGTGTTCGAGTTTTTGAGCAATGGTGGAAGACAAATGAGCAAACCGCCCGAGCAGATTACCAGCAGAGGGACCACCTGCCAGCGTTAGATGAAACTGAAAATTATCTTTTGTTATGGGCTGGCCGGATGGATTGATTAGATTTCCTAACGCGTATGCACTAGCTGGTAATGAGCTATTTGGTTGATCTGGGCTCAGTTCCGAAATCTCGGCTTCTGTCAGTCGTATACAGAACTCGCCGGTTCGCAGGGCTTCATTAAATAAGTTGAAAAGCTTCTCAGACGATCCGCCGGTCGGCGTCGTCATTGCTAAGGGTTCGTTCCAGGATACAATTTCAAGCCAAGGCGAAATATCTTCATGAGCGTGGTCGTATCCAATTCCAAGGTCGGGGTCTAGTGCCATTAAGAGCGGAACTTCCTGCTCTTCAAAACGGGCATAAAACCGTTGTTTAAATAGGGTAAGGGTATCAGCCTCCTGTGTATCGTTAAGCCCGATCAACGCCTGAATACATTGACCGATCTGGTCGCCAATAGCTCGTTCGATTGTAAGATCCACAGCAGGAAATAGAACGTCGCATTGAATGAGGTCTTTATTAAACGCATCCGTAAATTCACTTACCAGACCCTCAACAGCTGCATAATTCTCAAGGCTGGGATCGTGTAATAATTGCTCCAGCTGTACCAATGGATCAGTTATAAAACTAGACTGATCAAGAGTGAGTAACCGCTCTTTAATGTGACTTATCATATCCTGACCAGTGAGATTGACCTCCAGATCGGGTACTAATAATTGGCAGTTGATAAGGTCCTGAACATAAGTAGTAGCGGCTAAGGACTCAATTCCTTCATCATGAAGAGCATTAATCAGCGAAGGAATAGAATTGCCCTGCCGGGCCTGCTCCAGCAACAGCGACATAAGAACCGTGTTCTGAGCTATGTTGAGAAAATAGGATCGCTGTTTATTTACATCCGTATAACCGACGTATCGAATCTCATCGCCTGATAACCAGCACGTTGGATTAACAAAATACTTTAATTGCTGTTGAATCAGCGGCAGATCAGTAATGGTCACCAGCATTTCACTAATAATATTGGCGTCCAGCCTTGCTACTTTTTGGTGAATATCTTCCTCAAAACGTAGTGTTGTTTCTGTGCTCCATTCACCCAGAGAAACGCCGGCAAACAACCCGAACGGAGTTGATCGTGTCGTCATTCGTATTACGTATTTATAGAGGGACAGCAGCAGTTGATCCGAAGCGGGTTTGCGATTGTTCAACCAGTCGATCAGTTGCTTCTGTAGCGTAGCAGATGCGTAGAAAATTGCTTCCTGACATATAGGTTTGTTAACTATTTTCCGAAGTGCGTCAGTAAGGGAAACCCCGTTTTCCAGTTCACAATGCAAACCATAATACACCTCCACAGGTAGCAGAGGTCGTCGAAGGATAAAAAAATCGCCGAGTTTAATTTCTGCGGTAGTAACCATAAGACGTTGATACGTAGTTAACTAAAGCCGTGTTAGAATATGAAGCCGTATCAGCGATTTTGTAAAGCAAACTTTTGGAACAGATCCAGTAGATTCTCTTTATATTTCCCGGAGGTAGGAATGCGCGGAGAGCCTTTCATCAGAATCTCATTGCCATCAATTCCAACTATCTTAGGGATCGACACAATGTATGAACGGTGGACTCGCGCAAATAAATGAGAGGGTAAGTGAGATTCGATCTCACCGATGCCACTGTAGGTAACTATTCGGTCGTGTTTATCGGTATAAATTGAGACGTAATTTTTCAACCCTTCGATATAGGCTACCTCACTGAAATTAATTTTCAGCATTTTTCCTTTACGTTCGGTTTTAACAATGATGAAGTCGGTTTCACTTTTATCCGCTTCAGGAACAACCGAAATCTCGCTTTTTTTATGATTAAAGTAGTTTAGCGCCTTTTCAGATGCCTTAAGAAACCGCTCAAAAGGAACGGGCTTAAGGAGATAGTCGATCACATTCCGGTCAAAAGCGTCAATAGCATATTCATTGTAAGCGGTCGTCAGAATTACTTTGACCTGATCGCCATACAGATCAATAAACTTAAGACCCGTTAGCAGAGGCATCTGGATATCCAGGAAAACCAGATCGATTGAATGGGTTTTGAGCAGTTCAACTGCATCCATAACACTTGTAGTGCCAGCTACCAGATTGAGATAGGGTACTTCTTTTATATAATACGTGATTACATTGATGGCAGCCTGCTCATCATCCACAATTAGGCAGTTAATCATAACGAAGAGGTTAATTTTATTTGATCAATGGACCAATATATAAACTAGAACGTCTACAATTAAACATCTTTTTAGCAATTGGTAAATTAAAAAATAAGGTATAGTAACAATTAAAGTGTAATAAATTAGTAACATGTAAGTCACTTAGGCCTCTTGAGATTGTTTATTGAGCGGTAGTGGATAAGCAGATTTATAGTTGCTTAGTTGTAAATCGACCGAGAAAATTCCCTCCTCCTCTTTTATATCTAAGGTGTAATTATCTTTATATAGGATCGACAACTGACTGTTGATATTCGTTAATCCCAATCCCCCCTGTCTATAATTAGGTTCTTCAGTCCGCTTATTAACTGTCTGAAATCGCAACCCGGTTTCTGAGAGATGCACGTTGATCTGAGCGGGAACCGAGTGGTTAAAAACCTCTCCATACTTGAAAATATTCTCCACCAGTGATATAAGAGTAAGAGGAGGCAGAGAAATATGGTGTTCATACTCAGTACCTGTAATGGTTAACTGAACGTTTAACTGGCTTCCAAAGCGATACTGCTGTAGCTTCAAGTAGTTGCGAATATAAGTAAGCTCATTGCTGACAGAAACCATTGGCTGCTTGGAAACCTCCGAAACGCTTCTCATCATCTGCGACAGGCACATGATACTATCCGCTAAGCGAGGGGAAGCCTCAAGTGCATCAGAAAACAAGAAATTGAGCGTATTGTAAAGAAAGTGTGGATTTAGTTTGGCCTGAAGAAACGCCAACTCGGTACGGGCTTTGTCGCGTTCCAGAATGGAAATGTCTGCTTCAATACGTCGCTTTTTGCGTTCTAACTGAACCGAATATATAGCGAACCAATACCCATAACTAAATAAGAGGTATTGGGAAGCGATCCAGATAGAATCGGGCAAGAATCGTTGAAACATCACACGTGTCTTGCTGTACTCGTTGGAGAAATCCAAAAATGGAAAGATATAGAAAAACACTATGTAGCGAACAAGAATGTAAGCCCCTGTCAGTAAAATGGTTTTTAGTATGATTTGAACATACTTACGGCGTTCAACGCTAGGCGCAATAATGCCATATACATTGACGTAAAACAGAATCGCAACTAAGGGGTAGGTAACAAACAGTTGGACGATATTCGCCTTGTTGTTGCTGTTGGTAAGTAGTAATATATTATTGAATGCAAGGTAGAACAACCAGACAAACAGATGGATGACGACGTTGCGCCAATGGCTCCGAAGATATGACCAGGCTCTATTCATACCTAATAAATCAACTGCTGATATAGGGAAAGTGTGGTTTCGTATAATTAATTTCTTCGACTAAAGAGAATCCAGCAACTTTCGATTGTCAAACAAAAAAGAACACATCTTTCGACGTTCCAACTAAACAAATCTTAAACCCTACAACGATTATGAAAACGATGCCTCCCTTTGCTCCCTCGCTTTCTGTAAATGTAAAAAAAGCAGCAAGACTATCTGCTCAATCGGCAAAATCTAATAAAAATTTATCTTGGCCAACCACTGCTACTATGTTTGGCAAATAGCCAGTACACACTCAATTTACTGGTTGCTCCGTCATAGATGACGGAGCAACCAGTCCGGTAAACTACATCCTCACAATCAGGGTCGTTTTGTCTAGAACCTCCAATCCTTGCAGGTCATGTGTAATCAAGCTCGCATTTTTCTTTTTGTTTCGTTACTTCTTCCATCGGTATCTGCCCTCGGTCAGGATGCAACCATAAAGGGGATGATAACCGGCGTAGACAAAAAACCAATACCGGGCGTGAGTATCGCTGTTAGTAAATCCTACGATGGATCAACAACCGATTCGTTGGGCCATTATGTCCTCAGCACAGCCTTAGCCGACACAATTACCCTCAATTTTTCATTTATTGGTTTCAAGCCTAAAACCGTTGTGCTGTTAAATCGGGAAAGTAACTTCTCCATAGATGTACAACTCGAAGAATTGGTTAATGAATTGAACGTAGTGACCGTGAGCGCTGGCAGCTTCGATGCCTCAAATGATAAGAAGAACGTCATGCTTAAGCCATTAGACATTGCCAGTACAGCCGCTGGCGGAGCAGACATCACTGGAGTCGTTCAGCTATTGCCAGGTGCGCAAAAAGTAGGAGAATCCGAAGGCCTCTTTGTGAGGGGCGGAAGCGCCCAGGAAACTAAAGTATTAATTGATGGGATGTATGTGCAAAATCCCTTTTATAGCCCCAATCCGGGGATAGCACAGCGAGGACGGTTTAGCCCGTTTATGTTCAAAAGTACGTCGTTTAGCACGGGCGGATTCTCAACGCAGTATGGGCAGGCATTGTCGTCAGTACTGTCTCTATTCACAAACGATAAGCTAAATGAGTCGGGCTGGAATGTCAGCCTGAATGCGATGAGTGCCGGCCTAACTGGATCGAAGGCAACCGATAAATACTCTTTTGCGGTGAACGGATATTATGGTAACACCGGGTTGCTGAATAATCTGATTCATCAGAATGTAGAGTGGGTGAAAAGCCCTGATTATCAAGGAGGTTCGTTCACCGGTGTCTGGACTCCATCCGATTTTACAACAATCAAGGCCTATGCTACGGCCAGCCATAACAAATTCCGAATATTTCTGAGCGATTACAATCAGCCGACAGCTGGCTCTAAGATCAATTATGGCGTTGGCAATGATAACTATTACGCGAATTCCAGCATCAAAACGTCATTTGGAACTGACTACTCGTGGCAACTGGATGGTGCCGTTTCGTACAACCGCAATAACGATGCGTATGACATCGACGGTGCCAAAGCCGGCAAAACCGAGCAGCAATTTCAGATGCGCTACGTATTGCGAAAAACGATTAATGACTCTTTCAATTTCCTGTTTGGTAACGATGTGAACGTGCTTCGTAACACCGATAATTTTGCAGGTGCCTATAATTACCAACTGAATGAGCGGAATGCATCGCTCTTTACCGAATCGGAATGGCATATTTCTCCACTTTTCGGCGTGAAAATAGGGGGGCGACTTGATTACTCCGGTACGTTGAACAAAGCGGTTGTTTCACCCCGTGCTACAATAGCCTACAAGACAGGTCAATTCAGCCAGCTATCATTCGCTTCTGGTTTATTTACGCAGACACCGTATTACAAGTACTTGTATGTGACGAATAAACTAGATTTCGAAAAGGCGTTCCATTACATTGCCAGCTATCAGGTTATCAAGGAGAAACGAACGTTTAAGGCCGAGGCTTTCTATAAAAAGTATAGCGATCTGGTTCTCGAACGTACTACGGGATCATTCGATGCCGACCCGCTCCGGTTTCCAACTGGTGCGTTGAGTAACGGAGGCTATGGATATGCACAAGGACTTGACTTATTCTGGCGGGATCGAAAAACGCTACGCAACACCGATTACTGGATAACGTACACCTTTGTTGACAGCCGACGCATCTTTCAAAATTATCCCGTTGAAACTGTCCCTACCTTTGCATCGCGTCACAACCTGAATGTTATTTATAAATACACCTTTCCGGAAATTAATTTCAACGTAGGCTTCACCTATCTATATACGGGCAGCAGGCCATATTATAACCCGGCAGATGAGCAATTTCTGCAAAGCGTAGCACCACCAATTCATAATGTGGGTTTGTCGGCGAGCTACCTCACGAACATTGCCAAAAACTTTACAATCCTTTACGCATCGGTCGACAATGTGCTAAACAGTCGATTCGTATATACCTACCGTTATTACCAGGATCAAAGCTCCAGAGATGCTATTCGACCACAAACCCAACGGGGATTCTTTGTTGGTATGATAATCTACTTCTCATCAAAGTTCAAAATTCCTGATGAATTCAAACTAGTTAAATAAAGTCTCATATCAAAACCAGTACAACTATGAACACGTTGATTCGTGCAGCACTCTTAGTGGTTTTAGGTTGCCAAACCGTTTTATCAGCTAATTTACCGCCTACGTATACAGGTGACCGTAAGGGAGATTCTGTTTATGTGACAACGATGGAAGGTGCCATTAAAGACATCTTCTCCTCTAAAACAGCGAGCGACTATTTAAAGGTTATTAACAGGCTCGAACGGGTTACGACCATGAAGTCGACAGAGTGGATACCCATCTATTGGACGTCCTACGCGTATACGCTGGCATCTTACTCGTTTCCCGATGCAAATACAAAAGACCAATATCTGGAAAAAGCCGAACAGTTGGCCAGGAAATTGAGCTCTATGAATGCTGATAACGATGAAACATCGATTCTGGAGGCTTTTATTGCGCAGTCGAGAATGACCGTCGATCCACAAAATCGGTTTTCCACATACGGGTCGAAGTTCAACGATATGCTTGGTAAAGCCAAAAAGATCAACCCGGATAATCCCCGCGTATACAATCTTCAGGGCCGAAACCTCTATTATACGCCAGAACAGTTTGGAGGAGGTAAGAAAAATGCTTGTCCGGTTATTGATGTAGCGATGAACAAGTACCAGAAATTTGTATCGAAATCGTCGATTCACCCAAGTTGGGGCCGTGATTATACGGAGAAACTTTACGAAGAATGTAAGAAGTAAGCCAATCTCAACTCGATATGAAGTTTTACACTCAGCTTGACGACCAGCTCTACAAGTACGTCATTGCCAACTCTCTGAGAGAGCCCGAAGCTGCGAGACTGCTTCGCGAAGAAGTAGCCGGTATGCGTATGTCGTCGATGCAATCGCCACCCGATCAGTGCCAGTTTCTGTATTTCCTGCTGCAAATGATGCAGGCCAAACGCACGATTGAAATTGGGACATTTGCCGGTTATTTTACGTTGTGGACGGCCTTGGCCTTGCCCGAGCAGGGACGTATCATCGCCTGCGATGTAGAGCCCAATTGGCCGGATGTAGGCCGTAAATACTGGAAGAAAGCTTACGTCGATCATAAAATCGATTTGCGCATTGCACCCGCTCTACAAACCTTGCAGGAGCTGATTGAGCAAAAGCATTTTAACCTGTATGACTTTATTTTTATCGATGCCGATAAAGATAATTACGTCAATTATTACAATCTGGCTTTGCAACTGCTCCGCCCCGGTGGTCTTATTGCTATCGACAATACGTTGTGGAATGGCACGGTCATAAACCCGGCAGTGCAGAGCAGTGACGTTCTGACCATACGAAATTTGAATGAGCATCTGCGCAACGATGACCGCATCCATTTGAGTATGCTAACCATCGGCGACGGCCTGACATTGGTCGTAAAAAAATAAGGGCAAGCCTATCTTTTGCCAGTCGTATGGGCCTAATTGGCTGATTTTCACACTTCTTCAAGTAAAGACAATGAATGCTCTGCTAAAAACACCGCCAGAAGAACAGGGCAGTCCGCTCATCTTCAACATGGAGCCTAGTGCGTTAGCTGGTGTGCCATTTCACACCAATACGGCAAATATCGTTCGGTATTTTTCGAAGCAATTTCCGCTGCACCTGGCTGTGCATGAGGTGTCGCCGGTTCTGTACCCGCCCGCCGATTATACGGCCCCCCATTTGCACGATGATTGCGATGAGATTAACATTATTATCTCTTCCGATGAACTTGTCTATAAAATCGTTCTCGGAGAGGAGGAGTTTACGGTAACCAATAATGCGTGTATCTGGATTCCGGCGGGTCTTCTTCATTCGGCAAATGTGCTGAGTGGCGCTGGATTCTTTGTGGCCGTTCGTCTGGAGAAAGGGCGCTCATAAATCGGGGGCCTTATCGACTTATGAGTGAGGCTGTTGTCGGGTAACTTCTATGGATGTATCAGATTGCCTGCAATGTATTAAAGGCAAGTGACTGGCTTTACCAAACGGAATCAGGCTGCCTGGTAGAGGTCGGGTAAAATAGAGACTATTAACATCAACTTGTGGAAATGGTATGTACGGATTCTTTGTCCGGCTCAACAACTATGCCTGTACCCGTAATTGACAACGCCAACTCGATATGACTATCAACTTCAATACGCAACAAAAGCAAGGCTTTCAGGTAGGACAATTTGAGCTTTTGCAGAACACCAGTGAAGAGTTTATTCCTTATCTATTAGCCGCACTTTCAATCGTGCGCCATCGTCTACACCACGATAACCGCCCGGTTTATTTGTTGACAGATGGAGTAGCTGGCAAGCCATTAGCCAAGGCCAGAAAGACCAGGGCATCATCTGGGGATGCTCCTATACTGGTTCGGGCCGTTCCGTTGCCAATACCTGAAGATGAGACATTGGCGGCATGGCTGACGGTCCTGAACGAGACGGTCACTACGTTTGCCAATTCAGAACCACTGCACTGGAACGCCATTCCGGTCAAAATTCGTCAGCAAGCGATTTGTTTGTCTGTGACGGATTCGTCGGAAACACCCAACGACCTGATCCATGATGAGATTCCTCTGCTCACACAATTTGTACTGAATAAAAAGGAGTGCAGTATCCAGTTTCCAACTCTCAATCGACTTGTCGATCAGGGCGATTTGGCTTTTATATGGTCTTACTGGCATCAACTATACCAGCAAATCTCATTAACGCCGAATCAGTCCATCGGTAACGTGCAGTTAGTCGATATCGAGTGTGGTGAGATTTGTATGGGACAGGGAGACATCCTCCCGTTCGATTTTACGAAAACCATAAACGAATTGTTTGCTGATCAATGCAGGCAGCGTGGCCAACAGACAGCCGTTATTGATATTGATGCTAGCGGACAGGCCCAGGCAAGTTCGTATCAGGCTATACAGGTACTTGCCCAGCAGATAGCCAGCAAATTAGCCATTCCGTTCACCCCTGTACCGGGCATGGGCATTGGCGTTTTCCTGGAACGAAGCCATCGGGTGCCAGCGGCCATATTGGGAATCTGGCAGGCGGGCGAAGTATACGTACCGCTCGAAAGCTCCCTGCCAGATGCTACCCTGGATCAGATTATCAATGATGCCGGTATTAGTATGGTTCTCACCGAGAAAACCTTGCTTCATCGACCGTTTCTTAAAGGTGTTCAGACAATCAACATTGACGATCTGGGGCCGGTAGAAACTAGTTACTCTGCGTATCAGTGCAGTTTAAGCGCTCCGACAGACCTGGCAATGATTTTTTATACGTCCGGATCGACAGGTGTGCCCAAAGGCGTGATGCACTCGCAGATGCACCTCCTCAATCGGTTTAACTGGCTTTGGGAAACGTATCCTTTTCAGGAGGGAGATGTTATGTGCCAACGTACTACCCTGAATTTCATGCCATCAATGTGGGAGTTATTCGGTGGTGTTCTGAACGGAGTGCCAGTCGTGATTATGCCCGATGCAGTTGTTAAAGATCCGGAGGCATTTGCTACGCAATTACAGAAGCAGCAGGTCAGCTGTGTGAATATAGTGCCTTCGCTACTGAAGATGATGCGTGAAGGGTCTGGCGATCTGATGACCAAACTGAGCAGGGTACGCTGGTGGATTACCTGTGGAGAGCCGCTCTCGCCTGATATGCTGCAATGGTTACAAAAAACGTTTCCTCAGGCATTACTGCTCAATGACCACGGCGCTACAGAAGTAAATGGTGTCTTATATTTTGATAGTACGCATCGAACGAATGGTAATTCTATACCGTACTCATTGCCGATTGCGAATGTGACCGTTCATATTCTGGACGACCAAAAACGCAGACTCCCTGCCTATGTTCCCGGAGAACTATACATCAGCGGTAATTGTCTGGCGATAGGTTATTTAGATGAAGCACTGACCCGCCAGAAATTTATTAATTCGCCAACCGGGCAGGTGCTTTTTAAGCTAGGCGACTGGGGATATTTTGACAAAGAGGGACGTATTAGATCACTCGGCCGGATGGATAACGTAGTGAAAGTACGCGGCAACCGGGTTGACCTGGGTGGTGTCGAACAGTTGTTAGTCGAGCTGGAGGATGTTCGGGAATGCGTTGTGCTGGCTGAGAAGAATAGTGAAAATGCAGCTACCATCCTGGCATTCATCGTACCGCAGTCGTCAGCATTGACCGTTGGTGCCATTCGCGAAAAAGCGTTCGATCTGATGCCCGATTTTATGGTTCCCCAGCGGTTCCTGTTGCTAAACGAATTACCCCGCCTGATAAACGGAAAAATCGATCGCGAAACGTTAAGGAACTCTTTCCGAAAACCAGCAGAAGCGCCGGCACCACTTGCCAGCGAAGTTCCATCATTTGACAAACAAATGTACCTGGACTTTTGTCGCGAACAGGCCGCCGAACTACTGGATGTGCCTGGTTCTGAAATTAATTTCCAGAAAAAATTCTACGAAATCGGTTTTAACTCGGCATCGCTGGTAACGTTCACCAATGCGCTCAACAAACGATTTTCTCTTTCTCTGCGTGTTTCAGATTTATATAACTACCCTGTATTCGAGGAGTTTCTCGACTTCGCCCTGAGTTCGAGTAAGCTAATTGCTACGTCTGCGGAAGCAATGGCGAAACCTGAATTTTCAAAAAGTGCAGCCAACACCCCCGAAGAGATTGACTTCTTTTCTGTTCCTCCTTTTCCATCGACAAGCACCCCGGCTCCGGTTTATGTAAGTGAGGTAAGCGACGATCAAATCGAAACCTTACTGGTACAATTTGCCTGCGAGGTGCTGGAAGCAAAACCTGACGAGATTGATCGGCACAAAAAATACTATGCGCTGGGCTTCAACTCGGCATCGCTGGTTAGTTTTCTGACTCGAATCAATGGGCATTTTGGGTTGACCATTTCGGTTGCTGTAATTTATAATAAGCCAACTATCAGTGAGTTAGCCGACTATATCCGGAGTCAGACACCGGGTATGACGTTGCTACCAACAATACCGGTTAATGTGGCAGATTCGTTGCTTCCTCATCTGCCGGCATTGGGTAAAACAGACTCAGGTAGTAGTGATAGTGATCCCTTTGCCTTTTTTTCGCCCGTTGCGCCTGATGTTTCACCAGTAGAAGCTCCTGTGGTCGAAGATGGTGCTGCTGAGCCAATTGCTATTGTTGGCTTATCTGGCAAGTTTCCCTACGCCAGTGATGTGCAGGCATTCTGGAACATGTTGAGCCAGGGGAAAAGCGGGGTAACGCTGGTGCCTGCCAATCGGTGGGATTATCAGGACGTGTTTGATAGCGAGATGAGTACGGAGGGCAAGACCAACAGTAAGTGGGGCGGTTTTGTCGAGAATATCGACCGGTTCGATGCGGCTTTTTTCAACATCTCGCCGATGGAAGCCACACTAATGGACCCTCAACAACGGTTATGCCTCGAAGAAAGCTGGAAAGCCCTGGAGAATGCAGGCTATGATGAAGACAGTCTGCAACAGAAAAAAGTAGGCATTTTCATTGGTATGCGGCCCGGCGATTATCAAAACGCGCTGTCTCAGAACGACGTATCGCCCTCGGCCTATACCCTGATGGGCAATGATCTGGCAATCTTATCGGCCCGGCTTGCCTATTACCTGAATTTGAAAGGACCCGCCATTACGGTGGATACTGCCTGTTCGTCCTCGCTGGTGGCTGTTCACATGGCCATTCAAAGCATTCGGGCGGGCGATTGCGAGATGGCGCTGGCTGGTGGCGTACACCTGATGACGACCCCCAATCTCCATATCACATCGGCAAAAATGAATATGCTGTCGCCCGATGGGCAGTGCAAAACATTTGCCAATTCGGCCGATGGCTTTGTGCCGGGCGAAGGGGTTGGTGTGGTGGTCCTGAAAAAGCTACGAAACGCCCAGTTGGATGGCGACCAGATAAGTGGCATTATTTTGGGGTCGAGTCTGAATCAGGACGGACGAACCAACGGGATCACTGCACCCAGTGGGAGTGCTCAGACGGATCTGCAAACCCAGGTATACCAACGCTTTAACATCGATCCACGTAGCATTTCCTACGTAGAGGCTCATGGCACAGGTACGAAACTGGGCGACCCTATCGAGATACAATCCCTGACCGACTCGTTTCGCCAATGGACCAAAGAATCAGCCTTTTGTCGAATCGGTTCCGTAAAAACCAACATTGGACATGGTGTAGCGGCTGCGGGAGTTGCGGGATTGATGAAGGTACTGATGGCCTTCAAACACAGGCAGATTCCCCCTAGTCTTCACTTCACACAACCGAATGAGAATATTGACTTTTCGAAAACGCCATTCGTTGTCAATACCAGCTTGACGGATTGGGTTAGCGCGGAGAATCCGCTACGTGCCGCTATTAATTCCTTTGGGTTTAGTGGTACCAATGCCCACCTGGTGCTGGAAGCTGCCCCTTTATTACCGGACAACCGGCCACTACTGCCGACGTATCTCTTTCCACTATCGGCCAAGAGTGCTGAAGCCCTCACGCAAAAAATCAAAAACGTACGCGTATGGCTGGCAGAGCAGCAAGCGGATTTACAGCCCAGCGATTTGTCGTATACACTCTGCCGGGCGCACAGCCGATATCCGTATCGGGTTTGCATCGCTGCTGACACAGTAACCGAATTGTCCAGCGCTCTGGATGAAGCAGTAAGGCTGCAAGCGTATGGTAATCGACCAGGTATAGCATCAAAAACAACAACGGATGTGCCGTTTGCGTCGTTTCTGAGCTTCTATGGACAAACGAATAAGGCGGCATATAGGGTACAGATGACCGCAATGGCACAAGCTATTACGGCGGGGGCTACCTATGACTGGTCTGCTTTATTTGCCGGAACAAACTATCGGGTCATTTCGCTGCCAGCCTATCCGTTTGCTCAAACAACCTACTGGGTTGCAAAAAAGGCAGCGGGTAGAACCGTTTCGCAACTGCATATTCGGCAGACTCAGCCGAGCACATTCGATGTTGAGTTCAGTGGACTTGAGTCATTTCTGACACAGCATCGCTATCAGAATCGGGCACTGCTGCCAGGCGTGGCCTATCTGTATCTGATCCGATTGATTGCCCGACGTTTTTTCAGGAACGAGGTGATGCAGATGCGTGACGTCGTCTGGATAGGCCCGTTTTATTACGAAGTAAACCAACCGTTAATTGTCGACTGGGCATCGACACCAGAGAATGGCGCTACCCGCGTTTCTTTTTACCGGGGCAGTCTTACCAGTAGTAATCTGGTATGCCAGGCTCATGTCGAGTATAAGCTGACGGATTCATCGCCCCAGTTGCTCGACATCGATCGTTTTCGAGGAAAGTGCCAGCGGCCTGTTCTCCGGGAAGAAATTTATGGAGCCTATGAAGCCATGCAGATCGGTTACGGCAATTTGTTTCGGCCGCTTCAATTGGCTTACACGGGTTCTGGCGTCGCCTGGGCGGAACTTGAGACGCCTACCAGCGACGACCCATATTACGAAATATACCTCTTGGATGGAGCCTTGCAGAGCGCATTAACCCTTCAGCTGGAGCAGGCATCAGAAACCCCCGACCTGCCATTCTCCATTGGCACTATTTCATTCCATCAGACATTACCCCGTTCCTGCTCCGTATATACCCAGTCGGCAGAGGGTAGTGAGCCACAATCTTATCGCTCGGATTTGACCCTTTGCGACGATGAGGGAACCATATTAATTCATATTCAGGACTTCTGCCAGCGGTCTGCCGATGGCAAAATACCATCAGCTCGGGCTGGAAGCACAGCCCCGCAACCCCATGTTAATGCCAGCGTGGTAGCACTGGAAACGAGTTGGAAACCCGCCATACTGCCTGCTGTTACGGTGCCCAGCGCGGCTACACTGCTGGTGTTCGATGCCGGTCGTCAGCTTTACGATTCCCTGGTTGAGGAGTTGACATTTCGCGGTCTGAATAACCGCATCATTCTGGTGCAGGATGACACTGGCCGCCCTCAGGCTGAACTGCCGGGACTATCTGTATCCATCAAGGCAACAGGCACACCGGAGCGTTATTCACTTGTATGGCAACACCTTCGGGAGCAGGGATTGGCTGATTCAGAACTCTACATTATCTGGAACTGGTCGGGTTTGTTCGGAGATTCATCAGCACCCGAGACGGGTCAAATCAGCCAAACGTATGCCCTGACAGATCTGGTACAGAGTGCCGCCATCATCGGCGTAAAAGCGTTGCGTCTGCTCAACCTTCGCGTTGGAGCAGATGAGCAGATTAATCCGTTCTATGCAGCCTTTAGCGGGTTCGCTAAATCGATTCATAAAGAATACCCGGCTTTTTACTTTACTACTCTTCAGTACATAGCGCTTCCGGGCGAGCGTCCGGCAGTAGGGCAGTCCGTCATTCAGGAACTTTTTGCCCCCGTCCTGCCCGATCAAGTACGATACAGAGGGAATAACCAGCGCCAGGTCAATCAATTGTGCGAACTGGAATGGCCAATGTCAGCTACGTCGCATTCTGTTTTAAGCCAGGGACAGGTGATTTTGATTACCGGAGGAGCGGGCGGTGTGGGACTCGCATTGGCGAGGCAGTTTGGATTACAGTACGGCGCAAAGCTAATCCTGACAGGCCGGTCAGCAATTGATGCTACCCTGCGCGCAAAAATAAAAGCGTTGCAGGACGATGGAATCGACATTACGTACCAGTCGGCCGACATTAGCATCGAAGCCGATGTGCAGCGGTTGCTTGCCGGAATACGAGCCAACTATCAATCCATTCAGGGGATCATTCACGCGGCCGGGCAATTACGGGATGGCTTGTTTCTGACTAAAACCCGGCAGGATTGGGACGATGTAGGGCAGGCAAAAATTCAGGGATTACTGCTTTTAAACCATCTGACGCAGAACGATCCCCTCGATTTTCTGGTAGTTTGTTCCTCGGTGTCGGCCGTGACGGGTAACATCGGGCAAAGTGATTATGCGTACGCCAATGCGTTCATGGATGCTTTTGTGACCTATCGTAATCAGCAGCGCGATCTGGGGCGACTATCGGGCAAGACCTATACCATTAACTGGCCTTTGTGGGAGCAGGGTGGTATGCAACTGACTGATCTTCAGGCTAACCGGATTGCCGACGAATTCGGACTACAGGCAATGCCGGATGAGGTGGGAATGCACATCATTAAGCAACTTCTGCAAACAGATCGGGAGTCGCTGGTGGTGGCGTATGGCGACCCTGCCCTAATCGCAAAACGTGGTCTATTGGGCGAAATATACCGGCAATCCACCCATTTACAGGGGGGGGCTGCTGCCGAACGGAGTACGTTGCCGGCTTCCCCTTTATCGGATACTGCCTCCGTCGATTATCGGGCCGATGTAGAAGCCATTTTTATTCATGAGCTGGCAGATTTGCTGCAAATGTCGGAACGGGACATAGTAAGTAGTCGACCACTCTCGGAGTTGGGTTTAGATTCTATTCTGCTCAATGAGGTATCGCAACGGATTTATAGCCGATTGCAGATTCGCCTTTCGCCGACCATTTTCTTTGAGCACCGCACAGTTAAGGCCATTATTACGTACCTCCTGACTGAACACGCGTCGTCCCTCGAAACTCGATTTGGTAAAGCTAAGTTGCCTATTGAGAGCCCAGCTCCGGTAATTTTGGCTCCAACTGCAAGGCCGCTTACGGTAGCACCAGTGGCACAAGTTCCGGTCAAACCAGAACAGGAAGACGATACCAGAATTGCTATTGTAGGCATCAGTGGCGTATTTCCTGGTTGCCAGGACGTAACGGATTTCTACGAAAAACTGAAAGCTGGCCAGTCGATGTTGACCGAAGTGCCCGCCAGTCGCTGGGCCTGGGAAAGTTACTACGGCGATCCGCTGGCGGATGAACACAAAACAAACGTGACCTACGGTGGATTTATCGAAGGGATCGAAAATTTTGATGCTTCGTTCTTTGGAATTTCTCCCGCCGAAGCCATCCTGATGGACCCGCAACAACGGCTATTTATCGAACATACCTGGAAAGCCATTGAAGATGCGGGTTATGCATTGGATTCGTTTCGGGAGCGGCAAACGGGCGTATTTGTTGGTGCCTTCACGCACGAATACGAGGAAATGATTCTTCGCCGGAACATCCCAACGGATTTCATGCTCTCCACGGGAAATGTGAATGCCATAATCGCCAACCGGGTCTCTAATTATTTTGATTTTAAGGGTCCTAGCGAAGTGGTAGATACGGCCTGCTCGAGTAGTCTTGTCGCCCTGCACCGGGCAATCCAGGCTATCCGCTACGGCGATTGTGATCAGGCTATCGTGGGGGGGGTGAATGCCTTGATTTCGCCGTATGGGTTTATGGCCCCGGCGCAGGCTCGGCTGTTAACCACTGAAGATTCTATTTTCTCATTCGGGGAGCGGGCTAATGGGTATCTACGCGGTGAAGGCGCAGGAGTAGCCATACTGAAGCGATTAACCGATGCCCGGCGTGATGGCGATCATATCTACGGCGTTGTGGCCGGAAGCGCCGTTGCACACAGTGGCCGAAGCTATTCATTAACCGCCCCAAGCTCTGCTGGGCAGGAGGAGGTCATACGCCGTGCCCTGGCCGACGCCCGGCTGGAACCGGACAGCATCAATTACATAGAAGCCCACGGAACCGGCACGACCCTTGGCGATGCGGTCGAACTTAACACCTATAAACGCATTTTTCAGACTGATACAGCCTGCGCTATTTCTACTGCTAAACCCAATATTGGCCATCTCGAAGCTGCGTCTGGCATAACCTCGCTCTTTAAAGTACTTCTGTCGATGCAGCACCAGTTGATTCTGCCGGTTCGCAACTTCACAACCCTACAGGCAGATGTAACACTGGAAAATACTGGTCTGCACATTGTGCAAACGCCGACCAGATGGGAGTCGCTACGTAGTGCGAAAGGGCAGGAACAGCCGCTTCGGGCATCTTTGCACTCGTTTGGTTTTGGGGGTGTAAATGCTCACCTGATTTTGGAAGAAGCCCCCAGCCTGCAATCTGCGGGAGAGTGTCGACTGTCGACCAACCTGTTCGTGTTTTCGGCAAAGGATGCCAGTACGTTACTGACCCTGGTGGAGCAATTTATAGTCTTTGGCGAGAACCACCCGCAGATTAATTTAACGCAAGTAGCCTGCACGCTGCAAATGGGTCGGGAGGCCATGCCTGTCAGGCTGGCCCTGGCAGCCGATACCCTGGATGAGCTGCTTGACACACTTCGCCAATTCAGACAGGATGCCGGTGCTGGTGAGGTTCGAAGAGGAGCCTGTAACATCAACGAAACGAAAAATGCGTCCGTAGAGTCCCTACTCCATGACCAGGCATTTCTGGCCATGCTGCTGGAGCAGGCCGTTTCCCGACAATTGTATCCGCAACTGTTATCGCTTTGGGTGTTGGGAGCCGACTTCGACTGGAATAAGCTTTACGCGACTAAGCCCACCCGCCTGTCGTTGCCAGTGTATCCCTTCAATAAAAAACGGCACTGGATTCTGGATAAGCCGGACCCGCTACGACCCGACGAACCAGCGCCTGAGCCGACGTCGCGAATCGTTGCTGAACAACTGACACCCATCGAGTCTGTTGATAGCCGTGACGAACTGATTCGGGCATGTGCCGAAATTCTTGGGGTTACCGTTCAGGACGTTTGCGAAGAACGAAGCCTGGTTGAGCAGGGCATGACCTCCATTCAGAAGATCCGGTTCAAGTACGAAGTTGAGAATGCGTACGGCATCAATATCAGTATGCCCCAGTTTGGCAATACCCACTCGCTCCGTGACTTACGCGTATTAGTGGCACAATTAGGCGACAGGAAAGAAAGCCTTGCAGATTGATTAATCTCCCTCTTGTAACGACGACTATGGCAATGGACCAGCATTATCCGATTATTCGTGTTTCAACGTCCCAGAAAAACCAGGTTTTCCCACTGACGGACATGCAGGAGTCATTCCTGGTCGGGAAATACTGGGGCGAGACCTATGACAAGGTGGGTTGCCATGCTTACTTTGAAATAAAGATAGATCGACTGCATGTTGAACGGTTGAGCCAATCCTGGAACGTATTGGTTCAGCATCACGATATGCTCCGGGCCGTGGTAGAAGCCGACGGTACGCAAACGGTTCGGGAGCAGGCACCCACCTGTGTATTCCCTACCTACGACTTCAGGCAAGCGACCAGCGAAGAAAAGGCGTTGCACCAGACGGCGATACGTCGGGAAATGTCGCATAAAATTTACGAGTGTGGAGAGTTTCCTCTTTACGACATCCGCATTACGCGCTTAGACAATTCCCATGCCCTGATTCACGTCAGCATCGACGAGTGGATTGTGGATGCATTCAGTATTAAACTGCTGCTGCACCAGTGGAAGCAATTGTATGAATGCCGTATTCAGGAGCTGCCACCTTTGACCGTATCCTTTCGCGATTTTGTTGTGGCCACCCGTGACTTCGAAAAAACGAACCGGTTTCAGACACATCGCCGGTACTGGCTTGGGAAATTAACCGCCCCCTACTTTGCTGATAACCTCCTGGATTTGCCCAAAAACCGACCGGAGGGTCAATCATTTTTCACGCGCAGAGCGCTGGAATATACCCTGCCAGCGGCTGAGTGGGAGGTCATCAAACAGCGGGCGCAACGGCTTAATGTCTCACCCACGGCTGTTTTGCTGGTTGCCTTTACGGAGGTCCTGGGGAAATTAACCAGCAGCCATCACTTCGGAATTATTACTACGTATTATAACCGATTACCCTTACACCCTCAACTCAACGACGTACTTGGCCCCTTCGTGTCAACCAGCATCCACTGCGTTGACAAGGAACCGTCGGTCGCTTTTGCCGAAAAAATTGTTCGTTGTCAGAACCAGCTATGGGAAGACATCGAACACAGTCAATACAGTGGAATTACGGCTGTTCGGGAATTGAAAACGCAACGGGCCATTCCCAAAGAGGCTTCTATTCCGGTGGTTTTCACGAGTATGGTGGGCAACCTGAACACCTACGAAGCCGATAACTGGTTCGATACGCTAAACTATTCCATTACACAAACGCCACAGGTTTACCTGGACAATCAATTACTGGAGCGAAACGGTAGCCTTCATGTCCGCTGGGACGTAGTGGGCGAAGCATTCCCGGAGCAGCAACCCGAACCGTATTTCAGGGCATTCTGTGAGCAAATTCAGTATCTGGCTCGCCCAGATGTATCATGGGAACAGATAACCCAACCGCAGCCAGTCGATCCGTTACCGATGACTACGTTACAGCAGACAATTCTGTTTAATCACCTGGCTGGTTCGCTGCCCAATAACAACTGCAGCATTTACCAGGAGTTTGACGTAGCGGGCATTGACGTGCGTGAACTCAATCGAGCCTGGAACGAGCTGATTCTGCATCACGAGAGTCTACGTTCGGTCGTAACCTGCGAAGGAACACAAACCATTCTGACTGACGTACCAGCCTATCACATCGTGGTACAGGACCAAGCGCGTGAATCGCCCGAACTACGTCGGAAGCTAATGCTCGCCAAGGAATTTGATCCACTTTCCTGGCCCTTGTTCGACCTGAAAATAACCCAGCTGCATGACCAACGGCTTCGGCTGCACCTGCACCTTAGTGTGCTTATTGCGGATGGGAAGAGCCTCTTTACGGTATACCGGCAGCTATTCCAGCGTAGTCTTGAACCGAACTATCCGCTGCCTGCCATTGATTACAAATCGGTTCGAATGGCAATTTCAGCGTCCACCAGTCTGGACGATCAGCACTACTGGGAAAGTCGATATCGGCATCTTCCTGCTGCTCCCGTTTTTAATCATTCGGTCGCCCCAGGCGCTGCCGGGAGCATTCAAAAAAATCGGCTCAGTCGGGTAATTTCGGGTTGGGGTCAATTGCAGAATCTTGCTGCGAATCAGCAAATTGACCCCAATGTGCTCCTATTAACGGCTTATGCTGAGACGCTTCGCCAGTATAGTAACGACAAGGAGGCATTCGCCCTGTCGTGGGTTCACTGGGATCGCCCAACGGATCGAGTACCACAGGCCGAGCAAGTGGTTGGTGAGTTTACGTCTATTACTGGGGTCAGTTTTCCCGCCGATCAACCTGTTCGTGTTCAGGACTATCAGGATCTTCTGGTGCAGGACTATCGTCATGGACTAGGCGGAAGCATTGGCGTCCTGAACAAGGCGCTACTTGCCACGGGTCGGCAAACGGGTGTCGTGTTCACGAGTTTGATGGACGCGAATGATCTTCCTGAATCGGTGGAAATCGGGTATGGCGTTTCATTTACACCGGGTGTCATTCTGGATAATATCACGTTTGTTGAGGGCGATCGGCTCCACTTGAACTGGGATTATAAAACGGCTTTCTGGCAGGAACTTCCCATCGAGGCTATGTTCAACGCCTATTGTACATCTCTCGAAAACCTGCTCCTGCAACCTGCTGCTGAGGAGTATTCTGAAACTTCCCCGGATTTTTCTATGACACAACATGATCATGCAGACGGATTCCGATGCCTCCATCATCTCTTTGAAGCCCAGGTTCGGGAAACACCTCAGGCTATTGCGCTGACCTTCGAATCACAACAGATAACCTACGATGAGCTGAACAGCCGCGCCAATCAACTTGCTCATTATCTGATTGGGAAGGGCGTTGGACCAGACGTATTGGTCGGGCTATTTCTCGACCGCTCCGTCGATATGCTGGTTAGTATTCTTGGCGTACTGAAAGCGGGCGGGGCCTATGTGCCAATGGACGTAACGTACCCAACGGATCGGCTGCAAACTATCGTCGAAGATGCCGAGGTGTCCTTTCTGCTGTCGCAAACAGCACTAACCAATAAACTGCCGGTACAGCAACGTACTCCAGTCATTTTTGTTGATGGCCAGTGGGATGATATTCGCCCGTATGCTATCACTAACCCGAGGGTAGCTGTCCGCCCCGACCACGTAGCGTACGTCATTTATACGTCTGGATCGACAGGAAAACCCAAAGGGGTGATGGTCTGTCATTACAACGTAGACCGGTTGTTTACAACATCGGAGCCATTGTTTGGTTTTGGCCGCACCGACGTCTGGACGCTGTTTCATTCCTATGCTTTCGACTTCTCAGTTTGGGAGATTTGGGGTGCGTTACTGTATGGTGGCCGTCTGGTGATTGTGCCCTACAAGGTTTCGCGCTCCTTCGACGCCTTTTATCAGTTGGTCTGCCTGGAACGGGTAACGGTATTGAATCAGACGCCAACGGCCTTCCGGCAATTTATTCAGATCGACCTGCAACAGCCAAACCGCACAAATGCGTTACGCTACGTCATTTTTGGCGGTGAGGCACTGGAGTTTCATATTTTGAAGAACTGGTTTGCCAAGTATGGCGATCAGCAGCCGACGCTGGTCAACATGTACGGTATTACGGAAACGACCGTTCACGTTACCTACAAACCGATTCGCATGAATGACCTGACTTATCAGGCCAGTAACATCGGAATCCCACTGCCTGATTTACAGGTATATATATTGAATGAGAGCAAGGTACAGGTGCCCGATGGCGAAACGGGAGAACTTTATGTGGGTGGTCTGGGCGTAACACGAGGCTATCTCAAACGGCCAGAATTAACCGAAGAGCGTTTTATTCTGAATCCGTTGGTGCCCGGCGCTTCCGGGCGACTTTACAAATCGGGTGATCTGGGCCGTAAGTTGCCCAACGGTGAAATTGAATACATTGGCCGGTCCGATTTTCAGGTGAAAGTTCGGGGCTTCCGGATCGAATTAGGCGAGATCGAAAACGCCATTGTCGGCTATGAAGGCGTCAGCGATTGCATCGTGGTCGTGCAGGATCGGCAGACAGACGACCCCAAAATTGTTGCCTATCTGATCGTGAAGCCGGGTTATCGGTTAGAGGCAAAAGCGATCAAAGCGGCTATCCGTCATTTTCTGCCGGTCTACATGGTTCCGAACGTGATGAAGCAGATCGACTTGTTTCCACTCACCGATCATGGGAAGATCAACATGAAAGCCCTGCCCTGGCCGGTTAGCTCCGACGAGATCCTGGAAATGGTCGCAACGTCATCAACCGGCACGGTTCAATCGCAAGAAACGGTTCAGTGGGAAGCTGAACTGACGGCACTGATAAAGCGTCGTCTCAATGTACAAACGCTGGCACCCGATGATGATTTCTTCGAGTTGGGCTGTACCTCGTTGACAATCATCCAGTTGGCAAAAGAAATTGAGAAACTGACGTCGGTGAAAATACCAATGGAAGTTTTTCTGGAAAACGCTACGCTGTCCGGGCTGACTCACTACCTGACTAGCCGGAAAGACGTAGCGCCCGCTAAAGAACTGGTTTCGACGTCTTCAATACCCGCATCAACTTCCCAAACGGGTAAGCCGACTCGCTCATCAGACGAGATCAAGGCGCTGGTGCTGTCTACGTTCTGCCAGGCCCTCAATGTACCAACGCTGGACCTTACGACTGATATTTTCGATGCCGGGGCAACCTCGCTTACGATCGTCAATATTGCCCGAAAACTATCGGCTTCGTTGAATCAGAAGTTTCCGATGGACGTATTGCTGGATAACCCAACGATAGCGGGCATTCTGAATCACATTCAACAAACTCAATCGGTACAGTCTGACAGCCAGGGCGCTGCTAAAAACAGCACTAAGGAAACGGCGTCTACGTTGTCCGGCTATTCCGCTCAGCCACTGTCAAAAACGAAACTTGCTGACTTGTTGAATCTGCTTAGCTGTCAGCAAACAGAAGATGGGCAGACGTACCAGTATGCATCTGCCGGGGGGAGCTATGCCGTAAAAAGTTACCTCTATATTCGGGAAGCGGCTGTTGAGGACATATCGGCGGGATGGTATGAATACGATCCTGCCGAACACGTGCTGTATCAGTTAAGCGAAGGAAACAGCAATGCCTGGCCTCAACGGATACCGGAGGACTATCAGTCTATATTTCCTCAGGCGGCATTCATCATGGTACTCGCGGCAGATTTGCGAATGCTGAAATCCATCTACGGAGACGCCTGCATAGCCCTGGCTTCTGTGGAGGCTGGATATATGCTGCAACTGCTGCAAAAAGAAGTCAAAGGCATCGGTCTGCACGAAGCACAACTGTCGGTTTTTGCAGACGATTTAACCCGAGAAATCGGACTTTCCGGCGATCATCAGGTCATAACCAGCCTGCTAGGCTTCGACGTATCGACCTACGAGCAAATTCGACCCACGCTGACGTCCATTTCGGATGTCGTAAGGCTCAGTGATCGTATCGTGCCGGAGCGCTTACGCCGTCAAGCTATTTCTAATACGGACTTCCGTTATCTGTCGGACCAGGAAAAACAGGCACTTGTTAAGCACTATCAGGCAACCGTTCGCCAGGAGCGGGCGAACAAGACGAAGATAAAACTGGCTGGAGAATCCTATTCGCCGGAGCGGTATTACCACCGTCGGTCGAAGCGGCAGTTCACTAAAACTCCGCTTGCTCCCGAGCAGTTGGTCCAGTGGCTGCAAACACTGCCAGTCAGTTTACTACGTCGAATCAATCTCTACATCTACCTCAAGCCACAAGCTGTTTCTGGTATGCAGGAAGGTTATTATACGTATCAGATTGGCCGGCAGGAACTGACTCAACTACCCGCACGGGCATCCAAAGACCTTAAAACGATTCATAACCCGTTTAATCGGAGTCATTACGAAAAGGCATCGTTTTCGCTGTTTCTGGTGGCTGATGAGGCTGCGTACCGATCTCAGTTTAACGACTTTGGCGCAGTAAGGGCCGCGCTCGACGGAGGACGAATCGGCCAGTGTCTGATGGATAATCAGGCAAGGTTCGGCATCGGTGTTTGCCCCATTGGTGGCGTGTATGCCGACGTTATTCATCATGATCTGCAACTCAGGGACTCCGCCCGGCTGATCCACAGTTTTGTGGGTGGTGGCTATACGTACAGGCTGGCTGCTCAACCAAAAGAGCCTTCAGCGACGTTGCCGAGCGGAACGAAGTCAACAGATGTGGCTGTGATTGGTCTGGGGTTGCGATTTCCTGGAGCCAGCACGCCCGATGAATTATGGGCGATACTGGAACGGGGCGGCTGCACAACGACATGTGATGCTGTGCATCGTCAGGAACTGACAGGCACTGAGCCGGGGGTTTACTCGACGGTTGCCGGTTATCTCAATCATATTGACCGGTTCGATAATTACCTCTTCAAAATAGCACCAACCGAAGCCCGTACCATCGATCCACAAGAACGACTTCTGCTGGAGGTGACCTGGGAATGTCTGGAAAATGCAGGGTACCGGGCCGCTGATTTAGAGACAAACGGAAAGCGGGTGGGCGTGTTCACCGGTGTCATGTGGAATGATTATCAGCATGTGGGACTTGAAAACTGGCAACAGACGCAGGTGGCTCAAGTGCCTGCCTTACCGGCATCGCTGGCGAATCGAATCTCTTATTTTTTCAATTTTACCGGGCCCAGCGTCGTTGTCAATACCTCCTGCTCGGCGTCCTTAACCGCCCTGCATCTGGCCCAGGAGAGCCTACGTCGGGGCGAATGCGATTTTGCTCTTGTGTCGGGTGTCAACCTGATCGGCCATACGTATCACCAGTCGGCTCTGTGTACAAATTCGATTCTATCACGAACCGGGCAGAGCCATGCTTTCTCCGAAGAAGCCGATGGTCTCGTTATTGGCGAGGGTGCCGGGGTAATTCTGTTACGTCGGGCAGAAGACGCTACCAAACAGCAGGATCACATCTGGGGACTTATTAAGGCAACCTCGATTGGGCATACCGGCAAAACGCCCCGCTTCGGCATGAGCAGCCTTGACGGACTGGCCAAGTCGCTCCTGTATGCATTACAAAACGCCCAGATAGACCCGAATTCGATTAACTACGTCGAGGCTGCGGCTACGGGTGCCAGCATTGCCGATGCCACCGAAGTCCGTGCGATTCAGCAGGTTTTTACTGAGTTAAATCGCAAGGGCACTTGTGCTATCGGTTCTGTTAAACCAAATCTGGGTCATTTAGAAGCAGCATCGGGCCTGTCTCAGCTAATAAAAGTATTGCTACAACTCCAGAAAGGTTACCTGACGCCATCGCTGGTCAGGCATCCAGTCAATCCAATGCTCGATCTGGATGAGTCCGATCTGGTCATCAACGAAGCGCTGACACCCTGGCAACCGACAACGGGTGCCGAGCGTCGCCGGGCCCTGATAAATTCGATTGGGTCCACAGGTTCGGTGGCGCATGTACTTGTCGAAGAGGCTCCGGCCTTATCTGCCTGCGCACCCGAAACAGCGGGCCCGTATGCATTCGTACTATCGGCTGCCAGCCAGAACCAACTGGTGCAGTACGCTCGAAAATACATCGACTGGATAACCGAAAATCCAACCTGCTCGCTCGCCAGCGTAGTGGAATTGCTTGCCAATGGTCGCGAAGTCTTTGCGGAACGTCTGGCGATTATATGCCATAAGCCAGCAGATTTACGGGCAAAACTTGAAGCATTTAGTGTCAATAGTCCGGCTGTAGATGTATTCACCGGACGCGCTGCGTCGTTGTCCAGTGAACCTCTTCTGGTCGACCGGATGGCCGCTGAAACCGTTGCTAACGCATGGATTCAAGGGCAATCGATTGGGTATAAGCCGGAACGGTCTACCCGGAAAATACCACTGCCAACCTACCCGTTTGAGCAGAATGCCTTCTGGTTATCAACGGACAAAGCCAAGTCGCTCTTCAGAGCGCCGGTATCAAACGTTTCGGAACCGGCCAACAAGCCTGTACCAACTGAGTCGACGGATGGTATTCTGGTACAACTGGGTAACTATCTGCGAACCCAATTCGCTGACGTGACCGGCTGCTCGTCAGATCGGCTTACGCTGCAAACCACGTTCGATGAAGTAGGATTGAACTCCATGATGATTGTTGCCCTCAATGAGCAACTAAACAACGACTTGGGGAGCTTACCTAAAACGCTGTTTTTTGAATGCCGGAATCTGGACGAAACCGCCCGTCGGATTGTTGACCATCAGCCCGCCAACTTACCTACTTACTTCGGCAGGAACGTAACGGCGCTACCAGACGAGCTTCAGCCAGTTGCCGAGCCGCTTTTCGTAACTACCGACAAAACTACCGACACGGATGCTATCGTGATCGTTGGCTTACACGCCCGGATGCCACAGGCCGATTCGGTAGATGAATATTGGAATAACCTCGCCACTGGAACTGACTGTATTACGGAAATTCCGGCCGAGCGTTGGGCGTACCAGCCGTATTTTAATCCTGATCGCCATCATAAGGGAACAATTTATTCTAAATGGGGCGGATTTATCCGTGATGCCGATCGTTTTGATCCCTTGTTTTTTGGCATCTCACCCGCAGAAGCTGAACTGCTTGACCCGCAGGAGCGTCTTTTTCTGCAAGGATCGTATGCCGCTCTGGAAGATGCCGGGTACACTAAAGAAAGCCTGCATAAAGAGTTTGGCGGACGCGTTGGGGTATACGTTGGCGTGATGTATAGCGAATACCAACAGCTGGGTGTCGAGCAGATGGAACGCGGAAACCCGGTTTCGCTGGGGTCCAGTTCCGGGTCAATTGCCAGCCGGGTATCGCATTGGTTCGACTTTAATGGGCCGAGCATGGCGGTTGATACAATGTGTTCATCATCCCTAACGGCATTGGACCTCGCAGTTGATGCCATTACCAATGGCAAGTGTGAAATGGCCATTGTTGGCGGCATTAACCTATCTCTCCATCCGCATAAGTACCTCATGCATGCCCAGATGAAGATGGTTTCTGCCGAAGGGAAGTGCAAAAGTTTCAGTAATCAGGGCGATGGGTTTGTGGCCGGAGAAGGCGTAGGGGTCGTTATCCTGACGAAGAAATCACGGGCTATTGAGCACCATGATTCTATTTACGGCATCATCAGAGCGGTTCACATCAATCACGATGGTAAAACAAATGGCTACACGGTTCCCAACCCAAATGCTCAGACAGCACTGATTCAGGAAGCGCTACGTAAGGCTGATGTTCATCCACGTACCATCAGCTATATCGAAGCCCACGGCACCGGCACCTCGCTGGGCGATCCAATTGAAATTACGGGTCTGACCAGAGCATTTGCCGCTCAAACGTCCGACAGGCAGTTCTGCGCTATCGGTTCGGCCAAATCGAACATTGGGCATCTGGAAGCAGCTTCGGGCATTGCGGGTCTGATCAAAGTATGTTTACAGCTGAAATACCGGTGCCTGGTGCCGTCTATTCATGCCGCCGAACTGAACACGAACATTGAATTTAACAATACGCCTTTTGTTGTACAGCGTCAGCTGAGCGAATGGAAACGGCCGGTTTTGCCAGATGAGCATGGGCAACTGACCGAGCATCCACGTCGGGCGGGCATCAGTTCATTCGGAGCGGGAGGAGTGAACGCCCATGTAATCATTGAGGAGTATGAATCGAATGCGAGCCAACCACCGTTCGCAGAGAACCGCCCCCAGCTGTTTATCTTCTCGGCTAAAAATCAGTCAGTTCTCCGGCAACTTCTGCTCAACGCACAATCATCTCTGGAGAGGAGAGGAGTGGGTCCGAAAATCCAAAGAAATGCGCGCCTTTCGACAGAATTGAAAACACTTTTTTGGGATGAATTCAAGATTGATGTTGTCGATACAGCTCTGTCGCTAAGCGATCTGGAATTCAATCGGGGTATGCTGCTTCGGTTGGCGGATTTACTGTCGGCCCGGTTCGGACGTAATTTATCAGAATCGTTCTTTGCTACAACCCCGTCTTTCGACGACCTACTGATTTATATCGATCAGGCCAGTAGCTCCACAACATCACTGCTACCAACTGATGCGTTGCCCTCCGCCGGTGATGTAGCCTACAGCCTTCAAATTGGGCGTGAGCATCAGCCCGAACGAATAGCGATTATTGCGGAAACGCTGGACGAATTATACCGCCAGTTGCAGGCATACGTAGCGGGCGAATTGTCGGAACGCCTGTTTACCAGCGGAACAAATTTTGCCGCATCAGATGCCAACCCGGCGCAGATTGCTAGCTGGTGGACGCAAAATAACCTTCGGGCTTTAGCTGAAACCTGGGTTCGTGGTGGCACCATCGACTGGGTGCAACTCCGCCGGGCGGATAGCAACCAAAAGGTCTCGCTGCCAACCTATCCCTTTGAGCGGCAACGGTACTGGGTGCCGGAAGCTATCGGCGCATTGGTTCCTAACGCTCCGGAACATAAAGTCAATACGCAGGTGCCAATCCTACCAACGGCTACCGCTGACTCGATGCCCCCGTCACCTGCCCCACTATCAGGCCCCGACTTTCGACCGCGGATACTAAGCCAGCTCATCAATACGGCATCCGCCATAGTGAAAGTGCCAACGGCTGCTTTTTCTGCGGCTGCTAACTGGAATGATGTTGGGTTTGACTCGATTAAACTGGAAGAACTGACTCGGCTGCTCAAGCCCGTATTCGGCATTGACCTGCCCGTTAACGTCTTCTACGAACACCTCACTGCCTCGAAACTAACCGATTATTTACTTAGCGAACATATCGACCGGCTGAATGCAACGTCTGTTAACAAAACATCGGCAACTCAGCCGGTCAAGCCTACGTTTGTCGAAAAACCAGAACCCGTATCAGTCAGTACGGAGCCGGGAGCAATGTCAATGCCCATCGCTGTTATCGGCTTGCACGCCATGCTGCCGGGTTGCGCAGGTCAGGATGATTTCTGGAGCCGATTGACCACTGGTCAGCCTGTGCTTTCTGAGATACCGGCCGAACGCTGGGACTGGCACACTGTCTACGGCAATCCGTTGACAGATCCTGGTAAGACGGGCATTAAGTGGGGCGGATTTATTGACGGTGTCGACCAGTTCGACCCGCTGTTCTTCGGCATATCGCCCGCCGAAGCCGAGATTATGGACCCGCAGCAACGGCTGTTGCTGGAGTGTGCCTGGAAAGCCTGGGAACATGCAGGTTACGTTCCCGCCGACCTCAGCAATACCAGCATTGGGGTTTATATCGGAGCCAGTTCGGGCGAATATGAGCAGGTGTTGCAGCAAAGTGGTATTCCGGTCGATGCGTATCATGCCCTGAGCCGGTCGAGAGCCATGCTGGCGAATCGTATTTCGCACTTACTGAATTTAGGCGGGCCCAGCCTGTCGGTCGATACGGCCTGTTCCAGTACGTTGGTGGCTCTTCATCAGGCCGTGCAGGCTATTCGGGCGGGCGAATGCCAGATGGCCATGATTGGTGGCGTCAATTTGCTGCTCACGCCAACGACACTAATTAGTTACGACAAAGCCGAGATGCTTAGTTCGGACGGAATTATCCGAACTTTCGATACCGACGCTAACGGCTACATACCGAGCGAAGGCGTGGGTGCTTTTGTCCTGAAACCCCTCGATCAGGCGGTTCGGGATGGCGACACCGTTCATGCTGTTGTGCGTGGAACGGGCATTGCACACGGAGGCAGGAGTATGCGGTTAACGGCTCCCAACCCAATCGGTCATCGGGAGGCCATTCGCTCAGCTCTGCGGAGTGCAGCCATTGATCCCGCAACAGTAAGTTACGTCGAAGCGCATGGGGTAGCCGCAACCGTGTCGGACGCTGTTGAAGTCAATATGTTTGTCGATATGTATGGGCAGGCTGATGGACCAGCAGGCTACATCGGCTCACTGAAACCCGTTATGGGTCATCTGGAGTGTGCATCGGGCGTGGCGGCTTTGCTGAAACTTATCCTGGCGTTTCGAAACAAGACGCTGCCCGGCAATCAACAGCTATCGACACTGAATCAGAACATTCAATTGACAGGATCGCGATTCAGTATTTCCGAACACACTATCGAGTGGGCAGCCAGCCCTGTTAATCCGGTTCGGCGGGCAGGGATTCATTCGTTCGGGGCGGGCGGAACGGTGGCTCATATTATTCTGGAGGAACCGCCCGTCAAACCGCAACTACCCGTCGATAGGGAGGAGGAAGTCATTATACCCATCTCGGCTAAAAACGAGAAAACGCTCCGTCGATACGTAGCCGATCTGGCAACTTACCTCGATCAACAGCCCGGCAGTACGTTAGCGGACATTGGCTATACATTCCAGGTTGGACGAATGCCTATGCCAGTCCGGGTGGCCTTCGTTGCCCGTACTGTGGCCGATTTACACGCCTTACTACAGCAGTGGCAAAAGACAGACGGGCTGGTTTCGGCCGGAAAAATTGCCTGTTACGATACCTCGAAAGGGGTTGATGGACTACTCTCCGATGACGCTGTGACCAATGAGCTTCTGCTACGTTCAGCCCTGGATTCTCGTAATCCAACGCTTCTGGCTACGCTCTGGACACGGGGATTGACGATTGACTGGAGTCTCTACTCGGGCAGCAGAAACCACCGGATTGCACTCCCGACCTATCCTTTCGATAAGCAGTCCTGCTGGTGTGTGCCGTTTGGCAAAACAGCGAGTCTGTCTGTTGAGCCAGTGGTGCAAAAACCGGCGATTGCAACGGTAACCAGCCCAACAGATCCTGTATCGGACGAAGTGCTGACAACCCTGACCAGCTTATTGAAACTGCCGGATAGTGGTGTGCTCCTGAATCGGCCATTAAATGATTTTGGCTGGGACTCAATCAGTATCACCCGCTTTCGCTTCGCTCTGAACGAAAAATTCGGGATTGCGCTACGTTCGCAGGAACTGTCGGCCTGCGCCACGGCCAATGAGTTATTGGCTTGCGTCCGTGCGTCGGTAGACGATCGGGCACCTCAGGAACACCTGACCACTCTGCCAATTCCGATGCAGTTACCAGACAAACCAATGGATACCGAAGACTGGTTGAAATCGCTCTCCGAAACAGAGTTAAACCTATTATTCGGACAACTCAACGACTATCAGTCTTAACGCCTTCAGCATGGAAACTACCCAATTCTATACCTGGTCAGAGCAGCAGAAGCGTGACTGGCTGTCCCGGCGCTTACAAACGACCGCTAAAAGGCCTGTTGCTGTTCCATCTGACCTGTCGAACCAGCCGGCAGCCTCGAATCTGGCCGATAGGACCAACCGATCGGGCCCTTACCCATTGACCGATATTCAGACGTCGTTTCTGGTAGGCAAATCCATTGGTGCCAAATCAGACCGCGTAGGCTGCCATTACTACTGCGAATTTCGATTCGATGCGATTGAAAACGATCGACTACAGGACGCCTTGAATCTCGTAGTGGCCCGGCATGACATATTGAGAACCCAGATTAGAACGGACGGTACTCAGCAACTTCGGAGCGACACCCCGGTAATTCAGATTCCAACGACACCAGTCGATGGGCTGTTTCACGAAGAAAACAAAACGTTGATGGCAGTACGGAGGGAGTTATCTCACCGATTTTATACAGCCGATGAGTGGCCTTATTTTCAGTTATGTATCACTAAATTCATCGACGCGGCTGTACTGCATTTTAGCATCGACGAGTGGATTGCCGATGCCATGAGCGTAGAAACGCTGCTTGGCGAACTGGAAATAGCTTATCAGGGACACGTTCTGACCAGTCCATCGGCTCAGTTTTCGGACTATCAGCAGCAATTGGAGCGAGTATCATCGCCCGGAAAGGCTCAACAGCAACTGGAAAACTACTGGAAGCCTAAGCTGGCCACTCTGCCCGCCGACCCTGCCCCGTTCCCTCAAACCACCAAAACACCTTCCAATGGAGTGTATTTTGAGCGCAAGACGCGCAGTTTCATCGTGTCGGCAGGGCATTGGCAACGGATACAGCGTTTCTGCGATCAGCAGCAGGTTTCCGCTTCGGCGTTGTTGGTAACGATACTGGCTGAGTCGCTATTTTTTCGTCGTGAACCAGGCCAGTATCCCATCCTGATGACGTTTTTCAACCGGTTTCCGGTATTGCCAAAGGTCGATACCATTGTTGGGCCGTTTATTTCTTCCTCCATCTTTCAGGCGTCAGTACGTCAGGAGCTGCCGCTCCGGGAAGTAGTTGCCGAGCATCAGAAGCAACTCTGGAATGACCTCGATCATAGCGTAGTCAGTGGTATTGCTGTACTTCGTTCCCTAAAGCAGGCGCAGTCCGTAGCGTCATCGTATTCGATTCCGGTTGTATTCACCAGCTTACTCAATACACTTGCCCGTGAACAGTCTACCTGGCGTGACCGACTGACGTACTCGATTTCGCAAACTCCTCAGATATTCTTCGATCATCAGGTGTTTAGTAATAATGGTCAACTACACCTGAAATTCGATTACGTCGACGAAGTGGTTGGTGCCGAATGGGCAGAGAGCACCATGCACCTGTACGTCAATACGTTACTAGCCATTGCCGCTATGGAGCCGGAAACCGATTCCGATGTAACGGTGGCTCAATTGCTCAATCGGGTGGCCTCAACCAGCAAATCTTTCATCAATACAGGCGAAGCCAGGAATTTACCTCAGTCAGCAGCTACGGCCAATTCGGTATTTCCGCTGACGGCCTTGCAACAGGCTTATTGTTTCGGACGCAATCGCCAGCAAGGGCAATCCCGGACCAGCAGCAGCGTGTATTATGAATTTGAGGTCGAAACGATTGACGTAGCCCGCCTGGAAACGGCGCTGAATGACCTCATTGGCACCCACGACATGATGCGTGCGGTTGTCTTTCCGGCTAGAAATCAGCAACAGGTACTGACGAATCCGGGACATTATGCCATTCAAACCCAATCGGTCGGACCGGATAAATCCGGGATTCAACAGGCACGATTGAAGCAACGGGAACGGTTCGTGAACCACGAATTTGTGCTATCGCAATGGCCTTTGTTTCAGGTGGCGGTGAGTCGTTTTGAGGGCGCTTCGGCCGTATTGCATGTGTTGTTCGATACCCTTGTTTTCGATGGACAAAGCATCAACACCATCCTTTATCAACTCATTCGACACTATCAGGACGCAACGTACGTGCTGCCCAGGCCAACGTTTTCATTTCGGCAGCACGTCGTCCAACTGGAGCAGTTTAGTCTCTCGAAAGCGTCGGTTCCTGCGTGGACGTACTGGAAAGACAAATTCGCTACCCTCCCGGTCGCCCCGCGTTTAGCCGTTGGTCAGGGAGCCGTAGCTGCTTCGTCGGGACGTGTTCGCCATGATTATGAGTTTGATGCCTGGCCTCAACTCGTTGCAAAAGCGCAGGAACTTGGCGTCGAGCCAGGCGTACTGCTGTTCAGTCTGTATCAATATGTTCTTGAGCAAGCTCAGCCTGATGCGCAGCCGTTTACGCTGGTGATGGTAAACTGGGACCGCCCGATTTACCAGTCCGATCTGAAAACGACCGTGGGTGATTTTACGCTCGTTAGCTGGATCACCAGTCCGGCAGAAGCACCCCGTTCACTCACAGACCGCATCCTGGCTAATGATCGCCAAAATCGACAGGATGTGTATTACTCGTCTGTATCGGGACTCAGTGGTTATCAGCGGGCCGCTGCCACAGATAGCCGACTCCGGCAGCAACAATATCCGTATGTCTTCACGAACCTCATCAGCGATACCCAGTCGCTGTTCGTTGATCCCGGTTTCCGGCTTTCATACAGCCTCAGTACCACGCCCAATGTGTTTCTGGATGTCATCAATTTTGCCATTGGCGACCGCCTGCATTTTCACTGGGATGAGACGGAGGGCGTGTTTCCTGCGGGTTTGATTTCATCGTTATTTTCTGCTTACATCCGCCTGCTCGATTACGTTGCCACTACACCCAACGCCTGGACTATGCACGACTTTTCTATACTGCAGGACGACGTAGCAACGGCTACGGTTGATGCCACAACTGACCAGCTGATCAACAGTTCTACCGGCCCCTGGAATGATACCTTTCAGCCGTATGATCTCACAACGCCCATTCACAAGCATATTGAAGCCCGGGCTGCTGAGCAGCCTGCCCATCCGGCTGTGGTAGTCAACGGGCAGTCGATAAATTATGGTGAATTCAACGCTAATGCTAATGCATTGGCAGCCTGCCTGCGGGATAAGGGAACGGCCGCCAATCAGGTAGTTGCGGTGTTGATGGATCGCTCGTATGAAATGGTCCTGACCCTGGTTGCGATTTTAAAAGCAGGAGGAGCCTACCTGCCAATTGATCCGTCGTTACCCGCCGAACGAATAGCGCACATGCTTGAAAATGCGGGCGTACGAGTGCTGTGTATGCAGGATACATACCAGCATCTGGTGGAACGCTTCGACGGTCAACGTATCAACTGCCAACGGGAGTTTGATCAGATTTACGCAAGCTATCCCGCACATAATCCGAACGTTGTGTCTGATCCGGAAAGCCTGGCTTACGTTATCTATACGTCTGGTTCGACGGGTAAGCCTAAAGGGTGCATGATTTCTCACCGGGCAATAGCCAATCGATTGCTCTGGATGCAGGCCGCGTATCCATTGCAGACTTCCGATAAAATTCTTCAGAAAACCCCCTATAGTTTCGATGTGTCGGTATGGGAGTTTTTCTGGCCTTTGATGATGGGCGCTACGGTCGTGGTGGCCAAACCAAATGGTCACCGTGATCCTCGCTATTTAGTTAATCTTATCAATCAGGAGGGCGTAACGGTCTGTCATTTTGTGCCGTCCATGTTTGCGGTCTTCCTGAATGAACCACAGGTGTCTACCTGCCAAACGCTCCGGTACATCTTTACCAGTGGCGAAGCGTTACCCTATACGCTGATCGAGCGCCATGCCGATCAGTTGGCAGCTGTGCTGGTCAACCTCTACGGCCCAACGGAAGCTGCCGTGGACGTAACGTACTGGAACTGCGAAAAACGGGCTGATAAAAAAGTTTTCATCGGTCGGCCCATTGCGAATATCCAGATTCATATTCTGGATGAACACCTAAATCCAGTTCCGGTAGGCGAAACGGGTGAACTCTACCTGGCTGGCGTTGGGCTGGCGCAAGGGTATCTGAATAACCCTGCGTTGACCCAGGAACGCTTTATCGACAATCCGATTAACCCACAGTTTTCGGCTAAGCTCTACAAAACCGGTGATGAAGGACGATATGATACCGATGGGAACATTGAATTTCTTGGTCGGCGCGATTTTCAGGTAAAAATCAGGGGGTTACGCATTGAATTGGGTGAGATTGAGCTGGCTTTGCTGGCAATTAATACGATTCGGGAAGCGGTGGTGCTTGTGCAGGATGCGGCTGGTGCCGACCCTCGTCTGGTGGCGTACCTGACCGTATCGAACCACTTCGACCTGACTGATGTGCGTCGTCAACTGGCGGCACAGCTACCGGCCTACTGCCTGCCACAACACATAGTCGTGCTGGATACGTTGCCGGTTACGGTGCATGGAAAGCTGGACCGCCATGCTCTGCCCTGGCCAGTGCCAGCCGCAACGGGCGATGCTGAGCAGAAGCTGGCCGAATCGAATGACACGGCGCAACGAATAACCAGACTGGTCAGTGAGTTCGCTCAGGCCATGACAGAAAGCCTTCAGATAACAAAGCTGAGCGCAACCAGCGACTTTTTTGAGTTAGGCGCTACGTCGTTTACACTAATTAATGTGCTCCAGCAAGTAGCCGGGAAGGATGCAGAACTGGAATTGCCCATCGACATTGTGATGGCGAATCCTACGCTCCAGGGTATTCAGGATTATTTGCAGCATACATTTCAGAAATTGCCGGATGCTACTTCGGCGACTTTAATCGACAGGGTGGCCATTAAAATAGAACAAACGACACAGCCCAAACCGGTCAATAATGATGCGTTGGTGGCTGACTTAATGGCCTTTGTTCAAACCTTCCTGCAACAGCAATTGCGGCTGACCGATGCAATTCAGGAAAATACTAACTTTTTTGAACTGGGTGCTACGTCGCTGACAATCATCAATTTAGCGCAAAGTTTATCCGAACAGTTTGCGTGCGACGTATCGGTTGAAGAACTGCTGGGAGTCAGTACGTTGCGTACGCTGCGAACTTACCTGAAACAAACGACGGCTCCGGCACCAGCGATTGTACACCAGCCGGCAGCAAGTGTTTTGGAGGAAGTGCTGCCGTTCAACGAATTTTCTGCCTGGCTGGAAAATCTGAAAGCTCTTGAGTACGAGGGGAAAATGCGCTATGCCTATCCGTCGGCCGGTGGGGTTTACCCACTGCAAACGTATGTGTATGTGAAGCCCGATCGGATTGAAGGCATCACGGCTGGGTACTATTACTATCATCCGCTGGAACATGCGCTCTATGCTTTGAGCGGCCAGCGTCAGCTTTCGGCATATACCAAGTCAACAGCTGCCCGATTGGTTGACGAAGCTGCTTTTGTGGTTTTCTTCGTGGGCTGTCTTGATGCGATCGAGCCCTTGTACCTGAACGTCAGTTCCTACTTTATTACGCTCGATGCCGGGTATGCGGGCCAACTGTTGTTCGATAAACGAGGGGCGCTGCAACTTACCACCACGACGGCATTTAATTCGGAAGCCATTCGAACGGACTTACAACTAGACGGGCGCTACGTCTTTACATACGCGCTCGTTGGCACAACTGGCTCCTCAGCTCGGCATTGGCAATCGACCGGCCTCTTCGACCAGCTAACCGTCGGACAACCAGAAACACTTGCATTCAGACAGGCGGATGAACTGAACGAATTAAAGTACAGTCGGCTCACCGCCGAACAGAAGCAGGAACTCGAAAACCGTCACCTCCAGATTCGGGTGTTCAAGCCGGACCAGACCCGCATCGCGCTGGCAGCCACCGGTGCGGGCATGACCTCAAGTACCTATCGTCAGCGGTCAGCCAAGCGGCAATTTACGGGTCAGCTCATTCCCCAGGCGCAGTTGATCGACTGGCTGAAACAGGAAACCGTCACTATGGCCGCTAGCCTTCGGATACTGATTTATGTGAAGCCCAATTCTGTAAAATCGCTGGAGGCTGGTTATTATTGGTATAATGCAGAATTGAACCGTCTAGATGTCAGCGAGTTAATTGAAGACACTGGCCTGGTTAATTGCCACACGCCCTTTAATCGCGCGCATTACCAGGCATCAGCGTTCAGTATTTTTCTGGTTAGTGATTCAATACAATCTCAGCAACAGGATGGTGAAGCGGCTTTTCATAACGCCTTGCTTCGGGCGGGAAGTAGCGGTCAGAGCTGGATACAATCGCAGAGTCGCTACTGTCTTGGCTTGTGTCCTATTGGCGGATTCAACTACGAATACATCCGAAATCGACTTCGTTTGGCACCATCGTCACAACTGATTCATTCGTTGCTCGGAGGGGCCTACGATTACGCTTCCAATATGGCTGCTACGTCCAACCCATCTTCAACGGATTCTGACAAACGGATTTCCATTGGCGATTCGCCGGTTCGGCGGATGCAGGATATTGCCATCGTTGGCGTTAACGTGCGGGTGCCGATGGCCGACGATCTGGATACGTTTTGGCAAAACCTATACGAAGGACGTAACGGCATTGGGCCGATACCGGCAGATCGCTGGTTGTCGACGCGGGATTCGGGCGGGTTTATTCGGGATATTGACCAGTTCGATGCGGCCTTTTTCGGGATCAGCGCCTATGAAGCCGACTACCTCGATCCGCAGGTTCGTCTGTTGCTGGAATCAGTATGGTGTGCGCTGGAAGATGCTGGCTGGAGCGTTGCCCAACTGAAAGAAACCCATCAGACCGATAATACGAAGGTTGGTGTGTTTGTCGGCTGCATGTATGAACATTATCATTTGCTGACCAATGATCCGGACGAGCGGGCGATGCTGGCTTTGCATTCCTATTCGTCGCTGGCCAACCGAATTTCGCATTTCTTCGATTTTCGAGGTCCCAGTCTTGCCATCGACACGGCCTGCTCGTCTTCCCTAATGGCAATTCACCTCGCCTGCGAAAACATACGGCAGGGCAATTGTCAGATGGCCGTGGCCGGGGGCATCAATCTTACCCTACACCCAAGCAAATATCAGGCACTGCAAAAATTAGGGCTTATCAGTAGTGATACCAGCCTTAGCCGGAGTTTTGGTAACACGGACGGCTACGTACCCGGCGAGGGCTTGGGTATGGTGGTTATGAAGCCACTTGAGGCAGCCATTCGGGACCACGATTTCATTTATGGCGTCGTTAAAGGTAGTGCATCCAATCATTGCGGGAGGAGTAGCGGGTATTCAATGCCCAACAGTCAGGCGTATGTCGATCTGATGACCGAAGCAGTTGAGCAATCGGGCGTCGACCCGGCCACGATCTCCTTTGTCGAGTCGGCAGCAAACGGTGCTCCCCTCAGCGATACGGTTGAATTTACGGCACTGAAAACATTTTTCAAGGCGCATGTACCCAGCGAATCCATTCCAATTGGTACGGTAAAGTCGAATATTGGCCACCTCGAAGCCGCTTCGGGTCTGTCGCAATTGACTAAGGTTCTGTTGCAATTACAGCATCGTAAACTGGTACCGACAATCAATCACCAGCCCGTCAACCCGCTGATCAATATAGCGCAGAGTCCATTTCGATTTGTTGAGCAACCGACCGACTGGCTTGCTGGTCCTGCTGGTCTTCGGCGGGCGGGTATTGGTTCATTTGCCGCTGGCGGAACCAACGTATTTATGGTTGTGGAAGAAGGCCCGAACCAGCCTGCCGTTCCCGCTGGCAATCAATTCCTTTTCTGCTTTTCGGCACCCGGCCATCAGCAATTGAACGACCTGCTACAGCGGATGCTCGTCTATCTGGCCGATCATCCGTCGGTATCGCTGGCAAATGTATCGTACACACTGGCTAACGGACGGAACCATTTTGCTCACCGAATAGCCATTGTTGCGACCAGTCTCGCCGAATTAAGTCAAAAAATCAGTGAGTACGTGGAGACCCGCCAACCGGCAGAAGGTGTTTATGCTCCGCTTACGCCAGTTGAATCGCCGATACGGCTTTCGTCTAAAAGTCGGTTTGCTACGTTGCTGCGCGAGAGTTTAAGCCAGGCTATTTTTGAGGATATAGCGTCACTTTGGACAACGGGTTTTGGGGTCGACTGGTACGACATTATGAAGGTGATGCCCGGTAGCCGGATACCATTACCTACAACTCCCTTCCAGAAAAAACGTCACTGGTTGCCGGGTGCCTCCGTGGCGGATGGTTACGCTATTGAGGCACCGGATGTAACACTCGCTGGTCGTTTTACACTCGCCGAAGCATCCGAACCAGACAGCGACGTTACCGCCAAAATTCGGCACGAACTGGCCGCTATTCTGCGGATCGATGTGGCCGCGCTATTGCCCCATGAGCAACTTACCGAGCCGGTTAATTCGCTGGTGAAAATTCGCCTGATGAATCGCCTGATGGAGCAGTACTCCGTTTTGCTGAAGGCCAGCCGGTTTGTGCAATGCAAGAGTATTCACGCTATTCAGGACTACCTGAATGAACAGATCGTGGCGTTGCAGGAAGCCTGACCAGGCAAAAGGCCAATTCCCCAGTCAATAAGAGAACTAGTGTTTACCGACAAAATCGTACACATATCATGGCTTTGAGCATCCGTTCCGAATCCGTTCCGACAACTGTGTCGAAGATGCCTTACCCAGTGTCCTGGGGACAGCAATTACTGTGGGATATTCATCGGTTCAACCCCGATACATATGCCTACAATGTTCCATTTGTGTTTGTATTACAAGCCGATACGCAACTGGGCAAACTTGAGCAGGCACTCGGTCTCCTGGTTAGGCAGAACCCCATCTTGACTACTACGTTTTACAAACAAAAGGGTGACGTTTACCAACAGCTTAACGCCAGTCAAACCGTGTCGGTAACCGGGCTGGATTATCAGGTGGTAGCCGGATCGGTGGGTGAAACGGAGGTATTGACCAACCTGGCAACCCAGCCCTTTGATCTGGAACAGGGGCCACTCTATCGGTTCTATTTTATTACCCGATCGAACAAAGAAACGCTGCTGTTCATTAACATTCACCACATTGTTTTCGACGGTATTTCCACGCAGGCATTTCTGAGTCAGTTAAACGAGACGTATACCGCGATTGGCCAGGGGGGTACTCCCGAACTTACAATCGACCACAGCAGTTACCGGCAGTTTGTGGCCTGGCAGGGCGATTACCTGAAAACAACACAGGCCGCTGATTCGCAGGCTTTCTGGTCGAATTTGTTGCAACAGGTAACCGATCCGCTCGCATTGCCCTATGATCGGGTACCGGGTAGTAGTCCCAATTCCGAGGGAGCCTCCCTCAACATTCCGATCGACGCTGCGTTGCTGCCGGAAGTAAACGCCTATTGTTCGAAGCAGGATATCTCTCCATTTACGCTCATGCTGGGAGTTTATGGCTTGCTCCTGCAAAAGTATAGTCAGCAGAGTCAGTTTTTTGTCGGCATTCCGATGAGTGGGCGACCTGAGGCTCGTTTCGAGACCTCGATTGGCCTGTTCATGAATGTGGTGCCCATGCCCTTTACCTGCGACGAAACATTGGTAGTTTCTGATTTCCTACAACAGGTGCAGAACCATATCTACGATGTTTTCGAGCATAGTTATTTCCCTGTTGAGAAAATCATTCGTGAACAGAAACTGAAGCGCCCATTTAAAACGGCATTCTATTTTCAGAACTGGATGGATACGTCGTTTGCGGAGGGGGTGGTCAAAACGCTACTTCCCAACATCCGCCAGACCGGCGAGTTCGATCTGGCTACGGAGGTGTCGCTGATGGGTGAACAGTGGTTGCTCAGCATCAAATATAATCCAGGCCTGTTTGATGAGTCGACCATTGCGCTGATGGCTGCACATTATACCGCCCTGCTGGTGGCTGTGATGCGTCAGCCTGGTCAAACACTGAAAAATAGTTCACACTATTCATCATCGGATGCCCAGTATTACAACAAATTGAATGATACGTTCGGAGAAGGGGAGACACAGCAAACCTTTCTGGATCTGTTTGCTGAACAGGTAAAATTTCGCCCCCAGGCAATCGCGGTTGCGCTTGGTGGTGAGTCGCTTACATATGAAGAGTTGAATATCATGGCCGATCAGGTTGCGGTTCGGTTAGTGGAGCAGTACGCCGTACAACATCAGGAAATAGTGGGTGTCTATCTGGACCGTTCGATTACGCTGCTGATAACGTTGCTTGCTATTCAGAAGGCCGGTGCCAGTTATTTGCCCTTTGATATTACATTCCCGGCGGATCGGATTGACTATATGGTCGAAGATGCTGGTCTAAGCAAATGCATTGTTAGTGAGCAAACTCAACCGAGCTTCGCGTCTCCGGATATTGTTCTGGTCTCCATCGACGAATTACTCCATCAGGCCCGTACGGAACCCCTCCCCACGCTTGCTCTGACCGATCGACAGCCGTCGGGAATGGATCGGGTATATGTTCTGTACACGTCTGGTTCAACGGGGAAACCCAAAGGTGTTGAGGTGCTGCATCGGGGATTAAGTAATTTTCTGCTGGCCTTGGCAAAAGCGCCGGGCATGACGTATCAGGACCGATGCCTGGCCATTACAACCATCAGTTTCGATATTGCCGGTCTGGAACTTTATCTGCCATTGGCCACAGGAGCAACCGTTGAAATCGTATCGTCGGATATCCTCAAAGATGGTCGCCGACTCCTGAATCACATCGTTCAAACCCAGCCTTCGGTTGTGCAGGCTACCCCATCGACCTGGCAGATGCTGATCAATGCGGGATGGAATTCACTCCTGCCGATTCGGGTGTTTTGCGGAGGAGAAGCACTGCCTGCCGAACTGGCCGAAAAGCTTCTGGATCAGGCTCAGGAAGTCTGGAATTTGTTTGGGCCTACCGAAACGACGATCTGGTCGACGGTGGCACAAATTCGTCGTCACAAAAAAATCACTATAGGTCGGCCTATCCGCAATACGTCCATTTATCTGCTGGATGCGGCTATGCAACCGGTGCCCGTTGGGCAGGCCGGGGATTTGTATATCGGTGGGGAAGGACTGGCTCGCGGTTACCTGAACCGTCCGGAATTGACTCGTGATCGTTTTATAAACTGGCAAAGCGACGGCCAGCCCATAGCCTTATACAAAACGGGTGATCTGGCTCGGTTACTCCCGTCAGGGGACCTCGAATACATTGGTCGTAGTGACTTGCAAGCCAAAATACGCGGGTATCGTATCGAAATTCAGGAAATCGAAAATACGCTGCTACGTGCCGACGGAATCGCCAATGCGGCTGTCGTTATTCGGGAAGGGAAATTAGGGAAACAACTGGTAGCCTTTATCGTGCAGAAACCACAGGCAGTCTACGAGCCAGAAAACCTGATGGCTTTTCTGGGCCAATGGCTACCGCCCTACATGGTTCCCTCGTCTGTATTTGTCCTGATTGATTTTCCCTATACACTGAATAATAAAATCGACCGATCCGTGATGACCAATCGGCCGGTCGAGGAGATTCTGGCTCAGTTTGCTCCATCAGAAACGCCGGTGGGCGTTATACGACCAACAGAAAAACAGCTTCCTGACGCCGAGCCTGTGTTCGCTGCGTTGACAGCCGATGAGGCACTGCATCACGTACTGGCGGTTGTGGGGGCACTGCTCAACGAGAAGCCGACATCGATCAAGCCAACGGACAAATTTGGTTCGCTTGGTTTCGATTCCATCAGTTTCACCACGCTGAGTGAACGCCTTCTTGAAACCATCGGCCAGGACATTCGACCTAATCTATTCTATCAATTTGACACCCCGGCCACGTTGGCAGCCTATCTGGCTCAGCCAGTTAAAAAACCGGTAAGTGAGCGTTGCATTGCGAAAACGACTGAGCCTCAGCCCCAAAGCGATACGGCACCAACCGACGACGAATACGCCAACGCCATTGCGGTAACGGGTCTTAGCCTACGCTTTCCGGGTGCTGACCGGGCCGCAACATTCTGGGCTAATTTGCTGGCGGGCATCGATTCGGTTACCGAAGTGCCAACCGATCGTTGGGATTGGCAGGCGTTTCAGGGGCAAACAAAAGAAGCCAACAAATCAACTACGAAATGGGGAGGCTTCATTAACGAAATCGATACGTTCGACGCTGGCTTTTTTGGTATTTCCCCGCGGGAAGCTGCCCTGATGGACCCACAGCAACGTATTTTGCTGGAGGCTGTATGGGCTACTGTTGAAGATGCAGGCTATAAAATGTCGTCACTGAGTAACTCCCGAACGGGTTTGTTCGTCGGTATGTCGGGGTCCGATTTTTTCGAACAGCTTATTCGGTCAAACCTACCCATCGACCCTTACACCCTTACGGGCGTTGCCCGGAGCATTCTGCCCAATCGAATTTCGTACCTGTTCAATCTAACGGGTCCCAGCGAACCTATCGATACCGCCTGTTCCAGTTCGATGGTGGCCATTCACCGGGCGGTTTCATCCATCCTGCAAGGCGACTGCGACATGGCTCTGGCGGCTGGTATTAATCTGCTCATCAGTCCCTCTGCTCATGTCGCTTCGAGTAAGATGGGTATGATGAGTAAGCAGGGACGGTGTAAAGCGTTTGACGCCGATGCTGACGGCTATGTGCGGGGTGAAGGATGCGGGGTTGTCTTGCTGAAGCCTTACCGAAAAGCGCTGGAAGACGGCGATCATATCTATGCCGTTGTGCGGAGTACATCACTAAATCACGGCGGTAAGTCAAATTCACTAACGGCTCCCAATGCGAACGCGCAGGGAAGCCTGATTGAGGCTGCTTTGCAAAAAGCTAAAATTAGTCCGGCCACGATCTCGTACGTAGAAACACACGGTACCGGTACATCGCTGGGCGATCCAATCGAAGTTGAAGGGCTTAAATTAGCTTTTCAGCATGTTAATGAGCAGCAAGGCGGTATGCCTCTGCCAACGGGTTATTGTGGCATAGGATCTGTTAAAACCAACATTGGTCATTTAGAAGCTGCGGCTGGCATTGCCGGTTTTATCAAGACTGTGCTGGCTCTGAAACAGGCTGAACTGCCACCACTGGTTCATTTCAATACGCAAAACCCGAACGTACAGGTCGATCAGTCGCCATTCTACTTAGTAACGAAGCGTGAGCTATGGAATCGACTTCTCCAGGACGGGCAGGAACTGCCTCGCCGGGCTTGTGTTAGTTCATTCGGTTTTGGTGGCGTCAATGCCCACGCGTTGCTGGAAGAAGCTCCAGCAGCGGAAGCCGTACATACCGCCAGCCAGGAACCACAGTTAATTGTGCTGTCTGCCAAAAGCGAAAATCGACTGCGGGTGCAAGCCCAGCAGTTGCACGATTACCTACAGGAACCAGCTGTTACTGCTTCATTGCCTGCTATGGCGTTTACACTTCTGGAAGGGCGCGAAGCCATGCCGAACCGTTGGGCAGCGGTGGTCAACTCCACCGATGAACTTCAACAGGCAGTCCGTTCATTTTTGGCGGCTGAATCAGGAGATAATTTTGACTACGTATATACCGGGTCGTTAGCTGACAATGAACTGGAAAATCACTTACGGACGCTCGCCGAACAATGGGTAAACCAGACGGTTGAACTCAACTGGGAAACGGTCTGGCCAAATGAAGAAAAGTCACGGCCGAATCGTCTGTCGTTGCCAGTATATCCGTTTGAAAAAAATAAGCACTGGCCGTTTACGGAGGAAATTACCCGCCGTATTCATCAGCAGTTTCTGGGCGATGAACATCCTGTTCTGGAAGCAGCCCCAAAACCCTTGTTTGACCGGGAAGAAACATCAGGAGTAGCCCGCTATTTTTATAAAAGCTTACAGAACGAAAACTTTCTTAAGGATCACGTTATCCGGCAGGAACCGGTACTGCCCGGTGTTTATTACCTTGAACTGATGCGCTCCGCTTTTGCTTCGATCAACGCTGCGGAGCCATTTGTAATTTCGGAATTAGTCTGGCTTCAGCCGATTATTCAACGAAAATCCGCTCTGGAAATACAGGTTAGCCTACAGTCCGCCAGTACTGGTCATTTCGATTGTCGTGTCACCACATCCAATGCCGATCTGAACCGGGTGACTCATGCGATTGGTAAAATCAAACGGCAATCAAGTGATGAATTGACCTGGTCGGCTGACGTATTGACGGCTGATTTCAGGAACCGTTTCGCTGACGGATGGACGAAAAACGAGTGCTACGAGCAGTTTAGACGCAATCAGTTTTTCTACGGTGAGAGCCTGAACGTAATTGATCACATCTACTTTGGCAGTCAGGAAGCCGTTGCCGTTCTGAAGGCCAACGCCACGTTCTCAAAACAGGATTTCGGCACCAATACCGATTCCGTATGGTTGCCCTCACTATTGGACGGTGGCCTCCAGGCCGTTGCGCTTTGGCTGAGCACTGTTGCCACCCGTGAGGGTCGATTCCTGCCGTTCAGTATCGAAGAGGTATGTGTGCTTCGCCCTTTTTCGCATCACAGCTACGTACACATCGTATCGGTGCCGGGCACTGATCAGAAATCTATAAAATGCACGCTTTACGTTTATAATGAAGCCTTCGAGCTAGTTGCTTACCTTAAAAACTATTGCCTGAAAGCTATTCCGGCGGATAAACTGCCAGCCCCAGCCACTGAGCCCATAACCGCAGAGGAGACCATCGGAACGGATATCGTGTACGCCATTCCGCACTGGAGTGCCACCCCATCGTTGGCGACTGGTACGTACCAACCAACTGCTGTTCTGGCGCTTACCGAAGATTCTGGCTTTAGTACGGCTCTTCAAGCCTACGCCAACGTTACAGAGTTGCCAATGGCCGGGACTGGTATCTCAGCCATACCGGAGAACATACCGGATCGTATAACTGACCTTGTCGTCGATACGCAGTCGTTGCATGGATCGACCCCTGAAATTATTAGCTCGTTGCTTAGTATTCACCGGGCGTTGCTCAGTCGGTTCGGGAAGCAGCGGTTGAATCTGTACTACGTTTGCCGGGACAATCCGGAGCCTGTCCAGAGGGCACTTTATTCGGCTATGGGCGCTTTTATCCGGTCGCTTCATCTGGAAAATCCGAACTGGTATGGTCGCCTGATTCAGGTATCGTCTGATATAGATGCGCCAACGCTGGCCAGCCTGGTTCGCCATGAATGGCAGCAGCCCGTCGATCGGATCGCTGAGATACGCTACGCTGCGCAGACCCGGTATCTGAAAACCTATAAAGCGACAGCATCTCTGCCATCGCAAACCAGCCAGCCGGTACTCCGTCAGAAAGGCGTTTATTTAATTGCGGGTGGGGCTAAAGGTGTAGGGCTTGCTTTTTCCATGTACCTGAGTCGAACGTATCAGGCGAACCTTATTCTGGTGGGTAAGTCGTTGGTTGACAAAGGTATATCTCAGTCGCTTGTTCAGATAAATGAGGCAGGCGGTAGGGCTGAATACCACAGCGTTGACGTTGCTAACTACGAGGAATTGCGTGAATGGTTTGGTTCCATTCGGGGCAAGCACACCCATATTGACGGGATCATTTACGGTGCGGGGATCCTCAACGATAGCTATTTCGTGAGCAAGACCAATGCCTCTTTCCTGTCGGTGATGGAACCTAAAGTGCAGGGGCTGTGCAATATTGACAAGCTGACAGCCGACTTTACGATTGATTTCTTACTTGCCTTCTCGTCCACATCGGCCGTGTTCGGCAACGTCGGCCAGACCGATTACGCCTGGGCCAACGCGTTTATGGATGAATACCTCCACCAACGCCAGCAACTTGTTGAGCAGGGCCTTCGGCATGGTCGTTCCTTAAGCATAAACTGGGGTTTCTGGCAGGAAGGAACCATGCAAATGCCGACGGCTGTCCGCCAGAAGCTGGCCCGTCAGTTTGGTCTGTATCCAATTCATTCGGCGCTTGGCCTGTTGGCTTTCGAAACTGTACTTGCCGGAAGCGGTACGCAGGTAGTTGTTATGCAGGGAGAACAGACTAAACTGCTCCAGACCGTAGACCAGCTAAATCCCATCGAATCATACGCAACGAATACTGCTCAATTCTTGTCTGTCTCTCCCAACGAAACTCTCCCTATCCCCATGACATCCTCAACCCCAATCCCTTACGAAACGGCACAGCAGTTTTTTCGGGAACTGATTGCGCAAGCGACCAAACTACCCGTTTCACAAGTTCGTCCAGACGAAGCATTTGAACAGTATGGTATTGATTCGGTCATGATTTTGACGTTGAATGAAGAACTGGAGGGTTATTTTGGTGAGCTCCCTAAAACACTTTTTTTTGAGTTTCAGAATCTTCGCGAACTGACCGACTATTTTGTGGATCATCATGCTGATGGTTTGCGTACACATCTGAAGCTCGATGTTGCTACGTCCGTGGCAGCCACAGAGCCTGCTTCCGCGCCTGCTTCCGCGCCTTCAGTTGTTCCGCCAGTACCTGCTCCGCAGCCCGTTGCCAGGCCTTGGAAAAGTGACCGACCGCTGGCGGACACAGACGAAGAGATTGCCATTATCGGAATCAGTGGCCGGTACCCAATGGCCGATACGTTAACGGCTTTCTGGGAGAACCTCAAAAACGGGAAAGACTGTATTTCCGAAATCCCCGAAGATCGCTGGGACGTAGACGCGTTCTACGACGAGACGCGCTCAGAAGGTGGTAAGAGTTACAGTAAATGGGGCGGATTTTTGACTGATATAGATAAATTCGACCCCCTGTTTTTCAATATTTCACCGTTTGAAGCCGAGTTGCTAGACCCACAGGAGCGGTTATTTCTGCAAACGGTATGGCACACGCTGGAAGATGCGGGCCTGACAAGGGAAGCGCTTAATAAGGCAAAAGTTGGGGTATTTGCCGGAGTGATGTGGGGGCATTATCAGCTCTACGGCGGTGATACCTATGCTGATGGAGCCACCCTGACGCCCATGTCGTCTTATGCATCAATTGCCAATCGGGTGTCTTACTTCTATAATTTCACCGGCCCCAGTATTGCGCTGGACACCATGTGTTCGTCGTCGCTGACCACCGTGCATCTGGCCTGTGAAAGTCTGAAACGGGGTGAATGTGAGATGGCCATCGCCGGGGGCGTCAACGTATCGGTCCACCCGAACAAGTATATTTTCCTGAGCCAGACCAAGTTCATATCGACGGATGGAAAGTGCCACAGTTTTGGTGAGGGCGGGGATGGTTACGTGCCCGGCGAAGGAGTTGGCGCTGTTTTATTGAAGCCACTGCGCACCGCCATTGCCGACAACGACCGGATTTACGGGGTCATAAAAGCATCGGGGATCAATCATGGCGGCAAAGCAAATGGCTATACGGTACCTAGCCCGAAAGCCCAGACGGCCATTATCCGGGATGTTCTCGACAAAGCAAAAATCGACCCACGCTCCATTTCATACGTCGAAGCGCACGGCACCGGTACGTCATTGGGCGACCCCATCGAAATCAGTGGCTTGACCAACGCGTTCCGGAGTGCCGCCAAAGCCGAACAGTTCTGCGCCATTGGCTCGGTAAAATCCAATATCGGCCACTGCGAGTCGGCGGCAGGAATTGCGGCCATCACAAAAGTGGTAATGCAACTCAAGCACCGACAACTAGTGCCTTCGCTGCACTCGTCGGTACTCAATCCCAACATCAACTTTGCTCAGACGCCGTTTATGGTTCAGCAAAGCTTAACGCCCTGGGAACGGCCTCACTATCAGCAGGACGGCCAACTTGTAGAAGCGCCTTTAAGAGCCTGCATCAGCTCATTTGGCGCGGGTGGGGCCAATGCGCACCTGATCATTGAGGAGTATGATTCGATCCGGCAACGTATCAGCCCGCCACCGGGACCGCAGCTTTTTTTGTTGTCGGCCCGCACCGAAGAACGGCTACAGGCGTATGTCCGGGAAGTTTTGCAATTTTTGCTCGAACCCATATCCGGGCTTGCCAGACCAGTGGGAGATGAACCATCGTTGATCCAACTAAGCCGGACTATTCAGGCCTTGTGTGCTCAGGTCATCAACATCGGCCAGTCGCATGTCGATGCAGACGAATCATTTGTCGATGATCTGGGTATGTCGATTCGGGAAGTGAATCAACTCATTGCTGATATCAATACAACCTGGTGCATCGAATTGTCGCCGAATGACGTGTATGAATATGCGACACCAGTCCAGTTGGCGGGCTACCTGCTCAACCGTTATCCAACAATTGAGTTGCCTGTTTCGGATAACGAATTTGCCGGTAATGCCGTGAGCCGGTATGAGGGTCTGGAGTTGTCAGATTTTGTGTATACGTATCAGGTCGGACGTGAGACGATGGATTACCGCTTAGCCACTATGGCCAGTGATTTTGCCGATCTGATCAGCACGTTACAGGCCTATCTGGCGGGTGAGCGAGTGGCTGGTAAACTTGTTTCGGGGCGCGTCAGCAAAGACAAGGACACCACCCGGCTGCTGCTCGATGATGAAGACGGCAACCAGTATGTAGACAAACTCATTGCTAAACAAAAACTCGAAAAACTGGCTCTGTTATGGGTATCGGGTATTCAGGTAGACTGGAAACGGCTGCACCAGCACCAGCCACAGCCAATGTCGGCGCCTGGCTACCCATTTGCGAAGGATCGCTGCTGGTTGCCCGAACACCCAAAAGTTAACGTAGCGGCAATCCAGTTTATCCACCCATTACTCGACAAGATCAATGCGTCGTTGAGTTTGTCGGATGGTATTGTTCTGGAGAAGACGTTCGACCGAAGTAATAAGTACTGTACGAAAACCGACGGTGGATTTAGTATTCAGCAGGACGTACTGGCTGAAATGGCCGTGGCAGCAATGCGGCAAATCTATCAGATTCAGGCTGTTGAGCTTATCCGGTGGAAAGCCGAAGAAGCGGCTTCCCCGGTCGGTAAATCACTGACACTGAATCTGCGAATCAATCTACAGGCTGATGAAACATCGCTGATTGAGCTATTTGCCCATCAGAATGGACAGAAAATAACTTACGCGACCGGACAAGCTCGCGAGCTACCCACGCTGGCTGGTCAACCGGATAGGTATAATATGGTTGATTTGCGGAAGGCCCATTCGGTTCGGCTGGTGGATGGTATCATGACGAATGAGCAGAGTAGTAGTTTCCTGTTTTCGTTGCCCGTTACGAACCGGTTCGGCAAGGATTATGAATACGTGTCGAACACGCCTGCTTCGTTCAGCCTGTTACGTACGCATGTTGTTCCTCGATTGTATGATCAGCCTGAATCAGACTGGACAAGCGTCGAGACAATTCAGGCCTATACTTCTCTTGAAAAGGACGCATTCGTGTATGCTGAACAAACGACTGATGGTCGTCTGGATGTCTATTTGTTACGTTCCGATGGTACGCTTATCAGCCGCTATGTCCATGTCTCCTACGACAAAAATCGACGAGTACTTGATCGATTCTTTTACCTGCCTCACTGGGAGCCCGTTACGTTACCAGCCGACGTAGTACAGGATGAAGGTGGGCAAAAAATGATTGTTTACTCGGCTGCCAATGCCCACGTAGCCCAGTACCTGTATGAATCATTCCCGGCATCTGACACCTATATGGTCGCGCTGGAAGAGGAAACGAAACAAGTGTCTGCTCAGGCGTATAAAATCGACTATCGGGATCAAACGGCTTTGGCGACGATCTGGCCGCAACTGGCTGATGCCGAAACGATTTACTTTCTTGCCGGTAGTGATTCCTTCGAGTTCGATGCGGTGAACGCCAGTACGTTCGATGATGTACAGGAGGCTAGTCTGGTGAGTTTATTCCGAGTGATGAAAAACTTACTTGCCGATGATCCGAAACGGACTCTTTCATTGAAAGTTCTGACACATAATACGTATAAGGTTACCGGCAACGAAACCCTATCGCCCTGGGCCGCCGGTGTTATTGGCCTGGCCCGGACGTTTGCAAAGGAATACCCTCAAAGTAAAGTTGTGTGCCTTGATCTGGACTTTAGTGAGTTCGGAAATGGGCTGACCAGTGACGATCTGGCGCAGTCGATCCGGCAGGAATCAGCCGCCAGGAATGGCAAACAGGTGGCGTTTCGAAACACAAAGCGGTTTGAGCGTATATTAATTCCCGTTACGTTCCCAGGTTCGGAGGCTACTACTGTATTGAAGCCAAAAGGCGTTTATCTGGTGTTTGGTGGAGCTGGTAACGTTGGCTTCAAGGTGAGTAAATACCTGTCCGCCAGCTATCAGGCTACAGTAGTAATTATTGGCCGCTCGACACTTAATGCCGAACTCCAGCAGAAGGTGAGTGAATTGAATCAACTTGGAGGAAGCGGCCACTACGTATCGGCCGACATTGCTGATGCCGGGAGCCTGACAACGGTCGTCGACAAACTCTACACCCAGTTTGGTGTAATTAATGGGGTCTTCCATTCCGCGCTGCATTTCCAGTACGACTTGATTAGTGATACTGACGAATCACTCCTTCAGGCTAACCTGAGCGCCAAGCTGGCAGGCAGCTATACAATTGGCCGCGTATTTGCTAACCGGCCATTAGATTTTATGGTGTACTTCTCATCAGGCGAAGCCTTCACGGGAAACCCCGGCTGGGGAAGTTATGCCGCCGGATGCACCTTCAGCGATGCCTATGCCAGTGCGCTGAACCAGCATACGACCTACCCGATACAAATTCTTAACTGGGGTTTCTGGCAGGGTAATCAGGGCGATTTCGATAGCCTTCTCCAACAGAAAGGAATCACACCGATTGATGAGCAACTGGGTATGGAAGCCCTGCGGGTTTTCCTCACCGAACGGGTCGAACAGGCTCTTGGACTCAACGTAGCAGATCGTGTGATTGAACGGATGGGGGCCGACCTCTCACGGGAGGTTGTCTATCCGATTCAAAATCCACTTCAGATTCGCTCCCGGCACTCGATAGCTGAACCCGATAAGCAGACTTTAGTACGTGCAACGTTGGCGCGTTCGGTACCGGCAGTTCCGCAGGTTGTCGCCCCGGCTACCCAATCACCAGAGGAGTATAAATCGGCAATCCGAACGTATGCGAAAGGCGTTTTCGCCCGGCTGTTGAAAGCAAATGCTGCCCAAATGGAAGACGATGTAGAGTTTACGAATTATGGCGTTGATTCGCTCATTGTGACTGATATCCATAAAGAATTCGAGACTAACCTGGGCAAACTGTCGGTAACGCTTCTGCTCGAAAACTCAACTTTCGACAGACTAACGCAGTATTTGTACACGAATCACCTCGATGCGGTTATCAACTTTCTTGGTAATGTCGGGTCGGTTCAGGCTGAAAATTTCCTTGATAAAGAAGTAGTTACTGCCATTTTACCGGCTATTCGCGCAAACGGAGCGGGTATTGTACTTGCCACCGAACCGGTTCATCAGGTGGTACGTGATTCGGATACGTATCAGCTTATCGAATCCTATCCAAACGCGTTTATTAAGCCGACGTTGTTTGACTACGGGACTAAATACCAGGAAAAAACACTGCTGCCTGCCTCGCTGTCGCTGCCACCGTTTGGCAATCCGACGATGCTACGGCAACGCTCTCGCGAGCTTCAGCATCTCCTGGTGAAAACCGGCGATAAAGAACGGACAGAGGTATTTATGATTGGTGAAGGGCCAACGATCTTGTTGATTCCGGCTATTGGCCTAACTGCTCCCGTATGGTTCAAGCAGTTGGAACGCTACCAGAATTGCTACCGGCTGGTCGTGATCCACAATCCTGGCTATGGCCTGAGCGATCTGAGCGGAGATATTTCCGTACCGGCAGTAGCCGAGCGATTTGTTCGGACGCTGGATGCACTGGATATCAGGGAGCCGATTCATGTGATGGGTTCGTGCTTCGGTGGGGTTACGGCGCAGTATCTGGCAAAAGCCCATAAAAGCCGTGTGGCCAGCCTGACGCTCGTGGGGTCTTTCTACAAAAATTTTGGCTTGCCGGATGTTAAGATGGACGACCTGACCATCGACCAGATGATCGAGGGCGTGAAAATGATCGGAGCCTCCATCAGTAATGACTTCGATCAGGTGCTTCAGGATAATCCGCTGGTTGCCATGGTGGAAGAGGCCCGTGACCTGCTGCTTAACAGTCAATGTGTGAACCCGTTGGTTGTGATGCGTTACATAACCCATATCCTGACGCTGGCGGGAGAGCCCTGGCTTTCGGAAATTGACGCCCCTGTTCTGTGTGTGGCAGGTGACCGCGATACCATCGTCCATCCAACGACATCGCAGTTTATAGCCGCAACGGTACAAAATGGACATTACCACGAAATTGCCGGAGCCGGACACTATCCTTACCTGACCCATCCCGACGTATTCGATAGCCTGGTGCTTCCCTTTGTTGAACAAGCTACATCCTTGAACACGTTACAGCATGTACCGGCCTAGCCGATCAAACGGAAAGGCGAATGGATAACCCAATCTATGAACGTAAACTGTTTTTCGAATGAATAACGATAAAAGACCCCCGCTGACCCGCGCGACACCGGTAAATGACTTTTTAGACTATTACTGGCTAAAAGAAGAGCTGATTGATTTTTGCGCACGACATGGCCTCAAAACAAGTGGAGGTAAAATAGAAATTACGGGACGTATTGCTCATTTTCTGCAAACAGGAAGGCCACCAGTCGAACAGGCGCGGTCGAGGGCTTCCTCCTATTCTGCTGATGACCAGCCCCTGGTGGTTATGATGGATGCACCAATCACGAAAAACTACAACAGCGGAGAACGCGTTAGGGGATTCTTTAAATCAGTGATTGGCCCTCATTTTCATTTCACCGTTGGCCTGATGAAGTTTTGTAAGGATAACCCAACCAAAACGTTTCGCGATGCGGTGCAGTACTGGCAGGACGAATACAATCGAAAAAGCGACAAGTCGTATCAGCCCGAGATTGCGCCCCAGTTTGAGTACAATCAATACATCCGGGATTTTATGACCGACAATCCCGGCGCATCGCTGAAAGAGGCCATCTGGCACTGGAAGCAAAAACGGAGTGCGCGGGGTGACAATAAATACTCCCGCGATGATCTGGCTTACAACTCATCCGACACGAACGAGTAAACTGTTTAAGTGAACTAACGAACAAAAACATGGCAACGAACCGAATTCTGCATCTGGATATGGACGCTTTTTATGCGTCGATAGAACAACGGGATCAACCCCGCTACCGGGGTAAACCGCTCATTGTGGCCCGACCGGCTGCGGAGCGGGGCGTAGTAAGTGCCTGTTCATATCAGGCTCGTGCTTTTGGTATTCACGCGGGTATGCCAACGGCGGTGGCCGTGAGAAAATGCCCGACTTTAGTCGTAGTACCGCCCAATCTGGATCTCTACAAGGATGTATCCAGGACAATTATGTCGGTGTTGCGGCAGTTTACGAAACGAGTTGAGCCACTGGCCTTCGACGAAGCGTATCTGGACGTTAGTGATCGTTGTCCCGACTGGACGAGCGCACTGGAACTGGCGTCGACACTTAAACAGACCATTTTTGAATGGACGAATTTGACTTGTTCGGTGGGCGTGTCCTTCAATAAATTTCTGGCTAAACTGGCCAGTTGTTATCAGAAACCCGACGGGCTTACATTCATCTCGCCCACAAACTTCCCGCTTTTTATTGAGCAGACGCCCGTTACAAAATTCTACGGGATTGGCGACGTTACGGGGAATACATTACGGCAGATGGGCATCTTCACCGGTAAAGAACTCATGCGATTGGATGAGGCAACGCTCGTCCGGCTTTTTCGCAAACGGGGCAGCGTCATCTACCAGTGCATTCGGGGCATCGACGAGCGTAAAGTTGATAACAATCGGCAAAGTAAATCGTATGGCAAAGAATATACGTTCGCTCAGGACGTCAATGCCCGGTCCGACGAACTGGATGAGGCTCTGCGCAATCTGACAATACTTCTTTGTGATCGGTTGACCCAGAACGGACACCAGACACAGCGTCTTTTGCTTAAAGTACGATTCGCAGATTTCAACGAAACCTCTAAGCGGTTCACATTAGAGCAGCCGACCGATTATGCGTCTGTGATCGAGGAAACGACAAAACTGGTCTTGCAGAGGGTCGTCCGCGATTCTCGGAAAATTCGCAGGATTGGCGTTTATGCGCTGGATTTTGCGTTGCCACTTTCCCTCAATACCAACTCGCAACTAAGCCTGCTCTGAGTTAATCGCTATTTGTATGGATACGCTACCAAAAACGTTTGAGCTGCTTTTTGCCCGCGATACGATCACGTTCAGGGGCTGTCTGGCTTTGTTGCCAGCTACCCGGCAGTCTGATCTGCCGGTACACCAGTATTTGACTAAGCGGGAGGTGCAACTTATGAATACGTATATGTCGGCTAATCGGCAGTTTACGTATGTGGCTGGGCGGCTATGCGCAAAAGCAGCCCTGCGGCAATACGTTGGGCAACCCTACGGCTATCAGGATTTTTTTATTGATAAAGGGGTTTTCGATCACCCCCTGGTAGTACACAATACGTCTACGTCAAACCTACAGGTAAGTATCAGTCATTGCGCGAGCATTGTAGGGGCAATGGCCTATTCCGAACACCATCCGGTTGGCCTTGATATCGAGTGTTTAAACCCGCATATCAATCAGTTTAAAGAAGAGATCATTACCATTGCCGAAAGACGGCTTATCGATGCGCTGTCTGGTAACTCAACGCGCTACTATACATCGCTTTGGGCGGCTAAGGAAGCCCTTTCCAAAATTCTGAGAACAGGCCTGATGACCCCTTTCAGCCTTTTGGAAGTCAGTCAGTTGATCCTGAAACCGTGGGGCGTCGAATTTTCATTTGAAAATTTTCCGCAGTACAAAAGTCTCGTCTTCAGTACGGAACACTGTCTTTTTGCGATTGCCCTGCCCCGAAAAACAACACTGGTTGGCGAAGCTAAACTAGCGGCCTTACTACGTGACTATTATCTAAAAACTACTGTCTGTCAATTGATTAGCGACGTTAGTGCCTGACAAGTACAAGTATAACTAAAACCTTTTTCAACCGAGTAATCATGGCGACATCATCAACTGCTTTTGTATTTCCTGGCCAGGGATCTCAACGTATTGGCATGGGAAAAGACGTGTTTGGCCGTTTTCCAACCCTGACTTCAATGGCCGACAACGTACTGGGATTTTCTGTTAAGGATCTCTGCTTGAATGAGAAGAATAGTAGTCTGCTCAATCAGACGCAGTATACACAGCCTGCTTTATACGTAGTGAATGCACTGCATTATTATGCGATGATAGAGGATAAGGGCAAACTACCCCAGTTTGTGGCAGGGCACAGCTTGGGCGAGTACAATGCCTTGCTGGCTGCCGATGTGTTTGATTTTGAAGTGGGCTTACAACTCGTCAAAAAACGTGGGGAACTAATGGCTCAGGCCCGCTCTGGAGGTATGGCCGCCGTAATTGGTCTGGATGTAGAGACAGTGCGCAGTATACTCACAAAACATCGATTGGAGAGCATAGATATTGCGAATTATAATGCTCAGCAGCAAATAGTGATTGCCGGCGAAACCGCTACTATTGAGCAGGCGAGCGACATTTTTCGGACTGAGGGATGTGAAAACTATATTCCTTTGATGGTTAGTGGCGCTTTTCACTCCCGCTTGATGAAAACCGCTCGGGATGAGTTTCGTAACTACGTAAAACAATTCCAGTTTCGGACGCCGGAACTGCCGGTGATTGCCAACGTAACGGCAGCTCCCTATCCTGACGACACTGTAGGCGTGGGCCGCCTGTTGTCGCAGCAGATCGTAAGTAGCGTGCGTTGGGCTGAGAGTATCTGGTATTTACGCCAGCAGGGAGTCAAGTCATTTCAGGAAGTAGGCGAAAGTACGGTTCTGAGCAATCTGATTGCTAAAATAGATGCAGGTGGTATTGTTAAGCCACTCGTACCAGATACGCAACTGCGCGACTTAGCTACGGCTCGCCCGGCGCTTGTTGCTGCCGATCACAACGGCTCACGCAATGGTTCATTGGTTAATGGCAAACATCATTCGTCGTCAACTAATGGCAAGCAGTATCCGCCATCAACCAATAACAATCAGCTACTTACACCGTCTGGGACAAAAGGCATACGCCGGTTTGTGGACGATTACCAACTGAAATACCCCTACGTTGCTGGAGGTATTGGGTACGGAATAAGCTCCCGTCAGATGGTGGAATCTATGACAAAGGGTGGAATGCTTGGATTTCTCGATATAGCCGACCGCCCTTTGGCTGACGTTGAAAATGACTTAAGAACGCTGGCCTACACCTGCGGGAAAGAGAGTGCACGTTATGGCTGTACCATCTCTCAGGGGCTAAGTGATGAGTTAACGATAGATAAACTCTTTGGTCTACTACGTGCCTATAACATTCAGGTCATTGAGACCCATGATGACCCGCAGATTACGGAAAAACTAGTTGAATACCGATTGCAAGCGTTCGACCAGCGTGGTGAAGCTATAAACCGGTTGCTGATTAAAACGGGAAACCCGGTTGTGCTGGAAGAAATCATGAAGCCAATCTCAGAAACGATTCTTCTGAAATTGCAGCAGCGGGGTAAACTGACAAAAGAGCAGGTCGAACGGGGACGGCGTATTGCTTTGGCGTCCGACGTCTGCGTATTAGCGGACCCCGGAGGCCTTACCTCGCACGGATCTCCGTTTGTACTGTTTCCACATGCACTGATGCTCCGGGAGCAGTTTACCCGTCAATATCGGTATGAGCAACCGATTCATGTTGGTCTGGGTGGTGGCATAGGTAGCCCATTGGCTGTTCAGATGGCCTTTGCGATGGGTGCCGACTTTGTGCACACAACGTCAGTAAATTTATGCACAATCGAATCGGGATTGCACGCATACACGAAGCAACTGCTTCAGGAAATCAGTGTTGAGGATACGGGGTACGCACCTTGCAGCGATTTTCTGTTTAATCCCAACAAAAAGATTCAAGTGGTAAAGAAAGGAGTGTTGTTTCCGGCTCGCGCCAATAAACTCTACGAATTATTTAAGCAACACGCTGCTATTAGCGAGATTGACCCCAGGGTAATCGTACAGCTTGAGGAGAAATTCTATCAGAAATCACTAGCTGGCGTTTGGGAGGATATTGTTAAAAAGCGGCAGGGAACCCCTGATCTGATTTCAAAAGCACTGCAGAACAGCAAATACTACATGTACCTCCTGTTTCAGGAATACTTTCATTTATCGGCAGAATGGGCTGTTAAGGGCGACGGTACGTACTTGCTGAATTTTCAGATTCCGTGCGGAGCTGAGCTGGGTGCATTGAATCGGCAATTGCAAAACACACCCATGCAGGCTTGGTCCGGCCGTAACATTGGCGAAGTCGCTCAATGGTTGCTGAGTAAATCTAAATGATTGATCCGCACCAGCGAGCGCTACACTACGTAATCAGGATTGTCACTTTCACCAACAAAGGCTATGAAAAATCAAAATGTCTTTCTGATAGCAGGACAGGGGACCCAGTATTATCACATGGGTAAGTCGTTGTACCAATCTGACGAGTTTTTTCAGTACTGGATGGATGAGCAGGATTATCTTTTCAAATCAATTGCCGGGTATTCTGTGCTTGCTGATCTGCATGATAGCAGTAAAAATAAAGCAATGCCCTACCAGAATATCATGACTTCTCACGCGGCTATATTTATGATTGAATATGCGTTGGGCTTATCACTGATGAATCAGGGTATTGTTCCGGAATGTTTACTGGGAATAAGCTTGGGCGAATTGGTTGCCTTCACCCTTGCTAATTCAATTACTCTGGCAGCTGCTCTGGAAACTGTTTACCAGGAATCCCTAATTATTCAGCGGTCCTGCCCTCCCTGCAAGATGTACGTCATTTTTGAAACAATGGCTTCCTTTTACAGTCATTCATCGCTGTATTTATTTACGGAGCTAGTTGCCGAGACAAACCAGTCGCAACTGGTAATTTCATGTACTTCATCGCGAAGTTGTGTTCTGGAGCAATTCTTTATCGATCAGAAAATTCGATTTATTGAGTTACCAATTAATTACGGATTTCATACATGCTGGCTCGAACCAGCTAAAGACAGTCTTTGCGAGTTGTATTCAAAATTGACAGTTCTACCCGGTATGTTTCCTGTACTTTCTGCTCGGGAGTGCCGAACCGTTGAAATCGATGACATGAATAAAGTGGATTTGCTCTGGCGACGAATTCGACAGCCGTTTTATGTTGAAAAATCATTGAGGTCGTTAATTGGTCAATGCAATGAATCGCTTTGGTTCGACATTAGTCCCAATAGCGTATTTAATACCCAGTGTAAACAAATTGATTTAGGGGACAGGAAAAAGATTTATAGTTTTTTGTCTCCTTTTAAAGATTGAAAAACGCCGGCATAGGCTTACTGAAATTCATCGTATGAAAACGGATTTGATACTATATCCATTAAAAGTTTCCTCATCAACCATTATTAATAATTGTTATGTAGTTATTAACCGAGCTACTAAACAGGCATTAATAATTGATCCTGCCTGGGAATTGGCAAAGATTGAGCAGGTGCTTAGCAATGAGGGCGCGAGTGTGTCGGCAATATTGCTTACCCACTCTCATAATGACCATGTCAACTTAGCCGACGAACTGGCCCGTCGTTATGGATGTCGGGTGTTCATGGGTGCGGATGAGATTAAGTATTATACATTCTCATGCCCTTTTCTTACGGCCATACACCGGGAAGAACAATTGCCGATTGCTGGATTTAGCATCTCCCCAATCTTTACGCCCGGACACACACATGGAAGTGTTTGTTATTTACTTGATGATGTTTTGTTTTCGGGAGATACGCTGTTCATTGAAGGTTGCGGTCAGTGTACCGATCAGGGGGCTGATCCAAGGAAACTTTTTTTGAGTTTGCAGAAACTTAAAAAAAGACTTCGCCCATCTACAATTGTATATCCGGGTCATTCTTTTATTTACGAAACAGGTAAAGCTATGAGTTCGCTAATGAACCATAATATTTACATGCAGATCGAAGACTGCGATCTATTTGTTAAATTCAGAATGCGTAAAGCACAAGCGAATACACTGGTGTTTAAATAGAAATAGTACGTTTCTAGACGCACCCTACTTCATTTTCAATGTATTAATATGTTATATAGTTATGAGAAAGGGAATTGTGTTTTTTAGGCAGTCTATGACTAGGAGAGGACATCGACAGCAACTTAATGAATTGATGACAATTGCTGCTGAACATCGGGTTCAAATCGTTGCTAAACTTGTGGATACATCAGTTCATCAATACTCGATAGGTGATCATAAAGAAATAAGTAAACAACTGTTAAATATGGTCTCCTACCATAGACCAGAAAAGCTATTTATACAAGAAATATCACAATTAGGCGCATCTATGCTTGACGTATCGACCATTGTTGAAGAACTCACTTATTTGAGGGTAAGTATATATATCAATAATCTTAAGCTGGAAACACTACTTAATGGACAAAGAAACCCGGATGCCTTTGTTTTATTTACTTTGCTGAGCGAGATCAAACAATTCCAGTGGGCAGAGATTCGTAATCAGCTATCAAGAAAGTTGAAAAAAGATAAAAAAAGAACGTCAGATAGTAGTCCTGAATAAGTAAGGCTGATTTACAAAAGGCTGCGGGCGTAGTTTTGGGTTTGCAACAAAATACTGGACGCGGTCCCCGGGACAATAATTTAAGTAACATGTTGAAGTTGCCTTTTGCTGTATTCAAGGAGACTGCCGCTGAACTGTGTCAGGCCTGAGGGTGTATAGAATTGACAAGAAAATCCTTATCGTATGCTACGGATAGGAGTTTACAAATATTAAAATTAGCTGTCCTATAAAACGCCCATTTTATGAAGCAGCCGTTATTTTACTTCTTGCTAAGCTAAGTAGCGGTATAGCAGGCGAAGTCCGGTTTGTCGATGCGCCCCGTGGCCAGGGTACGGAAGTTCACGCCGTTATTGCCTATCGTCCACCGGCCGGGTAATTGGGTGGTGTGCTGATGAAGCTGTTCAACCCGGCCTTTGCGCAAATGATCAAGCAGGACCTGCGCCGGTTCAAGCAATTGCTGGAAACCGGAGAAATCACGACCATCAAAGGACAGCCTTCCGGTCGGAAAAGTGAGCAACAATCCGATAAGAAATCCTCATCTAACTACGCGGAAGCGGACGAAAAACATGAAAGCGCTATGTTATAACGGGGTGGGGGACCTGCGCACGGAGCAAGTTCCCGACCCGACCATTCTCAACCCCAAAGACGCGATTCTGCGGGTTATTCTGTCATCGGTTTGTGGCTCCGACCTGCACCTGCTTAACGGCTATGTGCCAACCATGCGTGAAGGCGACATCATTGGCCATGAGTTTATGGGCGAAGTGGTCGAAACCGGCTCCGGGGTGAAGAAGCTTAAGAAAGGCGACCGGGTCGTGGTGTGTTCGATCTTGGGTTGTGGCGAGTGCCAATATTGCCAGGATACCCAATGGGCGCTCTGCGACAACTCCAATCCCCATGCCTGGATACCGGAAAAAGTCTACGGGGATTTGCCAGCCGGTATTTTCGGGTACTCGCACGCCTTTGGCGGCTATGCCGGCTCCCATGCCGATTACATTCGCGTACCGTATGCCGACCTTGGCTGCTTTGTCATTCCGGAAGGGTTACCCGACGAAGCGGCCGTGTTTGCCTCAGATGCCTTACCGACGGGCTTTATGGCAGCGGATCTGGCCGACATCCAGCCGGGCAACGTGGTGGCGATCTGGGGATACGGAGGAGTGGGGCAAATGGCCATTCAACGTGCTTTTCTGCTGGGCGCGTCCCGCGTGATTGCCATCGACCGGGAACCCGACCGGCTGCGGATGGCCAAAGACATCAGCGGAGCTGAGGTGCTTGATTTCTCGAAAGTCGATGTTCAGGAAGCGTTACGGGAGATGACCGGCGGACGTGGCCCCGACCGCTGCATCGACTGCGTAGGCATGGAAGCGGTCAGCGAAGGGCTGGTCAGGCGGGAGAAAGCCCGCGATGGTGCGGCAAGATGGCGAGTTTCTATCCGCCTGACCAGCCGTCGCGTCTAAACACATGAAGCTGTTTACCGTTTTTAGTAAGACGAAGGAATGTCCATGAATTCGTTATGTATATAGCAGGCTTTTCTTGGTGTATAAGCGAGTCTGTTAACGTTGTGCCCAGCACACATTCCTAACGTCAATTGAAAAAACTGGGGTCCGTTAGCGCTTTTTAAGGCAGGCTGCCCAAAAACCAATCACATTCGGTATCCCTTTATGGCTCGACGAACAAACGCCAACGACCAGGACGATAAAGAAACATCCGGATTTGTCCGCGTGCGGGGCGCTCGTGAGCATAACCTCAAAAATATCGACGTCTCCATACCACGGAATCAGCTGGTAGTTTTCAGCGGTGTCTCCGGCTCGGGTAAGTCGTCCCTTGCCTTCGGCACCCTCTATGCCGAAGCACAGCGACGGTATCTTGAATCGGTTTCCCCTTATGCCAGACGGCTGATCGATCAGGTTGGCGTGCCGGATGTCGATGCCATTGACGGCCTGCCGCCCGCCGTCGCCCTTCAGCAGCAACGCGGCACGCCCAATGCCCGCTCGACGGTAGGTAGTCTGACGACACTTTCGAGCCTGGTGCGTATGCTCTACTCGCGCGTGGGTACTTACCCCGCCCGCCAGACGATGCTCTATGCCGAAGATTTTTCCTTCAATACCCCCCAAGGGGCTTGTCCCCGCTGCCAGGGTATGGGCCGTGTGCATACCATGACCGAAGAGTCGATGGTTCCGGATCCGTCGCTGACTATCCGCCAGCGGGCCATTGCCGCCTGGCCCACGGCCTGGGGCGGTCAGAACCTGCGCGACATTTTAGTCTCCCTGGGCTATGACATCGATAAACCCTGGAAAGACCTGCCCAAAAAGGACCGACAGTGGATTCTCTTTACGGACGAGCAGCCAACGGTTCCCGTTTATGCGGGCCTCACCCCAACCGAAACGCGTCAGGCTCAGCGACTGAAGATGGAACCGAGCTATCAGGGAACCTTCAGCAGCGCCCGGCGAAACCTGGAGCACACGCTCGCCCATACGGACAGTGCAGCCATGCGCAAACGCGTGTTGCAGTTTATGATCAGTAGCCCCTGCCCGGTATGCCAGGGCAAGCGCTTAAAGCCCGAGGCACTTTCGGTTACCTTCGCCGGCTACGATATCGCCGATTTCTCGCATCTCTCCCTGACGCAACTGGTAGAAGTCATCAAGCCGGCCGCGAATGGCGAGTTTGCCACCGAGATGAATCCGTCAACGTCGCTGGTGAGTCGCCAGGCGGCAAAAGCTGCGCTGGATCGGCGCGTGCAGGCAGGTGGCTCGGCGCACAAGGGCGCCCCGGATGTGCGCCGTACCGATGATCTCTCGCCTGAAAAGCGCATCGCTGCCGAGCGCCTGTGCGGTGATCTGCTGGATCGCCTGACAACGCTCATCGAGCTGGGCCTGGGTTACCTGTCGCTTGACCGCAGCACGCCCACCTGCTCATCCGGTGAGTTGCAACGGCTGCGGCTGGCCACTCAGCTCTCCTCCCAGCTCTTTGGGGTCATCTATGTGCTGGACGAGCCGACGGCAGGGCTGCACCCGGCCGATGGCCACGCGCTCTTCGACGCACTGGACAGGCTCAAAGCGTCGGGCAACTCGCTCTTCGTGGTCGAACACGACGTTGAGCTGATGCGCCGTGCCGATTGGCTCGTTGATGTTGGCCCTGAAGCGGGCAGCGCGGGCGGGCACATTCTCTACAGTGGAGAACCACAAGGCCTTAGGCGGGTTAGCGAGTCCCGCACCCGGCCCTACCTTTTTGAGGAAACAGCCCGGCTCTCGTCCCCCAACCGTTCCCCTAAAGGCTGGCTACGTCTGGAAGGAGTCCGACGAAATAATCTCCAGGGGGTGACTGTTTCGTTTCCGCTGGGTTGCTTTACCGCCGTGACCGGTGTCTCGGGGTCCGGCAAATCAAGCCTGGTGAGCCAGTCTCTGCTGGATCTGGTGGCACAGCACCTGGGCATGAGACGGGAAGAGGCCGAGGAAGATGCGCTGGAGCAGGCCCCCGCCGAAAAAACCATCGGTCGATTGGGGGGCGATGTCGAGGCCATACAGCGACTGATTGAGGTGGACCAAAAACCAATCGGACGAACCCCACGCTCCAACCTGGCCACCTATACCGGGCTTTTTGATCAGGTCCGAAAACTCTTTGCCGCCACGCCGGAGGCCCGTAGGCGACACTTCGATGCCGGCCGCTTTTCCTTCAACGTTGCCAAAGGGCGGTGCCCAACCTGTGAGGGAGAAGGCCAGGTCAGCATCGAGCTGCTGTTCATGCCGAGCGTTTATGCCCCTTGTCCGACCTGTCATGGCGCACGCTATAACGAAAAGACGCTGGAGATTAACTGGAACGGCAAATCTATTGCGGATGTGCTGAGCCTGACGGTCGACGAAGCCTGCCTGTTTTTTGCCGGGGAAGCGCTAGTGTTGCGGTCCCTCGACACGCTGCGGGATATTGGCCTGGGTTATCTCAAGCTGGGGCAAAGCGCGACTGAGCTTTCCGGCGGGGAGGCCCAGCGCATCAAGCTCTCCACCGAACTGCAACGTACGCAACGGGGCACCACCCTCTACGTGTTGGATGAGCCGACCACCGGCCTGCATCCGCGTGATGTCGATCGTCTTTTGGTTCAGCTGAACCGCCTGGTTGATGCGGGCAACACCGTTATCGTCGTCGAGCATGATATGCGTACGGTCGCCCAGTGTGATTGGGTTATCGACGTGGGACCCGGAGCCGGGAATCACGGCGGCACGATCGTTGCGGCAGGAACACCGACCGAGGTAGCCGCGTGTCAGGCAAGCCGTACGGCTCCTTTCCTGGCGAACATCCTGAAGCCCGAGCTAAGTCCCCCCTAATCAACGTCATTACAAGTCAATGCGCTACCAAGTTAGTTTCATGTTGGTCCGGCTGGATGGCCTGCACCGCAACGGCGGCCCGGCGCAACGGCGGCCCGGCGCAACGGCGGCCCGGCGCAACGGCGGATCGTGGGCAGCCCCGCCGTTTTGCCGGTAAGACCCATATCTAAAAAACAAGTAGTTATGTTGAACTACCAGGAGGCCGTGGCCCAAACAAACTGTAGTCGTTTTATCTTTTTCATCGAGCAACGACAGACTTACCCTAAAGTACGGAAATGATGGTCTTACCCCAAGCTTTTTCAGGCTATCGGGGTGGATTGGAGTTGCCGGTTAATTCGCAGGATTAACTCTTTAAGGCTAAACGGTTTGCCAATAAAGTCATTAGCCCCTAACTCCTGACAATAGTTGCGCACGATATTATCCGTATTCGCAGACACGACAAGAATCGGTATTTGTTGGCCTCTGGAAGAACTTCGGATTCGTTCAATTAAGGCTTGCCCTGTAACTAAGGGCATGTTTAAATCGGTTATGATCAAATCCGGCTGATGGCCCTTCTCGAACCAGTCAATGGCTTGCAGTCCATTTGTACAGCTTGTCAACTCAAACTTTTTCTTTAATCCGTGCTGAATAAGGAATCCAATGAAGGGATCATCATCAACAAAAAGTATATGATTACGCATAATATATTTACTCAGCAGAACTAAATCATAAATTTTATGCAATATTAAGTATTTATGCATATGTAGTCTACATAGATACCTAGTATTAGTAACTAAGAGTGCATGGGTAAATAGAATCAGTTTAATGTAAGTAGTCCTTGCTTATTAGTTTGTCTTAAAAGCACTAAAGTTGATGGTTAACTTTATGCTTACATTCGTCAAATACCGATTGAGGGCATAGGCTAAATCATCCTTAGTCAACTAATCCTCTGGCTTTAACCAACCTCTATAACATAGGCGGTGTGGTTTACTACGACTCCACGCAAAGCAGCTACTTTATTCGGGTCCCTAATAGCTTCGATTCCCATGACCTTGGTTACACCTGCAACTTGGCTACTGAATACCAAAGAAATGGTCTAAAGGTCAAATTCAGCGGTACGTATTACCAGAGTGATAAACAACTAGGATTTGTCGCGGGTGACAAGAGTTATTACTTGTCACTTATTTCCATCGAGGGACAATGATGCATCCAACTAGCGTGAGATGAATATTCTCAAATAATGCTCCTGCATGAGACGAGGTGATCTTCAACTCTGCGGCATAAATAGGGGGTTAAACTGGGCGGCTGTTTTAAATAGCTGTCAACTACTTTCCGTAGCGTACGCCCTTGACGATCCTGAATGTACAAGTCAGAAAACACACATGTACTCCTTGGTATAGCTTATTGTAGATGTGGCCCGCCATGTGGGTTGACGGGCGGTTGAGGCCCAGGGGTCGATGGAGCAATGGCTGATCGATTCCTAATTTGTTTTTGATCTTCTTTAAATCGGCTAGTACAGGTGGTAAAGGAGTTGATGTCATCATCGACACTATTGGAGGTAATACACTTTCTGATAGCGGACGAATTCTTAGTCAGATGGGGCAGGTAGTTACTGTGGTCGATCTTGAAAAACCTCAAAACCTTATCTATGCCTGGGGGAAAAATGCGACTTACCATTTTGTATTTACGCGACAAAACCGAAATAAGTTGGATGAAATAACAAAACTGGTAGAAACTAACAAGTTAAAACCAGTTCTTAATAAAGTCTTTTTATTGTCGGAGATAAGTAAGGCGCATAGTTTGTTGGAAAACAAAGTCGGCGACAAAAACTTCTACGGTAAAATCGGAATCGAGATCGACAAATAAATAATTCAGATTTTCAACATTTAATGCCGTCCGCTGGTGTGTAGCTCAGGAATAGACTGTTAATTAAATAGCCTAAAATGACCAGAATTATATTTTCTCGTAGTATCGAATTGTTATCGATGATGGAAATTTTCAATTGAATTTTATGAATTCACGTTTAACGATTGCACATCGACGGAATCACTTTCCTTATAAAAGTACGAATGGTTTCGGGTCTTGGTGGTGATCCCAATTCTCTATTGGCATGTATAAAAGGCCTGTTCGAATAATATAGTTTTCCACAATTTCTTGCCGATTTACTTTTGCTCTACGATTTAGCAAACAGGAATTTGCAAAAAGAAAGTTATGAAAAATTCCATTCACTTTTTCTTGCTTGCCTTTTTGGTTGCGGCTTGCAACCAATCACAAAAAAAGGCCCCCAATATGGAAATTGTAAGAAAGCCATATCCGATTACTGAAGAGGTGGATCAAAAAGATAAATACTTTGATACGGTGGTCGAAGATCCGTACCGCTGGCTTGAAGATGACCGCTCAGAAAAAAGAAAGGCCTGGATTACAGCGCAAAACAGTGTTACCTCTGCCTATCTCGATCAAATTCCATATCGCGATGCCATGCGAGAACGGCTCAAAAGCATATGGAACTATGAAAAACTTTCTGCCCCGTTTAAAGAAGGAGAGTATACTTACTTTTTGAAAATAGATGGCTTGCAAAATCAATGGGTCATAAATAGAAAAAAAAGGTGATTCAGGTAAAGATGAGGTTTTTCTCGACCCAAATGCATTTTCAAAAGATGGCAGCACCTCGCTTACCGAATTCGGTTTTAGCCAGGATGGCTCTCTTATGGCCTATCAGCTTTCTAAAAATGGCTCGGACTGGACAAAAATTGTTATCATAAAAACTGCCGATAAATCCCAGGTGGGGGATACATTGATGAACGTTAAATTTGCCACTGTTGCCTGGAAAGGCAACGAAGGTATTTTTTATAGTGCCTATAAAAGGAAAAGAGGAAAATCCAGCTTATCCGAGAAAACAGATCGGCATCAGCTTTATTTTCACAAGATTGATACACCCCAACTAAAAGATGAATTGATTCTGGGCGGTGCTGACTATTCCAGGAGATATATATTGAGCCGTGTGAGCGAAGATGGCCGCTATCTGATTGTTACTGCCGCAAACTCAAGTTCTGGCAATGAACTGCTCATAAAAGACCTAACCCGGCAGTCCTCAAAGTTCATAACTGTTGTAGGGAATTTGTCAGGCAATCACGAGATTCTTGATATAAGAGATCGTAAAATTTTTATCCGTACTGATCTGCAGGCACCTAATGGAAAGCTTGTGGCAACAGATATTTCCAATCCGTCAGTTCAGAACTGGCAGGAGATTATTCCTGAAAGCCAGGAAGTGTTACAGGTGACAACCGCCGGGGGAAAAATATTTGCTAACTATTTGAAAGATGCCCTTTCGTCCGTAAAGCAGTTTGACTTTACTGGCAAACTGGAACATCAACTTAAATTGCCGGATATTGGCTCAGTTACGGCAGTAGGGATAAGGAGCAAACCGGATGATAAACATCTGTATTATTACTTTACCTCCTATATTCATCCGGGAACAATATACAAATACGATATTTCGTCTGGTCACTCAGAGCTGTACAAAAAATCCAATGTAAAGTTCGAACCTGATAATTATGTCTCAAAACATATGTTTTATAAATCCAAAGACGGAACCCGGATTCCTCTGATTGTAACGCATAAAAAAGGCATTAAACTGGATGGCTCTAATCCTACACTTTTACATGGATACGGTGGTTTTGGTGTCAATCTCACGCCAACATTCGACATCCGAAACCTTTTGTTACTCGAACAGGGGGGCGTACTGGCTGTGGCGAATCTTCGCGGGGGAGGAGAATACGGAGTGAAATGGCACCTGGCCGGGACAAAAATGCAGAAGCAGAATACGTTCGACGATTTCATCGCTGCCGCAGACTATTTAATAGCGTCGCGTTACACCTCGCCAGCTAAACTGGCCATAGCCGGAGAATCAAATGGAGGACTGTTGATTGGGGCCTGCATGACCCAACGCCCGGACCTTTTTAAGGTCGCTTTCCCGGGTGTAGCGGTGTTGGATATGCTCAGGTTCAATAAATTTACCGGCGGAGAAGGCTGGACCTTTGATTTTGGTTCCCCTGAAGATAGTCGTGACATGTTCCACTATCTCTATCAATATTCTCCATACCATTCAATTAAACCGGGCACTGTATATCCCGCTACGCTTATAACGACGGCTGATCACGATGACCGCGTTGTTCCGGCACATTCCTTCAAGTTTGCTGCCAGGCTTCAGAAGTCCCAAAAAGGAGATAATCCTGTGCTGCTAAGAGTAGACACCAAAGCCGGTCATGGTGCAGGAATCTCGACGGCCATGGCAATTGATCAGCAGGCCGATAAATGGGCTTTCATGTTCCACATAATGGGATTGCCGTACGAGCAGAACCCAAGACAACACGAGTAAGGCGACTTGCACTTTGTAATTTTACTTATGGATAGAAACGAAAACACCTTGCATTCATTTTTGATGATAGGCCAGTCCAATATGGCGGGCCGTGGGTATATAAAAGATGTAAAACCTATTTACGACGAGCATATCAAAATGCTGGTGAACGGGAGATGGCAAACAATGACTGAGCCAATAAATTTTGATAGACCCACTTCGGGAATTGGTCTTGCTGCGTCTTTCGCCGGTGCCTGGCGTATGAAAAATGAAAATTTACAGATAGGGCTGATTCCCTGTGCAGAGGGTGGCACTAGTCTGGATGACTGGGAAGTGGGAGGGCCACTTTTTGACAATGCCGTATTTCAGACAAAACTTGCACAACGTACCAGTTTGCTCAGCGGTTTTTTATGGCACCAGGGAGAGAATGATAGCTTTGGGGGCCGATCCAGCTACTATTTTGATAAATTGACAAATCTGGTGGCTGCATTCCGGAAGGAACTGCAGGCACCGGATGTCCCCTTCATTGCAGGAGGTTTAGGTGATTTTTTAAGCAGCGGCAGGTACGGGACGTATTTTACCGAATTCAGTGCTGTTAACCAGGCGCTTCGGGAGTATGCCGACACGACGGCGAATAGCTATTTTGTCGCTGCATCTGACCTGACAGCCAATGCCGACGGGCTCCACTTTGACGCCATATCACAGCGGAAGCTTGGCGTCAGATACTTTGACGCTTTTTATGGCCGGAAAAATGTGCTTGGTCCACTTGATGATGAAAACGAGCTTATCAACAGGATTCAGGACAAACCTTTGACCAGGAATGAGAAGGCAGCCTTACTGGAAATCAGTTTTGCCCGTGGTGACCTATCGTTGGCAGACTTTGAGAACCAGTTATCAACATTGAATTCAATGCCGTCGTAAATCAAAAGGTAAACACTGACAGCTACAGACGTCAATTGCCAGCGTTTTCTGGTTTCCAGGTTCACTTCACTGCTGTTGATTCAAGTTCAACCTCCTCAACCTAAGCAGGTGAGAGACGTTAGGGTCGCCATCGACGTAGGGTCGTCTTCTGCTCATAAGGCGGTGGGGTGGGTAGCGTGATAAGTTCAATAACCGTACCCCAGGGTGTGCGGCCGTAGCAGAAGATATTGCCGGAGCCGGTTTCCAGCGGGAACAGGTTGGGGGCAGGGTGGTCGAAGATAACTCCACCGGCGGCCGTGAACCGGGCAACGGCCGCCGACATATCGTCTAAATAGAGTGCAAAGTGCTGCAAGCCAAAATCACTAGGGCGTACAGGTTTCAATTGCTGGGGGGCGTGCATCTCGATGAGCTCAATACCGGGCCCGTGCTGTAGCTTAATCATGCGCACCGCGACCGTTTGCGTACCCTTACTAAGCAGGAGCATTTTCTCCGGTTTGGAGCCTTCGATGGGGGGATCGACACGGGATAGCGACTCGTAAATGACTTCGGCCCCAAAGGCCGCTATGAGGAACTGGGTTGCGGCTTCAATATCGGGCACCGTAATGCCAATATGGTCGATGCCGCGAATGCTGGTCGAGTTCATAAAATGGATTTTTAAGTGGATGATTGGCCAACCGCTATCTTACCACAGTGGCATCCAGTTCTATAGTTAATGTGTCGTTCAGGGCAACGACCTGGAGCAGCGTAACAGCCTGTTTCATGTCATGCTTTGCCACGAATTCCCGAAATATGTCAAAACATTTATTGATAAACTCATCTGTGGAGGTCGAGTAAATAGTGAGCTTAACGATATTACCGCATTCATAACCAGCGTCACTGATGACGGTTTCGAGGTTCTGTATCGCCAAGGCAAGCTGGGTGCGCATATCGGCATCGCTGGATGTGCCATCCGCATGTACGGCCGCCTGCCCGGCACAGTATAATGTCCCTGTTGTTTCTGTCACTTCTACGGCCTGTACGTAACTGAGTTGTTCTTGCCAGGTCCAGGGATTAAACACTGTTTTTTTCATGACGTTTTTTGATTTTTTGCTGTAGAATTGAGAACAATTATTCGAGCGATAGATGCACCTGTCCGATTTAACCTTTCTCTTTCCCAAACCCAGAATCAAAGTAACGCGCCTGGCGATCCTTGAAGAAATCTATTATCTGAACAGGCGTTTGGTCCATGCAAAAGAGAGAAGTACTGATTCGATTGCAAATTTTGGGATACTGCCGCAGAAATTTGTTTCCAAATCATGCTTTGTTGTATCCAAACTGCAGGTCAGGAATCTTATCGGCAGCGACTAGTTGTTAAAGGAATATCTTCTGGTATTATTAGTCGTAAACCCGTACTACCAGCCGGGTTATGTGCGAATGATAGCAGCAACCACAAACAAATTTTAAACAGGTATGACCGAAACAAATAAGCAGACTGCTGTCGCATTTTATGAATTGATGTTCAACGACTGCAAGCCAGCAGAAGCGGTTTCTTTATACGTTGGAGACGTTTATATCCAGCATAACCCGCACGTAGCCGATGGCAAGGAGGGGTTCATTTCCTATTTTGAACGGATGGCCGTGGAATATCCAGGCAAACAGGTCACGATTAAACGCATTATTGCGGAAGATGACCTTGTTGTTTTGCATTGCTTCCAGCAGTGGCCAGGGGATTCCGACTACGCTGGAATTGATATTTTTCGCTTTGACGATACCGGTAAAATTGTTGAACACTGGGATGTTTTACAGGTTGTCCCAGAGAATAGCCAAAACGATAACGGATTGTTTTGATCGCAATCTTCGATTACTGTTTTTCTAAACGTCGGTTTTTGTAATCGCCTGTGTTCTGTGAACCATCCCCCAATCAATCATTGAATCGATGACATTTGCAATGTCTTTTCCAGACTTTGTTAACCTGTACTCGATAAGCACGGGTGTCTGATTGTACACCTTACGCTCAACAATGCTGTTCATTTCAAGCTCCTTCAATTCTTTTGATAACATGCGAGGTGTTATCTTTTCTGTAGCGTCCAGGAGATCTTTAAATCGGTTTACACCACGGAGGAGCGCTGCGATGATTGGTAATTTCCACTTGCCACTGATGGCGTTTAATGTATCTGATAAAGCCAGAATATAAATTCTAGGACATTGCGGGCCTTTGTCACTTCCGATAAAATCTTTAAAGTCACTCATACATACTATTCAAAATGTTCGATATACAAAAGTATACTGATATTATATGATAACAAACTATACTAAATATATCAGAACTGGTAGTTTTGCCTATCAAAACAAAAAATTAACATGATACTAGTCACGGGTGCAACAGGTCAGTTTGGCGGGAAAGCCATAGACCATTTATTGAAAAAAGGAATTGAACCCTCCCGGATTTCTGCGTTAGTCAGAGACGCAGCAAATTCACAGGCTCTTCAGGAAAAAGGCATTGATAGTAGAGTTGGCGATTATGCAAATTACGATTCATTGGTTCGGGCTTTCAATGGTGTAGACAAACTACTGCTGGTTTCGAGTAATGACCGGCAGGCTATTGAAAACAGAACGGCTCATCACATGAATGTCATCAAAGCGGCAAAAGAGGCTGGCGTTGGACACATTGTTTATACCTCCTTCGTTAGAAAACCGAATTTTGAAGATTCTGCCATCGCAGCCTTTCAAAATTCGCATGTCGAGTCAGAAGCCTTTTTAATGAAAAGCGGCATCGATTATACGATTCTGCAAAATGGTATTTATCTCGAAATGATACCGGTCTTCCTGGGCGAAACGATTGTAGAGAAAGGCACTATCGTATTTCCGGCCAGGAATGGTAAAGCCAGTTATGTACTTCGGGAGGAGTTAGCAGAAGCAGCAGCTCACATTTTGGCTACGGAAGGCCATCAAAACAAGCTGTACCAACTGACCAATACTGCTTCCGTTTCTTTTGATGATATAGCTGAGCAATTATCCAGGGTCGCTGGTAAACAGGTGACGTATCAGTCCCCACCGGTGGACGAATTTGCATCGATCCTAAAAAGCGTTGGTGTACCGGATCAATATATCGGGATGTTTACCATGTGGGCTACGGCATTATCACAAGATACAATGGATGCAGACGATCCTACTTTAGAGGAATTTTTGGGCAGACGGCCAACCACCATGAAGCAGTTTATCGATAAGGTTTACGCAAAGGTCGATTTTGAAACCACACCTTAGGTTTGTACGTGTTCGACCTATTTAGGTTGTCTTTTATTTTGACACATGAGAACGCCACTGGCTTCTCAATTCATCCTGTAGCTCCGTAATCGCTTTCTTTTTATTCTGTTTGATCCGGTCAAGCCACGTTTTTGGGCCGCCGTCAGGATTGTACGTGGAGCCCCAGCTAAGAATTTCGACCATGACCGGCACCAACTCGATACCCTTATCAGTAAGCAGATACAGGAATTTAGAAGCGTTTTTAGGGGAGGTAACTTTGGATACAATTCCTTCGTTCAAAAGCATATTCAGCTTTTCAGTAAGTACGGCTGAGGATATTTTCTCATCTGAGGCCCGAAACTCAAGGAAAGAATTTTTGCCATTGAACATAATATCCCGCAAGAGTAAAAGCATCCACTTGTCACCAAAAATTTCTACCGAATAATTGATAGGGCATGTTGATCTTCTCTCGGTTGTTTTCATGATGTTAATATTAAAAGTAGTCTGTTTTATGAACTACTTTCGTAAAATTGCAGTTCAGAAAACAGACTACAAAAATAACTAAAGTTTAATTATGGACTTTACAAATAAAAACGTCGTTATCACCGGCGGAACTACAGGAATCGGGCTAGCGACAGCAAAAGCCTTTATCAACGCAGGCGCAACTGTTTGGATTACAGGAAGAAATGCAGAGAATCTGCATAAAGCCAGCACAGAAATAAATAGCCCGAAACTCACTACTGTCGTATCGGACACGTCGAAACTTGCAGACGTTTCCTTTCTGGAACAGGCATTTTCAGAAAAGGGAAACAAATTGGATGTTCTATTCCTAAATGCAGGAATAGGTACATTCGAGCCAATCGAAAAGGTCACCGAAGCCAGTTTCGACGCTCAGTTCAATACGAATGTAAAAGGGAATTTTTTCACACTACAAAAATTACTTCCCCATCTAGCAGAAGGAGCATCCGTAGTGTTCACTTCTTCATCGGCCGCAACTGCTGCCAATCTGGAGACCAGTGTCTATTCTGCAACCAAAGGGGCGATCAACAAAATTGCCCATATTGCAGCTAACGAGCTGGCAACGAAGAAAATCCGGGTTAATATCGTTAGTCCGGGACCCATTGCAACACCGGGTTTGGATAGTGTGGCAACTGATGAAGCAAAAACGTTTTTAGCTGGTGTTACCGCACTACAACGACTTGGCCATCCCGATGAAATTGCAAAAACAGTATTGTTTCTAGCTTCTGATGCCGCAAGCTATATTTCAGGAACAGAGGTTACTGTCGATGGTGGTTACCATAGCTACGCTTTGAAATAATGCGTTTAGATCATTTTGTTAGGGTATAAAAAAGCGGCATCTGCCGCTTTTTCCTTTGGCACACATTAAAAACCCGGCATATTCTTCAAGCATATTATACTAACCGGCGGTACGAATTGTACGATTAATGTACAAAATGAAGTAGCGTATATAGCTTGCCGTTATCTAACGATAAGCTATATACGCTACTTGCATTATTGGAATAATTTTAAAAGCAACCTGTAGATAGTGCCTTCGCTTCGTTTTCCACGACGAAACCCTGTGATCACATTATTGAAATTTTCAATCAAAAAATGGTAAAGCCCAGCGTTGCCTGAAACAGATTGCTTTTTTTGCCAAATTGTGAAGCGGTTGTAGCGTTAGCGAACTGAATTTTCAAAATATCAGTAAAATTGCCCTCATAACGGACATCCAAACTCAGTCTTCCAAGATCAAGGCCAACGCCTGCCTGGTAACCGAATGCTAATCGGTTTTTAAATTCAGCTTCTGCATTATCACCTGTGACATCATTAAAAGAATCACCGATTTTGCCATTATTGGATAATCTGAGCGATGCCATGGGACCAACATTGACGCGGAAGAACTTAGCAACGCGCACCCCAACAAGGACGGGAACGTCGAGGTTCGAAAACCGAACGTCCACTTTTCCATCCCTCAGCACACCGTCCTTATATACATTGAATTTACCCCCTTTTTGAGACAACAGAATCTCTGGCTGGATATAAACCATTTTACCAAAACGGAAGAAAACACCACCTGCGAACCCAAGTGAACGGTTATCGTTGTCTTTGAAATTAAATGCGTTACCGCCGGGTGACAGGCTTAAATCGTTGCTGCCATTGATATTCGATAAATTAGCGCCTGCTTTGATACCAAATCTAAAGCCAGGATTGTATTGTGCAGTTGCCGCATAGCTGATCGTCAGCATACACAGCGCAATCATCATGTTTTTCATGTGAGTTTTTGTTTGAAATGAATTGGAGTTAATAAACTAGTAAAGAGTCGTGCACGCTGGGTGGGAAAGCATTCGTGCAGCAGGGGGTAAGTTTTTACAAACACCTTACAGGGGCGGTTTGTAGCCTACATGTGGGAGGCACTATTGCCGTTATAAAAGATTATTTTTTAACTATATTAGTTAATTCTGCGTCAAACAACCTCGCAAATTCTCTGCTAGGTAAAATATGATTCTGTTGTTGCGCATCGTTGGCCAGTTTATACCCCCACTCGGTAGCTGCCTTTCTTTGGGTAGGTGTACCGTGGTGCTCCTTCAGATCAAACACGCAATCACCAAGACTTGAAAATACCTCTCCGGCTCGTTGCACGCTTCGCAACGGCAGAGCTGCTCCCCGGGCGTGCGTGAGGAAGTACGCGGCATACGCGTCGGCCATTAATTCGGTGCGACGGCTACCCTCGGGGGTTAGGGGGATAGCATAATCTTTTATTCCCAAATTATATTGAATATGGTGCGCAAACTCATGGGCCAGAATAGCCTGCGGAGCAATATCGCCGTAACCAATCGCATCAAAAGCCTGTAAAAGGCCATCACCAAAAACAATTTTATCCTGAATTTGACCAACGGCAGGATAGTTTTTTTCCTGGTGGGCATAGGCATTTAATGTAAAAAAAGGATGATTGCCGTTCAGGTATTCCGGATAGGTTTTAAATAAAGTGGCTAGCGAGTCAGCATAGTAAGTAGCCTTCTCATCACTGTACCCATATTCGGCCTTATACAAGGTTAAAATTTTGTTCCGGTCCTGCAGCATGGAGCCATGCGCTGCAACCATACTGATGTTGTCCGACTTAGTGTCCCAAAAGCGCTTTAGATCGTTAAAGGTTTTAGTTAACGGAGCGGTATATTCACCGTTAACACCAAACTTTTGGTTTTCAGAACTATTTTCAGTAAAAACGGCAGCAAAAATGGCCATTTTCCCTGCCTCCTCATTCGTGATAATGTTTGCGCTCTCTTTACTCCAACCAGTAAGTTGCTTTAAAAGCCATCCAGTTGAAGGACTAGTAGCACCATCGCATGGAGTGGGCTTCACTTTATCTAAAATCGGGTTAACCGGACTATCCATTTCTTTTTCACAACCAGAAAAAAGAATAAAACAGGCGGCAACAGTTGCCGTAAGAATTTTAATACGTTTCATAAGATTAATTGTCGTTTATAACGTCGGTAAGAAAAAAAAAGAAAATATATCTCCGGAAGAATGAAGGAGGTTCTGTGACAGGTCAGTCAGTTGGATTAGTCGGAGGAATAGACAGTAACTTAGCATTTATCATGTCAAAAAAATCTTTGCGATACGCTTCGCCTATTGTAATGGGTTGTACTTCATCCACGATCCGGACCATATTGCCTTCAACGGCGGTTAAGTGGCTCAGAGAAATAATAAATGACTTATGAATGCGGACAAAACCCATTGAGGAAAGATGTTCGGCCAGTTCTTTTAATTTTAAATAGGCCGTAATTTTTCGTTGATCGTTCATGTGGATTGTGGCATAGTTTCCCTGTCCTTCGATATATGTTATTCGGCGAGAATCAATTTTTAAAAGTTTACCCTTTTGTTCTGTTTTTACGAATACATAATAATCCTGATCATTAACCGGGCGAACATTATTTTGAATGGTCCATAAACGGTTAACGGCTTTCAGGAACCTAAGAAAAGGGATCGGTTTTAATAAATAATCTACCACCGCATGCTCAAAGCCTTCAAGGGCATATTCCTTGTACGCAGTAGTCATAATAACATGGCAATCATTACTGATCAGCTTCAATATTTCTATTCCGGTCAGGTTGGGCATTTGAACATCCAAAAAAACAAGCCCTGGTTTGAGATCACCAATCATTGCCAACCCTTTTATAGGATTTGTGGCTGAGCCTATTAATCTCAAAAAATGCACTTGACTTATATGTTCTTTCAATAAATCAATGGCATGCTGCTCATCATCAATTATAATGCAATCAATCATACCGGAAATGTTATTGTTAATGATACATTAAAATGGAGTTCACTTTCTTCTATTAGAAACGTAGACCGGTTACCGTAAGTCAAGATCAGTTGTTGCCTGATATTTTGAAGACCGATTCCATTGGAAAGCTCTTTCAATCCTTTCCCCTTTTTGTTGCTAATATCAAATAATAATTCATCGACGGATGTATTAATTCTGATCGTTAAGGGATGGGCGGAGTCATGCAGGTCGCCGTGTTTGAAAGCATTCTCAACGAGTGTGATCAGTACGAGTGGGATGATGCTGGTAGACTGGTCATCAATCTGTTCGTCATAGCAGATATTTAGTTGATGATTATGGCGACGCTGATTAATCTCAATTACATTTTTCAGGTGCTCCAATTCATCCATAATATTAACGGTTCCGTCGATGCGGGTGTTTTTCCCAAAAGCATACCGCATAATGTTGGCCAACATCAGTATAGAATCAGCCGTTTCTTTATCGAGTTTGATGACCTTTCCATAAATAAAGCTTAATGAGTTAAATAGGAAATGTGGGTTAATTTGGTGCTTCAAGGCTTTGAGTTCCGCTTCGGTCTTTTGCTTTTCAAGCCTGATGCGTTCTTTACCTTTATGAACCCATTCAACCAATAGTGCCGCCGAAAAGCTTGTAACGAGGACAAAAAAGTAAGACATAATCAACACCCATCCGATACTATTTTCAGGCAACTCAGCCGGAGACGAATCCGTAATGTCTCGCGCTCGCTGTGCTCTATCGATTAAAAAGAAAATGTAGTCATACGCAAACTTGACTATAAACAACAGTAGCCCAATACTCACCACGCTGCGAAAACTACGTTCCCTACGCATTGCAGGAAGTATCACTACGAAAATTAGAATATAATGCGTGATTACCGACTCAATAACGAAGGTTAAGATACTTAAAGGAATGCTGCTTCGACCAGCAAAGTTTCGTGCGGTTTGCGCTGGGTTTACAACGTACGAAAGTAAAAAAAACGAACCATAAACGAATAAAGAGAATAAGGCTAATAGCAATAACCGCTTATAACTTGCTCTAAAAAAGTTTATAGCCGATTTCAACATCCTATTCGTATTTAATAAAGGTGGCTACTATCCTTTTTTCTTTCATGGGCGTTGTCGATGAGGAATTGATGACAATGACTTTTTGCTTTTTAGTTTTCGAGACTACACCTGTTCCATTTTGCTGGGTTAAAATTCCATTTTCTGTGAGGGTCATAATCACGCCGTCTGCACCGTTGGATTTACCCAACTCAATTACTTTTTGCTGCATGGCATCCATTGAACTGAAACCTTTCGCAAGATTAGCAGAGCCTATAGTAATGTACCCTTTTCTAATATCTGCTTTATCAAGATAAACATCTATATGCTGAGTTGGTGAATAAGTCTTCCCACAATAGGATTTCTTTGAACATGCTGCTACTAATGCAATGAACAAGATAACGAGTAAGTTTATGAATGCTTTCATGTTGAGTGGCTATAGTATTCCAGGATTTCATAAGATTATGTCAGGTAGATTCCTCTTCCCTAAATCGTGAAACAAAAGTAGGCCAGCAGTCAAACGTGAAAAAATATATTATTCGAACAGGTGTTTTGTAGATGCCAACAAAGAAAATATGTGCCGTCTCAATTGTCATGCTTTTGTGAAACGTCTATGGAATTTCGATGACGAACGCTTTTAACTGGGCCATCTTGCCATCTTGAAAACGCCATACATCGCAGTAGGAGTAGTGGATTTTTTTTCCACTTTCGTCTTTCATACTAATCTTCCCAATGGCTGATAGAAAATCACCATCGGCGATCAACTGTTCGACATCAAACTCGGGCGGTTCCACATAGGCTAATTTCATATATGCCCGAACGGCATCCTTGCCTTGTAGTGTCTTATCACCGACAAATTCATAGGTAATATCTTCTGTGCAGAAAGACAAAAATCCTTCATTGTCTCCTTTGGCCACAGCAGCGTTTGCTTTTAATAATATGGCCTTGTTGTCTGAATTCATATTGAAATAAAGATTTAATTAAACTTGTTTCGACATTTTTAGTTTTTTGGAATTGTCAAATATTCGCCCTCTTCTATCAGCTTAAATGGGACATCCTGTTTTTTACTTTGCTCGTTTAGCTCACTCAACATATCCGGATATTGCTCATAGACGCCCGGTTGATGAAAGCCGTAATGAATTGGTACCAGTACGTCGGCATTCAGTATCCGTGTTGCCGCTAATGCCTGCAACGGGGTCATTGTGAGCGGTACCGGCCCAAAAGAAAGCTCGGGAAAGTTGAGCACCGGTGCATTGATCGGTAGGAAAACGGCATCAAAATGCCCAAATTTTTTTGCTATGCTCCAAAGCTGTGTATGCCACATTGTATCCCCGCCGTGCAGAATGCGGTGCTCCCTGTCTTCCACAACCCACGAAACCTGCTTGTCCCCAATCCCGTCCATCGCAAAAACAGGGGTGATTGTAAAAGGCCCTATCTGTTGCGACTCATCCAGGGCAATCCCTGTCGTTTCAAGGCCATCGCTCAAAAGTTCATCTACAATTTGGTCAGATGAAAACACCTGCCCCCTAACCCGCAGGGTTTTCTTAATTACCTCGCTGTCGTAGTGATCGGAATGTAAATGCGTAAGTAAGATCGTATCTGCTTTTATGCTCCCACTAAACAGATAAGGATTCGCAGGGCCAACCGACACCCCTCTTCCTTGAAATGTTTCTACAGGATCAATCAACAATAGTTGACCATCCGACTCAATTTTTATACCTGCCCAAGACAACCGTTGAATTAACATAATGATTACTGATTTTACGAGCAACAAAGTATTGGCATGAATCGTAATTGGTACGTCTGTACCAGAAGTCATCCCAGCGAATCGCTCACCGTCCTGGTTCAGAAAATTAAAAGCGCGCTATTGTAGCAAATGCAGACAAAAGCCTAACTATTGGCGGTAGTACAGTTTAGTTAAATGATTGCCTAAACTGCAAGGGAGACATTTCAGTTTTGTTTTTAAACAGTTTATTGAACGATTGCGGACGCTCGAAGCCTAAGTTATAGGCGATTTCGGAAACCGATAAATTACTTACCGTTAAATATACCTTCGCTTTTTCAATCAGTTTTTCGTGGATGTGTTGTTGGGCACTTTGTCCAGTGAGCGACCGTAAAGCATCGCTCAAATAATTGGAAGATAGGTTGAGCTGCCGCGCCAGATAGTCGACAGTAAGAACACCATTTTTCAAACCTAACTCAGTATTGAAATACTCATTAATGAGGCTTTCGGTTCTTACCAGTAAATCATCATTTACCCACTTTCGAGTAATAAACTGTCTTTCGTAAAAGCGGTTGCTATACTGAAGCAATAAATCTATTTGTGCCAATAGTACACCCTGCGTATGACGGTCGATATGCTGGTATTCTTCTTCAATCTTTTTAAAAATTGCAATCACGTCGTTTTCTTCTCTCTCGGAAAGGTGCAAGGCTTCATTTACAGAATAGGAAAAGAAGCTGTAATTTTTGATGTTCACCACTAATGGATGTTTCCCTAAGAAATCGGGATGAAACATCAGCACATAACCGCTCCCTGACGTTTTATTGAACGTATTGGTTGTTTCCACTTCAACCGATTGAACTTGTTTCGGTGCTGTAAAGGTCATCGTGCCTCGATCGAAATCATAATAATTTTGACCGTATTTTATTTTCGACTGAATATTATTTTTTAGCGATATGGTATAGAAATTTGTGGTAAATTTTTTCCAGACATCAGACGTGACGGCGTGCAGTTCCGAAACATGGACCACACTGATCAACGGGTGCATTGGTGGTGCAATAGATAGCAACCGGTGAAATTCGGACACAGAGTTTATGACTTGCATGTCTGCAGAAAAATTAACAGGTAAAACCAGAAATTTTTTCAGGGTGCCATTTTACCGCTATCGACTGGTTAAAGATTTTCCTGAAAAAAAGGAATGATTTGCTCCAATGCTTCATTGGTCGCTTTGGGTTGGTCATATAAATCATAGTGGCCTGCACCTTTTACGGTATATATCTTTTTGTTGCCGGAAGCGGCTTTATTATACAAATCGAACCCGTCTCTGTATGAACCAAAAGCACCCACCTTATCACCAATAATTATCAATAACGGTTGCGTAAGAAAATAGTCAGCCAAATGAAAAGCATCAAACATAATCAGGTTGTCCATACTGGTAAACAGCAGTTTATTGCTGGAGTTTGGATGTTGCCCGCGTGGTGTCCTGTAATAGTCTATAGCTTCCATTAAATCCAATTCCTCCATACCTGCCTGTTTGGCTTCCCGGACAGAATTGGGGATCCAGTTATTGATACGTCTTTCGGCACCATTGGCTTCGGCAGTGCGTTGCTGTGCAACCGCCTTGAGCATTTCCTCAGGATCCGATTCTTTGTACGCGCGACTTGCATTTGTTGCTACCACGGTTGCGATTGCCTTAATTCTCTTTTCCGAGATCGAAGCATTAGCAGCATAGCCACCACCTGCACAAACACCCAATGCCCCAATGCGGTCATTGTCAACAAATTCCAGGGTGGTAAGGAAATCTACGGCACACCGGATGTCTTCAACCCTTGTTGCCGGATCTTCTAAAAATCTTGGTTCGCCACCACTTTCTCCTTGAAAAGAAGCGTCAAAGGCTAAAGCAATAAGTCCGCCTTTAGCGAGTCGATTGGCATAAAGACCAGCTGTTTGCTCTTTCACACTGCTTCCCGGATGCACACAAACAATGGCAGCATATTTTTTTGCTTTATCGAAATTTTCGGGAAGATATAAGTGTCCCGCTACATCCCAATTTCTGTTTCTGAAACTTACAGTTTGCATGATTTTCTGATTTTTATTAGTTACAATGCAAAATTCAGAAGATATAAAAAGAAGGATGTTTCCAGATTACGGTTAGTTGTATCCAAATTGCGGGGATCGTGTTATCGAATCAGTATTTCTCTCTTTTGCCTATATAAAACGTCTGTTCAGATAATAGATTTCTTTAAAGTTCGCCGGGCCTCTTACTTTGACTCTCGGTTTGGTGAAGAGGCAGGTTGTAGATATTTGATTTAGGCTGTCAGCCCTTCACCGGTGATGGTATAATTTCAATATTTTATATAAAGTTTAGTTTTTGTTTTTCCACTGTATTTCGTCAATTGGCTATCCTGAATACGAAATGCAATCAAGCGTGAGGGGGGCGTGCTGGATTAGTTAGGGGTACATCCTGCTTTTCAAGACATACAAACAAAGCATAAACGAACAAGAGTTAACCCGTAAGAATTGTTACTGATGAACTACACAAATTGGCATGATATAGACTATTTGCAGTCGGGTAGTGTTCAACAACGCGCGGCTTACGAACTCCTGTCTCGGCATGCTGTTTTACTTCGTCTGGCTGAATTTGACCCGGTACTGGTCGGCACATTTCCACTTGACATTACCGTACACGGTAGCGACCTTGATATAATTTGTGAGGTATACGGGGAGGAGAATTTCCTTAAAACGGTCGATGAACGATTCGGGCAGTACGACCAGTACGTTAGCTATCGTACCGTAATTGGTGGTGTCACTTCTACTATTGCCCGTTTTTGGATAGAGGAGTACGAGGTCGAAATCTTTGGTCAGCCAATACCTACCCGGCAACAGAATGGTTACAGGCATATGGTGATTGAAGCTCGTTTACTTGAACTGGGCGGAGCTACATTCAAAGCGGCTATTACCCGTGCCAAAAGCGAAGGTCTCAAAACTGAACCTTCTTTTGCCAATCAATTACGATTGTCTGGAGATCCATACCAATCCTTATTAACGGTAGAAGGTATGAGCGATGAGGCCATAAGAATGTTATTTAAATAGGACGATTCAAAATGTCTTGTCCTAGTTGGAGCCGGAGGTTTTTCTGTACGGTGGTCGGGTAGGAGGGAAGTTGCCGAAAACAAACTTTTTGGCGTCCAATAAACCCCTTCAGTTTAATCGTTCAGCGTGTTGACAAAGAACAAGGTTTAACTATACGACTGACAATGTAAAACTACTAGAAACCTCGATCAACTTATAAGGTTGCTATTCCTCAAATGTATCTAAGACCATGAGCTGTTCCTATGATCGGAGCGTTACACCCTCGTGGTGAAGAAACCGCAAATCCATTTAGTTTTGAGGGTCTTAACCTGCCCATATGATGAAACGTAGCCAGCAACCCGTTCGTAAACCCACCCGCTCCGACTGGAGGTTGATGGCGATATTATGGCTAGTCGCCTTCCCTTTTATGGTAGGCGGCAATCTAAGCCGCTCCTGGCGGTTTATGCTAGCTTTGATGTGCTCACGCACTCCGTCAACTGGAAAATTCAATAATGTTATTTGTTTGATATTCAGGACTATAGATCTAGAGGTTCGAATCCAATTGGGGTTGCGTTGATAATCAGCTAGTTAGCTTCATTGCTGGCTAGCTGATTTGCGTTTAGGCACAATAATAGGGACAACAAAATTTGCCCTCCTAACTTACAAACATGAAAAAGGGCTACTTAGAGCTCTTTCGTTTCGTGTTGGTCTTCATTCAACACATTTCTACAGCTATTGGCAGGTATCATGCTAATAATCAGCAGCTAATTCCGTTTAAGCGTCTGAATGTCTTTATGCTTATGAAGCAGGTATCAAATACCCCCGGCATTCTATACGTTTGTTTAAAGAGCGGGTTGGCTAACCTCTCAACGAATAGTGTCAGACCGCCTATGTGGATGCTCGTCACAATCAATAAACTATAAACAAGTTATACAAACGCTCAAGGCACTATGAAAAATTACTTGCTGATTGTCCTCGCTACTACGCTGGCTTTTACGGCTTGTAAGCCGGAGGAAACGGATAATACTACTCCGCCAACTGGGTCGAATAACGGGACACCAGTCGAAACAAGCCCCCCTAATTCGGCCTACCAGCCCGCCTTTGCCGGACAGACCCGGGTCGGTGGTGTACGGACGAGTACCGGTTTCCAGTCTCGGGTCGTTACTTCATCGTTGACTAGTCCCTGGGGCATTGCTGCGCTGCCGGATGGCCGACTACTCGTTTCCGAGAAAGCCGGTACAATGCGCATTGTTAACTCAACGGGTCAGGTAAGTACGCCAATAACAGGCTTACCCAGGGTAAATCCAGCGGGGCAGGGCGGTTTGTTAGGCCTTCGGGTAGATCCCAGCTTTGCTACCAACCGAATGGTGTACTGGGTGTTTTCCGAGCCACTGCCCGAGGGAAATGTAACGGCTGTAGCGAAAGGTCGTTTGGCTGCCGACGAAACCAGGATTGAAGATGCAACGGTCATCTACCGCGCCACCCCTGCTTATAATGGGACCCTGCACTACGGCGGTCGAATTGTCATCGATCAGGCGGGCAACTTGCTTATCAGCACGGGAGAACGTTCCGATCTTGTCACCCGGCCCCAGGCCCAGTCGCTGACCTCGGGGTTGGGTAAAATCATTCGCATAACCAAAGAAGGTGTGCCAGCGTCCGGAAACCCTGTATTGACCCAAACGGGAGCCCGCCCTGAAATTTACTCCTATGGGCATCGTAATCCACAGGGGCTGGCCATCCATCCCGTAACTGCTGAGTTATGGCAAGGTGAACACGGTCCGAGGGGCGGTGATGAATTGAATCGGGTGAGGTCTGGCGCAAACTATGGCTGGCCGACGATTTCTTACGGGATCGAATACAGTGGACAACGCATAGGGGAGGGGATTCAGCAGCGGGAAGGACTCGAACAGCCGGTTTACTACTGGGACCCGGTCGTATCGCCCAGCGGCATGACGTTCTATAGCGGCAACCGAATCCCGGAGTGGCAAAATAACCTGTTTATTAGTGCCTTAAGTGGAATGCACATTGTCCGCCTGGTAATCGAGAATAACCGAGTGGTTGGCGAAGAGCGGTTACTGGTAAGTGAGAACCAGCGTTTTCGGGATATAACCCAGGGACCGGACGGCGCGCTATATGCCATCACCGATCAGGGACGCTTGTATCGCATTGATCGGGAATAAAGGTAAAACTAAACCCTCGTTCTCCAGATACGTGCCTGAGAACGAGGGTTAGATCGACTAATGTTTAGCTTTGTCGCCTACCGACTAGGCGGTTGACGTGACAATCCGTTTTAACTGAATGTTTTCTACGGGCCGGATAACCAGCGGCACTTTTTCCACTTTTACCGAACTGCTGTCCAGGCCGAACCACTGGGCTTCGGGTGTTGTAAAGGATTTGATGGTAAAATACAGGTTCATAATGAATCGCTCTACGGCTGGCAACTCATTCTCGAACGAGAGAAACTTTTCCAGGACCACAAACCGAAAATCCCCAATTACGTTCTGTCGACTCAGTGATTCGTAACGACTTGTAATGTCGACCTCCTGGTTACGAACCATGTCTTCGATTACCTTACGAAAAAACAGGTTGACCCGCTGTTCGACCCGAAAGCCCAGCCGGAAGGTCACTTTGTAGGCATCATCGGGAGCAATGGTATTTACTTTGTATTCCATGGTGTAGGGATCGTCCGTAATATCGACGTGTACGAACCAGTAAATGTCGGCTCGCTTGGGTCGCTTCTGAAAGATCGAATAGATGATCTTGGATTCAATTTCCGACTGCCGAGCTGCATTGCTCATAAAAACAAGGTGGGTGGCATACTTGGGAATACTTATGTCCCGGCTGAGTTCCTTAATGGCCGGTACGTAATGGTCGATCCGGACGTATTCCGTCAGGCGCAGCTTGATCCGGAAGGCTTGCAACCAGATATACATGACCCCCGCAATGGTCGAACCAATCAGCACGGAGACCCAGCCCCCGTGAGGAAACTTGATTAGGTTGGCCACCAGGAAACTACCTTCCAGGCTCAGGTAAAGTGTCAGGAATAAAACGACCCACCAGGCCTGGTACTTGTGGGTATACAGGTAATAGGACATCAGTAAGGTGGTCATCAGCATAGTTAACGTGATGGCCAGTCCATAGGCGGCCTCCATATTGGCTGATTCGCGAAAGTAAAGCACCACACCCACACAACCGGCCCAAAGCAGAAAATTGATGCTGGGTACATAAAGCTGTCCTTTTTGGGCACTCGGATAGCGCAGTTGAACTTTGGGCCAGAAGTTCAGCCGAATGGCCTCGCTGATGAGCGTGAAGGAGCCCGTAATCAGGGCCTGGCTGGCAATGACCGTGGCGGCCGTAGCGATGCAAATGCCAATCGTAAGAAACCAGGGGGGCATAATGGCATAGAAGGGAATCCGGTCGTTAAGTGTTTGACCCGTCTGGCTCAACAGCCAGGCACCCTGACCAAAATAGTTGAGTAGCAGGCAGGCTTTAACAAATACCCAGCTTACCCGAATGTTGGCCCGGCCACAGTGGCCCATGTCGGAATACAGCGCTTCGGCCCCCGTCGTACACAGGAAAACGGACCCCAGAAGCCAGAAGCCACCCGGGTATTGGGTCAATAACCACCAGGCGTGGTATGGGTTCAGAGCGGCAAGAATAGCAGGTGCCTGGGCAATTTGCAGGCCTCCCAGCGTCCCCAGCATAATGAACCAGACCAACATGATCGGGCCAAAAGCCGTGCCCACTACGCTGGTACCAAAGCTCTGGATCAAAAACAGGGCGGTTAAAATGCCAATGACGATCTTAATAATAAGCTCATCAGTAATGGTTGGATATAATAGGCGCAGGCCTTCGACCGCGGAGGAAACCGAGATGGGCGGGGTAATGATACCATCGGCCAGCAAAGCCGCTCCACCAAGAATGGCTGGCAGGGTCAGCCAGCGGGCGTGGCGACGAATGAGCGCGTACAGGGCGAAAATGCCGCCTTCTCCACGGTTGTCCGCCCGTAAGATCAGGATAACATACTTGACCGTCGTTTGTAGGGTGAGTGTCCAGAATACACAGGATAAGGCACCTCGCACCACTTCGGCATCGATGCGATTATTGGGCCCGATAATGGCTCGTAAGGTATAGAGGGGAGAGGTACCAATATCACCATAAATGATGCCCATGGCCACCAATAACCCCGCTGCCGAAACAGTATCGAGGTTGTGTTTATTCGTCATAATTGTGTTTAATAGATCCAGCACGGAGCCTCATACGGATGACTTCCGCTGGCTAGTACCGACCAGATAATGTTTGGGATTGATTCGTTTGGGAAGTGCACAGCCATCCGGGCGCGCTGGAAATTAGCCGGTGATAAAATACCGCTTTTCACGCTACTAGTAATCATGTGAGCGAACTGTGGAACTGCCTGCCAATGGGATAGACTGCATCGTTGTAATCGACTCGTCGGTTGATTACCAGCAGTTGTGTTTAACGTTAGCTCATGGGCTATCCATTGCCAGACGATGACAGGCGAGGTCACCTGCCAAACAGACTGTTTGCTGGAAACGGATTTGAGAAGCAGAGAACCAGAGCGCTGCCCGGAGAATTAGGAAAAGGTTTGTCTAATTAAGCCATTGGCAACACCGGAGATAAATTCGCCTGAACCGGCTGAACAAGTCGGGGTTACCATGCTCACAAAAAAAGGGGATCGGGAGGGCGATTAAACGGGTAAGCGGCTTCGCCGGGCTGTTACGGTCAATCGACCGTAACGTCGAAACCGCAGTCGATTGAACGGAATTGGCGACATACTTGACGGGCACATAGGCCTCGCAGTAATCCCCTCGGGTATTGACGATTCGTTGAGTATTCACTTCAAGAGCTGAAATGAACAGACAGACGGTCAATACGTGTAAAAGCCAAAGACGCCAACCAGTTTTCACTGCGCAAAGATAACAATAGAACAGCTTTCATTGTCGATATGGCTACTATTCTTTTAAGCCGGTGGTCTTCTTAATGAAAAAGCACAATAGTTCTAAAATCTATAACAGGTAAGGCTGAACACGGATTTTGTGGCTGATCAGTTGAAGGCTGTGTACTGAACCGTCGATCGAAGTAAGGCATTTTTGCTGCTTTTTTGATGAGGCAACTTTCTCTAAACATCTTTCCTGTGTGGCCTGGACTATTTGTTCTGGCGTAATTGGTCAGACCCGTTTCCGGGTTGCTTGAAGGTGTAGTATCAATGCTTACTCAGACGTTCTGCCAAGATTTTAACGTCAATTTTCACCCCTGCTACGCTAGTGCGTGAATTGGTATTAATGAATTGAATATAAGTGAGTTAACTTATTTTAGATTTATGTAGACACTCTAAAAAGATAATTAAAAATAAAAATAGTAAAAAAAGCTTGACATAGTGAAATCAACTTTTACCTTTGTATTCAACATTGTTGAATTAAAATAAACCTTGTTATAGGTGCTCGTTTGAGCGCCCCGCCCTTTATCAAACATAGCTTGCCCTAAACCCTTTTCCTGTGTTTTTATGAAGCAAACTATCCAAAAGCCCCACGGGGGTTTTATGGCATTCCTATGCCTGATTCAGCCAGTAGTTATCCTGTTCTTCGTGGCCTGGGAAGCTCGTGCCGCAGATCCTGGCACGCCCGCAAACTCCCAGTCAAACCCGCAACTAGTTACTCATTCGTCGTCTGCAAAGGTTGCCAACAGCGTAACCCGCACCGTTGACCGGACTATTACAGGAAAGGTTATTGACGAGAACGACCAGCCATTACCGGGTGTCAGTATCGTTGTGAAAGGGTCAACTGTGGGTACGGCCACTAAATCGGATGGTACGTATGCATTGACTGTGAAAGAAGGCTCGGCAACGCTGGTTTTTTCGTTCATGGGCTACATTGCCTACGAGGTTGTAACGGGCAATAAAAGCGTTATTGATGTCAAGTTGCTGCCCAATGCCGAACAGTTGAAAGAGGTAGTGGTGGTTGGTTACGGCACCCAGCAGAAAAAGGATTTGACGGGTGCCGTGGGCTCCATTTCGTCCAAGGATATTGAACTGTCTACCATCAACACCCCGGACAAAGCCCTGCAGGGAAAGATTGCCGGTGTGCAGGTGCATACCAATTCACATGCGCCCGGTGGGGGTATTGCCGTTCAGGTACGCGGTACTGCCTCGCTGTCGGCCGGTGGGTCGCCCCTCTATGTCATTGACGGCATGCCCATCAGCAACGGTACGCAGACCAGTGCCAGCTCGGATATTGGTTCATTTGGGGGCGCTCCCAACCCGTTAAACTCCATTGATCCGTCTGATATTGAATCGGTACAGGTGCTGAAAGATGCCTCCGCGACCGCTATTTACGGATCACGAGCCGCTAACGGAGTGGTACTGATCACCACCAAACGTGGTAAGGCCAACCAGCACAACATCGATTATGATGTATCCGTCGGGGTTCAGGAAGCCCGGCGCAAACTTCCGTTTTTAAACGCACAGCAATGGGCGCAGCAGGCCAACGAACGGGCGACGTTGCTGGGGCGTACACCTACCTACACCGCTGCACAGGTGACCGCCTTCGGGCAGGGCACCGACTGGCAAAATGAGGTGTTTCAGTCGGCGCCCCGGCAGACTCATAAGCTGGCCTTTTCGGGGGGCGGGCAGAATCTGCGGTACCTGATTGGCGGCAATTACACCAACCAGGAGGGTATTTTGCCTGGTTCGAGTTTCAAACGGTATGGCACCACCATCAATCTGGATGCGGATGTCAGCAAACGGCTCCGGGTTGGCGAAAGCCTGCTGTTCAGCGTCACCGATCAATACACGGTTCCAACCGATACGAAGGGGTACGAAGGTATCTCCAATGTGATCAATGCCATTTACCTGGCTCCGCCCACCATACCGGCCCGCGATAGCCTTGGTCTGCCCAACAACCTGCGCAACTTCCCCCTCGGCAGCGGGCTGGAAAACCCGCTGACCATGACTGAACAGTACAAGCAGTTGAGCAATACGCTGCGCCTGATCGGTACGGCTTATGCCAATTACAACATCATGGATGGGCTGGATCTGGATATCCGGGTCGGGGCCGATATTCGGGACTGGCGTTATCATGAGTACTATCCCATCGGGTCCGAAGCGGCAGCGGGGGCGAGTGGTAAAGCCCGGCAGATTTCCATTCGAAACCTTAACATCAGCAACGCCAATACGCTGACCTACGCCAGAACATTCAATAGCCTCCATAAACTGAAAGTGCTGGGTGGATTCACCTACCAGCGGGAGAAAAATGAGTCGATGGACGCGTCGTCGTTTGGCTTTCCCAGCGATGTGTTTCAGTACTATAACCTCGGCCTGGGCAGCAGCCCCCAAACGCCGGGCAGCAACCAGAACGAATGGACCCTGATCTCGTATCTGGGGCGGGTAAATTACACCTTTAACGATAAGTATCTGTTTACCGCGTCGATTCGGGCGGATGGAAGCTCCAAGTTCGGGGTCAACAATAAATACGGTTATTTTCCCTCCGTAGCGTTTGCCTGGCAGTTGGGCGATGAGCCCTTCATCCGAAATCTGGGTGTGTTCGATCAGTTGAAACTGCGCACCAGCGTTGGACGAACGGGCAACGAATCCATTGGCGTATACCGGTCACTGTCACTCCTGGGAACGGCCTTTGGTACACGTAGTTCCTACGTTTTCGGCGGCTCGAAAGTGCCGATCGCTTACCCCAACAACATTCCTAACCCGGATTTAAGCTGGGAGAAAACGCAGGAGTACAATCTGGGTATCGACGTTGCCGTGTTCAAAAACCGGCTCAGCTTCTCGGTCGATGCGTATTACAAGAAAACGACCGATCTGCTGCTCGATGTACCTATTTCATCCCAAACCGGATTTAGTAGTGTACTCAAGAATACGGGCGCCATGCTGAATAAAGGCATTGAAATTGGGGTCAACAGTACCAATCTGGCCGGTAAACTGGGTTGGACAACCAACTTTAACATCTCCTTCAACCGCAATGAGGTCTTATCGCTCGGAGGGGCACCTTATCTGTACACTGGCTGGGTTGGGGGCGCGAACGTAACGCCCCACGATAAAAACACGGCACGCCTGGAGCCGGGGCGTTCGGTAGGTGAGTTTTACGGCTCTGTTTACGAAGGCATCTGGAAGTCGGCCGAAGAAATTAAGCAAGTGGGTACGATGCCAGCCGCTAAGCCCGGTGATATTCGGTACAAAGACGTGAATGGCGACGGGACATACAATACCGAAAGTGATGATGTATTCCTGGGTAACCCGAATCCTAAATTCAACTTTGGACTAACCAACGACCTCAGCTTTGGCCCGCTTAGCCTGCATGTATTCATGTACGGCGAGTACGGCAATTCGGTCCTTAACCTGGCCAAACAGCAGTGGCTGCTGGAGGGGACGGGCATTTCGGCCATGCGTCTGGACCGCTGGTCGCCCACCAACCCCAACGGCATCTATCCGGGAGCGGGGGCGTCCGTTCCCCAGCGTGTCAGCTCGATTATGGTCGAAGATGGCTCATTCCTCCGGGTTCAGACCATCGCGCTGACCTACCGGGTGCCGTCGTTCACCAAATTCATCAAAAATGCCCGAATCGGCATTGGCGTTGATAATCTGGCGGTTCTGACGAAATACACCGGCTACGATCCGGAGCTGAATTCTTACGGTTCCAGTAATACGACCAAAGGCATGGACCGCTACGGCTATCCATCCGCCCGCACGTTCCGACTTGATCTCAAACTGGGTTTCTAATTCCTAACCATCCTTTGCCATGCTTACTTTCTGTAAAACAAATAAAATAGCCTCCCTGTGCCTGGTGCTGCTTCTTCTGGGGAGTACCGCTTGTCAGGATGCCCTGGATGAAAAAGTCTATAGCCAGGTAGCCGTCGATGCATTCTACAAAACCAGCGACCAGGCCCAGTTGGCCCTGAATGGGGTCTACGGCCAATTGTGGAACGATACCTACCGCGATGGGCAGTGGGTAACGCTGGCCGATGTAACGGCAGGTACCCTGATCGGGGGCGGGTCGGCAAACGGCTCCGGCGACCGCTCTGGGGTGACCAATGATTTCAACACGTTTAGCTGGAAGTCCGATGCCCTCGAATTATCGACAACCTGGGACTACTTCTATAACGCCATCAACCGGGCGAACGTCCTGATCGACAAACTGGCCGTTTCAACAATTCCGAACAAGACCCGGCTGGATGGTGAAGCCCGGTTCCTACGCGCCCACTTTTACTTTAATCTGGTGCGTATATTCGGGGGCGTTCCTCTGCAAACCCAGGGTACGACCGATCTCAGCGAAGTCAATAAACCCCGCAGTACGGCCGAAGAGGTCTACGCCTTTATTGTCAAAGACCTGGAAACAGCCGTAACCGGGCTTAGCCCGTTCAGTCAAAGTGACCAAATCGCCGGTAAAGCCACCTCCTTAGCTGCTACTGCCCTGTTGGCAAAGGTCTATTTGCAACAAAAGCAATGGCAGAAAGCCGCTGCGGAAGCAAAGAAAGTGATCGACTCGAAGGCATTTGATCTGATGGCGGATTACGAGAACATCGTCAACCCGGACTTCCGTAACGGGAAAGAAATGATTTTCGCGATTCAACATGGCGGCAATGCCAACAGTACCTCGCAGCTCTACCAGACCCGGATGATCTACCTGTTCGGTCCACCGGCCATGTCGTTGCCAAACGGTACCAGCATTCAGTTTCACCTTCTGAAAGACCTGGTCATTTTTCAGGCACGTAAAGAGTTCTTTGCTAATTCGCCCGATACGTATCGCAAATGGTGGTCGGTGCGGGATAAAATGCCATACTATTACAAAAATGGTATCAAAGAACTGGTGCGGGATACCGTAAAGATGTATGCCCCTTTTTTGACCAAATTTAACCGGGTCGATTTTTCGACGGGGATTCTACGTGAAGGTGTCGATTACCCTCTAATCCGGTATGCCGATGTGCTGCTCACCTATGCCGAAGCCACCAATGAAGTGGGTGGCCCAACGGCCGAAGCCTACGAAGCCCTGAACAAAGTCCGGCGACGGGCGCGTGCCGTAGGAACCCCCAACGCGCAACCCGCCAGTATTTACCCTGATCTGACCGGGCTTAGCCCAGCCCAGTTTCGGGATGCCGTGCTGAACGAAGAAGCGCAGGAGTTTGTCGGAGAGGGGCACTATCGCTGGGATTTGATCCGGCACGACCGGCTCATCACCAACGCCAAGCAACTGGGTATTTCGGCCGCTGCGGATAAGCACGTTCTCTTCCCGATTCCGGCTCTTCAGTTAAGCCGAAATACCGCCCTCAAGCAAAATCCCGGCTATTAATCCAGCTTCCCTAAGCGGGTAGAATGGGTGTATTCCCGGTTTATCAATAATATTTCCTAATTCCTGTTTTTACAACTGTATGTACCAACGTAAACGAAATGCCCTGCTGAAGCTAACCGCACTCGGTATTGGTGTCTTTAGCTCACTCGCCACTGCCGATAGTATGGCGCAGAGCCCTACCCCGAAAACGACATCGATCAATGTCGATCTGACTAAAGAGAAAGGCCCGCTGAAACCAATATGGGCGTGGTTTGGCTACGATGAACCGAACTATACCTACATGAAGGACGGCAAGAAGCTGCTGACCGAAATCTCGAAATTGAGCAAGGTGCCGGTTTATGTCCGGGTTCACAGCCTGCTCGTTACGGGCGACGGAAAGGCCGCCCTGAAATGGGGGTCCACAAACGCCTATACCGAAGATGCTAACGGGAAACCGGTCTACAACTGGACCATCGTCGACAAAATTTTTGATACATTCATCGAGCGTGGCATGAAGCCCATTGCCCAGATCGGGTTCATGCCCGAAGCCCTGTCGACGCACCCGCAGCCCTACCGGCATCAATGGGACCCCAGTCACAAGAACTACGATATCTTTACGGGTTGGGCCTACCCGCCCAAAGATTACGAAAAATGGTCGGAGCTGGTGTACCAGTGGGTGAAACACTCGGTGGCCAAGTATGGCCAGAAAGAAGTGGAAAGCTGGTATTGGGAGCTGTGGAACGAACCCGACATCCCATACTGGAAGGGAACGACGGAGGAGTACATCAAACTCTACGACTACACCGCCGATGCCGTTAAGCGGGCGCTGCCCACGGCTCGTATGGGTGGCCCCGAAGTGACCGGTCCGCTGAGCGAAAATTCTCAGAAATTTTTCAAAGCGTTTATGGAGCATATCGTGAGCGGGAAGAATTACGTCACGGGTAAAACGGGTGCCCCCATTGATTTCATTACATTTCACGCCAAAGGAGCCCCTAAAGTGGTGGACGGTCATGTTCAGATGAATCTGGGAAAACAACTGCGGGATATTGACAAAGGCTTTGAAATTGTGGCTTCGTACCCCACGTTAAAAAACCTGCCCATTATTATTGGCGAGTCCGACCCGGAAGGATGCGCGGCCTGTTCGGAAGATTTCAATCCGCAGAATGCGTACCGGAATGGCACCATGTATTCAAGTTATACGGCGGCTGCGTATGCCCGGAAATATGATCTGGCTCAATCGCGCGGGGTCAATCTGGCGGGGGCGGTGACCTGGGCATTTGAATTTGAAGACCAGCCCTGGTTCCGTGGGTTCCGCGATCTGGCCACCAATGGTGTCGATAAGCCGGTCCTGAATGTATTCCGCATGTTTGGTATGATGCCGACTACCCGCGTCGAGGTGAACAGCGGCTTGGCGTATGACTACAATCGGGTTCGGGATGAGAGCGTACGCGCCGAGCCGGACATCAATGCGCTGGCCTCGAAAGATGCCAAATCGGCCGCCGTGATGGTTTGGAACTACCACGACGATAACGTACCCGTTCCCGACGCGCCCGTTTCGATTCAGTTGAAAGGCATACCGGGCAAAAAAGCGCTTGTCCATCATTACCGCATCGACAAGGAGTTCAGTAATTCCTACGAAGCCTGGAAAAAGATGGGTTCACCCCAAAAACCAACGGCTCAGCAGATCAGCGAACTCGAAAAAGCAGGGCAGCTTAAAGAGATGACCGCGCCAAAATCGGTTGCCGTTTCGAGTGGTGAAACAACCCTGAACTTTACCTTACCCCGTCAGGGCGTATCGCTGCTGACCGTCACCTGGAACTGACTAAATCGCTGATAATACTCCTTTTAACTTGGTTTTTAGGTCTTGTCTCTCGAAATATATTTACTTTCGTTCAACACAATTGACTATAAGTAGACAAAGGGAAATGATTGCAATCGAGAACAAGACCAACAACCTGAACTTAGGAGACCGGATTAAAATCCTGCGAATTAACCAGAATCGAACCCTTCAGGAAATCGCGGACGCCAGTGAATTGTCCAAAAGCATGATTTCCAAAATCGAGAATAATAAAACGGTGCCTTCGGTAGCGGCTCTTGTCAAGATTGCCAATACCCTGGGCACCACCATCTCCAATTTGCTTGAACATGATGGCTGGCTGAATGCCATTGTGACGTCCCGCCTGAAGGCCGAAGAGAGCCTGACGCAAACGGATAAAGGGTACTCCATTTATCCTTACGCGTCGGAATACCACGAAAAGAAAATGCAGCCGTTTCTGTTTGTGGGCAAAAAAGGCGAAGTCAAACCGCACGAGCTGTCGCACGAGGGCGAAGAGTTTATCTACGTCATTCGGGGGCAGATGAAAATGCAGGTTGGCGAGGTTGAATACCAGCTCAAAGAAGGCGACAGCCTTTATTTTAACTCCTCCCTGAAGCACGGTATTCTGCCGACTTCCGATGAGGTAGCCTATTTAGACATATTTGTTTAACGTAATCAGAATTCATGAAAATTCGTGCCGTCAGAACGAAACTCTATCAATGGAACGGGCCGGTAAAAACCGGAGATACCATCTTTGCGACACCCCTCAGCCCGCTTCACTTTCAACAGGATTCACAGGCCGCTTTCCGGTTTTTTAGCTGGCTGGTCGTCGAAATTGAAACCGACGAAGGCCACATCGGTATTGGCAACGCGGGCCTTTGCCCCGACGTCACCAAGAAGATCATTGATAGCAAACTGGCGTCGCTCCTGATTGGTGAAAACCCGCTCAACACGGAATACCTCTTCGAGAAAATGTACCGGTCGACTGTGGCCTATGGTCGGAAAGGGGCTGTCATTGCGGCCATCAGCGCCCTGGATATTGCTTTGTGGGACATTAAAGGGCTGGTCTTCAATCAACCGGTGTTCATGTTGCTGGGCGGGCGCGCCAAACCCCATATCGAGACCTATTACAGTCGGTTGTATACCCGTGATCTGGACAGCCTGCAAGCCGAAGCGGCTCACTATAAAGCCGAAGGGTTTACGGGTATGAAGCTGCGCTGCGGCTATCCGCTGACAGACGGTCTGGCCGGATTGAAGAAAAACGTGGAGATGGTTCGGGTGGTGCGGGAAACCGTGGGCGATGATGTGGACATAATGCTCGAAGCCTACATGGGTTTCAATTTTCCCTACGCCAAACAACTCCTCAAAGCGCTGGAACCTTACAACCTGCGCTGGGTTGAAGAACTAATGCTGCCCGACGAGATTCAAAATTTTGCCAAGCTCAAACAGTACACGGATATTCCGCTGTCGGGCGGGGAGCATGAATACACGCGCTACGGCTTTCACGATCTGTTGCAGACTGGTGCGCTGGATATTTTTCAGTTCGATACCAACCGGGTTGGCGGCTTTACCGAAGCCCAGAAAATATGCAACATGGCACTGGTGCATGGTGTCGAGGTCATTCCGCACGGGGGGCAGATGCACAACCTGCATGTCGTGATGAGTTCCTTTGCCTGCCCCATGGCCGAGTATTTTCCCCAAACGGAGATCGAAGTCGGCAACGAAATGTTCTGGTACATTTTCGACGGCGAAGCCATCGCCGACAACGGTAAACTTCAACTCGACGATACCAAACCTGGTATGGGCCTGACGCTGAAAACCGAGGGGCTGGAGCACTTTACCATTATTGAATAACCAACCTGACTGAACATATTATGGAACAACTATCGGTGGAACGCAGTATTTTAGACCTCTTCAAGCTGCACGGCCAAACGGCGCTGGTGATAGGCGGGAACCGGGGGCTCGGTTTGGCGATGGCGCAGGGACTGGCGGAGGCCGGTGCCAATATCGTGATCGCGGCCCGCGACGAAGCCACGAATCTGCAATCTGAAGAAGCGATCAAATCGGCCTATGGTGTCGATTGCATCAGCACTACCTGCGACGTAACCGCCGAGCAGAGTGTGAAGCAGGCGGTCAGCCGGGCTGTCGAGGAGTTTGGCAAAATAGACATCCTGATCAATTCGGCGGGGATCAACATTCGGGGCGCCATCGAAGATCTGTCCCTCGACGATTTCACAAAAGTGCAGCAGGTCAACGTCACGGGCACCTGGCTGGCCTGCCGCGAAGTGATTCCGGTCATGAAACAGCATGGATACGGCCGGATCATCAACATCGGCTCCATGCTGGCGCTGACGGCCATTCCCGACCGAACTGCCTATGCGACCAGCAAAGGAGCCATTCTGCAACTGACCCGCGCTTTGGCGATGGAAGTTGCCAAAGAAGGCATCACGGTCAATGCGATTCTGCCGGGGCCTTTCGGTACCGACCTGAACCTGCCCTTGCTCAATGACCCCGTCAAATACCAGGCGTTTATCGACAAAATTCCGATGGGCCGCTGGGGCGAACTGCATGAGATCAGCGGGATGGCGCTCTACCTCGCTAGCCGGGCGTCGAGCTACGTAACCGGTTCGTGCTTTTCGGTCGACGGTGGCTGGGTAACCCAATAGTCCGTCTCGTTCGTAATGCCTAAAAAGCTGTTTGCGTCTACCGCAAACAGCTTCTAAATCCTTTCCCTTACCTTCATGGAAACCATACGATTAGTGCAACTGTCGAATGCTTCGCAGCAACGGCGGGTTGCGCTGGTGCAGGAACCGTTGTTGCAATTTTTGCAGAATACGACGTCGGTCTACGCACTGGCACACGAGGCAATTCAGTCAAATCAAGCACTTACTGATCTGATCCAGAGTCGTTTGTCAGGCGAGACGATTGACTACCAATCCGTGTACGACGGCCAAAGCGACTGGCAGCTACTTCCCGCATTTGATCACCCCGACGGGCCGTTCGGCTGCATGGTTTCGGGTACGGGACTGACCCACAAAAACAGTGCCTTGAACCGGCAGATGATGCACCAGTCGGCGACCGAAAAACCCACCGACAGCATGCAGATGTACCAGTGGGGCGTAGAGGGAGGCTCCCCGGAAGCAGGCACTATCGGCGTGCAACCCGAGTGGTTTTATAAGGGAAACGGCGCGGTCCTTCGCGCGCATGGACAGTCGCTGGAAGTGCCCGCATACGGCAACGATGGGGGAGAAGAACCCGAAGTCGCCGGGGCCTACATCGTGGACGAAGCCGGAACCCCCCGGCGAATTGGGTTCTGTACCGGCAATGAGTTTTCGGACCACGTGATGGAGAAAAAGAATTACCTCTATCTGGCTCCCTCCAAATTGCGGCAGTGTGCCCTGGGGCCTGAACTGGTCATCACCGATCAGTTCAGCGAGTGGACGGGCACGGTGAGCATCAAGCGCGATGGCACGACTGTCTGGTCGTCCGACATCCGGACGGGGGAGAAAAACATGGCCCACAGCCTGCAGAATCTGGAGTACCATCACTTCAAATACGAAGCGCACAGAATCCCTTTTCAGGCGCACGTTCACTTTTTTGGGGCCGACGCGTTCAGCTTTGGGGCCCAGGTGGCCTTACAGGATGGCGATTTAATGCATGTTCACTGGGAAGGGCTGGGCCGGGCCCTGCAAAACCCCATCAGGCTCGCCAGCATTCCCGAACAACTACAGCCCATTCAGGCCCTATAAGACTAATCCGTTCGAGTCAACTCTCCTAAGCCCTTTACGTTCATGGATATGCAATCAGGTTTGGTGAATGGCGCTCAACCGCTGAAAATGCGTTGGGTTATGGTGGGGCTGGCGTTTCTGGCCACCGTCCTGAACTACGTGCATCGCCTGTCGTTCAATTACCTGAGCGCCGACGGTGATCTACGGAAACTCATTCCCGACGATGCCTTTGGCTACATTGGAACGGCATTTTTTGTCGCCTATATGCTCTCCAATGCGTTTTCGGGATTTGTGATCGACCGGCTGGGTACGCGGGTGGGCTATGCCCTGTGTATGGCCTTCTGGACGAGCGCGGGATTGATTCATGCCTTTGCCGTTACCCCCCTGCAATTCGGGGTCTGCCGGTTTCTGCTGGGTATCGGCGAAGCGGGAAACTGGCCGGCGGCTATCAAACTAACCAGCGAATGGTTTCCGCCCAACGAGCGGTCGACCGCTTCGGGGATTTTCAATAGCGGCTCGGCGCTGGGTGCCGTTATCGTGCCGCCCATGGTGGCTTATCTGGGGGTTGAATATGGCTGGCAGGCCACGTTCATTATTCTGGCGGTATTCGGCTATCTGTGGCTGGCAATTTTCTGGTTCACCTATTACACGCCCGAAGCCACGGCGAAAGAGGCCAAAGCCCGGATCATTCCGCCCCTGAAGCTGCTCAAAACCCGCTTCGTGATCATGTTTACGTTGTCCAAAACCTTCATGGACCCGGTCTGGTACTTCGTCACGTTCTGGATCGGGCGTTATCTGGTGGATGTTCACCATTGGGACCTGAAACAGATTGGCTGGTACGCCACCATCCCGTTTATCATTGCCGACGTGGGCAATCTGGTGGGTGGTTATTTCACGCAGTACATCATTAAGCGGGGCGTCCCCATTCCCAGAGCCCGTAAAATTGCCGTTGCCCTCGCGGGCTCCATTATGGGGGTATCGCTGCTGTTAGGCCCGTTTGTCATTACAACGCCCTTGTCGGCCCTGCTGATTTTTGGCATGGCGGGCTTTGGATATACAGCTTACACCGCTAATTCGCTGGCGTTTCCGGCAGATGTGGTGCCCAAAAGTGCGGCTGCCTCGGTGTGGGGGCTGGCCTGCGTGGGTACGGGTCTGGGCGGAGCCTTATTCCAGTCGCTGTCGGGGATAGTCCTGAAAAGTTACGCGGGCAGTTTAGGGTATGCAGCGGCCTACAATATCCTGTTTATTGGCTTTGGCGTGGTGGCGTTGATCGGGCTGCTGATCATGATGCTGTTTATGGGGCCGCTCGTCAAAAACAAGGAACTTCATCAATACGTCGAAGGCGATACGGCTCCCGTATTCCAGGCTTGATTCTTTACGAAACCTATCATGCGGAACCAGTTGGTTCATAGCAGGCTACCGCCCTATGATTCAGTCTGGTTCCGCTTTTAGTTTAAAAATGTTCTATTTTTTTCTCAAATAACACAAATCAATGTAAGTGAAAGAGCAGAGTTACTCGTCTTGTGTAGGTAAGACGATAATGACCTGGTTCGACATTGCTGGTTTATCCTGTACTGAAATGGCGCTAACGGAGAAAAAAGACCCTAATGAACTGTCCCCGATACGCCGTATTGGGCCTTATCAGGAGAATACACGGGAGTTCGCTATGGTGCCGATGACTAACGATGAGCTCTTCCTGAAGAACGCGATGGACCAAAACCCCGAAAAGGGGGTGGAGTTGTTGTATCGGCGTTATTTTCAGCCGCTCTGCAACCACGCCATCAAGTATGTCGGGTCGAAAACCATTGCCGAAGATCTGGTCTCTGATGTGTTCTTCGAGTTTTATAAAACGGGCGCTTTTGCCGGTATTCAGTCGTCGTACCGGTTTTACCTCTTTCGGGCGGTACGCAACCGGGCGTTCAGTTATGTGAAGTGGGAGTTGAAACGGGTCGAGCCCTTCGAGGAAAAACATGATTTCGACTTTTCGGCGGCCCAGGGACCCGACGCGATCAGCCAGTTCGAGGAAATGTTTCAGGATGTTCAAAACGCCGTGAACACGTTGCCCATACAACGGAGAAAGATTTACCTCATGAACCGGTTTGAAGGGAAACGTTACCAGGAAATTGCCGATGAACTGCAACTGTCGGTCAAAACCGTTGAAGTGCAACTGTACCGGGCGAATAAATTTGTGCGGGCACTGCTGAAGGAAAAATGGTTTCTGGCTTTTATCGCTTTCCTCATCGACTAACTATTTACACCCGGCTGTAAGTGGAATTCCGGTTTCACTCGTCTTCCCAACACAAACCCCGCAACCATGAAGTCGACCATAACAAAAGAACTGCTTTTTCAGCATTTTTCGGGGAAGACCTCGGCCATGCAAAAGCAACTGATTGATGAATGGGCGCGGGAGGTAGCGAACGAAGAGGTGTATTATCAGTGGCTGGAAGAGTACGAAAATTTACATCCGGAATACGAAGCAAACGTAAGCGGTGCCATTGATCGATACAATGATTTCTTGAAACAACGGCAACGCGTGCCAACCGCCGACGCGCCCGAAACTGTCGTGGTCAGCATCCGACCGAACAGATGGATCTGGGCGCTGGCAGCGGCCACGGTAACGGCTATCGTCTATTTTATTCTGCTCCCGAAAAGTGATTTCTGGCGGTACCAAACCTACCGAACCAACTTCGGGGAAACGCAAACGCTCAAACTGGAAGATGGCAGTACGGTGGTTCTCAATGCCAACTCCCTGTTGAAAGTGCCGCGCTGGGGCTTCGGCGAAAAAAGCCGGGATGTGTTTCTGGCAGGAGAAGCGGAGTTTTCGGTGAAGCACCTGCCCGGCCATCAAAAATTCGTCGTTAAAACGGGCAAGCGATTCGATGTGGAAGTGCTGGGTACGGAGTTCACCGTTTTTGCCAGAGCCAGAGGGTCCAAAGTGGTGCTGAATAAAGGGAAAGTGCAGTTAAATGTCAGCGTTGGCAACCAAACCCGGCAGATGCTGATGAAACCGGGCGACCTTATTCTGCTCGATAATGAGAACCATGCCCTTCGCAAAACAACGGTACAGCCCGAAGTCCATGCCGCCTGGAAGGGCCATCGGTATATCTTCCAGCAAACCACCCTACAGGAAATCATCTATTTGCTGGCCGAAAACTATGGAATTCAGGCCGAAGCGACCGATAAGGAATTGCTCGGACAAACGCTCTCCGGAACGTTTACGGCTAAAAACGCCGACGAGTTGCTGGAGCTGATTCAGGGGGTGCTGGATTTGACCATCACCCGGAAAGACAATAAAGTGCTTATCTCACAGACGAAATAACAACCTATCAACCCTTATTTTTATGAAAAAACAACTTTACCCAGGTTGGCTGGCTACCGCTTTGCTTATAGGCTGGATAAGCAGCCGGGAAGGGTTTTCCCAATCCGCTATGGCGTATGCCGGACAGACGGCTAAACCCAGCCAAACCGTTCAGCGGCTTAAAAATATACCACTTCGCGATGCACTCAACACCCTGAAAGATCAGTACAAAGTCGATATCGTGTTTGGTGACCGGGCTGTACTGCCTTTCTCGGTAGCCAGTGAAGAGCTGGATTTTAGACAATCCATCGAGAAAAACCTATCTAAAGTACTGCGGTCGAGTGGCTTGACATTTCGAAAGATGCAGAACGGATCGTATATGATTCTGGGGAAGGGGGAAAAAGTAAGCGTTACCGACACCCCGCTTAAACCGGTTGAATCTACTTCCAGGGAGCAGCCTGCGGCTCAGCAGAGTCCGAAGCTAACGGAAGCTCCCACCATAAAAGTAGCCGTCAAACCAATAACGGGTACGGTAACGGATGAAGCCGGGGGTGTTTTGCCGGGGGTGAGTATTCTGGTGAAAGGCACCCAGCGGGGGACCGTTTCTGACCCAAATGGGAATTACGAAATAGAACTGCCAACCGGTAGCGAAACACTGGTGTTCTCGTTTGTTGGATATGTGACGCAGGAAGTGGCGGTGGGAAATAGAACCGCTCTTAACGTTTCGCTTGCGGCCAGTGCGGTATCGCTCAATGATGTTGTGGTGGTAGGATACGGGGTTCAGAAAAAGAAACTGGTGACGGGAGCCACCGTTCAAATAACCGGGAATGATCTGGTCAAGCAGAGTACGGTGTCGCCCTTTACGGCCATGCAGAGCCAGTCGCCGGGCCTCTCAATCACGAAAAACTCCGGTAAACCCGGCAGTGATTTCAAAATAAACATCCGGGGGCTGGGGACCATCGGTAATGCCAGTCCGCTGGTTATCATCGATAACGTGGTGGGTGGCGACCTGAACATGCTCAATCCGGGCGATATTGAGTCCATCGATGTGTTGAAAGATGCAGCCTCGGCCGCTATTTATGGCTCCCGCGCGGCCAATGGCGTCATTCTGGTCAAAACGAAACAGGGTAAAAAAGGCAAACCCCGGTTAAGTTACGATGGGTTTGTCGGTGTTCAGAACGTGGCCAAATACGTAGACGTGCTGAATGCACAACAGTACATCGAACTGGAAAATGAGAGCTATCAGAATATAGGATCTCCCGTCCCGAACTGGACCAATCTGGTGCCCGACTATAGCCGGGTACAGCAGGGGTGGACAGGCCCCAACTGGCAACGGGAGTTTACGAACCGAAACGCACCCATCCAGAATCACACCCTGAACTTAACGGGGGGCTCTGACTATTCGACCTATTCGCTGGGGATGTCCTATACCTCGCAGGAAGGCGTGTATGGACAACCAAAGGCTCCGCTCTACGATCGCTATTCGTTCAGGTTGAACTCAGAGCACGTCATTTACCGAAACTCGTCGTTCGATGTCGTTAAGCTGGGGGAAAACATCCTGTACAATTTCGTTGATCAAAAGCGGAATGGGATCGGAACCGGCGACATTAACTGGAATGATATTCGGGGCGTCATTAGCATGCACCCGTTGATGTCGGTGTATGACAATACCGGAAACTATACCAAGGCCATTCCCTGGGCCGAGGCTATCAACCCACTGGGGAGCTACGACTACCAGCGGAGCAACAATGAATCCCAGTCACACAATATCCGGGTAAACCCTTACCTCGAAATACAACCCCTGCTGGGGCTAACATTCAGAAGTAACTTCGGCTTCAAATACAGTTCCGGAGCCTCCAGAAGTTACACACCCGCGTATGACCTGGGTGGGCGGAGCAGGCAGGACCTCGACAAAGTTGATCAGGGTCTTTCTACCGGGTTTGGCTATGTGCTGGAGAACACCATCAATTACCGGACAAGTATCAACAATGCGCACAATATCAATGCGTTGATTGGTCAGTCGATCGAAAAGAATGGCCTGGGTACGTCTGTTAGCGGCAGCAACCGGGGTTCCGTATTTAACTCGTTCGAATACGCGTATCTGAACAACGTGAAGACACTGAACCCGTCAAATTTAGCTATCAATGGCTCTCCCTGGGGTCGTAGTGCCATTCAGTCTTTCTTTGGTCGGCTCAACTACGACTATAAGGAAAAGTACATGGCCTCGATCATCATGCGGGCCGATGGCTCGTCCAATTTCGCTCCCGACAAACGGTGGGGCTACTTCCCGTCGGTAGCGGCAGGGTGGACGATCACCGACGAAGATTTTATGAAATCCACTCGCAACGTGGTCGACTATGTTAAGCTTCGGGCCAGTTGGGGGTTAAACGGAAATCAGGCTATCTCTCCGTTTCAGTACCTGTCTACCTATAGTTTCTCGGGAGCTAATTACTACTTCGGCCCCGAAAAAAACAGTGTCGATGTCGGTGCGTACCCGAGTATCCTGCCCAATCCGAATGTGACCTGGGAAAAGTCGGAACAGTTGAATATTGGCTTCGATTCCCGATTCTTCCGGTCCCGGTTTGGCATCGTGATGGACTGGTACACCAAAACAACCCGCGACTGGCTGGTGCAGGCACCGGTACCTGCCGTGTGGGGTGGAGCCGCGCCATTCATCAACGGGGGTAATATCGAAAATAAGGGCATCGAGCTTGTGTTGAGCTGGAATGATAAAGTCGGAGATTTCCGATACAGTATCAACGCCAACGCAGCCTTGAACAGGAATAAAGTAACCCGGATTGCCAATACGGAGGGGATCATTGAAGGCAGTTCCACCATTTTTTCCACCGCCGACCGCAGTAGTTTTTACCGGGCGCAGGTAGGGTATCCGATTGGCTATTTCTACGGCTATCAGACGGCAGGCGTTTTCCAGAACCAGGGCGAAATTGATGCGTATACGGGCGGGAAACTACCGAACACAAAACCCGGCGACTTGATCTTCGTGGATACGGATAACAACAAGATCATTGACTCACGCGACAAAACGAATATTGGCGATCCTAATCCTGATGTAATTTTTGGTTTGAACCTGGCGATGGATTACAAAGGCTTCGATTTCTCGTTGTCGGGCAATGGGGTGGCCGGTAACCAGATCGCGTCAAACTTGCGCTCGGCCGAAAAACTGTATGCCAACTGGCCTTCCGTTTATTTGGGTCGCTGGCATGGCGAAGGGACCTCCAACCGGTACCCCCGACTGGCAGCAGGGTCAAGCCCAAACTGGGGCTGGAACAGTGATATTTACGTGGATAATGGCGACTTTTTTCGCATCCAGTCTGTAGCGCTGGGCTACGATTTCAAAAAGTTGATGCCCGGTATTCCGCTTACCCAGGCCCGCCTGTATGTGGCCGTGAACAACCTGATTACGTTCACCAACTACTACGGAGCAGACCCCGAAATAGGCTACGCCAACGAAGGCTGGTCGAAAGGGATAGACGTTGGATTTTACCCAAGCCCGCGCACAGTAATGGTTGGCCTTAACCTGAAATTTTAACCCCGAAAATCACCATGAAAAAGTACATATACCTGTTTGTGCTCCTCTCGTTTATAGCATCTGGCTGTAGCGACTTTCTGGACACCAAGGACTTACTGAATAAGAACGACCAGAATTTTCCGGCCAACGAACAGGAGTTACAAAACTCGCTGGCATCCATTTACCAGAAAATGGCCGCCGAGCAGTGGGGCGATTTCTTTATTGGCACAATAGCCTCTGACGAAACCTTTGGCGGGGGCGGACCCGACGACTTTCAGTCGATGGCGGTAGACAGGCTCAAGAAAAACAACGAGAACATGCTGAGCTCAACCTGGTCGAACTATTACACCGGTATATTCCGGGCCAACAAACTACTGGAAAATACCGCAAAAGTGAGCGGTGTTTCTACCGCGAGTATGAATCAGATAAAAGGGGAGGCTCATTTCATGCGTGCCTGGTTCTATTTTAGCCTGGCCCGGATCTTTGGGGAGGTTCCCGTCTTTACCAAGGCTGAAAGCGTTATAAAGCCAAAATCGGCCGCAGCTGAACTGTACGGGCAGATTGCCCTTGATTTGAAAACAGCCATCGAGTTGTTCCCGGCAACGGCTTTTACGGCCATGCCGGTCAGTCAGTTGGGTCATGCCAACAAGTGGGTTGCCGAAGGGTTGCTGGCACGGGTATTCCTCTTTTATACCGGGTATTACCAGAAAGCCGAACTGCCGGTGGCGGGTGGCGGGGCCATCACCAAAAGTCAGGTTGTCACGTACCTGGACGATTGCATCAGCAAGAGCGGACACGCATTAGCGACCGATTTTCGTGAATTGTGGCCTTACACCAACAAATTCACCGTCGACGATTATGCCTTTACGGCGGGGAAAAACCTGAAGTGGACGGGCGAAGAAGGAGGCAATAAAGAAACTGTTTTTGCCATTAAGTTCGGTAATCTGGGCGACTGGGGTAACTCCTACCAAAACGCTATAAACACAGCGTTCAGCTTGCGTGGTCAATCGAATAATAACGCTGATTGTTTTCCGTTTGGCGCGGGTTGGGGGCAGGGCACCGTGAACGCGCGTTTGGTCGATCAGTGGAAACAGGACGAGCCCAAAGATCCTCGTATTTTTATGTCGGTTCTCAACGTAGATGATCCGGCCGAAGGGATAAAAAAATACGAGGAAAACGGGTGGGCGCAGATCAATGATACCCACTACTTCGTCAAAAAGTACACGACCATTATGGCCTGGAAAAACAAGGCAGCACGCACGGTTTTTCCAAGTTACACGAACCCCTTATACGGATCGGCCGAGGCAACGTTTATCCGCGAAAGTCAGGATTTGGTGTTACTCCGTTTCTCGGATATTCTGCTGATGCATTCCGAGCTTACGGGAACCAACACCGGCCTGAACCGGGTGCGAAACCGGGTCGGCTTACCGTCAGTAGCGTATTCGCTGGAGGCATTGCAAAAAGAACGGCGGCATGAACTGGCGTTTGAAGGCGTTCGCTACTATGATCTGCTCCGATGGTACGGCAAAGGAGCCGGTACAGTCCTTCAGTCCAACCAAAATGGAGTATCAGTCCTGAACTCGAACGTAAAAGCGACCATGAGTTTTGACATCGTTGACCGGATGAATGCAACGGGTGGTTTCTGGCCGATTCCCAACAGTGAAATCCTGATTTCCAACGGCGTTCTGGTACAGAGTCCCGGCTGGAACGGCGGCAATTCCAGCCTGTAAAAATGGACTAACTAACTGACCTTACATGGCTGGGTAAGGTCAGTTATTTTTGGTTAACTGATTCAAGTTGATCAAATTAACCCTCAATTTTAAGGACAATTGACCCAAAAAAGCCAGATGCTTGATCGACTTCTATTGACAGTAAGTTTAGCTACACTCTCCGCAATCAGTTTATGGGCGCAACCTGTCGCTAAAAAGACGGCACGGGAGCAGTTTAAAAACCCGGCGTATGAGTACCGGCCTTCCTTCCCCTTTCAGGGGGCTGCGGGGGCGAAATACACCGAAACGGGTACGGTAGAGAGCCAGCTGAACAATATCTATGACAACTTTGGTTTTGGCGGTATTATCGTAGCGCCCACGGATAGCAAGCCGTTTTCGGGGAAAGCCAATGCCGAGCCGGGGTACATGAAGCACATTGGCAGCGGACTGCAGGCAACCAACCCGGCCGGTGCCTCGCCCTGGCTGATGACCTTGTTTCCGGGAGCTAAATCGTATAGAGAATACCTCTCGCCCGTCAGTAAGGCAAGTACACCGCCTGCGCCACTGCCTGCCTACCTGAGCCGGGAGTACTTCGATCAGCTCAAAAAGATTCTGGCGTATTCCAAAGAACGGGGCCGGAAGGTGATATTTTACGATGAAGTGGGGTATCCAAGCGGCATCGCCAATTACACGACTCCGGAAAAATTTAACCGGAAGCTCCTCGAAAAGAGCGAGGAAGTCGTTGCCGGTCCGCAGGTATACCGAAAGCAATTGCCCACTCCCGGTGTGCTGATGGCGGTTGTGGCTATGAACAGCCAATCGCTCGAACGGATCGACCTCACCCCACAGGTGACCAATAATACACTCGTCTGGAATGCGCCTGCCGGAAACTGGAAGGTTATGGTGTTTACCTGTGTTACGGCCAAACGCGTGGGGTCTGAGCTGGATTACCGGGCGGGTACCGACTACATGGACCCCGAAGCCGTGAACTGGTTCATTGATAAGGTGTATGAACCACACGCCAGGGAAATAGGGTCTTATTTCGGCAATACCATCATCCAGACGTTTTTCGACGACGTGGGCATTTTTGATGAGGAACGTACCTGGACTCCGAAATTCAATGAGAAATTCAAACAGCGATTTGGCCTGAACCCGGCCACTTATTACCCGGCGTTGTGGGAGTCGATTGGCCCCGAAACAGACGCGGCCCGCATCGCCCTTTTCGACACGCGGGCCGAACTACTCGCCGATGGCTTTCCGAAACTAGTGACCGATTGGGGTAAACGGAACAATATTGCCGTGTCGGGACACTGTCCGGGCAACTACGACCCCCAGCCGGTCGATATGAACGGCGACCCGTTTAAATTCTACCGGGCTCAACCCATTCCAATGGTCGATGTGATCTTTTCGTATCCGACCGGGCGGGACGGCTTCAAACTGGTCAGCGACGGGGCCGACTTCTACGACAAACCCATTGTAGCGGCCGAGACCTTCAACACATTTTCGCCGGCTGGCAAAACGATCGGCTACCGCCGGATCATGGAACTGTATGCGCGGGGCATCAACCGACTGATGGGCTCCGGATTACCCCAAACCGACGCACTCGGAGGCACCAAAACGTTCGCGGAATGGGTGGGGCGGCACTCCATGCTTTTGCAGGGGGGCCGACGTGTCTCCGACATTGCCCTCTTTTATCCGATCGCGGATCTGGAGGCTTTTTATCAGTTCGATGCACCCGCCTACACCAAGGACATGCGCTGGGGTTCGTTTGTACCTTACGATAATGACTTTTTGGCCATCGGCGAAATGCTGCTGGGCGAGGTTCATCGCGACTTTACCTTCCTGCATCCTGACTTTTTACTGAGCGATAAAATCACTCTCAAGGGGCCTGCGCTGGCATTGAACAACAAGGTAAACAGCCAGACCTACAAAGCACTGATTTTGCCGGGGCAGCGGGTGATCTCGCTAAAGGCCTTACAAAAAATCAAAGCGTATTACGATCAGGGTGGAGTGGTTGTGGCTACCTCGCAGCTACCCACCACAGCCGCCGAACTGGTAGCGGATAGCCGCGATATAAACGCCAACAACGAGAAGGTGCAGGCCATTATCAACGATATGTTTGGCATTGACCCGACCAAACCACGGCCCGACGGTGTATCGGCCATCCGCACGAATAAAAAGCAGGGTAAGGCAGTCTTTATCCGCAAACCCGATGGGCGGATAGTAAGCGCCACTCTGGCCCAATTGAACGTACGGGCCGATGTGGCGTTCGACGGCAACCCGAGTCCAACCAGTGGCGGGGGTATGTTTTCGTGTCTCCACAAGAAAAAAGGAAAGCAGGACATCTACTATTTCGCCAATTCATCGGACGATGCGGTGAAAACAGTCGCCGAAGTCGAAGGCAGGATTCGCCCTGAGTTGTGGGACCCGGCCACAGGGGAAACGACACGAATCGAGCAGGTTGATTACCTGAAAAAGAACGGTCAGACTTACACGCGTTTTCCGCTCAGATTAAAGGCGGTGACGTCCACATTTGTGGTATCTAATAAGTGATAAACGGATCCGGGACAGTATGCATGAACACCAGGCGTGGCTTAGATGCAAGCCAACGGCTTCATTTTTTACCACCAAATTGATTTCTCATGAAGCCATTTTTTAAAGGCCTGTTTGTCTGTCTTTGCGTGTTGACAACCGCTTCCGCTTACTCACAAGACTATAAACTAGTCTGGTCGGATGAATTCAATGGAAAAGGGGCACCCGATCCCAAAAAGTGGGATTACGAAGTCGGGTATATCCGCAACAAAGAATTGCAGTACTATACCAAAGAGACAACCAACGCCCGCCGGTATAAGGGCAATCTGGAGATTACGGTACGGAAAGAGCCGATGAACGGCTACGCGTACACCTCGGGCAGCGTCATTTCCAAAGGAAAAGCAGACTGGACCTATGGAAAAATTGAAGGCCGATTTAAGCTACCCAGCGGTCAGGGACTATGGGCCTGTTTCTGGACGCTGGGGGCCAATATCGACCAGATCGGTTGGCCGTCGTGTGGCGAGATTGACATTTTCGAACACATCAACACGGAGCCCATGATTCACGGAACTGGCCACTGGGCCAGCGATTCAAGTAAGCATGTCATGAACGGCAAAAGCTCACCCGAAATTGACGTGACGCAGTGGCATACGTACTCGGTTATCTGGACACCCACGGCCATTACCTGGTACATCGATGATGTGCAGTTTCATGAGATGCCAATCGCTAAGGGCATAAACAGTACGCAGGAATTTCACGCTCCTCATTACGTGCTGATTAACCTGCCGATTGGTGGTAGCTGGCCCGGTCCGCCAAACGAAACGACTCCACTACCAGCTACGATGTATTGTGATTACATTCGGGTGTACAAAGCAATGATTGAGTAACCCCCTAAAGGACATCCCGATATGAACCGAAAAATTTTACTTTATCTCTTCCTGCTCGTCGTTGGGTATTCCGGCGCGTTTGGCCAAAAAACGGTGGTGGCTATTAAAGGAAACCAGTTTTTGATCAATGGCAAGCCGACTTATCCCGGCCGATACTGGAATGGTAATAAGATTGAAGGTCTGCTGATGAACTCCCGCATGGTGCAGGGTATTTTCGACGATGCTAACCCCGAAACCCGATCCGGCTTTTCCTACCCCGATACCAAAACGTGGGACCCCGACCGCAACACAAACGAGTTTGTGGCCGCCATGCCGCTCTGGAAATCATACGGACTCAATGCCTTTACGCTGAATATGCAGGGCGGCAGCCCGTCGGGGTATGGCTCGTCGAAATGCCTGAATACGGGTTTCGCTACCGATGGCTCGCTGCTGGAGCCATACATGCAACGGCTGGACCGGATTCTTAAAAAAGCCGACGAATTAAATATGGTGGTCATTCTCGGCATTTTCTATTTCGGTCAGGATCAATATTTGACCGATGAAAAAGCCGTTATCAAGGCTACCCGTGAGCTGGTCGATTGGTTGTTCAACAAACGGTACAGGCATGTAGTCATTGAAATTGCTAATGAGACCGTGGATAATGGCACCTACAACCATGAAATTTTGCGCCCGAAGCGAATTCAGGAGTTAATCGACCTGGTAAAAAACACGAATAAACGGGGGTACCGGTATCTGGTCAGTACCAGTTTTGGTGGCATCGTGGTGCCAACGCCAAACGTGGTCAAAGCCTCCGATTTCCTGCTGATTCATGGCAATGGCGCGTCGAAGCCGGAGCAAATCCAAACCCTGATTGACGCGACGAAACAGGTGGATGGCTACCGGAATATGCCCGTCGTCAATAACGAAGACGATCATTATGACTTCGACAAGCCGACGAATAATTTCACGGTATCGATCAAAAACTACGTCTCGTGGGGCTACTTCGATTTCCGCTTTCCGGGCGAAACGGACTACCGCGAAGGCTATCAAACGGTACCGGTCGACTGGGGAATCAACTCAAAACGCAAGAAAGGTTTCTTCGCCAAAGTCCGCGAAATTACGGGCGTGGAAAACTAACGTCTGTAGCCTGGACGGCTATGTCCGGGTGAGCACAAAGTTTATTTATTCCCGGACGTGGCCGTCCAGGCTACATCAACCCGTAACTCAAAAATCTTTGTACCCTGCCTTTTTTTATGCGTTTTGATAAACCACTCCCCCGTATTGTACGAATTATACTCCTCGCCAGTCTGCTTGTATTCATTTTCAACCCGGCGCTGAATGCGCAAAACGGACTTAGCAAAACTGACTTTCGGACGCCCCCTCAATCGTCCAAAGTCCATACGTGGTGGCATTGGATGGCGGGTTACATTACCAAAGAGGGTATCACCAAAGACCTCGAATCCATGAAGCGGCAGGGTATTGTACAGGCGAGCCTGATCAATGTCGGCGACATACTGAACAAAAAAGTAGATGTACCCCAGGTTAAATTCAATTCTCCCGAATGGATTGCGATGTTTCAGTGGGCACTAAAAGAAGCCAATCGACTGGGTATCACGATCGGCATTCAAACCATCGATGGGTACGCCACCTCCGGTGGGCCGTGGATTACCCCCGACTTGTCGATGAAGGAGTACGTCTGGAGTAAAACCGTACTGGAAGGCGGGAAAAACACGGCCGTGAAACTTCCGCAACCCTTACAACAGGAGAACTTCTACCGCGATGTCGCTGTGGTGGCCTATCCGATGGCCGATACGGACAATTCGTTTCAGAAAGCGTGGCCAACCCTGATGGTAAACGCCCGTACCGAAGCGGCCGAACTGGCGGATGGCAATCCGAAAACCGCTGTCAAAACCAGAAAAGGGGATGTGATCGACATAAAGTTGCCCGCTGAGTTTACGGCCAATAAGCTGGTTGTGATGCCTTATTTGCCTTTTTGCTGGGACGACATGGGTAAAATCGAGGTTCAGTTCATCCTCTCCGGGTCAATGGATGGGAAAACCTATACCAACATAGCCAACCTCTCCTGCGTGGGTGTGAACAAGTCGATTACCCTGCCTTTTCCCACGACCCGGGCGAAGTTTTTCCGGCTTCAGCTGGCGAAGACCAACTTCCTGTATTTCAGCGAGTACCCCATTGGCGAGCTGGAACTATTGACGGACGAAGAACCCCCGGCGTTCAACCCGCAGCTTACTTCGTTTTTTGAAAAGGCAGCGTCGGTGTTTGATGTCAGCCAAAACGCGCTGGATGCCAATGTGAAGCTCCCTGCCACGGCCATTTCGGAAAACGCCATCGTCGATGTAACGCGCTTTCTGTCGGCCGATGGAACCCTTAACTGGAACGCGCCTAACGGGCGCTGGCAAGTGATTCGGTTTGGCTATACCTCCACCGGTGTCAAAACTGATCCTTCATCGCCCGAAGGGCTTGGCCTGGAAGCGGACAAAATGGATACCACGGCACTAAGCGTGCATTTTAACAGCTATGCCAAAAAACTGATTCAGGCGGCTGGTTCCTACGTCGGCAATACCCTGAAGTTTGTGTTGATGGACAGTTGGGAGGCTCACTTTCAGACCTGGTCGAAAACGTTTCCCGACGAGTTCAAGGCCCGCAGGGGGTACAGCATCGTACCCTGGTTACCGGTCTTATGCGGTGAAGTTGTCGGCAACCAACAACTTTCCGAAGCCTTTCTACATGATTTTCGCAAGACCATTGCCGATCTGATCGACCAGAACCATTACAAACACTTTCGTGAGTTGTGCCACCAGAATCGTCTGGAGCTGCACGGCGAGGCCATTTACAGCAACTGGGGAGCGTACCCACCCCTCGACCCCCTGAAGGCCAACCAGTACATGGATTTGCCCATGACCGAGTTCTGGGCTGAAAACAACAAGGATAATCTGGGCGACTACAAACCGGCGAATCGGCCGACGCCCGGCTTTCCGATGTACTCAGCTCTGGCGCATGGTAAGCAGGTGATCGGGTCGGAGGCTTATACCAATTTTGCGCATTACTCCGAAGCCCCGTTTGACCTGAAACCCTTTGGTGATGCGGCCTATTGTTCAGGAGTCAACCAATTAATCATGCATAGTTTCGTGCATCAGCCGGTTGATAAAAAGCCGGGCATGACGTTGGGTAAATTTGGTGCTCATTTCAACCGGAACAACCCCTGGTGGGTGTATAATCAGGACTGGCTGACGTATCAGGCCCGTGTTCAGTACGTGTTGCAACAAGGTGAACCGCTTGTGGATGTGCTCTTTTACGCCGGTGATCAGCTGCCGCAATTCTTCAGTAAAAGCTTCCTGTCCGATTTACCGATTGGTATTCAGGCCAATGCCTGCAACCGGGATATGCTGATGACGAAAATTCAGGTTACTGACGGTCAGTTATCGTTGGGTGGAACGCAGCGGTTTGCCGTACTGATGCTCCCGAATAGTACAAAAATGGAGCTTGCCACGCTGAAGCGAATCGCTCAGTTAGTCAATGAGGGAGCGGTGGTGTACGGCCCTAAGCCCCTTGACTTATTGAGCGTACCCGAGATCAAACAGGATTCGGCTGAATTCGTCAATCTGGTACAAAAGCTCTGGGGGCAACCGGGTCAGATGACATCTGGCAAGGGACGGGTCATCTGGGGTAAGCCAATTCAGGAGATGTTAGCCAACTTGTCCGTCTTGCCCGACCTGACCACCAATCGGAATGATCCCAAAGAGATCATGTATATCCATAGGAAACTGGGGGATACCGACGTCTACTACGTATTTAATCAGCAGGATAAAGCCCTGCACCGCGAATTGCTGTTCCGGGTGACGGGCAAAACTCCCGAGCTTTGGAATGCCGAAAATGGGACGGTCACAAAACCGTTGATTTACTCCGTAGAAAAAAAACAAACAAGGCTACCCATCTCGCTCAAGCCTTACGAATCGAAGCTGATTGTTTTCACCAACAAAAAGCCGGGTCAATTTATCCATCAGGTTTCACGGGCAGGCCGCGTCATTTTTCCACAGCAGCCCGTTCAGGATTCGACGGTATCCATTCCTCACGCGTCTGTACATCGGGGGAAATACAGTTTCGTCGCGTCCACCGCTGGCGAGTATACCTTCACCCAGAACAATGGTACGCGCATCACAAAACAAATTGCCGCGCCCACCCGCATTGCACTGGGTGATTTTCGGGCCAGTGTGGCGTTCGCTCCCGTTGGCGATGAGATAATAAAGCCATTGGAATTAACCTCCCTGAAATCCCTGACTGAGTTTGACGATCCGGCCATCAAATACTTTGCGGGCAAAGCCGCCTACTCGATCACCTTTACCGTACCTGAAAATGTCCTGTCGACGTGGGACTCGCTGGTACTGAACCTGGGCAACGTGAGCGCCACCGCCGAAGTGCGGTTGAATGGCAAGGTCATCGCCTATGCCTGGCAGCCGAACACCAATCTGGTCGTATCCGGTTTGCTCAGGACAACCAACAAACTCGACATCACCGTGGCCACCGTCTGCCGCAACCGGATCATTGGTGATTTGATTCAGTACGGACAGATAAAAAGCCTGTGGACAACCTCGCCGGTAGAAACGATATTGAACAAGAACATGCCCCTGAAACCATCGGGATTAGCGGGGCCTTTGACACTTACCCGGTTTGCCCGTCTGTGAACTGTTTACAGGGCCAACGCCTATATCGTGTGCCAGCCTTCAGCCAGTTCGCGCTGGTAATATTTTTGATTTCGCGGAGCGCCCCAACCTGAAATGCGTATGATTTTGGGCATTTGTGTGTGAGTAAGCTTATTAGCTATATAGTTAAGTCGACTTTATTGACTTATCAGTTGGCCATCAACCGCAAGACACTCTACCGGCTCCCAATTCATCTATTCGTATCAAATTAAAGCCATAAACCGGGAAAAGTCGGAACCTGCTCCGTTTAACGGGGTGAGGTTTATTCGCTTATTTTGTAGGCACTTGTGAGTAGGCCATTCCCTATACGTTCCCATGGTGAAATATACGTTCCTCTTTTTGCTCCTGCTCGCAGGTTTGTCAATAGTCACTGCCCAGCCGGTTAAACGGTTATACATCGCCAATGATGACCATACCGATTACATGTGGACGGCCAACGAAGCCAAATACGACACGGCTTTCGTGCAGATGCTCGACTTCTACCTGAAACAGATCGACTCGACAAAAAATAATCCGCCCGATTTTCAGGCCCGCTTCAACTGCGACGGCAGCTACTGGCTGCGGGCGTATCAGAAATACCGGTCGCCAGCCCAGTTCAACCGGTTGATTGCCGCTGTTAAGTCGGGGCACATCGGGAGTCCGCTGAATACACTGGTGAGTACTTACGGCGCACAACCTACCGAGGCCGTATTGCGGGGCATGTACTATGCGGGGCAGCTCGAACGGCAATATAAGCTTCGGTTTACCCTGGCCGAAGCGATGGAAAACAATACCCTGCCATTGGGACTAAGCTCCCTTTGGGCGGGGTCGGGAGCCAAATACAGCTGGAAGGGGATCGGGGGTTACGGTAGTCAGATGACCTACGAATACCGCGCCAACCGACGCAACCAGTTGTATCGTTACACGGGACTGGATGCATCGAGCGTACTGATGAAATGGTACACGTACGATGGCCGTCCCAAGGCCCACACGCCCTTTGGTGGCTACGCCGAATGTCGCCTGATTATCAAGACCGTCAACCCAACCAAAGAGATCGGGCAGATTGTTGACCAGCTCGATGCCTACTGCGATACTATATCCACCAAGTCAACGTATCCGTACAACGTGGCGGGCGCGTTCGGTTACGGGCACGACGATCTGGAAACCTACGTGTCCAACCCCTTTATCGAAGCAGCCCGCAACGGTACGAACGCCAGCCGAAAAGTACGGGTGTCGAACGAAGAAGACTTCTTCGAAGATGTGGCCCGCAGCTACCCGAAACTGCCGTCCGAGTCGGTGAGTTACGGCAATGAATGGGATTTGTACTGTGCGTCGATGAACGAAACGACGGCGCAGGTGCGTCGGTCGACGGAGAAGCTTCGTGCGGCCGAAGCCCTGGCCTCGCTGGTAGCACTGAAAAAACCGTCCTTCGCCAATCATTTGACGCCTGCAAAAGAGCTGGCCTGGGAGTCGTTCGGGATGTACTGGGAACATAACTGGACCGCCGACGGGCCGGTGAAACAACCGGTGCGGGCTACCTGGCAGAACAAACTGCAACGACAAATTACCGGCTACGTCGATTCACTATTCATCCTGTCGGCCAACACCCTCGGCGGACAAATCAGAAAAGCGGCCAACCCCCGGTTTTTCGTTTTCAACCCACTAAGCTGGCTCCGTAACGACATTGCCGATCTGGCCTATACCGGTACCGATCCCGTTCGTGTTATCGACGTGGCCACGAATAAAGAAGTTGCCAGTCAGGTTGTTACGAAAGGCGGACGGCGGTTTGTGCGCATCTACGCCGAAAATATTCCCTCGGTTGGGTATAAGGTCTTCGAAATCAGAGCCGGAACGCCAACCGCCCGACCAGCAGCTGCTACCGTTTCGGGCGAGTACATGCAGAACGGCCGGTACCGCCTGCGACTCAGTCCATCGGGAGCGATTACGGAGATTGTTGACAATCAGGCAAAAGGGCGGCAGTTGGTCAAGCCAATCGACGGGAAGTATGTCAATGATTTGGGGGTGTCGAACGTCAACGACGGCAACCCGGTCGTGGCCGAAAACGTGGGGCCGGTGTCCGTCACACTGAAAGCGGTTTCGCTCGTTCCAGTGCCGCATACCGTTCGCGTGACGCTGTTTGCCAATAGCCGGACCGCCGGACCGCAACGCATTGAGATCGAAGACAGTATCCAGGCTAATTTTGCCGACGTAAAGACCTGGGCGTTTTCGTTTAACCTTGCCAAGCCAACCACCCGGCACGAAGAGGTGGGCGCTATTCTGACGGCTAAAAAAGAAACGCGGGGTGGCCATTATGCCGCCCAGAACGCCCGGCTCGACTGGCAGACGTTCAACCACTTCGCCGACATGAGTGAGGCTAACTACGGAGTCACCCTGTCGAACGTCGATTGCAGCTTTTTTAAACTCGGCCGGAGCACCGTCGATTCACTTTGGGAGCAATCATCGCAGTTGAGTGCGCTGGCGGGCGGGCAGGTCGATACCAAGCGCGAAGACAAAGGCGTATTGGGTATATTTGGGCAAAACGGGCAGAAAGGGTTCCGGTATCAGTTCGCCCTGACCACCCACGCGGCTGATTTTGAGCCGGTAGTAGCCATGAAATTTTCGCTCGAACATCAGAATCCGCTGGTAACCGGCCCGATAACCGGCTCGGCGGATACGTACCCGGCATCAACGTTTTCGCTGCTGAACACCGGCGACCCAAAGGTGCTGTTGTGGAGCTTGAAACCGGCTGAGGATGGCGACCGTCAGGGACTTGTTGCCCGGCTGTGGAACATACCCGGCAAACCGGTATCGCCGGTACTGCAACTGGCCCTACCGATCCGGCAAGCCTGGCAAACGACGCACATCGAAACAAATGAGCGACTGCTGAAACCAACCGGTAATCAGTTACGCGTCAGTTTCGCCCCAACGCAACTCAATACCTACCGGCTCCAATTCACTAACTGATGTATCCTTGGAAACACGCGCAATAGGCATCGACATTGGCGGCACCCGCACCAAAATCGGGCTGGTAAACCTGCAAACCGGGCAGGTGGAGACCATGCTTGTTACCCCCACAGAAACTAAAGACAGCGAACGGTTCCTGCACCTGATTGGTGAAGCCATTCGTGAACTGAACGAACGGGCGGCTGCCAAACAGCTCGTTATCACGGGTGTCGGCATTGGCGTTCCCAGTTTTGTATTTGCCAATGGTGTCGTGGATTCGACCTACGGGTTTCTTGAATTCATGGAAGATTACCCACTGGCGGATCATATTCAGCAACAGCACGGTCTGCCCTGTCGGCTCGACAACGATGCCCGGCTGGTGGCGCTTGGCGAAGCCCTTTACGGACAGGGGAGGGGTTTCTCTCGTGTTCTCGTGCTTACGCTGGGTACCGGGCTGGGGCTGGGGTTTACCATCGACGGGAAACTGGATGGACCCTTGCCGTTTGCGCATATGGGCGGCCACCTGACCATCACGACCAGCGAAACCGTTTGCTATTGCGGTAAAACGGGTTGTCTCGAATCGCTGGTTTCGTCGTCGGGACTTATCCGGATTGCCAACCGGCTCGGCTGGCCGCAACGGTATCCAGACCTGCCACTCACCGCCGAAACGATTTTCAATCAGAAAAACGGGGGAAATGCTGATGCTAAAGTGATTGTGGATGAATACCTTGGCTATCTTAAAACGGGTATCGATAATTACGTCAACCTGTATGCGCCTGACATTATCGTGCTGGGTGGAGGCATCGCCAAAGGTTTACGAAACGAGATAGAAAAGTTACACGACCCCCACTTACTCAACCCTTTCAAAGCCTACAAAACCACCATCGTTATTTCCGATCTGGAAGAACAGGCGGGTATTTTGGGCAGTGCGGCTTTATTTAAAGAGTGAAAGAGCGAGAGAATGGTATGGTGTCGGGTTTGACCGGGCTGGCGATCCAGAACCCGACACCGCGCCACCCACCGGACACACTAAAACATGAACCGAACCGAATGAAAACAAAACTGGAAGGATGGATTCTGTACTCAATTGCGGCCGCCTTTTTCTGGGGAACCTGGGGCGTGGTGGCCAAACTCATATCGGATCAGGTCAGCCCGTTCACGAATCACCTGCTGTTTAGTGTGGGTATGTTGCTCACCCTGCCGCTGGTGCTTAAAAAAGTCAGAACCGAAAAGCCGAACCGGAAAGGCATTATCTGGGGACTGGTAGCCGGGGTACTGGCGGTAACGGGCAACGTGGCCGTTTATCAGGCGTTTACGTCGGGCGGTTTGGCGGCTATTGTGATTCCGGTAACGAATCTGTATCCGCTGGTAACCATCGTTATTGCGCTGCTGGTGTTCAAGGAAAAGCTAAACTGGATCAATGGAATCGGTATTCTGGTGGCCATTCCGGCGGTGATCATGCTATCGGGAGAGTCGCTGCTGTTCGATGATCCGGCGGCTTTCATCAAAAGTTTTGGTCTTAATTCCGGGGGCACTCGCCAGTGGCTGCTGTACTCGTTCGTCGCTTTGTTCTTCTGGGGCGTGTTCAGTGCCGCCCAAAAAGAAACGACCAATTCCATTTCTGCCGAGTGGTCGTATGTGAGCTTCATCGTTTCGTCGGTCGTTATTGCGCTGGGGTTTGTTGTCGCTGGCCTGGTCGATCTCAACCTGTCGGCCAAAACACTGGGTCTTGGTTCACTGGCGGGTATGCTGAACGGACTGGGTGTGCTGGCCAGTTTTGCTGCCTACAGCGCCGAAGGGAAAGCCTCCAAAGTAACCACCATCGCCGGAGCCCTACAACCCGTTTTTACCATTGTGCTGGCCATTATTTTCCTGAATGAAAGCCTGTCTCTGATCGAATCTTTAGGTATCGTACTGGCCATCATCGGTGCGCTGACGCTGTCGTACGAATCGTAGAGACGCAATACCTTGCGTCTGTTTGAGATAGAAAAATTTAAAACCTATGAACCCAATTCTAAACGAAATTCTGGAAATTCCCGGCCGGGCCAACGATGTGCTGGCCAGTTCAATTGACCCACTGCCCCTACATGTTCCGTATCTGGGTATGGGGTCGTCGTACTTTGCCCCGCTGTCGTTTAAGTACATGGGAGTACCCATTTACCCGGAACTGGCATCGGAATATGTTTACTACCTGGCCAAAGGCAAAAAGGCCCCGATGGCCGTGCTGTTGTCCCAGTCGGGGCGGAGTAGTGAGGTGCTCTGGTGCCGGGACTTGTTCGATCAGTATGTGGCTGTGTCCAATTACACGGACAGCGAGCTATGTACCGCCCCGAATGTAGCCCGCATACTGCCCATTCGGGCGGGGGAGGAACACTATTCATCGTCCAAAACGTACGTCAACACGGTGGTGTCGCTGTTTAAAGGGTTTGGTTTCTCGCCCGAAGCCACCGTAGCGTTGATCGCCGATAAGTTTGAGCAGTACCGTCAGCAGGGCGAACAACTGGCTGATCAGATTCTGGCGGTGCGGAGTCAATACCCCATTCACGGCATGTACGTAACGGGCAGCGGTCCCAACGTAGGTACGGCCTATGAGGCTGCGCTGATTCTGAGCGAAAGCACCAAATTGAATTTCCACGGCCTGCCTATGGCGCAGTACGATCACGGTCCGAAAGAAACCGCCAACCACAGCATTGTCATCCAGATTCTGGCGAAAGGCGAGACGTACGAGCGCAGCCTACGTTTGTCGGAGATGGTGGGCCGGGCGGGGGCGCATGTCTTTACGGTCGAATCGCCCGGTGTGGAGGAGCATTTTTCGATCCTGCACAATATCATCCAGTTCAACTTCGTGGCCTATTATATGGCGGAGAAACTGAACATCGGCGAAACATTCGTCGTGGGCGGGAAAGTGACGGAAGCGGATTAGGCTATCGATCACGGGCGCATTCATGATGCTTCTATGTTTTTGACAGGAGAAATCCGGGAAAAATACCAGGTTGCTCTGTTTAACGGATAGCCTGTGATGTCGATACTCCTAAACCGATAAAAGTTGATGCGTTTTCCGTCCTTTTCGTTTGCTCCGGCTAATTGGGGGCAACAGCTGATTGCCATTTATCTGCTGATAAGTGTTCCTCAATTCGGTTGCCTGGCCCAGCCGACGGGAAAACGGATTGAGGAACAGGCCGCTGCTGCCAATGCCGGACGCGATTCGGTAGGGAAGGAGCGAAGCCGTATCGAAGCCGAATACATCACCCGCGCCAACCAGAACATTGAAAAATACCGGAAGGGCGACGCCCGGATTTCGTTTGTCGATGCCGCCGGAAAACCCGTTCGGAATGTATCGGTAACGGTAAATCAGGTATCGCAGGATTTTTTGTTTGGCAATCTGGTCTTCGAAATTGCGGGCTTTGCGCCAAAAGAACCGTATAAGGTCGAGTTGTTCAAAGAGCGGTTCAAAGCTCTGTTCAACTTTGCGATCCTGCCGTTGTACTGGTCGAACTACGAAAAGAAACCCGGTATGCCCGACTGGAAACGCAATCAGGATGCGCTCGACTGGTGTCGGGTCAACGGGATCACCACCAAAGGCCACCCGCTGGGCTGGACCTCGCCTTCGGGAACACCGAAATGGCTGTTGCAGATGCCCGCCAAACAGGCCGAAGAAGTCTACAAAGCCCGAATTGTCAATAATGTAGTTGGGTATAAGGGGCAAATCGACATCTGGGATGTGGTGAACGAGCCCGTCAACACGGTCCCCTGGGAAACTGCCCTCACCGACACGGCCAATACCAACGACTTCCGGTACAATGTCAATAACGTATCCGTGGCGTCCATTGCGCCCTGGGTCGAGCGGTCGTTCAAATGGGCGCACGAGGCCAATCCGGACGGAAATTATATCCTGAACGAATACTTTACGCTGGCTATCCCGAAAGTGAGAGAGCGGTTCTACCAACTGCTGAAAGAGCTGAAAAGTCGGGATACGCCCATCAGCGGCATCGGCATTCAGGGCCACGAACCCCGCGACATGTGGTTTTCGCCCATCGAAGTCTACAAGACATTCGATCTATATCAGGAGTTTGGTCTACCTATTCACATCACCGAACTCATCCCGCAGTCGTCCGGCAAAGCCATTACCGGCTGGCGAACCGGAACCTGGACGGAGGAAGCCCAGGCCGAATTTGCCCGGCAGTTCTACACCCTCGCCTTCGGGCATCCGGCCATAGCGTCGATCAACTGGTGGGGGCTGTCCGACAAGAACATCTGGCTGAAAGGGGGCGGCATGCTCGATGCCGAGTATAATCCCAAACCCGTGTACAACACGCTGATGAAGCTGATCAAAGACGATTGGATGACCAAAAACCTAAAGCTGTCCACCGGCAAACAGGGCAACGTGGCGTTTCGGGGCTTTTATGGAAAGTACCAGCTAACGGTAACCAGGCCCGACGGTAGCCAGCAGATACTGGATGTACACCTCCGCGAAAAAGCGCCTAATCAGTGGACGTTTACGCTGTAAAGACCACCTGTTTCAACTACGTCCCGACACCTTCATGAACGCGAAAGTCTACCTGTATTTCCTGCTTTTCCTCGTCGCCGGAGCGCCGAAGCTACTGGCTCAATCGTATAACATCCGTGATTTTGGGGCGAAGACCGACAGCACCGTTCTGAATACCAAAGCGATCCAGAAAGCAATCGACAAATGCTTTAATAACGGTGGGGGCGAAGTGGTGGTACCGGCAGGTACGTTCTATACGGGCACGATTTTCCTGAAATCGAATGTGTATCTGCACCTGATGCCGGGCTCTGTGTTGCAGGGAAGTTATAACCCCGCCGACTACCCGGAGCATGACATTTTGTGGGCTAAGAAATTTGGCACGATCACGCATAATGGGTTGTACCTGAACTACATGAAGGCCCTGGTCATTGCCGATAAGGCAATTCGTACCGGCATTTTCGGACTGGGTACGTTAAAAGGCCCCGGCGAAGGCAAGGCGTTTCAACTGGGGTTGAACAAGGATGGTAAGCCCAAAAATATCTTCTTTATCGGTTGTCAGGATGTGCTGCTGGAAGGTATCAGCATCCTCAACTCAGCCCAGATCACCGTATCGATTTCGGGTTGCGAACGGGTAACCATCAACCGGATCTACCTGCGAAGCTGGGTGAACTGGAATTGCGACGGGCTGGATATCGACGGAAAAGACGTCATCATTTCAAACTCCTTCATCGACTCCGAGGATGATGCGCTTTGCTTCAAAAGCGAGTATCTGGAGAAGTTCTGCGAAAATATTACGGTCACCAACTGCGTGCTGTCGAGCATCTGCAACGGCATCAAATTTGGCACCGGTTCCCGAACTGGTTTCCGAAATATCACGGTCACCAATTGCGTCATCAAGAAGGGTTCGGTGAACGAGTTTCGGCATTGGGCCATGCCACCGAGTATCGTGTATAACCCCGAAGAAACGAGCGTTAACTGCGGCATCGTGATTCTGGGTGTCGATGGGGGAGTGGTCGAGAATATCAACATCTCGGATATCGTCATGACCGATGTGCTGAGTCCGATCTTCATTCGGGTGGGTAAGCGGTTCCTGAATCCCGAGCAGAAACCGTCGGTGATGCGGCATATTACCATTCAGAATATCCGGGCTGAAACCCGAAGCATCATCCCAACCATCATTGCGGGCCTGGAAGACAGCCCGGCCGAAGATATCCGGCTGTCGAACATTCGCGTCTCCATCCCGATGGGTGTTTCGGTCGATTCGCTGAAGACGTTTCCTGCGAATGTTCCCGAAAACGTAAAAGGCTATCCAGAGAACAGGCTGACGTTTGGCACCAGGCTACCAGCCAGTGCTTTTTACGTCCGGCATGTGAAAGGCTTGGTCCTCAATGATATAACGGTAACATACAGGCAACCCGATGCCCGCCCCGCTTTTTATATTGACGATGTTGTTGGTATGAAGCTCCGCACTGTGTCTGTCGACAACAAGAAGCTGGAGAAAAGCGAGGCTATGCTTGTGCAGAAAAAAAGCGAACAGGTTGACCTAGTCGATAACTGATCTTCAGACGTAACCAGTCAAACCCAAAATCAAACCTTATGCAAACTGAACCCGAAAACCTCACGCGCCGAACTTTCCTCAAATCGGTGAGCGTAGGGGCTACAGCCGCGTTTCTTCCCGGTTCACTGGCCATTGCCGGATTAGAGAACAACCTGACAACTGCGCAAAAACCGATAAGGGCGCTGGCGGGCAAAGTGATTCCGACCGCCACGGGAACGGTGCTGTCCGATCAGATGGGCATCACGAGCGTACACGAACATATCGTAATGCCGAGCGACCCGGCTCAGCGGGAGAAGAGCTTCAACTTTGCGGTGAGCGATCTGAAAAAGGCGAAAGAACTGGGTCTGAAAACGATTGTCAACGTTGGACCGACGGATGATGTAGTTGGTATCCGCGAGGTCTCGCAGGCGTCGGGCGTGAACGTCATTTGCTGCACGGGTTCATATTTACTTAAAGATGAACAGCAAAGCATGTCGGTGGCCGATTTCGAACGCCGGATGATCAACGACGTGGAAAACGGGATTCAGGGCACCCAGATTCGACCGGGGGTGATCAAGGTGGCGGCCCGTAAACTGCCCATCACGCCGGGGGAGAGAAACCTGTTCATTGCCGCGGCCCACGTGCAGAAGCGCTATAGTCTGCCCATTTGTACCCACGCGGTTAGTGGGTGCGTTGAACAGCAGCAGGTTCTGGAAGAAGCGGGTGCCGACCTGGCTCACTGCTATTTCTCGCATGTTGAAGCCACGTTCGGCTGGCAGGGACGCACGGTCGATCAGGAAATTGAGTACCTGCAAACGGTGGTGAAAAAAGGCAGTACGCTTAGCTTCAACAACTTCGGCAATTGGAACCACACCAAGCCAAACGATCTGGCGCGGATCATTCAGGAGCTGACCAAACGCGGCTACGACGACCGCATGGTGGCCACCATCGACCTGACGTGGACCCTCGTAGACGGCAACATCAAGATTCTGTGGGAAGATACCAACGAAGACGGCAAAGACCGAACCTACTCGTATCCGCTCCGGAAAGTGGTGCCCTGGCTGAAAGAGAAAGGCCTTTCTCAGGCATCAATCGACAAATTCATGAGAACGAATCCCCAGCGGATATTTACCTGGTAATCAAGGTGCTAAACCCATCGTAACGTCTACTGACCTTAACTTGATAATGAAGAATCAACTCGTTCTTTTGCTGACACTTGTACTGATAACGTTTCAGGTGTGCGCTCAGGGCGTGACGCCCCACCCGGTACCGGAAGAGTTTGGTTCTGATTATTACGAGGTTGTCGTAAACGGGATCAACGTACCTGTTTTTCACGCGGGACTAAACGTTTATTTCGCCAGTTTCGATTTTACCGGTAACGCTTCCGTAGCGGTGAAGTCGAAAGCCAATACCAACAAATACTCGGGCCAAACGTCGAACAAAGAAACCGCCAACATCGATGAAAAAGGGTATTGGCGGGGCGAAGCCTTCGTGCGCCCACTCTCGAAAAACTGCAAGCCGACCGTAGCCAGATCAACCGTTAGCTTTACCCTGACTGAGGCCGGACAGTACTCTGTTGAACGGGCTGGAACGGCAACCGCGACGGCGGCCCGCTTCAAGGACGATGTCCTGTTCCTTTTTGCCAATCGGCCCGATACGAACCCCGCCGGGTCGGGGCAGGCTGTACCCAGCCTGACGACCAAAAACGTCATTCACCTCAAGGCGGGCATCCACCACCGGAACATCGACCTCACGAGCGAGCAAACGCTGTATCTGGACGCGGGCGCGGTGCTGTTTGGGGCGATCAACGTCTGGGACGCGAAGAATGTGAGCATACTGGGCCGTGGCACGGTCATGTATTACGGTCCACAGTCAGAAACGCACGACGACGGCTGGAAAAACCAGAAGAACTGGCACCCGCTCACGACCCACAACGTACAGGGGCTGACCGTTCGGGGCATCACCTTCGTTTGCCGCAGCCGCACCTGGTCGCTGCAAACGCACACCACCTTCGATGCAGTTTTTGACAACATCAAGGTGCTGGCCGTAAACCCGCAAAATATCAACGGCGACGGTATCGACTGGTACGGTGGGGGAAGGGCCAGGGTCGCCAACAGCCTGATTCGGTCGATGGACGATTGCTTTGCGTTTTTTACGCCCGGCAGCAGTCAGGACATGTGGGCTACTACCCGCAATACCGAGGGCGCGGTGACTGATATTTCTATCGACAATTGCGTGCTATGGAGTACGCTGGCCAACGTGTTTCGGATCGGTTTCAACGGGCAGGCATTGACAACCCGCAACATCACCATGCGTAATACGGATGTGATTCACATGAGTAAAGGCGAGTGGTATGCGCCCTGGTCGCTGTTTTGCATGGTCAGCCCGAACGGGAAAGGGCAGGCAAAACACAGTGATTATATGTTTGAAAACATCCGGTTTGAGGAGCCTCTCGCACTCTTTGGGCTTCAAAACCCCGAAACGCAGTTTGTGAATATACGCCTGAAAAACATCTCCATGCAGGGCGAGCCTGTGCCTTCGGTGATTAAAAACACCACTCGTGGGGTCACCTTCGAGAACGTGATGCTGAACGGGAAGCTAGTGGTGGCCGAAGCCGACATTCCGCTGCGGACCGGTAGTAAGCGGGTCGAGAATGCAACCTTCGGGCCAATGAAGTAACGCTTTATCAGAACGTGATGAAGCGGGCTCCTTCAGGGATCTGATTTGTGGATTCTGATCTGACTGGATGAGCGAAAAAGTGACCATGAAACAGATTGAATCGCGATAAACCTTCATACGAATGCCTTTACCTTCTTCAACCCGTCGGGAATTTCTGCAACAGGCAGGCCTGCTGAGTGCTTCGCTACTGGCCTCCCACATCGGGCTGGCCATGGGTCAAAAAAACAATCCGGTTATTCTGCTACGCTCGGGCTGGCAAATAGAGAACATTGGCGATGTGGCGCATACACCGGCCTTTCTGGCTTTGATGGAAACGTATTTGCCCGGCGCACGTGCCATTTTCTGGCCCCACTATGCCATTCTCCCCCAGACGGAAATCGACATGCTCATGCTCCGCTTTCCACGTTTGCAGATTGTGCGCGGGAAGGTCGTGAACGGTAAACCCGACAGCGCGGAGTTGGAAAAAGCGTTTGCCGAAGCCGATCTATTCGTCCATAATTCCGGTCCTGCCATGATCGGCTGGGCCGAAGCCGAAGCGTTTAAAACACGAACCGGTAAGCCTTTCGGCGTTTTTGGCGTTACCTACGGACTGTATGGCAAACAGGAACGTGCCACCCTGCCCAAAGCCGATTTCGTTTATTTCCGGGATTCGGTATCCCTGGCTTTGGCCAAGCAGGACGGCATAACGGCGCCCATCATGGCCTTCGGGCCGGATGCGGCTTTTGCCACCGATGTGGTCAATCGGGAAGCGGCCACTCGCTATCTGAAAGCCAATAACCTGCAGCCGGGGAAATTTGTGGTATGCATCCCCAAACAGCGTCACACCCCTGCCTGGCTCCACAAAGCCAAGAACCGCCCCGTCGATACGGACCGACAGGCCCGCAACGAAGCGATGAAAGAACACGATCACGCACCAATGCGGGAGGCCATCATCGCCATTGTTCGCCAAACGGATTGCAAGGTGCTGATCGGGCATGAAGACGAAACGGAATTGCCCATCGGTAAGGAATGGCTGCTCGACAAGCTACCCGACGACGTTAAAAAAGGCGTTGTCTGGCGCAGTGAGCCCTGGCTGCTGGAGGAAGCGCTGGGGATCTATCGTCAGTCGGCGGGGTATTTCGGCCACGAGCAACACACACCGATCATGTGTATCGGAAACGGTATCCCCGCCATTCTGGGCCGCTGGGAAGAACAAAGCAGCAAAGGGATCATGTGGAATGACATCGGCTTGTCGAACTGGCTGTTCGACTTCGACCGGGAGGAGGATATCAAGCGGTACGTACCTACCGTGCTGGAGATGGTCAAAAAACCGGTGGAGGCCAAAAAGTACGCCCGGAAGGCTCAGGAGTTGGTTCGGCGCAATCATCAACAGGGGTTTAAGGCCATTGAGAATGCCATCAATAAAGCGCAAAAACAGGGGTAAGCAGGTTCGCAGCCGTCAAATTACCCCGTCAAGAAACACAATAATTAACCAGTTACGCTGCCACACAACACGTGGCCAACCTGAATACGCAATGAACCGATTTTTCTTTACACTTCTGTTGCTTCTCCCGCTCCTGACCTCTGCCGCTACCTGGCATGTTTCGGGTACCGGAGACGACGCAAACGATGGCAAAACGCCCGCAACAGCTTTCCGTAGTCTGCAAAAAGCCGCCGATCTGGTGCAGCCCGGTGATGTGGTGCTGGTGGGCAACGGCAGTTACACCAACGCTGATAAAGGCAACGGTAGCGCGGTCCTGAACATCACCCGCTCCGGTACGTCCGACGCCTGGATCACCTGGAAGGCCCGGCCCGGTCATCATCCCGAGGTTCATCCGTTAGGTTGGTGCGGCATTCAGATTTCGGGTTCTTACAACATCCTTGACGGCCTGAACGTGATTGGCAACAACGATGCGATCGTGCTGCTCAAAGCGCAGGAAGACGGTAAGAAACCCACGCCCGATCCGTACTTTAACACCAACGGGATTTTCTTCAATGGCCGGACGAATAAGCCCGACCAGAAACCGCACCACCTGATCATTCGCAACTCTACGGTGGCTAAATGTGCGGGTGGCGGGATTGTGGGTATCGAGATGGATTACCTGACGGTCGAAGATTGCAAGGTGTACGATAACGCCTGGTTCATGCGCTACGGTGGGTCGGGCATCACCACGCTGAACAACTGGGCGTACGACGATGCACCGGGCTACCACATCATCATTCAGCGCAATTTTGTCTGGAACAACAAGACACTGGTGCCCTGGGAGAAAATCGGCAAGCTGAGCGACGGCAACGGAATTTTACTCGACGTTACGGATCAGGACCGGAAAGGTGCTACCAACCCGAATGCCGATGCCGTGGTGAAGCCCGATGCTGCCCCTGCGCCAGCGGCTCCGGAGAAACCAAAACGGCCGGAGTGGAAGGGTAGGGCGCTGATTGCCAATAATGTAAGCTGTTATAACGGAGGTTCGGGCATTCACACGTTCCGCACCAAACACGTTGACATTATCAACAATACGACTTACTGGAATGGCGGCATAGTGGGCTATCAGGAGCTATTTCCGAATAGCTCCGAAGATATAGTGATCATGAATAACATCATAGTACCCCGGCCGGGTGGTAAGGTCACTTCCAATAATAAAAACACGAATATCCGCTGGGATTACAATGTGTACCCGGCGGAACAGGATGTGTTTAAAGGCCCCAACGATATCGTAGCTGACCCCGGCTTCATCGACATTCAACCCGACCCGACAAAGGGCAGTTTCCGGCTGGTGAAAAGCAGCCGGGCGCTTAATTCCGGCGCGAACGACATACCTCAGTTGACCGATATTATTGGCAAATCCCGTCCCAAAAAAGCCGGACGCGACCGGGGTGCATTCGAGCAGTGAACCGTAATAAAATAGGCAATACTCTACCGATTACCGGCTGAAAAAGTACTATAATACCTCCATCATGCTCAACTACGTTTCTGTCATCGTGTCTATTCTCGTAACCGCAGCGGTTGCCCACGCGCAGGTCTCTCTGCTGCCCGCCGAGTCGATCCCGTTTACGACTTCTCCCAGGAATGTGCCCGCATCAACACTGGCTACGATCGATGCTGCCGGGCAAGCGTTCCAAAAAGCCTACCGCATTTCTACCCTCGGTCAGACGGGTAACGATCGGCTGACCATGCGGTATACCATTGACAGTGACGTGCAGAAAGGGGATGTGCTGCTATTGTCGTTCTACAGCCGTTCACTCCAGAGCAGGAAAGAAACGGGTGAATCGTTCATCGAAATCTCGCTCGACCGGGTCATCGGCGGAAAGTACACTTGGCCGCCGTTGATTGAGCGTGGCATGTCGTTTGGTTCCGTCTGGACACTGACGCAGATACCCTTCGTTGCCTCACGAGAAGTGACGAAGGGCGATTTGTCGCTTGTGATCAAATGCGGTAGTTTCCCGCAGCAGTTCGAGCTGGGTCAGCTCACGTTGGTGAACTACAAACAGTCGAAACAACTGGCTGATCTACCGCGCAGCATCGTTCATTATGATGGCGACGCACCCGATGCCGCCTGGCGGAAGGCAGCGGCCGACCGGATTGAAAAATACCGCAAAGGCGACCTCACGGTACGTGTTCTCAATGCGAGCGGCAAGCCCGTCAACAATGCGTCGGTATCTGTCCGACTGGCCAAAAGTGCCTTTGCGTGGGGAACCGCCACCAACTCGAAAATGCTGCTGGACTCCATCAGTCCGGACGCCAAAACGTACCGGGACACGCTCCTGCGGTATTTCAACAAGGTCGTTTTCGAAAACGAGATGAAATCGAAAAACTGGGCCACGACTGACCATGACCAGACCAAAAAGGCCGTTGCGTGGCTGCGGACGCACAACATACCGGCGCGTGGTCACGTGATGGTTTGGCCCTCCTGGCAGCATTCTCCGCACCTGGTCAGGTATCAGCGCGACAAGGCGGCTCTGGGCGAAACGATCATGAATCAGATTGCCGACCAAACGGCGGTGATGAAGGATCAGTTTGTGGAGTGGGACGTGATCAATGAGCCATTTGCCCACCACTCGATTATTGACTCGCTGGGTGGTAAAAACGTGATGGTGAGCTGGTTCAACGCGGCCCGAAAAAACACGCCCGGCGTGAAGTTATTCCTTAATGAATACACCATGTTTCATGCCGAAGGGGGAGGAAGCGACAGCTTTTATAACTACGTAAAGTTCCTGAAAGACCAACACGCGCCCATCGACGGTATTGGCGAACAGGCCCATATCGGCGGCACGCCCCCCGGTATTGAGCTGGTCCTAAAACGGCTGGATCGATTCGCAGAATTTGGGCTTCCCATCCAGATTTCTGAGTTCGATATCACGAGCGATGATGACGATTTCAAGGCCCGGTACATGCGCGATTTCATGACGGCGTTGTTCAGTCACCCAGCCACAACCGGGTTCGTTCAATGGGGATTCTGGGAGAAAGCGCACTGGATTCCGGCTGGTGCCCTCTGGGATAAAGACTGGAATCTGCGGGCGCACGGAAAAGTATTTACCGATCTCGTTGGCAAAACCTGGACTACCCATGAAACAGGAGTGACCCGTAAAACTGGTGAGTATAAAGTTCGGGGCTTTACCGGAGACTACGACATTGTCGTGACTGTCAACGGAAAATCTGTTCGAAAAAACTATACGCTTGACCGCACTGGAGGGGCCGTTGAGATTCGCTTACCTGATTAACGTCAGGTGGACGGGACAGACCCTGTAACGGGGCCGTTTTAGTGGGTAGATAACATCAGGATTCTGCGGGAAGACACCAGCGAGTCCAGAGGGTTTTGCACAGTGGCACCGCTGCTGAGGTGTACAGAACCGGACTGGTTTATCGAAAATAGGGTAAAAACGAACGGCTATCCGCTTGAGAATTACAACAGGCTTTGGGGCCGGAACGGTAGCCCCGGCCGATTATTTCGTTTGCTTAATCAAGTACAACTCATGAAAAACAGCGTATTCGCTCTTGTTATCCTGCTGGGTTTGGGCTCGGCTCAGGCTCAAAAAAAGGTGTTTCCACAAACACCCGGTATGGTGTCGTACACGTACCGCAACAGTTTCCAGAAGAACGTAGCCGCCACGCTCGATACCATAAAAGCGTTTGGTATCACCGATATGGAGTTCTCCAATCTGTTCGGTAAAACAGCCGCCGATCTGCGGAAACTGCTGGACGAACGGGGCATGAAATGCTCGTCCTTCGGGGTGGGTTATCCCGATCTGCAAAACAAACTGGCGGAGGTGGGTCAGAACGCAAAAACACTCGGCGCGAAGTTTGTTCGGGTGGCCTGGATACCGCATCAGGGGTCGTTTACGCCCGACATGGCCAGGAAAACCGTCGATGATTTCAACCGCTTTGGCAAACAGCTGAAAGATGAATACGGGATTACGTTCTGCTACCATAACCACGGCTACGAGTTCGAGAAATACGAGGACGGCACGTTGTTTGACTACATCGTCAAAAACACCGATCCAACGTACGTGAGTTTTGAGCTGGATATTCTCTGGACGGTTTTTCCGGGACAGGACCCCGTTGCCCTGCTCAAAAAATACCCCAAACGCTTCAAGCTAATGCACCTGAAAGACCTTCGTAAAGGGGTTGTGGGTAATCTGTCCGGAGGGACGCCGGTCGAGAACGATGTGGCCTTGGGAACGGGCCAGATTGATTTGCCCGCTGTACTTCTGGCGGCTCGGAAAGCGGGCGTTCAGCACTATTACATTGAAGATGAAAGCCCCAGCATTGCCACGCAGGTGCCGCAGAGTATCGCCTATCTGAAAGACCTGAAAAAGTAACTGCCCGATGCCAATCAAATTTTACGCCCCCGAATGGGGAAATACGCTGCCTTTCCCAATGTTCTGCCAACGCGTAAAAGCGGCTGGTTACGATGGTATCGAAATGGCACTGCCGCTGGAGGCCGATGCCCGGCAGGCAATCGTCGATACCCTACGCGAACATGACCTGGAGTTCATTGGGCAGTACTGGCAGTCGTTCGAGCGCGACCTGGATGAACACGGGCGGAATTACGAAAAGTACCTCCGCAATCTGGTCGAAGCCCAGCCGCTGTTCATCAACTGCCAGACGGGTAAGGATTATTTTTCGTTCGATCAGAACAAACAGCTTTTTGACATTGCTACCCGAATCTCAACCGAAACGGGTGTCCGTATCACGCACGAAACGCACCGGGGGAAAGCCCTGTTTGCCGCCCATATCGCTCAGAACTACCTAACTCAGTTGCCCGACCTGCGCATTTGCCTCGACATTTCGCACTGGTGCAACGTCCATGAGTCGCTGCTGGATGACCAGACCGACGCTGTCAATCTGGCCATTGCCCACACCGACCATATCCACAGCCGGGTGGGGCATCCGGAAGGGCCGCAGGTCAACGATCCCCGCGCTCCGGAATGGGCGACGACGCTCAGCACGCATCTGGCCTGGTGGGATCGGATTGTCCAGACGCATACAGCCGCCGGTACGCAGCTGACCGTCACGACCGAGTTCGGACCGGCAACCTACATGCCGGTTATGCCCTACACCCAATTGCCCATTGGCAACCAGTGGGAGATCAATGTATTCATGATGAACCTGCTGAAAGAGCGGTATGCTAAATTAGTTTTTTAAAAGGATTTGCCGTGCTTTTCAATCCTGTTAATCCTGTCAAAATAAACACACTTAATCCTGTCCAATGCGACGAATTTTACTCCTCTTTGTGCTGCACCTTTGCCTGATCCCTTCAGGCCGGGTGCTTGCCCAGGTACAAAGTTGCCGGGCCAGCCTGAGCAACGATACGCTTGTTCTCGAAAACGACCTCATGGCCCGGCGTTTTCGCTGGAACAACGGGCAGTTGATCACCCTGAGCCTGACTGATAAAAAGAGGAACCAGACCTGGAAATGGGTCAGCACCGATGCCGATTGCGTCTTTCCGGGCCATACAACGCCCACCGGGAAAGGAGAACTCACAACAAAACAGGTAGTCAGTCAGCCCAACCAGACCGACCACCTGGCGGTGAGCGTGATCACCCACCTTGGTTCACTGGACGTTCGGCGGGAGTTTCGGATTTACCCCACCATCGCTGCCCTGAACTGTACATTTTACCTGCGCGGGAAAGCCTCGCCCGAGTGGCAGCAGGCGGCTGGAAAGTCGGCGGCCGGGATGGATTTCAAGAATATCGAATCACAGAACGACCTGAACAAATTTGCCGCTGCCGTGCCGGTAATGGACAAGCTGGCGCTGGCGGGAAATCACTGGCGGGGGCGGGCCGTTGAATTCGCCGACATGACCGACCGCAACAATACGCTGGTTACGGAAGTGCCCTACAACCTGTATCGCCAGCCGGGTTTTCTGAAAGGCAATCTACTATGGCTGACCGATGGGCTTTCCGGGTCATCGTTTTTCGTGTTGAAAGAGTCGCCCGTTTCGGTGATTCAGTTAGCCAATCCGGGGTTCGATTTTCTGGTGAAGAACGGCAGTGTTCAGACCGTTGGCGCGGGTATTTTGCCCTCGGATGTGTCTGAAACGGACTGGGTTCGCGGCTACGGCTATACCCTCGGGCTGGGCGGGTCGTCGGAGCTGGATGGCCTGCAAACGCTCCGCAGCTACCAGGATGCCAAACGCCCCCGACGCGCCGACCGCGACGAAATGATCATGATGAATACCTGGGGCGACCGCAACAAAGACACCAAAATCAGGGAGCAGTTCATCATCACCGAATTGCAGAAAGCGGCTCAGCTGGGCGTTACCCGTTTTCAGATCGACGATGGCTGGGAGTTGGGCAAGTCGATGAACTCCGCCACGCCGGGGGGTAGCAGTGAAGACATCTGGAAAAATCCGAACTACTGGAAGCCGGACCCCGAACGGTTCCCCAACGGCCTGAAACCCGTTATCGATGCCGCCAAAAAACTGGGTATCGAACTGGGACTGTGGTTCAGCCCCAGCGTCGACAATAGCTTTGCCCATTGGGATAAAGACGCACAGGCGCTCATCGGCCTGTATAAACAGTACGGCATTCGGACCTTCAAAATTGACCTCGTCCAGATTCCTGACAAAACCGCCGAGACCAACTTCCGGAAATTCCTCGATACGGTTATGGCAGCCACCAATTATGAGGTGATCTTCAATATGGACGTAACGGCCGGTCGGCGTAACGGGTACCATTTCATGAACGAATACGGCAACCTGTTTCTGGAAAACCGCTACACCGACTGGACCAACTATTACCCCTACTGGACACTCCGTAACCTTTGGAATCTGTCGAAGTACGTGCCGTCCCAAAACCTGCAGATCGAGTTTCTCAACAAGTGGCGCAATGCCGACAAGTACCCCGCAGGAGACCGCTTTGCGCCGGCCAACTACTCCTTCGATTACCTGTTTGCCATCACGATGATGGCTCAGCCGCTGGCCTGGTTCGAGGCCACTGGTCTGCCTGCCGAGGCTTTTCAAACGGCTACACTCATTAAGACGTACCGAACTATTCAGACACAGGTTCACGGGGGGCACATTCTGCCTATTGGCGACGAACCCAGCGGCAAAAGCTGGACGGGATTTCAATCCATCCGGTCGGAAAAAGAAGGGTTTCTACTCGTTTTTCGGGAGGATACACCCAATGCTCAGGAAACGGTTAAAACCTGGCTGCCCGCTGGTAAACGGGTTCGCCTGCAAACCGTGGCTGGTGCGGGGAAAGCCTTCGAACAAGTCGTGACCGGAGAAGGAAACCTGCTAATGACATTGCCTGCCGCAAATAACTTTGCGCTGTACCGGTACACAGTGATGAATTGAGGTGCAAGATGGCTGAAACAGTAACCGCACCCCTTGAGAATTGACGTTCCAGACAGAGTAGAGCGAATGACCACTGTAACTAGATCATTTTGTGAAAAAATTGAGAATATTTTTAAAATACGCAGGATCTGACTAAGGGTAAGGCCGCTTATCCGTGTCATTCTGGCACCTGACTGCTAAACCAATGACCGGATCTGAAGGTAACCTCATACCTGCTCAAGACCAGCATCTGCGACGGATGTTGCCCAATCCTGAACGGGTAACATCCGTTGTTGATAACGAACATATTATTCGATCGGCCTTTGCCAGCTCGCCCGAAAAAGGGTTTGAGACGCTGTTCAGGCTTTATTTTCGACCCCTTTGCAGCCATGCCGTGCGCTTCGTGTACACCCGTGAGGTGGCCGAGGACATCGTTGGTGAGGTTTTTTATCAACTCTGGAAATCGGGCAGTTACGCCACTGTTCAGCATAGCTACCGAACCTATCTCTACGCGGCCGTCCGGCACCGGGCCTTCAATTACCTCCGCGACGAATTAACCGGCAACCGTACCGCCACGTCGCTCGATGATCTGGGCGATACGGGTCAGGATGAAACGCCCCAGACGCTCATCGAATATGATGAGACGTTCCAGCGGGTCGAAAAAGTAATCCAGGAATTGCCCCCGCAATGCCAGCGCATCTTTCTGATGAGTCGGTTCGAGAACCGAAAAAATCAGGAAATCGCCGATGAGCTGGGCCTGGCTCTCAAAACCGTCGAAGCCCACATGGCTCGCGCCCTTCAACAACTGCGCCGGGTGTTTCTGCCGATGGGTCTGCTATTTTTTCAATTTCTTCACTAAGGGTAATACGCTCCGCTTGTGTCCAACAGGCAAACATTTGTTCATGGAAGATCTCGTCAACAAAGCGGTTCTGTTCGACTATTTTTCGGGTCGGGTGAGTCCGTTACAGAAGAAATCGGTTGAGAGCTGGCTGTCAGAAGGGAGTAACCGGGAATTATACTACCAGTGGCTGCACGAGTGGGAAATGAACCGGTTGCAAACCAACACAAACTGGCAGCTCGTCTACGAAAAAACGGCGCAGCGCATCAACAATACGTTCCCCGCTGTTGAGGAGCAGGAACCACCCCCCAAAACCTGGACCATCAGCCGCTGGGGCGGGTGGATAAGCCGCAGCGGTCTGCTGGCGGCATCGGTGGCGTTACTGCTCATGGCTATTGGCTGGCTGTTTCGCGATGCGCTACTGTACAAAACCGTCCGGACCGGCTTTGGCGAAACCCGCAGCCTGACGTTACCCGATGGGTCGGCGGTGACGATGAATGCCAATTCTTCGCTCCGGTATTCGCGCTGGTTCGGTACGTCAATCGGAGTTGGTAACCGGACCCTCATCGCCGACTCCGCCCACGAGAACCCACGCATGGTGGAACTGACCGGAGAGGCTGACTTTTCGATTCGGCATCTGCCCAACAATCGGCGATTTGTCGTCATGACGCCCGGAGGGCTGAAGGTAACGGTACTCGGTACGCAGTTCACCGTCTTCAGCCGTGAACGCGCTACACGGGTGGCCCTCCGGTCGGGGCGTGTTCAGCTGACGACCGGGCAGAAAACGACGCCACCCCTGATCATGCAGCCCGGCGATCTGGTGACACTCAACCGGCAGGGGAAACTGGACTTGACCCGAACGGCGCACCCCGAAAGTATGGCCGCGTGGAAAGATCACCGATTCAACTTCGACCAAACGTCGTTACGGGAAATCGCCGATATACTCCACGAAAACTACGGCCTGGTCGTAACCATCGGCACGTCGCAGTTGGCCGGTCGTACCATTTCGGGTTCGTTTACGGCTCAGAACGCCAATGAGTTATTGAAGCTGATTGCCCAGTTGCTGCAAGTAAATTACATCCGGGAGAACGACCGGGTGTCTTTCACCGATTAATGCCTATCACAAAAACTAACCACCTAAATGATGTATTCTGTACGCTTATTCAGTGTCTTTCTGCTCAGTTTGCAACTGACGGTGAGCCATACCGGACGGGCTCAATTTTTGGCAACGGCCAAAGCATTTACCCGAACAACGCATCAGGTTGCGAGTCCACAGGCCGTTCAACTCCGCGAAGTGTTGAACCAGTTCAAACTACGGTATCAGGTCGATATTCTGTTTGAAGATCGGCTGGTGAGCGATCACTTTGTCAATCCGGCCAGTGTAGACCCGGCCGCTTCACTGGAAAATAATCTGACCAAAGTGCTGAACTCGAAAGGGCTTCGGTTCACGAAGGTGAAGCCGGGCGTCTATCTGGTACTTGCCGATAAAAAGACCGGGAAACAGACGTCTGCGCTGGAAGTACCCCTGCTGCAACTGGCATCCGTTGCCAGCACCAGTCAGGCGGAAATGAACCAGATTGGCCAGTTACAGGCTAAAACCGTAAGTTTTGTTACGGCCGACCAGACCCTTAGCGGCCGGGTTACCGATGGTTCGACCGGCAGCGGCCTGCCCGGTGTGAGCGTGGTCGTAAAAGGCACCAGCCGGGGCACCACCACGGATGGCGACGGTAATTACCGGGTCAACGTGCCGGACCAGAATGTTGGCAACAACCTCACGCTCGTCTTCTCCTTCATCGGCTATGCGACCCAGGAAGTCCTGGTTGGCAGCAGAAACACGGTGAACGTAACACTGACCAGTGACGACAAGACCCTGAACGAGATCGTGGTAGTTGGTTACGGCACCCAAAACCGGCGCGAACTGACGGGATCGGTCGCTTCTCTGCAAACGCAAAGTATAAAAGATCAGCCCGTTACAAACGTAGTTGAGGGCCTCACGGGCCGCATGCCGGGCGTGTTGATCCAGCAGAACACGGGTGCGCCGGGCAACGCGCCCTCCATCAAAGTGCGGGGACTTGGCTCCATCAGCGCGGGCAACGGGCCGCTGGTCGTTATTGATGGACAGCCGCTTAACTCCGGTAGCCAGACGAACGCCGGTGGACTAAACCAGCTGAACCCCAACGATATTGACAAGATCGACGTACTGAAAGATGCTTCGGCCACCGCTATTTACGGGTCTCGTGGCTCCAACGGCGTAATTATGATCACGACCAAACGGGGTAAATCGGGGCAGAGCCGGATCAACTTCGATTATTATACCGGTACGCAGGAGATCAGCAAGAAAATGGAGATGCTGAACGCCCAGCAATTCGCCGAATTTTCCAAACAGGCCTTTAACACGGCCTATCTGGAGCGGGTGTCGGGCTCGTCGGTCAACGACCCCAACAGTGCGCGTCCGGCGGGGCAGCGATACCGCTATCCAAGGGGCGAGTTCGCCGGGGTGAACTTCGATGATCCGGCCAGCCTGACCACCTACGACTACCAGGACATGATTTTCCGCAAGGCACCCATCAGCAATTACCAGCTATCGGCCTCGGGCGGCACCGAAAAAGTGCAGTATTTTATTTCGGGTAACTACCTGAAGCAGGACGGTATCATCAAGAAATCCGGTATCGACCGCTACACGGTGCGGTCCAACATCGACGCCCAGCTTTCGTCGAAGCTGAAAGTCGGCCTGAGTTTCAGCCCAACCTTTATGGCGGAAAATCGGGTCAACTCCGATGGACACTGGGCGGGCAACGGGATCATCAATGCGGCTTTGTCGCTGCCGCCGTTTATTCCCATTTATCAGGCCAACGGCACGACCTACAACTCACAGGCGTTTTATGCGGCTCCTTACGACTGGCCAGGCATTACCAACCCGGTGGCCAACATCACCGAAGTCGACAACCGCGTTACGCAGCTTCGGTTGCTGGGAAGCGCCTACGCCGAACTGTCGATCTGGAAATCACTCCGCTACCGGGGTACCCTCGGGGGCGATTTGAACTACCTCCGCCAAAACCAGTACCAGACCTCGGCTATTGTCCTGAACCAGCTTCTGCCGCCAAACGTCAGCACGGGTTCGGCGTACACGAACCAGAATATCAACTGGGTAACGAACCACACGCTGAGCTACACGCTCGATCTGGGTACAACGCACCATATGGATGCGCTGGTCGGTCTGGAGTCGCAGCGTAATGATTTTGAAGAAAGTCTGATCAATGCAAATAATTTTCCGAACGACATTGTACGGACCGTCAACGCCGGGACCATTACCGGGGGTACATCCACCCAAAATGAATGGTCGCTGGCGTCGTATTTTGCCCGCTTTACCTATAGCTTCAAAGATCGATACCTGTTCAATGCATCGGTTCGGCGGGATGGGTCGTCACGCTTTGGGGAGACCAGCCGCTTCGGTACCTTCCCGTCGGCATCGGTGGGCTGGCGGATCATCGAAGAACCCTTCATGAAAACGATTCCCGTTATCTCGGACCTGAAACTACGCGCCAGTTACGGTTTGTCGGGCAATAATGCGTTTACCAGCAATTACCCGGCCATTGGTGTGTTGAGCAAAGACAACTACGTGCTGGGAAATGCCCTGGCAAACGGACTGGCAACCAGTAGTATCGCCAACCCGCAACTGGGCTGGGAGCGGAGTCGGCAAACCGATGTCGGGCTTGATCTGGGCCTGTTCCAGAATCGGATTCTGTTCACAGTAGATTATTACAAACGGATCACGACCGATCTGCTGCTTTCGGTGCAGGTACCAACGCTGACCGGCTTCTCAACGGCCGTGCGAAACATTGGTCAGGTGGAAAACAAAGGGATGGAGTTCTCGTTGTCGACGCGTAACATCGACGGGTCGGGCACCGGCTTTACCTGGAACACCGACCTCAACCTGTCGTTCAACCAAAATAAAGTCTTGGCCCTCGGACCCACGGGCGATGCCATCCGAAGCGGTACGGGCGTTGGCGAAACCAATATTACCGTGATCGGGCAGCCGCTGGGCAGTTTCTACGGCTACCAGCAACTGGGAATTTTCCAGAATCAGGCTGAACTAGACGCGTATCCGCACTTTGCCGACAGCCGTCCCGGCGATGTGAAATTTGCGGATGTAAACAACGATGGCAAACTCAACGCCGACGACCGGACGCTGATCGGCAACAACCAGCCCGATTTTATCTACGGCATCACCAACTCGTTTTCGTTCAAAGGCTTCGACCTGAACATTGTGGCGCAGGGTGTACAGGGCGGTCAAATTCTGAACCTCTCCCGTCGATTCTACGAGAACCTGGAAGGAAATGCCAACTCACTCACGACGGTCCTGAATCGCTGGCAGTCGGAGCAGAACCCCGGCGATGGCAAAACCCCACGGGCCAATACGCGTTCGACGGGTAACAACAACCAGGTATCGAGCCGATGGGTGGAAAGTGCTACGTATTTCCGGATCCGGAACATCACGCTGGGTTATAACGTGCCGCGCACGCCATTGCAGAAGATAAAAGTACAGTCGCTGCGGGTGTATGCCGGTGTGCAGAATGCCATTACGATTTCGAAGTATCTGGCTTACAACCCCGAAGTGAGTGGCTACGAAGGGCCGCTGACGGGCGGGGTCGACTACGGTTCCTATCCGCTGGCGCGTACGTACACCATTGGTTTAAACCTGGGCTTTTAATCCTACTCTCTGAGCATCATGAAAACTAGATATATTCTTGCCGGATTACTTACCCTGAGCCTGACCGCCTGTAAAGAGCAGTTTCTGAACCTGTCTCCCGTTTCGGCGGTGGGTACAACGTCCTTTTTTAAGTCACAATCCGATGTATTGACGGCCCTTAACGGCGCTTATGGCGCTCTACAAGCTGGTGGTCAGTACGGGCAGCTTTACGTCGTATCCGAAATCCCGTCCGATGATACCACGCCGGTTCTATCCGGTTCGGTGACGGATCAGGATGAGTTCGATAAGTTTTACGTCCGCACGACTAACCCCTTTTTACTGTCTCGCTGGAGCGATGGCTATCGGGGCATTTACCGGACCAACGCCGTTATCGATCGAATTGCCGGGATCACGATGGACGAAACCCTCAAGAAACGCATTGTGGGTGAAGCCAAATTCCTGCGGGCTCTGATGTATTTTAACCTGGTGCGCGTTTTTGGCGATGTGCCGCTGGTGCTGACCGAAATTACCGACCCCTTACAGGGCTATGAATTTGGCAGGGCACCGGTAGCGGATGTGTACGCGCAGATCGTGAAGGATTTGACGGATGCTGATGCCTCGCTGCCCGTTTCCTATACCGGTGCCGATGTGGGCCGGGCTACGAACGGTGCCGCTAAAAGTCTGCTGGGCAAGGTGTACCTTACCCAGAAACGCTATGCCGATGCCGCTGCGAAACTGAAGGAAGTTGTTGACCGGGGCACTTACTCCTTGCAACCCAACTACGCCGATCTGTTCAAACCGGCGAACAAGAATGGGCGGGAGTCAATCTTTGAAGTGCAGTACAAGAAAGGGAACATCGGCGAGGGCAGCGGCTTTGCCAACGCCTACGCCCCGGAGAACTCCGGCAACGCGGTCATTACCTTTGGCGGAGGAGGCAACAACCGGCCAACGCCCGATCTGGACAATAGCTACGAAGCTAATGACCCCCGCCGAAACGTGTCGCTGGCGAGTAGTTACGTGAACAGCAGCGGGGTGAAGGTCGATTATTACTACATCAAAAAATACGCCGACCCCCCGATCGTCAACGGCGACTCGGAAGACAACTGGTATGTGCTGCGGTACGCCGATGTGTTGCTGATGTATGCCGAAGCACTCAACGAAACCGGCAAACCTGCCGAAGCGTTACCGTTTCTAAATCAGGTTCGGAAGCGAGTGGGCTTGGCTGATAAAGCCATTACCACGCAGGCCGACCTGCGGCTGGCCATCGAGCAGGAGCGTCGGGTTGAACTGGCCTTTGAGGGGCATCGCTGGTTCGATCTGGTTCGAACGGGCCGGGCGTTGCCGGTTATGCAGGCCAAAGCGGCCACCATCGGCATCAAAACAGCTCTGACCGAAAACAACCTCGTTTTCCCGATTCCACAAAGTCAGATCGATATTAACCCGAGCAAGATAAAGCAGAATTCAGGGTACTGAGCCTGTACGTTTTTCTGTAGCGCGGTTCTTTAGTCCTCGTAGCCGTCAGGCTAAGATAAGGTTAACAACATAGCCTTACTTTAGCCTGACGGCTACGAGGACTAAAGAACCGCGCTACGTTATTTTGCGCTGGATTCCTTCGCTTTTCCGGTACTCGGCGGGGGAGACGCCCATTTGCTTTTTGAACAGCCGGGAGAAGTAGAACGGATCGTCGATACCCAATTGTGCGGCCACCTCATTGATTCGCAGATCACTGAAATGGAGTAGCTGACAGGCTTTCTGAATGCGTAAATGGTTAAAGTATTCGATGGGTGCATACCCGGTATCCTGCTTGAATTTCCGCGAACAAAAGGAGGTCGATAAATGGGCCGCCTGAGCAATATTGTCCAGCGTGACCGATCGGGATAGGTTGTTCTGCATGAACCGAATAGCCTTGTCGGTCGGGTTAACGATACCACTGCTCACGACCTCTTTCTGGAAGTTTTCCGGCAGAATAAAGGAGGATAGAAAAAACGGAACGGCCAGATTGGCATACAGCAGATTCGAGGTACTGTAGCCTTTCAGGAACGTATCCAAGATCCGGTTGAACAACAGCGTTCGTTCTTCCGAAAAAGGGACGCGAACGGCTTGTGGCGAACCGCTTCGGTCGTCCATAATGGCTTGTACAGCCTCATGACATTGGTTTCCGCTGAAGTGGAACCAGCAAATTGACCAGGGGTTATCGGCATCAGCACCGTACGAATGCGGTGTGCCCGGTGCAATGGCAAATACGTCACCAGCCAAAATGGTCAACCTCCCGCCCGGTAACTGTATCCAACCCTGCCCATCGGTACAGTACAATAAAATTACCTGCGAAATGCCTACCGGACGCTGGTAATAATGATAAAGCGCTTTTGGGTAAACTCCCATGCGGGTAATGAACAGCCTGTTGATCAATGGCATCTGAAGGCATTTGTCGACCATGTCCTTTGGTATTTCGATGATGCGCTCCCCTGTAAATCCCCGACTTTTTCGCGTTACAGCACTCATTCACATCGGTGTTAGTCCGCTAAAGTGGTCGAAGATAGAATAATCCATGTTTATGCCAAAATTCTTCATTTGGTATTTCTTGGAATAGCTGAATTTTGTGGATGTAAAATGCAATTGGCTGTCAACCTTGTCAGGGAAAAAACCGCTTTATGAAGAACACTTGCTGGATTGTTTTATGGATAAGTTTGGCGTTGACTAAGTCATTAGCGCAATCGGCTACAGCAAATCCTCCCTTCGCCAACTGGACGGCGTCGGAGCTGGTGCTGTCCAATGGCGTCGTTCAGCGTACCATCAAACTTCCAGCTTCAGAAGGCAGCTTTCTGACAACCGAATACAAGCCGGTTGTGGGTACATTCAGATACTTTCAGAAAACGAATCCTGACTTTCAGTTCGAGATCAACGATAAAATCTATACCGGTTCCGGCGACTGGAAGCTGGTCACGGTTCAGAAAATCACCGATACCAAACAGGGCGACGGAGCTGCGGTAACCCTGCAAAGTAAAGACGGGAACGTCGAACTGACCATCAACTTCCTGCTGTACCCCAACCTTCCCGTTATCCGCAAGAGCTTATCCATAAAAAACCTGACCAACGAGCCGGTTCGGCTGGAATCGGTCGACGTGGAGAAGTTGATCGCGACCCCTTACTACGCTACGACGTTTAGCTGGATTTGCCACGATTACGGCCGTCGGCGGTCAATCGGCCCCTACGACGGGAATTTCCAGGATGCGCTGCTGACGGTTCACAACAGCGATTGGCAACAGGGCATCGTTATTGGCAATGAGGCCGCCGGGGTGGTGAAACATACGTCGGTTTTTTGGGATGAGCCCGCCATTCTGAGCGGACTGACGCACAAGAATGCCCGCTTTCCCTTTCGGAAGTACATTGGCAAGGGCGAGTTGTTCACGACACCGCAGGTATTTACGATGGTGTATAACAACCATAAAGACCCCGACGAAATCCTGAATACGGCCGTCCCGGACTTTGTTCGTAAGCACATGGGTATCCGGCTTTCCGAGCTCGCCCAGAAACCCACGTTTGTTTACAACACCTGGGTGCCTTTTCGACAGAATATCAATGAGAAGCTGGTGATGGAACTGGCCAAAGCGGCCGCCGATGCCGGGATGAAAGAGTTTATCATCGACGATGGCTGGGCGGATAATTATGGCGACTGGGTCATCGACAAAAAGAAATTTCCCAACGGGCTGAAACCCGTTTTCGACTACATCAAATCGCTGGGAATGAAGCCGGGCTTATGGGTTAGCGTGGGCAGTGCCTCGCCCGACAGTAAAGTCTACCAGGCTCACCCCGATTGGTTCGTGCTGGACGAAAACCAGCAACCTGCCAACCTGCATGAAGATGTCCAGAATATGCGTACCGCTTGTTTCGGCACACCCTGGCGCGGCTACATCAAGGACGTTCTCCTGAAACTGGCGCTGGAGTATGGGCTGGAATACCTGAAGCTGGATTTTACGGTCGTAACCAGCACCTACCGGTTCGGCAATAAAGTAACCGGCTGTTACGCACAACATCACCAAGGGCACAAAGATCACCACGAATCTCTGTACAGTAATTACGAAGAGGTCTGGAAGTTGTTTGATGAACTGCATGCCGCGAAGCCCAACCTGTTTATCGACTGCACGTTTGAGACGATGGGTGGCCTGCAACTCATCGACTACGCCATGCTCAAACATGCCGAGGGTGACTGGATGTCCAACTTTAATGGGCCTGATGCGAAATTAGACCTGCGCGTGAGGAATATGGCCTGGTGGCGTTCGCCCGCTATGCCCGCTACAGCGCTGGTGATCGGCAATCCCGAAATGGAGGACAAGGGCTGGGAAATGCACATTAAATCGCTGGCGGGTGCCCTGCCCATCATGCTCGGCGACCCCCGTAAATTAGCCGCACCAGACCTGAAAAAATACCGGGCCTATGCCGATTGGCTGCAATTGATGGAAAACCGACATCAGATCATGAGCTACCGGCAGGACCTGCCCGGCTTTGGTGAACCGATGGAAGGTATGTGGGATGGTTTTCAGCGAATAAATACCGAAACAAAGCAGGGTGGTATCATTGGTGTTTTTAAGCACGGCGCTACCGAAACGAAGCGGATGATAACGATCCGGCACCTCGATCCGGCAAAACGGTATCAGGTCAAATCGATGAATGGAAAGGTAGTGGCTTCCCTGACCGGGCAGGTGCTGCAAACGACGGGTTTTCCCTTAACCCTGCCGGGTACGTATGTCGGAGAGCTTTTTGAGATTCAGGGTGGGCCGGAGAGTCCGGTCAGTCCGAGGAGTCCGGGGGTTGTACCCCCGGTTAATCGTAGTCAACCCCGTTCGGGGTTGGGAGGGAATGAGTAAAGGAATATAACCACAATCTATCGTGTAAAACGACAAGCAATCATGACAAACGAATCGTTAACACCCGAGCAAATTGAGCAGTATAGTCAGGATGGTTACTTGATTATCAGGGGATTTTTGAATGCCAGCGAAGTTGAAAAGCTATATAACGTCGCCATTGAGGATAGCGCGATCAGTAAACATGCCATCAACGTAAATGACAGCACGGGCAAGCGCAGCAAACTGTCGCTGTGGTACAAACCCGGCGACGATGTGTATGGCCTGCTCACGCGTAGTCGGCAGTTGGTCGAGTCGGTGGATAAGCTGCTTGATTCACCTGATGCGTCACCTTCTGTGAACACAGTTTGCCATTTTCATTCCAAGCTCATGCAGAAAGAGCCGCGGGTAGGAGGGGCCTGGGAGTGGCATCAGGATTATGGCTACTGGTATAAAAATGAGTTTTTACTGCCCGACCAGATGATGTCGGTCATGGTGGCCATTACCGACGCCAACCGGGAGAACGGCTGTTTGCAGGTTATCAAAGGGTCGCACAAAATGGGCCGGGTCGAACACGGTTTCGCGGGCGAACAGGTGGGCGCTTCCCAACGCTACGTCGACCTGGCGCTGAAAACGATGGAGCTGGTCTATGTGGAATTGAAAGCGGGCGATGTCCTTTTCTTCCACAGCAATATTCTCCATCGTTCCGAGGCCAATTTGTCCGACAAACCGCGCTGGTCGATGATTTCGTGCTATAACCGGCAGTCGAATATTGGGTATAACGAATCATCATCGTCCCGGTCGAGCATTACGCCTATCGATGTGGTTCCCAACGAAGCGCTATTGACCTGGGATGCTGCCGGACTGGTGGAAGAGGGAGCCGCGTTTTTGAGCAAAGAAGCGGATGTGTCATTGAAATGAGGTTTTGCCACAGAGATTCACAGAGCTTTTCTTCTTTTTCCTCTGTGAGTCCGCTCCGGCGGCCCGGTCTGTGCTTCTCCGTGTATCCGCACCGGCGTCCCGGTCTGTGGCAAAACCATCGCTAACCCCTAAACTTTCATGGCCGTTATCATTCAATCTACCGTTGACACTAACCCAGTTGAGGGGGTAGTAAACCGGAATTACGTGTACCTCATTAGTGCCATTGCTGCGCTAGGTGGGGTTTTGTTCGGATTCGATCTGGTCATTATTTCCGGTACCGTTCCCTTTTTTACGAAACACTTTCAACTGAACGAGTTTCAGACGGGCTGGGCCGTGGGCTGTATCAACCTCGGTGCGGCTATTGGTGCACTCATGGGCGGTAAGCTGAGCGATACGCTGGGGCGTAAAAAACTCCTGATGGGCTGTGCCGTACTCTTCGCCCTCACAGGGGCCGGAACCGGCTGGGCGGGTACCTTTCCCCTGTTCATTACCTTCCGAATGCTAAGTGGGGTGGCGGTTGGGGCGGCCGCTTTGGTATGTCCCATGTACGTGGCCGAAATTTCGCCCGCTCCCATGCGGGGGCGTATGGTGTCGTTCTACCAGCTGTCCATCGTCATTGGTATTCTGCTGGCGTACCTGTCCAATTACCTGCTGCTGGATGCCGGAGTCAACAACTGGCGGTGGATGTTTTCGTCGCAGTCGGTGCCTTCGCTATTGTTTTTCTTTGGTTTGTTCTTCGTTGCCGAAAGTCCGCGCTGGCTCATCGGCAAAAAGCGGTTACCAGAAGCGGAAGCCATTCTGACACGCATTGGCGGAGAGACCTACGCCAATGCCGAAGCCTACCAGATTAAGGCCAGTTTTTCGCGGGAGACCAAAGAGTCCGTTAACGATCTGTTTCGGAAAGACCTGTGGCCCATCGTCTTCATCGGTATTGTCGTCGCGGTTTTCTCGCAGGCCGTTGGGCAGAATTCCTTGTTCTCCTACGCACCCGAGTTGTTCCGACAGGCGGGTATGGCGCAGGATTCGGCCTTCTTGCAGTCGATCATCATCGGGGTAATCAACTTCATTTTTACGTTTATCGCCATTAGTACGATTGATAAAATCGGGCGGAAGAAACTGCTTCAGTACGGGTCCATCTTACTCTGTCTCGACGCGCTGGCCTTATCGGCGGCTTTTTACTGGCAGCTGCCCGGTGCGTGGGTGCTCGTCTTCGTACTGGCGTTCATCGCCATTTATTCGGCAACGCTGGGGCCGGTCACCTGGGTGGCTCTCTCCGAAATCTTCCCAAACCGCATCCGGGGCAATGCGCTGGCGCTGGCAACACTGGCTTTGTGGATTACCAACTTTTTCACCACGGCTTCCTTCCCAATCATGAAGCAGTACTGGGGATTGCCGCTGACGTTTGGCTTCCACGCCGTCTTGTGTTTCGTCTACTTCCTGTTCGTCCGGGTGCGGATGCCGGAAACGAAAGGGAAATCGCTGGAAGAAATTGAACGTGAGTTGACAAGGCGTATGAGTGCGTGAGGAGCTGCTTTTATGCTTATGCACATGAAAACCCGAAATGTACCAATGCGTATTTCCCGTTTAGTCGCCTGTCTGGTTCTTCTAAGTCTCTCATCCTTGCGCGCCAACAGTCAGCCGTCGGGTCAGAAACGACTCGTCATCATTGCCGGAACGCCCAGCCATAAGGCCGGGGAGCATGAATACAATGCCGGGGCGCTGCTCATGAAGAAATGGCTGGCCAACTCGCCCGATATGTCTGTAACGGTTTGCCTCAACGGCTGGCCCACCGACACCACGCTGCTGGCCCGTGCCGATGGAATTGTGCTGTTTATGGATGGCAAGCAGGGGCATCTGGTGCTGAAACCTGCCTACAAACGCCAGTTACTGGCCGCCGTAAGCCGGGGTGTTGGCGTGGCCGCGTTGCACTATGCCGTTACGCTGCCCGCCGGTGATGGCGACCCGCTGCTGGACATACTGGGTGGTTTTAAAGAAGACAGTTATTCGGCCCACGGTATGTGGACATCGGATGTCAGGACGATTCCCGTTCACCCGGTTACGAGTGGCGTGAAGCCGTTTCAGGTGTACGACGAATGCTATTTCTTTCTGCGATTTCGTGCCGGTATCTCGCCCATCCTGACAGCTACCCCGCCCGATTCGGTGCGGAACACCATTGCCAGTCGGGCAGCTCCCGGACGGCCAGAGGTAGTGTCGTGGGTGTATGAGCGGCCCGATGGCGGACGAAGTTTTGGCAATACCGGCTTGCATTTTCATACCAACTGGCGCAACGATGACCTGCGTAAACTCATTCTCAATGCCTGCCGCTGGATCTGCCGATTGCCGGTTCCGGCCGGTGGCGTACAATCGACCGTTACGGACGAGGAGCTAAGCCGGAATCTGGACCCGAAAGAAAAATAAGTACCGAGAATCTTCCTACACCTATGACCGATCGACTTAACGTTAGCCAACATACGCAACTCTGGGATACGTTCCGCAGTGGCGACCGGGCTGCTTTCTCACAACTTTATGACCTCTTCTCGGCTGATCTGTACCGGTATGGCTATAACCTGATCCGCAACCGCCAACTGGTGGAGGACTGTCTGCACGAACTATTCCTGCATCTGCACGAAAATCGGGCGCGTTTGGGACCGACCGATAACATTCGGTTTTACCTCTACCGGGCCTTGCGCCGTCGGTTGCTGGATACGGTAACCCGCCTAAACAAGCTGGATTCTGACGCCTATAACTTCGACAAGGCCGAATTCGTGATTCAACCGTACGAACGTTTACTGATCGACGAACAGATATTGGACCAGCAAAAACTTATTCTCATCCACGAGTTGAACAAGTTGCCGAAACGCCAGAAGGAGATTCTGTATCTGGTGTACATGAAAGGACTGAGCTACCTACAAGCGGCTGAAGTCATGGATATCACCATCAAAAGCGTGTATAACACCGTCAACGTAGCGTTAAAGACCTTGCGGGCGCATGTTCGTCTTTGTGTGTAAACAGGCCACCGCCCACGCTCGTACATCCAGGTTTCGGATCAGTTGCTGGTCGGCTGAGTTGCCGCTGAAGGTATCTATCCGGGCTAAAACCGCTGGTTGAAGCCGTCCGCTGAGCCATTGCCGAAGCAACTCCAGAATGAACCGTTCCCCGTCCGATTGCCGGTTGGTGGTTTTTCGTTTCCGCTCCGTCGAGCGCAGGGCGTAGGTCAGGTAATCGGCGTTCCCGAGTCGGGCGTGGAGGAGCAGGCACATCAGTTGCCGCTCCATATACAGTCGGCCGGGGAGCGAACGGGCGGGTAGGGCCAGCACCCGGTTTAGTCGGTGCAAAGCCACCGATAAGTGGCCCGAACCCACCTGAAGACGTACCAGCAGCAGATCGAACTCGGTGCGGGTGCCCAATGCCAGACGCGTAAGTCCGCGCTCAAAGGTGGGCCCATCCGCCGACAGAGAATTGGTAGCCAACAGGGTAGCTGCATCGGCATACCGTGCCTGGTCGATCGCCAGTAAAAGCCGATAGTAGAGCGTCAGATAGGGGACCGTATGGTGCAGACCATGCGTCGGGCTGTCGATGGCCCGGAGCCGGTCGATGAAATACGGCATCTCCTCGTATTGACCCAGCATCCGTAAGTCCGACAGAATGCCTTCCAGCAACTGAACGTAGTACAATGGCTGTTCGGACCAGAGCGTCGGGTTGTTCTGAAACAGATTGTCCAGTTCGCGGTACACCCGCAGGCTTCCGGCTTCGTCGCCAATCATCCGGAAATAAGCCGATTGAAAATGCAGGTGTTGCTGCTGCATGGCAAACGACCGCATCGGCGACCCGCTTCGGCTCTGCCGGTTCAGCAACTGGTGTTCTTCCAGCAGCAGATCATTCAGCCGACGGGTATCGGTGGCGTTGCCAACGGTGCCGTGGGTGCGGTAGCGAAGCAGTAGGGTTTCGTACAGAGCCGCATGGTGCAGGGCCGTTTGGGTTCGCTCAACCTGCTGTCGAACCAGTCCGTGCTGTCGGGCCAGTGTCGGCTCATCGACCCCGTCGAACTGGCCTTTTACCCATTGCTCGGCCTGTTGCCGGGCTGCCATCACCACATAGAGGCCCCGCTCGTGCTGCTCGGCCAGCCGCTGTGCTTTTTCCAGCTGTTCCTGACTGAACTGAACCAGACCCCGTTCGTAAAGGATCTGGCTGTCGTGCAAAAGCTGACCAATACGAACGTCGATCCGCTTGTCCTGCTCGAACTGGCGGAGACTCTGCATCACTACCCGGTACAGGTATTTGCGGGCTGGTTCGAGGGTGGCACCGGGAAAAAGTCGGGTGAGGTCAGCAGTGAGGGCGTCGCCCATTATTTCGTGGCTGAGCAGGCAATCCAGCAACCGCAGAAAACCTTTGTCGCCCGTTGACGAACCCGTCAGCAAACGACAATACCGTTTCTCGGACTTTGTCAGGGAATGAAGTAACGGATGAAGAACGTCGATAGTCATGTAGGAATAGCTGGATGGTATCGTAGCGCGGACGGTCGGCCGCAGCCGTGGGAACCCGCGTAGCCGTCAGGCTAATTATGATAACTCGTTAGCCTGACGGCTACGCGGGTTCCCACGGCTGCGGCCGACCGTCCGCGCTACAGTATTCAAAGACGTAATGAACTATTTTTACCCTCTAAAAACAACGATAGAAATAGCTAAGTTGGTAAAAAATGGGCTTTGATTGATGCAATTAATCCATAGGTTTGTTCAACAACTTGTTTCCTTCCCTCATGTCTTCTGTTGTTTGTGTCATTGGTAGCTCCAACACCGATATGGTGATCAAGGGCGATAAACTACCAGCCCCCGGCGAAACCGTACTGGGCGGTACATTTCTCATGAATCCCGGCGGCAAAGGGGCCAACCAGGCCGTAGCAGCCGCCCGGCTCGCCACCGCACCTAATCCCGATCCGAATTCACCCATTCCGTCCACGACAGTAACCTTCGTGGCCAATGTGGGGAATGATATTTTTGGTCGGCAGGCGCTGCAGCAGTTCGAGCGGGAAGGTATCCGGACAGACTTCGTGACGACGGATGCCGATGAACCCTCCGGCGTAGCGCTCATTGGCGTGGATGGCAAAGGCGAGAACTGCATCATGGTGGCGTCGGGAGCCAACGCCCGGCTCGGACAGGAGCAGGTAGCCCAGGCCCTGGCCGCCGAAACGGATGCCGATCATACGGTTGTGTTACTGCAACTCGAAACCCCCATTCCAACCGTCGAGTACGCCATTCGGCAGAGTCACGAACGTGGTATGCGGGTGGTGCTGAATCCGGCCCCGGCGCAACTCCTCGACCCGGCGGTGCTGGCCTGTCTTCATGTCATCACCCCCAACGAAACCGAAGCGGAACTGCTCACGGGCGTTCGGGTGACCGACGAAACCACCGCGCAACAGGCGGCCCGGCGATTACACGAAATGGGTGTACCCAACGTCGTGATTACGCTTGGCTCGCGGGGGGCTTACCTCTCCGCACCGGCGGGCGCGTCGATGATTGCCGCTCCGCCCGTAACGGCCGTCGATACCACGGCGGCTGGCGACTGCTTTAACGGGGCGCTGGTGGTCGCTATCGCCGAGGGGCGCGACCTGCCCGATGCCGTGGCTTTTGCCTGTAAGGCCGCGTCGATCTCGGTTACCCGGATGGGTGCCCAGGCATCACTGCCCCACCGGCAGGAGGTCGACTCCCTGCCGCTACTCTCTATTTGACCATTCGTAAACTTCTCTAACCCCAATGAAAAGAATCTACCTCCTCCTGCCGTTACTGGCGCTAACGGGCTTCGGCCGGATCGCCGGACCGCCCACCACGACGCCCAAAAAGAGATCGAACACGACTGTTTCGGCTCGTCCGCCCGCCACGGTCACCATGACAAAAGCCGCCTTGCAGGACAAGATCAAAGGCGGCTGGGCTGGTCAGCTCATCGGCTGCACCTTCGGCGGACCAACCGAGTTCAAGTTTAACGGGACTATGATGAATGAGTATCAGCCCATTCCGTGGTACGACGGCTACATCAAGAAAACGATGCTCGAAACGCCCGGCCTGTACGATGATCTCTACATGGACCTGACCTTCGTGGATGTGTTCGAGAAAAAAGGCCTCGATGCGCCCGTCAGCGAACACGCCAACGCCTTTGCCAAGGCCGACTACATGCTCTGGCACGCTAATCAGGTAGGCCGGTATAATATCCTCAACGGCATGAAAGCCCCCGAGTCGGGTCACTGGCTCAACAACCCCCATGCGGACGATATCGACTTCCAGATCGAAGCGGATTTTTCGGGGCTGATGGCTCCCGGAATGCCCAATACGGCCGTGAAAATAGGCGATCCCATCGGCCACATCATGAACTACGGCGACGGCTGGTATGGTGGCGTGTACGTCGGCGCTATGTATTCGCTGGCGTTCGTCAGTAACGACGTCAATTACGTCGTTCGGGAGGCATTGAAGGCTGTTCCGGCGCAGAGTACCTTTTACCAGTGCATTGCCGACGTGATCAAGTGGCACGACCAGTATCCGAACGACTGGAAACGAACCTGGCTGGAAGTGCAACGCAAATGGTCGGACGAAGTAGGTTGCCCGGACGGCATATTTGCCCCGTTTAATATCGACGCGAAGATCAACTCGGCCTATATCGTGCTGGGGCTGCTGTACGGTCAGGGCGACTACACCAAAACCATGCAGATCAGCACCCGCGCCGGTCAGGATTCCGACTGCAATCCATCGTCGGCGGGCGGTATCCTGGGCACGATGCTGGGCTACAGCAAAATGCCGGCTTACTGGAAACAGGGTCTGGCCGAAGCGGAGGACATCGACTTTAAATACACGACCATGTCACTCAACGACGTGTATGGCATCGGGATGAAGCACGCCCTTCAGGTCATCGAGCGCAACGGCGGTAAAGTAAGTGGCGACAACGTGACCATTGCCGTACAAACGCCCAAAGCGGTTCGGTTGGAACAAAGCTTCGGCGGGCACTTCCCCACCGAAAAACGGACTATCAACAAAGACCTCAACGACGAGTACACCGCTACCTTCGACGGAGTTGGCTTTATCGTTGTTGGGGAGAACAGGCCAAAAGCGCAGGCGGGCCAATACGAATATGAGAGCGCTTACACGGCTCAGGTTGACGTTTACATCGACGATAAAAAGATGGAAACAGCCAGCCTGCCCGCCAGTTTCACCCGTCGTCGCTACGATATGACCTGGAAGTACCAGCTAACACCCGGAAAGCACACGCTGCGGTTGAAACTGCTCAACCCGAATAACGATCACTCCGTACGCGTGCGCAACCTGATCGTTTTCGGCAACAAACCCATTCTGGCCCGTTACTAAATCCCACCGCTATGTTTATCATTGAGTCATACGGCACCGCCGTGTTGTTTTGCATCGTTACCATGCTTTGCTGGGGTTCGTGGGCCAACACCCAGAAGCTGTCGGCGGGTAACTGGCGTTTTGAATTGTTCTACTGGGATTATGTGCTGGGGATTGTCGGTCTGGCACTATTGCTGGCCCTCACGCTGGGAAGTATGGGCGAAGGGGGACGCTCGTTTCTGGCCGATGTCCGGCAGGCCGATCTGGACAATATCGGCTCGGCCCTCTGGGGCGGGGTTCTGTTCAATGCCGCCAATATCCTGCTGGTAGCGGCCATTTCTATCGCGGGTATGTCGGTGGCGTTTCCGGTGGGTATCGGGCTGGCGCTGGTCATTGGCGTGGTGGTCAACTACCTCAACGCGCCCGTCGGGAATGCCGGACTGCTGTTCGGCGGCATGGCTCTGATCGTGGTGGCTATCCTGCTCAACGCCGTTGCCTACCGACGGACGGCCACGTCGGAATCAGGGGTCTCCACAAAAGGACTGCTGCTGTCTGTCGTGGCGGGTTGTCTGATGGGTTTGTTTTATGGCTACGTGGCCCAGGCCATGTTCCCGAATTTCGATCAGCCCGAGCCGGGCAAGCTCAGTCCCTACACCGCCGTTGTCTTTTTTGCGCTGGGTATCCTGGCCAGTAATTTCCTGTTCAATACGTTGCTCATGCGCCGACCCTTCGAAGGAACGCCCGTTAGTTATGCCGATTATTTTCGGGGCAGCGGGCGCAATCACCTGACGGGCGTGCTGGGTGGTATGATCTGGTGCCTGGGTATGTCGTTCAGCATTCTGGCATCTGACAAAGCCGGTCCGGCCATCAGTTACGGACTTGGTCAGGGTGCCACCGTCGTCGCGGCTTTGTGGGGGATTTACGTCTGGCGGGAATTTCGGTCGGCTCCAAAGGGTGTTAGTGGATTGCTCAATGGCATGTTGCTCTGTTACATTGTCGGGTTAGGCCTGTTGATTGTTGCGCGCTGACTAAATACCTTTACACGCCCTGTGGTTACTGAGCATGACCGATCAACTCACCCCCGCCCAACATATTCGCCTGTGGAATGACTTTCGTCAGGGAAGTCAGGATGCTTTCTCGCAACTTTATGAATTGTTTTCGGCCGATCTGTACCGGTACGGCTATAATCTTGTCCGAAACCGGCAATTGGTAGAAGACTGTCTGCATGAGTTGTTTCTACACCTGCACGACAGTCGGGCCAAACTCGGGCCAACGGATAACATCCGGTTTTATCTCTACCGGTCGTTACGCCGTCGGCTACTCGACACGGTGGCCCGATTGAATAAACTGGATTCGGAGGACTATATTTTTGATAAAGCGGAATTTCTGGTTCAGCCTTATGAGCGGTCACTGATTGAGGAGCAGCTTGTCGATCAGCAAAAGGCACTGCTGATCGGTGAGTTGAATAAATTACCCAAACGGCAAAAGGAAATCCTGTACCTGGTCTATATGAAAGGGCTGACCTACGCACAGGCGGCTGAGGTGATGGACATTACGTTAAAGAGCGTTTATAACACAATTAACGTGGCTCTTACTACCTTGCGGGTGCATGTGCGCACGGCATTCGAGCAGCGGGGAGCCTTGCTGAGTCTGCTGGGTGCTGTTTTTGGTTATCTCACAAAGATATAATTACCCAAAAGCCGGGAAAAAATTACTTGTGCTCTGTTTAACGAGTACTATCATGATGCTTGTCTAATGCCGTACCCCGCTTTTACTGTAGACGACTTTTGCAAAGATCCTGATTTCATTCGCTGGGTATTAACGCCAACGGAGGAATCGAATCGCTTCTGGCAGGACTTTATGGCGACTTATCCCCATAAAGTGGCTGATGTTCGAAACGCTGTTGAGTATGTCAAGTCGATTCGTTTTCAGGAAATAGAGCCCTCTCCACAAGATATGGCCCGCCTGAAACAGCGTATCTGGAATGATATTGATAAGTCAGCCCGTAACTCGGAACGTCTTACGCATCCATTTCAAAACGTGAGTCGGCAGGAGATTCGGTGGTACCAGCGGCCTTATTGGGCAGCTGCGGCTGTGGTTCTACTGGTTATGTCCGTTGGGCTGGGTTGGTGGGCGTATCAGGCAAATGCGCACCTGACGTACGAAACAGCCTATGGGAACGTGCAGGAGATAAAACTTGCCGATGGGTCTACGGTTACGCTCAATGCCAACTCGACCCTGAAAGTAGGGGATAACCTGGCGGGTAGTTCCGTGCGGGAAGTGTGGCTCACCGGTGAAGCTTATTTCGACATTGCCAAACGGAAGGGAGCTAAATTCATTGTCCACACGCCCGAAGCTAAAGTTGAGGTATTAGGCACCGAGTTCAACGTAAACACCCGGCGTGAACAAACCAACGTCGTTTTGAACGAAGGAAAAGTTCAGTTGAGTACCAATGATCAATCGACAGTGGTGATGAAGCCCGGCGACATGGCCATTGTGTCGCCCAAAAACCGGAACATCCAGCTTAAACGGGTACAACCCGATCTATATGATGCCTGGAAGGAGTCCTATCTGATTCTGGATGGCAAAAGCCTTCCGGAAATTATCAGCAGCCTTGAGGATACCTTCGGCGTGACCATCAAACTGGACGATCAGCAACTGACGAATAAAACCCTGACGGGTAAACTACGTACCGAAGTAGTCGAAGACTGTATCGACAACCTGGCGATCATTCTCGACGCCGAAGTGAAAAAATCAGGGGATACCTATTCATTTCGCTAAACAGGCCCAATTTCAACCGATTTACAGCATACTCGTGGGCGATTTTTCAATCGGCTCCCACGAGTATAATTTTTTGTACAGCTTCAGTCCAGATAATTCCCATCTGATAAGAAGATTTAAACTTTCCCGGAAAATAATCATAAAAAAAGCGGGAAAACCAAGTACCCCACCCGTTTGACTACCAACTACGGCATAGCCAATAATACGATCCCATTTTACTATGAAAAGACGTATCCTCTTTTATACAACCTTGTGGCTGTCCTCTTTTTCGGGGATTCAGGAGGGGGTAGCCCAACTTACATTTGCCTCCATACACAGGCGCAAAGAAGGCACTCCAACGCAGGAGACGAACACCAGCCTGATCGTTCTGCTGAAAAAACTGGAATTAACCTATAAAACCAGTTTCGTCTATCAGAAAGAATTACTCGAAAATAAAACTTTCTCCGGCGCTGTCAATGAAAATGACAAACTGGAGCAGGTACTCGACAGGGTGCTGACACCCGCCAAACTTCGGTTTCAAAAGCTGAAAGGGGGAGGGTACACCATTCTGCCCCGGAAAATAGGTAAAAACTCCTCGGCGGAAACGGAACCCCTGAAAGCATCGGGCACTCAGCCGCTGGAGCCGGAAGCCGATAAGGAGCTGGCGATCAACAGCCTGACCGCACGGGTTGATATGCAGGCTTTCTCAACGGCCAAACCCGCCGATATCGTTGTGAAAGGGCGGGTGACCGACAATGATAAAGGCGACCCAATTCCCGGCGCCAGCATCGTATTGAAAGGCGCTAACAAAGGAACAAATACGGATGCCAATGGACAGTATTCCATCTCCGTGCCGAATGCCAATGCGGTGCTCGTCTTTAGTTTCGTTGGGTTCGAGAAACAGGAAGTTACGGTTGGAAACCGCACCCAGGTAAATATCACCCTGAAAAATGACCTCAAAGAACTCAACGAGGTTGTTGTTGTTGGATTTGGTACCCAGAAGAAGATCAATGCAACCGGAGCCATTTCAACCATTGGCACCAAAGAACTTATCCAGTCGCCGGTAGCCAATATCAGCAATTCGCTGGTGGGCCGTTTGCCGGGTCTGTTCGCCACCCAATCGGGGGGGGAGCCGGGTAACGACGGGTCCAAGATCAGAATCCGGGGCGTGGGTACTTTCTCGGGCAGTACCGACCCCCTAACCCTGGTCGATGGCATACAGGTCGACAACTATAATAACATTGACCCCAATGAAATTGAGTCGGTAACGATCCTGAAAGATGCCTCATCGACAGCAGTTTACGGGATCAGGGGTGCCAATGGGGTGCTGATCATTACCACCAAGCGCGGTAAGGTTGGCCCGCCCAAAGTGAGCTACACGTTTAACCAGGGGTTTAACTCCTTTACCGACTTGCGGCAGATGATGAACAGTGGCGATTATGCCACTCACTTCAACGATGCCCTGAAAGCGGATACGTATGTAAACGGAACCACCTACACGCCCCGATACACGGATCAGGATATTGAACTCTATCGCAACGGACAGGACCCCATCTTCCACCCAAACGTCAACTGGTTCGATGTGATGTTCAAAAAAGTGTCCAAACAATCGCAGCATAACGTCAACATCAGCGGGGGACAAAACAAGGTAAGGTACTTCGTTTCGGCGGGGTATTTCAGTCAGGAGGGATTGTTTAAAGATACGAAGGATGTGGTCGACGCGTTTTCGCCCCAGTCACTTTTTCAGCGCTACAACCTCCGCTCCAACTTTAATTTCGACGTGACCAGCCGGTTACGGATGACACTCGACCTGTCGTCGCAGACCGAAGTTCGAAGCGGCAACAACGGCAGCAGTACCGAGCGCGTCGTGGGCGACATTGCCCGCGCCAGCCCGCTGAGTACGCCGGGTGTTGTAGACGGGAAAGTTGTCAATATATTAACTGGTTCACAAAACAACCCTTACGCCAGTTTGCTTTACCCGAACCTGGCCGGGGGGCTCAAACGGTCGTATCGCAACTACCTGAACGGAAATTTCAGAATGGATTATGACCTTGGCTTTCTGACCAATGGCTTATCGGTACATGGCAATGTAGCCATGCAAACGTACAACGACCAGCAAATCGTCAACACCAAAACGCTGATCACGTATCTGGCCGTGAAGTTGCCCGACGGCTCCGTCAACTATGTACCCTCTACAACGGAAGCCCAGTTTGGGTTCAGCCAGAGCGGTAACTACAACCGGCGTATTACGGCCGAAGCGGGTGTTGACTACAAACAGAGTTTCGGCGTACACAACGTAACCGGACTACTGCTCTACAACCAGCAGAAAACCTTTGATCCGGCGCTGGCTTTTCTGGTGCCGAAAGGATACCAGAGTTTTGTAGGCCGTGCTACTTACGATTACAACGGCCGCTACCTGGCCGAGGTGAACGTGGGTTACAATGGCACCGAGAATTTTGCACCGGGTAAGCGCTTTGGGCTTTTTCCGGCCTATTCGCTGGGCTGGGTAGCATCGCAGGAGCCATTTTTCCCGAAATCCGGCTTCGTTACGTTCCTGAAGGTGCGGGGTTCGTATGGCGAAGTGGGTAATGATAACATCGGCGGTACCCGTTTCCTGTACCGGGAAACAAGTTATTCATCCGTGCCCAACATGTATTATTTCGGAAATGTTGGCTCAACATACAGCGGTTTTACGGGCATTCGGGAAGGCGCTACGGGCAACCCCAACGTAACCTGGGAGCGGGCCGTAAAGCAAAATATTGGTCTGGAGTTGTGGTTCCTGAAAGACAAAATCAAGTTTACCGGCGACGTGTTCAGCGAGAAACGCAGCGATATTCTGGCAACTCCGCAAACCATTTCGTCCATTACCGGGCTGTCGCAACCCGCCAGTAACCTGGGTAGAATGGAGAACAAAGGGTACGAAGGTGATATAACGTATATTGATAAGGTTGGCGGATTAGGCTACCGTATTTCGGCCAATTTCAGCTTTGCCCGAAACAAGGTCACTTTCCGGGATGAAGTGCCCAACCAGTTCGCCTACCAGAACCGGACCGGGCAGCGGCTTGGACAGAATTTCGGCCTTATTGCCGAGGGATTGTTCAATTCATGGGAGGAAGTGAATAATACCAGCCGACCGGTATATGCCTACTCCAACAACAAGATTCAGCCCGGTGATATCAAATACGTAGACTACAACGGCGATGGTATCGTCAATAACTTTGATGCCGTTCCCATTGGCTTCTCCAATTTGCCGGAAAAGACCTTTGGAGCTTCCATTGGACTGAACTACAAAGGGTTCGACCTGTCGGTGCTGTTTCAGGGTGTCGGTAATGTATCGCACTATTATACCCGCTTTCAGCGCGGAACCGGCTACGGCCAGGCACCACCCGAAGGATCGCCCAGCTACATGAACGAAAGCTGGACGCAGGAGCGGTACGACGCCGGTTTACCCATCCGCTTCCCTCGTTTCTCGGTGAACGCCAACCCCAACGGAGAAGGCTCTTCCTATTGGCTTGCCGATGCCAGTTATGTGCGGATAAAAAATGCTGAAATAGGGTACCGATTGAGCGAAGGGCTGCTTAAAAGGCTGCACATCGGTGCTTGCCGTATTTACGTGAACGCCAATAACCTGTTTACGTGGAAAAGCATGTATCCGGGTATCGATCCGGAAAACACCTCAACCGGGGATACCAATACGGAACCTTACCCGCTCGTTCGAACCATCAACACCGGTGTAAACCTAAGCTTCTAATCATCACGTCATGAAAAAAATACCATCCGTATTGACTGTACTCCTCTGTTGTTTAATAACAACAGCCTGTAATAAAAATTTTCTGGATAAAGCGCCGGGCGTAGACCTTACAGAAGAAAATGCTTTTTTGAATAAAGCCAATCTGGAGACGTTTATGACGACGATTTACCGGTACGCTGTCCATTCAAATTTCCGGTATCGGATTCAAAACGAAGCCGTTGCCAACCCGGCCAACTATTACATTCCATTCTCCGGAGTGAACGGCACGGACTGTATCCACCCCAGCTCAAGTATCAGCGACGAAGGCGATGCGTCCGAAGCTTCTTTTGTGAACAATAACCGATGGAATGAGGGTACCGTACTCCCATCCAACATTGTAAACGTAGAAGACTTCCGCTATTACATCCGGTGGATCGCCTTGCGCCAGATCAACCTGGTGCTGAAACGAATCAACGAAGTGCCCGATGCCGACGAGGCTTATAAAAAGCAGGTTATTGCCGAAGTAAAATCCCTGCGGGCCTTAAATTATCTGGAAATGCTGAAGCGGTACGGGGGCGTTCCCATTGTCGATAAGGTATTTAGCCCAGGGGAGAAAGTCGATGTACCCCGAAGCTCCTTTAGTGACTGTGTGAACTTTGTGGTGAAAGATATCAATGAATCGGTGCCCAATTTGCCAGCTGCCCATTCCGCTTCGCAAACCGGCCGAATCACGGCTCTGGTGGCCCTGTCTATAAAAGCTGAAGTGCTGCTGTATGCCGCCAGTCCACAGTACAATACCGCAACGCCCGTACTGCCTATGGCAAAAGAGGCCGACAATGCCCTGATCTGCTACGGTAATTTTGACCCCAACCGCTGGAAACTAGCGGCCGATGCCGCCAAGGCTGCCCTGGATTATGCTCTGGCCAATGGCTATGGATTGATTGATGAACCCGCAAACAGAAATCCCAAAGAACTGGATAATGGAACAGTAGGCCCGTTGGGCAACTACCGGGTATCCTGGGAAACCAACAACAATAAAGAGCTGATATTCATGTACCAGGGTGGAGCGAACAACGCGAATGGTATAACCAATATCGGTAATGCCCCCCTGACGTTCTGGAACGCATCCTGTTTTGGGTCTTTCTGGAGCGGGATCAGTGTGCCGCTGAATTTTGTGAAAAAGTACGAAAAACTCGACGGTACCCCCCAGAATTGGGACGCTGCCGGCGGAACGGACCTGATTGCCAAATATGCCGAGTTAGACCCCCGGTTCAAGCAGTCGGTGGCTTATACCAATGGCTATTACACGGCAAGAGACCCAATTGCCCAGATCTTCAACGGTGGCAAAGATTACGTGAACTGTAAAGGTGGTTTCTGGCTGCGGAAATACATTCCCCGAAATGCGACCAGCGCCAATTTTGTCATGAACGACGTGCTGTTTCGGGTCAATGAGCTGTATCTCAATTATGCAGAAGCGTTGAACGAAGCATCGGGCCCCGTACAGGACGCCTACGACGCCGTCAACGCCATTCGTACGCGTTCGGGAATGCCCAATCTGCCGCAGGGACTCACCAAAGAGGAGTTCAGGCAGCGCGTACGCAATGAGATTGCGATCGAAATGCTCAATGATGATCACCGGTTTTGGGATGTCAAACGCTGGTTGATTGCCGAAGAAGAGGGTGTCATGAAGGGTAATATGGATGGCTTGCAGATTACCCGGACGGGCACTGCACCAAACTTTAAATATGCCTGGAAGCCTTACACGTTTGAGACGCGGACATTCAACAAGAACATGTACCTGCATCCTTTCCCGTTGACGGAAGTGCTGAAGGGAAATCTAGCTCAGAACCCCGGTTGGTAAGCATGGAACAGGCCGCTTACCATATCCTTATTAACCAACTTCCTTCGCCACAATGAAACGAACATATACCATACCCGTTTTTCTTGTCTTACTGCTGGGCGTGTTCGGAAACGTACACGCGCAACAGCGGACAGGTCAACTCCCTACCCTCGATAGCGTCGCTGTTTTTCCAGCGTTAGCCGTTACCAACATTGGCTTTGGCAACCTGCCCACACAACGGGTTACGAGTGCCCTCTCAACCGTGTACGGGTCGGATTTGGAGAAGAACTTCTCCCTTAACCTCGGCAATACGCTCTACGGGCGTTTGGCCGGTCTGTCGGTTACGCAGGGTGGCTCGGAGCCGGGGGCATCTACCCCCAATCTTTTTGTACGTGGGGTAAACACCTTTGGGGCAGCAGGCAATGCTCCCCTCTATATCATTGATGGCTACATCAGCAATGGTGCCGGTCCTTCCAATGCGTTTATGCAACTGGTGCCCGAAGAAATTGAAACCATTACGGTGTTGAAAGATGCCTCGGCAACGGCCATTTATGGCGCTCGCGCAGCCAATGGCGTGGTACTGGTAACGACCAAAGCGGGCAAAGCAGGCCCACTGCGGATTTCGTTTACCACCCGACAGGGCTTTAACCAGGCGCAGTACGTACCGAAATTCCTGAACGCCTACAACTACAGCGTGTTGTATAACGAAGCCCTCTCCAACGATGGGCTGCCAACCCGCTACACCCCTGCCGATCTTGATGCGTATCAAAATGGGACCGATCCCGTTTTTCATCCCGATGTGAACTGGTATAACCAGGTGCTGCGGCCAACGGCCCCTGTATCGAGCTACAACCTGACATTTGGCGGGGGCGATAAATTCGTTCGCTACTTCGTCAACCTGAATGCCATCACCAGCCAGGGACTCTTTAAAAAGTTCGGAGATATGAATGACGAAAGCTCAAATTCGAACTACGCCAAGTATAACTTCCGGACAAATCTGGATGTAAACCTCACCCAGCGCCTGTCGGCCGAGTTTAAAATTGCCGGTTCCTTCGAGCAGAGCAACAACCCCAACAACTATACGACCGGGTCGACCTTTGGCTTGCTGGCACAGTTACCCCCAAACGCTTTTCCGGTTTACAACCCGAACGGGAGTTTTGGCGGTAATGCCTTGTATGCCAATCCGGTAGGGAACATGCTGGCAACGGGATTTTTTACCAACAACTCCCGTACGGTGCTCTCTTCGCTGAAGTTGACCGAGCAGCTGGATATGATTGCCAAAGGATTGAGCGCTTCGGTTTCCGTTTCAATCAACAATTACTTTGAATCCGGGTCGCGCAAGTCCAAGCAGTATCCCCGGTATTCCATCTCCAGAGGGGTGGCCGGTGATACGATCTATAGCCCGGCCGTTGGGCAGTTAACCTCACTGGCCGGTGCCGAGGAAACCCTCGACCAATACCGTAGCTTGATTTTTCAGAGTTTCCTGAATTATAAACGGACGGTGGGCAAAAACGATATCTCGGCTATGCTGATGTTCAACTCCGATAACGTTACGGTTTTCGGCCCGGCCAATGATCTGAGCACTCCGACAGCTAACTCCACCGACCCCTACAAGCACAATAACGGGGCTGCCCGGTTTACCTACACCTATAATAACAAGTATCTGGCCGAAGTGTCGGCGGGGTACATGGGCAGTGATATTTTTGCGCCCGGCCAACGGTACGGATTTTTTCCGGCAGCGTCGGTAGGCTGGGTTCTTTCCGGCGAGAAATTCCTGAGTAACAACAAAACGATTGATTTCCTGAAGCTTAGAGGCTCTTATGGGCTTGTCGGCAATGATAACATTGTGACCCAGGGCTTGTCTTCACGATATGCCTACACTGCAACCTTTGGCGGGGGTGGCTACTTTTTTGGCACCGGTAATACGGCCGTCGGTGGTTTTGCCGAGAACGCCATTGCCAACCCCAATGTCACCTGGGAAAAGGAAAAATCCCTGAACATTGGTGTCGATGCTACCCTCTTCAAAAACTTCGACCTTTCGGTGGATGTCTTCAATCGGGATCGCTACGATATTGTGGTAGCTTCGGCCAGTACGACACCGCTATTTTCCGGTATCGTGACGCCCAATCTTAACCAGGGTAAAGCCAATAATAAAGGGTTTGACGTAGCCCTTCGCTATAATGCCACGCAAAAAAAGGATTTCCAGTTCTTTGTAGAAAGTAATTTCTCGTACTTCAAAAACAAAGTGGTTTTCAACGCCGAGGCTATCCAGTTGAACAGCCGCCTGTATGCTGCGGGCAATGCCATTGGGCAGCCCATCGGCCTGAAAGCCATTGGTTTTTATAGCCTTGAGGACATTGCTCAACGGCAGCTGGACCCCAAAAACGTTCCCGGTGTGCTGAGTGAGGTTATCAAAGCGGGCGACATAAAGTACCAGGACATTGGTGGACCCGATGGCAAGCCGGACGGTATCATCGACGCCAACGACAGAATGCCCATCGGCAACCCTGGTCTGCCGAATCTATCGCTGGGGCTGCATACCGGTTTTCGCTACAAAGGATTTGACGCCGACCTGGTATTTCAGGCAGTTACGGGAAACACCGTTTATTTAGGCGGCAACTATTTCCAGGCGTTCCAGGGCAATGGCCAGGTCGCGCCCATTGCGCTGAACCGGTGGACACCCCAAACGGCTGCCACCGCCGACTATCCACGGCTGTCGTCGAAAGATAATTTGAATAACTACCAGTTCTCCACGTTCTGGCAGCGCAACGGCAGTTTCGTTAAACTGCGCAGTGCCGAGATCGGGTACTCACTGCCGACTGCTTTGTCGGATCGGGTACGCCTGAAAACCGTGCGGTTCTTTGTCAATGGCACCAACCTGTTCTCTCTCGACCGGGTTCCCTACGGCGACCCCGAAACCCTGACCGGCTATCCGGTAACCCGAACCGTTACGTTGGGCCTGAAAGTCCAGTTGTAATTCATTTAAAACGAAGCTGACAAATGAAAAAATACATCTATACGTTAACCGTTCTGGCTGGATTGGCTCTAAGCGCCTGCCAGGACCTTGACCGTGACTTTGTAACGACGATTGGCCAGAAAGAAATTGAACAGTCGTTTGGTAATGTACAGTCCTTACTAAATGCGATCTACTCGGATATTCCGGATGGTACGCTCTATATTGGGGGCGCTGCCATGATGGCTTCGGCAACGGATGAAGCTGAATTTACGGCCGAGACAAACCCGATTCAGAGTTTTAATACCGGTAGCTGGAATGCCGTCAATAACCCGGACCTTGTTTGGGGGACGTATTACCGCAGCATTCGGAAGGTAAATCAGTTTCTGGCCTCTACCGGGAAAATTAATCTGGACCCCTGGAGATTAGATCCGTCGGCTTCGGCGCAGCAGGTTTATCAAACCAACCTGGCCGCTACCAAACGCTGGACCTACGAAGCCAGATTCCTGCGGGCTCATTATTACTTCGAACTGGTGAAACGGTATGGGGGTGTTCCTCTCCTTAACAAATCCCTTTCGCTGGAGGACGACTTCTCGAAAGTACAACGCAACACCCTAAGCGAATGCATTCAGTTTATAACGGCGGAGTGTGATTCGGCAGCCGCTCAATTGCCTCTCAACACATCCACGCTGCCGTACGTTGCCGCTACCGATCTGGGACGGGCCACCAAACTGTCTGCGCTCGCTCTGAAAAGCCGGGTTCTCTTATATGCCGCCAGCGACTTGTTCAACACGCCCGCCTGGGCGGGTGGGTACAGTAAGCCCGAGTTCATTTCGTTACCGGCGGGGGATCGGGTGGCTCGCTGGAAAGCGGCCTCCGATGCCGCCAAAGCGGTAATCGATGCGGCTGCATTGCCCAACCTGGGGGCCTATAAAGCGCTGTTCAACACATTCAACAACCCCGAAATTATCTTCACCCGCAGTAATGCGGCCAGCAATGCGTTTGAGCGAAATAATTCGCCCATTGGCTTTAGTCTGGGGCAAAGCGGCAATACCCCCTCTCAGGATCTGGTGGATGCCTACGAGGTCAGGGTAAACGCAACAACGGCCGTTAAATTCGACTGGACTAATCCGGCTATGGCGGCTGATCCGTACGCCAACCGTGACCCCCGACTGGGCTTTACCATTGCCGTCAACAATACGCCTTTTGGTACACCGGCCCGGAATGTTCAATTGTGGACGGGCGGGCTGGATGCCAAACCGATTGCGTTTGCTTCCAAAACGGGCTATTACCTCCGGAAATACCAGATCGAGAGCTTAAACCTGATCAACGGCAATACGGGAGTGCACAGCTGGATTCTGTTCCGGTATCCTGAAATCTACCTCAACTATGCCGAAGCGCTCAATGAGTGGAGCCCTGGTAACGCCGATATCAAGGCCTACTACGACCGGGTCAGAAACCGTACAGGGGTAACCATGCCGTTACTGCCAACGGGCTTGTCGCAGGTCGATGTACGGGAGAAAATACGGAATGAACGCCGAGTGGAGTTTGCCTTCGAAGATCACCGTTTCTGGGATGTACGTCGATGGATGCAGGCCCCTGCCTACTTCAATGCGCCACTACGCGGGGTCGACATTACCCGAAATGCGGATGCAACGTTCACGTACAAGCCCGTTACGGTAGAAGACCGGGTGTTTACCCCTAAAATGTACTTGTACCCGATTCCGCAAACAGACATCAATATTGCAGGTGGGTTGCTTCAAAACCCGCTCTGGTAATACCAAACCAGGCTGGACAGTCTTGTTAAGCCAGACGATACTGATCTGGTATAGTTAAAATATCATAGGTTGGCCCGGAAAGCGCTTCCCCATTGGGGAAGCATTTTCTTTTCTGTCAGGAAGTTGACTCTGATTTAATGACATGGCCGTAAACAGGTCGTGGTAGTAGCTTAAAATGATAACCGAGGACATGAAAATCAATCAGAATCAAAACCGAAGAACGTTTCTGCGCCAGGCCGGCCTGCTCAGTGCCTCATTGTTGATAAGCCGGATAACACGGGCAGCGGGAAAGTCTGATCCGGTTATTCTGTTTACCTCGGGCTGGCAGGATGTCAACATCGGCGATATTGCGCATACGCCCGGCCTGATTGCGCTCCTGAAGAAACGCCTTCCGCAGGCCAAACTCATCCTGTGGAAGCGTAGCCGCAGTGCCAAAGTGGAAACCATGCTGAACCACTATTATCCGGATGTGCGGATTATTCACGGCAGTGTGAAGGACAACGAGCCGCAGTCCGACGAGGTCAAGCAGGCGTTTGTGGAGGCTGACTTTTTTCTCCACGGCTCCGGCCCAATGGTCGTTGCGCTCGATTACCTGGAAGCCTGGCACGCGCAGACTCACAAGCCATTTGGGCTGTTCGGCGTCACGATTCAGGATGTTTACCCAGCCGTTAAAACGCTGCTGTCAAGTGCATCACTGATTTTTACCCGCGAAACGGCATCCATCGAGATGCTGCGGAAAGCGGGACTGTCGGGTAGCCACATCGCGTTTGCACCCGATGCCACCTTCGCCCTGACCATCCGCGACGACGAGAAAGCAAACGCTTTCTTGGTGGCCAATGACCTCAAACACCGCCAGTTTATCTGCGCCATTCCCCGGCTTCGGGTTACGCCCTATTACAGGATCAGTGCAAACTCGGGCTGGAGCGATGCTAAAATAAAGGAAGTCGACTCCCTAAACGACAAATGGAAAGAGGACGATCATGCCAAACTGCGCGAGGCCATGATTGCCTGGGTCAGGCAAACGGGAAATAAAGTGCTGGTATGCCCCGAGATGACCTATCAGGCCGATCTACTGGACGAGCTGCTCATTGATCCGCTCCCCGCCGATGTGAAAACAAAGGTTGTTAAGCATGGGTACTGGTTACCCGACGAAGCCGCATCGGTGTATAGCCAGGCGCATACGGTGCTGAGTTTCGAATGCCATTCGCCCATTATGGCGGCTGTTAACGGGACGCCCTGTTTCTACCTGCGCCAGCCGCAGGACACCATCAAAGGGCAGATGTATTACGATCTGGGGCTGGGTGACTGGACTTTCGAGATCGAGCAAACGACGGGTCAGCAAATTACTGACCGGCTGATGCAGGTGACGAAAAACTACAAAGCCGCTCAGCAGAATGTCCGGAAAGCACTGGCCAATGTGAATGACCGCTATGACAAAACGTTTCGACTGTTGCGGGAAACCTGGCTGTAAGGTAGAAATCGACTCTACCTGTTCTTATTTATTGCCACTAACGATTTTATCTTTATGACCCCCAAGTCCCAACGGTACCTGCTTCCTTTTTTCAGCCTGCTGTTTCTGCTTGGCGGCCTCACTGCTCAGGCGCAAAAGCAAAAAGTGTGGCTCGATGCTGACACGGGTAACGAAACCGACGATGTCTACGCCATTATCCGGCTACTTGCCGAACCATCCGTAGAGGTGCTGGGGCTCAGCTCTGCCCACTTCAACAATGCCGATTTGGTTGCTTTCGACAAATGGAATCAATACCCAACGAAAGCGATCAATACGGTAGCCATCAGCCAGCAACTGAATGAGGAAATCTTGCAGGCCATGCATAAAGAAGCCATTGCCCACCCACTGGGAGCCGACCGCCAGATGGGCCGGGCCTGGGGTGGTACGGAAGCACGGCCATCAGCGGCTTCGGAGCAACTCATTCGAACTGTCAAAGGCTTGAAACCGGGTGAGTTTTTAGATGTAATCTGTCTGGGCGCGTTGACCAATATTGCCTCCGCCATCCGCATTGATACCAGTATTGCGTCCCGAATCCGGTTGTATGCGCTGGGGGCTCAATACAATGCTCAAACGAAAGTCTGGAACAAGAGCGAATTCAACATTCGAAACGATTTGAACGCCTTCGACTATTTGCTGAATCACCCTTCGGTCGATCTTCGGATAATGCCGACCAGTACGGCTTTGCCCTACCGATTTGCGCGGGATACGATCTACAGCAAAGTTAACCCGGCTGTGGTCAGTCAGCGGATGCTGAAGCAGCGTTGGGAGGAGACAAACCCTCAGGACAAAGTCCGCACACTGTGGGATCTGGCGCTGGTGGAGGTCTATCTGCTCCCTGAAAAGGCAGTACTTAAGGATGTGTTGACGCCCCCCGAAAACAGACAGCGGTTCATAAAAGTGTATACTCAGTTGGATCCAAAAGCGCTAACGGACGATTTCTGGCGGGTTATCCATCAACTGAAGAATTAGTCAGGCAGGCCCTGCCGCAGAAAACGGTTCTTATGCTAATCACGCATCCAGCCGTTCATTTATTAGTTGTGCCGACTGTTGCAAGGCCTGGACAATCTCAGTTTGACGGGCTGGTGAGCAACGGATTTCGGGTAGAAAAATGCTTAAACTGGCAATAACCAGATCGCCTTTTCGAACGGGTACCGCTAACCCGATTATATGTGTTTTTGAATAGGTAACGGCCAATGCCTTGGCCCGGATGTCGGTCAGGGCTTTATCGAGAGCTGTGGTATTCGTCGCTTCCGGCCAGACATCTGCCGATGGCAGGCCAACACTTTGGAGAAGGTTATCGCGCTCCTTTTGCGGCATATATGCCAGGAGTAACCGGCCGCTGGCTGTTTCATAAATATTACGCTCCGAACGACTCCGGACCTGTAAGTCCTGGTCACTGTTGACCAGATGAATGACAAATCGTTTCTGATTCCGGATGATACCCAGAATGGACGTCTCATTCAGCTGAGCCGTTAAGGCCTCCATGACGTCTTTGGCTGCCAGGATCAGATTCTGGCTGTAGGATAAATTATTCGTCAGGTTGTAGGCCATCGGCCCCAGTCGGTAGCCTTTTTTCCGACCCAGATGTTCCAGATAACCTTTCTCCACCAGCGTTTGCAGAATATTGACGCAGGTAGCCTGATGCATACCCAGCCCTTCCGCAATCTCCGTCAATGAATAGGCCCTGCTTGGGTCACGGGCGATAAACTCCAGAATATCGAGTGCTTTAACAACAACTAATACCATATCTCTTTGCAATGGCCGCCAGTTTCGGCCTGTATAGATTATTTCTTTCGGCTCCAGGCTCTACTCCACGAATAGAGCCTTAATTTATCATCGTGATAGTAAATGTAATAATAGTTTGTTGATGTTAAAAGACAAAATCAGTTTTATGGGTAAGATAGGTTATATTGTATTATTCTAATATAAAATGGCCTATTCATTGGCTAAAAAGGCCATAAGGTATAAATTTTCGAACCAATGACATTCTGTGAAAAATACCAAAAAAAATAAATAAGTGAAAAGATTTGGGTGATTTCTTAAATCATTATAGTATTGCATTATTGAATTGTAATTTCATAATGATAAATTAAAAGAAGACCCCTATGGATAACCTCTCACTTTATCGAAGCCGGGCCACGCTAATAGGGTTGGTCTGGTTACTGATGGTAGGCAAGCTACTGGCGCAAACTCCCCTGACTGTAACGGGCCGTGTAACCGACGAAACCGGTCAGGCATTACCAGGCGTAACTGTATTGATTAAGGGTACAACCAACGGAACAACGACAACGGCTGAAGGCACCTACCGGCTGTCGGCTCCATCGGCCAGTGCCGTTCTGGTTGCTTCATATGTTGGCTACGTAAATCAGGAAATTCCGGTCAGTAATAAGTCGGTCATTGATATCAAGCTGGCCCCCGACGATAAGACCCTGAACGAGGTGGTGGTTGTGGGGTATGGCACACAGCAGCGCAAAGACCTGACCGGTTCCATTGCTTCTGCCGATCTGGTGGCGTTCAAAGAGTCGCCCAACGTGAGTATTCTCCAGTCGCTGAAGGGTTCGCTACCGGGCCTAACCATCAGCCAAACCAACCGGGCTGGTGATGAACCTGCCATCAATATCCGGGGAACATCGACGCTCAACGGCAATACGGCTCCCCTGATCATTGTCGATGGGCTCATTTTCAACGGTCGGCTGTCCGACATCAACCCCGCCGATGTAGCCAGTGTCGATGTGCTGAAAGACCCGAGTAGTAAGGCGGTTTATGGCTCACAGGCGGCAAACGGGGTGGTGCTGGTCACCACCAAAACAGGCCGGGCGGCTACCAAGCCATCCATCACCTATTCAGGGAATTTCGCCGTATCGTCACCCACGGTGAATGCTACATTGCTGCGCCGGGATGCGTTTCTGGAAAAAATACGGGATATAAATTACCTGACCGCTTTCACCAAAGAATCGGGCTATACGGCACCTAACTCATCCTGGACATTTGCCAACTCGGAGTTGTTTCCCGTTTCGCTGGCGGGTGTAAACGCGGGCAATGATTATGACTGGTATGGCGAACTGACGCAGAACTCAGCCATTCAAAGCCATAACCTGAGCGTATCGGGCGGGTCCGAAAAGACCAATTATTTTATGTCGGGTGGCTACACGCGGGAGAAGGGCTTCATTAAAAATGACGATTATGGCCGCTATACCGTGCGGATCAACCTGGATACCGAGGTAACGAAGTGGCTCACGCTGGGGGCCAACACGTCGGGGTCGTTCACGAACTTCTTCAAAGACGCGCCCGATATGAACTCCATTGTGGGTACAAACCCGCTGGTAACGCCCCGCGATGCCAACGGAAACTACGTCATCAACCCCATCGGCGATTTCAACGTCAATCCGTTTTTGTCGGCCGAAAATGACCGCTACGAAGTGCAGAGTCGGTTAGTGGGTAATTTCTACGGCATCGTCCGGATTCCGGCGGTGCCCGGTTTCAGCTACCGGCTGAACTTTGGTAACAACCTGAAATTCTTCAAAAACTACACGTCGAGTATTTACGGGGCTGGTCAAACGGGTTCGGCGGCTAAGAATGATGCCACCCAGTATGAACAAACGATCGACAATATTTTTAACTACACCCGCAGTTTTGGCAAGCACAGCATCAACGCTACGGCTGTATACGGCTACAACACCTCGAAATTTGACCGTACGGTCGCTTCCGGTACCGGCTTTTCTGACTTGAATCTATCGTATAACAGTCTGCAACAGGCAGAGGTACAAAAGATTTCATCGGAAGCCTGGGAAGAAGCGCTGCTTTATCAGATGGGCAGCGTGGCCTACAACTACGGTGGCAAATACCTGATCAAAGCAACCGTTCGGCGGGATGGTTTTAGCGGTTTCTCGAAGAATAACAAGACCGGCATTTTCCCCTCGATTGGCTTGGGCTGGGTGCTCTCGGAAGAAAAGTTCTTTAAAGTGCCCGGTATCGACTACCTGAAAATCAGAGGTAGCTATGGCGAAAACGGCAACAAAGTGGGGCGTTATAGCTCGCTGGCGCGGGTAGCCTCTACCGACGATTCCAAGTATGTGTTTGGCGACGGCGGACTGACAGCCATTGGGCGGTCGGTGTCATCACTGGCCAACGCTGACCTGCGCTGGGAACGTACCCGTGGTATCAACATTGGCCTTGATTTTGCCATCCTGAAAAACCGAATCGACGGTAATATCGAGTATTACAACTCGAACACCAACGATTTGCTCTGGCAGCAAACCCTTCCCCAAACGTCGGGCTTCTCCAACGTATTTACTAACCTGGGACAGATCAACAACACCGGTTTTGAGTTCATGCTGCACGCAAAACCGGTACAGACCAAAAACTTCACTTGGGACGTGACGGTCAACTTCACCCAAAACCGGAACAAAGTGGTTACCATTCTGGGCGAAGACAAAAACAACGATGGCATTGAAGACGACCTTGTGGCGAGCAGCCTGTTTATTGGTCGGCCCATCGGAACCATCTACGACTACCGAACGCAGGGCATCTACCAACTGGCCGACGAAAAACTGTCTGGCTTTCAGGCGGGTACGTACCGGATTGAAGACGTAAACAAAGACGGTAAAATTACCCCCGCCGATGACCGGCAGATTCTGGGCAACACCGAACCGGCCTATCAATTTGGTATTCAGAATACGGTATCTTATAAGCAATTGACGCTCCGGGCGTTTGTCAACTCCATTCAGGGCGGCAGTAACAGCTACCTGAGCCCCAACTTCCCGTATGGCTACAACGGTACGCCGGGGCAGGCGACCAACTCAAACTGGTTCGATTTTACGGATTTCTGGTCGCCCCGTAACACCGGTGGCATTCACCCCAACCCGTGGGTGCCTACTCCCGCCGGAGGCCGTGAGTATGTGCAGCGTAATTTTGTACGCTTGCAGGATATTTCTCTCTCGTATAGCCTGACCGATGCCATTGCAAAGAAAATCGGAGCGGCCAACTGCAAAGTGTTCGTGAGCGGCAAAAACCTGCTGACGTTCACCAACTGGAAAGGCTGGGACCCCGAAACCAACACCACGCTATTCCCGGTTGGCGGCCCGGCCAATGGGGTCAACACCGCCCTCGGCGTAACGTCGATCAACGCATTTCCCGTATTGAGATCTTACTCGTTAGGTCTCGACATCACGTTTTAATTCCTGCTATCACTATGAAAAAGAACTTATTTAAAATCGCGCTCCTGGCTGGTGTGATGCTGTTTCAGGCAGGTTGTAAAGAAGACGAATTTCTGAACGAAGTGCCGCTGGATTTTTACAGTCCCGAAAACTCGTTTATCACCGAAGGGAACTTCAATGCCGCCCTGACGGATCTATACGCCCGCGTCCGGGCCATTCAGAGTGTCGATGGCGGGGCAAACCTGTACTCGGAGGTGTTGGGTACCGATATTGCCTTCAACGCCCGCCTGGATCAGTCCCGATTGGGCAATTATACAGTCTCGCTCACGCCACAGGGCGATATTCCCCGGCAACACTGGATTCGGTGGTACAAGGTCATCGCCAACACCAACACCATCATTGCACGCGTAGTTACGTCGGCTCTCACCGAAACACAGAAGAAAGTGATTGGGGGCGAGGCTAAACTGTTCCGGGCCTATGCGTACCATAAACTGGTGCATTTATACGGGGGCGTGCCGCTTATTCTGGATGAGGTAAACACGCCTACCGCCAATTTTACGCGAGCTACCAGAGACCAGGTTCTTCAGCAAATCATTGTCGATGCAACCGATGCCGCCACCAATTTGCCCGCCATAGACGTCGTGCGCGACGGTAAACTGAGCAAGCCTGTGGCCAACCACCTGCTGGCCGAAACGTACATTGCCCTAAAAGACTACGATAAAGCAATTGCGGCTGCGACCGAGGTAATCGAAAAATCGAACCTGCGCCTGATGACCGACCGATTTGGAAGTCTGCGTACCCAGCCCGGCGACGTGTTCTACGACTTGTTCCGGGTGGGTAACCAGAACCGGAAGTCGGGAAATATGGAAGCGATCTGGGTGATTCAGTACGAGTTAGACGTGATTGGCGGGGCACTGACGTCGTCGGGAAGCCCCCTCAATAACCTCGAACGGGTAGTGGCACCGGCCGTTTTCTCCATCTCGGACCCCAGCGGGCGGGCGGCCCTGCTCGACAATGCCTCAGCATCGACCCTGAACAGTGGCGGACGCGGGGTTTCGTTTGTACGTCCATCCGATTACTGGACCTACGACATATGGGGCCTGGACCCGAAAAAAGACAACCGCAAACTGGACGCGTCGCTCACCGACATTCGCACCTCGCCGTTCAACATCGTGCGTGATTTCGTGTATACCAACCCGGCTTCGCCCAATTTCGTCGGGAAGAGCCTGATCGACTTCCCGGCTCCCAACTGGGTGGCGGCAAGCTGGCGGTGGTACCCGTACCCCTCGAAAGTAACTACGCCCGGTCAGCACCCGGCGGGCATTGTACAGGATGCCACCAAGCTGACGCTAAAAACAACAGCAGGGCCTACTTTCCGGGATATGTACCAGATTCGGTTGCCCGAAACCATCCTACTCCGGGCAGAAGCACACCTGCTGAAGGGCAATGCCACCCAGGCCGCTGCCGACATTAACCTGATCCGTAACCGGGCCAAGGCGAAGCCCGTCACGCCCGCCGAGGTCACTCTGGATTACATTCTGGACGAACGCGCCCGTGAGCTGATTTTTGAAGAAGACCGTCGCGTAACCCTGTCTCGAATGGGTAAGCTGGTGGAGCGGGTGAAAAAATACAACCCACTCAACGCGCCCAATATTCAGGATTTCCACGCGCTGTTCCCGATTCCGTTCTCCGAAATCGAAGCCAATAAAGACGCGAAGCTGGAGCAAAATCCAGGGTACTAAGCAGATTAGTAGTAATAGCGGGGCAGCCCGTGCTGTTGGTAATGAAAGGCCGCCGGGTCGCCGACGCGGAGAGAATCCCGCCGGCCTTTTTTGTAAACCTCACCTTTATCTATAGCTCATATAGCTCCTTCCTGATACTGTTATGATTAGCCGCCTGTTTTTTGCCGTCAGTCTCTTGCTTTGCCAAACGCGCTCGGCCCAGACGAAGGCAGACGAGATTTCGATATTGATTGTTGAGGAATCGATTTTGTAGAGCCGCAATCCCTTGCGGCTCACCGCCGGATGGTACACCAATTAATTAATTGCCGGATGGTACACCGATGAATCGTTTCTTCAGATAGTACACCGATTAACTAATTGCTGACGCCGGATGAGACGCAAAGTATTGCGTCTCTACATAAAAAATTATGAAAAATACATTACTCACATACTTTCTTTTCCTGTCGGGCAGCGTCTGCGCCCAGTTCATTGATACCTCTACCGAGCGGGTCAAAACGCCGTTGTCGGTCGAATTTAAACGAATTGGCACGCTGAAGCCACGGTCGACCAAAGATATTGCCTCGTCGCGCATTACGGTTGGCTGCGAAACAGTAGATCGGAACCACACTGATTTTAACGCCTATAAAGCCTACCTGGGGCCACTTGGAGCCAAGAAAATCCGGCTACAGGCGGGTTGGGCCAAGTGCGAAAAAGTAAAGGGGGTCTACAACTGGAAATGGCTCGATGAAATCATCGACTTTGCCGTGGCCAACAAAATTGAACCCTGGCTCGAAACGTCCTACGGTAACCCGATCTATGAAGGCGGGGGCGGCACCAATCTGCTGAATAGCCTGATGACCTCGCCCGAAGGCTATGCTGCCTACGACCGCTGGGTGGAGGCTCTCGTGACTCGCTATAAAGATCGGGTGCATGAATGGGAAATCTGGAATGAACCGGATCACCCCATGCAGAAGATCGAGCCGGAGACGACCGCCGAACTCAACATCCGCACCGCCGACATTATCAAACGCATTCAGCCCGATGCCAAAATTGCCGGACTGGCCTTTGCCTCGAATAGTAATACCGTGTATCTGGACCGTTTTCTGAAAGTGATCAGCGACCGGGGTAAGCTGGACTTATTTACCTGGATTTCATATCACAGCTACAACTTCCGGCCCGAAGAGTCGTATAAGGGCGTCATGTCATTGAAAGCCGTGATCGGGAAATACTCGAAAACGCTGTTGCTGCGCCAGGGCGAAAACGGTGCGCCCTCGACGTACATTCCCAGTTTTGCGCTCGACAAATATTACTGGACCGAGTACACACAGGCTAAATATGATATCCGCCGATTGCTGGGCGATCTGGGCCGCGACATTGAAACGTCGGTATTTACCATCATTGATATTTATTATGACTGGGGCAAAAACGCGGTGCTGAATAAAAAAGGACTTATTGAATCGGATACGAGCAAAGCTGCTATCCGCCCAAAAATTGCTTACTACGCCGTGCAGAATGTGACCTCCGTGTTCGATAACTCCCTGGAGTTAATACCCGATTTCAACGCGACAACAACCGCAAACGAGTCAATTTCTTTGTTCGGTTACCGGCAGAAAGCGGGAAAAAAGCAGGTTGTCTCTGTTTGGTTAGACAGCAAAACGCCCAGCAATCTGTTCAAGACAACGCCTATCGACATTACGATCCAAAACGGAAATTTCGACGCGCCCGTCTGGGTCGATCTGCTGACGGGGCATGTCTACGAAATCCCAAAAAAGCAGTGGCGGAAAACGGGAAGTAGGTACACGTTTAGCGGAATACCAGTGTACGATTCGCCCGTCCTGATTGCTGATAAATCGGCTATTAATCTTTTATACTGATTGGTTATGTTTTGCCCTCTGAACCCTTAAGTAAACATGAGTCAACTTAAAGCGCTCGATTACACGGCTATTGTCCTGTACATGATTATGATGTCGGGCATCGGTATTTTCCTCGGCCGATTTGTTAAAAATATCAACGACTATTTCAAAGGAGGAAGTGGCGTTTCGTGGATTGCGGGGGGAATCAGCAATTTCATGACCAAGTTCAGTACCTTCATTTTTGTGGCCTACGCGGGCATCGCCTATTCCGATGGACTGGTGGCGATTACGGTGTTGTGGAGCACCATCTTCCCGTCGCTGATTGCCGTTTTTTTCTTCGCCAAACGCTGGAAACGGGCGGGTATTCTAAGCCCCGTCGAATTCCTGGAAACCCGCTATAACGCACCCATCCGGCAGATTTTCTCGTGGAGCGGTGTGGCTTTCAAGCTGCTCGACGACATGATCAAGCTGTATTCGATTGGCCTGTTTGTGACGGCCGCGTCGGGTATTCCGTTCGAGACAGCCGTGATCGTGTGCGGTATTGTCGTGACGCTCTACACGGTGGTCGGCGGTTTCTGGGCGGTGATCGTTACGGACGTGGTGCAGTTTGTGATCCTGTTTTTTGCCACGCTGATTCTGGTGCCGTTGGCCTATAATGCTGCCGGTGGTTTCGAAAACATGCAGGCCGTGATGCCGCAGAATATGACGTGGTTCAACGGCAAAAAAGGCATGCCCCTTTTTCTGGTCGCTTATTACGTGCTGATCATTATTCGGTACAGCGGCAACTGGACGTTTATTCAGCGCTTCTACAGCGCCAAAAACGAAACCGACGGACAAAAACTGGCCATTTTATCGGCTGTTTTGTTCTTCATTTTTCCCGTCATTTTCCTCTTCCCACCGCTGGCCGCCAAGGTCATTTTGCCGAAGCTCGAAAATCCCGAAATGGCTTATGTAAGTCTCTGCCTGAAGCTCCTGCCCGAAGGTATCATGGGCTTGATGATTGCGGCCATGTTTGCGGCCACGATGTCGGTGCTGAGTGCCGAGTACAACGTGACCGCCAGCGTATTGACCCGCGACATTTATCAGCGCGTGTTCCGGCCCAATGCCAGTGGTAAAGAATCGCTGCTGGTAGGTCGGCTGATGACATTGCTCGTGGGTTTCATCGTCACGGTCGGCGCGTTGTTCGTGGGCGGTTTCGGGGGTGCGTTTGAAGCGAATAAACTCCTGGCTGGTGTCTTTGCCGTGCCCATGATCGTGCCGGTTATTTTCGGCATTCTCCTCCGCAAACCGCAGCCTTGGGGCGCATTGGCAACCCTGTTTCTGGGAACTGCCCTCGGCTTCGTGCTGAACATGAACAAGGGCATTAGTTGGGAGGTAGCCACCCTGATCGAAATTACGTTTTGTACCGTCATCTTCATCGTGTCGGGTTTCTTTCCATCGAAAGATGTGGTGTACAATACTAAAGTCAACGCCTTTTTCCATAAGCTGACCATCCCCTTTGTGCCTGAGCCGGATAACGCCGATCAGGACGTTTTCAAAGATGCCATCAAACTCATGTACGGCATCGCCTTCGGGCTGACCGGCCTGATGTTCGTCATCATGGGTTTCCCATCGCGTGCTATGCTGAGCGGACAACTGGCGCTGGTAGCCGGTGTTTTATGCCTGATCCTCTCCGCTTTTTTATGGTATCAGGCCCGGCGAGTAGCGGCCATTATAAAGGAAGAAGCCAAAGAGACAACCTTACATTAATCGAATTACAACCTAAAAAGCATGAGTTACCTCAATTCGCAAGTCATTTTCATTACCGGCGCATCGGGCGGTATTGGCAAAGCCACGGCGCTGCAACTGCTCGACAATGGCGCTAAAGTCTTTGATTTTAGCCGTACCCGTCAGCTTACCGACGAAGTGCAACACGAAAACCTGCGTTCCTTTAAGGGTGATGTGAGTGTAGAAGCCGACGTTCAGGCGGGGTTTGCCGCCTGTATCGACGCTTTCGGAACCATCGACGTGTTGTTGAACAACGCGGGCATGGGCGTACTTACCACCGACCTCTCGCTGACCGAGTTGGAGGTGTACGAACAGATGGTCAACGTGAATATGCGGGGCGTTTTCCTCTGCAATCGCGAAGCCCTGAAAGTGATGAAGCCAAAGAAGAAAGGCCACATCATGACGGTGATCTCGATGGCCGGTCAGCGCACCAATCCCAACGCGCCTGTCTATGCGGCCTCAAAATTTGGGGCCCGTGGTCTGAGCAGCGGCCTCGCCGATCAGGTGATCAAGGAAGGTATTAAAGTGACCGACGTGAACCCCGGCCCGACCGACAGCGATTACTGGGGCGATCGCAAGGTGCCCCGCGAGAAGTTTTTAAAGGTAGAGGACGTCGCGAATGTGATTACGTTCGTGCTCAACCAACCGGATTACGTGGTGATCCGTGAAATCAATTTCGACAATATGAATTTTCTGGCAGGATGATTACAAACACACTCCCTTTGAATGGCAGCGGCCACGACCTGGCGGCATCACCTTTTCCCATCGCGGTTGCCGAGATGCGCGAACGCTATTTGCGGCTCTACACCGGTGCGGTCAACGATGTGCTGCGGTTCAACTACAACATGCATGCCACCAGTTTGCCCCCCGATTTTGCGCCCCTTCGCGAGTCGATGAAAATGGCTGGTCTGGCCTTCACCGTGAAAGGCGGCCCTGATATCACCACCGACGGTGAGTTTGAAATGCGCGCCCAGATGCTCGAAGACCTGCACGAAGATTCGGTGGTTGTCTGGGATTGTACGGGCGATACCGTCACTTCGCAATGGGGTGAAGTCATGACCATGGCTGCCAAAAAAGCCGGTTGCCGGGGTGCGGTGGTGAACGGCATCCGCGACACGCAGGCGATTCTGGAACTGGGTTTCCCGGTTTTTCATAAGTACAAAGCCAACACAGGCATGCTTGGTCGGTTTCGGATGCACCACTACCAAAAGCCCGTTCTCATGGGCGAGGTAACGGTAAAGCCCGGCGACTGGGTATTCGGCGACATCGACGGGGTGATCTCGATTCCGCAGAACATCGCCTATGATGTGTTGCTGGCAGCTGAGAAAATCCTGCACAAGGAAGACGAAATCCGGGAGATGGTCGAAAGCGGCATGAAACCAACCGACGTCGTGAAAAACGGGGGTTATTTCTAGTAGAGACCGCGCCGGCGGACCGGCAATACTTTGCGTCTCACATGCGTCAGCAATTTTGCTAATGAACGAACGACAAAACAACGTGCTGGAAAAAGAAATAAATAAGGAAAGCAAACCGAACAGTCGCTTTTTATCGTCTTCTGAACATCAGCGTATTAAAGCGTCGCTGCAGGCTGGTGACCCGCTGGTGAGTCGTTTCTATGCGGCTCTATATAAACGCGTCTATGAACGGGTTGCCACGAAGGGGTTGCTGGGGCCTGACGCCACCGTAGCCTGGTATTACCCGGCGGCCGAGTACCTGTCGGATGCCGCCATGTTGTATGCGCTGTTTCCGGAAGAAAAATTAGCCGTCTGGTTACGCACCGTTACGCTCGACATTGCCCGTACATCTGCCTACGACTGGGTTGGCCCGGCATTCCGCGACCATTCTGACCCGCTGACGGGCCACCTCGAAACGGCGCATTTGTGCTGGGCGTTGAGTGCGGTTTATGATCTGGCCCGCGATGCCTTTTCTGAGTCGGAACAAGCCGAGATACGGCAGGCGCTGACCGAAAAAGGAATTGTGCTCTGTCGGCGGTGGATCGACAAAAATACGCATCTAGCCAACTGGCGGGGTATCCTGATGTCGGGTGTGCTGGTAGCGGCATCGGTATTGGGAAACGATGAACTAGTTGATGAATACGTCTCGGAGTGGCAGCGGTGCGCGTTGGCGTTTCAGCCCGACGGCTCCTACGGCGAGTCGTTGCAATACGGCAATTACCTGGCCTTTGCGCTGATGATGGCCTACGAATCGCTGAGCCGAACGTACCCGGAAAAAGCAGCTTTGCTCGACGTCGGTACGTATGCAAAGGGAATCCGGTGGGTAGTCAGCAGTATGTTCTACGCCAAACCACTGTCGGGTGGTAACGGATATGACTGGGGCAACGAACCCCGTGCCCGTGCGGCCAATTTCAACGATAGCGCGGCTCTGTTCCGCCCTTCCGGCGATTTATTACTACACCTGGCCGTTCGCGCCGGAACCGACGACGAAAAGCAACTGGCGAGGGGCCTGTTTACCATCTATTACGAACCCAGCGAGCGTCGCCCCGGTCCAACCCAAGGGCCTCATGAGTTAGCCACCTTTGGGATGCACAACGATTGGGGTTTTCTGACCCTGCCGCTGCTGACCTACGAAACAAAAGCCATTAGTCCGCAGGAAGTGGGTTTGCCCTTGACAACGGCCTTCAGTAACGGCCACACCTTCATGCGCGACGCCTGGGACAGCCTGTCCCGCCCCGGCGGGAGCCTGCCCGGCTCCAGCGGGGGTCGAACCATCGTAGCCATTAACGGTGGGGGCGATGGACTGCATGGCCCCGGTCATTTGCATGGCGACCTCAACAGTTTCATTCTCGTTTACAACCGTGAACGGTTGTTGGTCGACCCCGGCCATAGCTGCTACCGAAACCTGATTCACGGACTGGAGAGCAGCACGCAAACACACAACACCTGCACCTTTTTAGTGGAAGCAGAAACGCTGGGTTTGCAGGAAGACATGGCTAAATCGACCATGCTGGAGCAGAAAAGCGTGCTGCCTCGGCGGTTACTGGTCAACGGTGTACCCGGCCCGCCAGTCGACCGGAAAAATCGGCGGTTGCTGGTTGACCGCGACGATGTGGTCTCGGTCGTTGGCTCGGAGATCGGTAAAGCCTGTGGTGCGCCTATTCAACGCTTTTCACGGTTCTGGCTCATGGCAGGCAGTAATGTCTTGTTCGTCGTTGACCGGATCGAAGCGACCCAACCCGTTACTACGGTGTGGAACTGGCTCGTTAATAACCGCGATGGACAAGCGCAGGTCGACACACAACCTGCGTGCCTGACGGTCCGGCGTAATGAGGCCGGTATGAAGCTCTTTCACTGTGGTAGGGGTAAAATCGGGCACCCCGTTTACGGGTACGTCCATGACGCATATCACGTAGAGCCGAATCAATACGGCGAAGGGAAACCCGGTAGTGGCCTGCTCTACCGCTGGACAGAATCGGCACCGGCAACTACCCGTACGGTTTTGCACGCCATTGCCCTCGACGATGCCATTGTACTGGATCGCTGGGCATTAACCGAGGAAGGAAATGCATTCACGCTGTCGAATGGGCAGAAAAAGTGGACGCTGATCGTACAGGATGAAGAAGCTAATCAGCTTTCGATCGTTTCGGGGCATGGGCGACGTTGGGATGTACTTCGGCAGGAAAATGATACGTATTCACTGAATCGAATTGTAGCCAATGAGTAAGTCACTAATTATAAAAGGAATCGATCACCCCGGCGTAGCGGCCAATGACGTCGAGCAGCTTGCCGACTGGTACTGCGAGGTATTTGGCTACGAAAAGTGGTTCAAACACGAGAAGCCCGTCTGGATGCTTAAAGCCCCCGATGGTACCTTGCTGGAAGTGATGCCCAAAGACGACACCGCCCGGCCAGAACGCACTACCTGGACCCCCGGCTGGTCGCATCTGGCTTTGCGGGTCGAAAACATCGACGAAGCCATCGCCTTTCTGGACACGAAACACGTTGTCTGGGGCGGCTCGGTCATCAACGCCATTGGTGGCGGCAAAGTCCGCAACCTGTTTGATCCCGACGGGAATATGTTGCAGATATTGGAAAGACAGGTATTACTGTAGAGACGCATCCTTGCGTCTCACATGCGTAAGCAATAACGCATCAGCCCACACGAGTCAACGTCATCTACCAGCGTACCATTCGGCAACCTATTGCTGACGCATGCTGAGACGCAAGGATGCGTCTCTACAACACAAAAACAAAACCAATGAAAGCACTCCAATTCACAGGAAATAAAACATTTGATTTACAGGACGTTGACCTGCAGCCGGTAGCCCCCGGCGAGGTCCGTCTGAAGGTGGCGTACTGTGGCGTTTGCGGCACCGACGTGCATATTTACCACGGCGCTATGGCCCAGCGGCTGACTCTGCCGCAGGTGATCGGTCACGAAGTGTCGGCTGAGATCGACGTGGTAGGTGAGGGTGTTTCGGGCTGGCAGGTGGGCGACCGGGTAACGGTTCGGCCCCTTAAGCCGGGTCAGGCAATGGCCGTCGATAACGGCGTTCGTCATATTGGGCAGAACCTGAAGTTTATCGGCATCGACACGCCCGGCGGCATGCAGCAGTATTGGAACGTACCGGCCAACACCCTTCACCGACTACCCGACAATCTGCCGCTCACCATTGGGGCAATGGTTGAACCGCTGGCCGTGGCCTGTCACGATGTACGGCTTGGTGAGGTGAAGGCGGGTGAAAACGTCGTTATCATTGGTGGTGGACCCATCGGAATGCTGATCGCGTTGGTGGCCCGCCAGAAAGGCGCGAATGTGCTGATTTCGGAAGTCAACGAAGCGCGTTTGCAATTGGCTGAGTCGATGGGGCTGGCAACGGTAAACCCCAAAGATACGGATCTGGTCGCTCATGTTGAGAACTTTACGAAGGGTGCAATGGCCGATGTCGTTTTCGAAGTGTCGGGTGTGCAGGCGGGCGTTACGACCATGACGCAGTTGCCGCGTGTTCGGGGCCGGATTGTGATGGTGGCCATCCATGCCGAGCCCAAGGCCGTTGATCTGTTCCGCTTCTTCTGGCGCGAACTAAAATTGATCGGGGCTCGTGTCTATGAACCCGAAGACTTCGAGGAAGCTATCGCTCTGGCCGCATCGGAAGCATCCACTCCGGGCACCTTACCACTCGGCGCATTGATCACGCAGATTTCGCCACTGGCCGATGCTAAGTCAGTATTTGAAACCATTGACAATAATCCCGCCGGGATGAAATATCTGCTCCAATGCGACCTCTAGGAATCCCTTTCTGGTTTTTCCTGGCAGTTTGGCTGGGCGTGTATGCTAGTGCTCAGGCGCAGGTTGAGGCATTGACGGTGCCCGATCATCCGCGTTTGTTTGCCAATGCCGCCCGCTTTGTCTCGCTGAAAAACCAGAACGATTCGGTTTCCAGTCAACTAAAGGTCTACGTGCAGCGGACCGCTGAACAGTATCTGACCGCCGACACTATTGTCTATCCTACCAAAGGGTTCAAATTTGGGCCAATGCGGGAGGTGCAGGGACGTATTATTGCGCTGGCCATGAGTTACCGGCTCACGGGCGATCAGCGGTTTCTGACTCGTGCCCGGCAAGAACTGAAGCAACTCGCAGCCCTGCCCGACTGGGCTCCCAACCACTTTCTGGACGTTGGCGAGGGGGCGCTGGCCGCAGGCATCGGCCTCGACTGGCTCTATGCTGAGCTGCCTCCCGACGAGCGCGACCAACTGGCGCGGGCCATTGTTGAAAACGCTTTGTTGCCATCGCTGGAGGTTTCCGGGGGAAGCGGGAGTTGGGTAGATGGCGATTTCAACTGGACACAAGTTTGTCATGGCGGTCTGACAGTAGGTGCGTTAGCTATTGCGGAACGGGAACCGGAACTAGCGAAGAAGATCATCAACCGGGCGATTAAAAACGTGCCTCATGCCGGAGCCGTCTACGCACCCGACGGAGCCTATCCCGAAGGCCCCAGCTACTGGTCGTATGGTACCACGTTTCATGTACTGCTGATCGAAGCCTTACGCTCGGCTTTGGGTACTAGTCATGGGCTTGAGACGTTTCCCGGCTTCCTGAAAACGGCCGATTACAACCTGCAAATGGTGGGGCCGAGCGGCTTTGACTTCAACTATTCCGACTATCACCTCGAAACCCAGAACGAACCCATCATGCTGTGGTTCGCACGGGAAACCCGTCGGCCGGACCTCGCCCGGCAGGAGCTTGCCGATGTACATGCGTTGTATCGGGCGGCTGTCTCGAACACGAAAAGCAGCGTATATTCCAACCGCCATACGCCATTTGAACTGCTGTGGTGGAGTCCGGAATTAGCAGGAAAATCAACCAGCACATCGCCCCGGCACTGGACATCGCAGGGTGTTTTGCCGATGGCCGTGATGCGGTCGGCCTGGAATGATCCCCAAGCGACGTTTGTAGCTATCAAAGGCGGAACGCCCAACCACTCGCACGCACACATGGACGTGGGTAGTTTTGTACTCGAAGCCGACGGCGTTCGTTGGGCTATCGACCTGGGCACCGAAAGCTACGACAAAATGCGGGCGGCTAAACTGGATTTGTGGAGTTATGCGCAAAGCAGCACCCGCTGGACCACCTTCCGGGTTGGTCCCGAAGGACACAATATCCTTCGTTTCGGCGGGGCGTATCAGAACATTTCCGGCAATGCACCAATTAGCCTGCTGCCCGCCAAAAACGGGAGTATGGGCAATTCGGTCGACTTAACACCCGTCTACCGGAATCAGGTTGAACGCGTACAGCGAAACGTAACCCTCAATCCCGACCGCTCGGTAAGCATAGAGGATCAATGGACAACGGGTAGTCAACCCGTTGATGTGAGTTGGCAATGGCTGACCAAAGCCATCGTGACGCGCACACCAACGGGACTACTCCTGAGGCAGGATGGCCAATTGCTCGGGGTGGTGATTGAACCAAAAGGAGCTATTGTCGAGATTCAGGATGTTTCCGGAGCGCTGGCTTTGCAGGATTCACCCAATCCGGGGGTAACCCGTATTGTGGTTAAACGGACAACCGCTGCCGGGAAGACAGATACGTTGCGGGTAAAGGCTATACCGGGTAGCGTAGCCGCGAAGTGACATAGAAAGATGCAACAACCAGCAGGAGATTTATCGCTCATTTTAAGAACTTTGCTTAGCTAATCAATATGAAACGACTTGTAATAAGAGGGGCGTTAAGCCTGACAGTTTTTGGGCTGATCGTCCATGAAACCACCTTCGCTCAAAAGATCAACACCGGCCCTGACCGGAACAAGACATCGTTCAAAATCGACCTTCCTTATCTGGGCAGCGTAAAACCCCGCTCGACCAGCGAAATCGAATCGTCCAACTGGTTGCTTGGCTGCGAAACAATGGACCGGGACTTTACGGATTATGATCAATTTAAAGAATACATTGCTCCGCTGGGTATCAAACGCTTGCGGATGCAGGCGGGGTGGGACAAGACCGAGAAAATAAAAGGACAATACGACTGGGCATGGCTCGACCATATTATCGACGATTCCCACAAACGCGGTCTTAAACCCTGGTTGCAAACCTCCTACGGGAATCATAACTACCCCAATGGGGGCGGGTCGAACCTCGGGGCTGGGGTACCTACCTCGCCCGAGGCTCTCGCGGCCTGGGATCGCTGGGTGGAAGCCCTGGTGAAACGCTACAAAAACAAGGTGGTCGACTGGGAGATCTGGAACGAACCCAACTTTGGCGATAATCTGGAAAATACGCCTGAAAAATCAGCAGCCATGAACATCCGTACCATCGACATCATCAAGCGTATTCAACCCGAAGCGAAGGTGTCGGGGCTGTCGCTGGGTCATATCGGGCTGGACTATGCCGATGCCTTTTTTAAGGTTCTGGCCGAGAAAAAGAAGATAAATCTGTTCGATAACTTTACCTACCACGACTACACCTATAACCCCGATTCGCACTACCCAAAGGTGATGCAACTACGGGCCGTGCTGGACAAATACGCGCCGAACATTCCACTGCGGCAGGGCGAAAACGGAGCGCCATCTAGTCCGGGTTTCGGGCGTGGGGCGCTGGGCGATTACGACTGGTCGGAGCTGACGCAGGCTAAATGGTATACCCGCCGGATGCTGGGTGACCTGGGTCATGATATTGAAACAAGCGTGTTTGGCATTATCGAAATGGCCTACACCAACGGACCCATTCACCGACTCAATTACAAAGGGCTGATCCAGTCTGATTCAACCAAAAAAGCGATTCGACCCAAAATCGCCTATTACGCTGTTCAGAACGTGACAGCTCTGTTCGATCACTCGTTGCAACGCGTCAAAAATCTGGAGGTGTCTTACAACAAAGCTCACATTCCGACCGACAAAAGCCACCTGGTTTATACCCGCAGCACCGACCGGAGTCTGGCCGTTTACGCCTACCAGCACAAAGACAGTAAAAAACAGCTGTACACCATCTGGTCGGACGATTTCATCCCAGTGGAGTCGAATGCAACACGTAAGCTGACCTTCACCTTTGCCAACGGCAATATCGATCAGCCGGTATATGTGGACATCATCACTGGGGGGGTGTATGACATTCCGGCCAGCCAGTGGAAAAAAACGGGGACCGTGCTTACGTTTACCGACATTCCTGTATACGATGCGCCCATTCTAATTGCCGATAAGAGTCTGGTAAACATGAAATAAGTTAGCGTAAATTCGGGAGTGAACTGTCTGTGAATACGCTATGGTACACACATAGCTCCGAATTTGTGTTAACTTTTTGATTTACAGGTGATTATTGACCTTATTTGGTCAATAATCACCTGTAAATCAGCATATCTATCTGATTTAAATGAATGGTTACACTACTACAGTTAGTTTAAGTCTTGAGTATTACTATTATTTCCGTATAATAACAATTCATAATTATAAATATTATATATAACTATTTGCAGTACATTTCACTTGATAATTAACTAAGTATACTTGCATTTAATCTATGAAAGTCCATGACGTGTGTAATTGGCAAAAAATTCGTCGAAAAGGTCTTACACGCTACACAGGTTAATACGGCTTAGTAATAGGCTTTATTTTCCCTAAATAACATCGTCTGTAAAACGCTGTATCCTTCCAGTAAACCTGTTAATTAGTTGTTCAACATGCCTTCTTGGCGGGTTTCTTATCGCAATACTCTTCTGATTAACAAATTAATATCTGTACATACAGTGGTTTAATAAGTATTTACAGTAACGATAACTGTTTGATAACCAAATAATAACCAATACCCCTTAATTGCATATTATCCATTTGTAACAGGCCGGTTATAAGTATATGTACTCAATATATAAACTAACTACTAGTGAGTTAGAAGATAAGGCAGATTATAGCGGTCAATATATATAATACGACCAAGAGTTAATAAAAGAAGGGGAATACTGTAATTTATCTGTAGTAGTAAACCTATTTGTGTTTATGTAAATGAGTTCTTTAGATAGATATATTATTTATAATTTGTTGTATTCGAAAATTAGCAATATGTTTAGTACGAGAACTACAAGTTGATTGTCTGGATTATGTTTCTGCGTGATTGTTAGGCATAAATAGGTGCACAGACAGATACTGATGCTTGTGTATTAAGGTAACCCATTCAATCAGATTCTTACACCTGATTAACGTGTGGAGCGGTCTAATGCAATGAATGAACTTAGTAAGCGCGTTAATCAGAATAATAAGCTTTGAATCGAATGGCTAGTGCGGGAGAATTTTCAGAAATGCCTGGAATCAAGTATTTCGGTTTTTTTGATCAGGGTAGTTTTACTTAGTTTTCCAGACTGAGTACTAGAGTGAAATCGAAAAGACAAAAAAGCTGTAAAGCTCTGATAGGCAATTACTTAGTTATTTTAATTTTGTGTTTTTTGGCTTCAGTGATGGGCAGGCTTTAAGCGAGAGTAGTTACCCTTAATGGTAAATAAGCAGGTTTGGATAAGGTTATTGTTTTCATAACATGAAAGCTATCCTCTAAATAATTTTTAAGTTACTTTCGTATAAATTTGTTTCAATATTGGGTGTTTTAGGTAAATTTGTCTCAGTAGAGGTTACAATTTGCTGTGGCTAAGTCCGCCGTGTAGGACTTTAAGATCAGCTAAAGTTTAAAATTTTTAGTAGGACGAAGAGTCTTTGATGTCCATAAAGATATCAACACAGCGTCCAATTAAGTTTTGAACACTCTGTTTGAATCGCAGAGTTATTCTACGAACTAAACGTAGATATTTTGGGTAACGGGTTTGTGTTACTTATTTACTTATGTAAATATTTCTATTGAATAAGTAAGTGAGCAAAGGTATTGTATACAACACAGCTCTGTACGAATTTTTCATTTAAGGGACTATTTAACCGGGCTAAGACTCACTAAAAGGTACCTTAATTTCCACTGAATCATTTGCGTCTCTGGTTAGAGAACTAAAAGATTTTAGCTGTCAATTATCCAGCATTAACGAATGAAACTGATCATAAAAAGAAATTTATAATCATGTCTAAAGCCGATGAATGCTATTCCTCATAGAATTAAGTCTATTGACGAAATTTGCAGGCAACATTATGCATGCATAATGTTCAATATTAACGTGACTTGTGCAATTACTAACCCATACAGACGATGTTAAATTCTTTTACCCGAGAACAACAAACCAGTACTATCATTGCTAAAAGGCAAACATTAGCCTATAAATTAAACACCATCAGACAACAGCTTCTGTCCTTAAAGTCTGCAATAGAATTAATGGACCAGCAGCGTGAAGAAATTTTAAATTCAATAGATAACGAGACGATCAGAATTCGCTTAACAAGCATCGAACTGGGTAGTCTTAAGAAAACAATATCAGCACAGGTTGAAACTGTAAGCAGATACTATTCTCGTTTTGTTCGAAAAACCTTAAATATTGGTGTTATTGGCTTAGCTAGACAGGGTAAAAGCCAGCTTTTGCGTAGCCTGACGGGTCTGTCAGATGATGCGATTCCTGCGAGTCCTTACGGACATTGTACCGGAGCCCGAAGTACAATAATTCATAACCCTTCCGTTGAAGCACATGGAGAGATATTTTTTTACACTCAACAAGAATTCGTGCGGGATGTGTTAGCTCCCTATTATAAAGATTTGTTCGGTTTACCCACCGACAACTTAACAATGGAGTGGTTTGAGGCTAATCCACTACCTGCTCTTTCTGCTGAAAAACAGCAAAGCTTGAATCTGAAAGTTAAATACGAGCGGCTGGAGTTATACAAAAATCGATTGCCCGATTATAAGAATCTGTTGTCTCAGCCATCTCCTCATTACGTACCCATCGGGAAAATACGCGAATATGTAGCTCAGGATAACTCGTTTGGTCAACAGGTATTCTGTAATTATTTAGCCGTTCGCGAAGCGCGTATTATCTGTAGCTTTCCGCACAAACATATAGGCCAGATTGCTTTGGTTGATATGCCCGGTCTTGGCGATACAGGACAAGTAGGTGAGGGCTGGCTAACCAGTACAATCAGTAACGACGTTGATATTATTCTCTTCGTAAAAAAGCCATCAGGGCTGGGTGATGTCTGGAAGCCCCAGGAGATCGAGTTATATGATAAAGTACGCAGTACATTACCTGAATTGCCATTAGAATTGTGGACTTTTTTAGTAATGAATCATGTGCGTTCGTCGTCTCCGAACGAGGATAATCTGAGAAACTGTGAGCGATTGCTTGCAGAGAAATCAGATCAGATGAAGTTCGTCGGATCGATAATTGCCGACTGTTCAGATGCTGATCAGGTTAATGATGTAATCCTGCAAAAGATACTGGATCATTTAACAAGGAATATTGAAAAAATTGACCATGCTTACCTGAGTTCTTTACAGGATCGTCTGAGTATTTTACAGGAGCAGGTTGATACCGAACTAGCCAAAGCCAAGGATCTTCTTCTTTTAGCAACGGAGTCGACCCCACCTAACTTTACGGTCTTCAATCGACTTTTTAGAGATGTGAGCAGACGTCTTTACACCGGGTTTGAGGAACAGATTAAAAAGCTACGTGATCAGCGGGAGAAATCTAACGAAACGTTCTATGAATATGTCATCAATGCGCAGGAAAGGTCATATTTAGACTCCGGAGTACCCAGTATCGAGCAAATCGAAGACACCCGAAATCTGCTTGGCGGGTACAAATCTGCCAGTGAATACTACCTGAATCACATCAGAACTTATTTGGCATTGCATTTTGAAAGCCTGGAGGATGGCCTGAACAAGTCCGTCGAAGATATTAAATTACAACTGATTGATGTACTGAGAAGTGAGACCCAGGGGCGTTTACGTCACATTAGTTCAAACACAGATACGGAATTTTTAAAAGATTTAGCCATCTTATTAAATAATCAGTATCCTATATTACATTCTGCTTTCCGCATCCTGGCCAATTTCCAGCTTTCATACCAGGGCTTTTTGTATTATCGGCTCCGGAATCATCTGGATTGTCTTACCCCCGACTCCGGAAATGCTGAGCTTGGCCCTAAACCTTCGGCAGTAGAAGTTCAGGATATTCTGGTAGCCATGCAAAAAATGGCGTTAGAAAGTCTTAAAGGTGAATTGGAACATTGGCCCGTTGAAATTAACCAGGCAATTTTTGCTATAGGCGAGCAGTTTGTCGACAAAGTTTTACGCTCCGAAAATGCATTAGAAGAGTGGCAATCTTTCTACATGGAAAACAGAGCACAAATCTGGCCAGAACACTTCCAGCAATTAACAATTAGCAATAGATTACATCGGCAGTGGTTAGAAGTTACAGAACGAGTAATCAGTATTAACAGAGCCATCCTGTTAGTAGAATCCGAAATTGATAATTAAGATATGCTCAAAGAATTTAACATAACAGTGCTTGGTCAGGCACGTGTCGGTAAGACTAGTCTACTTTCCTCTATCTACTACCAATTCGATGAAGTCATTAGTACTGATATTGACCTTGAAATAAGGGCAGTTAATGAGGAGGATTCTCTGCTGGGAAAGCCGGTTAGAGATATGCAAAAGGCATTTGATACGAGTACAAAGATGCCACTCAACAATGCGGATGTGGTGCCGGCTACACGATTAGGTCGTAAAAATGGAGTAACAGATATAAAGTATAAATTTACGCTCGGACAAAAGAATAAAAAGCCTAAAATTCAACTAGTGTTTCGAGATTATCCGGGTGAACAATTACTGGAAAATCAACACGAGGTTGTTAAGCGTATCCGTGAATGTGATGTGACAATGATTGCAGTGGATACCCTGGCGTTGATGATGGAAGACAGTAAATTTGATCCACTTCTGCTACAAAAAAATCAGGGTTTAACGGACAAAAATGGTAATGGTTCCGTTGGTGTACTTCGTATTTTTCAGGAAGCCTATAAAGACTTAAAGAGTGATAAACTTATACTTTTAGTGCCAACAAAATGTGAAAAGTGGACTAGTGATGAAGCATCAACTACTTTATTACTGGATCGTCTGAAACTAAAATACGATCCCCTGCTTCGATTCTTGAATAGCGACGGTCCGAGAGACAGAGTTGCTATCGTAGTAACACCTGTGGAAACACTTGGTAACATTGTTTACGCTTATATGAGTAGCAAGGAGACCTACTCGCCAAATTTTTTAAAGAAAAGTGTTTTCTCAAAATACGCTCCAAAATATTGTGACCAACCTTTACGCTATATATTACGATTTACACTAAAACGATTCCTGGAAAATCAGGGGTTTTGGTTTGATCTTTTGCGCAGGGATAAACCTTTTCTAAATGCCATAAATGAATTTACAAAAGGATGTAAGACAGAGTCTGGTCTGGAGGAAAATGCAAATGGATTTGCTGTACTTCAGGGTGGACAACTCTTATAAGCTGGACTTTAGAACTGGTATTGTCAACTTAATTTAAGCTAGTTACCCAGCAACATTAAACGTTTCTTTTCGGGCTATGTGTTGAGTTAATTTGCCTTGTGGCCCGATAAACTGATGAGGTTTACTATGCATAACCAGGTGCGACCACCCATTAAGCTAATTTGGGTGGCCTCGTAGCCAAATGTAGTATTCTACACAAATGCTACACCTGACCGTATCCTCTATACAAAGTAAAAAAGACTCGTATAAATTATGTATAGTCAACTACCTGCTGGTATTAATTGATTGAAAGTACACATTTATTAATAGCTAACAGGGAACTAATAACGCAAAATACTAAAATAACGGTAGTATACTATTTCGGTATATACGTATAAATAAAGGGCTAGCATACTCCTTAAACTTAGTTGTTCAATCTATATAATATACTATATTTACATCTTCGTACGTAGTTTTTAGCAGACATGTCTTCATTACCAAAGAAAGTATACGCTCCCCGTGAGCGTGTTGCTACTTCAACGTCACTATACCCCTTGATCACTTACTATGTACAACAAATAGGAATTTGTTATTCAACAGATTTGTTGGTACAGCAGGCGGTAAGTAAGTTGGTAAAGACAATGAGTAATGGTGTATAGTCGGTATCCAATCTCCAGGCCAACCTTGTTTAACGCCCGGAGTTGAGGGTAAGGTCTTCAAATTGAGTAGTTTGGCCAGTTTCGCCTTTTTCTGTTAAGCCTACTCGTAATGCCCGATTCCAGGGCGGTAAATAAGTACCATCGATAGAACGCTCCCCAACGGGGATGAAGCGACTGCTCTTTCCCAGTTTCAAATTTCCATACCTCCAACTGCTTACCCAACATAAACATACCAATAGGGTTATCATCATCGCCAATAATGGGAAGGCCGTCAGCGGGTCCGGTCTTTTGCGTAAGTACGGTTGTTTGTGCAGTATAGTTGAGCGAATTGGTACGATGACCAATGTAGCTGCCAAACTTATTTGGCTGAGCACTTAACTGTAATTGGCCCTGTGTAGTTTTGATTAGTGGTCACTCTGAAATTTTCACTTTACGATTTACTCGAAAATCTATTTAATTTATATAGTTAACTTGTAGCATGGTTTAGTCATTATGCTAAATTCTACTACGTTGAACAATCAATGCACCTTTTTAGCGGATGGTGGCGAGATGGGTACACTAATTCGCCAGTATGACTGGTCAAAAACCGAATTGGGTTTGCCTAATCAGTGGCCCTGTAGCCTTCGTACTACGTTAAGCCTTCTGCTCAAGTCAAGAGTACCCATGTTTTTGCTTTGGGGAAACGACCTTATCTGCTTTTATAATGATGCTTATCGCCCCATTCTTGGTATAAAAGAGAAACACATCGATCCTCTTGGCAAACCGGGCGTTGATGTCTGGCCTGCAATACAGCCTATTACCAGTGTACAGGTTGATACCGTCCTTACTAATGGAGAGGCTGTCTGGAGTGAAGCGCAATTAGTCTCTTACTCCCGAAATGGCAAGAAAGAAGACCTATATTGTACGTTTGACTATACCCCTGTTCCAGACGATTCAGGGGTGCCGACGGGCGTATTAGTGACGTGTGCAGAAGAGACCAGACAGGCCATAGAAGAAGCCGAAGCTACGCTGCGAGGAGCAATCGAACTGGCTGAGTTAGGCACCTGGCAGATCGACCTGGCCACGTCTACCTTATACTACTCAGAGCGGTTGCGAGGATGGTTTGGCATCGGCAGCGATGAGATTATTACGCCCGAACGCGCCTATCGACCCGTTCGGGAGGTTGATCGCCCCCGAGTAAGAGCAGCTATTGCTCAGGCACTGGCACCCGGTACCAACGGAGTCTATGACATTGAATATACTCTTGATCCAAACGAAGCCGGGCATGAGCGTGTACTTCACATACTCGGAAGAACGTTTTATAACGAAAAAGGCGAACCATATAAGCTAAGTGGCACGGCACAGGATGTTACCAAACAGAGACGAGTACAGCAGGAACTTGAACGACAGGTTCAGGAGCGTACCCGACAGTTGCAGACGCTGATTGTAGATCTGGAACGGTCAAACGCCAATCTGCAACAGTTTGCCTATGTAGCCAGCCACGATTTACAGGAGCCTCTGCGAAAGGTTCAGGCATTTGGCGACATTCTCAAAGCACAATACGGCAGTCAGCTAAACGAAGGAGTCGATTACCTAGAGCGAATGCAGAACGCGGCTACCCGAATGTCTGTCTTAATCAAGGACCTGCTGACATTTTCCCGCATTGCTACCCGGCAAAACACAACAACACCCGTATCGCTTAACGACGTTCTGAGCATAGTGTTGACCGATCTGGAGTTAGTTATTCAGGAAACGGGTGCGATTGTTGAGGTAGCCAACCTGCCGACGATTGTTGGCGATAAATTACAGTTAACCCAGCTTTTCCAAAACCTGCTTAGTAATTCCCTGAAATTCTGCCAATCAACGGTCCAGGCCCGTATACAAGTAACCAGCCAGTGGTTGGACGACGGGGACTTACCCACGCTTACCGATACTGCTCATGAGGCAACAGCCTACTACCGGATCGATGTTATTGACAACGGAATCGGGTTTGACCCCAAGTATGTAGATCGAATTTTTGAGTTGTTCCAGCGGTTACACAGCAAAAATGAATACGCCGGAACAGGTATTGGTCTGGCCATCTGCGAAAAGGTAGTAGCTAACCACGGCGGGTTCATTACAGCTACCAGCCAACCCGGTCTGGGAGCAACGTTCAGCGTGTATTTACCCACTTAACTCAGGTAATCTTCTCTGGTTAAGGGCTGGTTAAACGTTGGGTCAGCTAATCCGCGTCTTCATTAGTTTCCTCGTGGTAGGGTGTGCCTGTCGTAACAGTGCCACCACTGGTCCACAGCCCACCACCCTGTTCGCCATCATTCTTGGTATTCTCTCCGCTGGGACCATCGTCTGGCACGTTTCGGTCAGATGATTGATCCGGATCATAGATCGGCGTAACTGCCTACGTATGGCTCCTCGCCAGGACTGCTTGTAACCGGGGTTACGTCCTGCTTTGTCTCATTCAGACTTTCACTATTTTCAGGTCATATTTTGAGGGAACTTCTCCCTCCGGGTCGCTGTCTGGTGAGCGATGGAAGCCGGGTAAGTTTTGCATATGTTTCTCTATTTTCTTAGGCTATTATCTGTTTAAAATGATCGCTAGTTCGGTATTGACAAGATAACCGAAGTGCTCTTGATATGACTGTCCTAAACAGCCGTAAATTAAGGTAACGGAACGCGAACTATGAGATTTTAGGCTGATTATGAGCTGACTAAGTGCCATAGGCACGAATTAGTTGTAGAAACAAAGGGGAAATACACCCCACAGGCTTGCCGTAGGTACGCAACATGATAGCCCGTTGCGTACCTACGGCAAGCCTGTTGACGCCCAGAGCCTTTTTTCTACAATTATCTAACCACTACGTGGCTAAAAAATCTCATAGTTCACGTCAACAGAGTTCCTAAACAAACGGTGAGAGCGAATACCAAATAAGGATTGGGATCGGTGAAGAGCTTCGTCACGAAAAAATTTTAGAACCGGTTGAGCTCTACTAAATTGATAGATGTTAAATTTTAGTTGTATAAGGGCATTAATAGACGTTTAAAGTCCACCTGACTATAAGGATAAAGTTGCCCAGTAGCCCAAAAAAATAAATGATAAAAATTTGTTTTGATCGGAACTCCGGACAGCTTGCTGAGGTTATTCACACGTACGCTTCTAGGGCTTTAAAGTGATGCAAATCCGCCTGCGAGGTAAACGGTCAAATGACCAGCCCATTAGAAAAAGTGTTAAAAAGCTTTATTTATTGGGAACTGTAGGTTATCTTTGTGCCGTTGTTTGATAGGCTCCTTAGAGCAACTAGGGTAAATTCCCAACACATATTGTAAGTAAGCAAGGTCCAAAAGCCGATAGGTTCCTTGGCCCCTTATTTTTTCCGGCACGCTTTTTTGAGCTTTTGCCACAACGCTTCGACCAACGGGTCGGGCGCCAAGTTCTTTGACAAACGGTCAGCACAAGAAGACTCAACTTTGCAACTTCGGTTGCCGGTTGAACAACATAGTGACCTTTAGCGGGTCACGCAATTATTTACGATGGAGAGTTTGATCCTGGCTCAGGATGAACGCTAGCGGCAGGCCTAATACATGCAAGTCGAACGGTAGATTCCTTCGGGATTCTAT